>NZ_JAJIWP010000009.1 GCF_020880975.1 Mucilaginibacter sp. UR6-1 | reverse complement strand
AGGGATGGTCTTTTCAGTCAACCTGCCTTTGTCGTCGTACGTATAGGTAAATATCAACTTACTGATGATTGCTGTACTTAGCGTATAACTGTTGTTAGCAGCCAGCAAGTTTACTGCCTTTGGCGGCAAAACATAACTAACTAAACCGGCATTGTTGTATATGTAATAGGTGTCATTATTCGTCGTAGTATTAACTACCTGGCGTTTAAGGATTGTCCGGCCCAGATCGTCCGTAAACACAACAGCCTTGTGACCTTCTGTATCGGTAGCCTTGGTTACAGAGAGGGCATTAACACCATAATTCCCTGTGTTCGATCCTTCTGGACTCCACATAATAATATTGCCATCTGCCGCTGTATTGCTCCGGTAGCTCATGCTGGAATAATGCTGACCGGATAGGGGCTGGAAATCATTGCCTACACCTCCTGCGGAAAGTACGCGCTGCAAAGGGCTGTTTTCAAATAATTGTTCACTATAGGGATTGGTATCGTCGGCTATTTTGTCCGAAGTGCCGTTATTATAAAATGCGGGCTGCTCACTGGTGAGGGCATTCGGACGGAAATTGCCGCTGCCGTCCGTACCGACGTAAGGCAGATAGCCACGGTTTTGTCTTCCCTGGTTGTCATATCCTATCGGCTGGATAATGTCCTTTTGCGTGGGGCTGCCTTGTACAAGTGCTTGTTGTACCGGGCGTCTCAAGCCATCATAATAAGTTTTTGAAGTTGTCTTTTGCGTGGCATTCAATCCGTAGATCATGTCCTCAGTTGTTATACCGGAGATTTTGATGATCTCTGTTTGCTCCACGCTCAGATCCTGCTGTTGCTGAGCATTTGCATAAATGGTGCCTAACAGTAATGGTATCATTACCGCTAACGTACGGGTATGTTTCTTGGTAATTGGTCGCATTGTTGTGAGGTTAAGGTTGATCTTATTGTTCTTCGGATGGGGGGGGGAGTTGTCAAGCTGACGCCACCTCCGATTGGCCAATTGGGATTACAACTGCTCTCACTTAATATGACCGACATATCGCTTTTTCCATTCAGATCTATACCGTAAAATGTATAAACATTACTCGTAGATTTGTAGTTTATGCATCCCAGCACCTGGCTGCCGCATTGTATGTAAACACATTTGAATCCATTTCCGGTCACAGAATTATACTGTGAGCCGCTGATGGTCACGGTAACAGTGTAAACACCTTGGTTCACCACGTAGCTGGTTCCAGCTTGTGTTTGTTCTTTACCTGCTCCAGTGCCGCTAAATTGTACGCTCGTAATTGCCACCTTGTCTGTCTATGGTATACAGCGGTAACTTAATAGTCGAATGATCAAATATTTGAACAGCTTGTGTAACAGTTTTAGTACCTATTATCGGTGAAGTTTTTGTCAGCGAAACCGAATAATTACCCGGCTGTGTATAGGTGTGTCCGAACGTACGGTATTCCACTGGCTGCCCGCTTTCCATAACAATACTTACTGTACCAGGACCGGTTACGGTTGGTGTGCCGTCACCAAAGTCATATGTTCGCATATTACCGTCCAATTCCGTGTCAACGCGATCTCTGAATGTAAGCTGGTTGTTGTAGTTCAATACATCCCCCTGCAGGTTGTTTGCGAAGTAAACACTGAAGCTGGAGTTAAAATTCGTGTAATCATCCGGTTTGAGGTAGCCCTTTCTTTGGATAATGTTTTTGTCCTGATCCAGTATGGTCTTGAGTCGTCCGTAAGTGTCGTAAGTATAATAGACAGACACGCCATTCATATCTGTATCGGAAGTTTTAGCCAGTGTTTCCTGATCATATACTGCAGTTTGAACCATGGCATGTTCCGGGTAGAACAAAATGTCGTCAACCAGTACATTAGCGCCAGCGATGAGCTTACAGGTGAAAGAGTTTGCCAGACTGTTCAGCGTGGTTTTTATTTGGTAAAACCGCCACTTGCCAGAGGTATTTGCATAATTAAGGGGATAGCTGTAAGTGTTTGTACCGTCAGTAAGCTGTACGGTAAGCGTCCCGGTCGCAGTGGTGTTGACCCATATCGAAAAATATTGTTCGCCGCCTGCGGGTTTCTGGTCATCGCCCGGCTGATCACACTTGTCGTTTTTAAGGTAGCAGCCGTTTTACCTGTTCTGGCATTAGTGCTGGCAACGGTATCTGTAAACGTAAATCCTGCACCAAGATAAGGAGTATCAAAATCCTTATAGGCTATTTCAGATAACAAGGCGTTTGTAAATACGGCAAATGGTTGATTACTCTTGTGATCTGTCAGCGTGGTCACCTGCTGGCGCTTGTTATTATCGGCCATTTGTAATATGCCCATGTTATCATAAGACAAGTAGTTGGCTTTTACTTCGTACCTGCTATCCCATATAAGTGCATTCCCTGATATGGATGAAGGCTGAAAGTCCGAAACGCCTGCCGGCGATACAAAAGATAACGATTGAGTAGGCTTATCTCTGACTCCCGCAGAAACCACGTTTTTATATAACGTTAAATTGGCACCGGTTGTGAAGGCAGTACCTCCGCGTTGAACTTGTTGATACTGTTCAATAGGAAAGTTCTGGTTCGCCTGGTTCATCCGGTATAAGGAATTTGCCATTGAATCCGTGCCTAATGTCGTGGCATAATCTTTTACATATTTTGTGAACGCCTTATTGACGCTACCATCACTGTTAGCTGTCTCCAGGGAGGTAAGCAATTTGTGATTAGGACTTTCATATTTGTAAGTGATCGTTTTCGACTTAAAAGTTGTCAGTGCAGGAAGATCGAACACCTTGCTTGTCTGCTGCGCAGTCAGCTTAGAGGTAGTAGTCAGGATATTGTACTTGGCATAATTACGTGCTGTGCTGGTATTATTCTCAAACTTTAATCCTGTTATAACTATTGGGTTAGTATAAGATCTTTGATAAGTATAGCTTTCTTCACTGGTCTGCTGCCCGGCTTCATTATAAGTACTTACCTTTTTCAGCAATCCACGCTCAAAGTCAAAGTTTGGATTCGGGGCATAAGGATAATTATTCCTTTGCGTGGTAGCATAGGTCGCTGCTGTACAGGCTATGCGCCCGGAATATACCGTGGTGGGTGACCAGTCCGGCGAGGCGCTGGCATCCCAGAATGTGCCGGGGATCTCGTATTCATAGCGTACCTGGCCACCTCCCGTACGGGTTATGGATACATTTTTATAAACGATGGTTTCATCTTCTTCTGCCATATCATTTTCAGAACGGACTGTTGATGCAGCCCATTTAGCTTCGTCTGTTCCAGTACCCGTATAAGGGATGGTAAGGCATAAGAAGGGAGATTAATTGGCTTGCCACTGGTGGCGCCAGTAGCCGGATCATTATAGTTATAATTCGTTACGATAGTATTACCGGAACTGAGGCCGTCACTGGACGACAGCTTTTTGACCCTGATCCCGCCGCCGTTGATTATCCCAGCTGCCGTATTATCGTAATAGCTGTTCAATTCATATTCGATCGTGCTAGCGCCGCCGGTGTTGGCCGTAACGGACATTAAGCTGCCGTTGATTGCCGCGGCAACGTTAGCGGAACGATCAGCTCCGCTCAATGTATAGATATAATTGGACGATGCTCCCGGTGGGATCACCCGGTAGCGCTCAGCTGAATGTAATGGATAAGTGTACACCTGAAGCGTAAGACTTGTAGCGCCACTTGCATTATAATACCCCCAATAATCAATCTCTTTTGAGGCTGAATCAGGTAAGTTGATAAAATCTCCTATCGTACTATTATTACTCAAGCCATAGTAGGATAGATCAAGAGTGCTTTTCAGGCCTGAGCCTGAAACAGTAACCCTGCTTAAAAAAGATCGTTTGGTGGCGGGGGCTGTAAATCTTTTGTATGCGAATCCAACCTTACGGCCCATGCCAGAGATATTAGTTATTTCATCCTCTGTATCAAATAGGCCATAACTGAAAATCACCGCTGATGAATTAATATCGTCAGTCGTTAAAATTTGTTTTACTAATACCGGATCGTATGATCTAGTTATGGAAAATAAAGTAGTAGAAGCAGAAGCATTAGGCAGGGTCACGGAAACTTTATCGTTGTTTTTTATCCGGTTACCGTTAATATTAGGTGAACATAATTGTTTCCCCTGAACGAGATGAAATATTGGTCAGCTTCCATGAGCGTGCGAAGCTGATCTCATTCACATATTGATCGTAACCGCGCTTAAAATAACTTACTGTACCAGTTGTTGTACTTTTGCGATACTCTATTTCAGTTTTGCTAAACGTATAGATAAGTCCTTGCTCATTAATAACTGAAAAAGACTCAATTTTGCCGCTCGTTACATTAGCTGAGTAACTAATCTTCAAGTCTCTATAGGGGATCGTTCTTACAATTTTGTCCTTATCAAACAAGAACTGACAAGAAAGCCCGGGCGCATTAATGTTGAAAATATCTGGCTCGGTGTCAGAAAGGTCGGCAAAATTCGAGCTGATATAGCTGTTATCGGCTGTTTCATCTGAACAGACCGTTGTGCTATTACTGTTGCTGATCGCAAAATTATTGATCTTAGTGCCATTCGTATTATATAGCCAGCCTAAACGGCTGTTATCATACTTCATATCATCAGGCAGCCCCCGCAGTGCCCGGCTTATTTCTCCGCCTGCTATTAAACCCCAGTTCATTCCCATTATGCCTTTAGCATCCTTAACTTTAACACCATTGGCATTATACGCTGCTGCTATTTGTAGACTCAAGGAGCCGGATGTTACCTGAAATAAGGGTATGGTGACATTAGCAGTACCCGTGTAGTTATTGACACTGACGTTTGCGCCGTTTTGGGCTATAGCTGTGCGTGCTAATATGCTTAATAAGCACAAAAGCAGGAGCATTTTGCGTGTATTCATTGTGATAAGGAAAGCTTAACAGATTGTAATGATTATAAAAAAGAACTCAGTTATAACAAAGTGCTTGTTGATTTAATTAAAAAAATTATGATGCATTTTTTACGCATATGGGATAAAGTTTAGAAACGAAGAATAGGGAATTTTGTATGGCATAAAAATGTAAGGGCTGCCAGGGATTTTTTTGTGTGAATTGCTGTAGCATTGTGACGGCTAAAAAATGTTTAAGTTGCTCAATTATAAGTAATATCTTACATTTTGCAAAATTGCAAAATCGAATTCTAAATTATTTTAGATGTCTGGAATAGGGTAGGTGTAAAACGATAAAGATTATTTCGTAAATTTACATTACGAATTTTAACGTTCTTTAAATTAGTTAGCTTCTTTGCAGGAAGCTTTTAAAAGATACTCGGAGAAAGGTGGAAAGTAGTTGTGGCACTTTTGTGGCACTCATCTCGACAAGTCACATTTACACGCTTTAAAAGCACTTTTTTGGGCTAAGTTCATTTCCCTCTCTCTCCGCCAAGTAAGATTATCTATTTCAAAACGCCTTAAATCATACGATTTGAGGCGTTTTTGTTTACAGGCAATAATCGAGCAGTATTTTGGGAATGCAGAAGCTCTTTGATTGGTGGGGCAATAAATCACACTCAGTTGTAGAATGCTGACGAAACTGTTGTAGAGCTGATCTTTATTCATCATACATATTATTAATTTATGCCGTAGCAATCCAATTAATAATATGATATTGTTAAAATTGCCCATTAGTTTATCATTTTTATATGATTTTGATTTTATGGACATAAAGGCATTGCTGCAACAAGCTGTTAATGCATTGATCTTTAAAAAGATGGTATCTTATCTATCATTCATTTGATCTTCTTTTTTAGAGGAGGCCAGGAGTTGAGCGACTGTTGCGCTCAGGTCATCGTTATTAAACGGCTTATCCATAATTTGGTCAGCGCCGTAATCTCCAAGAGATTCTAATACTTTGCCATAACCGGATAATATGATTACAGGCAAATGTGCAGTGCGGGCATCCCGTTTGATTGCGCTGCAATACTCTCCGCCGTTAATTCCTTCAAGTATATAATCGGTGATGATAAGGTCAGGTCCGGTATCCAGAACTGTCTGAACAATGTCATCAGCCTCAGTAATTGCTGAAACCTTGTACCCATCATCTGCCAGTACAGTACTAATAATCTCTGTAATATCCGTATTGTCCTCTATGAGCAATATTTTTTTCTCTGTCATAATTATCTGTTCCGGGTATCTGTTTATCATCAGTCCCGATTTCGTCCGACAATAACAATAATCATGCTATAATGCCCGGAGTGACAAAATTCAAGGGGTTTTTTACTTCAAACCGGAGCCGTCACATCCTGTTTTAGCATTACATCCATTATGGAAGTAAATATTGCACGTCCGCTGTACTTAACCCAAATGTTTGTCCATCCGTTACTGTCGTAACCTAAAAATGTAACAAAAGGGTTCTCTTCCCTAAATCCCACGAAGGCTTTTCCTGTGTATAACAATTCAAGGCCTTCCAGTAGTTCTTCTTTAGTGATCATAAGTAAAAACGTTTAGTGATGAACTGTTATAACATTGGGATACGGAGACTGTTTTAATCTTATAAAACGTTATAAGCGCTGCCTTTGGTCAGCGGCTTGAGAAAATTCGACAAAAAATATTCCTGCAAATTTTCTCAAACCCTTCACATAAGCTTAACGCCAGCCTAATCCCGGTGCTACATGCTCTAAAATTGATGATAGCACATGCACGTTGTAATCAACACCTAATGTATTAGGTATGGTTAAAAGTATGGTATCGGCCTCCTTAATGGCTTCATCCTTGCTTAGTTGGTCAATTAGTTTATCCGGTTCTGCCGCGTAGCTCTTTCCAAAAACCGCTCTTTTATCACTTTCAATGTAACCAAAACTATCGGCGGCTTTAGCTTGTTGCCCAAAGTATTGCCTGTCCTGATCTGTTACAAGCGCGAAAATGGAACGGCTTACTGAAATTCTTGGTTCTCTTTGATGCCCGGCCTTTTTCCAGGCTTCTTTATATAATCTTATCTGTTCGGCCTGCTGTACATGGAAAGGTTTGCCGCTTTCATCAAACTTTAAGGTTGAGCTTTGCAGATGCATACCATTTTCGGCCGCCCAAACAGCGGTAGCGTTAGATGCTGCTCCCCACCAAATACGTTCACGCAAGCCCTCGGAGTGAGGCTCCAAACGTAACAAGCCCGGTGGATTCGGAAACATTGGATAGGGGTTGGGCTCGGCAAAACCAACACCTTTTAGTTTATCTAAAAACTCCAACGCCTTTTTGCGCCCCATGTCGGCATCGTTTTCACCTTCATCAGGATTATAGCCGAAGTATCGCCAGCCTTCAATAACCTGTTCCGGCGAGCCTCTGCTTATACCTAATTGCAATCTTCCGCCTGAGATCAGATCGGCAGCTCCGGCATCCTCAACCATATACATAGGGTTCTCATACCGCATATCAATTACCCCGGTTCCAATCTCTATTTTTCTTGTTTTGGCACCGACCGCCGAAAGCAGAGGGAATGGCGATGCCAGTTGGGCAGCAAAATGGTGCACACGAAAATATGCACCATCCAAGCCCATCTCTTCGGCAGCTACAGCCAGATCGATAGACTGGAGCAATGTATCGCCTGCTGTGCGGGCTTTATAAGCAGGGTGATTAGCCCAATGGCCAAAAGATAAAAATCCAATTTTCTTCATTATTAACAAATGTAATAACCGCCAGGCCTATTTGGCATCAGTGAAAAGTCAACCTTTAATTATTTCCGCACACAACCAGGTTAACACACAGAGGTGTTCATTTGGCTTGTACTTATCTGTGACAGGTAAATATGATATGAAATACACACGCAGTAAAGGTAAACCGTAATAGATGATTTTTATGTAAAGTATTAATAATAAGAGTGTTATTAAAGGTTAACATTTGTGGTATTAATATTAACATCCTTTGTATGCATTAATTTTAAACCCACCTAAATTCAGCAATTATAAATACGGGCAATTCAACTAACCGGCCCGGCATGTAAACCAATTTTTTTATAAACCAATTTCCTAAATAATGAAGTGCTATGGTAAAATTTTTACTTCTGATTTTCTATGCTGTAAATTCAGCGATCAATTGCCAACAACCTGTCGCCATTTTTTACCGGCAGTTATAATTGAGCCTGTTAATTATACGGGTAACAATTGATATACAACCACCAATTAATTCCTTTAATATCCTGATAAACTTTCGGCGAAACCTGAACGGATAATAGGCCGGTGTAACCGCAATATTAAGCGTGTAAGCATACATTATTACAAGCCACTTACCAATAAACCTAATTAATAAACCATGCGACAAATTTTACAAAGATTACTATTGCTGTCTGTGTTTACCTGCGCGTGTGCAATTGCATTTGCACAAAGCCGTGTAATAACCGGGACAGTTACCAATCAAAGCGGCGAAACCCTTCCGGGAGCAACCGTTACGGTAACCGGTACCAACGTTTCGGTTGCAACAAACGCGATGGGTGCATTTTCAATTAACGTGCCCGGGGGCAGCAGCAGTTTAACCGTTTCTTATTTAGGGATGGAAAAACAGCAATTTACCCTAACCGACAAAACTAATGTAAGCATAGCCTTAAAGCCATCGGCAACCGCTTTAGAAGAAGTTGTTGTAAAGGTAGCTTACGGCAGCGCTAAAAAGGCCAACTTATCAAGCGCGCAAACATCTATTTCGGCAAAAGAGCTTAACCGTACAGTTAATACAACTGTTGAGCAAGCCTTGCAAGGCCGCTCGGCCGGCGTGTATGTAACCCAAAATACAGGGCAGCCGGGCGGCGGCATGTCAATCAACATACGTGGTGTGAGTACTATTAATGGTGCTACCGATCCGCTTTATGTTATTGATGATATACAGATAGCTCCTACTCAAATAGGCTTAGGTCCGCAAAGCTCAACTAACCCTTTAGCGGGTATTAACCCTACTGATATTGAAGATATCCAGGTGTTGCAAGGTCCGGCAGCAACATCGCTATATGGTTCGCGCGCCACAAACGGCGTTGTATTGATCACCACAAAAAGAGGTAAAGCGGGAGATGTAAAACTTACCTATAACTACCAGTACGGATTGCAAACCGCGCCCAAGCACCTTGATGTAATGAACCTTAGGCAATATGCCCAAATGGTTGGCGAGTATCATGCTATTGCCGGTGGTGAAACACCGCTTGAGTTTTTAGACCCATCGTTATTAGGCGAGGGTACTAACTGGCAGGATGAGCTTTTTAGAAACAGCGCGCGCCAAAACCATACCCTGAGCCTTAGCGGAGGTACCGAAAAAACAAAATATTATCTATCAGGCGATTATCTTGACCAAAAGGGCGTGGCAGCAGGCTCGGGCTTTAAAAGGTATTCGGCACGCTTAAATATGGATAGTAAGGCAAAGGAATGGTTAACCTTTGGTACTGATCTTAATTTTAGCCAAACCAAAGAGAATTTAACTACCAGCCAAGAGAACCTAATATCTAACGGCATACAGCTAACACCACAAATACCGGTCAAAAATATTGATGGCTCATGGGGCGGTGGCGATCTTAACAATGGTGCCAACCAGTTTGCGCCTGTTAACCCGGTTGCTATAGCAAACCTGGTAACCAACAATTTTTTACGCCGCGAGTTTCGCGGTGGTTTAAGGGCTGATGTTAAAATACTGCCCGAGCTGCATTTTAAAACATCGCTCACTACAAACGTTGGCTACTCCGAATCGCAAAACTACATTCCTACTTATAAAATTGGCTGGGCCGAAAACGTTACGGCCGCTTTTACAAACGCCACCGGCTCAAACACGTACTGGAACTGGAACCAGTTGCTGGAATATAATAAAAGCTTTGGCAAACATAATTTTAACGTAATAGCCAGCCATGAAGCGCAGGCAGGTACCTGGAAAAACCTTTCGGCCCGCCGAACAGGCTTTTTAACAAACGATGTATTTGATATTGAGGCCGGTGACCCACTAACCGCAAGCAATGGCGGCGGCTCCGGGCATTGGGCCTTAGAATCATACCTGGCCCGGATCAATTATAACTATAACGACAGATATATTGTATCAGGTGCCATACGTGCCGATGGTTCTTCAAACTTCGGTTCAGAAAATATCTGGGGTTATTTCCCATCGGTATCAGCAGCCTGGCGTATTACAAACGAGAAATTCTGGAATATACCGGCGATCAACGAGTTAAAACTTCGTGTTGAAACAGGCTTAACCGGTAACCAGGGTGGCGGCGCGGGCATATACTCGCCACTGGCGCCGGGTGCTACACCAAGCAGTACCGGCTTTTTACCAAGCAAGTTTGCTAACCCTAACCTTAAATGGGAAGAAACCCGCACCAACAACATCGGCGTAAACATTGGTTTACTTAAAGACCGCATTAACATTGAGGCTGACTATTATGAAAAAGAAACCAGTAACTTGTTGATGGACCTTTCGCTGCCATGGTATATGGGCACAAATGGTACCGGTGCTGTTGGCGCTCCGCTGGTAAACATTGGTACTTTAACCAATAAAGGCTGGGGCGTAACCTTAAACACAACCAACATCACCAATAAAAACTTTACCTGGACAAGTAATTTCAACATATCGCACTTTAAAACCACTATCAAAAAGCTTAATAGCGAGTCGGCATTTATATCACGTACATCATGGTGGTTAGATAACTGGACGCAAAAATCAGCAGTGGGTTCGGCACCATGGTTATTCCAGGGATATATTGAGGAAGGCATTTTTCAATCTGTTGATGAGATAAACAACAGTGCTGTACCGGTTGATAATAATGGCAACAGGCTGCCAACTGCCGATGTTAACGGTGTTTGGGTAGGCGATGTTAAGTATAAGGATATTAACGGCGATGGAAAGATTGATGTGAACGACCTTACCAACATCGGCAACCCATGGCCTAAGCTGTATGCCGGTTTTACCAATAACTTCGCTTACAAGGGTTTTAACCTGAGCGTGCTTTTAACAGCGGCTTATGGTAATGATGTATACAATTACCTGGCAAGGGCAAACTCAAACCCAAATAATATTAACCTGAGCCGTAACATGCTGGTTACCGCTATGGATTATGCCCGCCCTATAACAAATGCTGACGGCTCGGTATCATTGGCAAACCCGGGTACAAACGTTGCCCGTATATCATTTGGCCCCAACGGCAACTACGCGCGTATTACCGATAAGTGGGTTGAGGACGGATCATTTATCAGACTTAAAAACGTAACCCTGTCATACAACGTGCCTGCTAACTTTTTGGCTAAACAAAAATTTGTACGCGGTGCCCGTATAGCTTTTGGTGTGCAAAACCTGGCCACAATAACCGGCTATAAAGGTTTAGATCCCGAAGTTGGCTCATACGTTGGCCGCGATGCGCAAGCCACTAACCAGGCTATTGGGCTTGATAACGGGCGCTATCCGCTAACGCCATTTTACACATTCAGTTTTGGAATTGATTTATAATATTAAAGAGATGAAAATCACAAATAATAAGATTTTTTGGGGCTTGTGTTTGTTCCCCGTGATCATGCTCTCGGCATGTAAAAAGGCCTTTTTAGAAAAATTGCCTACTGATGCTATAGTTGATGCCAGTTTTTATAAAACGGACGACCAGGTACTGGCAGGCACAGGTTTACTATATAGTAAAGTTTGGTTTGATTATAATGACAAGGCATCATACAACCTGGGCGACTTTAGGGCCGGAACGGCTTTTTCAGCTTATAACGACAGGGGTAACGTATTGTTTAACACCACCGGCGATAATTTGGAAAACTCGGCAGCCTGGCGCGCATTTTTTATTGTTGTTGCCCAATCAAACCTAACCAGGCAAAACATTGAAACCTATGCGGGTGATGGTGTATCAGCCACAGTAAAAAATCAAGCTATAGCCGAAACACGTTTTATGCGTGCACTGGCTTATCGCTTTTTGGTGATGAACTGGGGCGAGGTGCCTGTTATTGAAAACAACACAAAACTGTTGTTAGATACCAGCCTTCGTAAAAACACGGTGCCCAGCGTGTGGAAATTTATTATTAACGACATGCGTGCCGCCGCCAATGGGTTAACAGAAACACCCATACGTCCGGGCAGGGTAACCAAATGGGCTGCCGAAGCCATGCTTGCCCGCTTTTATCTTAACAGATCAGGCGTTGGGAGCGCCGGATCAGGCCAACGCAACCAAACGGATCTTGACAGCGCCAAATACTTTGCCGATAGGGTGATAAAGCAAGGCGGTTACACGTTACTGCAAAACTATGCCAGCCTTTTCCTGTTTCCTTACGATAATAATACCGAATCAATATTCTCATTACAGTGGGTGTACTCACCGGGTGCGTGGGGTACGCAAAACTCAACCCCGGCTTACCTTGCTTACAGCGGCGACATTGCCAACGGCGATGGCTGGGGCGGCGATAAAAGCGCCACCTGGTGGATGATGAAACAGTATGACGGCTTTACGGTTAACGCGGCCGACAATGAACTTAAAGGCCGTACGCTCGACCAGCGTTTAAAAGCTACCTTTATGCTGCCCGGCGCTTCGTATCCTGAAATTACCCAATCAATACCCGGCGGTGAGCAAAGGCTCATATATCCTTTTACTGGTAGCGACAATAACTTTTTAGCCATCAAAAAGTATGTAACCGGCAAAGCCAAGGATAATGGCGGCTTAGCCGCGCAACAATACTACGGGCACGATACTTACATGATGCGCCTGGCCGAAATGTATTTAATATATGCCGAAGCTGAGCTGGGTAACAGTGCATCAACTACGGATGCGGTGGCTGTTGACTACTTTAACAAAGTACATACACGATCAGGATTGCCTGCCTTTGAGGACCCGCTTACGCTGGATGTGATATTTAAAGAGCGCGTACTTGAATTCGCGATGGAGGGCATGGCCTGGTATGATCTGGTGAGCATGCATTATTACAATGCGCAAAAGGCGTACAGCATACTTAACTCGCAGGATAGAGGCTTGTTCTTTACTGCTCCTAACCAGTTCCCGAACCCAACACAATGGACGCTGACCAAAACGCCATGGGCTACTACCGACCGCGTTATCAACGCCAATAGCGGTAACTTTTTATTGCCTATACCTACACCGGAGTTGGACCAGGCGCCCAACCTGAAAAAACCGGCGGTTGACTATTATGCACAATAAACATCTGTTTATTTAAATAAAGTAAAGATGAAAAAGATATTCAAAGCACTCATATTACTTATTGTGGCAGCACTTACAGTAAGTATTTATTCGTCATGTTCAAAAAATGATAATAACGATGGCGGTACACCAACCATAAGTTACATCAGGATAACTGACCCGAATTCATCCGATTCGTTGTTGGTATCCGCAGGGCAGGGTAATCTTATTGCAATAGTTGGTACAAACCTGCAAAACGCCCGCGAAATATGGTTTAATGACAGGAAAGCTATTGTAACTACCACTTATGTAACCAGCACCTCAATACTGGTAAGCGTACCCAGTGAAATTCCGGTAGATATTACTAATAAGATAAAAATTGTTTTTTCGGACGGAAAAACACTTGAGCATGATTTTACTGTTAGCATAGCCGAGCCGCAAATATCATATATGGATTGTGAGTATGTACCTGCCGGTGAAATAGCCACTATTAATGGCAACTATTTTTACCAGCCGTTAACCGTAACCTTTACAGGTGGCGCCGAGGCTGAAATTGAATCAATTACCGACGCGGTAATCAAAGTACGGGTTCCGGCTGGCGCGCAGCCCGGCCCTATCACGGTTAAAACCAATTTTGGTGAAACCAAATCAGACTTGTTTTTCAGGGACAACCGTAACATCATTCTGAGCAGCGACCCTTTTACAGGCTGGTGGAACGCGTCGTTCGTAGTGAGTTCTCCGGGGCCTGACGATCCGATCGCTATCAACGGCAATTACATTCGTGTAAAACGTGTAATTGGTGCCTGGGGCTGGACAGAAGTTGCAGGCGGCCCACCTGATGCCATGGGGCCTATCAGTAAGAATATTCCGGATGCTGCCATTTTAAAGCCCGAAGATTACAACCTGAAATTTGAAGTAAACACCGTTAAGCCATATAACAACAACATGATCCGGTTTAATTTCGGTTTGTCTGACTTTAATAACGACGCTTATTTATGGAACCCGCCGATAGATACAAAAGGCAAATGGCAAACCATTACTATTCCGTTTGATGAATATGCGGATAGTTTCGCCTCACCGCTGACTGTAAGGCCGAATGGCTATTACACGCGTATACTTCTCCTTGGTCCGGGAGAGTTAGATGCTGACATATCATTTGACAACTTCAGGGTAGTTCCTAAAGTTAATAAAGACTAACGCTATTCATACTCAACCTGAAATAATATGAAACTAACATATCATAAACCATTATTTACCGTAATTACCGGCTTTATGCTGGTAATTACCATGGCCATGTCATGCAAAAACACAGATAACGAAGTTAATTCCGGTAAGGTAGAACTGTTAAGCTTTGGCCCTGCAGGTGTTAAGCACGGCGAGCAGATACGCTTTATTGGCAACAACCTGAAAAAGGTTACCGAAATTGACCTGCCGGGCGCAACCGTATCAAGCTCGGCTTTTGTTGAACAGTCTGACGAATTGATTGTGATAACCGTGCCGCAGGAAACCGAAAAAGGATTAGTAACCCTTAAAAGCGCTGACGGCGACGTTACCTCAAAAACGGAGATACAGTTTGAAGTACCGGTAACCATAACATCGGTACCTGCTACAGCACGTGCCGGGGATAACATAACCATTACCGGCGATTTTGTGAACTGGGTAACAAGCGTACAATTTTCTCCGGATATATTGGTTGAGGACTTTGTGAGCAAATCGTTAACGCAAATAGTAGTTAAGGTGCCGGCTGAGGCCGCTACCGGCACGGTTGTGTTTTATACCGGGGGTACCAAACCGCTCGTAATTGAATCAGAGAACGAGTTGGTTATCACTCCCTGATAATTATATGGTTAAGGGCATTATATTCAACGTGCTTTAGTAACCCAACACTCCTGCAGCGTTAACCTGACTGCAGGAGTGTTTTATTTATAATGATATGATGACAGGCATTATAATGCGGATTATGATATCTATTTAATAGATTTGATAACCTGATTATGACGAAGCCTTTATTTATGCGATATGTGTTTGCGTTACTGTTATTTTGGCAAAATGCTTTTGGCCAGAATGATAAATATGCTTTTTCACATATTAATGTCAACACCGGGTTATCGCATAATAATGTAACGGCATTTATAAAAGATAGCCGCGGTTTTTTATGGATAGGCACCCAAAATGGCCTTAACCGTTATGATGGCAATACCTTTAAATTATACCAGCACGATGCCGCTAACCCTAAATCTCTGAGTGATAATTTTATCATCAGTATTTTTGATGCGCCAGGCGATAAATTCTGGATAAAAACACAATCGGGTTATAGCATATATGATCAATCTACCGAAAGTTTCAGCGAAGATGTTGGTGCTTATTTAAATCCTTATGGCGTGCCCGACTACCGGGTGATGAAAATACTGAAGGGCAAAAACGGTAATTACTATTTTTTGCACGCTGTTGAAGGGCTTTTTATTTATAATCCGGTAACGCGCAAAACCCGGAGCTATCCTAATGTAAAAGGCAAATCAGGCTCGCTGTATTCTATCAACGTGGCCGATATGCACCTTGATTCAAAAGGCAACGTATGGATAGTGTATAAAGATGGCGTAATTGACAAGTTTGATACGCGTGTTAATAAGGTAACATACCGATCAACCGCTATAGCGAACAGCCTTGAACGTAAATCATACCAGCTATACCGAATTTTTGTTGATGCCCAGGATGATATTTGGCTTTATTCAGGCCCTATCGGCGCATTTTACCTTAATCCGGCAAACGGAACCATAAAGCATTTTTATAGAGATGCGCCCGGACAAAGCCTTAATGCTAACCTGGTAAACAGCATTATACAGGATAACAACGGAAAAATATGGCTGTCAACCGATCCGGGTGGGGTAAACCTGATCGATAAAAATGGCTTTACAATCAGCTATCTTGTAAAGAAGGAAAACGACAGCAAAAGCCTGAGCCAAAACAGCTTAACCGAATTATATAAAGATGATCTGGGTACTATTTGGGTAGGCACCTACAAAAAAGGGTTTAACTACTACAATCAAAACGTAATAAAATTCCCTTTATACCGGCATAACCCCCTGCAGCCAAACACTATTGGTTATGACGATGTTAACGCTTTCGCCGAAGATGCAAAAGGCAATTTATGGATAGGTACCAACGGCGGCGGGCTAATTTACTACGACAGAAAAGCCGAGAAATTCACCAGGTACATCAACAGCAAAACCAACTCCAACAGTTTAAGTAACAATGTAATAGTTAGCCTTGCCGTTGATCATGAACAAAAACTGTGGATAGGTACCTATTTTGGGGGACTTGACTGTTTTGATGGAAAGACGTTTACGCATTACAGGCACAACGAAACTGACCCATATAGCCTGTCTGACGATAGGGTGTACGAAATTAAGGAAGATCACCTGCACCGGCTTTGGATAGGCACACTATCCGGCGGATTAAATGTGCTTGGGCCCGATAGGAAGAAATTTACCTTTTACCGTGCTTTTAAACCAAATTCTATCCACTCCGATTACATTTTCAGTATCATTGAGGATAGTAAAAACAATATCTGGGTAGGCACCTCAGACGGGATCGACGTAATTGCACCAAATGGCAAAATAGCTCATTATAAACACATTAACGGCGACCCCAACAGCTTGGTTTATAACAATGTTTACTCATTGCTGGAAAGCCGTAACGGCAATATTTGCATAGGCACACGTGAGGGGCTGAACATTTTAAACCCTAAAACCAAACAGCTAAAACTCTATAGCAAACAGGATGGATTGCCGGATAACAACATCGTATCGTTAGAGGAAGATGCGGAGGGCAACCTTTGGATGGGTACCGCGAACGGGCTATCGCAAGCCAAACCTATAGCAGTTAATGGTGAGCAGCGGTTAAAATTTATTAATTTTAATGAGAGAGATGGCTTACAGGGCAGACAGTTCAACGATGATGCATCATTAATTACCCGTAAAGGTGAATTGCTGTTTGGCGGTGGTAACGGCTTCAATTTATTTAACCCTTCAAGTATTAAACTCGATAAAACAACGCCCCGCTTTGTTTTTACTGATTTTCAATTATTCAATACCAGCATAAAACCCGGCGAAAAGGTAAACGGTGATGTGATTCTGTCAAAACTTATTGCTGATACTAAAACGCTTACACTTGATTATGACGCTGATTTTTTTTCGGTTGATTTTGCCGCGCTCAATTTTTTGAATCCCGAAAATGTAAGGTACAGCTACAAAATGCAAGGTTTTGACGATGATTGGATCTTAGCTGATAATAAAGTACGCAAAGCAACCTACACCAATTTAAGCCCCGGCGATTATACTTTTATTGCCCGTGCCGAAGCGATTGACAACTCGTGGAAGGCGCAAACCATTTCTTTGAAAATAACGATTTTGCCACCCTTTTGGCGAAGCACAGCGGCTTACATATGCTATTTAATTTTAGCATTGGCTATACTTTTTTATATACGCTATCGGGGCATCAAAAAATTGAAGGCCCAATTTGCGCTTGAGCAGGAAAGAAAAGAAGTGGCCAGGCAGCGCGAGCTCGACTCGATGAAAATAAAATTCCTTACCAATGTAAGTCATGAATTTAAAACGCCCATATCGTTAATTATGGCGCCTGTTGATAAACTGCTTAAAGATCCGGCGCTCAGCGAGCAGGGAAAAGATTTAGGCATTATCAAAAAAAACGCCTATCGCTTACTTAACCTGGTAAACCAGTTGTTAGATCTGCGTAAGCTGGAAACCCGCGAATTAAAGCTTAACCTTAAAGAGGGCAATATTATAGCCTTTATAAAGGGCATCTCGTACTCATTTACAGACATAGCCGAGCAAAGCAATATACAATTTGCGTTTGATACGGATACCGTTAAACTCGACACCATTTTTGACCACGACAAGGTTGAACGCGTATTGTTAAACCTATTATCAAACGCATTTAAATTTACCCCTGCGGGAGGAAATGTCAGCGTGTTTATTAGCAGTAAAATGCATGCTGAAAATACAGGTTATTGTACACTTAAAATAAGTGTGATTGATACCGGCATAGGTATCCCGGCAGATAAGGTGGATAAAATATTTGAACGCTTTTTTCAGAATGATGCACCGGCATCAATGATAAATCAGGGCAACGGCATCGGGCTTTCAATAGCCAAGGAGTTTGTTAAAATGCACAATGGCGTTATTAATGTTGAACATGTGGCCAACGGCGGAAGCTGCTTTACAGTAGAGTTGCCATTGCCTGTTAAAGAGGCTCAAGTTGCCGGTAACGCCCGGGCAGAAAATAAGGCCAAAGCAACAGCGCAAGATTTAAATAAAAAGGCGAAAGTTTTGCTGGTAGAAGATAATGATGATTTCAGGTTTTACCTGAAGGATAACCTGGCCGAACATTATACCATACTTGAAGCGGTAAATGGCAAAGAGGGCTGGCAAAAAGCGCTGGCATTTCATCCCGATTTGATTGTAAGCGATATTAGCATGGCTGAAATGGACGGACTGCAGCTTTCAAGCAAAATAAAAGCTGACAGCCGTACCTCACACATCCCTGTTATATTATTAACCGCTATGCCAAATGAAGAAACGCTGTTGCAAGGCCTTAATACCGGCGCTAACGACTACCTGGTAAAGCCGCTGAACTTTGATGTGTTACAATCAAAAATTAAAAATTTACTGGCGCTGCAAATGGTTATTAAAAATAGCCAGAGTAAAAAAGTTGATGTGCAACTGCATGAAACAGCTATACCTTCGGCCGATCAGAAATTTATGGACACAGCCTTACAATACATCGAAACCAACTTGCAAAACGCCAACCTGAGTGTTGAGGAACTTAGCAGGCATATGTGTATGAGCCGCGTTTCGCTTTACAAAAAAATGTTGCTGCTCACCGGCAAAACGCCTGTTGATTTTATACGCTCGATACGGTTGCGAAAAGCCGCCGGCATGTTGGCCAAAAGCCAGCTCACCGTTTCAGAGATATCGTACCAGGTTGGCTTTAATACCCCGCATTATTTTGCCAAAACATTTAAAGCCGAGTATGACATGCTGCCCTCTGATTATATACATCAGCACAGAAAGGAAACTCAACACCGGGAGGTATGAGTTATTTGAAATTTACAACCTCCCAAAACGCTTTTTTTGGCTGCAATTGTGTGTCAAACAATAAAGGATAATTTTTACGCCCTTTAACCGGGTAATTATCAAGCCAGGTGTGCCGGTCAGAAATGTTCCAAAACGTTACTCCTGTTATTACATTTTTATACTGCCTGAATTGATCAAAAATCATTTTGTATTGACGGGCCTGCTTGTCGGCCATATCGTCCGTAAATACGTCCGATTCGCCAGGCCTTAATGCACGGTTTTGTTTCTCCCAGGGATAAACAGAAACATCCAGCTCAGTAATTTGCATCCTTATACCCAGCGATGCAAATTTTTCAATTGTAGCCGACAGCTCTTTTTGAGATGGCTCAAATACCGACCAGTGGGCCTGTAAACCTACAGCATGTACAGGTACTTTTTTAGCCAATAGTTTTTTTAGTAACTGATACACCCTTTCGCGTTTTTCGCTACGTTCGGTATTATAATCGTTATAAAAGAGCACCGCGTTTGGGTCGGCGGCGTGAGCATATTCAAACGCTTTAACAATAAAATCTTCACCGCATATCTGGTACCATAATGAGTTGCGTAAGAATTTTGTACTGTCGTCATCAATAGCTTCATTAACCACATCCCAGGCATAAACTTTGCCTTTGTAGCGCCCCACAACCGAGTCAATATGCGTTTTCAGCCTTTGTAGCAATACGGTTTTTGATACCTGCTTACCATCTACGCCAATAAATAACCAGGATGGTGTTTGCTCATGCCAGCAAAGGGCATGCCCCCTTATTTTTAAGCCATTGCTTTGCGCAAATGAAACGATCATATCAGCATCGTTCCAGTAAAACCTGTCTTCAACCGGGTGTATAGGCCCCATCTTCATAGCATTTTCAGGAGTTATGCTGTTGAAATGCTTTATAATTAAATTGGCTTGCTCCGGGCTTTTAAGCGCCTGCGGCGACACGGCAACACCAATTGGAAAGTAATTTGCATAATAGTCTTTCAGCCCTGGTTGTTTGGTAATTTGCTGGCTGTAGCCACCTGTATTTATAGCAGTAATAAATAATACTGCATAAAACAACTTTAATACTTTTATATGTGATTGTATTAACATAAAGTATGGCTTTAACATTTTGGGCAAATTCCTTCTTTAAAAATAAGTAAATAAATCATTGTATATCACAAAGTTTCTGTTCGGTACAATAGGTAAGGTACAAGCTGATACAGGCATCATAAAGGTTATAAACGGCAGGAGAAAAAAGATGCTATAAGTTAAAAGGCACCGTATTTACGGCACCTTTTTAATATCAATGTTTGTAGTCTTCATCAGTAACATGTTCCAGCCAGTCAACCACTTTTCCATCTAAATTTTCCTGTATAGCTATATGGCTCATACCATTAGTGGCTGAAGCGCCGTGCCAGTGCTTTTCATTGGGTTCAAACCATACCACATCGCCGGGCCGGACTTCTTCAACCGGGCCACCTTCACGCTGCACCCAGCCCAGGCCGGTGGTAATAATAATTGTTTGCCCCAGCGGATGCGTGTGCCAGGCGGTGCGGGCACCAGGTTCAAACGTAACCGTGGCCGCGGCAGCGCGGCGTGCTTCATTCGCATCAAAAAGAGGGTCGATCCTTACAGCACCGGTGAACCAATCACCCGGGCCTTTTACAGATGGTTTTGTTGCTATTCTTGTAATTTCCATATCAATTTAATTTTATTCCGGTAAACTGTTCACAAGCCGCCAAAAAGCGATCCTGTAACGCATGGTCATCAGCAACATGATTATAGCTGCTGTCTTTTTTATGATGCAAATAACTGCCGGAAAACTCATTGTTATTAACCAGCCACACTTGTGTTTCATAGCCCTTTTGCAGGCTATCAGGCGCGCCGGAACCGCCCATTTTGGTGGGCACCCAACCTGGATCAATGGCATTTGATAATATATCGGGCCACATACGCGCTACGGCCTTGGCCAATAATAGCATGTGCAGCTTGGTGTCTGAATAAGTGATGCTGTTTACATCATGCGCAAATGCTTCCAGCCTGGGTTTGCCGCCCAAATGCATGCCCGAACTCAGGTAAATCAGCCGTTTAGGTTTCTCTATTAAGCAGGTTAACAAGTAAGGAGCGATGGTATTGACCGCGAATAGTTGAGCGGCAGGTGCTTTGTATACACCCGCATTATGTATCACTGCATCAAATGTCCCAAGTTGGTTAATCTTTTCTGCCAGTTGTTTAACAGCAGAGGGATCAGCCAGATCAGCGGCCAAAGCGGCTTTTGCGCCGGGAGCATTACGCAAAGCCTCCTGCACGCGCGCTTCATCGCGCGCATGCAGTACCACTTCATGCCCTTGTTCTATCAAAGCCACGGCCGTTAGTTGCCCTAAACCATCAGCAGAACCGGTGATAAATATTTTTGCCATGCTTAGTTGCTTTTCAGCGATTTCATATCAATCACGAAACGATATTTTACATCACCTTTTAATAATCGTTCGTAAGCCTCATTGATGCTTTGGATATCGATCATCTCAATATCTGCAGCAAGGTTGTGTTCAGCACAAAAATCCAGCATCTCCTGGGTTTCTTTTATACCACCGATGGCAGAACCGGCAAAGCTTTTTCGGCCAACAATAACGCTGAACGCTGAGATAGGCAGCGGATGCTCCGGAGCGCCAACCAGTGCCAGTGAGCCATCCACCCGTAATAATGCCAAATAAGCGTTCACATCATGCTGTGCTGATACGGCATCCAGTATGAAATGCAGTTTGCCACGGTAAGCGGCCATTTGTTCTTCATCTTTTGATAGTACAACTTCGTCAGCACCCAAGCGCTTCGCTTCAGCAAATTTGCTTTCTGAGGTGGTAAAGGCTACTACATGTGCACCCATTGCTTTAGCTATTTTAATGCCCATATGGCCCAAGCCGCCTATGCCAACTATACCAACCTTTTTGCCCGGGCCAACCTGCCAGTGATGCAGCGGCGAATAAGTAGTGATACCGGCACACAAAAGTGGGGCAGCCGATGCCAGATCCATGTTATCCGGAATGCGCAGCACATAGTTTTCATCTACTACAATACGCTCTGAATAGCCGCCAAAAGTGGGGTTGCCGGGTAAGTTTTTGTCGGGCGAGTTGTAAGTTCCGGTCATTCCGGGTTCACAATATTGTTCCAGATCATCTTTACAATACTGGCATTCGCGGCATGAATCAACGATACAGCCAATACCAACCGTATCGCCTACCTTAAATTTACTCACGTGCGTACCCACGCTTTTTACTTTGCCCACAATCTCGTGGCCCGGAACGCAGGGGTATATTGTTGGCCCCCATTCGCTGCGGGCCGTGTGCAGGTCTGAATGGCAAACCCCGCAAAACAGTATTTCTATCTCCACATCATGGGGCGTAGGTTTCCGGCGGTCAATATTCAGGTTTTTTAAAGGTGCCTCGGCAGACTGGTTACCATAAGCTTTGATATTTGTTGTTTCCATAGTTTGTTGTTTTTACGTTGTTTTATATTGTAGCCGTATCAATAACATACCGATAGCGCGCCTGTTTGTTTAAAACTTTGGCCCGGGCATATTTATTTCTGTCGCTTTTATTACCTGCATCTAAGGCAGCAATAGGTAAGTATGGTTAAATTATATATGATTATGATAATAATTACGTCGTGTTTAAACTCGTACTTAATATCAATATGTTCATCAGCAAGGTGTTACCAGAATGTATCCTGAATATAAATTCTGTGTGTGTTACCTGTTTATATATTTTGTTCAAGTTTCACTATATTAGTTTTTTGCTAATACAATGACGTACATGAAAGGTAAGACGGACGAAGAGTTAATTGATCACATTCGCGATCATAGCCTTCCTGCCTTTAATGAACTTTATGATCGTTACTGGAACCCATTGCTTGCCAAGGCTGCAGATCGTTTAAAAAACAGGGAAGATGCCGAGGAAGTATTGCAGGAGCTGTTTGTTAACCTTTGGAGGCGCAGGGAGCGCTTAGTTTTGCAATTTACTTTTCGCACTTATATTTATGCCGCCCTAAAGTATGAAATATTGCGACAGGTGGCCAAAAGCCAGATAAGGAGGAATGAAGTTGCCCTTGAGGATAATAGCCTGATGGAATTCCTCAGCCTGGATGAAAGTTTTTTCTCTGTCGAGATCAAAGAATTACAGGTGCAGATAGAACAAGAGATCAATAAATTGCCGGAAAAGTGTCGTTTGATTTTCCGGATGAGCAGAAATGAGGGAATGAGTGCGAAAGAAATAGCTGATAATCTGAATTTGTCCACCCGGACGGTTGAAAATCAAATCGGAAAAGCGCTGAAAATCTTAAAAGGCAGCTTAAAGTCCTTTATTTTTCTCTTTTAATAACGGATTTATTAAATCTATAGATTAAAACCGCAGAGAATAATATTTTTTTTATTTGAGAATGAGTATTGGTGTTAAAAATATGCGCTATCATTCCGAATAACCTCTTTAAAAGATGTCGGTTCCGGAAAAAATAAAAGTATTAGTATTTAAATGGCGTAAGGGCACGCTGACTCCTGAAGAAAGAAAGGAGTTAGACGCATGGTATGTTGCCGCCCTGCCCGAAGAAATAGATTTTGCTGACGATATAACGGAGGATGACTATCGGCAGCAATTGCTTGGCCGTATTCATAACAGTATAGGAGCAGGCAGTGCCCAAACCGTAAGGATGATCCCGGCATGGTTACGTGTAGCTGCGGTTTTGCTTGTTTTTTGTGGTGTATCACTCCTCATTTACCGGTATCTCGATGTTAAAAAGAATGATATGCCGTTGCAATCAATCCATACGCAAAACCTGACTGTGAAACGTATAGTATTGCCTGATAGCAGCATAGTATGGTTAAAAGGTAACAGTAACTTATCCTTTCCGGATAAATTTGACAAACTAACCAGGCAGGTTGAGCTTCACGGCGAAGCCTTGTTCGAGGTTTCCCATCATGAGCACTGGCCATTCAAGATCAGGTCAGGTAATTTTGTTACCACCGTATTGGGTACCAGCTTTAATATCAATACCGGTATTAAAGATGATGATTACAACATCAGCGTGCTGACCGGGCGCGTGCAGGTGGTGCAAAAAAAGGCAGATAAACAAGATGGCGTGTTTTACATTAACGCCAACCAGGTTTTTCAGGCGGCTGCTGGAAAAGTGGAAACAGTACCGGCAGTAGAAAAGCAGGCGCAGCGGGTTTTGTTAACAAAAGGTACAACGTATGATATGGACTTTGAAAAAATTCCGTTTGAAACGATCATGCATCAGTTCTCTGCCAAGTTCGATATGGAATTTGAAGGTTACACCGGCGAATATAAAGCTTGCAGCATAACGGCTGATCTGACGGGTTTGCCGATGGAAAAAGCGCTGAAAATATTATGCCTGTCAATCAACGCTACTTACAAAATACACGGAAACAAGATCAAATTAACGGGGGGAGGCTGTTTTTAATGAATTGATTTTTCCTAATTATAAAATAAAACGGAGATGCTCGCAACACCTCCGTTCAGTGGTTTTTCAATTTCTTTTACTCAAAAATCAAACCTATCAAATGTATAAAAAATATTTGACATGCACTTTCTATGTCTTGTACAGACATTGGCTGAAATTCATAAATAATGTGCTGCAATCAGCGCCAGAATTTCGTATTATGAAGCTAACAAGGCTTTTTCAAATTTGTTTTATTTGTTTGCTGCTCTCGCAGCAGGCGGCTTTGGGGCAAACCATACCGGCGAAAACCATCACCGTTTCATTCAATAATATAGGCCTGGAAGAGGCGCTTAAACTGGTTGAAACCCGCACCGGGTTAAGGGTGGTTTATAATGATAACCTGATAAACCGAAAACTTATCATTAATCAGCGCTACCAGGATCAATCTCTGCAGGTTGTTTTAAACGGACTTTTGGCGCAGGCGCAACTTACTTATCAGTTGGTTGACGATCAGTATATTATACTCAGACCAAGCAGTATACCTCCGGGCAATGCTCAGGCTGCTGCCAATAATGCCGCCGGTGCCAACGTTGCCGGCTTTGTGCAGATAGGGGTAGTTGTTGACGAAACAGGATCACCATTACCAGGCGTTTCAATACGCCTGAGCAACGCTACCAATACGGCGCAATCAGACGCGAAGGGCCAATTTGCTATCGGTATACCCGGTGGTAGCCAAACATTGATATTTACCTATATAGGCTATAAAAAAGCAGAGCTCCCTGCCTTGCAGAACCAGGATTTAAAAGTTGCT
The DNA here is from genome assembly GCF_020880975.1 of Mucilaginibacter sp. UR6-1. GTDB lineage: Bacteria > Bacteroidota > Bacteroidia > Sphingobacteriales > Sphingobacteriaceae > Mucilaginibacter. The sequence goes on along the minus strand of NZ_JAJIWP010000009.1, from coordinate 25,701 downwards.
ATGGAACCCGATCCGGGAAAGCTTGACGAAGTAACGATTATTGGATATGGTACTTCTACAAGAAGGACCAGTACGGGTTCACAAGTTGAAATTACGTCAAAAGAACTTACAAATACACCGGCAACCAATCCTGCCGCGGCATTGCAGGGGCGTGTGGCAGGGGTATATATAGAACAGGCTAACGGTTTGCCCGGCAGCCCCATGACGTTTACCATACGCGGAACGAATTCTATCGCTGGCCGCAATAATCCCTTATTTATTGTTGACGGCGTGCCCTACCTTGCCGATGCGATCAATGCCCAGGCCGGAACACCGCTTGATGCGGCGAATGGCGCAACCAGCCCTTTAAACAGCATCAATCCGGCAGATATTGAAACCATTACAGTACTGAAAGACGCAGACGCGACCGCGATCTATGGTTCAAGAGGCGCGAATGGTGTGGTGCTGATCACCACCAAAAAAGGCAAGGCCGGACGTACACAGGTTGACGGACTGGTAAAGCATGGCGTATCACAAGTTACCCACTTTGTTCAAACCCTCAGCACGCCGGAATACTTGGCCATCAGGCGCCGTGGTTATCAAAATTCAGGAATAGATCCGGCAGATGATCAGGCTTTTGACCTAACGCAGTGGGATCAGAACGCATATACGGATTTTCAAAAACTGCTGATCGGCAATAAAGCGGAGATGACTGATGCTACACTTGCACTTAGCGGCGGTAATGCTTCAACCAATTTCAGATTCAGCGGCACCCATCACCGTGAAGGTAACGTTTTTATAGGAGATCAGGGGTTTGTAAGAAGTGCAGCTAATTTTAACCTGGGGCATAAAAGTGATGATAACAAATTTGAGTTTAACCTCTCAACGATTTATAGTACAGACAGGAACAATGTTTCAGTATTAGATCAAACCAATGCCGCCTACAATCTTCCGCCCAACTATCCGCTATACAACCCGGACGGTTCGTTGTACTGGAGTGGCGTGAGTTTTGGTATACCGGCCAATCCATTGGGCCAGTTGAACGAATTACAGGATAACAAGGCAAGTAATTTGATCAGCAACATGTCGTTAACCTATCATTTCCCTAAAAATATTACGTTCAAAACCTCGCTGGGTTATAGCCGTTCGGACATGGATCAGAAACGGCTGACACCCATGTCGTCAATGGATCCGGGGGTGCCATGGAATACGTCAAGAAGTATGTTTGCCTATAACCTGACCAACAATTACATTATAGAACCACAACTTACCTATAGCACTAATATCAGCAAGGGGCAGTTAAACGCGCTGGTAGGTGCTACATGGCAATTTCAAAATTCAAAACAGCCCTTTTATACACTGGCCAGTGATTTTGCATCTGATGCTTTTTTAGAGGATCTGTCATCTGCGGCTAATGTATCTACAAGCAGCGGTTCCAGCCAGTATAAATACGCATCACTATTTGGCCGAATTAATTACGACTGGGAAAAGAAGTATATTATCAACCTGAATTTCAGACGTGACGGATCTTCCAGATTTGGCCTCAATAACCGTTACGGTAACTTCGGATCAGTAGGTGCCGCCTGGATATTCAGCGAAGAAAACTTTACCAAAGGCCTTTCTTTTCTGAGCTTTGGTAAATTGAGGGGGAGCTATGGTATACTTGGCAGCGACCAGATCGGTGATTATCAATACCTGGACTCTTATGCCTCAACCTCGTATAACTACAATGGTGTACCCGGACTTGTACCCACACGTATAGCCAATAATAACTACCGCTGGGAACAAACACGTAAGTTAGAGGCTGCCATTGACCTGGGTTTCCTGAAAGACAGGATCTCAGTTGCTGCGGCATTTTACCGTAATGTAACCGGTAATCAATTGGTTGCCTTCCCGCTGTCAATACAAGCCGGATTCAGCAGCTACCAGGCTAATATGCCTGCACGTGTTGAAAACAAAGGCTGGGAGTTTACCCTGTCAACGCAAAACTTTAAAACAAAGGCCTTTCAGTGGACTACCGGTTTCAACCTTTCTATCAACCGCAACAAATTACTTTCATTTGCTAACATTGAAAGAACTTCATATTACTCCCGGTATGTTGTCGGGCGTCCGCTTAACAGTTTCTATGTATTTCGTTACACCGGATTTAATAGCCAAACCGGGCTTCCTGATTTTGAGGATATTAACGGAAACGGTAGTATAAACTTTGGCCTGGCTGAAACAGGCCGCGGCGACCGCTACTTTGCAGGTGCCTCACGGCCCCAATATTATGGAGGTGTTTCGAACACTATCAGCTACAAAGGTTTAACGCTCGACTTCCTGGTGCAGTTCGTGAAGCAACGGGGGAGTTCAATCCTCTCTCAATCATTTTACCCTCCGGGTTTTATGTACAATTCTGCAGCAGGGCCAATGTTGGGATATATCAACGCCGGGCAACCATCACAACCACAGGTTACCAGCACGTTTGATGATGCTTATGACGCATACTCCAACTATACCGCTTCTGATGCCATATTACAGGATGCTTCGTTTATTCGCTTTAAAAACGTGAGCTTATCCTATGATTTTAAAAGCGATTGGGTAAAGCGTGCCAAACTTCAAAACCTGCGGTTACAAGTGCAGGCACAAAACCTTTTTACCATTACCAATTACGTTGGGTTTGACCCCGAATCACAGGGCGTAAGCGTGCCTCCGTTACGCACCATAGTAGGTGTTATTCAGTTTACCTTTTAATTCCGGTATTTATGAAATCAACAAATAACATTAAAATATTAATTATAGTTACACTGCTTTCGTTAACCTCTTGCCAAAAAGTGCTTGATATTGATGCACCTACTAATGAGCGCCCTTCCGGGGTGGTATTTGGCAGTGACGATAATGCAAAAGCGGCGCTTTCCGGCGCTTACAGCCAGCTTGGCGGAACGCAAACTTATGGCTCTGATTTAACACTTATTACCGGGCTGGCTGCGGATGAGCTCAAAACAAGCTCTCCGTCTGTAAGGTATGTTCAATTACAAAACAATACTTACGATGCGATCAATAACAGCCTGATCCGTAATGCGTGGGAAGATTCGTACACCAGTTTATATCGTTTCAATGCCATTATCGCCGGGCTCAGCAGTGCAAACGGGGTAACACCCGCTGTTGCCCAACAGATGCTGGGTGAGGCAAAAGCGATGCGCGCTTACATCTTGATGTCTCTTGTATCATTATACGGTGACGTGCCGCTGATCCTGACCACTAATGTTCAGGAAACGGCTACCATGCCCAAAACACCGGCTGCCCAGGTATGGCAACAAATCATCACTGACCTGACCGAGGCCAAAGAAGAACTGGCCGATGCTTATGTCAGTAATAACGGATCGGCTCAGCGTATGCAGATAAACAAGAGCGGCGCGGCTGCCTTACTGGCAAAGGCTTACCTGGCCACAGGTCAATGGGCGCTTGCGGTAAGTAATGCAAGCGAAGTGATCAGCAACACTACACTTTATGGTTTGTTACCGGGTACACAATTAAGCGATGTATTTCTGGCAAATTCCAGAGAGAGTATATTGCAGCTTGGATCTGCTTTTATGGGAGATACCGGTTACACAGGTGAAGGGTCGATTTTTATACCCAGCGCCTTCACTTCTGCCATGAATTTCGCGATCAGAGATGGCTTGCTTAACGCCTTTGAAAACAATGACAGGCGCCGGGATGCCTGGGTGCGGACCTATACCTTAAATGGGGTAACAACCAACCAGCCGTTTAAATACCAAAATGTAGACCGTGATGCGGCTACTGCATCAGGCAGAACGGAATCGGTAATGGTTATCAGGCTGGCCGAGGTTTACCTGGTACGTGCTGAAGCTAACGCCCGCTTATCAAACGCTGGTCAGGCAGTGGCCGATTTGAACGTGTTACGAACACGTGCCGGACTGGCCGCGCTTCCGGTAACCGTTAACTTACTGAACGCGGTGGAGCAGGAACGCCGGGTGGAGTTATTTTGTGAGCGGGGCGACCGCTGGTTTACACTCAAAAGAAATGGCAATGTTAACCAGGTGATCGGCGCGCTGAAGCCACAAACATGGACTGAAACAGCACAGCTTTTCCCTATACCGCAAACGGCTATTGATGCTAATCCAAACCTTATACAAAACCCGGGTTATCGCTAAGCAGTAAGGCAAATCTAAAATTTTAATCATTTATCTAATGACAGACAATATTGTAAAAATTGCCGGGCTATCGCACCGGTATGGCTCCTCGTGGGCTATTAAGGACATCAATTTCGAGATCAGCCAACATGGTGTTCTTGGTTTACTGGGTTCAAACGGAGCCGGAAAATCCACCACCATGAACATTATGTGCGGTGTATTGAATCAAACAGAAGGCATTGTTGAGGTTGGCGGGCACTCCATGCAAACCGAACCGATAGCAGCTAAAAAACTGATCGGCTTTCTTCCGCAAAATGCGCCGCTGTACCTTGATCTGACCGTAAAGGAATACCTTACACATTGTGCTAATCTGAGGTTGATCGCTCCCCGGCAGGTAGCATCATCAGTACAAAAGGCAATGAGTAAATGCGGTGTCAGCCATTTCGCAAACCGCCTGATATCAAATTTATCAGGCGGTTACCGCCAACGGGTAGGTATAGCGCAAGCCATCATCCACGAACCAAAATTGGTGGTGCTGGATGAACCGACCAACGGCCTTGACCCTAACCAGATAATTGAAGTACGTAAATTGATAAAGGAAATAGGCGAAGAAAAGGCGGTTATTTTTTCCTCACACATACTTCCGGAAGTTCAGGCCACGTGCAGCCATATTAAGATGATCGAAAACGGAAGAATGGTATTTGCGGATAGCATGCAGGCCTTCAATAATTACATTGAGCCCGATAGCCTGCTTGTTACTTTAAAGCACCCACCGGCAATAGAGGTTTTGGAAAAAGTAGAGGGAGTTACCAGTGTAGAAGTGATCAGCGATGACCGCTTTCGTATTCACTTTACAAACGGGCAGGAACTTACCGAGCGGCTGATCAGCATGAGCGTAGCAGAGCACTGGCGGATGCAGGAGATCGCCTTTGAAAAAAGCTCTCTCGACCAAATTTTTGCACAACTATCTCAAAAAAACACAAGTACTACCGCATGAAAAATATTTTAAGAATCGCCAGGATCGAGTTAAGTCAGCTTTTTCTTTCACCCGTAGCATGGATCGTACTGATCGTATTTATTGTTCAGTCCGGCTGGCAGTATATGTCAATGCTCGAGCGGCTTGAGCAGGCACAGCAAATGGGGCAGTCGGTAGACGGGATCACTGAACGCATATTTGCAGGTTTCAGAAGCCTGTATCCTAATATGAAGGATTATCTCTACCTGTATATACCGTTGTTAACGATGGGGCTTATCAGCCGTGAAACGCACAGCGGTTCCATCAAATTACTTTACTCTTCTCCCATCCGTGTTATGGACATTGTGTTGGGCAAATACCTGGCTATGGCAGTTTACAGCCTTTTGCTGATGGGTGTATTGTTCGGCTTGGGGATGATATCTCTGTTCACAATAAAAAGTACTGATCTCACTTTTATTATATCCGGAATCATCGGCTTATATCTGCTGGTTTGCGCTTATTCGGCCATAGGGCTCTTTATGTCAAGCTTAACCTCGTACCAGGTTGTGGCGGCTATAAGCACACTGGTTGTGCTGGCTATATTAAACTTTATAGGAGGCCTTTGGCAGGATGTGGATTTTGTACGAGATATCACTTACTTTCTCTCCATATCAGGGCGTACTGAGGAAGCGATAAATGGGTTGATCGGATCAAATGATGTGCTGTATTTTGGTATTGTAATTGCCTTATTTATTGGGCTAACGTTGCTTAAATTACAGTTTGAGCGCAGAACATTACCACTCGGAACTAAAATTTTACAGTATGCCTGTTTAATTTCAGTAATGCTGCTGTTGGGTTACATCAGCTCGTTGCCGCAGTTTACGGTTTATAAGGATATGACCGGAAATAACAGGCGTACCCTAACGCCGCCAAGCCAGGCTGTAATAGCGAAGTTTGCGGAGCCGGTAGAAATTACAACCTATGTGAATCTGCTTGACGAGAATAGTTATTTCGGGCTGCCGATGTATCAAAACCAGGATAAAAAGGTGTTTGAGCCTTATTCGAGGTTTATGCCATATATGCGGCTAAAGTATATTTATTATTGGGCGGATGCTGGTAATGAGCGTTTGTACAAAGAAAATCCAGGTCTTAGTCACGAGCAGATCGCACGCAAGCTTGCCAAGATCAATGAGTTGGATTTCAATATGTTTTTGCGGCCTGAGCAAATCAATAAGCTGATAGATCTGAAACCGGAAAGGTACCGGTCGGTAAGAACGATCAGATATAGGGACAAGATAACCTTCCTGAGAATATATGATGATCTTTTTCGTCAGCCTTCTGAAAAAGAAATTACTGCCGCGTTGAAACGCTTGGTTGTAAAACCGCCGGTGATAGGTTTTGTGCAGGGGCACCGCGAACGCAGTATTGAAAGATTGGGAGATCGCGATTATAAAGTTTCTACCAACGAGGTATCATTCCGGTATGCGCTGATCAATCAGGGTTTCGATGTGCAGGCCGTTTCTTTAACCGATCCGGCTTTAAAGGAAAAGATAAATGTTTTGGTTATTGCAGATCCGGTAGGGGCATATAATGATGAGGAGCTATCAAATTTACGCTCTTTTATAGATGCCGGTGGGAATGTCATGATCGCTGCGGAGCCCGGATCACAAAGTATAACCAACCCTATCCTGAAGCTGGTTGATGTAAAGCTTGAAGATGGTTCACTCGTGCAAAAAAGCGAAAATTTTGAACCCTCATTTGTTATGAGCGGCGTAGCTTTAAAAAACTGGATAGCACTGCTGGGGCAAAGCAACTTTACTAAGCTTGACAGCCCGTTTGTGACAACACCAACGGCAGCGGCATTGTCGGTTTTGCCTAATACTCCTTTTACTACCCAACCGGTATTGGTTACACAAGCTGCCAATACCTGGCAGATAGCCCAGGTAGCATTGGACAAAACTACTGAGATAAAGGATATACGCCTGAATGACCAGAAAAAGTCATACCCGGTTGCCTTTGCCTTAAAACGCCGTAAAAATGATCGTGAGCAACGTATACTGGTAGCCGGTGATGCGGATTTCATGAGCAATGCCGAAGTGATGCGCCAGTCGCCGCGGTCGGTTAATTTTACTTTTGTTACAGAGGCATTCAATTGGTTCAGTAACGGGGAATTCCCGATAGATACCTCGCGGCCCCAAACCTCTGATAACCTGATACTGGCAGATAGTAAAGAACTAACCATCCTTCGGTGGTGCTGGATAGGGCTGTTGCCTGCAGTGATCGTACTGGCTGTTTCAGGCCTGCTTATTTTTAGAAAAAGAAGATAACATGAAAAGGTATAAAATATATATCAGCATATTAACGTGTTGTATAATTATGATAACGCCGGTATGCTTGCCGGCACAAAACAGGTTGATTAAAAATGACCCGGGCGTAATTAAGGGCAGCTTGCCTAATGGTTTCCGCTACTACATCAAACATAATCAACAACCTGCGGGGCGTGCAACTATATACCTGGTTACCAAAGCGGGTGCCATTTTAGAAAAGGAGAACGAAAGGGGGATTGCCCATTTTTTGGAGCATATGAATTTTAACGGTACAAAGCATTTCCCCAAGAATGATCTGATCAGTTATCTTGAACGTGCAGGAGTACGCTTTGGAGCCGATCTGAATGCTTACACTGCCTTTGACGAAACAGTTTACCAGCTACCTCTGCCTACCGATAATGAGCAATTGTGGAAGAATGGTTTGCTGATTATGCACGATTGGGCAAACGGCGCGACTTTGAGCGAACAGGATTTTAACAGCGAACGCGGCGTGATCCTTGAAGAAAAAAGGATGAGAAACACGGTTGATCAAAGGCTACAGGAAAGGTATCGCAGGCAATTGTTCAGCTATTCCCGTTACGCAGACCGTATGCCCATCGGCACAGAAAGTGTTATCAGGAATGCTGATGTTACCATTGTGCGTAATTTTTATAAACGATGGTATCGGCCCGACCTGCAAGCCATCATTATTTCGGGCGATATTGACCCGAAGAAGGTTGAGCGTGAAATTAAGTTGTTATTTGCCGATCTGCGCCGCCCTGCTGCATATGTTGCAAGGCCTGAGTATAAGGTTAAATTGCAGGACTCATCAACCTTTGTGAAGCTTGGCGATCCTGAGTACGGGCGTTATACAATTGAATGGTATTATAAATTCCTTAGTCAGCCTGTTACAACAGAAACGCAGTTTAAAGACCGGCTTGTGCAAAGTATGATAAGCAGGCTGCTGTCCGCACGTTTCCGGGAGATCGCTGATCGTGAAAAACCGGCCTACATCAGCGGGGCAGGTGGTATGCGTGCTGTGGTGGCCAACATGAATGCGCTTGAATTGCAATTGATGCTCAATCCTGAACGCATAGCTTCGGGCGTAAAGGCATTTTTACTGGAAGCTGAGCGTATTCGCCGGTTTGGCTTTACCAATACCGAGCTTGACCGGATAAAAAGCCAGGTGTTGCTGGCTACTGATAACAGATTGGCGGAGCAGGACAAGATTAATTCATCGGAGTTTGCAGACGATTATCTGGATCATTTTGTGAGAGGTGATAGTTATCCGGATGTTGCCCAGCAACAGTTGCTAACCAAAGGTGCCGTTAAATCCATTACCATTAATGAGATCAATGAAAAGCTCCGTACGTTGTTTGCGGCTAAAGACTGTACCACTTTGGTAATAGGCCCTGAGTCGGGTCTGAAGAATCTGCCAGACCGGAAGGAACTGCAGGCCTGGGAAAACGAAGCTGCGGTCGCGAGCCTTAAACCGTATGAATCATCGGCTGTTGCTGCAACCCTGATCGCCCAAACACCATCTCCCGGAAAGATTGTTTCTGAAACCGGCCCTGACAGTGCAGGCGTATCACGATGGACTTTATCAAATGGTGCTGTTGTTTACGTTAAACCAACCAACTTTAAAAACGATGAAGTTTTATTCTCCGCTTTTCGCAGCGGTGGTTCAGCAGCTTTTAGCCTTGATGATAGCTACTCGGTAAAAAACGCGACCACATTTATTGTCAATAGTGGGGTTGATGGATTTAGCGGAAGCCAATTATCTCAGGTACTTAACGGCAAAGCATTACAGGTAAGGCCATACATCAATGATCGTTATGAAGGGTTTCGTGGCATCAGCTCTAAAAAGGATCTTTCTACGGCACTCGCCCTTACCAATCTGTACATGACAAGGCCCAGGTTAGATACCGGGCTCTTCTCGCAGATCATCGGGCAATCAAAGGCTGCTTTCAGAAACCGGGGCGCTGACCCTGACCGCGACCTGACAGATACGATCACGTACGTGTTATCAGGCTATCACCCGCGGCGCAAACCTACGGCCCTGGCCGATTTTGATCGAATAGATTCCGCAAAACTGCATGCTGCATTTAAGGAGCGTTTTTCAAATCCGGCTGGCTTTAACTTTATTTTTGTAGGAAATTTGAATACTGATTCATTGAAAAAGCTGGTGACCACTTATATCGGAAGTTTACCGGTAAATAAAGTTCCTGCGCCGGCTCCCGATCTCAGGATCAGGGTACCTGAAGGGAAAATAAGGAAGAACCTGACAGGCGGCAAGGATAACAAAGCTTCTGTACAATTTGTGATAAGCGGCAACTTTGCTTATGATACACAAAACCTGCTTTATCTCGATCTGCTTCGGGCCGCGCTTGAATCCCGGCTATTGGGCAGGCTAAGAGAAAAAGAGGGCGGTATCTATACACCCTCTGTAATGGTAAGCCCTGTAAAAGAACCTGTTAACTTCTACGCGTTTACCATCGCTTTTCAATGTGATCCGGCACGTATGGAAGAACTGATTACAGCAACGCAGCAGGAAGTAGATGGCCTGGCGCGGTCAGGCGTAACGGCGGATGAATTGCAAAAGTTTGTTGCTGAGGAAACCCGCTCGAATGAGTTGGACATAAAGGATAATTCTTTTTGGCAGCAGTATATTCAACAGCAGTTAATGAATGGTGAGCCAACGCCTGATGTTTTGTATCACAAGCGTAACCTTAATCAGCTTAATACAAATAATAGCCGGTTAATGGCAGCTAAATTTCTGTCACGGAAAAATGAGTTGCTGTTTACCCAAAAAAATCAATAAACTTCATTCGTTCTGATCAGTTAACAGATAGTTTAACCGGCAGTATGAAGGCTGCCGGTTTTTTTTATTCTTCTCCATTCTATCGTTCTTTTCGAACTGCATTCGTTATTTACGCAAAGTTTATCCGTACCCCACAAACGGTAATACTGCTTTGCGGGTGCCCAAAAATTGGGCGATATCATTGAAATTCAAAATCCGTCCGTTTCTTTTATATTTAGCCCACACTTTAGTATAGGCATGTTACATATCAGTGGAGTAGTTATCGCTCTTTTTCTTTCAATGCTACTTTTTACAAAGCGAGGAAGATCCGGTGCCGATATGGTGTTGGCATTTTGGCTTTTTTTGATCTCTGTTCATTTATTTTGCTATTATTTACTGGCATCAACTAAATATTTGGAGTATCCATACTTTTTAGGACTTGAGATTGCCATGCCCCTGTTACATGGCCCTTTACTGTTTTTATATACAACTTTGTTAACCGGAAAAACGATCAGTAAATTATATCGCTCTCTTCACTTTATTCCTGCAATCATAGTATACATTGCTTTATCAAAGTTTTTTTTGTTACCCACACCCCAAAAGATATATGTTTATGAAAATAATGGCATTGGCTATCTGGGCTTATTAAAAATAGTCCATTTTGCAATTTTACCTTCTGGCATTGCTTATATCTTAACGTCGCTTTATATCATACAAGAACATCGCAAAAATATTTCAAACCTGGTTTCTCATATTGAAAAAATAAATCTAAACTGGTTAAGATATCTGATATTCGGGATGTGCATGATCTGGGTATCTATCCTGTTAGGGAATGATATTTCTACTTTTAGCTTGGTTGATGTGTTTATTCTGTTTATAGGCTATTTCGGCATTAAACAAGTTGGGATATTTACCAATAAGGTCACACCTTTGCCTGTTGGCAATTTGGATGCACCAACACCGGGTGATATAAAAGACATACCTTTTATTGCAAATGTAAAATACCAAAAATCAGCAATAGGGCAGGAGTTCTTGTCAGAAATACATTCGCAGGTTACGCGCTTAATGCAGCAGGAAAAAGTATTTAAAGATCCCGAACTGAGCTTGAATGAACTTGCGGAGCAATTGAACATTCATCCAAATACTTTGTCGCAGGTGATCAATACAATGGAAAATAAAAACTTTTATGATTATATCAACGACCTCAGAATTGAAGAATTCAAGCTCATTTCGATACAGCCTGAAAATCAAAAATTTACATTATTAGCCATGGCTTATGAAGTTGGCTTTAATTCTAAAACCTCCTTTAACAGAAATTTTAAAAAGAAGATAGGGTTATCACCAACAGCTTATTTAAAACAACAGAAAATAGCTCTTCAACCTATCAATATAAACATGTAATAGGTGCCACCTTACAAAATGGAACCATTTTTAGTGCGTTAGTGCACATTTTTGTTGAAATAACATTCGGGTAATGTTGTACTTGCAACAGCCCATTACATTCAACATAGCGCGCTGACATGAAAAAAAAGATCTTGTGGGTTTTATTTGGTTTTTTCTCCATTATTATTGGCCTTTATCCACTTAAATATTTACTGATAAACGGGAAGGTTGGAATACTGAATGGTAAACCGGAGTGGCTTTTAAGCAGCGTTATATGGTACATTTCGTTTTATATACATATTACTTTTGGTGGGGTTGCACTACTCATAGGGTGGCTTCAATTTAGTCCGAAACTTAGGTACAAAAACATTAAAGCACACAGGATTATAGGTAAAGTATATGTTGCTTCGGCCTTATTCAGTTCCTTTTCCGGTTTCTACATCGCGCTGTTCGCGGATGAGGGTTTTTGGGCATCACTTGGTTTTAGCTGTTTAAGTATCATCTGGTTTTGTACCACCTTAATGGCTTACTTAACCATCATAAAACAACAGGTCATAAAACATCAGGTATTGATGATCTATAGCTACGCGGCTTGTTTTGCCGCTGTTACGCTAAGAATCTGGCTGCCTGTTTTGATACTTGTAATAGGCAATTATGGTATGGCCTATATTGTTGTAGCTTGGTTGTCGTGGCTCCCAAATTTGCTCGTTGCCTATTTGCTCACAAAAAAGCTGTTAAAATAAATTGCGCTATAATGATCTTAGAAAAGTATAGCATTGCCGGGTGCGGTCAAAAGGTCTTCGCAAGTTTTACCGGATTATCCCACATCTAAAACACTTTGTCCGATATCGGACAAGTATTTTATTATTTTTTTCATAAGTTATTGATTTTTAGTTGAATGTGTTTGGTATGGCACTTGTAAAGCCATATGCGTATTACATACCAACAAATGGATCAACTTATAGAAAAGGAAGTTACCGCCCGCAAGCAAAAAAAGAGCATTTTAATAGGTGTGGTGCTTGTATTAATTCTTGCTGCCGCGATATGGCTGGTAAGGGCCAATTTTAAAACCAGTATAAACAGAAGCGAACTGACTACCGCTACCGTTGAGGTGGGCAGCGTTGAAAATACGCTGAATGCCTCGGGCGAGGTGCTGCCTGAATTTGAGGAGATACTGACCAGCCCGATAAGCGCATCCATTAAAAGCGTGGTTATGGATGCCGGTAATAAAGTTCGAACAGGGCAGTCTGTACTTTCTCTGGATAAATCAGCCGCGCAAACTGAGTTTGAAAAGATAAATTTTCAGATCCAGAGTAAACGCAATGAGATCAGCAAGCTCAGGCTCGATCTTAATAAAAGCTTTTTTGATATACGATCAAATAACGACATCAAACAACTGCGCATAGGCAGCCTGGCTGATGCTGTTGAAAATGCCAGGCGTTTATTTAAGGCCGGTGGCGGTACCCGTGAGGGTATTGACCAGGCAGAGCTTAATCTTAAAGTTGCCCAAATGGAAAAAAAGCAACTGGAGAACGAGATTAAAAGCAAGCAGCAAACCATGCAGATAGAAATAAAGGAGGCGGAGATAGCCCTGGCGATACAGGAGAATGATCTGCGTGAGTTGAAACGCAAGCTGCAACTTGCCGATATTGTGGCTACCCGGGGCGGGGTGGTTACCTACGTAAATAAAAATATTGGTGCAAGCGTGCACGAGGGAGATGCGCTTGCCCGTATTGCCGATCTTAGCAGCTTTAAAGTTAACGGTAGTATAAGCGATAGTTACCTTGATAAGCTACATAATGGTATGCCGGTAATTGTTCGCGTAAACGATGCGCAGTTGAAGGGCCACGTGCAAAACGTATATCCATCGGTACAAAACAACACCGTTAATTTTGATATACAGTTGGATGAGCGCAACAACAAACAGTTGCGGCCTAACATGAAGGTTGATGTATACCTGGTTACTGATGTTCGTGGTAAAACACTACGGGTTGCCAACGGTGCCGGGTTTAAAGGTACCGCCGATCAGGATGTTTTTGTGCTTAACGGAAACAAAGCGGTGCGCAAAGCAGTACGCCTCGGCCTAAGCAATTTTGATTATGTGGAGATAAAGTATGGCTTGAAGACCGGCGATGTGGTCATCACGTCTGACATGAGTGAGTACAAGAATGCCCGCGAACTAACTATAAAAAATTAACGCGATGAAATACTTATACCTCATCATCCTGTTAATTACCGGTAATTTGGCATTTGCTGATAGCGGCAGCGATACCATTAAACTAAGCCTGCAACAGGTGGTTGATATGGCCAAACGCAATTCAATTGCCGCCAAGCAGGCCAATACCGTGCGCGAAACCAAGTACTGGCAATGGCGTACTTTTAAATCAAATTACCAGCCGCAGCTATCATTAAGCGGTATACTGCCGGGTTACAGCAAAACTACGCAGCAGGTGCTGCAGCCTGATGGTACCATTATATTTCAGCCGGTGCATAATGATAATTCATCGCTGCAGCTTGATTTTAGCCAGAGCATTACGGCAACCGGCGGTACAATATATGGTACAACCTCCATGCAGCGGTTTTATGATTTTGATCGGCGTAACGAATTATATAACGGGGTGCCTTACGCTTTAGGTTACAGCCAGCCGTTATTTCAGTATAATCAGTTAAGGTGGGATAAAAAGATAGAGCCGCTTAAATTTAATGAGAGCAAGCAGGCGTATATCGAATCGCAGGAGCAAATAGCCATTACGGTAACGGGTTATTTTTTCGATCTGTTACTGGCACAGGTAAATTTGCAGATAGCCGAAACCAATTTTACCAATACCGAAAAAATATTGGCCATAGCCAGGGTAAAGTTTGATTTGGGTAAGATTTCAAAGAACGAGATATTGCAATTGCAGTTGGAGCGCCTGAACGCGCAAAAGGCCGTAGGCACCGCCCGCAGGGATATGGAAATAGCTACCCTGAACCTGCGCACCTATACCGGGGCAGAGGGCGATGAAAAAATAGCCCTTGCATTGCCGTCGGCCACTATTGCCATGAATGTATCTGCCGATAAGGTGCTGGCCGAAGCGTTTGAGAATCGCAGTGATGCCATTGCCTTCATCCGCCGCATTGCCGAGGCTAAAAGGGATGTTGCCAAAGCGAAGGGGCAAAGCGGGCTGGTGGCAACGTTAACGGCAAATATTGGTTTTTCAAACACAGCCCGTAATATTCCGGATATTTACCGTAATCCTCAAAACCAGCAATTGCTGCAACTGCAGTTTGCCATACCGGTGCTTGACTGGGGCCGGTCAAAATCCCGTGTAAAAACGGCGCAGGCTAATGAGCAATTTACCGAATATGCCGTGGAGCAGGATAAGCAAACCTTTAAACAGCAAATAGTAACACAGGTTACGCTGTTTAATATGATGAAGGATCAGTTAATATTTACGGCCCAGGCAGACAGCATCGCGTCAGAAAAATATAAAATAGCGCGTGACCGCTATGTGCTTGGCGACCTGAGTATTACCGATCTTAGCATCGCTTTCCAGGAAAATGACCAGGCCAAGCGCGATTATGTTGCCGCGCTAAGAGACTTTTGGGGTGCGTATTACCAGTTACGCTACCTGAGCCTGTATGATTTTGAGAAGATGGAAAAGATAGCTTATAAGTAAATACAAAAAGTATAATCACAACTTTATCAGCAAATTATAATTTAAAAAACTAAACATACACACAATGATACGATTACAAAACATTGAGAAGGTGTACCGCACCGACACTATTCAGACACTGGCATTAAACAGCATCAATCTTGATATAGAAAAAGGGGAATTTCTGTCAATAATGGGGCCTTCGGGTTGCGGCAAAAGTACATTGCTCAATATAATGGGCTTATTGGATGCTCCTTCAAAAGGCAGTATTACTATTGATTCACAAGACACCGCCAGTTATTCAGATAAACAACTGGCCCGGTTCAGGAATAAAAAACTGGGGTTCATTTTCCAGAGCTATCACCTCATTAATGATCTGCAGGTGCTGGATAATGTAGAGCTGCCATTGTTGTATCGCGATACCACAGCAAAAGAACGCAGGGCATTGGCTACCGAAGCTTTGGAGAAAGTAGGGCTAAGTAACCGTATCAAGCATTTTCCAACGCAATTATCAGGGGGGCAAAGGCAGCGTGTTGCTATTGCAAGGGCTATAGTAGGCAAACCCGAAATTATATTGGCCGATGAGCCGACCGGTAACCTTGACAGTGCCATGGGCAACGAGATTATGGACATCCTGTTGCAATTGAACCGTACCGACGGTACCACCATTGTAATGGTAACGCACGATCAGTATATGGCTCAAAAAACGCATCGCCTGGTGCGCTTGTTTGATGGTTCGCAGGTTCAGTAATTCATCAGCTTAAAATAAATATCATGCTTAAAAATTATTTTAAAATAGCGATAGCGGTGCTGAGGCGAAGAAAGTTCTTTACGTTCATCAGCCTGTTCGGCATCAGCTTTACCTTAACTGTGTTAATGGTACTTGCCGCTTTTATTGATAGGGTTGGTAATTCAAATTATCCGGATAAAAAGCGCGATCGTAGCTTGTATATTCTAAGTATGGAGATGCAGGGTACTAAAAATGGTTATTATAACCGGGGCCCTCACTCTTTCTACTTTCTTGAACATTATGCCGGGAGCCTCAAAAGTGCCGAAAAGATAGCCATATCATCCATGTTTGATTATTCGAGCACGTATGTAAACAATAAAAAGGTGGCTATCAATCAAAAATATACCAATGCCGCTTACTGGCAAGTGCTTGATTATGATTTTTTAGAAGGTAAACCATTTACCCCGCAACAGGTAGCTAACGCCGAGCGTGTTGCTGTAATATCCGAAGATACCAAGACGGCCTATTTTGGTAACATACCCTCAGTGGTTGGCAAATACATTGAGGCTGATGATATAAAATACAGGGTAACCGGTGTGGTGAAAAATGTACCTATTACTCAAATAATGATGTATGGCGACATGTATTTGCCTTACACACTCTCAAAAGGTGATTATAAAACGAACAAAGGCTTCAACGGCAATTTTTCGGCCATTGTGTTGGCTAAGTCCGCGGCCGATCTGCCCAAAATAAAAAAAGAATATGCCGGTATTGTAGCGCGCATACCCATTACCGATAAAGACTATGACCACATTTACAGCTTTGCCGATACTTACTTTGTTGGCCTGGTGCGTACCATACTGGGCAATGGTAACAACTCGGGTGTTGGTAAGGTAATAACCGGGCTTGGTATCTTTGTATTCCTGTTTATGCTTTTGCCAACTATTAACCTGGTAAACATCAATATTACCCGCATTATGGAGCGGTCATCCGAGATAGGGGTGCGTAAGGCCTTCGGCGCGTCATCACGTACACTGGTTTACCAATTTATTGTAGAAAATATCATCCTTACGCTTTTGGGCGGCTTAATAGGTATTGTGTTAACGCTTGTAGTAATGAGCCTGATCAATAACGCCGGCTTGATAGCCAATTTAAACCTTACCATAAACTACACGGTACTTGCATGCAGCTTACTGGCTTGTTTGGTGTTCGGGTTACTCTCAGGCGTTTACCCGGCCTGGCGCATGTCTCGGTTAAATGTGGTGAATGCCCTTAAAGCCAAGTAAGAATTAATCACAATTAATCAAAAAATATTATGTTCAAGCATTTATTTAAGCTGATCTGGAATAAAAAGAAGCAAAACTTTTTGCTCATTACAGAGATCCTGGTATCCTTTATGGTGATTTTCGCGGTGTTCACGCTCATTGTAAATTACTATCAGAATTACAGACAACCCATGGGGCTCGATTACGAAAGGGTATGGGTGATCAATTACCAAAACAGGGTAGAGATAAAGGACCGGGATTCATTAAAAACCTATTACGATAACCTGCTGCGAAAGATAAGCTCAATGCCCTATGTTCAGGAAGCGAGTTTTGCCAGCTCAAACGTGCCATTTTCGGCCAATACGCATATGAACGGCGTTGATTATAAGAAGATTCACGTTAATAGTGTTAATTATTATGAGGCAGGCGATACCTATCATAAGGTTTTAAACATGCAGGTTACCGAAGGTCGCTGGTTTAGCAGGGTGGATGATGCCGGTAAAGTAAAGCCCATCGTTATCAACAATTCGCTGCGTAAGGAGCTGTTTGGAACCGGTAAGGCAATAGGTGAGCAAACCGGCGGTAAGGACAGCAAGAGGGTAGTGGTTGGCGTGGTAGAAGATGTTAAGGCAAAGGGAGATTATCAAAAGGCCGGTACGGCTATGTACGAGCGTGTGGATACTTCTGCATCAGGCGGCCGCGGGCGTATACTTTTAAAGGTAGCTCCATCGGCAGATGCGGCATTTGAAAGTCGGGTTTATAAGGTTATGGCAAACGATCCGATGAATTCAGGTATCGAGATAGAACACCTGGCCGATAAGCGCGTGAGCATTAACAAAACCACATTGGTACCCATGATTATATTATTGATAATAGCCGGTTTTTTAGTTGTAAATGTGGCTTTGGGCTTGTTTGGCGTGTTATGGTACAACATTAGCAAACGTAAAGGCGAAATTGGTTTGCGCAGAGCTGTTGGCGCATCGGGTGCATCGGTATCAGGGCAGTTAGTAGCCGAATCAATGATACTGGCAACGCTCGCGCTTATTGTGGGTGCTTTCTTTGCGGTTCAGTTTCCTATATTAAATGTTTTTGATTTGCGGGCGAGCGTTTATATCATCGCCATATTATTGTCGGTGATGTTTATTTACCTGTTGGTGCTGGTATGCGCATTGTATCCGGGCAGGCAGGCCGCGGCAATTTATCCGGCTGTTGCCCTACATGAAGAATAAAAAATTAGTTTTGAGGTATGATATTGGTTATTGATGATGATGTTGCCGTTCGTACATCTTTGCAGCTATTGTTGCAGAGTGAAGGCTATGCGGTTACCGGTACCGAAAAGCCGGATGAGGCACTTAACATCATCAAACATAAAGCCCCGGGGCTGATTATCCTTGATCTTAATTTTTCCATCAGCACCACCGGGGAGGAAGGGATGGATCTGTTGCAGCAAATAAAGCAGGTCAATGCCGGGGTGCCGGTGATCCTGATAACCGGCTGGGGCAGTATAGCCCTCGCTGTGCAGGGGATAAAACTTGGCGCAAATGATTTTATTAATAAGCCATGGGAGAACGGCTACCTGCTGCAATCAGTAAAAACGCTGCTTGATCTGCGCGAAAAAGCAGCGGTATCACTTACCCGCAGGCAGCTTGATAAGGAATATAATTTTCAGCAGATAATAGGCGAGGACCCGCAAATGCTGCAAATACTGGAAACCATAGGCCGCGTAGCGTCTACAGATGCATCTGTACTTATTATGGGCGAAAGCGGGACGGGTAAAGAACTGATAGCCGAGGCCGTACACCAAAACAGCGGGCGGCGGCATAAGCCATTTATCAAGGTAAACCTTGGCGGTATTTCTACATCGTTGTTTGAAAGCGAAATGTTTGGCCATGTGCGCGGCGCATTTACCGATGCCCGTTTTGACAGAACCGGCAGGTTTGAACTGGCTAACAAAGGTACTATATACCTTGACGAGATAGGTGAGCTTGACCCGGGAAGCCAGGTTAAACTATTACGCGTTTTGCAGGATCGTACTTACGAGGTTTTAGGCAGCAGCCGTACCAAAACAGTAGATGTACGCGTAGTTTGCGCCACTAACAAAAACCTGGTAGCAATGGCGGCCAATGGTACCTTTAGGGAGGATTTGCTGTACCGCATAAACCTGATAGTGGTAACCTTGCCGCCCCTGCGCGACAGGCCGAAGGACATACCGCTTTTAGTAGAGTTTTTTATGAACAATTTAAAGCAGATCTACAATCGCCCGGGTTTAACGATATCTAAAAACGCGATGAAGTGGCTGCAGCAATTGCCTTTGCCGGGCAATATCCGCCAGCTAAAAAACCTGGTAGAACGTTCCATACTGGTATCTAAAAAGGATGTGCTGGAGATTGAAGACTTCCGATCTCAGCTCGAACCCGCGCCTGTTACCAGCAGTAATGGCCAATGGCCGCGGGTGGGTACAGTTACGCTTGAGGAGATGGAGATAGAAATGATAAAAAGGGCCATGGCTTTCCATCGTAACAAGGTAAGCAAGGCTGCCGTGGCACTTGGTTTAACCCGCAGTGCCTTGTACAGGCGGCTCGATAAATTTGAAATACCTTACGATGAAGCTGAGGACTAAGTACATTCTTTTTGTGGTTATACTGCATCTACTCGCGCTGATGCTTTCCTTTTATATTTTTGATAAAAACCGTATTTACTTCATCGTATCTGAGGTATTTGTCATTATCTCTGTGGTCATATCTATCAGCTTATACAGGCAGCTTATCAGCCCGATAAAAATGCTTATACAGGGCATAGAGGTTATTAAAGACAGGGAGTTCAACGTTAAGTTTTTGCCTACCGGCAAGCATGAGGTAGATGAACTCATCAGCGTATATAACCAAATGATAGATGAATTAAGGTATGAGCGTACCCGGCAGGAAGAGCAGCATTTTTTTTTAGAGAAGTTGATCCATACATCACCCACAGGTATTGTGATACTTGATCATGACAACAACATACGCCAGGTAAACCCTAAGGCACAAAATATTTTATCACTTACAGAGAAAGAACTTACGGGGAAAAGTATAGGGCATATACAAAATGCGATGCTTATGCAGGCCGCTTCCCTTAAAGCGGGCGGCACATTAACTTTAAAAACCGACGGCATTAATACTTATAAGCTGCAAAAATCATATTTTATTGACAGGGGATTTCAACGCGGCTATATTATGATAGAGGAGTTGACCAGTGAAATACTGGCCGCTGAAAAAAATACCTATGGTAAAGTGATCCGTATGATGGCACACGAGGTTAACAATACCATAGGGCCGGTTAATTCCATATTACAATCAACTCTTAATGCCGGTAGGCTGTGGGAGGGTAAAACAGAACACTTGCTGCATAACGCCTTGCAGGTGGCGTATGATCGTAACCAAAACCTAAACCACTTTATGCGCAACTTTGCCGACCTGGTAAAACTGCCGCCCGCCAACAAAAAACCGGTTGAACTGCAAGTGCTGATCAATGCTATTATAGAGCTGATGCAGATACGGGCCGATGAACAACAGGTGCAGTTAATATTTATGCCACCCGTAAAACCGGTAATAGTTATTTTAGATATTGAACAGTTTGAACAGGCGCTCATCAATATCGTAAAAAACGCGCTTGAAGCTATTGAGGTGAGCGGGATTATACAATTTATAATTAATGAGCAAGCCCGTACGCTTACCATTACTGATGATGGTAAAGGTATTAGCGAGGAGCAAAGTAACCAGTTGTTTTCACCATTTTACAGCACCAAAAAGGATGGGCAGGGCATAGGCCTTACTTTGGTTAGGGAGGTAATGCTTAATCATGGGTTTGACTTTTCGTTAAAAACCACGGATGATAAAACAGTTTTTAAAATAAGCTATGCTTAAAATAGCCGGGTATGTTTTTGTTTCGAGCCATCCTAAGCATCTTATTATAGTTTATCAATGTTTCAACCTGTCGGGGTTAAAAGCTACAAGATAGGTTTGATCTTTATCAAAAGGGTTATTAGTTTCTGCCGCAGTTGTTGAATTACCTTTTGAAGTATTAAGGCGGGCTTGAATGATGTTGAATAGTTCAGGCAAAACATCAGGTAAAACTTTGGTTGATACGGTCAGGAGATATTTTTTCTCAATTTCCGCCTTTTCCTCAATGGTGGCTTTTGTTAATTTCCAGTCTTCATTTTGCTTAAAGCCATGTTCACGTGCAGAGTTATCCAGATCAAAAAGATATATTTTAGCCTGGGTATTAATTGTACTGTTATTTATCATTACTTCTTTTTGCTTGGTATGGGTATAATTTTTGAAACCGTTGTCTTTTCATTCTGATATTCAGAATTTGCTTTTTTGCCGTTGGCAGCCGGCGCTTTCTTGATGTTTTTACCACCTTTATCTTTACTCATATTATTTGTTTTATTTAATGTTTATTTCTCTTTCAGGCATCAGGATGCTACTTTAGGTAAGAATCAGGTTGAATACGATATATTATCTTCCGGGCGGTATTGTGCAGTTGCTGGTACGGTAACTCATTGGAGTTTAAGTTTGAGGCTGGCTTCAGACCTGTAACAGATGCTTCTTTAACTACTGTAGACGTTTTATGAAAGCAATAATGTTTATGGTAGGACTTTTTCATGTGCTTGATAATAATTATAGCGTAAAGCTTAAAAATTACCAGGTGTGCTAAACAAGTAAAGTCTAAGTAGAAGGTAGTGTGCGTGAGAGGTGGTTTTTATAAAGATAAGCTTAATAGTCGGATAACCTAATTATATCTTAATATATATTCAACATTAATAATTATTAGGTTAAAATCTATATATCTTATTAAAAAAGCAAACAGGTATTTAATTATATCTCATACATCTTAATGTAAGGTTTAAGTAAAGTAAAACTAATTATGTTATTGAATGTATTTCAGTTACAGTTTTGTTAATACAATTACATGTCAATAAAATATTATATACTGATTTGCTGCCTGCTGCCTGTTAAATTGTTAGCTCAAAATGCCCCAACCATTATCCCGCAAAATGCTACAAAAAAGGATACTGCGCGGCAAACGGATCTTATCGATGTAGCAAAAGGCTTATTCAGCATTAAAAAGAAGAATACGGTAGATACCTCATCACGCGAGAAAAAGGTTTTCTTTTCTTTTCTGCCATTTGGTACCACAGTACCGGGCGGTAGCGGCCGGGCACTGATTACCAGTACAACTGCCGGTATGTATCTGGGGCCACGCTCAAACACCAGCCTTTCAACCGCGGTGTTTGCGCCTTACTGGAATTTGAAAAGCCGTTTTGGCCTGCCTTTGCGCACCAGTATTTGGTTGCCCGGTAATAAATGGACAATACAGGGTGATACGCGCTTTTTAGTATACCCGCAATACACCTGGGGCTTAGGCAGCAGAAACGAAGAGGATAACAAAACCCTTGTCGACTATAAATATATCCGCTTTTACCAAAGCGCGCTTAAACGCATTAAGCCTTATTTATTTGCCGGGTTAGGGTATAACCTTGATTACCGTATTAATGTTAAAAGTGATAACCCTGATGTTAGCCTGAAAGATTTTACCGGTTATAGTTACGGTACCGACCGTAATTCATTTTCATCAGGCTTGAGTTTGAATTTATTGTATGATACACGTAATAATACAGTAAACCCGTTACCGGGCTCGTATGCTAATATCATATACCGTGTTAATCCAACGTTTTTGGGCAGTAATAATAACTGGCAATCCTTATACCTTGATGTGCGCAAGTATGTATCGCTTAACCCTGCCAGGCCAAATCAGCAAAATACGCTGGCATTCTGGTCGTATTTCTGGACAACGTTAAGCGAGGGTACACCTTATCTTGATTTGCCAAGCACAGGCTGGGATCCAAACAACCGTTCAGCCCGTGGTATTGATCAAAACCGTTATCGCGGTAAAAGTTTGCTGTACTTTGAGAGTGAGTACCGCAGAGATATTACCAATAACGGCTTGCTGGGTTTTGTTTTATTTGCAAATGTTAATACGGTAAGCGGGTCGGGCTCATTGTTAAGGTCATGGCATCCGGCGGCAGGTACAGGTTTGCGCATTAAATTCAATAAGGCTACAGGTACTAATATAGGTATTGATTATGGCTTTAGTAAAGGTTACAGCGCAATTTTGCTTAACCTTGGCGAAGCTTTTTAGGATTGCTATATTTGTCATAATAGTCTGTTTTTATTTAACTATATTTTTTATTTTTTTACCAAAAGGAAAATAAACCATTTATTATGCGTACCTTGTGGACTTATCAAAATAAAATATAATGCAACAAGGAACAGTAAAATTTTTTAATGAAACTAAAGGTTTCGGATTTATCACTCCAAGTAACGGTGGTAGCGAGATCTTTGTTCATACTACAGGCCTTATTGACAACATCCGTGAAAACGATGTAGTTAATTACGAGGTTGAAGAAGGTCGTAAAGGACCTAATGCAATTAATGTAAAAGTAGCTTAACACACTATAAATTATTGTATGGCATTCTCCTTAGTAGGGAGAATGCTTTTTTTATTCTATAAAAAAGAGTTAATTAAGAAACTTTTAAGTATAAAAGTTTAATGTAACACATAAAACAAAACATGGGTAGATCCACAGAAACATTCAATAAAAAAGAACGAGAAAAGAAAAAGCTCAGAAAACAGCAGGATAAAAGAGAAAAAGCTGAAGAGCGTAAGGCAAATGCTGTTAAAGGCCAGGGTTTAGATGATATGATGGCTTATGTAGATGAGAATGGTAACATTACCTCTACGCCACAAATACCGGGTAAACGTAAAGCTGTATTGGCAGAAAATATACAGATAGGGGTAGCAAGGCAGGAAGATATACCTGTTGAGGTTGTAAGAACAGGCAAGGTTGCTTTTTTTAACGATTCAAAAGGTTATGGTTTTATTAAAGACCTGCAAACCCAGGAAAGCATCTTTGTACACATAAACGGCATACTTGAGCAAATAAAAGAGAACGACAAAGTTACTTTTGAGGTTGAGCAAGGGCAAAAAGGCCTTAATGCAATCAAAGTAAAAAAAGCGGTATAAAATTATCGCTGTTGTCAATATACTATCTGGCTGAATTGTAGCCTTGCCCTATAGTTATTGTAATATTGATCATCTCAGATGATTACACCCGAAGATGATCAATATTAAAATAAATACCTATGTGTTATAGTTGCTTTTGGCCACTATACGTATTGGTTATCCTTACTAATACTTTTTAAGTATTATTATTTACGCAGCAGCAGCCATGTTGCAGCAAAGCCCGCCAGCACCGATCCGGCAATTAAATTTCGTTTTTGCTTAGGCGCAATTGGCAGGTTAAAGCCACCATGCACGCCTGTGCCAAAATCAACTGTATTGTATGTATTACCATCAGTTAAGGCTATATCTGTCGCTGTTTTAAAATAGCGCCTCATTACCCATCCGGTAATATTAGTAGTAGTTTCAGGCGCTATCGCATGAGCGAATTTTAGTAACAACGATGCGCTACCAACGTAAGTATTTGATTTTGGATGAATACTTAGTTGAACCATAGCCCTTGCTACCCTTACAGGATCATATACAGGAGGGGCCGGTTTTAGCTCCTTGCCGGTGTAGTTTGCCGCGTGATATATTCCCGGGGTATCTAAAAAAGCAGGGAACAGGTCGCACACATGAATGCCGGGCCATGCTTTGAGCTCTGATTTTAAAGATTCAGAAAAACCGCGTAACCCAAACTTGCTGGCAGTATAACCTGCGCCATAAGGTACGGGTAAAAAACCACCTATTGATATATTGTTGATGATGATGCCTTTACCTTTTGCCTTATATATTGGCAGTATGGCATGTGCGCCGTGCATATAACCTAATAAATTTGTCCTGATGATCTGTTCGTGGGTGTCCATAGGAGTTGTTTCAAAATTTCCGGCACCTAAAACCCCGGCGTTGTTGATCCATACATCAACCCGGCCGTAATAGTCGTTAGCGACATTGGCCAGATTGATCACCGCTTTGCTATCCGTAACATCAGTAATCACAACCAATACTTCCGAACCTAACTCGCGGCATTCTGCCGCTACCTTTTCAAGTGCGTGTTCATTTCGGGCCGCTAACACCAATCGGTTATTGTATTGAGCAAACTCCAACGCCGCTGCCGCGCCAACACCACTTGAGGCGCCGGTTATTACTACCACTTTTCTTTCCATATAGCATATAACCCGTAGTGTTTAAAGATTGTTCTTATAAATTGGGAGTGCTTTTTTAATGTAGTATACATATCTATATGCAATTCCGAATAATATGTTCGTCATCTTCATAATGTTTGGTTTATTTTGATATTTTTTCTCCTTGAGGTACAGGGGGTTTAAGGGGTTATGGTAATAAAAAGCGGTACAGGATTTGGAAAGGCGGGAAAAGGGCGTACCTTTGCAGCCGCTTTGATAGATAAAGCGAAGTTATTTGAAAGAAGGTTAAAGGTACGGCGGGGATAGCGAAGGGGGCGGCTTTAGGG
>NZ_JAJIWP010000008.1 GCF_020880975.1 Mucilaginibacter sp. UR6-1 | reverse complement strand
TTTTCAATCTTTTTATCCCCGGAATTCGCTTCCGGTTATTCCCTCGTTTTGGGTCTGCAAAGGTAGAAAACCTTTTCTCTTTTCCAAAATAAAAAATTTATTTTTTTTACCCCGGTGCAAACTTTCAAACTCAGCCCTCCCGCTCTTTTCAGAACTTCAGGCCCCCGCCGTTGCGGGCTGCAAAGGTACGTGTTTTCTTTTCATTTCTGCAAGAAGTATTTTGTAATATTTCCCGCTCCTTTCGCGCTGCGCCGTGGTGCCCTAAAGCCGCCCCCTTCGCTATCCCCGCCGTACCTTTAACCTTCTTTCAAATAACTTCGCTTTATCTATCAAAGCGGCTGCAAAGGTACGCCCTTTTCCCGCCTTTCCAAATCCTGTACCGTTTTTTATTACTATACCTCCTTAAACCCCCTGTATCTCAAGGAGAAAAAATATCAAAATAAACCAAACATTATGCAATGAGCCTTTGTTTAGTCCCTCCGTCTGCCGGTTAATACCGATATTCCCGGCTATATATACTATATGAGCTTACGGCCGAATTATACATTGTATATATGTATATACACGGCGGGTGCATCACCTCAAACAATAAATTAGGTTAAAATATGTTAAACAAGGCGTGTGTTGACCTTTGTTACAAAGCACCGTTATATATTTACGCGCTGAATAAAATAATTGACTGATTTATAATATTAACTATCTTTGCAGAATGTTTAAAAAACAACTATTGTTACTGTGTGGCCTTATGGCAGTTTTGGTGCTTGCTTTGGGCAGTTGCAAAAGCAAGTTCGAAAAGTTGAAGGCCAGTAATGATAATGCTAAAAAATATAAGGAGGCCCTGCGTTATTATAATGAAAAGAACTATGGCCGTGCGCTTGAGCTTTTTGATGACCTGGTACAACGTTACCGCGGCCGCTCAGAAGCGGAGGACCTGTTTTATTATTACGCGTACACTAACTATAAACTGAGGGACTACACTTCGGCGCGTTACCATTTTAAAACCTTTGCTGATACTTATCCATCAAGCAGCCGGTCAGAAGAGTGCCGTTTCATGTCTGCCTATTGTTATTACCTTGATTCGCCGATATACTCGCTCGATCAGGACAACACCGGTAAGGCTATTGAAGCACTACAGCTATTCATCAACCTTTACCCTAAGAGCGACCGCGTTGCCGAAGCGGGTAAACTGATACAAAACCTGCGCGATAAGCTGGAACTAAAAGCATATGAAAATGCCAAACTTTACCTTACAATTGGTGATTACCAGGCGGCCGTTATAGCATTCAACAATACACTGCGCGATTACCCGGACACCAAGTACGGCGAGGAATTGGAGTTTTTAACCATACGCGCTCAATATATATATGCTGATAAGAGTACCGAGTTTAAACAGGAAGACCGTTACGCAGAGGTTATAAAATATGCTGATGAGTTTTTAGAAAAACACCCTGACAGCAAATACGCACGTGATGCTAAAGAATATGTTAAGGATAGCGAACAAGGCATAGTACGTGCAAAGCGCATTATGGCACAAGCATCGCTTAACCCTAAACTGGCTAAAAAGGTTGCCGAAAAAGATACCGTAACTTCGCAGCCACCATCAATAAAAGATAAGAATCCGGAATTAACAAATTAATAAAGATATGAGTACCGTTAACAATAATAATAACAATAAACCCGGTGTGGCAAGCAGCACCGTTACCCGCGACTTGCGTGAGCTTGACAAGGGAACCGATAACATTTACGAATCGTTGGTTATTATGGGCAAAAGAGCCAACCAAATCTCGAACAATATAAAAGAGGAGCTTCACCAAAAACTATCAGAGTTCGCGTCATCAAATGATAACCTGGAAGAAGTTTTTGAAAACCGCGAGCAGATAGAGATATCAAAACACTACGAAAAACTACCTAAACCTACCCTCGTAGCCGTACAGGAGTTTTTAGATAATAAGATATACTATCGTAACCCGGCTAAAGAAGCTAAAGAAATATAATAACGAGATCCTCCTGAAAAGGGGGATTTTTTTTTATATAATATATATTTGCAGCATACAGGTACCTGTAAACGGAACCATTAAAGTAAATGCTGAAAGATAAAAACATTATTGTAGGGGTATGCGGCAGCATTGCCGCTTATAAATCGGCCCTGCTGGTACGCCTGCTGGTTAAGGCCGGGGCCAATGTACAGGTAGTGATGACGCCCGACGCGGCAAACTTTATTACACCGCTTACACTATCAACCCTATCAAAACACCCGGTACATATTAAATACTTTGATACCGAAAGCGGCGAGTGGGATAACCATGTTGCCCTTGGCCTTTGGGCTGATTATATGCTGATAGCGCCTGCTACAGCCAACACACTTGCTAAAATGGCTAACGGCCTTTGCGATAATTTGCTGTTAGCTGTTTATCTGTCGGCCAAGTGCCCGGTTTACTTTGCCCCTGCTATGGACCTGGATATGTGGAAGCACCCTGCCACACAAAATAACGTTAGCAAACTAAAAGCGTATGGCAATGTGCTGATTCCCGCCGGGACAGGTGAGCTTGCCAGCGGACTTTACGGCGAGGGCCGCATGGCCGAGCCGGAGGAGATAGTAACACTGCTGCAGCACGAGGTGCAAAAAACATTGCCCCTTATCGGCAAAAAAATACTGGTTACCGCGGGGCCAACGTATGAGGCTATTGACCCGGTAAGGTTTATCGGCAACCATTCATCAGGTAAAATGGGCTTTGCTATTGCTGATGAACTGGCAGACCTGGGCGCTGAAATTACCCTGATAGCCGGGCCAACCGCGCAAACCACCATTAGTCGCCATATTAACAGGATAGACGTAAATTCTGCTGCTGAAATGCTGGATGCCTGCCTGTACGAGTTTCAAAATGCTGATGCCTGCATTATGAGCGCTGCCGTGGCCGACTATACGCCGGTAGAAGTAGCATCACAAAAAATAAAAAAGCAGGAATCATCGCTCAACATCGGCCTGAAAAAAACTACTGATATTTTAAAAACCCTGGGTGAGATAAAACGTACAAACCAGGTATTGATAGGCTTTGCCCTCGAAACAGAGAATGAGGAGCAATATGCTATAGATAAACTTAACAAGAAGAATCTTGACCTGATCATTTTAAACTCGCTTAATGATGATGGCGCGGGTTTTAAAGGGGATACCAACAAAGTAACCATGATTGACAGGCTACTTAATAAAAGCGTTTTTGAGCTGAAAAGCAAAACAGCCGTTGCTGCCGACATTGGCCATAAACTGGTTGAACTATTGAATAGTAAATGATAAGATACCTGTACATATTATTACTGATATGCTTGAGCGCGACCACCCACGCCCAGGACTTGAACGCACGTGTACAGGTGCTTACCCCTACCATACAGGTTACCAATAAGCGCATATTTGATGTGCTTGAAACCGCCATGCGCGATTTTTTGAATGGCCGTAAATGGACACCCGATGCTATTTTACCGCAGGAACGCATTGAATGCACTTTTACCCTGAACGTTACCGCCTGGGACGGAGCCAGCAACTTTAGCGGGGAGTTGCAGGTGCAGGCATCAAGGCCGGTATATAATTCGGCATATACCACCACGTTGCTTAACATTAACGACCGGGATTTTGATTTTAGCTACACCGAAGGGCAAACTATTGACTATACCGACCAAAATTTTCAAGGCAACCTGAGCGCGGTAATGGCCTTTTATGCCTATGTAATTGTAGGTATGGATTATGATAGCTTTTCGCGCCTGGGTGGTTCGGCATTTTTTTCTGCCGCGCAAAATATTGTGGTGAACGCGCAAACAGCATCATTCAGAGGATGGAAAGCGTTTGACAGTAACCTGAACCGCTACTGGCTGGCCGAGAACCTAAACAGCCGCTTATATATTAACCTGCGCAACTTTATGTACGATTATCATCGCAACGGGCTCGACCTGATGGCCGATAATGTGGTGAAAGGCAGGCAGGCCATAAACGCGCTATTACCCTCGCTGGCTTCGGTTGATCGTAAACGTTTAGGGTCAATGCTGCCGGTTGTGTTTTATACTACCAAGAGCAATGAGCTGGTATCCATCTACAGCAAAGCTCCGCAGCAGGAGCGCACCGCCGCATATAACCTATTGATGCAAACCGACCCATCGAACGGTTTAAAGTACGACGCGTTGAAATAACGGCTATTCTTTTCTAAAAAATTTTCATTTTTTTATCACAACTATTGCATTTACGAAAACTATCGTAGATATTTGTACGAAGAAAATCGTAGATAATAAAATGAGTGATATAAAACCAACCGAAAGCGAACTGGAAATTTTACAGGTGATGTGGGCAAAAGGCGAATGCACCGTTCGCGATGTGCACGATGAGCTTTCAAAAAGTAAGGATGCCGGTTATACTACAACCCTTAAACTAATGCAGATAATGCACGAAAAGGGTTTGGTTTCGCGCGATACATCATCAAAAACTCACCTGTACAAACCAGCCATTAGCCGTGAGGAAGCACAAAAAACAGCTTTGGATAAATTTATTGCAACGATGTTTAAAGGTTCCGCGTCTGATTTAGTGATGCAGGCACTGGGCCAGCACAAAACATCAAAGGAAGAGATAGACGCGATAAAAAAATACCTCGATCAGTTTGAAAAATAATAAATGAACGTTATGGAAACGCTTGTTCAAAACATCAGTCAGATACTCGGGATCACCATTATACACTCGCTATGGCAAGGCTTGCTGGTTTACCTGGCACTGCGCTTATTGTTAGCCGTTCTGCCTGCTTTAACCCCGGTTAAAAAACACAACCTTAGCTTTACCGCAATGGGTATGCTGGCTGTATGGTTTTTGGTAACGCTGGCTAACGAGGCAACCCAAATAAACTGGCATACCGCCAGCCCGGCCGGCGGTATGATACCCTACTTGCCAAAATACCTTAATGTTACTGAGCAATCATACCGCCAATATCAGTACGCGCTCGAAAAATACCTCCCTTACATAGCGGTAGTATATATGGCGGGCCTGCTGTTCAATACTCTTAAACTGTGTTTTGCATGGCGCAATATAGTGCAGGTTAAGCAATCGTTGATTGAAGCGAGCGGCTTTGACCGGGTGGTTACTCAACTTAGCGGCACACTAAAACTCAGCAAAAAGGTGAGCGTTTATTTTAGCGAAATGGTAGATGTACCGGGTATGATCGGGCCTCTGAAACCTATTGTATTATTACCCATCGGCATTGCTAATAATCTTTCGACTGCCGAGGTGGAGGCCATATTACTGCATGAGCTTGCCCACATTAAGCGAAACGATTATCTGCTGAATATGATACAGCAAATTATCGGGGTGATGCTTTTCTACAACCCTTTTGCCATGCTGATTAACCGCCACATTAATACCGAACGCGAAAATTGCTGCGATGATGAAGTGGTAACCATAACCGGCGAACCACTGATATATGCCCGCGCACTGTTAAAACTTGAACAACAAAAGCAAAATACCCTGCAACTGGCGCTTGCCGCCACCGGCAAAAAACACTTATTACTTAACCGAATAGAACGTATCATGACAACAAAAAAATTGACCATAAACGTAAGGCATACATTGGCCGCGCTGCTGCTGTTTGCCTTTAGCCTGGGCAGCATTGCCTGGTTTAATCCGCAGATAAAAAACAACACCCTTATTGTTAATACCGATAAGCCGGAATTTGTACAGCAACTGTTAGGTGACACCGTGCCTGCAAAAAAACGAATGGTAAAAACCAAAAAGCCGATTGCAACCAAAAGCAAAATAGTACATATTAAAGGCAAAACTGTTAATATAGAGGATGACCCGGAACTTGAAAAATTGAGTGCCGAAGTAAGTAAACACGGCGATGCTATAAGCAAGTTTTATGAAAGCGCGGAGTTTAAGCGCATTGGTGAGGAGATGGAGAAAAATGGCAAAGAACTGGATGCTTACTACAATAGTCCTGCGCTAAAAGCACTGACCGAAAAGCAGGAAAAGCTGAGCCTTGAAATGGAAAAGCTAAGCAATGACCCCGAAATGGATAGGCTGAACAAACAAATGGAGGCGCTCGGCAAAAACATGGATGTTTATTTCAATAGCCCTGAATTTAAAAAAGTGGAAAAGAAGCTGGAAGTGGAAGGCCAAAAATTAGAGAAACTAAAATGGGGCACCGCGGCTTTTGAGCAGCAGGCAAAACAACTTGAAAAGTTAAGCAAAGAGCTATCAGCTTACACTAATTCGCCTAAGTTAAAACAACAGCAGGAGCAAATGCAAGATCTGAGCCAAAAACTGCGCGACCATTACCAAGGCGATAATTACCGCCACATACAGGAAGCCATGCGCTCGTTAAGTGACAGCCTGCGCCAGGCTTATCAATCAAAAAGCATTACACTGAAATCTGACAATATGCGTTTACTTAGCCAAAAGATGAATGCCTATCAAAACAACCCTACGCTGAAACAGCACCAGCAGGAATTAAAAAAGGCTACCGAGAAATTAAATTTATATCTTAAAAGCGATGCCTATCAGCAAAAATTAAAAAAAGCGATTGAGGAGCAAACGCGTGATAGCATCAAAGCATCAAACTATATTGATAATACCGTTAGTCCGGAGTTTTAAGGCTTGGTAATCATAATGTTCCAAACAAAATATATCGCTATGGGTTATTAAATTAACTTATAGTGATATATTTTAACAAACACATTATGGCAACCATTGAAAAATCAGTTGAGATACTCAACGACCTGATACAAATAAACAACGACCGTATTGAAGGCTTTGAACGCGCCAGCAAAGAGTTGAGCGCCGATGATCTTGACCTGCGTAACCTGTTTACCTTGTTTACCAAAGATAGCCGCACCCACGTGCAGGAGCTTACTGCCGCTGTTGCATTGCTTGGCGACAAACCCGAAACCGGCAACACCATAACCGGCACATTGCACCGTACCTGGCTTGACGTTAAGGCCACCTTTACAGGGCAAAACCGTAAAAGTATTTTGCAGGAATGTGAGCGTGGCGAAGATGCCATAAAAAAGGCTTACACTGAAGCACTTGCCGGCAATGTTTTACCGGCGGATGTGAGCGAAATACTGGTACAGCAGCAACAAAAAATAAACGAAGGCCACGATAAAATCAAGGCCCTGCGCGATAGTGCCGTGTAAGCATCATCATAAAATAATATAATAAAAGGCCACTTTAGCTAAAATAAAGCGGCCTTTTTACTGTTTATATAAAAGTAAATATTTTAAAATAAACGCTGATATAAACCGTAACTTCGCGGCGTATTAAACCGTTCATTTTCATCCATAATAACAATACGTGTATATATTAATTTTCTTTTTAGCGCACTGGTTCTTGTCTTTATTTTTCCAGACCTTTTATCTGCACCGCTATGCATCGCACCGCATGTTCAGCACGCATAAGGTAAATGAGCGCATTTTTCATTTCCTGACCTTTATATTCCAGGGGTCATCATTCCTTAACCCGCGTGCCTATGCCTTAATGCACCGTGAGCACCATGCTTACAGTGATACGGAGAAAGATCCGCATTCGCCGCACTTTTTCAGGGATGTGTTCCAGATGATGTACTACACATCAAAAACCTATGGCGAACACGTAAGGAGGCTAAAAGAACCTGAGCACCGGTTTAACGGTTATTGCCCGGAGTGGACATTGATCGATCGCTGGGGTTCAACCATCGTTTCGCGCTTGTTCTTCATCGCGTTCTACACCTGGTTCTATATCACCTTTGCTACTGCATGGTGGATGTTTTTGCTATTGCCTATTCACTTTTTAATGGGGCCTATACATGGCGCTATTGTTAACTGGTGCGGCCATAAATACGGTTACTCAAACTTTGATAACGGCGACAAATCAAAAAACTCAACCCCGTTTGACTTTTTGATGCTGGGCGAATTATTTCAAAATAATCATCACCGCCATCCTAACAAAGCCAACTTTGGCGCCAAATGGTTTGAAGTTGACCCTGTTTACCCGGTTATGAAATTTATGCATTGGGTACGGATAATAAAATTACGAAAGCCCGTTGTGGCTTAACTATAAAAAAAGCGGTTGACTAATACTCAACCGCTTTTTTATTTACTTTATATTTGCCACGTTTCTAAATTATTATACCATGAGTTCATCGTTGTTAGCGCAAAACCTGCGCGGATCTGAGATCATTAAAATTGCTGCTGAAATAAACGAATTAAAACGTCGCGGCGAGAATATTGCCAACCTCACTATTGGCGATTTCGACTCGAACATATACCCCATACCTGCACAATTAAAGCAGGGCATTATTGAAGCTTATAACCAAAATCAAACCAACTATCCACCGGCAGATGGCGTACTTGACCTGCGCCAAAGCGTATCCAAATTTTTGAGTGAACGTTACGGTTTGGAATATGCCGCCGCTAACGAGATCATTATTTCGGGCGGGTCACGCCCGCTGATCTACTCTATTTACCTGGCAGTTGTAAATCCGGGTGAAAAAGTAGTATTCCCTACGCCATCATGGAACAATAATCATTACTGCGACCTGCTGACCGCTAACGGTGTAATGATAGCAACCCTGCCCGAAAATAATTTTATGCCAACGGCAGATGAGCTTCGTCCGCATATTAAAGGCGCGGCATTACTGGCTTTGTGTTCACCGCTTAACCCTACAGGCACCATGTTTGGTAAGGAAGCCCTTGAGGAAATATGCGATATGGTGATCGAAGAAAACAAGACCCGTGCAGAAGGTGAAAAACCGCTATACCTGTTGTACGATCAGATCTACTCGCAACTAACCTTTGGTGAACATAAACACTATAACCCGGTAACTCTGCGCCCCGAATTGCGCGATTATACCATTTTTGTTGACGGCGGCTCAAAATGCTTTGCGGCAACCGGTGTACGTGTAGGCTGGGGTTTTGGTCCGGCGGCTATAGTAAATAACATGAAGGCCATTGTTGGCCACATGGGTGCCTGGGCACCAAAGGCTGAACAGGTGGCTATGGCACACTTCTTAGCCGATAATAACGCTGTTGATACTTACCTTACCGATATAAAGGGCAATGTACAGGCCAGCCTTACCAGCTTGTACCAAGGCTTTCAGCAATTAAAAAGCGAAGGCTTTAGTGTAGATGCCATTGAGCCGATGGGCGCCATTTACCTGACCATAAAGGTTGACTATTTTGGTAAAACCACGCCCGAAGGTAAAGTGCTTGAAACCGCTACCGATATTAATTTTTACCTGATTAAAAACGCTGGTATTGCTTTAGTACCATTCTCGGCATTTGGCACCGGGGAGGATGAGGCCTGGTTCCGTGCGTCAGTAGGTACTATTACCAACGAGGATATTAAACTGACCATACCAAGAATTAAGGCAGCATTAGAGAAATTGAGCTAATATACATTCATAAATTGTTCAACTGAATGGAACTGACAACCGACATCACCGGATCACATAATGACAGCTTTAGCGAAACTTATCAATTGCTGAAGCAGGAGTTTGCTATTGAACCGACCGGATACATTGATTTTCAGTTGAACAATTTTGAAGTATTTAAACAGTATTCGTCGTTTGAGCTGCAAAGCTCTTATGTAATTAATACTGAGAATGACCGCTGTTACATACTTTTTATTGAAGCCTGTGTTAAAAGCCAAAGCACTACCGGAGAAATTACAGAACACCGAGAAAACCAAACCTGGGGACTGGCTTACCTTAAACATAATTTAGGCAGGGTAAAGATCAGGCGTGAAACGTTTACTGATAAACTATTTGAACTTGTTTTTCCCTTAGAGATAGATTTTAAGGAAGACAAAGCCTTTAGCAATACCTTTTACGTGCTGGCTAATGACAAGCCAAAGGCAATTGCCGGCATTACCCGCGATTTTAGAAACGCGGTGATGGATATACGGGAGGATGATCTTATTATTGAGGTGGCCGATCATACACTCCTCATTGGTAATCGCAAACCCATAACGGGCCAAAAAGCCATTCACATGGCTGAGTTTGTTACCCGGTTGGTTGAAATATGTGATTGATAAAGCACCATGAAAAAACTTGCCTTTATCATCTTCATATTATTCAATTTAAACTATTGTTCGGCGCAAAAGCCAGGCACAAATTCGCAGGTAAATCAACAGCAAATATTATCTGCAGTACACGGCTTTTTAAAATGGTATAAAGTAAAAGGTCATGACACAACTGTTCATTACAGATTAATTAAAGGAGGAGCGCCTGACAGCACTACCCGGCCATCCATAAACTGGGATGGCGTTGAAACCTATCTTGCTCATTTAAACAGCAGCGGCTACGTATCACCCGCTTATCTGAATACCCATCGTGAACATTTTAAGGAAGTTGATAAAGAACTTGAAGGCTTTAAATTAACAAGTGAACTGATCAAGATCAATGGGCTTGATTTTGATCTGGTACTAAAAAATATGGAGCCTGAAGATGTGTTGGATAATTTGAACAAAATGAAACTACACAAACTGTATGTGATAGATGATAAAGCCATGGCTGCTTATACTTTTACCCGATACGTGTGCATGATATTTACGCTAACCAAAGAAAATGATAAGTGGCTAATAGACTACATCGGGTGGGACCGTTCTCACTGAGTTACTTTTTACGCAACATCTAAAATAAAAAAGCCATTTTTGCAATATGCCTGCAGGAACGCTTTATTTAATACCCGTACCCCTTGCCGATGATGCCTCGGCCAAATCATTCACACCATACCTGGTTGATACTATCAACAATATAAAGGAATATATTGTTGAGAATGAAAAAACCGCCCGCCGCTGCTTAAAAGAGGCCGGGTTAAAAACCCCGCAAAGCGAACTCATTATACATGATTATGGGAAGCACAACCGGGATAAGCTGAACAATGATTTTTTTAAAGGCCTTTTAGCCGGTAATGATGTTGGTTTGATGAGCGAGGCAGGCTGCCCCGGCATTGCCGACCCTGGTGCCGACGTTGTAGCCGAAGCGCATCGTAAAGGCATAAAGGTGGTTCCGCTGGTTGGCCCGAGCTCTATTTTATTGGCACTAATGGCATCAGGCTTTAGCGGGCAAAGCTTTACATTTCATGGTTATTTGCCTATTGATAAGGTAGAACGTGCTAAACGCATTAAGGAGTTAGAGGCTTTGGCCGAACGTAATAAACAAACCCAGATGTTTATTGAAACGCCCTTTCGTAACAACCCCATGCTTGAGGAGATATTAAAAAGCGGCAACCCAAAAACACTGCTTTGCATTGCCTGCAATATTACCGGTGTTGATGAAATGATAGCCACCAAAACGTTGGCTGATTGGAAAAAACAACCGCCCGACCTGCATAAAAAACCAACCATTTTTCTGCTATTTCGTTAAGCAAATATGATAGGCGGCCATCAGCATACCAGTGTTTTAATTGTTGGGGCAGGCCCTTCGGGGTTGATGATGGCGGCGCAACTGCTGCGTTACGGCATTCAGCCTGTAGTTATTGACAGCAAAACAGGGCCAACACACTATACCAAAGCCCTGGCCGTACAAGCCCGTTCGCTGGAGATATACCGGCAGATGGGTATGGTGGATAGCGCGCTTGATGAAGGTAAACAGGCACAGGGTATAACTTTTAATCAGCATGGTGAGGTACTGGCCTCACTTTCATTTGCCGGTGTGGGCGAAAAGCAAACCCGCTTTCCGTTTATACTATTTTATCCGCAAAGTAAAAATGAACGCCTGCTGCTTGACGAACTCACCACGGCCTGCTGCCCCGTTTACTGGAGTACATCACTTATAAAAGCTCAGCAAACCGGCGGAAAGGTTACCGTAACAGCAAGCGAAAATGGCCGCGACCATACCCTGACCTGCGATTGGCTGATAGGTGCCGATGGTGCTGGCAGTACTGTACGCAAACAAATGGGCACACCTTTCAATGGCGATACTTATCCTAATAAATTTTATTTAGCCGATGTAAAACTGGCTGGCGTGGCTGATGATAACATACAGCTTTACCTTGAAAAAAACGGCCTGGCCGCCTTCTTCCCTTTACCCGAAGCGGGCGCTTTCAGGATAATTGGCGATATACCCCAAAATTTTGAGGATAATGACGATTTGAAATTGGATGATATATTGCCCTCGCTCAATAAAGTGACCGCGCAAAACATCAGCATTATCCATTGCAACTGGTTCACCACCTATAAACTGCATCACCGCATGGCGGCGCAGTTCAGGCAGCAGCATTGCTTTTTAATTGGAGATGCCGCGCATGTGCACTCGCCAGTTGGCGGGCAAGGAATGAACACCGGTTTGCAGGATGCCTATAACCTGGCCTGGAAACTTGCCGCGGTAATAAACAACCAGATAGCCCCATCCATATTAGATAGTTACGAAACTGAACGCATGCCCGTAGCCAAACAATTACTCCGCACTACCGACCGTGCTTTTAATATCATTACCGCATCCAATTGGGCAACCTCGTTTTTTAAAATATCAATATTGCCACACCTTATAAAATTCATGTGGAGTAAACCGGGATTGAGGGAAAAGCTATTCCGCACCATATCGCAAACTGGTATCAGCTATCGCGATAGCCGGATCAACCTGCATTTAAGCCAGCTTTCAACTATTAAAGCCGGTGACCGCTTGCCCTATGTAGAAATATTTGACGAGCGCACCCAACAACAAACTGACCTGCATGCCTGGTGCAGCAAGCCGGGCTTTACGTTGCTGGTACTGGGTAAATTTAAGGAAATAGATATTTTTACCCTTGCCAAATGGATAACACAAAAATACAATGGTGCTATCAACCTGTTTTATCTTCCGCCATCAAAAAACAACATCCGGGTATTTGAACTTTTCGGAATAAAGGAGGAACAAAAAAAGGCCATCATCGTAAGGCCTGACATGTATATTGGCTACATAAATGATGTAGTGGCTATTGACATGATGGACAATTATTTGCTGAATGTGATTCATTTTAACCCCTCCCTGCCCTCCCAGGGGAAGGAATAAATCACCCTAATTTTGCTTAAACCACTCCTGATTTCCTCTAAAGACCTATAATCAAGCAAAGTCCTCCCTTTGAGGGAGGATTTAGGGGGGGGGGTATTACTTAGCCCATTCCTTTATAAAATCGGCATGGCTGTCGCTTATAGGCAGTGAGGTATCCTTTAAAAAAACCTTACGCCCCTGAATCGATCTTACTTTATTAACCGCTACCGCAAAGCTGCGGTGTATGCGCCGGAATTTGTCGGCAGGCAGTTTTTCCAGCAGCTTTTTCATTGGCATAAGGGTAAGGATAACCTTGCCATCGGCCAAATGTATCTTCACGTAATCCTCCATGCTTTCCAAATATTCCACCTCGCTAATGGTGATCTTTACCATACGGTATTCGCTGTAAACGTATATATTCTCGTCGTGTGCTGGGGTGCCTGCATTGTTTTTATAGCCATGATATTCTACCGCCTTATCAACAGCTTTGGTAAAACGGTTAAAATCTATCGGCTTTAATAAATAATCTATCGCTTCAAGCTCAAAACCCTCGTAGGCGTAATTTTTATAGGCGGTAGTAAATACCACCATGGGCTTTTTTTCCAGCGAATGCACCAGATCAATACCGGTAATATCGGGCATGTTTATGTCGATAAATAAAAGGTCAACCTCATTATTTCGCAAAAACTCAGCCCCGGCTATGGCATTCTCAAACGTATGCAGCATTTGCAGCGTAGGTATACGCGATACATAAGTGCTGATCAGCGTTAGCGCCAGCGGCTCATCATCAATAGC
The DNA here is from genome assembly GCF_020880975.1 of Mucilaginibacter sp. UR6-1. Taxonomy (GTDB): domain Bacteria; phylum Bacteroidota; class Bacteroidia; order Sphingobacteriales; family Sphingobacteriaceae; genus Mucilaginibacter. Next base: position 76,384 of record NZ_JAJIWP010000008.1, on the reverse strand, counting down.
GATACATTTCAGCATATCAGTTTTGTACTATCAGGTTAACGGTATAAAAATCGTCATGATCGGTTATGGTGAGCAAGTGCTTGCCCGGATATAAATGCTCCAGCCGCTGGCGTGTATTTGCTATACCAACACCCTTGCGTTGCTCCTTTACACTTTCGCCAAAAATCCGGTTACGGCAAAAAAACGATGTGGTTGTATCGCTCACATCAACGCGTATATCAATAGCCGATGCTGTGTTTTTGCTGACCCCGTATTTAAAAACATTCTCCACAAAGGTCATCATCATTAGCGGCGTTATTTTTTTACCGCTTGTATTGCCGTTTACCTCAAAGTTAATTGTGGTATTGCTGCCCACACGTAGCTTTTGCAGCTCAATATAATCGGCAATACAGTCAATCTCGTTTTGCAGGGGCACAAAATCTGCCGTTACATCATCAGTAACATAGCGCATAATGTTTGATAGCTTCATGATGCTTTGCGCAGTATGTTCACTGCTCATGATAGCCAGGGTATAAATATTATTAAGCGTATTGAACAAAAAGTGCGGATTGATCTGCGCTTTTAAAAATGACAGTTCAGCGCTGGCCTTATCAGCTTCGGCCCTTGCCGCACGCTGCTCGGTAAGCAACCATTGCTGAATAATACGCATGGCCGTACTCAGCGCCATTATCATTAAAAATATAAACAGGCTGTTACTATCAATATGCCTGCGTGGCGGCATTTTACGTTGCCCCTGAAACTGCCCCGGCATGTTACCTTGCTGAGGCGGTGGTGGCATAGCGCCGTCAGGCGGCGGGCCTATCAGGCTATCCGGGCGCACAGCCGCACCATTGGGTTGTTTTCGCATTAAGCTATCCGCCCGTTGTGCAGGCATATCACCCGGCGGCAGACCAAATTGCGCGCCCGAAACATTACCCATTGCATTTTGCCCGGCCAGTAGCTTATTATATTCCTGTTCTGACCGGCGCAGCAGCCTGTCAAACGGTTGCAAAAAGTAAACGCCGTTAAGCAGTATCACTAAAGCTATACCGTAATCAAAATAACGTTTCCTTAAAAAGAATCTTGGCAGCAGCCAGTAAGCATTTATGTAAAACAGCGCGATGAACGTGCAGCAAAACAACCAGTATTGCGGTAAAGCCAACAAGGCAAAATTACTGGAGCTTTGCCCGTGGTTATTTAAAAAAAGCAGCGGGAAGGCCATAAATAAAAGCCACCCCGCTATATGTGTTATAATTACTGATGATTTAAAACGAAGCATATTCAAAGCAAAGCATTAATTACCGTCGATGTAACATTGTATCGATAACTGCCCGCTTTGTACAGACGAATTACCCGTGTATGGTTTCGCGCTTGCCGTAATTTTGTATCACCTGAGCTTCATAATCCAAAAACTCTTTCCAGCGTTTATCCACATCAATACCCTCAGTATACTTTCGGGCCAGGCGGATAAAGGTGGCATAGTGTGTAGCTTCGCTGATCATCAGCTCATGATAAAACGCTGATAACTGCTTGTCATTTATATTTTCTGACAGTACCTTAAACCGCTCGCAACTGCGCGCCTCAATCATGGCGGCAAAAAGTAAGCGGTCTATCAGTTGTTCATTACGGCTGCCGCCCTTTTTCATGAACTTTACCAGCTCGTTAACATAATTATCCTTACGCTCGCGGCCAAGCACATAACCCCGTTCCAGAATAATATCGTGCACGCGCTTAAAGTGATCCATCTCCTCTTGCACCAAAGCAGCCATCTCCTGCACCAGGTCAGACAGGTTGGGGTTTTGTACGATGAGGGTAATAGCGTTACTGGCGGCCTTTTGCTCACAAAAAGCATGGTCGGTCAGTATCTCTTCAATATTACTTTCCACTACGTTCTTCACCCAGTTTGGGTCGGTAGGCAATTGCAGTTTTAAAATGGTTTTCTCGCTCACAATAGCAAAGTTACCATTTAATCATCATCCTTAAAAGCAAGCGTATTTATCTGAGTGATTGCGATGCTTTCAGCTTTAATTTTTTATGCCAGTAGATGTATGACATGGCGATAAACACAAAGCCCAATAAGATAGGTGCCCACATCACTACCGGATCTCCCACGGCGATAAAAGAATATACCGCGCCCAGCAGGTCAAACGTAAAACCGGCGTATGCCCATTCCTTTAAACGTGCAAACCCCGGTACCAGCAAGGCAATGGAACCTAATATTTTTAATACGCTCAGCAACGGCAGCACGTGCGGACCAAAGCCAATATGCTTCATCATGGCAGTACCCTCCGGGGTTGGCATAAAGCCACCAATAGCCGAAAACAGCATGGATGCCACCAGCAGTATGGTGAATATCCAGTAAATAATGTTCACTTTTTTCATGATACGAGTTGATTTATGTAATTGGTTAACTTGTTCAGCGTTTGGTTGCCACCATCAGCAGCGCCAAATTCACGTACCACATATTCAAGTTCCTCGGCGTTGTTAAACAGCAGGCGCATGGTAAGGCGGGTTTGGTTATTGCCCTCTTGTTGTAAGGTAATCAATCCTTCAAACTGTTCCTTCTCCCCCTCATCCTCACCATGAAGATAGCGGATTTTTTCGGGCTTTACTACCTCGGTATATTTTATAAAATTAGGGTAATCACGCCCGTCAGGCCCGTGCATCATATATTTCCAGCTACCGCCTGTACTGGCATCCATGTATTCAATGGTGTTGGTAAAACCGTTCGGCCCCCACCAGTTGATAATGTGTTCGGGCTTTGTCCATACGGCAAAAACCAGTTCACGCGGGGCATTAAGCAATCGGCTGAAAATCAGTTCGCGGTTAGCGGGCATAGTGCTTAATACCTTTTCTAACCGGTCAAAATTCTGCTCGTTGGCGGGTATTATAAAATCCTTCACCTTGTTATATTCTTCATCGCTTTCAAAAGTCATCGTAAATACAACCCTGGTTTTGCCGGATGAATACCCGAACGCCAGCGAACCGGTAAAAACGTGTACCGGATCGAGGTGCTTGTATACAATTAGCTCCGGCGCTACTACCTGTTCAAACTTGCTCACGTTATAAAAATCCTGCCCGTCCGGGCTGTGCATGGTCAGCGTCCAGTCGCCGCCGGGTTTAAGGTCAAACTTGTGGATGGTGTTGGTAAAGCCATTAGGCCCCCACCATTGCGCCAGGTATTCCGGATTGACAAAGGCATTATATACCAGCTCGCGCTGATAAGTGAACTCGCGTATGCTGGTGATGGTGTTCTTGGGATTATTCATATTAATTGGTTTTTTGGTTTTGATATGTAAGTGCTTATGGTTTATCGGTTTTAGTTTGTATTTGATTAAGGTATTGTTCGAGCGAATCAAGCCTGCTGTTCCAGAATTTGCGGTACTGTTCTATCCATTCGGCCACTTCGCTTAATTTATCAAACCGGCCCTCGCAATAACGTTCGCGGCCCTGTTGTCTGATGGTTAGCAAGCCACACTCGTGCAGTATTTTAACATGTAATGATACCGCCTGCCTGCTTACGTCAAACTTTTCGGCAAGGGCATTTACATTTTGGGGTTGATTGGCCACCATGCCCAAAATGGCGCGGCGGGTAGGGTCGGCAATCGCCTGAAAAACATCACGTCTGGCATCCATAAATAATATGCAAGTATTTGCTTGCTAATATATATGCAATTAAATGCTTGCGCAAATTATTTTTTATTTTTTACTGATGCGTGGTTTAAACAACAAAGCCCCGTTGTGTATAACAACAGGGCTTCAATAAAAGTAATTAATATTACCAGGTACGCTTTTCCATAAACTGGTCTAATTGCGCGCGGGTCATTTTCATTTCTTCGGGATGCTTTTCGAGCCATTTAATAAAGGCATCCTTTATTTGCGGTGTCCATTGGCTATCAATCTCCCCTGTGGTATAGGTGCCGGCTTTCAGCATCTCCTGTCCAAACTTATCGCGCAAGCCGATAAATTCAGCGGTAATGATCACCTTTTCGGCCAGATGAGCCGGGATAAATAACACACCCTCCCGCTCAGAGATGACCAGGTCGCCGGGCAACACAATGGCCTGCCCGATTCGGATAGCCGTATTCAACCCCATCAATACCGACTCAGCCAGGTAAGACGGATCAAAATCGCGCACAAAAGCATTAAAGCCGTCTATTTTTGCAAGGCCCTGCAAATCACGGGCTCCACCATCAAAAATTACACCGTTGCCTGATTTTTTGAAGATAGAGTTACCCAGGTTATCGCCTATCAGCGTGCCATCTTTAACTTTGCCAAAACCATCAGCCACGTAAACATCGCCTGTGGTAAGTACGTCAATTGGCCAGGCGTTGGTGTTACCTTTTCGGCCCTGCTTATTACCGCGCTCTTTAATGTTCTTTTCAATATCAGGCCGGGCAGGCATAAACATGGCGGTTACCGCGCGACCAACAACAGGTTTATCATTTACGGTTTTCCAGCCGCGCTCAAACTGGTTATTGTAGCCCTCGTTACGTAAAACTGTCCAGGCTTCTTCAATGCCTATATTTTTGGCGCGTTCTATCAACGCGTCGGGTATTTTAGGGCGGCCATCCTTAAACCGTTCGCCTTTCCATTCCGAGGTGTAAAATACCAGTTCGTCGCGGGTAATGGTTTGGGCATTGGCATCAGTAAACCAACCTAACAATACGCTTAAACCAATGGCAATCTTTTTAAATCTCATACAAATAAACTTCAGCTAACAAATTAACGGATAGTGATTGGATTGGCAATACCATTCAGATCGTACACTATTTTACCTGCGCGTACGGTCAGTTCACATTCCAGTTTTTTATCAGTTTCAACCTTGCGGCCGGTGTAATCAAACAGGCCAAATTTTCCTTTGCGGATGTTGAGTACAGCCACATCAGCCTCGGCACCAACGCTGAGGTTACCCAATTCTTCATGTTTTATTTCCATCGCCGGGTTTGAGGTTGACGCTTTGATCACGCTTTTCAGATCCATACCTATAGCCAAAAATTTCGACATGGTGGTGAGCATATCCTTCATGGCATTGTTCATGCTGCCGGTGTGGATATCGGTACTGATCGAGCTTGGAAAAAAGCCTTCCTTAGCCGCCGGTATGGCCTGCGAAAATGCAAAGCTGATACCGCCGTAACCTACGTCAAAATAAATACCGCGCTTGCGGGCTTCCCATACAAAGGGCTTTACTTTTTGCGTTTGCTGGTCAACAATATATTCCCGGCCGTTTATCTGTGCAAAGCAATGGGTAAAAATATCGCCCGGGCGCAGGTGTTGCATAAACAACTCTTCAATAGGCAATGGCGGTTGGCTTCCGCCAAAGTCAATCATCACCGGTATATCACCGGCGGCTTTGCCTGCGGCCACGGCACGGTCAACCGGCGACCAGTCGTGCCCCTCGTAATGCGCTACCTTAAAGCCAACTATATATTTTTTAAACCGGTTTGCCATTAATGCCGACATGCGGGTGTCCATATCGTTTAGGTTTTGCTCGTAGCCGCCACGCATACCCTCGCCAACTATATTTAAAAAAGCCAGTACCCTTGTTTGCGATTGATCAATGGTTTGTTCTTTAAACGTAGTGAACGTACGCCAGCCCGAACTGCCTGCATCTACAACGGTAGTTACGCCATTGCGGAAGGTAAAGCCATCAGGCGGCAGGGCAAGGTTACCATTCTCGTACTGATGATCGGGCGCGGTACCAAAAAAATTATGTGAGTGGATATCGATCAGTCCCGGTGTAACGTACAGGCCTTTGGCATCAACCGTTTGCTTGGCCGTACCGCCTATGTTTTTAGCCACCTTAACAATTTTACCATCAGCAATGGCTACATCCATCACCTCGTCAATATTATTCTTTGGGTCGATAACGTGGCCGCCCTTTATCAGTATGCTGTAGGTTTGCGCCGATGCACTATTGCTTAAGCAAAGTGCCATAAACGCAAATACAAATATTTTTTTCATCGCTGTATTTTTAGATCGAGAAAGAAAAAGCCGACAAAACGTATTATAAAGCGCCGACTGTAATTATGCTGATGCTTGCTGTAAAATGGCTTTTACCCTGCCAGCCACTACATCTATCTGATCGGTACGCAGCAGTACTACACCGATGATCAGCGAATCATCCCGCTCATTGGCAACTATGCTTGGGGTTCCGCTTTTTAAAGCAACAACTACCTGTTTAGGGGTAGTTTTTATTTTAGCCTGATCCCAGTTTACAAACAAACTCGGGAAGGCATTTGCCGGTCCGGGATAAACCACCATACGGGTTTTTACGGTCGATATAGTTTCCAGGTTAGCGCCGATAGTTTTGGTACGCTGTTCCCAGTCGGCCCATTCCTTTTTATGGTCACGCTCCAGGTAAGCCTTTAACGCGGCATACATACCAAACATTTCTTCCTTATTCACCTTCATCGGCCTGCCTATCGGTGCCTCGTGCGGACTATGGTTTAAGCGCGCGGCGGCTATCAGATCCTTACGGCCAAACAACAACCCGGCGCTTTGCGGCCCGCGTATCATTTTACCGCCGGAGAAGGTTACCAGGTCAAACCCCATCTTCTGGAATTTGAACAGGTTTTCAACCGGGGGAACATCTGCCGCGGCATCTAAAAAGGTAGGAATGTTTTTGGCCTTGGCCACTTTTAAAAAGTCCTCATGGCTGATGCTGCTTTTACCAGCCGCATTAAAAAACAGGGCCATAACCGTATTGCTGTTAATAGCGGCAGCCATTGCGGCAGCGCCTTCAACTTCAATAATTTTAGCGCCGGTGGTAAGCACCGCCTGGTCAAACAAATACCTGTGCGATTTTTGCATGATCACCTCCGGCCTTGCGCCCGGCAGGTTGGGCAGCATTTTTATCTTTTGCTCATCGGTACCTGTAATACAAGCCGCCGTACCCAGTACCATGGCACATGCCGCGCCCGATGTTACCATAGCCGCTTCGCAATGCAGCATTTCGGCAATTTTGGCACCTACTTTATCCTGTAATTCATACAGGTTAGCAAAATCATGCGAGGTAGAGTTGATAGCCTCCAATACCTCCGGCAGCATCAGCGAGCCTGAAAGAAAGGTCATGGTAACCGATGCATTGATTACCGGGGTTACGCCAAGCTCCTTAAAAAAATCGCGTTTAGATGCAGGTGCCGCTTCGGGTGTAACCGCGCTCGCTGCCTTTGCTGTCAGCGCCCCCGCAAAGGGGAGCATTGACAGGCTTTTTATAACGTTTCTACGTTTCATTATCAAAGTTTAGTGGTGGTTTTAGCCGATCATATGTAGGCAATACAGTCCATCTCAACAAGCGAATCGCCGGGTACACCACCTTTGGCAACAGCTACCGTGGTACGCACCGGAGGTTTTTTACCAAAACGGCCCTTGTATACCTCGTTCATGCCTTTGTAGTCGGCAATATCATTCAGGTAAACATTTACCTTCAGTACCTTTTCCATTGATGAACCTGCTTTTTTAAGCTCCTGCTCAAGCTCTTTGAGTACAATCTCGGTATGGGCCTTAATTTCAAAGGGTGCAGTGTGCGCGCCTTTACCGGCTATAAAGATCATGTTGCCCAGTTTAGTTGAACCGGAAAACAGCGGAACATCATCCTGCATGGTAACATTGTTAACTTCCTTCTCTTCGGCTGCCTGTGCAGGAGCAGCCTTGGCAAGGCCAAAAACAGATAACCCGGCTACTGATGCCAGCATTTTCTTTACGATCGATCTTCTTTCCATTTTGTTATTATTTGTTTTTTCTCTTTATGTTGAATATGACTAAGTTAAAAAATGAATAGCCCGCCGACAAATCATTAAACCGGCGGGGACTATTCGCCACTTAACTAACCAAATTCTCTTTTTTCCTTATGGGCGATCCCACCACATGCGGGTCAGAAACTCATCCGCACCCTGGCGTGCGATAACTGCCTTGTAGTTTTCGCCATTTAAATTCTGCTCCGTTGCGGGGTATAAAAACCGCCTGAATATTTTACCGCCCGTAGCGTTACCCACATAAGTATTTGGGGTAAGTTTAGGATAGCCTGTGCGCCTGTAGGTATTCCACGTTTCGGTAGCGTTAGGGTAAACGCCTACCCAAAACTGCGTGTAGATCTGCTCTAACTGCGCATCAGTGCTGGCGCTGGTATTCAGCTCATGGTAACGTATGTAGGTGTCTATCTGATTATCCGATATATTACCCGCGCCGGTACCAAACTGTGCCCATTGCCTCATGGCGGCGCTTATACCATTCTCATAAGCCACACTTGCCGATGCGCCTGTGTACCAGCCACGCAAAGCTGCCTCTGCTAACAAAAAGTTAGTTTCGGCATTGGTAAGTAATAAATATGGGCTGTTAAGCTGTAGGATGGTAGCCGGGTTAGGCTCCGAGTAGGTCACAAAATCAGCAGGTTTAGTACCCAACATGGCCGACATGCCTTTTTGCACGGATGATGTAGTATCAGGAGTTGTACCATTCCAAACTACCGAAAGCACACCCAAACGCGGATCGTTATTCGTTTTCAGAAAGTTGATGAAAACATCCTGAAATTTTCCACCTTCGGGGTTACTGTTACCATTACCCGCTATATAATCGGAGTTATACAAATTCAACGCGAGCGGGTTTTTATTGATGTCCTGGCCTGTTGATACGTAACCGGTAACCTTGGCTACATCGGCATCATCCAGTATCACACCACCTGCAATGGCTTTTTTAGCCCATGTTTCTGCAGCGGCAACGTCTACCTTGGTCATGCGCATGGCCAGGCGCAGCATCAGCGAGTAGGAGAATTTTTTCCATTGTGCCATATTACCTTTATAGATCAGGTCGGCAGCGCCAAAGGTTGTCGCTGTGGTAGTTATCGCTGTTGCGGCCTCATCTAATTCCTTCAGCATATCGGCGTAAATATCCTGCTGCTTGTCGTACACCGGCTTAAAAATACCATCGGTAAAAGCCTTACCAGCCTCGCTGTAAGGCACATCGCCATACAGATCAGTTACCCGGCTAAAACAGTATACACGCCATATACGCGCGCATTGCAACTGGTTTGATAACGCTGCATCGTCTTTCACCTCGCCGATAACCTGTAATATCTCGTTTATTTCCTTCGGGTAGGCGTTATTGAATACCGGCCACGATTGCTGGCTTTGGCTCAATACATATTTAGCGCCAAAGCCTGCCACATCATTATAACTGGTGGTATATTGCATGGTGCCTTGCAGCAGGTTAAGCACATCGCCGGTGCCATCAAGTAATGATTTGGTAAAGATGAACGCCGGTGTTGGATTTGGCGATGTGTTAGGATTGGTGTTCATCTCCTCAAAATTCTTGTCGCATGCCTGTAAACCTATCGAACAGGCTATGATCAGGAGAATATATTTTCTTAAGTCTTTTTTCATCTCAAATTGTCCTTTTAATAATTACTGGATCAATGCTTTACTTAAAACTTAACCATAAGGTTTAAACCAAAACTACGGGTACGCGGTAAACCGAACGACTCAAAACCCTGGCTTGACCCATTGGTAAAACTGGCTTCGGGATCAAAATTGTCGGTTTGGCTGTATAACGTGAGCAGGTTACGGGCAACAAATGCTATGCTGGCCCCCTGTAGTTTGGCAAACTTTAACTTATCAACAGGTATATTGTAGGTTAATATCACCTGGCGTAGTTTTACAAAGCTGGCATCGTGCAAAAAGAGTTCTGAATATGATTTATTGTTATCATAGTAAGTACGCAGATCAGCCACCGGTACCGTGCGCGAGTAAGGGTTGCCGCTTTGGTCAACACCGCTTAACTGCAAGCCACCATCACGCCCTGGCAATGTGCTTTTCATCAAGCCTAAACGCGTACCATAAATCTCCATCAGCGATAGTATCTTGTTGCCAAACTTACCATCAACCAATACATTCAGGCTAAATCTGTTATACCTGAAATCATTTGTTAAACCCATGGTGAGCGGCGCAACGCCATTGCCTAAAGTTTGCAGCGGTGTGGCAACCGGCAAACCGGTGGTTGAGTTATAAACTATATTACCTGCGCCATCGCGCTGCATACGCGTACCTACTATGCTGCCATAAGGCTGCCCAACAATGTTGTTAATATAACCCCATCCATTTACTGACGATGCCATCTGTATCTGATCTAACCCATCAGCCAGCCTGATCACCTCATTTTTATTATAGGCCACGTTGTAGCTCGCACTCCATGTAAAAGCTTTGGTTTTTATCGGGGTACCATTTATTAAACCCTCGACACCCTTGTTGCTTAGCTCGCCAACGTTAAGTATGCGGTTATTGTAGCCTGATGTGCCAGATATGGCAACAGATACAATGTCGTTAGCGGTTTTACGGTTATACAGCGTCAGATCAAAGCCTATCCGGTTATCCAAAAACCGTGCTTCGATACCGGCCTCTGTTGTGGTGGATGTGTATGGGCGAAGGTTAGTGTTGGTCATGGTAGTGCTGGCCACATTTTGCAAGGGCTGCCCTGAGCTTGGTACCAGCATAAATGCCTGGTTGATCTGGTATGGATCAGGCGCGCCGCCGCCTACCTGTGCCCATGATGCACGCACCTTGGCATAAGTTATTGATTGCGGCATTTTAAACGCTTCGGACAATACAAAACTACCGCCTACTGATGGGTAGAAGATATTATTGTTTTGCGGACTAAGCGTTGAAAACCAATCCTGCCTGCCGGTAAACGTCAGGTAAGCAAAGTTCTTGTAACTCAAATCAGCCGAGCCCATTAAGGAGTTGATGGCGGTTTTGTTATTGGTTGGTGTGGTAGATATTGTCGATAAATTGGTAGAACTGTAGAAGTAAGGAATGATGTAATTAGCGCCTACAATATTTGATTGGTTGTAAACCGAGCGCTGCTGATTGGCGCCTACAAAGGCGGATATGCCGAAATCTTTCACCTGCGTATTGTAGTTCAGGGTTACCAACGCGTTGGTTTCTGATGCATCAGCCTTTAACTCATTGTACTGGCCGTTAAGTACATATAATGTACCTGTCGGGATGATGTAATTGTAGTTGTAGTTGTAAAAATCGCGGCTTACCACACCTTTGATAGACAGGCTTTTAAGGAACTGATAAGTAACACCGGCCTGGCCGATAAAGCGGTTTTTGGTATCTTTTTGCTGATATTTATTTACAACGAAATAACTGTTTGAGGCTATGGATGCATCATTCCATGGAATTTCGTTACCGTTAGCGTCATAACCCGGATCAAGCCACCTGATGTCGGCGGTGTTGGCTATCATATAAGGCGTCCAGTTAGGGTTGCCCAAGGCATCGCCCGCGCTTGCACGGTTTTTAGCATTCTCAATATTATATTGTGCCGAAGCCTCAAAGCTCAATTTTTCGCCAAGCTTACCACTTACGTTAAGGTTGCCTGTTTTACGGTTAAAATCACTATTCGGCAAAATGCTTTTACTATCCAGGTCAGACATGGAGAAACGATAGGTTACCGCCTCGGTGCCGCCGGTAAATGCTACTGTATTGGTGAAGTTGGTGCCAGTACGGTAAAAGTTTTTGATATTATTTTTTTGAGCTGAATATGGATGCTCAAGGCCATCAAAGCCAACATAAGTTGAGCCATCAATACGCGCCCCGAACGAGCGGCGGCCTGTTTGTATAGCGGCAGCCTGGGTCATTGGTTTTACACCGCCATCACCCTGGCCGTACTCGTACTGCCAATCCGGAAACACCGAAGGTGATTCGGCAGTAAAGGTGGAGTTATATTCCACACCGATACCTTTACCGGCACGGCCTTTTTTGGTGGTGATCAATATAACACCGTTGGCCGCCCTTGCACCGTAAAGCGCGGCAGCGGTACCACCTTTAAGTACGCTCATTGATTCAATATCATCCGGATTGATTCCCGCGATACCATCGCCACGGTCAACATTACCGCCGCCCGCGTTGGTAGAGGCGCTGCCGCCTGGTACCGAATTATCAATAGGCATACCGTTTACCACATACAGCGGCTGGTTACTGCCCGATAGTGAACCGTTACCACGGATCAGCACGCGGCTTGATCCACCCGGACCGGTTGAAAGGCCCGTTGCGTTAACACCTGCCACCTTGCCGGTTAAGGCATTTGCCACGTTATTTTCCCGTGCCTGGGTAAATTCTTCGCCCTTAACCTCGGTTACGGCGTATGCCAGTGCCTTTTTTTGCTTTGATATACCCAAAGCCGTTACCACCACCTCATTAAGTTCGGTTTTGTTTTCGGCTAACTGCACATCAATGGTAGCACGGCCATTAACCTGTACCTCCTGGGTTATAAAACCCATGTATGAGAATACTAATATCGAATTTTCGTCAGGCGCGGTAATGGTATAGCGGCCATCGGCATTGGTAACGGTGCCGTTGTTACTACCTTTTATCATTACGCTAACACCTATCAGTACCTGGTTGGTTTTATCAACCACCTTACCGCTAACCTTTAGTGGCGCGGCAGATGTTTCGGCCGGCGGCGCGGCATCTTCAGTAACAGGGCTTCTTTTATCTATCAAAACCACATTGCCCGATATGGAATATTCCATACCGATAGGGTTAAGCATGCGCTTTAACACGGTACCTAATGGCTCATTCTTTACATCAACACTTACCTGTTGTGTGGTAACAATTGAATTACTGAATACAAAGCTGATCCTGGTTTCTTTATTGATCTGCCTCAAAACATCCTTAACAGGCATGTTGGTTACATGCAGTGATATACGGGTATTGAGGTCTTGCGCGGAAAGTTTTTTGGCTGACGCGTAGGTAAAGCAAACAGAAATAATGGTACAAATTAAACTTAACCGCATAAATGCTTTACATATCAAATGTGAGGACAATGATTTATTTGTCATATATTTGATCAAAAATTTATAGTGATGAAATGCCCTTACGGGTTTAACTATGAATTTGAGGGCCCTCGGCCCATAGAGGTTGGATGTGCTGGTACCACATTCAACCTTATTTTTTTATGTTATTTTTTTCGCTATAGTGGTTCTCCTTCTATTAATTTAATTGGTTATTACTGTTAGCTGTTATGGTGTAAGTGTTATTGGTGTTGGTATAGCGGGTGTGCGTTATTTTGGTAACCGCCTTTAATATGCCCGATAATGTTTGCCCCTGAAATATGGCCGTTATACGCTGCGTGGCCACTTTATCATCCAAAACATTTATGGTTACACCGTATTTATTGCTGAGCACGGCAGCTACCTGTTTAAGGTCGGCATTCTCAAATATCAGTTTATCATCTATCCATGCTATGGCGTCTTCAGGGTTTTTGAGTTTGGTCAGCTCAAATTTGCTTTTCCCGGCATTCATGGTGGCTGATTGCCCACGGGTAAGTACTGCTAAAGCATTGGCCTGCTCGTGCTTTACAGCAACCTTACCGGTTAATACTGTAACATTAAGCGGTGATGCCGCACCCGGGTAAGCGCTTACTGTAAATGTTGTACCCAATACATGGGTAAGCAATTTACCGGAGTGTATTACAAAGGGCTTATCGGCATCATGAAAAACCTCGAAGTAAGCCTCGCCTGTAAGGTATACCTCGCGTTTATCGCTATTAAAATTTTCAGGATAACGTAAACTGCTGTTGGCATTAAGGGTAACCCGTGTGCCATCATCAAGCAATACTACTTTGGTTTTGGCAGCCGCAGTTTGCCGGGTTATATAGTTTACTGCTGTTGGCTTACTATAGCGCGGGTATAAAAACAATGCCGCACCGCATATAATTAACAGCAGGGTGATGTATTTAAAACGCAGCCTTGCTTTTTTAATAGCCCAAAGCCGCATAACTATATTTTGATAAATACTATCCCAATTTACGGCATGGACCGGTTGGCTATGCTTTGCCTGCTCCCATTGTTTTTTGAAAGCACCATCAAGATCATCAAAATTATCTGAATCCTTTATCGTCCTTAAAAACTCATCAAACTCCTCACGGGTACATGAATTGTTCATGTACTTTTCAAAGAGCTCTGATTTCCGCTGCCTATCGTTCATTAATATCCTGATTGATATACTAAAGACACAGCAAACAAGCAAACAGACTAATGAAAATTAAAAAATTTGATATTTTATTAAAATCACACGCATTTAATAAGCTAAACAAACTCTGAAATGAGCCAATTATAAAAATCGAGAATAGGCCATGTAGGATGTTATCAATTTATTTAAGTAAAAAACGCCAATAAAGCAATTATTGCACATAAATAACCTTTATAATTACACTGGCAGTAATGGAGTAACTAATTCACCTTAAAAATTAGCTATATAAACAGCAGATTATAAATATAAAGGTAGGATTTACTCCATTTTTAGTAAGATAGGTATTGATAAAACTCAAAGCAGCCATTAAATGATTTTTTACGGTATGTTTTGACAGGTTAAGCTGAGCGGCAATTTCGTCATAGCTCATGCCATCCTCCTTACAAAGCTTATAAACCAATTGGCGTTGCGGGGAAAGCTTACTCACCGCTTTAGAGATCAGGCCACGGCACTCAGATGCTGCAAGCCGTGCCTCGGTATTATTATCGTTAACTACAGCTACGCGCATAAGCTCATTTACCAACTTAACATCACTGGCGGTTTTGCGCAGGTAGTTTAATGAGTAATTGCGTGTTATAGTATATATATAGCCACCCAGGTTTTTTACATCATGTAAAGCCTCGGCGTTAGTCCATAATTTAATGAATATCTCCTGGGTTATTTCCTCAGCAGCATACTGAGATTTTGCTATAGCGTAAACCTGGCTATAAACCTGACGCTTATAACGATCAAAAACTTCTTCAAAGGTTAAATTCTGGTGGCGATTTAATTTGAACCCTCTCATTGTTAACAGATAACTATTACATGATTTTGAACTTTCTAATATAATTAAAAAGCAACCACAACAAAATTTAAATTGTTTAAATGTTATTAAATCGTTAAATAAATTTGCCGAATGTGACTATTCGCAGTTAAAAACACTATTTCTGTTAGCGTTATTGATCTGCCACCAACATCCTAAATTGATTAATTTCAGCACTCACATTACCACGGGCAACACTTTATAACTATTACATGGCCTGTATAAGGGGATGTATCAGGAAAGATTTTATTTTTACTGATACATTTTAGCCATAACCTATGCTCAGTAGTTTCCCGTTTTATATAAGCCTTGTAGTAATTATAATTTTGCTCATCATGCTGGCCAACCGCATCAGGATAGCCTACCCGGTATTGCTTGTGCTGGCAGGCCTGCTGATCAGTTTTGCCCCGGGCATACCCGCGCTGCATATTGAATCGGAATTGATATTCATTATATTTTTACCGCCTTTACTTTACGATGCCGCCTGGCAAATATCATGGAAAGAGTTGTGGCACTGGCGGCGGGTAATAGGCAGCTTCGCGTTTATTGTTGTGTTTTTTACAGCGCTTGCCGTGGCTTTGGCGGCCAATTATTTTATACCGGGCTTTTCGCTCGCGCTTGGTTTTTTGTTAGGCGGCATCGTATCACCGCCGGATGCGGTAAGCGCCGGGGCTATACTCAAGTTTGTAAAGGTACCTAAACGCATCTCATCCATACTTGAGGGCGAGAGCTTGCTGAATGATGCTTCATCGCTCATTATATTCCGCTTCGCGCTCATTGCGGTAGCCACAGGGCAGTTTGTATGGCATGAGGCCGCCCTCTCATTTGTGTGGATGCTGCTGGGCGGTGTTGGCAGCGGCCTTATCATTGGTTTTGTGACCATGAAGATGCACAAGTTTTTACCCACTGATGCCAATATGGACATCATCCTGACCATTGTAACACCCTATGCCATGTACATAACGGCCGAAGAGGTTGGCGGCTCGGGCGTTTTGGCCGTGGTTGCCGGTGGCTTATTGCTGTCAAACAGGCGGCTGCTCTTTTTAAACAGCCGATCAAGGTTACGAAATGTAAACGTTTGGGAAAGCCTTAGCTTTATTTTAAATGGTTTGGTTT
This sequence comes from Mucilaginibacter sp. UR6-1, assembly GCF_020880975.1. Lineage (GTDB taxonomy): Bacteria > Bacteroidota > Bacteroidia > Sphingobacteriales > Sphingobacteriaceae > Mucilaginibacter. The sequence goes on along the minus strand of NZ_JAJIWP010000008.1, from coordinate 60,457 downwards.
TTATACTGATAGGGCTTGACCTGCCGCAAATTACCGCGGAGCTGGGCAAAACCAGTATATCCGATGCCATAGTATACGGCCTGATCATAACACTGGTATTAGTGATAACCCGGTTAATGTCGAGCTTTGGTGCCGTAGCTGTTACCTTGATAGCACGCAATTACATAACCGTTGCGGACACGCGCAACCCCGGCGCAAAAGGCCCGCTTGTTATTGGCTGGGCAGGCATGCGGGGCGTGGTATCATTAGCGGCGGCATTATCTATTCCCACGCATTTAGGCAGCGGGGCCGAATTTCCGCAACGTAACCTGATATTGTTCATCACCTTTATTGTAATACTTACTACCCTGTTGGTACAGGGCTTAACCCTGCCGGTAATTATTAACCGCTTAAAGCTTACCGATCCGGATTATAAACTTACAGACGAGGAAATGTACCTTGATTTGCGCAAACAGCTTAACCGGGTGGCGTTGCAGTATGTTGAAAGTAACTACCGGACTGAGCTTGACCAGCTTCCGGCATTGCAGCAAATAGCCCAAAAATGGAGATCAAACTTGCGCGATCAGGATACCGACACTATTGACCAGGGCTTTAAAATGGTATACAGCCAGGTGCTTGAGCACCAGCGCAGTTGGCTAACACAAACCAACCACAACAGCAGCGCAGTAAGCGAAGACGTGGTACGCAGGCATTTGCTCTTTTTAGATCTGGAGGAAGAAAAAATAAGCTATATGTAAAGCTTGCGCGAACAAAGCGGCATCAACCATTTTTATTTTACGTATTTTAGCCCCTGCAAGTTCTTTACTTATCTTCATCAAACCGGTACGGGTTTTACAAACGCTAAATTAATAGGGAACCGTGTGAAAATCACGGGCTGTCGCGCAACTGTAAGTAACGCCAAAGGTTTTTGCCACATCATGTCCACTGTCGTAAAGGCGGGAAGGGCGGCAAAAATGTTACAAGCCAGGAGACCTGCCTGTTACCGAATTGACAATGCTTTCGCGATTTGAAGCAATTTGATCAGGTATTGATGTACATGTAAGCAGCCCGCCTGTATTGGTTTGGCTTGCCCTGTACTGTTGTGCCTATATCTCATTTTCTTTCTTTTTTATCGTGATGCTTTGCGAAGCTGGGCTAAAGCGCTTTTAACAGATTTATTAATTAATTTTTTTAAAAGACATGCTAACGCAAAACTTAGGCTACCCGCGCATTGGTAGCCGCCGTCAACTCAAAAAAGCCTGCGAGAATTACTGGACAAACAAGATCGACCTGAAGGAACTGAACCAGGCCGCTAAAACCATCAGGGAGGATAACTGGCAAACCCAGTTGGATGCCGGTATTGACCTTATACCTTGTAACGATTTTAGCTTTTACGACCAGGTACTGGATATGAGCCTGCTTTTGGGCGTGATACCCGACCGCTTTACCCCTGTACTTACCGAGGTAAAAACCAATACCGAAACCGACCTTTACTTTGCCATGGCACGCGGCTACCAGCAAAACGGGCTGGATATTACCGCGCTGGAAATGACCAAATGGTTTGATACCAACTACCATTACCTGGTACCGGAGTTTAATCAGGCGCAGGAGTTCAGGATATTCTCTGAAAAACTGTTTGCCGAATACCAGCAAGCCCGCCAGTTTTTGGGCGGCAAGGCCAAACCTGTATTGGCAGGCCCTGTAACCTACCTGCTGCTGGGCAAGGAAAAAGGCAGCCGTTTTGAACGTATCGACCTGATAAAAAAACTGGTTCCGGTATATGTTGACATTATTAACCGCCTTAAACAACAAGGCGCGGAGTGGGTACAGATAGATGAGCCGGTGCTGGCGCTTGATCTGTCGGCAAAGGAGAAGGAAGCCATTGAGTATGCCTATAAATGGATAAGCAATCGCATTAGCGGGGTAAACATTTTAGTAGCTACTTATTTTGATGCCTTGCTTGATAATACCTCACTTGCGGTAAACCTGCCTGTTGCCGCCCTGCATATTGACCTGGTACGCGCGCCGCAGCAACTGGATGCCGTTTTGGCACAATTGCCCGAACGCTTAAAGCTATCGCTGGGTGTGGTTGACGGCCGCAACATCTGGAAAAATGATTATAAAGCTTCGTTGGAACTGATAGAGAAGGCTACAGCGGCTATCGGTGCGGATCGTGTTATTATAGCGCCATCATGCTCGCTGCTGCATAGCCCGGTTGATCTCGACCTGGAAACAGAACTTGATTACGGTCTTAAAAACTGGATGAGTTTTGCCCGGCAGAAATTAAACGAGGTTAGGGAGCTTAATACCATAGCCATCGGTAATGATGGCCAGCAATATCTGCAAGCCAACCAACAATCTATAGAAGCACGGCGATCATCAACACGGGTACATAAACCTGCCGTTAAACAACGCATAGCCGCGTTAAGTGATGCGGATGATAAGCGTACCGGCACATTCCCGGTAAGGCAGCAGCTACAGCATCAACGCTTTAAACTACCCGCCTTCCCTACAACTACCATTGGCTCATTTCCGCAAACTGAGGACATACGCCAGCTACGCGCTAAATTTAAAAAGCGTGAACTAAGCGCTGCTGATTATGAGCAAGCCCTTGAAAAGGCCACCATTGATGCCATACGCTGGCAGGAAGAAATAGGCATTGATGTACTTGTACACGGTGAGTTTGAACGTAATGACATGGTGGAATACTTTGGTGAGCAGTTAGATGGCTTTGCCTTTACCAAAAACGGCTGGGTGCAAAGTTACGGCAGCCGCTGCGTTAAGCCCCCGGTAATTTATGGCGATGTTACCCGCCCGGTGGATATGACCGTTAAGTGGAGCCGCTTTGCCGCGGCGCAAACCGATAAGCTGATGAAAGGGATGCTTACCGGACCGGTAACCATACTGCAATGGTCGTTTGTGCGGGATGACCAGCCACGCGAAATCACCACCAACCAGATAGCCCTGGCAATACGGGATGAGGTAGTTGCGCTTGAACAAAACGGCATAGGCATTATACAGATAGACGAACCGGCTATCCGCGAGGGCTTACCGCTGCGTAAGGCTAACCGCGCCGCTTACCTTGATTGGGCGGTAAAGGCCTTCCGTATATCGGCCAGTGGCGTTGCCGACCAAACGCAGATACATACGCATATGTGCTATAGCGAGTTTAACGATATTATTGAGCACATTGCCGCTATGGATGCCGATGTGATCACTATTGAAACCTCGCGCTCGCAAATGGAGTTGCTGGAAGCATTCGCCAACTTCAAATATCCTAACGAGATAGGGCCGGGCGTTTATGATATACATTCGCCGCGCGTACCAACCACTGCCGAGATGGTGGCCCTGCTTGAAAAAGCCGCCGAATTGTTGCCCGCCCGCAACCTTTGGGTAAACCCCGATTGCGGATTAAAAACCCGCAAATGGCCCGAAACCAAAACAGCACTGCAAAACATGGTAGCCGCCGCGCATGAAGCCAGGCAAAGGGTTAATGCCGAAACAATAGCTTAATATTTTAACGGGCAGGAAAATTTTTCTGCCCGTTTTTGCTCTACCTTAACCATCAACGCTAAAAAGCTACCTCCCTGTGGCCAATGTTAAAACCATCTGTTGGTATTGATTTTGCTTTTTAACAGGTACCGAAAATAACGATTAATTAATACTTAATATTTAAAGCCCATACATGAGCTTAATGTGACTCTGTTTCAAGCGGAACAGTTTCATAATAGCTTTTTGTTAAGGCTCTACAATATGGGGCATTGGGTAATTTTTTCCCTGATTTGGGTAAAATTATTCTTAATTGTTAATTACGGTACCTGATTAAAATACATTGACTATTGAATAATTGAGCCCAAATGAATAAAATTTTAGCTCTTATTTTTGCTTTATGCTTTAGCATATGCGCACCTGTGCTTGCTGTTTGCCAAACCAACGGGCATGAAGAAGCCGCTGAGGAGGAAGGTGAAGTATTTTTGGATATTACATCAAAAAGCAAGAACGCCATTTTCATTGATCCTGCTGATGTAGCTTATAATATCAAGATAAAAAGCACCTATAAAGAAGTACAGGAAGGCAAAGTAAGCTACGAACTTAAAACCGACTATGGCAAACATGTTTTTACTGATTCGGTAAAAGTAAAGATAGGCCCGGGTGGCAGCAAAAAACTAAGTTTTAAGATCCCTGCAAAAACGCCCGGCTTTTACGAGTTGAGTTTTCGTTTCAATCTTTCATTATATGATGATACCGTACGCCGCGTATTTGGTGTAAAGCCCGATCAGATAGTAGCGGAGAATAACCGCCCGGCTGATTTTGTATCGTTCTGGCAAAAAACCCGCGATTCGTTAAGCAAAGTTCCGCCTAAATATCGTGTGCTGGAGCGTAAGGACCTATCGACACCAAAGATCACCGTTTACCTGGTGGAGATGCGCTCATGGAACAACGCGCTGATTCGCGGCTGGCTTACCATACCTAAAAACCGCCCTAAAAAATTGCCGGTGCGTTACCGTGTGCCGGGTTACCTGGTAACCATGGAACCCAGCATGATGGAGGATGACTTTGCGGTATTCTCTATAAACGTGCGCGGTAACGGTAACAGTAAGGATGCCATCAATACCAAAGGCATCCAGTATAACCTCTACAATATTGGCGACAGGAATAACTATGTGTACCGTGCCGTGTATATGGATTGCCTTCGTGGAGTCGATTTTATCGCTTCGCACCCGGATATGGGGTTAGATACCTCTCGCATATCTATTGATGGCGGCAGCCAGGGCGGCGCTTTGGCTATTGTAGTGGCCGCGTTGGATAAACGCATAAAACTGGTAACTACCGAGGTACCGCTGTACAGCGATATCCATAATGCCGTGCGCATATCAAAAGCCATGCACCCAAATACGCAAACCCCGGTGTGGTACATGAATAATTATGTGAGCCAGAAAACCGGCTTTACCGAGCAGCGATTATTCAAAACATGGGATTATTTTGACCCGCTGAACTTTGCAGGCATGGTGCGCTGCCCGGTGCTGATGGGTATTGGTTTGCTTGACGAACTGTGCCCGCCAAGCTGCAGCATTGCCATGTACAACCGGCTGGCCACTCAAAAAAAGGAATTATGGATAACGCCCGACAAAGGCCACGAGGTTGACGGTAACTACTACCGCTTTCAATACCAGTGGCTGCGCGAATATTTTTTACTGCCTTAATAACCCTGAACCGGAATGAAAATTAAGATACAGATACTTTTAAGCGCATTGCTTATAACCTTAGCGCAGGCTATCCCGGCAAGGGCAGGCTGGCCGGTAGGCAAAAGGCATTATGTAATATCAACCACCATATCGTTCTACAAGGCTGATAAGGGTTGGAACAACGCAGGCAAGCTCGAAAATATTGACGGTAGTTTCCAGGCACAATCAATAGGTGTATATGCTGCTTACGGGCTTAGCCGTGGTTTAGATCTGATAGCTACCCTGCCTGCATCGTACCAAACAACTACTAACCAATACGGCACCTTTCACCAAAGTGGCGCGGGCGACTTGCAACTGGGTTTGAGTGGGGTGCTTAAACACTTTAATTACGCTAATTACATTACACTTTACGTAGGTGGCGTAGCCCCGTTGTATAAAAACACCGATATCAAAACATTCGGGCTTGGCAACACGGGCATGGTGGCAAGGCTGTCAAACTCCGGCCCGCTGGGTAAAAAAACGTATTACAATGTCGATCTGGGCGGCGGACAATACTTTGGCAACAACGCGCCCCGCCAGTTAACCTGGGATGGATTGTTGGGCTTTAAGCTGGATGATGCAAATCAGTTAAATTTTGGCTATGGCGGCATCTATTCGCAAAGCGATGATAAGGGACTTACGCTTAACGCTTTCGCTGCGCGCAATTATGCCTATCAGCGTGCTACAGCAGGTTTCGGGCATACTTTTTCAAAGCGCTTTACCATGAATTTAAGCGGCTTTTACATTATTACGGGGCGTAACACCGGCCAGGGTTACGGTGCTTCATTATCAGCATCCATGAAGTTGCCTTACTATGCCAAACATCACGCTAATTATTTAAGATAACAGGTTATCAATATGAAAATACTTTACAAAACAGCTATTGCCTTTATCATCGCGGCGCTACCGGCTACAGTTATGGCAGGTGGCTGGCCGGTAAAAAAGGGCAATTACCTGGTATCGGTAACGGCAAGTTACTTCAGGGCTTCGCAACTTTGGGATAAGGGCGGCAAGCTGGGCAGTTATGACCAGGGTGGCTACTTCGAGTCGCGCTCGCTATCGCTTTATGGCGAATATGGCATCAGCCGCAGGCTTACCGGTGTGGTATCATTACCTTACATCATCAACGAATTTAAACAACGTGATCTGCCCGCCGCAACTTCACAGGGCTTGGGCGATATGGAGTTTGGCGTTAGGTATTACCTCACCAACATCAACTTTAAATATTACTTTGCCATACAGGGTATGGCCATCGCGCCGCTTTACAGCAATACCGGGCTGGGCTTTTCATCAGGCGGGGCCGAGGTGAGGGCCATCGGTTCGGGCAGCGGCAAGATCGGCTCAAAAAATTATTATATGAACCTTGAAGTAGGCGGTCGCCAGTATTTTCAAAACGCGGGGCCGTTCCAGGTACGTTACACCGGTGCTTTCGGCCTGAACTTTGATAAACATAACCAGGTAGCTGTAGGCGTATCAGGCAACTACTCTACCAGTATCAACAAAACGCTCGATCAAAACCTCGTGTTAAATAAGGATTTTTCATATACCCAGGGCTCATTCAGCTATGCTTATATCGTTAATCCTAAGCTGTCGTTTTTCGCGGGAGTTAACCAGTTTTTAGTTGGCCGTTCAACCGGTAAGGGTACTACATTTTCGTTGTCGGTAATTACTAAGTTTTAATAATGTATAAGGTCAGGATACTATTTACGGCTATTTTAATGCTTGGGGCAACGCAGGCTTTTTGTGCCGTGAACAGTTTTTTGCAGCAACAGCAACACGAAGAGCAGGAAGGCCCGGAGCAAGAGGGCGAGTTTACTTTTGAGGCATCGCCCAAAAAGAAAGAAGGCATTTTTCAGCCCGGCGAAAAGGTAGAGTATGAGCTGAAGATCCATAACTCGTACAACGTAGTACAAGAGGGTACGCTAAGCTACCTGGTTACCGATTTGAAGGATAAAGAGCTTGGCTCCAAATCAATGCCGGTAAAGCTGGGCAAACATGCCAATGGCAAATACGCCTTTACCCTACCGCAGCAAAGGGAAGCGGGTTTTTACAAGGTATCATTCATGATCAACGTTACCGAATATGATGACACCCTGCGCCGCGTTTATGGCTTTAACACTAAACAAATAAAATCGACGGCCCAGCGCCCGGTTGATTTTGATGATTTTTGGTCGGATGCCCGCGCGGAGCTCAACGCCGTGAAGCCCAACTTCAAGGTAACAGAGCAGCCCGATATGGCACAGGGCGGCACCAGTGTTTACCTGGTAGAGGCACAATCATTAGGTAACCTGAAGGTACGGGGCTGGCTCACCATGCCTAAAAATATTAAGCCCGGTAAAAAACTACCGGTATGGCTGGTACTACCGGGCTATGGCGGCATTGGTGTTAAGCCGATATTCGGTAATTCTGAACTGGCTATCCTCTCCTTCAACGTACGGGGGCAAGGCAACAGTCGTGACATTGTGCATCCTACTAAAGATGGCTACCTGACCACCGACATCGAGAACAAAAAGAAATACATTTACCGCGGCGCGATAATGGATTGCATACGCGCGGTTGATTTTATATGCTCCCGCCCGGAGTTGGATTCAACCAACATCATCTGTTCGGGCGGTAGTATGGGTGGCTATTTAAGTATTGTTACCTGTAGTTTGGATAAGCGCGTTAAACTATGCTCGGCCAATAACCCGGTTTTTTGCGATTTCAGGGCTTTACAGGGCAACCCCGACTGGCCAATGAGCGCCATAGTTACCTACAGCAAAAATAAATATATCCCGCTTAACAAGCTGCTGGATAACCTGGATTATTACGATCTGAAAAATTTTTCAGGTAATTTGAATTGTAAGGCGCTTATTGGGGTGAGTTTGCTTGATAACCTGGCGCCGCCATATAATGAGTACACCATGCTCAACAATATTAAATCGAACCCTAAGGTGTTTGTTTACCCTGAGCTGGCACATGAGGTACCACCATCATTATTTACTTATTTAAGTAGCTGGATGATGGATGAATTCGGAATTTTTTAAGACTATTGTATCACCTAAACAGGTTTTGCATTTATATGAGATATTGTTTATTGTTGCTGTTATTCGTGTATGCCCCTTTTACCTTCGCTCAAACGAGCGATGCTTATGTGCAGCGCGGTAATACCAAGGCAAACGCAGGTAACCAGCAGGGCGCAATTGAGGAATTTACTAAAGCTATCGAGGTAAATCCGAAGAACGTGAACGCCTACTTTTACCGCGCCAATGCTAATGGTAACATGCAAAACTTTAAAGCGGCGATAGATGATTTTACATCAGTTATAGGCCTGAAGGACAATTACCCTAATGCCTACTTTTATCGCGCCAATGCTAAAAGCAACCTGAAGCAGTTTAAAGAAGCCATTGTTGATTTTGATAAGGCGGTGCTGCAAAACAGCCGCAATGCCGATATATTTCACTACCGCGCCAATGCCAAACTAAACATTGGCGATAATGCCGGCGCCATTACCGATTTTACCCGCGCTATAGGCATTAATCCTAAAAAATACGAGCTGTTCGAATACCGCGGCGTAGCCCGGGCCAACATTCGTGATTACAACGCCGCCGTGGCCGATTATACACAGGCTATTAAATTAAACCCACGTAATGCCGATGTGTACTACTATCGTGCAAACGCAAAAAGTAACCTTGCGGATTTTAAGGGCGCGATAGCTGATTTTGACAAAGCGCTGCAACTTAACCCACGCAATGCCGAAGCATTTTATTATCGCGGTAACGCAAAAAGTAATATAAATGACAATAAGGGCGCCATTGATGATTATAACATGGCCATTAAGCTTAACCCAAAGCTTACCGACCTGTATCATTACCTGGGCAACGCCCGCAGTAATAGCGCCGATAATAAAGGTGCCGTTGCCGATTACACTAAAGCGATTGAACTTAACCCGGTTAATGCTGAGTTGTACTTATACAGGGGCGTAGCCTATAAAAATTTAAGCGAGGCTGATTCGGCAATGGAGGATATTAACCGTGCCATCCGCCTTAACCCTAAATATGCTGAGGCCTACCTGAACCGTGCTTATCTGCATGTGGATAGCCTGCGATACGAGGCTGCGGTGATGGATGCCGATAGCGGCTTGCTTTACAGTCCCAAAAATGATAACCTTTTCGCGCTGCGTGGCAAGGCTAAATATTATATGAAGGATACCACTGCCGCGCTGGAAGATATTAACAAGGCACTGGAGCTGAATCCGCAAAGTGAAACCGCCTATAATACCCGCGCCGATCTGAAGGTGGATATGGGCCAGTATGCCGAAGCGATAAAGGATTACGACAAGATATTGGCCATCAATCCCGGCCGTACCGATATTTATACCAAGCGGGGCGATGCTAAGGCAGGTGCCGGTAATAATAAGGCGGCCATGCTCGATTATGAAAAGGCGCTTGAGCTTAACCCCAAAAATGAACAGGCTATGCTGAACCTTGGCATGGCGAAGGATGAACTAAGCGATTATAACGGCGCATTAAAATTGTACACCGCAGGCATTGCGCTTAATTCTAAAAACAAATTTTTTTACCTGCAGAGGGGCATAACCCGCAGCCATTTGGATGGATCGCGGGTGGCGTTGCTTGATTTTGATAAGGCGATAGCTATTGACAGCAATTTTGCGGAGGCATACGGTAACCGGGGATTGGAAAAACTACGCGATCGTGATAGCGAGGGCGGCTGGATCGATCTGAACCATGCCATACAGCTTAACCCTGCTCCTGAGAATTACCTGCTGCTTGGCGGCGCCAAAATGGAGCAGAAAGAATACCAGGGCGCACTGGATTATTACAGCTTAGCTATTGAAAAAGCCCCACGAAACATTAAGGCCTATATGATGCGGGGTATTGCCAAAAGTTTGCTGGCCGATACCGCCGGTTGTTTTGATGATTTTAATACCGCCTTTAAAATTGAGCCGCAAAACGAAAACATCTACATAGAAAGATCAAAAGCACGCCTAAACCTGCGCGATTCGATAGCCGCTGTAAAAGATTGTAATACCGCTATTGATCTTAACCCGCAAAACGCGTCGGCACATTTGCAACGGGGCGTGGCTAAGTTCGCCTTGAAAGATTCGCGCGGGGCTATACAAGATTATACCGAGGCGCTGCGTTTGCAGGACAATTTGAAATTGGCCTACATTCGCCGCGGTGAAGCAAAGGCGCGCCTGCGTAACTATGCCGATGCTATAGCCGATTATAATACCGCGCTTAATTTTAACGACAGGGATAAGCAGGCTTACTACCTGCGCGGCCTTGCGCGCATAGCCACAAAAGAAAAGGAGAATGGGTGCCTTGACCTGAGCAAATCCGGCGAGCTGGGACTGAAAGAAGCTTACGATGCCATACGCAAGTATTGCAACTAATACTTATCAGCAAAAAACAGAAAAAATTTTAATTAAAATTGCTGACGGCTGCGCTGTATCTGGCGCTTGCGGTCGGTAACGTTTTTGTAGGGGAAAAGGTTATCGGCAATAATAGAGTACAGCAAAACATTTACCGCCGGAATATAAAATACCGCCTGCACATCCGGATGGTCGCGATAAAAAACCACACACAAAATGAGGCTTAAAAAAGCTACCGCCAGATAAAAAATGTACTTACCAAATCGTTTCATTGCTTAGAGGCTGTAAAAATACGTAAAAGCCCTGATAATGAGAAAATAATCCCACCAAATTATATAAAAAAACTATCCCTTTTAATCGTCAATCGGCGGCTCATAATTTACGGGCAATAACTCCGCTATGCGCTGTGTAGCCCAGGTACCTTCGTTTATAACACTATGCGGATCGGTTATTACCCCGTTAAGATCAAAAACCGCGTACTCTTCCCTGATATCAATAATTGATGCCTCATGTTTGGGCGCCTCTTTCAGGTTCATGGCCCATTTATTTTCCTCTGAATTGCGCCTGCGCTTATACATTACATACAGGCAATCTTTAAACTGCAGCGCGAAGAGCGTGCGCTGGTCGGTATGCTTTATATAATCGGTTACGGCCAGCGGTTGCTTTACGAGGTATTGCACCCGGTTAAAGATGCCTTTGCCTTTAGTGGTATCGCGCACCAGCCTCAGCACTTCAAAATGTTCATCAGCAAGGCGGTTGCCAATGGCCGAGCGTAAAAAATGCACCTGCGAGCCCTCATAAACTTTGAGCCTGTTCTTCCTCCATTTCTTTTTTTGCGATGCCGTTCCCTTCATCTCCTGAAACAGGGTTGAACCGGCATAAAAAAGCATCCTGTTCCGGTTGTCACGTACAAACTCCTTGAGCAGGTACTTAATACGATAACCCAACTGCTCGTTCTCAATAATTAAAAAATCATCTGTTGATGCCTTTAATACCAGTTTATTATCGCTGTATTCCAGATCAAGTATCTCCGGGTTAAGTATTTTGCATTTTGATGCCAGTTTTGATGAACCTATAAACTCCCGCTTAAAAGCATCAAACTTGGCAAACCATTCCGCATCAGGCCGTACGTTAACCTCATTCAGTACTATAGACTTTGAAATTAGCTTTATATCTTTCAGATCAATATCGGCACCATCAATAAATACGTTGCCCATGTAAGCCTCATACCCTACTGCCGATATTACAATTTCGTACTTACCGCCCTTAACATTTACCAGACTGAAGCCGCCATTGGCAATGCTGGCCGTACCGATGGTGGTGTTGTTGAGTAACACACTTGCTTTATCAATAGGCTTATTATCAACAGCATTAAGCACCCTGCCTGTAATTTTATACTGGCCTATGCTACTTAAAGGCAACAACAATAAAAGGTACAATAAGGATCGCATTAAACTAAGTTATTAGTTATAAAGATATGCAACAACAGCTTATCTGCAAATATATTTACGCAAAAGGGTTAAACCTTTTGCGGCAAAATTGTTCTTACCCTTATAAAAACATTACAATATGAAAAGAATTTTGACCCTCGCACTGTTGTTCGGCATAGCACTATTTGCCTCATCATGCAAAAAAGAAGTTACCCAGGTTATACAGCCTAACCAAACCGTAGTATTCCCGGTTAGCTCATCAGCATGGCAGTATGACAGTGACCTTAACTCATGGTATGTAAATTTAGATATGCCCGAAATTGATGACTATATTCAAGAAAATGGGGGTGTATTAGTTTACATGAACCGTGAAGGAGATGGCTATGAGCAATTGCCATTTTTATATGACCAGGTAACCTATTCATACGTAACCTTTGCTGGAGGCATCCAGATAACCGCACAATATTATGATGCCAACGGAACTTCGGACACCCCTCCGCGTCCTACCTCATCAACGCTTAAAGTGGTTTTAATTGATTCGGTACGATAAGCATAATACATTATTTGCAAATGCCTTCGCTAACACGGAGGCATTTTTTATTTATGGCTTACTTGCTTTTTAGGGAACATTAGCGATGCCGCAATACTTAACGCCAGTATACCTACAATTACAAAAAGCGAGTGTATGGTATCAAAACCCCACTCCTCAAAATAATGGCCGGCAAGCATTTTTATACCGATAAATACCAGCAGTGCAGCCAAACCCACCTTGAGATAATGAAACTTTTCGATAATGTTCACCAACAAAAAGAACATGGAGCGCAAGCCTAAAATGGCGAATATATTGGAGAAGAAAACGATGTAAGGATCCTTAGTAACCGAAAATATGGCCGGTATGGAATCCACCGCGAATATCACATCGGTAAATTCAATAATCAGCAATACCAAAAACAGTGGTGTAAGCAGGCGTTTACCATCGCGTTTCACAAAAAACCGCCCTCCCTCAAAATGCGGGTGTATGCCAAAATAGCGCGAAGCGAATTTTACTACCTTATGGTTCTGCGGGTCTATCTTTTCATCCTGGTTACGGTTTATAAACATGGTAATACCTGTATAGATCAGGAATACACCGAAGATGTACAGTATCCAATGGAAATTTTCAATAAGCGCCGCACCTAAAAATATAAACACAAAGCGCATTACAATAGCGCCCAGTATACCCCAAACCAGTACTTTATGGTAGTATTTCTCCTCAACGCCAAAGGCCGAGAATATAAGCACCATCACAAAAATATTATCAACCGAGAGGGCATACTCCACCACATAACCGGTTATAAATTCAAGCCCGAGGTTTTTGCGGTACAGTGCAAGGCTGGCATCAAAATCTGCCGGGTTAAGCTTGAGCTTGTGCGCGTTATCAAGGTTCTTTTTTTGTAACTCGGCAAAATTGTCAATACCATGCAACAGGTGCCCGTATTGGGTAATAAGCCAGTAAAAACCCAGCGCCAGTATCACCCACACACCACTCATAATAGCAGCCTGGCGTGCGCTTACAGGCTTGTTCCTTTTGGCGAACATGCCCAGGTCAATAGCGAGCATCAACCCTATAAAAACTATAAAGCCAATAATAAAAACAAGCTCATTTGTCATTATTTGTTCCTTTCGGTAGTGTAGCGTACTAATTGTTCGAGCCCGGTACGCGCCTCACCCTCCGGAAAAGTGCGGAGGATATCAAACGCCCGTTCCTGATATTTTTTCATCTGCGTTTCGGCATATTCAAGTCCGCCGGCCTGTTTAACAAAAGCAATGATCTGCATGATTTTTTCAGGCTCGTCGTTATGATTTTTAACGAGGCTCATCATACGCTTTTTCTGTGCCGGGTCGGTATTTTTTAAGGCGTAGATCAATGGCAGGGTAACCTTTTTTTCTTTAATATCAATGCCAAGAGGTTTGCCTACATCATCGGTACCAAAATCAAACATGTCATCCTTTATCTGGAAAGCGATGCCGATGTTCTCGCCAAAGTCGTGCATTTTTTTAACCACCTCGTCACTCGCCCCGGCAGATGCCGCGCCGCAGGCACAGCAGGCCGCAATAAGCGATGCCGTTTTTTGGCGGATCACCTCGTAATAAACAGGCTCGTCCACATCCATACGGCGCACCTTTTCAACCTGCAGCAACTCGCCCTCGCTCATTTGCTTAACCGCTTCGGATACAATTTTGAGCAGTGTAAAATCGCCGTTATCAATAGAAAGCAACAGGCCTTTTGAGAGCAGGTAATCGCCCACCAAAACGGCTATCTTATTTTTCCATAAGGCGTTGATGGAGAAAAAGCCCCGGCGCTGGTAAGAGTTATCAACCACATCATCATGCACCAGCGTGGCGGTATGCAGCAGTTCAACCAATGCCGCGCCCCGGTGGGTGCTCTCATTTATACCCCCGCAAATACTGGCCGAAAAAAAAACGAACATGGGCCGTATCTGCTTGCCTTTGCGCTTAACTATATAATGCGTTATACGGTCAAGCAATGGCACCGAGCTTTGCATTGATGCTTTAAACTTGGCCTCGAACGCGTCAACATCGGCAGCAATGGGCTTTTTAATTTCGTTAATGCCGGGCATTTAAACTTGGTACAGATTGATTATTACTGACAGCAACAGGCTATCATCAGGCAAACATAAGCTAAAAATAAGCGATATGCACAAGGCTGTAAAAAAATTTAGATTGTGATTAAACTTTTGCACCTGCCCAGCATCTAACAACCAGAACGTAGATATAGTGGGTTTAGATTAGTTTTACTTTTATGTTTATTAGAGCGTAGCGAGATCGGTGTAATGGCCCGGTTTCGCTTTTTTGTTTAAAGATGCCTATAATGTATTACCTTTGCTGCCCCACAAGCATAAAAAGGAGAGGTGTCTGAGTGGTCGAAAGAGCACGCCTGGAAAGTGTGTATACGTCAAAAGCGTATCGAGGGTTCAAATCCCTCCCTCTCCGCTGATTTACATACCAAAATTCACTAAAAACCTGCAAATCAAAAATTTGCAGGTTTTCGTATTTTACTAAATTGATTCTTTTTTACGCTTTTTCGTGTAAAATGGTAATTAATTCATTAAAATACTGATCATCAAATAGTTAAAAAAATCAATATCTTGTCAGATGATGGCCGAAAGCTAATTTTGTTTAATCATTTAGTGAGTTACTATAAAGACAATTTGAATTGTTCTTTTCTACTTAAAAAGTCTAAGAAACTATTTATCCGTCCCTAAGCAACCGGCCGTTTAATTGTCCTTGCTCTCTATCTGTCGCCCGACAGAGGGGGCTCGAACCAAAACCTACCCGGACCAGATCGACCCGTGATAGTTAGTTTAACTGTAAAACGCGCCCACGCCTGAATTTTCAGTGTCTTTTAAAAAGCTAAACCACTATTTTTTAGATAGTTGTTTTCGTTAAAATTTTGATTGTTTAATGCACGTGTCAAAGATTTATTGACTTTAATCACATCGCTTTATTAACAAATATCAATCTCCCGCTCAGGCATCGAAGCTAATTTTGTCTTAAGTATAAAATTTAAAGAAAATGAAAAAAACAATGTTCATATCTGGTGTAGCTGTCCTATTGATAGCCGCCAGCAATCTAAATGTAAAGGGTGCTATTGTTGCCAATGTTAATCGCAACAGTTCACATATCAATTGCAGCATAAGTACCGCTGCACAGGCAGGCGTTCAGGATTCTGCAGCAATTAAAGCGGTAAACCACTTCTTTGACAGATTCAAATCCGGCGCCACACCTGAAGAATTAGCGGGCCTTTTTGCCGAAAATGGCGAACTGTCTATTCCAGGCGATACAAAGACTGTTCCCTGGATCGGTAAAAGGACAGGAAGAAAAGGGATCGCAGATAGCTTTAGGCTTCTTAAGGCAAATATTAAGCCTGTAAAATTAAATTTCACCGATATGTTAAGCAAAGGCGACAGGGTTGTAATTCTTGGCAATCTGGAATCCAAGATGATCAAAAACGGCAAAGTGATGAAATCGGATTTCTGTATTGATATTGTTGTGAAGGACGGACTCCTGACTTACTACCACATATTAGAGGATTCTTTCGAGGTATCTAATAAAGCTAAATTGTAAATACCTGCGTTCGGAAGTGGAGTTACACTCCCTTCTTGTTATACCAATACTGATATAACTGATTTCGGTTTTATCAGTATTAATTGACATTTATCACGCTGTATTTTTAACAAATCTCCTTTATCCCGGAGCGTGGAATGTCTCACTTTTGGTACGAAATAAATAATCAGGAAAATGAAATTAAAGAACAAAGTAGCCATTGTTACCGGTGGTAACAGCGGCATAGGATTTGGCATTGCAGAAGCCTTGATGAACGAAGGCGCAGTAGGCGCTATTACTGGAAGAAACCAGGCAACGTTAGACAGCTCGGGTAAAGAGCTTGGATCAGGATTCATCAGTATTAAGGCTGACGTAACCAACCTTGAGGAACTGGAAAATATATTCAGTAAGACCGCTGATAAATTCGGCAAGATCGACATCCTGGTCGTAAATGCGGGCGGAATAGTCGACGGTGTACCTATGCCAGGTATAGACGAAGTGACCGAAGAAAGCTATGACCGATACATGAATCTCAATTTGAAAAGCGCTTACTTTACGGTAAAAAAAGCGCTTCCGCATTTAAACGACGGAGCTTCGATCATACTGATCGGTTCAAGCGCCGCACATCGCGCAGCACCTGGTATGACCATCTATGCCGCTGCAAAAGCCGCTGTTATCTCTTTGGCAAAGGGATTGTCTCTCGACCTTTTGTCGAGAAAAATCAGGGTAAATGCACTTTCACCCGGCTCTATCGATACGCCTGTTTTTGGCAAAATTGTTCCTGAAGACAAGGTCGATTTTGTTAAACATCTATGGATAGACATCACACCAGTTGGCAGGCAGGGAACACCTTCAGATATCGGGAAAGCTGCTGTATTCCTGGCCTCGGATGATTCAGCCTTTATCGTCGGCACGGAAATTCTTTCTGATGGCGGATTGACCAACATCAGCTTGATGAAGTAGTAATAAAAGCGGGAGGAAGGAAACTACTTCCCGCTGCCTTTTATACGATGGAAAATAATAAGGCAACCATATCGGTCTTTTTGAAAAATGAAAAGCTGTATTTGACATTTTGTTGGCTGACAGGTTCGGCCCAGAATTCAATTAATTGTCCGGGTACTTTGTTGCGCGCATTGCATCATTGTTAATCGTGATAGCATTCAGGCAGATCAGTACTCATAGCGATGTCAAAGGATAGCTGCTGCCAGTCATTTTTAGAACATTTTCGTCCCAGCTCATCACAAAACCGGAGGCTTTTGAATAGCTTTGTTAAAAGCTATTTTAGATGTTCGACATTTTCATAAAATATCTTCAGGAAAAAGGAGGCTTTAGTCAAACCGAAACAGACACGATTCAAGGCGTTTCGGTAACGAAAAAGGTCCGCAAGGGTCAATATTTATTAGAAGAGGGGCAGGTCAGCAATTTTAGTGCTTTTGTTGTAAAGGGAAGCTTTCGGCTGTTCAGGGTTGGAGATGATGGGCAGGAACATATCATGAAATTTGCCATAGAGAACTGGTGGATCTCCGATTACACCAGTTTCATGAGTGGCCAGCCTTCCAATTGCTATATCGAGGCCCTGGAAAACAGCGAACTGATCATATTCACTAAAGAGAAATGGGAATATCTTATCGGTACAATTCCGGCTTTTAAACAGATGATCGAACATTTAACTGCCAGGAACTTCGAAGCGCATCAGAACCGGATCTACAGCAATATCAGCGAAACAGGGGAATTGAGATATGAAAATTTTGTTGCAGCATATCCAACCCTCTACAATCGTGTACCGTTATACATGATCGCATCGTTTCTTGGTTTAACAAGGGAAACACTTAGTCGTATCAGAAAGCAGTCTGTTAGAAAGCAGCCTCCGGTTACGCAACATCTTACAAAGCAACGATGATTACCAGCCTGAATATTTCCTGAAATTGTATAATCTTCTACTGATCAGTCCTCGTAATAATCTGTAAACACAATCATGCCAAAATTCAGGCTAAGAAAAAACAGTGAGTCTATAGGTAGTCAACTTTTTAAACCCGCCGTAAATTATTATACATCAATGTAATAATTGGATAGGTTTGAATCTATCCATCTCCGCTTACCTCCAAATAAAAAATTTGTCAGCAAATTAAACTGCTATCCCTATTAAAATTTATAACTATACCCCAGCCTGAAAACCTGGGTTTCATAATAATCATTGGTTATTAAACGAAAGCCATTGCCGTTTACTTCACGCTTTATATTTAACGTATTCAGCAGGTCGGTTGCGTTAAGGAATACTTCTCCCCTGCCTTTTTGTATCTGCTTCTTTAAGCCAAAATCAAGCGAAAAGCGTGAACCAATTTTTCCTTGCGGAATAATATCCGGTGCCAGATACATAGCTGTTAACTGTGCTTCAAGTTTTTGGGCAAATTTGAGCATGCCGTTAAATTTTACGTTGCCCGAAGTGAGCCTTTGCAAAGCCGATGTAAAAGTGGTTGGCACAGGGTATTTATTCTCAACCGTAAAGGCGTTAATGGTGTTACGGTAAATATTAACGTTAGTGTTAAAGGTAAACCATGGCGCAAGTTGCTGCTGAAATATCAGTTCGGTACCGGTATTGTAACTTCGTCCGGCGTTTTGAAAAATATTGTAGATGATCAGCTCGCCGGGTACCTGCGTAGCTATGCGGGTAATCGTAGCATCAGCAATGCGGTGATATGCTGCCGAATAAAAATACCCCTTACCCCATTGTGTTTTGTACCCTAACTCAAACGAACTGGTAAATTGCGGACGAAGCGCCGGGTTACCCACTTTTAATACCTCAGGCTCATCATATTTAGGGAAAATGCGGATATCTACCTCATTCGGCCGGTCTACACGGCGATTGTAGAATATGGATAGCTTATTATCACTGTTAAACTTATAGGCCAGCCTAAAACTCGGGAATGGCTGTGTGTATGAATAGCCATCGCTTTTATAAGTGTTATGACCGGGGTTAACCTCATAATCTACCTTTACATATTCCACACGTAAGCCTGCTTCCAGTTCAAGTTTTTCGCTTTCGAACACATAATTGCCGTAAACCGCCGGTATGGTTTCCTTATATTCGGCCCAGCCACCTGCATCAATGTCTATGGGCGAGTTCAGCCCCGGGAAAAACTGCATATTGGCAGGGATATTCCGCTTTCGTAGTTTTATGCCACCCTCTATCCGGCCATATTTTAACGGACGGATATAATCAAGTGTCAAATCAAACACCTGCTCGTCAGACAGTAGCTTGAACGAATCTTCACCTGTATAATCGGGCATAATATTGGTAAAAAAATACTTCTCGTCTTCACGGTGAAAAGTGTAATTGAACCCTGCATTCAGCACATGGCCCGGCTGTGTAAATTTATGTTGATATGATGCCGTTGCCGTAGCGGTATATTTAACCTCATCCTCTAAAAACTGCCACAGGCGGCGGCGTTCAGAAAGATCGGCATTGAAGTATGGTATATCCCCCCTGTCAATTATTTTTTCGCGGTTAAACAATCCTGAAACGGTGAGTGTGTTTTGGTCATTCATATTCCAGTCTACCCCGGTTTTAACGGTAGCATATGATGTATTGCGGTTACGTTTTATTTGCTGGCGAACAATGTCGCCACTGTCATAAATACGTTCGCCAAACTCGTTCCGGTTCAGCGTTTCGGTATACAGCCAGTCGCCCTGGAAAAAAATGTTCACTTTATTTTTACGATAGTTTAGCGATACCGAAGGATTGAATTTGGGCGTACGCTTATATTGCGGACGGATGCCGGGCAGATTTGCCTGCTTTTCCCACAACGCACCTAAGCCGCCGGTAAAACCTACTTTACCATTAAAACCCTGCTGCTTATTTTTTTTGTAGATGATGTTGATGATACCTGCATTGCCGTTCGAATCAAACTTTGCTGATGGGTTGTTAATGATTTCGATACGCTCAACAGCGGATGCAGGGATATTGTCAAGCCCGGTTTGGTTGCCAAAACCGGTAAGCGCGGTTTGCTTACCATCAACCAATACGGCTACCTTGTCGCTGCCTCGAAGTTCAATTTTCCCGTCTTGAGTGGTGGTAACACCCGGCAGATTTTTCATAGCCTGTAGTACCGAGCCACCAATTTGGCTTACATTATCAGCAACCGAATAGGTTTTTTTATCCATTTTGCTGTGCAGTCCCTCGGCCTGCTGTGCAGTGATCTGCACTTCTTTTAGCTGTCGTGTATCAGGCTGAAACGCTATAGCGCCCAAATCTAAAAACGGGCTAAGGTTACCCATCAACACCTGCTTTGTTTTGGTTTGATATCCCATAGATGATATCACGAGGATGTATTTTCCCGGTGTAACATCGGCCATGGTAAACCGCCCCTCATCATTGCTAACGGTGCCTGTTTTAAATGTGCTGTCTTTGTCGGTTTTAAGTACAATGCTAACAAAAGGCACCCCTGTTTTAGTATCGGGTTCAGTAATTTGCCCTGATAGCGTAACTGCTGTGCTTTGCGCCTTTACCATAAATGGCATAATCAGTAGCACTACTACATATCGTATTTGCAGCATAATTTTTATTGTTATGCAGGCAAAGTTGAAATACGATTTAAAAGATTTTCTTAACCGATACTAAAGGAATTCTTAATTATTATTGAACCACACCGTGAAGTTATGCCTGCCCCCGGTGTATTGATAAGTCACCCTCCATTTATGTACAAGACATATCTGGTTAATTATCGAGAGCCCAAGGCCAACACCTGCCGATGGCTGATGATTTTTTTTGAACCTGGCAAACAGCTCCTTTTCGGCGAAGGGTAGCGGTTCGCCTTCATTGGTAAAGTTAAGCTTGTCGCTGTCAAGCACTATAGCTACAAACCCCTCGCGGTTGGCGTGTTTTAGTATGTTTGATAAAAAGTTTGCTATCAGGATATCAAATAAGTGCGGACTTGCCTTAACTGATATTTTTTGAATATCCTGCTGAAGCTTTAACCCCCGGCTTTCAAAAAGTTCTTCAAGCTGAACAATTTGCCCGGTAAGTATGGCCGATACCGGTAATGCCTGCTGATCTGGAAAATTATCGTGCGTAAGCTTGGCAAGCAATAACAGGCCCTTATTTACTTTGCTTAGCCTGTCTAAAGCCTGTTTCGCGTCACTTACGTAGTTTACAGCCTCATTTGTTAAAGGCAGTTGGCTCATACCCTCCAGTCTTGCACGGATAATGCTTATAGGCGTTTGTAATTCGTGCGAAGCGTTTTCGGTAAATTCTTGCAAACCCGTGTATTCTTTCCGGTTGCGGTCGGCATATTCATGCAGTACGGCGTTCAATTGCTCAAACTCATCAATGTCCGATTTTTCCAATGCCAAATCGGTACGGGCTTGCACCGAGTGCTCTTTTAATATGGATAAATTATTAAGGAATGGCCGCCATATATTTTTGCTGATAAAGTAATTAACCACAATACCCGCGGTAACCAACAAAAATGTTAGCCCTAAAAATATTAAACTGATGGTTTTGAGATACTCGTTCCAGCCTATATAGGTGGTCATTACCTTAATGTTGTAAGGCTTATTGTTGATTATCTTAGTTTCGCTCAGATAATAATAACCTTCATGCTCATCCTGCAGATGATCATAAATAAGGGTATCCTTAAAAACTGATGGAGCTATCGTTTTGGCCGATAGTTCTTTTAACTCAACCAGTGGAAAAATAACCTGGTGCCCTTTTTCAACTTCCTGCGAAATCATGTCAACCTGCAGTTCAAGCTGTTCACGTATTTCTGAAGATATATTATCTCTTAAAACCAGGTAAAAGATAGCACCCGTAGCAAGCAGTATAGATAGGCTGAGCCACAGGTAATGCAAACTGGTTTTAACAATAAGTTTCATTAACAGCTAAATTTATAACCCATGCCGTAAACGGTTTTAATATAATCGTGCTGGGCGGCCTGGTTAAGTTTTTTACGTAGATTGGTAAGGTGTACATATACCGCGTCAAAGTTATCTGCCTGGTCAAAATTATCGCCCCAAATATGCTCCGCAATTGCCGACTTGCTCACCACCCGGTTTTTGTTCACTACAAAGTACATCAATAACTGGTATTCTTTTTTTGTAAGCTGTATCTCTTCATCTTTATAATACAACTCTTTCAACTGCGGGTCTATCATAAAGTCGGCAAACTTTAAATTTTCCGAGGTTTTCAGGGTTTTACGGCGATAAATGGCGTTTACCCTCGCGCTTAGTTCCTCTACGTAAAAAGGCTTGGTGAGGTAATCATCAGCGCCTGAGTTAAGCCCCTCAAGTTTATCATTAAGCGAATTATTTGCGGTAAGTATAATAATACCTGTTTCCGGCGATTTATTTAGTATCAACGGTATAAGGTCAAGGCCCGAGCCGTCGGGTAACTTAACATCAAGTACTGCTATATCATAAGCATATGTTTCAACCTTACCCAATGACTGAAAAAATGTTGTGGCCTGTTCACACACATATCCCTGTGATGAAAAATAGACTGTCATTTCTTCCATCAGCACGGGTTCGTCTTCAACAAATAATATTTTCATATAAGGGCTGCATTTAAAAAAAGTGAAATAAAACATCATTTCTTAAGAATTTCTTTAGAAAGTGATTTCATATTTGCCACCAGTTAGCACTATTTAGACTTATTAAAAATAACAACTGAACACCGCAAAGATCATGAAAAATTATTTACACTACCCATTGGCTATATTAGCTGTTGCAATACTGGCAACAGCTTGTTCAAAAGATGAAAGTGAGGATACTATACCGCAATACGATGTACCTGCTACTTACAACTTTGAGGGCGCCAACTACCTTACATCTACCCAAAGGGTTAAAATGGCTTTAGAGTTGAACGCATATTTAGGTTCAGCCAATACAACTGACATTACTGCTGCAAAAGCAAACGACTATTTTAACAATACCAACGCGCCGTTTGCTGACGCTACTTTAAATACATCGGGCATTAACCTGGCTGCAAAAACCGCTAATGGCGATACCTTTAAAGGCTATTTTACACAACGTGCTGCAAACAGTCTTGTAAGAGCAACCCCTGCGGCCCCCGGTGTAGCCGGTTTTTACGGCAACAGGCTGGTAGATGGTAAGGGAATTGAATTTAATCAGGCCGTGGCAAAAGGTATGATGGGTGCGCTTTTCTTTAAAGAAGCGGTTAACATCCTGAACAACGTTGCCAATGCCGATAACAACACCGTTACTAATGGTACTACTGCAATGCAGCGCCAATGGGACGAAGCATTCGGTTACCTGAGCGTGCCAAACGATTATGATACTGCAAAGGTTTATGCCAATACTGATCCTATCCGCCCGCTTTTATGGGGTGGTTACCTTGCCGAACGCGGTAAAGGTATACAAGCAGGCGGCGTTATTTTTAATGCATTTTTAAAAGGCCGTGCAGCAATTGGCGCTAAAGATTATGTAGTAGTTAAAGAGCAGGCTGCAATTATCCAGGATAAATGGGAACAGCTTATTGCTGCCGCGGCTTTGGCTTACACCACTATTCCTACACAATCAGTAAACGTTGGCAACCTGGCTACCCAGTTCCATGCTTTGTCTGAAGGTTTTGGTTTTATCTCTTGCTTTGAATACCGTTCGGCACGTACTAAACTGTCAAATGCCGACTTCCAAACGCTTAAAACCATTATTGGTACTGACTTTTATATACTGATAAATGAGCCGGGCTTTGCCAAACTTGTTCAGGCTCAAAATATTCTGAAAGCCACTTACGGCTTACAATAACAATTTTTTTGTATAAAAAGCTCCTGGTAGTACGCCAGGAGCTTTCATTGTTTAATATACCTTTTAATAATTTCATCATGAAAACAGATCGTATCAAGGCTGGCCTTTTAATAACAGTTTTGGCAGCTACCTTTTTCATTATTGCCTGCTCAAAAAAATCAGGAACAGATAACGGCCCGGTTGCTACAAATTTTGATAAGGGCGCAATGCTCACCAATTACGCCGATAACCTTATTATACCGGCTTATACCGATCTGCAAACACAAATAGCCGCACTTGAAACCGCTGCCAATACTTTTTTGGCTACACCGAATGCGGACAACCAACTGACATTAAAAGTTGCTTTTAGAAGTGCTTACCTACAATACCAACATGTATCGGTAAACCAATTTGGCCCGGCAGAGAGTGTTTTGCTGAATAATTTTTTAAACACCTTCCCTACTGATAATGCTGTAATTGACGGCAACATAACCAAGGGTACCTATAATCTTGCACAAAACTCGTCTATAGACCAGCAGGGTTTCCCGGCACTTGATTATGTTTTGTTTTCGCCGGGCGCGGTAGCTAAATTTAATGGCACCGAGGCTGCAAAGCGTAAAAAATATACCGAAGACCTGCTTGCCCGCATGAAAACACTGACAAAAACTGTGCTTGACAACTGGAACAACACCTATCGTGCGCAGTTTACAGGCAATACCCGTTCAGATGCTGGTAGTCCGATAGCCTTCCTTATTAACCAGTTTGCTTTTGAAATGGACCAGATGAAAGGCCCGCGTATAGGCTGGCCATTTGGCAAACAATCAGGCGGTACACAGTTTCCTGAAAATACCGAAGGGTACAATGCGGGCATATCTGTGGCGCTGGCGGTTGAAAACCTTACCAACTTAAAACGCATGTTTACCGGCAACAACAGCGGTAAAGGCACGTCTGACTATCTGGTTGCTCTAAATCAAAAGCCGCTTAATGATGATGTGTTAAGCCAGTTTGATAAAGCCATCAATAGCTTAAAAGCCATTCCCGACCCGCTATCGACCGCGCTTACCAATAACAAAACAGAAATTGAAGCGGCATACCGCGAGGTGCAGTTATTGCTTACATTGATAAAAACTGATGTGGCATCAGCAACAGGTGTGCGCATTACTTACCAGGATACCGACGGTGATTAAACATTAAACATAATGCCGCTTATCAGTTTTTTCACCCGTTTTCAACGCCCTGTATCCATTGCACCACTGGTAATATTCAGGGTGCTTTTTGGCTTGATGATGCTGGCCGGGACATTACGTTTCTGGCTTAACGGCTGGATAACCGACCTGTACGTTAAACCAAAGTTTTACTTTACCTACTGGGGTTTTGAATGGGTACGCCCGCTTGGCGATACGGGTATGCACCTGCTGTTCTTATGCGTAGGCGTATCAGCATTACTTATTGCCACCGGACTGTTTTATCGTATTGCGGCCGTACTGTTCTTTTTATCATTTACTTACATCGAGCTTATTGATGTTACCAACTATCTTAACCATTATTACTTCATCAGCCTTACGGCTTTGCTGATGATTTTTCTGCCCGCCAACAGGTATTTTTCGGTTGATGTAAAACTGTGGCCAAGTATTAAAAAAGCTTATGTACCCTTGTGGGCGATAGGCGCTATAAGGCTGCAAATAGGTATCATCTACTTTTTTGCCGGATTGGCAAAACTTAATGCCGACTGGCTGCTGAACGCCATGCCCATGAAACTGTGGCTGCCTGCCAAAAGCCACCTGCCTGTTATAGGCAACCTGATGTATCAAAGCTGGGTGGCCTACTTTTTTAGCTGGTTTGGCGCGGTGTATGATCTCCTGATAGCTTTTTTCTTAACAAACTATCGTACCCGACCTGTAGCTTATGTATTTGTTTTAGGATTTCACCTGGCAACCGCCTTGTTTTTCCCGGGTATAGGCATGTTTCCTTATGTGATGATAATTTGCAGCTTTGCCTTCTTTAGTTCGGCTTTGCAGCAAAGGCTGCTTAACCGCATTGGCAATACAAGCTTTTTACCAGCCAGCACCTTTAATAGCTACCATGTTCCGGTCCGTTTAAAAAGTGTTTTAACCGGTGCTGCCATAGTATATTTTACATTGCAGGTTGTTGTTCCCCTGCGGTTTTTGCTTTACCCGGGCAATTTATTTTGGTATGAAGAAGGATACCGCTTTTCGTGGCGGGTTATGCTGATGGAAAAATCAGGCAATACCTTTTTTTATGTAAAGGAACCATCTACAAAAAAAGCCTATGAGGTAAATAATGCCGAATTTTTAACACCCCTGCAAGAAAAAATGATGAGCACACAGCCCGATATGATGCTGCGTTATGCCCATTACCTTGCCGGAGTTTACGCGCAACGCGGCATAAAAAAACCGGCAGTTTATGCTGAATGTTATGTAGCCCTTAACGGCCGCCGCTCAACCCTTTTTACCGATACTACTATTGATTTATCCAGGCAGCCGCTAAGCTGGCAGCACTACAACTGGATATTACCCTATGTTAAAAAATGAAAAATAAGCTTTTGTCAAAAACACTTCTTTTTATACTACTGAACGTTAATTGCTATTACGCATTTGCACAAGATTTTACGATTAACGGCATCGTAAAACAAAACGGTGAAGTTGCGGCGAGTGCTGCCATTACATTAAACCCTGCCAACCGCACTACTTCAGTAAATGAGCGTGGCTACTTTGAATTTAAAGGTGTAGCTGCCGGCAGTTATGAGCTTGTTATTAAATACATTGGCGCAAAAGAATATCATGAAAACATCAAGGTATATAAAGATATCACCTTAAACATCAGCCTGTCAAACGCTGATAGTAAATTGCTGAACGAGGTAAGCGTTAACGACAGCAGCCAGCGTATGGCATCGGGCAATTTACGGCAGGTTGAAGGAACAGCCATTTATGCCGGTAAAAAAACAGAGGTAATAAATGTGGGCAATCTTAATGTCAACCTGGCAACAAATAATACCCGCCAAATATACAGCCGGGTAGCAGGTATAAACATTATTGAATATGATGGCGGAGGCCTGCAATTAGGCATTGGCGGGCGTGGCTTAAACCCAAGCCGTGTATCAAACTTCAATACCCGGCAAAATGGTTACGATATAAGCGCCGACGCGCTGGGCTATCCCGAAAGTTATTACACGCCGCCTGCCGAAGCGCTGGAGCGTATCGAGATCATCCGTGGAGCGGCAAGCCTGCAGTACGGCACACAATTTGGCGGCCTCATTAATTTCCAACTAAAAAAAGGCCCGGCAAACAAGGCATTTGAATTTACCAGCAGACAAACGGCAGGTTCGTTCGGCTTCTTTAACACGTTTAACAGCGTAGGCGGAACGGTTAAAAAACTAAATTACTATGCCTACTATCAATACAAACGCGGCGACGGCTGGCGGCCAAACAGTCATTTCGACCAGCACGGCGCATATATACATCTCGATTACCAGCTAACACCCAAACTAAAAGTAACCGGCGAATATACCTTTATGAATTACCTGGCCCAACTGGCCGGCGGTTTAACCGATGCTGATTTTGCAGTTGATCCATCACAGTCAGTCCGTTCACGCAACTGGTTTAAAGTGAATTGGAACCTTGCTAATATCACCTTTGACTATCAGCTTAACCAAAGCACAAAAATTAACTGGCGTACCTATAATTTACGGGGCGGCAGAGAGGCGCTGGGTATATTAAATTATATAGACAGGCCCGATCCGGGCGGCCCGCGCGATCTGCTTGACGATACTTTTAAAAATTATGGCTCAGAGTTACGCTTACTGCACCAGTACAAACTGGCCGGCAAACAGGTAAGCACTTTTTTGCTTGGTGCGCGGGTGTATAAAGGTTTAACGCTGCGTAACCAGGGCAATGCCGATGACGGCAGCGGCCCAACGTTTAATTATACAGGCGATTTTCCCAGCGGTTCGGGTTATCGTTTCCCGGGTACCAACGTGGCGTTGTTTACCGAGAATATTTTTCAACTCACAGAAAAATGGAGTGTAACACCGGGTGCCCGTTTCGAATATATTTCAACCAAAGCCGATGGTTATTATACCGTACGCTCAAGCCCTTATGATGATTTTTACTACATACAGCGGCCCGAGCATAAAACCAATAACCGCTCTTTTGTTTTCTTCGGCCTGGGTACATCTTACAAGCCGGTTAACGGTATGGAGGTGTATGCTAACATCTCGCAAAACTACCGCAGTGTAAACTTTAATGATATCAGGGTGATCAACCCGAATGCAAGAGTTGACTCATTACTTACCGACGAAAAAGGCTACACCGCTGACGCGGGCATACGTGGTACAATAGGCGAATGGATGCGGTATGACCTTAGCGTATTCTACCTTAAATATAATCGGCGCATTGGCTCAGTTAATACCAAAAGCCCGGATGGGCTTGAAACCTATCGCCTGCGTAAAAACATCGGCGACAGCAGGAACATCGGTTTTGAAAGTTTAATTGAGGCGGATATTTTAAAAGCTGTTACCCAGGGCGCAAGCAAGTACAGACTATCCATATACACCAATTTTGCCCTGATAGATGCCCGCTACATAAACAGCCTGGATGCTTCTGTACATAAAGATAATTTAGTGGAATTTGTGCCGCCGGTACTTTTTCGCACCGGATTGTCATTTGGTAACGAGAGGTTTGATATTACTTACCAATTTTCGCATGTCGGCAAGCAATATTCCGACGCGACAAATGCCGAGTTTTCACCGCGCGCTATTGATGGCATTGTACCCGCCTACCAGGTAATGGACCTCAGCGCGAGTTATACCTGGAGATGGTTCAAGCTTTCGGGAAGCGTAAATAACCTTGCCAATAAAAAGTATTTTACACGCCGTGCCGATGGTTACCCCGGCCCGGGCATTTTACCGTCTGACCCAAGAGGATATTACCTGACCCTGCAATTCAAATATTAACAAAAATAATGTAGCAAGGCAACCATGTATAAAAATCTGTCGTACGGTTTATAGGAGGCATGCTTCCTGTTAGCCTATATGAAGATACTTATTGTTGATAGTGAGTTACTACCGGCCAGAAGGATGGCCGGTTTTTTTGTGAACAAAGGCTTTATTTGTGAGCATGCTACCGATTACAACGCCGCTTCGAGAAAAATTGATGCCTACCTGTATGACATTGTTATTTTAGACACTGATATAAACAACGGCCGGGGAATACAACTCATAACTCAAATTACTAATAAAGATGCAGGAACAGGTATCATCGTTTCAACAATGCGCCAATCATTACCGGAAAAGCTGGAGTGTTTTGAGCTTGGTGCCGACGACTACCTGGTAAAACCGCCTGTTATTGAAGAACTTTACGCACGTGTAAAAGCACTTTACAGGCGCCGGGTTTTTAGAGGAGCCAAACATATCCGGTTTGATGATTTTGCCATTGATACCCAGCAAAAAAAGCTCACGTACCACAATCGCGAAATTGAGCTTACGCCTAAAGAGTATCAGCTACTGGCATACTTTGTGGCTAACCGTAACAAAGTGCTTAACAAGTTGGCCATTGCCGAATATATATGGGGAGACCATGCCGATCAAATTGATTCATTTGATGCCGTGTATGTGCACTTAACTAATCTCCGTAAAAAACTAAACCGTGGTAAAGGCCATGACTATATCAAGACTATTTATGGCACCGGCTATAAATTTGTTGTAAATTGATATAGGTAATATTGAATATAAACTATAATAAGCACTAAGTGCTGCAAACAGTGCAGATAGATAGTCCGCCTTATTTAATTAGTTATAACGGCCAATATATAGCTCTAATCTAAGTCAATGCTGCAGGCCTCTACGTTGGCTAATAAGCAACCAAAATGCAGCAAAAAATACGCCGGTAGTTTTTAATAAGCTTTTTAGCTTTCTCGCCATAAACAATATACTCAGCAATTTGCATATTCAACTTGTTTTCATAAATGCTTTATACCTACCTTTGCGGCAATGTTAAACCGGTGTTTGGCCATAATGCTGCTCATTGCCTTGGTAAGTTCCAACTTCTCCAGGTTTTTTGTGTATGCCGGTTTTCAGGTAAATCAAAATTACATAGCATCCACCCTGTGCGAGAACAAAGCACGCCCCTGGATGAACTGTAACGGCCGCTGTTACCTCATGAAAAAGCTGAAACAGGCCGAGGAAAAAGAAAAAAAACAGGAACGCGAAGACAAGCGTAACCAATACCAGGAAGCGCTGCCTGCATCACCTGCTTTGTTCTCACTGCTAAAAAAACCTGTTCAACGCAAAGCATTTCCACACCTGCCGCCCCCCGGTACGGTTGACAGGCCGTTATCTATTTTCCAGCCCCCTAAAATAGCCTGATCTGTTTTAAGCCATTGAATTCCTGTGTAAAGGATTTACAAGGCAAGCTACATGCCGGAGGTGCTAACCTACGTTTGCCCAGCCGTGTACATAGCGCATTATTTCGTGCATTAAACAATCAACATTTTTAATTGAATGGCGGGGCTTATATGCCTGCGCCAGGGCTATTTATATATTCCATGAAAAAAATTTTATTCGCAGTGGCCGCAATGGCCATATTTGCCTCTTGCAGCAAAAACAATGATAACATTGAACCTGACTATAACGAAAACAACCTTGCCACACTTTCGGTAGAGTTTGATAACATAGTAGGTGAGCGTACACTGGTGCTCAACAATACAGCAAGCCCTTACACCAACGCCGCGGGCGAAAAGTTTACCATCTCTAAAGTGCAATACTTTATCAGCAACATTAAGGTGAGTAAGGCCGATGGTACTACCTATACCGTAAACCAGGACAGCAGCTATTTTTTAATTAACGGTGCCGACAAAGCCACCCGTTTTGCCACAGTAAAAGTGCCCGAGGGAGATTATACCAAACTTACCTTTACCGTAGGTGTTGACAGTTTGCGCAGCACCATGGATATCAGTAAACGCACCGGCGTGCTCGATCCATCAGGCAGCATGGAGGATGGCATGTACTGGGGCTGGAACTCCGGCTACATCTTTTTTAAGATGGAGGGCAACTCGGATGTTATCTCAAACGATACTAATGGCGACCCAACCGGCAAAAAGCAGTTCAAATATCACATTGGTGGTTTTGGCGGTTACTCGGCACCAACCATCAACAATATTAAAACCGTTACGGTTGACCTGACTACCGGAGGTATAGCCCGCGTACGTAAAGATCGCGAGAGCAATATACATATGCTGGTTGACCTGGTTAAGGTATTTAACGGCACCAACAGCTTTAGTATAGCGGCGCACCCAAGCGTAATGTTTGGCGATTTCAGCACCAGCATTGCCGGTAATTTTGCCGGTATGTTTAAGCATGACCATACCGAAAACTAAGCATCGCCATGAAAAAAAGAGCATTATGGATAGTGCTGCTGTGTTTCGGGGTGATGCTTTATGCCTGTAAAAAAGAAGACGCGATAAAAGATACCGTTAATGAATTCCTGGGCTTTAAAAAGCCCGGGAATTTTCCGGAACCTGAGTACAAGCTGGCCAATAACCCGGTTACCGAAGCCGGATTTATATTAGGCCGCACCCTGTTTTATGAGCCCCGGCTATCGCGCAACAATACCATTTCATGCGGATCATGCCACATACAATCATCGGCATTTACACAGCATGGGCACGATGTAAGCCATGGTATTGATGACAGGCTGGGTACACGTAACTCGCCACCCATCATGAACCTGGCCTGGAACAAGGCCTTTATGTGGGGCGGCGGTATCTTCGATCTCGACCTGCAACCCATAGCACCCATTACCACGCATGAGGAGATGGACGAGAGCGTGGAAAATGTAATGGCGAAACTACGCCTGGTAAATAAATATCCTGCCTTGTTCAAGGCAGCTTTCGGTACGGAGGAGATTACTACCGCACGGTTTATGAAGGCATTGTCGCAATTTATGGTGATGTGCATCAGCGCTAACTCAAAGTATGATAAGGTGATGCGCAAGGAGGACGGTATGAGTTTTACTGCCGATGAACAGGCTGGCTACGAACTTTTTAAAGCCAAATGCGCAAGTTGCCACAGCGAACCCCTGTTTACCGATGGCTCATTTCGCAATAACGGCCTCGCGCCAAGTCCGGTTAATGACCAGGGTTTATATAACGCCACGTTACAGGCAACGGACCGTTATAAGTTTAAGGTGCCGAGTTTACGCAACCTTACCTATACCGCCCCCTACATGCACGATGGCCGTTTTCTGACCTTGAACGGCGTGTTTGACCATTATACCGGCGAGGTGCAGGCAACGCCAAATCTCGACCCCCTGTTGCAGCAGGCTGACGGCAACCGTGGCATCGCCCTTTCAACAGACGAGCGCGGCAAACTAACGGCATTCCTGAAAACGCTGGACGATGTGGATTTTATAAACCGCAAGGACCTGTCAGAACAATAAAAGAAAGATTTATATGAAAAAATATATCATCATTATACTGTTAAGCGCGCTTAGTTTCCCGGCGCTGCCCTGCGATATATGCGGCTGCGGCGTGGGCAGTTATTACTTAGGCATACTGCCCGAGTATAACAAGCGCTTTATAGGCCTGCGCTATCAGCATAAAACGCTGGTTACGCACCTCGGCCCTTTTGGCGAACGCTCTCCCCTTACATCCGACGAAACTTACCAAACCATGGAGGTTTGGGGCGGCTGGAACATCGGTAAAAAATTCCGTGTACTGGCCTTTGTACCCTACAATTTTAACGAGCGTACGGCACAAACCGGCGATGGTTATAAGGATGGCCTGGGCGATGTTGCCGTAATGGGCTATTACAACCTGCTGAGCAAGCGCGGTATGGTTGGTGAACAACTCATTGTACACTCGTTATGGGTGGGTGCCGGCATAAAAGCGCCTACCGGTAAGTATGAGCCTACCGAGCGTACCCCGGGCAGCGAATCGCCCAACAACTTTCAGTTGGGTACCGCCAGTACCGATTTTACACTCAATGCAGCCTATGATGTGCGGCTGATGGATCTGGGCTTAAATGTTAACGCCAATTACAAGATCAACACAGCCAATAAGTACGATTACCGTTACGGCAATAAATTCACGGCCAATGCACTGCTATACTATAAGTTTCGCTTTTTTAAAAAGCTAACCGTTGCCCCCAACGCGGGTGTACTTTATGAAACATCGCAGCAGGATGTGGAAGATAAAAAATATACGGTTGATGTTTCGGG
This sequence comes from Mucilaginibacter sp. UR6-1, assembly GCF_020880975.1. Classification (GTDB taxonomy): domain Bacteria; phylum Bacteroidota; class Bacteroidia; order Sphingobacteriales; family Sphingobacteriaceae; genus Mucilaginibacter. Next base: position 27,372 of record NZ_JAJIWP010000008.1, on the reverse strand, counting down.
CGGGCATGTGCTTTCGGTAGTTGGCGGCCTGGAAGCTAACTATGGCCGCTACTCCGCAGGGGCCAACTACCAGGATGTAGCCACACAGCAATTAGCCAATAACCGTGTAAACGCGGGCAACAGGTTAATGGTACATTTATCTGTCGCATTTTGATCAATTAAATAGAACGCATGAAAAATTTAAAAATAATAATACCGGTACTCAGCACATTGCTGATGCAGGCGTGCCAGCAAGAGGTAAGCTATAAACAAGTGCGCGACGAAGTAATTACCGTGCACGATAAACTGATGGCCGATGATGAAAAACTAATGAGTAACAAAATGAAGCTGGATACCCTTGCAACGCCGGCTTACCTGCTTACCGTTAAAACCGAAAAGCCCGAAACGGATACAGCCGCGCTGCACCATGAGGTTGATAAACTCAGGACTGAATTAACCCTGGCGGGAAACCGAATGAGCGAATGGATGCAAAAATTTGAACCCGAGCAGGATGGCAGATCAAATGCCGAAGCGGTGGCTTATTTTGAAGGCGAGAAGCAAAAAGTAATTAAGCTGGATAGTTTATACCGCTCGCTGTTACAACAATCAGGCACTTATCTTAAAACGTTCAACCTAAAAGCCGATACGGCGATGAAAGGGCATCACCACATGAAGATGTAACAAGCTTCAGCTATATAAAACAATGGACGATCTGATTTGAAGGTCGTCCATTGTTATTTTAAGAAGTTTATTAAGGCTATTTTTATTTACCATCAACAAACACGTATAGCTTTTTAATTTTGCCGTGCTGTATAACAAACATATCCATACCCGTTACAACGTTTGGTTTAGATGCCGAACCGAATTGCCAGTAAAGGCGTGCAATATTATGATGAATGTCAACAGGTTTTCGTAGCTTGAATTGATACGTGGGGTCTTTTTGTTGCAAGCCTTTTACAAAGCGCTCAACATCCGCGTAACCATTGGCAACAAAGTGGCGGTCAATCATTTCAATATCAGCCGCGTAAGCGGTGGTTAGCAATACTTTACGCTTGCTATCACTTTTTTCGTTCCAGATTAATAAGTGCTTTTGAACTAAAGTTTTAACACCGTCTGCCGAAGTTGTATCGGCACTTGCTGTAAAATTTTTAGGTGACCATAATAAAGTACCGGGATTTGTTTTTTCATAACCTTTTCCTTCCGGATAAGAAACCAATTCCATTTTTGAGCCCCAGGGTGTTTCAAAATATACCCATGTTTCGCCTGCAGTATCTCCGGATGGCATTGTAAAGGGATCGCCAAGCACTTTTATGCCTTTAGCTTTCAGGTAAGCTACCGCTGTTTTTATATCGGGCGTGTAAAAGGCTATATGTGTTGCCCCGGCATCATCGCCGCCCGGCTGCTGGCTGCTGCCCTTGTTGGCATCGAACCAAAAAAGTTCAATATTAGCGCCAGTACCCGCGCGCACCATTTTTATGGTTACAGGCCCGGTACCAGCCTGCATATGGTTTGTATTTTTCCAGGCACTATCTAACGGCACCGGGCCTATTTGTGTAACCGGCTTAAAGCCCATAACATCAGTAAAAAACTGTATGGCCTGCTTTAAGTCGGGCACGTTAATGCCTATATGGTCAACACCAGCTACCTGCAGTGATTGCGCTATTGTGGTTTGCATTGAAGTGAAAATAGCCAGAGCTGTTATTACCGCCCTTAAACCGGCTTTTATATAAGATTTCATTTTTTAATAATTATTTAGTGTTAAGATCCTGAATACCGTTGGGGTATAAACTTTTGGCAACGGCTGCCATGTTCATGGCTTCGCGAATAAGTTTTATCTTCCCGTTTTCGGCAACCAGCTTGCCCATGTAGTTTTGATGATAAGGGCGGCCTGTTTTGGCAGCTATAACATCTACCTCGTACTCGGCAAAAACCTGGCTTGGCGTATCAATATGTATTTTGATGTTTTTGAAGCTAAACCCCGGGAATGATTGCGGCAGGTTTTTAAAAAAGCCATGCAATACTTGTTTGCCTTCCCAGCGCCATGGCATATTAACGCTTTCCAGATAAGGTAATTCAATAGCCCCATCTTCGGCAAACAGATCAATAAGCTTGTCGGCATTGCCAATATTTTCAAGATAAGTCAGTAACAGTTCTTTAGCAGTCATGATATTGTGTTATTAATTGCTGTGAATAAGCACCCGTTTGCACGGGTGCCTGAAAAAATTAATTGCTGTAAGCAGCCAGCCATTTTGCCTTAATATCGGCACGGGCCTGTATAAACTCTTTGTCCGTTCCCTGGGCAATGGCATCCAGCGGAAAGCGCAGCGGGCGGGTTGATTTTTTCATGTTAACCAGTTCAAGTATGCCATCGGCAATAGTTTGCGGATCCATGTTGAACTGCTCCATTTTACCGAACAGCGCGCTGCCCAAGGCATTGAATCTATCGGTCGCGGCATCGCCATAAGCGGCAATTATATCGGCCTTATCAGCATTTATACCGGTTTTAACGCCTGTATTCATCTCTGTTGGGTACACCCCGGGCTGAATGCTTACATTTTCGATACCGAATTCGGCAAGTTCATCCTGGGCACCTTCGGTTATGCTTTCAACTACAAACTTTGATGCCAGGTAAGGTACCATGAACGGAAGCGTGTGGCCGCTTGCGCCCGAGGTAAGGTTGATGATAAGGCCATTCCTTTCTTTACGCATGGCGGGCAATACAGCCTGGTAGGTACGCAATACTCCGTAAACGTTTACCTCGAACATCCGGCGTACCTGATCAAGCGAGTAAGCCTCAAGTAAACCAAAGCCGCTAACAGCCGCGTTGTTAATAAGTACATCAATTTTGCCGTATTTGGTTAATACGCTTTCAAAAGCCTGTTTTACCGAATCGTCACTGGTAATATCTATTTCAACTACCTCTATATTGGCTATTGCAGCCAGCTCCTGCGCGGCGACGGCATTTTTGCCGTTAACGTTGCGCATACCCGCTATAACTGAATGGCCTGCATTTGCTAAAGTGATGGCGGTAAGTTTGCCAAATCCTGTACTTGTACCAGTGATGAAAATGTTTTTTGACATGATTTCTATTTTTTAAGTTTTGTAATGTTTTGTTTGAACATTACAAAGGTGCAGCACTGGCCAAACCTGCACATTGATATGGAATAAGAAAGGAATTGATATAGATCAAGTAAATTACCCTGCGGTATGCATCACAAAAAAAGGAGCCCTTGTGAGCTCCTTTAATGTAATTTATTATTTACGTGCCGTTTGTGTACGTATGCGGCTTAGGGTTTCGGGTGTCATGCCGAGGTATGAGGCAATCATGCTTTGGGGAATGCGCATGGCAAAGCCCGGGTATTTTTTAACAAAGTTGATATACTTTTCTTCGGCGGTGTAGCTTAAAGCGGCTTGTATGCGGTTTTGCGCGGTAACAAAACTCTTTTGCAAAATGGCATTCACCATATTGTTAAACGCCGGTATCTGCCGGCAAATCAGCTCAAAATTAGGATGGGTGAACAGCACCAGCTCCGTATCTTCAATAGCATCAATATTAAAACGTGAGGGCTCGCCGGATAGCAGGCTTTCACGGTCGCCCGTCCACCAGTTCTCAATACTGAAACTGATAACATGCTCGTTGCCTTTTTCATCAACAGAGTAAGTGCGCACACAGCCCCGGGTTATAAAAGCATCATATTTCCAAACATCACCATCCTGTAACAAATATTGTTTTTTGCGGAGTTTTTTAATAACAGCTAATGACCGGATATAATGTGCCTCATCAGGCGTGAGCATTATTTTGCTATCAATATATTGCTGGAAAACTTCATACATATATGGCTTAAAGTTAGCAAACTGATATAAAAGCCCACAAAAAAAGCCTCAAATCTTTCGAGTTGAGGCTTTTAACTTATGTAGCGGGGAGCAGGATCGAACTGCCGACCTTAGGGTTATGAATCCTACGCTCTAACCATCTGAGCTACCCCGCCATAATTATTTAATTGTGCGCCTTTGTAAAAAGGTTTGCAAATATAGTAGAAAATAGTTTTCTTTAGAAAAATTGTTCAACTTTTACAGCCGGCACCTTATCCAGCTGTGCTACAACCCTGATTATGCCCGACAAGAAGAAATTCAACCTGGAATATGAGATCAAATCATCTCCACGAATCTTATACAGTTTTTTAAGCGAACCCAATGGTCTTTCGCAATGGTTTGCTGACGATGTTAACGTGCGCGATCAGATATACACCTTTACCTGGGACGACGAGCAGCACCGTGCAAAACTGGTTAATGCCAAAGAGAATAAACTGGTACGCTTTAAGTGGCTTGATGATGAGCCTTACTATTTTGAGCTTGAAGTAGTGCAGGATGAACTGACCAACGATGTTGCCCTGGCCATTACTGATTTTGCTGCCGAGGATGCTATTGCCGAGCGAAGGCTGATATGGGATAATCAGATAGATTACCTCATTAGCGTACTTGGGGCTTAACATACCGCATAGCTATACTACTAAGCATTTTATAACGTTTACTTTGCACAACAGGCACAGGTACGCCCGCCTGCGGAATTTTATTTCCTTATTTTTGCAGTGTGAAAAAGATCCACCTACTATTACTTAAATCGTTCATCAGGCCGTTCGTGGTTACATTTTTTATTGTAATGTTCGTGCTGCTGATGCTTTTTTTGTTTAAGTATATTGATGACCTGGTAGGCAAAGGCTTTGAGTGGTATATTATTGCCGAGTTAATGATGTATGCCTCGGCTACCAACGTGGCCATGGCCTTGCCGCTATCGGTACTGCTCTCCTCCATCATGACGTATGGCGCCCTGGGCGAAAACTATGAGCTGGTAGCCATTAAATCGGCAGGCATATCCTTACGCCGGGCCATGTACCCCATGTTCATCGTGGTGGCCATACTGGCTATAAGCGCTTTTATATTTTCAGATTATATGCTGCCGGTGGCCAACCTTAAATACTACTCGCTGTTGTATGACGTTCGCCAGCAAAAATCAGCCAAGTTACTGCCCGAAGGCGTTTTTACCAATAACTTTCCGGGTGCTGCCATACGCGTAATGCGTAAGGGCAAGGACGGGCAAACGCTGCATGATATCATCATCTATAAAAAAGATGATCAAACCAATAACATAAGCGTTATGCTGGCAAAAGAAGGCAGCATGTACCGCACCCCCGGCGATAAATTTTTAGTGCTGAAATTAAAAGACGGCATCAGCTATGCTGAAAAACGCAGCGACAATGGTTTTGACCCCAGGCAGGTACTGGTAAGGCAACGGTTTAAGGAAACTGAGATCAAGCTTGATATGTCGAGCTTCGCTATAAAACGCACCAACCAGGATGAGTTCCGCTCAGCTTTTGTGATGATGAACCTCAAACAGTTGCGCCACTATCGCGATTCTACAGAAAAACAGATGGATAGCACGGTTACCCAAACCTATCAAATGATATCGCCATATGTAAAGTATTTTACGCTGCCTAAAAAGTCCGCCTCGGTTAAGCATTATGTTACGCCAAAAAACAATGATGTGATGGACGGGCTTGATATTAACGAGCGCATCAGCACCGTATCAGCCGCCATGAGCGAGGTACGCTCTATACAGGATATGATAAAGCAGCGCGAAACCAATTCCAAGGAAACCCTGAAAAGCATCCGCCGTTCCGTTGTTGAGTATCAAAAAAAGTTCACGCTATCCGTTGCCTGTTTGGTTCTGTTCCTTATCGGCGCGCCGCTGGGGGCCATCATCCGCAAGGGTGGCCTGGGCATGCCGGTGGTTATTTCGGTAGTGTTCTTTTTGTTGTACCACATTATATCAACCATTGGCGAAAAAGGCGTTAAGGATGGTGCCATCCCTCCTTTTATCGGTATGTGGATAGCCATCTTCGTACTCTCGCCGGTAGGTATGTTCTTGTCATACAAAGCCGCTACCGATTCGGCGTTATTTGATATGGAGGCTTATAAACGCTTTTTCAATCGTATATTTAAACGAAAGGCAGCCTAAGCTACGCAGCCACGGTATATTTTACACAATGCCGACCCTATTGATACGTCCTTAATGTAACTTTGTTACTGTACACTGAATCTTTTAAAAGATGCTTAATACCATACCCGAAGCCATTGAAGCACTTAAAAATGGCGAGATAATTATAGTTGTTGATGATGAGGACCGCGAAAACGAAGGCGACTTTTTAACCGCCGCCCGCAATGCCACGCCCGAGGCCATCAATTTTATGGCACGTTATGGCCGCGGCCTGATCTGCGCCCCTATAACCGCCAGCCGCGCGCAGGAACTGGAGCTTGACCTGATGGTTACCCGCAACACTACCTCGCACGAAACTAATTTTACCGTATCGGTTGATTTGTTGGGGCATGGCTGTACCACGGGTATTTCAGCATCCGACCGTTCAAAAACCTGCCTGGCATTAATTGACCCAACCATAAAGGCTGCCGATTTGGGCAGACCCGGACACATATTCCCGCTGATAGCTAAAGATGGCGGCGTGCTGCGCCGTGCCGGCCATACCGAAGCTACGGTTGACCTGGCCGTAATGGCAGGCTTTGAACCCGCGGGCGTTATTTGCGAGATAATGACCGAGGACGGCGAAATGGCCCGTGTGCCTGAGCTGATGAAGATAGCCGAGGAATTTAAACTGAAAATAATTTCGATAAAAGATCTGATCGCCTATCGCCTGAGTACCGAAACTTTGGTAACCAAAGAAATATCAGTAAAAATGCCTACCCAATGGGGTGATTTTGATATGATAGCCTATACCCAGGTTGATACCGGCGAAAACCACATGGCCTTAATAAAAGGCACCTGGGAACCTGACGAACCGATATTGGTACGCGTGCATAGCTCATGCGTAACCGGCGATATATTCGGCTCGTGCCGCTGCGATTGCGGCCCGCAACTGCATAAAGCTATGGAGATGATAGAGCGTGAAGGCAAAGGCGTTATTATTTATATGAACCAGGAGGGCCGCGGTATTGGCCTCATCAACAAGCTCAAAGCATATCACTTACAGGAGAACGGGCTTGATACCGTTGAAGCCAACCTTGAGCTGGGTTTCAAGATGGATCACCGCGATTATGGTATCGGCGCGCAGATCATCCGCAGCCTGGGTATTACAAAAATGCGCCTGATGAGCAACAATCCTAAAAAACGCGCGGGCTTAATTGGCTACGGACTTGAAGTGGTTGAAAATGTACCTATTGAAATACCGGCCAACAAGCATAACGAGCATTACCTGCGTACCAAAAGAGATAAGATGGATCACGCCATTATGCGCGATCATTAATCTTCATCATCCCTTAACTTATAATTTATAACAGGCGCCGGTGTCGGGTTTACCGGTGCCGGCGTTGTTGCTGGTATACTGCGCCTTCCTCGTCTGAATATATTGCGCAAAAACTCACCTACACTGTCAAAATCGCGCTGGTAAACCAAACCAATACCGTTTACATACTGCACATCAAGCGGGTTAAAGGTACTCAAGGCTGTACCGCTTAACACCCTGTATGAGTAGCGGGCAGTAAGGTTACCATCCTTACGTATGCGGTATAGTGCCTCAAAATCCTTGGTAAGGTTGCTAAAGTTGGCGTTAAACAGGTTGGTATTGTTATAAAACAGGTTATTACTGCCCGTATTGGTAAATAAACTTCCGTTAAGTATCAGCCTGTCGCTAAACAAACGGATGGATGCACTCGCTTCGTTGAATGAGCGTATGTTAATATCAATATTTTTAATGTTTGATTGCGAAATAAAGCTGTTTAACTGGTTAAAGGCAAACTCGCTCACCGCATCACTCGCGGTGCTTAATACCTGCTCATTAAGGTTACCGCCGCCTGTACCGGCCGTAAAGTTACGGCGCACAATAATGCTCAGCGCTTGCTGGCTGCGGTTGGTATTGTCTGACAGGTAGGTGGCTACATCCTCCTTAATGGTTGGCTCGGTCGGGAAGGTAAAATCAAAATCAATAGTTGGCAGTAACAGTGATTTGGTAAGCAGCAATTGCGCCTGTACCAGTACCTGCTGGTTACCCCGTGGCGATGTAAAGCCCGCCGCGGTATATAATGGCGCAATGTTGGTACGCACCTCATATATAGCGTTCAGGTTGATTTCGGCATTGGCGGGGTCGCCAGTCCAACGGATGGTACCGCCCTGGTTCACCTGGAAATTTTTACTGATAAAGTTCTTAGCCGTAAACTCAAACTTACCTGATGAGATTAGAAAATCACCAAACATCTCAAAATCGCCCAGGCTATTAATATTCAGTTTAAGGTTACGTGTTACCCCGTTACCTTCCAGCTTACCGTAATCAGTAACAATTTTTACGGTTGTGCCTTCATCGGCTGTAAGGTCAAAGTTCAGGGTAACGCCATTAAATTTCTTTGATATATCCTCGGCTTCCTTTTTAGTAGTATCGCTATGGCTAACAAACCTTATAAAATCATAATCACTGGCGGTGGATGATGCGTTAAGCGGAATATTAAATACCGTACCCGTTTGTGTGGCGGCCTTAATATCTATCTTCATATTATCAATAGGCCCGGTAAAGCTAAAGTCGCCGCTGCCGTAGGCCGTACCATAATACAGGTGATTATCCTTAAACGTAGTATTAAGCGCAAGCAGGTTAGTAGCTTCAATTTTTATGTCGAGCGTAGGGTTTGATATATTGTTCAGGTCAACCGAGCCATTAACTACACCCTGCCCTTTTCTGTTATCCTTCAACACCATCTTATTGATCTTCACCACGCTGTTCTCCACCTCAAGCCTGTCATTCAGCGTGTAAGGCGTTTTCAGGTAGTTTACCGTCATGCCTGTATTATTGAGGGTTATAAAGCCATTAAGCTGCGGCTTTTGCAGCGAGCCGGTGAGCTTAATACTGGTTGATAGCGTACCTTTAACATCTGATACCAGGTTACTTATGAACGGCGTGAATATGATCGCTTCGGTCTGGTTCATGTTAATATCAAAATCAAGCGCGTTCTCATCATCTTTCAACAGTGAGTAAGCGCCTTCAATATCCATTGTTTCCAGGCCGCGGTTCAGTATATTCAATCTCACAATAGCTTTTTTACGCTCATTATCCAGGTTTGAGATGATCTTTACATTACCTACCTGTGTATTGTTCATTACCAGCGTATCAATACCCAGGTCGGCATCCATACCCGGCGATTTTAATATCGAACTTAATATCACCTCGCCATTAAGTGCACCGCGTAAGGCTATGCCCGATGGTTTGGTAAGCGGGTTAAGCGTACCCATCCTGAATTGTTTAAATATCACGTTGAGCTTATCTTCAGACTTGTCAGATATAAAGCCATCAATACTTACCATCTGCTCGCCATTGCTCAACTCAAAGTTTGATATCTGCGTTTTGCCATTCAAAAACCTGATGCGCACCTGCTCCTCCAGTTTCCATTGCTCCCTGTCCAAAATAACATCTGATGGCAGCAGTTTTAACTTGGCCGTGGTATCCCGTCCAAACTCAACCAGGCCGTAAAGATCGAGCTGGTTGGTGGCATTCTTGTCAGACAGCTTGATGTTGAAATTCAGGCTGTCGCGATTCAGGAAGTTGGTTATATTCACATCCTTTACATACAAACTGTCGCTCAGGTCAACCTTACTTAATGATATGTTGGCGTTGAGGTATTGGGCGGCCGTGTTCTCGTCAATGATCAGGTCGTGCAGGATGATCTTATTATATTGGATGGTTTTGATGTATCCCGTAAGCGTGGCTGTTTGATCGGCTGAATTAAATTTACCGATCAATGTACCCTGGTCAGGAATTTTAAGGCCGGGCATAAACACCGCCAGCAGCGGATCAACATCCTTTAGCTTAAAATTAAAATCAAAGTCCTGAGATTTGAATGGCTTTATATCCGTTTTTAACGATGGAATGTATTTTTTTACGATGCTCTTAAAATAATCGGGCAGGGTTGACAGGCTGTAATTACCCGTGATACTACCATTTGCCGCGTCTGATTGAAATTCCAGCAGCCTTTGCCTGCCGCTGCCACTGGCCGCCAGGTAAAGCGAGTCAACCACGTAATTTGTACGTGGATTAACTAAGCGTGTGTTTGCCAGAAAGATATTACCGCTGATGTTATCGAGGTTAGTGCCCGAAAAATCAGCATCAAGCGTAGTACTTACGGTGATGGTATCCTTCATCAGGTTCAGCTTATTGAGGTGTGCATTCTCAACGCTGGCTGTAAAATCATACACCGGCAATTTCGGTTTCATATCAATGGTACCATCCAGAGATAGCTTGATATTACGGTCGTTTATCTTCAGTAAACCATCTATAAATTTACGTTTAAATGTGCCGTTAAACGCTATATTACTATAAGTATATCCTTTAAACTGAAAGGTTTTCAGTTTGGCATTCGCAGCGATATTCAGGTTCTTTAACTCATCGCCGCTGCCTTTTACCTGCGCTGTAAATGAGGTACGGCCAATGGTATTGTTATCTATCAGCGTACCCAGCGCAAATTGGTTGGTGGTAAGCTTGCCGCTGTATGATGGTATGCCGTTTTTACCTATTTTTAAGTTTATATCCGTATCAAAACGGCCAAGCCTGGTCTTAAATGTTCCGTAGGCCACAAAATCATTTTGCAGGCCGCTAAAGTTACCGCTAAAGTTTACGTTACCAAACTTGCCTACAATGGCCGGTATCATTTGCCTGGTGCTGCCTGTAAAGCGTTTAACCAGGTAATCCAGGTCCTTTTTATTGGTGGCTATCTGTTCAATATCCATATCCATAAAGGTGTTCTCCCAATCGGGCAAACCCTTCATCCTGAAATTGCCTTTTATATAAGTGCTTTGCCCGGCTGTAACCAGCAGGTTTGATGCCCGCAGGTTATTAACCCTGCCGCGTATGCGCCCGTTTACGCCAAGCTCAAACTGGGTTTTGTCTAAACTGCTGGTAAAGTAAGCCACATCTTTTGATGACAGGTGCGCGTTCTTAAAATCGGCATCCATGTTTACGCGGCGCTCAAAATCGCTAAAATCATCAAAGGAGTTAAAGCTCATTTTAAAATGATCGCGCAGGGAGGAATTAGGCGTTTGCAAAAAAAGCTGCTGCAGCAAAATCTGGTTGGTATCAACCGTGGTTTGCGCGGTAAGGTTCTTCAAATAAAAACCACTCTTCTCCTTAAAGGTAAGTTTGTATACCGATGCCTTGAACAGGTGGTTCTTTAGATCGAGGTTACGTACCACTGTGCTGAACGCCCGCACATCAACATCATCAAAGTTAACGCCCTTCACCAGCGAATCGTTCAATTGATTTTTGTACCTGAAACGCAGGTTATTTATGCCAATGCGCTCAAAATTAAGCGTCCAGGGTTTACTTGCTTTTTTGGTGGTATCGCCCGAGCTGAAATAATCAATAATAAACTTCAGGTTAGTTGTACTGTCGCGCTGTTTTTTCAGGTAGAACGAGCCGTTATCCAACTGTACCGAGGTAAAATCAATATACCGCTGTTTTATGCTGTTAAATATGGAGAAGCCATTGATCTCTACCGTTAGCTTTGGTGTACTTAGCAAAGTATCCTTTTGCTTATCCAGCACATAAAGCCCCTCCAGTACTACAGACGAGAAAGGTTTAATATAAAGGCTTTTTATATCAATTTTTGTATTTAATTCTTTTGACAGGTAAGCAGTGGCCTTTTTTGCGGCCCATGTTTGTACAGGTTTGTATTGAAAAGCCAACAATAGGATGCTAACCATTAATACAATCAGCAATACTATGCTTAGCGTTATTTTGAGTACTTTTTTAATAACTTTGCTTTTTAAAAGATAATTGTGCCTGTAATTTTAGCCATAGAGTCCTCGTGCGACGAAACCTCGGCAGCAGTATGCGCTGACGGTAACATCCTAAGCAATATTATTGCCAATCAAACCATACATGAAGCTTACGGAGGCGTTGTGCCCGAGCTTGCCTCGCGTGTGCATCAGCAAAATATCGTTCCCGCTGTTCAACAGGCATTATTAAACGCAAAAGTAAGCAAAAATGATATTGATGCGGTGGCTTTTACACGCGGCCCCGGACTTTTAGGCTCACTTTTAGTTGGCGTATCATTCGCCAAGGCTTTTGCGCTGGCAAAAAACATCCCGCTGATAGAGGTTAACCACATGCAGGCGCATGTTTTGGCCCATTTTATTGGCGATAATAAACCGGCATTCCCTTTTCTGTGCCTTACCGTTTCGGGCGGGCATACGCAAATTGTGCTGGTGAAGGATTATTTTGACATGGAGATCATCGGCCAAACGCTTGACGATGCCGCCGGTGAAGCCATGGATAAAACGAGCAAGATATTAGGCCTGCCTTATCCCGGCGGCCCGCTGATTGACAGACATGCCCGCAACGGTAACCCCGATGCGTACAAATTCCCCGAGCCGCAGATACCGGGTTTTGATTTTAGCTTTAGCGGATTAAAAACCTCTATCCTGTACTTCATCCGGGATAATGTTGCCGCCAACCCCAATTTTATTGAGGAAAACATAAATGATATATGCGCCTCGGTTGAAAAACGAATTGCCACCATTTTACTGAACAAGCTACGTAAAGCTGCCGAGCAGTATGGCATTACCGATATTGCCTTAGCAGGTGGTGTATCAGCCAATACCGGCTTGCGCCAGGGCTTACAGCAATTAGGCGAAAAACTGGGCTGGCGTACCTTTATCCCCAAAATGGAATACTGTACTGACAATGCCGCCATGATAGCCATTGCCGGTTACCATAAATACCTGAAAGGTGAATTTATTGGGCAGGATGTGGCGCCATTAGCGCGGATGCCGTTTTAAGGAAGTCAGGAAGTCGGAAAGACCGAAAGTCAGGAAGAAGAAATACCCGTATGGGACAAGTCTGAAGCACAACTTTCGGACTCGCGGACTTTCCCGACTTTCGGACTTGCAGACTAAAAAAAATCTATATTTGCAAACACTTCCGGACTTACGGTTTTTGCCTGACTGCCGGACTCAATACAAAAACATGAGTATCCCTTCGCTTATATTCTGGTTAATATTTGTTATACCGCTGGTAGTTTTGTTAATATGGATAATGCGCCAGGATAAACGCCGCGGTGTAGCAGGCCTGCTGATTCTGCTTGTTATAGTAGCCGTTGGTGTGATTTACATGTACCTGAAAACCGGCGGACAGTAAACTAATTTACCCCCGTCTTAATTTAAGTTTTTCATATAGCTGCCGCCATTCACTCACCGGCTCTTTTATTCCGGCTTGCTTGGCGATAGTGTTTAATACTTGCACGGTTGATAGCCCTTGCTCGCGCAAATATTTGATAGAAGCAGCGCCTGCTGATTTAGATAGTTTGGCACCATCGCTGCCTAACAATAAGGGGTGATGATGAAAGGTGACCTCACCAAAAGGCAAACCCAACCTTTGCGACAGGTACAATTGCGCCAGTGTTGATGCCCACAAGTCCTGCCCACGCACAATGAGGTCAACGCCAAAATGCACATCATCTACAACTGATGATAACTGGTAAGCCGGATAACCATCTTTTTTGCGTACTACAAAATCAGTCATTTCAGTGGGCAGGTACCCGGTAATATTACCGTTCAGGGTTTTTACGCTGATAGTTGCCCGTTCGGTTTTGAAACGCCAGCTTACATCGGGTGCATCCAACGGAATATTTTTATAGCGACAGGTACCAGGATAAGCCGCATGCCCTTTTAACTGCGACCGGCTGCAATTGCAGGCAAATACCTGTCCGCTTTGCCGTAGTTGCCCTAAAGCGTCATGATACTTATCCAGCCTTAATATTTGCGACCATTGCTCCTGATAATCCTGCAAATCCAGCGGCCCCTGCTGCCAGGGTATATCTAAAAATTGCAGGATATCGAAAACATCCTGCACGTAGCGCTTATCGGCACGGTCACGATCCATATCATCAATACGCAAAAGTATTTGGGCGCCGGTTTCGGCAGCCAAACCGACGGTAATAATAAACGATAACGCATTGCCCACATGCAGATAGCCGCTGGGCGTGGGTGCTATACGTGTACGTTTATAAACCGGTGGTGCATCCATAAAAAAGCCATTCATCCTAACCTTAATATATGGCTGGCTGAATGGCTAATATAGTAATTTAAGCAATTCGCTATTTGAGGCTGGCCAGCCTGCCGTAGATCTCGATCATTGCGGCCTGGTCAATTAACGCTTTTTCTTTACGCTTGCCTACCAGGTTACCCTCGCGTTCGGTATTCCAGATGGCGTTGGCATCGTCAATAATAAATTGCAGGCGGGTTTTATCCTTTTCCACCTTGTACAGCTCCATGTAACCACGTATCAGCACCGCGTTGAACCAGTAATTGCCCGGCAAACGTCCGTTACGAAAAAAATGCGCTTTTGATGCATCGGCAATACGCTTGGCCTCGGTCAAATATTTCTGATCCTTAGTAATGTTATATAGCAGCACGTTAGCCTGCAGCATGGTACCCGCGTTATAAGTATAAGTGGCTTTATCTACATTTAACGATGGTATCTTGATGTTATCATAAAATACCCCCGATGGTGCCTGCAGGTTTTTATTTGTCCAGTTGTAGATCAGCATCGCCGTATCCAGGTACTTTTTCTCTTTGGTTATCTTATACAATTGCAGGGCGATCAATACCGCCGGGCCGTTTGAGCAGGTATTTTTGGTGGTACGCTCATCCTCTTTCCAGTACAAACCGCCGCCGGCTTTATCATCATACGCCGTTAACTGAAAGCGATGGATCAGCTTGCCCAGCTCCAGGTATTTTTGGGTTTTAGTACGGTTATAAGCATCTAAAGCGGCAATACCTATCCATTGGTTGTCATCGTAAAAACGAGAATCCTTCTCATCATGCACCACCATAGCCTGGTAACCCGGCGCGGGTGGCGTAGCACGGTAATATTGCTGGATAGCCGCCAATACCGTATCAATACGATGTTTTTTGGGCTCCAGTTTATCCATTTCATCGGCACCCTGCACCAGCGCGCAAAGCGGCCACAGGTACGAGTGGCGCTTTTTTGATTCGGGCTTGGTATCCTCATAATATAAACCGGCGGCAGCATCATGTAAATGCTGCTGCACACCGCTGTATAAAGTATTGATACGTTGCTGATACTCGGCCCTGGTTTGCGCGCCTGCCTTAAAGGCGAACGCGCTACACAGGCCTATAGCTACTATTATTCTTAATTTCATAGGCTGATGATTTTGCGGTTAGGCCTGCAAAAGCTGCGGCTTGGTTTGATAGGTTTCCCACAATAACTCGCCAAACAGCGTATTTGCCCACGCAAACCACGCGCGACTAAACTTTTTAGGATTATCCTTATGAAAAGTTTCGTGCATAAAGCCGGTATCGCCATGGGTTCTTTTCAGCACCTGTATACACTCTTTAATTTCGGCATCATCATTACTTGTAAGCGCGCGCATAATGATCGCCATTGGCCATATCATATCCTTACCTACGTGCGGCCCGCCAATACCTTCGGCCGCGGTACCTTTGTAGAAGAAAGGATTATCCAGCGAAAGGATCATCTTACGGGTATTGATATATACTGGATCGGTATTCGGCATAGCGCCAAGATATGGCAGTGACAGCAGGCTTGGTACGTTGGCATCATCCATCAGGTTATAGCTGCCATAGCCGTTCACCTCAAAGGCATACACCTTACCATATTTAGGTACATCGATAACGGCATGCTCTTTTAAAGCAGCGTCAACCTCGGTAGCCAGGGCCGTTAATTGCGATGCCAAAGCATCATCTTTTAACAACGTTTTAACCATCTCGGCAGCTTGTTTAAGGCTGGTAACCGCGAAAAAGTTTGACGGGATGAGAAATGAATATACCGTAGCATCATCGCTCGGCCTGAAGGCTGAACAAATTAAACCTACAGGTTTAACAGGGTAGCCGTAACCGCTCATCGGCACCGTATCGGTAGCAAACTGGGTGGTACGCTGAAAATGGTATGGTCCGTCGCCATCCTTGCGCTGCTGCTCAATAAATGTTTTCAGTATGGTTTCGATAGATTTTTTCCAGGTAGCATCAAACGGCTTGGTATCGCCGGTTAATTTCCAGTACTGGTACGCCAGCCTGATGGGGTAACAAAGCGAGTCGATCTCCCATTTACGCTCGTGCAGGCCGGGTTTCATATCAGTATGATCTGTTTTCCATTCGCCTACCTTTGCCGCGTCATCATAAAACGCGTTGGCATATGGGTCGCGCAGTACGTTTGTTGCCTGGCGGTTAATTACCCCGGCAATCAGGTCCTGCAACGCTTTATCTTTTTTGATCAGGTGAAAGTACGGCCAAACCTGCGCGCTGCTGTCACGCAGCCACATGGCATCAATATCGCCGGTAATTACATAAGTATCCGGGCGGCCATCCTTTTGTTTGTAAGTAACCGTTGTATCTAATGTGTTCGGGAAACAGTTTTCAAACAGCCAGCCCAGCTCCTTATCTTTTACTTTTTGTTTAAACTCCTTAATGGCCGCCTCTACTGCTTTGCTGGTAAAGTTACGCTTGGCCGCCGCCACCCGCACAACCGGGTAATCAGCCAGTGAGCCCGCAACTGATAGCTTGCCGGCCAATACGCCCGCACCTAACATAGCGGTGCTGGCAATGAATTTTCTTCTTTCCATAGTTTAATTTATTCCGATACCGGGCTTAAGGCCCGCTTATTTGATTTATATTTTGGCATCAGCATAACGTTAATATTTGGTACAATTGTACACGCCCTTATCAACATAAACGTTTTAGCAAACCGCAAATACTTTCCATTATCAGTATGGCACATTAGCGCCGGTTAAATAAAAGACAGGTACAGAAACAGGTTACTAATTGGCTGATATATTTGTGCCGGCCTAAAACTAATGAAAATACATAGTTAAATGCAAACAAAAATACCCCCGGGCAAGGCCTTTCTATGTAACTTATACATTATCAAATAAAGTATCCGGATCGCTATTTTATCCGTTACTCCCTTGAATTCTATCCGTTTACCCCTCACCTGCATTAAAAAAAAACACCGATTTTCGTATCAATTATAGATCTACTAACCAATAGTTCATCACTTCTTAACCTTAAATTATGAAAAGAAAGACACTTATGTTGCTTGGCTTACTGGCTTTGCTATGGTCAAGCTGTTCAAAAGAGAAACAAGCAGACATTAAACCGCCCGAAAACCACACGGATACGCAAACGCTGGCCGTTGGCGCGGCCTCCATAGCCGGTGTTAACTGGGCTGATGGGCGCGATAACTTTGTGGATGGATGGGTGATCCCTTCGGGCCTTGACGCTGGCGACAGTTATACTACGGTTTCTGACAAGGCGAACGCTATTTTAACCGGCTTTCAAACCAATATGCCCGGTGTAAATACCGTTAGGCTACCTATCAATCCGCCAAGTGTGCTTGAGTCATGGTGGGGCTCATACACCGGCGCTATTGACCGCGCCCTCAACAAAAACATGAAGGTAATACTGGCCTGCTGGGAAGCAGCCTCATCCCGCGACGGTATTATTGATAATACCACCCAGTTTTGGGATATGTGGCAAACCGTGGTTACCAAATACCAGGGCAACGCCAATGTGTATTTTGAGGTATTTAACGAGCCGCACGGTTACACCCAGGCACAGCTTACCACCATTTACGCCGAATGGCTTACCCGTTACCCCAATGTTCCGCGTAACAGGATTTTGCTTGGCGGTACCGGTTACTCCGAAAATGTGACCGGTATTGGAGCCGACAGCCGCTTTACCAATTGCCTGCTCTCGCTGCACAACTATGCCTTTTGGGCTACCCGCACACTCAGCGGCTGGGAATCCGACTGGCGCAGCCGCTTTGGCAGCTATGCCAGCCGCACCGTGGTAACTGAATACGGTGCCGCCATGACTACCAGCAAAAATTATACCGGTGCCGTAGGCAGCGATAACGAGATAGCTTATATAGTTGGCTCAACAAACGTTTTCAGAGCTGATGGCATTGCCAGCGTTTACTGGCCCGGCCTGCGCGATGGCGACAGTTACAGCATACAAACCCGTGGCGGCAGTGGTACCAACATTACGCTTACTACCACCAATGCATCAGGTTTGGTGCGTATACGTTATGGCTGGGGTGAGGGCAGCACCTTTAACTCAACAGCCTACTACCGTATTAATAACCGTAACAGCGGCAAGGCGCTCGACGTTAACGGCGGCTCAACCAGCAACGGTGCCAACATTATACAATGGCCATGGAATGGCGGCAACAACCAGCAGTGGCAAATTATTGATAATGGCGGCGGTTATTACCGTATCATCAACCGCAATAGCGGTAAGGCGCTTGAAGTTAACGGCGGATCGACCACCAATGGCGCGGGTATTACACAATCAACCTGGAGCGGAAGCAACAGCCAGCAATGGCAGGTGGTTGATAATGGCGGCGGCTATTACCGCATCATCAACCGCAACAGCGGCCAGGCGCTTGATGTTAACGGCAGCTCAACCGCTGACGGTGCAAACATTATTCAATGGCCGTGGAATGGCGGCAACAACCAGCAATGGCAAATTGTGCAGCAGTAAAAAAGTTGACAGATAGCATAAAAAGGGGCTGTATTTTTCAATACAGCCCCTTTTTTATATCATAATAATCAGCTATTACTTCTCAGTATCCGACAACGAGTACGGTGCATCTGCCGCGCCTGTACCACGTGTTTTGTTTGGCTGTGCCGACATGTTAAAGTTAATAACACCACCTTTTTGCAGTGCCGTGTGGCTTAACCAGTTATGGGTGTATGGTTTTCCATCAACTGTAACGGTATTAACGTAGCGGGTTGCTTTGCTGTTATTAGCGGCGTTAATAGTAACAGTTTTGCCATTCTCCAGCTTTAATGTTACCTTTTTAAACAGTGGCGAACCAATAACATACTGATTAACCGCCGGGCATACCGGGTAGAAACCCATTGCCGAGAATACATACCATGCCGATGTTTGGCCGTTATCCTCATCACCGCAGTAACCATCAGGGGTTGGTTTGTACAGCTTATCCATTACCTCACGTACGTGGTACTGGCTCTTCCACGGCTCGGCAGCGTAATTGTACAGGTAAGTCATGTGTTGTATGGGCTGGTTACCATGCGCGTACTGGCCCATGTTCACAATCTGCATCTCGCGGATCTCGTGGATAACACCGCCATAGTAGCTGTCATCAAATACCGGTGGCATGATGAACACCGAATCCAACTTGTTAGCGAATTGCTTGTTGCCGCCATACAGGTTTATCAAACCTTTAATATCATGAAAAACGCTCCAGGTATAGTGCCAGCTATTACCTTCGGTAAAGGCATCACCCCATTTAAGCGGGCTGAATGGCGAAGCAAACGTACCATCCTGGTTTTTACCGCGCATAAAACCTGTTGATTTATCAAACAGGTTGCGGTAATTACGGCTGCGTTTTTTGTAGATAGCGATCTCCGACTCAGGTTTGCCTAACGCTTTACCCAGGCTGTAGATGGCAAAGTCATCATAAGCGTACT
Source organism: Mucilaginibacter sp. UR6-1 (assembly GCF_020880975.1). Taxonomy (GTDB): domain Bacteria; phylum Bacteroidota; class Bacteroidia; order Sphingobacteriales; family Sphingobacteriaceae; genus Mucilaginibacter. The sequence continues at coordinate 7,875 of NZ_JAJIWP010000008.1, read as the reverse complement.
CTAATGTACGGGCAGCGTTCTCGTTTATCTTAACATCGTAAGGTACATAGCCTAAGTCGTTATAATACTTAACACCACGACGACCGATTGATGAATTCTTAGCATCCTCGTTATTAGCGCCATGTATCACGGCATCCCAAAGGGTATTGATATCATAACCACGGCCACCTTTTATATAGGCATCAGCAACTACCGAGGCTGAGTTATTACCGATCATAATATCGGCATAACCCGGGCTTGACCACTCAGGCAACCAGCCGCCTTCCTTGTAATCACTGATCAGGCCTTGCTGCATCTCTTTGTTGATAGATGGGTAAACCAGGTTCAGGAATGGATATAATGCCCTAAAGGTATCCCAAAAACCGGTACCTGCGAATTTGTAACCAGGCTCGGTTTTGCCGGTGTGCGGGCTGTAGTGAACAATTTTGTTGTTCGCGTCAATCTCGTACAATTTGTTCGGGAAGAACAGCATGCGGTATAAGCACGAGTAAAAAGTACGTTGCTGCTCGTCGGTACCACCTTCAACCGTTAAACGGCCAAGGGTTTTATTCCAGATGGTGTGCGCTTTTTCTTTAGTTTGATCAAAGCTGTCACCTGCAAGCTCACGTTTAAGGTTCAAATCAGCCTGCTCAATGCTCACAAATGATGAAGCTACACGCAGGTTCACTTTTTCGCCTTTTACGGTTTTGAAACCAATAACGGCCAGCGCGTGTTTATCATCAACCTCAAGGCCGTTGTTCTCTACAGTATCTTTGTAAGTTTTGGCAACAGTTATCGGTTTATCTACATAAATAACAAAAAAGTTTTTAAAGTTTTTAAGCGGGCCGCGCGCATATTTGGTTGAGTAACCTACTATCTTTTTTTGCTCCGGATATACTTTGATGTATGAGCCACGATCCAGCGCGTCAATCACAATAAATGACTCATCACTCTTAGGGTAAGTGAAACGAAACTGCGCCGCACGCTCGGTAGGGGTGATCTCGGTAGCTATATCATGATCAGCCAGGTAAACGCTGTAGTAATAAGGTTTGGTAACCTCGGCCTTGTGCGAGAACCAACTGGCCCTTGCATCCTGGTTTACCTTGCCTTTGCCTACAACCGGCATTATGGCAAACTGGCCATAATCATTCATCCATGGTGATGGCTGGTGGGTTTGTTTAAAGCCGCGTATCTTGTGCGCATCGTAGGTGTACATCCACCCGTCGCCCATTTTACCGGTTTGTGCCGACCAAAAGTTCATGCCCCATGGCACAGCTATAGCCGGATAAGTATTACCGTTCGACAGATCGTACTGCGAATCGGTACCCATCAGCGGGTTCACCAGGGCGGCCAAGTCAGTTTGCTGACCGTACGACCTGAAGATGATGGTTAATAAAAAAGTAATAGTTAATAATTTTTTCATTTGGTTGGTTTTGTATGGGTTTTTCCAAAGCTGCTAATATATGGCTTTTTGATTTTGCTAAAAGGTATTATCAAATTTTTTACGCTTGATAATAAACAGTATAGCTTTTTTGAATTTACGCTACAATTGCCTGCTTTAGCAAAATGCCGTTATAAGGCGTTATGGCTAATTTTTATCCAATTTTTTAACATACAGAACGTAAGGTATTTGCAGCTTAACCGCCGGTTTATTTTTTAATTATTGTAACACAATACTTTATAATACTGTCTTATCTACGGCTATTACGTAACAATACTGTTAAAAAGTGTTAAAAAAAGTTAATAGCCAACAACTCCGTTTTTATTACCTAAAAATTTAGTTATCATTGCTCAAACCTATACTCTTTATATGAAGTACACAATTACGGCTCTTGTTATGTTACTGATAAGCAGCCTGTCGGTGTTCGCACAAACACCATCCCCCACCAATTACACGGCAAAAGGTATTGTTGCTGATACCGCGTCAAATGTAAAGCTCGAGAACGCGTCAGTAAGTATCCTTCAGGCTAAGGACTCAGTACTGGTTACGTATGCCCGTGCCGCGCAGGATGGCTCGTTCCACTTTCCCAAACTGGCCGCAGGCAGTTACATACTGCTGGTAGCTTACCCTGAGTATGCCGACTATGTGGAGCAGTTTAAACTGGAAGGCACTAAAACAGATTACAATTTTAATACGGTAAAGCTCAGCCTAAAGTCAAGATTGTTGCAGGAAGTAATGGTTAAGGGCACCGCGGCACAAATCAAGATAAAAGGCGACACTACCGAATACGATGCCAAAACCTATAGCATACAACCCAACGCCAAGGTTGAAGACCTGCTAAAACAACTGCAAGGCATACAGGTTGATAAGGACGGCAAGATAACCGCCCAGGGCGAAACCGTAAGCAAGGTATTGGTTGATGGCGAAGAGTTTTTTGGCGATGACCCTACCCTGGTTACTAAAAACCTGCGTGCCGATATGGTTGACAAGGTGCAGCTTTACGATAAAAAGAGCGACCAGGCTACGTTTACAGGTATTGATGACGGCCAAAAAACCAAGACACTCAACATTAAACTTAAAGAGGATAAAAAAAGCGGATCGTTCGGCAAGGCGCAGGCGGCCGTAGGTACGCGCGGTTTTAACCAAAGCGAACTGATGTTCAATACCTTTAAAGGCAAGCAAAAATTTTCGGCATACGGCACGCTGAGCAATACCGGCAAAACCGGGCTTGGGTGGACTGATAACGATAAATACGGCGGCGGATCAGACAATGTTACCTATGGGGATGATGGCAGTGTATCCATCTTTTTTAGCGGCGGCGGTGATGATCTGGACTCATTTGATGGCCGTTACAGCGGCCAGGGCTTGCCGACAGCCCGTACCGGTGGTTTGCATTATGATACCAAGTGGAATGATGATAAGGAATCTATCAATGGCAATTATAAAATTGGTTCGATCGAGGTTGAAGGCACCAACAATTCCATCAATGTTAACAACCTATCGCCAACGCTTAGCCAAACCACGCTTTCCGATCAGAAATTCGATAACTACCTGTTCAGACAAAAACTCGATGGTACTTATAACCTGAAAATTGATACCACATCAAACCTTAAACTAACCTTTGGCGGTACGTTAAAAGAAAGCGATACCCGCCAAAACTTCAACTCTGTGAGCAGACGTAACGATACCTTACAGAACGATAACGTGCGTGAACTAACCACTGATGGCAGCCAAAAACTATTCAACGCGTCTATCTTTTACAACAAAAAGTTAAAGAAAAAAGGCCGTACTTTCTCAGTAAACATAGCACCATCGGTAACCCGTAACAATGCCGACGGCTTCCTGAAATCAATTATTAATTATTACGACAGAACCGGCGCGCTTGACAGTACGACCAATATTGACCAGTATAAGGTAAATGACCTGGAAAGCGTGGTGCTGAATTCAAACATCACCTATACCGAGCCCATCACCAAAGATTTTTCGGTTGTGGTTAATTATGGTGTAAATATTAATAACGCTACTGCCAACAGGCGCACATTTGAACAAACGCTTGGCAACGGCAGTTACAACCGCCAGATAGACTCATTAAGCAGTGATTTTAAACTAAATCAGCTATCAAACCAGGCGGGGGCAATGTTTAACTATAAAAAAGGCAAAACCACGTTAAACTTTGGTACACGCGCTGCAATTGTGAATTTTGAACAGGTTAACCGCATTAACAACATGCGGTTTGACAGGAACTTTACCAACTGGTTTCCGCAGGCTACCTGGCAATATCGTTTTTCGCAGCAAAAATCGCTCAGGTTATCATACAATGGTAACACCACTCAGCCAACTATTGATCAGGTACAACCTATCCGCATCAATAATGACCCTTTGAACATTACCCTGGGTAACCCTGATCTTGATCCTTCATTCACCCATCGCTTTAATTTTAGCGCCAACTCATACAAAGTACTGGCCGATGAATGGATGAATTTGTACGGATCGTACTCATTAACTACTAACCCTATAGTTACCAATGTACTTACCGATACCATAACCGGCAGAAGCGTTATCCAATCATTTAATCTACCAAACCGTAAAACCAACAATTTTTACGGCGGGCTGTGGTATAACCGTAAAATTTTCTGGGGCTTAAATGCCGGTTTGAACGGAAATATTAACGGCCAGACTTATTACAACATGGTGAATAATCAGGAGAATCGTACCAAAGCTTACTCGTATTCTTTAGGCGTATCACTATCTAAATATGCTACTAAAAAATACGATGTAAGGGTTGATTTCCGTCCGTCATACAATACCAATGAAACATCATTGAACCCCGATCTGAACAGCAATGGCAGAGCCTATAACTTATCGGGTAGTTTTAACGTTTATCTGCCTTTTAAATTTCAAGTCGGCTCGGATATAGAGCATGAGTACCAGGCAGCAACACAAACATTCGCCGATCCGTTTCGCCGTACTATATGGAATGCGTCAATCGCAAAAACTTTTATGAAACAGGATAATCTGCGACTATCATTAACTGTAAACGATTTGCTAAACCAAAACACCGGTTTCAGCCGTAGCGCCAATAATAACGTTATCTACCAAAATACTTACACCACCATACGCAGGTATTTTATGTTCTCAATTAGTTATGATTTTAACCACATGGGCGGCGGCGTTGCCAAAAACTAATATCACAATGAAAACCATATATAAAAAACTTACAGCACTTACCGTGCTCATTATATTAAGTGCTGGCAGCTTGTATGCGCAAAACAAACACTTTACCAAATCGGGTACCATCGAGTTTGAAAAATCGGCCAATATGTACGCGCTCATCCGCAAGGAGATCAACCCGCAAAACGAGAGCTACATGAACGGCATGTATGATGCCTATAAAAAAAATAACCCCCAATTTAAAAAGCTTAAAAGCACTTTAACCTTTGGTGATAACAAAACGCTTTTTACACCCATCCCCGAAGAAAACAACCCGCAGTATTGGGGCAACCGCGCTATTGTAGGGCAAAATAATACTGTATTTACTGATTTGAGCACCAGCAAAATTATTGCTCAGAAAAAAGTATTTGAAGAAACTTTTTTATTGAAAGACAGTACCCGCCAGATAAAATGGAAAATAACCAGCGAAACCCGCAACATTGCCGGTTATGAATGCCGCCGCGCCAATGCCCTGGTAATGGATTCTATTTATGTGGTAGCTTTTTATACTGATGAGATACCGGTTTCCGGCGGCCCCGAATCATTCACCGGTTTACCGGGCATGATATTGGGTGTAGCCCTTCCGCATGATAACGTAACCTGGTTTGCTACCAAGGTAACTGATACCAGTGTACCTGCCGCAGCATTAAACGCCCCGGCTAAAGGCAAAACGGTTGACCGTAAAACCTTTGTGAACACTGTAAAAAGCGCCATGAAGGATTGGGGTGAATACGCGCAAGGCGTGTTAAAAGCGGTTATGCTGTAAAGAATTTATTTGTAATCAATCTTAATAAAGATATTTTTCGCATTTTTGTCATTCAATTGTACTTGTAATGGCAGCGAAAAAAAACTTTAAATACTGGATCGGAAGACTTCACCTTTGGCTCGGCCTTGCGTCGGGCCTTTTGGTTTGTTTTTTGGGCATAACTGGCTGCATACTTGCCTTTGAGCGAGAGATTGAAAATGTTACGCAGCCTTATCGCTTTGCCGCCGTACAAAACAAACCAGTACTGCCACCATCAAAATTGCGTGAGATAGCTAATAAACAATACCCGGGTAAGGAGCCGCATAGCATCAACTACGAGCCCGGCAAAGCCGCAATGGCAGTTTATTACGGATATGAGCCATCGTATTACCTGATTGTTTTTATGAACCCTTATACCGGAGAGGTATTGAAGGCTAAAGACATGAACCAGGATTTTTTCAGGATAGTGATTGACGGGCATTTTTACCTGTGGCTGCCGCCCAAAATCGGGCAGCCTATAGTAGCTACCGGCACTTTAATGTTCTTATTTCTGCTTATCTCGGGCATTGTATTGTGGTGGCCAAAAAACAAGGCTGCCTCCAGGCAACGCTTTAGCATAAAATGGAATGCCAAATGGCGCAGGGTAAATTACGATCTGCATAACGTATTAGGCTTTTACATGACCTGGGTGATCATTTTTATTGCCATTACAGGCTTGGTTTGGGGTTTTCAGTGGTTTGCAAAATCAGTATACTGGGTAACCTCGGGCGGTAAAGCGCAGGTAGAGTTTGCCGAGTCGGTGTCTGACACGACCAAGATCCATCTAAAAGATAACAATGCACCTGCCACTGACATACTTTGGGCACGAACAAATGATACACTCAGAAACTTTAAAGGCAGTATAGATGTACATTTCCCTGAAAACAACAAGGCTGCTATTGAGATAGCTGTAAATCCTGACACATATACTTACTGGCAGGCCGATTATCGTTTTTACGATCAATACACACTGAAAGAAATACCTGTTAAACACGTTTATGGCCGGTTAGCAAAGGCCAGTACTGCCGACAAAATTGCCCGCATGAATTATGATATACACGTAGGTGCCATTGCCGGCCTGGCGGGCAAAGTAGCCGCATTTTTTGGCAGCCTGATATGTGCCAGCATGCCGGTAACAGGTTTTATTATATGGTGGGGCAGGCGCAAAAAAACAGCCAGACCGAGATTGGCCAAAACATCTCGAAGGGTACAAATGGCACAGGCTTAGTCGCTCCCGCAGCCACTGCAACCGGAATTAGAACAACCGCTGCTGCAACCGCTATCGCCCGAATGATGTGAACTATCAGACGTGTGATGGTTAGAATGCCATGAGCTATTTTCTCCGCCGCAACCGGCCGTACAGTCGGTACCATTGTCGCCTTTTTTATTTATCTCACTGCCACGTTTTCTGTATACCGCGATAACAATGAATATAACGATCAAACCCAGTACGGGTATGATCGTTAATTCCGCAGCCTGCACAAACAATATATTTGCTGCGAAGATTGAAAGTAATATTATGTGTTGCTTAGCGATCTCTGGCTTTTTGATAACCCAGTTACTGCGCAAATTAATTCGCTGAAAATTAATGTCTGTAAACCGTTTATCGCTGTTATGCCAAATATCAGCAGGTGGTACTGTGCCGAAATATTGCTGGTATAAGCTGTCAGAAGAAGTATAATAGTGCTTAAAACGAACTGCTTCTTTCTCGCCACCGTTGGTTGGATTATGATGTATTGGTTTGCCAAGCGTATCCTGACAAAGATATATCCAATAAGAACGTGTATACGTTAAATGCAGATGCCATGCCTGGTCAACCGGATCAGATGGTGTAACTCCGGTTGTTGATACGCAACAAAGAAATATAAATTTCTTATATTCATCTATAACCCGGTGGGTGTATTGTGCTGACCATCCATTTTCCCGCGCCAATCGATCAGAAAATTTAAAAGATACGCCTGGATCATCAATTCGAAATAGTCTGATTTTTTTCCAAAGTGCAGTTTCTGCTGCATTCATGCTGTTAAGGTTTAATGCAGGCAATATACTGAGTTTTATTTTGCAGGGATAGTAGCTAATAGAATTCTTGAGGATAACTGCTCATATTATGCTATTCCCTAACCTACCGCAGGAGGGAATAATGGCGCAGTTAACTTACGTTTCATAAAGAGGTATGTGTTGACTTTAAAGCCAGGCGAATTTTGCAATAGCTAAAAACTAAATGCAGACCTGATATTCATTTGCTATTTAAGGTTCTTGTCTGCTTTTGAGTACCGGGAGGCACACTATCCATTGCTGTTGCGAAACGAGATGTTCGGTTTAGCTGATCAAAAAAGTCCAATGTATAAAAAAAGCCCCGATCATTACTGAAGGGGGCTGATTGTAAAGTTTGGCACCGACCTACTCTCCCACGTTTTACCGCAGTACCATCGGCTCTGGCGGGCTTAACTTCTCTGTTCGG
>NZ_JAJIWP010000007.1 GCF_020880975.1 Mucilaginibacter sp. UR6-1 | reverse complement strand
CGGTGGTACCGTGGTACACATGTCGGCCGGCTGGGCGGCTTTGGCTTCGGCTATTTATTTAAAGCAGCGTACCGATAAGGCGCATGCCCCGGCACGTATCAGCTACGTGTTATTAGGTACCGGCTTACTGTGGTTCGGCTGGTTTGGTTTTAACGCGGGTTCCGCCCTGGGCGCCAACGCCCTTGCCGCTACCGCTTTGGGTACTACTACTACGGCTTCGGCCGCCGCCGCCATTGCCTGGATATTTTTTGATATGCTGCGTGGTAAAAAGCCCTCTGTGGTGGGTGCCTGTATCGGTGCGGTGGTTGGTTTGGTGGCTGTTACGCCGGCAGCGGGCTTTGTAACTATTCCGCATTCGCTGATCATCGGTATCGTGGCCGCGGTGGTGAGTAACCTGGTGGTGATCTGGCGCAGCAAAACCAGCATTGATGATACGCTGGACGTATTCCCTTGCCATGGTGTAGGCGGTATGGTGGGTATGCTGCTGACCGGCGTGTTCGCCCATGTAAACGTGAACAGTGCCAATACTACCGGTAATGGTTTGTTCTACGGTGATACCAAGCTGTTCACTACGCACCTGATCGCTTTGGTGGGCGTGTCCGTCTTCGCTTTCGTGGGTTCGTTCATCCTGCTTAAAGTAACTGACATGATCTCTAAACTTCGCGTTACTCCTGAAGAGGAACTGGTAGGCCTTGACGTCAGCCAGCATGATGAGGAATTGTAACTGAATTGAATTTTTTCTATAAAAACAAAGGCGGCTTCCTGATCGGGAAGCCGCCTTTGTTTTTATCAAATCATTCTAAAATTATTGTATCTCGAACACTGCATTCACCTGGAAGCTGAGCTTGATCTTTTGAAAATCAATATCGGATTCAGCCACATCAGCTACCGCGCTTCGCATAGCTGCATTGGAGTACATACGAGCTTGCGGATATACACTCCCGCCACCATCATTTTCGGAGATACTTAACACCTTGCCCAGCTTATCGCCCAGGGCATTTACCAGGTAAGTGGCTTTATCTTTTGCAGCAAGCAGCGCTTGCAGCTTTAGTTCCTTTTTTAGTTCGGTTATCTTTGAATAATCGTAGCTTGTAATATTAGTATATTCAATACCTTTCGCATCAACCTTGCTTAACAACTGGTTATATTTATTCAAATCGCGCACACGAATACCATATTGTTTGCTTGCCAAAAAATCAGGATTTTTCTTTTTCTCGGTAGCGTAATTCCAGCCGGAAACATTATTAACCGTAAAATCTTCTTTAGGTATGCCAGCCGCTGTTACCGCGCTTTCTAATTGTTTTTCTAAATCGCTTATACTGATCTTTTTCTTACCATCCATATATTCTTTAAGGGATATAGATAAGTTGATAATATCAGGCGTAACCTCTTTTTCGGCAGTGCCGGTAACTTCTACCTTGCGGCGCAGATCAGCAGTTTGAGCAAATGCCCCATATGTTGTGGCAACCAGGGCCACCATCATTATTAATTTCTTCATGGTTATATAATGTTATTTATAGCTATAGACGGCAATTGCGTCAAAAGTGAAACATGCAACAAAAACATTACAATTGAAAGAAGGTTTGATTGCCGCTCCTAAAACAGTTGCCTCACCCCCGCGCTCTCCTAAAGCAGAGCGAGCCAAAGATCTTGAATACAGAAAAATTTTGTTCTAAATAGATTGCTTCGTGCCTCGCAATAACGTGTTTTTTATTTTTTATTCTTGTCATTTCGAAGCGTCAGCGAGAAATCTGCACGCGTTCAATAACAAAGCGACAGATTTCTCCTCGTACCTCGTTCGAAATGACAATTTTTTTTTTAGTCTTCCCTCTCGGGGAGGTTAACTTTTTTTGCCTTTATAGGTAAGATTTTTCAGCTCCCTCTTCTTTAGGAGAGGGCTGGGGTGAGGTTCAGGCGACAGATTTCTCTCTCGTACCTCGTTCGAAATGACATGAAACTTTATTTGGAGGAGTACTATTTCTTTTTCTTCGCGGTATGCTCGTAAATTTTGGTGTTTACAGCAACCGAGTCTTTAAAATAAACAAAAAGGCGCTTTACGTAGCTTGGCGGGTAGCCATCATATTTTACAACAATATCGTAATAAATATAGTCGTCCTTTTTACCTTGCGGCCAGCCCAGGGTATCGGTAACCTGGTAAAATTTCATGCCTTTTATTTTGCGGTTTTTCAGCAGATCGTTCAACATGGTGTTGCGATACTTAAAATCCAACCCGTCGGCATCCTTCCACAATTTGCGGTTGAACGGCTGATCGTTATTACAGGCTGATAAAAGTATTACGGCAAAAGATAAAACAACAATAAGGGCCTTATTTAACATGGCTGATGATTATGGCGCAAAGATACTTAATTTTTATGCTCCTGCACTTTAACCGCCGTAACAACCGAATCGGTATTGAAAGTTATTTCAAGCTCCTTTGAATAAATAGGGTCAATATCGCTGCCATATTTCATCACAATATCATAATAGATCTGCCTGCCCTCCCGGTTATCCGGTTCGCCAAGCATATCAGTAACCTCACTAAGCGGTTTACCTTTTAATTCATGGTTCTTCAACAGATCTTTCAACATGCTGTTGCGATGCGGATAATCCCAATCCTTTTTAGCACTCCACTTATTCTTGTCAAACTGCTGTTTACAGCCTAAAGTCACAAACAATAAACTTACAAGAACTAAACGGAGTACTATTTTCATTAAACGTTGCTTAACAGGTATGCTTTAAAACTTTCAAAATCGGCCGGCATTTGTACGGCTTGTTTCTCTCTTCCTTCAAGCTGTTTAACGGATTCGGGCACCGAAATGTTCACAGCCACATCAGCCGGTATTACATCCGGAAACTTACATGGATGCGCGGTTGACAGGAAAACGCCTGTTACCTCTGCATGATCTGCCTGCCACTCCTTTAAAGCCTTCCAGGCAATAGCCGTATGCGGACAAACCACATATTGGTGATCAGCATACACCTTTTCAATAGCATCAACGGTTTGCTCATCATTATAGCTGTATCCGGTGATGAGTTGCTTCAATGCCGCTTCGTCACCTTTAAACAGATCGGCAATACGCACCCAATTGCTTGGGTTGCCCACGTCCATCGCGTTTGATATGGTTGATACCGATGGCTTTGGCTCATAAACGCCTGTTTTTAAAAACGCGGGTACGGTATCGTTGGCATTAGTTGCCGCAATAAACTGCTCAACCGGCAAACCCATCTTCCAGGCTAATAAACCCGCGCCAATATTGCCAAAGTTGCCGCTTGGCACGGCAAAGGCTACCTTGCTTTTGCCCTTGCGCAACAATTGCGCGTAAGCGTTGAAGTAATAAAAGGTTTGCGGTATCAGGCGGGCTATGTTAATGGAGTTGGCCGAGGTAAGGCGGTAGGTTGTATTTAATTCCGCATCGGTAAAGGCTTGTTTAACCAGGGCCTGGCAATCATCAAAAGTACCATCCACCTCTAACGCGCGGATGTTTTGTCCGTTGGTGGTTAGCTGCTGTTCCTGTACGCCGCTTACCTTGCCTTTAGGGTACAGGATGGTAACACGGGTATTAGGCACGCCTAAAAAGCCCAGCGCCACGGCACCACCGGTATCGCCGGATGTAGCTACCAACACATCCAGTTGTTTTTCGCCTTCTTGCAAGAAATAGCTCATTACCCGGCTCATGAACCTTGCGCCAAAATCCTTAAAGGCTAATGACGGGCCGTGAAACAATTCCAGCACATACACATCATCCTCCAGCTCAACCACCGGGGCATCAAAGTTAATGGCATCATCTATCAGTGCTTTCAAATCAGCCTCGGGGATGGTATCGCCCAATATGTTTTTGGCTACGCCGAAAGCGATCTCGGGCAAAGTAAGCTCACCCAGTTTACCGATAAACTCATCGCTTAAACGCGGAATAGCTACCGGCATATATAAACCCTTATCCTGTGGCATACTGTTAAAAACCGCCTCTTTAAATGATACGCTCTCTGATGTGTTGTTGGTGCTGTATAGTTTCATGACCTATTATTTCGAAATTCGAATTTTCGATTTCGGATTTATTTATTTGCTGTTAAATTGTTTACTTCCAGGATGGGATCAAATTCGAAATTGAAAATCCGAATTTCTAAATTCTTTATCCTATTACCCTCGGCCCTGCATCATTTATGGTTGATACGTAGGTGTTGGAGCCGATCTTTAATCCTGTTAAGTGTTGCTGCAATTTTTGTGTGATGGTTTGAGCCGTTGTCTCATCACGGGTAAAGGCGAATACCGACGGTCCTGAGCCTGATATACCGAAACTTACCGCGCCGCTGCTCATGGCAATTTCACGCATTTTGTAAAAATCGGGGATCAGCATAGAGCGTACGGGCTCCACCAGTACATCCTTCATACTACGGCCAATCAGGTCAATATCCTGCATAAACAAACCGCTCACCAAACCGGCTATGTTACCCCACTGGGTTACGGCATCCTTCATATTGATTTTGTTACGAATGATCTGCCTTGCCTCGCGGGTAGGCACATCCACATCCGGAAATACCACCGCACACCACAAATCCTTTGGATGCGGCAAACGTACCACATCAAGCGGTTCGTAGCTGCGTATCAGCACAAAACCGCCTAAAAGGGCTGGCGCAACATTATCCGCATGGCCATGCCCGCAAGCCATCTCCTCTCCTTTCATAGCAAAGGGCAGCAGGTTTATCGGATCGCGGTCATCGCCCATCAGGGTTTTAATGGCATACAAACCCGCCACTGTACTGGCCGAACTCGATCCCAAACCACTGCCTATCGGCATTTTTTTATGCAGCTCAATATCCAGCCCAATATCGGCACGACCGATACTATCCAGGTAGTGCTGCACGCTCACGCTCACCGTGTTTTTAGCCGGATCAAGCGGCAGCCTGCCATCATCACCCGTAATTTTGCTGATGGTAATGCCGGGCTTATCCGTAACCCGCATAACCACCTCATCACCGGGCTCGTTAACGGCAAAGCCTAATACATCAAACCCGCAAACTACGTTAGCCACCGTTGCCGGTGCAAAAACGTGAACGCTGTCCGCGGTCAGGCCCCCCGTCCCCCTAAAGGGGGTGAAAGCACTGTTTGTATCTATTTCCTGTAATTCGTTACTCATGATGTTATTATATTTTAAGTTACCCCTTCAGGGGGTTAGGGGGCTAATTAGCGCCCACGTTTATCAAATCAGCAAATACACCCGCGGCGGTTACCTCGGCACCCGCACCAGGGCCTTTTACTACCAGCGGGCGCTCCTTATACCTGTCGGTAGTGAATGATATGATGTTATCACTACCCGACAGCATGTAGAACGGATGGTTTTCATCAACCATTTGCAGGGTGATGGATGCCTTTCCATCCTCCAGCTTGCCTATGTAGCGTAGTACTTTACCGCCATCCTCGGCTTGTTGTTTAAGGTTGGTGAAATAGGCATCCTCTGCTTTTAGGGCAGCGTAAAAATCTTCAACCGTAGCGGCATCAAGGCAGGCTTGCGGCAGTATGCTTTGTATATCTACATCGGCAGCCTCTAAAGTATGCCCTGCATCGCGCGCCAGTATCAGTATCTTACGCATAAAATCGGTACCGCGAAGGTCATCGCGCGGGTCGGGTTCGGTATAGCCTTTCTCCTGCGCCAGTTTAACTACATCATGAAAATTAGCATCGCCCTTAAACTGGTTAAATATGAATGATATGGTACCCGACAGGATAGCCTCGATGCGTTGCACGCGGTCGCCGCTGTTCATCAAATCTTTCAGCGTACGGATGATAGGCAAACCTGCACCCACGTTAGTTTCATAAAAAAAGTCGACACCGCGGGTACGCGCCGCATCCTTAAAGGCTTTGTAGCGGCTGTAGCTGCCCGAGTTACCTATTTTATTACAGGTTACTACGGATATAGCCGAGTTTAAAACCTCTTCATAAAACTCTACCGGAACCGGGCTTGCCGTATTATCAATAAACACGCAGTTGGGCAGGTTCATGCTCTTCATGGTATCAATAAATAAACCCAGGTTGGCTGTATCGGTGCTGGCTTCAAGCGCGGGTTGCCAGTTTTCAAGATCAATACCATTGGTATTAAACATCATTTTACGGGTATTGCTGATGCCCACCACCTTTACCTGTATGCCATTCTCGTTAAGCAGAAAACCGGCATGTGCGTTAAGTTGCGCAAACAGTGTTTTGCCGATGTTGCCCGTACCCAGGCAAAAGGCATGCAGGGTTTTATACAGGTCAACAAAAAAAGCATCGTGTACGGCATTGAGCGCTTTGCCCAAATCGTACTCGCTGATGATCACCGAGATATTATACTCGGATGAGCCCTGCGCTATTGCCCTAACATTTACACCATTACGGCCCAGCGCATGGAACAGTTTGCCTGACACACCCGGCGTTTGTTTCATATTTTCGCCAACTACGGCTAATATGGCCAGGTTTTCTTCAACGGTGATAGGGTCCAGTTTGTTGGCTAATATCTCCAGTTCAAATTCCTGCTCTATAATGGCTTTGGCACGCACGGCATCGCCGGGCTGTATGGCAAAGGTAATGCTATGCTCTGATGATGATTGGGTGATCAGGATAACGTTGATCTGCTCGCGGGCCAGCAGCGAGAACAAACGCCCGCTAAAGCCTGATTTACCTACCATGCCACTACCCATCAGGTTAAGTATGCTGATGTTGTTGATGGATGATATACCTTTTATAGGCTGGTTTGATGCTTTGCTTTCGTGCTGAATAACCGTACCGGCAAATTCCGGCTCGAAAGTGTTTTTTATAACGATAGGAATCTTTTTCAGGAAGGCCGGGATCATGGTTGGCGGGTAGATCACCTTGGCACCGAAGTAGGATAGTTCCATGGCCTCGGTATAAGTAAGCTCACTCAGCGGGAAGGCTTTTTTCACCATGCGCGGGTCGGCGGTCATCATACCGTTCACGTCCGTCCATATTTGTATTTCCTGCGCATTGAGTGCCGCGCCGAAGATAGCCGCGGTATAATCACTGCCGCCACGGCCAAGCGTAGTGATCTGCCCGGCCTCGTTACTGGCAATAAAACCGGTAACAAACAATACTTTATCAGCATGGCCGGCATACAGATCGCGGATCAGGAGTTCGCTAAGCGCGGTATCAACCCTGGCATTGCCAAAGGCACTGTCGGTTTTTAATACTTCGGATGCATCAACAAAAAAGGCATTGCCAAAGTGCTGCGCCGCTATCTTACTGATCATCAGCGTTGAGCAGCGTTCGCCATAGCTCACAATCAAATCACGGGTTTTTGCGGTAAGCTCACGCAGGGTAAGTACGCCCTGCAACAATTCCTCCAACTGATTAAAGTGAATTTTTAAGCGGGTGAAAGCCGGGTTTTGATTTTGAATGTCAAGCAAACTTTTAACCACATCAAAGTGGCGGCGTTCCAGCTCGGCAAGCTGCGCGGTAAATTCATTGCCTTTGGCTGCCGCCTCGGCCATATTGATCAGCAGGTTGGTAACCCCGCTCATGGCCGACAGCACCACAACCGGGCGTTCGCCGTGCTCAACCTCGTTTTTTACTATTTGCAGCAGGGTTGTTATGCTGCTTACTGAGCCTACGGAGGTGCCCCCGAATTTTAAGACTTTCATTTTGTTGATATAGCTATTAAAAAAAACCGCCTTCCTCTTTGTCGGAGGAAGGCGGTCAGTTGGTTTGTTTTATATTTTTTACACCATACGATTACTTTCCTCCGATATCAATGCCGGTGGTAATAATGGTAATAATAATGGTGTTGCTGTTAAACATATAATTTACTTATCGTACTAAGGTCATGGCAAATAAAGTAGTTAATTTTTAAAATAGCAAGCATAACAACTATTTTATTTTGAATATTCATCCGCATAAAGCGCTGGCTTAAATCTTTTTGCAAGGTAGCCGGTAGCAAGCGGCAGGTCAATATCCACCACCAGCACTCCCGGAACGCCGTATTGCTGGTACGCAATGCAGGTGCCATCGGGCGCTATTACGGATGATGCCGAATCGGGATAGCGGGTAGCGTTATTAACGCTGGCAAAATAAATGGTATTCTCTAAAGCACGCATCATCATGGCCTTTTCATAATAAGAGTTACTCATGCTCCCCCACTCGGTTGGTGTTGTGCCCGTAGTATCACTACCGCCAAAATGCGGGTGAAAAACTACATACGCGCCATTGCGAGCCGCCCATCGTACTGACTCGGGATAGCGGAAACCCTCGTGGCAAATGGTAATACCAAACTTTAATCCGTTCACTTCAAATAATCTGCGCTGTGTACCGGGTATCCAGGTAGCATCTTCTGATGGGTCGAGCTGGTTTTTGGTTTGATAGCCCAGTACTTCGCCCTGTGCCGATATTACGTAGGCCACATTATACATACCCTCGGGTGAATATAAATCCATAGGTATAATAATGGCGATATTGTTTTTGGCAGCTACGGCACAAACCCTTTTCAGCGCGGCTTCCATCTTTTCGGGCGAGCCTTGCTCCGGTGCAAAACCCGGCATAGGGTATCCCGGAATATACGTTTCAGGGAAACAGATGATAGCGGCCTGCTGCGCGGCAGCTTGTTCGGTAAGTTGTTCGAGATTAAAAAGAGCTTGATCTATGCTGCCCGGAAAGGGCGGCGAGGCTAAGGCGATCTTCATGTTTTGCTTTGATATTAAAGCCCTTAAAGTTAGCCGATTTGGGCATTTATCACAAAGACTTATTAATTTTTATTCAGGGCGGATGCAAATGCCTAACTTTATCCCCTTACAATGCAGGGATTAATCACAAAATCAACCGGAAGCTGGTACCAGGCCCAAACGCCCGAGGGACAACGTTATGATTGCCGGATAAAGGGCAAGTTCCGTATAAAGGGTATTACCACCACTAACCCTATTGCCGTTGGGGATGTGGTTGATTTTGAGATAGAGCCTGAGCAAGGCACCGGGGTGATCACCCACCTGCATCCGCGTAAAAACTATATTATCCGCAAATCCATCAACCTGTCAAAACAAGCACAGATCATTGCCGCTAATCTGGATCAGGCCTTGCTGGTAGTAACCCTGGCTTCGCCGCGTACCTCGCTGGGTTTTATCGACCGCTTTTTGGTTACCGCCGAGGCGTATGATATTCCGGCTAAACTGATCTTTAACAAGCTTGACTTGTTTAGCGACGAGGGCCTCGAGATTTTGCAAGCCTACAAAGCCGTTTATGAAAACATCGGTTACCCCTGCTATCAGGTATCGGCACTTGAGGGCACTAACATTGATGAGGTTCAAACTTTACTGAAGGATAAGATCACGCTGTTCTCAGGCCATTCGGGGGTAGGCAAATCAAGCCTGATCAATCGTTTGCTGCCTGACCTCGATCTGCGCACACACCAGATATCAGAATGGAGTGATAAAGGGATGCACACCACCACCTTTGCCGAAATGTTTGAGCTGCCGCAAGGCGGATTTATTATTGATACCCCCGGCATACGCGAACTGGGTATCATAGATATTGAGAAACAGGAGTTAAGTCACTTTTTTCCCGAAATGCGGGAGCGCATGCACGATTGCCGGTTTAATAACTGCCGCCACATTAATGAACCGGGGTGTGCCGTACTTGAAGCATTAGGAGATGGTGAAATAGAGCCCTCGCGTTATGAAAGTTACCTGAGCATTTATAACGGTAATGATACACGTAGTTAATGCACTACTGTACTGACCGTTAAATTGTTCGCCCTATCTGTTTTTTTATACATTTAACACCACCAAATTACCCGCCCAATAGTTAGTAACAAGATTGTTAAAATGACCCGAATTTTAATTTTTGGTTCATTTGACAGACCTGTAAGTTAATAAAACCACCGGTTTTAGGCTGATTGAAGCAAATTTACCGCCTGCAGCGCCGGTTTTATTGAGATAAGCCCGTTTAACGCTTGTGTAACAATGCTGTATGACAACATTTTTTAACACTTTTTAGTTAAACATTTGCATTAACAAACACGGATTAACCAAATTTTAATATTTACAAAACAATACACACCCCCAAAAATGATGAAACGATATTTACTGATCCTGGCCATGATGTTTGCGGCAACGCTTACTACTTACGCGCAAACAGGCCGGTCGGTTAGCGGAACGGTAATAGACTCTACAAAACTTTCAGTACCCGGCGCAAGTGTTAAACTTACCTCGGCCGAGGGCGATAGCGCTGTTGTAGCCGCGGACATGAACGGAAAATTCAACTTTCCATCAGTAAAAGGCACCAAAATAAATGTTACGGTAACCTCAATTGGTTACCAGGTATTGCTCAAGCATTACTCGCTTGAGGCCGGTACCGAACCGGTATCATTAGGCAATATTATGGTACAGGTACAAAGCAACCAGCTTAATCAGGTAAACATTGTAGGTGCGCCAAACCCGGTAACGCTTAAAGAAGATACCGTTGAATACAAAATAAGTACCTACAAAGTGCGCGATAACGCCCCGGTTGAGGATGCCATACGCAAAATGCCTGGTATTGATGTAGACAAGGACGGAAACGTTACCGCGCAGGGTAAATCAGTTACCAAAGTGCGTGTTAATGGTAAGGACTTTTTTGCCGGCGACCTGAAAACAGCTACCCAAAACCTGCCTGCCGATATTGTTGAAAGCGTGCAGATTGTTGATGATTATGGCGACCAGGCTAACCTTACCGGTGTTAAAACCGGCGAGCCTACCAAAATATTGAATATCAACATCCGTAAGGATAAAAACTACGGCTACTCGTTACAGGCCACCGGTGGCGATGGCAGCGATGCCCTACCAAGCGATGAGGCTAATAATGCCAACCGTTACCTGGGATCAGTAAACTTTTTTAAGTTTAAAGGCGATCAGCAAATAGCCGTATTGGGTAACCTTAATAACACTAACCTTAATACCTTCAGCTTTAGCGGTGCTACCGGCGGTGGCTTTGGCGGCAACTTTAACGGCGGCGGCAGGGGCGGCGGCGGTGGCCGTGGCAATGCCCTGCAAGGCGGTGGCAGTACCACTACACAAGCCAATGGTATTACCGATGCAAAATCTCTGGGTTTGAATTTCAGGGATCAGTGGGGCAAGAATGTATCGGTTTACGGCAGCTACAGCTTTAATGATAACAGTACCTTTACCAACAGTACATCATTACAGATCAACAGGTTTCAAAACCCAAGCAGCAGCAGTTCAAACAGCCAGGAAACCAACAACCCGCTAAATCACCGCTTTAACTTTAACGTAGAGTGGAAACCGGATACTATTAATTATTTTAAATTCACGCCATCGTTCTCCTACTCGCGTACAAACACCGTAGGCAGCGAAACGGTAGATTACACCCTTGCCGACAGCAGCCGTTCAAGTGCCAATCAATCCTACTCGGTTAACTCATTAACCAACACCACTTCACCAAACTTTGGCATCAACGCGTTGTATAACCATAAATTTGGCAAGAGGGGCCGCAACTTTAGTTTAAACCTTAGCTGGAATACCGCCAAGAACGACCAGTATGATAACCCGATATATAATTATACCCTGGGCACGCCAACCACTCCGCTTAACCAGCGTATAAATACCAATAGCCGTACCACTACATGGGGTGCCAATTTTGCTTACATGGAGCCATTGAGCAAAGTATCGTTTTTAGAGCTTAATTATGCTTATAATCACTCGTACACCACCAGTGATAAAATGACGGATACCCTGAGCTATACCGGTGCCACCCCACCAACTGAATATAACGATAGCGATTTTAACCGTTATGCCCTGTTAAGCAACAGCTACGATTATACATTTACCACCAACCGTGTAGGCCTTAACTACCGCCTGGTTGAAAGTAAGTATAACCTAACCGCAGGCTTTGGCGTACAGCCGGCCTCATTAAAAGGCAACTCGGTTAACGCGCCCCAAACGGTAAAAAATACTTTTAACTTTATACCTACCGCGCGTTTTGTATATAACTTTTCGCGCAGCAAATCAGTCAACTTTAATTATAACGGACAAAGCAGCCAGCCATCATTCAACCAATTGCAACCGGTGCTCGATCTGTCGAACGCTTTATACCCGGTGCTGGGTAACCCTGATCTGAAACCATCATTTACCAACACGCTCGAGGCCCGTTATAATAACTTTAGCTTTGAGAGCGGCAATGTGTTCTTTACCCGCTTTGCGTACACAACAACCATGGATCAGGTAGTATCGCAAACCACTACTTATTCAAAATTCAGTGAAGCTACACTGGCAGCCGATCCATCGTTAAAAAACCTGCAGAACACCAATTTAACTACTTACCGTAATGCCGATGGCTATTACCAGTTAAGCGGCTTTGGCGTGTTCTCAAAACCATTTGCCGAGCGTAAATACACGCTTTTTCTGAATGGCAACGTATCATACAGCAACAATATTGGTTACTCAAATACTGTTGATAGCCTGAACCGCGCATCAGAATTTGAGAAGAACATTTCAAAGAATCTGGTATTTACTCCGGGCGTACGTTTCAGGGTAAATATTGATGACATTATAGATGCCGAGGTAAATAGCAGCTATGCTATTAACCGCACGGTAAGCGCCATAGGTAACAACCCATTATTAAATACCAATGCCCGTACCTTAAAACTGGGTGTTAACGGTAAAAATTATTTTTGGAAGGATTGGACACTGAGCTATGATTTTACCCGCTCAATTAACTATGGTTACAACGTAGCCGTAACCAATCCTAATATTTTGAATGTGTATGTTGAGCGCCGTTTCCTGAAGGATAATGTGGCAACCATACGCCTGTCAGGCCTTGATTTGTTTAACCAAAACCGGGGCTTTACCTCAACAGATAATGGCACCATTACTACACAAAGCAATGTAAACAGGCTGAGCCGTTATGTGCTGCTTACCTTCTCACTAAGGTTGCGCAAGTTTGCAGGTGCCGCACCATCGCAAGGCGGGCGCGATTACAGGCAGGGCGGCGGTGGTCCGGGCGCGGGCGGCCCTCCTCCGGGCGGCGGACCAATGTAGGTCAGTAAAATTTTCAGAATGTAAAATGTGGCGTGCAGATATTATTTGTGCGCCACATTAGTTATGGCCGATACCAAGTCGTCCAAATCAAAGGGCTTGGCCAGGTAAGTTTCGGCACCGGCAGCCTTGGCTAAAGATTCAATATCGCTATTTGCCGAAAAATACACTACCGGTATATCCCGCAGGTCTTCATCTTCCTTTAACGTACGTGTGGCTTTTATCCCTCCGGTATCGGGTATCCAGTTATCCATCAAAATAACATCAGGCCTGATCATCGAAACACGGTTAACAATATCATTACAATCCTCAAAAGTATGTACGTTCCATCCGTTCTCCTCTAATATGAATGAACAAATGGATAGTATATCATTGTCATCATCAAAAATTATGATCGTTTTCGCAGGGTCGCTCATTTGGGGGTATATGCAACAGTTTTAATTTTTGCACAATTATAATATTAGTACGGCAATAAATGTTTTATCAACAATAAAATAAAGTTGTAAGCAGTTGCGGTTTTTATAAATCACTATCGTTAAAAATAGTTTTATAGCCGATATTTGAATAAATTTATTGTAATATGTTATTGGCGAGGTATCAGCAGAAGTATATTGAGGCAGGATGTGATGAGGCTGGCCGTGGTTGTTTAGCCGGGCCGGTTTTTGCCGCCGCCGTAATATTACCTGCAAATTTTGAGCATCCTTTATTAAATGATTCTAAACAACTGCCTGAAGAAGTACGCTACCGGTTGCGTGACGAGATACAGCAAACAGCGCTGGCCTGGGCAGTAGCATCATGCTGTAATAAGGAAATTGATACCATCAATATACTAAATGCCTCATTTTTGGCCATGCACCGCGCTATTGATCAGTTAACTATTCAACCGGAATACCTGATAATTGACGGTAATCGTTTCAACAAATACGGCACAACGCCGCATTTTTGTATTGTTGAGGGCGATGCCAAATATTACAGCATAGCGGCGGCATCAATACTGGCCAAAACTTACCGTGATGATTACATGAAACTGATAGCCGCCGAGCACCCCGAGTACGACTGGCACAGCAACAAAGGCTACCCTACAATTAAACACCGCAACATGGTTTTGCAAAAAGGGCATACACCTTACCACAGGCTCAGCTTTAAGGTTACCGAGCCGCAGCTAAAGCTTAAGTTTGAAGCCATCTTATAGCAATGCGAGATATTATATTGCTGTTTTTGTGTAGATAAAATGTCAAACTACCTGTTTACAACTTGTTGGTATGGGCTGATTAAAATACATTTGTTAGGTAAACCTGTACTCCTTTATTTTGAAGATACTGATATTAACACACCGGGCTTTGTTTCCGCAAAACGGCGGTTACCCCATTGTGGTATACAATACCATAAAGGGGTTGCTTGCGCTGGGGCATACCGTTACCTTAATATCATTAGATGAAAAACAGGTTACCGACCGCCATTACGAAGCTGATAACATACTGGACAGCATTACCTACCGGCATTGCAGCGTAAATACCGATATTGGCTTTTTTAAAGCATTTATAAGCTTATTTACAGCCGCCGTTCCGTTTATTGACAAGTATTTTGACGAGCGCGCGGATAAGGTGCTCGCAGATGAGCTGCGCAATAATAATTATGATATTGTGCAGTTTGAAGGGCTGTTTGTTACCCCATACCTCAATACAGTAAAAAAACACTCGAAAGCTAAAATACTATACCGTGCCCATAATATTGAGCACCAGGTATGGCAACGCATTGCACAGCGCAAGGCCGATCCTTTTAAAAAGATATACCTGCTGCTGCTGGCCAAGCGCATTAAGGCTTTTGAGATCAATCAGCTTAGCCGTTTTGACGGCATCATAGCCTTTACCGATCAGGACAAGAACGCCATGATAGGCTATGGCACCAAAGCCCCGGTAGAAATTTTGCCGATAAGCATCGAACTAAATAAATACCAGCCTTGTACAGAAAAAACCGAGTTTCCGAGCCTGTTCTTTTTAGGATCATTAGGCTGGATGCCTAACCTTGAAGGTATTGAGTGGTTTATTGATAATTTTCATGCCGACCTTACCGAGGGCGACCTGCGCGTACGTTTTTACCTGGCCGGTAATGATATACCCGAAACATTTGACGATTACGAAGTACCCGGTAAAATATACATACAGGGCGAGGTTGATGATGCCCTGGAGTTTGTAAACAGCAAGGCTATCATGATCGTTCCGCTGCTATCGGGCGGTGGTATGCGGGTAAAGATAGTGGAGGGCATGGCCATGCAAAAGTGCATCATTTCTACCTCGCTGGGTGCCGAGGGCATTGATTATACACACGGGCAAAACATTATTATAGCCAATACACGTACCGAGTTTTTTAACGCCATAAAGCGCTGCATTGCCGATGAGCATTACTGCCGCCGTATTGGTGAGAATGCCCGCCAATTGGTTGAAGAACGGCACAATGTAACCGCCGTAACAACCCGCCTTATTGGCTATTACAGCCAATTACTCAAAGCTTAAAAATCAGCGTATTTTTAGTACTTTTGCGGCATATTAACTAAAATGAAAAATACTGCCCTAACTGACACTCACATAAAGGCCGGTGCCAAAATGGTACCCTTTGCCGGTTACAACATGCCTGTACAATACGTTGGAATTAATGCTGAACACGAAACCGTACGTAAAGCCGTAGGCGTGTTTGATGTTAGCCACATGGGCGAATTTATTTTGAAGGGCGATAAAGCACTTGACTTGATACAGCGTGTAACCAGCAACGATGCCTCAAAACTGTATGACGGCAAGGTACAATACTCATGCCTGCCTAATGAGGATGGCGGTATTGTTGATGACCTGCTGGTTTACCGTATTGACGGGCAAACCTACATGCTGGTAGTTAACGCATCAAATATTGAGAAGGACTGGAACTGGATTTCAAAATTCAATACCGAAGGTGTTGATATGAAGGATATATCTGACCGTACCTCGCTCCTTGCCGTGCAAGGCCCAAAAGCTGCCGAGGCCCTGCAAAGCCTTACCGATATTGACCTGGCATCAATGGAATATTATACCTTTAACAAGGGCACTTTCGCGGGTATTGATAATGTACTGGTATCGGCAACGGGTTATACCGGCGCGGGCGGTTTTGAGATATATTTTGACAACGCCAATGCCGATGCCATATGGGATGCCATTTTTAAAGCCGGCGAACCATTTGGTATTAAACCGATAGGCTTAGGCGCCCGCGATACCCTGCGTTTGGAAATGGGTTTCTGCCTTTACGGTAATGATATTGATGATACTACCTCGCCCCTGGAGGCAGGTTTGGGCTGGGTAACCAAATTTAGCAAGGAGTTTACTAACTCAGCAAAACTGGCCGAACAAAAACAAGCTGGTGTTAGCAAAAAGCTGGTTGGTTTTGAAATGACAGAACGCGGCATACCACGCCATGATTATGAGATAGTTGATGCCGAAGGCAACAATATTGGCCGTGTAACATCAGGCACGCAGTCGCCATCACTGCAAAAAGCTATCGGCCTGGGTTATGTGGCTAACGCCTTTGCTAAGGAGGGTACCGAGATCTACATCAAAATTCGTGATAACAAAGTAAAGGCTAAGGTTGCAAAACCTCCTTTTTACAAATAAAAACCACTTTAAATTGGTTGATAATACAAACAGTGTAACGCAAAGCAGGCCAAGGTTAGAGGTTTGCCTCACCCCGGCCCTGTTGCCGCTTTACAAGGTGGAAGAATATATTGTTGTGGTGATCGATGTATTTCGCGCCACCACATCTATTTGCTACGGTATTGATAATGGTGCCGAGGCCATCATCCCTGTATCGCAGGTTGAGGAGTGTGCCGCTTACCGTGAGAAAGGGTTAAGCTACCTGCTTGCCGCCGAGCGCGACGGGCAGGTAGTTACCGGTTTTGATTTTGGCAATTCGCCATTTTCATACACTGCCGAGAAGGTGGCCGGTAAAACCGTAGTGCTTACCACTACCAATGGCACACACGCGCTGCACCTGTCCCGCAGTGCAAAGCAGATTGTTATAGGCTCATTTTTGAACCTGACAGCATTATGCAACTGGCTTCACGGTCAGCATGAAAACATTTTGCTGGTATGCTCGGGCTGGAAGAACAACTTTAACCTGGAGGATACCCTGTTTGCCGGTGCCGTGGTTGAGCAGCTTAAAGGCTCTGCCCACCGCACGGACGACCCTGCTATTGCCGCTAATGACCTGTATCAGTTAGCCAAGGATGACCTTGCCGCTTACCTCAACAAAACCTCACATAGCGAACGTTTAAAACAACTGGGCATAGAAAAGGATATTGCCTTTTGCCTGAATGTTGATTTAACCACCGCCATACCTGTATTGCAGGGCGAGAAGCTGATAAAACTGAATGTTTAAGTATTTTGCTGTACTTGTTTGGCTTTACGGCGTTTTAGCATTTTGCGTATAACATAAATTACAACCACTGCAAGCAACCATACCGGCCACAAGGTGATCAAACCGAAAAACAGCGTTACCGCGATATCCCAGCTATCTCCGATAGACTTTTGCCAACGATAACTAAACCCCTGCCCATTATCTTTAGCGGACTGCCGGGTGTAAAAGGTGATGCTTAACGAGCTGTAATCAATTTGTTTATTAAGATAGTTAAGCTGCCCCTGGCTGCTTTCAATATCAGTACGCACATCATTCAGCTTGTTTTCTATTTCGAGCACATCGGTCATTTTACCGGCTTTGGCAAGCAGTTCGAGATAGCGTTTCTCCAGGGCCTTTTTATTATTGAGGCGGGTGGCTACGTCAATATATTCGGCCGTAACATCGCGGGTGCGTATGTTCTTTGATTCAATCCTGTCGCCTGCCGAAGTAATATTTTTTAAGAACCCATCAAACTTAGCGGCAGGAATGCGCACATCCAAAGTATATTCATTACGTTTTTCATAACTGTTATTGGCCTGTCGTTCTTCGCTCACATAGCCGCCAACAGCTTTTAAAGCATCTGTTACCCGTTTGCGCGCATTAGTAACATCATTGGTTTCAAAGCTGATGTCACCTTCTTTAATGATCTTTCTTTGTACGGACGGCGCTGGTGCCGGCATAGGTTTAAGCGACTCATTAGCTATAGGCGGCTCGGTTAATACCACTTCACTCACCTTTCCTTTAACATCCTGATCGGCAAAACCGTATGAAACGCCTTTTTTATCCTGGCATCCCGAAATAACTAATGCCGCAAGGGCAGCAAGCGCAAACTTTTTCATATCCTATGGTTTTAATTTCTCATTGTTCTTATGTCTGTCGGCATCGCGGATACTTTTTTTGTCCAGGTTTTTTAACAGCGCGTCGGTAAGATCAATCCCGGTTTGGTTAGCCAGGCATATCAGCACGAACAGTACATCAGCCATTTCATCGGCCAGGTTAACTTCCGTGTCCGACTTTTTAAATGATTGCTCGCCGTACTGCCTGGCCATTATTCGGGCTACCTCACCTACTTCTTCCATTAAAATGGCGGTATTGGTCAACTCATTAAAATACCGCACACCTGTAGTTTTTATCCAGCTATCAACAAGATGCTGCGCTTGCTTAATTTCCATAATTGAATATTTTTTAATTTTCGGGATGAGTGTTTTATTCCTTCACTTTTGTGTCAATGGTGATAGTTACGGGGCCGTCATTCACCAGGCTTATCTTCATATCGGCCCCAAAGATGCCGGTAGCCACAGGTTTACCGGTCAATTTGCCGAGCTCCGCTATCATTTGTTCGTATAAAGGTATAGCCTTTTCCGGGCGTGCCGCCCTGATAAACGACGGGCGATTACCCTTTTTGGTTTGAGCGAACAGCGTGAATTGGGATATGATCAAAATGTTGCCGTTAATATCAGCCAGCGCTTTGTTCATCAGCCCGTTCTCATCGCCAAAAACACGCATATTGGCTATTTTTTGCGCCAGCCATTGTACATCCTCGGTGGTGTCAGCATCCTCAATACCTAATAAAACTAAAAAGCCGGTTTTAATTTGCCCGGTAATATTACCCTCAACCCGGCAGGCGGCCTCGCTTACTCTTTGTAATACAGCTCTCATGCTACAATATTACAATGTTTACACGCACGCGTTGTAAATAAACAAATTTAACCAATGGTAAAAACCACGATTTAGCTTCAAATACGGTCGGGTAGTTTAATTTTATAACAACTGTTTATAAACTAATTGTAAAAAACGGCAACAATTCCTTTTTAAAATTCGTTAATAACTTAAATATCAATCCTATGGCAAAATTACGAGCATCCCTCCATTCGCGGGTACACAAATGGATCGACAAGGTCGGTTTCAGTCTTAACTCGCAAAGCAGCAAAAACAATGTTACTACAAAACATTATTTTTTCGAAACATTTAACTTAATAGAAAAAGAAAAGCAGGATGATCCGGCAAAATCAAAATACCTTTGCTTTGATGTATATGGCGAAAAAATTCCGGTACGTTCGCTTCTTGATCTGCAATCAGCGTTTTTTGATAATTTGAGTAAGTTAAAATAATCAGTTTATATTCGTCGCTTCAAGGTGAGTACAACGTGCTCGGTTTTGCCGCTATGGTATATCTCGAGCAAAATAGTTTTCTCATGCCTTGATTTAAAAAGATTATCGATCTCTTCCAGGCTCATCCTGTAAACAGGTTTAAAATTAATTGCTATTATCTCATCCCCACGTTCAAGTCCGATATCATAGCCGGATGAGCCTGGCTCTACTCTACTTATTATTACATGCTGTAATCCCGGCCCGGCCGCGTAGTATTCCATGCCGGTCATGTCATGCTCAAAGGGCTCTTTAAAGCCGTTGCCTTTTTTTAAATAGATTGCATTGCCACTATAATCAAATGTTATTTTAAACCGCTTCAATATCTCCATGCCCACATTTCCATCACGAGGGATAGCGGGTTTGATATTGGTATTATTACCATCCGGAAATGAGGTAAGCGGGTTCAGTATCTTATACCCACCAAGGTCGAGTTGCTTTGCCCGGCTCACAAACCCGGTTATGGGGCCATTCAGGCCTACGCCAAGGTTAGCGGCAATAAATTTTTCGGGCATTCCTCTTTTCTGCACCAGGTAATCAAGCGATAGGGCATGGCCAGCACCGAGGTCAACAAGTAATTTATTGAGTGACGATGATCCGTCAGGCAGGCTTACTTTGGTTATTATGTAAGGCTTTTTCTCCTCAATAAGCAAAGGTATTTTTACCCCTTTCTTTTTAATATTGTTAATATCCTTTGGGCGGTAAATGTTCAACACCGTGTCGGCCAGGTTAACCTGCACTATCAGGTTATTAAAAAACTCATACCCTAATATGCCATGAACGGGCATCCCTACAAAGCCCGACAGATTAAGATTATCCTGTTTCAATATAGCCGCGGATATGCCGTAACCTTTAATACCCGGCACACCTACATCTAACTGCCCTGTTATGTAAGCTTTGGCATCATCGCCATCGCCAAGGCCGGGTATGCTAACCAAACGCTTATAAGTTATGTTGAGCGAATCAACTAATTCAGGCACAGTGATGAGCATAAGCCCTACGCCCGAATCGAGGATAAAGTTATATGGCCCTTTACCATTAATGGTTACAGGTACAATAACCGAATTACGAACGAATTTAAAGGGGAGCGTTACTTTTTTTCGGGGACCCTCAATATCAAAATGCTGAGCCCGGGCAACAGTACACACAGCACAATAAGCGCAAACGCATAGTGCCGTATTAATAATATACCGCTTAATGCCCTGAAATAACAATCTGTTTTATAACTGGTATTTAAATTTACAAACTAAACCAGCCATAAAACAAATTAATTATCAGGATTTTGCCTCATCCTCGCAATCTGGCTTGTCCTTATCGTCAGTATCGCACTTTAAAACGCCCTTAATTTCCGGGTTTTGGAGGGGTAGCTCACTGGCCTTGCTTTCATACTCAGTTTGCCTGATCACAACCGCATAAGGGGCTGGCTCAATACGACTGCCCTGCGCTTCTGCATATACCTGTGTAAATTCAGCACCTATATATAGTATTGCCGCGGTATAATATATCCATACCAGTATAACGATGATAGACCCGGCAGTGCCGTAAACCGAACCTGCTGCTGTGTACTGTATATATAAACTAATGATGTACTGTCCGATGATGAATAGGATAGCTGTAAATATAGCACCTGCGCGCACATCCTTCCACTTGATCTTAACATCAGGCAATACCTTAAATATGATACCGAATAAAACGGAGATTACTAAGAGGGTAACCCCACGGTTAATGGCAAATATGAATGTTGGACCTATTGCATCAGGTAGCCAATCCCCAATTTTGCCACTTATTGCGCTGATGATAACGTTTACTATTAATGATGCCAATAATAAAAATCCTAAACTTACGATCAGGGAGAAAGAAAGGAACCTGTTTTTAAGCATACGTACCCAGCCCTTTTTAGGCTTTGCTTTAACACGCCATATCAGGTTAAGCGAGTCCTGTATCTCCAAAAAAATACTACTTGCACCAAGCAGCAAAGTAGCAATGCCAATAACCAGGCCGATACCACTTTTACCGGCAATATCCTGCGATGCTATAGTACTTTTTATTTGTGCTGTACCCTGTGCGCCTATGTATTCCTGTATCTGCTTATAAAAATCATTACGAAAGTCATTCTCTCCTAAGAAAATGCCGGCAAGTGACAATATCAGCAACAGCAGCGGCGCTAATGAGAATATGGTGTAATAAGCCAGCGATGCGCTTAGCTTTAATCCGTTATCATTACCAAAACTGCTGAAAGTAGCCAACAGCACTTTCCATAATTGCTTAAAATATTCTTTACTAAACATTTTCATAGGCGCGTAAAATGTATTGTTTTAAAAACACTTTGCTAACAGCCTTGCAAAGGCTTATGTTTTGGCATAAAAAGCAATTATGGTGCCCTTTACTGTTAAAAGTGGTAAAAGTATTATTACAACCGGTTAAAAGGTATATCAAGCAGTTCAAAATCAGCCCATCCCATAAAATCAAAATGCCACCATTCACTGCGGTAAACCCTAAAGCCGTGCTTTTCCATTACGGTACGCAGCAGGGTACGGTTAGCTAATTTATTTGCAGGCAGATTATTGTAATTGGCTGATGCCTGTGGGGTAAAGCTATCATAACCGGTGGGCATGTCCAGCTCTTTACCGGTTTTAAGATTGATGATGGTGAGATCGATAGCGCAACCACGGTTATGGCGTGAACCTTTGCGCGGGTCGGCAACATAAGTGGTATCCTTACTTATCTCATAAAATGTAACGGTGATGGCATACGGACGGTAAGCATCATAAATTTTCAGTCCGAGGCCTTTGCTTTTTAACTCAGCCTGCACTTTTTTAAGAGCTTTGGCCACAGGGAGGCGGGCAAAGGCCATTGCCTTATCATACACCGGCTGGCCGGTAAAATTATTGGCCGTAGCATACCGAATATCAAGCACAAGGCCGGGCACAAAGCTTTTAAGGTTAACGAGCTTTTTATCCGGATCAACGCCTATTTGTTTTTTGTATGATGAAAGGCCTGTTATCTTATCCCTGTCAATATACTTATATACTTGCCCTGTTGCCTTTAAATTCATCAGGATAAGCAAGCATAGGATAATTGATAGCCGCATGGTATCAAATGTTGGACACGATCAGCAGATCCAGATCCTTGCACGGGATGTTAAAGCGCTCGCCCATGTGTTTATTGGTGAGGTGCCCCTGGTAAATGTATACCGCGTTGCGTACCCCTGCCTTTTGCCATATTACATTCTTGATGCCGCCCTGATCGCCAATATCAACCAGTATGGGGGCGAATATATTGGTAAGCGCGTAAGTAGCGGTACGCGCTACACGTGAGGCTATGTTAGGCACGCAATAATGTATCACATCATACTTACGGAATACCGGGTTGGTATGGTTGGTAACTTCGGATGTTTCAAAGCAGCCGCCCTGGTCAATACTTACATCAATGATCACCGAATCGCGTTTCATACGGCTTACTGTTTCCTCGCTGATGATGCAGGGGCTGCGGCCGGCCTGGGCGCGCAGGGCACCGATGGCCACATCGCAGGTGGTGATGGCCTTTTCGAGCACTATTGGCTGCACTACCGATGTAAATACACGGCTGCCTATATTATTTTGCAAACGGCGCAATTTATATATCGATGGATCGAACACCTTAACCTCGGCACCTAATGATATGGCCGTACGCGCGGCATATTCGCCTACGGTACCGGCACCCAGTATCACTATCTCGGTAGGTGGTACACCTGTTATGCCACCCAGCATTAAGCCCTTACCTTCAAAAACATTACTCAGGTACTCGGCGGCTATTAATATAGATGTAGCGCCTACAATCTCGCTCATGGCGCGCACAACGGTAAGTGTACCGCCTTCATCAAGCAGGTGCTCAAAGCTAAGCGCGGTTATTTTTTTATTGAGCAGGGCCTGTAATATCTCGGCCTTCATGGTAGCGGGCTGCAGTGTTGAAATAAGCAATTGCCCCGGTTTCATCAGCTCTATCTCGGCCAGCGTAGGCGGCGCTATTTTGATAATGATGTCAGCCTCGTATACGGTTTTAGTATCGTAAACTATACGGCCGCCCTGTTCGCTGTAATCCTTATCCAAAAAGTTGGCGGCTTTGCCCGCATTGCTTTCCAGCATTACATCATGCCCGTTGTTAACCAGCAACGCTACAGATAGCGGGGTTAACGGAATACGGTTTTCCTGGAACGAAACTTCTTTGGGTATACCTATATAGAGCTTGTTTTTGCGGGTTTTAACCTCGAGCATTGATTCCTGGGTTTGCATCAATGCCTGCCTTGCCACATCGCTAAAACCGCTGTATTTACCTGAACTCATTTGGCTTTCAATAAATTTACGGATGTTGAAGATAAGTATTTATTCAATAACCGCGCCTAAATATTTTCAACCTCCAGTTGCCGCTGGTTATCGCTTAAAGCGGTTATGGCAATACGGGTATAATGGGCAGGCAGCAGGTCAGGGATCTTCTCGGGCCACTCAATAAAACAATAATTGCCAGAGTAAAAGTATTCTTCGTAACCCATATCAAGCGCCTCGCTTTGGGTTTTAAGGCGATAAAAATCAAAGTGGTATACCTTGCCTGATGGTATCACATACTCGTTAACAATAGAAAATGTAGGACTGGTTACCGCCTCGCTAACACCAAGCGCGGCAGCCAGTTCTTTTATCAATGTGGTTTTACCCGCCCCCATTTCGCCATAAAAAACAAATATTTTATTGGTGGCTGCATGGGTGATTATTTGGCGGGCAGCATCGGGTAATCCGCTTAGCGATGAAACGTTAATTTGCACTTTAATTTAGTTGGTAAATTATAAGATCAAGCTGATCTACTTTTTTGAAGCCTTTATCATCTGTAATTAGCGGTGCATTTACTTTTACAGCTGATGCCGCTATGATGCTATCGGGCAACTTCAACTTATGCTTTTTCCTGATAGCAATGGTATTCGCTTTAACATCTTCATCAATATTTATCACATAAACAGATTTGATAAAATCATTGAGAATTGTAGTTACTGATTCATCATTATGATGATAAGCGTATAATTCCATCTCAGTTGTTACAGAAATGTAAATAGTTTGATCTTGCAACAATTTTGCAAGTGTAGCATCACCATTTAGTAAGTAAATACAAATATTGGTATCAATAAAGATATCAGTTCCACTCATCTCTTAGCTTTTTCTGAATGGTCAATCCGTCTTCATTGGTTTTTAATGCACCACAAAATTTTTGGGCATCAAACTTTTTTACGACTTTCCGATCAGCAAGAGCCTTTTTAAGCTTACCAATATCTTTATCACTTTTTAGCGTAAGTACCATACCCAAATTTAAGCAAAAATCCTTACAATTATTTAGGCCCGTAAGTAGCTATCGGGATGATCATCTCCTCTAACGAGATACCTCCGTGCTGGAAGGTTTCGTTATAAAAATTCACAAAATGGTTATAGTTGTTAGGGTAAACAAAGTACCCATCGTTTTTAGCAAATACAAAGCTTGAGCTTACATGCAGCTTGGGCAGCATGGCATCGTGCGGGTTGCGTATGTGCAGCACATCCTTGGCATTAAAGTTAAGGTTACG
This sequence comes from Mucilaginibacter sp. UR6-1, assembly GCF_020880975.1. Lineage (GTDB taxonomy): Bacteria > Bacteroidota > Bacteroidia > Sphingobacteriales > Sphingobacteriaceae > Mucilaginibacter. Next base: position 103,317 of record NZ_JAJIWP010000007.1, on the reverse strand, counting down.
CCCCTGTTTGTAACGCAGGTTGGTATTGGTGTTACGGTCGCCGATGATTTTGCTTGGGTTTTTAACCTTAATGGTACCGTGGTCGGTAGTAATGATCACCCTAACCTGTTTTTGCGCCAAAAACTTCAGCAACTCAAACAGCGGCGAATGCTCAAACCATGATAGCGTTAATGACCGGTACGCAGCATCATCATTAGCCAGCTCGCGGATCATCTGCATATCGGTACGGGCATGCGACAGCATATCCACAAAGTTATACACTACCACGTTCAAGTCATTACTCATCAGGTTATTTACCGACTCGTTTAACGACCGGCCTTCGTCAAGATTCAATATTTTATGGTATGAATATTTGCACTCCTTACGCAGGTTGCGTTTAATATTATCACCTAAAAAGTCCTCCTCAAAAAGATTTTTACCACCCTCGTCTTCATCATTTTGCCACTTATCCGGAAAACGGCGCTCCATCTCCAAAGGCATCAGGCCTGAAAATATAGCGTTACGGGCATATTGCGTGGCTGTAGGCAGAATACTGAAGTAAATATCCTCTTCTTCCAGCCTGAAGTATTCAGAGATAAGCGGGTTAATGATGCGGAACTGATCGTAACGTAAATTATCTATCAAAATGAAGAACAGCGGCTTGCCGTCGCCCTCCAACCTCGGGAATACCTTTTTCTTGAACAGTTGCGGCGAACTGATCGGCCCGCTCTCCGGATTTTTGATCCAGTTCAGATAATTTTTTTCGATATACTTACAAAACTGCGTATTGGCCTCGGCCTTTTGCATGGTAAGTATCTCATGCATACCGGCATCCTCCAACTGTTCAAGCTCAAGCTCCCAGTAAATCAGTTTTTTATAAACATCTATCCACTCCTGGTAGCTCAGGTTATCGTTCAGGGTCATGCCCAGTGTACGAAAGTCTTGCTGGTAGGCCATGGTGGTTTTTTCGGTAACCAGGCGTTTGTTCTCGGTAAGCTTTTTTATGGTAAGCAAAATTTGCTTGGGGTGAACGGGCTTTATCAGGTAATCATCTATTTTGGAGCCTATGGCATCCTCCATTAAATACTCCTCTTCGCTTTTAGTTATCAGCACTATCGGCACATCATTATTTAAATTCTTGATTTGCGACAGTGTTTCGAGGCCGGTAAGGCCGGGCATGTTCTCATCTAAAAAAACCAGGTCGAAATATCCGTTCTTAAAGGCTTCAATGGCATCATTACCGCTGGTTACGGTAGTTACCTTGTAACCCTTTTCGTTCAAAAAAAGTACGTGTGGCTTTAAAAGGTCGATTTCGTCATCGGCCCATAATATGGTGGTATCCTGCATAATATTCCTGTTTCGTTGGGTTATAACCGTAAATCACGTGTTTTGTTGTTTAGATTGAAGCACGTTAACAAAAAATAACAAATATAAGATACTTTAGTTAAGCATATTTAACACATTTGCACAGTTTTTTAAAAGCCTTGAATAAAAAGAAAATTATAAACGATCCGGTATACGGATTTATCAGCATTCCTGAAGGTTTGGTGTTCAGCCTGATCGAGCACCGCTATTTTCAGCGCTTACGCTATATCAAGCAATCCGGCATGACCCATATGGTGTACCCCGGCTCCATACATACCCGTTTTCACCACGCGCTGGGCGCTATGCACCTGATGGGTTTAGCCATTGAAACCCTGCGAAACAAAGGGCACCAGATAAGCGAACAGGAAGAAGAAGCCGTAACCGTTGCCATATTGCTGCATGATGTAGGTCATGGCCCGTTCTCGCACGCGCTTGAAAGCACCATTGTTAAGGATATCAGCCACGAAGATATATCAGCCCTGCTGATGCAGCGCCTTAACGTTGAGTTTGGCGGGCGGCTGGATATGGCCATCAATATATTTAATGATACCTACCCGCGCCGCTTTTTGCACCAGTTGGTATCGGGCCAGTTGGATATGGACCGGCTGGACTACCTGAACCGCGACAGCTTTTTTACCGGCGTAACCGAGGGTATTGTTGGCAGCGACCGTATCATCAAGATGCTTAACCTGCACGAGGGGCAGATCGTGGTAGAAGAAAAAGGTATCTATTCAATCGAAAAATTCCTGATAGCGCGCAGGCTGATGTACTGGCAGGTGTACCTGCATAAAACTGTAATATCGGCCGAGCAGTTGCTCAATAAGATACTGGTACGTGCGCGCGAGTTGGCACTTAACGGTAAAAAACTGTTTTGTACGCCTGCGTTATGCCACTTTTTGTATGACAGGATAAGCCGCGAGGAATTTATCCATAACCCCGGGCACCTGGAAATATTTGCCCAGATGGATGATACCGACATCATGTCGGCCATAAAAGTATGGGTTAATTGTGATGATACCGTACTGGCAACACTGTGCCGCAACCTGGTTTACCGTAACCTTTTTCATGTTGATATAGCCAATACCCGCCCGGATGAGGCCGTTGTACAAAACATGCTGCAAAAAGCCGCCGCTTACTATGGCATAAGTACAAACGATGCCGCATTTTTTGTGTTTACAGATACGGTACTGAACGATGCTTACAAGGTAGATGATACCAACATACGCATATTGATGAAGGATGGCAGCATTAAGGATATTACTACCGCCAGTGATAACGCCAACCTTACCGCATTAGCCAAAACCGTTACCAAGTATATACTGTGCTACCCTAAACAATTGATATAAAATATGAACGTTTGTATTATTTGTTGCTTTAATATTAACATATAACTTTGTGCGATGCAATTTACCGCCCAGCAGATAAGCTTATTATTGAACGGAACTGTTGAAGGTGATGCTTTGGTAGCGGTTGATAAACTGGCTAAAATTGAGGAGGGTACAGCAGGTTCCTTATCATTTTTGGCTAATCCCAAATACGAGCAACACTTATATACCACAGGCGCTTCGGTAGTTATTATTAATAAGGATTATGTATTAACCAGCCCTGTAAGCGCTACGCTTATACGGGTTGATAATGCCTACAGTGCCTTTTCGGTGCTGCTTGAGCAATATAACACCATTAAGCTTAATAAAACCGGGATTGAGCAGCCAAGCTTTATACACCCTACCGCGCAGGTAGGCAGCAATGTATTTGTTGGCGCATTCGCCTACATAGGCCCTAACGCTAAAGTAGGCGATAACAGCAAGATATACCCTAATACCTATATTGCCGATAATGTTACCATTGGCAGTAACGTTACGCTGTTTGCCGGCGTAAAGGTTTATTTTGATTGTGTTGTGGGCGATAATGTGATCATACACTCGGGGGCCGTTATTGGCAGCGATGGCTTTGGCTTTGCCCCTAACGCTGACGGATCATACAACAAAATAAGCCAGATAGGCAATGTTGTTATTGAAGATGGCGTAGAGATTGGTGCCAATACCGCTGTTGACCGCGCCACCATGGGGTCAACAATTATACGCAAGGGCGCTAAAATTGATAACCTGGTGCAAATAGCCCACAATGTTGAGGTTGGCCCAAACACCGTAATTGCCGGGCAGGCCGGTATATCAGGCAGTACAAAAATTGGCGAACAGGCCATAATAGGCGGCCAGGTTGGTATTGCCGGGCATTTAACTATTGCCAAAGGCTCACAGCTATCGGCGCAAACCGGCATCAACAGCTCAATAAAAGAGGAAGGCAAACAATGGGGCGGCTCGCCGTACCTGCCATATAAGGATTATTTGCGGGCGCATGTAAACACGCGCCGCCTGCCCGAGCTTGAAAAGCGCGTGGCCGAATTGGAACAAATTATTGCTGAACTGCATACCAAATAAATTATGAATGCAGTTAATGTTAACTATATGAACGTAAAACAACGAACTATTAAATCGCCTGTATCCGTTTCAGGCACCGGTTTGCACACCGGCGAAAAGGTTACCATGACCTTTAACCCAGCCCCCGAAAACCACGGCTACAAGTTTCGCCGTGTGGATGTTGAAGGGCAACCGGTAATTGATGCCGATGTGGACAACGTGACCGACACTTCGCGCGGAACCACCATATCGCAAAACGGCGCGAGCGTTAGTACCGTTGAACACGTACTGGCAGCACTGGTTGGTTTAGAGATTGATAATGTATTGATTGACCTGGACGGCCCGGAAACACCTATTATGGATGGCAGCGCCATTGAGTTTGTTAACGCATTAACCGGCGGTGGCTTTATTGAACAGGATGCCGACCGCGAATATTACCATATAACACATAACATACACTATACCGAGGCTGACCGTAAAGTGGAGATGGTGGCCATGCCGCTTGATGATTACCGCTTTACCTGCATGGTTGATTATAACTCGGATGTGCTGGGCAGCCAACACGCCAGTATATCAACCATCGGCGAGTTTACTAAGGAAATAGCATCATGCCGTACCTTTTGCTTTTTGCATGAGCTGGAGATGCTTTTAAAACATAACCTTATAAAAGGCGGAGATTTGAACAACGCCATTGTGGTGGTTGACAAACAGGTTGACAATGAGGAACTTGCCCACTTAGCCAAATTATTTAACCGTAAGGATATCAAGGTTGCGCCGCAAGGCATCCTGAACAATATTGAACTGCGCCATCAAAATGAGCCTGCAAGGCACAAACTGCTGGATATGATCGGCGATCTTGCCCTTGTAGGCGTTCCGCTGAGGGGTCATATTATGGCTGCAAGGCCTGGGCACGCGGCAAACATCGCCTTTGGTAAAAAAATAAAGGCGCTTATAAAAAAGGAACGCAGCAAAAAACACCTGAAGGTGTATGATCCTAACATGAAGCCGGTTTATGATACCGTACAGATCATGAACATACTGCCACACCGCCAGCCATTTTTAATGGTCGACAAAATTTTAGAGCTTACCAAAACCCACGTGGTAGGTTTAAAAAATGTTACCATGAACGAGGATCTGTTTATGGGCCATTTTCCGGGCGCGCCATTATTTCCGGGTGTGCTGCAAATTGAGGCCATGGCACAAACAGGCGGCATACTGGTGCTGAATACTGTGCCTGACCCGGAGAACTACATCACCCTTTTCCTGAAAATAGAAAACGCCCGCTTTAAAGATAAGGTAACACCGGGTGACACCGTTATATTCAGGTGCGACCTGATTGCGCCTATACGCCGTGGCATAGCCCAAATGAAGGGTGTTGGCCTGGTTGGCGATCGCGTTGTGGTTGAGGCCGAGCTAATGGCCCAGATAGTAAAAACAAAAAATAAAGAATAATACATGATACAGCCTTTGGCATATATACACCCGCAGGCGCGCATTGCCGACAACGTGGTGATTGAACCGTTTGTAACTATACATAAGGATGTTGAAATTGGTGAGGGTACCTGGGTAGGCTCAAACAGCGTAATTATGGATGGTGCCCGTATAGGCAAAAACTGCCGTATATTTCCGGGGGCTGTAGTATCTGCCCCACCGCAGGACTTGAAATACAAGGGCGAACCAAGCACCGTTACTATTGGCGATAATACCGTTATCCGCGAATGCGTTACCCTTAACCGCGGTACCGCGCTTGATAAAAACACCACCACTATTGGCAGCAACTGTTTGCTTATGGCCTATGTGCACGTAGCGCATGATTGCGTGGTGGGCAATAACGTTATTATAGCCAATTCGGTACAATTGGCCGGGCATATTAACGTGTACGATCATGCCTTCATCGGCGGCACCTCAGCCGTGCACCAGTTTGTAGAGATTGGCGCGCACAGCATGATCTCAGGCGGATCACTGGTACGTAAGGATGTGCCACCGTACACCAAGGCAGGCCGTGAGCCATTATCATACATCGGCATCAACTCAGTAGGCTTACGCAGACGTGGTTTCTCTGCCGAAAGCATCAACGAGATCCAGGAGATCTATCGCATTATCTTCCTGAAAAAATACAATGTTACCAAAGCGCTCGATATTATCGAGGCTGAATTCAACCCAACCGTTGAGCGAGACGAGATCATCAACTTTGTGCAGAATTCTCAACGCGGTATCATGAAAGGGTTTGGGATATAGTTTTCTGAACCTGAATTTATAGAATTTAAGAATGGGCAGAATTTCATTGCATCATTTTTAAATTCTGTAAATTATTTAATTCCGTAAATTTCGGTTCAGACCAATTCTGTAAATTCTCTAATTCCACAAATTCCGGTTCAGACCATGACCATCACCCTCACCGATATAGGACGACGCTTTAACCGCGATTGGATTTTCAAGGGGGTGAATTATACCTTTACTTCCGGCGAAAGTTACGCTGTGCTGGGGCCTAATGGTTCGGGCAAATCAACCTTGCTACAGGTAGTTAACGGTAGCTTGTCGCCATCAAAAGGTACTATTGCTTTTAATTACAACAATACCGGTTTTGAGGTTGAAAATGTATACAGGCACCTTAGTTTGGCGGCACCATACCTCGAACTTATTGAAGAGTTTACCCTTGCCGAAGTGATTGATTTTCACTTTAAATTTAAGCCATACATACCCGGTATTGATAAAAATGAGCTGATAGCCCTGCTTAACATGCAAAGCAGCAAAAACAAACTGGTAAAATACTTTTCATCAGGCATGAAACAGCGGCTAAAGCTGGCGCTTGCCTTTTGTTCGGACACGCCGATGCTGATGCTTGATGAACCTACCTCAAACCTCGACACTCAGGGGGTTGACTGGTACCTCAGTCTTGTAGAACGCTTCGCGGCCGGCCGCCTTACCATCATCTGCTCCAACCAGCAGCATGAGTACAGCTTTTGCAAACAGCAACTGAGTATTGTGGATTATAAGTAGATCATGGGCTATGGTTCATGGTTCATAGTCAGCTACTTGAATTTTGCTATATGATTACCATGAACTATCAACTATTAACCATGAACCACCCTGTAAACTTGCAAAGTTGCTGATAACTCCCTAAGTTTGCGCCTCAAATAATATTTTTTTATGTCTAAGGCATCTGAAGTAAAAAACGGCAATATATTACGCTTTAACGGTGAGTTATTGCAGGTTGAAGAATTTTTACACCGCACACCGGGCAACTTACGCGCTTTTTACCAGGCACGTATGCGCAATGTTAAAACCGGCAAACTGGTTGAATACCGTTTCCGTACCGATGAGGAGGTTACCATTGCCCGTGTTGAAACCAATGATTACCAGTACCTGTACGAGGATGGCGATGCGCTGGTTGTGATGGACAACACATCGTACGAGCAGTTTAACATTCCTAAAGCATTGTTTGGCAACGCTGTGCGTTTTTTGAAAGAAGGCGTTAACGTTATTGTGGCCTTTGAAAGCGAAGAGCCCATTATGGCGCAGTTACCATCATCAGCCGAACTTGAAATTACTTATACCGAGCCTGCCGTTAAAGGCGATACCTCAACCAACGCCCTTAAAAGCGCTACTGTTGAAACCGGAGCCGAGATACGTGTACCCCTGTTTATCAATATTGGCGATAAGGTTAAGGTTGATACCGCTACCGGCGCTTACGTTGAGCGTGTTAAAAGCTAATAATCAATATCATAATATTATTAAAATGCCTTCATTATCATGGAGGCATTTTTTATTTTGGAGCCATTAAACACGATCACATAAAACAAAAAAAATGGGACTTTTCTCGAGCCTGTTGGGCAATGCCGGTGTGGCCAACCCCGACGAACTAAACAAAGAATACGCTAATTTATTAACCGATGGCGAAAATATTGAAATTGGCTTTAAACTGATTCGCGATGTATTCATCTTTACCAACAAACGCCTTATTTTGGTGGATAAGCAGGGCATAACCGGCAGCAAAGTTGAATACCTTTCTATCGCCTATAAAAGCATATCAAGGTTCAGTGTACAAACTTCCGGGCATTTTGACCTTGATGCCGAACTACGCATCTGGATATCAGGCGAGATACAACCCAGCCTAACCAAAAAATTCAACAAGCAGGTTAATGTTTATGATCTGCAGCGCATACTGGCACAACACGTATTGTAATACAGCGAAGATCGGGCTTACTCAAGCTCGATCTTTGTATCTTCTTGCTGCCTTTTTACATACAGTTCATCAACCAGTACAATTACTACAGCCAGTATAGGCGTAGCTAACAATATACCCAGCACGCCCGAAAGGGTACCCATCAGCACCTGGCTGATAATGGTTAAGGCGGGTGGCAGATCGATCATCTTTTTTTGCACCATCGGGGTAATGATGTTGCTCTCCAGCGTTTGTATCAGTATATACATAATGGCAATAATGATGGCCGTATTGGTGCTATCTATAAAACCTAAAAGCACGGCCGGTATCATAGCCATCAGCGGGCCAAAGTTGGGTATAAAGTTAAGCAAACCGGCTAACAGGGCCAGGGTTAATGCCATAGGTATGCCCATAACGGTTAAGCCGCTCACGGTTAATACGGCAATAAGGCACATGGCCAGCAGCATTCCCTTCATCCAACCTTTTAATACAAAGCTCAACCTGTCCATCACCACATGGGCTTGCTCTTTGGCCGATGGGGGCACTAATTTGATAATGCCGTTTTTATACAGTGATGGTGCCGAAGTAAAAAATATACCCAGGAAAAGGATAATATACAGATCGCCAAGCACACCAAAGCTGGTGCTGAAAAAACTTTGCGCGGTGGTCATTAACTTAGATGAATCATAGCTTGATGCCTTTTCAACTATTTTAGCGCCCCAGGTGGTTTGTTGTAATTTGGCCTGTGCTGATTTTACCACCTTCGGAAATTCATCGCTAAGTGCGGCTACCTGGTGCTGTATAGTATTGCCCATAAACCAAAACAAAGTACCCAGCAACAAAAAAGTACCCACTACTGAGATAACTACGCATGGCGCGCGCTTCCATTTGGTGCGGCGCTGAATCATATCGGCAAAGCCATGAAAGAACACCGCTATCAGCGACCCGGCGAAAACCATCAGCAATACATTAAAGGCTACCCGTAATATCAATATCAAGCAAACTGACAGGGCGAGTATGCCCACCACTATCCATACCTTGTGTGCAAATGAAAGTTCTTGATCTGTTTTACCTGTCGGTTTGTTTCCCGCTTCTGCCATGTTTCGTATCTATACCTATCAAATACTTTTTAAATTGTATTTGTTTTTAGCCTGTACGCTTTTTATTACGCAGCAGCGTAGGCGGCAAACAAGCAGGGCAGCCTGATAGCTGCCCTGTTGTAATTATGATAATGCCTCGTTAAGGCTATCTGTTTGTTGAACTGCCGATGGCGCGGCAGGTTTATTTTTTACCATGATGCTTACCCGGTATACCATGTACAGGCATAACACAATGGCCGTGCAAACCACGTAACCCAAAATATCATAGTGCTGTAAAGGCCCGTGCTTATGTGGCTGGGTTACTATTAAGCCCGCGCATAAGGCGGCAATACCACCCGCCATTTGCTGTAGCGATGAATTTACGCTCATGAAAGCGCCGCGGTCACGCATCTCAGGTATGGCCGTGGTAAGCGCTGTTGAAGGGATGATACGGCCCATAATGCCTATGAACATGATCATGTTGATCACCACCACCTCCCACAACGGTATAGGCGGCAATTGGGTATAGATCAGTATCATGATAATGGCCAGTGCAGAACCTGCCGCGAATAGCTTGAACTTATCATACTTATCGCTAAGCTTACCTATCATCGGCATAATGATGATGGATGCCAGGCCGCTGAATAAAAATACCGTAGGTAACTGATGTTGTGATATGCCTATGTTATTAATAAGATAGGCACTGCCGAAAGGCATCATCATAAAACCACCTATTGACAGGAAGGCCGTTGCCAAAAAACCGGTTTGATATTTTTTGTTGGCCAGCGAATGCCACAGGTGCACAAACGGGTTTTCATCATTTTGCAAACCAATGTGTTTGGTAACCGGCTGCATACGCAATAACACCAGCAGGCCAATAACTATTGCCAGCAGCACAATCATGATGAACGGCGCGTGCCAGCCCCATTTGTTAGCAAAATACAAGCCTACAGGTATGCCCAGCACCTGGCTGGCGGCAAAACCCATTTGCACCACGCCCATTACACGGCCACGCTGATTTATCTCAAAAACATCAGTAACTACTGCTAATGATATGGCGCCTATAACCCCGCCAAACAAGCCGGTAAATATGCGGGCACCAAGCAGCATCCAGAAACTATTGGCCAGGCCGCAGCATAGGGTGCCCACAATAAAACCGGTGTAAAAAAAGATCAGCAGCTTTTTACGGTCAAATTTATCGGCAAAGCCCGCGGCAAGCAAACCGGAAGCACCCGCGCTGAACGCGTAGGACGATACCACCATGCCAAAGCCCGAAGGGGTCATGTCAAGTGATTTCATCAGTATATCGCCAAGCGGCGAGAGTACCATAAAATCAAGCACTACGGTAAATTGCAGCAATGCCAACAGTGCTATAAGTAATTTTTGATAGGCAGTAAACGGTACCGCCGTTGTATCAGGTTTCATTTGTTATCAGTTAAAAAAGTTCAATACACAGGTAACCTTTACGGTTTACCAGTTCAATAACATCCATTGCGCAAAGGCGGCAGGTTACTACACGCAACACCTTATCGCAATCGTCAAGGTCAACATGCCAATCGCTTATGCTGTTATCAGCATCAAGCAGGGGGCTAATGTTGTCCTTATCATGTTGGGTACTGATGTTTGTTTTAAAAACCAGTACCCCGGCAGGGTTTATTGACGATCCATCCATAAAAAGATTTTTTAATCCATCATTTTTTCAGCGCTTTTAATACCAGGTCAAAAGTTTGCCATATCATATCCTGGGTAAGTACGAAAGATGCGCCGCCAATGCTACGCCCCTCGTTATGAAAACGCACCAGGTTATACAATGGCGCAAATGCAACCGACCAATACACCTCAAGCGGCATCGGGTGAATTTCGCCGCGCTTAATGGCATTCTTCATAAAGCGGCCCATTTTAACTTTGAACTCCTCAAAAAAGCTCTCGTATATTACGCTCTGATAAGTTGAACTGCGCAATTGCTCAAAAAAATGCGCGGTTTGCTGGTTTTCCATCATGTGCTTTGAGCGGTTTTTCCACTGCTGTTTCAATCCTTCGGCAAAACCTGCTTCAGGGTCAAAATTCTCCAGCATCATACTACTCATACGCCTGGCCTCTTCCTCGGCTATTTGTATGATAAGGTCATCCTTATCCTTATAATAGATGTATAAAGTACCAACTGATATGCCGCAGGCTTTGGCCAGCTTGTTCATGCTGAAGCCTTCAAAACCTACTTGTACCATCAACCCGATCGCTTTTTGTTTTACAAGCAATTGCTTTTCAATATCCCTGCTACGCATTAATTATTTTTTCATACAGTAAAAATAAATGAATATTCATTCATTTAAAAATTATTTTTCAGTTACATTCCTGTTAAATGTTGATTTACTGAAAAGTACTGTCTTTACGGGTAGGCTGATTTGCGGGCGGGCGCTTAACGGTTGCCGTATCCTTTTGTGGCACAACGGCAGGCATTATCACCGGGGCGGTGTTCAATGTACCATCGGTAATACGGTTACGGTTAACGTCTTTTAGGTTAACTGGCGCAACAATTCCTGCCGAATCTGTGGCGGTACTATCCGCAGCGTTAACTTTTTGCATTACGGCCGGTTTTTGCGAACTGCCTGGTAACTGACCTTTGGCCCCTACTACAGGTTTAGCCCCCGGTTTGCCCGAGGCAGGTTTTTTGGCGGCCGCCTCGGCACGCGCAGCGGCACGGTTAGCGGCCTTGCGTCGTGCAGAATAAATTACGGCTTCTTTTGATACCGGGCGCTCCTTTGGTTTCCATATAAAGCCTTTTAGTATGCGATCGTCCTCGGTAAACTTTCCCAGCGGCCCGTAGCGTATATCAGGCTTAGATAAAAAGGCCATTTTAAGCGGCTTATTGGCGGCAAACCTGATGCGCATACGGCTGCTGAGCGATCTGCCCATGCCTGTAACCGTTTTGGTGGTACTGTCGCGGTCAAAGTAAATGCTTTCGGCATTGCCGTCAACAAACATTACGTTCAGCTTATTATCCTTAAAAAAGCCGCGCATTTTTTTACCGCCTACCTGGTTAAAGTGGGTTGAGTCATCCTTATCTACATTTACCACAAATGAGTTATAAAAGATGTCCATATTGTCCAACTTCTTATTCTTCATCTGCAGGTTAATGGTATCACCCGATAGCTGCGAGCCCTGGGTCCACATAAGCGGTTTTATAAAGCAGCGTATGGTAGAGTCGGCATAGCTATAAAACATGGAATCGGCCTTGGCCTGTAAATCAGATTTATAGATCTTGGCATCGTGGTAAGCGAATATTACCCGCACACGGCTGGTATCACTCAGTTTGACTTTAGTGGTCATGTAAACCGAATCAACCTTGCCCGGTATGTTGCCCAGTTTGGCAGCAGTGTCTGCCTTAGCTTTGGCTGTACTATCAGTTTTAAGGGTACTGTCCTTTTTTGTATTGCTACTTTTTTGGGCAGTGTCTTTACGCAGCGGCTGTGGCTTAGGCTTGCCGAATAACAGCGGGTTACGGTAGCCGGTGTCAAACCGCATTTTAGGCGGATCGAGCGTAAGCACCTTAGGCGATGTTTTGTAAACAATAGGCTTTGGTTTTGCCGGGCCCGCGGCGGGCCGCGCGGCGGTATCACGCACGTTGGCCAGCCGTCGTTTTTCCTGCAGGGATTTTAAATTTTTGTAGATAAACATCTGCGTTTCCAGCGTATCGGCACTCATGTATACCGAGTCGACCTTGATGCGCTCACCCTTGCTATTAGTAATAATGGTGGATGTTGAGGTAGTTACAGGCGCTTTCGATTTCCCCGCGGGTTTGCCGGCCGGCTTTTTCACCGTAAGCGGTGGGGCTTTAATATCTAATAGCCTGGCTGCCTTTTTGGGTGTTACCTTGGCCAGGCTATCTGTTTTTATCTTGTCGAGCTTTTTAGTGGTGTCTGTCCTGGTGGTATCCTTTTCTTCGGTAACCAGTATAATGTAAGCATTTTCAGTAACCAGGGTACGCTCCTCTTTACGATTAAAAATCCCAAGGTCGCCCTTCATGGTAATTTTCTGCTCCCTGTCGTTAAAAGTAATGCGTTTAATAGCACGCCCCAGCCCCAGCAATCGATCGTAAAACAAGGTATCGCCTTTTAATGATTTGGTGCCCTGCTTGTACAAATTGTTCTTTGTAAAAAATGCCTGCTCGTTAACCGTATTGTATGTGCCATACTCTGTATACAAGGTATCCTTCTCCTTAGCCCTGCCGTAAATATTGGTAGGCCCGTAAAAGTAAGCAATACGTGTACCGCTGTTGTAGCGCATGGTATCGGTCTTGATTATCGCGTCAACAGTATTAAGCACTACATCATATCTGAAATAAGCATCGCGCGAAAACGCGAAGTAATAGCCGTTTTTACTGGTCAGTGTATTATCTTTATTTATCAGCTTGCCACCGCCCGTGTAGGTACCTATACGGGTAGCGGTATTATAAGTAAGATAATCTGTGGTGAGGATGGCATCCTTATCTATCATCCGCACGTTGTTGGTGAGGATTGCCGTTTTAGTGTTGCCGTTATAATTCAGTTTATCGCCATATATATTGAGCGTATCGCCCTGGGTAATGTGTACATTGCCAAAAGCGTCAAAGGCGTTATCCTGCGGATAAAAGTAGGCACTGTCTGACTGCAGCACAGAGAAGTCCTGCTGAAAAGTGCCGTTAAAAACCTTCAATATGTCTTTACCGTTACGCTTAATGCCCTCACTCCTGTCAGACCGCGTAAGCCTAACCTGCGATTTTTTTTGCTGGCCAAAAGCCGCGCCTGCGAGCAGCAATAAGAGTATACTTAAAAGGCATTTATTCACGTTGGCAAAATTAGTTTTTTGCGGGGCTTATTAAATTAATAATTTTGATGTATGCTTCCTGTTAAGCGCTTTACCGAATTTATTGAGCAAAATAATCTTTTTACACCTCAAAACAGCATATTACTTGCTGTTAGCGGGGGTATTGATTCTGTTTTGCTTTCGCGATTATTCAGCGCGGCGGGTTACAGTTTTGGCATAGCACATTGCAACTTCGGCCTTCGCGGCAGCGAGGCCGATGCCGACCAGCAATTTTGCCGCGACCTGGCCACACAGCTTGGCGTACCTTTTCATACCATCAATTTTGATACCACCAGGTATGCCGATGCTCATAAAATATCCATACAAATGGCGGCAAGGGAGCTGAGGTACAACTGGTTTGAGCAGGTAAGGCAGCAGCATAACTACCACCTCATTGCGCTTGGCCACCACAAGAACGATACTATCGAAACAATATTGTTAAACCTAACACGCGGTACAGGCATAGCCGGACTGCATGGCATACTGCCCAAAAACGGCGTACTGGTAAGGCCCTTGCTATTTTTAACCCGTGATGAAATTGCAACCATTGTTAGGGCGCAAAATATACCCTATGTTGAGGATAGCTCGAACGCATCAACCAAATACGCGCGTAACAAGATCAGGCATGAGGTAGTACCCAAACTACGGGAGCTAAACCCAAACCTTGAAAATACCTTTGATAACAACCTGCGCCACTTTCGCCAATTGGAGGAGTTGCTGGAATTAAAGGTTGATGAAGTAAAAAAGCACCTGTTTGTTCAGCACGAGGATGAAATACATTTAGCCGTTGAAGGAGTTAAGGCCCTGCAACCGCAACAGCTACTGCTGTATAAACTGCTGCAGCCTTACGGCTTTACCGAACCGGTGGTTGATGATGTGATCGCCTCGCTGGATGCGCAAACGGGCAAGTGGTTCGCCTCCGCAACATACAGGCTAACCATTGACCGGGGCAAGTTGATATTAGCTGAAAACATCCCCGCATCAACCGAAACAGTCATCATTAATGAAAGCGACCATGAGGTGCATTTTGATGGGCAACGTATAGCCATTTTGCATGATGATTCGCCGCTGATAGTTAAGGATAACCCTTTCGCGGTATCTGTTGATGCGGATAAGCTGATCTATCCGCTTACCATCAGGCACTGGCAGCAAAGCGATTTTTTTTATCCCCTGGGGATGAAAACCCGTAAAAAGCTGAGCGATTTTTTTATCAACCTGAAAATACCGCTGCACAAAAAGCAGCAAATACCGTTATTGATAAATGGCAATGGCGATATTATGTGGGTTGCAGGCCACCGGCCCGACGAGCGATATAAGGTGAGCCACAACACTAAAAAAGTTACTATATTCGAACTGTTTAAATAAACATGAGCGACAAACCGGTTTATATAGAGAAGCAATACCTGGGCAGGGAATTTATCCCGTTAACTATCAGGCTGGTACTGGCCATGTCGTGCTTTGCCGCTTACCTGTTTACCGAGGGCAATGCCCGCAACGGCGACCTGCTTATTGTGGTTGGTTTCGCTATCATCATCATTTCCATCATCATGGGTTTTTTACTGCACTTTCGTACCCGGGTGCAAAACAAAAGCATTATGCTGGATGGTTTGTGGACTACACGCCTGGTAAAAATAGATTTAAACAGCATTGTAAAGGCCGAAAAAGGCACCTATAGCCGCTACCTGTTCAATAACCCGGTATACAACCTGCATACCCGTGGCACCATTCGCTTTTATGCCGGCGGCAAGGATGCCATACACCTTACCGACCGTGATGGCCTGGTGTATATCATCGGTTCGCAACACGCTAATGAACTGCTGAGGGCCATACTTAGCGAAATGAGGCGATAACTAATCATCGCTTAGCTGTACTTTAATTTTTTTCTGCATGTCATCATCACCCCGTATTATATCGCTTTTACCATCAGCTACCGAACTCATCTGTGCTTTAGGTTTGGAAGAAAACCTGGTTGGCCGCTCGCACGAGTGCGATTACCCGGAAAGCGTAAAAGCCCTGCCTGTTTGTACCGAAGCTAACATTCCGGATGGGCTGAGCAGCGGCGAGATCGACAATAAGGTAAAGGAGATCCTGAACGACGCCCTATCATTATATACCGTAAAAAAGGAAGTGATAAAAGAGTTACAGCCTGATATAATAATCACACAGGCACAGTGTGAAGTGTGTGCGGTATCCCTGCCCGAAGTAGAGCAGGCATTGGAAAACTACCTGGATCATCCTGCAAGAATAATATCTCTGCAACCCAACAGCATTAATGAGATGCTGGCCGATATTAAAAACGTAGCATCAGCATTGAATGTTACCGCTACAGGCGATACCCTGTTTGAAGACCTGGACGACCGCATCAACATCATTCGCCATAAGCTGAAATTTATTGATGCCAAACCAACTGTAGCTTGTATTGAATGGCTTGACCCATTGATGGTATCAGGCAACTGGATACCCGAACTGGTGAGCATAGCCGGCGGAACGCCTGTATTGGCTGAGGCCGGTAAACATTCGCCTTATGTAGATTGGGTTGATATCCGCCTGGCCGACCCTGACATTATTGTACTGATGCCCTGCGGTTTCGGCATTGACCGTACCATGCGCGAGATCAACCTGCTGCTTGACCAGCCCGGCTTTGCTGACTTAAAGGCCATCAAGAACAATCGGCTTTATATTGCCGATGGCAACCAATATTTTAACCGCCCCGGCCCAAGGCTGGTGGATTCGCTGGAGATCATGGCCGAGATCATCAACCCTAAGCAGTTCATATTCGGGTTTGAAGGCAATGGCTGGATAAAGTTCAGCGTATAAAAAACGGCCTTTAGCTTATCGCTAAAGGCCGTTTTACTTTGTATATCTGTGTTATTAAAACTCAGCATTCTTAGGGAACCTCGGGAAAGGTATCACGTCGCGAATGTTACCCATACCGGTAACAAACAGCACCAAACGCTCAAAGCCCAAACCAAAACCGGCATGCGGGCAGGCACCGAAACGACGGGTATCCAGGTACCACCAAAGTTCCTCTTTAGGGATGCCCATCTCGTCCATACGTTGTTCCAGTTTTTCTAAACGCTCCTCACGCTGCGAACCGCCTACAATTTCGCCGATACCCGGGAAAAGGATATCCATCGCGCGCACTGTTTCGCGGCCATTGGCATCAGGCTCGTTCTGGCGCATGTAAAAGGCTTTGATCTCCTTCGGGTAATCCGTCAGGATAACCGGCTTTTTAAAATGCTTTTCAACCAGGTAACGCTCATGCTCTGATTGCAGATCGGTACCCCAGCCTTCAACCAGGTACTGGAATTTCTTTTTCTTGTTCGGGGTCGAATCTTTTAATATATCGATAGCCTCGGTATAGGTAAGGCGTACAAAATCGTTCTCCAGGCAAAACTCCAGTTTTTCAAGCAATGTCATTTCTGAGCGCTCGTTCTGCGGTTTTTGCTTGTCCTCATCCTGTAAACGCTGGCTCAGAAACTCAATATCCTCACGGTTTTTATCAAGCGCGTATTTTATTACGTACTTGAGCAGCGCCTCGGCCAGATCCATGTTATCATCCAGATCATAAAAAGCCATTTCGGGCTCTATCATCCAAAACTCGGCCAGGTGGCGGGTAGTATTCGAGTTTTCGGCACGGAAGGTTGGGCCGAAGGTATAAATATCGCTCAGCGCCATAGCACCCAGCTCACCTTCTAACTGTCCTGATACGGTAAGGTTAGTGGCCTTTCCGAAAAAATCCTGCTTGTAATCAATTTCGCCGCTATCGGTACGTGGCAGGTTATCCAGGTCAAGGTTAGTTACTTTGAAGGCTTCGCCCGCGCCTTCGGCATCAGAGGCGGTAATTACCGGCGTATGCAGGTACACAAAGCCACGCTTCTGGAAAAACTGGTGTACCGCGAACGACAGGCTGTTACGCACCCTGAACACCGCGCCAAACGTATTGGTACGGAAACGCAGGTGCGCTATCTCGCGCAAAAACTCCAGACTGTGCTTTTTAGGCTGCAGCGGATATTTCTCCGGGTCGCTGTCGCCCAGTATTTCTATCTCTTTTGCTTTAATGTCTATCTTTTGGCCTTTACCTAATGATGGCACCACGGTACCGGTAACGCTTAGAGCAGCACCTGTAGTAATGCGCTTCAGCAATGCGGCATCAGTATTCTCAAAATCAACAACTATCTGTACGTTATTATTGGTTGAACCATCATTTAAAGCTATGAACTGATTGTTGCGGAAGGTACGCACCCATCCCTTTACGGTTACATCAATGTTGGTTTCATCGCTCTCCAACAAGGCTTTAATTTTAATTCTCTGGCTCATATAAATTATATTATTGAGCGCCAAAAATACAATTATTTAGGTAAAGCCAACTTCAATTTGCCTGCTTGCATATACATTTTTACAGGTTTAACGGGTGCCGCACTTTGGATTAATAAATCAATACTTAATTGGTTAAGTTTGCTCACTATTAATAATCCGTTCATGAACCCGAAGGCAAGCCTGGCATTAGGCATAATATTCATTTCCTTTTCGCCCATATTTGTGAAGCTCGCTGCCGAGCCTGCCATTACCGCCGCCTTTTACCGCATATTTATGGCCTGGATATTTTTGCTGCCGTACTGCATTTTTAAGGGTCTGTTAAAAATTGGCCGGAAAGATTTGCTGATCACCATCATCTGCGGCATCATCTTCGCCGCTGATATTGCCGTCTGGAATATTTCAATATTAAAAATAAGTGCTACGGTATCAACCCTGCTGGCTAACCTGGCCCCGGTTTGGGTGGGGCTCATCAGCTTTTTTATACTGCGTAAGCAAACCGGCAAACTATTTTGGGCAGGTACTATCATTGCTATTGCAGGCATGGTGGTACTGGTTGGCTACCGCAATATTATTGAATTGCACATTAACCAAGGTGTGATGCTTGCCGTATTGGCCAGCTTTTTTTATTCACTTTATATTGTTACCAGCAAGGGTGTATTGCAGCGGGTTAATACACTCACTTTTATGTTTTACAATATGCTGGCCTCTATGATATTTTTGTTGGTGCTGGGTTTGGGCGGTGGTTATAACCTCACACGCTTCCCTACGGCTACATGGTTGTATTTTTTAGCTACCGGCCTTATTTGCCAGCTTGCCGGGTGGATCACCATTAACTACGCCATCAAATTTTTGCCGCCCACCAAGGTATCCATCACCCTGCTTAGCCAAACGGTAGTTACGGGCTTGCTGGCAGCCGTAATGCTGCACGAAAAGCTGGGCGTTACCGAGATCATCGGCAGCCTGATTGTACTTGGCGGTATTGCCATTACATTTTTAAAGCCCTCGCAATCAAAAATTTCGTAATTTAACGTTTGCAATTAATAAAGGCATTGGCACAATTGCCCTACCTTTGCATCTCGTTACTATGATTACCAAAGCTACCGTTGACCGAATAATGGAAGCCACCGACATTGTGGAGGTGATAGGTGATTTTGTGCAATTAAAAAAGCGGGGGGCCAATTACATCGGCCTGTCGCCGTTCAGTAACGAGCGCACGCCATCATTCACGGTATCGCCAGCTAAAGGTATTTTTAAAGACTTTTCATCATCAAAGGGAGGCTCGGCCATTACTTTTTTGATGGAGATGGAAAAATTCACCTATCCCGAAGCTTTAAAATGGCTGGCCAAAAAGTACGGCATCGAGGTTGAGGAAACCGTTGAAAGTGCCGAAAACCGCGAGGAGGAGAACCACCGCGAAAGTTTGATGATCGTATCCGGCTTTGCCGCCAAGTTCTTTCAGGACAGTATGTGGCAAACCGACGAAGGGCAAAGCATTGGCCTGAGTTACTTTAAGGAGCGCGGCTTTACGCCCGAAACCATCCGCAAGTTTGAACTGGGTTACTCGCCCGACCAATGGGAGGCTTTTACCTCGCAGGCAATAAAAGAGGGTTACCAACCACAATTTCTGGAAGAAACCGGCCTGTCTGTAAAGCGCGACAATGGCAGCATGTACGACCGTTACCGCGGCCGGGTGATGTTTCCGATACATAGCTTTACCGGCCGGGTGATCGCCTTTGGCGGCCGTACCCTAAAAAGCGACAAAAGCGTACCCAAGTATGTAAACTCGCCCGAATCAGAGATATATCATAAGTCGAGCGTACTGTATGGTTTATATTTTGCCAAAAAAGCTATTCGCGATGCGGATGACTGCTATTTGGTGGAGGGTTATGCCGATGTGGTATCTGTACACCAGGCGGGTATTGAAAATGTAGTGGCCTCGTCGGGCACCTCGTTAACCGTTGAGCAGATACGGCTGATAGGCAGGCTGACCAAGAATGTTACCATTTTATACGATGGTGACGCGGCGGGCATTAAGGCATCTCTGCGCGGGCTGGATATGATCTTAGAGGAAGGCCTCAACGTTAAGGTAGTACTCTTCCCTGACGGGCACGACCCCGACTCGTATGTACGCAGTGTGGGTACCAACGCCTTTAAAACCTACATCGATCAAAATAAAAAAGACTTTATACTTTATAAAACCGGCATTCTGCTAAAAGAAGCCGGAAATGACCCTATCCGTAAGGCCGGGGTTATACGTGAAATTGTGGAAAGCATCGCCAAAATACCTGATTCTATCAAGGCATCGGTATTTGTTAAGGAGTGCAGCCACATTATGCAGATTGATGAGCGCGCGCTGCTATCTGAACTGAACAAAATGCGGCTGGCTAAATCCAAAAAGGATTCGCAGCAGCAATACAACCAAAACCAGCGTGCACAGCAGCACCCTGATGCGCCGCCTGAAGACCTGTTTTTTGATGAGCCCGGTACAGCCGCGGCACCATCTACCGAAAAAAGAGAGGAAGCTTACAACCAGGAGCGTGAAATAATCCGCCTGTTGCTGTTATATGGCAACCGCATGATTGATTGGGACGGCATCGCCAATACCTATATCGGCCCGTTCATAATAGCTGAGCTGAGTGATGTTACCTTTGAGAGTACCAGTTGTAAAGACTTTGTAGAGGATTACCGCCGCGAGGTTGAGAATGGCGTTTTGCCTGATGAACAGCACTATATTCACCATAAGGATAAGGACATTGTTGACCTTACCGTAACTATGCTGGCTACACGCTATACCCTGAGCGAGAACTGGTACGAAATGCACAAAATAACCGTGCCCGATGAGCAGGTGAACATGAAGGCTACCATATTGGGTGCCATATTCCACCTCAAAAAGCATAAGGTGGCCCAGATATTGGAAAACCTGCGCAAAGAATTGCAAAACACCCCAAGCGAGCAGGATCAAGAAATATTGCTTAACCAGTACATGCGCATGAAAAAGGTTGAAAAGCATATATCCGACTACCTGGGTTCGGTAATACTAAAATAGTGGCTATCCATAACGAATTAGGTCGCCGGGGCGAAACATTGGCCAAAACTTATCTGGAAAATTTGGGTTATGAAATACTGGATGAGAACTGGACCTATGGCAAGGCCGAGATTGACCTGATCGCTTATAAAAACAAGGTGATTATATTTGCCGAGGTTAAAACCCGTACCGGAACCGGTTTTGGAGCGCCCGAGGATTTTGTTGACAACCGTAAGCAGCGCCTGATGGCACAGGCTGCGGATGAATACATTTACATAACAAACCACCAGGGCGATGTGCGTTTTGATATAATTTCGGTACTGTTTAATAAAAGCGGAAATTATACGTTAAAACATATTGAAGATGCCTTTTGGCCATCTGCTGATTGATACTATGAACAAACAACTTAAACTTTTTTTAGCCGGAGCAGCACTGCTGGCCGTAGCAAGCTGCGGCGACGACAAACCTAAAACTGCCGATATTGCTCTTAGCCCGGAAGCAGGCACCAGCATAAACGCAGGCAAAGAACTTTCTGTTAAAATAACCCTGCCCGATGGCATGAATGTTGACTCGGTAGTGTACATGCTGGATACATTGCGTATCGGCTCACGTAAGGATACTACTGCCGTTACAGTTAAAACCGACGGCATGCCGCTGGGTAATAAGGTGATCACCGCCAATGTATTTACAGGCGGCAAAAGCCAGGAGGTTACCAGTAACATTGTATTGCTGGCTGCCAAAGCGCCGCAAATGTATACTTTTAAGGTTGAAAAGGTTTATCCGCACGATACCTCATCATATACCGAAGGTTTGGAATACCACGATGGTTATTTATTTGAAAGCGACGGCGGTTATCTGACCCCGCCACCAAATGAGGATGTAACCGGCCAGTCGAGCCTGCGCAGGGTTGACCTCAACACCGGCAAAGTAGTACAACAAGCCATGGTTGATCCGAAAGTTTTTGCAGAAGGCATCACCATAGTTGGCGATAAGATAGTGCAGCTTACCTATAAAGAGAAGATAGGCTATGTATATGATAAAAAATCATTCAAACTGTTAAAAACCTTTAGCTACACCGCCGGTACCGAAGGCTGGGGCCTTTGTTTTGATGGCGAGAAGATATACAATACCGATGGCAGCAACAGCATATTATTTTTAGACAAGAACGATTATCACCAGATAGGGGCTATCAATGTTTATGATAATGAAAAACAGATAGACCAGGTAAACGAGCTGGAGTATATTGATGGTAAGTTATACGCCAACGTTTATACGAGTGATGACATTTTGGTGATCGACCCTAAAACAGGCGCCGTATTAGCAAAGATTGACATGAGCAGCCTGTACCCCAAAGACAAGCGTAACGCCAATGCCGACGTGCTTAACGGCATTGCCTACGATGCCAAGGGTAAACGCATATTTGTTACCGGCAAAAACTGGGATAAGCTTTTCCAGGTTAAGTTTGTGAAGACGGAGGAGTTGCCGCTGTAGACCGCTCCTTCTAAATCCTTTCAGTGGAGGGCTTACAAATAAAAGCCTTGCCATTTCGAACAAGGTACGAGGAGAAATCTGTCGCCCGGTTGTGAACGCGAATAGACTCCTGTTATCGATCGAAATGAAATAACGAGTCGGGTTAAAGCCTTACGACGTTTTGGCCAGCACCCGCATCAGCGAGGCATCCAGTATGGCGGTAAATATATTTACCTTTTCGGTAGTGTCTGTCAGCAGGTCTTCGGGGTAAATAAAGTTGTTTACGCCGATGGCTTTCAGCAGTTCATCCGTTTCAGTATGGGGCTTTAGCTTGTAACAGCAAATTTTGGTCTTTTTATAAAAAGCGTTCATGCGCAGGCGGCGAACTATCCTTTCAATATCAGTTTTAATGTACTCATAATCAAACAGGATCAGATCGGGCTTCATATCAAATATAACCGGAAATATACGGGCAGGTTCGGCAATATGCTTAACATAATCGTATTCGGCTGCTAAACGACGGGGGCAACTATCGGGGGCTACAAGTAGTACGTTTTTAAAACGTTGTCGTGTCATGCTCAGTTAATTAGGGGTGATAAAATTAAACTGTATAATTCACAATATCAAGCATTTATTATTTAAAAGAATGTTAATTCTTTATTCACCTCATAAATGCCAAAACTTATTAAACTAAAAAAGCCCTTAATTTATTGTTAAGGGCTTTATTTTATTCAAAATCGATGCCATAAAAGGCTTCTATTTATCACCACCAAATTCCATCAGGTAGGCCTTCAAAAAGTCATTAATGTCGCCATCAAGCACCGCTTGCGCATTTGATGTTTCGTGATCAGTACGCAAGTCCTTCACCAGCTTATAAGGGTGCAATACATAGTTACGTATTTGCGATCCCCATTCAATCTTCTTTTTATTCCCCTCAATGGCATTGGTAGTTTCCATACGCTTGCGCATCTCAATTTCATATAACTGTGATTTCAGCAGGCGGATGGCGTTCTCCTTGTTTTGCAACTGCGAGCGCGACTCCTGGTTTTTAATAACAATACCCGATGGTTTGTGATACAAACGCACGGCAGTTTCAACCTTGTTAACGTTTTGCCCGCCGGCACCACCCGAGCGGAAGGTTTCAAACTCAATATCGGCAGGGTTCACTTCAATCTCAATGGTATCATCAACCAATGGATATACGTATACAGACGCAAATGAGGTATGGCGCTTGGCATTGGCATCAAACGGCGATACGCGCACCAGGCGGTGCACCCCATTTTCGCCTTTAAGATATCCGTAAGCAAAATCACCCTCAAACTGCAGGGTAACGGTTTTTATACCAGCCACGTCACCCTCCTGCGAATCCTGCTCGCTCACCTTGTAGCCATTTTTTTCGCCCCACATAATGTACATGCGCATCAGCATGCTTGCCCAGTCGCAGCTTTCGGTACCACCGGCACCGGCGGTAATCTGCAGTACGGCATTCAACTGATCCTCCTCGGCCGAGAGCATGTTTTTAAATTCCAGCTCTTCAATAGCGGTAACGGCAGTATCAAACTGTTCTTTCATTTCGGCCTCGGTGGCATCCCCGCTCTGTTGAAATTCATACAATACCTGCGTATCATCAATTATGGAAGCTACACGCTGGTAAGCGTCGGTCCATATTTTTTTGGCTTTGATGGAGGCCAGTACCTTTTCGGCCTCTTTGGGGGCATCCCAAAAATGCGGACCTATGGTAATTTCCTGTTCTTCGTTCAGTTTTTCAAGCTTGGCATCAATGTCAAAGATGCCTCCTCAGGGAAGCTGTTCTATCCCTTAAATCCTGTATCTGTTCCTTGGTCATACGGCAAATATAAAAATTTGTAAACGCGGCTACGGGTAAAAGGGTTTTATATCAGTTTAAAAATGCACACCTAACACCTTGCTGTTAAAAACGTGACGTGCTGTTTACTTTAAAAACTTTTATAAGAAAGGCAAAAAGCTAAATTTGTCAAAAAACTTTAAATCATTATGCTGCCTTCAACTGATTTTACCACAACCAACGCGTTCAAGTACCTTACTGATCATTACATTGATATTGCCCCTAAAAGCCTGCGTGAGCTTTTTGCCGGTGATGCCGATCGTTTCAGTAAGTTCTCTGTTCAATTTGAGGAGATATTACTTGATTACTCCAAAAACCGTATTGACGATGAAACCATTGCCCTGTTGATACAACTGGCAAAAGAATGCGGCGTTAAGGATGCCATCGAGGCCATGTTCAACGGCGAAAAGATAAACGCTACCGAAGGTCGTGAGGTTTTACATACTGCCCTGCGTAACCGCAGCAACACCCCTGTTTTGGCCGGCGGTAAAGATGTAATGCCTGATGTAAATGCAGTGCTGCAGCACATGAAGGAGTTTAGCAACGCGGTAATCAGCGGGGAGTGGAAAGGCTATACCGGCAAACCAATTACTGATGTGGTGAACATCGGTATCGGCGGATCAGACCTTGGGCCGGTAATGGTTACCGAAGCGTTAAAAGCTTATAAAAACCATCTGAATCTGCACTTTGTATCAAACGTTGACGGTACGCATATTGCCGAAACATTGAAAACGGTTAATCCGGAAACTACCTTGTTCCTGATCGCCTCAAAAACCTTTACCACGCAGGAAACCATGGCTAACGCCCATACTGCCCGCGGTTGGTTTTTAGAGAGCAGCGCGGTTGAAGCTGATGTTGCCAAACATTTCGCGGCGCTATCAACAAATGCCGATGCTGTAGGCAAATTCGGTATCGATACCGCTAACATGTTCGGTTTTTGGGATTGGGTAGGCGGCCGTTATTCGCTGTGGAGCGCTATTGGCTTATCAATTTCCCTGAGCATTGGCTTTGATAACTTTGAGGAGCTGCTTGGCGGTGCACATGCTATGGATAACCATTTCCGTAATACTGAGTTTGAACAGAACGTACCGGTTATATTAGCCTTGTTAGGCATTTGGTACAATAACTTCTTTGAATCAGAAACCGAAGCCATTTTACCATATGACCAATATATGCACCGTTTTGCAGCGTACTTTCAGCAAGGCGACATGGAAAGCAACGGCAAGTATGTTGACCGCAACGGCAAGCCGGTTGATTACTCAACCGGTCCGGTTATCTGGGGTGAGCCGGGCACAAACGGCCAGCACGCTTTTTATCAACTGATCCACCAGGGTACTAAGTTGATTCCCTGCGATTTTATAGCTCCGGCACAAACGCATAACCCGGTTGGCGAGCATCATACTTTACTCCTATCAAACTTTTTTGCCCAAACCGAAGCCTTGATGAACGGTAAGACCGAAGAAGAGGTGGTAGCCGAACTAAAGGCACAAGGCAAGAGCGATGCCGAGATAGCGGTATTGGCACCATTCAAGGTATTTGAAGGCAACCGCCCAACCAATTCTATATTAGTTAAAAAAATAACGCCGCATACCTTAGGCGCACTGATAGCCATGTATGAGCATAAGATATTTGTACAAGGCATCATCTGGAATATTTACAGCTTTGACCAATGGGGCGTTGAACTGGGCAAACAACTTGCCGGTAAGATACTGCCTGAATTACGCACTGCAGACGACGTTACCACGCATGATGCATCAACCAATGGCTTGATCAACCAGTATAAAGCCTGGAGATAAGGAGCCTCACCCCAGCCCTCTCTTTCAAGGGAGGGCGTTAAATTTTAACCGTGTGATTGCGCGGTGGTGAAAAGCCTTGTACGATGATGTTTCATCATAAAAATAAGTTACTAAAAACAACAAAGGGCCTGCATAAGCAGGCCCTTTACATATAAACATAAATTAAAACTATTTTTTCTCTTCGGTACCAAAGAGTTTTGATTTATCTACCTTCTCAACCTCCTCATTATCCTTTAATGTTTTTGAGATGGATGAGTACGGTGCCGATACCACTTCCTCGCCGGCTTTAAGGCCTGATAATATTTGTATATAGGCATCATCCTGTATACCTGTTTTTACCTGCACCTGTTTTACCTTACCCGCGTTGTAAACAAATACATACTCCTTTACAGGCTCGGTCAGCTTTTTATCTTCATCATCGTCATCCTTTTTAGGGGCGGCGGCATTTTTCTTTTCGTCGGCACGTGTGGTTACTGACTGTATAGGCACCGACAGGCTTTTTACATTACTGGTTTTTATCTCAACCGTTGCGGTCAGTCCCGGGCGGAAAGGTGACGGGCTGCCTGATTTATCATTCATCAGTGCTTTGTACGATTCGGGGTTGATGCGTACCTTAACTGTAAAGTTGGTCACCTGATCGGCATTGGTACCTACCACGTTGGCCGAGCTGCCTATCTCGATCACTTTACCCTTGAATTTTTTACCCAGAAAAGCATCCACCTCAATATCCGATTCGTTGCCAACGGCTACACGGTTAATGTCGTTCTCGTTCACATCAACATTAACATCCATCGCGTTAACGTCAGATATGGTCATGATATCCGTACCTGCCATCTGTATAGTACCCAGCACACGCTCACCTTTTTCAATAGATAATTTTGATACTACACCATCAACCGGAGAATATATAGAGGTTTTGGCCAGGTTATCCTGCGCTTCCTTTACTGAAGCCTGCGACTGATCTAAACCGAATTTAGCACCTATAACGCTTTGTTTAGCGGCTTCAAAATTAGCTTTGGCGCTTTCGTAGTTGGCTTTCGCGGTTTCAAACTCGGCAGCAGTAACTACTTTGCTATCATAAAGCTCTTTATTACGTTTATAGATAGATGCCTGGTTGTTAAAGTTCGCTTCGGCTTGTTTAAGCATTTGCGCGGAGTTGCCAACGCTTGCCTTTTGGGTGTTGTATGATGCCACTGCACGCTCATAGCCTGATTGCAGAATGTCTGGCCGGATACGGCACAGCAACTGGCCTTTTTTAACCACGTCACCTTCCTTTATCGGCAGGTCAACCACCTCGCCTGATACCTCGGCGCTTATTTTTACCTCAACATGCGGCTTTACCTTGCCACTTGCCGATACAGATTCGGTAATTGTACGTTCAGCCGCCTTTTCGGTGGCTACCTGTGTTTTTTTCGGCCCGCCTAAAAAGCCGGACATTTTGCCTATAACAAGCAGTACAACAAGTACTCCGGCAATAATCAGAATATATTTTGTAGTCTTTCCCATAATTTCAATTCAATAATATTATAACGTAATAGGGTTCCCCAGGTAATAATCTATCACTTTGCTTCTGAATACCATTTGGTAACGGGCCTGTATCATATCAAACTCGGCCTTGTTCAAATTGGTTAATGAGGTATTCAAATCAAGCGAATTTACTAAACCTACATTAAATCGCTTTAATATAGTGTTATAAGCATCCTTATTGGCCTGGTAGGTTTGTTGCGCCGATACATAGCGCTTTTGGGCTGCCTGCGCATCCCATACGGCCTGGTAAATAATCTTGCTCAGGTTATTACGCGATAGCTGTGCCTGCACTTCGGCGTTCTGGTACTGTATTTTTGCCTTACGTACAGCAGTGCGGGTAGCAAACCGCCTAAAGATGGGTATGGATAAACTTACACCTATTGACTGGTAAAAGTTATCGCTCAACTGCCCGAAAACCGATGGTTTTGTAAACGGAGTAGCAAAGGCGGGTGAAACAACCGTATCACGGGTAGCGTTATTAACCACCCCTATCGGGTTAAACTGTCCGGTAGCGTAGGGCTGACCCGGACGCTGGTAAATGCTTGAGTAGTTAGAACCCAATGTAGCGAATAAAACCAAACTTGGATAGTAAGCACCCTTGGCTACCTTAACCGCCTGTTTTAACACATCGCGCTGCAACTCGGCAAGGCGTACATCAGGGTTTACATTAAGCGCGGTGTTCAGCACATCCTGCGCGTTAAATATAGATTTAACCGATAGCTGGCTGATATCAGGCTTTTCAACCACTATATTAGTTTCGGGCGACATTTCCATGTACTGTTTAAGCGTAAGTATTGATAGCTCCAGTTGGTTTTGCGCATCGGTATTATTAAGTTCGGCTGTTGCCAGTTGTGATTTAGCCTGCGACAGGTCGGCCAGTGTTTGGCTGCCCGCCTTAAAGCTGATGTTGGCGCGGTCAAGCGTTTGTTTTGATATGTCTATCTGCTGCGTAGCGGCCGTAACCAGATCCTGGTTGGTGAGCACGGTAAGGTAAGTGGTCACCACGTTTAATATCAGATCGTTCTTAACCTTGGCTGTATTCGTGCGGTCAGCCTCCAGTTGTATTTTATTTTGAATGATCTGGTTATGCAACTGCCCGCCCTGGTACAATACAATTTGCGATGTTAACGAACCAAAAGCTGTAAATATACGCTGATTAGTGAACGAGTAGGTAGATTGGTCTAAACTCCGGCCCCAGTTGAATGATCCCTGTGTGTTGACATTCAGATCGGGCAGGCGGTTATATTTCGATTGCTTGAGGTCTTCGCTGGTAAGCGCCTCATTAAATTGCGCCTGCTTAATGGTAAGGTTACGCTCCAATGCTAATTCAACAGCACGCTGCAGCGTTATTTTTTCCTGGGCAAAAACACCCGATGCCGGTATAGATAATATCAGCATTAAGAGCATTACCCTTGAATATTTGAGTATATGTTGGTTCATAAATGTTTTAATAAGGCTATTGATCGTACCCGTACTCAACTTATATTTTAAAAATGAAACATTTAGCTTAATTTGTACCTATGTACCTGTTTAAAACTCCTCGTTTGCTTAAATTACTTTATCCTAAACTAACATGGGATATAAAAACGAGCGGCCGAAGCATTTTTTTGACTTTTGACGATGGACCTATACCCATTGTTACACCGCATGTGTTAAAAATTTTAAAAGAGTACCAGGCCAGGGCTACTTTTTTTTGTATCGGCGATAATGTACGCAAACATCCCGACATATTTGAGCAGGTAAAACGCGATGGCCATGCCATAGGTAACCATACCTTTAACCACCTTAAAGGCTGGAAAACTGATGATGATACCTACATACAAAATTTCAGCAAGGCAGATGAATTGCTGCATACCAACCTGTTTCGCCCCCCCTATGGGCGTATCAAACGATCACAGGCGGCAAGGTTAAAGGCGCTTAACCCTAACCTGGATATTTATTATGTGGGATGTATTGAGCGGCGATTTTGACATGACGCTTAAACCTGAACGCTGCTTTAAAAAAACCATCAAATATACAAAGCCCGGCTCCATCGTGGTATTTCATGATAGTCTGAAGGCTTTTAACCGCCTGGAATATGTACTGCCCCGCGCGCTGGGCCTGTGGAAAAGCCAGGGTTATACATTTGAGTTGCTGCCCGTGCAAACACTTTAAGTTTATATCTTTGCCAAAAATCATATATATATATATAGAAAATGCTTCAGGTAAATTACATCCGCGAGAACAGGGAACAAGTGCTGGAACGCCTGGCTGTTAAAAATTTTAAGCAGCCCGAACTGGTTGACAACATTATTGAGCTTGACGAAAAACGCAGGCAAACCCAAAACCTGTCCGACAGTGTATCCGCCGAAGCAAATGCCGCCGCCAAAAAAATTGGTGAGCTAATGCGCACCGGCCAAAAGGAAGAAGCCGAAGCCATTAAAGCCAGCACCGGTAAATGGAAGGAAGATATAAAACAATACGGCGAGCAGCTTGCCGCCCTCGAGGCTGAGCTGCAGCAAAAGCTGGTATTGCTGCCTAACCTGCCGCACAGCTCGGTACCCAAAGGCTTAACGCCCGAGGAGAACGAAATTGTGCTTGAGCATGGCGCAAAGCCGGAGCTGCCGGGCAATGCCCAGCCGCACTGGGAACTGGCCGCTAAATATAATTTGATAGATTTTGAACTGGGCGTTAAAATAACCGGTGCCGGTTTCCCGGTTTATAAAGGCAAAGGAGCCAAACTGCAACGCGCGCTCATTGCTTTCTTTTTAGATGAGGCTGAAAAAGGCGGCTATAGCGAAGTGATAGTACCCCTGCTTGTTAACGAAGCATCAGGCTTTGGTACCGGGCAACTGCCCGATAAGGAAGGACAAATGTACCATGCAGGCGTAGATAACCTGTACCTGATACCCACCGCCGAAGTGCCGGTAACCAACCTGTACCGCGATGTGATATTAAAAGGCGAAGAACTGCCGGTGAAAAACTGCGGTTACACGCCATGTTTCCGTCGCGAGGCGGGCTCATACGGTGCGCACGTACGCGGGTTGAACCGCCTGCACCAGTTTGATAAGGTAGAGATAGTACAAGTAGTACATCCGGATACATCATACAGTGTGTTAGAGGATATGAGCACCCACGTGCAAGGCCTGCTGCAAAAGCTTGGTTTGCCTTACCGTGTGCTGCGCCTTTGTGGTGGTGATATGGGCTTTGCATCAGCCTTAACTTATGATATGGAAACCTGGAGCGCCGCGCAACAACGCTGGCTGGAAGTATCATCAGTATCAAACTTTGAAACCTTTCAAAGCAACCGCCTTAAACTGCGTTTCCGCAATGCCGAGGGCAAAACACAACTGGCACACACGCTGAATGGCAGTGCGCTGGCCTTGCCGCGAATTGTAGCTACGCTGTTAGAAAATAACCAAACTGAGGATGGCATTAAAATACCTGAGGTATTGGTGCCTTACACCAAGTTTGACTGGATTAGGTAATTCTTTTTTTACTTTTTACGTCATTGCGAACGATAGTGAAGCAATCTCTGAAAAACTACATTATATAAGCAGATTGCTTCGTACCTCGCAATGACGTATTTTTTGAAACCTCTTTTCTGTGAGGATTTAGAAAGGGTACTCTTTTTCTCCCTCTGAAATATATTTCATTACTTTGTTGTCCTGCTTTTAGATGGTGTAAAACATTTTGGGCGGAGGCTCATTTTATTTGTAATGCAAAAGCAACCTAAAAAAATAGCGGTAATTGGTGGCGGTAGCTGGGCAACGGCTAACATCAAGATACTGACTGATAATACTACCCCAAAAGAGATATTCTGGTGGATGCGTAATGGCGAAGCGGTGGAGCACATCCATAAATTTGGGCATAACCCTAATTATTTAAGCTCGGTTGAAATAAAAGTACCGGCAGCTAATATCTCATCGGATATAAAAACCATCATTATGGCGGCCGATCTTATATTGCTTAACGTTCCTGCCGCATTTTTAAAAGAAGCGCTTAAAGGTATTACGGCTGATGATCTGAAAGGGAAAAAGATCATATCGGCCATTAAGGGGATTGTGCCGGATGAGAACCAGATCATAGGTGAGTTTTTACAACAGCATTACCGGGTACCGGTTAGCGACATACTGGTTATCAGCGGGCCATGCCATGCTGAGGAGGTTGCGCTTGAAAAATTATCTTACTTAACCATCGCTTCGCAGGATAATGAACTGGCCGCTGAATTTGCCGGTATGTTCAGCAATCGCTATCTGAAAACCATCGTGTCTGACGATATATATGGCACCGAGTGGGCAGCCGTGCTTAAAAATATTTATGCCGTTGCCAGTGGTATTTGCCATGGTGTAGGTTATGGTGATAACTTTCAGGCGGTACTAATATCAAACGCCATACGTGAGTTAAAAGACTTTTTGGATGCTGTACACCCTATTGACCGGGATATAAAGGAAAGCGCCTACCTGGGCGATCTGCTGGTTACCGCATACTCGCAATTTAGCCGCAACCGCACCTTTGGTAACATGATAGGCAAAGGCTACACCGTAACATCGGCTCAACTTGAAATGAACATGGTTGCCGAAGGCTATTACGCCATTAATTGCCTGTACCAGGTAAACAAACAATACAAAGTAAGTATGCCTATTTGTAACGCTGTGTATGCTATACTGTATCAAAAAAAATCGCCGGTTGCGGAGATGAAAAACTTGGCAGAGAAATTGAGTTAATAAAACAACTTAATTATCTGATACCATGAAAAATATACTAAAAGCCGCTGTAGTAGCGGCAGGCTTGTTAGCCTCATCATACGGCCATGCGCAAAGTGTAGGACAGGATGTAAAAAAGACGGCCAAAAAAGTAGGCAATAAAACTGCCGAAGTAGCTTCAAAAGGTGCTTCATCAGTGGTAGATAAAAAATACCATGGCAAAGCCGGACCAAATAACGAAACCATCTTTATCGATAAAAACTCAGCCTATTATTATATCAACAAAAAAGGCAAAAGGGTTTATATACCTAAAGATCAACTGAGAGATAAGGTTGAATAACAAAAATGCCCCGCTGAATTATCAGCGGGGCATTTTTAATTTATAAAGCTAATGTAATTACGATTTACGTTGCTGACCATTCAGGTCAAGTTTTTCGATGATGCCGCTTACTACTTTAGGTAAATCATTGATAGCTTTTTGCGGGTTGCGCACTTCGCCTACACCGTAACCGCGCCATACCATTTTACCGGTTTTACGATCTATAAGGTCAATAATAACGGTGCCTTCGCGGTATGGTACACGTTCGGAAAAACCGCCGCCGCCCCAGCCGCCGTAGCCCCAGCCACCGCCCCAAAACGGACGATAACCCCAGCCACCCCAGCCGCCCCAACCAAAGCCAAAGCCCGGATAGCCCCAGCCACCACCGTAGTAATTGGTTTTGTAGCCACGGCCTGTCATGGTGGTATAATTAACCAGCAGGTCAGGTTCGCCCGGTTGTTCAACAAGGCCTTTAGCCTTTAACGCTTCAACTGCCGCATCCTTAATGTTGGCATCGGCAATATCGTTGGCGTAAATTTTACGTGGGTTATTGCTTGGTTTTGGCGTTTCAACAAAGCCAAAGCTGCGGTAAACGCTTAGGTTAGTTTTGTTTTTGGCAGCGGTATAATAACGGTAATTTGAACAGGCGCTTAGCCCGCCAAGCAGGAACAGCACCAGCCCTGCATATATCAATTTTTTCATGACGCTTATATCTCCCTTTTTTGATTAGACCATCTACGCCGTAAATGGTTTAATATATATATTTAAATATTTTTATGACAGGTATTTACCTACTATCGGCATCCGGCGGCCCATACCAAATGCTTTGGGCGATACACGCAGAATAGGCGGCGTTTGATAGCGCTTATGTTCGGCCGTATTTACCAGCTTTATCACCTTACGTACTATGGCCTCGTCATACCCCATTTGTATGATCTCTGACGATGAGCAGCGGTTTTCAAGGTATTCAACCAGTATCTTATCCAACACATCATACTCCGGCAGCGAGTCAGTATCTTTTTGATCGGGCCTCAACTCAGCCGATGGCGGTTTTACAATGGTATTTTCCGGTATGATCTCGCGTTCACGGTTAATGTATCGTGCCAGTTCAAACACTTGCGATTTGTAAACATCGCCAATTACAGATATACCGCCGCACATATCGCCATATAAGGTACCGTAACCTACAGCGGCCTCACTTTTGTTGGATGTATTGAGCAGTATATAACCAAACTTATTGCACATGGCCATCAGCAACACGGCACGGCTGCGCGACTGGATATTCTCCTCGGCAATGTTAAACGGTAAGTTTTTAAACTGTGGTGCCAGCGCCGTTTCAAAAGCATCTGTAACATCTTTTATGGCGATGGTTTCTGACTTACAGCCCAGGTTATTTACCAGATCTTCCGCATCTTTAAGCGAATGATCAGTTGAGAATTTTGAAGGTAGCAATACCGCCATTACATTTTCGGCACCCAATGCCTCGGCAGCCAGCGCGCATACCACGGCCGAATCAATACCGCCTGATAGGCCCAGCGTTGCCCGTGTAAAGCCTGATTTATAAAAATAATCGCGGATACCTAAAAGCAAGCCCTGGTGTATCTGTGCAATATCACTTTCCCTGTTAACTCTGACACCGGTTTGATGTGTAAAGGTTACTGAGGCATCATCATTTAAGGTATAATAGGCAATGCCTTCTTCAAAGTAGGGCATTTCATCAAGCAGGTTACCTGCATTGTCAAACACCATTGATCCGCCGTCAAATATCAGCTCGGTTTGCGCACCTACCTGGTTTACGTAAAACAAAGGCAGGTTATAGCGGGCCGCGTTATCTTTCAGGATAGCTATGCGCTCCTCATCATGGTTATACGCAAATGGCGATGCCGCGATGTTGATCATTACCGTGGGCTGCTGCTCAATCAGCGTATCCATAGGGCGGGTAATGTACAGCGGGTTTTCAATGGTATTCCATAAGTCCTCGCAAATAGTAAGCGCTATGCGGTGGCCTTTAAAGTCGATACAATTAAATTCGGTTGATGGCTCAAAGTAACGGTATTCATCAAACACATCATAATTAGGCAGCAGGGCCTTATTAACCCGCTGCGCTATTCTTCCATCGTTTATAAAATAGGCGGAGTTATTCAAGTCCTTACCTTCGGGGTTATTGTTCTCAGTTGGGAGGCCTATGATACAGGCAATACCGGTACACTCCCGCGCTATTTTTTGGGCGGCATCCTCACAAAGGCCGATAAACTCGCGGAACTCTAAAAAATCGCGCGCGGGGTATCCGCATACGCTCAGCTCCGCGAAAACCACCAGATCTGCCCCCTCGCTTTTGGCCTTTTTTATGGCTGCAATGGCCTTGGCCGTGTTTGAATCAAAATTACCTATATGATAGTTAAGCTGTGCTAACGCGATCTTCATAAGAATGTATACTTATTTTATAAATTTGTACAGGATGAGTATGATTTTTGCCGGTAACAAATCAAAACAAATTTACTTAATTTTTAGCATCATGCTGCTGTTTTGCGCTTGTGGCGGCAGCAAAAATGTTGATGTAAGCAATATCAATCTTGATGTTGCCATAAATCGTTTCGATCATGATTTTGATGCAATGGGAACAAAACCCATGCCGCAGCAAGCCGCCTACCTGCAAAAAAAATACGGCAGCTTTTACCAGGATTATATTGAACGGATATTGCAGGCCGGTACTATTACCGATACTGCTTATTATGGCACACTGAAACAGGTATTTGCGGGCAAGGCCTACCAGGATCTGAAACATGAGGTGGACTCGGTTTACCCCACCCTTGATTTGCAGGAGGCCGAACTGACCGATGCTTTCAGGCATATAAAATATTATTTCCCTCAAAGCAGGCTGCCTAAGGTTTATGCTTACTTTTCAGGCTTCCAGGCACAAACCTCCATTGGCGATGGCTATGTGGCCATTGGGCTGGATATGTTTTTGGGTGCCAAATCTAAATTTTACCCGGCGCTGGTGCAATCCTATCCGCATTATCTCTCGCGCCGTTTTACACCGGAGAATATTACCCCACGGGTAACTGAGGTTGTGCTGCGCGAAGATATGTTTCCGGAAAATGATGCCGACAAAAGCTTACTGGCACGCATGGTATACAATGGCAAGATCATGTACATAATGGATAGGGTATTGCCCAACACGCCCGACAGTGCCAAAATAGGCTATACCAACCAGCAAATGCACTGGTGCGATACCTTTAAAAAAGACATCTGGGCGTATTTTTTGGATGAGAACCTGTTGTATAATGCCGATTATCTGCAAATACAAAAATATTTAACCGAGGCTCCCTTTACTCCCGGTTTGGGCGAAAAAAATGAGTCGGCGCCAAAACTTGCCGTATGGACAGGCTGGCAGATCATCCGTAAGTATATGGAAAAACACCCTGACACTACCCTGCCCCAACTGATGGCCGAGCGCGATGCGCAAAAGATATTGAACGAGTCGAAATACCGGCCGTAGTTTACATGGGTTTTATATCTTTACGGCATCTAAATTTTATTACATGACGAAATTTTACGTGCCGCTTGTTATACTTTGCAGCATTCTATTTTTCTCTTGCAAAAAGGATAACGAGAGAACCATCGACAAAAACATCAGCATTGTTGGTAAATGGAAATTAGTTAAAGACAGCTATAGCCTTTACAATGGTGACAAACTGGAATACACTGACGATAGATTAGATGAGTTAGACCCTGAATATTTGTATTTGTATGCCGACGGAACGGGTAAAAGCGCAAATTCTACTAACACGTGGGGCAAATTCAATTACACATTCACCAATAACCAAATAAACTACAGTAATTACATTGCTTACAGCGATGGCGAGCCGTTACCAGAAATAGAGCCCTTTAGCTTGAGCATAACATCATTAACGGCAACTAAGCTTATAATATACGAAGAAGGCACGGAGATACATGATAACGTTACTTACAGGTTTGTAATAAATTCAGAATTTACGCGGGAAAAGCAATAAAAAAAGCGGCTGCCTGATATCGGGCAGCCGCTTTTTTTATTGCTTTGCAAATTATAATTATTTAGCGGGTATCAGTTTTATTAAAGCGCCGGGGCCTTCGCTCAGGGCGTAAATGTAACCGTCAGGGCTTTCGGTAATGTACCTGAAACGGCCTTTGTTTTGCAGCAGGCGTTGCTCTGACTTATACTCCGTACCGTTAAGCGTTACACGGTTAATGTGCATTAGCGCAAGTGCGCCTACCAGCAGGTTGCCTTTCCAGCCCGGATATTTGTTGCCGGTTACAATGCTTAAACCACAAGTGGCAATTGATGGCACCCAGTAATGCTTAGGGTTTTCGATACCCGGCAGCTCCTTATTAGGCGTAAGTACCGTACCATCATAGTTAATACCGTAAGATGTTTTTGGCCAGCCGTAATTCTTTCCTTTTTCTATAAGGTTAAGCTCATCGCCGCCTTTGGGGCCATGCTCAACTTCCCAGATACGGTTGTTCACCGCATCGTAAACCATTCCCTGTGGATTGCGGTGGCCCAGCGTCCAGATAGAGCCATGCGCGCCCGCTTGTCCCACAAAAGGGTTATCAGGCGGAATGCGGCCGTCATCAAACAAACGGTGAATTTTACCATGATCATTATCCAGCTCCTGCACTTTTGGCTGGGTACCACGCTCGCCCGAGCTTACGTACAGGTAGCCATCTTTATCAAACACCACACGGCTACCGAAATGAAAATCGGCAGTTATGTAAGGCTTGGCTGTGTAAATATCGGCCAGGTCGGTAATGGTATTGCCGTTCAGCTTAAAGCGGGCCAGGGCTGTAGTAGCACCGCCCTCAACCGGTTTGGCATAGGTAATGTAAATCCAGCCGTTCTTTTTATAATCAGGGTGCAGCTTAATATCCATCAGGCCGCCCTGCCCTTTATTAAACACGGCAGGTACCCCTTTCAGCTTTTCGCCGGTAAATTTATCATTCTTAAAAACCAGTATCTCGCCGGCCCGTTCGGTAACCAGCATACGGCCATCAGGCAGCCAAACCATACCCCACGGATTGCTCAACTCGCTGTAGATAGTTTTTACGGTAAAGCCGGTGCTATCTGCAGCTATGGTTTCTTCATTTTTCACACTATCGGCAGTGTTGCTACTGCACGACAGGAATATGATTGCCGATGCCAGTATGGCGGGCATAAACATTCTCTTCATAACAGGTTTTATAAGGTGATGCTTCATAATATAAAGCTACAGTATAAACCTATATAACGTATGTATTTTTTTAGCAAAACCCTCTATTGTATCAACCAAATTACCTGTTAAACAACCACAGTGTTTAACCGCGTACGTATGCAGAATATTAACCGTAACAGGTAATATACTAAACCCGGTCATCCAAACATTTTCAATAGTTTGGATATTTATAGTATCGAATATTTTTTCATATTTGTTATAACTCTTTACTTTTAAAAAAAACTCCCCTATATGTCCTTTAACGTTGATCTGACCAATTGTGACAGAGAACCAATACACATTCCCGGTCAAATTCAGCCGCATGGTTTTTTGATCGTGGTTGATAGTGATTTCATCATCCGTTATCATAGTGAAAACGTTAGCGATTTTATAGTGGGCCTGCCTACCCGCCTGCTTGGTACCCCCCTTGATGAGGTTGAGTATGTACTCTACCCAAATGAACAAACCGGCTACATTAGCCAATTGATCACCCTGGGTAAAAACACCAAGACTTTTGAGCAGATCAATCCATTTCAATTTGAATTGAACGGCCGTGACTATTACATGATCATACAACCGGTAAATGACCTTTATTTATTGGAATTTGAACCTGTAACAGCAGAAATGAGCGTGGATATGCAACGCATGATCGGGCGTTCCATATCAGAGATGCTGGCTGATAAGAACCTGCAAAACCTGCTGAACAACTCGGCAGAGCAGGTAAAAAAAGTTATAGGTTACGACCGCGTGATGATATACCGCTTTGCACCCGACGGGCATGGCGAAGTTATCGCCGAGGCAAAAAACCATGATCTGGAACCCTGGCTTGGCCTGCATTACCCCGCAACTGATATACCCAGGCAGGCACGTGAGCTTTATAAGCTTAACTTTACCCGGTTGATTGCTGATGTAAACAGCATCCCATCAAAAATATTTACCCTTGCCGATGGCGAACCCCAGCCGCTTGATTTAACTTGCTCGCAGCTACGCGCGGTATCGCCCATACATATACAGTACTTAAAAAACATGGAGGTAAGCTCCAGTTTCAGCATATCGTTATTATATAAAAAGGAACTGTGGGGATTGATAGCCTGCCATAATTATACGCCAAGATACATTGACTACAAGGCTCGCGAATCATCTAAGCTGATCGGGCAGATATTATCATCAGCATTGGAATTCAGGCAGGATGAAGAGAACCAGCAACTGCAGGACCATCTTTTTAACAGTGTTGAAAAGCTATCCAAGCACATGCAGCGCAGCAACAGCATTGAGGATGCGCTTAACGCTCCGGATGCTAATGTGCTTGATGTTACCTATGCAAAAGGCGCTGTGCTTATTTATGAAAACAATACCATTAAATTTGGTACAGTACCGGCTGATGATGACTTAGCCAGGCTATTAGAATGGATAAAAACAGATGTTACTGATACTTTTTTCTGTACCGATCATCTGTCGGCTAAATATCCGGCGGCATTAGCTTATAAGGAAGTGGCCAGCGGCATTATCGTATCTACCATCTCCAAAGAAATGGGCGAATACATCATTTGGTTCAAACCCGAGCAGTTGCAGCATATTACCTGGGCAGGTAATCCTGAAAAACCTGTTGAGATTGATAGCAATGGCTTACTGAATATATCGCCACGCAAATCATTCGAGGCATGGTCAGAAACCGTTACCGCCCGTTCAGAAAGCTGGAGTAACGAGGAGGTGAAGGCTGTTATCCGCCTGAAAGAGGAGCTTACTTATGCCATTAACCAAAAAGCCAGCGCCATACGTTTGCTTAACGAAAAGCTTAAACAAGCTTATGAGGAACTGGATACCTTCAGCTTCACCATATCGCATGACCTGAAGAACCCTATATCGGTTATCAAAAGCTATTCGCAATTACTTACCCGCGATGCATCAATAAGGCCGGAAGCGCAGCGGGTTATTGACCGCATTATTGACCGTGCCGATAAGATGAACTATATGATAAACGAGGTGCTTGATTATTCGCGCATCGGCCGCTCAGAGATAGATTTTGTGAATGTGGAGACAGCTCCGATGCTGAACGAGATCATCAAGGACCTTACCATGGTTTATGACTCGGCCAAGCTACAGGTTACAGTTGGCGAAACTCCCGGTGTTCAGGGCGACCCGGTAATGCTGTCGCAGGTTTTTTCCAACCTGCTGAGCAATGCCTTCAAATACTCTCAACGATCAGACCCGCAACAGGTTAGCATTGAGGGTAAGGCCACCGAGAATGGCATACTTTACCAGATAAAAGATAACGGCCTGGGTATTGACATTAAGCAGTTACCCAAAATATTTGAGCTGTTTAACCGTACCGACAATGTTAAGGATATTGAAGGCAGCGGCGTTGGCCTGGCCATAGTTAAGCGCATAGTTGAAAAACACCGCGGTAAAATATGGGTGGATAGCGAACCCGGCAAGGGCTCAACCTTTTTTGTAGAATTCAGTAACCCTGTTTAATTATACCGTGCTATCCAACCGGCAAAGTGCTTAAAGGTACTATTGGCGGTTTCAATAACGGCAGCCTGCTCTTCGTCGGTTTGGGCTTGCGCATTCATTTTTTCTTTAAATGAATTCCACATATTAACGGTATCCTCGCCGTAGCTGTTAAAAAATGTCAGCGCTTCGCCGTTTGCTGCATCCAGCTTTTGGCCTATCATTTTGCTGATGATCTTTCCGCCCAGGGTTGATCCTTCAATTACATACAAAGCCCCTAACGCCTGTAAGTGATTTTGTATGGCAGGCAGGCTGTCGGCACCGGCAACCGGCGGTACATCTGCATCAAGCGCCTGCAAATCATCAGCAATGGCCGATGTTTTACGGCGCTCATGGTAATCATCCATTAAACCGGTATCAATAGCAGCATCAATATTTTTTTCAAGACCGCCAAAATAGCTGTAGAACATTTTTAACAATGAAGCGTAATCCTGCTCGTCCTTAATAGCTTTAATGCGGCCTATCAGGGCCACCTCAGTTTCGTGGTGGTATGTTTTGGTTTCTTCTTTTAATTTTTCTGAAAGCATGTGTTTAATTAAACTGTTGTTATCATATATAACAACCATCAACGTAAAAGTTTAGTTCAGCAGGCCCGAAAATATAATTAGCTGTAAAACCAGGTTGGCATAAACCCCGGCCAGCACATCATCCATCATCACCCCCAGGCCGCCTTTCAGGTCTTCCATACGGCGCACGCCCAAAGGCTTCACCATATCAAAAAAACGGAACAGTATCAGCCCGGCAATAAGCAGTTTGATATTGTTGATGGGCACAAACAGCATGGTGATCCACATACCGGCTACCTCGTCAATCACCACGCGGTAACTATCCTTGCCCCAAAAAGGCTCCACCTTGTTGCCGGTGTAAATACCGGTAAGCAGTATAGCCAAACCGATAAGCACGTTAGGCAAAGGCTGCAATACCGCCGGTACCTGCCACAAAAAGTATATAGCCACACAGGTAACTATAGAAGCGTAAGTGCCGCCCCCTTTAAGGTACCCTATGCCAAATATGGACGCGATCAGTTTATTCATTAGCTCTTCTTCAATACCTCCTCCGCATCTTCGGCTACTTCAGGCTCAATAGTATGCCTTTCAGGGAAGTTGAACAGCAATGAAGTTACCACCGGGATAATAAATATGGCCACGGTAAATATTGATACGAACAGATCGGTACGCTCGCCCTCAATAGCATGGGCTAACGGTGTTTCCGGATAAAAGTGGGTATATAATGATGATGATAATTTAAGCCCCAGCACACCGATTACGATGAAAGCGATGGTTTCCAAAAAGGTGAACTTTTCCATCAGCTTAACAAAAGCCTGCGCTACGAAACGCATAGCCAGTATACCGATGAATACACCTGTATAGATCAGGAATTTATGGTCGGTAAAGGCTACGGCGGCAAACACGTTATCGATAGAAAAGGCAAGGTCCATCACCTCAACCAGCGCTACGGTTGCCCAAAAGTTACCTATTAAGCCAACGGTTGATTTATAGATCCAGCTTTCGCTTTTATCAACATTTTCGTCTTCTTTATCATCTGCTTTACTCGCTTTATTTTTAAAATAGTTAAAGGCCAGGTAAAGCAAATACAGCCCGCCAAGTGGTTTAAGCCACCAAACGGTTACCAGCCAGGCTGCTAAAAACAAGCAGATGCCTCTGAAAACATAAGCGCCAATAATACCATAACGCAGGGCCTTGTTGCGCTGCTCCTTTGGCAAGTCGAGCACCATAGTAGCTAACACCGCGGCATTATCAACCGAAAGCAAACTCTCAATGATGATCAGGTTTAAAATGATGAGTAAACCTGCCTGAATATCGTCACCCAAAAGGGTATGTAAAAAGTCCATCTATTATATGTGTTTTTATTGTTTAGATAAGTGTTGGTGCCAAATGTTACCCCGGCTAAATAATGTCCGTATTCAGCATCGTTTTCAGGATATTCGCCTGCGCATCAAAACTCGCAATATTCTGCAAGAAATCAATGTCTGATATTTTTTTATAATTTTCGGCAAGCAGCGCTTTTACTTCTGCCGGAATATTGATGCGTATTAAGTGTGCCCTACTCTTTAACTGATCGTTTTTATCCTGTAGCTCCTGTATAATGCGCTGGTTGCGGGTTACATCAGTACTTAGGTTAATGCCAGTTAGTTTATTTTCATCAAACAGCAAAAACAGGTTACGCGATGGGTAGAACAAATAATATTCATCCTTATCATCTATAAAGCGGTATACCTCAACCAGCAGATCACCGGCACGGAGGCCGCAGTAAAACTCAGTCCTGAAATCGTGCTTACACAAACGGCCCATCAGCTTACGGTGAATAACAGCATAGGCGTTGGTGTAAACCTCGGCCTGGTTATAATCCGTTAGTTCGGCCAGCAAGTCAGGGCTGATGTTAAAAAAGTAATCCTCCGCATAGCGTACACCAAAAGCGTTGATGTTTCGCGCCAGCGGGTACTCCTGTCCCCCGTCAGACAGTTGCTCGTAAAGCTTGCGCAGCGAATTATTGATACGCAGCGCCTGCCTTTGTTTGTCGTTATTGAAATCGGCCTCGCTAAAATCAGCGCTTTTAATGCTGTTGATCAGTTCCTCGTTTAAATGGATCTCATCAAAAAGCAAACTCACCTTACCCTCATTTATTTTTTTGATCCGTTTGAGCAGATCAATAGCGGGTAGGGTAAACTGGGTATGAAAAAGGTCGAGCTTGTTCACGTCAAGCTCGGGTTTGGTTTCATACAACTTATGGATCACCTGCGTACGTAAGTATATCTTATAAACTATCTCATCCTCAAAAAATGCGGAGAGCAGGTGCAGTTTATTCAGTGTTTTTGTCGACTCAC
The DNA here is from genome assembly GCF_020880975.1 of Mucilaginibacter sp. UR6-1. Lineage (GTDB taxonomy): Bacteria > Bacteroidota > Bacteroidia > Sphingobacteriales > Sphingobacteriaceae > Mucilaginibacter. The sequence continues at coordinate 59,880 of NZ_JAJIWP010000007.1, read as the reverse complement.
GTAATGTCAGGTTATCATCCATTCGCTATCCTCATCGGCCGGTATTTACGTTAGTAACGTTCTTTTTTAATTCATTTTCAAGGTTTTGCAGTTCAGATGTAAGCACCTTGCGGTTTTGCGCGCCCTGCTCATGTATCTGCTTAACCTCATTAAGGGTTTCAATAAGCAATTGCGTGGTGCGTTTCAGGGTATCGATAGATACAACGGTCTTTTCATTCTCGCGCGCAACGTCAATACTGTTTTGTTTAAGCAGCTCGGCATTTTTTTGCAGGATGGTGTTCGTTGTGTCCGAGATCTTTTTCTGCATCTCCACGTTAGCCTTTTGCCTGTTGAGGGCTACGGCAATGGTGAGCTGGTTTTTCCAGACAGGTATGGTTGTGGTAACTATGGATTGTGCTTTTTCGGCAATTGAAGTATTGTTGTTTTGCACCACCCTTATTTGCGCTAACGATTGCAGCATAATAAAGCGCACCACCTTCATATCGGCCAGGCGTTTATCAAGGCGGTTCACAAAATCGCGCAGGTCGGCAATCTCATAATCATTATAATCCGCTGCGTTAGCTTCCATTTGGGCCAGCTTTTCGCTCAGTTCGTTATGCTTTATATGGCCTGATATAATAAGCTCCTCCATCTGCTTGATGTACTGCACATTGCTATCAAACATGGTTTGCAGCGAGCTATTATCCTTAATAGCATTCAGGCGGCCGGTTTTGATCTTGTTGGTGATCTTATCTACATTGTTGATCACCAGATCATACTTCTGGAATAGTTTTTTAGCATCAAAAACCAACCTTTTAATAAGAGGTATGCGCGCCAAAAAGTTGGTGAACGAGTTTCGCTCCAGTTCATCAACATCAATATAATTAAGTTCGGTAAGCAGATCATTGATCAGGCCACCCACCTCGCCCGAGTTATAGGTACGCACCGATGACAGGAACTGGTTACTGTAACGTTCCATGGTGTTTTGCACCTCAACACCATAGTTAAGTATGGAGTTGGCATCAGCCGGGTTAAGGCCCTTGTTCAAATCAGCATATTTGCTCAGGTCAGCCGCCGAAGCCTGGCTAAGATCAACGTTGCCATCCTTATCTATCAGCTTTACAGCGGTTGAAACATTGGCATTTTGCCCGGCATCATTCAGGTTAGGTTCCATATATATTAGGTAAATATTTTAAATGTAAGTAATGCTGTTTAGATACACTACTTACATATAAGTTACTATAAATACTTTTGGGTTACGGTTTGTACGGTTTCCTGCAGCTTGCGGTCTTTGGTCGGTTCGCCAATGGCATTGAATTTCCACTCGCCGTTGCGTTTGTAAAACACCCCTAATACCATGGATACGTGGCCTGCAAAATTACCACCGGCAATATTGTATTTGGCAAACTCCTCGGTAACACGTTTTGGTGTACCCTCGTAAACGCGGATAGAAGCAAACGGAATACTGCCAAAATCCTGCCCGCGAAAGCTGTTCAATACAAAGGCCACATACGTTGTGGTTGGCGGCAAACCCGCCAGATCAACACTGATCACCTCGTTATCTAAACCGTCATCACCACCCATATCGCCGGTAAGGTCGTCACCGCTGTGTTTTACTGAGCCATTCTTGGCTTTCAGGTTGCCAAAATAGATCACCTCCTGCAATTGCTTGCTCTCATCATACAAAGCGCAGCTTGCATCAAGGTCAACCGCCTCTTTTTTGGTTCCGAAAAAACCTTTTTTCTCGATAGCGCCCCAGTTAATACCTACACATATATTTTGAAGCTTGCTGCCATTGCTTTTTTCAAGACTAATGCGCTGGCCTTTTTCCAGATTGATTGCCATAAGTTTAAGTTTATTAGTTGTATTTGTTTAAGTAATCCTGCAAACCGCCTTTCATGCCTACGCCAACGGCTTCAAACTTCCACTCGTTGTTGCGTTTGTATATCCTGCCAAACTCAACGGCTGTTTCGATAGAAAAATCTTCTTCCAGTTCATACTTTAATATTTCGGCATTGGTAGCGCTATCAAATATGCGGATAAACGAGTTGCGTACCTGGCCAAAGTTTTGCCTGCGCTCGGCAGCTTCATGTATGGTTACCACAATGCAGATCTCGGTAGCCTGGGCTGATATTTTTGACAGGTCAACCTTTACCTGCTCATCATCGCCCTCGCCGGCACCGGTAAGGTTATCACCGGTATGTTCAACTGCCTCATCGGGCGATTTGGTGTTGTTATAAAATACAAAGTACTCGTCGGCCAGCAGTTTTTTGTTATCGCCCATGATGAATACGGATGCATCAAGATCAAATGCCGAACCGGTTGATGAGGTGTTGGTATCCCATCCTAAGCCGATGGTGAACTTTGGGGCGGAGATAGCTTCGCGCTGCCCTTTTTGAAGATTAATAGCCATGTTTTATGCTAAGTTTTTGTTGAACGTTGATAATTGCTTTTTGATATGGTTAAGGTTAGGCTGATAACATTCCATGGTATGATAACCGTTACCCAGTGCCATATCGTATAAACTGTTTATAAAATCGTCGGGCTTGTTCTGCAAAAATATACAGAAGCTGTCATGATCGTAATTTAAGATATACTTCACGATGCGTGTATTGATGCTGAACTTACCACTCAGAATTATACTATCCAGATCAAAAATAGTTTGTACCTGATAATAATTCAAATAATTTTCGATGCTCGGATGTATGCTCCTGTTAATAAGCTCGGCAAAGTAGAGCATAAATATATTGTTATCCAACCCGTAAGCCTCAACCATTTTCATGATCATGTGTTCGTGGCTGCCGGTTATCTTAATATCATCCAAAAAAAGCAGCGTTTTGCCCTTGATGAAATCCTTATCAATATGGAACGAGTCGTTCCCGATCAGCCGCAGGCGCTGCTCGGCATCCAGCTCTCCGTAATCTTCTTTATAAGTTATGGTACGGTGTACCTTAGCTTCCTGCACTACAGGCAAATGGTTATTGGCCAGCCAGCGGTTTAGCGCCGATACAAAGTAATTTTTTAAGGTATACGTGGCCGTTGGGATAAATGAGTACGGGCTTGATATTACTACCAGTTGACTGGTTATCGGCTCGCCCTTGAGGTGCTCCTCAATAAAACCCTGTGCAAGCGCGGTACCAAAACTGCGTGCAACTTCGGCATCGCCATATTTAAAACGACTGTAATCGGCCGCGCTGAACCCGAACTGTTCAGGTTCAGTTATTTTATGTAATGAGTACGTTAGGTGCATTATCTGTAAGGTTTTTTATGGTTTGTTGGGTAGAATTAATTAATAAGCTATTAAACCCGCATGCCTGCGCGCCTGCAACATCGGCCAGTTTATTATCGCCAATGTGTATAATATCCGCCTGGGTAATGCCCGGATGCAGCTTTTGCGCCCCCTCAAACATCAGCTTAAAAAATTCGGGGTGCGGTTTTGAGTATCCGGCCTCGTCTGAATACAATTGGAAAGAGAAAAACTCATCAAGGCCTAATTGCCTGAGCACCTTGCGCAGGGTAACGCCTTTTATAAAACCTGTATTGCTGAGTATATTGGCTGTACTGTTACCGCCCGATGTTAGCTGCGCCAGCACATCCATAGTTTGCGGGCTGTACACTACCGGTAAATAATTAAACAGCAGCTCCTCCATCCGGTTATAAAGCTCCTCCACATCAATATCGGCAATGCACTCGTGGGTATCATTTATCATGCTGATCACCATCAGGTACATCTCATCGGCATCAATGTTTTTCCCGGTTTTTTCGTTGATGTGGTTTACCATCAGGTCAACCTGACGGAATATGCGCAGCACCTCATCCAACGGTTTATTGTTAAAATTAAGATGCTCAAAAAAATATTGGGAACGCCGGGCCTTAAACTCGGGGTTTGAGCGGATAAGGGTTAACCATAGGTCGAACGAATAATGCTGGTAAAGGGGCATTAAGGGTCTGTTTTGTTTTAAAAATACCTGTTAAAGTAAAGCATATTTATTAACGGCGCAAATTATACTTTTATAATAACATGTTATTAAGTTTCAGTTAAAGTATATAAATTCATCGGCCTTTATACTCCGCCTATCTGTTTAACTAATGTAATTTATTATAAACAAGATGCGATAACACCTGTTTATATTGCGTACATCATACAAAACTACTATGTTTGCATAGTAACTCCTTTTAAGAATGAGAGCGGGCTTTTTAAGATATCTATTGATTACGCTTCTTATTTTTTCCGTTATGGAAAAAACAGGTATCTCCATGCTTTCATTGATCAGCACACAAGGCAGAGAGCTTTCAGAAACGCTTTACAACGACGAGGAAGAAACTTCATCACGTACAGAAAGCAAAGAAAAAGTTGTAAGCGAGTTTTGGTTGAGCCACCCGGTATGGCTATTGCCTGACCCGGCCTTTAAAGCTGAGCCATTTACTTACGCCCGTACCGACAGCGATGAGCACCTGGCCTACTTCCCATCGGTGCCAACCCCGCCCCCCAATACCAATATACCTGCCTGAAAAATTTTTTTATTACTACCCCTTTAACTAAACGCCTTGTGGCAGCGCTTTGCCCAAACGTTTGTTTACTTTATATCTTTTTAAAAAATGACTATCAATAAAATTGGTGTTGCCTTAGCAACCATTGCCGGTGTATTTGCATTAAATACCGCATCAGCACAAACCGTGAGCGATAAACAATTGAAAAAAAACAGCGAGCCTGTTAAAAACTCGCTTACCTACATCAATCAGCTTGAACCTTTAAAATTTGAGTTTGATAAAGATAAATACAAGCAATTGAATTTGCCGTCAGGCACGCAATATGGCTTTTCGGCCGATGACGTGAAACTGGTATTGCCTGAGCTGGTAACCAAAGATTATAAATGGTATACCGCAGGCAAAAACAACCAGCGCACCGTAACTACAGGTGCTGTTGATTATGAAAAACTGATACCCCTGCTGGTAGGCGCCATTAAAGAGCAGCAAGCCGAAATAAACGAGCTGCGCGCCCACATACAGCAGCTAAAAAGCAAGTAACAGTTGAGTTTAATATATAGTGAGAGCGCCTTCGGCTAAAGCCGGGGCGCTTTTTTGTTATATAAACTATTCTTCTTCACCATTGTCCTCTTTTACATCATTAGATGACAATAGTTTAGTAATATCCAATCCTGTTCTACCAATTGATTTGACTAAATCCATCGATTTTTGAACAACTTCGATTTTCTTTAGCATCAAATTATATGGGACCTTTTTGATTGCATCGTTATCATCTGAGCCTTTACCATCATCATTTTTTTTGTATTCTTCCTCATCTATTTCAGGAGGGGTAACTTCGATAACAATTCCATTATCTATACATTTAATAATATATATAATGTGACCTTTCAAAGCGACTTTAAGTTCGTTCAATCGCCCTGACTCTATACCTTTTAGAGCATAATCTTTAATAATATCTGCTACGACTTTATCTATTTCCTTATTGTATAACTCTTTTTCTTGCTTCTCAATATTTTTTTGTTCAGAAGCAGCAATACCAAGCTCTTTCAACCTTTCCCTTGCCTCCCTGATTTCAATTATTGTCTTATATATTTTTACGACACGTTCAACTATAACAATTAAACATACCGCTACATGATGGCTATTTTCAATAAAGAATTGCAACGATCCATTACTAACCAACGTCAGTTCAGTATCTTCCACTGTTCCTTCCGTTATCTCTTTAATGGTTTTCAAAACTTTATCCCATTTATTTAGCTCTTTAGTTACATTTATAACTTTGTTTTCAGTTAAACTTTCTGGCAACAATAATCCTATTTCAAAAGTAGCATCTGAATAATAATGAGCATCTACATTTAAAGACTTTAAACTTTTATGAGCATCGTTAATATTATTCATAAATAAAGCACGATCCTCGCTGTATTTCTGTAAGTCAGAAATAGTTTTTTGCACATTGTAACTACTATTGTATAATATGTCCTGCAAATTATCAATAGCATTATTACCAACAAATCTGGCACCTCCTATTTCTTCGAGAATTTTTATATTACTTGGAGAATAGTTATTTACCACGCTTACCGATAATTTCTTTTTTAGTGATTCAAAACTGTCGGTGATTGCGGTATCATTTCCTACGCTTATGTTGGAAATTAACTCATTTAAAGCATCTGCAATATTTTTATTATTGCTATCAAAGTTTAAATCGCTAAGGATATTGAAGAGTTTAGAAGCATCCATGATGTTTAGGTTTTAAAAGCTAAAATAAGCTTATATTTCATAATAGCAAAAAAGCCGCTCCCTTTCGGAGCGGCTTTCCTAACTAAATTAAACCAGCAACATATAATACAAATGCTGTTATCTATTGTAATTGTGCTGAGCTGTATATGTGGTACTCGCCCGGTTGCAGGGTGAGGCTCATGGTGGTACCGGTTACGTTAAGGGTGCTGCCGGTAACATAATCATACCAGGTACCTGTTTTGGTGAACTGTATATTCGCGGTTTGGGCCGTTACATCATAGTTACCTACCACCTGTACATCAACCCCGCTGCTGCTAAGCGCCATATTTTTTACTGCGCCGGTAAGCGTATAGGTAGCGGTATTAGTGCCAAATACCGGGTTCTTCAACTTCATTTTGATGTATTTGGCGTAAGCGTTATATAAAGCCTTGCGCTCAGGCACGCTTTGGTAATTCCATAATATAGGTTTGTTGCCTGTACGGCCGTTTTGGTCAATGCTGATATCATAGCCCAGCTCGCCAAACTGCCATACCATTTTTGGCCCAGGCGCAGCCATCAGGAAGGCCGCCGTCATGGCACCACGTTTTAGTCCGTTGTTCAGCAGGCGGGCATTGTAGCCATCCTGGTTGCCATAAGTAATGTTTTTAAACATCACACGCTCTTCGTCATGGCTTTCGGCATAGCCCACCAACGCGTCAGACACGGTAAAGGTATGGGCGGCAGGCATCAACCATGAAAAGTCTGACGAGTTCATCCAACCCATATTAGCTTCCTGAAAGCCATAGGCCAGGTTATTCCAAAGCATCATGCCATCGGCAGCCAACTCTTTTTCTTCCTGCTGGGCGGCAAAATGCTCCAGTATTACGTAAGCATTCGGATCGACACTCTTAATAAAGCTGTTATAATCCTTCCAGATAGCTACCCGGCTGGCATCGTAAGCCGACCACGCGTTCACATCATTCGGGTTATTGGTTTGCGTAAAACCTTTTGAAAGATCAAAACGGTAACCATCTATCTTATACTCCTTCAGCCAGTGTTTCATCACATTTTTTGAGAAATATTTGGTTGCCGCGCTTTCATGGTTAAAATCAAACCCTACGTTAAAAGGGTGTTTGGCATCAACATTAAACCATGGGTTGCTTGCTGTTGGCTTGCCGGTTGATTGGTCAAAGTACATCCGCACCATAGGCGATGAGCCGAAGGCATGGTTCAACACAATATCCATAATAACGGCTATACCGCGTTGGTGGCAGGCATCAACCAATGCTTTCAGATCATTCTTGGTACCGTAATATTTATCGGGCGCGAAGAAGAATGAGTCGTTGTAACCCCATGATTCATTACCCTCGAATTCAGCAACCGGCATCAGCTCAATAGCGTTAACACCAAGCCTGCTGATGTAATCCAGCGTATCAATAATGGTTTTGTAGCTATGGTCAGCCACAAAATCGCGCACAAGTAATTCGTATACCACCAGATCCTTTTTAGCAGGGCGGGTAAAGTTGTTTACCTGCCAGGTGTATGATGGCTGGTTAGCCTGCATCACGCTTACTATTGATGTGGTTCTCCCGGTAGGGTAAGCTTTCAGATTCGGGTATACCGATGCCGGGATGTATTTATCATTATCCGGATCAAGGATCTTTTCGGTATAGGGATCAGCCACACGCAGGTTGCCGTTGATTAAATACTGATAAGCATACTCGGTATTGGCATCCAGGCCATCTACCTGTACCCACCAGCGGGTACCATCGGTAGTGGTTTTCATTTTGGTGGGTTGCCAATCGTTAAAATCGCCAATTACGGATACCGATATTTTGCCCGGCGCATACAAGTTAAATATAGCCGACTTGCCGTTGTTAATAAAGGTTACCCCGTCACCGGCATTATTGGGTATTTCGGTACTTGGGGCCGGTGGCTCAATGGTAGTTACCGGGTCGCTTTTTTTGCAGGCTACGTTAACCAGCAAAAACGCTATAAAGGATAGTTTATAAATAAGTTTCATAAAGATAATTGGTCGCTTTTAATAATTGATTATAAACTCGGTACTGTTATTAGGCAGGGTTATGGTACGGGTATCGCTGCCCTCGGCCTTATCTGCAACGCCCTGCGGGTCAAACTTTGATACCGGGTTGATGAATGATACAAATTCTGTTTTGGCCTGCATGTGCTTGCCACCCGCCTTAATATCAGCATTGCCAAACCCGTGCATATACAAGCGGATGTGTTTAAATTTTGAAGCCAATGCCCCCTCTGCCTTAGCAAAGGTGATAGCTTTTTTAGCGGCATTATAGCTTACAAGGCGTTTGTAAAAACTACCTTTTTCGTAGTCGTAGCTTTCGCCGTCATCCTCATAGTATACAAAGCTATTGTTAACATCACCTTTGTAAATGTGTACGTTAAGCGTATCGGTGGGTTTTTCGGCCGTGTTTTGTATAAGCGATTGCATCGGGATGATAGCGCTCTCTTTTACATAAACCGGCAGTTTATTATTAGCAAGCTTAACAATAGTTTCGGTACCGCCATTGCTCAACTCATCCGAATACAGATTGTACCATTTACCTTTAGGCAGATAAATTGTTCCATAAGCGTCGGCACCGGCAAATGGCGCAATTAAAAAGGCATTGCCAAAAAGGTATTCGTTTTGATACTGGTATACCTTAGCATCGTGCGTGTAGTTGATAGCCAGTGAGCGTACTACGGGCAAACCATCCTGCGTGGCCTCGTAAAAAGTAGCGTACAGGTATGGCAGCAGTTTGTAACGCAGATTAATGTAGTTGCGGGCTATCTCCAGGGTTTCCTCACCAAAAGCCCAAGGCTCGGCCGATTTGGTATTTACACCGGTATGGTTACGAAAGTATGGGTTGAAAGCGCCTATCTGCACCCAACGGGTGTATAGCGCCACGCTGGCATTACCGGTAAAACCGCCAATATCCATCCCGGTAAACGGTACGCCGCTTAAACCTAAACTGCTCAGCAAACGTACGCCTTGCAGCATGTGGTCATCCTCGGCACGGTTGTCGCCTGTCCACAAAGCCGAGTAACGCTGTAAGCCCGCGTAACCCGAACGGCTCAAAATAAACGGACGCTTATTCAAAGCCTTGCGGAAACCCTCGTAGCTTGCCCTCGCCATTTGCATACCATAGGCATTGCGTGCCTCGGGATGGGCGGCTTTACGGCCTTCCCAGTCAAAAATCACGTTATCAGGCATTTTTTGCCCCCAGGTAGCAATCTCGTTCATGTCATTCCATATACCGCTCACACCATCGGCGGCATACTGCTTTATTTCGCCCTGCCACCAATCACGACCTTTGACACTTGTAAAATCAGGGAAATGGCACCAGCCCGGCCATACTTCACCGGTGTAGTTGGTATTGTCGGCATATTTAATAAAAATATCATCCTTCAATCCACGCTCGTAAACGCCGTATCCGGGTTCTGCTTTCACCCCCGGATCAACTATCACGGTGGTTTTAAAACCCATTTCTTTCAGACGGCTGTTCATTTTCACAGGATCAGGAAAACGGTTCTTGTCCCAGGTGAAAACCTTGTATTTATCCATGTAATGGATATCGAGCGTAATGCCATCCGCCGGGATTTTCTTTTCGCGCAGGGTTTGCGCTATGCGGTACACCTCGGTATCAGGGTAATAACTATATCGGTTTTGCTGATAGCCCAGGCTCCACAGCGGCGGCAAATTCATGCGACCGGTAAGCGCTGTATACGAGGTGATAATATCTGCCAGGTTTTTATGGTAGATGAAGTAATAGTTCATCTCGCCACCACGTGCACCAAACGATGAAAAGCGGTTGTTGCTGGCGCCAAAGTTAAAATCACTTTGCCAGGTGTTATCTAAAAAAACACCATAGTTTAAGCCATGATGTATGCCAATATAAAAAGGAATGGTAGAATACAAGGGGTCCTGATCAACACGGTAGCCAAACACATCCGAGTTCCAGTGCGTATAGCCTGAACCTCGACGATCAAGCGCGCCTGTTTTTTCACCCAGGCCAACAAAACGCTCGCCATCCTGCATTTTTTTGTAGGTGGTTACGTTCTCGTTCACCCATGAGGTGGTCAGGCCCGCTTCGTCCTGGCTAATAACTTTACCATCCAATGTGTAAAAAGCAACATTAAAAGGCTTTTTGCCTATAACCAGCCTAACCGAATCGGTAACAATACTTATTTCGTTATCATTTTGGGTGATGGATGCCTTAACCTGCTGAGGTTTGGCAATCACCGCATACGAAAAATCGGGCGCAAGTTCTTTTTTATCAATACGCACCCGTACAACCGATGGGGTATATACCGTTACCTCGGCATGAGCGTTTTGGGTGGTGATGTTTACCTGTTGCCCGCTAACATCAGCCGCGGTAACATCGCCAATGTTTTTTACAGGCCCGTTTTGGCCGCGAGAGGCAAAGTTTAGCGCAAGGCATAGCCCTAAAGTACCAAGTACCTTATATCGCATCTTCATTATAACTGAATTATTTAGGTGATGCCCGAGAGCATTTGGGCTATTAACAGCGCGTGGCTTGTTAAGCCACGCGCTGTAATTATTGTGTCTTTTATTTTTTAACGAAAACGTATTCGGCAGTCATATCATTAAATATAATAGTGTATGAGCCTGCTTTAACCTTAAAGTTACCGCCGCCGTTACCGCCAACACCATAAACATCATTCGCGGTACCATCATTAGCCGGCCCCCAGTTTACGCTCCAACCTTCAGCAATCCTGAATTTCATTTCGGTATCGCTGGCAAAGGTATGGTCAATAGTCCAAATGTGAGGGTTAAGCGTAGTATTCGTCATTGGTATGATACTATTCCAATCAGTAAACGGACCAATAATACCTATTGAAGCGTAAGTAGTTTTTCCACTTGCATCGTAAGGTACATCGGTATAGGTATTGCTGCGCAGGTTTAGGGTTACTTTATGATAACCTGCTGTTATCGGGAAGTTTGCCGGATCAGGATCAGCATCCTTCTCTCGGAACATTACACCACCGCTGCCATTACTACCCCATGATGGATACCATTGCCCCAGTTTACCCAAAAACTTGATGTTTCCGTTTGAGAAATTGCCGGTAAAGGTAAACACGAACGCGTTAGCAGGGTCACGGAAAACCGGAGTAGCTTTGCCATTATCCCATTGGCCAAAAGTACCGTCGCCTACCAAGTAAAGTGTTTGATAAGCCGGTTTGTCCAGATAAGGAGTTACCACCAGGGGCATGCTCTTTGAATATACCGGTGCAACACCTCCGCCAATTTCTGCCTTAACACGCACCTCTACATCATTTTGGGCAAAGCCAACCAGGTTAAGCTGATTAAGCAAACTATTAAATGCTCCCACAGTTAAAACCAACTCAGAATTAGCACCCGCTGAAACACTTTTGGCATTAACAAAGCTGCTGTCTTTTTTACCCACTTCAACCGAGTAGCTAACTGCCGCGCTGTAACCATAATCGGCTTTGCTCCATTTAAACATAATGGCTTCGGCAGCCGCGTCCGCTTCATTCAGTACTAAGTTCTCGTAAGTAGCCGTAACTACCGGTGGCGTGGCATTGCTGTTCGCCACAATCCTCGTTTCGTCCTTTTTGCAAGCTGCAAGCATCAGCACAACTGAGCTTAACAACAATATATTTTTTACTAAATTTTTCATGATGAAAATCTATAATTGGTAATGATCAATAGCCTGGGTTCTGTTTCAGATTAGGATTAGCTATAACATCGGTTGATGGTATAGGATACAAATTGCGGTATGTTTCAACACCACGACCGGCTTTTACACCGCCTTTATATGGCCACACGTATGAGGCATCTGTAAACTTACCAAAGCGTACCAGATCAGTACGGCGATGGCCTTCCCAGTAAAACTCACGGCTATACTCATCTATCAGGTCATTTAACACTAATGAATTAACATTTCCTGATGTGTTTCCGTAAGCTCGTACACGCAGGTTATTTAAATATTGAATAGCTGTAGCCTCAACACCGCCACTGCCGCCACGCGCGGTAGCCTCAGCATAGATCATGTACATCTCAGCCAAACGGAACAACGGAATATCCATTGAGCAGAATGTACCACCAACAGATGGAGCCGTAGCGCCGGATTGTGTAATGTTTTTAAACTTAGTTACTGCCAGGCCATCAGTAAAAGTGGCAAGGTCATCCACCTCACGCTTTTCACCAAAAAACATGGCACGCTTATCATTAGCGTTAGTAAACTTATTAGGCAGGTTTTGGCGGGTACGGTTACCACCCCAGCCACCGTTTGGCACGCCAAATTCAGCCGGTTTCATATCCGCGTTTACAGCGGCATTGATCAGGTAAGTTGCACCACCATAATTCTGGGTTTTTACACCATCGTAGGCTATAGCGAAAATAGTTTCAGGGTTATTCAGGTCGTTATCGGCCAAAAACAGGTTTTTATACTGGCTGTGCAAGGTATAACCTGCACCTATTACTTTATTAGCATAGGTTATGGCATCGGCATTATGCTCGGTACCGGTGTAAACCTGCGCGTTAAGGTACAAGCGGGCAAGCAACGCCCAGGCAGCAGCTTTATCGGCACGGCCATACTCGTTGGTACGCGGGTCTTTCAGCAAGGTTTCAAGCGCCTTTAGTTCTGATTCTACATAGCTGAATAGGGCGGCCCTTGTAGTTTGCTTAGGCAGATCCTTACCGATGTTATCTGCTTCAGTAAGAAACGGCGGGTTACCATACAAATCCAACAATACCCAATATTGAAACGCACGTAAAAAACGCGCTTCGGCAACATAATATTTAATCTCAGTTGCATCATTACCGCTGATGTTGCGGCTTGCCAGTTTGGCATCTGTACTTTCGCGGATAAACTCGTTCGCCAGCGTGATCTGGTAAATAGAACGGGTGTAAAGCCCTTGCAGCATCAGGTTGGTTGACGACCAGTTCATCTGGTCAATTTCAGATACGCCCGGGTCGCCCAACCATGCGCATACGGCTTCGTCAGTTGACAGTTCCTGCGCGCCAAAGTACAGTCGGAAAAAGTCCGACGTACCGGCATCAATGCCACCCAGATCGCCGCTACCGGCACCACCATTACCGGTTTGCGCAAAACTGCCATAAACTTTTGCCAAAGCGCCTTTATAACCTGCCGGTGTAGCGTAAACCACATCAGCAGTTATATCATTGGTAGGTTTCAAGTTTAAGTCCTTACTGCACGATGTTACAGCCACAACAACTACCATCAGGGCTGCAAATATTTTAAATCTATTTCTCATAAAACAATCTCTTTATAATTGGTTAAAAACCTACGTTTAAGCCTAAAGTGTAAATACGCGGCCTTGGGTACAGGTTATAATCAATACCTGTAAACACTTCCGGATCAAGCCCTTTATATTTGCTTACCACAAACACATTTTGCACATTTGCTGATACATTAAGCGTAAAAGTATTGGCTATACGGCCAGCGTTATAACTCAAGCTCAGGTTATCCATTTTAAGGAACGAAGCATTTTTTACGTAGTAATCGCTGTTATACTGGTTTATTGCAAAACCGGTATTTAAAAAGTCAACCGGTGCATTATTTATGCTTCCGCCTGAGTTAAGGATGTTTGACCGGGTTGCCAGGTTTGATGATATGTTATCATACATATAGTTGCCTATACTTGCACGCAACACGGTAGCCACTGTCCACTTCTGATAATTTACTGAAGTAGTGAAACCCATCAGGAACTTTGGTGCCGGGTTTTTGTAGAAATATCTGTCGCTGGCTGTAATGCTTCCATCGCCATCCAAATCCTGGTAAACACCTTCAAGTGGCTTTCCATCGGCATTATAAACTTGTTTATAAACGTAGAAGCCGTAAGGTGCCCTGTCTATAGTGTGAAATTGTATATTATTACCCGTTGCCCCTGTTATAGAACGTGCCGGTTGCGTATAATTAGGGTTATCAACCAGGGTAAGGTTAGTTACCTTATTTTCCAGGTAAGTAAAGTTAAATCCTAAATCCCAGTTAAAGGTTTTTGATTTGATGGCGGCACCGTTAATGCTCAACTCTAAACCCCGGTTTTCCATGTTACCAACATTGGTAAGCAACTGGTTGCTGAAGTTTGAGCCCACCGGAATGTTAACTACCGCTAACAGATCCTTGGTTTTTTTATAGAAAACATCTACAGTACCTGATATACGCCCGTTCAGGAAGCCGTAATCAATACCAATGTTGCTTGTTGCGGTACTTTCCCATCTCAAATCCTTGTCATACGCAAACGGAGCATACATGTAATAAAACTGGTTACCAAACTGATACTGCGACTCGTTGGCACTTTGGCCGTACCTTGGGATGTATGAGTAGTTATCAATACCATCCTGCTGTCCGGTAACACCATAGCTCAAACGCAATTTAAGGTCTGACAGAACATTGCTGCTTTTAAGCATAGGCTCCTCGCTTACCCGCCAGGTAAAACCCGCTGAAGGGAAAACGCCCCAACGACGCCTGTCCTCCGGACTAAACCTTGATGATCCGTCGGTACGGACGGTACCTGAAAGAATATACTTACCTGCATAAGTATAAATTGCACGGCCGTAGTAAGACAGTAACCTGCTTTGCTGAATATCAAACGGAAATACAGGGCTTGATATAGCTGTGGTGCCATCAAACTGATAGCTTGGATAGTTATTGATGGTACGTTTGTTATCATAATAACCATAACCGGCAATCGCGTCAAGATTACTGTTTATTGATTTGAAATCCTTTTTGTATGCCAGGTAAAACTCAAGTACTTTGTTAGACACATCATTCATATAACGTGACCTTAAACCCTTGTTTGAATAGTTCTGTGCAGCAAAATCAGGTACAATGGTTGTACCCTGGCCACGTGAAACATCATAACCTACGTTTAAGTTAGCACGCATTTCGGGTAAAAAGTGGAAGGTATAATCTAACTGCAGGTTGCCAAAACTACGGGCGGCACGGCCTTTGTCATCTCTTAAATTAATTAAAGCCACCGGGTTACGCGGCGTATTCGGATTTGGGTTTGCACCGCTTTGCCACTCAAAATATTCGCCATACTTACTTGAAGTATCACGCACGGCTTGAGTTGGATCAAACATAATAGCAGAGCCAATAGCGCCCTGGTTGGCAAAGGTTGATTTTGAGTAAGTACCCTTTATATTAAGGTCAACTTTTAAGTGTTTATCAAAAAACTTAGGTGATAAGCCAATAGCTCCTGATACACGGTTCATGTTATCACGCATCAGTATACCATCCTGGTTCAGATAGCCTATGTTTACACGGTAAGGTGTATTTTTAGCTGAGCCTGCAACGCTGATATTGTTATCAGTAGTATAAGCATTACGGAAGATTTCGTTCTGCCAGTTGGTATTCGCATCACCCAGCAAAGCCTTTTGAGTTGCGTTGCCATTAGCGTTTACATAATCGCGTACCTGTGCAGCCGAAAGCACATTAACTTTGCGATTGGCTGTAGATATAGAATTATTAGTGCTGAAGTTGATCTGCGGCTTGCCGCTGCTGCCTTTTTTGGTTGTAATTAAAATTACGCCGTTTGATGCCCTTGAACCATATATAGCAGTTGCGTTAGCATCCTTTAAAACAGTAAAGGTTTCAATATCGTTCGGGTTAATGAGGGTTAGCGGATTAGCAACACCTGATATGGCATCATTATTTAAAGGCACATTATCAACCACAATTAATGGTGTGTTGCTGGCGTTTAGCGATGCACCCGCACGGATACGGATTTCGCTGCCTGCGCCCGGCTGGCCACCGCCAGATACGATCTGCACACCGGCCACTTTACCGTTGATCAATTGCTCCGGTGAGGTAATGGTACCTTTTTGGAAATCCTTGGAGCTAACGGTAGCAATTGAGCCGGTAAGCTCCTTTTTTTGCTGGGTACCGTAACCAATAACCACCACCTCGTTCAATGACTGCGACTCGGCCGTAAGCAAAAACTCAATGGTTGTTGCCTGCCCGGCGGTTACATTCACCGTTTTTGAAAGTGTGGTGTAGCCAATGTATTTGGCGGTAATGGTATGCGTACCGGCGCTGATGTTATTTAGTTTAAAAGCACCGTTTATATCAGTAGCTGTACCGGTTGTGGTACCATCAACAGTGACAGACACGCCCGGCAAACTCTCGCGCTTGGTATCAAGCACGGTACCGCTTATGCTGCCTGTTTGCGCAAATGCCATGCCTGATACAAGTATCATAGCCAGCAAAAGCACATAGTTTTTTAGATAAAATCTTCTCATAAAAATTGAATTTTTAATGCGTAAACCTTTAATTGGTTGTTTACTTAGTTATAATTGTATGGTTTAAAAGTTGCCTGAATAGTAGGCCCTTCAGGCGGGGGCGCCTTTTACTGTTATCCTTATCATGTTTATTTTTGGTTTATTTAGTTAATTAATTAAGCTCGAGTATATACTGCCCCCGGGCGGGTACAGTAAGGTTTTTGCTTATGGTTACGGCCTTGCCCGTTATTACATCGGTACCGGCAGTATGCTTTCCGGTAACATCGGTAAAACGTTCCATGTCCAGGGTTTGATCCTTGCCTGAGCCATTGAGCATTACCAGCACGGTTTTATCGCCATAAATGCGGGCGTATACATAAACATTATCGTACGGGGCATAATGTATAAGCTTGCCTGCGGTAACAGCCTTATTGGTTTTACGCCATTGCAGCAGTTTACGCAGGTAATTGAAGGCTTCGTTCTGCTTATCGGTACGGCCCTCGGCAGTAAAGGCATCAGTTTTATCACCTGGCCAACCGCCCGGAAAATCCTTGCGTATCTGCCCGTCGCCTTCGTTCTTGGTGCCCTCCATCAAAATTTCGGTACCATAATAAATTTGCGGAATGCCGCGGGTGGTCAGTAAAAAAGCGAAGGCCTGTTTAAAGCGGTCAAGATTTTTATCGTCCTTACGGGTAAAACGGCCAAGGTCATGGTTATCCAAAAAGGTTAGGATGTTGTTAGGGTCGGGGTATAAAAAGTCCTGCGCTATTACCTCAAATATCTGGTACATGCCCGATTGTTCGCCGCCGTTCTTGTTAGCATCCTCATTAAAGCCCCAGTCGGCAGTAAAGGTCAACGGAAAATCCATTACCGTTTTAAGGTAAGTATTATTGGGGTTGATGGCTGAGTTACGCTGCCACCAGGCAGTTTCGCCGGTTTTGCCATACCATGATTCGCCTACGATATTGAAGTTGGGATACTCCGCCATTACCTCTTTGCACCATCGGGCCATAAAGGCATAATCCGGGTAAGGGTATGTGTCCTGACGAATACCATCTATACGGGCATACTCTATCCACCAAATGCTGTTTTGAATAAGGTAAGTGGCCAGGTGGCGGTTACGCTGATTCAGATCGGGCATATCGGGCACAAACCAGCCGTCAAGCAAAATATCCTGCTCCTTTTTTGCCGCGTGCGGATCCATAGCGGTTAGCTTGGCATGGTTGGTTTGCACGTATTTTTTCGGGTTATTCACCCAGTCAGCCGCCGGCTTATCCTTTATCCATGGGTGTGCCAAACCGCAGTGGTTAAATATCATATCCATTACCACCTTCATGCCTTTGGCGTGCATATCGGCAGTAAGCGCCTTAAATTGAGTATTTGAGCCAAAACGCGGATCTATCTTATAAAAATCAGTAATGGCATAACCATGGTACGAGCCGTTTGGCATGCGGTTTTCCTGTACGGGGTTAAACCAAACTGTGGTAAAGCCCATATCCTTAATGTAGTTCAGGTGATCGGCCACTCCTTTTAAATCGCCGCCATGACGAACATCGGGGTTTTTACGATCAACCTGTACACCTTCAAGCACATCATTCTCAGTAGCCCCGTTTGCAAAACGGTCCGGTGTGAGCAGGTAAAGTACGTCACTGCTGTTAAAACCCTGAGCGCCGCT
This sequence comes from Mucilaginibacter sp. UR6-1, assembly GCF_020880975.1. GTDB lineage: Bacteria > Bacteroidota > Bacteroidia > Sphingobacteriales > Sphingobacteriaceae > Mucilaginibacter. The sequence continues at coordinate 41,776 of NZ_JAJIWP010000007.1, read as the reverse complement.
ACGATCGGTACGCGCTTTAAGTTCATAGTTAATTGCCGCTGTAGCGCCTGCACCCGCAAACTTTATACGCATGGTACCGGGCCTGGCGGCAGCGGTAACGTTGAGGTAAATAAACAGGTAGTTTGGATTATCGGTTGTGGCTACCTCGGTAACCTTTACACCCGGATAGGTAATAACAGGTTTGGCCTTACCTATATTGGTGCCATGAAGCATAAGCTGTAATTGCTTATGCTTCATACCAGCCCACCAAAAAGCAGGTTCAACCCTATCTATGTTTAGCTGGGCAAATACATCGGCAATGCCTGTTAAACACAAAAAAACAACAAATACAAAACTTTTAGTATAGGTTTTATACATATAGCTGCTACAAAAAATTATTACTGGCTAATTGGGTTTATAATGGCTAATTACTACGGCCAAAGCGTTTCGAAGCTGTTTTAACTTATACGAAAGCGCCGGGCTTAGTGTTTTAACTAATACAAATTTGATGACGTTACAAACGGTTAGCTATTTGTTTAGCTAAAATTTAAGAAAAAATTGAAATATTTAAAAATAAACAATTGATAATCAGTTATTTATTTTTTCACATCTCTTAAAAAATTTAAACAAATTTGGGTATAAATAAGCCTTTTGTATACTGAAAACCGTTGCAATACGGGGATTAATTACACGTTTTCGGGGTGTTTTTTGCTGCTTCGCGTGTTATCAACCGCCTTGATGTCCATAATGCGTTTATCAAATTCATCGGCCGGGTAAAGTGATTTTGCTTTTAAACGCATTTTGTAAACGTAGATGGTTTTTTCGGAGTATTCCAAAATTTTGGAGATGGTTTCGGTGTCGTTAATGCCTAACCGTATCAATGCGAAGATGCGCAGGTCGGTACTCAGTACTTCATCACTCTTAGGCCAAATCTGATCCTCCTTTTTAAACAAACTGTTAAAGGAGGCTACAAAGTGAGGAAATATTTTGATGAACACATGATCAAACGTATGGAACAGTGCCTCCCGCTCCTTTTTGATCTGAATGTTATCAACGATCAACTGGATATGATCGTACCGCTTTTGCGATAGCTTGAGGTCCACAGAGCGCTTTAACTTTTCGAGCTTGAGTATATAGCCCGATATCACATTAAAGAAATAACCGATATACTCTTCCTTAATATGCGTATCCTCCTGTAGTTTGAGGTTGATGGCTTCAAGCTCGGCATTCGTTTCCTCAATAATTTTTTCTTTAGCCTTGAGGTTTTTCAACTGCCTGAAAAGCATTACAGAGATAACGATTACCAAAATTGCCAGGATAGATAACGATACGATAAAGATCAGGAAACGGGTTTTTTCGCGCTCGCTGTACTTCAACTTTTCGGCGGCGATGATAGGCAAAATGGAGCTGATCTGCGCGCGGCGCTGGCGGGCGCCATAAAAATCAGCATCGGCCATAGCCTGCTGAATATATTTATAAGCGTTTTTTATATCGCCCTGCTTGTAAAATACCTCGGCCAGCCAAAATATAGCCAGCGTTTCTTTGGTGGATGATCGTATATCGCTGGTAACCGCCTGTACCAGCAATTCAATACCCTTACTGCGCTGCTTACTGTTTAAATAAATATTGCCCAGCGTTGATGCTACAATGGCATGTTGATGCTCGGTAAGTTTTTTGGTGTTTAGCAGGGTTAAAAAATCGGCCTCGGCGGCCTTGGGATCACCCTGCTTTAACTTTTTATAACCTATAAGGTACAGGTTATTGTACGAACCGGGTGTACTGATAGCTATAGCCGAATCAATATATTTATTAGCCTGCTCCACATACTGCGGCGAGTACTGGTTATCGTTATCATAATTGGCCAGGTCAAAGTTGGCGCGCATCATCAGGCGGTAATACTCATAACGCATGGTATCGGTAAGCATTCGCGCGTCAATACCCGACAGGTTATCAAACGCCTCCTTAAACATACCCGATGACAGCAGGATAAAACCTACCTTAACCTTACTGGTATATTCGCGCCCAACATCATTTAAACGCCCGCTTAATTGCAGCAGTTTATGTGCATAAACGTAAGCCGAATCGTATTTATAGGATTTATATTCTTCATAAACCTGGCTGCATAGGTCAAAATTGCGTGCCGGATTATTACGCGCATTGTTAAGTTTTACCTTGAGCTGTTTTAACCGTTGCTCCTTTTGGCTGTCATATTCGCCTTTGCGGCTAAGCTCTGTATCAAGCTTGTCCAGCAGTTCACCTGTTTTAGGAGGTGCGGCAAAAACAACATTACCAATTATAAGCAGAAAGATGAGCAAGGCAGTGCGCATATGCAGGTTTAATTGTTTGCAAAGTAAGCAATAAAAAAGCAAAATGCCTTATTGCGGCTATCAGGTTAGTAACGCTGTAAACCCATTATATTTTAATGATGATTATTTTTTTACACAAAAAAAAGGCAGGGGTTACCTGCCTTTAAACCTTTAATTTTTAAGCGCACTAAACCGGTGTTGGCGCTGTAACCGTATCACTTAAGTGCACGGCCTTGTATCCTCCCTTTGAGCGGAAATAAAGTAATAAAGCCCCATAGCATACCATTAACCCTAACGGAAAGAGGGCAACTGTTTTCAATGCTTCTTTTTTAGCAATTTCCTGCACACCTGTAACGGTTGTCTTTTCATCAAGAGGTGCCGCTGCCAGTTTTTCGGCATCAATGGCCTGGTAAGTACCAAACATGCTTGAGCGCGGCGTAGTGGCGTAGGTGCTGTGAAGTTCGGTTTTGTTTTGCTGATCGTAGGCCTGCAATTTGTTATCGATAGATTTATCCTGCACAAAACCTAAAATTACCGCCCCAAGCACACCCGCCCCTATCATACCTACACCACCGGTTACATTCATGGTAAGTGCCCCGCCTTTAGGGAAACGCTCGGCCACTACACCCAGCATGGTAGGCCAAAAAAAGCTTTTGCCTATGCCAAAAATAGTAGCCGCAACCAGTATCATTATACCATCAGCTCCCGAAAGAAAGAACAGGCCCAGTGCCGCAATACCCGAACAAACGGCCAGCAAGCCCAATGGCGATATCCGGTGAATAATGTTGCCCGCACAAAAACGCAGTATCACCATAATGGCCGATGTATAAATAAGTATCCATCCACCCTGCAATCCTATTTTTGACATGGCCGGCCCCATCAAATCTGCTATCCAGCTATCAGTACCCAGCTCGGTTATGGCCATGGGTAGCATAATCAGCAGCATCAGTACAAACAATGGCTGGCCAAAAGTGCGCACAAATGCACCAAATAAGGCCACAATAACCAGCGTAACTATCACATTTACCGAGGTAGCCCAGCCAAACACCGAGCCTATCTGAAAAATAATAAGGCCCACGATGATCAGTGCGCCGCCAATACCTACCTGCTTTAGCATATCAAGGTAAGAAACACCAGCCTTTACACGCTCATTGAGCGGGAACTTGTGCGGCAGCATCAGCAAGCCGTAGCCTAATGCCGGTATCAGCACCAATAATATCTTTAATTTCCAGTTGGTTTCGGGCCCCATTAAAAGAGCCATTACACCGCCTAAAATTAAGCCGGTTGGCCAGCCTGCGTGTAAAAAGTTCAGCCACTTGGTTTTTTCTTTGGGGAACATGCTGGCTACAGCCGGATTAGTTACCGCCTCGACCGTGCCATTACCCAGGGCCATTATAAAAGTACCTACATACAACATGGTATACCCTGTAGCAAACCAGGTAATGGCGGCTGAAAGTATATGGCACACAAAAGCGAATATCATGGAGTTTTTATAGCCTACCTTGTCAATTATCAAACTAAACAATACAATGCTGATGGCAAACGGCCACAAGCCCACACCCGCAATTTCACCGGTTTGGGTATTGCTTAAATTGAATTCGGCGCTCCATTGGGGCAAGGTTAGCGCCCGTAAAATAAAGCCGAACGATGTGGTAACAATGGCCACAAAACAAGCCAGGAACAACATTCGGTTAGGTGTTTCGGTAGTTTGAGTTTCAGTGCTCATAAATTGGTTTTCAGGTTATACGTTGGTTACTGTAATTTACTATAAATGATAAAGGGAAAGCATCGCGCTTTACCGCCTGGTTATCATTAAAAAGAAGATCAGAATAAACAAAAAAATTATAATTGGTATATGCCGGTTATGTTCACCGGCCATGATTGTATTGCAAACAACAATCGATTGCATATTTAGTATAATTAATTTGTATTTGCAAGACTATCAACACATAACTAAAAAATTGCCATAAAAAAACCCGGTAGTTTAAGCTACCGGGTTTTTTTTATACGATTGTGATTTATTGCACCATGAACACTGCATTGCCGAACAGCAATTTGCCGTTCTCCCAAAAGCTGCGGAACAGCGGATCATCAGCCAGGTATACTACCGTACCTTTACCCGCCGATTGTACACCTATCAGCATACCATCAACCAGTTTAGCCTTGCTGTTTTGACCAATAAAACCCGAGGTGTAGCCATCCTTTTTAAGTACACCCACATTCCAGCCGGTATTGTTATCCAGGTAATCGTAAACCTCATCATTCATTTTAAGAGTGTAATAATCAGCAGGCATACCAAAACCTAACGGATGGGTATTATCCAGGTGAAGCCTGTAAATAGCCCCCGGCACATTGCTTTTTAGGGCCTCTTTATCCCGGTCGGCATATAATACCACCTTGCTCTTATCTTTATTTTTGTCGTCCTTTTTATCCTCCTTATCTTCCTTATCGCGTATGCTGAACAGTTTTTTATCCGCAAGCTGTGAAACGGCATTCTGCATGGCAATAAGCTTACCGCCATTGCTCACCCAGCTTTGTATCTTATCCGAAGGGAAATCGCCGCCATAATAACCATCAGCAACAATCATTACATCCACATCATTCCAGCGCATACGGCTAAGGTCGGTATAGTTAACCAGCGTTACCGGGTAATTTATCTGCTGCTCAAAGTAATGCCACACCTCTCCAACAGACTCGGATGAAGTTACGTTACCTGTTACCAGCACCACATTGAGCGGACGGATATATTTAATATAATCAGACCCCATATCAGCTCCCTTATCTACAAAACCCGAGTTAAGCTGTACCAGCGGGTGGTTGTTTTCAGTAGAGATTGCCCTAATGGTCTGATCAAAATCCTTGCTATCATTACCCGCCTTTGTAATAAGCAGCGACCCGGCTGTAAATTTTTTGCCTCCGGCCTCAAAAGGCTTTTCGGAGTAACGCACCTTAATGTTACGCTTTAACAATGCTGCTAAAAACTTAACATCATTTACCGATTGCCATGCCGATACATACGCATAAGCCGGTTCGCCTGAATATACCGGCACATCAACCGGTGGTGCAGACAGGCGCTGCGGTTTGTACGACTCCTTAACCGCCCATGCTTTTAAGCCATAGGCATAAGGCAGCGCCCAGCCCGTAATATCGTAGGTATTGCTATCGGCAATAAATGTTTTTGGCTCCAGCAAAACATTCAGCAATACCGCCTTGGGTTGATAGGCGTTTATCACCAGATCATTTGCAGCAGGTTTATAGCTTTCGGTTTTACCGGTGATGTAGTTGAGCCCGTTTACTGAACGGTCGAGCCCGTAGCCAAACTCGATACCGTTGCGTTTAAGCAGCGCGGCAAGAGCGGTTATTTTATCGTTATTGCTATTCTGTATTACAAAGGTTTTGTACTCCCCGGGCGGATTAGTGCGGCCGGCATCAAAATACTTTTTGTACTCTGTTAAGGCCTTGTGGGCGTTGGCTGATGCGGCCTCAATGGTGCTTAAACTGTTGGAGTGATGGTGCGCTATACGGTCGGCAAGGGTAAGGGTATCGCCGGTACGGGTTTGTATGGCAAGGCCTGCCGCTATACCACCCTGCTCATACGTCATGCCGATGGAACCGTTATATAATGGATAGGTATCGCCGTAGGACGGATACAGCAGATCGAAGATCTCCTTAGTAAAATACGCCCAACCGTTCTTATCAAAATATTTGGCGTTGTTTTTCCCGATGATGACCTGGAACTCCCGCTGCCATGGTGTAATATCCTTATGCACCGGCTCGGCGGCAGGCGCGAAGTAGTAAGGCGAATTGTAGTCCTGCTCATGAAAATCAACATGTATTTGCGGCAGCCACTGGTTATACAACGCTACCCTGCCCTGCGTTTCCTTTTGTACCTGCCATGCCCAATCGCGGTTCAAATCAAAAAAATAATGGTTGGTACGCCCGGAAGGCCATGGCTCAAAATGCTCACGCGCGGCGGGGTTGGCATCAGGCTTTTCGCCTTTGGCCGAATTATAAAAGTTAACATAACGCTCGCGCCCGTCAGGGTTAAGGCAGGGATCAATAACCACTACCGTATTTTTCAGCCAGGCTTTGGTACGGGTATTTGCAGGGTCCACCATATCATACAGCGTTTGCATAGATACCTCGCTCGAACTTGGCTCGTTACCGTGCACATTAAAGCTCAGCCATACAATAACCGGTGTGCTGCTGTTAATGCTGCCCGCCGCTTTTTCTATCCCGGCAAGGCTTAAATTATTTTTGCGGATCTCCTCCAACCTGCCAATATTTTCCGCCGATGCTACGAACATCGCCATCAGCGGCCGGCCTTCATTGGTAGTACCATAAGGCACCAGTTTTACATTGGGTGCCGTTTTAGCTATGTAATTAAAGTATTCGGCAATGCGGGCATGTGGCGTAAAGCGCGCGCCAAGGCTGTAACCCAAAAACTCATCGGGCGATTGTATTTTTTGCGCCAGGGCATTTACAAACAAACCGAGGCATACCAACAGGGTGGATAATCTTTTAAACATATAATGGTGCTGCAAGCGTTTGTATAATAACGCAGATGTTAAATGTCGATAAATTACAGGTAAAATAGCTAAAATTTTATGTAAATATCCTGAAAGGGGCATCGGCACACAAGCAATAATCCGCACATTTGCACATCAGCATATCTGCACATACATATACTTATGACCCCACTACAAGCCCTGCACAAATATTTTGGTTACAGCGAGTTCAGGCATCAGCAGGATGCCATTGTAACGCAGGTGCTAAACGGGCATGATGTAATGGCGCTTATGCCAACCGGCGGCGGTAAATCACTCTGCTACCAACTTCCCGCTGTATTATTACCCGGGCTTACCATTGTTATATCACCGCTCATAGCGCTGATGAAGGACCAGGTTGACAGCCTGAACGTAAACGGCATCCCGGCGGCATTTTTTAATTCGAGCCAAACGCCTGATGAGCAGCGCGACATTATCGGCCGGTTAAAAAATAACCGGATAAAGCTGCTTTACCTGGCACCGGAGCGTTTGTTCGGTACCGAAAATAAGCTGATCGATTTTTTGAGATCGCTGCCGGTATCACTGTTCGCCATTGATGAGGCGCATTGCATATCGCACTGGGGTCATGATTTCAGGCCCGAATACCTGATGCTGGCCCATCTCAAAGATCATTTTAAAAACATCCCCGTAATTGCCCTTACCGCTACCGCCGATAAGCTGACGCAAAAGGACATCCTCGAAAAGCTGAACCTGCACCAGCCGGCGGTGTATGTATCCTCATTTAACCGGGCGAACATCACCTACAGGGTATCGCCTAAAAACAAAAGCTTTAACCAGCTACTTAATTTTTTGGATAAAAGGCGCGATGATTCGGGCATTATCTATTGTTTGTCCCGTAAATCAACCGAGGCATTGGCCGCCGACCTGAAGGAAGAAGGCTACAGTGCCGAGGCCTACCATGCCGGGCTGGATCATGCCACCAAAGCCCGCAACCAGGAAGCTTTTTTGCGTGACGAGGTAAAGATAATGGTGGCTACCATAGCCTTTGGTATGGGCATCAATAAATCAAACGTGCGCTACGTGGTGCACATGGATCTGCCCAAGAACATTGAGGGCTATTACCAGGAAACCGGACGTGCCGGGCGCGATGGCCTGCCATCAGATGCCATGCTGTATTACTCGCCGGGTGATGCCATTAAGCTAAAGGGCTTTGTAAGCCTGGAAAATAACGAGGAGCAAAGCCGAATAATGCTGGATAAGTTGAACGATATGTCGGCCTATTGCGAGTTGCATACCTGCCGCCGCAAATACCTGCTCAACTATTTTGATGAAGATGCGCCGGACAATTGCGGATCATGCGATATATGCCTCAGCGAGTTTAAAAAGTTTGATGGTACGCTTATCGCGCAAAAGGCGCTCTCGGCAGTTTACAGGCTTAACCAGCGTTTCGGCCTGGGCTATGTGATCGATTTTTTACGCGGATCAAAAAGCGAAAAGATCCGCGACGAGCATAAACAACTTAAAACTTATGGTGTGGGTGCCGATATCAGCAAAGCACAATGGCAGCGCTACCTGCGCGAACTGAACGCCCACGGCTACCTGCAAATAACCAACGATGAATACCCGATTGTTAAGCTGACCGATAAAAGTGAAGTGGTACTGAAAGGACTGCAAAAAGTTGAACTGACCGAGGCTCAGATCATCGAAGAAAAAGCAGAAGAAGTATTACCATATGAAGCCGCTTTGCTTGACCAGCTTAAAACCGTACGCCTTAATTTTGCTACTTATGAAAACCTGCCCGCGTACATTATCCTGTCTGACGCTACACTGTTAGAGATGGCCACCTACCTGCCACAAAGCATGGATGAATTGCGCCACATTTCCGGCTTTGGCGATGTTAAGCTTGCCCGCTATGGCCGCGAGTTTCTGGAGATAATAAAAACCTACTCCGCCGCAAATAGTCTGGCCTCAAAAATGAAACCCCGCCCTGCAAAACGCCAGGCCAAGCCACGCGAAGCAAAAACAAGCAACACCCAAAAGGAAAGCCTCAACCTGTTTAATGCAGGTAAAAGCATACCCCAAATAGCTGCTGAACGCGGCCTCTCGCCCATGACGGTTGAGGGGCATCTCACCCAATTTGTGCAAACAGGCGGGCTTGAGGTTACCCGCTTTGTTGATGAGAACAAAATACCCGCCATACAGGATGCTATTGACAGCTACGGTACAGATAGGCTGGCACCCTTAAAGGAGGTGCTGGGCGATAATTACTCGTACACAGAAATTAAGGCCGTAATAAGCTGGCTCAAGCGTGGGGAGTAGTAAACACGTGCACTGCCCGGAATTGATTTTCAGCACACCGTCAGAAAAGCACATTTTTTTTATCATTTCAACACATTTTAATAACTATTGGGTTTGTTTGTTACGGCTTAATGTTAGTAACTTGAAGCCCATTTATAACCTGCGATGAGAATATACCATTTAAGTGCCGAGTGCTTCCCGGTTGCCAAGGTTGGCGGCCTTGCCGATGTTGTGGGCGCGCTGCCTAAATACCAGGTAGCGGCAGGCTTACAGGCTGCAGTTGTACTGCCTTATTACGACCGTAAGTTTACCCGTGAGCACGAATTTGAAACCGTATTTCAGGGGTTAACGTTGCTGGGCACACGTCGCTTGTATTTTGAGATACTTAAAGAAAAAACCAACGCCCTGGGCTTTGAGCTATTTTTAGTAAAGATACCCGGGCTGATAGACCGCCAGGAAGTTTATTGCTATCCTGATGAAACAGATCAGTTTATTGCCTACCAGATAGCTTTTTTAGACTGGATAAACTGGAGCGGGCAAACGCCTGATATTATTCACTGCCATGACCACCACTCGGGTTTGGTGCCGTTTCTGCTTAAATTTTCCAATGCCTATAAACGGTTGGCTAACATACCCACCGTATTCACCATCCATAACGGGCAGTATCACGGTGCTACAGGTTGGGAAAAATTAAGTTACCTGCCGGATGTGGACCTTACCAAAACCGGTTTGCTTGATTGGGCCGGGGCGCTTAATCCATTGGCTACCGCGGTTAAATGCTGCTCGGCGTATACCACCGTATCCCCAAGCTATTTAAACGAGCTCACCATTAACTCAAACGGGTTGGAGTATCTTTTTTATGTTGAAGGCTATAAAGGTCAGGGTATATTAAATGGTATTGATACCGATGTTTGGAACCCGGCGACAGATAAACTGATCGCATCAAAATACTCGGCAACACGTATTACCCAGGGTAAGAACAAAAATAAGGCTGCCCTTTGCCAAAGGTTTGGCCTGAGCACCGAGCTGCCGCTTGTTGTATTTATCGGCCGTTTAGTGGGCGAAAAAGGTGCCGACCTGCTGGCCCCCGCTATTGAGCGCAGCTTGCAGGAGCATTATGGCCGTGTAAACTTTTTGATGCTTGGCGCGGGCGATAAAAATACTGAGGCGCAATTACTGGCCCTTAAAGAAAAATACCCTGAACATTACAATGTATTTATTGGGTATGACGAGGCCCTGGCGCATTTGTTTTATGCCGGTGCCGACTTTTTGCTGATGCCATCGCGGGTGGAGCCATGTGGCCTTAACCAAATGTACTCGCTGCGTTATGGTACCCTGCCTATTGTGCGCAGCACAGGCGGCCTTAAAGATACCGTGAAAGACTTTGGCGATAAGGGCGGTTACGGCATCAGGTTTAACCAGGCCAATGTTGATGATATATGCTACTCAATAAGCCGCGCTATTGTTTTATATGACGATATGCCGCGCTTACAAAAATTACGAAAAACAATGATGGCGCTCGATCACTCCTGGGATCGTTCGGCCGCTGAATATGTAACCCTTTATAACCGAATAATAACAGCATCATGAGTTCAAATGTAATAGCTATTGTGCTTGGAGGCGGCCAGGGCAGCCGTTTATCGCCGCTTACAGCTACGCGCTCAAAACCGGCAGTACCTATAGCCGGCAAGTATCGCCTGGTTGATATACCTATCTCCAACTGCCTGCACTCGGGCATTGAACGTATGTATGTACTCACACAATTCAACTCGGCATCGCTTAACAAGCACATTAAAAACACCTACCATTTCAGCAGTTTCAGCGAGGCTTTTGTTGACATACTGGCTGCCGAGCAAACCCCATCAAGCGTATCATGGTTTCAGGGTACGGCTGACGCGGTGAGGCAAAGCCTGCACCACCTGATGGTACATGAGTTTGAATATGTACTTATCCTCTCGGGCGATCAGCTATACCAGATGGATTTTGAGGACATGATCAATAAGCACATTGAGCAGAATGCCGAAATATCCATAGCTACCATACCTGTACATGCTAATGATGTACCCGGCTTCGGCATCTTAAAAACCGATGAGAACAGCCTGATCACGTCATTTATCGAGAAACCGAAAAAGGATTTTGAAAGCTGGGCATCAGAGGTAAGCGAGGAGATGGCCGCCCAGGGCCGTGTTTACCTGGCCTCAATGGGTATATACCTGTTTAACCGTAAGCGCCTGTTCGAGATACTGCAATCAAATGATCATCCGGACTTTGGTAAAGAGATCATCCCGCAGGCTATTACCGAGCACCGTGTGGCCAGTTACCAGTACGAAGGTTACTGGACCGACATCGGTACCATACCATCATTTTTTGATGCCAACCTGGGCCTAACAGATGATATACCACAATTCAACCTGTTTGATAAGAACCACATATTTACACGCGCGCGCATGTTGCCGCCATCAAAAATATCAGGCACGCTGATGGAAAAAGCCATTGTTGCCGATGGCTGCATCATTAATGCCAAGCATATTAAACGTTCAATAATTGGTATACGTACCCGCATAGGCTTTGATACTACTATTGAAAATTGCTATGTAATGGGTAGCGATATGTATCAAACCCTTGAACAAATAGAGGATTCACGCGTACATGACCGCCCGATAATGGGTATTGGTGACCGCTGCTGTATCAAAAATGCCATTATTGATAAGAACTGTTACATTGGTAATGACGTTACCATAAATTGCGAAGCCAGCAAACCCGATGGGGATTATGGCACATATACCGTTCAGGATGGTATTGTGGTAGTTAAAAAACTATCGGTAATACCTAATGGCACTGTAATACAGTAACATATAAATATAATTTTATATTAAAAATGCCGGAGTAATTAACACTTCGGCATTTTTATTTCACCTGGATCTATCAAAATTATCAAATTAATAATTTTAACTTATTGTAAAACTTATTTCATCGCAGATTGCTTTTTTGTATAGCAGTATTTAAACAACTACCACCATGAAAAAAGTAATTTCAATGTTAGCCTTAGCGGCTATCTCTTTCGGGAGCGTTTACGCGGCCGATGTTAATGTTAAACCTGCCACCATGCAGCAAGACAGCACTAAAAAGAGCAAAAAGAAAATGAAGAAAATGAAAATGCAAAAGGACAGCACCAAAGCTGCCCAAGACACGATGAAAATGAGATAACTGCTTTTTTAGCAAAACAAAACGGCCGCCTGATAATCCAGGCGGCCGTTTTTGGTTTGATTATTTCTTTAGTTCGATGCCGGTAAACTCCCGGATCACATCCCGGCAACCTTGTTCAACCATATCGTAAACGGTTTCAAACTTTGAATCATCGTAATAGGGGTCGGGTACTTCGGCGTTGCCCAACAATAAGCGCACCTTTTCACGGTCGGCCTGGTTGCGGGCTTTAGCAAGCACATCGCGCAGGTTAAATTTATCCATCACCAATATCAGGTCAAACTCATCAAAATCATTCACAGAAAACTGCTTACACACCTGTTTGCTAATATCAACGCCGCGGTTAAGTGCAGTGCGTATCGAACGGTGGTCGGGCGCTTCGCCTACATGCCAGTTGCCTGTACCTGCCGAGTCGATTGTCCAGTTTAGTCCGTTCTTATCTGCCAGGTGCTGCATCACACCCTCCGCCAATGGCGAACGGCATATATTGCCCAGGCATACCATGAGTATCTTCATATTTCTTTATTGCGGATGGATTTTTTATTTCGAATATCGAATGTTCAATTTCGGATTTAATATTGTACTAAGTTTAAGAACTTAATTCTACAGGATAAATTCGAAATTGAAAATCCGAAATCCGTAATTCCTTTACCTATCCAAATATCTCGTTCAGCAAACCGGCCAGGCGAACGCCGCCTTTTACAAGTTGCTGGTTAACTGTTTCAATATATTTAAAATTATAGCGGTAACTCAGCTTCTCATCCGGCTTAACATCGGCATAAAGCTTTTGCGCTAACTGGTTCGATTCATATAGCCAGTGCGTAAGCGGCGTTTTTTGCCATGCGGCACGCTGGGCGGCAGTAGTATGGTTTATGGCCGCGGTATATTCGGTATAGCTTAGTTGCTGAAAATCTATCAACTGCGAATCCCATACCGAGTGCAGATTGCTTGGGTTATTCATCCAAAGCACTTTAATATCATTACCGCCTTTATCGCTCAAATGGCCGGTATGCAGGGGCTGGTGTATATCCTCAACAATATGGATCAGCATACGCAGGTAAAGCAATTTATTTTTTGCGCTCAGCGTTTTCTTTTTCAGTTCGGCAGTTAAAAAGGTAACCTTGGTATAAGCATCGGCAATAGTATCAACCTTTAGGTAAGCCTCCATTTCCTGCTCGGTCATCACCTTATCAAAATTAACAAAGTGCCAGTTATACAAATAATTGTAGGTTGAGTCGGATTTAATAAAATCAGCCCAGTTGCTGGCCATGGCAATGCTTTCGTTGCCTAAAATACCTTGTATAGCTTTGCGGGCCTTGACATTAAGATAGCTGTCGGCAATTTGTCCGCTAATACGGTGGCCTTGCTGCCCCCATGCCATGGTTTGTACCGGGATATATACGATCGCCAACAAGGCGAAAAGCATCTTGATTACTTTATTTTTCATGCACGTTAATTTTACTGCAAAGATAGCAGCCACACCAGCTACCTGATTGTTAATTTTTTGTTACGATGTTTAATAAGCCAGCGGCTTTGGCGAACAGGTGACACGCCTGATAAGCTTTGCCTGTATAGGTATAACCGTTGACGAATTATTAAGTATGATAAGCGAATCGCCCTGGGTTTTTATGTTGTAAAAGCTCTCATAAGGCCCGAAGCGGAAACAACCTTTATTATCTTTAAGCGAACCATCGGCATTGGTGAACACACCGCGCAGGTGCAAAGTATCGCCGGTTTGTTCATAACGGCCTTTAATGTACTCTATCCACCGGCCCTTGTTCATGCAGCTATCGGCCCCGCTGTTAACACGGCTTAGGGTATTTATTGCGATGTAAAACGAATCGCAGGTAAACTTAAAGTTTGACAGCGAATAGGTAAGCAATTTTTTTTCGCCGGGTATGCTGTCCTGCCGCCACTCGCCCTGCAGGTGCTCCTGTCCGCTGCCCTGAACGGGCGGGTTCATGGTGCAACCGGCCATCAGCAGCAAGGCAATAACCGGGTAAACAGCTAAAAGCGTTATCTTATTAAACATCTCAACAAACAATATAAACAAAAATCCTCCCCTGCAATAACAGGAGAGGATTTGAATTAAGCAGCATTATTTTATACTGCCTATCATATTTTCGGGGCGAACCCATTGGTCAAACTGTTCGTTGGTTAACAGTTCAAGCTCAACAGCCGCTTCACGTAACGATTTATTTTCTTTCAGCGCTTTCTTGGCAATTTTGGCCGCGTTCTCGTAACCAATATGCGGGTTAAGCGCGGTTACCAGCATAAGCGAGTTTTCGAGGTGTTTTTTGATACCATCATAGTTAGGCTCTATACCTACCGCGCAATGATCGTTAAATGACACGCAGGCATCACCAATTAAACGGGCTGATTGCAAAAAGTTGGCAGCCATAACCGGCTTAAACACATTCAACTCATAATGGCCATTTGATCCGCCTACTGATATCGCTACATCATTACCCATCACTTGTGCCGCAACCATGGTTACTGCCTCGTTTTGGGTTGGGTTAACCTTACCCGGCATAATTGATGAACCCGGCTCGTTATCCGGAATGTGGATTTCGCCAATACCTGAACGCGGACCGGAAGCCAGCATACGGATGTCATTCGCAATCTTCATCAACGCTACGGCAATTTGTTTTAACGCGCCGTGGCTTTCTACAATGGCATCATGCGCTGCCAGGGCCTCAAACTTATTTTCGGCGGTGACAAATGGCAGATTGGTGAACTGAGCGATATACTCAGCTACCTTAACATCATAACCTTGCGGGGTGTTAATGCCGGTACCTACGGCGGTGCCGCCCAAAGCAAGCTCGCTCAGGTGAGCCAGGGTGTTACGCAAAGCGCGCAAACCATGATCCAACTGTGAAACATAGCCCGAAAACTCCTGACCCAGGGTAAGCGGCGTGGCATCCATCAGGTGGGTACGGCCAATCTTAACCACGTTCATAAAATCGGCTGATTTTGCTTTAAGTGTATCGCGCAGTTTTTCGATGCCCGGAATGGTAACGTCCATCAGTATTTTGTATGCAGCGATGTGCATAGCGGTTGGGTAAGTATCGTTTGATGATTGCGATTTGTTTACGTCATCATTCGGGTGAATAAAGGTTTTGCCCTCGCCCAGCTTATTGCCTTGCAGCACGTGCGCACGGTTGGCCACCACCTCGTTCACGTTCATGTTTGATTGCGTGCCCGAACCGGTTTGCCAGATAACCAGCGGAAACTCGCTATCCAGTTTGCCTTCCAGTATCTCATCGCATACCTGCGCTATCAGGTCGCGTTTTTCGGCTGGCAGTACGTTTAGGTCGGTATTAGTGTAGGCAGCGGCCTTTTTAAGGTAAGCGAATGCTTCAATAATTTCCTTCGGCATTGATGCTTCCGGCCCAATTTTAAAATTATTACGTGAGCGTTCGGTTTGCGCTCCCCAGTATTTATCGGCAGGCACCTTTACCTCGCCCATGGTATCATGTTCAATTCTGAAACTCATACGGATGTATTTTTTGCTGGGCAAAGTTAACCCTTATACAAACTACGCGGCAATATATTTTAATAATTTTGATAGCACCCGGGTAGAAATTTCACATATTGATGCAACGATATTTACATATCGCTCGTCTTTAAAGCAAACACAATACATTTGTATACCTCATCATGAAAAAGCCGGTAATATTAATAGCCCTCTTAACACTCATCGTCCTGTGCGCTTTTACACCGCAGGATGGAATCAAACAATGCTACTTATCATTTAAAAAAACCGGAAATTTAAAGGCGCAGCCCGCCGAAAAGCTCCCTGCCGATGCTGAAAAAACGCGCGCACTTGCAACTGGCACCGGCGAAACAACCATCACTATTACCGATGGGTACCGCATCCTTTACAACAACAAAAAGAAAGCGCCTTTTGTAAATATGAAGGTTGAACTTAGCCAACCCGAAAACTACGAGCAGGACAAAAAGAATGTACTGGCCAACCTGAACTATCTTAACGCGCAATCAACCGGTATGGAAACCACCGGCAAGCTGCTTGAGATTGATTATAATGGCTACAAGGTTTTTGGCCTGAGCCGTGCCGGGATAAATGAGGCCCAAACATTGGGCATATTCGTTATTTTTCCCGGTGACAACACCATTATCTATCTATACTTTAATAATATTGAAGCGGATAAAAGCCACTTCAAAACCGTTGCCGAATACCAGGGCTACCGTAATGAATTTATAGGTGAATATACCGCCCACCTGGCAAACTGCAAATAAGCTTAGCCTTTTATACCTTTTACACGCAGCGTTACCCGGCTGGTATGCGGTATACCCAACGTGGTGCCGGGCAGGGTTGTGAGGTACAGTTTAAGGTAGCCATCCATTACACCCTTCATTACCTTTACCTTTTGCTCGTAATCATCGGGCATAATGGCAATCAGGGGTTTATCAAAATGCAAGCCGCCGCTGCCATCAACAAAGGCGGCAAAGGTAAACTTAAAATCGCTGTAAGCCTTTTTTATGGTGATATTGTATTCCGGATACATATAGGCGTCCTGCGGGTCAACATTATCAAAACGAATGGCCTCCGCATGTACTTCAACCTTTTCTACCTTTACATTAGGGCTTTTGCTGATGAACTGTGCCGGCTCGCGCGCGGCAAAGGCCGTATCCGGATGGGTATTCACATATTCAGACCGCGCCCTGATGAATGCCGTATCCGCCTTTGAGGGGCGCATCAGTGTTTTGGCATCCGTTTTCAGCACGTTTTTAATGTAATCGTCGGCATACAAGGTCATGTAAAACTTTGAATCCTCCAAATAAATGGTGGTACCCTCTACTTTCAGGATCTGGAATACCAGGCTATCCTTGCTTACCTTTTTAACGCGCAGCCAGCTACGTGCCATGTTCACTATCGAATCATGATCGTACGTTACCGGGAAGTTGTAGAATACCTTACGCTCCGGGCTGTATATATTGGCCGAATCATCCGAAGGGAATGACATGAGCCACTCCGGCTCGAGTTGGTAACCGCCCTTATCAAATGTAAGCCCATTGGCAAGCCAGCGCTTTATCTCGGTATATTTTATACCCCATACTTTTTTAAATGATGGCTTAACATCTACCTTTTTCTTCGGTTTTTCATAGCAACCGCTAAGTACTACAAATAAGGCAAGTATGGTAATAAGGCCATGCGGGGCTTTGGTGAACTTCATATTACAATTGTACAAAAAACGTGTTTAAGTTACCTTGCAGGCATTTATTTAATAAACAAATATTTACACTGCGCAACTGTAATAAACTGCCGGTTACTATAATGTTAATAATATTTAAAAACATTTATTATTTAGCTGCTGTATAATTTCTATTTTTCTCCCTCGTTTTATCGACTGGATATATATTGTATATGAGATTTGTGATTAAGTGCGTTTTTACCCCCGCATTGTGCCTGCTGTTGTTTGCTTCGTGCTCTTCCGACAAAAAGAAAGCCACCACCCGCGACGGCGAAAAGGTAAACTTTGATACCGTAGCCCTTTTAAAATACGACCCCAAAAAGGAAGATAAAAAGATAGATGAGTTTATGCAGGCCCTGCATAAAAAGCGTGGCTTTAACGGCAACGTACTGGTTGCTAAAAAAGGCAAGATCATCTATGAAAAATCATTCGGCTGGGCCAATTACCTGATACGCGACAGCCTTGAGCTCGGCTCAAAGTTCGAGTTGGCATCCATCACCAAAACCATGACGGGCACCGCCATTATGATGCTGATAGAGCAGGGTAAAATTAAGCTCGATCAGGATGTAAAGGCCTTTTTTTCGAATTTTCCATATGACGGTGTTACCATACGCCTGCTGCTTACTCACCGCTCGGGCATGATGAACTATGTTTACTTTATTGATGACCTGTACCGTAAGGAACACCGCGATCAACGCAAAGGGCTTACCAATAAGGATGCCATGGACTTGATAGCCCAATATAAACCCGCGCCATTTAATACGCCAAACAAGCGCTTTTTATACAACAACTCCAACTACATGGTACTGGGTGCCATTATTGAAAAAGTTAGCGGTAAAAGCTATGCCGAGTTTATGAAAGAAAACATATTCGATCCGGCAGGCATGCACCATACGGCGGTGTATTCAAAAGCAGTGTATGAAAAAATTCCGGTTGATGTGGTAGGGCATGATCGCGGGCAGTGGCGCTACTCGGTAGTGCAAAATTTTTTGGATGGCCCTGTAGGCGATAAGGGCATTTACAGCACCGTAGCTGATCTGTTTTTGTTTGACCGTGCTTTGCGCGCGGGCATCCTGCTGAAAAAAGAAACACAGGATTCGGCATATACTGCGCATAACCCCTTGCTGCGCGGTCACTTTAGCTACGGCTACGGCTGGCGTACGTTTGACGGCCCCGGCCAAAAAGTGGCTTACCATACCGGTTGGTGGCATGGTTTCAGGCACATTTATTTACGTGATCTTAAAAACGATGTCACCATTGTGTTGTTATCTAACTTAGCTAACGGTAGTTTGCTGCAGCTTGATGACCTGTTTAAAATAACAGGCATGCCTATTGTACGTAAAAACGCGTATACCGGGCAAGGCGACGCGGCAGAGGATTAGGAGCCCCCAGCCCCTAAAGGGGGTTTTTGAATAATAACTTGTTGCATAGACGAAGGGGGAAAGATTTTACAAAAACGCGTCATTGCCAGGTACGAAGCAATCCCCAAGCAGCCTGTCCACAGGAATATGCTGAAGAGATTGCTTCGCTGTCGCTCGCAATGACATGAATTATACATACACTGAAAAAACTTGTCATTTCGAACGAGGTACGAGGAGAAATCTGTTGCCGGGCTAAGAACACGAGCAGATTTCTCGCTATCGCTCGAAATGACAGGATAACAAAATATAGATAAAACACAAACACGTCATTGCGAGGTACGAAGCAATCCCAAAGCAGCCTGTCCACGGGAGTATCCTGAAGATTGCTTCGCTGCCGCTCGCAATGACCTGATAAAATTCAGAACTTATGTTTGATAAATTATTTGAGGCCCAGCAAAAGGCTGGCGAAGTAAAAAAGAGATTAGACGGCATCACCGTAACCGGCACTGCCGAGGGCGGAAAGATAACCGTAACAGCCAATGGCAACAAAGTAATTCAATCGGTTACTATTGACGAAGCGTTTTACGCCGATGCCGATAAGGAAGAAGTGGAAGAACTATTAGTGGTTGCCCTTAACAAGGCCATTGAGCAAGCCGACAACGTTAGCCAGGCCGAAACCGCTGCCATAGCCAAAGACATGTTCGGCGGGCTGGGTGGCATGTTCGGGCAATAGTTTATAATAATGCTAACTTTCTTGAACGTGCTAATATGACAAACAACGAAAGGGTTTACAGAATGTCGTTCGCCAGTGTTTACCCGCATTATATTAACAAGGCGGAGAAAAAGGGGCGCACCAAGGCCGAGGTAGACGAGATCATCTTCTGGCTTACGGGGTATAACGAACAAATACTGCAATCAGTGATTGATGACAAAACCGATTTTGAAACTTTTTTTACGCAGGCACCAAAACTCAACCCTAATGTTGCAAAAATAACCGGTATAATTTGCGGCTATAGGGTTGAAGATATTGAAGACCCGCTGATGCAAAAGGTTCGTTACCTGGATAAACTGATCGATGAGCTGGCCAAGGGCAAAGCCATGGAAAAAATACTGCGTAAGTAAATTATCAAGCTGAATACAGTTACCCTATTGGCGGTTGCAGCGAGCAATACTCCATTAAACTACTACTGCAACCGCCACTGCTACTTCTTACTAAGATGCTAAGTGCGCCTTAATAGCTTTCTCGGCTTCCTGTTTGTTTTTGGCTGAATCCCATTTTTCTTTTACGGACTGATCGCCCAGCTCAAAAAGCTTTTCAAACAATATTTTGCCGTCAACCTTTTGGTTTATTTTAACGGTGGCATTCTTAGCGTACAGATCATCCCATACTTTGCGCACATCGGCCCAGTAACCTTTTTGCCCGGCCCACCATTGTTTAGCATAGGCAAATTCCTTTTCGTCGGCCCTGGTAAATTCTTCATAGCCTTTTTCCTGTGCCAACAGCTTATCGCCGGTTGCCGAGCGGATGATCTTCTTATTATCCTGCTCAAACATCCAGCCCTCCGGTGTCAGGTACACACGGTTGGTACGGCGTAGTACATTATAATCGCTACGTTTAGTGAATTCACGGCGTGGCAGCGGCGAATCGGTTTCGCTTTGCCATTGGTGGCGGCCATCAACATGCACCCAGGTACCTATACTCTCATACCGCGGACTATCATCAACCTGAAATACCTTTTGTACCCAGCGGCCTTTTACCTCGGCTGGTTTAAGCGTTACCTTTTTCCAGGTATTACCCTGATCGAAGGATAACATAGTCGGCTCCTCATATTGCCAATCCTCGCGCCAGTGTTTGATCACCATGCTATCGCCCACTACCAGCAGGTGCTGTATCACAATTTTTTTAGGCGAATCCTCCTCAATAACCGCCCATTCGTACCCCCATGAATGATAACGCGGATGGAACTTGTAAGCGGTATCGGGCGCAAAGGTTTCGGCATAATTAAAGGTAACTTTATAATAGCCTGCCAGCGCACGGATTGCCTGCCTGTCCTGCTCCAGCTTTGATTGGGCCATAGCACCCACACATATCAACTGAACCAGTAAAAGGATGTATAATTTTTTCATGAATGTTTATTTAGATCGAATAAACAAATTAAGCAAGAAAATGCCATTAATCAAACCGGCCAACTTTAGCCTTAAAAATTAAGTGCCGATCAGCCCAAAGCTTTAGTATACGTATGCGTTCGCGCAAAAAGCGGTCGTTAAAAAAGGAGTTCGACCAATCATCGTAGTTCTCAAACTGAAAACGCAGGTAAAACACCCAAAAGGCAAAACCCAGGTAGGGCACAGCCTCCAGTTCTTCCTCAGTAAAAGGGCGCACTTCGCGGTAGGCATCAATAAATAACTGAAAGTCAGCCTCGCCTCTTTCTTTCGTGATCTTATTGAGGGTTGTTTCCATGAAATAATGCACGTAAAATGAGGCTATGTCATTGGCCAGCATCCCCCATCCGCAAAAATCAAAATCGAAAAAGGTAAGGGTGTGGGCATTCTCAAAATGGAAGTTCTTGGGTAAAAAATCGTAATGGCAATAACCGTAGCTGAATTTCGAGGTATCAAAGCTCTTAATCTTGTCGGCTACTTTGGCTGATAACTCTTTGAGCAGCGCGTATTCATCAGGCAGATTCTTAAAAGCCGGGGCAACTACTTTAACCGGTTGCAGCAACATCGTATCAACCGTAAACTCAGGCCGTGGGTATTGCAGTTTGGTTTTACTGCTGATGTTATGAAAATGCGCCATCTCATGCCCAAGTGTCTTCAGGTGTTCCGACGAAAGGTCATATACCGGCTCTCCCTTCGCGAAGCTGAACAATACGCCATAGCGTATACCCTCGGCTGCGTTAAACTCCTGTAGCTGATGCCCGCTTTTATCTGTTAGCGGATAGGATACTTTTACCCCTGCGGATTTCAGGATGTTGAGCAGTTCTACCTCGGCTTTGATCTCATCCCGTTTACGGTGAAAGTCGCGGTATATTTTAAAGATGTATTTATTGGCAGCGCTCTCCAGTAAATAGGTATCACTCACATTGCGAATAAGCAGGCGGCAGGTGGTGCCCGGTAAGCCATAACTCTCCTGCAGGGCACTGTTTAAGGCAACGGCCGATAAAGTGGAGTATTGGGTGGGAAAAACAGGCATCATACACAAATATAGCTATTTGCATATGATGCCTGTTGTGCATATTGATTAACTTTTTACTTTGATCATCATTACCCCGTGCGGCGCAAGTTTATAGCTAAAACCGCTTGCGGCTTTACCTAAATCCTTTTGCCGCCATACATCACGCACCTGCGCTGCAGGGCTTAAACCAATGTCAGATGGGTTTACAGAAATGCTGCGGTACTTATCACTCAGATTAAAGAAACCTACCGCTTTGCTGCCATCGGCAAGCTCCTTAACATAAACCTCGTAATTATCCTTGGCCAATACGCGGCGGGCTTGTTTACCCAGTACATCCTGGTTAACGGCAATTACCTCATCGTTGGTGAGCAGGTTGAGGGTAAAGTCGTCCATCTGGACAATATCGCAACCTATTAGCAAGGGTGAGGCCAGCAAGCTCCACAGGCTGATGTGGGTGTATTGCTCATCGGGTGTTAAACGGGTATTGCGTAAACTACCGCTCCAGCCTACCTTGCCTACAATCAGCATATCCGGGTCGTTCCAGCGGCCTGGTTTGGCGTATTCAGATATTTTATACTGACGGAAGCCTATCTCGTGCAGGCTTTCCCAGGTGTCGGTAATATCGCCTGTGGTACGCCAGCTATTGGCATCAACCTGCGGGCCCCATTTCCAAACATCTTTCATGCCGTACTGGCAAAGGCTATAGTAAATATCACGAGGCTGCGCGCGTAAGGCTTTTTGCATAACACGGTAAGGCTTCATAAAGGTTTCGAGCGAGGTATCGCTGCCGGCCACTTCACTGTACGAGCACCAGTCGTGTTTCAGGTAATCAACGCCCCATTTGTTATACGTTTCGGCATCCTGCAACTCATGGCCCAGCGAACCTAAGTAACCACCGCAAGTAAGCCTGCCCGGTGATGAATAGATACCAAATTTTAGTCCGTGACTATGCAGCCAATCGCCCAAAGCTTTCATATCCGGGAATTTTTCATTGGTCACTATTGTACCATCGGCAGCACGGGCAGGTGCTTCCCAGGCATCATCAACGTTAATGTAGGTCCAGCCGTGGTCAATCAAACCCTTATCAATAAGCGCCTGTGCCGAGCTTTTTACCTTATCAGCCGTTACCGACAGGCCCCAGCAGTTCCAGCTATTCCAGCCCATGGCAGGCGTAAGTGCCAGCAAATCTCCTACCTTAATGGTGAGTGTACGGCTGGTGGTACCCAATGTGTTTTTTACGCTAATTTTTACCGGATAATCTCCTGCCTTAGCTACTGCCCCTGTGATGATCCCGGTAGCGGCATCAAGTTTCAAACCTTCGGGCAACTGCACTGCGGAGTATGTTAGTGGCTTTTTTCCTGTCGCGGCTACCTTGTATATCAGCGGAGAATTTGGCCTTACACCGGTTACCTGTGCCCCGTTTATACGTGGTGTTTCGGGTGCTTTAGGGGTTAATATATACGGAGGCTGCTCGGTAGCGATGATGCTTTTACCGGTTTTTTGCTCGGTAAATTTATAAGTGAGGGTAATGCCCGGCTTCCCTGCAATCTCAACGGGCATATCAACGTATTCTTTAGGCGATTCGCTTTTATCTAAAAAGCCAATGCCATACTCTTTAGAGAATATTATTTTCCCGGTTTCCTCATCTTTAGCACTCACCGTGAATAAACCTTTAACAGCCTCTTTATTTTTGTTAATTACCTTCACTACCTTTTTCACATTACCATCAGCAAACGTAAAGTTGTTGTTGGTGTTAATGACTATGTTATCAATATAATCAAGTATGGTAATGTAAGGCGTGCCATTGCCTATACCGCCGTCGCCATCACCGTCATATACCTTAACGGCAATTACGTTCTCTTTATCCCAGTTTATTGTCAGATCCTTTAAAGCCAGGCGATAGGCACGCTCCTTTGAATAAGCGGTAGAGTAGCCGCCTTGCTCTTCGGGGAAACGACCGGTTTGACCTACCTTTTTGCCGTTAAAGAACACCTCATCGCAATCATCAATATAGGCCAGGTTAAGCAGCAGCGTATCTTTAAGTGCCGATTTGGTTTTTAATGATGAAGGGATGTTTACATGAATACGGTACCAGGCATAGCCATTGTAATCAATGCCTTGTTTCTCCCAAAAGCTACTGGTTTTGAGGCTTTGCCACGATGCATCGTTAAAGCCGGGATCACGCCAGGCGGCCTCGTTGCCTTTGCTGAATTTGGCTTGCGGCATTTGTACACGCTGAGCCGTTGCTGTATAGCCACATGCCGCTATACAGGTCATAATTAATAGTTTACGCATTGGTTATGGTTTAGAAATGTCTAAACTACATGATTAAACATAACAATGCAAACCAAAAAGAATCGATTATTTGTGATACCGAGTACTAAAATAAAGCCACCAAGCGTTCCAGCGCCATTCCGCGTGAGCCTTTGATGAGTATAGTTGCATTAGAAATAGGATAAGCCTGCAAAGCAGCAATAGCATCCTCGGCAGTTTTAAAGTATTGCCCTGCATGTGATGCCCTGGCAGTGTAAAACTCGTTGCCAATAAAAATACGTTCGTGCACGTTCGCCGCTTCAGCCTTTTCAATAATAGCTAAATGCTCGGCGGGGGCATCGTCGCCCATCTCAAACATATCACCCAATATGAGTACCTTTTTTTCGGCAGCTATTTTGTCTACATTTTCAATGGCCACCGCCATGCTGCTGGGGTTGGCATTGTAATAATCGCAAATAAGGGTATTGGTAGCGGTTTTCACAATTTGCGAGCGGTTGTTTTTAGGCTGATAACCTTCCAAACCTTTGTTGATCTCGGTTGGGTTGAGCCCTAAATAAGTACCAATGCAAATGGCAGCCAAAATATTATCAAGATTGTAAACACCCGTCAGGTTTGATTTTACGGTATGCGTTTTTGACGAACCCTTTTCGTGCCACTCCAGCACCAGGTGCGGTGAGTTTTCGATCAGCTTACCGGTAATCAGGCTATCATCACTCTGCGTACCATAAAATAACTGCTTTTTAAACGTGCGTTTAGCAGCCATTTGCTGCAATGTAGCATCATCAGCGTTGATGAATACATTAGCGCCGTGCGAGGCCAGGTAATCATACAGTTCGCCTTTGGCAATTTTTACGCCTTCAACACCGCCAAAACCTTCCAGGTGCGCTTTGCCCACATTGGTTATGAGGCCATGTGTAGGCTGCGAAATGGTGCAGAGCATTTCTATCTCCTTTTGGTGATTGGCGCCCATCTCAATTACGGCGGCCTCATGCTCTGCGGTAATGCTTAAAATGGTTAGCGGCACACCGATATGGTTATTCAGGTTACCCTGCGTGGCCAGTGTGTTAAAATGCTGCAACAGCACGGCGTTAATCAGCTCCTTAGTAGTGGTTTTACCATTAGTGCCCGTTAAACCAACTACCGGAATATTCAGTTGCTTACGATGGTAGCGGGCCAGATCCTGCAAGGTATCCAGCACATCATCAACCAGTATATATTGTTCGCTAACGCGATAATGCGCATTATCAATCACCGCGTAAGCCGCCCCGGCCTCAATGGCTTGTGCCGCAAAGGTATTTGCATCAAACTTATCGCCTTTTAAGGCAAAAAACAGGCTACCCGGCGCAATACGGCGGGTATCGGTACTAATAACAGGGTGCTTGGTATATAGCTGGTATAGATGATCGATGGTCATGGCTTCAAAGTAAATAAAAATTAATAATCAATGAACCGGTGTCGATTAAATTTGTGTTGATGTCATGCTGAGCTTGTCGAAGCATTAACGTACTATGCCCACCACACGTAACCCTTCGACAAGCTCAGGGTGACAAGGCCCGACTGTAAGTTTAACCATCCTGTCATGCTGAGCTTGTCGAAGCACTAACTACTTACCCTCCGCGCGCGCAAACCTTCGACAAGCTCAGGGTGACAAGTACCCCTCTCAATTCATCAATGCGCCTCCAGCCAGTTGCTGCCGCTGCCTATTTCTACAATAATGGGCACTTCGGTTTTTATGGCGTTCTTCATGTTTTCCATAATGATGGGCTTAATCAGCTCTACCTCGTGGTGGGGCACGTCAAACACCAACTCATCATGCACCTGCATGGTCATTTTGCCTTGCAGATTTTGCGCTTTTATTTCGCGGTGTATATTGATCATGGCTATCTTGATCATATCCGCAGCCGAGCCCTGTATCGGGGCATTGATCGCATTTCGCTCCGCGAAACCACGTACGGTTGCATTGGCCGAATTAATATCGCGCAGGTAACGGCGGCGACCCATCAGCGTGTTTACATACCCATTTTCACGGGCAAAGTTCATGGTATCGGCCATGTAGCGCTTAATGCCGGGGAACTGGATAAAATATTGCTCAATGATCTCAGCAGCCTCCTTACGCGGTATACCCAGATTTTGTGATAACCCAAAAGCCGACTGACCATAGATAATACCAAAGTTTACCGCCTTGGCATTACGGCGCTGGGTACTATCAACCTCGGCAACCGGCACACCATAAACGTTGGCCGCTGTAGCCGTGTGAATATCGATGTTATCTAAAAAGGCCTGCATCATGTTCTCATCTTTGCTGATCTCGGCGATGATACGCAGTTCAATCTGCGAGTAATCGGCAGAGATGATGGTATGCCCGCTATCGCGCGGTATAAAGGCCTTACGCACCTCCCGGCCACGCTCGGTACGGATAGGTATATTTTGCAGGTTAGGGTTTTGCGAGCTTAAACGCCCCGTTGCCGCCACTGCCTGATTGTATGAGGTATGCACACGGCCTGTCTTAGGGTTGATCATGAGCGGCAGGGCATCAACATAAGTTGATTTTAGCTTAAGCAACTGCCTGAAATCCAGAATATCCTTAACAATATCGCTCTTCGCAGCTAAAGCTAACAGCACATCCTCGCCGGTTTGATACTGGCCGGTTTTGGTTTTTTTGGCTTTCGGGTCGAGCTGTAATTTTTCAAACAACACTTCGCCTAATTGCTTTGGCGATGATATGTTGAAACGCACACCCGCCTTTTCGTAAACCACGGCCTCGAGCTTAGCTAAGTCTGTGGTCAGGTCTTTTGAAAATTCTTTTAATGTATCCTGATCGATCTTCACACCTTCACACTCCATATCAGCCAGCACATATACCAGCGGGTGCTCAATCTCGTTGATCAGCTTCTCAGCCTCAGCCTGTATAATTTGCGGCTCAAATACCTGTTTTAACTGCAGGGTGATGTCGGCATCTTCGGCAGCATAATCCTTTATCTTTTCAATCTCTACATCGCGCATATTGCCCTGGTTTTTCCCTTTAGGGCCAATAAGCGATGTAATGGAAACCGGGGTGTAGCTCAGGTAGTTTTCAGCCAGTATATCCATACTATGCCTGGTATCCGGGTCGAGCACGTAGTGCGCCAGCATGGTATCAAACAGGTTACCCCTAACGTTGATGTTATACCATTTGAGAACCATCACGTCAAACTTGATGTTTTGCCCTGTTTTGCCGATGCTTTCGTCCTCAAACACTTCCTTAAACTCATTTACGATAGCCTGCGTTTCCGCCTGATCGGCCGGGACAGGAATATACCATGCCTCACCTGCCTTAACGGCGAACGACAAGCCTACCAGCTCGCAATTGTTAGCATCGGTACCGGTAGTTTCGGTATCAAAGCAAATATCTTTCTGCTTTTTAAGCAGGGCGATCAGCTCGGCACGTTTTTCATAAGTATCAGCCAAGTGGTACTGGTGATCCGTATTATCTATATTTTTAGCGATGGCCGGGGTCTCGGGCTCTTTAATATCGGTAATATTAACGGTAAGGCTGGTATAGCCGCCATTAACCGGGTTGCCAAACAGATCGGTTTGTACCGACGCGGCTTTCATTTCGGTAATGCTGTACTCCTCGCCAAACACGCGCCTGCCTAAGGTGCGAAACTCCAGTTCAGCAAATATAGGCTCCAGCAGGTCGCGGCTTGGCGCGCATATCTCCAAACCCTCCTCATCCAGTTCAACCGGGGCGTTCAGCATAATGGTTGCCAGCTTTTTTGAGAGCAGCCCCTGTTCGGCATAGGTTTCAACGTTTTCCCTGAGTTTACCTTTCAGCTCATGGCTATGGGCGATGATGTTCTCCATCGAGCCATATTGTTTAATCAGTGTTTTTGATGTTTTTTCGCCAATTCCGGGGATGCCGGGAATATTATCAACGGCATCGCCCCAAAGGCCAAGTATGTCAATCACCTGCTCAACACGCTCTATCTCCCATTTGGCCAGTACTTCCTTCACGCCTAATATCTCCATATCATTACCCATACGGGCAGGTTTGTATATGAAGATGTTTTCGCTTACCAGTTGTGCAAAGTCTTTATCGGGCGTCATGCAATATACCTGGTAGCCTTTTTGTTCGGCTTTTTTGGCGAGGGTGCCTATAATATCATCAGCCTCATACCCATCCGACGTAATTACCGGGATGTTAAAGCCCAATATTACTTTGATAACGTAAGGGAGTGCCTTTGAAAGATCCTCCGGCATGGCCTCGCGGTGAGCCTTGTAGGCTTCAAATTCGGTGTGGCGTTCGGTGGGCGCATCGGTATCAAATACCACGGCCATGTGGGTTGGCTTTTCTTTACGCAATACATCAAGCAGGGTATTGGTAAAACCCATCACCGCCGATGTGTTCATTCCGCCCGAAGTAAACCTCGGGTTTTTACTTAACGCAAAGTGGGCGCGGTAAATAAGCGCCATGCCATCCAATAAAAAAAGTTTTTTCATAAATATGATTTCACTGATTCAGGGTGATTTCACCGATCAGTTCAAAAGTACAATATTTTACTCACCCTGTCATCGCTGCGCTCAGTAATGACTCACCCCGACTGCGCTGCGCTGGTCACCCCTCTCTGCTGCGCAAAGAGGGTGGCTTATTATTTTATTACTTGATACTACTCTCTGAACACTACCAATCACTAAACACCTACCTGAAATCACAGCTCAGCACATGATCATTCACCATGCCGGTGGCCTGCATAAAGGCGTAGCAAATGGTGGTGCCGAAGAATTTAAAGCCGCGCTTTTTCATATCCTTGCTTATCGCGTCACTTTCGGCTGTACTAACCGGGATGCCGCCCTGCGGTGGTTTGTTGATGGCCTTGCTACCGGGCATAAAGCTGTACAGATACTTATCAAACGAGCCGAACTCCTTTTGTATGTTCATAAACAGTTGGGCATTGGTAATTGACGTTGTAATTTTTAAACGGTTACGGATAATGCCTTCATCAGCCAATAAGCGTGACACATCATCATCTGTAAATGCGGCTACCTTTTTTACATCAAAATTAGCGAAGGCCTTGCGGTAATTTTCGCGGCGGCGAAGTATGGTTATCCAGCTCAGGCCTGCCTGCGCGGATTCCAATAGCAAAAACTCGAAGAAGATCTTATCATCATGTACCTCCTTACCCCATTCTTCATCATGATATTTTATATATAATTCATCAGTGCCAGGCCAGGCGCAGCGGTGGGGTTGTTTGCTCATTGTACAAAGGTTTTTTGAGTTGTAAATATATTTATTTTGCTAAATTAATTAGCTAAATTAGTCGATCTATTTAATTATAATTGTTTGACATAAACTTTATCATGATAGAAGCTATAACTCTTTTTTGTACTGTGTTAGCGACTGTAATAGCAGTCTCAACTTATCGGAAACAAATTTTAGTACCTGTTAATGAAATTAATCAAATTCTGCTTGAAAAGTTTGAATTTGGCCGCCGACTTAATTTAGATCTCATAACAAAGCTTGAGACCTATGCTATTAATAATAATTCTTTCAATGATATATTCATGCAAGGCTTGACATACCAGCAATGCATAAAATTACTACATGAAGTTAGAGACAAAGTGTTTAACGATTATAACGAAGAGACTATCAAATTAGCAATTAAAACCCCAAAAACTAACTCAAGAAGGATTGCAGAAATGCTGTCAAACATTGAAATACAAATAACTCACCATTCCGAAGTTAATACGCATTTTAATCTATACGTCGATCCTAATAGATTTTTATCTTAGACCTATCGATAAAAATTACCGAAGTGTACGAGCACCCCCGCAGGGTCTAACACCATACACTCCTGTCCCCAATGCTCGTGGCGCAGGGGTACCAGCTTTACGCCGGGGTATTTATTTTCCAGATTGAGGCTTTGCAGATGTTCAAACCATTCGGCGGCACTTTTTACCTCGAAAAACACCATGGTGTTTTCCACCCATTCTTTGGCGTAATAATCCTGCAGGTAAAAGGCAAGGCCGTTCAGTTGCAGTAATGACATTTTTGCGTCGATGCTGTGCTCCTCAAAACCCAGTTCGCGGTAAAATGCTTTTGATTGCTCAAAATCCTTTGCGCCAATAAAAGGCCTTATTGATACAGTTACGGGTGCCATAGTTTATATTTAGATTACAAATTAACGTACTAAACGCCCTTTCCAGGCGTATTTGCGGGTATTGCCCATCAATCCCACGTAAACAAAGTATAATATATGTATTGGCGATAGCAATATCAACAGGCCAACCAATCCCGGCCTTTTCCAAAATGAGGTGATCGGTAGCAGGAATATGGTTTCGAACAAATACTTCAAGGCAAACTGCACACAGAACAATTTAAAAAAGAAAATATCATAAAAGCCCAGCAGTGCATTAGCCAGCAGCGATACATTGAACAGCCAGATACACACAGCCATGGCTACTATCTTTTTATCCTTATACCGGGTTGATTTTGATGCCCAGCGGCGGCGTTGCTGTAAAAAATCCTCCAATGTTGGTTTGGCATGGGTATAAACAATAGCCTCGCGGTTTTTTAAAAAACCTATCCTGCCGGGATAAACTTCGGCCACTTTTTGCAGCAGTAATTCATCATCGCCTGATGCCAGATCATCAATGCCTTTAAAGCCATCTACCTCATAAAATACATCCTTACGGTAGGCAAAATTGGCGCCGTTACAAGTTGAGGCGCGCCCGTTACCAATGAATGCCGCGCCGATACCGATCAGGTACGAGAACTCCAACGTTTGCAGCAGCTCGAACAATGATTTTTCCTGGAAATAGGTAACCGGCGACGAGATCATGACCGGGTTCTCCGTTTCATAGTAAGAGACTACTGATGATAACCATTTGCTGCCCATGCGGCAATCAGCATCCGTAGCTACCATCAGCTCGCCGGTAGATAGGGCAATGGCTTCGGCAATGGCGGCTTTTTTATAGGAGTTGAGCGCCTCACCGGCACGCATTTGGTAAAGCTTTACACCTTGACCGGCATAACTGCGGATGATATCGGCAGTACGGTCGGTGGAGTGATCGTCAACAATAATTATTTCGGTAAGATGCTTTGGGTAATCCTGCGCCAGTAAATCCTCAATGGTAAGGTGGATGCCTGCTTCTTCATTACGGGCGGCTATCAGTATGGTTACCTTTGTTTTAAAGGATTTTAATGATGGTTTAGCCCGTTTAAGCATAGCCCAGCCTTTTATAAGGTAGATAAGCACACACAGGTAAATACCGGTGAGCAGCATGGATATGATACTATGCATAACGGTCAAAGAATTTTAATTTAAGTACAAAAAAACAACCTATCACCGCGGGGATGATCAGGTTGATAAGCCATATAATAGATACACAGGCAACCACGGCCAATTGTTCGTTTGTTACGTAAGCAAACAGGCTGGTAGCGGTAAAACTGCGTACGCCAATATCAAAAATATCCAGCGATGGCAATGCCGACTGGATGATAAGGAAGGTAAACACCATCATCACAATAGTAAATAACCCCAGTTGCGGCAGCAGCAAATGTATCAGTAAATAGTACTGCATGGTAAATACTATAAATCGCGCTACCGAGTACCACAGGATGTTCAGCAATTCGTCAGTATTGTACCTGGCCATAATGTTAAAAAAGCGCTCGTACTTTTTGATGAACTTTATTTTGCTCAGCAGGGTTACCATCCACTCAATGTTAAAATAGAACAATATCAGCAAAAACAAAAAAGCTATAACCAACACCGCAATGCACCAAAAAAACGGCTCGCCAATGTGCATCTTCTCCTTATATGTATAAATAAACCACAAGGTTCCGGCAAGGCCTAAAATATTGGTAATTAAATTTTGGCCCAGGCTGCCCACTACCATGGCAAACAAGCCATGTATCCGTTTACGGTTAGGTAAAAACATAATGCGCCCGCCATATTCGCCCACCCTATTGGGTGTAAATATAGCCCAGGTTAGTCCGCAGAATACAGATTCGAGCGCTTTCCATATGGATATATTGATGAGCTTGCGGCTAACGTACTGCCATTTAAGTGCCTCAAGCGTCCAGTTAAGCAGCATCAATATGGATACCGACGTTAGCGTACCGATAACCTGCCCGTTGGTTAGTTTTGAAATTTTGATACCGAATTCCTCCAGATCACTATTCTTGGTGAGGAATTTATGATAAATGAACCACGCGGCAAGCCCGAGGATAGCAGCCTTGATTAGCCACGAGAACAATTTTTTAGCAATTACGGTCAACAGGTAAAATTTTTCAAAAGTACGAAAAAGAAGGGCAAGTGCTGATGGCCACCTCTTGCAGCCTGCACCTGCCCGATCCTAAATCAACGGCACGAACATTACAAGCGTTACACCAATTTGTTTTAACCGAACTTTATTTTTAGTATAAACCTTTAGCTACCAAAAACAAAAAAGGCGGCACTTTGCAGCACCGCCCCTGTTATTTAGTTGTTTAGTTTACAGATCAAGCCCATCAAAAGTTACCGCTATGTAATACAGGCCGCCAATGGTTGGCCCTGCCGCGTACTGGTAATATTTACGGTTAAATATGTTCGATCCGCCCAGTTTAATGGTTGCCTTAGCCGTAGGCACTTTGTATGATACCTGCGCATCAAACGTATTGATGGCCGGCACGGTACCATTGGCCAGCGGGCTCTCCCACAAAAACGAATTTTGGTAACGGTAAACTACGTTAAAGCCCAGGTTTTTTACCACCTCGCGGTTAGCTAATGATACGTTGGTTACCCATTTTGGCGTATTAAAGCCTGTTACGAAGATATCGGCACTTTCATTGCCTTTAATATTGTTGTAAGCCAGGTTACCGCTCACGGTGTAGCGTTTGTAAAAGTTATAGGTTAACCCTAATGACGAGCCGTAATTGGTATAGGTATTTTTAGCATTGGTGTACACGCGATAACGGGTTTGCTGCGCGGTACGGTTTTCGGCAAGTGCGGCAATAACCGCCTGATCGCTGCCTACCTGTGCCTGTGTAGCTAAAGTACCGCCGCCATCGGCAGCATTTTGGTATGGCACGGCAACTTCAACCTGGCCTAAAAAGCCGGTGTATTTATTTAAGTAGCCATCAATATCAATTACTACTTTATTATCAAACAACAAAGCCTTGTAACCTGCCTCGAACGAGTTGATCTGCTCGGGCTGGGTTGTACCCAGGTTGGTTACCTGTAATAAGTTGCGGTTATTTAGCGCGGCCTGGTTACGGGTAACGGTACCATTGCTGTTGGCTACTTCGGTATTAACAGCAGCATTAAAATTGTTGATAGAGGCCAGTGTGTACGAATTATCCAGGTAGTTCAAGCCCTCATTAATATAAGGCAGGCCACCTATGCGGCGCACGTTGCCATTATTAACAAATGATAGTGCCTCAAACAAGGCCGGGAAACGGAAACCATTTTGGTATGACACCCGGAAATTATGCTTTTCGGCAAGGGTATACACCGCCGCTATACGGGGGTTAAGCTTTGGGTCGAACTCCTTGTTATAATCCAAACGCAGTGAGCCGAATATTTTTAACTTTTCCTCGAAAAAGGTTTTTGTGATCTGCGCGAAGGCACCCACTTTGGTATAATGTACATTGCTGCCATAGCTGCCATCGGGCAATGGCTGGTTACGTTCGGCAATAGGGCGCGAAAAATCAACAAAGTTATTACCATCCGGAATGATGGAGTACTCCCTGAAATCGGCACCCACCAGCAGGTTGAACCATTTTATCTTATCAGTAAAATCATACTGCGCATCGGCATGGTAGGTGCGGCTTTTTTGGATCAGCGCGGCACCACCAATTTTTGTAGTGGCATTATAATCCCAGTTATTAACACTGCGTATGCGGCTTTTCAGCGCGTCAAATTCAGGCGTACCGGGTATTACACGGCCAGCATCGGCAGCGGTACGGGCAACAACCATGGCATCCGCAAGCGGGGTATTGGCATCAAGCGCGGTTTGTAAAGCGGTTTTAAATTTAGCCCCCCACGCGGCATTGGTGCCGCCGCTAACAATATCAAGGTTATCGGCCATCGGTTTTACATTGTACGAGTCGCCCGAGTTTTCAACCGACATATAGGTGCGCACAAAATAATCGGCTCCCTTTAACTCCAGTTTGTGGTTTTGCACCACCACGTTATCCAGTTGAATTTTGTTGCCCCGTTGAAAAACACCATCCATTTTACCATAACGGTAACCGTATGATAGTTCGGCATTATTAGCCACCTTGTAATGCAGTGATCCGTCCAGTTTAAGGTTGTCAACTATCGGGCTCACAATGTCACGCTCGTTATAACCGGTACGGCGAACGATGAATGATTGACCAGCATTACCATTATAGTTGATGCCACTTACCGTTACGGCATTGTTGCTTTCATCGCCATACTTGTTCCAGCCGTCATAAGCCGGGTTGTTGGCGGCAAGCTCCGGATAGTTGGGGTTGGCGGTAACCAGGTTGTTCGGGTTTTGATCGCGGCGCGTGTCCGACACCCAATCTGTACCACGCAGGTAACTCACGTTAACCTTAAAAGCGAATTTATTGTTGAATGCCTTGGCATAACGTACGGCAGTTTCGGTCAGGTTACTCAGATCGCGACCGGTGCCACCCACATGGTTTATACCGTTTTTAACATATACACTTAAACCCTGATAGTAAAACGGGTTTTTAGTTTGCAGCGAAGCCATACCGTTAATGGCGTTCATGCCATACAGTGCCGATGCCGCGCCCGGGATAACTTCCAGGCTGGCAATATCCAGTTCGGTAGGGCCAATGGCATTACCAAGCGGAACGCCCAATGTTGCGGCTTCCATATCAATACCATCAACCAGTTGTTTAAACCTGAAGTTGTTGGGGATGTTAAAGCCGCGGGTATTGGGCACCTTAAAAGTTAAGCTTGATGTGGTTAGCTGTACGCCTTTTACGTTCTCCAAAGCATCATAAAAACTTGGCGCGGGCGACTCTTTCAAGGCCCTTACATCCAGCTTTTCAATGGCTACCGGCGATTTCAGGATACTCTCCTCCACCCTTGAGGCGGATACCACTACCTCGTTACCTAATATGGATTGTGTAGTGAGCGATATATCCAAACTTGTGCCGGGTGAGCTCACCGCGAATTCCTGCGTTTTGAAGCCCACACTTGAGAAGACCAGTGTAAACGGAAATCTTAATCTTCCGCGTAGCGAGAAACGCCCCTGCGAATTGGTGGTAGTGCCTGATACGGTACCTTTAATAGATACGCTTACACCGGGCAACGCCTCCTTGGTGGTATTGTCGGTAACCTTGCCTGATATTTCAACCAATTGATTCTCCTGCGCTACGGCGTACTGCGCAAGCGCAAAAAAGAGTGCAAAATTTATTAAAGCCGTTTTTAAAACGACGTTAAACACATTACGAGAAAATTTCATTATAAATTATGGTGGTTATAGTATGTGATAGTGATTATTAATTAACGCAAAGAGGAGCGGGCATCAACAACAACACATATAGCCTTTAGGCGAGGCTGCAGGAAATTTTACAGGGTGGCTGGTGTGTAAAAAGAGTTTCATTTAGTGATTGTTGCGTGATATTTCTGCAATGATAATAAATAATTGTAATAATATCTATAGATTTAGTAGATAATAATTAAATATTTGGTCTTTTTGTAACATCCTGTGTGTCAAATTATCTAAATGCATATCATTTAATAAACTGATAATAATGAAGCTCAACCCATTTTCGCGCAAAAAACAAGCTCCCGCTAAAAAGAAAAGCGCCACCCGCGAGTGGCTCGATGCCGGGGTGTTCGCCCTGGTGGTATCAACCGTGGTACGTGGCCTGCTGTTTTCGGCCTACGCTATCCCCTCCGGCTCCATGGAGGGTACCGAAATGACGGGCGATTACCTTTTTGTAAGCAAGCTGAGCTATGGCGCGCGTATGCCGAACACACCACTGTCAATTCCCTTTCTGGAATCGCACGTAACCAGCGCGGATATTAAAACTTATTGGGATGCCATCAAGCTCCCTTACTTCCGCCTGCCGGGTTTTTCGGAAGTAAAGCGCGGTGATATTGTAGTGTTCAACTACCCCGGCGGCACACCGAAAGACCCGGTTGATATGCGTGTGCATTATATTAAACGTTGTGTAGGAACACCCGGCGATGTATTAAGTATTGTTGATACTAAAGTGGTAGTGAACGGCCATGAATTAAAGAATGCCCCCAAAGCGCAAACCTCATGGCTGGTGAGTACCGATGGCAATGCCATTAACCCCGAACTATTGCAAGACCTGAACGTGGAAGTTCGCGGACAGCTTAACGCTAATGATTATGTGATGATAATCCCGACAGATAGCTTTAACCAATTGAAGGGCTTATCCAACATCAAATCTATCACCCCGGTTATTGAGCCAAAAGGCCAGCAGGATCTGAGCGTTTATCCGCAAAGCGAACTATATAACTGGAACCAGGATAACTATGGCCCCATCACGGTACCAAAACGCGGCATGACCATCACGCTTAATGATTCAACCGTTGCCCTGTACGGTCGCAACATCACCCTGTTTGAGCATAATACCATTAAGAAAGATAATGGCAGCTATTACATCAACAACAAAAAGGCCGACAGCTACACCTTTAAAATGAATTACTACTGGATGATGGGCGATAACCGCCACAATTCCGAAGATTCGCGTTACTGGGGTTTTGTACCCGAGGATCATGTGGTGGGCAAGGCCGTACTCACCTTTATGAGTATTGACAGCACCAAAGGCCCATTGGATAAAATACGCTGGAGCCGTGTAATGCGCACTATTGAATAAATACACCATAATAATATAAAACACGAAAGCCCTTATTAATCGTAAGGGCTTTCGTGTTTTATTTATCTTTTAGTTCTATCCAAACCGGGGCATGGTCGCTGGTTTTTTCCCAGCCGCGCACCTGCTTATCAACACCGGCGGCCGCCAACCTGCCCTCTATTTGCGGACTCAGCAAAAAATGGTCGATACGCAGCCCGGCATTGCGGCCATACGCGTTGCGAAAATAATCCCAAAAGGTATAGATCACCTCATCGGGGTACAGTTTGCGCAGCGCATCCGTCCAACCCTGATCAACAAGTTGTTTAAAAGCCGCGCGTGTTTCCGGCCTAAACAGCGCATCCTCTACCCAGCGTTCGGGTTTGTAAACATCCAGTTCGGTAGGCATCACGTTGTAGTCGCCCGTTAATATTACAGGCTTTTTTGATGCCAGTAGTCCGGCAGCGTGCAGGGTAAAACGCTCAAACCATTTTAATTTATAGTCGAACTTTGGCCCCGGTGCCGGATTACCGTTGGGCAGGTACAGGCAGCCAACGGTCAGTCCGTTTACTTCGGCTTCAATATAGCGGCTGTGGGTATCTTCCGGGTCGCCGGGCAGTCCGCGGGTGGTTTCATTTATATCAATACCTTTTGCAAGTATGGCTACGCCATTCCAGCTTTTTTGCCCGTGCCATATGGCGTTGTAACCGGCATCAATTATAGCCTGCTCCGGGAATTTCTCCTGCGGGGCTTTCAGCTCCTGCAGGCAAACTACATCGGGCGCGCTTTCGTTGAGCCAGCGCAGCAGCACAGGCAGGCGGCCGTTTACACCATTTACATTATAGGTTGCTATCTTCATCAGGCACTCAGTTTAAAACAATAATACAGCTAAAATAACTTCGATAGTGAAACAATAGTTTTAACTACCCATATTTGCGGCAAACCAGTTACCTCACAACTATGAAAAAATTACTCCTGAGCCTGCTTGCCGCGGGTTTTATTTACAACGCACAGGCGCAAACCCTCGAAAAAATGCAGTGGTTTAACGAGCCCGAAAAATGGGAAATAAAAAATAACAGCCTTATAATGCAGGTAACGCCGCAAAGCGATTACTGGCGCATATCGCACTATGGCTTTACCGTTGATGATGCCCCCTACCTGTACACCACCTACGGCGGCGAATTTGAGGCTAAGGTAAAACTGGTTGGCGCCTACAAAGCCCGGTTTGACCAAATGGGCATGATGATACGTACCGACCACGAAAACTATATTAAAACCGGCGTTGAGTTTGTTGATGGCAAACTGAATGTAAGCAGCGTAGTTACCCACCACACCAGCGACTGGAG
Source organism: Mucilaginibacter sp. UR6-1 (assembly GCF_020880975.1). Taxonomy (GTDB): domain Bacteria; phylum Bacteroidota; class Bacteroidia; order Sphingobacteriales; family Sphingobacteriaceae; genus Mucilaginibacter. The sequence continues at coordinate 3,322 of NZ_JAJIWP010000007.1, read as the reverse complement.
CGTTACCCCGCTTGACAAGGTGCCGCCATTCATCTGGATAAAAGTAGTGCGCCGGTTAGATGCCCTGGAGATATTCTATTCGTTTGATGATAAAACGTACATCATGTCGCGCAACGCGCATTTGCAGGATAATCACCCCGTAACTATTGGCCTGATGGCTGCCAGTCCGGATGGCAATGGCTTTGAGGCCCGTTTCGAGAATTTTAAAGTGAAACACCTGCCCGATCAGCGTAGGTTGGAGTGGTTAAAGAAGAATAAGGGGGAGTAAATGCACACCCCTTATCAGGAAAGGTTAAGCCGCCTCCCAAACATCCGTGTAAAATATCGTTTTAAAAGCGAGGCAGAGGGCGGGCGCAAGTCTTTACCCTATCAGGGTATCCGTTTTGATTTCTCTTACGATGAAAGTAATAATCTTTACATTATTTATCCTGAATTTGAAGACGAAAATGGGTATATCATATTAAAAGATAATATACCTGTCCCCTGCGTAGGAACAGCCTTAATGTGGATCATCAACCCGGAATCTATTCCTTTTCATCAAGAGAAAATACAAATCGGTACAAAAGGCTTTTTTCGGGAAGGCGACAATATTATTGCTGAATGCGAAGTTATTGAGGTGATAGATCTTCATAATAATCTGGCTGATAAATAGCTCCGATAAACATTCTCGTCATCAAAACTGTTACATTTTCACATTACAGATAAAGCTACATTTGAGTAAAACCTATTAAACATGAGCCAAATCAACAAAGAGGATATTAAGCAGGAAGTTTTTGACCTGTATGATGATTATGCCCACAACCGGCTGGACAGGCGCGCGTTTATGCAAAAGCTGTCGTTGTACGCGGTGGGCGGTTTAACGGTAACCTCATTAATGAGTTTTTTGATGCCCGATTATAAAGGTAACGTGCAGATCAAAGCTGATGACCCGAGGCTGAAATCAGAATATATTAATTATCCCTCGCCAAAAGGTGGCGGTACCATTAAAGGCCTGCTATCAAAACCTGTCGACGCTAAAAAGAAGCTGGGCGGCATCATAGTAGTGCACGAAAACCGTGGTCTTAACCCCTATATTGAGGATGTGGCACGCCGCGCCGCGCTGTCCGGTTTTGTATCCTTAGCGCCCGATGCTCTTACCCCGCTGGGTGGCTATCCCGGTAATGACGATGACGGCCGTGCACTGCAAAGCAAGCGCGACAAAGGCGAAATGGAAGAAGATTTTATAGCCGCGTACGAATACCTCAAAAACCATAAGGATTGCAACGGCAAGGTAGGCGTTGTGGGCTTTTGCTTTGGCGGCGGCATTGCCAACATGATGGCCGTGCGGGTACCTGCCCTCGCGGCGGCGGTACCCTTTTACGGCGCCCAGCCTAACGCCGCGGATGTACCTAATATAAAAGCGCCCTTGATGCTGCACTATGCCTCGCTTGATACCCGCATAACCGAAGGCTGGCCCGCTTATGAGGCTGCCCTAAAAGCCAACCATAAAAAGTACCAGGCATTTATTTACGAGAATGTGAACCACGGTTTTCATAATGATACCACACCACGTTACGATAAAGCCGCAGCGGAACTGGCCTGGAAACGTACCATCGAATTTTTTACACAGAATTTGGCCTGATCATTCCCCGCCATTCCACAAGTTGAGCACGTGCTCCAACGCGCCCGGGCTGTGCATGGATTCGGTTTGTTCGAGGGTCAGGGCGGTAACCTCGGCGGCACGGGCCAGCATTTGCTTTTCGTATGCAGCTATAGCCTGTTGCACACTTACATAAGCCGGATCAGTAAGCGCTTCGGCCAGTTCAAGAGCATCCAGCATAGCCATGTTAACCCCCTCACCGGCATAGGGCGGCATACGGTGCGCGGCATCTCCTAAAAGGGTGATATCAGGCTGTGTTTCCCAATGCTGATCGATTGGGTAATGATACATTGGCCTCGGCACTACATACATATCATCCGTAGCGAAAAGTTCATGCCATTGTGTGCTCCAGTCAGCAAAGCGGGTTTTAAACCAGGCGAAAACACTATTCTTATCCTTAAAATCAATACCGCTTGTGGTTAACCAATCTTCCGCTTCCCGGGTACCTGTATAAAATGATAGCGCCCCATCGCCCTTGGCACTAAGCACAATGGTTTTTTCGGCACCAAGAGCGAATATTTTACCGCCGTTTACCCTTTCATTCAACACCGGTACATTTACCGCGGCATTATAAATATTGCCCTCAATAACGGTAACGTTTGAGTAAACCGGCTTAATATCACTTACCAAATGCCGCAATGCCGAGTTAGCCCCATCGGCGGCAATAATTATATCGGCATTTGCGGTTTTTCCGTTTTTAAAATTGATTTGCCAGCCACTATTTACCCTTTGTGCCGATGCATATTGGCTGTCCCACTCAATAGTACCATCAGCAAGGCTGTTTATCAATATATCGCGCAGCGGCCCGCGATCTATCTCCGGCCTGAAATGCTCCTGGCCAAATTCACCTTCAGGTCTGCCATCATGATCGGTATAGCGGGTATTCAGATCCTTATCCGTTACTATCAGTTTATCAGCCCCCGGTCGATAATGTTTTTTGAACGCTTCTATCAACCCGGCATGGCGCAATGCTTTCAAACCCGATTCATCATGCAGATCAAGCGTTGCGCCTTGCTGCCGTGCGTGTCTGTCGGCATCGCGCTCATAAATTTTTATAGCGGCACCTTTTAGTTGCAAAAGTTTTGCCAGGGTAAGGCCACCCGGCCCGCCGCCAACTATGGCTACCTTTCTATCTTTTATTAGCATGATGATATAAACACCGGTTTGTGTTGTTATAGTAATGACGAACGAGGACGAGAAATATTTTAATAGCCCCTGTAAAGCGCTCCGGGCCACTCTTAGGGAAGAGCGGCCCGTGGCGCAGGGATCAAAAGTTAATAAGGGGTATTTATATTTTAGTTGATGGTAACAACAGCGGCGCTGTAAGCAGGCACCTGAATGGTGAAAGACTTTTGGTTAACGCTGAAGGTTTCGGTACCGGTGATGCTGAAGTTACCTTTAGCGTCCACGCTTGCCCCGCCGAAGGCGATGTTATCGGTAGCGGTAACAGAGGCGGCGATCAGCCTGGCCACGGTAACTTTTGAGGCGTTCCCGGTCAGCTTCACAGTGTACAGGATGTCTTTATCATCCTTGTTGATCAGGGTAAGAGAGGTAACACCATTCTTTACGGCAGCATGCGCGGCCTGGTTAACCGTAGTAGCGGCAGTTTTAACCGGCACCACACGGCCACCCACAGCACCGTATTTAAAGGCCAGCATGCCATAGTATACCGGCCTTGCGCTG
>NZ_JAJIWP010000006.1 GCF_020880975.1 Mucilaginibacter sp. UR6-1 | reverse complement strand
CGGTGGTACCGTGGTACACATGTCGGCCGGCTGGGCGGCTTTGGCTTCGGCTATTTATTTAAAGCAGCGTACCGATAAGGCGCATGCCCCGGCACGTATCAGCTACGTGTTATTAGGTACCGGTTTACTGTGGTTCGGCTGGTTTGGGTTTAACGCGGGTTCGGCTTTAGGCGCAAACGCCCTTGCCGCTACCGCCTTGGGTACTACTACTACGGCTTCGGCCGCTGCCGCCATTGCCTGGATATTTTTTGATATGCTGCGTGGTAAAAAACCCTCTGTGGTGGGTGCCTGTATCGGCGCGGTGGTTGGTTTGGTGGCGGTTACGCCGGCAGCGGGCTTTGTAACTATTCCGCATTCGCTGATCATCGGTATCGTGGCCGCGGTGGTGAGTAACCTGGTGGTAATCTGGCGCAGCAAAACCAGTATTGATGATACTTTAGACGTATTCCCTTGCCACGGTGTGGGCGGTATGGTGGGTATGCTGCTGACCGGCGTGTTCGCCCATGTGAACGTGAACAGTGCCAATACTACCGGTAATGGTTTGTTCTACGGTGATACCAAGCTTTTCACTACGCACCTGATCGCTTTGGTGGGCGTGTCCGTCTTCGCTTTCGTGGGTTCGTTCATCCTGCTTAAAGTGACTGACCTGATCTCTAAACTTCGCGTTACCCCTGAAGAGGAACTTGTGGGCCTTGACGTCAGCCAGCATGATGAGGAATTGTAAGATGAGCATCCAATAAAAAATCTTAATAAATATTAACTGACCATTGTATTTATTTACGGCTGCACCATTTAGGTGCAGCCTTTTTTGTGTTAAGGCATTTATATTTGTTATTGTATATATGAAGGTGAATAAAACAGGCTGGCTCTTAACCTTATTATTAGGCATATCACTATCCGCATTGGCGCAGGATGTTAAGGTGGCTGCCGCGGCAAACCTGCAAAGCGTTATAAAACCGCTTGCCGCCGAGTTTAAAAAGCAAACCGGCATCAGCATAACGCCAATTACCGGCGCGTCAGGCAAACTAACGGCACAGGCTATGAACGGCGCACCGTTTGACATTTTTCTTTCTGCCGATGTTGCTTTTGCCGAAACATTATATGCCAAAGGCTTCGCAATTAATAAACCTGTTGTATATGCCCGGGGCAGCCTGATCCTATGCAGCCAAAAGCCTATTAACCTAAACAATTGGAAAGCATTACTTAACAACCCATCCACACAAAAGATCGCGATAGCAAACCCGGCCACGGCTCCTTATGGCAAAGCCGCTACCGAAGTTTTGCAGCACGAAAATTTACTTACCCGGTTAAAAACCAAGCTGGTATACGGCGAAAGCATATCGCAGGTAAATACCTATATTACAACAGGCATTGTACAGGCAGGCTTTACCACCGAAGCGCTGATCAAAGATCCGCAGCTTAAAACCATGCCGTATTGGGTAGCCATGGATGACAAACTATACGCGCCTGTAAAGCAGGCAATGGTACTGTTAAAGGGTGGCAAGCATCAGCCATCGGCTATAAAATTCTATAACTTTTTGCTAAGCAACGCTGCAAAACGCATTTTTAAACAATACGGTTATAAAACACTATAAATGGATGTATCGCCTGTATGGTTATCAATAAAACTGGCAACAGTAACAACGCTTTTGTTACTGCTTGTGGGATTGCCATTGGCCTGGTGGCTGTCAAAGCGGCGCACCTTGTTCAGAATGCTTGCCGAAGTACTTATTACCATGCCGCTGGTTTTGCCGCCATCCGTTTTAGGGTTTTATTTATTGCTGGCTTTTAGTCCGCAGCATGGCTTGGGCAAATGGCTGCATGATGTTTTTGATGTGCAGTTGGTGTTTTCATTCCCCGGGCTGGTACTGGCATCGGTAATTTATAGTTTGCCCTTTATGGCAGGCCCTGTCCGGTCGGCCTTACAGCAATTGCCGCCATCACAGGCACAGGCATCATATACCATGGGTAAATCTGAGTGGCAAACCTTCAGGTATGTGCTTTTACCTAATATAAAACCCGCGCTGCTTACCGCCACCATACTAACCTTTGCCCATACGCTTGGCGAATTTGGCGTGGTGCTGATGATAGGCGGCAATATTCCGGGTGTTACCCGCGTAGCCTCAGTAGCCGTTTATGATGCTGTTGAGCAGATGGACTACAGCCTTGCCGCCAATTATTCGTTATTACTTTTCGGTATTACCTTTTTATTATTGATGAGCGTTTTTATCTATAATCGTGCACAAGCTAAAACCCCGCTGGAATGATAGAGATAAACATTCAAAAAAAACTTAATATTTATAGCGGGGAGCAGGTTTTAGATTTTACCGGGCAATTGCCTTTAAATACTATCACCAAAATTTCGGGGCCATCCGGCGCAGGCAAAACCACGCTGTTAAAAATCATTGCCGGACTGATAACCCCCGAAAACGGCCGCGTGATAGTTGAAGGAACCACCTGGCTCGACACCGAAAAAAAGATAAACCTATCGCCACAAAAAAGGCTCACAGGTTTTGTGTTCCAGGATCATGCCTTATTCCCTAACATGACGGTGTTGCAACACCTGCAATATGCTACCAATGATAAGCAATGGATAAATCACCTGTTATCCATTGCCGAAATGACAGCATTTGCTTCGAACAAACCTTCACACCTGTCGGGCGGGCAGCAACAGCGGTTGGCGGTAATACGCGCATTGGCTGTAAGGCCGAAATTAATACTGATGGACGAGCCATTTTCGGCCCTGGATACTAAAACCAAAGCAAGATTCACCAGCGCTTTAAGTTCGTTGTTCAGTAATATGAGGATGACCGCGCTGATCGTTAGTCACAACCCGCAGGAATTGGATGCTTTTGCAGGCGAAGAAATAAGTATTGGCGAATAATTACGGTGCTTTAGCTATAATTATCTTACTCAGGTTATGCAGATAGCGGCGCCCGGTTTTATGATCTTTTGCTGATAGCATCTGGATACTTTCGGGCATAGTATTAATGCTGATACCATTCTTTTCAACCAACAAAAACACGGTTTCGCCAACAGTGGTGTTATACAATTCATTCCACGAGTAAACTACCTTGTATCCATCGCTTGCCACACAAACCAGGTAAAGTTCACTTAAAAGCTTAGGGCTGCTCACATTAAACCGGATATGGCTAAGCACATCTGTCAGCAATACACCTTTCAGCTTTTCATCCTTATGCTTAAATGAACCTGTATGGCTGGTAACATTTAAGCTATCGATATTATATACCTTATATTGTTGCAGCGAGTCGTATGTAATAGTTTGTGCCTTACTAACCACACCGGTTATTGTAAAGCTTTTGGTTTGTTGTGCAAAAACCGCAGTTGTGCAAACAAGCGCCAGCAAACAAAGCATCCACTTCTTATTTTTCATTCCCGCTAACTTAATATTTATAAACCAAAACTGATAAAATTTTTACCAGGTATATTTTACTTAGGCTATTGTAAAACGTTTTTACAACTTATGGCGCTTTAATAAGCACAATACAGCCTGCAAATAATGAATTAGAAAGTGTTATTATTACAATAATATTGCGCAAATAGAGTTATGTTTGCAGTGTCGGCAATCGATTAATTGTAATATTAATTGTTGCCGCCGTCATTACGTCTGATCTGTTAGAACAGTTTCAGGGTAATAATCAGCCGCAGAGATGCGGCCTATTCATTTGGCTTTTTTTCAATAAAAAGTATAGTTTAATTTAATTGGTTACCCGCCAGGCGCGAGGCCCAGCGGGTTTTTTAATTTTATAAAACTCTCTTAGTATTATTTTACTTTACGTGCCGGTACGCCTTCGTTAGTAATCTTAACCGGTTTTATTTCGCCTTTTTCGTCAAAATATATTTTATCTATACAAGTTACACGGTGATTACCATCGGTTTCGGTAAGCGGACGACGGTGGTAAATAATATACCACTCATCAGTGCCGGGTATGTTAACCATTGAGTGGTGGCCCGCGCCTGTGGCAATGGTTGCATCCTGTTTCAGGATGGTGTTAATGCGTTTGAACGGCTCTGTAGGCGAATCGCCTATAGCATAAGCTACACGATAATCAGGCCCGGTCCAGCCGCCTTCACTCCACATAAAGTAATATTTACCCTTGCGTTTAAACATTACCGGGCCTTCAACATAACCCTCAGGTGTTATTGATTTATAGGTTTCGCCGTTTTCAAACGGAATAAAGCCGGTAAAATCCTTATTTAGCTGGGCTATGTTGCAATGGCCCCAGCCGCCGTAAATAATATAATATTTGCCGTTATCGTTAAACACAAACTGGTCAATAGGCTGCGCCTTGTTGATGATCTTATCTATCAGTGGTTTGCCCAGGTAATCCTTAAACGGGCCTGATGGGCTGTTACTCACCGCAACGCCAATGCCGCCGTATTCATCATTGTTCTGAATATCGTTAGCCCCAAAAAACAAATAATATTTACTGCCTTTTTTGGTAATAGCCGGAGCCCATAGCGCACGCTTTACCCATTTTAAAGCCGAAGTGTCAACAATGCTTGGATGTTTGGTCCAATGCACCAAATCGGTTGACGAAAAGGCATCAAACTTAACCTGCTGATTGTATGGTGCAGAGTAAGTTGGATACACCCAAAACGTTTTACCAAATATAGCCGCCTCCGGATCTGCGTACCATCCCTCAAATATAGGGTTACCTGATGTTTCCTTTTTTTCCTGCGCAACGGATGCCTGGGTGCATATTCCCAGCGCACCCATTAAAAGTACAGTTCTTAATTTCATTGGTTGTTTGTTGGTTTCTTTTTATTCCCAAAGCGTTTGTTTTTACGCTTAAAGTGGGGTTTCTTCTCTTCGGTTAAAACGGGGGCTTCACCAAGTTCGGCGGGCAGCGGCTTTTGCTCAATCACCCGCTCTATCAAAGCCTCAATACCTTTAAAACGGCGTAGATCGCGCTGATTAACAAACGTAATAGCGGTACCGGTTGTTGCCGCACGTGCCGTACGGCCAATGCGGTGAATATAATCTTCCGGGTCGGGCGGCACATCGTAATTGATCACCAGGTCAATCCCCTCCACATCAATACCGCGTGATAGCGCATCCGTACCTATAATTATAGGCAGGCTTTTGTTTTTAAACTCGAGCAATATCTTTTCACGCTCTGCTTGTTCAAGGTCTGAGTGAAAGGCACTGATCTTGAGATTGCTCTTGTTCAGCTCCTTATATACCTCTTTTACTTTATCTTTAGTTGATGAAAAAATGATGATGCTGGTATAAGTACCATCACGAAGCAGCATTTTTAACAATGCGTTCTTTTGCTGATCGGCCACATAATACACCTGCTGATCAATACCTACCGCCGGTTGCGACACGGCCAGGTTTATTTGCTGCGGATTGTGCAGTACCGTTTTGGCCAAAGAGCGGATGCGTGGCGGCATTGTGGCCGAAAACAACAGCGTTTGCCTTTTTTTAGGCAGATAGCTGATGATGCGCGTAATATCATCCTGAAAACCCATGTCGAGCATACGGTCGGCCTCATCAAGTATCAGGTGGCGTATGTGGTTCAGCTTTAACACACCCGATGTAAGGTGGGCTATTAACCTGCCTGGTGTTGCAATAATGATGTTAACGTTGTTTTGTATACCGCGGCGCTGCTGCTCGTACACAATACCATCGCCGCCACCAAATACGGCCAGTGAGCTGAGGCCGGTAAAATATGCTAACCCTTCAACCTGCTGATCTATTTGCTGTGCAAGCTCACGGGTTGGGGTAAGTATAAGGGCTGTGGTGTAGTGTTTATGCTCCTCGGTAATAAAATTCAATACAGGCAGTAAAAACGACGCCGTTTTACCCGTGCCGGTTTGGGCACAGGCTATCAGGTCGTTACCCTCCATAATAACCGGAATGGCCATTTCCTGTATGGGCGTTGGCTTGGTATACCCCATGCTTAAAACGCCTTCTAATAAATCACTGTTAAAATTAAAATCCTGAAATGTCACTGTCTTTGCCTATAGGTGAGTGTTGCAAGATAGTAAAATAAATTTTTATACTATTAACGAGGCCTTTATATACCTGTTTTAATAACCTTACGTTCATAAAATGGTATCTACTTTTTTACATGCCTGCTTTTAAATTGTAAAGCATCTATTTAAAAAAGCAATATATTTACCGCACCTACACTTGCATGCACACAAAAAACTTATTGAATATAACTATGAAAAAATTATTACCGGGCATTGCTGCTCTTTTATTTTGCAACACAGTATTTGCCCAAACCGTACCAACAACTACCGCTACTACCCCCGCAAAGGATAAAAAAGGATGGGTATCGTTATTTGACGGCAAAACCACCACCGGGTGGCATACCTATAATAAAGGCCAGCAAGTTGGCGACGCATGGACTGTAACCGACGGCGCTTTGAGCCTTAACCCCGGTGCAGAAGGCCGCGGCGACCTGGTTACTGATAAAGAGTACGAGAATTACGAGCTTACCCTGCAATGGAAAATAGCCGAAGGCGGCAACAGCGGTATTATATTCGATGTGAATGAAGACCCGAAATACAGCTACTCATTTTTAACCGGTATTGAAATGCAGGTACTTGATGATGTTAAGGCTGAAGATAATAAAAAAGACAACCACCTTGCCGGATCGTTATATGACATTATCGCTCCATCAAAAAAGGCAAAACCTGCCGGCGAATGGAACACCATTAAAATACGCCAGAAAGATGGCCAGCTTACCTTTTGGATGAATGGCAGCAAAACTGTTAATGTAAAACTTTGGGGCCCGGAGTGGAAAGCGCTTGTTGCCGGCAGTAAGTTTAAGGATTATCCGGCGTTTGCTACCTATCACAAAGGCCACATAGCTTTACAGGATCATGGCAACGCGGTTTACTATCGCGATATTAAAATAAAAGAGCTTTAATATTTAACTAAGTTTTATTTTTTGCCGGGAGGACAGGCATGAGTGAATTTCAGATAAAAAAATCAACCGTTGTTTATGACGCGGTGATCGTGGGTTCGGGTGCCGGGGGCGGCATGGCCGGTTATGTGTTGGCCCATGCCGGTTTAAAGGTATTAATGCTGGAGGCGGGACCATTTTATGATCCCGCTAAAAACTCCGATCAGCTAAGGTTCAGTTGGGAATCTCCACGCCGTGGCGCCGGTACAACACGCCCCTTTGGCGATTTTGACGCGGCTTTTGGCGGCTGGGAAATTGATGGCGAACCCTACACCACCAAGAATGGCACCGATTTTCAATGGTTCCGCTCGCGTATGCTGGGCGGGCGCACCAACCACTGGGGCCGTATATCATTACGTATGGGCCCGAAGGATTTTAAACCTACCGACGGACTTACTGAAGAATGGCCGCTTACTTATAACGAGATAAAACCCTATTATGATAAGGTTGACCGCCTGATAGGGGTGTTCGGCACGGTGGAGAATATAGAAAGTGAACCTGATGGTATATTTTTACCTCCGCCTAAACCAAGGCTGAATGAGCTTTTTATAAAAAAGGCGGCTATAAAAGCCGGTGTTACCACCATCCCAAGTCGTGGTTCGATACTTACTGAGGCACTACCCGGCAATAAGGACCGTAATGCCTGCTTTTATTGCGGGCAATGCGGCCGCAGTTGTAAAATATATGCCGATTTTTCATCATCATCATGCCTGGTGATCCCGGCGCTGAAAACCGGCAACCTGCAGGTAATCTCAAACGCTATGGTTCGCGAGGTGCTTACCGACAAGAACGGACAAGCAACAGGCGTATCCTACGTAAGTAAGGATGATATGATGGAATACCAGGTAAAGGCTAAAATAGTAATATTGGGTGCCAGCGCCTGCGAGTCGGCAAGGTTACTGCTTAACTCTAAATCGGCAGCACACCCTAATGGCCTGGCCAACGAGAGCAATGTAGTGGGCAAGTACCTGCATGACTCAACCGGATCAAGCGCATCGGGTTTTTTACCGCAACTGCTGGATCGTAAACGTTATAACGAGGATGGTGTAGGCAGTATTCACATTTACTCACCCTGGTGGCTTGATAACAAAAAACTTGGCTTTCCGCGCGGATACCACATTGAATACGGCGGCGGCATGAAAATGCCATCATACGGCTTTGGCTCAGGCATGCACCTGAAGAACGGACTGGTACCCGGTACTGATGGTAAAATGAAAGAGGCCGGCGGCTATGGCGCATCGCTAAAAAATGACTACCGCAGGTTTTTTGGCACTGAAGTTTATATGGCAGGGCGTGGTACCGCTATTGCCCGTGCCGATAATTATTGTGAGATAGACCCCGAAGTGGTTGATAAATTTGGCATACCTGTGCTACGTTTCCATTACAAATGGGCACCTGACGAGTACAAACAAGCCAAACACATGCAGGAAACCTTTAAGGAGATTATGCACAACATGGGCGCTTTAGGTGCCGAATTTAAAGGTGCCGATACCGGCTATGGCCTTGAAGCACCCGGCAAAATCATCCATGAGGTAGGCACTATCCGTATGGGTAATGATCCTAAAAAATCGGCTTTGAACAAATGGTGCCAGGCGCATGATTGCAAGAACCTTTTTGTGGTTGATGCCGCGCCATTTGTGCAGCAGGGCGACAAAAACGCTACCTGGACCATACTGGCCCTGAGTATGCGTACGGCCGAATATATTTTATCGCAACGTAAAAAACTTAACGTTTAATTTTGGGAATATGAACAGGCGCGACTCTTTAAAAGCTCTTGGTTTAGGCACGCTATCAACAACCTTATTGCTTGATGCTTGCAAGCCCAAACCCGAAAAGAAAGTTGTTGAAACCCCGGCTGCGGCGCAGGAACAAGCCCAGCCACAGGCAACCGACACCAACCCGGGCAGGCAGGCCTGGGAAATAGAGCGGGATAAGCTGTTGCAATCTCAGCGCTATTTTACCGCCCAGGAGATGGCTGCCATCACTATCCTGGCTGATATTATTATCCCGAAGGATGATGTGTCCGGCAGCGCTTCAGACGCTAAGGTGCCTGATTTTATAGAGTTTATTGCTAAGGATCAGCCCGAGCATCAGGTACCGTTACGCGGTGGCCTGCGCTGGCTGGATGTACAATGCCTTAACCGCTTTAACGCGATATTTGCAGAATGCAAGCCAGAACAACGCATTGAACTGATAGACCAGATAGCTTATCCCAAAAAGGCTAAACCGGCCATGCAGCAGGGTGTAGCATTTTTTAACCGCATGCGCGATCTGGTAGCTACAGGCTTTTTTACCTCCCAAATGGGGATGAAGGATATTGGCTATGCCGGTAATGCGCCTAACCCGCAATGGGCAGGCGTACCTGCCGATGTATTAAAGCAGTACGGTTTTTCAAACAGCACGTAATTTGTCATCCATCCAGTAAAAAAACAAAAAGCTCTTTGGGGCCATGTGCCCCTAATACCAACGTTTTCTCAATATCGGCTGTACGGCTTGGCCCTGTAACATTGGTGATCATGCTGGGCAGGTTATTGCCGTATTTATGCTTTAACAGCTTGAACCCATCTTTCAAATCGAGAACCATTTGAGAGGTATAGGCCAATACAATATGTACCGGCGGGTATATACTCAGCCTGCGCCCCGCCATACCCTCGTTGGTAAGCAATATACTGCCGTTGCGGGCTATAAGCGCCTCGCAAAGGGTAAAGCCTACCTGTGCCTGGTCAAAATCTTTATCGGTTTCAAAATACGGGTACTCATATTGCTGCAATACTTGCTGCAGGGCCGGCTCCCAGCAATATATTTTATGCCATTTGCGTTCCTCGGCAAGGTTAAGCAGGTTTTCAATAAACTGCACCTCATCCTCACAAAAAACAAACTGCCCGGCTATGGCTGTAAATTGCTCGGCAAACATTACTTCCAGCATATCATCGGCAGGCGGGTAAAGCGGCTGATCCTCAAAGTTGGGGTATGGGTTTTCGCGCTTTTCAAGCAATGCCTTCCGTATCTTTTTCAGCAGCTTTTCTTTAGAGGTAGTAATGTCTTTCATCAGTATAAACAACAAAGCCATCCGTTTTTTATGCGGATGGCTTTATGGGTTATTAATATTTATTTACCGGTATCAGTACCGCTGGTATCAGTTTCTTCAGGATTACGGTTAAAGGTACCTGAATGATCGTTTACACCCTCGTGTACAAGGTTTTGAGCAACCGGCTCCTGGTTTGACTCCTGCGCGCCGTTAACAAACTCATCATACGTGGTACGGTGGTCAAACGGACGTTTGCCCAAGATTTCCTCCAGATCTGATTGGAAAAGGATCTCTTTTTCCAGCAGTTTGTTAGCCAGTTTTTCCAGGCCTTCACGCTTATCATTAAGCAATTGCTTGGTCATTTCATAAACACGGCCAATCAGGTTACGTACCTCTTCATCAATCAGCTCTGATGTTTTTTCAGAGTACGGCTTGTTGAACTGGTATTCGCCTTGTGTATCATTAAATGATACATTACCCACTTTAGGGTTCATACCATAAATGGTTACCATGGCATAAGCCAGTTTGGTAATACGCTCAAGGTCATTTTGCGCGCCTGTTGATATCTTGTTGAATACAATATCCTCAGCAACACGGCCACCCATCGTCATGCACATACCATCAAGCAATTGCTCGGTAGTATATAAAAATTGCTCTTTTGGCAGGTATTGTGCGTAACCCAACGCAGCCACGCCGCGTGGCACTATTGATACCTTAACCAGCGGATCAGCATGCTCCAGGAACCAGCCTGCTATAGCGTGACCGGCCTCGTGGTAAGCCACAATACGTTTTTCTTCGGGCGAGATGATCTTGTTCTTCTTTTCAAGGCCACCGATCACACGGTCAATAGCATCCTGAAAATCCTGCATGTCAACCGCCTCTTTGTTTTTTCGGGCAGCAATAAGTGCGGCCTCATTACAAACGTTGGCAATCTCTGCACCTGCAAAACCCGGGGTTTGTGCCGAAAGTTTTTTAGCATCAACACCATCAGCCAGTTTAACAGGCTTTAAGTGTACCTTGAATATCTGCTCGCGGCCAACCAGATCGGGTTTATCAATAGATACCTGCCTGTCAAAACGGCCCGGACGAAGCAATGCTGAATCAAGTACATCCGGACGGTTGGTTGCAGCCAGGATGATGATGCCTGAATCGGTACCGAAACCATCCATCTCAACCAGTAACTGGTTAAGTGTATTTTCACGCTCATCATTACCGCCTACAATATTGTTTTTGCCACGGGCACGGCCAATAGCGTCAATCTCGTCAATAAAAATGATACATGGCGCTTTATCCTTAGCCTGGCGGAACAGGTCACGCACACGTGATGCACCCACACCAACAAACATCTCCACAAAGTCAGATCCTGACAGCGAGAAAAAAGGCACCTGCGCCTCACCTGCAACGGCTTTTGCCAATAAGGTTTTACCTGTACCCGGTGAGCCTACCAGCAAGGCGCCTTTAGGTATCTTACCCCCCAGATTGGTATATTTTTTCGGATTTTTCAGGAAATCAACAATCTCCATAACTTCCTGCTTGGCTTCTTCCAAACCGGCCACATCATTAAACGTAACGGTTACCTGGGCTTCCTTATCAAACAAGGTTGCTTTTGATTTGCCGATGTTGAATATCTGACCGCCGGGACCGCCACCCGCGCCGCCACTCATACGGCGCATTATAAACATCCATATGGCTACCAGCAGCACACCCATAATGATGAACTGGAATAACGAGTTTGACAGCCAGTTTTCATGCTGTACAAATACGATAGGCGTTTTTTGCTCATCAGTAAGGTCTTTCTCCGCCGTGTTGATGGATTGCTTTAAACTTTCGTAAGATGCATCAGTAAAGGTATACTGCGGGCCGTTTGAGCCGATGCTGATGGAGCGCTTGTCCTTTTTAACATCTTCATACTGCGGCTTGTTAAGGCTGCTTTGTTTAATATAAACATCAGCATAAACTAATTCTCCGCTTTTGTAAACTTCCACCTTCTCCACATCACGCTGTTTCAGCATCTGTGTTTCAAAGCGTTTGTAGGCAATACGTTTGCCCTGTGAGTTATCGAGTATGGTTGGTACAACCAACACCGCAATAATAACAACCGCGTAAAGCCACATCAGGTTAAACTTAGGTGGCTTGGGTGTTATCTTTTTGTTCGATAGTCTTCTTATAGGTTTTGGCTTATCCAATTTATTATCTTTCATGTGTTTTATACCTGCTCAAACTTACAATCAATATTTAAATAATAGGCAATGGTTAATATGGTTGCGTAATTTAAGCGCTCCTGTAATTTTTTATTTCGGCATCGCCCCAAAGGTCCTCAACACCGTAGTACTCTCTTTTATCTGTTCTGAATACGTGAATAACCACATCAATATAATCAAGCAGTATCCATTCGCTGTATTCAAGGCCTTCTTTGCGCCACGGTTCCTGCCCGGTAGCCTTGTATATTTCATCCTCAACGCTCCCCGCTATGGCACGTACCTGTGTTGACGAATCGGCATGGCATATTACAAAGTAATCAGAAACTGAACTGAATATGTTCCGAAGGTCTAACCTCACTATATCATTCCCTTTTTTTTCCTGGATGCCGTGTATGGCTAATTCAGAAATGTAAGCGGATTCATTTATCGCTTTATTTTTTACCATTAAAAAGAATTAGTTTTGAACGATTTTAATATACAGAATATTATACATTGCAAAGTAACATATTTTCAGGATTATTTGTTGGCCAAAATTTAGTAACTCTTAAACAAGTTGACTCAACAAATACATTCCTAAAGAATTTACTGTCAAATTCCACGCCAGTGCCCGAAGGCACCGTCATTATGGCAGAAGAACAGTTTGCCGGCCGTGGCCAAAGGCAAAATACCTGGCATGCACAACCCGGTAAAAATATTACTGCCAGCATATTACTTAATCCCGTTTTTTTAGACATAAATAAACAATTTGACCTTAACCGTGCCGTTAGCGTAGGCATACAGCGCGCGCTTAAACCAATATTGGGTAACCAATTAAAAATTAAATGGCCCAATGATATATACTATGACGATTATAAGGTGGGTGGGATTTTAATTGAAAACATTTTATTTTCAAATACCATTAAACACGCTATCGTAGGCATAGGTATAAATGTTAATCAAAACGATTTTCCGAAAGATGTAACCAATGCATCATCGCTTAAACAGATATTACACAGGGATTATGATTTGAAAGCTTTACTTTCAGACCTTTGCGGTGGTATTGAGGCGGCTTACCTTGAATTAAAGGCAGGCAAAGTTGATGAACTGCGTAACGAATATGCCCAATGCCTGTATGGATTAAACGAAAAGCGGCAATTCAAGTCAAATAATTATATTTTTGCCGCCAAAGTTACCGGGGTAACCCCAAATGGTTTACTGGTGCTGCAAAATGAAACTGAAGAATTAACGTTTGACCTCAAAGAAATAGAATTTTTAAACCCAACTACATGAAAAAACTACTGGTATTATTTGCCGCCATTATGCTATCAGCAAGCGCGTTTGCGCAGATAGAAACCCCCGTAAAATGGAGCTATGCTGCCAAAAGGGTAAGTAAAACCGAGGCCGTTGTGTTTTTTAAAGCCACCATGGAAGATGGCTGGCATATATACTCGCAAAATGTAAAAGAAGGCGGGCCTAATAAAACATCATTCACTTTTGCCGCCTCAAAGGATTTTACACCCGTAGGCAAAACCACCGAACCAAAAGGCATTACCAAATATGAAAAGGTATTTAGTATGGATGTTACTTACTTTGAAAAAGCAGTAATATTTCAGCAAAAAATCAAACTAAAATCGGCCAAGGCAACTACGGTTAAAGGCAAACTGGAGTACATGACCTGTAACGACATGAAATGCCTGCCGCCTGAAGAAGTAGCGTTTAGCATACCCGTTAAATAATAGCGCCCCTTTAAACGATGAATACGCTCACAACGTCGCTTAAGCGCATATTATTTATACTGATTGTTAGCTCGTTAGCCTTTGCATCCGGCACTAAAGCACAGGATACGGTATCAACTGATGGCATTGAATTTACTGACATACCTACCGCGGCTGATAGTTTAGCTGCTGCCAAAGCAAAACAAAAGCAGGATACGCTTAAAAAAGCGGAAACAGCCAAAACCACAGTAGCCGCACCAAAGGACGCCCAAAAAACGCTGTGGCAGATATTTATTGCCGGTTTTTTAGGCGGATTGATAGCTGTAACCATGCCTTGCATTTATCCGATGCTGCCACTTACCGTCAGTTTTTTTACTAAAAAGGCAGGCTCGAGGGCAAAGGGCATAACGCAATCCATGATCTATGGCCTATCCATCATTGTGATATATGTGCTGCTTGGTATGGTTGTTACACTTGGATTTGGCCCCGGGGCGCTGAATGCCCTATCAACAAACGGCATTTTTAACATATTCTTCTTTTTGATGCTGGTGGTATTCGGCATCTCATTTTTGGGAGCCTTTGAAATAACGCTGCCAAGTTCGCTGGCCAATAAGCTTGATGAAAATTCAAACAAAGGCGGCCTTACCGGTATATTTTTTATGGCCGCCACGCTGGTGGTGGTATCATTTTCATGCACCGGGCCTATCATCGGCACTTTGTTGGTTGATGCGGCTTCAAAGGGCGCGCGTTTAGGTCCGGCCATAGGCATGTTCGGCTTTTCATTAGCGCTGGCGTTGCCATTCACCTTATTCGCGCTATTTCCCTCTACCTTAAAAAGCCTTCCTAAATCGGGTGGGTGGCTTAACAGCATTAAGGTAGTACTGGGCTTTTTGGAGTTGGCTTTCGCTTTAAAATTCCTGTCGAATGTTGACCTGGCTTACCATTGGGACTGGTTTGACCGCGAGGTATTCCTGTCATTATGGATCGCCATATTCCTGCTGATGGGCCTGTACCTTATCGGCAAGATCAAATTTTCGCACGATAGCGATCTGGCATTCCTTTCGGTACCGCGTACAATGTTTGCCACTATAGTTTTCGCTTTTGTTGCTTACATGATCCCGGGATTATGGGGTGCGCCGCTTAAATCAATCAGTGCGTTTTTGCCGCCGCCCGCCACGCAGGATTTTTACCTGTCAGACAATGCCGGCGAAGCCGCGCCGATTACGACTCAGAAAGTATCAGTAGGTGAAAAAAAATATGCTGACCTGTTTAAGCGAGGACGTATAAAAGGCATTAATAGTTGGTATGATTATGAGCAGGCTTTACTGGTTTCAAAGCAACTCAAAAAACCCATTATAATTGATTTTACCGGCTGGAATTGTGTTAACTGTCGCAAAATGGAGAATGATGTTTGGGAAGATCCGGCCGTGTTTAAGCGCCTGCGGGACGAGTATGTTTTGCTACAGTTATATGTTGATGAAAAAACAGCGCTAAAGCCCAACGAAGTATATATATCTGATTTCAGTGGCAAAAAAATCACTACATTAGGCGCAAAATGGCTCGACCTGGAGGGTAAGCGTTTTGGTGCTAACGCCCAGCCATACTATGTATTGCTGGATAGCGACGGCAACCTGATGAATGATGCTAACGGACAGCAGATACAGCCATCAGGCGCTAACTTTAACATTGACAGTTATATAAATTTTTTGGACAGCGGAATAGCTGCCTACAAGAATAAAAAATGAGTGAGATAAAAAATATTGGAGTATTTACGTCGGGCGGCGACGCGCCGGGCATGAACGCTGCCATCAGGGCGGTAGTACGTACAGCATTATATCATAATTTTCAGGTCACCGGCATACGCCGTGGCTACGAGGGCATGATAAACGGCGAGTACGAGCCCATGAACCGTAAATCAGTTTCAAACATTATACAGCGCGGCGGCACCATACTAAAATCAGCCCGCAGCGAAGAATTTAAAACACCCGAAGGCCGTAAACTCGCCTATTATCAGCTTAAAAAACATAAGGTTGATGCACTGGTGGCCATAGGCGGTGATGGTACATTTACCGGCGCGAACTTATTAGGTCAGGAGTACGGTATTCCGATCCTTGGTTTACCCGGCACTATTGATAATGACCTTGTTGGTACCGATTATACCATTGGTTATGATACCGCCATTAATACCGTTATAAACGCGGTGGATAAGATACGCGACACAGCCGAATCGCACGACCGACTGTTTATTGTTGAGGTTATGGGCCGCGACTCGGGCCTTATCGCCCTGCGCGCGGGTGTAGCATCAGGCGCCGAGGTGGTGCTGGTACCTGAAAGCACCGAGGATCTGCCGGCATTGATCCACAGGCTGGAACACGGCCGTAAGGATAAATCATCCCGCATAGTGATCGTAGCCGAAGGTGACCGCGAAGGCGGCGCTTTCGAGATAGGCAACATCGTCAAAGAAAAATTCCCCCAGATAGATACACGTGTATCCATATTGGGCCACATACAGCGCGGCGGTAAACCAACCTGTATGGATAGGGTATTGGCAAGCCAGGTAGGTTTTGCAGCGGTTGAAGCCCTGAAAGAAGGCCGCACCGGTGAAATGGTAGGTATTATCAATGGCGAGATCACTTACACCCCATTTGATCACGCCTGCAAAAAACACTCAAAGCTTAATACCAACATGGTTAAGCTGGTTGAGATACTGTCGCTATAAAAGCGATAACTCAAATAAATACAAAAGGCTTTTGCATTAACTGCAAAAGCCTTTTGTATTTACAGCAGCAGATCAGCCACCTCTTTCCAACTGTTAACCCGTTCATAATCATGTATGGCCAGGTTATGCGGCGAGGTGAACAACAGCTTGCGGCCTTCAAAGTTCACAAAGTTTTTAATGCGGTCGTCTATCAATATATCTACGTCCACAATTTTATGTCCGCAAAAAACAATGTTGGTCCATGATATAAAGGGGAAGTGCTCGTTCAGCCACTCCAGTTTATCAGCCAGTGAGTTTTTGAACTCCATAGCGGCCGATACAATGTACAGATCATACTTTTCGTGCAGTTTTTCAACCACCTCATAAGCGCCTTCCATTACCGGAATGTCCCTGAAAAAGCCGGGCTCATTAATATAAACACGCAGGGTATCGCGTATTTCTTCGGGCAATACCTCTCGAAATTCCTTACCCGGCAGGTCATCCAGTTTAACTATGGTTTGATGCCGCTGTTCGTATACGGTTATAAATTTGCCAATGGTGTCGGCCAGTACCTCATCCATATCAATGGCAAGTCGTAGTTTTCTCTCCATGGTGTTAAAAATACACGTTGCGGCGGTATTGTTTGGCATTTATTTTAATTTGAAAATAAGGCTATTACGAATTATAATTTTTAGTACCTTTGCGTCCCCGCTGAAAGAAAACTCCGGGGGAATGTTGAATACATAATTTAAATTGAAACATGGCAACTAAGATCAGATTGCAAAGACATGGTAAAAAAGGCAAGCCTTTTTACTACATTGTGGTAGCCGACTCACGCGCTCCACGCGATGGCCGTTTTATTGAGCGTTTAGGTTCATACAACCCAAACACTAACCCGGCTACAATTGATATCAACTTTGATAAAACTTTTGAGTGGGTTGATAACGGTGCACAACCAACTGATACCTGCCGCGCTATCCTTTCATACAAAGGTGTTATGTACAAAAAACACTTAAAAGGTGGTGTAACTAAAGGTGCCTTAACTCAGGAACAAGCTGATGCTAAATTTGCTGAGTGGGTTGACCAAAAAGAAGGCAAGATCACTGGTAAAAAATCAAACCTGGCTTCGGCTAAGGATGATGCCCGTAAAGCTGCTTTAGCTGCTGAAGCTAAAAAGAAAGAAGACAGAGCTACCGCTATCGCTGCTAAAAATGCTCCTGTAGCCGAAGAAGAAGCTCCTGCAACTGAGGAAGCTGTTGAAACCGCTACTGAAGAAACCAGCGAAAACGCTGAATAATTATTCTTCACAAAAAATTTAAATGATGGCGATGTACCCTAAACGGTCATCGCCATTGTTGTTATATTGAATTTACAACCCATGAGCAAGCAGGAAAACTTCAGGATAGGTACCATATCAAAAACCCGCGGACTAAAAGGCGAAATGCAGCTATATGTTGATTTTGATGGCCTCGACGCTATTAAATTCAACTCGCTGTTTGTAGAGATAGCCGGCAAGCAGGTGCCTTACTTTGTAGCCTCCATAAAATACCCGATGCAGAATGTATGCTACCTTAACCTGGAGGATGTGGATACTATTGAAAAAGCATCGACACTGGTAAAAAAGGATGTATACCTGGCCGGTAAGCTAAAGCCCAGGAAAAAGAAGGAGGAGTTTACCCTGATGGATGTAAAAGGCTTCATCGCCATTGACGACAACCACGGCGAACTCGGCGAAATAACCGATGTATTGGAATACCCCCAGCAGATCATCGCCACGGTACGTTATAACAACCGCGAGGTACTGTTCCCGCTGAACGAGACTACCGTTAAAGGCATCAATACCGAGGATGGTGAATTATACATTGAACTGCCCGAAGGTTTGCTTGATGTATATATGGAATAAAAATATGTCAAATATATTTGACATATGTAAAGTTTGTTTTACTTTTGGTAAATCAAACTTTACAATCATGAAATCACGTTTCTTATTTCCTTACAAATGTCGCAGCATTGGCGTTGTATTATTTATACTGGGCTTTGTGGTAGCTTCATTCGGTTATTATTTTAGAGATAGCTTTGTTAACTGGCAATTCCGCCAAAATTTAAACCTTACAGAATTTTTGCATGATACCGCAGTATCAATGTGGATAGGCGGATTGTTTCTGATAGCCTTTAGTAAGGAGCGGATTGAGGATGAACAAATAGCGCAGCTCCGCCTTGACTCATTGCAATGGTCTATCTATTTTAATTATGCCATTTTAATATTGTGCATCATTCTTTTGGATACACGGCATGTTATGCTGGGTGTGGCTGCTCATTTTATATTTACGCCACTATTGTTTTTTATCATTCGCTTTAAGTGGTCAATCTATCAGCTAAACCGTTCAATAAAAAATAACGACTAACCGCATGAAAAACAATCTGCGTGTTGAGCGCGCTATTAAAAACATGACTCAGGGCGAACTGGCCGAGCTGATCGGTGTATCGCGCCAAACCATTAATACTATTGAGAGTAATAAATACGTACCCTCAACTGTATTGGCCCTAAAGATTGCCCGCGTATTTGAAAAACCGGTTGAAAGTATATTTTTACTGGAGGAGGAAGATTAGTGATTGGAGATTAGTAGTTAGAGATTAGTTAAATAACTATTACATATATGAACTGAGTACTGATCTCTAAAAACTAATTACTAATTACCAACCACTAATCTCCAACCACCAATCACTATCTTTGCCTCATGCGTTTTGATATCCTTACCGTTTTACCTGGCCTGCTCGAAAGTCCGTTTGCACATTCTATTTTGTTGCGTGCGCAAAAAAAGGGCATAGCCGAAATTCATGTACATAACCTGCGCGATTATGCCACCAATAAGCATAAAAGCGTCGACGATTATCCGTACGGCGGCGGCAGCGGCATGGTGATGATGATTGAGCCTTTCGCGGCTTGCATTGAAAAACTAAAGGCCGAACGAGAGTATGACGAGGTGATTTTTATGACGCCTGACGGCGAAACGCTTAACCAGAATATTGCCAACCAGCTATCGGTAAAAGGCAACATTATTATACTTTGCGGGCATTATAAGGGGATAGATCAGCGTGTACGCGATCTGTATGTTACCCGTGAAATGAGCATTGGCGATTATGTACTCTCCGGCGGTGAGCTGCCCGCGGCGGTATTGGTTGATACGGTTGTTAGGCTGATTCCCGGTGTGCTGAGCGATGAAACATCGGCCCTGTCCGACTCCTTTCAGGGCGACCTGCTGGATGCCCCGGTTTATACCCGCCCGGCCGACTGGAACGGCCATAAGGTACCCGATATTTTATTGAGCGGCAATACGCCCGAAATTGAGAAGTGGCGGTTTGAGCAGGCTTTGGAGCGTACCAAAACCCGCCGTCCCGACCTTTTGAATGAGTAAAAGCGTAATTGCAGGGAATTATTCCTGCAATACGCCTATGTAGTAATTAAAGGTATCAACCTCTACATTATCTTTAGTAGCGCCATCAAGCGCTAATGGCGATAAGCGTTTGCCAACGTTTATCATTTTATATTCTCCACCTTTGGTTCTCAGGCGTACCGGCATGGCAAAACGCGGTGTTTCCGCAATCCAGCGGGCATATATTTTACCGCGAATATCCACCAGTTCAAGTATCGGCAAGGTACCATGTTTCAAATATTGCTCAAATACGGTCGACAGGTCAATGCCGGCTTGCTCGCTGATGTATTTGGTTACATCATCATAAGTAACCGTTTTGTGGTAGAAGGTTTTGCCCAGGCCACGCAGGATGCCGCGCCACTTTTCATCGTCGTTAATAATGGTACGTACCATGTTCAATAAATTAGCTCCTTTAGGATACATATCGCCCGAACCTTCTTTATTTACATCATACGGGCCAACAATAGGGCCATCATTTGAAATGCCGGTACGCTGCCCGTGTATATACTCCTGCCCGGCTTGCTTGCCCCAGCGGCTTTCAGTATAAATACCCTCGCTATAAGTAGTAAAGCTCTCGTGTATCCACATATCGGCAATATCTTTGGAGGTAATGTTATTGCCAAACCATTCGTGGCCGCTCTCGTGCACTATAATGTAATCCCACTTGGTGCCATACCCTGTGCCCGACATATCCATACCCAGGTAACCCTTTTTGTATTTATTACCATAGGCCACCGCGCTTTGGTGCTCCATACCCAGGTGAGGCGTTTCAACCAGCTTGTAGCTGTCCTCATAAAAAGGATATGGCCCAAACCAGTGTTCAAATGCCTTTAGCATAGGTTTTACATCTTCGGCAAAGTGAACTTTTGCTTTGGCGAGGTTGTAACTCAACACCCAAAAGCTCAGGTCGAGCTTCCCCTTTTCGCCGGCATAACTGTCTGTCCAATTGGCATAATCGCCTATGTTGGCGGCAACATCATAGTTGTTGATCGGGTTTTTAACGATCCAATCGAAACGGGTATAGCCATCTTTCAGTTGCGTTACCTTGCGCAGGCGGCCGTTTGATACATCTTTCAGCCCCTTTGGCACGCTGATACTGATGAGCATGCTATCCACCTCGTCGGCCTGATGATCTTTATTTGGCCACCAGATGCTGGCACCCGCCCCCTGGCAGGCCGTAGCAACCCAGGGCTTACCTAATGAGTCGGCAGTAAACACCACGCCGCCGTCCCAGGGTGCATTCTTAGCAATGGTTGGATTACCTGAATAATAAACGGTAAATTCATCCCTGCTGCCTTTTTTGATGGCTTTAGGGAAGGCAACAAACACCGCGTTAAACTCACGGGTGAAAGGAACCTCTTTGCCTTTGTATGTCACCTTTTCAACTTTAAGGTTATCATACAGGTCAAACTGAAGTTTGGTAAAATCTTCGGTAGCCGTAAATTTAAACAGGTTGCTGCCGCTGATAAATTTTTGATCGATGTTAAACTTAACATCAAGGTGATAGTAATTAATATCATAGCAGGCACGCAGCGGGCTTATCATCCCCCGCAGCGTATCAGCACGTGTAAATTCGGTTTTCTTTTTCATTAACTGGGCCGATGCGGTGCCGATCATCGTACTGCAGGCCAGCAGGAGTAATAAGGTTTTCTTCATTGGATTATTTTAATATCTGTACATCAATAAAGCTATCGTTAAATACGGTTTCGGTAGCTTTTATGTAATCGCTTTGTTCGGCTTTGTATGGGTTCTCCACAAATTTTTGCGGGTTGCGCGCCACTATCGGGAACCAGGTGCTTTGTACCTGTATCATAATGCGGTGGCCTTTTTTAAAGGTATGCAGCACATCCTGCAAACGGAAGTTTACATCAGCCTTTTGCCCGGCAACCAACGCTTCCGGCTTTTCAAAGCTCTTGCGGAAACGCGCCGGCATCACTTCCGAGCGTACCATTTGCCAGTAATTACTTAGTATAATGCTTTTGTTAGGCATAAAGGCGTGGTTCGGCTCATCAGGCGGATAAACATCTATCAGCTTCACCACAAAATCGGCATCAGTACCGGTAGTGGCTATTTTCAGGTTGGCCATGATTTCGCCGCCAAGGGTCACATCATCCGTTAATACATCGGTTTGATAAACCAGTACATCCGGCCTGCGGCCCGCAAAGCGCTGATCCTCACTCATATATCCAAATGGTGTAAAGCCCGCGGTTGTGGAGTTATCCTCGGTATAAGGCACCGGTTTCATAGGGTCGCTTATGTAGCTTACCGAGCCTGGTGTGGTTGGCTGCGCATCGGCCAGTTTACCATCGGCGGCTAAGTAGAATTTTTTGTGTTCGGCATTGGCGGCGGGCCATTTATCAAAAGTAGCCCATTCCTTTTTGCCGGTATTAAACATATACGCTTCGGGCAGGCCGGTAGCTTTATCACCTTTACCCTTTAAAAAGTGCCTGAAAAATTTAGCCTCTATCTCTTTTTGGTAAAAGGTAGCTATGCTATCGCCAAAGTATACATTGCTGTGCAGCGTATGCCCTGTTTCCTGCGACCAGCGGCCATGGCCGAAAGGCCCCATCACAATGGTGTTGTAAGTTGATGGATTTTTTTTCTCGATGGTTTTGTAAATATTCAGTGGGCCCGAAAGATCCTCGGCATCAAACCAGCCACCCACCGTCATTACCGCGGTTTTTGATTTGTTATTGAAGTGCTTTAACAAACCACGCTTTTGCCAAAATTCATCATAGTTGGGATGATCAATGGTTTCCTGCCAAAAAAAGTTGTCTTTATAGTAGTTATCGGCATTTTTAAGCGGACCAAGATCAAGCAGAAACTGGTAGCCATCGCGCGTGCCGGGGTTGATCATTTTATTAGCGAACCATGATGCGCCGGTTGTATCGGCCTTACCTTTAGGCACACCAAACACCGGGAAGGTAAAAAAATAGCTTTCGATAAAAGCACCGTTATGGTGAAAATCATCAAACCAAAAATCAGATATAGGCGCGCCCGGAGATGACGCCTTCAATGCCGGGTGGTTTGACAGGATGCCCGCCGCGGTGTAAAAGCCCGGGTACGATATGCCGTATTGCCCAACACGGCCGTTGTTACCGGTAACGTTCTTGATCAGCCAGTCGATAGTGTCATACGTATCCGATCCTTCATCCACATCGGTCTTGCCTTTTTTATTGTCGATAACCGGGGTCATGTTGGTCCAGGTGCCTTCGCTTTTATAGCGGCCACGCACATCCTGGTAAACAAAAATGTAGCCTTCTTTCATGATCTCGGCTGATGGACCAAGCCTTCCGGGGTATTTATCAGCACCGTACGGGCCTATGCTGTAACAGGTGCGGTGCATCATTATCGGGTACTTGTTCTGCTTTGAGGCGTCCTTAGGGGTGTAAATGGAGGTAAACAGCCTTACCCCATCGCGCATGGTGATGTAAACATCCTTTTTGGTAAAGTGCTCCTTAACATAGTCTTGCTGTGCAAAGGCAGCATTACAAACAGCCATGGCTGTTAAAAACAGTGCGGTAAGCTTTTTCACTTGGTCGAAAAATTTGAGTGTACAGTTAATGCATCTAAAGTAATAATAATATAGCAATATGGCAGGCTGTAGCATGGCCGTAGTATATGTGTAACAAACAAATTATGCAGTATGCTGTCCTATTGTCAAACAGAGGTATAAAAGGGGCATATTAGGGTTGGTTTAGTTTCAATACCAGCATTTAATGTTTTAACTTTGCCCCGTAATAAAACACACAACTATGCAATATGATGTTATCGTAATAGGGTCGGGGCCGGGTGGCTACGTGGCTGCTATACGTTGCGCCCAACTGGGTTTAAAAACCGCTATCATTGAAAAATACAGCACGCTTGGTGGCACTTGCTTAAACGTAGGCTGCATCCCTTCAAAAGCCCTGCTCGATTCATCTGAGCATTACCACAATGCCGCGCATACCTTTAAAACACATGGCATCAACCTGGATAACCTGGGTATTGATTTTGGCCAGATGATAAAGCGTAAAGAGGAAGTAGTAACCGCCAACACCAGCGGCATTACCTACCTTATGAAAAAGAATAAGATCGACGTTCACCAGGGTATTGGCTCATTTAAGGATAAGAACACCATTGTAGTTACTAAAGATGATAAAAGCACGCAGGAACTGACCACCAAAAACGTGATCATTGCTACGGGTTCAAAACCATCGGCACTGCCGTTTATCAAGATAGATAAACAACGCATCATCACCTCTACCGAGGCCTTAACGCTTAAAGAAGTGCCTAAGCATTTAGTGCTGATTGGCGGCGGTGTTATCGGCCTGGAACTGGGTTCGGTTTACGCACGCCTGGGTGCCAAGGTATCTGTAATAGAATTCATGGACGGCATTATCCCAACCATGGATAAAAGCCTGGGCAAGGAGCTGCAAAAAGTGTTAAGCAAACTGGGTATGGAGTTTTACCTGGGCCACAAGGTTACCGGCGCAACTGTACAAGGTGAAGAAGTTACGGTTACTTTTGACAGCCCTAAAGGCGAAAAGAAAGAGCTTAAAGGCGATTACTGCCTGGTAGCTGTAGGCCGTATTGCTTATACCGATGGCCTGGGACTGGAAAACATTGGCCTTACCGTTGAAGAGCGCGGCCGTAAGATCACCGTTGATGAGCACCTGGAAACCAGCGTTAAAGGTGTTTACGCCATTGGCGATGTGATTAAAGGCGCTATGCTTGCCCATAAGGCCGAAGATGAAGGTACTTTTGTAGCCGAGATAATAGCCGGACAAAAACCGCATATTAACTACAACCTGATACCGGGCGTGGTTTACACCTGGCCCGAGGTTGCCAGCGTTGGCTTTACCGAGGAGCAGCTTAAAGAAAAAGGCACCAAGTACAAAACCGGGTCATTCCCGTTCAAGGCCAGCGGGCGTGCACGTGCCAGCGGCGATCTGGATGGATTTGTTAAGGTATTGGCCGATGCCGCTACCGACGAGATATTAGGTGTACATATGATAGGTCCACGCGCCGCGGACATGATTGCCGAAGCCGTTTTAGCAATGGAGTACCGTGCATCAGCAGAGGATGTTACCCGTACCAGCCACGCGCACCCAACCTACACCGAAGCCATGCGCGAAGCCTGCCTTGCCGCAACCGGCAACCGGGCCATACATATTTAACAACCTTAAAAAGTTGTAAAGTTTAAAAGTTATAATGTTGACTTGCGATGGCTAAGTTTCAAAGATTTGAGGATTTAGAGATTTGGAAAATAGCTGTAGATATAGCAGTTGAGATTTATAACATTTGCGATAACGAGCCGCTACGCTCTGATTGGGGTATGAAAGACCAAATCAGACGAGCGGCTTGTTCTATGTCAGACAATATTGCTGAAGGGTTTGAATATAATAACAATCCTGACTTCATACGTTTTCTTAACTATGCTAAAGGCTCCGCCGGAGAATTTAGAAACAAGCTTATCATACTTTTTAAAGCCGGTAAAATCGTTGAAACAAAATACAATGAGTTTTACAACAAGAGTATTGAATTCTCAAGCAAAACAAAAGCACTAATAGAATACTTAAAGAAATTTGAAGCGGATAAAAAACGAAAATAACTTTACAACTTTCAAACCTTACAATATTGAAAATACATCATGCCAATTCTCATCAACATAGCCATAACCATAGCCACCATAGCTTTTATGGAGGCTTTTTCGTGGTTTATTCATAAATACCTGTTTCATGGGCCGCTGTGGTTTATACACAAAACACACCATCAGCAACGCCATGGCTGGTTTGAGCTGAATGATGTGTTCAGTATCGGCTTTGCCGTATTAGCCCTTTGGCTGATGTGGCTGGGCCATACTACTTTAGATTATCGTTTTTGGATAGGCACCGGCATCAGCATATACGGCACCATCTACTTTATATTTCATGACTGGTTTATCCATAACCGCTTTAAAGCATTTAAAAGCCGAAACCGTTACCTGGCGGGTATTCGCCGGGCGCATAAAATTCACCACAAATCCACAGAGAAAAATCCTTCGGAAGAATTTGGGTTATTGGTTGCGAGTAAAAAATGGTTTCGTTGATCATATCAAAAAAACAGAGGCTTGATATTTTGTATCAAGCCTCTGTTTTCTTTGAAATATCTGAATGATTTAATCCTCACCAACACCGCCGCCGCTGTTGCTTGTTACACTGGAAACCGAGAAATCCCATCGTAATGAACTAAATGAGGGAATAGAAGTACTGCCTGACATACCATAAGCTAAACCCGACGGCACCAAAAGCGAAATAGTTTGCCCGTTACGTACTTTTGTTAAACCTTCAATAACACCCGGAACCAATTGTTCAACAACAAAGCTTGTACTTGTTGTAGCTTCGTCAAGTTTGGTATTGTTCATGTTATACAATGAGTAAGTAACACCAACTGTTGATGTTTTTGCGATTACCCTGCCGGTATCTGATCCTGAAATTTTATAATAAAGGCCGGAAGCAGTTTTGGTATAGCCTGTAATACCGATGCCATAAGCATTTGCGTATTTGTTGATGCTTAAATCATCATAAGCCTTTTGGTCAGCCACTATGCGCACCCAATAATCAAGGCACTGGTTACCGGCTATACGGTTGCCCGAACTGCTGCTGCCCGATCCGTAACCGTTAACACCATAAGCCATACGCGATGGAATAAGTATACGCGCGCTTGCGCCTTTATACTTTAGCACATTATAAATTGCGTTTTGCAAGCCCTGGGGTAAATTCGCTGTTCTAAATTGACCTAAAAAGCCATAATAATGATTAATTATAGTATCAGTAGCAATGTATCTGCCATCAAAACTGCGGATGGTATATACCATGGCTACACGATCTGAATATTGTATTCGCGGGCTATCAACCAAACCTTTATCAATAAGTTGATAGTATAAGCCTGATGTATCGCTATCGCTGGTATCGCGCACCATGCCGCTCAGGCCGTTGGTGCTTATATAGTTTTGTATCTGCTGGTCATCATACTCCTTAATGTTAGGATAAACTTTATCCTTATTGCATGATGCGAAGATCACGGTTGAGAACAATAAAAGTGTAAATAGTTTTTTTTTCATCTATGTTAGTTCGTTACGTCGTATAGCGTTATGTCAAATTCGAGGAGTGAGTTGGCCGGTATGCCATACTTAGGCTGATCGTACGGGCCATACGCATAGCGCGATGGTGATAAAATGCGTACCCTGCCGCCTTCCTGCACCTGTGGTATACCCAATTGCCATGCCCTGATAATGCCGCTGCCCAGCGTGTATGATGGATGAAAGTTGGCAGTGGAATCAACAGTTTGGCCGGTTAACAATAATTTGGCCTTATAACCCACCGTTACCTTGGTCGAGTTGGTGAAAACATCATTACCGCTGCCCTCATTAACCACTATGTAGTAAACACCCGTTGTATCAATACGCTGAGCTACATCCTGCAGGTTATTATCGGCAATGTATTGTTGTAGCAACTCGTCGTCAATACGGGCTTGCTCACGGTACCTTTCAGCACCTACCAATGATTTTTTACAGCCCGCGGCCATAGCCACCGCTGCAAAGCACAATATAACCAACAGTATCCTGTTCATCTTACTTCTCAACCGGCAAAGTTATTCTTTTATAATTCAAAAACAGCAGCTTAACACTTTTTAACGTTTAACGCTGCGGCGGATGCTTTATTTTAGCAGTTGATCAATGTTTATCAGGATCATAATTAAGGGTGAGGGTATTGATCTTTTTAAGCAGGTTGCTCAGGTAATCACGCTCCTTTTCGTTAATGCGGCTGTTAAGGTAATTGTTAAATTGCTTTACCACCTGGCGGGCAAGCTGGCGCTTTTCAATACCCGCGGGGGTGAGGTATATTTTAACCGAGCGCTTGTCGCCCGCGTTCATTTCCCGGTAAATCAATCCGGTTGTTTCCAGGTGATTAAGCATACGCGAAAGGCTGGTTGATTTTAAGCCCAGCAACTGCGCCGCCTGTGATACGGTGGTACCTTCCGTTTCATCAATATTGATTAAAAGGTAACCTATTTTTTGGGTAATGCCATGCTCAATAACAATCTGGTTATAACGGTTGGCCATATTTTGCCAAACTATCTTCAGCAGATAATCTATTGTTTCCTGATGCTTTAACGGGTTACGCATAATTTAGCAAACATATATAAATTTATCCTCTGCCTTTGCCTAATCAACACTTTCTAAAAAATGGATCAGCCCGTTAAGCGCCCTTGCCCGGTGGCTTATAGCATTCTTTTCATCCATACTCATCTGGGCAAAAGTGATGGTGTACCCATCGGGTTCAAATATCGGGTCGTACCCGAAACCGCCATTGCCTGCACGCCCGGGGCGTATAGTACCTTCAACCGTTCCCTCAAACAAGTGCTCCTGCCCGTTCCATATCAATGATATTACCGTACGAAAACGGGCCTTACGGCCAGTAACGCCTTCCAGGCTTTTCAGCACCTTATCCATATTAGCCTCATGATCGCCATGCGTGCCCGCGTACCGTGCCGAATATACACCCGGTTCGCCATTCAGGGCATCTATTTCAAGGCCGCTGTCATCAGCAAAGCAATTAACGTTATACTTTTCAAATATATACCTGCTTTTTATACCGGCATTCTCAGCAAAAGTGGTTCCTGTTTCGTCAATATCACCGGTAAAGCCAATATCGGCAAGGGTTAGCAGCTCTATTTTATCGCCAATCATTTGTGCAACCTCTTCCAGCTTGTGGCGGTTATTAGTGGCAAGTACAAGTTTGTGCATGTTTTAAAAGTTTTTTACCTGCTCCCAAAAGGCTTTTTTGATATCGTTGCTGCTCATCATCTCACCAAATGCGTAGGTGATCAGCACCGGCAGGTTGTTAAATGCGCCTGCCTGGTTAAACGCCATATTTGCCAGCTCGCCGGGTGCTGCTGCCCTGCCAAGTACCAATATACGCCGGGGTTTAAACTGCTGCGCGAGTTGGGTTATGGTTAGGTCAGGATATTTACCAAGGTTAACGATGGCAATATCATCTATGGTATGATCCTTACGTTTTAAAGTTGCCTCGAGGGCGGCCTGGTGGTCAGTAGCGATAAATTGGGTATCGGTGTAATGAGTTAAAACAATAAAGCCTTTTTTATTTTGGCCGAGGTATTCAACAGGCTTTGGTGCAACCGGCTCTGCCGGAGTTTCAGCTTCGGGCTGCGGTTCTGGTTGTTGTGATGCGGCCCCCGCCGGCTCAACTGCTTGTATTGTCCCGTTAAACAAATGTTTTTCGGTACTTAGCAAAAACACATCGTCATCAAACAAATACCTGTAAGCGGCCGGATCTTCTACTCTCACTTTAACAAATTTTAACAAAAGTAACTAAACGCTTTGAAGCTTTATGGGCATATTAGCACAATAATAAAGTGCATATTTATTTAAACGCGGTAATTAACAATTTTTTACCGAAATTCGTGTTTTTTTAAAGGATAGCTATCCGATACAGAATGAGCAAATTAACATACATGAAAAAGATCGCGAAGGCGGCGTTAGGGTTAATGCTGATGGCAGGTACCGCGTTCGCGCAAAAACAAACGCTTGATAAGGTTGCGGCCGTAGTAGGCAACAGCCCCATACTACAATCAGACATTGAACTGCAATACGCACGTTACCAGGCCGAGGGCGGCACACCTAACCCTGACATTAAATGCCAGATAATGCAAACCCTGATAAGCCAGAAACTACTTGGCCAGCAAGCTGTTATTGACAGCGTGCAGGTAAAGGACGAGGAGGTTGACAACGAGGTTGACCGCCGTATGCGCGGCATGATACAGCGTGCAGGTGGCCAGGAGCGGCTGGAAGGCTTTTTGGGCCGCTCGGTAATTCAATATAAGGATGAGATACGCGATGACCTGCATGAGCAACTGGTTGCCCAGCGCATGCGCGAAAAGATCATCGAAAAACTGAATGTTACCCCACAGGAAGTGAAGGAGTTTTTTGAGAAGATACCAAAGGACAGCCTGCCTACCA
Organism: Mucilaginibacter sp. UR6-1; assembly: GCF_020880975.1. Classification (GTDB taxonomy): domain Bacteria; phylum Bacteroidota; class Bacteroidia; order Sphingobacteriales; family Sphingobacteriaceae; genus Mucilaginibacter. The sequence goes on along the minus strand of NZ_JAJIWP010000006.1, from coordinate 168,950 downwards.
TTAACAAAGAGGTTGAGGTTGGCGAGATTGTTTTTCAACCAAAACTTACTAAAGAAGAAAAAGCCGTTTACAAACAAAAGGCCGAAGACCTGCGTGCCCGTGTAAAAAAAGGTGAGGATTTTGCTTCGCTTGCCCGTTTATACTCACAGGATGGTTCGGCTGCTGAAGGCGGTGACCTGGGTTTTGCAGACCGTAACACTTACGTAAAGGAATTTGCCGCCTATGCCTTTAAGCTGAAAGCAGGTGAAATATCGCCGGTATTTGAAACTGACTTCGGTTTTCACTTTTTACAGGTGATAGAGCGCCGGGGCGAACAGGTACATGTGCGCCACATTTTAATTGTACCAGTGCCTACTGAAGCCAGCCTTAGCAGGGCAAATCATATGGCCGATAGTATTTATACCGTGATGAAAAAGAACAAAGCTATTGACTTTTCGAGCGCAGCGGCTTACTATTCAGACAATAAAGAAACCAAATATAACGGTGGTATGATGCTGAACCTGGAGGACGTACAATCACGCAGTACGCTTATCCCTACTGATAAGCTTGACCCGCAGGTTGCCCTTGTAATTGACACCATGAAAGTAGGCGAATTTTCAAAACCTCAGCTACTGACCGAAAAGGATGGCAAAAAGGATTACAAGATACTTTACCTAAAATCAGTAACAGATGCGCATAAGGCCAGCATTGAAAAGGATTTTCCTAAATTGAAGGAGCAGGCCTACAATGCAAAAATGAGCCGCATGATAAGCGAGTGGTTTGAGCGTAAACGCAAGGAAACATACATCCGCATTGATGAGCAAAATGCCGCCTGCCCTCAGTTAAAAGGCTGGGCAAGCACTACAACCGCGCAAGCTAACTAACTATATGCAATACGGATCAGACGTTGAGGCAGCCGACGCGCTAAGCCAGGCCTACAAAAAACTGCGTGCCGAGATTGGCAAGGTTATTATTGGGCATGACGAGGTGATCAAATATGTGCTGGTATCTATTTTCAGCAACGGGCATTGCCTGTTGGTTGGAGTACCCGGCCTTGCCAAAACATTACTGGTACAAACCGTAGCGCAAGCCTTGCAGCTCGATTTTAAACGCATACAGTTCACGCCCGACCTAATGCCCTCGGACATTATAGGGGCGGAGATATTGGGCGAAGACCGTAATTTCAAATTCATTCACGGGCCGGTGTTCTCGAACATTATTTTGGCCGATGAGATAAACCGTACGCCACCTAAAACACAGGCGGCATTGCTTGAGGCCATGCAGGAAAAAGCGGTTACCGCCGCAGGCATTACCCATAAACTGGCACAACCATTTTTTGTATTGGCCACGCAAAACCCGATTGAACAGGAGGGCACTTACCCGCTGCCCGAAGCGCAACTTGACAGGTTTATGTTTAATGTTACCCTAAACTACCCAACCTTTGCCGAGGAATTGCAGGTGGTTAAAAACACCACCGGCACAACTAAAAGCGAGGTTAACCATGTACTTAATGCGCAGCAGATAGTATACTTTCAGCAATTGGTGCGTAACATTCCGGTGGCTGATAACGTGCTGGAATATGCCGTAAAGCTGGTAGCCAAAACACGCCCTAACGGCGAGTTTACCACCCCGCAAATAAAACGTTTGCTTAACTGGGGCGCAGGGCCGCGTGCATCGCAGTTTTTGGTACTGGGCGCTAAATGCCATGCGGTTATTAACGGTAAATACTCGCCGGATATTGAGGATGTACAGGCCATTGCCAAACCCATCCTTAGCCACCGCATAGTGCGCAGCTACCATGCCGAAGCCGAAGGCCTTACTAATGACGATATTATTCAGCAGCTTTTTTAAGCTTTAAAACTGATAACATGCAAAAGGCGATATCCTGATAAGATGTCGCCTTTTGTTTAACACATAAAAAAGCGGATGAATACCACCCGGTACCCATCCGCTTCACTATATAATCACTATTTAAATACGGTTATTGATCGTTATTGTCGTCATTATCATCTGCCGACTGATCATTGTTTGATTCCGGTACGCCAACTACCTTGTACACTTTTTTATCATTGGCATCACGGTCTTCTTTATAATAAACACCCATCTGGTCAATATAAAGCTTTTCGCCGTTAAGCGTTACTTTACGTGTATCGGCAGGTAGTTCAACCACAATATCGCCTACTAACGGCAGTTGTTCGCTATAGCCTTCATCGGTGTTCAACTCACCATCCTTACCTGCTATCTGGTATGTGGTGGTACCATCATCCTTAGTTACCGGCTGGTAGTAAACGCCATTCAGCTCATAATACTGATTGCCGTTTATAACGATGGATTGTGCTTTTTCAGGAACCTCCTTTATTTCGGCACCTACCGGCGGCTCTACTACGGTATACTGATCATCAGTGCTTTGTTGGTAGTATAAGCCATCGCTATAATAGTATTGCGCATTGTTCCAGTAAAACGGATAGTAACCAAAAGGCAACACACCTATGCTAAAGCCGATATGAGGCATGTAGTATGATGAATAAAACCCGCGGTAAGGATAATAAAAACCACGGCCACCATAGTATCCGCGGCCATAATAACCACGACCGCCGTAGTAACGGTTGCCATAGTAGCGGTTACCATAATAACGGTTGCTATAATAGCCTCGTCCGTTATATGGCGGGCGACTGCCAACCCGGTTACCGTAATTATTAAACCTTCCGTTTTGATTGTTATAACGTCCGTTTGATGATATTACACCACGATTATCAGGCCTGCTGAAGCCGCCTGATACGCTTGGACGTGTACCTGGTGACGACATCCGCGGCCCCTGGTTTGAACTGCCGAATGACGGCCTTGAACCGCCGCCGCCAAATGACGGGCGTGAGCCACCGGAACTCATTGAGGGGCGAGACATACCACCGCCAAATGAAGGGCGGGAAACGCCTACGCTGCCACCACCTCTTGATCCTCCGCCACCACCGCCACCGCGAGAACCGCGCTGTGCATCGGCACTAAATACTGTGAACGAGCAAAGCAGCCCGCTCAAAGCAACATAAAGCAAATTTCTATATGACCTTTTCATCTTTTAAAGATATTGTTGACTAACAGCTTCGCTGTTATTGTATAATACAGACTAATAAATAATTAAACGGTTTAATGCAGCTTAAATTATTTAACAACCTATAACACTAACCCGGCAGCCATACAATTATAACATACTGACAAGTAAAACCTTATAAGGCAAGCTGATGTTTACAGTATGATTATAAACCATTTTAAATTATGAATGCTAACAGTAATGATTTGAATGACCGGGATGGGCATTTAAATAAGGATGATGAAAGCGCGACCAGATTTAACAGCGATGCGCAAAAACATGCTATTGAAGCCATGGAAGAGGACGAAGCTGCGCGGGTAAAACCTGCCAGCAAGGAAAAAGAAGAAGACCCAATAGACTCGTACGGCCTGTAATTACATTTCTTCGGCAATAAACAGTTGCGGCAAATCAAACTGCAGGCTCATAAAGCCATCGTGTGTAGTTTTAAAGCCACCATTACCTATTGCCTCGAGCCCGCCGGTATGCAACTCGTTAGGGTGCGATAGCAACCTGATAACCTGCCCGGCGGGTTTCCATTTACTAAAGCCGCTTTGTACGGCATAAATGCGCTGCCCGCCGCTCAGCAGCACAAGGTTGATCTTATCAGCAAAAAATATAAAATCCTTTAGCTGTATTTCATCCGCTACAATGTTTACCGCCGGATAGCCATGCGTAACTAAAAATTTAAGGGCCGCTACAGCCATATCATCTGTCCCGGCAGGCATGAGTTTAACGTCTGATTGCAGGTCAACATTCGCGTCATCCGTTATCAGCCAATCTATTTTTATACCAAAGGCATTGAGCTGCTCGGCAGTATCTGACGTGGCAATAACGGTGGGGCTCCACTCCAGCAACTGGCCCAGCAACTCATCCGAAAAATTGTTCAATCCCAGCACCAGCAGGGCCGGTTCCTGTTTTTCGCGTACTACATGGTGTGACGACATGTTTGCTTTTTTTATATAACTACTGTAAATAAAAGCTGTTTACGGGTTTTAAAGATAAGCAGAAAGCGAAGTATGAAGCATATCGATCAGCTCCGGGTCGCCAAACTGATAATCATCAGGTATATCAAGTACTACTATTTGTTTGTCAGCCATATTAAAACGCTGCGTGAGCAATGACCGGTGCTTTCGCTCCATCACAAATATCGTATCAGCCCAATCTATCATTTTTTGATTGATCCGGATACGCGCCTTATCGCTTGTACCTGCAGACCGTGCCGAATGCAGATGGTGGTTTTTGAACAAATGCTCTGCCGTGGGGCTGCGCCACTGGTTTTTACTACAGATAAATAACAGGTTGGCCAACTTACTTCTCTTTACCAAAAACTATTAAAACTGACTTAAGCTGCCTTATAGATTCTTAAAGCCGCAAGCACTATTGCACTGATAATAGATAGCGTGAATATTATACTCCCTTGTTTTCTGTCAGCATCCTTGTACATATACACCCGCTCACCATTAGGCAATGTTTTTTTTGAATAACGAAGTACCCAGCCAATAAAAATACCTATAAAGCTAAAAACCAATACCATAACATATCCGGCTATAATAAAGAGAGTGGTATTGTGCTCAGGCTTTTTAAGCGCCTGGATATGAACTTGCTTCGCTTCTGATACTTGCTGGTCAGTAATGTTTACATCCCGCTCAATCAAAATCCTTCTTGCCAGTAACTGATCAAAGTTACTCCACTCGTCGGTTTTGATAACCACGTCCATCAATTCCGCGTCCGTAAAGGCAAACAAGTAATGATCGCTATTTACCTGAGCAATGTTGTCTGCTTCAGCTTCATTCAAAACTTTGTTAGCCTGGTCAAAATCAGCCGGACTTATTTTAATCAAATACTCCCTGTCAAGTTCATCATTATTATTAAAATATGGTTTAAATGACAAGGCATCTTCTTCAACCTGATAGGATATACCGTTGCTTTTTAGCAAAACCACCAGATCTTCGGCCAGTGCCGGATCATTAAATTTTTTAAAGGTTACAAATTCTTTCATGCGGTATTCAATCTTTTACTTGCTTTTCGCTGCCATATAATCCAGGGTTAAATTACACAAGGCCTTTACGCCGAGGGTAAAACCGCTTTCGTCAATAAAAAAATCGGGGGTATGGTGGGGTGGCGCGGTAAGCGAATTGCCGCCTTTGGGCATTCCCCCTAAAAAGAAGAAGATGCCGGGTACCTTTTCCTGGTAAAAGCTAAAATCTTCGGCACCGGTAACGGGTGGCACCTGCAATACCTTATCCTTACCCGCGGTGGCTTGTAGGGTAGGCAGCATTTTGGCGGTAAGCGCCGGGTCGTTATACGTTACGGGGTAGTGGTTGCTGTAGGGTATCTTTACATCGGCGGTGGCGTTGTAGGCTTCGGCAGTTTTTTCGGCGATCTGCTTTACGCGGGTGGTGATCAGCTTTTCATCCGCATCGGTAAAAAAGCGCAGGGTGCCCTGCATCTCCACCGCTTCGGGGATTATGTTGAACCTGGTACCGCCCTTAATTGCACCAATGGTTACTACCGCCGGGTTTTGCGTTACGTTTACATTACGGCTCACAATGGTTTGCAGCCCGCTGATGATCTGTGCCGAAACTACCACCGGGTCCACACTTTGCCAGGGATAAGCCCCGTGCGATGATTTGCCTTTTACGGTGATCATCATATCATTAACACCGGCCATGGTACCGCCGGGGCGACAGGTTATCGTACCCACCTCTAAACTGGAGTTAATGTGCAGCCCGAATATAGCATCTACCTTTGGGTTGGTAAGTACGCCCTGCTTCACCATTTCTTCAGCACCGCCTTTTTCGCCATAAGGCGCGCCCTCTTCGGCGGGTTGAAAGATGAATTTAACCGTTCCGGCCAGATCCTTTTTCATGCCCGAAAGCACCTCGGCCACCGTCATCAATATCGCCATATGCGAATCGTGCCCGCAAGCATGCATGGTACCTACATCCTGCCCGTTATAGGTAGTTTTTATTTTGGATGCGAAGGGAAGATTAACACGCTCGGTAACCGGCAGGCCATCCATATCGGCACGCAGGGCTACCACAGGGCCGGGTTTGCCGCCTTTTAGTATGCCTACCACGCCTGTTGTGGCAATACCTGTTTTAACCTCAATGCCGAGGCTTTGCAAGTGTTTGGCAATTATGCCTGATGTGCGTACCTCACGATTTCCCAGTTCAGGATTTTGATGAAAATCACGCCGCCAGGCAACAAGTTTGGCCTGCAAGGCATCGGCCTTTGCGGCGGCTGTTGCTTTAAGTTTGGTGTTTTGAGCCGATGCGGCTAATGAAAACAGGGAGAAAGCAATAAGGCAAAACTTTTTCATGCATGAATGTTTTGCCTTAAAGATAATATTTATGCTGTATACTACTTGAAGTTGAGTAGATCAACAATAAAAATTAACGGAGCATTTGACGGAATTGTTCCCTTACCGCTACTGCCATAAGCCAATCCTGATGGAATGAGCAGCAAAATACGGCCGCCTGAATTTATGCGGGGTATACCCAACTGCCAGCCTTTTATAAAACCAATAAGCGGGTAGGTGGTATTTCCTTTATCGAATTGTGTGCCATTCAGCAATTTACCGGTATAATTAATGCTAATGGTTGAGTTAACATTAGGGTAAGCACCGGTTCCTGCTTTTAGTATTTCATAATAAATGCCGTTTTCGTCCTTTGTAGCGTTAATTTTTGCGCTGGTGGTTGTATCGTTATAGGTTTTAATGTAAGCCTGAATAGCCTGATCATCTTTCTCGGCTTGTTTTGAAGTGTCTTTATCTCCATCCTTTTTACAAGCTGTAAAAGCCATCATCACTATCGCTAAAGCGCCAAATACGTATTTCAATCTGTTCATATATCTTTTTTTACAACTAACGCAGTTTTGCGGCAAAACGCTACAGGGCCATATTAAATTGTGGTGGCTATACTTAGTTCCTTCATTTGCTCAAGAGCGATGGTTGATGGTGAATCGATCATCACATCACGGCCCGAGTTGTTTTTAGGAAAGGCGATCACATCGCGGATAGAATCCAAACCGGCGAATATAGAACACAACCTGTCAAACCCGAAGGCGATACCACCATGCGGAGGGGCGCCATATTCAAATGCATCCAGCAAAAAGCCGAATTGCTTTTGCGCTTCCTCGGCCGAAAAGCCCAGGTGCTTGAACATCAGCGATTGTAATGTTTTTTCGTGGATACGGATGGAGCCGCCGCCTATCTCGGTACCGTTTATCACAAGGTCATACGCGTTGGCGCGTACGTTGCCCGGTTCGGTATCCAGCAGGGCTATATCTTCCGGTTTTGGCGAGGTGAACGGGTGGTGCATGGCGTGGTAGCGGCCATTTTCCTCATCCCACTCCAGCAGCGGGAAATCAACCACCCACAGCGGCGCAAATTTGTCCTTATCGCGTAAACCTAAACGGCCGCCTATCTCTAAACGGAGCTCGTTCAATTGTTTACGTACCTTATCGGCAGGGCCTGCAAGCACCAGCATTAAATCGCCTGCTTCGGCCTCAAAAGCGGCTGCCCAGTTAGTCAGCTCATCTTCATTGTAAAACTTATCAACTGATGATTTTAAGGTACCATCAGTATTGTAACGGCAGTACACCAGGCCGGTAGCGCCAATTTGCGGGCGTTTTAACCAATCTGTCAGTTCATCAACCTGTTTACGGGTATAGCCTGCGCAGCCTTTGGCATTAATGCCAACCACCAGCTCGGCGTTATCAAAAATGGCGAAGTTTTTACCCTTAACTACGTCATTCAATTCAACAAATTGCATCCCGAAACGCAGGTCGGGTTTATCTGATCCGTACAGGCGCATAGCATCTGCATACTGCATACGCGGGAAAGTATCTAAGTTGATATCCTTTACCACGCTGAACAGATGGCGTGTAAGGCCTTCAAAAATGTTCAATATATCTTCCTGCTCCACAAAAGAAAGTTCGCAGTCTATCTGTGTAAATTCCGGCTGACGGTCGGCACGCAAGTCCTCATCACGAAAACATTTTACGATCTGGAAATAACGATCGAAACCGCTCACCATCAGCAATTGCTTAAAGGTTTGCGGTGATTGCGGCAGGGCGTAAAACTCGCCCGGGTTCATGCGGCTTGGTACCACAAAATCACGTGCGCCTTCCGGGGTCGATTTAATCAGCACCGGTGTTTCAACCTCCATAAAACCTTTTGCATCCAGGTATTTACGTACCTCCTGCCCCATACGGTGGCGCAGCATCAGGTTTTGGCGTATAGGGTTACGGCGCAAATCGAGGTAGCGGTATTTGGCACGCAGCTCCTCTCCGCCATCGGTTTCATCCTCAATTAAAAACGGAGGTATCTTGGCGGCATTCAATATCTCCAGTTCCTCAACGCCAATTTCAATATCACCGGTAGGTATTTTAGGGTTTTTGCTGGTACGCTCAAGCACCTTACCGCTTACCTTTATCACAAACTCGCGACCCAGGCTACGCGCTTTTTCACGCAAATCGGCATCGGTATCAACATTGAGCACCAACTGGGTTAAACCAAAACGATCGCGCACATCAATAAAGGTTGTGCCGCCCAGATCGCGTGATTTTTGCACCCAGCCGCACAGGGTTACTGATTGACCCAAGTGATTGATATTTAATTCGCCGCAAGTGTGTGTCCTAAGCATTGTACGTATTTGTTTAAAGTGAGCAAAAGTACATTTTTGCCCCGAAAGCCAAAAGGTTTTTCAGTATCCAAACAATATAGCGCCTGCGCGTTAGGGCACCTTACCGGGCATAACGTATAATCCATATCATTAAAAACAGGTTATCGGTAAAAAAATATCCTTAAAACTTCCAAATCAGCGAAATTCTGACTACGTTTGAATTTTTTGTTGTTGTAGCTTACATTAATTTTTACCCTGAAAGATCAATGTTACGCGTAGACAGCACCAAGCCCTGCAAAATTATTTATGCCATTGCCAGGCATGAGTATTTGGGCTATGTTATTGAGCCGCACATTGTTCAGCTTAACCCCAACGGCGAGTTCTCGCTTACCCACCAACGCCTTTTCAGCAATACCGCGCAGGAGTTCAATCAGTGTATTGATGAAACCGACCTGAAGCTGATAAAGCTTTTGGAGGAAATGGAGCAGGGTAACATTATAAAACGTTACTATAAAAAGCCGATTCGCCCCTTCGAGTTTTTTGCCAAGATATTTAACGAGCAGTTTTTTGATACCATTCGCCCTAAAATTGAAAAACGGATGGCCGAAGCGCTTAACCTGCTGCGCAGCAAAAATATTTTCCTGATGAGCAAGGAGGGTTACCCGGCTGAAAAGGAACTGCATATAGCGGGCGAACCGGCATCGGTACTGTTCCATTTCAGGCGGGATGATACCGAGATACGCTATTTCCCGACCATCAAATTTCAGGGTATGCGCATCGAGTTCATGTTCAAAAATGCCGAGATAATTTGCAACCACCCGGCCTGGATGCTGCTGGACGATACCCTGTATTACTTTGATAAGGATATTGAAGGCAAAAAACTGCAGCCTTTTTTAAATAAGCGCTACATCGCTATTCCGCGCGCTTCGGAGCAATCATACTTTGAGCGTTTTGTGGCCCCGCTTATTGAAAAACAAAATGTATATGCCGAAGGCTTCACCATTAATACCGAAAAGTATGATGCCCGCCCCGTGCTTAAACCTATTTATGTAGAGGCAGGCACATCGCAACTGCAATTATATTTTAAATATGCGGGTTATGTTTTTCCTTACGGAGATGGCAGGCACGTATCGGTTCGTATCGAGAAGAATGGCGATGATTATATTTTTCATCGTATAAAGCGCTCAACCACCTGGGAGCGTAATAAAATGGCGCTGCTTGAAGCCCGGGGGTTAAAAACAGCTTCGTCATTATTTCAAAACCTGGAGGTGGCACATGGAGATGATGATGCCGATCAATCTTTTTCCGTATTTGAGTGGCTCAACCAATATCATGATGAGCTTACTGCCGAAGGCTTTGAAATAGAGCAACCGGAGGGACAAAAACGCTACATCTTCGGCAATACCAAAATAGACCTTGAAATAAAGGAGAACAACGATTGGTTTGATATTAATGCCGTGGTATATTTTGGCTCGTACCGCATACCGTTTATCGAACTAAAAAACCACATACTTAATCATAAGCGCGAGTTTGTATTACCATCGGGCGAAATTGCGGTAATACCTGAAAAATGGTTTTCGCAATATGGCAACTTGCTGCACTTTAGCGAGGGCGGCGAGGACCTGAAACTGCGCCGCCATCACCTCGGCCTGGTAAGTGAGCTTGCCGACGGTGAAATGGCCGGACTGGCCATGACGCGGAAGCTGCAACGATTAAATGATTTTGAGGCATTGGAAGATGTGCCTATGCCCGCTGATTTTGCCGGTGTATTGCGCCCGTACCAAAAGGCGGGGTACAACTGGTTCCATTTTTTAAAGGATTTTCATTTTGGCGGCTGCCTGGCTGATGATATGGGCCTGGGTAAAACCATACAAACGCTGGCATTGCTGCAAAAGCATAAAGAAGATACCGAAGCCGAAGGCGGGCACAGCACATCGCTGTTGATTATGCCTACCTCGCTGGTTTATAACTGGCTTAACGAGGCGCGTAAATTCGCACCACGGTTAAGGCTGATGGTACATACGGGCACTTTACGCTATAAATCGCCGGAGGTGTTCAAAAATTACGATGTGATCGTAACCACTTATGGTATTAGTCGTATAGATATTGAGCTGTTCAAGAGCTACTTTTTTGATTACATTATATTGGATGAAAGCCAGAACATCAAAAACCCGTCATCAAAATCGTACCAGGCGGTTAAGCAGCTAAAATCTCGTTTCAGGCTGATATTGAGCGGCACACCGGTTGAAAATTCGGTTAATGATTTGTGGACGCAAATGTCATTCATCAACCCCGGTTTGTTAGGCACACAACAGTTTTTTCAGAATGAGTTTGTTACGCCGATAGAGAAGAAGAAGGATGAGGAGAAAGCCCGCCGGTTGCAGGCGCTGATAAAGCCCTTTGTTATGCGCCGCACCAAGGAGCAGGTAGCCACCGAGCTGCCGCCTAAAACCGAAAACCTGTTTTATTGCCAGATGAGTGAAGAGCAGGCCGAGGTGTACGAAAAAATAAAATCAGAATACCGTAATGAACTACTCAAAAGCATTGAGGATGGTACTTATGCCAAGCAGCAGATTCAGGTACTGCAGGGGCTGATCAAATTACGACAGATCGCCAATCACCCGATCATGATCGACCAGGACTATGAAGGCGATTCGGGTAAGTTTGAGAACGTGGTACATACGCTGGCAAACGTGTTGGATGGCGGGCACAAGGTGCTCATCTTCTCACAATTTGTTAAACAGTTAGCACTATACCGCGAGCACCTGGAAAAGCAGGGAGTACCGCATGTATATCTCGATGGCAGCACCCAAAACCGCGGCGACGTGGTTAAACGCTTTCAGGAGGATGAAAAAACACGCGTATTTCTGATCTCTATAAAAGCAGGTGGCGTAGGCCTCAACCTCACCCAGGCCGACTATGTGTTCATCCTTGACCCATGGTGGAACCCGGCTGTTGAACAGCAGGCTATTGACCGTACGCACCGCATCGGCCAAACCAAAAATGTATTCATCTATAAATTCATCACCAAGGATACCGTTGAAGAGAAGATACTGGCCTTGCAAAACCGCAAGCTGAGCGTTGCTCGCTCGCTCATCACTACTGAGGAAAGCTTTATCAAATCCCTTTCGGCTGATGATATTAAGGAAATACTGGGCTAAACGGCATCACCGCGCTTGCGGAGGTAAAACCAGGCCAGCACCCAAAGGCATATCAGGCCAGCAATAAATCCGCCCAAAACATCAGTAAACCAATGCGCGCCCAAATAAATGCGCGAGAACGGAATGGTGAATATAAGTACCAGTGATATTGCGATTGTTGCAATGCGTAACGCCTGCGGCAACGAGCGCCTGGTAAACATTACCACTATCATAAAGCCAAAAAACACCACATAAAACTGCGTATGCCCGCTCGGGAAACTTTGCTGAACAGTTTTTTCAATAACCTGTACAATATCTGCCGATGGCCGCGCCCGGTTAACCGCTGCTTTAATAATGGTACTTACTAATGCTGAGAGTAAGGTAAGCATAGTAAACAGTGCTTCCTTTTTGTACCTGAAGGCTAAAAACGTAACCGCTATTATGGCTGCCATAGTAACCGATATCCAGGCATAGCCCGGGTAGCTTACCAGCTTCATCAATACGTCGAGCATGGGCATCCGGTTTTCCTGCACTTCTTCAGAGAATTCAAGATCGATATTATTATCAGGAAAATAAGCTACGAAAACGGAGAGCAGGATAAAGCCTGTAACCAGGCCAATAAGTGTAAATGTAAGTATGCGTTGACGGCGCTGCTGCATAGTGTAAGTTTGGTCAAAGTGCAAAAAAAATGTCAGATACCTCGCGTATCTGACATTTTCTAATTAACTATTAACTGACCTCAATATTAAACGAATACTGAGTAAACAAATTTATAGTTGATAAAAGCGAGCTGATCAAGATGCAAAACACCATGATGGCCCCGTTTTATCAACTGTAATAATAACGGCGCATGTTGGCATTTGTTTTATGGAGAGCCTAATATTATACAATTTTTTTGTTACAAAACCTATTGTTATTTTTTTGAAATAGTAATTCGTATACTTTCTAAATAGTATTTTGCGGTTGTAAGGCCGCTAAAGCAAAGTTTTCAGTAACGACATTTGCTTGCAGCATTACCCTCAAACTAAACACATTATGAATGTTGAAATTTTAGCCCGCATTCAATTCGCGTTCACTATAGCATTCCATTATATCTATCCGCCGTTAAGTATTGGCCTCGGGTTGATCATGACCATTATGGAAGGCCTTTATATAAAAACCGGCCGAAAGTTATATGAGCAGATGGCCCGCTTTTATGTGCGAATTTTCGCACTCATATTTGGTATAGGCGTGGCTACGGGCATTGTTATGGAGTTTGAATTTGGCACCAACTGGGCAGTGTACTCCAAATATGTAGGCGATGTTTTTGGCAGCGCACTGGCCGCGGAGGGTATTTTCGCTTTCGCGCTGGAGTCGGGCTTTTTGGGCATATTATTATTTGGCTGGAACAAGGTGCGCCCCGGCGTCCATTTTTTTTCGACGGTGATGGTAACCTTGGGTTCCATGTTCTCCGCCGTGTGGATAGTGGTAGCCAACTCCTGGCAGCAAACTCCGGCAGGCTACCATATTGTAGGCACCGGCCTTAATGCACGTGCCGAGATAACCGATTTTTGGGCGATGGTGTTCAACCCATCATCAGTAACACGGCTTACCCACGTTTGGATAGGTTCATTTTTAGCAGGAGCTTTTTTGGTTTTAAGCATCAGCGCATTTTACCTGCTGCGTAACCGCCATGCGCATTTTGCCCGCATATCATTCAAAATAGCCCTGGCTGTGGCTACCTTTTTTTCGTTAGCGCAGCTTGTGGTAGGCCACAGCTCTGCCGAGGTAGTAGCCGAATATCAACCCGCCAAACTGGCCGCCCTTGAAGGTCATTACGATGGCACTAAAGCTGCCGATATGTACCTGTTTGGCTATGTAGACCAAAAAAATAATCAAACCAAAGGCATTGCCATACCCGGCGGACTAAGCTTTTTAACCAAAGGCGATTTTAAAACCCCGGTAACCGGCCTCAACAATTTTAAACCCGGGGACAGGCCCGGCGCGGTGAATTTCGTTTTTCAAACTTACCACCTCATGGTAGCCATCGGCATGTTTTTGATAGCGCTTACCCTTTATGCTTCTTTTTTGTGGTGGCGGGGCACCTTGTTTCAAAAACGGTGGCTGCTGTATATATTCTCCTTTTCGGTACTGCTGCCGCAAATAGCTAACCAGGTAGGCTGGTACAGCGCCGAGGTTGGCCGGCAGCCCTGGGTGGTATACGGCTTGCTGCGCACCTCAAAGGCGCTATCTCAGGCGGTAAGCGCCGGGCAGATATTGTTCTCGCTGATATTGTTTACGGTAGTATATGTGATATTGTTCATCCTGTTCATCTACCTGCTGAATAAAAAAATAAAGCACGGGCCGTATGATAATCATAATATTGACCATAGTCCGCGGCACATTGAAATGGCCGATTCACTTTAACCCTTTACCAACATGGCGACGTTTATAGGCATTGATTATCAAACCTGGTGGTTCCTGCTGATAGGGGCTGTATTTACCGGCTACATTATTCTGGATGGTTTTGACCTTGGCGCGGGGGCCCTCCACCTTTTTTTTAATAAAGAGGAAAGCCGCCGCATAGCCCTCAATGCCATTGGCCCCGTGTGGGATGGCAACGAAGTTTGGATAGTGATTGGTGGCGGGGCGCTGTTCGCCGGTTTCCCCGAAGTTTATGCTACCATGCTTTCGGCATTTTACATACCCTTTATGTTGTTTTTGGTGGCCATTATTTTCAGGGCTATCTCCATTGAGTTCAGGAGCAAGGAGCCAATGGCCTGGTGGCGCAAGATGTGGGATATAAGCTACTCTATATCAAGCGCGCTGATCGCTTTTTTATTAGGCGTAATTTTAGGCAACGTAACCCAGGGCATCAATATGGGTGCCGACCATGTTTTTCGTGGTAGCTTTACCGAGTTTTTAAACCCCTATGCCCTGCTTACCGGTGTTACCACACTGGCTTTGCTAATGATGCACGGCTCCATTTACCTGGTCATGAAAACCGAGAACCGCCTGTATGCCAAGCTTACGGTTATGGTGCGCAACACCACTATCTTCTTCGTAATTATGATACTGCTTACCTCATTTTATACCTTGCTGTACCTGCCACACATGGCCGCGGTAATACGCCGTTACCCCGAGCTGTTTTTTGTGCCGGTACTGATGGTGCTGGCAATAGCTAATATTACCCGGCAGATCACCAAACGCAAATACATGTTCGCCTTTATATCATCAGCCGTAACCATAAGTTTGCTGATGGTGTTGGTAGCCATGGAGCTTTACCCCAACATGCTGCTATCCAAACAGGATGCCGCCTATAACCTGACCGTATATAATGCCGCGTCATCACAAAAAACATTAGGCATTATGCTCACCGTAGCCGCCATTGGCGTACCGCTGGTAGCGGGTTACACCACCTTTGTTTTCATGACGTTTAAAGGCAAAGTGGAGTTGGATGAGATGAGTTATTGAGGCTCTCCCATATTTTTTGACAATCAGCCAATATCAAAACCATTATCTTTAGTCACTTGAAAAAAACATCTCATGACTAAAAGGATACTGGAGGTTTGCGCGTTCACTGTACAATCGTGCATTATTGCCGAGCGTGCCGGGGCCATGCGGGTTGAGCTTTGCGATAACCCGATTGAGGGCGGTACTACACCCAGCTATGGTACCATCAAGCAGGCCCGCGAAAGTGTGAATATTGATATTTATCCTATTATAAGGCCACGTTCGGGCAATTATTATTACAGCGATGAGGAATATGCCATCATCAAAAAGGATATAGAACTTTGTCGCGAGTTGGGTTGTAACGGCATATCGGTAGGCACGCAAACCATTGGTGCCGAAATTGATACTGAATGGCTTAAACGTATTGTAGAATGGGCCGGCCCTATGGGTGTTACCTGTAACCGCGCGTTTGATGGCTCGCCCGACCCTTTTAAGGCACTTGAAGATATCATTGCCTGCGGCTGCGAGCGGGTGCTCACCTCGGGGCAGGCCAGCGCGGCGCCGGATGCCGGGGCGTTGCTGGGTAAACTGGTTGAACAGGCTGCAGGGCGCATTATCATTATGCCCGGGGCGGGAGTAAAATCAACTAACCTGCAAAGGCTGATCGAGCAAAGCAACGCCACCGAGTATCATTCATCGGCACGTATAATAGCTAAAAATCCGCTTACCTATATCAACACACAAGTTAGTGATTACGGCAATGTATATATTGCCAGCGAAACGGAAGTTGCCCGAATGGTAGCTATTTTGAATAATTAATTTTTTGATCTATATATTACGATATGGGAAAGCTGATCGACGATTTTAACGACTATCGTACCAAAATGAACGACCGTATTATGGATACGGCCAATACCAACATTAAACGCTTTTTCGCGCTTGATACCACTACCTATGCCGATGGCGCGCTTGATGTAAAAACAAAGGAAATGCTGGGCCTGGTAGCCTCAATGGTTTTACGTTGCGATGATTGTATAAAATATCACCTGGGCAAATGCTTTGAGGCGGGCGTAAAACACGATGAGATGAACGAGATATTTATGATAGCTAACCTGGTGGGCGGCTCCATTGTGATACCGCACTATCGCCGCGCGGTTGAATATTGGGACGAACTGAATGAAACTCCTGCTTAATAAAATATAGTGGCCGACAGCAAAACCACATCGCGCGTTTGGGCAATGTTCAGGCAAAACAAGCTTGCCGCGGGTGGCCTTGCATTTATTTTGCTGAGCATTATTACGGCCACTTTAGGGTATTTAATTATGCCTGATGATACGCCGCTGGCCAACAACATGTCGGTACAATTGAGCGTGAAGCACCCCGGGGCAAGTTTTAAGCTGCTGCGTATTAAAAAAGCTGAACGGGTTGATACGGTAAACATTGTCAGCAAGATGCTTTTAGGCCAGCCCGATGCTTACCGGGATGTGCCTATAACATCTTATCACTTTAAAGCAGATTCTATTTATGTAGATGAATATATTGGTGACGAGGATGCGCCCGAAAAACACGCTTATAATATTTTTGAAGTATTCAGCGGTCAAAAACCCATTTACAAAAACGGCCACATAATCTTTATCCGGCCAAATGGCAAAAAATTGCAGGTAAGCGCGGGCGGGGCTGCTTACAAACGCGTAGCCGATGAAATTACTAAAGCGCAAATAGTTACCCGTACCTATCTGTTAGGCAGCGATATTTACGGGCGGGATATATTGAGCCGCGTAATACTTGGGGCAAGGGTATCGTTAGCTGTTGGCTTTTTAGCGGTACTGATCAGCCTGCTTATCGGGGTTTGCATAGGCGCCGCGGCAGGCTATTTTGGCGGCTGGGTTGATGCCGTGTTAAGCTGGCTGATGAACATACTATGGTCATTACCGGCATTGCTGCTGGTTATTGCCATATCCTTCGCGCTGGGCAAGGGGCTTTGGCAAATATTTGTAGCGGTAGGCCTGTCCATGTGGGTGGAGGTAGCGCGGCTGGTGCGTGGGCAGGTGCTTGCCGTTAAAAGATCGGAATATATTGAGGCAGCCCAGGCGCTTGGCTTTTCACACCTGCGTATCATAACGCGTCATATTTTACCTAACATATCAGGACCGGTGCTGGTTATAGCGGCATCCAACTTCGCTTCGGCTATATTACTTGAGTCAGGCTTGAGCTTTTTGGGTTTTGGAGCACAACCACCCATGCCTACCTGGGGTGGTATGATCAAAGAACATTACGGCTATATTGTGATGGATGCGGCATACCTGGCCATTATTCCGGGCGTGGCCATTATGCTCACGGTATTCGCTTTTAACCTGCTTACAACCGGCCTTCGTGATGCTTTTGATATTAAATCACAGAATATCCGCATATAACACATATATTTTTCTATTTTAGCCTTACACCGTTCGTGCAAACATATGCCGCCAAACGAAACAAACTCCGGCGAAGATGAGCTGATCCGTTTACTGTTGAAAAGACAATCGGAGCTCAACTCGTTATTAGAGCTTACCAGGGCAATAAATAAAAACATAGCCACCCCGGTACTTATTCAGATGCTGGAAGTAATTTGCCGAAATTATTTGCAGATAGGTAAACTACGCTTTTTAATAGCCGAAGGCAATAACTACATCTGCATATCAAAATATGGCGGCCATATTGAACCTACCGGCGAATTGTACAAGGCTTGTAAACATCTTAAAAAAATAAAAGAACCCGCCGCACTCGAGGGTTCTGACCACCCCATACTTTCAAACTACGATTACTTTATACCCATCTACCAAAAAAATAAGGCTATCGCGTATGCCCTGATCGGCGATTTTAACTCGCCCGATGACATGGTAAGCAATGACCTTAACTTTATGCAAACCATAATTAACGTGGTGTTGGTAGCGCTTGAAAATAAAAAGCTTTTCAGGGAGCGGCTGGAGTCTGAACGCTTTCAGCGTGAAATGGAACTTGCTGCCGAAATGCAAAGTATGCTGATACCGGTGCAGGTTTATACCGACCCGAGTATTGAACTGAGTGCCCGCTACCTCCCGCACCAAAATGTTGGCGGCGATTATTTTGATTTTGTACAGGTTAATGATCATGAATACCTCTGGTGTATTGCCGATGTATCGGGCAAGGGCATATCTGCCGCGTTGCTGATGGCTAACTTTCAGGCAAGCCTCCGCGCCTGGGTATCTGTTGAGGATGATCTGGCAACTATTGTGGAGCGGCTCAACAAAATTGTTTTACGAAACACCAAGGGCGAAAAATTCATCACCCTTTTTATTGCCATTTACAACCATACCACCCGCAAGCTTAATTACGTTAATGCCGGGCACAACCCCGCAATTTTATACTCAAACGGTGAGGCCATGGCTTTAAAGCGCGGCACAACCATTATTGGCGCGTTTGATGAATTACCCTTTATAAATTCCGAAGAACTAAATATTGAGCCGGGCACCTTAATATTTAACTATACCGATGGCTTGCTTGACCGCGAACCTGATGCCTCAAAAATATGGAACGAGGACCGCCTGATGACCTGCGTAAAAAAGAATGGCAAACTATCTGCCGAGAAATTTAACCAGGCCATACTTCACCATATTGATCATAACGTAAAGGCTAAACCGATAGATGACATTACAGTGCTGACACTGAAGTTTAAGTAATATCAATCGCCTTCCAACTAAAAAGATACACTTACCCAGCCCAGCCTTCCCTGTCCAAACTTCTGAAATGTATGGCTTCGGCCAGATGCGCTAACTCAATGTCTTCACTTCCGGCTAAGTCGGCAATAGTGCGGGCTACTTTTAATATACGGTCATATGCCCTTGCGGAGAGGCCCAGCTTTTCCATCGCCTTTTTTAGCAACGCTTGCCCGGCGGCATTTATTTTACAAATATCGCGTACCATTTGGGGGCTCATTTGCGCGTTGGCATGCAAATCCGGTTTGCTGCCAAAGCGTTCTATCTGCTTATCGCGGGCTTTTATAACTCGTTCGCGTATATGCTCACTTTTTTCGGCCAGGCGGTCGGATGCCAATTCGCTGAAGTTTACCGGTGTGACCTCAACGTGCAGGTCTATCCTGTCCAGCAACGGGCCCGATATTTTGCTCATGTACTTCTGCACCGTTCCGGGCGGGCAAACACATTCCTTTTCGGGGTGATTGTAATAGCCACAGGGGCAGGGGTTCATGCTGGCTATCAGCATAAAGCTCGATGGATAATCAACCGTGAACTTGGCGCGCGATATGGTGATGCGGCGCTCCTCCAAAGGCTGACGCATTACCTCTAAAACACTACGCTTAAATTCAGGCAATTCATCCAGAAACAAAACGCCATTATGTGCCAGCGATATTTCGCCGGGCTGCGGATTGCCGCCACCGCCCACTAAAGCCACATCGCTCACCGTATGGTGCGGCGAGCGGAACGGCCTGATGGTTACCAACGCATCCGCTGCTGAAAGTTTACCCGCTACTGAGTGGATCTTGGTGGTTTCCAATGACTCATGCAGGGTTAAGGGCGGCAGTATAGATGGTAGCCTTTTAGCCAGCATGGTTTTACCCGCTCCCGGCGGACCGATCAGTATCACATTATGGCCACCGGCGGCGGCTATCTCGAGGGCGCGTTTAATGTTTTCCTGCCCTCGTACGTCGCTAAAGTCGCTGTCGTAGTTGCTAAGGCTATCGTAAAACTCTTCGCGGGTATTCACCACCTCGCGCTTTAGTGGCTCATCGCCGTTGAAGAAATTGGCTACCTCCTTTATATTTTCTACACCGTAAACCTCCAGTTCGTTTACAATGGCTGCCTCACGGGCGTTTTGCTTAGGGAGTATAAAGCCTTTAAAACCCTCCTTACGTGCCTGTATGGCAATAGGCAAAGCACCTTTTATTGGCTGCAAACCACCATCGAGCGATAGCTCACCCATAATGAGGTATTTGTCCAGTTCCTCGGTTTCTATCTGGCCCGAGGCAGCTAATACAGCAGTAGCAATGGTGAGGTCATACGCCGAACCTTCTTTACGGATATCAGCCGGGGCCATGTTTACCACTACCTGCTGGCGGGGCATTTTGTAGCCGCAATTCTTTAATGCCGATTCGATGCGGTAATAGCTTTCTTTAACCGCGTTATCGGGCAGGCCCACAATAAAATATTTTGTACCCGGTGCAATGTTCACCTCAACGGTGATAGTGATGGCCTGAATACCATATACCGAGCTGCCGAAAGTTTTAACCAACACGTATTATTAAGATTTTAGGTATGCAAATATATATAATGATATAGGCCGAATCTAAGTAGAAACTTGTTGATCCTCTTTTTTATTTTTCTCACCTCTCAACGGAATTGAATACTCGTAACTATATTGAACACCATTGTAGCCTTCACTTTTGTAAACTGATACAGTTTTATTAAATCCATTAGCGATTGTGGCGGTGGTTATTTTAAGATTTTTATCAATATACACCTTATCGTTTACTTTTGATACAGCATCAATAAAAATCCCCAATCGCATTTTGTTGCTTGTAATTTTTTTTACTTTAACTATTCCATCAAAATCAAGGTAATCAACTTGCCAAACCTGCCTTTCATTTACTCTATATCCTGAATAGCTAATAGACCGAATATTTTTGAACGGGATTATTTTTACGGATGAGTTTGTGATAATGTAAAGATCGTCATCGTCATGCTCCAACTTTATATGGCTCACCAACGCAAAGTATATCTTTAATAGCCCCCACAAAGTTATACTTGCTAAAATATAGGAGTACCAAAGTCCGCCGGTTGATGCAAATACAAAAACCGTTATACCAACGGGTATAGCAATCAACCCGTAAAACACACCGCCACCTGATATATCGTTGCGAGCCATGTTATTTATCGTTATTTACAATTTCATATTCTGCCAGTAAATTCACATTCGGGTCAACGGTCAGCTCACCGGCTTGCGTTGGCGCGGCTATGTTCAGGTCGAGTGCTTTGTCTTTCATCTCGGCGGTAAAGTTGGTGCTGCCTATTTTCAGGTCAACCTTAAGTTGATAAACCTGCGGCTGCAACTGCTCAATATGCAGGTGAATACCATGATTGGTTTTATCTGTTTCGTAACTGATACGCAATCTCGGATGCCCTGCCGTGTACAGCCATTGCTTAAAAAACTGTTCCAGGTTTTGGTTACCTGCCTTTTCCATCACTGCCCTGAAATTTTCAGTACCGGCATTGCCGTTTTTGTAGGTGCTGTAATAGGTGCGTATGCCTTTAATAAAATTGGCATCGCCTAATTGACGCCTCAGCATGTACAGCACCCAGCTTGCCTTTTGATAGCTGTTGGTGTTAAGCAGGTTGATATCGGCTTTTTCATTAGTAGTATCAACCACCGGGGTCATACGTTCCTTTTCAAAAGCGAATATACCCTTGCGGTCGGTTATCATGCGCTTGCGCAAACTATCCGCACCGTACTTATGCTCGTGATAATAATGCGTAAAATAAGTTGCAAAGCCTTCGCTAAGCCAAACATGAGCCACACCGCTTTCGGTAGCGGCATCGCCAAACCATTGATGAGCTACCTCGTGGGCTACCAGCGCCTCAATGGCCTTATCATTCACCGAATTTTCGTAGTAAAAAATATTGCTGGCGTTCTCCATACCACCAAAAATGGTTTTTGACTGTACGTTGGCCAGCTTTTTATAAGCGTACGGCCCAATCTGCTGATTGTAGAAATTCAGTATTTCGGGCGCGCAGGCGTAGGCTTTAAATCCGTTGCTTTTATCCTGTTTAAAAGTGTAGGCATTTACCGGTACCTGGTTCACAAACTCGGGCGTACTGATGGCAAAATCAGCCACCCCTATAACCATTACCTTGGTAGATACTGGCACATCCTCATGCCAATGGGTAGTTTTATTTTCGCCAGCTTGCTTTTCGCTTACCTTTAAGCCATTAGCCACAACGCTGTAATGGGCAGGCGCGGTAACAATAAAATCGACACCGGCTTTATCGGCCACATCATCAACACATGGCAGCCACTTACGTGCCCGGCGCAGCCAGTTATCACCAAAAAAGGTACGATCACCATATTTATTTTTGGAGATGATCAAACCATCAGCAGGTACGCCGCTATAGGTTATACGATAAGCATGGTTAGTGCCTGACTTGGCTGTGGTTTTTATAACCAGCTTACCATCAGCATGCACATATGGCAACTTTTTACCGCCCTCGGTAACGGCAAGCACCTGCATACCCTTACCTTTAGATGCTTTATTATCCAGATCAAACGCTATCGATTTAATATCACGACATAAGGATAATTGAATATCAGCCTGCCCTTTGATCTCATCATTCTGATCATTCAGGATTATATTAAAGTTATAATGCTGCACATCAACAGCCGAGCCGGGAACTTGTGCCCGGAGTTGTATATTACCGGCAAGCAGCGCAAGGGAAAGTAGATATTTATACATAGGTCAATTATCAAGAGTAATAATAAACAGATTAATTGACATTAGGTAAATTCGTAAATACTTATTCCTCACCAATATATTTCTGATCTATCTGCTTATTGGCCTTAGCTCCCAGTTTTTTAATTTTTTCGGCTGTTATGGTGAGGTTGCCGCGGCCATCGGTTAGTTTGTTCAAGGCCTTGTCATAAGCATCCTGACTTTGCTTTATGTTTTTGCCGATGCTTTCCATATCAGTTACAAAGCCTACAAATTTATCGTACATCTCGCCGCTCAGGCGGGCTATCTCCAGCACGTTACGGTTTTGGCGCTCCTGTTTCCACATGCTGGCAATGGTGCGCAGCGTGGCCAGCAGGGTTGAGGGGCTCACAATCACCACGCGCTTATCCCAGGCATCGCTAAACAGCTCGGCATCTATCTGTACGGCTATGCTGAACGATGATTCGATAGGGATGAACAGCAATACAAAATCAGGCGAGTTGATCTGGTACAGATCGTGATAGTTTTTTGACGACAGGTTGTGCACATGGCTCCTTATGGATTCGATGTGCGCCTTTGAGTACAGCTTACGCTCTTCCTCGCTCTCGCTGTTCACCAGTCGCTCGTATGCAACCAGCGACACTTTTGAATCGATGATCAGGTGTTTTTCATCCGGCAGATCGATAACCACATCGGGCTGCAAACGCATGTTCTCATTGGTAGTCATGCTGGCCTGTATGCGGTATTCCTGGTCCCTAACCAAACCCGAGCGCTCCAGCACACGCTCCAGGATCACCTCGCCCCAGTTACCCTGGCGCTTGTTATCGCCTTTGAGGGCTTTGGTAAGGTTTTGCGCCTCGTCGCTTATCTGGCGGTTCAGCTCCATCAGTTGTGTAATAACACCTTTAAGGGTATTACGCTCGGCAGCCTCCATATTGTAAACTTTGTCAACCTTTTCTTCAAAAACCTTCAGGTTCTCTTTTAGCGGACCAAGTATATGGTCAAGGTTGGTTTTATTTACATCAATAAATTCCTTTGATTTTTCCTTGAGCAGCTTTTCGGCAACATTTTCAAATTCGCGCTGAAAATGCTGGCGGGTTTGCTCAATATCCGTTTTTTGCTCCTGTAATTTTTCCTGTTGTGCCTTGAAGTATGAACGTGCGCTCTCTAATGATTGATTGGCCTGCGCCAGTTTTTCGCGCTCCTGTACCAGTTCAGTGGCCAGCCTGTCTTTTTCTTCTTTTAAAAAGTGGGTTATATTTTCCTTTTCGGCAGCGAGGCCTATGGCTTTCTCTTCGGCTTTTGCCAATGATACCCGTAATGTGTCCACCTCATTTTTAAGGCGCACCAATTCATCGGTATCAATAATATTGGCCTTTGGCTTTTTTACAAATAAAAGCACCGCCACAAGCAATATAACAACGGCAACAACAACTAAAACAACAGGCATCATTTTGATAAAAATATTAGCAAAACGAAGGTAGCATTTTTTTAAAAAAGATATTACTTAAATTAAGCTCAAACTTAGTTTGAAGCAATTTTTAAAAATGAAGAACGCGGCATTATTAAAGGTTATGATTGTATTTTCACTATCCTGCTCACAACCGCAAATTAAGCACTCTTACAATTCCTTTAAAAACATTCCTGCCACTGCATTTAAATTCGACAAATATTACATCAATGTTGACAGTGTAAATCATCACCGAAACAGGGCACATATAACTTTTTACAGTATAGCTACAGGTAAGGTTTTAAATACACAAACCTTCTCCATGATATGCCAGGCTGATAAAAAAAAGCCGATATATATTAACGATCTGGAAAGGCAGATCAAAGCATACGATGGCAAGAACATCTACATTAAAACATCAGCTAACACCATGAATTGCCTGCTAATGCCGGTTAATTAAAGCAGCTAACTGAATTTTTATGCTTTGCATTTAATTAAAGCATTACCTAAACTTTATATTCCATACATCGCCAATTCATAGCTTAGAACAAAATACACCTATGAACGAAGATGTACTACCACTGAGCCAAAATTATAATGGCAACAATTACCACTAATACCAAAAACGAGATCGGTACTTCCTTGGTAAAGAACCAAAACTTCTTTAGTGTTGCGGCCGAAGCCTCAAGTTCGGCCTTAAGCTTTTCGACCTGGACCTCATTCTCTGCTGCTTCTCTTTTCATGATCTTCACATTAGGCATCTTTCGCCCGTCCTGCGAAGTTACAGGATAAAAGATGTAAAGATGCTTCGGGGTTTGCAGATAGATGACCGGGACGTTATTGATCAGCCGTTTGAACTGGTAATGCACTACTTCGATAGGTTTGCCATCTATCCTAACGCCGCCTGCCCAAGTGAGCCGGGTGCGGCTGAAATGAAAGTATAGAATCATACAGAGGATGATGACGGGTGCGGCCATAAATGCTAATGTGTGATGCCCGAAGTACTCATTGACGGCCCGTGCGTGCGTGTTTAAATACGGAATAGCGCTGTAGGCTGCCGCCTGGCATAACAATATGAGGCTGCCGAGCCAAAAAACCATACAGAATGAAATAAAGGCGATCCGCATATTTCCGCAGTTCATTTGCACTGTAGTAGGGCTTTCAGCCTGAATATAGGTTGATTTATTGTATGGCACGTGAATTAAACATTCAGCGAGGCCATTTGTGTGAATTTACGGCCGATTAGAAACAACTTGAGTCCACTTTTACTCGACAGCTTTGGCGTAAGGAGCAACCCCATAATGAAACAGCGATCGGGAGTTGATTAAAGGCTGATTATTTCAGATAAACATAAGGACAAATTGGTTTTCTGAATGTGTAATGTATTCAGATTCGATCAGCTTGTCAAGATTGGCTTTCAATAATGTGGTTAGATCCCTAATATTTGTAAGAGTATATAAAAAGGTTGGTAGTATCTTTGATAGCCCCCAAATAAAAAAGGCTTTACGAACATTCGCAAAGCCTTTTTTTTAAAGGTGTGGAGAATATCGTTCCTTCTTTTGAAATCTCTCCAAGAAACAACTTATTTCACCCTTTTTAAATGTTTACATAGTAATGTGTCTTTACCTCCATTGTTCATTTCACCTGTAGAAAGAAAAACAAAATGAACAAAGTATTAATCGTATGGAATTTTGTATGTCACCTTGCCCTACTTCGATTAGGTGTACACAAAACACTAACTGACAATGGATTGACTAAATTATAGCAAAACGATGACTTTTTGTCTTGTGAAAAAATGGCATAAAGGCAGTTTTTAATGCCACATGAACGCAGGTTTATAATATATAACTTAATTGTAACAAATTTATTGTTATGCTAAAGAAATTGGCATAACATTAGATGAGAGAGAAACGGTTAGCCTGCAAAGTTTGGCGACGGATGCAGGCTTGACCGATTATTAGTTACACTGCTTTTTCAGCAGGGCATATTTGTTTTAAACTGCGCAAAGGTATAAATAGTTTCAATATTTGAAATTTTCCCTGCCTCATTAATTCCATCTATGCTTATTGCTTTTTGAGTATTTAAATAATGTATAGAGTATGGACAAAACACACAACGTATTTATGAGCCACCATGGCAAAGATGATGACCATGTACAAAGCTTGAAGGAGAGGCTTAAAAGCAGCGGCTACAATGTAAGAAACAGCTCTGTCGATAGCACAAAACACACTGCTGTTAGACCTAGTAATTCGCAGATTGCTAAGGATCTCAAAAATGGTATTTCTTGGGCTGGAACTTTTATTTGTTTAATTGGCGAAAAAACACACTCTCGCCCGTGGGTAGACTACGAAATTAAGCAAGCTCATTTGTTAGGTAAAACTATAGTAGGAATATACCTACATGGCTGTAAGGATAATGTAGAATTGCCTGAAAGTTATAAAAGATATGGGGGCCCTGTTCTAGGTTGGAACTCCCTTGATAAGTTGGGTGACGCCATGGCAGGTTGTTCAATGCCCTCTGAAAATGCTGATGGTTCGACACGAACACCAATTTACACTATTACAAGAGTTAGATGTAGCGCATAAATATGGGATATTATTCATATAAAATAGAACATGATTTTGGTTTAGCTCCAAACCCCTTCGGTGAATTTTGCACGTTGGCAATTTGCAAAGGTGCCATTAGAATGAACAAGCGTTTGAAAATCGGCGATTGGATATTTGGAACCGGAAGCGTCAAGTTAAAAAAATTGCATTACTTAATTTATGCGATGCAAGTTGACGAAATGATGAGTTTTGAAAAATACTGGGATGACCCTAGATTTCAATATAAAAAGCCCGTGTTAAATGGGAGCTTAGTACAGTTATATGGAGATAATATTTACCATAAAAATCCTGCAACCGGTGAATGGCTACAAGACGATTCTGCTCATTCTTTAGCTCAGGGCGTTAAAAACAGTGCGCATTTAGACGCTGACATAAAGGGTGAGCGAGTGTTAATAGCAAAAAACTTTTACTACTTCGGCGACCAAGCTATTAAAATACCTGATGAATTTTTAGCAATTTGTAGCGAAGGTCGTAGTGTTAAAAGCATCGCTATACCGACCAAAGATGCGGATGGATTTGTTAGTTGGCTTGAAAAAAAACATGATCCAGGCATACACGGAGACCCGATAAACTGGAAAAATCATAAATAAATTATGGCAATATTTACTAAACAGCAATTCGAAAATAAAGCAAGGAATAAAGCCGGATATACCGGACTTAGCGCTCACTTGACCGAAAACAGGGCTTTTTCTAAAAGCCTAGCTACTACATCTATTTTTCTCTCGCATTCTCACAAAGACCGGCCAATAGTTGAGCAGGCGAAGGTCTTTTTCCAAAATTTGGGCTTAAGTATATATGTTGATTGGGCCGATGAAACTATGCCCGAAAAGACTAATGGTATTACTGCCGCAAAGATTAAGATAAAGATTAAAGACAACGACAAGTTTATCTTATTGGCTACGAACGACGCAGTATCATCCAAATGGTGTAATTGGGAGGTCGGTATCGGTGATAGCTATAAATTAAACAACGATAAAATTTGTGTATTGCCACTTGCCGACAATAGTAAAACTTGGGATGGTAACGAATATTTACAGATATATCCACGTATAGAAGAAAGCGAATATACCGACGATTATTATAAAGTGATTTATCCCAACGGTAGCACTGAATCATTAAATGATTGGTTAAAAAAATAAAATGAATTTTACTACACAACAAAAAGACTTCATTGAAAAGTTTGTTACTGAAGTTATAAATGGGGATGCAGCAATTTTTGCCGGCGCAGGGCTATCGGCATCCGACGGCTTTGTAAATTGGAAAGAGCTGTTACGTGATTTAGCGTCCGAAATAAATTTAGATATTGATAAAGAATATGACTTAATATCGGTCGCCCAATATCATTTCAATAAACACAAACGTGGTAAAATTAACAATAAGATAAAGAATGAGTTCTCTACTCTAAGTAAGGGGAGCGAGAATCATAAAATTTTAGCTAGGATCGGGATATCTACTTTCTGGACAACTAACTATGACAAGCTGATTGAAAAATCTTTGGAAGAAGAAAACAAAACGGTTGAACTCAAAATTAAAAATGAAGACTTCTCAAGCAACATCAAGAAAAAGGACGCCACAGTTTATAAGATGCATGGTGATAAGGATTCACCAGAATCTGCTGTCCTGATTAAAGATGATTATGAAAGTTATAATGACAAAAGGGAATTCTTTTCGATTACTTTACGAGGCGACTTGTTATCCAAAACCTTCCTTTTTATCGGGTTCAGTTTCGACGATCCCAATTTAGATTATATTTTAGGTCGAATTAAGGTTTTATTAAAAGATAACACACCTGTACACTACTGTTTCTTTAAATCAGTTAATGAGAAGGATTTTGACAAATTAAATATAACTCCGGAGCAGAAAAAGGAAGCTTTCTTGTATGCAAAAATTAAACAGCAACTTAAAATCGAAGATTTATTAAGATACGGCATTAATGCTATAATGATTGATGACTACCCTGATATAACTGATATATTAAGGGAAATCGAAAATAGGCTAAAAAGAAAAAATGTCTTTATATCGGGTGCAGCAAATGAATATGCCCCATTTACAGAAACTATAGCCAAAGGTTTAATTCATGATTTAAGTTATAAACTAGCGAAATATGCTTATAAAATAATTTCTGGATTTGGCTTGGGAATAGGAAGTTTTGTGATAGAAGGAGCACTCGATTACAAGCTCAACTCTAAATATCGCAACTTGGATGATTTATTAATACTTAGGCCATTTCCTCAAACACAATCGGGCTCTAAAAGTTTAAAAGAAATATGGACAGATTACAGAAATGACATGTTGTCTTATGCAGGAGTGGCAATTTTCATATTCGGAAATAAAATTAATGACGAAGGGAAGTTGGTGAACTCCGAAGGCATGCTTGAAGAATTTGATATATGTATTAAACAAGGTGTGATTCCTGTTCCTATTGGTAGCACTGGTTGGATGGCAAAAGATTTATGGGAAAGGGTGAATGCC
The DNA here is from genome assembly GCF_020880975.1 of Mucilaginibacter sp. UR6-1. Classification (GTDB taxonomy): domain Bacteria; phylum Bacteroidota; class Bacteroidia; order Sphingobacteriales; family Sphingobacteriaceae; genus Mucilaginibacter. The sequence continues at coordinate 139,703 of NZ_JAJIWP010000006.1, read as the reverse complement.
GAAATGGATAAATATTTCCCTTCTGATGCTAAGCTTAGAGAGTCTTTTGTTGGGCTAGGTAAAGATGGTTTATCTAACGACGAGATTGTAAAAAATGTAATTGAATTTATTTCACGCTTACAAAAGCTCTAAGGTAAACTGAATGTTTTGAACTGGTGAGTTTTGTGGCAGTTCGATTTTACTATTAATATTCCATTTAGGTGGATATGAATATTTTATATAAGACCCAACAGGTCTGTATATTTGTTTAATCCTTGATCGATTTGATAAGCCGGATACTTCGGGATGAGCTACTCTTGAATATTTGTCCGTTTCACAAAATAAATTTTGGCAATCAATTAATTGAAGTGGGCGATCCCATAAACTCTTGAATTGTAAATTTAATCTCTCAAATTCACGATCTTGGCTTTCCGTCACAAATCGGATAATATCAGCCTCAGAGTAATCGCCTAGGTCAACAAAACATTTTTTTATACCATCTTTTGCGCCAGGTCCTGGTACGACAAAGTCCATTTCGCTAAAATTGGTCAACTCACTATAATTAATATCAATTGCATACTGATATGCTAAAAATGTACCTATAGTTGGATATTCTAATAATAACGTAAAGCTTTCCTGTAGTGATTTAGCATTTTTTAACTTATCAGCTAACTGTGACTTCATCATGCTTTCTATGAGCTTTAGGTGATTCTCGTGCTTTCGGTTATAACCAAACGTACTTTTTCCAGATGCCATTATATAAGCGCCAGAATATATAGACTCTTTGATAGTTAAAGCCTGATGCAATATTTTGTTATACCTATCAAACGAGTATTCTTTCCAAGAGATTAAACCTAATTCATGCTGAAGCAGTTCCCATGTTTCAATTTTGTTAAATATTTTAAATAATAAAATTCTAAATAGTGTTTCATTTATATCAGTATCCCCACTGTATATGACATTATTAATAAGATATTGACTAACCCGATCAGAAGCCCTATAAGCGTTTGTAAACTTGTGTTTATTCAAAATTGGGTCACTCGTCAGTTTACCTTCGCCCTTTATGCGATTAAAGAATATGTTTTGCCGCTCAGTTGCAAACTTCCAATACGTGTCTAATACATAACTGGCAGTCGGCTTCTTTTTTTTGTTAAATATCGTAATCATCAGGTACAAAAAAACCGACTGATGTCGGCTCACTTACTAATTATGTCCGCTTTAATTAATCAATGGAATAAAATCAATCTGTTTACTATTCATGTTGAACAGAACTTTCCCCCCATTATATTTAATTAGCTGTCTGAATATTTTATAACTTGACAGAATAGCTTTTTCCCACTCCTTTTCAGTTCGAACATTCACTTCAAAGCTATCAGTCATTTCTTTGATTATCCTAAGTGTGACCTTACTGACTTTTGTTTTACGCTCAAAAAAGTTCTTTTTGCGCGCTTCGTTAAATATAATCAAAGAAACAGCCTCTTCCGTAATGGTTGCCCTTGCTCCGTCCTCTATTTCATCTATTATGGGATCACTCTTCCGCTTCTTTTTCATCATTGCTCTAGCACAAGGAGACCAGCCTAAAAGCGTAGCAAAAGTGTAATGAAAAATATCATGATAGCGATAGTAATCATTTACAAAAGAATTATCGTTAATAATATCTCCTAACTGTTGATCATTGAATAAAACTTTAACTTGTGGTTTAATTGAGTCAGGAACTTCATTAAAAGAGACAGAGAACTCTCTTGGCAATTGTTCATGCGTTGCAAATGCAGAGTCTAAATGAGCGATATAATTATCTTGGTTTTTCATTTACAGCATTAGATCTTTTTTTAATAAGACTATCTACTTGACTCAAAGATACTGAATTTGATTTAATTGAGTCAAGTTGATTCGATATACCCATAAACTGTTCCTCTTCTTTAATTCGTTTTTGATATCCAGCCTCTTCGGCTTTCGAATCCCAATACACTTTAACAAATAACGCAATGAAAAAGCCAATTATTACTGTCAATAAATATTCATTTCTCAGTTTCTTCCGCTCTACATCTTTGATTTTCTCGGAAAATTCATTCTGTAAATCATCTATCTTTTTCATTAATGCGCTGGGAGATGCCATTTCTCCTTTCTTTAAAGCGTCAATATAATCTGGATCGATACCATCTTGCCCTTGATGGTGATTGTCTTTTTTGTTGTAAATTTCTTCCTTACTTGCCTCTGATTTTAGTTCTGCAAACCAAATTAAAAAATATTTGATTCCGGTTTTTAACGTAAGTGTCGACGGTCCTGCGTTGTAAACGGAAAACAATAATTTCCCATGAAAACCAGGATCAACATGAAAGCCAGATACGTTCACTAGCCCTTTTAATTTATGTTTGGCTTTGATTGAAATGAACGCCAATTTATTAGGTGGAATATTAACCGTCTCTTTTGTCAACAACAGTATAAATTGGCCAGGGTTTATTTCAACGGTCTTATTTTTGTCGTCTAAGCTTTCGATTTTCCCCTGTGGTGCATCTGTTCTATATACTTCTGAACCCAAAGAAAGTTCATATGCAGCCTGCTTGATGTTCTCTTCCTTAAAGCCAGAAATAATTTTATCGCTTAAAAATTCCTTGAGATCGGATGGTCCTAAAAACATAATGATAAGATTAGACTACTAAAATACTAATTATCCACCTGTAAATTTCTTTTAAAAAAAATTTGCAAAAGTAAATTTTCCTCCCGTCCTTCGCGCCTCCAAAAAAAATACAACTTATTGATAATTAAATAATTATAATAAATACTATAAATATATTAATGGCTAATACTAAATTTTATATCGAGAAGCGGAAAGACCCAAATGGGGATTTAATAGTAAAAAATGTACCAATACTTTTATCTTTTAGCTTCAATGCTAACCGTATGTGGATTCAGACTGGCGAGCGTATAGACGCCAGTAAATGGGATGAAGACAAGCAAAAGGTTAAAAGCTCAGCCATTGGCGCTGGCGAGATTAATAATTTGCTGCAGAAGAAGAGAGAAGATATTATGGCCATTTACAGAAATGCAATTGTGGCAGGTGTTGAGCCATCAATTAAATACATACGGGAAGCATTAAAAGGCAACAAGATCACTGCACGTAAATCCGTGTTTCAGTTATATGAGGAATTCATAAAATCAAATGCCAATTTCTCCGAGAGCACTATAAAAAAGTTAAATACCAACCTGCAGCATTTAAGAGGCTTCTCAAAGAAAGAAGGTACTATTGAATTTAAGTATATTGATGATGCGTTCATTAACAGGTTCGAACGTTATTACATCAATGATTTAAAGCACACCAATAATACTATACATAAGAACATAGGGAACTTTAAATGGTTTCTCAAGTGGGCTAGCAAAAATGGCTATGCGTCAGAAATCAATCTTTCAATAAGTGGCAACATTCGTCAAAGCGAAAATGAAATAGTTGCACTAACAATAGATGAGCTTAAAGCCATAATGGATTTAAACTTCACAGATTTTTATATGTCGGTTGCCAAAGATGCCTCCTTTTTGGCTGTTTTACTGGTTTACGGTTTTCAGATATTCAGAAGTTATGTAAAGTGGATATTGACGGCGACTATATCAATGTGGCCGTTCAAAAGACAAAGAACTTTCTTCGACTCCCTTTGAACAGCCAGGCAAAAGCGATACTTGAAAAATATAAGAGTACTCCAATTACTTTAGCCATCCCAGTTTATACAGGGCAAAAAATAAACAACAATTTAAAAAAGATCGGTGCGAAAGCTAAATTGATTAGGCCGATTACTAAAATAAGATATAGCGGAGCTAAAATGCTCATGGAAACTTTGCCCTTACACGAAATCCTGCATTTTCACTGCTCTAGAAAGACTTTCATTAGCTATATGTTTAGCCAAGGGATTTCGCCTGAAATCATTATGAAATTATCAAATCACAAAACACATAGAAACTTTGCTCGATATAATGACATACAAGAAAAGCAAAAATCAGATGCATTAAACCTTGCATTTAATAAGTTACTTTAATAGCAATGATGGGTGACGGAAACGTTTTACGCAGAAATTTGTATTCTATAATTATATAAAATATTATATAGTTATTTCATTAAATATCTGTAACAATTAAACTCCTGTTTTTTATTTTAATAGCAATTATAAACTATATAAAAATTAAGTTATATATATATAGCCTATTAATTGTCAATTGATTAAATCTTTTCTATGCCTTGTAAAGTTTTTAAATTTCTTTCTCTTTTGCTATTGTAGCTGATGTCAAAAGCGCATTACAAATTAGAATGATAAATAACTTAAAAACAAAACATGACAAATTAATTTTTATGCCCAGCCCGATAGAGGCCAAGGGGATAGCGATCCCTTTCCAAACGGAGTTTGGAACTCTCATCACCAGTTTCTTATTACACATCAATAACAGCATTGAGCAATGTGTAACGAATGCGGTTAGAAATGCTTTAGTTGAATTAAAGCAAGAATCTGCCCATCAAAAAAATGAGGAGTTAGAAGCCGGTTTTATAACCCGTGCTGAAGCTGTAAAATTCCTTAAAATTTCCTATCCAACTTTACATCGCTATCAGAAGGCCGGCCTTCTGCCATATCACAAAATTGGAAGGAAAGTATATTTTAAACAGGCCGATTTAATATCAGCTACTAAAGTCAAAATGAAAGGAGTAAGATCATGATCGATAATGCTGCTTTTATAATTGAAGATTTTTCAAACCTGGAGTTTGAGCATCTGACTGAACGGCTAGATATAGATTGCCCCATTAACAAAAATAAAGTATGGTTTGATCTATCTAAATTAAGGATAAATTATTTTCCCTAACAATAATAAACTACTGATAAAAAACTCTATGCATGGCTACTATAATGCCATGCATAGTAACCTCAAGCAATGGGTTAATCACAATGATTTTACGTTTTCAAATTTTCAAGTGTTGTGTGAATCTTGGTCTAAGATAGTTTTCGAAAGACCTATTGAAGATTTTAAGTTATCGACAAATTTTGAGACCGGAATAAATGTTAAGATTGATAAATACTCTCAATGGGATGTAATAAGTCGTTACATGAGCTACGGCACATCATCAATAAATGAATTTTATACATGTCCACCTCACAATTTGAAAGGCAAGCCAATACAGCGAATGTGTTATTTAAGCGATTATAAATTAAAAGCATATAATAAATCTAAGCAAGCAGAAATTGCAGTTAAAGATATTTTACGCTACGAAATTGTATATAATGAACTTAGAAAAATAAGGAATGTATTAGGTTTTAGCAAAAACGATAGGATCACACTGCAAACGTTGAATGATCAGGAAATCTGGCACAAGTTATTTTACGGACTGTTGAGTATGTATGATGCAATAAAAAAGATACCCTTAATTGATACCTATCAAAATGAGGAGGATATTTTTAAAGTTCATTCCTATTGCAATAAAATCTTAGCAGATGATTTGAAGCTTAATAAAAATATAAATACATATAATAAAAAGCGCAAGTCCTGTAGAGAGGTTTATAATCGATATGATAAGTTAGCCAATAATTATCATCAAGTTGTTCGTGAAAAATTAATTAACAAATTTAATTCACTAGTAAATGTACATCAGTTTCAGGGCTTGTAATATACCCTGAAATTCCTAACAAATAAGATAATGCAAAATACACAATTAATAAATGAGGTAACTAATAGTAGGATTTATCAAAATCAGTTAGAAGAATTATTACAGATATTTAATAATTTCAGAGATAATTTAACAGATAAATTATTTGAAATAATATGTAATGGCAATTCGGAATTGTTATGTGACATCGATAAAAGCAGCTTTCATCCAATGATGGAGGAAAGAGTCAAAAATAATTTAGTACTTGAGCGCGTGTACGAGTGTCATACAAGTATTGACACATTAATAATTAATGATTTAATAAACGAAGCACAAGAATTAGAAGAAGAAATATTTTGTAAAAAAGAACAAATTAAAGAGAGGTATGATTATGAAAAATATTTAAATAAGCCTGAGAAAGCATTATAGTAAGATTTATAATGCTAAAATTTAATTTAAAAAATATAAAATAGCTGGGTCTACGCCCGGCTTTTTTGTTGCTGCATTGTGGCCGTTATATCGCAAAATTCTTTTCGGATATAATCTTTATCGCGCGACGAAGAAAAATACCGTATATGGCCTTTGATGCAGTTTAATGCCACTACAAATCTGCACGGGCTTTCAATTAAAAAAGTTTTTGATTTCAATTTTAAGTGCAGTGGCCAGAGCATTAATAGTACTTAATGTTGGATTTATTTCTCCTCTTTCAATTCTGCCTACTTGAGATAACGGTATTTCTGCAATATTGGCTAATTGCTCCTGTGATAATTTTTGAGAGGTTCTTAAATCTCTTAGCTTTCTGCCAAAGGCCTTTATAACTTCGTCATTTTTGATATTTATCACAACATCGAAAATGAAGCATATATGTGTTTTTTATTGACGTATGTATGCGTTATTTGTATATTGGCAACACACAAGCTTTACTCACATGGAAATAAAAACTTATCAAGAATGGGCAGCAGAAAACCCTGACAAAAATATTAACGATTACTATTCATTAGCTTTTGGTACAACTACTCCTCCAAATTTTGAGACGGGGACTAGGAAGTTTATAGATCAACCTTCAAACATACCGATGTATATGCCTGCCAATTTACCTGAAAGCATTTATGTCAAAATATCTTTTTCACGACTATTCATTTACACTGGTATAATTATGGCATCAAGTGTATTATGGATAACTATCTTTTGGGTAATGGTAGTGCTCATTTTTGGCAGTGGTTTTTTTCGTGATATCATGTTGAAGAGCATAGGCAATTAGTTTTTTAATTAAATAAAGAAAGCATGAAAAAGAGATTTTGCCTTCGCAAAGTCTCTTTTTACGTTTGTAATTTTAATTAATTGCAAATCAATATGATAAAGACAGATTTTGGCAAATCTAATCATCTCTTTTTAAGCTATCCAAAAGGATTTTTTAATGAATATGAAACTTTAACACCCTTTTTTGATCGGTTGATAGAGCTGATACCCAAGGACATTCACCTGATTGTAATTGTAAACAAACAAAGCGTCAAGAGAGAACTATTGAACAAGTTCTCGCACAAGGGCAATATAGAAGTCCTCGTTGTAAATTATTGGGACGAGTTATGGCTACGTGATTGCATGGGGATTTTTGCAGGAGATAAAATATATAAACCCCAATATATGCCTAACTACTGTGGTTTAAAGAGTGAAGGCAAATATTACCAATATGTAAACAAACTCACCAAGAGAATATTAACAGAGGTGTATTCATCATCCATGGTTGATATCCCCTTAAATATTGATGGTGGAAACTTTGTACATAATGGTAAGAAGGTTTTTCTAACCGAAAAAGTTTATGAGGACAATCCTGGCAAGGATGTAGAAAAGATCATCGAAGATTACACCGGATTATTACCAATTATAGTTGGAAGAAGTTGCTATGATGTTATTGGACATACTGATGGATATATGGCCTTTAAAGATGAGAGTACTTTATTTATAAGTGAGTATCCAAAATTACCTTACTTAAAAAGGGACAATGAGTATGTGCAAACGCTCAAATCTATTGCTCTAAATAATGGTTTTAATGTTTTGCCAATCTTTGACAGGCCGGTTGATGAACTTATCAGTTGTGCATGTAAAGCAAAGAAAACTAGAAGTTGTTTATTTTCTGCTAGTGGCATATATGTAAATTACATTCGATTCAATGATTGTATAATCATGCCTGAATATACAATGCCAGCAAATTGCAAAGTCGATTACAATGCGATTAATAAAGAATGGTTAACCGGCCAAGGATTTAATGTTTTGGGTATCAACTGTGACCACCTAGCAACTTTTGGCGGTTCATTACATTGTATAAGCTTTCAAGTTTAATTGAATGAGATTCTCGAATTTTCGAGCGTTTGGAAAAAATCCTCAAATTTTCGGTTTAAAAAGCCTTAAACCGGATAATCTTTACAGTTGTGTAATAAGATATCACATCACTGAAGCTTTAAGACTGTATGTAAAATCGTATGTAAAAAAAGAAAATCCGTCGATTTCTTGCGAAATTCGGCGGATTTTACAAAAAGGTTGTGGAGAATATCGGAGTCGAACCGATGACCTCTTGCATGCCATGCAAGCGCTCTAGCCAGCTGAGCTAATCCCCCATTCGTGGGCTGCAAATATAGGAGTTCAGTTTCAACTTGTAAAGAAAATTTGAAATTCATTAATAATCCGTATCAAACGGTAGCAGTCTAACCGTTTTGCGCGGGCAAAACCTCTTCGGCATGTCTTACTATCTGGTTAACTACGTGGTCTAATTGCTTTACTGACCGGGCTAAATGATCGTATAACTCCCGCTCATCATCAGTTTTGGTTTGCTGTGTTATCAGGTCAGTTATACCTATTATATTGGCCAATGGCACCCGTACCACATGCGATTGCATATAAGCTATTTCCTGCAGCTTCTCATTCCTCAGCTCTATAGCATGTGTATGCTTCATCTGTTCGGTAATATCAGTAGCAATAACCAGCCGCGCTTTTTTACCTTGAAACAGAATATCACTTCGCCTTACCTCCACATGTATATTTTGCCCATCCTTACGTACATGCTGTGTGGTGTAAGATGAATGATCGGCAGATGATCTTTCTATAGCCAGTAACAGATCAGCTATTTTATCGGGGTGATGAATGTCAGAAAGCGTCATCGATAAAAACTCCTGTTCGGTGTAGCCATAATTATTAATAGCAGCATTGTTTACCTGCAAAAACTTTAATGTTGCCACATCAAATATCCATTTTGGCAATGGGCTTTGAAAAAACAAAGTGCGATAATGCTCCTCCGACTCTTTCAATAACTCATTTCTTATTGTTCTTTCCTGTAGTTCCTTCTGCAATTCTTTATGCAAAAAAGCCTCCTTAACCATAGTACGGTCAAGGCCGGTAAGCAACATACGGATGAGCATTACTACAACCAGATCCATAAATATAAAGTTAACAGAATAGATAAGCCAGTGATTGAGCGACAGATTATGAAAAAGCTCGGGCAGGTTAAAAGGTTTTATCCATATTATTAAAGCGAACAATGCACAGATAATAAAATTCAACCCGACAAATAAGTAAGCTATCCTGTTTGAGAATTGAAGCGCCGCAAATATACTGAGTGGAAACAGGTACACACAGCCCATTGTAAAAGAGCCCATAGAGGCTATCATGATGATGGAAAAAAGCGCTATTAAAAAAGCAATTAAAAATTTGCGTAATTGCAGATCCAACTTTTTATTAACGGCAACAAGGGCAACCGCAATAAGGGCTATAATATTAAACGCTACTATGTAGATATGCCCTTCCTGCAATTGCAATATAACGCTTGGCACTAATGCGAACAAACTAACCGGCAAAGCATAAAATATTGCTGTGGCAAAAAGTTTGTTCTGCCAATAAATAAGGCCGTGCTCGCCGTCTGCAGTTTTATGCAGTTGCAAATTATTTAAAAATGACCAGTATAGATTACGTAAAGCAATTGATAAGGAGCTAATATTTTGCATATAACTATAGGTATAACTAATTACTACGGCATTTGCTTAACACAATGTTTTAATAATTTTATTTAACTGCAGATATAGTAAAAAGACCTTAATATAGCTCTTTTACGCAATTTTTTCCAATCACTTTAAAATTCACATATATAATTATCAGGGAGGTATCAGCGCGGCGAAAAGCCTTTAAAAAAGTAAAGCCTCCTGATGGGCAGGAGGCCTTTACTAACCAATTATAAACCTAAATTATGAGAAGACTATTTTGTGTTGTTGTTTCAACGGTGTAAAGATAACACTAAGTTTAATTTGCTGCAAATATTTTTTAAAATAATTTCAAATATTTTTTCTGTGAATTGTGTATATGGCAACATATGTTTGATGACATTATAAATGTCATAATATTTGGCGTTTTTTGTGAATTTTTTTCATTATTGTATATTGTACACTATTAATCATTCACTTTTACCGCTTTTTAAGTTGCTAAAATGTTTTTGTTGTTTTATATGTCCTAAAAACAGTTAAAACATAAAAAAATTGTGGCGAAGTGCGCATTTTTTCAAAAATATCTACTGTTTTATTGCTGATCTCAGGCAAATATTCAGCATTATTTATATAAGGTTTTTAGCCATTACATCCTGAATAGTGAGAGGAATTAAATCTGGATAATTTAAATGCTACTGACATAGGGCTGTCATTACCGCGGGGTTACTTTGTATCATCAAACCAAATAAATGACATCATGAAAATTATCCCAATGTTAGTAAAGGAGATGGCCGAGGAAGCCGTTACTACCCGCAAAATGTTAAGCATTATTCCGGCAGATAAATTTGACTGGCAACCACACCCCAAAAGCATGAGCCTGCGCCAGTTGGCCAGCCATATTGGTGAGTTACCGGCCTGGGTTACCATGGTACTTAATACTACCGGACTCGATTTTGCCCAAAACGGGTATACCGAACATAATTGCCCAAGCGTTGATGCCGCGATAGAATTATTTGAACAAAATTTGGCCGGGGCACAGCAGCAGCTTGAAAAAGCAACCGAGGATGACCTGCTGCCTGACTGGACACTTCGCAATGGCGACATAGTATATGTAACATGCAGCAAGGCCGAAATGATACGTACCACATTTTGCCAGTTAGTTCACCATCGCGCGCAGTTAGGGGTATTTCTGCGTTTGCTTGATATACCCATACCGGGCAGCTATGGCCCAAGCGCCGATGAGATGCAGGTATATGATATGGAGAATGCGGGTTAATAAATACAATTAAAAACAAAACGCCCGGCATTACTGCCGGGCGTTTACGCAAACTAATTAATCAAATTATGTTTTACTGCACCTGGAACATGTTGTTGAACGTTGTTCCGTCCGGATAGATACCTGATATGATCAGGTTACCGTTACGCAGGTTGGTTATCGCCTTATCAATATCAGCAATGCTGTTAATAGGCTGTTTGTTGATATTGGTTATGATCGAGCCAACCGGGATCTCAGTTTCATAGAACAAGCGGCCCGGGCGAACCTGGGTTACCACCACACCATTGTTTACATGGAATTTGGCTTTTTGCTCCTTTGATAAAGGCTGGAAGCTGGCACCCAATTTATTAAACAGTTCTTCGGCTGATTTTGATACCGCGGCTGTTTTAGGGCTTGCTGCTTCGCCTTTCAGGGTGATGGCAAAGTTTTTCTCGCTGCCATCGCGCAGTACGGTGATATTGATCTTGTCACCGGGCTGTAAACGGCCTACACGCTCCTGCAGGTCTGATGATTCATATACCGGGTTACCTTCAACCTTGGTAATGATATCGCCTTTACGGATGCCTGCCGCCTGCGCGCCGCCGCCTTCAACCAATTCGCTTACATATAAACCGGTGTTGCGGGTAATGCCTATATCTTTTGCGGCATCATCATTAAGCTCTCTGAAGCTTACACCAATATAACCACGTTTTACTGAACCGAATTGCTTAATATCATTAAGTACTTTTTTAGCCAGGTTTATCGGGATGGCAAATCCATAACCTTCGTATGATCCGGTGTGCGAAGCGATAGCGGCATTGATACCGATCAGCTCGCCCTTGGTATTCACCAATGCACCGCCACTGTTACCCGGGTTAATAGCCGCATCCGTTTGAATGAATGATTCGATAGCCTTGTTCAGCTTAGGCGCAGCCTGTTGCTGGCGCATACCGAAAGGGTTACTGTCCTCATCATTATTCTCGCTGCCTATAATGCCTATGTTACGGCCTTTGGCGCTCACAATACCGGCAGTTACAGTTGAGTTAAGATTAAATGGGTTACCTACGGCCAACACCCATTCGCCAACCTTGGCATCGTCAGAGTTGCCGAGTTTAACTATCGGCAGGTCAGTACCGGTTATTTTGATCAGGGCAAGGTCGGTACTTGGGTCAGTACCTACAACTTTGGCCTGGAATGATCGGTGATCATTCAGGTTAACGGTGATCTTGTCTGCCTTTTCAACCACGTGGTTATTGGTTACAATGTAACCATCAGGCGAAATAATAACACCCGAGCCCGATGCCTGCTGCGGCCCGCGCGGACGCATACGCTGGCCAAAAAAATCGCCGAACATATCGTCTAACTGGCTGCCGCCGCCATTACCCTGCGATGGCGAGTAAGTAGTACGTATGTACACTACGGCCGGGGTAACCGCCGCGGCAGCCTGTGTAAAATCAACCGAGCCGGCAGAGGATACCGTCATGGGGTTATTTGTAAAATATACTTTCTGGCGTTCCTCAAAGGTCATATTATCGGCGTACTTCGTTTCAAAGATCTTGTAGGTGCCTAACGCCATTGCACCGCCAACAAATGCAGTTAATAATGTTAAACCAACTTTTTTCATGTTATTCAGATAATTATTCTTTTTTACTTGGGTTATAATACAATGTTCAAATATAATACCATATAGACGGTAGGAACAACGCGATGTTATAAGCTTTTTTGTTAAAATATGTTAAACCCGATTTAACAGGCTCATGACAGGTTTTAGGTTTATATGTAGTAATATTACGTTTTATTAAATTACTTATTGCTGTGAAGCTGCATTTCTATAAATACCAGGGCGCCGGTAACGATTTTATTTTAGTTGATAACCGTCAAAACACTATTGATCACCACAATCCTGAACTGCTTGAACGCCTGTGCGACCGCCGTTTTGGTATAGGCGGCGATGGCATTATGTTTTTGCAACATGCCGATGGTTACGATTTTGAGATGGTATATTACAATGCCGATGGCAGGCCCAGCAGCATGTGCGGCAATGGCGGCAGGTGCATTGTTGCCTTCGCCAAATTTTTAGGGGTGATTGATACCGAGACGGAATTTGTGGCAGTTGACGGGCCGCATTATGCCAAAATTTCAGAAGAAGGTACCTGGGTAAGCCTGCAAATGATAGATGTAGAGCAGGTTGATCGTGATGGTGAAGCTTATGTGCTTAATACAGGCTCGCCGCATTATGTTACGCTTGCGCAGGATCTGAAAAGCAGGGATGTTTATGCTGAAGGCTCGGCCATACGCAATAACCAGACTTACTGCACCAACGGCATCAATGTAAATTTTGTAGAGCCACTTGCTGATAACAACGGGTACTTTGTACGCACCTTTGAGCGCGGCGTTGAGGATGAAACCTTTGCCTGCGGCACAGGTGTAACCGCCGTTGCACTGGCCATGGCTACCCATAATAAGCAAAGCGGCCATATAACTACCCCTGTAAAAGTATTAGGTGGCGACCTCAATATCCGTTTTAACTATGACGGGCTGCGCTATACCGATATATTTTTAGAAGGCCCGGCCATGCAGGTGTTTGCCGGAGAGATAGAGATATAATATCCCTCGCTTAACCTAAAACAAGCCGGCCGTTTCTAATATCTTTCTAATATAAATCCCTCTGAATACAGTATTTATTAGAGACTTGGGGCTTACCAAGGGCTTTTATTAGAGTAAACACTTAAGTTAAAGCCCTTAACTCTAATAAAATTCTAATTCCTGTCTTAACACCCTCTAATACCCTTGGTGTAAAATTGTATTGGTAATTAATTAAGGTTTAACAACTAAAATTTACGCCCATGCAAACCATACTGATACCGACGGATTTTAACACTGAGGCTTTAAAAGCGATACCGCTTGTGTGTAATGAAATGAAAGAGCAAAAGCTCAGCTTCATTTTTATACACATGTTCAAGCTGTCCGACTCGGAAACCGACTTGCTGATGCTGTCAAGAAGAAGCCGCGAGTACGAGCAGGTGAGTGATGCGTTTTATAACGGCTGTACTGCCTTAAAGCAGCAGTATTCGCAAATAAGCGCTATCCGGGTTGAATTTCTGTATGGTAGTACGTTAAGCATGTTCAAAAATTTTTTGGAAGATAACCAGGTAGATCAGGTACTTGATATTAAACACTGCCATGCAGGTAAAATTAACCGATCAAGCATTGACCCTGCTGTACTTATCCAAAAAAGCGGCCTGCCCGTGTTAAGCGTAAAACCGCAACCCGTGCCTGCCCAAATTATTGCAGCCAAAACAGAACCTGAATTGGCCGAAGCATGAATATTTAACCTATAGAAATATTTGAGTTATGTTATTAAAAGAGAATATTCCTATAAAATACGTATTTGGTAAAATACGTAACGAGGTGCTTATGGTAACTGTTTATGCGGTGCTTATAGCGCTTATGTATAAAAACTTTCATTTTACACGCATATCCATACCCATTGCGGTACCTACTATTTTAGGTACGGTAATTTCATTGCTGCTGGCCTTTAAATCAAACCAGGCGTATGACCGCTGGTGGGAGGCACGCACACTTTGGGGAGCCATTGTGAATGATTGCCGTTCGCTTACGCGCCAGTTGTTCACTTACATTGATACCCACTATGGCACTGCCGAAGAACGGGCCTTTTGTGAGCGCATGGCCAAACGCCAGATAGCCTGGTGCTACGTTTTAAGCAGGCAGCTTCGCGGGCATGACCCAATGCCCGGCCTCGAAAAATGGCTTTGTGCCGAGGATGTGGAGTACATTAAAAATTACAGCAATAAGGCTGTAGCGTTGCTTGAGCTGCAGGGCACTGACCTGCGCCACGCCTACAAACTTGGCTGGATAAACGAGTTTCAACAAGTGGAAATGGATGCTACGCTTACCCGTTTTTCAAACCACATGGGCGGTTGCGAGCGTATCAAAAACACGGTATTTCCGTCAACCTACAGTGTTTATATACACTTTTCGCTAATGCTGTTTGTGGCGCTGCTGCCATTTGGGTTGATAGAATTTTTTGGTTTGGTTGAAATACCTATGGTGATTGCCATTGCCAGCTCTTTCTTTTTGATAGAGAAAATGGCCATACACCTGCAGGACCCATTTGAGAATAAACCTACTGATACGCCAACCACAGCAATATCCCGCACTATTGAACGGGATATAATGCAGATGTTGAAACAGTACTATAAAGAAGAAGCAAAGCCTGAAGATCAGGCTCCAAAAAATAAGGTGTTCTATATTTTGTAGAAAGTGCGGTGGTGTGGCCTTTCTAACCAAAATGCACCTTCGGGCATCGTTTAATACGATGCCCTTTTTTTATGTCGCGCCTGCCCCCTTTTATTGCCGTTTTCACCCCTCAAAGGCAATCAAAAATGCACCTATTTTTGGTTTGTGAATTTAATATGAACCTGCATAAAAAGCTTTAGCTTTATACTAACCGATCATATTAATCACCTGTAAACCAAAAAAGATCATGAAAATTTTAAAAGTTATCCTGTTCGTTGTTGTGGCCATAATTGCCCTTGCGCTTATCACAGCCTTATTTGTAAAAGGCGATTATTCTATTACAAGAGATATTGTGATCAATAAGCCTAAAAGTGAGGTTTTCAACTACATCAAGTATCTTAAAAACCAAAACGATTACAGCAAGTGGGCTAAAATGGATCCGGGCATGAAAACGGGATTTCGAGGTACAGACGGACAACCCGGCTTTACTTCGGCCTGGAGCAGCGACCGTGACAGCGTGGGTAAAGGCGAGCAGGAAATCAAAAAGATTGATGAGGGCAAACGCATTGATTACGAGATACGGTTTATTGAACCCATGGAAGCGGTAGCCCCGGCTTATATGATAACCGATAGTATTGCACCGGTACAAACTAAAGTAACCTGGGGATTTGAAGAGCATGTGCCATATCCCTTCAATATTATGTGCCTGTTTTTTGATGTGGAGAAAATGATAGGCAATGATTTGCAAACCGGCCTAAACAACCTGAAAGTTAAACTTGAACAATAACCACTACTTAACTATACAGCTATGAAATCAGCAAACCCGTATTTAAACTTTAACGGTACTACCGAAGAAGCATTCAACTTTTACAAGTCAGTTTTTGGAGGAGAGTTTATCACCGTTATGCGCTTTGGCGACATGCCCGATGCCGGTAACGGATGTGCCGATATGTCTGCAAAAGTTCAGAACACGCCGACATCGAACATCAGTAACATGATTATGCATATTGCCCTGCCATTAGGGAATAATATACTGATGGGAACAGATGCGCCTGAAGCAATGGGCTTTAAACTGGTTACCGGCAATAACACGTATATCTCCATCAATACGGATAGCAAAGAAGAAACTGATAGCATTTTTAAGAATCTATCCGAAGGCGGCGTTGTGCAAATGCAACCCGAGCAAATGTTTTGGGGCGATTATTACTGCTCATTTATCGACAAGTTTGGCATACAATGGATGCTTAGTTATAATCCTAACTATAATTGATAAGAACAGAGCCATGAAGATTTTACAAATAGCTAAGCAGATAACCATAAACGCGCCTGCCGAAAAAGTTTGGACAGCGTTGTTTGATAACCATTTGAACACAGCATGGTTAGGTTGTTTCTCAGAAGGATGCTATGCCGAAACCGACTGGCAACTCGGCAGCAAAGTTATTTTTGGTGATAAGGACGGCAATGGAATTGTAGGTAAAATTACTACCCGCAATTACCTGAAACAATTAGCCATCACCTTCAACGGGTTTATAAGTAACAATCAGGAGGATACCAAAAGCGAAATGGCGAAATTATATAACGGTGCTGGTGAAAGCTATACATTTACCGCAAGCGAAAACAGCACCATATTAGCTATATCCTCTGATATGGGCGCGGACTACTACGAACAAATGTTAGCCGCATGGGATGAAGCACTGGCTAAAATAAAATCAATAGCCGAAGCTTGATAAATTAAACTTTTTGAGGTGTACATAGTCTATTACATAAGTTATGTATGCCCATCAACAAATAAGGCGATCATCATAACTGATGACCGCCTTTTATATTAAAGCCCGGGTGTGTATAGTTAACACGATGACACTATTTAGAATGTTTAAAAATTAGATTATTATACTGTCACAGAACAATCAAAACCTTATTATTGAGTTTATTAATTGTAAAAAATAAAGCTGATTATATCCGAATGAAAAAATTATTAGTTATCCCCGGAATGATGCTGGCACTGTTGCTTGCCACTCCGGCTATAAATACGGTACACGCACAAAGCAAAGGCAAAAAGGCCGCTGCTAAAAAACCGGCCGCAGGTAAAGCTACCGCTGCCGAAATTGCTGCAGGCAAAGCCCTGATCACAAAATCTGATTGTTTAGCTTGCCACAAGGTTGATACTAAGCTGGTAGGCCCTGCTTATATTGATGTAGCTAAGAAGTATCCGGCAACACCGGCTAACTATGCAACACTTGCCAAAAAAGTAATTGATGGAGGTTCGGGCGTATGGGGCCAGGTACCAATGTCGCCACATGCTACGCTTGCCGTAGCTGATGCTGATAAGATGGTTAAATACATCCTATCACTAAAATAAACAATTTAGCAAAGCATAAAAAAAGGCTTTGAGCAATACGCTCAAAGCCTTTTTTATATATTATTGCCAGCGATCGCCGCCTTTATCGCGGTTATAACCACCACCATCGCCGCCACGGCTGTAACCGCCGCCACCGCCACGGTTGTAGCCACCGCCGCCACCGCCGCGGTTAAAACCACCACCGCCTCTGCGCTCACCGCCGCCGCTTGGTTTTTTATTTTCTGCTTGGCTAACCGCTATTGAACGGCCTTTAACTTCGCTTTTATTAAGCGCGTCAATAGCTGCTTGTGCGCTTTCATCCTCAGGCATTTCAACAAAACCAAAGCCTTTGCTACGGCCTGTTTCTCTGTCCATAATTAATTTTGCAGAGCTAACTTCACCAAATGGTTCAAAAAGGGCCCTTAAATCTTCTTCCTGTAATTGGTAAGGAAGGCTTCCTACGAAAATGTTCATTAAATTTTTCTTGTAAAGTGAGTAGTTGAGTTTGCCTGATTTTGTTTTTTGTTATTACTTATACCTACACCTCAATCCGGCTGTAATATAGGCATTTTTCTTTTTTAGAAAATGAAAGCTTTATACTTTCTGAAAAATATTTTTTTTTATTGGTTAGGAGTTAATGTGTTACGTACCAACATGGCCTAATCTTACTAAAATAAACCGCGCTCCCTGAGTTCGTCACGGCGCTGTTTTTCCTTACGCTTACGTTCCTTCTTTTCTTCCTTTTCGCGCTGTTTGCGTATCTCGGCCGAGTCTATCTTGTCGTCATCCTTATCAGTGCTATCCTTTTTACCGCCGCCAAATAACCGCTGAAAAAAGTTTAATTTCTTTTCGGGCTCATCAACCGGCATAGCATCCGGGTTTTGCTGTAAAATGGTACTATCAAGCGCGGCGGTAGTATCAACAGGCGCGGCGCGGCGTAAACCCTCGCGTAAACGCACATTATAAAATCCATAAGCACTGGTATCCCGCGCTACCAAACCTTTGCTTGCCATCAGCCTGCCTATCAGGTTAAAGTAACCATGCAGTCCGCGGCGCAGGGTACCGTCGCCGTTAAAGGCGTACAAACCAGCTTTAGGGTTAGGCACTATGCTGGCCAGGTAAATACTTTCGCCCAGGGTAAGCTCCGAAGGGTTTTTACCAAAATAAAACCTCGCCGCCTCGTGTATACCATAAATATCGCGCCCCCACTCAATAATGTTAAAATACACTTCAAGCATACGATTCTTGCTCATCAGCCTGTTATTTTCTATCAGCCATACAATCAGTATCTCCTCAATCTTGCGCGACAGCGTTTTATTACGGCTCAAAAAAGCATTTTTTACCAACTGCATAGAGATGGTACTACCACCCCGAACAAATTTTTTCTCCTTAAAATCGGTAACTATTGAGCTGCGGATGGATTGTTCCACAAAACCGTTATGCCGGTAAAATGATGGGTCCTCGGCCGTCATGATAGCATTGCGCATATCGGCTGGTATACGGTTAAGAGGCGTAAACTCAGGGTTTTCAGGCCCTATAAGGTGCGGGCCCATAGGTTTACCCTTTTCATACGGCACATATACAAAGGGTTTATTAAGCTTGGTAAGGTCGGCTTTACCAAACTTCAATATCTTGAAATCTTCCTTATCCAGGCGCGAATCAAACTTCAGGCTATCCACCTGGTTTTTGTTCATGTAAAAGTTGAGCGCGTAGTTTAGTTTGCCCGAGACCTTCATCCCGTCTAACGACTCGAACATGCCCACCGGGAACGAATCAAAAACATCCTGCGCGTTCAGCCAGCCGGTATTCACCTTCAGCTCATATATTTTAACCGGGTTAAGCGTATACTTTATAAATGGATGTGCGGTTATCTTTTTAAAGTGAATAGTTGATGTACTATCCAACGACAGGTAATTCTCGCCGATAAAGATGTTGGCATCAATAGCCCCGTTAGGTATAATAATATCCTGTGTTGAAAGGCCGGCATGGTTGATCAGCAGGTTGTGCGCGCCCCAGTAACTGAATATTCGGGTTTCGTCGCCATCCTTTTCAACTTTGGTAAGGCGGGTGGTAATGGTATCGGCATTAAGTTTAGCCTTAAACTTTTTCTCGATGATGGGTAATTCTATCTTTTTGCCATCAGCATAAAGCTTAACATCAATATCCTTGTCAGACGCGTGCATCTTACCCATCAGGTGCCAGGTAGATTCGCCATTGTTAACATTGATAGTTGATTTCAGGTCGCCATCATCAATAACGGCTGTTTTAGCTAATAAGCTAACACGTGTGGTATCTTCCTGGTAAGAGATACTGAAGTTTTTCAGATCCAGGTTTTCGGGCACTTTATAAAGCACCTGGTTAATCAGGCGGTATGAAAGGTCGGCCAGGTCAACCTTGCCTTTGCTTTCAGTATTCTGCTTTTTCTTTTTGAACAGAAAATCAAAGTTTTTAACACCCTTTACATTGGTCAGGCTTAAAAAACCATCTTCAAGCGTTACGTCAGACAGTTTTACATCGCCTAATACCAGCGGCATCAGCTTAACATCAACAATCAATTTGTTTATGCGCAGCAAACTGTCGCGCCCGTCAGGCACGATAGAAATGTTATTAAATGCAACCTCACTAAGACCGGTAAAATGTGCCGAACCTATTTTTACATCTAAATTATAATCGTTCCTGGCTTTGGCTTTAGCTTTGTAAATAACTTTTTGAAGCAAGGCTTCGCGTTTTGAATAAGCTACAAAGCCACTTATTAATATAACGATCAGTATACAAGCAAGCACAATTCCGGCTATCCGGATATATCTCGGGTTAAGGCGACGCATCAGTAAATTTTATCCAAAACTAATTAATTCTTATCCGCTTCAAACGTTAAAGTACAGTAAATTATTTCGGTAACAAAACCAAAGCCAAGCGGTTTTCATATTTTTGCGATTAAGATAGATAAATGACAATTACAAAAGAACAAGTTTTACAAGCCCTTAGCAATGTTGAGGAGCCTGACCTGAAAAAGGACCTGGTTACCCTGAACATGATACAGGATATACATATTGATGGCAACCGCCTCAGCTTTTCAGTAATATTAACCACGCCGGCCTGCCCGTTAAAGGGGCTGATCGAGAACGCCTGTCGTAATGCGATAGGCCACTTCATCAGCAAGGAAATAGAAGTTAGCATAAACATGACTTCGCGCGTAACCTCGCAAAAGGATACCGGCGTACCGGGTGTTAAAAACATTATCGCGGTAGCATCAGGCAAAGGCGGGGTTGGCAAATCAACCGTGGCGGTTAACCTGGCACTGGGGCTTGTTAAAGCGGACGCCAGGGTAGGCTTGATAGATGCTGATATTTACGGCCCTTCATTACCCATTATGTTCGGGTTGGAAGGCGCGCGGCCAAACGCTACCCAGCAAAATGGCAAAACACGTATCCAGCCTATTGAAAAATTTGGATTAAAGCTGTTATCCATCGGCTTTTTTACCGACCCTAACCAACCTGTGCCATGGCGCGGGCCAATGGTATCAACCGCGGTAAAGCAGTTATTTAACGATGCTGACTGGGGCGAGCTGGATTACCTGGTGGTCGATTTGCCCCCCGGTACGGGCGATATACACATTACCATAACACAAACCTTCCCGGTTACGGGCGCGGTTATTGTTACCACGCCACAAAACGTAGCCCTTGCCGATGCTAAAAAGGGAATAGGTATGTTTATGATGGACGCTATCAACGTACCGATATTGGGCGTAGTTGAAAACATGGCCTATTTTACACCTGCCGAGCTGCCCGAAAATAAGTACTATATTTTTGGACAGGATGGCGGCAAAAAGCTGGCCACCCAACTTGATGTACCGTTTTTGGGTGAGATACCACTGGTAAAAAGCATCAGCGAATCGGGCGATGCAGGGGTACCTGTTATTTTGCAGGATAACAGCGTTACTGCCGATGCCTTTACAGAGATGGCAAAGATGGTAGCGCAGCAGGTTTCCATATACAACGCACGGGGCGTAGTGGATAAAAATGTTGTAAATAATTATTAACTTTACAGTAATAATAGAATAAAAATGAGTGATTTAATAAATCAGGTTGAGAAAGCGCTGGATACCATTCGCCCATATCTGGAGGCCGATGGCGGGAACGTGTCTGTTGAGGAAATTACGCCTGAGCATGTAGTAAAGCTAAAATTGCTTGGATCATGCGGATCATGCCCTATGAGCATCATGACCCTGAAAGCCGGCATTGAGCAGGCCATTAAAAAGGCTGTGCCCGAAATTACCGGTGTTGAAGCCATAAACCTGACTGATATTGACGACCCTAACGCTGTATTGCCGGAAAACCTGAGGTAATTTGTTAAGTATTGTTAAAACATCCTTGCTTTAAAAAAAACAGGATATTTTTGGCATGAATAAACCTTTTGGCATCAAAATGGTAAAATAATAAGTGCAGATGAAGTTTTTGATCGGGATATTATTTTTAATGTTTACTACTGCCGCATTTGCGCAGCAGCAGGAGCGGCCTTTGGTTCAATTTTCGGGTGTAACCTTCAATTCAGACAGTGCAAATATAGCTGTGCCTTATGTAACGGTAACCAACCTCTCAAACGGCAAATCAGCAAGTTCATCAAATTATAAAGGCTATTTTTCATTCGTAGCACATGAGGGGGATAGCCTTCGTTTCACATCAGTAGGTTATGCCCCCATAGTGGTGGTGATACCCTCAAATACTAACAAGAGCTTTACAACAAAAGTACCCTTAAAGCCGCAAATTGTTAACCTGCCAACATTCAGGGTTTTTCCGTGGGCCACTACTGATGAGTTCAGGAAAGATTTTTTGGCGATGAAAATTGCTGATGATGACCTGGAGGTTGCTAAAAAAAATGTCAGCAAATCATCACTAATGGCATTGCAAAACACCCTTGCCCGCGATGGCCGCGAAATGCAAACCACCAACGCAGGCGCATTACATAACCGTATACTCAATCAAACTTCCATACAGCCAAACCCATTGCTTAACCCACTGGCCTGGGGCAGTTTGATCAAACAAATATCCGACGGTGATAAGAGCCGTTCAAGCAATTAAAAAGGAGCAAAAGCTGCTTTTTATCTATTAGCAATCTCCTTATTTTTACGAGCAAGATAAGATCAAGCAAAGGCACCAAACTGATGATACCCTATAATTCCGGCCTTTTAATTTTCGGATAGCACTAAAGAAGCACTAACTTTCATAGAAAAATTAAACAGCCGGCGAATTATTGGCTGTTATTTTGTTTTTAGCTAATGCTAAGTTTTGTTTCTTTTGATCGTTTAAAAGAAATTGAGGGCAGGTAATGAACATACTTTTAGTGCTTAATTATGAGATTGTGCACTTAGCATTGTCAGTCTGCTCTTGGCCGCGGAGGCCAGTTAATTCCCTTGGTGCGAAAGTAACCAAACATCAAGCCGGAAAAAACCTTCAGCCGCACAAGGCCATGCTCCCTGGCCCGGTTTTCCGGCAGGCCTACGCTCTTTTAAAAAGCTACTTTGCTTTATAAATCCGCGCCCCTTAAAAAACTAAAAAAACAGCCCGAAAGCTGCTTTCTTAATATCTATTTATGATGATGAAATTCACTTTTCACCATTCACTACTCACCAAAACTATCTTCCTTTTTTAGCGGCAGGGAATTTCATTCGGTAATCAACCTTAACGGCACCTTTTGAAATATCGCCCAGGCGTTTTTCAATCAGGCGCTTGCGTAGGGGGCTGAGCTTATCGGTAAACAATTTACCTTCAATATGATCATACTCGTGCTGAATGATGCGTGCCGCCATACCTGATACGGTATCTTCGTGGTGCTTCCAGTTTTCGTCGTAGTATGATATTTTGATGGTTGGCTTGCGGTAAACATCCTCCCTGATATCGGGGATGCTCAGGCAGCCCTCGTTAAAGCCCCATTCCTCACCGGTTTCCTCAATTATCTGCGCGTTAATAAACGCTTTTTTAAAGTTAGCCAGTTCAGGTTCCTCATCATCAAACGGCGTAGCATCAATTACAAATAAACGCATAGACAGCCCTATTTGCGGAGCAGCCAACCCAACACCGCGTGCATTGTACATGGTTTCAAACATATCATCAACCAGTTGCTTTATATGCGGATATTCGTCGGGCTCAATAGCGGTGGCTTTTTTTCGTAAAACAGGATCGCCGTATGCGATAATAGGATACTTCATGCTGCAAAAATACGTGAAAAATTTTATTTAGGTTCAAATACCAATGTCATCAGGCGGTTATTATCAAACACCTCGTTGCAAATCTCCAGCACCTGGTTGGCCGTTACGGCGTTCACTTTATCAAATACTTCCTCCAAAGTATCGGCATAACCAAAATCGAGCAAACTTTTGGCCATGCTGATGATGAGGCTCATGCGGCTTTCTTCAGCAAGTGCTATCTGCCCAATAAATTTTTGCTTTGCCTGGTGTAATTGCAGGGTACCCAACCGGGCATCACGCAGTTTTTTAAGCTCACGATGAACCAGCTTTGCCGCCCGGGCGGCCTTTTCAGTATCGGTACCAAAATAAATAGAGAAGATGCCGGTATCGGTAAGCGAGGTATAGTTTGATTCAATGGTATAAGCAATGCCATACTTTTCACGTATCTCCAGGTTGAGCCTGCTGCTCATGCCCATACCACCCAATAAGTTATTGGCCAGCAACAACCCATATTTATGCGGATGCGCTGATGAGTATGCCTGAGTGCCAATGATGCAATGCGTTTGCGTAATGGGCTTATGCTGTACAATATAAGCCGAGGCATTAGTCATTGGTGCCTGACGTTGCTTTTTAGCGTAATTAGCCGGTACGGCTGCAAAATATTTTTCGGCAAGCTTTACTATCTTTTTAAAATCATAATTGCCGAATACGCCGAACACCATTTCGTCTGTAGCGTAGTTTGCTTTTATAAACGCGCGAATGTCTTCAGCGGTCAGCCCGTCTACTGATTCGGCCGTGCCTAATATATTGTTGCCCAGCGCGTGTCCTTTAAACAACATGCCTTCAAAATCATCCTGTATGGCCTCTTCCGGCTGATCGAGGTAAGAGGCGATCTCATCCTGAATAACACCACGCTCTTTCTCCAACTCCTCCTGCGGAAACGTGGAGTGGAACAGGATATCCTCAAACAGATCGATGCTTCTTTCCAGGTGCTCCTGCAAAAACGAAGCATGAATGCAGGTGTATTCCTTAGTGGTATAAGCATTCAGATCGGCACCAACCAGCTCAAGCCGGTTAAGTATTTGTGTGGTACTGCGCCTTCCGGTTTCCTTAAAAACCAGGTGCTCTATAAAATGTGCAAGCCCGTCTTTACCGGGTGTTTCATCGCGCGAGCCGCCATTAAGCAAAAAACAGCAGTGTGTAACAGCAAATGGCGCGTGTTTAAAAATAAGCCGTATACCATTGGCCAGTGTGTGAACCTGATAATCCATTTGGCGCAAAGATAGCGTTTAATTAAACGCGAAGGACGATAGCATGTACGGGCAAAACTTGCGTTAAAGTTAACCCGTGTTGGCACAGCAATTATAATTATTTGCTGTTTTTTGTTTGATTTATACTACTTTAGTCCTATAAATATATTTGCGCCAAAAGCTACCCCTTTTGCGTTAAGCGCAAAACACAAAACACCCACATAATCAACCATATGAATATTAAGATAGCCGACCTTGAGTTTGAACCATTTATAGCCGCAGATGAAATTGAAAAACGTGTTAGGGTAATAGGGGCACAGCTTAATGTTGACTTTAAACATTCCACGCCGGTTATAATTGGTGTACTTAACGGCAGCTTTATTTTTATTGCCGACCTGATGAAGCAGATCACCATACCTTGCCAGGTTACATTTACCAAACTGGCATCGTATTACGGAGGCCTTTCAACCACCCGAAAAATACGCGAGGATATTGATATAAGCGTGGATATTGAAGGCCGTGATGTGATACTGATTGAAGACATTGTTGAAAGCGGCAACACCCTGCATTACCTGCTGGATAAACTCGCCGTAAGTAAGCCAAAATCAGTAACTGTAGTTTCTTTATTGCTTAAACCCGCCGCGCTCGACCATAAGATAGAGGAACTTAAATACGTAGGCTTTGAGATAGAGAATGATTATGTAATAGGTTACGGGCTGGATTACCAGGAATTGGGCCGCAATTTGAAAGAGATTTACAGGAAGGTGTAAACTCTCTTAAGTCCTTCTTGTTGGGGGCTTAAAAATAGTAATTGTCATTTCGATCGAGGTACGAGGAGAAATCTGCCGCCCGGCAATGAACGCGTACAGATTCCTCACTATCGTTCGGAATGACATAAAAAATAGGTATAAAACGAGAAGAGCCTGCAAATGCAGGCTCTTCTCGTTTTATAATTCCGTAGCTGGTTGCAGCTTTGTTTTTTTTACGTTTACCTGTTGCGGTACTTTTACGTAGTAGCCCGTACCATCGTAATTACGCTTACGCGGGTGGCTCATACAGGCATCGCTGCAGCAGCCTTCCATTTTGGTACCGCAGGCATCGCACTGGGTAAAGTGCTCATTACACTCGGGGTTGGCGCAGTTTATCATTTTATCGGTAATGGCACCACAGTTATAGCATTTTGATATAACCTCCGGGTTAACGCTGTTCACATCAACCGAAAGGCGGTTATCAAACACGTAACATTTACCTTCAAAATCCTTACCGCCGGCTTCTTTACCATATTTGATGATGCCGCCATGCAATTGGTAAACATCGGTAAAACCCTCGTGCAGTAACAGGGCCGATGCTTTTTCGCACTTAATGCCACCGGTGCAATAGGTGAGTATCTTTTTATCCTTGTATTGGGCCAGTTCATTGATCATAGCCGGGAAATCGCGAAAGTTGTCAATGTCCAGCGTCACCGCGTTCTTGAATTTCCCTAATGAGTGTTCGTAATTTGAACGTACATCCAGTATCACAACATCATCCCTGTCCTTCATCTCCATAAACTCGACAGGCTCCAGATGTTTACCCGTTTGCTGTTGAGGGTTGATGATATGCGGATCGCGCAGGCCGGAGTGTACAATTTCGGATTTATAACGAACATGCATCTTTACAAACGAAGGCTCGTCAACCTCATCAATCTTAAACTCTAAAGAATCAAAACGATTATCAGCCTTAACCGCATCCATATAAGCCCGGCAAGCTTCCACAGTGCCTGATACGGTACCGTTCAAGCCTTCGTCGGCTACAATAATACGCCCGGTTAAATTAAGCTGTTTACAAAAATTAAGGTGATCGGCAGCAAATTGCTCCGCATTAGCTATTGTGGTGTAACAATAGTACAGTAGTGTGTTATACTTTGCCATAAATACATTGATACCGCTGCAAACGGTGTTAAATGAGCCGCAAAGATAATTAAATTCGATTAAACAATAAACAACCCAACCAGGCTTCGTTTCAGGCTATTTTGCATCCTCAGCTTTTTTGCTTTCCTGCTGCTTAGCTAAAGCTTTTATGGCCTTGTTGAATAGTTCAATGTCATCCTCATCAGTAAGTTTAGGCACTTCTTCGCCGTCAACTTCATAAGCCATTGGTTTATCGTTTAATGTTGATACCGCTATCTTATCCCCATTTAACTCGTACGACATAAAACTGTTAGGTTCCATGTGCACAATTTTGGTCTTTGTGTTGTCCAATACAATTTTTCCGGAGGTGCTTAGGGTTTCATTATAGGTTTCGCTGCCATATTTGCATGATGCAATTGCAATGCTCAGGCCTAACGCTAACACAGGTATTAATTTTTTCATGCCGGTATAGTTTAATTTATAGTTTAGACGCACCGCACACACCAATTGTTACCTGATGCCGTAATAAAACCTGATGCCCTGTACGTATTTTTGATTACCGGCGAATGAGATACCATAATCAAGCCTGAAGAAAAGCTTTTTGATACCTACATACAGCTCATAATAATTACGGCGGTTATTAGCATTCAGATAATTGGCGCCCATTACCTCTTCAAGTTTCAGGCTGCGTAAAAAGCCTATCTTGTTAAATAAAACTCCCGAAAAATTATGGAAGTAATGCGCTTCCAGAAAAGACCTGTCGGTACTGAACTCATAAAAAGGCAAAAAGTGAAAGCTACCCACATAAGTAGGGTCGAACGTGGTACCTACGTTACCCAAAAAGTGGTTATAATCCATAAAATATATGGTGTTGCGGTTAAAAAAGGTACCTGCGGTTATTTTATACGATGATCGCCCATAAAGCCCCATCGTTATTTCATCCTGCGATATATCGAGCGATGCGAAATCATAATTAACGTCTGATCCTAACAGATTATTTACGCCCTTACGATAGTTGAATACCAGCGTCGGGAATTTTGATTTTACATAGTACTTACCATCGGGCCTGTTCAGGTATCGCGGACTAAAAGTAAACTCTACCGAGGTTTTAAAAGTAAGCGCGTTATGGTCAGGAAAAAGGAATGACCGATCGTCAGCAGGTGCGGTAACCGGTGCCAATGGATTATTTGAGGTATACTCCCTGTTTTTTGAATTGAAAATATGGTTGTAAGAGGTATTGTATAACTGCCTTCTGTTGGCATATCCTAAACTAACATTCCATAAAATACCGGCAGCCAGCTCACGCTGATAGCCAAACTCACCAAATTTAGAACGGTAATACTTAACATAGTTATTCTCATAAATGAGTGAGCTTACTGTGTTGAAGAACAGCGAGCGGGTACCCACATTGTTCAAGTCCAGCACATCAGAACCAAAACTGGTGTAGAACTTAGCATTGTTAAACTGATCATATAAATAACTGGCGTTAATATTAGCGCTGAGCATCTTGCTCGAAAAACCATAGTGCAGCGTGGGCTGAATGGTGATATTGCTCAGATCGTTAAACTGCCTGCTGAATGTCGGCCTGAAATCAATACCCCAACCCTCAACGGTATTATAAAATATGGTTTTATGAAAAGGCTCTATCCTTACCGAGCGCTTAGTACGCCAATCAGTAACTATGTAAGGAAAGATGGTCCAGGCAACCGGGTTGAACTTGTTATGCGCCTTTTGTGCCGAGTCGAGGTAGGCCGAGGTATGGGTGATGGCAAATACACTATCCTTGCGTAAATAATCACGCTTTTCCTGAAAGGTGAGGGGTATAGGCCGTGCAGCATCCCAGTATCCGGTGGGTTTTGTGTTGGCCGCCGTATCAACCTTTAATATTTCACCATTAAAAAATCCGGGCTCAAAGGCTGGGTTAAGCTTGTAGTTATTGTAGATAGCCACATAATACCCTGCAAACTGAAAGCCGAACACATTGCCGCCAAAATCAAAGTGAGCTGATACCGGCATCCAAATATCATCTTTAACGGGTACAAACTGCTGACTGATCTGCAAGGTATCAATCAGGTTGATCATGTTCGTTTTGCTGGTCAGCATCAGGTCGGCACCGTAAATACGCCAGTCGCCATGCACAATATATATGTTACCCTGAAAAGCCTGGCTATACTTACGTTTCGGAATGATCTGTATCTTATCAATAGTTTCACCATTTGATACCGTGGTACCCACCAGCTTAAACCGGTAAAAATCAAACGCATTATCGGCCACCGGGGTAACAAAGCCACGTGCGCTTAGGCCGTTAATGGTAAAGATGTTCTCGTACAGATTAAACTGCAGGTCAGATGCCTTATTATAGCTGAAAGCTGTGTTTTGCCCCGCTACTTTTGATGATATGGTGATCTCGTGTACTTTATGCGGTCGCTCATAATTGAATTGCGATAACGATTCGGATTGGTAAAGTATCCCCCTGCCGTTTGAATCAAGATCAAGCGCGCGGGTAACCTCCTTGCTCATTAAGTTCTTAGGCGATTTTATGAGCTTTTGTACGCCCTTAATGTATACCGCGCACGAGTACCCTTTTACCTCGTTCAAATAATATTCGCGTTTTTTAACCACCTCGCGCATGATGGCCATACCCGGGTCTGCATCAGCGGATCGTTTGCCGGTAATATTTACTTGATTGAGCAAAAATATCTCATCCTGTAGCTGAACGTTATTTTCAATATCCTTATTGGTAACAGTTATTTTAACTGTTTTTTCTTTAAACCCAACAAAACGGTAAACCACGTTATATTCACCGGGGCTTAATTTGAGCGCATATCGCCCATACTCATTGGCGGTAGTGCCATAAGTAGAGTTACGTATGTAAACCGAGGTAAAGGGCACGGTTTTATTATCAGCATCAGTAATTTTACCCGAGAGTATATATTGCTGCTGTGCCATAGCCGCCAGGGTGCTTAAAGCGCTTAAAATCAGTAGTAAATATTTTTTCATATTGTTTAACACATAATGCAGCCGCGGTAAAAAATGTTTTATTGGTTGTAGATATTTTTAAAGGGTTTGATTTTGTAGGCACTAATAAATTTTCAATGCGTAATTTTGCCTGATAAATTAAACTGACTTTATGTACAATACACTGCAACCTGTATTACAGCAGGAACTTACCGAGATAGAGAACGCCGGCTTATACAAAAGAGAACGCATCATTACATCGCCCCAAGGTGCCGATATTACCGTGCAGGGCGGCCAGGAGGTGATCAACTTTTGCGCTAACAATTACCTGGGCCTATCATCACACCCCAAGGTTATTGAAGCAGCCAAGGCCGCGATGGACGGACATGGTTACGGCCTATCATCGGTACGTTTTATTTGCGGCACGCAGGATATACATAAACAGCTTGAACAAAAAATATCAGAATTTTTAGGCACTGAGGATACCATTTTATACGCCGCTGCATTTGATGCCAACGGTGGCGTGTTTGAGCCTTTGTTTAATGATAAGGACGCCATTATATCTGACGAGCTGAACCACGCCTCCATCATTGACGGCGTACGCCTGTGTAAAGCGCAACGCCATCGCTACAAGCATGATGATATGTCCGATCTGGAAGAGAAGCTGAAAGCCACGCAGGATCTTCGTCACCGTATTATCGTTACTGATGGCGCGTTCAGCATGGATGGTACCATTGCGCAGTTAGATAAAATTTGCGAACTCGCCGAAAAATATAATGCCCTGGTGATGATAGATGAGAGCCATTGCTCGGGCTTTATGGGTAAAACAGGCCGCGGAACGCATGAGCATCATAACGTAGTGGGCAAGATCGATATTATTACCGGTACTTTGGGTAAGGCATTGGGTGGTGCATCGGGCGGTTTTACCTCTGGCCGTAAAGAGATTATTGATATGCTGCGCCAGCGCTCGCGCCCGTACCTTTTCAGCAATACCCTGGCACCGGCCATCACCGGCGCGTCAATAGCCGTACTGGATATGCTGAGCGAAACTACAGATCTGCGCGATAAGCTGGAAAGCAATACCCAATACTTTCGCGAGAAGATGACCGCCGCAGGTTTTGACATAAAACCGGGCGTACACCCTATTGTACCCGTAATGTTGTACGATGCCAAACTGGCGCAGGAGTTTGCCGCTAAAATGCTTGAAGAAGGTATTTATGTTATCGGCTTTTACTACCCTGTAGTACCACAAGGCAAGGCGCGTATACGTGTACAGCTATCAGCCGCGCATGAGCAGGAGCATCTGGATAAAGCCATAGCCGCATTTACCAAAGTGGGTAAAGAGCTTGGCGTTATTAAATAAATTATACGTATACTTTATTTATATTTGTACGTATAATTTAAGGTTATGGCAGCTACTAAATTAACGTTAAGCGCAGATAAAGATACGATAGAACTTGCGAAGCGTATCGCTTCTGAAAGTAATATCAGTGTATCAAAACTATTCAAAAAGATGCTGAACGAAGTAGCTAAGAAGAAAACCACAAAAGACCCGCTTTTGGAGAAGCTCAAAAATGCAGAAATGCCGGATTGGGTAAAGCAACTAACAGTAGTTGACAAGCCAACGCCTGACTTTGACCATAAGGCTGAATATGGCAAATATCTGGAAGAGAAATACGGAGCATGAAATTAATCTTCATTGATTCTGATATTCTTCTTGATGCTTTGCTTGAGCGTGAAACATATGCGGTTTGGGCAAAAGGGCTGCTGCGTTTACTTGATGGTAAAAATTATACCGGGTGTACATCTGTACACTCCTTATTAAATATACATTACCTGCTTAAAAAGCGGGTGGGTGAAAAGCCGGCAAGGGCTTCAATAAAATTACTGTCGGATAATCTGCGTATTATTGCAGAAGATGGTCAGATCATCAAGCAAGCCATTGTTTCTGACTTTGGCGATTTTGAAGATGCTGTTCAGTATTACTCAGCAGCAAATGCAAAAGCCGATGCCATCATCACCCGTAACATAAAAGATTATAAGCATGCAACACTGCCGGTACTAAGTGCCGAGCAGTTTTTAAGATCGATATAAAATACAATGCAGCAACAAATAGATAAGTACACACAGGAGATAAACAACTTTGTAAAAGCTACAGCCGATGAGCTGGAAACTTTCCGTATAAAGTTTTTGGGTACCAAAGGTATTGTGAAGGACCTGTTTGAGCAGTTTAAAACCGTTGGTGCTGATGATAAACGCACCTTTGGCAAGGTGCTTAACCAGTTTAAACAACTGGCTGAAGCTAAATACAATGAGCTTAAAGAAAGCGCCGGTACTGCCGCCGAAAGCAGCAAAACCGAAGCCGACCTTACCCTGCCGGGCGATGGTTTTACATTAGGCTCACGTCACCCCCTGTCATTAGTGCGCAACGAGATCATTGATATTTTTAAGCGCCTGGGCTTTGTTGTTGCCGAAGGGCCGGAGATTGAGGATGACTGGCACAACTTTTCGGCACTTAACTTCCCCGAGGAGCACCCGGCCCGCGATATGCAGGATACCTTCTTTATTAAAAAGAACCATGGCCAGGATGATATTGCTTTGCGTACCCACACTTCATCCGTACAGGTACGTATGATGGAGAATGGTAAGCCGCCATTCCGCGCTATTATGCCGGGGCGTGTTTACCGCAACGAGGCCATATCAGCACGTGCGCATTGCTTCTTTCACCAGGTTGAGGGTTTGTATGTTGACGAGAATGTATCATTTGCTGACCTGAAGCAAACGCTGTTTCACTTTGTGCAGGAGCTTTATGGCGAGGGTACCAAGGTGCGTTTCCGCCCGTCGTACTTTCCGTTCACAGAGCCATCGGCCGAGATGGATATTTCATGTACTATTTGTAAAGGCGACGGCTGCAACATGTGTAAGTATACCGGCTGGGTTGAGATATTAGGCTGCGGTATGGTTGACCCGAACGTGCTGGAGAACTGCGGTATAGACAGTAAAAAATATACCGGCTTTGCCTTTGGCATGGGTATCGAACGTATTACCAACCTTAAATATGTTATCCGCGATCTGCGCTTGTTCTCAGAGAACGATGTGCGTTTCCTGAAACAGTTTAAAACCGATATTATTTAAATGAGGATATTACTGTGCGCATTACTGGGTATAATATTAGTTAGCTGCGGCAAACAAAATGATGCAGTACCCTATGTGCCGGTAAATATCACCATACAGCGTGCCGACCCACGATATAATAGCATTAGCAGTGCCGGTAGTGTAATTACGCTAACCGGAGGTATTGCAGGCATTGTGGTTTACAACACAGGCAGCGGCATTGTTGCATTTGACCGCTGTAGTAGTTATCAGCCCGAAAAAGCTTGCGCCGTAACTGTTGATGAAGGCCTGTTCACAGTAACCGACCCATGCAGCGGCTCAAAGTTTTCGCTGTTGGATGGCTCGCCGGTAAAGGCTCCGGCAACACGGTCACTGCGGTCGTACACGGTAATTATAACCCAATTTGAGATCAGAATAGTAAACAGTTAATGGAAGCCGATAAAATAAAAGACAGTATAAAGCGGGCAGCGCAGGATCTGTTCCGCAAGTTTGGCTACCATAAAACCAGTGTTAATGAGATAGCTAAAAAGGCGAAAATCGCTAAGGCTACCATCTATAAATACTTTGAAAGCAAGGAAGCAATACTGCACTCCCTGCTGATGGATTATATACGCGTTAGCGTTGATGACCTGATACACCTCAACACCCCCGAAAAAAGCGAGGAGGAACATTTGACCAACCTCATCATGAAAACCTGCCGCCTGTCATACACGGTATGTAACGAGTTCATCGGCTGGGAATTCATCCGCGAATCAGCCAACTCACAGGAGTTTTTGAAGAACCTGTCAAACGAGCTGGAGGATTTGCTGGTACTATCCTTCACCCAACTAACCGGTATGCGCAAGCACGATACCTTTCAGCAGCGTTTACGTTTCCTGATCAAGAGCAGCAAGAGCATCGTTTTCAGTTTCGCGTTCACTTCGGTTAGTGATGCCGATGTGCGCAAGAATTTTGTATCCTTTCAAAAAGAGATACTGCCTTACTTAGTTAAGGCAGCACTCATTGTGTAAAAAAATAAAATCCTTTATTGATTATAAAAACACAGGCCTGTCCAGCTTTATAGCTATGCGATAGGCCGCATTCATTAAACCCACGTGGCTGTACGCCTGCGGAAAGTTACCCCACATACTGCCTGTTTCCTCATCCACATCCTCGCTGAATAGCAGCAAGTGGTTACAGTATTTCATCAGGCTCTCAAACTCGCGCATGGCATCGTCAAGCCTGCCTACACAAGCCAATGCCTCCACATACCAAAAAGCGCAGATCAAAAAGGTAGTTTTCGGCTTGCCAAAATCATCGGCATGCAGGTAACGGTAAAATAAGCCATTAGGCGTTTTTAATTCCTTTTCCAATGCCGCCAAATGATCCTTCGCCCGTTGCGATGCTGGGTCGAGGTAATTCATCATGATAAGTTGCAGCGTGCTGGCATCCAGGTGCGGACTGCCTGCCGCGTTGGTATATACCTTGCGTACCGGGTCGTAACAGCTTTCAATATGCGCGGCGGCACGCTCCTTTAGCGCGTTTGCTTTCTGCACTAAATCATTATTGCCAATGGTTAACGCCATTTTTTCTGCCGCGTTACAGCCCGCCCACTGGAAAAGGTTGCTGTAGCAATGTATATTGGCCATATTACGGAACTCCCATATACCGGCATCCTTTTCGTCAATGGTTCGTTCAATTTTATTAAGCAGAGATTCAATCCATCGTACCGAGTCCTTACGCTCGCTGAATACAAAGCGATGATCGGTATATAGCGGCAACAGGGATATTAATACCTGCCCGTAAATATCATTCTGAATATGTTCATAGGCCTGGTTACCTACACGTACCGGCTTATCGCCCATATAACCATCCAAATGATCCATGATCTCCTCTACCAGCTTTTTTTTGCCGGTAATGCCATACAAAGGCTGATACCTGAACTCATCGTCCTCGGAGATGGATATGTCAGACACATAGTTAAAATACCTTTCCATCTCCTCAAAATGGCCGATATGGTTAAGTGAGGTAAGTACATAGTAGGTATCGCGCAGCCAGCAGTAGCGGTAATCCCAGTTACGGGTACTACCAGGGTGCTCGGGTAAGCTGGTTGTACTGGCGGCTATAATTGCGCCGGTATCCTCAAACTGGTGAATTTTTAAAACCAACGCCGAGCGGATTACATAGGGCTGGAAATACCCGGCTATTGAGGAGTGCTTGATCCACAAGCGCCAGTACTGGGTGGTATTACGTAAAAATGTTTCGGCCGTACTTACCAGTGGCGCCTCCAGCGGATCACCGTATGACATCAGCAGGTATTTGGTTTCATTAAGCTGAAAATATTGCTGGTCTATAATGTAACTAATCGGGATGTTGGTGGTGAGGCGCATGGTTTCATCGCACCCGGCATAATCAATATGGTTGCTGCCAATGCGCGCCTTTTGCTTGCGGCGGCCATAATCACACACCGGCTCACATTTTACCCTTATCTTGGGCAAACCTTCAATCGGCTCTATTTTACGTATCAGCATCAGCGGCTTAAAAAAGCGATCGTACTGGTGAAAGCGCGGGGCAAAATCAGTAATTCGATACTTGCCCTCATCGCAGGTAACTACCGTGCAAAGCACATTGGTATTTTCCAGGTAATATTGTTCCGTTTCAAAATCCCCCTCGGGCAAAATGGAAAATTCGCCTCCTTTTTCTTTATCAAGCAGGCTGCCGAAAACAAAGGTGCTATCAAACCGTGGCCAGCAAAGCCACGTAATGTTAGTGTTTTTATTGATGTGGGCCAGGTAAGCGCAGTTGCCTACCAAACCTGCATTATACATGTGTTTCTCCATATTATTTATAAACGGAACAAATGAGTTAATGATGCCTTTAAGTAATTTAAATCAAATAAGATGCTGGTTTTGTTTGCGTTTTTTGGTCATTAAAGCAATAAACATCAACACCGGCAAATATTTTTAGGGTTGTGGTGCAACTTATCAGCAGGTACCTGCGTCTAATATTCAAACACAATTGACCAGCAATTCCATTAATCATGAAAACCATTAGTAAAATAATGCTTGCCGCGGTGCTTATTGCCGGCAGCAGCGCAGCCACCCTGGCTTCAAACCCATATCATACCGCCATTAATAAAACCGTTCAAACTACTGAAGACCGCCACCTTTCGGGCTTTAACGCTGTTTCCGTATCCGGCTCTTGGGATATTTACATTACCCAGGGCTCAACCGAATCTGTTAAGGTAGAAGCACCATCGGATGTGATTGGCAAAATCGTTACCGAAGTTGACGGCGGTACCCTGAAAATTCACAGCAAGAATGAGAACTGGAGCTGGAACTGGGGCAACAAAAAAATCATCATTTATGTAACCGCTAAAAGCCTTAACAGCATCACCATGTCAGGCTCGGGCGATATATTTTTTAAGAACGGCATTAAAGGCGACAAACTTGCCCTGCGTGTAAGCGGCTCGGGCGATATTACAGGCCGTGTAAATGTGAACGAACTTGAAAGCAGCATATCCGGCTCAGGCGATATTAAGGTAAGTGGTACAGCCAAAACATCAGCCGTTAAGGTGGTGGGCAGCGGCGATTTTACCGGCGGCGATCTTGTTACCCAAAGCACTATGGTTAAAGTAGCCGGTAGTGGCGATGCACGTGTAAACGCCAGCCAAAAGGTTGATGCATCAGTAGTCGGCAGCGGCGATATATTTTATACCGGCGGCGCTACCAATGTATCATCATCAAGCGCGGGCAGCGGCGATATACATAAGTTTTAATTCCCTTTACCCCTGTTAATGAAAGAGCGATGAGAAAATCTCATCGCTCTTTTTTGCATTATTTAAGTTGGATTTCAGGCATTGGATAGCTGGAGAATGTGGTCATAAATTTATTCCTGTACTGTGAAAAATAGTTCATGAACTGCTCCGCATCGGCATCGTATGCTCTATGGCTATAACCAAACATTAATATCCCCTTATTTCCAGTCTTATCTGTATATTCTTTATAGTGATAGGCATTCCATTCCAGTAACTTTAAATTATGCTCATTGCCCTCGCTCATCAAAAAGTCGAGGATGTATTCATTATTCTTTTTGATCAATTCGTATTTGCATACAGCGTCCGTTTGTTTACGAATTTTAAGGATGTTTATTTGTGCTGTAACAGCATCTTCCAATGGCAAATGTGTTTGAATAAAATCAATCAAAACCATATTATTGAATTTTTCAACCGTTTCGTCTTCGGGTATGTATTCCTGCTTATAATATTGCAACGTGGGGTGAGAACTCCAGGCTAACTTATAGCTTATATTATTAAAAGATATTTCATTGATGCCAAAATAATCTTTCTCCGCATTACGATTTGTTGCAGATGAACTGATCAGTATAACAGCTACGGATGCCAGTGATACTTTTAATGATTTGATAAGGTAATTCATGGTTTAGGTATTATACTTAGCTCACAACCTCGTATAAAACACCATCTGCACCACATTATTTGAGGTACCGCTACTCGCCGCTTTGGTGTACTGGTTAAGGTAGCCCACCTCCATATCAAACTTCTTGCTGAAACGGTAGCCAAAAGCTACATACGCACGGTTTTGATCAAAAAAGTGGGTATTTACTTTATCCTTGTTCTGCACGTTTAAAAACACCTCGTTTTGCAGGGCGATGAATGTGCCTTTGCTAAAATTGCTGTCGCGCTGCATCGGGATAACGGCACGTATAAAGTAGCGGAAGCGCTGGGCAAAATAGTTATCATCGCGGTCGTCGGCCGAGTCGCCCAAATAACGTTGCTCCAAACGGAAACGGTGCGATACCTGCACGCTTTTGCTGATTTTATGCCCCTGGGTAAACTGCTCAAATATGCGGCTTTCGGGCCTGAAAGTTTTTTCGCCATCAAGGGTGCGGCCGTAAGTAGTTACGTAGGTATAACCTAAATTGGCAAACTGGTTTTTATTAAAATAATACGCTACTGATGGCCGCAGTAAAATGTTACGCAGGTAATCAACCTTATCTGCCGAGCGCAGTTGCCCGTCAAACGCGTAACCCCAGTGCTCAGAAAGTTTCTGTGTATGAAACCAGGCACCCCAAACGGTGAATTGTGAGTTTTGCGCAAACAGCTTACCATAGCCCAGGCACATCAGTATCAACAGGGTAAAAAATTTACTTCTCATCATTCAGGTTGGTGTCGGTTAGTTGAAGTTCAGCAGCTTTTTGCGCCCAAGGTCAACCACTATGCGGAAGGCTTGCTGGTTATCATTCAAGTGCGCGGGCGACTGGTGAAAGCTGAACACGAACTGCCCCTTAATGTTTTTAAACAGGAACGGCGTATAGATCACATCCAAACGGTTGTACAGTTTTTTAAGATAGTATGAGTCGCCATAAATTACATGCTGGCCCTGGCCCGCGTAAAATTCATCAAAAAGGGCAATGCGCTTATAGCTAAAATATGCTGCCGCCACAAAGCCCGCGTGGTTTTGGAAGCCGATATCGCGGTTCATGCGCTCAAGCGACATCATACCACCGGCTTCAACGCTTAGTGAGTCGAGGCCGGTTAACTTAGTCAGGTTTAAACCCAGTTTGATCTGCGCCGCGCCGTTATCGCCCAGCGGGTGGGTCGGGTCGGCAATCTCAGCACCGGCATCATGCAGCATCATAAAGTAGTGCGACAGGTAGAACAACCCGTTTATTGATGGTTTATACTTACCCGAAAAGCCGAACAGGAACTGCTCCCGGTCGGTAGCGGTTTGGCGGCTTACCCAATCCAGCCAAACGGTTTCGGTAAAATGCTCGTTAGTGTATCGCGTTAGCAAACCCTCTACATTGGGGCGGTAGTAACGCAGGGTATCATTCAGTATCGAGCGTGGGTAATCAGACAGCAGCCCTTCACGCGGGAACATACCGGCGTTGAACAACCAGTTTTTACCGTGATATTCATAGTAAGCAACCGGGTTAACCTTTAAAAAGTAGGGCTTGGCACCAAACTCATGTATACCATTCATGCCCACTACAAAGCGGTTAACGCTATCCACATTCCACCCCAGATCCAGCGCCAAGCGCGTGCCTGAATAAGTACGTGAACGGGGAATGAATGCCTTGTACTCGCGGTTATCTAAAAAGCCGAGCGCGTTAAAATGTATATCAAGGTTCTGTTGCGCCCAGGCAGCAGAATTAATTGCGATAAATAAAAATAACAGGTAAAGTTTTTTCAACATGCGCAAATGTACTATTCCACCACGAAAGTTATAAAGCCGCTGTTACGGTTTCCGTTGAAAGGTGTTGTGTGTAAGGAGAAAAGCATATCATATTTACCTTTTGTTGACGGTGCCTTTATCGTAAAGGTATATTGAACGTTATGCCCCGGTTCAATTCGAAGCTTATTAAAACTGCTGTCAGCCGCCTGAACGTCCACTTCCTGCTTACCATCAAAAAAACAGGCCTCTAAAGTTACCTTTTGTTTAATGCCTGCATTACTGAAGCTGATGGGGAATTTATACGGATTGGCTATCGTTATGTTAAAGCTATGCTGCTGCCCCGGCGCAAGGCTGATCTTCTTTTCATTGGTGGTGATACTTACACGCTGGTAGGTGCGCAGGCTATCAATCCAGCCGGTATACCATTTGCCTGTAGCGGTGGTAATGGTATCGGTAGTAGCTACGTCCGGATCTCGGGCTACATAAAATACCCGCTTGTTTTGCACGCTATCTTCCAAAGGCCATATCTCAAATTGAGTAAGGCGGTAGTAGCGCGAATCGTACGAGAAGCATTTGAGCGTATTGTTATAGTAGCAATACTTGGCCGGAAGCTGAAAGCCATCATTCATCACCACCCAGCTATCGCCTGCTTTTTGTTTGATGGTGTGCGCCCAATCCTTATAATGAAAGAATTTTTTAATGGCCTGCACTTGTTGTATCGGGGCCGGTTGGGCTATAACAAGTAAGCGTATAATGGCAATGATCACAATATTGGCCACTGCCAGGCCCTGCAGCCACTTAGGCGTAGCGATGTTGCTTAGCTGTGCGCTCAGCCATATCAGCAGTGCAGCAAATGCGATGATGGTCCACTGCGGCTGTACCTCTCCTCGCAGGGAGGTAAACAGGAAAAAAACCAGGATGCCGATAAAATTCACCTTCAGCACGCGGATAAAGCTATCCGTTGCGGGTAGAGCGAATCCTTTATAAAACAGCAGCCAACCGGTAAGCACACCGGCCATCAGCATTTGCGAGAGAATGTAGAAAAAGGTGTAATCAAACCGGTAACTTTTCTCTGACCTGTCCGCCAGGTGATAGGCCACCGATGGGTAATTATGGTTTACCTGCCATAAAATGTGCGGTGTATATAAAGTCAATGCCACCGTGGCTATCAGCCAAAAAGTGCCGCGTTTTAATATCTTAATATCAGCCAACAGGGTAAAGCCAACCAGTAATATGCCATGATATTTACTATATAGCAGCCCGGCCAAAATTACACCCAGCAGCAAGGCCTGCAACCAGGTGTTTTGTTGCAGATACCGTTGATAAACATAAAAAAAGAGAGCGGTAAAAAGCAGTAGCGGCCCGTCGGGCGTGGTAATAAAGCCATAAATGTGCAGGGTAAACATGCCGCTTGCTATCAGTATAAACCATTTGGCATTGGCACCTATTGTTTTGGCGGTTTTCCATAGCAGTAACAGCGATGCCGTACTCAAAACAATATTTACCAACCTTAACCCTAAGGGGTTGTGCATAAACACATCCCCGGCGCGGATAAACAGCGCCACCATAGGCGGGTGATCAAAATACCCCCAGTCTAAAAAGCGGGAATACAGCCAGTAATAAGCTTCATCGCTATGCAGTTCAAGCGTACAGGCCTGAATGATGTTGAACAACGTCCACACGGCCAGAAACCAGCCGATATACTTACCGTTGTTTTTAGTATGTATGTTTTGTGTATACAGCATTAAACGTTGTAAAGGTAAACTTAATACGGTTAAGTTTATTTTATGACAGGATAAAGAGATTTGAGTTCATCATAAAATTATAAATTAGTGGCTTCAACCACCAGCCACAACAGTTATGATCAAAGCGATTGAAATATTGCAAAAACCCCGCCTACAGCTTTTACAGTTAATTGATAGTATCGATATCCATTTACTTAATGAAGTGCCCGCCGGCTTTAATAATAACATAGCCTGGAATTTGGGCCACATTGTGGCAGCCCAGCAGGGCGTATGCTACCTGCGCGCAGGCTTGCAAACCCACATCAGTACCGAAATGTATGAGTTGTATAAACCTGGCACAAAGCCCGAAAAGTTTATAAGCCAGGCTGAACTGGATGATTTCAGAGATTTATTCACTACAACCCTTGAGCAGTTGGAGCAGGACTATCAAAATGGCATATTCAGTAATTACGTGCCATGGACAACGCGCTACGGGGTAAACATTAATAATATCGATGAGGCAATAAGCTTTCTGCCTTTTCATGATGGCTTGCATCATGGCTATATTTTGGCGCTGCGCCGGGCTTTGTTTGGCAAACAGCTATAATGTTGATGGGGTGTCAAATATTACCGGCGCAATAAAAACAAAGGTAAATAATTTGCATTTTTGTAAAACTGCGGTAGGTTATTATCCCGAATAACTATGAGTGAACGGATTATACTTGTTTGGTTTAGAAATGATTTGCGTGTGCATGATAACGAGATATTGTTAGAAGCCACCCGCAAAGCCGATAAGATATTACCCGTTTATTGTTTCGATCCACAATATTTTAAAATTGTCGAAACCGGCAAATCAACAACCGGAAATTTCAGGGCCCGCTTTTTATTGCAATCCATTGCCAATTTGCGCGATAATTTGCGCAAACTTGGCGGAGAGCTTATTATACGCACAGGCAACCCGGCCGAGATCATTCCGCAGCTAACCGCCGAATACCAGGTGAACGAGGTTTACCATCACCGCGAAGTAGCATCGCAGGAAACCGCCATGTCCGAAGAAGTAGAGGCCGCTTTGTGGAAACAGAAACTTAACCTCAAGCATTTTATCGGCCATACCTTATATCATAAAGAGGATCTTCCATTCCCGATAAAGGATATCCCTGATAGCTTTTCGGTATTTAAGAAAAAGGTGGAGCGCGACAGCAGCGTTAGGCCCGAAACAGATACACCCGAACAGATACTAACCCCCGCTATAACCGATGCCGGTGAGCTGCCAACCCTTACAGACCTGGGTTTGGATGAGCCGGTTGACGATCCGCGTGCCACTATCAAGTTTACCGGTGGCGAATGTGCCGGTATAGCCGCGCTCGAAGAATACTTTACCAATAACACACCTGTTAAGGCAAAGGCCGCGCGCAACCCGCAAACTGCTGCCGATAACACTTCAAGGCTATCGCCATGGCTGGCATTTGGTTGCCTTTCGCCAAGGCGCGTTTATTTTGAGGTGGCCAGGCACGAGCAGGGGCACAGCAATAATAACCCGCTGATACCGGAATTACTTTGGCGCGATTACTTTCGCTTTATGTTTAAAAAGCATGGCAAAAAATTCTTCAATCCCGAAGGGTTTAAAAGCGAAGCGCCCGAAACCGCTGCCAACCAGGATGCGTTGTTTGAGCAATGGTGTGCAGGCAATACCGGCGTACCTTATGTTGATGCCGCCATGCACCAGCTTAATGCTACCGGCTATATCAACAACTACGCCCGGCAAATAGTAGCCGGTTACCTGGTGCGCGACCTAAAGGTTAACTGGACACGCGGTGCGCTTTATTTTGAAGAAAAACTGATTGATTACTCGCCTGCCAGCAATTGGGGCAACTGGGCATTTGTGGCCGGTGTAGGTAATGATCCGCGGGAGAATAAGAATTTTATCCATCGCCAGGTTTCACAGCTCGAAACCAAAAGTCCGTTTATTGATACATGGCTTTCAGCACACGAGGCCGAGCAGGTGGTTTAACCCGCCCTTGTTGTTTAAAACAAATCTTCATAAAAAATTTTCAAAACCCTCCTTTATAATGCCCTGTTAAACCTGCATGGGTAAAACGCTGCGTTTAATTCTTGGCGATCAGTTGAACAGCGGTCATAGCTGGCTTAAAGCTGCTGATAAGAACGTGGTTTACGTAATGATGGAAGTGATGCAGGAGCAGGAGTATGTAATGCACCATGTGCAAAAAATGCTCGCCTTTTTTGCTGCCATGCGCAACTTTGCCCACCAGCTTACCAAAAAAGGGCACCGCGTAATTTACATCAAATTAGATGATACGGATAATGCCCAAACCATTGAGGCTAATATTAAGCGCATTATTAAACACGAAGATATTGAGCGTTTTGAATATCAGTTACCCGATGAGTACCGCCTGGACGAACAGCTAAAACAGATCTGCAAAAAGCTGAAAATAGAAACCGGATCAGCCGATACCGAACATTATTTTACCACCCGTTATGAGGTAAAAGAATTTTTTGGCGACAAGTACTTTTTGATGGAGAACTTTTACCGCCACATGCGGATAAAGCACCAGGTACTGATGCAGGGCAGCAAACCAGCAGGCAATAAGTGGAACTTCGACCATGAAAACCGGAAGAAGTATGATGGTAAATCGCCTTTAGTGCCGCCTGTTGAGTTTAACCATGATGTATCGGAGCTAAAGAAAATGATCGACATTAAAAAAGTGAAATACTTTGGCGAGGTGGATGAGAAGCATTTTCCGTGGCCACTAAGCCGTAATGAGGCGCTTAAACTGATGGATTATTTTTGCGAGCATTTGTTGCCGCATTTTGGCACGTACGAGGATGCCATGCTGCAACAACATATCAGCCTTTTCCATTCGCGCATATCATTTGCGCAAAACTCAAAAATGATAGCCCCGCACGAGGTAATCGGCAAGGTGCTATCACATTACGATAAGAACAAGCACGAAATAACCCTGGCGCAGGTTGAAGGCTATATACGGCAGGTGCTGGGTTGGCGCGAATTTATGCGCGGCGTTTACTGGGCCAAAATGCCGGAGTTTGCTTCGCTTAACTTTTTTGACCACCGCGACGAATTGCCCGAGTGGTTTTGGACAGGCAAAACCAAAATGAACTGTTTGAGCAAATGCATCGGCCAATCATTAAACCATGCCTGGGCGCACCACATCCAACGTTTGATGGTGATAGGCAACTTCGCGCTGCTTGCCGGGCTAAACCCCGATGAGGTGGATGCCTGGTACCTGGGTGTATATATTGATGCCATTGAATGGGTAGAGATAACCAACACCCGCGGTATGAGCCAGTTTGCAGATGGGGGCATCATTGGCTCAAAGCCTTATGTGTCATCAGCAGCGTATATTAATAAAATGAGCGATTACTGCGGCAATTGCCATTACGACTATAAGAAGAAAACCGGCGAAAGGGCCTGCCCTTACAACAGTTTGTACTGGAATTTTTTTTACCGTAATGCCGGTAAACTTGAAGGCAACCACCGCATAGGCATGATGTACAACATCCTTAAAAAAATGAGCAGCGATGATATTGACGAAATAAATAAACAGGCCGATATATACCTCGGCATAATTAATGAGTTATAGTTATAAACATTGCACTGTTAGTAACTGCCAAATCATATTTTTAAAATAACGTTTTGTTAAGCGTATGATTTACAAATAAAATTTAAAGTTTCTAATACGTTATGTTTACTTTTGCACTGATTTTAGATATAATTCACCATGAGTGACCATGATTATATAAACAGCGGG
The DNA here is from genome assembly GCF_020880975.1 of Mucilaginibacter sp. UR6-1. Classification (GTDB taxonomy): domain Bacteria; phylum Bacteroidota; class Bacteroidia; order Sphingobacteriales; family Sphingobacteriaceae; genus Mucilaginibacter. The sequence goes on along the minus strand of NZ_JAJIWP010000006.1, from coordinate 95,206 downwards.
AACGCTGCTTACATCGACTCTTTATACGAAAGTTATAAACAAGACCCCGAATCGGTCGATTTCGGATGGCAAAAATTCTTTGAAGGTTTTGATTTTGGAAAGGACTCACCGGCTGAACAGGCGGTAGCGGCGGATACGCCCGAGCACTTTTTAAAAGAGATCAACGTGCTGAACATGATCAACGGGTATCGTACCCGGGGGCACCTGTTCTCAAAAACCAATCCCGTGCGCGAGCGCCGCAAATACTTTCCGGGCAAGGAGCTTGATACATTTGGCCTGAGCGAGGCTGACCTGGATACCGTTTTTAATGCCGGTGTTGAGGTAGGTTTAGGCCCCGCCAAGCTGCGCGATATTCACCAACTGCTTGAAGATACTTATTGCGGTACCATTGGCGCCGAATATCGCTACATCCGTAACCCGATAAAGATAAACTGGTTTGAGCAGCGCATGGAAAAAATCCGCAACAAACCGGCTTTTACCATTGATGATAAAAAGCACATGCTGAATAAGCTGAGCGAAGCGGTAATTTTTGAGAACTTCTTAGGCACCAAATTTCTGGGCCAAAAGCGCTTTTCGCTTGAAGGTGCCGAGGCGCTGATACCTGCGCTTGACATGGTAATTCAAAAGGGTGCGCAGATAGGTATCGAGGAGTTTATACTGGGTATGGCTCACCGTGGCCGCCTGAACGTGCTGGCCAACATCATGGAGAAAACCTATAAGGAAATATTCTCTGAGTTTGAAGGCAAGAACTATGATCTTGATTCACCGTTTGGCGGCGACGTTAAATACCACCTGGGCTTTTCAACAGATGTTGAGGCGGCTAACGGCAAAAAGGTTCACCTGAGCCTTTGCCCTAACCCATCGCACCTTGAGGCGGTTGACCCGGTTGTTGAAGGTTTGACACGCTCAAAAATCGACTTTAAATATAATTGCGACTTTACCAAGATCGCCCCGATACTTATACATGGCGATGCATCAATTGCCGGCCAGGGCATTGTGTACGAGGTATTGCAAATGGAAAAGCTGGAAGGTTACCGCACAGGTGGTACCATACACCTGGTTATTAACAACCAGATAGGCTTTACCACCAACTTTAAGGATGCCCGTTCAAGCACCTACTGTACTGATGTGGCCAAAACGGTGCTTTCACCGGTGTTCCACGTTAACGGTGATGATGTGGAGGCTTTGGCTTATGTAATCAACATGGCTATGGAGTACCGCCAGGTTTTCCATGACGATGTGTTTATTGACATATTGTGCTACCGCCGCTATGGCCATAACGAAAGTGACGAGCCTAAATTCACCCAGCCCGTACTGTATAAGGCTATTGACGCGCACCCTAACCCGCGCGAAGTGTATCTGAAAAAACTGATAGCCGAGGGTAGCGTTACCGAGCAATTTGCCAAGGATGCTGAAAAAGCATTCAGGGGCATACTGCAAAAGGAGCTTGACGAGGTAAAGGCGCAAGATCGCTTTACCGACCAGTTACCGATGTTTAACGGCGCTTGGCAAGGACTGCATTTGCCGACAGAGAAAGAGGTACTGATATCAACCGATACGGCTGTGCCCGAAGCTGAACTACTGGAGATCGGCCGGCAGATCACCGAATTACCAAAGGATAAGCAATTCTTTAAAAAGATAGAAAAGCTTTTTGAGGATCGTAATAAGATGGTGAACGAAACCCATGTGTTCGACTGGGCAATGGGCGAGTTACTGGCTTACGGATCATTATTGAAAGAAGGCCACCCGGTGAGATTGAGCGGTGAGGACGTTAAACGCGGTACCTTCTCGCACAGGCACGCGGTACTTACTCTTGCCGAAAGCGAAAACGAATTTACTCCGCTGGAAACAGTGGCAGGCGATACGCCATTCTACATTTACAACTCATTGCTATCTGAATATGGTGTGCTGGGTTTTGAATATGGCTATGCCTTAGCTAACCCTAACGCGCTAACCATCTGGGAAGCACAGTTTGGTGACTTTTTTAATGGCGCCCAAATTATTGTTGACCAATACATTGCCAGTGCCGAAACAAAATGGCAGCGGGGTAATGGCCTGGTGATGCTGTTACCACACGGTTATGAAGGCCAGGGCCCTGAACACTCATCAGCACGTATTGAGCGCTTTTTAGAGCTTTGCGCTGATAACAATATTCAGGTTGCTAACTGTACTACACCAGCCAACTTCTTTCATATTTTGCGCCGCCAGTTAAAACGCAACTTCCGTAAGCCACTGGTTATTTTTACGCCGAAGAGCTTGCTGCGCAGTCCTAAATGCGTATCGCCGCTGGAGGAGTTTACCAACGGCCGTTTCCATGAGCTGTATGAGGATGAGTGGGCTGATCCTAAAAAAGTAAAACGCGTACTGCTTTGTACCGGTAAAATATATTACGAGCTGCTTGAAAAACAGCAGACAGATAACCGTAAGGATGTAGCCATTGTGCGTATTGAGCAGTTATACCCTACACCGGTTCATCACATCCTCAAGATCAAACAAAAATATGCCAAGGCAAAAGAGTTTATCTGGGTACAGGAAGAGCCTGAGAATATGGGAGGCTGGCCATACATCTGCCGTAAATTCCATAACGACAGTGTATTTAAGCTGAGTGTTATATCACGTAACGAGGGTAGCAGTACCGCTACCGGTTATGCAAAACAACATGCCGCGCAGCAATTATACATCATCAACAAGGCGTTTGAAACTCCGGGCGAAAAAGATGTTAAGGCTACGATAGATAAAACAACTAAAAAAATGGCTGAAACCGGAGCCGATTAAATCGGTTCTTTTTAAAAAAGAGTGAAACAACCTGCAGCTTAAAATACAATCTACAAATAATATGAGTTTAGAAATAAAAGTTCCGCCGGTAGGCGAATCAATAACCGAAGTAACCCTGTCGAGCTGGATAAAAAAAGACGGCGACCAGGTAGCCATGGATGAAGTGATCGCCGAGTTAGAATCAGATAAAGCAACATTTGAACTGACTGCCGAAAAGGCCGGGACTTTAAAAACCATTGCCGCCGAAGGTGATACCTTAGCCATTGGCGCAGTAGTTGCCAGCATTGAAGATGGTGGAGCCGCAAGTGCAGCCCCCGCTGATACGGATAAAGCAGACGAATCAGCACCATCTGCCCCGGCACAACAAGCCGCGGCACCTGAACAAGCTGCCGCTGAACCTGCACAAGGTGGGAGCACACTGGAGATCAAAGTTCCACCGGTAGGCGAGTCAATTACCGAAGTAACCCTTTCGCGCTGGTTGAAAAAAGATGGCGAGGCTGTTGAAATGGATGAGGCTATTGCCGAGCTGGAATCAGACAAAGCAACTTTTGAGCTAACTGCTGAAAAAGCGGGCACTTTAAAAACTTTAGCTGCCGAGGGTGATACTTTACCAATCGGCACGGTGGTGGCCAGCATATCAGGCGGTGGTGTGGTATCAGGCGGTGCGCCAAAAGCGGATACTGCTCCGGCTGCCGCAGCACAGGCACCTGCTGCTTCAGTATCAACAGAAAAAACTTACGCGTCAGGCACCCCATCGCCTGCCGCGGCAAAAATATTGAACGAAAAAGGTGTTGATCCGCAATCAGTAAGCGGCACCGGTGTAGCCGGCCGTATTACTAAAGAGGATGCCGTTAATGCTCAAAGCGGAAAGCCAAAAGCAGAAAGCACTCCTGCTGCTCCTGCTCAAAAGGCTGCTGCACCTGCAGCCGCGCCGGTTGTTTCAGGTGAGCGTAATGAGCGCCGCGAAAAAATGTCGTCACTGCGCAAAACAGTTGCAAAACGCCTGGTTGCCGTTAAAAATGAAACCGCGATGCTGACCACCTTTAACGAGGTTGACATGTCGCCGATTATGGAGATCCGCAGCAAGTACAAAGATAAATTCAAAGAGAAACATGGCGTTGGCTTAGGCTTCATGTCGTTCTTTACCAAAGCGGTTACCGAGGCCTTGAAAGACTGGCCTTCAGTTGGTGCCCGTATTGATGGAGAAGAAATTGTTTACAGCAATTATGCCGATGTATCCATAGCGGTATCAGCCCCTAAAGGCCTGGTAGTGCCGGTTATCCGCAATGCTGATAAACTGAGCCTGGCTGAAATCGAAAAAGAAGTAATCCGCCTGGCAGGCAAAGCCCGCGAAAACAAGCTGGGTATTGATGAAATGAGCGGCGGTACCTTCACCATTACCAATGGTGGTGTGTTCGGTTCGATGATGTCGACCCCGATCATCAACTCACCACAATCGGCCATTTTAGGTATGCACAACATCGTTGAGCGCCCTGTAGCGGTAAACGGACAGGTAGTGATAAGGCCGATGATGTATTTAGCCCTGTCATACGATCACCGTATTATTGACGGCCGCGAATCAGTAAGCTTCCTGGTAAGGGTTAAGCAATTACTTGAAGACCCTGCAAGGTTACTGTTAGGTGTTTAACTGAATAACATATAATATTGAAAAGCCCGGCATAACCGGGCTTTTTTTGTTTTATAAAGGCACGATTTAAGTTAATTAACCGATGCTTGGCTAAAAAGTATTATAATAGCGGTTTGATCGCTATCAGTAGGTCTTTTAATCCTAAATGACGCACTATGATATATCTAAGGAATTAATATTAAAAATATATGAATAAACTATTCACTTGTGCAGCAATATTAATGCTGGGCGCGGGCAATGTTTTAGCTCAGCCAACCATTAATCAGTTATCAGCGTCGGCGGTAACAATGCCCATGATTTTTCCTGCTCCGCAATCGATTGAGCTTGGCAAGGGTACTATTTTATTAGGCAAGTCCGTAACCCTTGTAGCAGCACCGGGCACCGATGCCGAAACCCTTGCACAGGTACGCGAAATACTCACCGGGGCAGGAGTGAATAACATTTTAACTGCACAGCGCCTGCCATCAAATCCGGAGGGTAATTACATCGTGATCGGCACCGGCAAGGCAAGCCTGATTAGCCAGGCCCTGAAACAAAGCGGTACTGTGATTGATACCCATGCCGAAGGCTATACCATTGCCACCATAGCCAGGGCAAACGGCGGCATAATTACACTTGCCGGGCATGATGCTGATGGCTTGTTCCATGCGGTGCAAACCCTTAGCCAGTTGGCGCAGCGTGCGGTAATCCCGGCATTGGTAATACAGGATCACCCGGCCATGCCGATACGTGGTACCATTGAGGGTTTTTACGGTGCGCCATGGACAATGGAGAACCGTACCAAACACCTCAACTTTTTGGCTGGCGTTAAGGCCAATACCTATGTGTATAGCCCTAAGGATGACCCCTATGCCCGTGATCGCTGGCGCGAAGATTACCCGAAAACTACCTTAGCCGAACTTGGCAAGCTGGTTGCAACAGCCCGACGCAACCATATCAATTTTGTTTATGCGATATCTCCGGGTCCAACGGTTTGTTTTTCTGATCCGGCTGAGCTGAAACTGATCGAACGTAAATTCGATGCCCTGCGCTCAATTGGCGTACACAACTTTTATGTAGCCCTTGATGATATTGAGTATACTAAGTGGAACTGCGAACTCGATAAAAAAACTTTTGGCGCGCCCGGGGCTGAAGCTGCCGGTGTAGCGCAGGCCAGGTTCCTGAACGCGGTACAGGCAAGCCTTAACGCGCACGATCCGGATGCCCGCCCGCTTATAATGGTTCCAACTGAATATTACGATGCTAAGGAAAGCCCCTACAAGGCCGCTCTGCGAAAAAACCTCGATCCAAAAATAGTAGTACAATGGACCGGTACCGATGTAGTACCACCGGCTATTGCCACTACAGATGCGCAAGCGGCCACAAAAGCATTCGGCCGTAAAACACTGTTGTGGGACAATTACCCGGTTAACGATTATGCGCAAACCATAGGGCGATTACTGCTTGCACCGTACACCCGCCGCGAAGCGGGTTTGGCGGAAGGATTAAGTGGCATCCTGTCAAACCCGATGAACCAGGAAGCGGCCAGTCGTCCGGCTGTAACGGGCGTTGCCGCCTTTGCCTGGAATGATAAGGCTTACGATGCCAACCGCACCTGGCATTTTTCGGCACGTGAGCTGGCTGGCGGCGATGAGCGCACAACCGCAGCCTTACTAACCTTTTTTGATACGCAGCATATAGCGCCCACCTTTGGCAACCAGCCCTGGCAGGAGCAAGCTCCCCACTTAAAAGCAACGCTGGATGACGTGCGCGAAGCCATAGCCGGCGGCGATGCTGCCTCACGCCAAAAAGCAATTAACAATCTTATACAATGTGCAGATGGCCTGGCCACCGCTTCGGATATTATCCTTTCGGGTACTGTTGATCCGGCATTCGCGCAGGAGGCACGCCCATGGCTTGATGCCTTACAACTATGGGGCAGGGCCCTGCAATTAACCGCCGCCGGGCTTAACGCTGCCGATCAGCAAAGTGCAGCAGCCGCACGCTATTTTGCTAATGCCAAAAAGCTGGCAGCCGAAGCGGCAGCCGTTCAATCCATCAAAGGTGCAACCCGTTTTGATGGCCCGATAAAAATTGCTGATGGGGTATTGGATAGCTTTATAGCGGATGCGCCAAAGCTGATCGCTTTTTAGCATCTATAAAGATATTTTAAGGAAGAAGCCTGGTTATGCCGGGCTTTTTTGTTGCTGCAAGCAGAAACCTTATTGACAGGTTTTTGTAATTAATAAGATAATGCTGAAGCAGCAGATACTAACTTGCTGTTTACTACGTATCTTTATATATAAAACCAATTGCCATGGCAACAATCGAAAGTATACAGAACGCCTATATTGATCATGTATTGACAGAGGGCACGCAGCCCAAATCAGTTTATATATTCGCCAAAAACATTGAAACAACCGAGGAGGAGTTTTACCGTTACTTTGGTTCATTTGCGGGTGTGGAGCAAAGCATCTGGGCTGACTTTGCCAGGAAGACCCTTGCCGAAATTGAAACGCAGGAAGTTTGGGCGCAATATACCTCGCGCGAGAAGGCCCTGTCGTTTTTTTACGCCTTTTTTGAGTTGCTCAAAGGCCGCCGCAGTTTTGCGGTTTACAGCTTAAATAGCCATGGCCGTACACTGGGTACACCTGTTGTGCTTGAGCAGTTAAAAACGGTATTTGAAAACTTTGCTGATAGCATTTTAAAACAGGGTTTGGAAAGCGGCGAACTGTCTGACCGTAAATTCTTCGCCAAAAGGTATAAGGACGGCCTGTGGATGCAATTTGGATTTGTGCTTAACTTCTGGATTAAAGATAACTCTGCCGGATTTGAAAAAACCGACGAGGCTATCGAAAAAGGTATCAACGTAACGTTTGATCTGTTTGAGCGTACGCCGATTGATAACCTGATAGATTATGGCAAATTCCTTTACAATAACAGTGGCTTTAAAGAAAAGGCCGGTTTTTAAATCGCCTGTGCAGATAACCCACGGAGGGTTTTAAAATAACTTATGAGCGAAACGCCAAAAGAACAAAACAGCATACCCACCAGCAAAGTACAACGCTCGGCAAAGTTTGTTAAAACCGGGCTTAAAATAGGCGGTAATTACGTTAAGCATTATTCAAAAAAACTGTTTAATCCGGATATGGATAAATCAGAGCTTGACCAGGATAACGCCGCCGACATTTATCAATCGCTAAGTGAATTAAAAGGCAGCGCACTAAAGGTAGCGCAGATGCTGAGCATGGATAAAAACCTGCTTCCACAACCTTATGTTGATAAATTCTCGCAATCACAATACAATGCGCCGCCGCTTTCGGGGCCGCTGATTGTTCAAACGTTCCGCAAATACTTTGGCAAAACACCCGATCAGATATACGATAAATTCAACCCGCGCTCAAGCAACGCGGCATCCATCGGCCAGGTACATCAGGCGGAACTGAATGGCAAAACGCTGGCTGTGAAAATTCAATATCCCGGTGTTGGCGACAGCATCTCATCCGATCTGAAATTGGTAAAACCCTTCGCTTTCCGTTTGTTGGGAATGAACGAACATGAGCTTGATGTGTATATGCGCGAAGTGGAAGAACGCCTGCTTGAAGAAACCGATTACGAACTGGAGGTACGCCGCTCTATCGAATTTTCAACCGCCTGCTCTATACTTAACAATGTAGTTTTCCCGGTGTATTACCCCGAGCTGTCAAGCAAACGCATCATCACGATGGACTGGCTGGAGGGCAAGCACCTGCGTGAGTTTTTGGCAACTAACCCCTCGCAGGAATTACGTAACCAGATTGGCCAGGCACTGTGGGATTTCTACAATTTTCAGCAGCATGAACTGCGTGCTGTACACGCCGATCCGCATCCGGGTAATTTTATGATCACCCCGGAAGGCAAGTTAGGTGTTATAGACTTTGGCTGCATCAAAGAAATGCCCGACGATTTTTATACGCCGTTCTTCTCCCTTACATCAACTGATTTGCTGGATAATAAGGAGGAAACCATCAAGGCTTTCCGCCTGCTGGATATGATCCATACTAATGATACACCCGCACAGGTAGAATTTTATTACAACGCTTATAAAGAGATGATCAGCCTGTTTGCCATGCCTTATATTAACAACACATTTGATTTCGGGCAAACGCACTTTTTTGACAGCTTGTACCGCTTTGGCGAAAAACTATCAAAAATGCCCGAGTTTAAGCAAGCGCGTGGCGTAAAGCACTTTATATATGTAAACCGTACTAACTTTGGCCTGTATAACATATTGCATGAGCTGAAGGCAGAGGTGCGTACCGATACTTACAAACCACATGTTGTGTTAGCTTATTAATTTTATTGCGTTTTTATTGCGCATTGGCGTATTTTGCCCTGCCGGGAGTGAAGTGTAACTTGTGGCGGATAAAGTACTGTCTATGTTCAAAAATATTCTGCCGGGTTTATTGTTCTCCGTTCTTTGGTCAACAGGTGCTATAGCGGTCAAGTTCGGTATACCGTCTGCCGATGCGCTTTTGCTGGCAAGTATTCGCTTTATAGGTACGGGCATCGTGTTCGCGCCAATTTTTTTGTTATCAAAAAAATACCGGTTTTTGCCAAAGGGCAGCGAGTGGAAAAGTATTATTATTTACGGGCTGTTAAACACTACACTGTGTCTTGGCTCCTTTTTCGCGGCACAAAAATATGCCTCGGCAGGTATAAGTACGCTGTTCATCGCGGTTACACCATTGCTTATTGCCTTGTTTTCTACATTGATATTAAAGCGCAAGCTAAACCGTTATGAGGTTATTGGCATGCTGGTGGCTTTAGTTGGCTTGTCGGTATCATCATCAGGGGCTTTTATTAAAGCTACTATACAGCCCTTGGGCGTTGTTTTGCTTATCATTTACATAGCAGCCTACGCGTTAAGCAGCGTGTACTTTTCGGCGGTTAAAATATCACTGTCAAACGCGGTATTCAATGTGTGGCAGGTATTTATCGGCGGGTTATTATTACTCCCCTTTTGCCCCTTGTTTAATGCCGATAACATCAGGCATATTGATGCGCGCTTATTCATCACACTGCTTTGGATGATTGTGGTGTTATCCTTTGTGGCTAATCAGCTATGGTTATACCTTGTAAAGCGCGATACCGTTTCGGCAGCTACATGGCTTTACCTTACTCCGGTATTTGGGTATGTACTTGGATATATCATATTAGGAGAGGGTATAACCGTTTACGAAATAGCGGGGGCCATACTGGTAATCATCGGGCTCGCGGTATCAAAAAAGCAATTAAACAAAGCTGTTTGAGTTTGATAGCCGTGCACGTGTAAGCGTAAACACTCGCCATAAAATTATACCCAGGGCAGGTATGCCAAACCAGTGCGCATTAAATGAGTTGCTGATATTCCCTCTTAAAAGCCAGGAAATAGAATGGCCCAGGCCGCAGCCCGGGCACCAGCCTATACCCGCAATTTTTAACGGGCACAGGCTAAAATGTGTTTCGGCAGCCGGGTTGGTTACTGCCAGGGCAATTATGGCTGCCACCCAAAAGGTTAATTCAAAATATTTGGCAAACAGTTTTTTAATCAACTTTTTCGGAATTGGTTGCGTATAGTAAAGATACACCAAATGCACTTATTACGCCAACCAGTAACGCGCCGAACATACGGCCCGAAAATTCCTCAAAATTGTTTCCGCTTGATACATAGTTAATGAACACAATTGCGGCGAATACAGCCAGTATACCACCAAATATCAATATCTTGAAACTTTGTACCAACGCTTCTAAAAAGCCCATTTTACCACCAAGGTAATTGTCACGATAATCCTTAATAGCGATCAGCAAACCAACAATGGGTATCAGTACAGATATGTACTCATAAGGAGATGCTTTTGAGTCTTCAAGGTTATAACCGGCCTTGTACATTATAAGTAACCAAAGGCCGCTAAAAATGCCGATAACCAGTCCGGATAGTAATGCGTTTTTCATCTTTATAAGTATAAAAGTCAGGTTAATCTAATTACCTGATGCCGCTGCACCAGGTAATTAGTAAAGCGTATTTAAGTATGTTTTGTTTGAACTTTATGTCACAATTTGGGTTATCATAAATAAAAGAGGCAGTTTTAAGTATATTTGCGGCAATTTTGGATATACGTGATATTTTAGAACGTTATAAAGCTGATAAGCGGATAACGGCATTAGCTTCGGCACTTAATGCTAAAAAAAGTCCGCGCATACAGTTGCGTGGTTTGGTTGGCTCAGGAGATGCCGCCATTGCGGTAGCATTGTATTTTTTGCAGCATAAGCACATGATTTTTGTGCTGCCCGAGCGCGAGGAAGCCGCCTATTTCCAGGCCGATCTGGAAAGCCTTACCGGCAAAGAGATATTGCTATTTCCATCATCATACCGCAAACCTTTTGAATTTACCCAGCCCGACAGCAGCAATGTGCTGGCACGTGCCGAGGTATTGAATGAGCTTAACCATTCCTCAGAATATGGCAGGCTGATTGTTACTTACCCGGAGGCATTGGCCGAAAAGGTAATTGACCGCGCGGCGCTCGAAAAAAACACGCTCGAAATGAGTGTGGGCAGCAGCCTGAACATTGATTTTATAACCGAGTTTTTGGTGGAGTATGATTTTGAGCGGGTTGATTTTGTGTATGAGCCGGGCCAGTTTTCAGTACGCGGCGGTATTGTTGATATCTTCTCATTTTCACACAACCTGCCTTACCGGGTAGAATTTTTTGGCGATTATGTTGAATCTATCCGTACGTTCGAGATCGAAAGCCAGCTATCGGCCGAACAGGTAAAAAGCATCACCATTGTACCTAATGTACAATCAAAATTCCTGACGGAAAATAATATATCACTGCTTGAGTATGTAGAGTCCGACTCGCAGATCTGGATAAAGGATGTGCAGTTTACATTGGATATTATCAAGTCAGGCCATAAAAAGGCAACAGAACTTTGGAAAGCCCTTTCATTTGAAGATAAGCAGCAAAATCCGGATTGGATAGACCCTAAATTCAGCTTTACGGATGAAAAGATGATCGGCGATCAGATGCGCGATTTTGCTGTGATAGAGTTTGGCAAGCAGTTTTTTTATGAGGCTGATGAGCAACTGCATTTTGAAATGCGCCCGCAGCCATCTTTTAATAAGGATTTTAGTTTGCTTATCCACAACCTCAAAAACAATGAGGCCGATAAGATCGAGAATTTTATTGTTACTGACTCGCCAAAACAGATTGAGCGCCTTTACGCCATTTTGGATGACCTTGACAAAACCATTAAGTTTACGCCGGTGAACACTGCGCTGCGCGAAGGTTTTGTTGATCATGAGCAGAAAATAGCCTGCTATACCGATCACCAGATATTTGACCGCTATTATAAATACAAGCTTAAAAAGAGCTATCAGCGTTCGCAAGCCATCACCCTTAAAGACCTGCGGGAGCTAAAACCCGGCGATTATGTAACCCATATTGACCACGGCATAGGTAAATATGCCGGACTTGAAAAAGTAGAAGTGAACGGTAAAACGCAGGAAATGATCAGGCTCATTTATGCCGATAATGACCTGCTTTATGTGAACATCAACTCGCTTAACCGCATCTCAAAATACAGCGGTAAAGAAGGCCATCAGCCTAAGATGAATAAGCTGGGTACTGATACCTGGGAACGGTTGAAGAAAACAACAAAAAAAAAAGTTAAGGACATAGCCCGCGACCTGATCAGGCTTTATGCCGTGCGTAAGGCGCAAACGGGTAATGCCTTCTCGCCCGATAGCTATCTGCAAAACGAGTTGGAAGCTTCCTTTTTATACGAGGACACCCCGGATCAGGAAAAGGCCACGCTTGATTTTAAGAAAGATATGGAATCGCCGCACCCCATGGATCGCTTGATTTGCGGCGATGTGGGTTTTGGTAAAACCGAGGTGGCTGTACGCGCGGCGTTTAAGGCCGTTGCCGATAGCAAACAGGTAGCCATACTGGTGCCAACAACAATTTTGGCGGCACAGCATTATAAAACATTTAGTGATCGCCTTAAAGGCTTCCCCTGCAATATTGATTATGTGAACCGCTTTAAAAGCAGCAAGCAGATCAAGGATACATTGGAAAAGCTGAAGGATGGCAAGGTTGATATCATCATCGGTACCCACCGCCTGGTGAGTAAGGATGTTAAATTTAAGGACCTGGGCCTGATGATCATTGATGAGGAGCAGAAGTTCGGTGTATCAACCAAAGAGAAGCTGAAACAAATGCGCGCCAATGTGGATACGCTTACCCTAACAGCAACGCCTATACCTCGTACGCTGCACTTCTCGCTGATGGGCGCGCGCGACTTATCCATCATATCAACTCCGCCGCCAAACCGACAGCCGGTAGTTACCGAGCTGCATGTTTTTAACGATAAGCTGATAAAAGAATCAGTAGAGTTTGAGCTGGCACGTGGTGGCCAGGTATTCTTCATTCATAACCGGGTGAACGATCTGCCGCAATTGGGCGGCCTGATACGTAAACTGGTGCCGCAGGCGCGCATAGGTATTGCCCACGGCCAGTTGGACGGTGACGCGCTTGAGGATGTGATGATGAAGTTTGTAAGCGCCGAGTATGATGTGCTTGTAGCTACTACTATTATTGAGGCCGGTTTGGATATCCCGAATGCCAACACTATCATCATCAACCATGCCCACATGTTTGGCTTGAGCGACCTGCACCAGATGCGCGGCCGTGTAGGGCGTAGTAACAAAAAAGCATACTGTTATTTACTGAGCCCTCCGCTTTCAACCCTTACATCCGAAGCCCGTAAACGCTTGAGTGCTATTGAAGAGTTCAGTGATCTGGGCAGCGGCTTTAACGTAGCCATGCGCGATCTGGACATTCGTGGCAGTGGTAACCTGTTAGGTGCCGAGCAAAGCGGCTTTATTGCCGAAATAGGCTTTGAGATGTACCATAAAATATTGGATGAGGCTATTCAGGAATTGAAGGACGACGAGTTTAAAGAGGTTTTTCCGGAAGAAAAACCGCGTGCCTTTATATCATTTACCCAGATTGATACCGATCAGGAGATACTGATACCTAACGAGTACGTAACCAACCTGTCTGAAAGGTATAACTTATATACCGACCTTTCAAAGCTGGAGAATGAAACCGAACTGATGGCCTTTAAACAGCAGCTTAACGACCGTTTTGGCCCGGTACCGCCACAAGTGAATGACCTGCTGAATACCATGCGCCTGCAATGGCTGGGTAAGGCCATTGGCTTTGAAAAGATCTCACTTAAAAAGAATATTCTGCGCGGTTACTTTATTACCAACCAGCAATCAGCTTACTTTGAAACAGAGGCATTTAGGCGGGTACTTACCTTTGTACAGGGAAACCCGCGCCGTACCAACCTTAAAGAGGTTAAAAACACGCTCCGTTTAAGTATTGACAGTGTGAGCACTATTGATGAGGCGGTGGAATTGCTGAGTGAAATTGCCGGGGTTGTAGGGGTGTAGGTTTATCTTTTACTCGTCATTGCGAGGTACGAAGCAATCTCTTAAAACATTCTTCAATACAAGCCTCTCGAAGATTGCTTCGTACCTTGCAATGACGAATTTCTAAAGTTGTCATCTCGAACGGTAAAATTACGATCGTTTACTTTTTAAGAACTTACTTAGCCTTCTCTACACAAAGCCCTGCATCGCTTACTTCGCGTAGCGGGTTGTCGCGCATATTTTGCTCTATTTCGATATGATATACCCCCTTTTCAGGGAATTTATAACCCTTACGCAGTACAAAACGATAGCTGTACAGGTTACCTGAACCGGCACCCAGCCACTCACCATCCGGTTTGGCCAGCTTGAACTCGTACCGTGTAGACTGTGCTTTTTTGCCATGCCCGGCCCGACGGAATATTATAAATATGTTGGAGTACTTATAATTACCGGTTACACGCAGGTTTAAATAAATATTATATAGCGGCGCCGCATCATCAATCTTTACCTCATACTTCAACGGGTCAGTATAAGCCCAGTTATGATTGGGTATGGCCTTATTTTCATCAAGCACGGTATTTGGGTCAGCACAGGCTGAAAATACCGCCGCCGCTATAATAAATACTATAAAAGCTTTCAGGTTTTTCACTGCTCTCTGCCCGGTTGTTGATTGTTTTGGTTACCGTTAGGGCGGTGCCTGTGCCGCCTGTTGTTATTATTTGCGCTGCGGCCACCCTCAGTTTTGGCAGGCGGGTTATTGCTTTGCCCTTGCTGCTGGTTGTTTGGCTGCTGTGGTCTGTTATTTTGAGGCTTATTCTGTTGCGGCCTTTGCTGGCCCGGTTGCTGGGGCTTTGCCTGTTGCTGGTTGCCCGGTTGCTGAGGCTGTGCGGCGTTATTACCCCCGCCAGACGGCTTGCCTTTACCGCGGCTTTTGTTATTTTTTTTCTTTTTAGCGCGTTCGTCAAGGCGGGTAAGGCTATCCTGGCCAACTACGTTCTCGTAATCGAGCGCTTTTGCAGGTTTGGTTTCCACCTCGGTTTCCTGTACAATATCATCCGGAAAGATACCTTCCTTGTTCATCTTCTGGATCTCTTTAACGAGGGCGATATCCAGCGGTATCCATGATTCGGCATTAGGATAGCTAAACCACATTAGTTTTTTAAATATGTCAGTTTTTTGCAAACGGGCATCACCTACCTTGGTTTTTAGTATATATACATCATCCGGAATACCCTTCAGGGCATCCATATACGTATCCAGCTCGTAGTTTAGGCAGCATTTAAGCTTACCGCACTGGCCGGCCAGCTTTAGGGTATTTAATGACAGGTTTTGATAACGCGCCGCGGCTGTTGATACGGTTTTAAAATCGGTAAGCCAGGTTGAGCAGCACAGTTCGCGCCCGCAGGAGCCAATACCACCCAGGCGACTTGCTTCCTGGCGCATACCTATCTGCCGCATCTCAATACGTATCCTGAAAGCCTCAGCCATTTTTTTGATCAGTTCCCTGAAATCAACACGGCCTTCAGCAGTATAGTAAAATGTGGCCTTGGTTTTATCGCCCTGGTAATCCACATCACTTATCTTCATGCTCAGGTTAAGGTCCAAAGCCAGTTTGCGCGAGCGGTGCATTGTTTCCCATTCAAGGTCTTTTGCGGCTTTCCACTTATCAACATCAGCAGCAGTGGCGCGGCGGTATATTTTTTTTACCACATCAGCCTCTTTAACATGGCGCTTTACCATTTGCATGCGCACCAGTTCGCCGGTTAAGGATACGTGGCCAATATCGTAGCCACCTGTAGTGGTTTCAACAGCTACCAGTTCACCTGCCTCGAGGTAAATATTATCAGCATTTTTATAGAATTCCTTTCGCGATCCTTTAAATTTTACTTCGATGACAGAGAAAGGTTTATAATTTGCCGGCATGTCCATATGCGACAGCCAGTCGTAAACATCTAATTTGCTGCAACCATTAGTAAGGCATGAGCCGTTACTTTTGCAGCCCGCAGGTGTACAACCACCTGTTGAGCAACTTCCGCATCCCATAGTTATTTCGGTATATATTGTGTTCGCCCCTGGCGAATCGTTTTATAATGTAATATTGTTATAATCTGTAAAGATACATCTAAAAATAAAATTTTAGGGTTGGCGTTCCGCTCCACATGGTAGTGGGCTGTTTCCAGCTCACCGCTTATGGCTTCGGTAGCCTCAATGCTCATTACTTTTATCATTTTTTGCGCCGTGTCAAGCTCACTTTCGGGCAAATGCACCAGGTTTGGCGCACCGGCCAGCAGCAGGCAGCACTCGCGTATAAAGTTTATGCCGTAGCGTAAAAAATTCTTTTGGTTTTCGCGGCCCAGCTTTGCCAACTGTTCTACAAAGGTAACTACCTCAATACCCTTATTGCTGTAACACATGCGCAGCCACTGTATAAACTGGTGGTGATAATTACTGGCATCGTGTTGTAACATGGTAAGCGCTTCGGCCATATTGCCATTGCCCAGGTAGGCTATTTCAGCGGCTGTAGCTTCAGGCTGGCCACGCTCATTCAGTAAATATGTTTTTATATCGTTGTACTCCAGTGGCGGTATTTTTACCAATTGCGTACGCGAGAGTATGGTGTTCAGTATCTGATCCTGATTTTGGGCTACCAGCAAAAACAAGGTATTAGGCTGCGGCTCCTCAATTATTTTGAGCAGGGCATTGCCTTCTTTGTCCAGATACTCGGGCAACCAAAGGATCAATATCTTGTATTCTGACTCGAAAGGCTTTAAGCTGAGCTTTTTGATGATCTGGTGGCACTCGGCTATATTAATGTTGGCCTGCTTGTTATCTGCATCCAAATAGCCGCGCCAGGCATCAAGGCTTAAATAGGGCTGGCTGGTAAATGCCTCGCGCCATTTTTCAATAAAGGTAATGGCGGCGTCATCCTTATGCTTAGCAAAAAACGGGTATGAGAAATGCAGATCAGGATGCATCAGCTTTTGATACTTTCGGCATGATGCGCAAACGCCGCATGAGTCATCGGGCTGCTTATCATCACATGAAAGGTATTGCGCATAGGCAACAGCAAGCGCCAAACTGCCTGACCCTTCCGGACCTAAAAACAATTGCGCATGGCTTACCCGGTTCTCATTCACCGAGTTAATTAAACGCTGCTTTATAGCATGCTGCCCTACAATTTCACTGAACCGCATTGGTGCAAGATAGTGAATTGATATGAGTATTGATATATGTGATTTTTGACAAGGAGCTATATACCGTACCTTTGCGCCAACTTATATAAGCAAAACATGAGGTTAATGGCATTTGATTACGGTACCAAACGCATAGGCATAGCGGTAACCGATCCCTTACAGATCATAGCTACCGGGCTTGATACCGTACACCCGATGCACATAATCGACTACCTGAAAAAATACCTGCAAACCGAACAGATTGAACGCTTTATTGTAGGCGAACCCAAACAAATGGATAATACGCCATCACAATCGGCCATACATGTAAAGGGCTTTGTTAACCTGCTCAAAAAAACCTTTCCTGATATACCTATCGAAATGCTCGATGAACGGTTTACCTCAAAAATGGCTTCCGCGGTTATAGCCCAAAGCGGTATGGGTAAAAAGGCCCGTCAAAATAAGGAACTGGTGGATACCGTATCTGCGGTGATATTATTGCAATCGTATATGTCTAAACCATGATTTGCTTGATTTGATGATTAAATTATTGTAGATTTTTTTATGATTTATAAGGAGCTTACTGAGAAGATTATTGGGTGCGCTATGAAAGTGCATGGTACATTGGGCAATGGTTTTCAGGAAGTGATATATCAGCGGGCTTTGGCTATTGAGATGGGTAAACAGGGTTTACATTATGTACGCGAAATGGAAATGCCTATATTTTATGATGAAATAGATATTGGCACAAGGCGTGTCGACTTTTTTGTTGAAGACCTGATAATGGTTGAACTAAAAGCAATAATAAAACTGGAAGATGTACACTTAGCCCAAGCCATGAATACCTGGAAGCCTACAAAATGGAAATAGGCCTGTTAATTAACTTCGGCTCCCGTAGCCTACAATTTAACAAAGTACACAACAACAAACTCTTTAAAAGATAATCAGCCAATCAAAATCCCAAAATCAATTAATCCCACAAATCAAGGTTTAAGACAATGGAAATACTCGACCCCTCGCTACTTACATACATTGACAACCATACCGACCCTGAGCCGGAAGCGTTGAAAAAAATAAACCGCAACACCTATTTAAAGGTGCTAAAGCCTAACATGCTGAGCGGGCATTACCAGGGCAGGCTGTTGAGTATGCTCAGTAAAATGATGCAGCCAAAGCTGATTATTGAGATAGGTACCTACACCGGGTACTCGGCCATTTGTTTGGCTGAAGGGCTTGCTGATGATGGTGTTTTGCATACCATTGAAGTAAACCGGGAAATGGAAGAATTGATAAATTCACATCTGAAACTCACAAATGTGGATAAAAAAATCAACGTTCATTTTGGCCCCGCAGAGCGCGTTATAGCCGATTCGGATTGGCAAAACATTGATATTGTGTTTATTGATGCTGATAAGAAAAATAATTTTACTTACTTTGAGTTATTAATTGATAAAGTCAGATCCGGAGGATTGCTAATTATTGATAACGTTTTGTGGAAAGGAAAGGTGTATGATGAGCATCAAAATGATGCCGACACACAGGCCTTCCGCAAACTAAATGAACAGATCGCTGTTGACACAAGGGTTGAAAAATTAATTCTTCCTGTGCGGGATGGCCTTTTGCTCATCAGAAAAAAGTAATTATGAAGAAACTCTTATTCGTTACACTGTTCTCAATTTTCTCAATTGCGTCATTCGCGCAAAATACTTCACAATCATACATTGAGCAGTTCAAAGATAATGCCATAAGCATTATGCACGAAACCGGCATACCAGCCAGTATAATTATGGCCGTAGCCATGCACGAATCAGGTAACGGTAATTCAACCATCGCTAAAAAACTGAACAATCAGTTCGGAATAAAGGGCAGTACCCGTACAGTTTATTATAAAAAGAAACGTAAAGTACGCACCAGCTATAAAAAATACGATTCGGTACTTGAATCATTCAATGATTTTGCCCGTGTGCTTACCCAGCGTAAGCAATTCAGCCACCTGGGCGATAAATTTACCCAGTACGATTATAAAGGCTGGGCCAAAGGCATACAACGCAGCGGTTATTGCAGCAGCAAAAAATGGTCGGCACAAGTGGTAGGTATTATAAAAAGATACGGCCTGCATGAGCTTGACAGCGTGCCCGAGCCTAAACAATTAGCGCAAAACACCGAAAAATAAAAAATACTTTAATTTTGGCGCTTTCGTTTAGCCATTACTAAAGTAACCGTATGCGTAAACTCCTCCTTTTATTTATAGTTGCAGCTATAGCTTTATCCTCATGCTCATCGCGTAAAAAGGGTATAAGTAATAAACAGGCCCGCAAAAACAACAAAAGCATACAAAAAGCCAATAAGGATGCTATTGCCGGTTACAGCAACTACACCGCCCAGCAATATATTGAACGCTTTAAGGCCATCGCCATTACTGAGATGAACCTTTATGGCATACCGGCAAGCATTACCCTGGCGCAGGGCATGTTTGAGTCGGGCAATGGTAACGGCGAGCTGGCCAAGGTAGCCAATAATCACTTCGGTATAAAATGCACCGGCGACTGGGCCGGCAAAGGCTATTATAAAGACGATGACAATGCTAACGATTGCTTCCGCGTGTATAATAACCCCGAGGATTCATTTCGCAACCACTCCGAATTTTTAAAGAAAAAACGCTACGCCAAATTATTTGAACTGGAAAAAAATGATTATGAGGGCTGGGCTTACGGCTTAAAAGCCGCCGGCTATGCAACCAATCCGCGTTACCCGCAATTGCTTATCAGCGTTATTAAAAGGTATAACCTCGATCAGTTTGATCGCCCTGAAACTGATCTTCAAAAAATTAAACGTGAAGACAGGGTGCTGGCCGATATTAATAATAACATTAACCAAACCGCCCCGGATACAGTAGTAAAGGATACCCCTGTTGATAAAACTTACATCGTTAAACAGGGCGATACGCTTTATAACATCTCAAAACGCTTTTCATTAACAGTTGACCAGTTAAAATCCATGAACAATATTGCGGATGATGGCATAAAAATTGGCCAAAAACTTATTGTTATTCCGTAACTTACTGTTAATATCTGTTAAAAATGCACCTGCAAACAGTACAATTGGTTAGTTTTAAAGCTATAATGAAATTATGGCTTTTAGTGCTGCCTTTGTGTGTGGCTTTCAATGTTTGTGCGCAGGATAAAAAGGTAGAAGGTATTGTGTATGATAAGGGAATAAATGACCGTATTGCCCGGGTTAACATTCGTAACCTTAGCAATGGGCAGGCCATTTTTAATAACCTTAAAGGCGAATTCAGTATAGATGCCGCTATTGGCGACCGTTTGGTTTTTTCAAAAGAAGGTTACTT
The DNA here is from genome assembly GCF_020880975.1 of Mucilaginibacter sp. UR6-1. Classification (GTDB taxonomy): domain Bacteria; phylum Bacteroidota; class Bacteroidia; order Sphingobacteriales; family Sphingobacteriaceae; genus Mucilaginibacter. Next base: position 74,821 of record NZ_JAJIWP010000006.1, on the reverse strand, counting down.
TAATGATACCGTTAAAATAACCGACAAAAAATCGTTAGCTGTAAACTTAAAAACAACAGGTATACAGTTACAGGAAGTACGTATCAATGATAAGTTAATAAATCCTGAAAAATGGATGGCGGCTACCCGGCGAGATTATACCCGTTTGTATGGCCCATCGGCCAATCCTGATCTGTTAACTACCTCGCCCTACGGCGGAGCAGGCATTGGTATTGATGCGCTTTATAATGCGCTGAGCCGCAGCGGTCGCAATGCTGAGCGATTGAAGGAAGTTATAGAGCGCGATTATCATCAAAACGTGATAGATTACCGGTTTAACCGCACTTACGTAGCCAACATTACCGGGCTCAAGGATGATCAGCTTACCGATTTTATGCAAAAATACCGCCCGGGCTATTACCTGGTTACCACAGCAAGCGATTATGAGTTTGTAAAATACATCCGCAACAGCTTTAAACGTTATATGCGTAACCCCAGCAACTTTACCATCACACCGCTCGAACCGGCTAAATGAGGTACCCGGTAATTGTTATCTCCTCAATGCGGGTTGCGGGTATGGCTTTATATCCGTTTATACTGGTTAATAATAAGGATGCCGTTAATGATGCTACATTGCTAAACCACGAGCGGATACACCTCAAACAGCAGCGGGAAATGCTGGTCATCTTCTTTTATATTGCTTATCTGCTTAATTATTTTATTAATTTGATAAAATATTGTAACCATCATAAAGCCTATTTAAACATAGTATTTGAACGTGAAGCATATAAAAACGAGCAAAACTTAGTTTACCTTAAACAGCGAGGATTTTGGTGGTGGCGTTTCTATTTATAAACAAATAACTAAATTTGGCCCAAGCCGCCTGCAGCGGTGGTATTAAACGGTTATCTATGCTAAAAAAAGTACCCGCATTTATCATCATCGGCTTATTATGCCTTGTAAAAGGTGCTTTTGCACAAACTGACAGCGTAAAAACTGATAGCGCCAAGGTTGATACTTTTAAGGTTGATACCAACCTGCTAAACAAATACCGTATAGAGCCGCGTAAAAACGCATTGCCCCTACGCATAAGGCCAATGCAGCTACAGCCGGAGTATATTCCTGTTAAAATGCCCGATTATGAAATTAAACGCTGGCGCAAATGGCTTACCGTTGCCATTAACTTTAACCAGTCGGCATTTAGCAGCAACTGGGCATCGGGTGGTGTAAGCGCTGTTGCGGTGGGTACCAACATTATTTACAGAACGGAGTACAACAAATCGCCGTTTATATATACGGCGGAGGTTAACTTTTTATACGGTCGCTCAAAGAATAAGGGTCAGGGTGCACGTAAAACTAACGACCGTATTTTTATAGATAACAAACTATCAACCAAATTATCACAAAACTGGTATTTATTTGGGTCGTTAAGTTTGGAGTCGCAGGTTGATAAGGGCTTCCAATATCCTGATCCTAATCCGCCTGTGTTGATCTCAAAATTCCTTTCGCCGGGCTATATTACTGAATCCTTCGGTTTGGAGTATAAGCCATCGCGGTTTTTTGATTTGAGGATAGGTACCGGTACGGCACGCCAAACATTGGTTTTGGATACCACCATTTACCGCACCCAACCGGGTAACTATGGTGTACCGATAGGTAAAACTGTACGTAACGAGCTCGCGTTTCAGGCTATAGCTTTGTTTGATAAGGATATTATGCAAAACCTGCATCTAAACTGGCGCTATGCCCTGTTTATACCCTATGGCAGGCCAATAGCCTATACCAACCACCGTTTGGATGCCACTTTGCTTGCAAGAGTAAATAAGCTGATAAACGTTACCATAAACGGCACCGTAGTTTATAATAAGGATACCTCGAATGATATACAGGCAACGGAGGGCCTTGCTTTGGGTATTTTATACAAATTCCCGTAAATACAGGCTGAATATAAGCCACACATAACTCATAACTAATTGTTAACTTTGCATCCTCAAAAACAGAGGTATACACAATGTTTGAAAATCTTTCGGATAAATTAGACAGGGCGTTTAAAGTCCTGAAGGGACAGGGATCGATAACCGAGATAAACGTGGCCGAGACCATGAAGGAAATTCGTAAAGCCCTTCTGGATGCCGACGTAAACTATAAAACAGCCAAAGCATTTACTGATGAGGTAAGGCAAAAAGCACTGGGCGAAAACGTGTTGACCACCATATCGCCGGGCCAGTTGCTTACCAAGATCATGAACGATGAGCTAACCGCCTTAATGGGTGGTACAGCTACTGAGATCAGCTTTCCGGCTACGCCAACCATTATATTGATAGCGGGTTTGAACGGTGCGGGTAAAACTACCTTTACGGGCAAGCTGGCCAACTTCCTTAAAACTCAAAAAAACAAAAAACCTTTACTGGTAGCCGGCGACGTTTACCGCCCCGCGGCTATTGATCAGCTACAGGTTTTAGGTGAGCAGATAGGTGTACCGGTATATGCCAATCTGGAATCAAAAGATCCGATAGGTATAGCCAAAGAAGGTATAGCCCTGGCTAAGCAGCAAGGTAATAACGTGGTAATTATTGATACCGCCGGCCGTTTAGCTATTGACGAGGCCATGATGGTGGAAATAGAGCAGGTTAAAGCCGCTACCAATCCGCATGAGATTTTGTTCGTGGTAGATTCCATGACCGGGCAGGACGCGGTTAATACAGCCAAAACTTTTAATGACAGGCTTGACTTTACCGGCGTTGTATTAACCAAGCTTGATGGTGATACCCGTGGTGGTGCCGCGCTATCTATTAAATCGGTTGTAAACAAGCCTATCAAATTCATAGGTACGGGCGAAAAGATGGAAGCGCTGGACGTTTTCCACCCCGACCGTATGGCTTCGCGTATTTTGGGCATGGGCGACGTTGTATCGCTTGTTGAACGCGCGCAGCAGCAATTTGACGAGAAACAGGCCGCCGAGCTCCAGAAAAAAATACGTAAGAACAAATTTGACTTTAACGATTTTTACAGCCAGATACAACAGATCAAGAAAATGGGTAACATGAAGGATCTGATGGGCATGATACCGGGCGTAGGTAAAATGATGAAGGACGTAGAGGTGGATGATAACGCCTTTAAAGGTGTTGAAGCCATCATTCAATCAATGACACCGTTTGAGAAGGAAAACCCCGACAGCATTAACCAAAGCCGCCGTACACGTATAGCAAAAGGCTCGGGTACTGATATTGGCGAGGTAAACAGGCTGATAAAACAGTTTGAAGATATGCGTAAGGTAATGAAACAAATGAGCAACCCGGCAGCCATGGCCAACATGATGCGCAGGATGCCGAAGATATAAGATATTATATTCACTCATAAAAAAAGCTTTGCAAATGTTGCAAAGCTTTTTTTATTCTTTTAAGTACGTATCAATTTACGTTGTTTGTTATTTTCACAGTATAGATACTTGACATTTTAGCCTGGCCCTTCATAATTATTTGGTTTATATCCATACTGTATGAATAGTTGAAATTCTGGTTCATCGTTGTAAAAAAATTATCTTTTATAGAGTATTGCATTTTCCCGCTACCATTACCCTTCATTTTCATAACTGATTGTTTAACATTCATATCAGCCGACACTTCTGAAAGCAAATCACAATAAGCTATACCATTTTTTATATCGGTAAGCTTGTAGGTCATTTTTACCATCATTTCCATATTATTATCATTGGCTGGTATTGACATGGGTACTTCCATTGAAAATGATTCACCTATGGCAATGGATTTCTCCGGAAATTTAATCTGACTGGTCAGATCATTTAACATTTTAGCTAATTGGGCTTTCATAGCTTCATCAGCTTTTTTACCCGGCATTGAATCTATTTGAAGCACGTAATCATTTGTACACCTGCCATACAATTTTTGATTTTTTAATTGGCTTAAAGGTATTGGTACAGGAGTGCCATTCATAGTTGCAATAACATCTGCCTTGTTATAGTTTAAGGTAAATGGCAATCCGGTGTTTGTACTTTTACCCTTTGTTTTCATCAAAGTTTCCATATCTGTTGTCATATCCATCACAATAGGAATTTTAGTTCCTGATGACTTTATTTTATCGAGCGATGCAGAATCTCCTTCAAAATCCATTTGCATATTCATTTTTATCTGAATATTTGAAAGATAATTTCGGCTGGGTAAGTATTTTAATTTTAGTAATACAGATTTTTGTGCATTAGCAAACAGCACTGATACAATCAGTGATAAGGTTAAGAAGGTTGATTTCATTTATATATTGCTATTAGTTTTTAAAAGCATTCCATCCCTGCGCGGTTAGCGCGTGTACATTGCCGGTTTTACTGACCAGATTACAGCCTGCTGAGGCCTCGGTAATATGACCAATGATGGTGAAGTCCATCTTGAACTTAATTTTGTTGTAGTCGGCCTGTTTAACGGTAAACAGCAGCTCATAGTCTTCGCCGCCACTCAGGGCGCACACCGTAGGGTCGAGATTGAACTCCCGGGCGGTTTCATACGTCATGGGGTCAAGCGGTATCTTTTCCTCATAAATATTACAGCCTTTATCGCTTTGTTTACAAATGTGCAGTATCTCTGATGCTAATCCGTCAGATACATCGATCATGGCCGTAGGCTTAACATCTATATCTTTTAACAACTCCACAATATCTCGGCGTGCTTCGGGCTTTAACTGCCTTTCAACAATATAATCCTTACCCTCCAGGTCAGGCTGAATGTTAGGGTTTTCCAGGTAAACCAGTTTTTCACGTTCCAGTAATTGCAAACCCATATAAGCTCCACCTAAATCACCGGATACGCAGATCAGGTCGCCTTCCTCAGCCGTATTACGGTATACAATATCCTTTTCATCAGCATAACCAATAGAGGTTACACTGATCACCAAACCTTGTTTTGATGAGGTGGTATCGCCGCCAATAATATCAACATTATATTTTTCGCAGGCGATGTACATGCCTTCATACAATTCCTCAACAGCCTCTAAAGAGAATTTACTTGATAAACCTAATGATACCGTAACCTGGGTAGCTATACCGTTCATGGCATAAATATCGCTCAGGTTTACCTGTATAGCTTTATAGCCAAGGTGTTTTAGCGGGGTATAAGCCAGGTCAAAATGTATGCCTTCCAACAGCATATCGGTTGATACCAGTACCTTTTTACCTGCCGGATCAAGTACCGCGGCATCATCGCCAACACCCTTTAAACTTGATGGTTGTTTAAGCTTTATATTTTGAGTAAGATGCTTTATCAGCCCGAATTCGCCTAACTCCTGTATGTTGGTACGCTCTATATTGTCAAACATGGTCTTTTTATCTGGCTGCAAATTTACGAAAGCTTAACGCAAAATTCACTAAACCTTTTCTGAAACTTAACAACCTAAATATCAAATCATTCGTAATAATATTGATCGCTGATTAAAAAATATAAATCACCTTGTAAAATATATTTAACTCATACATCACTTATTAAACAATCATCCCCATTTATGCTACACTTAAATTTTATTAAAAAGCCGTTATTAGCGGTTATTATCGGCGGGGCAATACTGAGCAGTTGCCAAAAAAATTCTGATGCTTTATCACAAACTGAACAGATCAGCACTTCAGCCAAACTTAAAACGCAGGCTGTAACGCTTACTGAAGGCTTTGAGGTAGGTTCAACCAGCCCTAAAACAGCTTATGATGTATCACCGACAGGATCAAGCAGCGGCGATAATGTTACTATTGCAGCCAAAGCATGGAATTTATATGATGCCTTAATAGGTAATTTAAGTGCCGATAAAAAGGCAGGATCATGGTCTGCCCGTGTACGCAATACCGGCAAAGTAACCATGCTGTTTGATGTTACCGGCGGGGTAAGCAGTGTTAGTGTTAAACACGCTCTTTACGGTACCGATGGTGCAAGCACCTGGGGTTTGTTTTATTCAACCAACGCTGGCAGCACCTGGACACAAACCGGCGCTACCATTACATCAACCACTACTTTACAAACACAAACATTTACCTTATCGCTTACCGGTAACGTACGTTTTGAGATACGCAAATTAACCGGCGGTACCAATCGTATAAATTTTGATGATTTTGTAGTTAATGATAACGGCGGTACCACTAACCCAGGCGGGCCGATAGTAACCGGTAAAAAATTCCTTTTTGATGCCACTAAGTATGAAAATGCCGGCAGCGCCGATTGGCTGATAGATGCAGATGGTACAGAAAGCGTACCCAGCTATACGGGCGGTACTACTGTTGAGATAAAGGCACAACGTGTACCAACACCATCATACACAGGTATTACAGCTTCAACTCCTGAAACTTACTGGAAGGGCGCCATGTCTGCCTGGGCGGTTGAACTGGTTAAAAAAGGCGAACTGGTTGAAAGCCTGCCTGTAGGTACTGCTATTACTTATGGTAATACATCAAACCCGCAGGATTTAAGCAATTATGATGTTTATGTAGTAATTGAGCCTAACCGCTTATTTACCGCTGCTGAGAAAACCGCTATCATGAATTTTGTTAACGCAGGCGGTGGCTTATTTATGGTGGCCGACCATACTGCGGCTACCACTGCCGGTACTGATGCTAATGGCTATAATCCGTCAGACCGTGATGGTGATGGTTATGACTCGCCACGTGTTTGGAATGACCTTATGACCAATAATGGTATAAATAATAACAAGCCATTTGGTTTTAATGTTGATTATGTGGATATAAGTGATCAGCCATCAAGCAACGTTTACACCGGTACAAATGCTAATGCCCAAACAGTATTAAACGGCGCTACCGGTACAGCTAATAAACTCGCTTTTTATAATGGTACCACAGCAACTTTGTATCCTGCACAAAATTCAACTGTACAAGGTTTATTTTGGCGCAGCAGCAGCACCAATAATGGTAATACAGGTGTTATGGCTTTACTGTCAACCTACGGCTCAGGCAGGGTAGTTTTTGTGGGCGACAGTTCACCATCTGATGATGGTACCGGCGATCCTAATGATAACCTTTTCAATGGCTGGTCAGGCGATGCACCATCAGGCTATACATCACACCCGGCACTGCATTTAAATGCTTCATTATGGCTGGCTAAAGCTATTTAAGTAATATTTTCATCTACCTATAAAAACCAAAACCCCGGTACTTAAAAATACCGGGGTTTGTTATTTAAGTAGTTTTATACTTATAATCCCAGTTTGGCCGATATCTCCAGCATGCGCTCAATAGGCTTAACTGCATCCTTAATAATATGCTCGGGTACAGTTACTTCCGGCAATTCATTTTTAAGGCACAGGTACAGCTTTTCAAGCGTGTTACGTTTCATGTGCGGGCAATCATTACAAGCGCAATTGTTGTTTGGCGGTGCCGGAATAAATGTTTTATCCGGGTTCTCCTTTTGCATCTGGTGTAATATGCCCGATTCTGTAGCTACAATAAACTCCTTGTCAGGTGAATTGGTAGCGTACTTCAATATACCGGTTGTTGAACCTATATAGTCGGCCATTTCCAATATAACTTCCTCACATTCAGGGTGAGCCAATAGCTTTACACCCGGATGGCGCTCCTTTAAACGTGTGATCTTTTCTCTCGAAAATATCTCGTGAACCATACAGGCCCCATTCCATAACACCAGGTCGCGTCCGGTTTTTTTGGCTACCCAGGCACCCAAATTTTTATCAGGCCCGAATATTATTTTCTGCTCTTTCGGCAGGCTTTCAACTATCTGCACCGCGTTGCTTGATGTACAAACAATATCGCTTAAAGCTTTCAGTTCGGCAGTACAGTTCACGTAGGTAATTACCAGGTGATCAGGGTATTGCTCCTTAAATTTTTTAAACAAATGCGGCGGGCAGCTATCCGCCAATGAGCATCCTGCCTTTACATCGGGCAGTAATACTTTTTTTCCTGGCGATAGTATCTTGGCTGTTTCGGCCATGAAGTGTACCCCGGCGAATACGATAATATCGGCATCAGTTTTTGCTGCCTGCTGCGATAGGCCGAGGCTATCGCCAATATAGTCGGCAATATCCTGTATATCGCCGTCCTGATAGTAATGGGCAAGTATGACCGCATTTTTCTGCTTTTTTAATTTTTCAATTTCAACGAAAAGGTCAAGAGTAGGATCGATGTCCTCCTCAACAAAACCTTTCACATTTATTTCTTCGAAGATATCCATTTCAACAAATCAATAAAAACAACACTTTTTAATATAAGTAAAGAAACTATAGTTTATTAAGGTGTTAGTTTTGTTAAAAACTAATGTTACAAAATGAGCTAAAAGTTGTTTTAATATAGTTATTAACAATTTATTCTAATTAAATTTTATACAGCGAATTGAAAATTAGATTGGTATGATAAACAAGATTTATTTAATAAACTTTTATGTTAATATTTTCGCTGTGTTAAAAATGTTGATTTCAATGTTTGTAATGCTGATAAATGGCTCACAAATTTTGCTTCAACACTGCAAAACTAAGGGTTATTCACATGTTTATGTTTTATTATTTTTTTACTTACACAAAATTAACATGTTTTACCCCGCTTACTAACACAAGTATTACTTTTACACATCTATACGTATATATATGACCCGAAATGTGGATTTCCTGGTAATTGGTTCAGGCATCGCCGGACTAAGTTTTGCACTAAAGGCTGCAAAGCATGGTAAGGTACTGATAGTTACAAAGGCGAATGAAGATGAATCAAACACTAAGTATGCCCAGGGAGGTGTAGCTGTGGTTGTGGATAAAAAAGAAGATTCATTTGAAAAGCATATAAAAGACACCTTAATTGCCGGCGACGGGCTATGTGACCCGGAGGTTGTGGAAATTGTTGTTAAGGAAGGTCCGGAAAGAATTAATGAAATTATTGACTACGGAACCAATTTTGACAAGACCCACGATGGCATTTATGATCTGGCAAAAGAGGGTGGACACTCTGAATTTCGTGTGCTGCATTACAAGGATATCACCGGTTTTGAAATTGAACGTGCTCTGCTGGAGCAGATACACCAAAACCCTAATATTGAAATACTTACTCATTATTTTGCCGTGGATCTGATCACGCAGCATCATTTGGGCAAGTTTGTTGATAAATCATCAACCGATATTACCTGCTATGGTATCTATGCTTTTAATACAGAAACCAATGAAGTTGAAAAAATACTGTCAAAAGTTACTGTAATGGCTTCGGGCGGTGCAGGGCATATATATTCGGTAACAACAAACCCCACCATTGCTACCGGTGATGGTGTGGCTATGGTATATCGTGCTAAGGGTAAGGTGCGTAACATGGAGTTTATTCAATTCCATCCTACAGCATTATATAATCCGGGTGAGTATCCGTCATTTTTAATATCTGAAGCAGTGCGTGGTTTTGGAGGTATATTAAAACGTACCAATGGTGAAGAATTTATGCAGGAGTATGATGAACGCAGATCATTAGCACCGCGTGATGTGGTGGCCCGCGCCATCGACTCTGAGATAAAAAAATCGGGTGAGGATTATGTTTACCTGGATATTCGTCATCGTAGCAAAGCGGATATTATCCAACATTTCCCTAATATATATGCCAAGTGTCTGGATATAGGTTTAGACATGACAAAGGATATGATACCTGTAGCTCCTGCCTGCCATTATATGTGTGGTGGTATTTCGGTTGATCATGTTGGCCGTTCATCCATATTACAATTATATGCCTGCGGAGAATGTTCATCAACTGGTTTACATGGTGCTAACAGGCTGGCCTCTAACTCATTATTAGAGGCACTGGTATTTGCGCACCGTATTTATGATGATGCCATTAAAACTTTTGAAACTGCTGAAATACCGGCCGACATTCCTGATTGGGATGAAAAAGGCGTACAACTATCAAACGAAGATATATTGGTTACCCATAATGTACGCGAAATGCAAAAGTTGATGAATGATTACGTGGGTATAGTACGTTCTGATTTCAGGCTGGAGCGGGCTATGCGCCGTTTAGGTTTATTGCACGAGGAAACAGAGGAATTTTATAAGCGTACCAAGCTTTCAGTAAAATTATGTGAGCTCAGAAATTTGATACAGGTATCATACCTGGTGGTAAAATCGGCTATGACACGTAAGGAGAGCAGGGGGCTGCATTATACTACCGATTACCCTGAACATGCTACTGAGCTGCATGATACTATTTTTTAAATAACATTAGGGATGTATGAGCGAAAAACGGGATTCGAACCCGCGGCCTTCAGTTTGGGAAACTGATGCTCTACCAACTGAGCTATTTTCGCTTGGTAATGCCAAACATATAAAATTTATCAGTCAATCAATAATACATTAATTCAATAACTCAAAATTAAAATATGCCTGTTATACTGCCTGTAAAAGATAAGTCACCAAGCTGGGGCAAGGATTGCTTTATAGCCGAAAACTGCACCATTGTTGGCGATGTTATTATGGGCGATAATTGCTCGGTATGGTTCAATGCAGTAATTCGTGGTGATGTACATTACATCAAAATAGGCGATAACACTAATATTCAGGATGGAGCGGTTATTCATGCCACTTACCAAAAGGCGCCAACAAATATAGGGAGCAATGTATCAATAGGGCATAACGCTATTGTACATGGCTGTACCCTTCAAAATAATGTATTGGTAGGTATGGGTGCCATTGTGATGGATAATGCCGTAGTGCAACCCTTTGTTATTATAGGTGCAGGCTCAGTAGTGTTGGAGAATACCATTTGCGAAAGTGGTTATCTTTACGCGGGTACACCCGCAAAAAAAATAAAGCCATTAACAGATGAGCAACGGGAGTTGCTTACCCGTTTGCCCAATAATTATATGATGTATTCAAGCTGGTTTAAGGAGTAACCGGCTCTTTGGGTATAGTTAAAGCTTCTTCAGCATCCCAGTTTGGGCGCAGGGTTATTTCTTTTTCGTACAGCCAAATATTTTCCGGTTGGCGGCCTTCCTTAACGTTACCACTATCCCAACGGCCATTCTTATTGGCATCATATATCACCTTAACATGGTACTTACCGTTAATGTAATTGTTATAAACCACTGATGAATTTTTGGTGATCACATCGCTTCGCAATATGTTTTTTTCATCACGGTATAATTGTATAACATAATTTTTGTTAGGTTCGGGTACGGTTATTTTTAAGGTAAGTATACTGTAGTTCTCGGGTTTATCAATATCAAATTTTTTAACTGCGGCTTTGTTTTTATTGCCGAATATATCGGTCAGCGCGTCATCAGGTATGTTTAACTGATAGTTTACACCTTGTTTCCACCTGTATTTCATGGATAGCCTGCGCGATGTACTATCCTTAGTTATGGTAAAGCCCGTTACAGTGGCAGAATCTTCTTTTAAAGTGATCAGCGGAGTATTAATAGTTTCAATAGGCAGGTTTGCAGTTATCAGCAAATCAGTACCTGGTTTAAGCTTGTTATCGCTGCCTGTGTTAAAACTCAGCTTAACGCCTTTATGAAAGTTCTCTTTACGGCTTTTGCGTAAGGTAACCGTATCAACAGGTTTATTATTATCAGCCACTTGTATGCTTACCGAATCAAAATCCATTGTACGCATATACATTAAGGCTGTATCGCGCTTGCTGCTGAATTCAAGTATCTTTTGGTTATCAAGGTTAACCGGGTTTATTATTTTTACTGACGGGCGCTGTAATGGCTTGTTAAAGGCTAATACTATTTTTCCATCAGCATCAAAACGCCTGTCCACAAAGCGAAAATTAGTTGGTTCCTGCTGAAATAAGCGAAGTTGTATGTTAGCCGTATCTTTGGTAAGGTTGATGGTATCCTTTATAAAACCCACCAGTTCGGCTTCATTATCATATATTTTATTGGGCGATGTTTCTTTTAGTGCGTAAATACGGTACTTATCTTCTTTCAGGTTATTTAAACTAAAATTACCTGATGAATCTGTCAAAGCAAAAATGGCAGGCTTTTTCTTTTTATAGAATGCGGTATCCTTGCTAAGAGGATAGAGGAGTACGGCGATATCTTTTTCTTTTTGCTGGGTTTGGGTGTTGGTTACCGAACCACTAATACTTAACGAATCAATATGCGGACCTGTTGAAAAAACATAAGTGAAATTTTTGAGCGCGTTTGATTCATTAACGTCGGCAATGGATTTACCGAAGTTGATTACATAAGTTGTATTTTTTTGGAGGGTATCTTTAAATTGTATTACCAGGCTTTGGCCCCGAATATTATACTCCGGTAATTTCTCCTGGGCGGGGCTGATACTTATTTCCTGGTACTGGTTGCTCAGCTTAAAAAATTCGTCAAACTGTAAGGTTATCTCTTTCGCCTTAAAGTTGCGTGTCATGTTGTCGGGTGTAGCCTTTACAAGTTTCGGGGGGGTAAGGTCACGCGGGCCGCCTTCCGGTCTTTTCATGTTAGCACATCCCCAAAACATCAGGATGGCTATAACAACAGGCAAATTTTTAGTAAAAACAGCTACTTTTTTATTTGACAGCATTTTTAAGGCTTATAAGCGATTTTTAGTTTTTTATGAATGCTGATATTAAAATTTTAAAATAATGCCTTATAGACGATATTTTATAAATACTTAATTATCAGTTATTTATAACCTATTTTGTAATGTGTACCATCAAAACCGATATATCCGATGGCGAAACACCCGAAATGCGTGATGCCTGGCCCAAAGTGCGCGGTTTTATCTTCATTAATTTTTCGCGAGCTTCTTTTGATACCGATACAAGTTGATGATAGTTGAAATCCGGATTGATCTCTTTGTCCTCCATTTTTTTCATGCGGGCAACAATGTCCAATTCCTTTTCAAAATAACTCTCATATTTAATTTTTATTTCAGCCTGCTCAATAGTTTCTTTATCATACGCTGATAATAATTCATTAAATGCATCATCGGTTCTTCTCAGATCGTTAATGGATACCTGTGGCCTGCTAATTAAATTAAATATTTTAGAGTTTTGTGATAAAGGGGCTGTACCCAATTCATCTAATAAAGTATTTACTTTTGATGGCTCTACCGATTTGGTTTTAGTATAAGCAACAATGTTATCTGAGTTTTTAATCTTATCATTAACCTTGCTTAAGCGCTCATCACTAATAAGGCCTAACTCATGGCCAATAGGCGAGAGCCTGATATCCGCATTATCCTGACGCAGCAGCAAACGATGTTCTGCACGTGAAGTGAACATGCGGTACGGTTCTTCCGTGCCTTTAGTTACCAGGTCATCAATTAAAACACCGATGTATGATTCTGATCTTTTCATGATCAGCTCATGTTTATCATGCACTTTTTGATGCGCGTTTATTCCCGCGATAAAGCCTTGCGATGCTGCCTCTTCATAACCTGTAGTACCATTTATCTGTCCGGCAAAAAACAGGTTGCTGATCAGTTTTGTTTCGAGCGTTAAACCTAATTGTGTAGGAGGGAAGTAATCGTATTCGATAGCATAACCCGGACGGAACATTTTAGCGTTCTCAAAACCCGGTATTTTGGTTAATGCTTTATATTGAACATCTTCCGGCAGCGAGGTAGAGAAACCATTGACATATATCTCAACTGTGTTTAAACCTTCCGGCTCAACAAATATTTGATGGCGCTCGCGTTCGGCAAAGCGGTTTATCTTATCTTCAATAGACGGACAATAACGAGGACCTAAACCTTTTATACGACCGGTAAACATGGGCGATTTTTCAAAGCCTTCTTTCAAAGTTTCGTGTACATCGGAGTTTGTATAAGTTATCCAACAGCAGCGTTGCTCCTGTATTTGCTCAACTTTGGTGTATGAAAAACGTCCTCTTTCCGCATCGCCCCATTGCTCCTCCATTACCGAATAATTTAAACTACGGCCATCCACGCGTGGGGGAGTACCGGTTTTCATCCTTCCGGCTTCAAAGCCTAATTCAGTTAATTGTTCAGTTAATCCCGTAGCAGATTTTTCACCGGTACGGCCACCGCCGAAACGTTTTTCGCCAATATGGATAATGCCGTTAAGAAAAGTTCCGTTAGTTAAAACTACAGATTTTGACTCTATTTCTACACCTATGGAGGTACGTACACCATAAACCGTATTTCCTTTAACAAGTAATGAGCTTACCATATCCTGCCAAAAATCAACATTGGGTGTATTCTCCAGGGCTAACCGCCACTCTTCGGCAAAGCGCATACGATCACTTTGTGCACGTGGGCTCCACATCGCTGGTCCTTTTGAGAGGTTAAGCATCCTGAATTGAATGGATGTTTTATCAGTTATAATTCCTGAATAACCGCCCATCGCATCGATTTCACGCACAATTTGCCCTTTAGCAACGCCGCCCATGGCAGGGTTACAACTCATTTGGGCAATGGTATTCATGTTCATGGTAATAAGTAATACAGATGAGCCCATATTGGCTGCAGCAGCAGCGGCTTCACAGCCCGCGTGCCCTGCACCTACTACAATTACATCATATTTCTTAAACATAATTCCTCCATGTTCCACGTGGAACATATCAATATTCGTTATTCATTATAATGTTCCACGTGGAACATTACCCTTCAATTAATTCAGTTAATTCAAGCCAGCGCATACTTTTTTCATCTAATTGACTATTTAAAGCAGCTAATTCGGCTAATATTTTAGTAAGTTCATCGCTCCCCAATCCGGATGCGTTCAGTTTGTCGTTTGTGTTTTTAATGGATATCTCCAGCTTGGCTATATCTCCCTCCAGGTTTTCGTATTCGCGCTGATCCTTATAGCTAAGCTTGTTCTTTTTTGGTACAACCGCTGCCGGGGTAGGAGTTGATTGAACTGGTTTAGCTTCGCTTTTTTGCTTGGCTGCCGCTTTTTCAGCCTCCAATTCATTCCTGTACTCTGAGTAATTGCCGTTAAATATCCTTACATCGCCATTGCCTTCCATAATAAAAAGCTGTTCGGTAAGTTTATCCAGCAAGTATCTATCGTGTGATACCAGCATTAAAACGCCATTATAACCCGTTAAAAACTCTTCTAATACGTTTAGAGTATCAATATCAAGATCGTTAGTAGGCTCATCAAGTATCAGAAAGTTTGGATTCTTCATCAGGATGCTCATTAGTTGCAAACGTTTCTTTTCGCCACCACTTAGGTTACTAATAAAACCATGTTGTTTTTTAGGTGGAAACAAGAATAGGGTGAGTAGCTGTGAAGCTGATATCATCTTTCCATCAGCCATGGTAATAAATTCAGCTACATTTTTTACTACATCTATAACCCTTTCATCGGGTTTAAATGTAATACCTGCCTGATGAAAATAACCTAATACGGTTGTTTCACCCTTTACAACCTCGCCAGTATCCGGCAATATATTGCCGGTAATGAGGTTTAATAGGGTAGACTTGCCTGTACCGTTTTTACCGGCAAGGCCAATACGGTCGCCTTTTTTAAATACATAATCAAAGCCTTCGATAATGGTGCGCCCGTTAAAGCCTTTATTAACGTGTTCAAGCTCCATAATCTTATTTCCCTGGCGCGCTGTTTTAACGCTCAACTCAACTTTTGCTTTTGGCCCGGCACCCTTAGTTTTTTCTTCAAGTTCGTAGAAGGAATTAATACGGGCTTGTGATTTTGTTCCACGTGCCTGCGGCTGTCGGCGCATCCATTCTAATTCCTTTTTTAAGAGATTGCTGTTCTTTTGAAACTGTACTTCGTCATTAGCCTCACGTTCGGCCTTCTTTTCAAGAAAATAGCCATAATTACCTGCATAAGTAAATATGCGACCCTTATCTATCTCAATAATCTCATTACATACATTGTCCAGAAAATAACGGTCGTGCGTAACCATCAGGATGGTTTTGTTTCCCTCGGTAAGTAGCTTTTCAAGCCACTCGATGGTATCAATATCCAGGTGGTTGGTAGGCTCATCCAATATATACAGGTCAGGATCTTCAATAAGCAAACGGGCAAGCGCCAAACGCTTTTTCTGCCCACCTGATAACGAGGCTATATTTTGGTTGAGATGATGAATATCTAACCTGCCAAGAATTGTCTTTATCTTATACTCATATTCCCAGGCATCAACCTCGCTCAGTTCTTCCATAATTTTTTCAATGGCTTTACTGTTGTCCGGGTCGTTTTCAAGCAATTCCTCGTAGCGCTTTATTAGCTGCTGCTGGATGTTGTCTTCACTAAAAATATAATCGCTGATGGTTACGGCACTCTTAAAATCCGGATCTTGCTCCAGGTAACCAACACGAAGATCGCGTGCGCGTACAGCTTTGCCCTCGGTAGGGTTGAGCTGACCTGAAAGTATTTTTAACAGGGTTGATTTACCTGCGCCATTAACGCCAACCAATGCCACCCTGCGGCCGCGGTTAATACCCACGGTCATGTTTTTAAATAGCCAGTGGTCATGAAATGAATGGCCTAAATTTTCTCCTGAAATATACGTGCTCACGCTAATTGTTTTATTTTATCGGTGGTGTAAACAAACACTCCCTTATTGTTGGTTAATGATTGGTTAAGCATTGCGGCTGCAACGCTTTCTGCCTTTATACTTCTGTATTTTTTAAATCCGCCTAATAGTAAGGGATTAAGTACTGTAAATACCGCCGTAGCTATTTTCTCGCCCAAGCGCGGCTTACTGCGCTTGCCTTCTAAAAAAGATGGCTGATATATATGCAGACTTTCTACATCGGCAGCCCTAATATCCTTTTCCGCATCACCTTTCGTTTTTAAGTAGAAATTAGCTGCTAAAGTATTAGCACCTATAGCCGAAACCAGATGGTATTGCTTAACGCCATTTTGTGCTGCAAATTGTGCCAGCTTAACCGGGTAATCATGGTCTATTTGGCGATATGTTTTTCTGTCTGGCGTTTGTTTTTGAGTTGTGCCAAGGCAGCAAAATACAGCGTGCCCTTTTATCAGATCGGAATATTTGTCAAGCTCATCAAAATTAATTATTGCCTGAATAAGTTTTTTATGCTGAACAGGTAATTGGCGACGATTAAGTAACAAAACTTCGTCATAGTCGGGGTGCTGCAATAGCATGGTCAGTAAATTACTGCCAATAAGTCCGCTTGCTCCGGCTATGATCGCTTTGTATGCCATAAAATTGAAAAAATCATGCAAAAATACACATAATTAATTTGTAGAATAAATATTGAATGTTTAAACACGGTTTTAATAATATTGATATGAAATGGGCAGTTGAGTTCTGCTGATCAGATGGTTATATGATATAAGATCATTTGCGAGGATACTCTTTTAAATTGACGGCACTGAATTAAACAAAACTGGTGTACCCGGTGTTAATCATACCAAGTTCTGTAACCATTGAAACCGTTGCGCACCTGCGTTTGCTGAAACTTTAAGTAACCATGTAAGCTCCCCCGTTTTGCGCAAAATATCTGTGAGTTAATTATTGAACACCGGCTATGTAAAACAAACAGGAATGTTTGTGTGTAGTTGGATTTTAAACTGATGTTTATGGCAGAGCAGGCAATACCCGCGTGGAAAAAATGGCTGGAAGGCATAGGTGAGCAGGGCGTATTTTTTACGCGCTTTGTTCGCAATATTTTTGCCGGAGGCTTTGAGTGGTCGGAGTTTATGCGCCAGTGTTATGAGATTGGCTATAAATCGTTAACATTGGTGGGCATAACCTCTTTTATAATGGGCTTGGTGCTGATACTGCAACTGCGGCCAACCATGGTTGATTTTGGTGCCGAAAGCATGCTGCCGCGAACACTATCAATAGCGCTTATACGTGAGATAGGGCCTGTGATTACGGCTATCATCTGCGCGGGTAAAATAGCGTCAAGTATAGGTGCCGAACTGGGCAGCATGAAGGTTACCGAGCAAATTGATGCTATGGAGGTATCAGGCGCTAACCCGGTGCAATACCTGGTGGTTACCCGCATTATAGCTACCGCTTTTATGGTACCATTGCTTACCCTTATAGGCGATGTGATTGGCTTATTCGGTGGGTATATTGCTATTAACTTAACTGATGATACCAGTTTTTACCTATACTTCCATAAATGTATCGCTTCGATCGAATTCATCGATTTTATACCGGCATTTATTAAAACCATATTTTTTGGCTTCGCGATAGGTTTTGTAGGATGCTATAAAGGCTATAACTCCAATAAAGGCACCGAAAGCGTAGGTATTGCGGCTAACTCGGCTGTAGTAACAGCCTCGCTTTGGATCTTTGTGATAGATGCCATTGCCGTTCAGATAACCAACTTATTATACTATTGATATCATGGCGCAAAAGAACGATATAGCAATAGCAGAACAAACGGATAAGGTTAACAATAATGAGGTGGTTATCCATATTAAAGGCCTCAAAAAATCCTTTGGTGATAAGGAGGTGCTGCGCGATATCAATCTCGACCTTAAACGTGGCGAGAATGTAGTAGTGCTTGGCCGATCCGGCCAGGGAAAATCAGTAACTATACAATGTATAGCAGGGCTGCTAACGCCTGATGATGGCGAGCTTGATGTATTTGGCGAAGCCGTTACCGAAATGAATGAGGATGAACTGAAACAACTACGTATCAGGTTGGGCTTCCTGTTTCAAAGCGGAGCCTTGTACGATTCGATGACCGTGCGTGAAAATCTCGAATTTCCGCTTACACGGGTTTTAAAGCTTAAAGACCAGCAAGAGATTGACCAACGCATTGAAGAAGTGCTGGAGGGCGTAGGATTGGCTGACGCGGCCGATAAAATGCCGTCCGACCTGTCAGGCGGTATGCGCAAACGCATCGGCTTGGCCCGTACACTTATTGTAAAGCCTGAAATTATGCTGTATGATGAACCCACCACCGGGCTTGACCCGATCACCTCGCGCGAGATCAGCGAGCTTATACTCAATATGCAGCGAAAATATAAAACATCATCCATCATCATAACCCACGACCTGGAGTGCGCCAAAATAACCGCCGACCGTGTTGTGGTGATGAACGATGGTGAATATATAGCCGAAGGCAGTTATGAAGAGCTGCAGGCTTCAGATAATGAATTTGTACGATCCTTTTTTAACGAACAGAAATGAAAGCAACATCTTCCCAAAAAATAAAAATCGGTTTATTCTCTGTACTTGGCATAGCCGTGCTGGTGGTAGCTATATTTTTAATAGGCAGCCAAAAAAGCATGTTTAATTCCACCTTTAACGTTTATGGAGAGTTTAAAAACGTGAGCGGCTTGCAGGTGGGCAATAATGTACGCTTTGCCGGCATAAATGTAGGTGTGGTTGAAAACATAACCATAGTTACCGATAGCATGGTTCGGGTTGACCTTACCCTTAACAGCAACGTAAATAAATTCATTAAAAAGGATTCCAGGTTGAGCATTAGCAGTGATGGTTTGATGGGGGATAAGCTGGTGGCCATAGCCCCGGGCGGTGTAAAAACACAGGAAGTGGTACAAAACGGCGATAAACTGACCGCGGTTAACCCGCTGGATGTGGATAAGATGATTAACAAGCTGACCAGGGTAGCCGATAATGCCGAAAAATTATCAGCCAACCTGTCTGACGTGGTTTACAAGATCAACAACGGCAAAGGCAGCCTTGGCCGCCTGCTGAACGACGATAAGATAGCGGACGACCTGCGCGGCACCGTTAAGCAGGCAAAATCAACCATAAAAACGGTTGACGCGGCCACCGTTACCCTGCACGAAGATTTGAAAGCGGCGCAAAGTAACTTCCTGCTGCGTGGTTTCTTTAAAAAGAAGGAGAAGGCAGCCAAAGCCAGGCAGGATTCGATCCGCAAGGCCCAGGAAAAGGCTGAAAAAGAAAAAAAGAAGGCTCAGGAAAAAGCCGAAGAAGAACGTAAAAAACAGGAAGAAGAGGTTAAGAAAAAGCAGGAAGAAGGAAACTAATGAATTACGCTAAATTTTTGGCTGCATGTTCATGATCCTTTTAGTAAAAGTTCGGGTTAGTTTTTTAGGATTTTCCTTGTCAACCAAACGCTCAAGTATTAAGGTATCGCCTGATAACTTATAGTTACATGAAAAGCTTTGGTGGTTATACTGGTAGATGAATTTGATGGTATTGTTGCCCCGATCAAGCTGATATTGATATGGCGATACAGCGATACCTCCGGTTTCGTTATAGGTACCTAACTGGTTAAAATATATTTTTAAATTTTTATTAGTTATTAAACTATCATTCAATCGTTCTTCAGTTTGTACCCATTCAATAGGATGATTATTAAACCAGTCGCCTATGAGTTCATCGTTTATGCGGCTATAATTTAATAGCCCAGGGCAAAAAGACCATACACATAGCGTAATAATCAGCGTATTGATCAACCATTCTGTACGTATAAAATTTAACTTACGCGTTTCAGATAGCATTAATTTCAATATGCCCAACACCTTTTTCCACTCAATAAATAATATTAAAAGATTGAGAATTAATAGTACCGTGGCAATAAGTTTTGTAGCATCCCACAGCTCCAACGCATAGTTTATCAGGAAAACATTAAGGGTTACCGGTAGCATTAATACTGCGCCTAAAAAGGTTGTCCTTCTAAAAAACAGTAGCAGGGCAGGTATCAACTCAAAAAAGCCCAGTAACACCTCAAACCAGGGTGAGTGGCCTAAAAAAGCCCAGGTTAAAACTGTTCCGGGTGTTTGTTCAAGCGGTGTTAATAACGATGATGAAGTAAGTACAAACTGGGTACGGAGTATTTTGGTAAACGCATAAGGCAACATGGTAATTGCCAAAGAGTAACGTACCAGTAAAAGATATAGATAAGGTTTTTTTAAAAATTGTAACAGGTTTTTCATTATGCTGTTAACGCTTACCGAATGCGCGTATTGCATAACGCTTGTTAAATAAAAGAGGCGCCTTTAAGCGCCTTCTTTATTTATAATGCATTTGTTATCTCTGGTGATAGCGGTGTTGTTTTTGAGCGAAAACGGTGGATAAGCTTTCCGTTCTCATCAATCAGGAATTTCTCAAAGTTCCATTTTATCTCGCCGGTAAAGTCAGGGTTTTCGGCAGTAGTAAGGTAGGCAAACAGCGGACTGATGTCATCTCCCTTAACACTAACTTTTTCGCTTAGCGGAAAGGTAACGCCGTAGTTCTTTTGGCAAAATGATTTGATCTCCAAATTAGCACCAGGCTCCTGGCCGCCAAAGTTGTTTGCCGGGAAACCGATAACCACCAGTTTGTCCTTATACTTATCGGCAAGCTTTTGCAATTCGGCGTACTGTGGTGTAAAACCGCATTCAGATGCTGTATTAACGATCAATACTTTTTTGCCCTTGTATTTAGCCAGCGAGAATTCTTTGCCTTCAATTGATTTTAGTTTAAAATCGTACACGCTTTTTGCCGGTGCAACAAATAATAATGCCAGTAATATGGTCAATGTTTTCATGGTTCAATAAATTGATATAGAGATTTATAAAGGTAAAATTATGAATTAAAATGAGCGTTTGCTCAAATAATAATCCTCTTTTAGTGTCATATTTTTTTTATCGGAAGGCTTTTTATCAGTATAGCCAAGCAAATGCAATGCCCCGTGAATAACAACGCGGTGCAATTCATCAGCTTCGGCAACGCCAAACTTGGCGGCATTTTCGCGGGTACGTTCAACAGAAATAAAAATATCACCTACAATGTTCCCTTGTATCTCGCTGTTATCAAAGGTTACAATATCGGTATATGTATCGTGGTTTAAGTACTGCCGGTTTATCTCTATCAGGTAAGCGTCTGAGCAAAAAATATAGTTGAGTTCCTTTAACTTATATCCCTCAGCCTCAATGGTGGCTTTTATCCATTGCCTTACCTGTGTTTTATGTTTCAGCTTAAATTGAATGTCTTCTTCAAAAAATTGTATAGCGGGCATTATATCTTAAAGTGTAGTTCAATTTCATTACCGCGGCTGTTAAATATGCACTGATCGGCCAGTTGTTTTAATATGAATACACCCCTCCCTGTAAGGTTTTCCAGGTTTTCGGGCGCAGTCGGATCAGGCAAGTGGTTATAGTCAAAACCATCGCCCTCATCCGTTACGGTCCATACAATGCGTTTTGCATCGGCTTCAGCATTTACAATCACAATTTTGCTTTCATCCTGCTTGTTGCCATGTAAAATAGCATTCATTACAGCCTCGTTAAGGCAGGTCATCATATTGGCAAAAACATCGTCACTCACATTATATTTATCGGCTAATTCTTCAATCAAAGCTTCGAGCTGTGCAATGCTCTCTAATTTTGATGGAAGCTGCAACGTATATAGTTCACTGGTGTGAACATTATCATGTTCCATTTTACTTTCCATTAAGTTGTTCAAAGTAAGCTTGTATTTTATTCTTATAATATAAATTGAACGCCGGCGATACGGTACGCAGTTGTTCGGTTTGTTTGGTTTTAATCTGTTGGTAGTTCTGTAAGGCCTTAATATAACCGGGGGGCATATCTTTACCGGCAGCGCTTTGTCTTTTATTATCCTGCTCACGTTGCTGCTCTGCCTTTTCGGCATCAAGCAGGCGTGTTTGTATCTGTTGCTGGCGCTTTACGGTTTCCTCCGTTATTCGTCTGTTTACGATATCGTTCTCCGTTTGTTCCATTTCTTTTGATATTTTGTCCAGATTACCCGACCCATTACGCCCATCCTTGTTCTGTTCGCGGTTTATCTGATCAAGCGCCTGGCGTATTTGCTGTTGCTGCCTTGCCATGCGTGCCAATTGCTCGCTCATGCTGTTTTGCCCCTGGCCGCTTTTGCCCTGGTTGCCCTGCTGCTGCATTTGCTGCCGGGCCTGTTGCATATTCTTATTAAGCTGCTGTTGCATTTTTGCCAGTTGCGATACCGATTGCTGTTTTTTGCCTTTGCCGCCACCCTGGCGGTTTTGCATATTTTGCAATTGTTCAAGCGCTTCACTCAATAGTAATGCCAAATTGTTCATGGCGGTCATGGCGTACTGCTGGCTCCGGCCTGCTTCGGCACTTCGGCGCTCACCCATCATACTCAATGCTTTATCAATATTTTCATTAATGGCAGTTACTTCCTTATTAACCGCTGATTGTATTTGCGGCACCCGCTTACTAAGCGAATACAAACTATCCTCGGCTGTTTTAAGGTTATCCTTAATATCCTTTTGTTGCTGGGCAAGGCCTGTGTAGCCGGGGTCGGCCGGGCTTATGCCCCGTAATAACACCATCAGTTTTTCCTGCGAAAAAGAGCTGTTAACCAAACTTTTTAAAAGCTCGCGCAATTGCTCGGCATTAACGTTATTCTCGCTTTCCTCGCCCTCCTGCTGCTGTTGCTGCATTTTTGCGGCCATTTGCTGCATTTTTTGTGCCGCCTGCTGCTGAGCCTTTGCAGCCTTTTGCTTGTCGTTTTTTTGCAGGTTCTGCTTACTGTCGTCCATCTGCTGGTCAACTTCTTCGCCTTGTTTTTGCTGATCTTTCAGATCCATTTTTTCGCTCAGCGCCTCGTTATCTTTTTTGAGTTCATCCAACGATTTTTTCGCCTCATTAAACTCTTCTTTAAGTTTTTGTTGCTTTTGCAGCAGCTCGTTTTTATCCTGGTTTTGTTTCGTGGTTTGTTCGGCAAGTTTCTTTTGCTCTTCAGCTAACTTATTGAGCTGATTGATATTCTGCTCAACTTTTTGGTCAAAGGCCAGTTTTTTATACAGTTCCAGCACGCGGTCAAGTTCCTTTTTTAAGGAGTGGTTATCCTGCTGCATTTTTTTAAGTTCATCTCGGGTATCATCTTTTTCACCTTTATCAAGCAAATCCTGTAATTTTTTTAGCAGATCCTGTGTTTTAGGATCAAGCACGTTGTTGAACAAGTCTGCAATTTGTTGCTGTTTTTGTTGCAATTCGCTACTTTGCTGCTGGTTCTCCTGGCGGTTATATTGGTTTTTTCGGTTCTCGTCCTGTATATCTTTTACCAGTTTATTCAGCTCCAGCTTTTTTTGCAACAGTTGCTCCACCTGTTTCTTCTCTTCAAAGCTCAGGTTATTCTTATCAAGTAATTGCTGATTGAGTTTTTGCGATTCGCGTTCTATCTGTGCAGCCAGCTTAATGGCTGATTGTGTTTTATCAGCTACCGCCTTTGTACCGGCCGCTAATTGTTCATTAAGCTGTTTGGCATCTGGAATGTTCAATGTTTGCTCGGGTGTGCGGGCTTTTTTAGGGCCTGATACAGCATCGTTATCCGCCACTTCAAAATAATAAGATACCTGCGCGCCCTCGGGCAGTTTAAGTTCTTTCAGGTTCCAAAAAAAGAAAAAACCAGCCTGAGTTTGCGAGAGTTCGGCCTTTACAGGTAAGCGGTACAACTTATCGCCAATGCGGTAATTAAATGTTAATGCCGAAAAGCCATGGTCATCCTGTATCGAACCGTTAAAATAAAGCGCCTTGCTGCTTACCGAATCCTGCTTTTGCTCAGCCGAAATGGCCGGCGCCTGATCGGCCACCATATTAATATTATAAGCGGATGAATCGGTATTGCGCTTTACCGCCTGGTTTGAGGCGCTTATTTTGTATGATGTGTTGCTGGTTATTTTTTCCTGGTACGTAAACATATCCTCAGCCACTGCACTAAGCACATGTTGCTTTTGCCCGATATTAAATGCCAGGGTTGAGGCATGTTGCGTTTTAATATGCCACTTAACCAGGGTACCAGCCGGTATTGTCAGATCGCCAGCGTTGGCAATGGTTTCAGTTTGTTTATGCAGATAGGCCGGGTATTGTAACGTAGCATCAAAGCTTACCAGCGTAGGCTTGTAGTTTACGTTAACTACATAAGGTGTTGAATTATAGCCGTTGGCCGTAAGCCTGAATGGTACATTTTGCTGCAAATTTTTAAAAGTGTAAGTAAAGCTGCTTACCGACTTTTTTTCGAGCCTGAACGTGTTGCCGCCATTTTCAATATAAACATCTGTTGGCAGGTTGTTGCCTTCCAGCTTTAGTTCAAGGGTAAGGTCATCGCCCTGTACTGCTGTAAGCGATGGGTTTTGCACCACAAACCTGAACGGAGCTACCGGTGCAAAATATTTATCATGTTTTAGCAGGCGTTCGGTACTGTCGGTCAGTATTGATGGCGCGGCCAGTGCAATTATACATATTGCCCCAAGCGGTATAAGTATCCATTTAAGATAACGCGTATTCTCTTTTAAATTTATAGCCGAAGGAAAGCTTACCGGATTGAGCTCATTTATTTTTTGATCGATACCGGCCTCCAGCAATTGCCGCTGGTTTGGGTCGGCCAATGCCTGTTTTTTTAACTGAAGGGTGTTAAGCAGCTTATCATTAACGTTGCCAAAGTGCCTGCCTATAATAACCGCGGCTTCATCATAAGTAATGGTTTTGCCAATACGCAGCCAGGCTAAAAATGATGGTATTACCAACCACACCAGCAAAGCCACGTTTATCAGTATAAAAAGGTAAAATAATACCGAGCGTAATACAATATTGAAATTGCCGAAATACTCAGCCAGTGCTATAATGAGGTACAGCGAAAACAGCCCGGCACCTAAAAGAATAATGCCCCGCAGCAAATTGTTAAAGTAATACTTCCGGATAAAAGTATTTACCTTAACAATGAGCAGGTCAAAGTTATCAGCATTATTCATTAGTACGGTTTCCGCAGGTTAATTGTATGTTAAAAACGAAAATCAGAAAATAAATCGTATTGATGCTAAGTATTAAAAAATAAAAAGCTTTACAGCCAAATAATTGGCTCAATAACCCCCTTTGATTGCAGTTAAGCAACTTTTTAACTTCAAACTGTATGGCTCCGAACTTAATTACTTATAATTGGTTTATTAATAACCATTACCGTTAAAGCTGTAGCATGATATTAAAAGATAAAAAAGTTTTAGTAGTTGAAGACGAACCCGGGCTTGCTTCGGTTATCAGCAGAGGGCTTGCCGCAGTGGGTATGGAAGTAAGTATTGCGCCCGACGGAGTTACCGGGCTGCAAATGGCAAATAGCTACCAGTTTGATTTGCTGATACTGGATATTATGCTGCCGGGTATGAATGGCGTGCAGATATGCAGGGAGATCCGCAAAAAGGATGATGCCATACCCATTGTTATGCTCACCGCGCTTTCAAGCACCGAAAATATTATAACCGGATTGGATAGCGGCGCTGATGATTACATAGCCAAACCTTTTAAACTTGCCGAACTGGAAGCCCGCATACGCACCTTAATGCGCCGCAGCCGTAATAATACCGCCCCTAAAGATGTAGTAACCGTGGCCGACCTTGAGGTTGACCTGGTATCAAAAACAGCCAAACGGGGCGATAAACAGATCAACCTTACCGCAACTGAATACAGGCTACTGGAATATTTTGTAAAAAACCCCAACAAAGTACTATCACGCATACAGATACTGGAGAACGTTTGGGATATTGACTTTAACATGGGTACAAACGTGGTTGATGTATATGTAAACTACCTGCGTAAAAAATTGGATAATAATTATGCCACCCGCCTTATTCAAACGGTTTTTGGTATGGGCTATATGTTCAAAACCGAGGGTGAATGAAACTGCAAAGTAAAATAACGCTGCTGTTCTTTGCCATATCAACAGTTGGGCTGCTGGTGATGAACGCTGCTATATTTTACTTTGTTTCTGAATTTAATTTTGAGGATTTTTTTAAACGGCTTGAAGCGCGTGTACGTTTTGCCGCGCAGATAAAAATTCACCCGGACGGGCGTACTGCTGTTTACCAGGAAGCAAAGTCACGTAACCTTGAAAAACTTGAAGGAGAGCGTGATTTTGTGGTAAAGATGAATGCAGATAGCAGCTTTAAAAAGCCTTTACATTTGCCTGCCGAGTTTTACAGTACTATTTTAAGCGGTAGCAAAGCCCGTTACAATCAAAAAAATCACTTTTACTCAGGGGCATTATTTATTACACCTTACGGCAGGTATATAGTTATTGCCGAAGCGGTTGATCCGTATGGCTATAAAGAGCTGAACGAGTTGCGAAAGATACTCATCATCATTTTTATTATCTCGCTCATACTATCATACATAGTAGGTTATATATTTTCGCACTATACAACAAAGCCTATACGTAATCTCATAAAAAGTGTAAAAAACATTACGGCCAACAACCTGCATATGCGTGTTGAAGAGGTAAAGGGTAAGGATGAAATAGCCGAGTTGGTATCAACCTTTAACAATATGCTTAACCGGCTGGAAACAGCCTTTGACACACAGAACAATTTTGTGAGCAATGCCTCGCACGAGTTGCGTACCCCGCTGAGCATCATAACCGGCGAAACAGAACTTCTGCTTGCTAAAAAGGGACTGGATGCTGACGCGGCAGCCAATGTAAAAATCATTTTGCTGGAAGCGGAAAAACTGGAAAATATACTTACCAGCCTGTTAGGCCTGGCACAAAGCGGTTTTGACGGTAAAAAGCAAAACTGGCAACTGATCAGGCTTGACGAATTGGTGATCACCGTGGCCGAATCGGTACGTAAGATAGCGCCTGACGGTGTGATAGATATTGACTTTTCGGCCTTGCCGGATGATGAACGGCAATTACAAACCGAAGGTAATATTAATCTGTTGCACCTGGCTTTAAGTAATATTGTGATGAACGCTTGCAAGTATTCAAGCAACCAGCCGGTATCAGTAAAAATAATATCACGTAACGGTACAATAATAATCACCGTTACCGACAGGGGTATAGGTATACCCAAGCCGGAGCAACGGCACGTTTTTGAGCCATTTTTTCGAGCATCAAACACGGGGCAGTTTGCCGGTTATGGTATCGGTTTGCCGCTAACCCTCAACATCATTAAATTGCATAAGGGTTCAATAAACATCCACTCTGAAGAGCAACAGGGCACAGAAATGCAAATACTGTTACCCGTTGCCGAATAAGCCCAACATTGAAAGACGTTGCTTGTTAAATCAACATGAAAAGCAGCAGGATACAAGTAATACAGGGCGACATTACCAAACAACAGGTTGATGCCATTGTGAACGCGGCCAATACTTCATTACTTGGTGGTGGCGGCGTTGATGGTGCCATACATCGTGCCGGAGGAAATGCTATTTTAGATCAGTGCATAAAAATCAGGGATAAACAGGGCGGCTGCAAAACAGGCGAAGCCGTAATAACCACCGGCGGTAACCTGCCTGCAAAGTATGTTATCCATACCGTTGGGCCTGTATGGAGCGGCAATAGCGCAAACAAAGCCGCGGTGCTTTTAGCCAATGCCTATCGTAATAGTTTAAAACTGGCAGTACATAACAGTATAAAAACAATTGCGTTCCCCAATATCAGCACGGGTATATATCATTTTCCTAAACAGGAGGCGGCTGATATTGCGATTGAAACAGTTGCTGAGTTTTTAAATATTGATGATACCATTACCAGGGTGTTTTTTGTATGCTTTGATGATGATAACTATCAACTGTACCAACAACGGTTGGGCGGTAAAGCGTTATAAATTACTTATAAGATCTTTTAAAAATTTATCGGGTATTTGCCAATGCGGAACGTGCTTAACGCCCGGGTAACTGATTAGTTTAGCGCCCGGTATTTTTCTGGCTGTTTCCGGGGCCAGCTTTTTATAGTTGCCATGTTTGGCTTGCTCCTCCGGCGATAGGTAAGCTTTACCCACAATGGTATTATCTTCCAACCCGATAAACAAAACGGTGGGCACCTTTATATTACCGAACTCATGGCAAACCGGCTGCTCAAATATCATCTCGTAAGTTAATGCCGATACCATGGCATAACGCGGAAAATCGGCGCTCCTGCTTACATTGCCGCCTATTTTAACCAGGTAATCGTATTCCGGCTTCCACTCCTCAAAGTATGATGTCTGGTAATATTTCTTTACGCTTTCGGCTGTGGTTTTAAGTTCGCTTTTATATAGCTCCTCAGCGCTTTTATAGGGCACGAATGACAGGTAATCTTCCAAACCGATAGGGTTTTCTAATAAAAGTTTCTCAACCGTTCCGGGGTACATCAACGTAAACCTTGTAGCCAGCATACCACCCATGGAGTGGCCGAGTATATAAGCCTTTTTAATGCCTAAAGTATCCAGCAGTTTTTTATTAAGGCTCGCCATTTTATAAAAGCTGTAGTGTATAAAAGCCTTTGATGATTTACCGAAACCCAACTGATCGGGCACCACTACGCGATAGCCTTTTTCGGTTAAGGCTTTTATTACATTGGTCCAGTAATATCCCCCAAAATTCTTACCATGAAAAAGCATTACCGTTTTGCCGTTACCATTGCCGGTAGGCTGTACATCCATATAAGCCATCCGCAAATCCTGTCCGTTGGTTGTCACCGGTAAAAACTTAACCGGGTAAGGGTAAGCAACATTATCAAGCGTTATGGAAACGGTATCGGGCTGCGCGTAAGCGCCCAGGTAAAATATGGCCGCAAAAAGGGTAAGTGCAATATTTTTCATTATAGTAACATACAGCTTACCCCATTAAAAGTTTATCCTTTAAGCAAAAACGCCTCCTAAGTTATCAGGAGGCGTTTGTACGTTTATATTATTTTACCGAAAATGGCAGGTAAACCCCGAACGTAATGTTTCGGCCCGGGTTGTAAATACCAAATGTAGGGTCCTCACTGCTCAGGCGGCCGGGTTTGTAACGGCTAAGCGCATCGTAATACTTTTTGTTAAGCAGGTTATTGCCTGCCACATATAGTTTAAGCGGCTGGTTGCCCAGTTTTACCGTAGTGCCTAAGCCGGCATTTAGTAAGGTATAGCCGTCGGTACCAGTTTCAAAGGTGTCATCAAAACGGCCTTGTTTAAAAAAGTTATCAATGCCAACATAAATGTATGATTGTTTCAAACCTTTAATATTCGGCTCAAAACGCAGCGTATTTCTTAACGAACCTGCAGGTATAAAAGCCAAAGGCCGGTCAAGCGTGTTATTTTGCGCATGGGTATAGCCAAATGTATTCTCTAAGTGAATAAAGCTTACCGGGTGTAAGGTTAAGCTTCCCTCAAAACCATACAAATTGGCATTTACCTGGCCGTAGCGGTAAACATCGTACTGGGTTTGATTGCCATCTTCATCCACGTCTTGCTGCACATCGCCCTGCGTGTGCGAAGCGTAAATAAAGTTATGGATGTAATTCTCGTAAATACCTACACTGGCACTCACAAATTTGTTATCATACTCCAGTGTCGCATCGGCCTGGTAGCTGCGCTCCGGTGCCAGGGTAGAGTTACCAACCTCATAGCGAAAGGTACCCTCGTGTACACCATTTGATGCCAGTTCGGCGGGGTTTGGCGCACGGAATGCTGTACCGGCATTGGCCTTAAAGTTTAGCTGATCATTAAACTGGTGGGTATAGCCTAACGCGCCGCTAATGTTTGAGAATTTATTGGTGAAGGGCTCAAAGCGTGTTTCGCCTTCTTCTACCAGGCCTTTACCCGTATTCTTGCGGTAATCATACCGGATACCGGCGTTAAAGGTGTTTTTATCCCAGGTCTTTTTTACGTAAGCAAATGCGCCTATTCCGTATGAATTATAATCGGGTACTAAAAACTCCTGGCCTTTATTCTGGCTCTTACCTATCTCTGTGCTTGCGCCAAATACAGGCTGCCAGCCATTGCTTTCGGGCAGGTAGTATTTAACATCGCCTGTATAGGTATTCAGGTCAAAAAACAGGGATGGATCAGTGCTTTCCTCCAGTTCGCGGCGCTGATTTTTTTGGTAGCCCAGGTTTACCTTTAAAAAACCACTGCCGATAATGAAGTTATTATCCCAGTTTATTTTATAATGCCTGATATCCTGACGGGGGAATAGCAGGCTGCGGCTTTTGTAATCGTCATTAGTAAATGGTTCGCCATCCTCTTTTAAAAAGTTGAACCCGTTAGCCGGGTCAGCATCAAAAAAGCCGATATTGTTTTTAAAGTACGAGAAATTGATGTGCGAATAACCCCATTGTTTGTTCAAACCCAGCATACCGCTAATGTTGGTTTCGTTAAAACCGGAGTTCGGGAAATAATAATCGGGCGTTTTAAACGAGTAGGCATTTTTGTATGATCCCCGGGCGCGCCATACCAGGCCATCCTCATTGCCGGTAAGCATTAATGATGTACCGGTAAGGCCGTTATTGGTAGCATAGTTGGTTAAAAATTCGCCTTTTATTTGTCCGCTTGGTGGGGTAAGCGGGTCGAGCAGGTTTATAACGCCGCCCAGCGCGTCCGATCCGTAAAGCAGCGAAGCCGCGCCGCGTAAAACTTCCACGCGGTCAGCACCATATTGGTCAATCTCAATACCATGTTCATCGCCCCATTGCTGGCCTTGCTGTTTAATGCCGTTGCTCAGGGTAACCACGCGGTTATAACCCAGGCCACGAATAACAGGTTTTGATATAGATGGGCCGGTAGTTATTTGCGACATGCCCGGTACCTGGCTGGCCAGCGCGTCAATAATATTGGTTGATGGGCGCAGCAACTGGTCGCGGGTAACTGTAGTAGCCGATGTGCTGTTTTGTTTGCTGTTGCCGCTTATGGGTGTGCCGGTTATTACTACCTCACGTGTTTCAATAACACTGGTTTGCAAAGTAAATACCGGTGGGGTGGTGGCAGCCATATCAACCAGTTGGGTAAGGGTACGGAAGCCCACAAATTGTATCTGTACTAAAAACTTACCGCGTGCAGGCAGGTTGTTAAGCGAAAATTCGCCGTTCGCGTCAGTTTGGGTTGATATTTTAAGGTCAGGAAAAGTTACGGTAGCACCGGGTAGTGGCTGGCTGTTATTATCAACAACTTTGCCTTTTAAAGTAATTACAGGGGTTGATGCCATGCTTTGGAAAAAAACCAATAGCAAGCATATCAATAGCTTGAATTTCATGATTATCGTTCAGAAAAATAAATAAATACCGCTTTCGCGGGTGGTGTGTTCTCTCTTTTTTAGGATAATATGAAAACAGGAGGGGAGAGCCCATCGGCAAGTATGAGGCCAAAGGGTTTAAATTCAAACTTAACGGATGGATGGTTAAACAGCGTTGCCTGCAGGTCAAAGGCAACATAATTTTGGTGCAGCGCCATGTCTGCATGGTGCATGCTGTCGCAAATCTGGCATTTTTCGCTAACCTGCGTTCGGCCCTTTGCTTGGGCATCCGTGTGGTGGATGCCTTTCAAGATGTGGTGCTGATGCGAATACACTACAGCCTGCCCTGCTATAAAGCAGAACAGTAATAGCCAGGCGGCGATCAATGTGTAACGCTTCTTTTTCAAGATGATTGCAATTTGGACAAATATAGTTTAATACAAATAAACAAATCATCAGCATAGGGTAACAATATTGTGAAATGTATATTTGCCGGTATGAAACCTGCCGAAGTAAATAAAAGATGGGACGCGCTGCAACAGCACATCGCCAGGGATTTTGATACCGACACACCCGATATGAAGGTGATGTTGTTTTTAATAGGTGTGCAGGAACTGGGGCAAGGGCCGCGTAAATTTACCAAAAGGCAAAAAGAGGAGTTGATGCACATTGCCAACTGCCGCCTTTTTAGCCAAATGGGGTTTTATGAACTGGAAGGACTTGACCAGGACGGCTGGCCGCATTGGAAACTGGTAAAACAAATACCAAACTATACCCTGCTTGAGCAGGAAATGGTACTGAAAACGCTTATTGTTGATTATTTTGCAGATATATATCCGTACGAAGATCAGGTATGAAGAAAATTTTATTCGCTTTTTTATTGCTGCTTTGCAGCATTGGCGCTTTTGCCAAAGGGCCTGAAAACCAGTATGTGCGTATTAAAACCATATACGGCACCTGCATAATCCGCCTGTATAATGAAACACCGCTGCATCGCGATAACTTTATAAAACTGGCCAAGGCCGGTACACTTAATGGTTCGCTGTTTCATAGGGTGATCAAGGATTTTATGATACAGGGCGGCGACCCAACCTCCAAAAATGCAAAACCGGGCGATACTTTAGGGAATGGCAAAGAAACGTATACCGTACCAGCCGAGTTTCGCGATAGCATATTTCATAAAAAAGGCGTATTGGCCGCTGCCCGCGAGGATAATCCCGACAAGGCATCGAGCAGTTACCAGTTTTATATTGTGGAAGGCAAGCGCTTTACCGACGAGCAACTTGATAAGCTGGAGCAAACCCGCCTGAAAGGCCGCAAGATTCCATTAAGCTGGCGCGAATACTATAAAGCTGTTGGCGGCACGCCGCATCTCGACCAGAGTTATACAGTTTTTGGCGAAGTAATTACCGGCCTGGATATGGTTGACCGTATTGCCGCACAAAAAACCGACGGTAACGACCGTCCGCTTACAGATGTACCCATGACGATTGAGCTGCTGAGCAAAAAGGAATGTAACCAGTTGGATAAGATATTAAACCCTCGCCCCTAAATCCCCTGGCGGGGACTTTCTTTTAACGGACTTTTACTGCCTTAAAGGCGATATTTATGAAGATAATTACTTATAACGTTAACGGAATACGCTCAGCCATTAGTAAAAACTGGCTGGAATGGCTGCAGGCTACCGATGCGGATGTGGTTTGTTTGCAGGAGATAAAGGCTACACCTGATGTATTGACCGATTTGCTTTTGGTTGAAGAGATGGGCTATCAGCATTACTGGTACCCTGCCGAAAAAAAGGGGTACAGCGGTACCGCCATCTTTACCAAAAAAATACCCAACCATGTAGAGTACGGCTGCGGCATTGCCGATTTTGA
Source organism: Mucilaginibacter sp. UR6-1 (assembly GCF_020880975.1). Classification (GTDB taxonomy): domain Bacteria; phylum Bacteroidota; class Bacteroidia; order Sphingobacteriales; family Sphingobacteriaceae; genus Mucilaginibacter. Next base: position 41,194 of record NZ_JAJIWP010000006.1, on the reverse strand, counting down.
CCGCGAAGGCCGTAACATCAGGGTGGATTTTGATGAGGTATCCGTAATGAGCGTATACTTTCCGTCGGGCTCAAGCGGTGATGAGCGTCAGGATTTTAAGTTTCGCTTTCTGGATGAGTTTGGCGCTTACCTGCAACAGCTAAAACAAACGCACCCCAGGCTGGTAGTTTGCGGCGATTATAATATTTGCCACAGGCCGATAGATATACACAACCCAAAATCAAACGCCAACTCATCGGGCTTTTTACCTGCCGAGCGCGACTGGATGGAGAATTTTATCAACTCGGGTTTCATCGATACTTTTAGGCACCTGAACCAGGAACCGCACAACTATACCTGGTGGAGTTTCCGCGCCAATGCCCGCGCTAAAAACCTGGGCTGGCGTATTGATTACAACATGGCAACTTCAGCGCTTGAGCCCCACATCCGCCGCGCGGCGATATTATCCGAAGCAAAGCATTCTGACCATTGCCCGGTGTTGCTGGATCTGGAGTTTTAATCCGTCAACCCCTCAACCCTACTAAATCCTCCCCGAGGGGGAGGACTTTTTATTAAAGTACTACATAAAAATGTGTCATTTCGAACGAGGAACGAGGAGAAATCTGTCGCTTGCTAATGAACGCAGGCAGATCTCACTATTGCATCGAAATGAAAAAATGAATTAGACAGTGAAAGCCATGTCACCCTGAGCTTGTCGAGGGGCGAGCGAGGGCCTAACCAGGCGGCGAGTGCTTCGACAAGCTCAGCATGACATAGCGGTACATCGCAATGGTAAAAGAACCTGTCAATTCCTTGATTTTACCCTGTTGCTTTCATCATCGGCACCGGTTTGGCGGTTGCGGGCTTTAATTTTGGTGTTGCCAAAGTTATATGTAAGGTTGATGCGGGCAATACGGGTTTCGCGTTTCTGGCGAATGTCAAGGTCAACGGTTTGGTAGTTGGCGGTAATGTTATTGCGGCGCATCCAAAAAACGTCACTCACGGCAAACTTCACATTCAGCTTTTTATTCAGGAATGAGCGGCTCAAGCCCATATCAATATAATACTGTGGCTTGATGTTATAAATGCCATAAGCTACAGATGACTGGTAAAAAGTCATGATCTCTGCCTTAATCTCCTTTGGTAATAAAAAGGTGTTGGTGGTTTTTACAAAGAATGACGCACGGCCTTTATTCAGGTTACCGCCCAGCAAATCATTTGCCTTAAAATTATTGTAAAACCCGGTAAAGGTTAAGTTACCTGTCCACCATTTAAAAAGTGTATACGGGGTATTTAAGTTTAGTGAATATGAATCCTGCGAGTTAAAGTTCAGGTTGGTTTGATAAGTAGCCTTTCTAACCGTATCTGTTAAAATAACTTCGGTAAACACATCGCTGGTGTGGCTGTAGTTAAAGCTCAGGTTAATGGTTTTGTTATAAGTATAGTTTAGCTCAAATGAGTTGGTGTATTGTGGTTTTAAAAATGGGTTGCCTTGTGAGTAAGTGAACTGATCGAGATAATAAACAAACGGATTCAGGTCCTCATAGCTTGGGCGGTCTATCCTGCGGCTATAGTTAAACCCTAATTCATGTTTTTTGCCCAGCTTTTGATTAACAAACAGGGTAGGGAAAAAGTTAAGATAACTGCGTTCAACCACATTGTTAGTAGTTACCAGGTCGCCTTTTGATTTGGTATGTTCAGCACGTAAACCTAATTGTACCGATGTGGTCTTGAATTCCTTACTCAGGTTAAAGTAGCCCGCCTTAATTTTTTCATCATATATAAAATGATTAGTACGGCCGGCATCATCAACCAGCCCATTGCCTGTCGAGTCAATTTTTGCCTGCAGGTCGTTATCAGTTTTTACAAAGCTGAATTTAGCGCCCAGTTCCAGTTTAAGGGTTTTGTTAAGCGGCTTCACATAGTCAACCTTTTGCGTGTTGATGGTAATTTTTGAAGGTGTGATGTTGGCTATCATCAACGGGTCTTTGTATTGCGTGCCATCACCTAAAAAAAAGTTGGTGGTATACAACGCGTTAGAGTTATTGCGGAACTTTGAATAATCCACATCAACACTGATGCTTTGGCCCAAAGTGTCAATATCAAATTTATCATTCAGGTTCAACGCTATGTTGCGGAATGACTGGTCAATGGTTGACGGGGTATTTTGAACGCTGTCTACCTGGTTAAACGATGGGCCAATGTTGGTTACGTTGCCATTATCATCAAACCCGTTTGAGTGGTCGCCGCTTACAATAAAGCCTATTACGTTTCTTTTTGAGGTATTATAATCAGCGCCAAAGCGGTAGTTGTTAAAATGTACCTGGTTAACAAAATCAGTACGCTGATTAAAAAATGTAGTGCCGGTGCTGTTTGTAACCGTGCGTAGCAGGTTCATGGTGTTTTCGCGCTTTATATCACCGCGACTAAACGAGCCAAAAAAGTTCCAGTCGCCTTCCTTTATATTCAGGTTGAGGCTGGTATTGTCCCTAAAATTAAGGCCGTAACCCGCGCCCGCAGTAAGCGAACCGTTAAAACCTGATTGCTTGTTCTTTTTTAGTTTGATGTTGATAATGCCCGAATTACCAGCCGCGTCATATTTCGAGGACGGGTTGGTGATCAGTTCTATTGACTGAATGGTACTGCCATCAGTTGAGCGCAGCAGGTTAGCCAATTGTGTTGATGACAGATAGGTAAGCTTATCGTTAATCATTACGGTTACCCCGGCCTTGCCTTGCAGGCTGATGTTATCATCCTTGTCCACAGTTACCCCTGGCGCACGCTCCAATACCTCAAGGGCGCTGTTACCGGTGGCTACAATGCTATTTTCCACATTCATTACCAGGCGGTCGGCCTTACGTTCAACTAATGGCTTGGCAGCGGTAATGTTTACCGTTTTGAGGCTCTGGCTGGCAGGCTGCATACTTAAAGCAGGCAGGTTAACAGCTTGCGAACCTAATGTGAATTTTGCACTATGCGATTTTTGATAGCCCATGGTAGTGGCGGCAACAATATAATCTCCCGCTGTTATCTTCTCAAAAGCATACTTTCCGTTCGCATCAGCCATGGTTCCTTTAACAATGCTCGAATCCTTAGCGCGTAAAAGGCTAAGTGTGGCAAATTCCATGGGCTTGCCGGCCTCATTTAATATCGAGCCTGATATTTTTGATGAAGTTTGTGCATTTGTAACATTAAATGCCGCTATAAAAAGCGCCATAGTTGCCGCTATCCTAAAAATAAATGCACATATATATATATATAAGGTGTAAAAGTTAGGGCAATACTTATCCTGTAAAAGCATTTTCATGTTTTTTTAAGTGTTTAGTTAAAAAATTTCGGCTTTACGGTTTCAGCTAAACCGCGTTAGATGGTGTTCAGTAAACAAGCATCCGTTTTTTATATAAGATGCTGAAACATGCATGCAGGTTACAGTTTATTCAAACTTTTTTATCACCGGGAATATTATCGAGGCTAAGTTATGCAGGTAAGTATGCGCTTTTTCTATAGGTTGTTGGTTTGATAAAGCATTGATAATAGGTGTATCAAGGCAATTGTTTTTCTCAGGCAGATAGTAAAAATAAAGGGGAATAATAAGCCCGCTGAATATCAGCAGGCTTATATATTTTATCAGGGCTTTCATTTTTTGGTAGTGGTGATAACAGTGTCTTTAGCTATTGCAACAGTATCAGAAGCAGGTAGGTTTGGCGGAGCCGGAGGCGTATTTACTTTGCATTGCAAGCCATCGGCCGTCATGATAAAGGTGGTTGAACTGCCGCTATCCTGCCCGTTCATTGATCTGCATCCCCATATGTCAAAGTTATTGGCAAGGCGGTTCACCTCATCCTCAACAACTATTACAGTATTTAATGGCACCTTAATGGTAATATTCAAACTCTGGGCACGCCACAAAGCTCCCGATTGCCTATCGAGCTTTGGCGAAAAGTTTAAAACAGAATCCTGTTGAAAGAATTGGTAGCTGGTTGCCCTCGCGTTTATCAGCGCTTCTTCAAATGTTTTGCCCCGGGCGCTAAATTCTTCAATAAGTTTTGGTGCCGCCACGTCGCCCCTTTCAATACTCAGGTAAACGGTACTGCCGGGGCCATCTATCTCGTGGCTATATGGTTTATCAACAATGGTCAGGCCTTTAAAGCGTTCCTTAATATTCAGCCTGGTGCTGTCTTCGCCGGTAAGGTATTTTATATCATTAAGCCTTAAATAGTAGATGCCGTTGCTTGATGGTTTCAGGGTTACCGTTTTACGGAAGCTGGCCGGATATCTGAAATCGGCAGTAGCCTGGGCTGAATAATAAATTACTACAAATACCGATGTTAGCCATATAGCCAAAAGTGTAAAACCTGTAGCGCGGTTAAAGCTGAAGTTTTTGAACAACAGGGTTACTGCTAATAAGATGATCGTAAGCAAAGGAATGCCTACCAGTAAAAATCCGCATATCAAAAAAATAACATTAGCCTGGTAATTAACAATATTGAAGGGAAACCAGTTATATATGCCCATATTGCCATAGGCCAAAAATGCTATGATAACTACTGCCAGGCCTATTATTGTTAAAAATGAGCAGATAACAATTGTAACACCGAGGGCTTTTATAATAAATTTGCCTGACGTACGCAAAAAAGAGCCAAAATGCGTAAATAAATCACCCACAAAATCTCGTGCGCGGTAAATAAACGGACGGGCCTCATCGCTAAAATTGCTCATGCTGCCTTTAAGGCCTGTCATCTCTTCCTCAAAGTTGCGTTTAAAACCTTGAAGGTTCAGCTTTTCGCCTTTCATGGCCATTCTATCCGCGCGGGTGGCGGCTTTGGGTACCACCAGCCATAGTATTATGTATAATATAAAGCCGGTGCCAAAAAACAACACCGCAATTATGAACGCCAGCCTGATCCATACCGAGCGTAGATCGAAATAGCTTGCTATACCTGAACAAACGCCGCCAATAACACGCTCATCCGCATCGCGAAAGAGCTTACGGCTGGTGGTTTTGGTTTCTGCAAAAAATGGTTGTTCGGCTGTGCTGTCCTCCTCTGCGCTGGCAAAATCTTCAACGCGGCCCATTTGCTCGATCACAAATTGCACATCAGCTTCAACAAGTGCCTGCTTGCTGTCGCGGGTAAGTATCTCGCTAAACATTTCGGCAATGCGGTTCTCAATATCGGTGGTGATCTCCAGGCTATCAGCCGAGTTCATGAAATGACGCTTAACATCAGTCATGTAATTTTTTAACACTTCATAGGCATCCTCTTCAATATGAAATACGGTGCCGTTAATATTTATTATAATGGTTTTGTTCATGATGATTCTTTTTTTGGGGTGATGGTTTAGGGGTTACTTTCTGTCGCCAATTGCAGTGCGTACGGCAAATTCAAGTTCCTGCCAGGTTTTATCGAGCTGTTCGAGCACTTTTCTACCCTCGTCAGACAGTACGTAGTATTTGCGCGGCGGGCCTGATGTGGATTCTACCCAGTTGTAAGTGAGCAGCCCATTATTTTTTAACCGGGTAAGCAATGGGTACAGAGTGCCCTCAACAACAAGCAGTTGCGCCTTTTTTAATTCGGCAATGATGTTAGAGGCATATGTTTCACCCTTTGCAATTATGGAAAGTATGCAGTACTCCAGTATGCCTTTCCTCATTTGGGTTTGAGTATTTTCAACAATCATAATGCAAAGATATATGTTTAAGAATGTATTATGCAATACATAGTACTGTATTTTTCATATTTTTTATTTTAAAGCCTTTTACTGAAAGTTTTTTAACTTTTTTTAACATAAAATTTGACTTTTTAATAATGTAACATTACTTTTATGTTCAATTAACTATTAACTGATCTTATTTATTAACGAAATGAAAAAACTTCTACTCGTAAGTTTGTGCTTTCTGATGTTGTGCGTAACTCAGACCTTTGCGCAAAACCGGACAGTTACTGGTACAGTTACTTCAAAAGATGACGGCTTGCCGTTACCTGGAGTAAGTGTTACTGTAGCAGGAACTACAATTGGTACGCAAACAAATGCAGCAGGTAAATTCACAATTTCTGCACCTGCAAATGCAAAAACCCTCCGTTTTTCTTTTATTGGCTTTGAAAGCCAGGATGTATCTATCGGTTCAGGTAACAACCTGTCGGTATCGCTTTCATCAGGCTCAAACCAGCTTAATGAGGTGGTTGTGGCAGCGGCCGGTCTGCAAGTACAAAAAAGTACGCAAGGTTATGCTACTACCCAGTTAAAGAGCCAGGCTATCACCCAGGGTAAAACCCCAAGTGTTGCTGCAGCCCTTTCAGGTAAAGTTGCCGGTTTGCAAGTTAACGTTGTAAGCAGCGGTGTTAACCCTAACGTACGTATCGTACTTCGTGGTAACCGTTCATTACTTGGTAACAACCAGGCCCTGATCGTGTTGGATAACATTATTGTTCCGAACGCGGTATTAAACAGCCTTAACCCTGAGGATATCGAAGATATCCAAGTGTTGAATGGTGCTTCTGGTGCTGCCCTTTATGGTTCAGATGCGTCAAACGGTGCGATCCTGATCACTACCAAAAAAGGTAAAAAGGGTTCAACATCAATACGCTTTTCAAACACAACCAGTTTAGAACAGGTTAGCTACTTCCCTAAAGTTCAAAATCTGTTTGGTTCAGGTTCTGCTTCGGGTATACAGCAGTATACTCCGTACGAAAACCAACAGTACGGGCCTGCATTCGACGGTTCATTGAAACCAGTAGGCCGTGTACTTGAAGATGGTTCTCAACAAATACTTCCATATGCTGCTACTAATTCAAAAAATGATTTTTGGCAAACAGGTGTGGCAAATCAGTCAGACTTCACCTTACAAACCGGTGATGACAAATCAACAACTTATTTTTCCGGACAGTATTTTACTCAAAAAGGTACAACGCCTGGTGATAGGTACAATCGTGTATCTTTACGTTTAAACGGTACCCGTGACATAGGTAACACTGTATCGTTAGATTATTCTGCAAACTATGTTCAAAATCGTTTAGATGTAACCAGCGCTACCGGTACTATTTATGACAACTTGTTAAATCAACCGGACAACATCCGTATTACTGATTACAAAGATTGGCGCAATAATAAATTCGCCAACCCTAACGGTTTTTACAACGACTATTATGACAACCCTTACTACAGGGCAGCTAACAGCCGTAACAATACCCGTCAGGATTATTTGATAGGTAAAGCCGAATTAAAATGGCGCCCTATTGATGTGTTAACATTTGTAGGCCGTGTAGGTATCTCAACATACAACACATCATACAAAAGCACTGTTAATAAATTCGTATTTACCCCTTACACCATTGCAAGCGGCAAGTTCAATGGAGCTAATAATATTGCCGGCAGTGTTGAAGACGGTAGTTCATACACCACTCAATTGCTTTCTGAGTTTCAAGGTACTTTTGCTAAAACCTATGGTGATTTCAAAGTATCATTCACCGCTGGTACTCAGTTACGCGGTAACAATGATAACCAGCAAACCATCAATGCAAGTGGTTTAATTCAGGAAGATCTGTTTAACGTTGGTGCACGTTACACTGCTAACACAGGCGGCGGCCAAAGTTCAGCTACAAGAAGACAAATGGGCGTTTACGGTGATTTACGTGTAACTTATAAAGATTATTTAACTTTAGAAGGTACGGGCCGTAACGATTGGACTTCAGTTTTGGCACGAGATAACCGCTCTTTCTTCTATCCATCATTAAGCGCTTCGTTCGTTCCAACAATGGCTTTCGAATCTCTTAAAGATAATGATATGGTTAACAGCTTAAAAATCCGTGCGTCATTATCAAAAGTAGGTCAGGCTAATATTGATGCTTACGCTAATGTGCCAACTTACAGCCAGGCTGCAGGCTATCCATTCAGCACTGGTCCTGGTTATATCTTAAGCAATCGTTTAGTATCTGCTTCATTACGCCCTGAGATTACAAAAGGTTGGGAAGCTGGTTTTGACGGTTTGTTCTTCAACGAACGTTTAAGCGCAAGCCTTACTTACTACAAAACAAATACTACTAACCAAACAGTTCCTACTGGTGTATCAAACGCTACAGGTTTTACCTCTTACCTTACCAACACAGGTAATGTGTTAAACAAAGGTTTAGAAAGTACTTTAAGCATAATAGCATACAAAAACACTGATTGGCAATTAACTTTAGGCGGTAACTACACTTATCAAATCAACAAAGTTGTTGAAATCAGCCCGGACTTAAATCAAGTTGCTTTGAGTACTGGTGCAGCAGCTCAAGTTTATGCTGTAACCGGTTTGCCTTATCCGGTACTTCAAGGTACCGACTATGTTCGCGATGATCAAGGCCGTGTAGTTATCAACAGAGCTACCGGTTACCCAATTGCTAACTCAGCGCAAACTATATTAGGTAACACCAGCCCTAAACATCGTGTTGGCGTAAATATGGAAGTTAAATACAAAAGCTTCAGATTATTTGCATTAGCTGAATACCGTGCTGGTTTCGTAGTATATAACAGCGGTGCCGGTACTTATGATTTTTCAGGTTCAGGTATCAGAACAGCATACTACAATCGTGAGCGTTTCGTGTTCCCTAACTCATCTTACTTTGATGAAGCCACAAATTCTTATGTTGCTAACACAAATATCACAGTATCTGATGGTGGTGCAGGTTTCTTCCCTGATGGCAACTACAACACCAACGTTGCAACAAACTACATTTATAGCGGTGCATCATGGAAGCTGCGTGAGGTGTCATTATCATATGACCTTCCAAAATCTATTTTAGGAAATCAAAAATATGTTAAGGGCGTAACTATCAGTGCACAGGGCAGAAACCTGTTGCTGTGGGTTCCAAAATCAAACCTTTACACTGACCCGGAGTTTAACTTCTCAGATGGTAACGCTATTGGTATCCAATCATTAAGCCAAACCCCTCCAACCCGTTACTTCGGTGCAACCCTATCAGTAACATTATAATTTAAAAGAGAAAAAGACAATGAAAAGGATAAAATTTTTAAATATGATACTTTTAGGGGGGGCCTTATTAGCAACCACCTCTTGTAACAAGTATCTGGATGTAAACGATAATCCGAATAACCCAGTTGATGTTAGTCCGGATTTGATCCTGCCTGCTGCGCTTGCGCAGACTGCAGCAAACAATGTAGCATTTAATAGCTACGGGGCTTGGGCCGGTGGCTATCAGGCTAACGCCGGTGGTTACGGTGGGTTTGGTTCAGACTTAACATACAACTATTCAACTGCCAATTACAATAATTTATGGTCATCTACTTATAGCAATCTTAATAGCTATCAAACCATAATAAACAAAACGGAAGCTACTGGTCCTTATAAAAACTATAATGCTATAGCAAGAATCATGAAAGCTTTTTGCTACCTGCGTTTGATTGATGTTTATAACGATGTACCTTACACTGATGCCTTGAAGGGGGTTGAAAACCTTACTCCAAAATATGATAAGGCTGAAGATATATATGTTGCTTTATTTGGAGAATTGAATGCTGCTATAGCGTCATTAGCAATAGCTAATGATCCTCAAACAACTATTTCTACTGCAACAAGTCCAAACAGCCAACGTATTGATATTATTACGTCTGGCCAAAGCGGTGGCGGAGCATGGGAAAATAATGGTTTCCCTACTGCTAAGTGGACTGCTTTTGCAAACACTTTAAAGCTAAAAATGCTAGTGCGTATTCGCGAAGTTGGAAGCCTTTCAACAACTTTCAATACTGAGAAAGCAAAGCTTGCAAGCGCTGCTTTTGTTACTTACGATGTTAAAGCGCAACCAGAATACGCAGCAGGCCAGGATGGTAAACAAAACCCATCATTCAATGCTTATGCTTATACTTACACTGGCGGATCGGCACAGTTAACCACCGTACCTACTTACTACGCGGTTGGTTTTTATGATGGTCATAAATTAGCTGACGACGTTAGGGGTGTAGGTCTGTATGATCCTGTAGTGACTTATCGTAACTATACCGCCGCTAATCAATTAGGTTATGTAGGTGATGACGCAGAGAAATCAGCAACTGGCGGCCAGTTTTTTACAGGCAATAGCAATGGTGCGGCGTCGGAGGGTTACGGTACTATTAAGGGAGCAAAAATGGCTCAGCCGTTAATGTTAGCTGCAGAGAGCTATTTCGTTCAGGCTGAAGCTAAGTTGTTCGGTATTATTCCTTCAGCATTAACTGAAGATGAGTTGTTCGCCCGTGGCATTCGCGCTTCACAGCGTTATTTGTTAACGAATCAAAACGAAGCACTACAGCCTGATTACGAACTTGAGCCAGATGCTGCTGAAGGCAATGGCGCGGGGCAGGAGTCTTATGATTACTATGTTGAGCAAAATGCAGGTGCTTCTAAACCTTATTTGGTTGATTTGGGCTTGGCTGGTACTACTGCACAAAAACTTGAAGCCATTATAACGCAAAAATGGATCGCTGTTAATTATATCCACAGTAATGAAGGCTGGTCTGATTACAGAAGGACAGGTTACCCTACTACAAATCCGGGCGGCAACGAGTTTACTAACTTCGCTTCGCTTCAATCAGTATCTACACGTCAGGATAAATTGCCTGTTCGCGTATTGTACCCGGCATCGGAATATGCACTTAACGCTCAGAATGTGCCTTCAGGTATTAATCCGTTTACGTCTCGTGTGTTTTACGATTTAAATTAATATCTATTTAAATTAAAAGAAATGAAAAAGTATTTAAGCATAATATTATTCACAGCTGCCGTTACAAGCTTAACATCTTGTTTGAAGGATGACAGGGCTAATTTAACCCCTACAAATTCTCCTGCAGTTGTTGAATTTTCATCATCAACCCTTGAGTTGCCAAGCTCATCAGTGGGTGCAAAATATGCCCTGTATGAAAGAGCATATGAGTTAGATCCAAATATTGAAATGCCTTATGTAATTAATTACACAGGTGGGTCAGCAGCTCCAAAGGATATTAAAATTAAACTTGGAATCAAGCCTGAGGCCATCGATGAATACGTTGCAGAACAAGCTGAAGACGGCATCGATTTGGATTACACATTGTTGCCAAGCGCATTTTATTCGATACCTGCCGAGGTTACAATTCCTAAAGGGCAGCGTATGGTTAAAATCAATGTAAAGTTGAACACTACTTTGATAGAAGATTTTGATGCGCAATATATACTTCCAATCAGCATTACTGATGCAGATGGTACTACTATTAGTGGTAATTATGGTACTATTTTAACTAAGGTAAGCGTAAAAAACAAGTATGATGGAAATTATACTGTTACTGCTACTGCGCCTATGGTTGACGCTACCAACCCTGGTTTAACCGGATACTACCCGTTAGATTCAGATTTGATTACTACTTCACCAAATTCAGTAGTAATGTTCTGTAACACATATCTTGGGGGGTTGCAAGGTCACCCTATTAAAAGTGGCACAGCAAACTCATACTACGGTAACTTTGCCCCAATCTTTACAATGGATGATAATGGTAACGTAGTAAGTGTTACAAACTTCTACGGTCAGGGTAACAATTCAAATAGTCGTTCTGCAAGGCTTGACCCATCAGGTGTTAATAAGTTTACTGTATCAGCAGATGGTACTACTAAAACACTTGAAGTAAGTTATATAATGGTTCAAGGCGGTGGCGACAGAACATTCTTCCATGAAAAATGGACTTTTGAAGGAAGTCGTTAATTCTGCTATTACCCAAAACGAAAAAGCCGCTTATTAAGCGGCTTTTTCGTTTTGGGTATAAAATCAGCGTTTATCAATACTATATTTACCCGGCCCTATAAATATAAGCCCGGCAAATACAAACGCCAGCTCAACGGCGTGTGAGGCATCCATTAAACCATCGCCCTTACCAAGGTGCATGGCTGAGGCTACGATCATGTTCAGCGTTAAAAAAATGGCTGCAGGCCTGAACCATAGGCCTAAAAGGATAAGCACACCGCCCAAGCCTTCGGCCAAAGCGGCCATTAAGCCCCAAAAAGTGGGTAAAAAGGTTATGCCTACATACTTTGTTGACGCGCCTAACTGTGCCCAGCCATCCGGCCCGCCTATTATTTTAGGATAACCATGAAATATCATCATGGCACCAAGGCCAACGTGTAATATCAGTAAACCGGCATCTTTGTACCGGCCCAGGTTGCTCAAAACCGCCATAAGCTATTTATTTAAAAGTAAACGGAATGTTATAGCAGCTAAACAGTTAAGGTTATATATAGTTTGCGGTTACGCGCTGCTCACTTACCTGCAAATGCAGTGTGCCGCCTAATATTAAGCTTTGATTGTTTGATATGTGCCCCGCCGGGAAATCGAAACATACCGGGTAACCGTAATTTTTCACCACATCTATCACAATCTCTTCAACCGTTTGGCCAAAGGGAATCTCATTATCTTTAATTTCAGTAAAGCCGCCCACTATAAGGCCTGCCAAATTATTGAGCTTACCTGCGCGGTCAAGCGTACGGATCAACCGGTCGATAGCGTATAGATACTCGCCTACATCCTCTATGAAAAGTATCTTGCCGCTGTAATCAATATCAGATACAGAACCAAGCGTAGATACCAGCAGCGTAAGATTGCCGCCAACTAAAGTGCCCGTAGCCTCGCCGTTGATATTGTATTTTCCGGCTGAGGTGAATTCATAGCTTAGTTTTTCGCCAAATAAGGCCCTGTGCAGCGTTTGTATTGATTGTGCAGACGCATCGGGTATGTTTACCGGCATTTGCCCGTGTATGCTTTGTAATTGGTATTTGCTGTACAGGTGGCTATGCAGCAAAGTAATATCGCTAAACCCTAAAACCCATTTTGGGTGAGTTGCCAGTCGGTCAAAATTTACATGGTCAATAATCCGGATAGTGCCATAGCCACCGCGGGCAGCTATGATGGCCTTAATGCTGTCATCATCAACAAAGCGCTGCATATCCTTTGCCCGCAAGGCATCATCACCGGAGAATTGGTGGTAAGATGCCTCAACTGTTTCGCCCAAAATTACCTCAAGCCCCCATGATTGCAGCAGGTTAATGGCATCCGTCATGGGTTTGGGCAGCTTTTTAGCCGGGCAGGTGATTGCTATCTTATCACCTTTTTTAAGATATGGGGGAGTTATGCTCATATTGAATTATCTTTGCCAAATTATAAATAACGCGGTACATAATGTCACAACTTGATAAATTTAAACGATATACCATAACCTCAGCATTACCTTATGCCAACGGGCCATTACACATTGGCCATTTGGCGGGGGCTTATTTACCGGCTGATATTTTTGTGCGTTACCTGCGCCTCAAAAAACGCGACGTGGTGTACATCTGCGGATCTGACGAGCATGGTGCAGCTATCACCATAAAAGCAAAAAAAGAAGGTACCACGCCGCAGGCCATAATCGACAAATATCATTACCAGATAAAGGATAGTTTTGAGAAGTTCGGTATCTCATTCGATATATACCACCGCACCTCATCACCTATACATCATGATCTTTCAAAAGAATTTTTTTTAAACCTTTATGAGAAAGGCGAGTTTGAGGAAAAATTCTCTGAGCAGTATTTTGATGAGGAATACCAGCAGTTTTTGGCCGACCGTTACATTGTAGGTACCTGCCCTAACTGCCATAACGAAAATGCTTACGGCGATCAGTGCGAAAAATGCGGTACATCACTTAACCCGACTGATCTGATCAACCCGGTATCAACTTTAAGTGGAAAAACACCGGTATTAAAGCCTACCAAGCATTGGTATTTACCGCTGGATAAATATCAGCCATGGCTGGAGAAATGGATAGACGAGAAGGAGGGTGAGTGGAAGGTAAACGTATTCGGCCAATGTAAATCATGGCTTAAATCAGGCCTGCAACCACGCTCCATGACGCGCGATCTGGACTGGGGTATTGATGTTCCGCTTGAGGAAGCTAAAGGCAAAAAGCTATACGTTTGGCTGGATGCACCAATAGGTTATGTATCAGCAACCAAACAATGGGCCATTGATAATAATAAGGATTGGCAACTGTACTGGAAAAAGCAGCAGAACACGGAGGATGATACCTGCCTGATCCACTTTATCGGTAAGGATAATATTGTTTTTCATTGCATCATCTTTCCATCGGTGTTGCACGCGCATGGCGAATACGTGCTGCCATATAATGTACCGGCCAATGAGTTTTTGAATTTGGAAGGTGATAAACTTTCAACCTCGCGCAACCATGCGGTTTGGCTGCATGAATATCTGGAAGAATTCCCGAACAAGCAGGATGAATTGCGTTATGTGCTTACCTCAATACTACCTGAAACCAGCGACAGTGAGTTTACATGGAAAGATTACCAGGCACGGGTTAATAATGAGCTGGTGGCCATATTAGGTAACTACATTAACCGGGTAATGATATTGATGCACAAGTTTTACGATGGTAAGATAGAAACATCGGGCCCGTACCTGCAATTAACTGATACTGCGTTGAATGAGGAGATAGGCAAGGGTTATGATGAACTGGAAAAGGCGCTCAACGAGTTCAAGTTTCGCCAGGGGTTGCAGTCGGTTATTGACATGGCCCGCCTGGGTAACCGTTACCTGACTGAAAAAGAGCCATGGAAAACGATTAAAACCGAACCCGAAGCCGCTAAGGAAGCGCTGCATAACAGTTTGGTGCTTATTGGCCACCTGGCTACCTGCCTGCAGGTATTTTTACCGGCAACCGCTAAAAAAATACTGCACATGCTGAACTGGCCAGTTGATACTATCGGTTTTGAGGAGGAACTATCATTTATTAATGGCCATCAACTGAACAAGCCTGAGCTGCTGTTTGAGAAAATAGAGGATGAGGTAATTGAAAAACAACTGCAAAAGCTACAAGCACAAAAGGCGTCAGCCTCTCAGGCCTTAGAGGCTGTTGTTGCCCCGGCGAAGGAGAACATCAGCTTTGAGCAATTCGCCGGTTTGGATATTCGTACCGGTACCATTTTAGCTGCTGAAAAAGTAGCTAAAACCAAGAAATTGCTGAAACTGACCATTGATACAGGTATCGACCATCGTACGGTAGTATCAGGCATTGCGGAGTGCTACGAGCCGGAAGCTATTGTAGGTGCTAAGGTAAGTATACTGGTAAACCTTGAGCCGCGCGATATTAAGGGCATTACCTCGCAAGGCATGATACTGATGGCCGAAAATGCCGAAGGCAAGCTAAGCTTTGTTGCCCCTGCGGATGAAATGCCGAACGGAGCAGTGATACGATAAAAAAATGGTGTGATAATTTAATATGTATTTTAAACTGTGGCTATAATTTTGAGTCAGAGTTTAAATGCTGCTAAACACCATATCATGATGAAAAAAATATTATTTGCCGCGGCAGTTTGCTGCGGCTTTTTAGCTTCGTGCAAATCGTACCAGTTAAATGTTGTTAACGGTGATGCCGGACAAAAGGATGAAAAAACCGGAGAATGGGTATTTGAAAACGATTCTGTTAAAGTATCCTATTCGTTTAATGGGCAAAACGGCCCTGTCAACGTGGGCGTTTACAACAAGCTGGAGAAACCAATATATATCGACTGGCAGAAATCGGCCCTGATCATTGATGATAAGGCCATCAGCTATGTGCCCAACAATATTGCTTTAAATGGAAGCATCAGTACTGTAACCGATTATTTTTATTACGGCAAAAGCAGTTGGTTGCCTAATGCTTCAGGTTATACCAATGGTAACATTAATGCGAATATAACCTTGCCCAAAAACAGCACATACCTGCCTCCGCACACACGGTCAAGCATCAACACATTGTATTTAAATGATAAAAAGCTGTTTGTTACCGATACGGCCTATCATCTAATACCCATGACCAAAACCTACGGCGATGCCGTGAGTTCAGAACCGGTAAAGTCGGCCACTTTTAGTAAAGATAATTCGCCGTTAAAATTCAAGAGTTACCTTACCATGTATGTAGTTAACGGTAATGAGGTAAGCCCGGCAACGTACCAGCATAGCTTTTACGTATCACGGTCAATAATGAGTTCAGTAAGCCCGGCACAATATGATGAATTTGCACGCCGGCGCGGCGACTACTTTATCAGCCGTTAGCGTGGATTAATGGGTAATAAATAATTTGTCAGGTGAGATTGCCAGCGTCAGCTAAATTTTGCAAATTTGCTTGCTCAAAATATCCGGCCCTGTAGTTCAACGGATAGAATAGAAGTTTCCTAAACTTTAGATATGAGTTCGATTCTCGTCGGGGCTACACTGAAATGCTGAATGTCTGTTTAGATGTTCGGCATTTTTTTTTGTGAAATTATGTAAAATAGCTTATTTTACTAAAACTTGCTCTTTAATATTTTAAGTGCCTGTTAAATACATAGATGAAAGGCTTATTGGGTTGGATAGGCGAAAAGAAAACTACATTCCATTTGTGGTTAAACCTTGATAGTTGCATATATAAAAAGATTCATAATGTTATTGTGCCGGCACACAACGGTACTGCGCAGATTGATCATTTAATCGTATCTCCATTTGGGTTATTTATTGTCGAAACAAAAAATCTTAAAGGATGGATATTTGGGTCGGTTAGTCAGCCGCGATGGACGCAAGTTATATTCGGATATAAATATCATTTTCAAAATCCTATTCATCAAACTTTCAGACAAAAGAAAGTTCTTTCAGAATACCTGAAAATCAATGAAATGATGATACATACGTTAATTTATTTTAATGGTGATTGCAAATTTAAAACGCTTTTACCGTCAAATGTTATAAACAAAGATTTAGCTAAATGTATTAAAAGGGAGCAGGAAGTCGCACTTAATGAGGCTGATATAATATCTGTGTTGTACAAAGTTAAAGAGCTAAAACATAATTCCTCACTTACTGCTAAAAATCACATCAGAGGGCTTCTTGATAGGTATAGTTCAGTCACTACTTGTCCTAAATGTGGTTCTGACTTAGTTGAAAGAAATGCGACAAAGAGTTATGGCAGAAGTTCTAAATTTCTCGGTTGCGCCAATTATCCCAAGTGCCGTTTTACAAAAAAAGTATAATGAATTCTTTCGCTCCCGCAAGCGTCCCGCTCGCGGTTAACTTCTGTTACCTCAACTGGCTCAACAGCCCCTTAAAATAAAACCGCAAACTACCGCCAAAGCGTGGGTTTATCTCAAATATCTTGGGTTTGCCATTTACTTCCTTGTAGTCTATGCAGCAGAGGCCTTCAAAGCCAATGGCGTTTAATACCTGTGTAAATGCTTCCTGATGCCTGTTCGGTACCCTGTTGCGCGCCTCAGACGTAGTTTTGCCCTGCAGATAAGCGCGCTCGCTGTACCTGTGGCATACGGTTACGTTGGCCATAATTTTACCATTCTTAAATACAATGTGCGATGCATATTCCTTTTTGCCAAAAATAAGTTCCTGGGTAAAATAGTCCGGGTCATTTAATTCCTGCTCAAAGGTTTTTTCATCATCCTTATTATTAATTATAAAGGTATTCCTGCTAAAATCACCCGCGTTCTTTTTCAGGATGTAAGGGTAACTACGATGCACTGAAGGCGTAAGGTGACCTAATCCGGCTTCCCTCAGCTTATAAACCAGCATATCCTTTTTGTCGCAAATAGTTATGGCCTCTAATGATGGGATGGGAATGAGATCAGTTTTTATAATATTTCTGGCCGCATGGCAATAGGTAACATCCTGTACCGACATCGGGATCACAAGATCATACATTGCGAAGTTTGTGTCGCTGCAAAACTCCTCAAAGTTGAGCTTAATGGGCAGTTTTTTAAATGGCAGGGAGGTGATCTCGTTTCTGCGTTCACCTTTTTTGGTAAGCAATATCGAGTACTGCGCATATTTTTGCTGCGGAAACAGGAACCGGTCTTTTACACGATATGCCAGATCAATAGTCCGGGCTTTAATTCTTTGATACGTTCTTTTGCGGATTATTCGTGGATACAAATAATCAATTGTGAGTTTTTCCCTTATCATCAATAGTTTATAATATGCTGCCCCGTCATCACAAGCTCCAATTAACGGCACACACCAAAAGGGAAAAACACCAGCGCAGCAAATAGTAGGCTGCAGGCATAATGCTTCCGTAGCAATAGTCACCGGATCAATTAGGGGATACAAATGTAACAACTTTGGTACATTTTTTAATTTGAAAAATAATTTATTTCAAGACGGGGCGGGGTTCGTTATTATAAGTGCATATATAAATAATAGAAAAAACGTTTTATCAAAATCACTATATTTACCTTAACTTATACATCACAATTCATAATGAAAAAAGCCCGTTACAAAAAAAGCCTGCTATCGGCATTGTTAACCACAGCGCTCCTTGCTTGCGTGCAGCACGCCTCTGCTCAAACCGTTAACGAGGCCGACCGCCACGAGATAGTCACTAAGCTGGCCGATAAGCTGGTTGATGTTTACCCCTTCCCGGAGATCAGCGCCAAATACAGTGAAGCGCTTAAGAAGGCCGAAGCAGCAGGCCGATACAATAATGTGAGCGAAGACGAGCTGGCATCGCGCTTAACTGAGGATCTGAACATGGCGCATAAGGATGTACACCTGCGCGTAATGCGTAATGAACAGGTATATAAAAACATGACCGAACCGCGCTCCGAGGGTGGTAGTAACCGAGAGGACGATTCGGAACGCCGTGCAAACTACGGCTTTAAAAAAGTGGAGATAGATGGCGCTACCTCAACAGCCTATATTGATGCGCCGGGTCCGTTCTACGGCTCAAAGGAAGCGTTTGAAATGGCTGCTGCGGTAATGAACATGGCGGCTTACAGTAAAAATATTATTATCGATATCAGGCATAATCCCGGCGGTACCGGGCAAATGGGGCGTTTCCTGTCGTCGTACTTTTACAATGCAGGGCATGAGCAGTTTTATCTGAATGGTTTTTATAAAGACCGTAAGCAGGATGAGCAGGAGTGGACCTATGCCTACGTACCCGGTAATCGAAACCCGGATGCCAAAGTTTACCTGCTTGTTGGCCGTGGTACAGGCTCAGCTTCGGAAGGGTTTGCCTATGCCATGCAAAAGCTTAACCGGGCAACCATAGTAGGCGATACCACGGCTGGTGCAGGTATAGCCGGTACGTATGTGGCCCTAAAAAATAACCTGATTGTTTTTACACCTTTTAAAATGGTGGTTGGCCCCGGCAGTAATGTAGGTTGGGAGGGCACAGGCGTTATACCCGATGTTAACACCGGCAAAGCCGACGCGTTATTGGCGGCCCGTAAACTAATACTCGAAGATATTGTAAAAAATGGCAAGGACAGCGTTACCCGCGAGGGCGCGCAATGGGTGATAGACAACACCGGCATGGCCGCTAACAAACCGGTAAATGTAAAAAGCAAATACGGCGAATTGATAGGTAAATATCAAAACAATGTATCAATAGCTGCCGGTAATGGCGGGTTGGTGTATAAATACAGTGTGCCCGGCAAGCCTGTTGAAAGCTATGTATTGCAGGAGGTTAAGGCGGATGTGCTGGTAATTAACGGCCTTAATGCCAACATTGCTCCAAACAGTTCGCGTGTTTATATAAAGCGTAACGCGGCAGGTAAAATAGAGGGCTTTACCCGCAAAACAATGATGGCGAACGGTACTATTTATGTAGCGCCGCAACCCTATAAAAAGCAATAAAACCTTTTACTGTTTACAGCTTTTTTTAGCTGTAAACAGTTTCTGATAGTTTTACTTTTTTAAGCGCCTGCTGTATATCATCTATCAGGTATTGCGGATCTTCAAGACCGATATATACACGAATGTATTGATGCCTTTCATTATCGGCATCATATTTTTCGGGTGGTATTGATGCTATGGCCGGTACCACTAAACTTTCATGCCCTCCCCATGATACGGCTATCAGCATATGCTGTAAACCGTTACAAAAAGCCTCTATTTTAGCATAGCTTGAATTTTTAAGGGCGATGCTGAATAAACCGCCGCAGCCCTGCATCTGTTCATGGGCAAGTTTAGCTTGCGGGAATGACGAGCTGAACGGCCATAGCACAGTTTCAATGCCATCATGTTCGGCAAGCCAGGTGGTAATTATCCGGGTACTTTCAAAACTGCGTTGCAGGCGCAGTTGCAGGGTGCGCAACCCGCGCAATAACAGCCAGGCGCTGTGCGGCGACAGTGCCGGCCCAAGGTTCATAAATTCATGCTCAAATATCTGCCGTATAAGTTCGCGGCTGCCGGTAACCACCCCTGCCATTACATCAGAGTGGCCACCGATATATTTAGTGGCCGATTGTGCCACCAGGTCAATACCCGATTCAATAGGTTGCTGAAAAAGCGGAGTGCAGTAACTGTTATCAATTATGGTGATGATGCCATGCGCTTTGGCAAACTTAGCCACAGCTTTTAAATCCTGCAATTCATACGTAAAAGTATTGGGGCTCTCCAGGTAAATAAGCCGGGTATTTGGCTTAACGGCATTGGTAAAATCATCTATAGATGTACCGGTTACAAAAGTGCTGGTAACGCCAAACTTAGGCAGTAACTGCCTGAAGAGTTTATCCGTCCAGCTATATGGGTTCTCTACGCACACCACATGGTCGCCCTGCTTTACCAATGATATTACTGAAGTGCTGATGGCCGCTATACCGCTCGAGAACAGCAGGGCATCTTCGGCGCCATCCAGCGCGGCCAATTTTTTACGTAATATGTTAAGCGTGGGGTTTTGCCCGCGCGAGTAAAGTGTGGCATCAAACTCATTGCCCATGGCATTGCGCATATCGGCAACGGTATTAAAAGCAAAATTGCTGCTTTGCATAACCGGCGGCGATACCGCGTTGTAATATTGGCCCCTTTCTTCGCCAAGCTCATTTAAAATATACGACAGATCCATAAAAATTTATTGTGAGTGATTAGGTTTTATAATTGATTTTTTGCCTGTGCTTAGTAATATAATAAATAAGCAGGCCAAGTGCAAATATACCCATGCATACGGCTGCCGCCACAGGATGTTTCATGAATATGAACAACGTAATAAGCCAGTAAGTAATTATAAAAACCACCGGAATTATTGGGTACAACTTTGTGGCATATATGCCGGGCAGCTTTAAATGCCTGGTTTTTTTACGTAGTATAAATACCGAAAGGGCCGCGGTTGACAGGCCTATCGTATCAAAAAACATCACATAGC
This sequence comes from Mucilaginibacter sp. UR6-1, assembly GCF_020880975.1. Taxonomy (GTDB): domain Bacteria; phylum Bacteroidota; class Bacteroidia; order Sphingobacteriales; family Sphingobacteriaceae; genus Mucilaginibacter. Next base: position 20,071 of record NZ_JAJIWP010000006.1, on the reverse strand, counting down.
TTATAATACTCCTGAATGAATCAACAAACAGCAATACGCATAATACTATCAGCACAAAAAAGGTAAGCCCGAACTCCTGTACCTGGGTTTTAGGGTTTACTTTTTTAAAGATGCCGGGCAGTATCCCATCCTCGGCCATGGCGTAATAAATACGTGGGTTGGCCATAATGTTAACATTAATAAATGTTAATACCGATACAAACATCAGCAGCGAGATGATCTTATACCCCATAACCCCAAATTGCGAACCGGCCAGTACAGCGGCCAAGGCGGGTGTTTGCTGCATTTGCGCAATACCTAATACCTTATAATAAGCAATGTTGATCAGCAGGTATAACGCTATCACCACAAACATGCCGGTTAATATGGCTTTGGGTATGTTCACCTTGGCATTAATGCTGTCGCCGCCAAAGTTTATAGTTTGCTGGTAGCCGCCATAAGTAAAAAATACAGCGATCAGGCTTATGCCGATGTCTGACCAGGTATTGTAATCACCCTGTACAATTATGGGCTGTAGCGGTACCGTATCAACCCTGAAAATGGCACTGCATATAACCAGTATAATGGCAATCTTAAAAAGCGTAAGCAGGTTTTGCGTTTGGGCGCTCATTTTAATGCCGCGCAGGTTAATAATGTACAATATCAGTACGGATGATATGGCGATGACCTTGACCCAAAGTGTGTTTTGAAGGTGATTAGGCATAATAAGCGGAGCAATGTATTGCGCCCCAATAAGTGTTACCGCGGCAACAGAGGCAGCATTGCTGATCACAAGTATCCAGTTGATCATGAAGGCTATGGCAGGGTGAAAGCTGAATGAAAAAGCCTTGTAAAAACCGCCTGTAGCCGGGTATCGTGCGCCAATTTCAGCAAAGGTAAGGGCCCCGCACAGGCTTATCAGCCCACCAAAAAGCCATACCCCAAAATACAGGTAGGGGTTGGTCAGGTTTTGAGATACTTCAGTTGGTGTAGCAAATATACCCATACCTATAACCAGGCTGATCACGATCATGGACAGATCAAAGCGGTTAAGTTTAGGGAGTATGTTCATCGTTATGCCAACCAATAGGGAGTGTTAAGATAGTATTTAGGTATGGCAAATGCAATATATTACAGGCGTGTAAAGTTGTTAGTTGTATTGAGCCGGGTTAGTTATTGATCGGGTAAATATATAACGGTATTGCTTATCTGCTAATAAAAGTTATTTTTACACTTATCAAATATTTATCGCATTATAATATAAAAACTATATTGCGTAATTAACACTCTAACCAAGGCTAACCATTTTACAGTTGTTATAGCGAGATGGCCGATAATAAAAAAAAGATATCGATAAAAGATATCGCGAAGCTTACTAATACGTCAATCACCACAGTATCATTTGTAATAAATGGTAAGGGGCGTATCAGCAGCGAAATAAAAAAGAAGGTGCTTGATGTGGCCATGAAAAATGGTTACGAGCCTAACCGTATGGCCGTTGGTTTGCGTACAGGTGTATCAAAAGTTATTGGCCTGATAGTTGAAACCATAGGCGGCCCGTTTTTTGGCGCTATGGCCAAAGTGATAGAGGAAGAGGCTGAAAAAGCAGGCTACGGCGTAATTTATTGCAGTACCAACAACAATGTGCAAACAGGCAAAAATGTAATAAAAATGCTGTCGAACCAATTGGTTGATGGTTACATTGTTACGCCCATGAAAGGCCTGGAAAATGATATTGAGGCTATTATGAACAACGGTAAGCCAGTTGTGCTGATTGATGGCTATTTCCCTGAGCTGAAGATACCGCATGTGCTTGTTGATAACTATAACAGTGTTTTTAACGCCATACGGTCAATGATCACCGATGGGTATAAAAACATAGCTTATGTTACCCCTGACCTTGACCTGGTGCAACTTGAGGAACGCAAAAGCGGTTATTATGATGCCATTAAAGCAGGCGGACTAAAAGAGGACGGAAAAAACCTGCTTAAAGTACCTTTCGGGTGTGAAAAAACCGAGGCAATAGGCTTTATTAAGGATTTCTTGAAAAAGAATAAAAAGATTGACGCGGTTTTTTTCAGCACCAACTACCTTGGCTCAATGGGCTTGCAGGCCATTAACGAGCTAAAACTGAATATTCCGGATGATATTGCCATGGTGAGCTTTGATGATAATGAGCTTTTTGAGTTATACCCGCCAGGCATAACCGCTGTTAAGCAGCCTACTTATCAGATAGCAAAATCAGCCATTGATTTGCTGCTGTCGCGATTGAATGATGATAAGCTGGATATATCAGAGATCAGGATGCAAATACCTGCCGACCTGATCAGGCGCGGATCAACCAAAATATTAAAATAATATTAATAGTAAAAACCGGGCAAAACTGTGCTTACAGGCCTGCCTGGCTATATCATAACATACGGTATGTATGTATAAGTAGTAAACAGAATAATTTAATTGGCTACCCGCAGGCAGTAGTAATGGTTATTTCAAATATGATCATTAATTATGCTGGAGGCCTATTCAAATCGTATCAATATTTCTTCAAATCCTCTCAATTGTTACAGGTGTGGTGATGGCAATAGTTATCATGTTTAACTATATTTGATACTGCCATCAATTTAAACGCCGGTTGAAAGTTAAACTATTACTGCTCATTTATTTTATTGCCGCTGGTTTTACGGCCGCGGCACAATCGTATTACTTTACGCACTACCAGGTTGAGAATGGCCTGTCAAACAATGCGGTAATCTGTAGTATGATAGATAGCCGGGGCTTTATGTGGTTTGGCACAAAAGATGGCCTTAACCGCTTTGATGGCTATAGCTTCAAGACATTCCGTAATGATCCGGCCGACAAAAATACACTGGGCAGCAACTATATATCAACCTTGTATGAGGATGAAACAGGAGTTTTATGGGTGGGTACTGAAAACGGCCTGTACCGGTACGATTGGGAGAACGAGCGCTTTGTGCTTTTGCCAGGTAGCCCGCTGCAGGCAATCAAAAGTGTTTTAAGGTATAATAATGACCTTTGGATAGTTTCTGATCTATCCTTATTCAAATATAATCTTGCAAAGCAAACTATCCGTGCATACCGTAGCCTGTTCCAGGCAACATCAATATGCCGATCGTTTGAGGGTAAGTTATGGGTGTCAACCTCAGACGGATTTTTAAAAAAGTATAACGAACGCACCGATAGCTTTGATAGTTACGAGGCTTTTAAGCGGAGCAATAAGGGGGCCGTATCCAACTGGATTGAGAAACTCAGCAGTGATGGTGCGGGGCGTTTGCTGGTAGGTACATCAAACCAGGGCGTTAAAATTTTTAATACACAAAAAAACACTTCATTTGATCTGCTTACACGAAACGATAATGGTACTGATATTTTTGCACGTGATTTTTTGCGCGTTGCCGCGGATGAACTGTGGATAGCCACCGAGTCGGGCATTTATATTTACCATGAAAAGTTAAAAGAACTTATAAACCTGCGTAAGCAATACAATAATCCTTACTCATTGGCAGATAATGCGGTGTATAGCCTGTGTAAAGACAATGAAGGTGGAATATGGGTAGGCACTTATTTTGGCGGTGCTAATTATTATCAACCTAAATATACATACTTTGAAAAATACTTTCCGCGGATAGGCGAAAACTCCATAAGCGGCAATGCAGTGCGTGAAATATGCCCTGATAACAACGGCAATTTGTGGATAGGTACCGAGGATGCCGGGCTCAACAAGTTTAACCTTAAAACACGCAGGTTTACTGCTTACAAGCCAGGCGACGGGCAATCGGGTATATCAAATACCAATTTACATGGCCTGATGGTAAACGGTAACGAATTATGGGTAGGTACCTTTGAACATGGCCTTGATGTTATGGATCTGCGTACCGAAAAGGTTGTACGGCACTACAACGCAGGCCCCGGTGTTAATGAGCTTAAAAGCAACTTTGTTTTTAGCATCCTGAAAACACGTGCCAACAATATCCTGGTTGGTACACCTACCGGTTTGTATAAATATAACAGGTCTGCAAACAACTTTGAGCCGGCGCCTTATATGCCGCGAACAGCATTCATAACCGCTTTGATACAAGATGGTGAAGGCACTATATGGGCAGGCACGTTTCGTGATGGTATTTATTATCTTAATGCTGATGCAAGCAGCGGGAGCATCATAAAACTACCTGCTCTGAACGTTGATATGGCCAAAGTGCGTATAACCGGCATATTCGAGGATTCAGATCACGATATATGGTTTGCTACTGAGTCGGGCTTATTTAAATACAACCGTAAGGCTAAAAAGATAAGGCAATACACTGTTAAGGATGGCTTGCCCAGTGACCTGATGTACAGCATACTGGAAGATGCCCGCAAACAATTGTGGATAAGCACTTCAAAAGGGCTGGTTTGTTTTGACATACTAACAGAAAAGGTGCGCGTATTTACCAAGGCCAACGGGCTGCTTACCGATCAGTTCAATTATAACTCAGCTTATAAGGATGCTACCGGGCGTATGTATTTTGGCGGGGTAAAAGGGCTTATCAGTTTTGATCCGGATGAGTTTATAACCAATACCGTAGTGCCGCCGGTATATATTACAGGTTTCCAGGTACACAACCGCGAACTGGTGGTGGGGCAGGAGGGTTCGCCGCTCAAGCGGTCCATACTGGTTACCCGCAAACTAACGCTCAATTATAAAAGCTCCTCGTTCAGTATTGATTTTTCGGCACTCAGTTATAACTCGCCCGGTACATTGGAGTATGCCTATAAAATGGATGGGCTCGATAATCAATGGACGTATATTAAAACCAACCGTAAAGTTTACTTTACCGAATTGCCGGCCGGGGTATATACCTTCAGGGTAAAAGCAGCCAACAGTAGCGGAATATGGAGTAATAAAGAAGCACGCCTTACCATTAAAGTACTGCCGCCGTATTGGAAAAGCAATACGGCATACCTCATATACACTTTGTTAATGATGGCTGTGGTGATATGGGTAATAAACGCCTACAACAAACGCCTCCATGCCAGGCATCGCAGGCAAATGGAGTTATTTGAGAACGAAAAGGAACGTGAGATATATGAAGCCAAGATTGAATTTTTTACCAATGTAGCCCATGAGATACGTACACCGCTGACGCTGATAAAGGGCCCTATGGAAAAGGTGATGAAAAAAGCCGGCGAGGTGCCTGATATTGAAAAGAACCTGCGCATTATTGACCGCAATACCGGCAGGTTGCTGGCCCTTACTAATCAATTATTGGATTTCAGGAAAACCGAGGCCAAGGGTTTCTCGCTCAACTTTGTTAATGTGAATATTACCGATCTGCTGGCTGATATATTTATCGGCTTTCAGTTAGCCGCCGAACAGCGCGAGATCAGTTACAAACTGCTGTTGCCCGAAAAGCCGTTACATGCCTATGTTGATCCGGAAGGTATAACTAAAATTATAAGTAACCTGGTACATAACGCGATAAAATATGGCGACCATGAGGTTGAGGTTGAACTTATGCCGGTTGCCGCCACCGATGAAAATTTTACCATTGAAGTGCGTAGCGATGGTAAGCCCTTGCCTGTTGAACTTAACAAACGGATATTTGAACCTTTTTTCAGGATAAGCGATAATGGCCACCAGTCCGGAACGGGTATAGGCCTTTCCATATCAAAAGCATTGACTGAGCTGCACAAAGGCAAACTTGAATTAGTTGGATATGTAAAACGTTTTAATATATTTGCTTTAACACTACCTGTGCACCAATTAATTGAGTTTAACCTAAGCGGCAAATGGAAAAAACATTAAGCTTTACTGCTTATCAGGCCAATGATGCTGGCATTGATAAACCGGTTGTATTACTCGTGGACGATAATGAGGAAATTCTTGAATTCGTATCTGAGGATCTGAGCGAGAAGTATAGGGTTATAACCGCGCCTGATGGTATAGTTGCGCTTAATATTTTGCGCGAGCAGATAATACACCTGGTGATAAGCGATGTAATGATGCCCGGCCTTGATGGGTTTGCGCTGTGCAATGCCGTTAAGGATGACTTTGAGCTGGGCCACATACCGGTTATATTGCTTACAGCAAAAAATACCCTGCAATCAAAAATTGAAGGGCTTGAGCTTGGTGCCGATGCTTATATTGAAAAGCCATTTTCGCCGGAGTACTTGCAAGTGCAGGTTGCCTGTTTACTGCGCAATCGTAATAAGGTAAAACAATACTTTGCCAAATCGCCATTGGTACATATAAAAACCATTGCGCATAACCGTGCCGATGAGGCGTTTTTAGAGAAGCTGAATGAGCTGATCCTGAAAAACCTGGATAATAAAGACCTTGATGTAGAGCACCTGGCCGATATGATGAATATGAGCCGCCCTACGCTGTACCGTAAAATCAAATCCATATCTGACCTTACCCCGAATGAACTGATAAACCTTGGGCGCTTAAAGCGCGCCGCGGAATTGTTGGGCGAAGGTGAATTCAAGATCTACGAAATATCTGACATGGTGGGCTACAGCTCGCAAACCCAGTTTGGCCGTAACTTTTTAAAGCAGTTCGGCATGTCGCCGTCTGACTATCTGTACAGCCTGCATGACGAAAAGCTGCACCACTAAACCCCGCTGAATACGGAGAAACCGCCATCAACATTGATAACAGTGCCGGTAACAAACCTTGAGGCATCACTCAGCAGGTAGATCAACGCGCCTACAAGTTCATCCGGGTGGCCAAAACGCTTGTATGGAGTGTTTTGTATCACCAGGTTGCCACGCAGCGTGTATGATCCATCAGGCTGGGTAAGCAGCGTTCGGTTCTGTTCAGTCAGGAAAAAGCCCGGTGCAATGGCATTCATGCGGATAGCATCGCCATAACGGTTAGCCGCCTCTACCGCGAACCACTGGTTATAACTATCAATAGCGGCTTTGGCAATACTGTAGCCTAATACCTTGGTAACAACATGTTTCGCTGTCATGGAGGAGATATTTACTATGCTGCCGCCATCCTTGGTCATGGCCTGTCCAAAAATCTGGGTAGGTATAACGCTGCCCCAAAGGTTAAGGTCAAGCACCTGGCGCAAGCCATCAAGGTTCATGCTAAAAATATCGTCCTCGGGTTGTACCACACCGCCGGGCATGTTGCCACCGGCACCGTTTACCAGGCCATCAATACGGCCATAAATGCTGAGTACGGTTTCGCGCGCGGCAATAAGGTCGGCCTCGTTCAGCACATCGGCAACCAAAGCTATAGCCTCTCCGCCTGATTGTTTAATGGCTTCGGCACGCTCGGTGGCCACCTGCTCATTACGGCCTAAAATACCCACTATGCCGCCTGCCTGCGCAATGCCCTTAACAAAAGCCTCGCCCAAAACACCGGTACCGCCGGTTACAATAATTACCTTACCCTTTAACGAGAAGTTTTCCATATGTTGATGATGTTGTGACGCTAATATAGCATTTACCCGGCTATAAGTACAGCATCAACAAACCAATGTTTACTGTCAAAAATATGGCCGGCAGGTTTAAACCCGGCCTGTATGGCCATTTCATCTACCTGCTCAATGGTATATTTTTGTGAGATCTCCATCCAGATGTATTCATCCTTTTCAAAGCGGATGCTTTTTCCGTGCAGGTTCACCACCTGTTCATTCAGGCTGATAAGGTAGCTTTTGCAGGCCCCGGTTTCAGGGTCGTAACTGCAATAATGGTCAAACTGTGTAACATCAAAATCGGCACCCAGCTCACGGTTTATGCGGGTAAGCAGGTTAAGGTTAAAGGCCTTGGTGATGCCGCCTTTATCATCATAAGCCGCGCGGATGATGTTGGGGTTCTTTTTCAAATCGACACCCATCAGCATCATATCGCCCTCAGAAAGGTGCTTGCGTATCTCTATGCAAAAGCCTTGCGCTTCCTCAACCGGCATATTGCCGATGTTTGATCCCAGGAACATCACCACCTTACGCCTGTTTGATATGGACGATGCCTTTTCCAGCATCTGGAAGTACTCACCTTCCAACCCGGTTAGTTTAATGCCGGGTACGCTTGCAGGCAGGTCGGCCTCCAGTTCGCTGATCACATGGCCTGATATATCAATGGGCATATACTCAAAATCAGTACCTTGCTCAACCAGCCTGCGCAGCAGGTGTATGGATTTTGTTGCATCGCCCGCGCCCAACTCGATCAGGTCAAACGGTTCGCCGCCCTTACGTATGGTGTTGGCCAGCAAATCGGTTTGCTGCGTGAATATCTCCATCTCCAAACCGGTCAAGTAGTACTCGGGGCAGTTCATAATGTCCTGAAACAGCTTGTCGCCCTGCTCATCGTAAAAATATTTTGATTGCAGATGCTTGGGGCTTGTGCTCAGTCCGGTAAGCACATCGTGCATAAACCGGCTGCATTGATTTTCGGGTTTTTTTTCAGGTGCGGTAGGTGTAAGTATCATGGTGGTTGATGATTTTGTAAGGATTACATGGCAAGGCGTATGCCTGTAAATTGCCAGCGTAAATGGGTTTGAAAAAAGTTGCGGTAGGTAGCACGGCTATGCCCCGGCGGCGTAACCTCTGATGCGCCGCGCAGCACTTTTTGGTTCACCATGAATTTGCCGTTATACTCGCCTATGGCGCCCGGCGCCTTTGAAAAACCGGGGTACGGCAGGTATGAGCTTTCCGTCCACTCCCAGCGCTTGCCCCAGTTAAATTTTGCGGATGCCGCTTCCCACTCAAACTCAGTAGGCAGGCGCATGCCTTTCCAGGCGGCATAGGCATAAGCCTCGAAATAACTGATGTGGGTTGCCGGGCCGTGCATATCCAATGGTTGCAGGCCATGATAGGTATAATGATGCCAGTGCCCGTCAATCAGGTACCAGTACAAAGGCGCCTCCACCTTGTTGTTATTTACCCAGCCCCATCCCTCGGAGTGCCAGTGCCTGAAATCATGATAGCCGCCGCTGTTTATAAACTCCAGGTACTCGGCATTGGTAACAAGGTTGGGGCTAATGCGATATTCATTTAAATAAACCTTATGGCGATTCAGCTCATTGTCAAAACAAAAGCCATCGCCCTCAAAACCTATCTCATAAATGCCTTCGGGCACTTGGATAAACTGCGAATCAGCCGCTGTTTCTTGATGCGGAACCTTGTATTCATGCGAGTATACCGGGAACAGCGGGTTATGGCCCAAAATGTACTTTATATCTGTATATAAAAGCTCCTGGTGCTGCTCCTCATGGTTAAAGCCTAATATCACCAGTTCATGTACCTCTGCTGAAACATCGCCACATAAAAAATGGTACATGGCCTCGTCTACATATTTGCGGTAACTATAAATATCGATCACCGTTGGGCGGCTCAAATTACCACGATCTGTGCGGATGACCCGGGTCCCTACGCTTTCGTAATAGCTGTTAAAAACGTAGTTATATTCGGCGTTGTATTCTTTGTACGCAGGTACGTAGGGCTTTAATATAAAGGTTTCAAAAAACCAGGTGGTATGCCCCAAATGCCATTTAGGCGGACTAACATCTTCAATTGGCTGAACAACATAATCCTCCGTTTGCAGCGGACTACAGATGTATTCGGTATGTTGACGTATTTGTTGGTAACGTTGTGCTAAATTCATTATTTATTGCTGTCAAGGTGGTTCTTCAGCTCAGATATGGTTTTAACATTTAACTCCCGCGCTTGTTTTTGGCGCATCATTAAAGCATAGGCATTGTTAAACCCTATGGGAGTAAGCCATTTTATACTGTAGCGCCTGTTAAATTCGGCTTTTACATAATTGTAAGTACTCTCCTTATCACTAATAATCTTGTTTACCGTTTCGGCCGGTGCCTGCAAAATGGCCAGCAGGCCGGTGCCGGTATATTCGGGGTAAAAATCTATCTGGTTATTGGTAAGGGCATCAAAGCATATTTTGGTGCCGCCCAGGCCGGTTTTGGTGGATACATCATAATCGGTATAACCTTTTATCAGCATGGCATAAATATTGGCTAAAATGTACTGCTCGCCGAATATTTTTGAGCCGATGCGGATGATGCCCGCCTTGCCATTACGTGCTGGTTTATACAGATGTTTGGATTCTAAAAAATCCTTAGCCACCCTTTCAGGTGTTTGGTGCAGATAATCGGTACGGTAGTTCAGTTCCGTCATGATGGAGTCGGTAATTGTACCCGCGAGTAGGTTAAGCGTTTTTTCCAGTTCCGGAAATTTGGTCAACGCTGCCTCGCTTACAATAGGCGCGGCATAGTAAGGGGGGAAGATGTGTTTATCGTCCTCTAAAACCACCAAATTATAGGCTTTAAGCCGACCATCGGTTGAATAGCCGCTGATCACGTCCAGTTCCTGCTCATAAGCCGCTTTGTACATTACGGCATCATTTATCACGATGGTATGGATCTTTAAGCCATATTTTTCGCGCAGCCCGAGGTTGCCATCCTGCCTGCCCATAAACTCGGGCGTAAAGCCTGCGGTAAGCTTTCCGCCGTATGCCGATGGGATAAAATAAAAGGAAGCCAGCAGCAATGTAACTACCGGCAGGGCATAAGCACCTGTTTTTACCTTCTTCAAATTCAGCTTTTGTACCAGAGATAACAAGAAATCGAATATAATAGCCAACAGCGCTGCGGGTATGGCCCCCGCCAATATCATGTTGGTATTATTGAGCGATATACCTCCAAAAATAAACTCACCCAAGCCACCCGCCGCAATGTACGATGCCAGGGTAGCCACGCCCACGTTAATTACCGTAGCGGTACGTATCCCGGCCAAAATAACGGGCATGGCCAGAGGTAACTCAACTTGCTTTAATACCTGCCATTTGCTCATACCCATGGCCACGGCGGCTTCCTTTACCACTGCGTCAACCCCGGTTATGCCGGTGTAGGTGTTACGGATGATGGGCAGCAGGGCATATAGTAACAACGCAACAATTGCGGGCTTTGGGCCGATGCCTAATACCGGTATCATAAAACCTAATAGGGCGATGCTTGGTATGGTTTGTAGCACACCCGCTATGCCTAATACTGTACCCGATAGTTGTTTTTTACGGGCGATAATTATGCCTAAAGGCAAGCCAATGATAACCGCTATCAATAGTGAAATAAAGGTTAAGCCAATATGCTCAAGCGTTTGCGAGAGTAGTTTATCTGATTGCTGGCGCATGAAATCCAGCAGGGTTTGTTGCTGTTCATTCATGGCGCGGTTGTTTTTTGTATTGATTATAGGCACCCATCAAATCCTCAAAACTCACGCTTTTTATTTCACGGCTATCCTGATTAATAATATTGATATTATCGTGCCGCGTGAATTTAAAGCTTTCCATAGCGGTCCACATATCTTCTTCGGCTGATAGCAGGTCGGTATGCGTTTTGCGCCCGGTATCGGTCAATTTATTCCAAAGGTTAACCAGCTTTATGGTGCGCAACTCCAGTTGCAGGCGCTGTTCCTTTAAAAAATCGCTTACAAAACTATTGGCCGGACTGAACAGCAACTGTTGCGGTGTGCCTTGTTGTACGATGCGCCCCTTATCCATTATTGTTACACGATCGCCAAGGGTAAAGGCCTCCTGCACATCATGGGTAACCATAATGATGGTTTTGCGTTTTAGCTCGTCAAGCGCCTTAAATTCGGCATGAATTTTTGTACGGGTAACATTGTCAAGCGCGCCAAATGGTTCATCCATCAACAGCACGGGTGCATCGGCAACCAAAGCACGGGCAAGGCCCACGCGCTGCTGCTGCCCGCCGCTCAACTCGTTAGGGTAGGCGCTAAGGTATTGTGAGGATAAGTGCAGCTTTTCAAGCAGTTCGGTGGTGCGTTTTTGTGTTTTGGCCTTATTCCATTTTAGTAACTTAGGCACTATGGCAATATTTTCGGCAACGGTATAATGCGGAAAAAGGCCGTTGTTTTGCAGTACATAGCCTATGCCCCGTCGCAGTTCTTCAGGTTCCTGGCTTTTAATGTTCTTGCCGTTTATGCTGATGCTGCCTTCGCTTGGTTCGATAAGGCGGTTAAGCATTTTTAGCGTAGTAGTTTTACCGCAACCACTGGTGCCTAATAAAACCATGGTTTCACCTTCGGCTACCTCGAATGATACGTTATCAACCGCCTTTACAGCGCCAAAATGTTTGCTCAGGTTGTCGGCCTTTATCATGCGGTATTATTTCTCCAGCGTCATGAAAAGGTTATTCAGCGACTCGGAATACGTGGGGTGCGCGAATACGCAATAGCGAATCCTGTCATACGTTATACCGCCCTCCATGGCCATTTGCAGCACGGTCATGATCTCGCCGCCCTGTTCGCCTAAAATAGCCGCGCCTAATATTTTTTTACTATCCGGGTCAACTATCGCTTTCATTATGCCGCGGGTGTCGCCTACCTCAATGGCCCTTGCTACATGTGCCATAGGCAAAGTAACTGCCTGGTAATTAATACCCTGTTTTTTTGCTTCCATTTCGCTCAGGCCAATACGGCCAAGCTGCGGATCAGTAAACATACAGTACGGTACCGGGCGATCGTCAGTATTGAAATTCTCTCCCTCAAACAGGTTGCGGTATACTATGGTATAATCGTTATAGGATATATGCGTAAAAGCCGGGCCGGGTGTTACATCGCCCAGCGCGTAGATACCCGCCACATTGGTTTCCAGCTTATTATTTACTTTGATATAGCCTTTCTCATTGATCTCAACACCGGTTTTATCCAGCCCAAGCCTTTCGGTTTGTGGCTTACGGCCTGCTGCAACCAGTATATGTGTGCAATCAATATCGCTTGTTTCGCCGTTACGCTCAATAGTGGCGGTAATGCTATACCCTATTTTATCAAAGCTTTTGGCCTGGGTGCTGCACAATATATTTATGTTTTCCTGTTGCAGAATTTTGGTCAGCTCCTGCGCTATGTCCTCATCCTCGCGGGGGAGTAATCTTTCTGATCGTTCAAGTATAGTTACCTTGCTGCCAAAGCGGCTAAACATCTGCCCAAACTCCAGCCCAATGTAGTTGCCGCCGATAATAAGCAGATGCTGCGGCACTTCTTCCAGATCAAGGATGGTGGTTGAGGTCAGATAACCCGCCGCCTCCAAGCCCTCAATATCAGGTATCATGGGCGAAGCGCCGGTGTTGATAAAGAACAGTTCGGCAGTAAGCTCTTCCTCGCCGCCGTCATTCAGCTTTACGCTGATGGTTTTGTGCGCGGTAAAACTTGCTTCGCCAAATATCAGGTCGAGGCCTTCAGTTTTCTCTACGGCGCTTTGGCCGCCGCTTCGCGATTTCATCACGATCTTGTCCTTTCGCGCTTTTATCGCTTTAAGGTCAACGGTGTAGCTGCTCACAGTTACCCCAACCTCTGCCGAATGCACCGCGTTATACGCTGCCTTTGCCGATGCTACCATGGCCTTTGTGGGTGTGCACCCATCATTAACGCAGGTGCCGCCAACAAAGCGTTTTTCAATAAGCGCCGTTTTTTTACCGGCCTTGGCCAGCTTTTTAGCCAAAGGCACACCGGCCTGGCCCGCGCCGATCACAATCGCGTCATACTGCTTCATTCGCTTACCTTAACCCCTTTCCAAAAAGCTATGTAGCCTTTTATTTCAGCCGCGGCATCTTTGGGTTCAGGATAATACCAGGCGGCATCCTTGTTTTGCTTTCCATCAACGTTAAGTGTGTAGTATGATGCCAGCCCTTTCCAGGGGCAGGTGGTATGCGTATCGCTACTTTGCAGGTATTGCTGCTTAACGCTTACAGGCGGAAAGTAATGGTTATTCTCGATCACGATGGTGGCATCGCTCTCGGCAATCACTTGGTCGTTCCAGGTAGCTTTCATGGTTATAAATTTACTAAAGAGTTCCGTTTTTTACTTCACTTTTTTCAGCATCGCTCAGGCTGATCCATTCCTCAAAACTGCGTATGGCATCACTGGCACCAAGGCGCTTAAAAAGCACACTGCGCTGATCCAGCGGTTTACCCAACTCCTCCGAAACAAAGGTGTCGCCAAAGCCCGCCCATTCGGCATCGGTTTTGGTATTGCCGTAGTATACCACGTTAATGCGTGCCCAATATATGGCGCTGGTGCACATGGGGCATGGTTCGCAACTGGTATACATAACGCAGCCCTCCAGGTCGGGTGTTTTAAGTTTTTTGCACGCTTCGCGGATGGCGTTAACTTCGGCATGGGCGGTAGGATCATTAGTAGCGGTTACCGAATTGGGGGTGCAGGCTATTACCTCGCCATTTTTAACAATAGCGGCACCAAACGGACCGCCATTGCCTGTGCGGATGTTATTATCAGCGCATTTTACGGCCATGCGCATAAACTTTAGGTGGCTGGCCTCTATCTTTTTTTTGTCCATAATGGTGGTAACTATACAATGCTTTGATGCTGTATTTTGTTTTTTTATAAGATGCCGATAACCACGCTGTTTAAGAATTTTAAATTGTTGTAAATAATGTTTTAATTTTATTTGGAAAGATATATCTTTGCAGACCCAAAATAAGGGGATTTGTTCTTTTTACATCATGGCCCGTTCGTCTAGGGGTTAGGACGCCAGATTTTCATTCTGGAAACAGGGGTTCGATTCCCCTACGGGCTACTATAGTGAGGTGTTGATTGTGAATTTAATATTCATACACGCTATTCACTATTGCCTTTTACATGATGGCCCGTTCGTCTAGGGGTTAGGACGCCAGATTTTCATTCTGGAAACAGGGGTTCGATTCCCCTACGGGCTACAAACAAGAAAGCCGCTTTACAATTGTAAGGCGGCTTTCTTGTTTTAGAGAATTTACATTCTTAAAAGAATATCAGGGTTTTGAAAAGCAAAAAGATATCGTATTTATCAGTTATTTACAGTTAATGGAGTAACAAATCTAACTTAGAGCCGACAAAAAATATATCACTGTTTCTTCAGTAATTTTTATAGCATATAAATAATGTGATTTGCTTTAACTTAATACTATATTCAGGATATAAATAACCCAACGTCGTATTCTACAATGAAAAAAGTAATATTTATACCATTACTATTATTGCTCATGCAGCGTGTAATGGGGCAGGAGCAGCCGTCTTTACAAAATAACATCCCCATTTTTTTTAACGAGATAAAAATAGCGACAAACAAAAAGCACTCCCTTTGGAACGAAAACTTATATAAACCAATACTTTTAGTTAACCCGCAAACCCGGCAGGTATTCGCAAATGAACCCGATACAGCGAGCATTTTAAAACAAAGTGGCGATATTTTTTTCGGTGTTTTACCCAATAATATCAATATTGCCAATACCTCAATAAACTTTAGTGGAAAAAGATGGGCAATGATTATGATCCCGCTTCCTCAAAATAAGAGCGACAGGATTAATTTATTGGCTCACGAATTATTTCACACCATACAGCCTACTTTAGGTTTTACACTTTACAATCCCGAAAATAATCATCTTGACAAAAAGGATGGAAGAGTGTACCTGCGTTTGGAATTAGAAGCATTAAAAAAAGCGGTTCAATCATCATCCCCAATAGAAGTACACCAACATCTGGCTAATGCCCTTACCTTTAGAAAATACAGACAATTACTCTATAATGGTGCAGACACTACCGAAAACCAGTTAGAATTAAATGAAGGAATTGCAGAATTTACCGGAGTAATAATAGCAGGCAGAACGCGGAAAGAAGCACAAGAGCACTTTGCAAATGAGATAAATAGTTTTTTAAGTAATCCTACATTTGTCCGCTCATTTGCTTACCAAACCATTCCTGTTTACGGTTATTTGCTTTATGGCAAAAACAGAAACTGGAATAGAGAAATCACGAATAAAACTAATCTGACAAATTATTTTATCAAGGCTTTCCATGTAAACATACCTGGTGATTTAAAAGGAGCGGTTGGAAATTTGTCCGACAGGTATAACGGGAAAGCTATACTTGAGGAGGAAACAGCCAGAGAGGAAAAAACAAAAAACTTATTGCTGAATATAAGGCCAAATTTATTGAACAGCCTCATTTTGAGATACAGTTTGTGAAAATGAACGTTTCGTTTGATCCAAGAAACATAATACCGATAGACGACAAGGGAACGGTTTATCCAAACATCAGGGTTACTGACGTGTGGGGCGTTTTAACAGTTGAGAATGGCGCTTTAATGAGTGCGAACTGGGATAAGATTTCAGTAACAAAGCCAATTAAAGTAGAAGGGAAAAAAATAACAGGCGACGGTTGGGTGCTTGACTTAACTGATAGTTATTTGTTAGAAATGGACACAACCAATAGTAACTATAAACTGACTAAGAAGTAAAGTTCGGTATATATTTATCATGTTGCCGATAGCTTTAAAGCACATAATCCCCTCAGAAAACCATACAAAGCTTTAACCTTGTGCAGAACCAGAGGTTGATCTTTCGCTTCTGATTTTTTCGCGGTGTTGCATGCCCCACCTGGTCATGGCGCCTACAATTTCCTCAAGCGTGTGGCTGTAGGACAATAATTGGTACTCAATGGTTACAGGGTACCCGTTAGTTACTTTTTTTATAATAAACCCATTTAACTCCAACTCCTTTAGCTCACTTGATAACACTCGGGCTGAGATTCCTTTGACTTGCTTTTGAAGTTCAGTAAACCGGTTATTGCCCCTTGCCATGGCAATAATTATCATGAGTTTCCACTTTCCGCCTATGGCGTACAGGGCATCACTTACGGCATTTAATACCTTGTTGCATTCATCTGTAAACTCTTTGGTGGTTTCGTTTGTGTGCATGTTTTGGTTAATTCTCAATTAGTTATCTGCTAACCTTTAGGTAACTACTAATAAATTGTAAGTATACTTAATTTAAGTTTGTCAATATTAAATATTAAAAATTATGACACTTGAAATTTTAAACACGAGGGAAGAGCTAAGAAACCTGATAGATGCTTATGCGAGTTTAGGCGATAAAAAAAAAATAGCTGAACAGATGAGCCTATTTACTACTGACATTACCTATAAAGCATACATGAATAACTTTTTAGCGGCAAACGTTTCGGGAGTGCAAAACTTAGAGAAGGAGTTTAACGGGCACGCCTCACAGGTAAAAACGTATTTTACCATGAACGGGCAGCACACGGTACAGTTAGATGGCGATACGGCGACAGGCGTATCATTCTCACAAATAAAAATGGTAAGAGAGGCTGACGGTAAAGATGAACTAACAGATTACAGTGTTAAATATGATGACCTGTATGTGCGTATAAATGGCAAGTGGCTAATAAAAGAACGCACCGGCTACTTTGTAATCGTAGAAAATCGGTCATTAAATAACTGATGCCTTACAAGGAGATCTTCTGATTTGAATAGTGATCGGTTTCTAAACCATTACTAATGCCAAGAGAAAGCCGCTTCACAAAAGTTTAGCGGCTTTTTTGTTGAGCAGGTGTTTTTATTCTGATTTTAGAAGGTGACATATGCTAATGAATCAATTGGGCAGTTAAACTTATTTGATGTTAAACAACAAATTGGAAACATAGCTGTTTAACACAACTTAACAGCCTGCAGTTGATAATCCGTACACTGTTATTAACCATTTATATTGTAAACCTCATGTCTACATCTACAAAAGGAAACACGCCCAAACGTATTAGATTATTATTATCTGTACTGATGTTTTCACTTATTGCAGCCTCATCTTGCAAAAAGGATAAGAATGATGATGGAAACCTATCTCCTGAACCTGTCCCTGAAACCGGGGTTGACGCGCATTTTACAGCGGTATACACCACCTATAGAAATACCCTGGCTGTTGATGATAAGGGTGCATTATGGGGTGTAGGAGAAAATTATGGAAAGGTGCTTGGTACGGGCGACAATAATCACCGGCTTAAATTTGTGCGGGTAATTGACCAGGTTAAAGGGATCGCCATTGATGAATCGCGTTCGCTGATTATCAGGAATGATAATAGTGTATGGACTACCGGATCCAACGCTTTCGGCGATTTAGGTTTTGGCGATGCCCCATCAAACGCGAGGTTTAAAAAGGTTTTAAGCGGTGCAGAACAGGTTGAGATTAGCGAAGACAATGGATTTATTATTAAAACAGACCATACACTTTGGGCTATAGGGTTTGATAATTATGATATTTTTCCGGGTGAAAAAAGTTTAACTACAACCTATACGCGAATTGCCACCAACGTAAAGGCTATTTCAGCGAGGCGAAACCATATATTAATGCTGAAAACGGATAACACTTTATGGGTATGCGGGCAAAACTTAAATGGCGAACTCGGCTTAGGGCACAATAATGATCAGGAAGGTTTTGTGAAGGTGATGGATGGCGTAAAGGCTATCAAATCGCTTGAATTTCATTCGTTGGTTATAAAAATAGATAATAGCCTGTGGGCTACCGGCCATAACGAATACGGCGAATTGGGCATCGGCAATAAAACCAACCAAAGCCGCTTTGTGAAGGTGATGGACGGTGTTTCGACCCTGGCAGGCGGACGTTTCTTTTCAATTGTAATTAAAACCGATAATACGCTGTGGGCTTCGGGCTATAACGCGTTTAGCTCGTTTGGTGCTGAAGGGCCTGATCAGGATAAGTTTATCCGCATAACGGATAATGTAGCCAGGGTTTCGGCTATAGACTATCATACCTTCATTGTGAAAAAAGACAATACGCTTTGGTGCTCTGGCAGTAATACCTTTGGGCAGTTAGGTGTAAATAATCGCGATGATGTTAAAGTTTTCACTAAAATTAAGCAGGATTAGTATACCGGATGATTGCACCAAAAAAACTTGATTTTCATGGATATATGATGTTTAAATTCAGGTGTAAATTATTTAGTAGTCATTACTACCTGCGAGCCGGGGTTGCTGATACTTGCATCATCTTCAGCCGTGATAAATATCTGCTTTGGCTTAAACGGGGTTGTAGTATGTAGAGAGGCGGTTTGCGCATCAGTAAAAAATCCTGTTATGCTTTTCAATTGCCCCAAATTTTTAATGCCGTCATTTTCTGTTTGCAGCCAAACAATATACATGGATTTAGCGGGCTGTAATCTTTTCGGATCGGCTAAGCGCTTCACCTTCAAATTAAGGTTGTAATTTCCATTATCATCTCTATCAACTTTCACGCTTCCTTCTGCTGAGGGAACAACGGTTGAAGTAGCAAAGTTCATGTTGGTAGCGCACGAACTGATAGTGAAGGTTAATAATAAAATTGCCGATATACCAGATAAACATTTGTTGGGTTGTTTCATAATCTTTAGTTTAAATATTTTACTTGTACGAAAGCAACTGTTGGGGTAACTATTTGTTTCGTAAATATTTAGATTAATGAAAAAGATCAGCTAATGTTGTGCGTATGATCAAAGTAGTTGCATTTATAAGAATAAAATATATGAAAAGTAGCGGTTTACCTGTATTTGCATTGCAGGTTTTGTTTTCGCATATTTGATAGAATACCATTAAAGACTAACCTATGACCACCACAAGCCACCTGGCGCCCGATCAGCAAACCGATCTCCTGCAAACACTAAAAGCACGTTTTGATAAACACATGAACCGCCACGCGGGTATTAAGTGGATGGATGTTGAGGCCAGGCTTAAAGCTAATGCTGCAAAGCTGCGGTCGCTTAACGAGATGGAGGCTACAGGTGGTGAGCCCGATGTAGTTGGCTGTGACGATAAAACAGGTGAATATATTTTTTACGATTGCTCGGCCGAGAGCCCCAAAGGCCGCCGCAGTATTTGTTATGATAGCCAGGCGCTGGAAGCCCGCAAGGAATTCAAACCTGAAAATACAGCGCTTGATATGGCAGCCGAAATGGGCATCGAGGTATTAACGGAGCAGCAATATCGTGAATTGCAACAACTGGGTGACTTTGATCTGAAAACATCAAGCTGGGTGCAAACCCCTGCCGGGATCCGCAAACTTGGCGGCGCTATTTTTTGCGATCGCCGGTATAACACCGTATTTACCTACCACAATGGTGCGTCATCCTATTACGCTTCCCGCGGTTTTAGGGGCAGGTTAACAGTTTAAGGGGCGCTGTATATCATTATAACTATTACATCCTATCAGGCATCAGCCGGTCAGCTACAGTTGGCCGGCTTTTTTGTTTTGGGGCGGCTTCGCCCTTTCCTT
>NZ_JAJIWP010000005.1 GCF_020880975.1 Mucilaginibacter sp. UR6-1 | reverse complement strand
CATGCGGTATCGCCGCTGTCAATCTTGCTGTCGGCAATGGTGGTAACGTCAACCGATGGATAGAGGAGTGCGAGCACCACGACCACCACCAGGAGTAAAAAGGGTAGGATTTTTTTCATTTCGCGTTTTTTAGTTAGGGTTAATTGTGTTTTTAATTAAAAAAGTTATAAAATATCAAGTTTTTAAAATGAATTATGAGTTTAATTTTGATTTAGACAAACAAAATGTGTTTAAATATTGATTTTGTTTTAGCTAATGTAATAAAACAATCATTTTATTGAAAATAATTTATAAAATATCTTCTTAAAATTCATTATCTTAAAATAATATGCTCTAAACAATAAATTTGAATGTGTTTTTTGAGTTGTTGATAAAAACTACAGGCAAAAATATTGGCAATCGAGATTGAGCGATCGCCTTTAATTTGTTATATTGTAAATAAAGGCGTTACATAAAAATGTATACATTTGGTTAAGTAACCAGTTATGAAAAAATTTATCGTGCCTTTATTTATCCTGTTTTCAGTAAACGCTTTCGCACAAAAGCAAAAATCGGTAATACTATATCCTGATGGTATACCAGGTGCAAAACCTGCTCCTAAAACATATGTTGAAAAGCTGGAAGAAGGGAGCTGGATATTAAAAGTAAGCACGCCTACCCTTACGCCCTATTTGCCTGCTCCGGGTACGGCTAACGGCACGGCGGTAATTGTTTTACCCGGCGGCGGCTACGCGGGTTTGGCATCAATACACGAGGGCGATGCCATAGCAAAGGAATTTAATAAGATAGGTGTTACGGCATTCGTGCTTAAGTACAGGCTGCCTAATGATTCTATTATGGCAGATAAAAAGATAGGCCCATTGCAGGATGTGCAGCGTGCCGTGCAAATGGTACGTGAACGCGCCGCCGAGTGGAAGATAAAACCGGACAGGGTAGGCATCATCGGTTTTTCGGCAGGCGGGCACCTGGCATCAACAGGCATCACTCACTTTAATAAGGCGGTCATCCCCAATAAAAATAACACTAACCTGCGCCCTGATTTTGGGATGCTGATATACCCGGTAATAAGCTTTGGCGAATTTACCCACCAGGGCTCGAAGGAAAATTTGATCGGCAAAGATCCTTCAGCCGATGTGGTTAGGGAATTTAGCAACGAGTTGCAGGTAACACCCGAAACGCCACCAACGTTTTTGGTACATGCCGAAGATGATACCGTAGTGCCGGTGCAAAACAGTTTGCATTTTTACAACGCCTTACTAACTAATAAAGTAAAGGCCGAAATGCACCTGTATCCAGCGGGTGGTCATGGTTTCGGGCTGGTAAATCCAACCACAAAGGAGCTATGGTTCAACAGCCTCGCCAACTGGATGGCATCCAACGGATGGCTTAGTAAATAAGTTTGCGGTTTGCAGTGAGCAGTTTGCATAAAAGTTTTAAAAATATAATCAGTGCACTGCAAACCGCTCACTTTATTCTACTCAACAATCTCTAATAGCTCATTCAATTCCGTAACCTTATCGGCAGAGCCAAGGTGCTCGTAGGCGCTGATCAGGTTGCGGATAACGCGTTTAATAATATCTGTATTGGAGCAGGGTTCGTAAAACTGCTTGTCAGGGTTAAGTTTAAGCTGCTTTAAAAACATATCCACATCCCTGCGGCCAAAAATAAAGCCCTTGTTAAAGGCATTTATGTAGAACAAGATGCCGCTTTCAAACTCACTTTGGCTACCCTCATCAAGGTAAGCTAAAATAAAGTGCTGCGGCAGGTTAACGCCATAAACCGGTATATCCAGTTTTTGGGCTACTATAGAGTAAATAATGGCAAGCGAGATCTGGTTGCCCTTTTTGGTTTCGAGCACCTGGTTCAGATAACTATTTTGTGGGTCTTGATGATTGGTGGTATTGCCGCTAAAGCCATATATATTGTAAAACACATGGTTTATCAGCTTTACCTGCTCAACGGGGCTGCCCTCATTCATCATCTGCAGCCATATATCGCGCTTAATGGCCTCTATCTGGTTAATCACTTTCTGTTCATCAAGGTCGGGATATTGATAACGGTTAATGATAAGCGCGCCTTGCAGCAGATCGAACGCGCCGCTGTGTATCCAAAGTTTCAGATCATTTTTTAACAGCCCGAACTGTATTTCATGTACCAGGTTGGCAATGCGCTCCTGCAAAAGCGGGTCAAATGCTTCGGTAAACGCGGCTTCAAGGTGTTCTATCGCTCCTCCGCCTAACGAGCGTAATTTTTGGTGCACATGCTCAAATATCTCCTGATCGGGGTCATCGAGCAGTTTTATCAGTGAGTTTATTTCTGCGGTATTTAACATGCTTATAAGTAAAGTATCAGTAATTATATAATTTTACAACCATGTTCAACATCAGGTTTGCTGCCGATTATTTAAGGCATCGTTTTAGTGCCAAAACCCGTCACGGTATCCACTCGCCATTTGTTTACCATTTGGTTGATGAAGTAATATACGATTTTGCACCCAAAAAAGTGTATGCCCATATAGAGCAGGTACGTAAACATTTACTTGCCGATGACCGCAGCATTACCGTGACTGACCTTGGCGCTGGCTCGCATGTAAACAACAATAAGCAAAAACGCATTGCCGATATTGCCAAAAACGCGCTTAAACCACCCAAACTGGCTCAACTGTTATACCGCCTGGCAGCACACTCCAGGCCCGAAAGTATTATTGAGCTGGGTACCTGTCTTGGCGTTACTACGCTGTATCTGCAACAGGCCGCCCCAAAGGCAAAAGTATATACGCTTGAAGGTTGCCCCCAAACAGCAGCGGTAGCCGGGCAGCAATTTGCCGGTCAAAAGTTGAACGATATTGCGCTTACCGTGGGTAATTTTGACGATACTTTATATAATATAATAAACAGCCTGCCTAAACTCGACTTTGTGTTTGTTGACGGTAATCATCAAAAGGAAGCTACGCTGCGGTATTTTGAATGGTGCCTGCCCCATGTACATGAGGATACCTTACTGATATTTGATGATATTTACTGGAGCGAAGGCATGAAAGAAGCCTGGGCCCAAATAAAAGCCCATCCACAGGTAACAGCCACGGTCGATTTGTTTTGGATAGGCCTGGTGTACTTTAAAAAGGGGCAGGCTAAGGAGGATTTTTTGGTGAAGTTTTGATGGGGCACAGAAAACCCGTCATTGCGAGGTACGAAGCAATCTCTTTGAGCAAATCAAGTAGGAATGTTGTAAAGAGATTGCTTCGTACCTCGCAATGACGCCTAAAACTACGCTAACCTGAAGGGGATTAAAATGCTTCAGCCAAACTTAAATATAAACCGCTTTGGCGCTTTTCGCCGGGGCGTTGCTCGCCGAGGGCATAGTCAACACGCATGCTCAGGCCTTTTTCTACGTCAAAAAAGTACCGGCCGCCCAGGCCATAGCTTGGTTTTAAGCCATCCAGGTCAAAATCATTATTAAATACTTTGCCTACGCCGCCAAACCCAACAATGCCAAAACGGCTGGTTATACGGTAGCGCAGTTCGGTTTGCGCTGCGATCAGGTTCCGATCGCGAAAGCGGCCATTGTAGTAGCCGCGCATAATTTCGTCATTACCCAGTGCCGGTAACAAATAAAATGGCTCGCGCGAGCCTACCAGGCTTTGCTCCTGCGCGTTAAAACCCAATACCAGTTTTTTGCTAAGCGAAAAAAATTGCGCGTACTCAATGTTTAGCAGGCCGCCGCGATAATCATTATTACTGAACATGCCCTTCATGAAATTAAAGTAAGCGGTAACTACTGCGCCTTTGGTAGTGTAGGTGTTGTTATTGCGGTCGTCAAAAACAAAGCTTGGCCCGGCAAACAGTATGCTGCCGCCTCCGGGCTGCTGGCTGCGTTGCAATGTTTGGTAAATGCCTCCGGGCTCCTTATCGGTAAACTTATAATCGAGGCCGCCGGCTGTAATACCTATGTATAAGTTTTTGCTGATGCGTTTCTCAGCGGTCAGGTTTATACGCAGGCGTTTTTGGCCAAGGCGGTCAAGATCGGCCTTGCTGGTTTCATTGCCTGTACCAAAATAATCAAACGGAAAGTTAATGTAGCTAACGGTGGCTGTATAATGATACTTGTTTTGCGGTGTCCAGTAATTGGTGCTCAGGCTAAAACGGCTCTGGCCTTTGGTGGTAATGGTAGCATAGCCAAATATGTTTGATACGCGGGTACCCTCATTCAATGTATCCGTATAAAATGAATACAGTGCCGAGCCGCCGCCTTCTAAACCTGTTTCGGGGGCTGAGCTAAGTACCGGTAATATAAAAAAGCTGCTATGCTTGCTGCTATCCTGCTCAAACAGCATTTTACGTACAAATTTTGGTAAAAAGCGCATTTGGGCAAAGGCAGGTTGCAGGCCCGTAACCAGTAAAAGCGCTATAAAAAGTTTTTTCATCAGTAATGATAAAGGTGCTGCTAAGATGCGAATTTATTATAACAGCATAACCCGGTTTTGTTTTACCATAACTTAAAATGATGTTACGCTTATAATATATTATGGTACGCTTTGCGCACGATTTCAGATTTTAAAATAAGCATCCCAACAAAATAGCTACTTTTGCAAAAAATTAACAAGTAACCATCATGAGTACAGAAGCAAGAGGGCCGATATCACAGTTTATCGAGAAAAATTATCTGCATTTTAATGCCGCGGCATTGGTTGATGCTGCCAAAGGGTATGAAACACATTTAACCGAAGGCGGTAAAATGATGGTTACCCTGGCCGGTGCCATGAGTACTGCCGAGCTGGGTATTTCGCTTGCGGAGATGATCCGCCAGGGAAAGATCGATATTATATCGTGTACAGGTGCTAACCTTGAAGAGGATATCATGAACCTGGTAGCGCACTCGCACTACAAACGCGTACCTAACTACCGTGATCTTAGTCCGCAGGATGAGTGGGACTTGTTAGAGAACCACTACAACCGTGTTACTGATACCTGTATCCCCGAAGAAGAAGCCTTCCGTCGTTTACAAAAACATATACATAAAATATGGAAAGATGCCGATACCGCCGGTGAACGTTACTTTCCGCATGAATTTATGTACAAGATATTGCTGAGCGGCGAGTTGGAGCAATACTACGAGATTGACCCTAAAAACTCGTGGATGCTGGCTGCTGCCGAGAAGAACCTGCCGATTGTTGTACCGGGCTGGGAAGATTCAACCATGGGTAACATCTTCGCCTCATACGTGATTAAGAACGAGATCAAAGCTACTACCATAAAAAGTGGTATTGAGTATATGGCATGGCTGGCTGATTGGTATGTAAAAAATTCGGAAGGTAAAGGCATCGGCTTTTTCCAGATCGGCGGCGGTATAGCGGGCGACTTCCCGATATGCGTTGTGCCAATGCTTTACCAGGATATGGAGATGGAGAATATTCCGTTCTGGAGCTACTTCTGCCAGATATCTGACTCGACCACTTCATACGGTTCGTACTCGGGCGCGGTGCCTAATGAGAAGATCACCTGGGGTAAGCTGGATGTGAATACACCGAAATTCATTGTAGAGTCTGACGCGACCATTGTAGCGCCGCTCATTTTTGCCTGGATATTAAAACAATAAACAAAAAATCAAAAATGATTTTTGTCAACAAAAAATGTGTGGCTAAACAGATATACACAAAAAATGGAAATAAAGGCCATTTAAAGCGTTTTTAGCCTTGTTTAGAACGATTATAAATTGTTGATAACTGTCATTTCTTTGTCAGCCATACTGTAATAAATTTTACTTTTGTGGCTGTAAAAATTGGATAAACGGCATCAATACCGTCCTGTTTTTAAAATTTTAATAAATATAATTCAGCATAAACACGCTTTATGAGAAATATCTCATTACTTTTTAAACAATTTTCAAGAACGGTTTTACTGCTTGCGGGCCTTACTGCAATGACCACTGCGGCCAATGCTCAGGGCGATCCGAAGAAGGGTGAAACTATTTTTAAAGCCAAGTGTACTGCCTGCCACAAGATCGATAAAAGGCTCGTGGGTCCGGCCCTTGGTCCGCAAATTACGTCGGAAACTGACGATGCTTATCTGATCAAATGGATACAGAACAGCCAGGCGTTGGTAGCTGCCAAAAACCCTAAAGCGGTAAAGATCTTTAATGAGTACAATCAGATCCCGATGACGGCTTTCCCGGAGCTGAGCGACGCTGATGTTACCGACATTATCGCTTATGCCCGTGATGAGCAGAAAAAGCTTACCGCTGCCCCTGTTGGTGGTGCAACATCTGCTGCTCCTGCTGAAACAGGCCCAAGCGCATTGTTGATCTGGGGGTTGATCGGCGTTATCGTTATCGCGTTCATCGTTATCCTGGTATTGAACAAGGTAATCGGCACGTTAGAGCGCCTGTTGCTTAAAAACAAAGACCTGGTAATTGACGAGGAGCCTGAAGTTGAGGGCGAGCCTGTTGACCGCTTGGCCGGGATAAAAAAGCTGGCTAAAAATAAAAAGCTGGTATTCTTTGTAGTGCTTTGCGGCGCTATCGCGATGGGTAGCTGGAGCTGGGTAACCATGTGGAACACCAACATGCACCAGGGCTACCAACCGGTACAGCCAATCAAATATTCACATGAGCTGCACGCAGGTGCCATGAAGATAGATTGCCAATACTGCCACTCAGGCGCATACAAATCTAAAAACGCTTCAATCCCGTCGCTCAACGTTTGTATGAACTGCCACAAAGTAGTTAAAACCGAGTCGCCTGAGATCCACAAGATCTATGACGCGCTGGGTTACGATCCGGACAAGGGTACTTATGACAGCACACAGGCTAAACCAATTCAGTGGGTACGTATACACAACCTGCCTGACTTTGCTTACTTCAACCACTCACAGCACGTAGTAGTTGGCGGTGTAAAATGTCAGCAATGCCACGGCCCTATCGAAACCATGCCTGAGGTTTACCAATACTCACCGCTTACCATGAAATGGTGTATACAGTGCCACAAACGTACAGAGGTTAACTTTAAAGGTAACGCTTATTATGATAAGATGACCAAGGTACACGACATGATCAAGAAGGGTGAGAAAGTATCTGCAGCCGTAATGGGTGGTTTAGAGTGTTCTAAATGTCACTATTAATATCAGAGATTTAAAACTTAGCAATTACAGTTTATATAGCTTAAATGGATAGCAATAAAAAATACTGGAAAGGTTTAGAGGAGCTAAACAAAACGCCGGAATTTGTTGAGAAAAACAAGCACGAGTTTGCCGAGCCGCTTCCGATTGAGGAAGTATTGAGCGGTGCAGGCCTTGCTTCAAGAACTCCGCGCCGTGATTTCCTTAAAGCACTGGGCTTTGGTGTGGGTGCCGTTACATTGGCTGCCTGCCAAAAAGTGCCTGTTCATAAATCAATACCATACCTTATAAAGCCTGAAGAGGTTACCCCTGGTGTGGCTAACTACTATACTTCAACTTATAACGGCCACGCAATTTTGGTTAAAACCCGCGAAGGCCGCCCAATTAAAGTTGAAGGTAACCCAGGTGACCTTTTAGCAGGTGGTGGTTTGAGCGCGCAGGCGCAGGCATCAGTGCTTGACCTGTATGATACCAACCGCCTTAAAGATCCGCAATTAAACGGCGGCGATGCAGGCTGGGATGAAGTGGATGCTTTTGTAAAGCAACAACTGGCGGCTGCACAAGCCGGCGGTAAAAAGATCCGCATTATCAGCTCAACTGTTCACAGCCCGTCAACACAAGCGGTAATTAACGATTTCATCGCTAAATACCCTGCCGCGGCACACATTAACTACGATGCTTTCTCGTACACAGGCATAATACAGGCTAACCAGCAAAGCTTTGGTAAAGCGGTATTGCCACATTATAATTTTGATAAGGCTGACGTTATTGTTAGCGTTGGTGCCGATTTCCTGGGTTCATGGATCTCAGGTGAGGAGTTCACCAAGCAATACGTATCAAACCGCGGCAGCAAGGCGCTTGAGTCTAAAAAGATGTCGCGCCACATTCAGTTCGAGAGCGGTATGAGCATCACCGGTACTAACGCCGATGCCCGTATCCCTGTAAAAGTATCTGAAGAAGGTTTAGTACTTGTAGCGTTATATAATGCCATATCAGGCACTACGCTGCCGGGCACTAAAAAACTGGAAAGCGCAAAAGCCGCTACAGCGGTAACACTTGCTGCTAAGGAGTTGCTTGCCGCCAAAGGTAAAGCGCTTGTGGTAGCAGGTTCAAACGAGGTGGCTAACCAGGTTGTGGCCAATGCCATTAACGTATTGTTAGGCAGCTACGGCGCTACTATTGACCTGGATAATCCATCAAACCAATACAAAGGTAACGATGCACAATTCGTGGCCTTTATAAATGAAGCTAAACGCGGCGAAGTTGGCGCAGCCATCTTCCTGAACGCTAACCCTGCTTACGATTACTTTAACGCGAAAGATGTTAAGGACGCTTTGGGTAAAATCAAGCTTAAAGTATCTTTCTCGAGCCAAAAGGATGAAACTGCTGATCTGGCCAATGTTATTGCGCCAAACCATCACTACCTTGAATCATGGGGTGATGACAGCGCGGTATCAGGCTACTATACAGTATTGCAGCCAACCATCAACCCGGTATACAACACCCGTCAGGCTGAGCAGAGCTTACTGATATGGAGCGAGAACGCGGTTACTGATTATTACACTTACGTACGCAATAACTGGGTTAATAACCTGCTTACTTTAGGCGGCCTGTCAGGCCAGAGCGGTTGGGAAACTTTACTGCAAACCGGTTTTGTAAAAGTTGCCCCTAAAACTGCTGCACCGGTTACCAATGCCGCTAATGTAAGTGCTGCCGCGCAACTGATCGCTGCTAACAGCGCGAAGCTTGCTGCAAGCGGTGATGATAAAGTTGAACTTCAGCTTTACATCAACACGGCCATTGGTGATGGTAGCTATGCTAACAACCCATGGTTGCAGGAGTTGCCTGATCCGGTATCAAAAGTTACCTGGGACAACTATGCTGCCCTTGCACCTAAATATGCTGAAAAGCTTGGTGTTGAAGAGGGTGACGTAGTGAAGATAGAAGCTAACGGTTACTCAATTGAAGTACCTGTATTGTTACAGCCGGGCCAGGCTCAGGGTACCGTTTCGGTAGCTGTAGGTTACGGCCGTACCCATTCGGGTTTGGTAGGTAACAGCGTAGGTAAAAACGCTTATCCTTTTGCAAGTTTCAGCAATGGCACTATCGGTAAAACACTGGTAGCTACCATTTCAAAAACAGGTGAAGTATCGCCGCTTGCCCAAACTCAAACACACCATTCATACGAAGGTCGTGACGTTATCCGTGAGGTTAGCTTAAAAGAGTACTTAAAAGACCCTGCCGCAGGTACTGACCACGGTAAGGAGCATAAAACATACGATTTGTGGGAAGCCCACGAGCGCCCGGTTTACGACTGGAAAATGGCTATCGACCTTAATGCCTGTACCGGTTGCGGTGCTTGTATTGTAGCCTGCAGCGCCGAGAATAACATCCCGGTTGTTGGTAAGGACGAGGTTCGCCGCCGTCGTGAAATGCACTGGATCCGTATTGACCGTTACTACAGCTACGAAAAAAACGGACAGGCGGCAGCCGACGAGGAAACCGGCCTGGTAACTAAAGAGAAAGAGATTGCCAAACTGGAAGATCTTGATCACGTTACCGTGGTGCACCAGCCAATGATGTGCCAGCACTGTGATCACGCGCCTTGCGAAACAGTGTGCCCGGTACTGGCTACCGTACACTCATCAGAGGGTTTGAACCAAATGGCATACAACCGTTGCGTAGGTACACGTTACTGCGCTAACAACTGTCCGTACAAAGTACGCCGCTTTAACTGGTTCAACTACTGGAATGATTCACGTTTTGATAACTACCTGCAAAACGAGCATACGCAACTGGTGTTGAATCCTGACGTTACTACCCGTTTCCGTGGTGTGATGGAGAAATGCTCAATGTGCGTACAACGTATACAAGCCGGTAAACTGAAAGCTAAGATCGAGAAACGCCCGCTTACTGATGGCGAGATCAAAGTTGCTTGTCAGCAAACCTGTACTGCAAACGCTATCATATTCGGTAATGCAAATGATCCTAACTCAGAGCTTTCAAAAGCACTTAAGAGCGAAAGAACTTATTACGTGTTACAGGAGCTTAACGTACAACCGGGTATTGGTTACCAGGTAAAGGTTAGGAACACTATTGAAAACGAATTAGCTTAATTATTACAAAAGAGATATAATATATATGGCATCTCACAGTGAATCAATAATCAGGGAACCGTTAATTACGGGCAAGAACATCACCTATGCCCAGATAACTAATGAGGTTTTACTCCCTGTAGAAAATAAACCGAACAAAGCCTGGTGGATAGGTTTTGTTGTAGCCTCTTTGGGTGCTTTGCTTTGGGTAGTAAGCATCAGCCTTACCTTTTGGTATGGTTTGGGCGAGTGGGGCTTAAACAAAACTGTAGGCTGGGCGTGGGATATCACCGGTTTCGTATGGTGGGTAGGTATAGGCCACGCCGGTACGCTTATCTCGGCGGTGTTATTATTGTTCCGTCAAAACTGGCGTAACTCTATCAACCGTTCTGCCGAGGCGATGACCATCTTCGCGGTAATTTGCGCGGCTACATACATTGTAGCGCACATGGGCCGCCCCTGGTTAGCTTACTTTACATTACCACTGCCAAACCAGTATGTACTTTGGGTAAACTGGAACTCGGCACTGATGATGGACGTGTTCGCGATCTCAACTTACTTCTCGGTATCATTAGTGTTTTGGTACACCGGTTTATTGCCGGATATCGCAACCATTCGTGACCGTGCAGTACCGGGTCTTCGCCGCCGCATCTATTCAATATTATCATTCGGCTGGTCAGGTTCAGTAAAAACCTGGCAGCGTTTTGAAACCGTATCGCTTATTCTTGCAGGTATATCAACGCCACTGGTACTTTCGGTACACACCATCGTATCATTTGACTTTGCTACCTCGCTTGAACCGGGATGGCACACCACCATCTTCCCGCCATACTTCGTTGCGGGTGCGATCTTCTCAGGTTTCGCCATGGTACAAACCCTGTTGCTGGTTACCCGTAAGGTATTAGGTCTTGAAAACTACATTACGATGTTCCACATCGAATCAATGAACAAGATCATCACCCTTACAGGTTCAATAGTAGGTGTGGCTTATTTAACCGAATTCTTCATTGCGTGGTACTCAGGTGTTGAGTATGAGCAATACGCATTCATCAACCGTGCAACCGGCCCGTACTGGTGGGCATACTGGAGCATGATGTCATGTAACGTGATCTCTCCGCAGTTGTTCTGGTTCAAAAAGCTACGTACAAGCATTCCATTCTCATGGGCGCTGTCAATCGTGGTGAACATCGGTATGTGGTTTGAGCGTTTCGTAATTATTGTTACCTCATTACACCGCGATTATATCCCTTCAAGCTGGGTAATGTTCTATCCAAGCTGGGTTGACGTGGGTGTGTTCATCGGTTCTATCGGTTTGTTCTTCACCATGTTCCTGTTGTTCATCCGCTTCCTGCCTTCAGTGGCAATGGCCGAGGTGAAACTGTTGCTGAAATCATCAAGCGAGCAGGCTAAAAAGAAATTGATAGATCACGGCCATCTTGACGCTGAGCAAGTGGCAGATTATAAAGACGCGTTAAAAAAGTATGACAGTGTTGACCTGGCAGACTACGAAACTATAAAATAATGAGCAGCACAAAATTTATATTAGGCCATTTTGACGATCCGGATGATATGATGCACGGGATCGAAAAGCTACAAAAAAACAGCATACCTATTTATGATGTGTATTCGCCAATGCCTATACACGGTATCGAAGCCAAATTAGGTATCAAAGATTCACGTTTAGGTTACGCGGCATTTTGCTTTGGTTGCCTTGGTGCATCAGTAATATTCAGCATTGTTTATTATACCCTGGTGCATGATTGGCCGATGAACATCGGCGGTAAGCCAAACTTCCCGATGCCGGTGTTTGTACCGTTCACTTTCGAGTGGACCATCCTTTGGACCGCATTTGGTATGGTGTTTACCTTTTTTGCTGCTACGCACCTGTTTCCGGGCCGTGCCCCGCGTGTAATGGACCTGCGTGCAACTGACGACAGGTTTATTATAGCTGTTGACGCTAAAGGAAACATACCACACGAGGATATAACCAATTTGTTAAAAGAAGCTGGAGCTGTTGAAATAAAGCATAACGAAAGGAAGTATGTTAGCTATGAATAAAATAAAGATATTGGGCATTACAGCCTTCTCTATCGCTGCATCGATATTAGTTACATCATGCAAAGACAAGAGAAGTACAGGTTGGGAATACGCTCCCAATATGTACAGGCATATAGCGTACGACCCGGATCAGTCCAACCCTAACTTTGCTGATGGCAAAACCGCGCAGGTACCACCAAAGGGTACAATACCTGTAGGCTTTGTTCGCTTTGACTTTCCGAACACTAAAGGAGGTTATGACAGTGCCAGTGTAGTGGTAAAAAGCACGCTGCCTGCTACCAAAAAGAATTTTGAAGATGGTAAAGTACTATATGAGCACTTTTGCTCGCCATGCCATGGTGTAACAGGCCAGGGCGATGGTTTGGTGGTTTCGCATGGTTATCCTGCGCCGCCATCATACTCAAAAGGGCAGTCATCACGCGGTGGTGCCATGAAAGAACTTACCGATGGTAAAATTTATCATACAATCACTTACGGTGTAAACGCAATGGGTTCTTATGCTTCGCAACTGTCGCCGCAGGAGCGTTGGAAAGTAGTTGCCTATGTTCACCATTTACAAACTTTATAATACTTAATATTAATGGGTACTCATACAAGTATTGACGAACGATACGAATTTTCAGGTAAAATAAAAACCTGGAGTTTAATAGCCATAGTTATTGGCGTGGTGGGAGTTGCCTACGGTTTTTTGGCCGGTGGCGATTCAATACAACGCACGTTCAGTAACTTATTGCTTATGAGCTATTACTTTGCGTGTGTATGTACAGCCGCTGTATTCTTTTTAGCTTACCAATATGTGGCACAGGCCGGTTGGTCAGCCTCAATACTGCGTGTACCACAGGCTATGGCAAAAGTATTACCGGTTGCGGCTGTGATATTGATCATTGTTGCCGCTGCAGGTTTGTTCACTACCCATACCGTAGTGAATGAGGAAGGCCATGAAGAAGTGATGCCTTACCTTTACGGCCACTGGGCGGCACACGGTTTAACCGATGTTACCAGTGAGCACTACGATGCTACCATCGCGGGTAAATCAGCATTTCTTAATGTGCCTGTTTTCTTTATCGTGATTGTTGGTTTAACCTTCCTTTACTCACTGTTTGGCCACTTGCTGGTTAAGTACTCAACCAATGAGGATGAACTGGGCGGTATGTTCAACTACAACAAGAGCTTTAAAATGTCATGTATATTTTTGGTGATCTTCGGTTTTACCTTCCCGATATTCGCTTTCGATACTGTCATGTCATTAGAGGCGCACTGGTTCTCAACCATGTTTGGCTGGTATAACCTTGCTGCCATGCACGTTAGCGGTTTAGCCGTTATTACCCTGATAGTACTGTACCTGCGCAACAAAGGTTACATGCAATGGGTTACTGAAAACCACCTGCATGATCTTGGTAAACTGATGTTCGCCTTCTCTATCTTCTGGACGTATGTTTGGTTCTCACAGTTCTTCCTGATCTGGTACGCCAACATGCCTGAAGAAACCGTATATTTTTACAAACGCTGGGAGCCTGAGTACAAATGGTGGTTTTGGTTAAACATTGTATTGAACTTTCTGTCGCCATTATTATTATTAATGTCACGTGATGCTAAGCGTTTGGCAGGCAGGTTAAAAATTACCGCCATCGTTATCCTGATCGGTCACTGGCTTGATTTTTACCTGATGATTATGCCGGGTACTATACACCATGAGCCGGGCCACGAAGTTCATATCTTTGATATGTACGGCATCCAGGAACTGTTTATAGCTATAGGCTTTATCGGTTTGCTTACTTTCTTCACATTCAATTCGTTAAGCAAGTTCAAATCAATGATCCCTAAAAAACATCCATTCCTTGAGGAGAGCTTACATCACCACATATAAATATTGTTAACTTTGCACTCAAAATACAGAATACCAAACAAAGCAGTAAAATGGCATTCAAAAAACTTATAAATTCTAAAAAACTACTTTCGCTATTTGCGATGCTGACCCTTTTTGGCACCCAGGTGCTTATGGCACAGGTTGAATCAACAACCAAAGCCGCAGAGGGGGCTCCAGCCGCTGCTGCCAACGCTGCCGATAAGCCAAGCGTATGGGCAGGCCCGTTCTATTATATTCTGCTATTTTTAGTAGTATGTTTTGCGGTTGCCATTGTTGGTAAAATCCTGCGCGTGTACGATCTTACAAAGCAGATACAAGGCAAAAAACCAATGAACTGGAACAACATCACAGGCATCCTGTTCCTGCTGTTCCTGATACTTGGTTTATATGGTTCATACTGGTCATTCACCACACAAGGTGCCATGATATTGCCATCAGCAGCATCAGTACACGGTGAAAGTCTGGATACCATGTTCTTTATAACCTTTGGTATTACGGTTGTTGTGTTCATAATTACACAGGTGTTACTATTTGGCTTCCTGTTTCAGTATCGTGGATCTGATAAGCGTAAAGCAACCTACTATCCGCATAACAACACCATTGAGGCTGCGTGGACAATTGCCCCTGCTATAGTACTTACCGTGTTGGTGGTGTTTGGTTTTACTACGTGGAGAAAGATCACTAACCATGTTGATGCCGAAGGCGAAGCCGCTTCTATCGATATTGAGGTTGTTGGCCACCAGTTTGCCTGGGAGCTGCGTTACCCGGGTAAAGACCAAAAGTTAGGTGAAATGAACTATAAGCTGGTTAGCGGTACAAACAAGGTTGGTGTTAATTTTAAAGACAAACACTCAATGGACGATTTAGTTGCCGATACTTTAGTTGTTCCGGTTAACAAATCTATCCGCCTGAATATTCATGCCCAGGATGTTATCCATAGCGTTTATATGCCGCACTTCCGTGTTCAGTTGAATGCTGTACCGGGTTTGCCAACTTTCTTTAAGTTCACCCCAACGGTTACAACCCGCGAAATGAAGGCTAAAGAAGATAATGCTAAATTTGAGTACCTGCTTTATTGCAACAAAATTTGCGGTGGTGGCCACTACAACATGCAAAAGGTTGTACGTGTTGTTACCGAAGCCGAGTACCAAAAATGGCTTGCACAGCAAAAACCTTATCTGACAGATGCGTTGAAGAAAGAGTTACACTTTGCTGAAACAGAGCAAAAGGAAGAAAAGTCAGAAAACAGGTTAGCATTAAACAATTAATATAATAGAATTAGCGATTATGTCAACATTATCAGTTCAGGATCATCACGGAGTACACCACGACGAACACGGTCACGAACATCATCATGATACTTTCCTGACTAAATACGTATTTAGCCAGGATCACAAAATGATTGCCAAGCAATTCCTTATTACAGGTATTATAATGGCAGTATTTGCTATGCTATTGTCAATCCTATTCAGGATACAGTTAGCATATCCTGATAAAGCATTCCCTTTGATGGAAACTATTTTAGGCCGTTTCGCGCCTGAAGGCCGTATGGACCCTAACTTCTACCTGTCGTTAGTAACCATTCACGGTACCATCATGGTATTCTTTGTGTTAACAGCCGGTTTATCAGGTACTTTCAGTAACCTGCTTATTCCATTACAATTGGGTGCACGTGATATGGCTTCGCCTTTCATGAACATGCTTTCGTACTGGTTATTCTTTTTAGCAAGTTTGGTTATGATAGGTTCTTTCTTTGTTGAGAAAGGCCCTGCCGGTCCGGGATGGACCATCTATCCGCCGCTTTCAGCCTTGCCTAAAGCAATGCCGGGTTCGGATATGGGTATGACCTTGTGGCTGGTAAGTATGGTAATGTTCGTAGCATCGCAGTTAATGGGTGGTATAAACTATGTTAGTACCGTACTAAACATGCGTACAAAGGGTATGGATCTTTGGAAAATGCCTTTAACTATCTGGGCTTTCTTCCTTACCGCTATCCTGGGTGTATTAGCATTCCCGGTACTGGTTGCCGGTGTGGTGTTATTGATATTTGACCGCAGCGTTGGTACAAGTTTTTATTTGTCTGACATTGTATTGGGTGGTGTACCTCAGCCTTTCGAGGGTGGTAGCCCTATCCTGTTCCAGCACTTGTTCTGGTTCCTGGGTCACCCGGAGGTATATATCGTAATTATGCCTGCACTGGGTATCTCATCTGAAATTATTGCAACCAACTCACGTAAACCGATCTTCGGTTACCACGCGATGGTTTATTCACTGATAGGTATCACCGTACTTTCGTTCATCGTATGGGGTCACCACATGTTCGTTACGGGTATGAACCCGTTCCTGGGCGGTGTGTTCATGATCACTACGCTGATCATCGCGGTACCATCGGCAGTAAAAACATTTAACTACCTGGCTACCCTTTGGAGGGGTAATATACGCTTTACCCCGGCCATGATGTTCGCTGTTGGCCTGGTATCATTCTTTATCTCTGGTGGTTTAACAGGTATTTACCTGGGTAATGCCGCCCTGGATATCAACCTGCACGATACTTACTTCGTGGTTGCCCACTTCCACCTTGTAATGGGTTCGGCGGCTATATTTGGTATGCTTGCCGGTGTTTACCATTGGTTCCCTAAAATGTTCGGCCGTTTAATGGACGAAAAACTGGGTTACCTGCACTTCTGGATAACTTTCATCGGTGCTTACCTGGTATTCTTCCCGATGCACTTTATGGGTCTGGATGGTGTGCCACGCCGTTATTACGCTTTCACCGAGTTCGAGTCATTTGAGCGTTGGTTGTCAGTAAATACCTTTATTACCTGGGCGGCTATTATGGCGGCCGTTGCGCAGGTGGCATTCCTGTTCAACTTCTTTTACTCTATATTCTTCGGTAAAAAAACCACGCAGAACCCATGGGGTTCAAATACCCTGGAGTGGACTACGCCTATCGAGCGAATTCACGGCAACTGGCCTGGTGATATCCCAACGGTATACCGTTGGCCGTATGATTACAGCAAGCCTGGCCACGATGAGGACTTTATTCCTCAAACAGTACCTTACTCTGAAACTATGAGCTCAAACCTGCCGCACGATTTTGAAAATAATCCTGTAGGTATGGATGAGTACAATAAATGGACAAATACACAAAGATCTAACGAGGAAGTAAAATAAGCTTCCGCGCTTACTGATCTGATCTTTTTAGGGTATCTGTACCGGAATTATTCCCTGGCAGGTACCCTAAATTTTTAGGAATTATAATGAGTAACAACAAAGCAAAGAACAGATTTCAGACGATAACCCTTATCACTGTTATTTTGCTTTTTTTAACGATACTGGCCGGTGGTGTTGTACGCAGCACGGGCTCAGGCATGGGTTGCCCCGATTGGCCTAAGTGCTTTGGGGGCTACATTCCGCCTACTGATGTATCACAATTACCAAAGGATTATAAAGAGCAATACGTAAAAAAGCGTGAGTTAAAAAACCAGCGCTTTGCCAAAACGCTTGATCTTTTTGGATACAACGATATGGCCAAACGTATCCGTGAAGACCGGTCGATATTGCTGCCTGAAGAATTTAATGCCGCCAAAACGTGGACGGAATATATTAACCGTTTGGTAGGCGCCGTTTGTGGTATATTTTTATTGCTTAGCGCCATCTATTCATTTCAATACTGGCGCAGTAATAAACTTATCGTTATACTAAGTGTGTTGAATTTGTTTTTGGTGGTTTACCAGGCGTGGCTTGGCTCCATAGTGGTATCAACCAATTTGGTTGCATGGATAGTTACGGTACATATGTTATTGGCCATCGCTATACTGGCTATCAGCATAACCACCTACCACATGGCTAAAACTTTAGGCAGGCCGCGTATTCACAAAAAGGGTATTATTTATGTAATAACAGTGATCGCTTTAGTGCTTTCGCTGGTACAAATAACTATTGGTACCGAAGTGCGTGAAAAGATAGATTCCGTATCCGACCATCTTTTGGGCGGCTACCGCGAAACATGGGTGGAGAATGCCGGTGAAATATTTCATAACCATCGCAACCTGGCCCTGTTGGTGCTGATTGTGAATATATTGCTTTACGCTTTATTGCGCCGTAACTTTAGCCGCCATTCTATTCAGCAGCAGTTTATGAGTTTTACGTTTTTAATGATCATGCTACAAATAGTTACCGGTGTGGTATTATCATATTGGGCATTACCGCCTTTTGCACAAGCTTCGCATATTTTGTTGGCGAGCCTTGTATTTGGCGCGCAATTCTATTTGTTTTTGAACTTATACCGTTCAGTTGAGATACAGGGAGGGAGAGTATGAAAGCTGGCGATTTTTCAAAACTAATTAAACTTAGGCTTACCTTTTTGGTAACGTTCTCGGCATCTATATCATTCCTTATCGGCAGTAAGGTAAACGGAGTTATTGAGTGGAAAAACTGGATGATGCTGATCATCGGCGGCTTCCTGGTAACCTCAGCAGCCAACGGGTTTAATGAGATCATTGAAAAGGATTTGGATAAACTGATGAAACGTACAGCCGACAGGCCGATTCCCGCCGGACGTATGACAACTGGGCAAGCCCTTGTGTTAAGCCTTTTTATGGGTATTTTTGGTACTTACCTGTTAGGCAGCCTTAACCCAACGGCTGGTTTCCTTTCGGTATTCTCTATACTGCTGTATGCCTTCGCTTATACGCCGTTAAAACGTAAATCGCCTATAGCGGTGTTTGTAGGGGCTATACCGGGTGCATTGCCGCCGCTTATTGGTTATGTGGCCGCGCACCCAAAAATTGATGAGATAGCGCTGGTATTATTCGCGGTGCAGTTTGTATGGCAGTTTCCGCACTTTTGGGCTATTGCCTGGGTGTTGGATGATGATTATAAACTGGCTGGTTTCCGTTTGCTGCCCTCGGGTAACCGGGATATGGTAAGCGCGGTTTTCGCATTTGTTTCAACCATAATTATGCTGCCGGTAAGCCTGTTGCCAACTTATTATGGCTATGGGGGAATTTATGTGGGCATAGTATCGTTACTGTTAAGTTTGGTATTTTTGTACCAGGGTTTTATGCTGATACGCAACCGGAATATCAAATCGGCCAAGAGCCTGATGTACGGTTCGTTTTTATACCTGCCGGTGGTGCAGTTAATGTTTTTGTTTGATTTTATAGGAAAAGTGTAAAAGATGATGGCTCAAATACAACAAAAGGATAGAGTAGATTACATGCCAAAAAAATTTGTGATGTGGCTGATCGTGTTCGCCTCGTTCATGATTTTCGCCGCGCTTACAAGTGGTTTCATTGTGTATGTTGGAGGAAAGGGCAAAGGGCTTAGTATTACTATTCCGCCTATATTTTTATATAGTACTATAACCATAGCGTTAAGCAGTTTAAGCATGTTTTTGGCATCAAAGGCGGCTAAACAGCTAAAGTTTACCATGCAGCGGTTGTTTTTATGGATCACCATTGGCTTGGGTATCGCGTTTTTCGTGCTGCAGGTTAACGGCTGGAGCCAGTTGGTTGATATGGGTGTTTATTTTGTAAACCCAAATGCAAGCCAATCGTTTATATACGTGTTTACCGGTATGCACTTATTGCACATAGTGGCCGGGTTGTTGTTGCTACTAAATTCGCTGGTAGGGAGCTACCGCAATATACCACAGGTAAAACGTATTTTTTGGATGGAAATGTCGGCTATATTTTGGCATTTTGTCGATATTATATGGATTTATCTGTATGTTTTTTTACTTTTGAACCAGAAATAATTAATTCTACAAACGAGTACAAATGAGTACAACAGTATCACAAATTGATCAAGTTAAGACTACGCCGTGGGCCGGAGGTCGTGAACCTTTTTCGGTAGAGTACGGTAAAATGATGATGTGGTTCTTCCTGTTATCGGATGCTTTCACTTTCTCATCATTATTAATAGCTT
The DNA here is from genome assembly GCF_020880975.1 of Mucilaginibacter sp. UR6-1. Lineage (GTDB taxonomy): Bacteria > Bacteroidota > Bacteroidia > Sphingobacteriales > Sphingobacteriaceae > Mucilaginibacter. Next base: position 269,200 of record NZ_JAJIWP010000005.1, on the reverse strand, counting down.
ATGGTGCTTTGCGTTTCAGCGCGGATGCGTGGCCATCAGCGGAGTTGATTTTTCAGTCAGTTCCGGGTATGATAGATCACGGTGCCCCGCTGGTTTTCGTAGGTATCATGACGTTCATACTCATTTTGAGCTCGGTTACCATGGTATTAGCTGTTGAGGCCGGCCATCGTAATGCTAAAAAGGAAGTAGCCGGATGGATGGTAGCTACCGTTATTGGTGGTTTCATGTTCCTGGGTTGCCAGGCTTTAGAATGGGCGCATTTGCACCATGAGGGTTTTTGGTGGGGTAGTATTCCGCATGAGTTGGACCACTTCTTTAAAGAAGGCATTGCTCCTTCAGCAACCTATACGCAGCAGTTTGCTAACCTGTTCTTTACCATTACCGGTTTCCACGGTTTCCACGTATTCAGCGGTGTAATTATTAATATCGTTATCCTGATCAATGTACTGGCAGGCACTTACCAGCGCCGTGGCAGCTACCTGATGGTTGAAAAGGTCGGTTTATACTGGCACTTTGTAGATCTGGTTTGGGTATTCGTATTTACCTTCTTCTATTTAGTTTGATTATTTCATTGATAAATAAATAAGAAATTTATGTCACAACATACAGACGCTCATGTACATGATGAGCATGGCCATGAAGAACACAATGCAATGAGCCGCGGAAAGATAGTTCAGGTTTTTTTAATACTGCTTGGCATCACCGTTATAGAGTTCTTTATCGCTTTGTACCTTGTTCCAAAGGATATTATCAACATCACTGTTGCTAACCCAATCTATATCATACTTACACTGGCTAAAGCATTCTACATTGTAGCGTACTTTATGCACTTAAAGTTTGAAAAGGTAGGCCTGATCTACTCACTGGTAGTGCCTATATTGTTCATTATCGGTTTGATCCTTGTACTTACAAACGAAAGCCACCACTGGATCGATCTTATCAGATAATGCGTAATTCCGGCTTAGGAAAGAAACTGATAATCCTGGTACTCATACTTGCAGTACCGGGATTTTTATATTATTTACTTACCGTTGGCGGTAAAAACCGCTATAAAGGGCTCAACTACTTCGGCCCTAAAAAGCTTTCGGGTACGTTCCATAAGTTTCATGGCGAAAAGATACCCGATACTACTTACCATACACTCCCGCAGTTTAAACTTACCGATCAGGATGGCAAAGAAGTATCAACAAACGACTTTGATAAGAAAATATTTGTAGCCAGCTTTTTCTACACCGGTTGCCCTGATGTTTGCAAGAGTATAAATGATAACGTACGCAAGCTGGCGCTCAATTACCGTAAGAATGATATGGTTTACTTCCTGTCCATCTCGGTAGATCCGCAGCATGATACTCCCGGGATACTAAAGCAATATGCCGAAAAGTATAAGGATGTACCCGCGGGCAGGTGGCTGTTTTTAACAGGCGATACCGCTTCGGTATATAACCTTGCCCGTAACGGCTTTTTAGTGAACGCCCTGAAGGTGAACGACAAGGAATTTATCTTCAGCGATAAACTGGTACTGATAGATGCCGACAAGCACATCCGAGGGTATTACACTGCTACATCGGCACCCGAAGTAAATAAGCTGAATGATGAGATAAAAGTGCAGATAGCCGAAGAACTTCGTAAAATAAAAGCCCCCAATTGATTTTTTAACATGAGTGATAAGTTCATATTTCGTTTTGTAGCTGCCGTTTCGGTGTTTGTTTTATTGGTTGTGATCATTCTTAACCGTAAAATAATACCTGCCCCGGCCGAGCTGCCCTCATTTACCTACTTTTTACCGAAACTGAACGCCATATTTAATGGCACCTGTTCTGTATTGCTGCTTATATCGTTATACTTTATTAAGCAAGGTAATATCACTATGCACAAAAGGGTGAACATTGCGGCATTTTGCCTGTCGTCATTATTTCTCGTATCGTACATCCTGTTTCATTACCTGGCCCCTGAAACCAATTTTGGCGACATAAACGGCGACCACATCGTGTCCGAAGCGGAGAAGGCACAGGCAGGCGGCATACGTTATGTGTATTTTGTAATTTTAATTACGCATATTATACTTGCGGCAGGTGTGCTGCCGTTAATACTTTTGAGTTTTTACCGCGGGTTGCAAATGCAGGTTGAAAAACACCGCAAGCTGGTTAGGTGGACATTCCCGATATGGCTGTATGTTACCATTACCGGCGTTGTAGTTTACCTGATGATATCGCCATATTACCATTTTTAATTAACTTTGTTATATGAAGGCTTTTAAACTGTTTTTTGTGGCCATGGTTGCCGGTTTAATATTGCTTAGCAGCGATGTGGTGATGGCGCAATGCGCCATGTGTTCGGCCACTGTTGAGTCCAACGCGCAAAATGGTGGTAACGAAACAGCCGGCCTTAACAACGGTATACTTTACCTGCTGGCCATGCCTTACATAGCCGCTGCCATAGGTGGTTACGTTTGGTATAAAAAATATCGCCGTAAAGAGAATGTTGAGCTTAACATGCGTAACGAGAAGCTGCACCTTAACTAAAAAATCTGCCCTCTTGCAACAAGCGGTCAGCCCTTAATACTACCTATGATAAAAAAGGAAACGCTTGATTTTTTAAAAGAACTCGCCCAAAACAATAACCGCGACTGGTTTATGGCCAACAAGGCCCGGCACGATCAGGGCCGCGAAAATGTAATTGCATTTGCTGCCAGCCTGATTAAGGAGCTGGCCGGTATTGATCCTGGTGTTAATACGGATGCAGATCCTAAAAAATGTGTTTTAAGGATCTATCGCGATGTTCGTTTCAGCCCTGATAAAACCCCGTATAAAAAGAATTTCGGTATCACCATTCCACGTCAACACCCTAACGGCAGCCGTGGCTCTGAATATTATGTGCAGATAGAACCGGGCAATTCATTTATTGCAGGTGGATACTGGATGCCTGAGGCTAACCACCTAAAGGCCATAAGGCAGGAGATTGACTATAATGCCCATGAGCTGAAAGAAATAGTTGACGCACCGGAATTCATCAAACTGTTTGGCCACTTTCGCGACCAGGAGAAATTGAAAACCAACCCACGCGATTATGCTGCCGATAACGAGAATATTGAACTGTTAAAACTAAAAAGCTTTGTGGCCTGGCGCAAGCTTACCGATAGTGAGGTGATCAAAAAGGATATTGTAGCTAATGTAGCAGCGGTATGCAGCCATATCTACCCGCTTAACGTTTTCCTGAATAATGCAATCGTTTAAACTATGAAGATAAAGTACCTTTTCGCTTTTTTATTTGCAGCGCTGTTTATACAGTCGTGCGTTATTTTATCCCCTAAAAAACATAAGGCTATGCTGGCGCAGATCGACTCGTTAACTCAACGGTCTGAAACGCTGGAAGAAGAATTGTCACGCCTTAAAGGCGACTCAACCAGGCTTACCCGTGAGTTGGCCGAGCTGAATGGCAACTACAAAACCCTGAATAATAACTACACGGCAAGCTCAAGCAAGGTTAACCAACTATCAAGCGACTTACAGAAGCGCGAGGCAAGGTTAAAAGAGGTTGAGGAGATATTGCGTAAACGCGATGAAGCTACCAACGCGCTAAAGAATAAACTGCAAAAGGCGTTATTAGGCTTTCAACAAAGTGGTTTGAGCGTTGATATCCGTAACGGCAAAGTATATGTATCGCTCACTGATAAATTACTTTTCCCTTCGGGTAGTATAGTGATTGATGATAAGGGTAAACAGGCGCTTACACAATTAGCGGCGGTATTGAATAAAGAGGCCGACATCAATATATCTGTTGAAGGGCATACTGATAACAAGCGTATCAAAAACCTTGGCCAGATAAAAGATAACTGGGATTTAAGCGTACTCCGTGCTACATCGGTAAGCCGTTTTTTAACAGAGGAACAGCATATTGATCCGGCCCGCATAACGGCTACGGGTAAAGGCGAGTTTCAGCCGATTGACCCGGGTAACACTCCCGAAGCACTGGCTAAGAACAGGCGTATTGAAATTGTACTCAGCCCTAAGCTGGATGAGTTGTATAACCTGATATCTACAAAATAATATCAGGCTTTAAGCTATAAAAAAAGGGATCGTTAACCATAACGATCCCTTTTTTATATAGCGCGGCTTTGGTTTAAAATATAGCCGGTACGGTTTGCATCAGCGAACTGAAGGTTACCAATTTGTTTTCAAAACGTTGTTGTTGCTCGGCTTGAAATCCGTCGAGGTGATTAGTAAAATAAGCCTCTACATCTTCCAGTTTATCGGCGTGGTATTGTACGCAATAGGTAACCCCCTCGTTAGGCGAATCCATTACGTGTAATATGTTATGTTGTTTAAAGTGGCCGGCAGCCATAATAGCGGGCAATTGAGTTTGCTGCATCCAGGTAAGCCATTCGGTATGGCTGGCTTCTTCCACAATAACAGTTTCGTTGTAAATAATCATGGTACAAAAATATAAAAATATCAGGTGCCCTGGCTATCGCCGCGCAACACCCTGAAACGTTTGCGTGCCTCGTTAAGCCACAAACTGCCGGGGTAGTCGGTCACTATTTTTTGATAATAAGTTTTGGCCAGCTCCTTATTGTTCAGGTTATTCTCGTACAGGTCGCCCAGTATAAATACGGCATCATCAGCCCAAAGGCTCGTTGAATGGGTATTAGCAATAGTTTTAAGGTTTGCGCTTGCACCTGCGTAATCCTTTTTGGCGATCATAATTCGGGCCCTGGCCATCAGTATATCATCACCCAATGAATTGCCCGGATATTTTACATCAATGCTGTCCAGGGTGCGGATGGCCCTTTCAGGTTGGTTGGCAAACAGGTGCATATCCGCACGAGCATACATTTTAAGGGCAGCGCCGGTGCTATCATTCGCCAGGTAATCACTTATCAGTAGTTGCAGGTTAAGGGCATCATTGGCTATCAGCTTTGAGGTAGCTGCTTTCAGGATGCTTAGCTGCCCTTTGGCATAGTCCAGATCGCCGGTATAGTAGGCCAGTTTAGCATTACGCAATTTGGCTTCCTGCTCAGTTTCGCTATCGGTTTTGTCCTTCTCAACCTGGCTGTATAGCAATGTGGCTTCCCACGGTTTGCCGTTAAGCAGATATACATCACCCAGGTCAAGCTTGCAGGTAGCCAATGTTTGCGCGTTGATACCCGGTACGGCAATGGCCTGTTGTAACAGCCTTTGCGCCTCATTTAACTTGTGTAGCTTAAAAGCCTGCAGGTTAGCCAGCCTTTTCATAGCGAAAACGGTGGCCGGCGATTGCCCGAACTGCGTAAGCAGATCCTTATAATCCTGCTCTAAACTGGCCAGGTCGGCCGGGGTATAGCTGCCTGATGTTATCTTTTGACTTTTGGCATCGGTAAGCTCAATTTTAGCGGTAATAAACCATCGCTCATTCTGCCCTTTGGCAACTATATAGTCATATCCGCGTATGGCTTCGTCATAAGCCTTGTTTTCAACCAGTATGCGGCAAAGTTCAACAATGCTTTCGCCATCGGTATCGCCGCGGCGGTTAAGCGCAATGGCCTGGTTAATAGCCTGGTCATACTCCTTTTGCTGTAATAATACCCAGGTAAGCAAATCAATATAAGCGGCCTGGCCGGGGTCTTTCTGTATACGTTTAAACAGGGCGGCCTTTAATACATCATAATCTGCATCCTCAAATAATGCCGACAGGGTGTTCTTAGCCTGGCTGGTATACCCGGGGTTTTGCGGCAAAAAGTTCATGTACTCATCAATAAGCGCTGCTTTATCACGGTTATAACGGTACAGGGTAATCAGCTCATGGCTAAACGCGATGTTATTGTTAAGCAGCTTACGGCCCTGCCTAAATGTTTTTATGGCATATTCCATATTGCCGCTTTGGTATAGCTGCATCCCCAGCATTGATACCGCGCCGGGCTCGGCAGGCATCTTGCTTATCATGTCATTATAAATGCCGTTAGCTTTATCGGTATCGCCTTTTTGGGTATATATTACAGCCAGCTTTAAAGGATAGTCGCTTTCGTCGGGATATTTTTTGAGCATCTTTTTAGTGATGTTCTCCGCCTCGTCAAATATTTTCAGGGCGATAAGATTGTTCACATAAAAAGGGTAGTAAGCTTCGTTCTCCTGTTTATAAAGTTTCTGATAGATCTCTGACGCTTTTTGCAATTCGCCATTGGCGCTGTATTGCTGGGCAAGCTTAAGCTCGTTATTTTGGGCGTAAAGCGGGCCGCTGCAAAGCATAGCCAGGGCAATATATATAAGGGTGCGCAGCTTATCCATCCTTTCAAAAATACCGTTTTCCATCATTAAACGCAGCGCCACGTCAATTTATGTTTGCGCGGGTAAAATTGTGGTGACATTTTAAAGAGATAAGTATAAAATACATTAATTTAACATTTTATAACGTGGCTTGATGAGTGTAACGATGCGTTTTTGGCGCTTAATATTTTGTGTGCTGATGCTTGCCGGAGTGGTTTCATGTCGTGAAAAAACACCGGAGAGAATCCCTATTCTCGATTTTTTTAAAACGCCCGAAAAGTCATTCTTCCGTATATCGCCTGATGGCCAATACATATCCTATTTAAAATCATACAAGGGTAAGCAAAACCTGTTCGTTCAATCACTGGCTGACGGCAAGGGCCGCATGGTTACCGAGTTTAAAGACAGCCCTGTTACTGATTATTTCTGGACGTTTAATAACCAGATAATTTATAGCATTGATATGGTAGCCAGCGACAGCCTCAAAATGTTCGCGCTGGATGTAAATACGTTTAAAACAAGGGCGCTTTTTTCGGGATACAAAGTAAAATTCAGGTTGCTTAGCCGCAGCAGGATCGACCATAATATACTTACCGTTAGCTTGAACAAACGCGACGAAGGGATATTTGATGTATATCATCTCAATATACGCACCGGCGCGCTCGAGCTTTATATTACCAACCCTGGTGATATTACCGACTGGATAACTGATGTTGACGGTCGCATACTGCTGGCTCGCGCGTCTGACGGGGTGAACACAACCATACTATACCGCCCGAATGAACAAACGCCGTTTAAGCCGGTGATAGTAAGTAATTTCAGGGATGCGATAAGGCCAATAGCTTTTACAGGCAACGGTAAAAATTTTTATGCCCTGTCAAACCTGTTTCAGGATAAGATGGCGCTGGTGAAGATCAATGCCGAAACCGGGAAGCAGATAGAGGTGGTTTATAAAGAGGATCGCGCGGATATTATGTATGTGGAGTATTTTAAGGAGAAGCACCGCATGGATTTTGCCGCCTGGGAAGAATCAAAACCGCAGAAGCATTTTTTTAACGACACCGTAAAAGCCCTTTACGATAAGATAAGCGTTAACTTTAAAGGTAATGAAACCCGCATTGTTGACCGTGACAGTGCCGAGAAAAAATTTATAGTTTACACCTACTCTGACCGTGACCCGGGATCGTACTATTTGTATGACAACGCCACTGCTAAGCTTACCCGCATTGGTGAAATGAATTCGACCATTGAGCCTGCGCAACTGTCGGACATGAAGCCGATAAGCTATAAGGCCAGCGATGGTTTGGTTATCAATGGTTACCTAACCCTACCGCAGGGCAGCAATGGTAAGAATTTGCCTGTGGTGGTAATGCCGCATGGCGGCCCATGGGCGCGCAGTACCTGGGGTTATAACTCCGAGGTGCAGTTTTTGGCAAATCGTGGTTATGCCGTACTGCAAATGAACTTTCGTGGTTCAGCAGGGTATGGTAAAGCTTTTCGCAACGCCGGTTTTAAGCAGGTAGGCGGTAAAATACAGCAGGATATTACCGACGGCGTGAATTGGCTGATAGAACAAAAAATAGCCGATCCTAAACGTATTGCCATATATGGCAGCGGTTTTGGCGGTTTTTCGGCACTGTATGGTGTTTCCTTCCATCCGGATATGTACCGCTGCGCCATAGTGCAAAACGGGTTGATCAACTTTTTTACTTTTATAAAGGATGCCCCGCCGTTTTTTAAGCCGTACTTAAAAATGACTTACGAAATGGTGGGCAACCCCGAAACCGATGCTGAACACCTGCGGGCAATATCGCCTGTTTTTCATGCTGATAAAATTAAGGTACCTTTAATGATATTGCAGGGTGGTAAAGATATCCGGTCAAACATTACCGAACTTAACCAGTTTGTACTTGAATTACGTAAAAAGAAGGTGCCGGTGAATTATATCCTTAAAAACGATGAGCGCTCTTTTTTCCGTAACGAGTCTAACCGTATTTTGATGTATACCGAAATGGAAAAATTCCTCGAAGCCAATTTATCCGGTAAAAACTAAACCATACTATGGTTAAGGCACAACGCAACCTGTACCGCAAAAATTTTTCGCTCATCATTATCTTCATGATACTGATCACCATTTTGCTGGTTATAGCGTTTATAACCGCCTATAACCTCACGGGCAAGTATGTAGAGAATGAGTTCGCCTCCAAAAAAATAGATGTGCTGGAGCAAACCATATCGCCCTACAATGATTTTTTTCAGAATAAGATACCCGAGGTTACCTCGTATCAGGGCTTTTTAGATTCATCTTCGGCAGCCACCTATGCTTCATCGGTATTTACCAACTATGCCTTTGTACGCCGCGTTATTTTTTATGATATACGCATAGGTAAAAGGCCCGCCCGCCGTAACAGGTTGGGCATATTTGTACAATCGGTTTATGAATTTACGCCCAACTGGCCAACGGTAAACAGTGTTGAGCGCTACAGTCCATCAAACGAGGCCGATTTCAGGGCAATGGCAGGCCGGCTGAACGAGTTTATTAACCGGGCCGATACGTTGACCGTACCATCGCAAAATGAAGTATTCCGCACGTTTTATGACGTTAAGCCCGATAAGATCTCCTACCTTAACGTACCCCGAAGGCAGGATATTAAAATGTATAAGGAAATGCAAAAGAGTAGTCAGCAACTATTCTTTAAGCAAAACATGATGACCTTTTTGCTTGATCCGCGCTATATCAGGGTAAAAAACCCGCACCGCGAGCTTTATCAAAAAATAACGGTTGAACCCGTGGTGTATGATCCATTGTATATTGAGCAAAGTAAGATCATTACAGAGGTGGCGCTGCCGGGGGCATTTTCAAACTATAAGCTCTATTTCGTGTCAGACAGGGGGCATCTCACCAATGAGATCAATCGCCGCTTTATGCCTATCGGGGGTATAGCGCTGCTTATTTATTTCTTTTTGTTGCTTACGGCCTGGCTTATATACCGTAACCTTAACGTGAACCTCAAGCTGTTTAAGCTGCAGTACGATTTTATAAACAATTTTACACACGAGTTTAAAACGCCTGTAAGCGTAATTAAAATAGCCGGATCGAACCTGCGGGGCGAGAACCCCATGAGTGAGCGGCAGCTAAAACATTATGGCCGGATACTGGATGAAGAAGCCGATAAGCTAAACGAACTGATGAACAGGCTGCTGTCATTCACGCAACTTGAAAACCGCTCAATCGCCACCAAAAAAGAGGGTATTGATATTGAAAGCTTTATAAAGCGTTATATTGAAACCTTCAGCATAAAATATCATGATTTTCAGATAAGCTTGGATATTGAGGAAGGGGTGAACTATTTTCAGGCCGACCCCGTGATGCTGGGCAGTGTTTTTCAGAATTTGATGGAGAACGCGTACAAATATTCGCATCCGCAAAAAAAGGTACTGGATATTAAAATATGGCGCGAAAAAAAGAATATACACTTTTCATTCGCCGATCAGGGTATAGGTGTACCCAAAACGGAATTAAGTAATATATTTAAGAAATTTTACCGCCTCGAGAACCAATATAACCAAAACGGCAGCGTTGGCCTCGGCTTGGCTTTTTGTAAAGAACTGGTTAATTTTATGGATGGCGACATCCTCATTAAAAGCAAAGTAAACCAAGGGTCGGAATTTATTGTTATACTCCCATATCAAACATAATAAATGAGTAAGGAAATTAAAATAGCACTGATAGAGGATGATGAAAACCTGCGTTTCCTGGTTGCTGAGCGCCTCGAGTCAGAAGGATATAAAGTGCTGGAAGCAGGTAACGGCGAGGATGCCGAGCAACTGATAATTGATGAGCAGCCCGATATTGTATTGCTGGACTGGATGCTGCCAGGCAAACAGGGATCAGACGTGTGCAGCAGCATACGCGAAAAGGGTTTTGATAAGCTGGTGATCATGATGACGGCCAAGGCACAGGATGTAGATAAGATAGAGGCCTACAACTTTGGCGTATCCGATTATATTACCAAGCCATTTAATATGGACGTGCTGATAGCGATGATCGATAACAAAATCAAATTCTCGCTAAACAGTGATAAGGCCGAATCATACCGCTTTGCAGGGATGGAGCATCACCCCAATACGCACCTGCTGATAAAGGATGGCCGCAAGGTGGAGCTGACCATTTTAGAGAACCGTATATTGCTTTACTTCCTGAAAAATAAGAACAAGGTAATAAACCGGGAGGAGCTGATGATGGAAGTGTGGGGCTACAATGCCGATGTTAATACACGTACGCTGGATATGCATATTGTACGCCTGCGTAAAAAAATAGAGGATAATCCTGATTCGCCGCAGTTTTTACAAACGGTAAGGGGCATAGGCTACAAATTCTCACACGACTAAAAAAATAAAGGCCCGGCGATGAACATCGCCGGGCCTTAAACTTAACATATATAGCTGGATGGTTAGTAGCTCTTAATACTCCCAAAGGGTCAGCTCCCAATCCATAAGCGACTTTTTAATTCGCTCGGATTCGTAAAGCCTGTCAATACCCTGGGCATAATCTTTAATACGCTCGTCCTTATCGTTTGATACCTTAACAATATAACTGCTGAAAAGCCTTTTCAAAAAAACATCATCAAAGCTTAAACCCGTTGCATCATTATTACGGCTAACGGCTTCTTTTGTTGCCAAAACCTGGCGCGCTTCAGGGAAATATACCCAAAATGCCGGTTGGTAATCCATATCCAAACCTTCAACCTGGAATTTGATCAGCGGGGCTATACCAATAATGCGCGGCTCAAATACCGAGCGTTGTTTATCAAACACCCAATCCTCCTTAATACGGAATTTAACCACGCTATCAGGATTAAATTCACCTGCCTGTATCTTTGAGCCTATTTTGTTGCCATCGGCGTCAAACTGGTCAACCACGGCACTATCAGCCATACGGGCTTTAGCCTGTCCGCCGGTTAGCGGAGTTGAAAAGGCATCGCCGCTTGGGTCGTTCTTAGCAGGGTTTGGTGATGGATCATAGGCAGTAAGTTCACCTGCATCAATAGCGGCCATCAATACATCTATCAGCCTTGATTTTGGCGAAGCCAGGTACTGGTTCATCTTTTCGCGCACATCAATCTCGCGCCATACACGTTTGGCAAATATCACATCGGCCTGGCGTAAAGCAGGGTAGGGTGTTACCTTACCCGCCTCAAAGCTCGATTTGGTGTAATAGCCATCCAGGGGGCGTTCATAACCTTGTGCAAGGCTGTCAGCAGTATGCGCGGCATTGGCACCGGTAGTAGTGTTACCTGCCGGAGGCGTAGTTTGCGCGAACGAAGCCGTGCAAGCCAAACCCAATGCTATGATCAACAATCTCTTCATTCTCTCTGTCTGTTAATTCGCAGATATTACAATATCATCCAAACCGCGTTGTGAACCATCAGGGCCAACGGCAATGATATCGGTAAATATAACCTTTGTTCCCGGAGTTACCGTATTCAGGGCAGCACGCATCTGCGGGCTAACGCTGCCACCGGTTGAGGTAACCTTTATTACATCCTGGCGTGGCTTGGCCAGCAGCAGGCTGAAACGGGTAACATTAAACTTGGCATCAAATTCAAAGTTCTCTAAACGGGCAAACAGCCTGTCCTGTCCGCGGATGTTAGCCGCGCTGGTGCTGCCACCGCTTTTACCGGCAAACATGGCCTTAGGGTCAGGTATACGTTTTACACGGAATTCGGTTACACCTAAAACCTGTGTTTTACCCGGTGCAACTTCGCCGGATACGGTAACTTTTGCCGTACCTATTGAGCTTACATTGGCTGTGTATTTACCGCCGCTACCTTTTACCGAGCCGCCTGTCATGCTCACACGCAGTTTTTCGAGCGGTACACCCGGTGCTGATACCGAGATAGGGTTAGGTACACCAATGTATAATACGTTCATTTTATCAGGCGATACTACTGCCGATGGTTTGGCTACCTGGTACTCCTGCATTGGCAACTGGTAGGTTTTTACCTGCCCGTCGGTACCAACTACTTTAATGGTACCTGAATATTTAAAGAAACCTTCTTTGCTGGTATTTACCGTGTATTTACCACGACCTTCAGATACTTGTACATTTGAGCCGTTAACAGTAATGGTTGGGTTGCTTTTTGAATCATACGCAGTAAGAAAGATTTCGGCAGTGTATGGCTGACCTGCTACTACATAGCTTGAAGGCGCAACGGCAACCGCTGCGAATTTGTCAAGATTTACTACTGCCTGATCTACCTTGCCTAATAGTTTTTTTACAACTTCGTTCTCGGCGTTTTTAGCATCTGCCTGAATTTTAGCTAAAGTGGTTAATGATGCGCCTAACGGAATACCATCACCAAAATAAGCCTCGCCCCAATCTTTTTGTTTATTGCCTGATTTTGTTTTTGGCGCGCTTGCATCTAATGCGAAGTTGATACCCTGGCGATCTTTTTCATCCAGTAAAGCCAAAAGCTTGGCACGGGTTTCTTCAACCTTTTTTTGCAGCCCCTCGGCATTTTTTTCATTGATCATGATGCGGGGCGAAATGTCAAGGTTATCGCGGGCGTCAACGTCGCCTGTTTCCTTATTAATGCCACCACCGGCTTCAATCAGTTTAGCTTTTAAGGCCCCAACATATTTATTCAGTTCATCGGCTATTTTACTGGCTTGCTTAGCCTTGTCATACACCGGTTTAGCGCGCTCCGGCTGCTCTTTTAATTTGGTTTGTTCAAATGCGCTGTAGGTGTTGCCAATACTGGTGGTAACATTCTCGCGCGAGTGATCTAAGCTGTCGGTTATATTTTTAAAGGCATCCAGTAAACTGTCGGGCACGTTCAGGGCAATAAGTCCCAAAAGTACCAGGTACAGAATGCCTATCATTCGTTGTCTGGGGGTTTGTTTGCCTCCGGCCATGTGTTTGTTTCGTTATATTGGGTTGATGTTGAACTCTGTTACTTACTCAAATTAAACGCGTGGCTGGCTCATGGCGGTAAGCATATTACCGTATACCGCGTTAAGCGATGCCAGGTTTTTAGCTAAGCGGCCCACTTCTTCCTTAAAGTTCTTTGAATCGTCAATAGACTCATTGAAGTTTTGCATGGTAAGCGACAGGTTGTGATAAAACGTGTTCATTGATTTTAAATGAGCAGTTGAATCCTGTAGCTCCAGCTCGTAAACGGCGTTTAATGCACCCAGGTTTTTGGCCAGGTTGTTTACCTGATCGTGGTATGCTTTTGAGTCGATATTAGAGTTAGCCATCTCAGCCAGGTTGGCCGATGCTTTTTCAAACGATGCGCTAAGCTTATCGTAGCTGGCGGTAGCTGTTTTTAATTTGGTAATATACTCGTTGGTGGCGGTACCAGCATCACCTACGGTTGATATGGCTGCAACCTTATCGCCAAATGTTCTCAGGTTATCACCCAGGCTGCCTATCAGTTCAGGGCCTATCTTGGCATCGCTTAGCATTTTATCAAGCGCGGCGGTGTTTGAAAAGCCTGTAGGGGCCGGAGCGGCAACGCGTGCCGTAGCAACAGGCAGGTCGCCTTTAAAATCCTCATTAAGTTCGGGGTAGGCGCGTGTCCAGTCAACCTCCTGCGTGTCACGCTGAAGGCCAAGTATCAGGAATAATACGGCCTCGGTACCCAAACCCAGCGTAATAAATGTACTGGCATATGGCCAGTGCTGAATTTTAAATAACAAGCCTATAATTACAACGGTTGCACCAATTGAAATGATGTTATCAATGCCGAATGGTTTTTTCTTCAGAGCCATAAGTTGATGTTAGTGTGAGGGTTTTTATTATTTTTATCAAAATACAATACAATGCAACAATGATAAGGTTGGCTTTAAGTTAAATTATCGCTTGTCGCGTATGTCGCGGCCAACAAAGTGGCTTACACAACGAAAACCGATGTACGATTTTGCAGTATCCTGGTACTCGTAACTGCGGGTTGAGTTTTGCAGGAAGTAACCCACATCTTTCCATGATCCGCCGCGAACTACTTTACGTTTCAGCACTTCAGGGTCAGAGGCCTTAGCTTCATAATTAAAGGTTGGGGCCATATCATGCACAAAGGTTGAGGCCGATGGATCATAAGCTGATGCTGTCCACTCGGCTACGTTACCGGCCATATTGTATAGTCCGTAATCATTCGGAAAATAGGAACGCACGTTAACGGTATATGCACCGCCATCATCAGTATAATTACCGCGGCCGGGCTTAAAGTTAGCCATTAAACAGCCTTTGGCATTTTTAACATAGGGGCCACCCCATGGGTAATCAGTACCTATACGGCCGCCGCGTGCGGCATATTCAAACTCAGCTTCGGTAGGCAGGCTGTATGGCAGGCGGTGCGGTAAACGGCGCGAATCTTTATAAGCATCGTTATAACGGGTGCGCCATACGGTAAATGCACGGGCCTGGCGCCAGGTAACACCCACTACAGGGTAGTTACGGAAAGCCGGGTGCGAAAAATAACCCTCAACCATCGGCTCGTTTGCAGCGTACGAAAAATCACTCAGCCACACCAGCGTATCCGGGTAAACATTCACCGTATCGCGAAAGATGAAATCAGAGCGTTTGGCATTTTTATCATTTTTATGGTTGGCGGCATCGCGCAGTACCATAATAGAGTAGTTGTATTTTAACAGGCGTACATCAACCTCATTGCGGTCAAAAACGCGGTCGTCACCCTGGTAGTACATGCCATCAAGCTTAGCGGCATTGCCAGCATTGTTACCCCTGAAATTCCAGATAGGGTTCTTTTTTACGTAATCCCAATTAATGAATTTACGGCCGCCGGCATTGGCGTTTGCATTAGCGTTGCCACCGCGGGGCTGTATGTAATACTTAGGGTCATTTAAATAGTTGGTGATGGCTATTGAATCGCGCACCCAGTTTACATACTGTTTATATTGTGTGTTTGAGATCTCGGTTTGATCCATAAAAAAAGGTGATACGGTCACCTGTTTTGTTTGGGATATCTGCGCGAAAGTAACATCCTGATCTGTTTGGCCCATCAAAAATGAGCCTCCCGGAATGTACACCATATTATAGGGTACCTCTGAGCGGAACGATCGTTGCGGCACACCGGTAAGCTCCCCTCTGTCGCTGCTTTTACAGGCAGTTAAAAGGGCTCCGGCTATAAGTAAAAAAGAGTATATTTTTCTCATGTGGTAATATCCTGTCTGTATCATACACTTTACAAACGCCCGAATATATAGTTTTAACTTTTTTAAACAAAAAGTCAAAAAAATAGTACAAGCATCAAAATCAGCGGGTTAATTATAGTATTTTGTGTATAACACTATAAATCATACCGTTACAAATTGATATATGCAAGTACGATGTTAACGTAAAAAAAGAGGAAAGGGTTGCAAAAAAGTTAATAAATAACAGTTATATAACCGTTATTTATTAACCTGCTTACAGTATTGCTCAATAGCCATCGTCATGGACGGGGCTGCCGGTGATGGTGCCGGTATATCTAAAATAAGGCCCGCATCGAGCACTGCTTTGTGGGTAGTAGCGCCAAAAGCGGCTATGCGGGTATTGTTTTGCTTAAAATCAGGAAAGTTTTTATACAGCGATTGGATGCTTGACGGGCTGAAAAAGGCGATCACATCGTAAAATACCTCGGCCAGGTCAGACAGGTCACTGCATACGGTACGGAATAATACCGCGGGTGTAAAGTTGTAGCCATTTTCCAGCAAAAATTTCTGTGTTTCTTCGGCAGCTACGTCCGAGCATGGGTACAGAAACTTTTCGCCCGAATGCTTTTTCAATACCTCAGCCAGGTCAGAAGCGGTTTGCTTGCCAAAAAATATCTTGCGTTTACGATACTGAATATATTTTTGCAGGTAAAGCGCAATGGTTTCAGACAGGCAGAAGTACTTCATATCAACAGGTACCTCAAAGCGCATCTCCTCGCAAATACGAAAAAAGTGATCGGCCGAGTTACGGCTGGTAAAAATCACCGCGGTAAAATCAGCCAGGTTTATTTTCTCTTTACGAAAATCCTTAGCCGGTACGCCCTCAACGTGGATGAACGATCTGAAATCAATTTTCAGATTGAGTTTTTTAGCCAGCTCGGCGTATGGATTTTTATCATTTTCGGGTTTTGGCAAGGTCACCAAAATGCTTTTAACCCTTTTTTTTCTGTCTTCCAAAGTCAATCTCCGTAATAACTAACTAATTATACTATATATTAAGTGCCTTTATCAAAATTAAAATAGGGCAAATTTCGAGGGCACAAAGATAGATAAATAAATAAAATTTTGGAAACTTAAAGCTTGAAATAATAATTACGCTGTTACGAAGGTACAACCAAATTAAAATTACGCCGGCAATAACCAACGCCATTAATAATACTAATTGTGTTAACTGCGGATTAATTAAAGTTAAACTAACCACTATCGGTAAAAATAAAATGGCAACCGTAAAGTAAGTAAGGCATAAAATAGTGATGTAGCGTTCAACCACCTCTTTTATAGCAAAAACCCAACCCAAAAACTTAAGCAGGATTATTTTAAAGGCAAACAGTAATAATACCGCCATTGATAATGAAAAGTACAAGGCCATACCTGCCAACTGGTAATAAACCTGGTAGTGTACCGATAGCTGGTATAAAAAAAGGCCAAACGTAAAACCCAGCAATATAAGCAGGCCCGTAAACGTCCAGAAACTGATGGGGGTGCCTTCATCGTTTTGTGAAAATAGCTGCACTTTAAATGCCGATCTTAATATGGTATCCACATCGCGGCCAATGGTAAGCCGCAGCAAACCCGTATATAATAACAGTGCCACTACAACGCCAATTACCCAGCGTGCACGTACAGCACGGCCAATGCCCGTGCCCGCCGTTGCTTTTGATGCCGGCTTAATATCCCAAAAACCGTAGCCTTTGTAAAGGTACTTATCCAGCATTTGTTCAACAAACTGGTTGCGGCGCTCAGGGTCGGGTGTTTTGATGTAGAGCATGGCCAGTGAGTCTGACACGGCCTGCTCCTGCACCTTTGCCGCCATGGCTACCGAGTCGAGCATGTGCATCTGGCGCGGAGCTTCGTAATAACCGGTATCAGCTTCGGGTATCAGCTCAGTTTCGGTACTGTCGGTTTGCGCGAAAGCGGTACCGCATAGCGTGGTTAAAAAAAATAATATGGCGAGTGATCGTATCAAAACTGGCACAAAGGTAGCGTTTAGCGGGCTAAATGTTAATGACGGTGAATTAACTTTTATTTGCCTGCCAATCGGTACTTTTGCAAATTCAATGGCCGGAATTTATCTACATATACCTTTTTGTAAAAAAGCGTGTTATTACTGCGATTTTCATTTCAGTACCTCGCTAAAATATAAGGATGAGCTTTTGCAGGCCATGCTTAACGAGTTGGAACTGCAAAAGAGTTATTTAGCGGGCGAAACCGTTGAAACCATTTATTTTGGCGGTGGCACGCCATCGCTGCTTAGCGATGCCGAACTTAATAAGTTGCTTGATGCCGTTACACGCCTGCATACTGTATCCTCAGATGCTGAGATTACACTCGAAGCCAATCCGGATGATCTGGACAGAACTAAAATAAGTGAGTTAAGGCACACTCCTGTTAACCGTTTCAGTATCGGTATACAATCCTTTTTTGATGATGACCTGCGCTGGATGAACCGTGCCCACGAGGCCCGGGAGGCCGAAGCATCGGTAATGCGGGCGCAGGATGCCGGGTTTGAAAACATCACGGTCGACCTGATTTATGGTTATCCTTTACTTACCGATACAAAGTGGAAGCAAAACATCGAAAAGGTTTTCGGGCTGAATGTTCCGCATGTATCAGCCTATTCCATGACGGTGGAGCCTCAAACCACTTTGGCATCTTTTATCAGCAACAAAAAACAGCCCCCCATGAACGAGCAGCAAAGCGCCGCCCAGTTCACCTACCTGATAGATGCCATGGAAAAGCAGGGCTTTGAACAGTACGAAATATCAAACTTTTGCAAGCCCATGCATTACTCGCGCCATAACTCAAATTACTGGCTGGGGGTTAAGTATCTGGGTATTGGCCCATCGGCGCACTCATTTAACGGCGAAGCAAGGCAATGGAATGTGGCCAATAACGCTAAATACATACAATCGCTGGAATTGGGTAGCATACCTGCCGAAACCGAAGTGCTTACAGAAAAGGACCGGCTGAACGAGTACATCATGACCGCGCTGCGCACAATGTGGGGGCTTGATATGGGCAAGCTAAACCTGATTGCCGCAGGGGCTGCCGATGAATTGCTTACCCGCACAGGCGAGTTTTTTGATAAGGAATGGCTCAAACAAAAGGAGCAGACCCTGTACCTTACCCCGGCAGGAAAGCTGTATGCCGATCATGTCGCTTCAGAGTTATTCTTTTAATCGTTACTCTGTTTTGGAGTTGTAATAAGTAATTGATTTTCAGCTTATTGATGTTGTTTTTGCATTGCCCGCAATCCATAGTAGTACAAGTGGGCGTACATTGATAAATAACATCTATTAAAATGAAAAAATTATTAATCGCGGCGTTTGCATTAGCAGCTATTGCAATTACGCCTAAAGCTTACGCTCAAACCAAAATGGTTGGCGGTGCGGCCATGTACCCAACCAAGGATATTGTAGATAATGCCGTTAACTCTAAAGACCATACCACGCTTGTTGCCGCTGTTAAAGCCGCAGGTTTGGTTGAAACTTTAAAAGGTAAAGGCCCTTTCACCGTATTTGCCCCAACTAACGAGGCATTTAACAAACTGCCTGCCGGTACTGTTGATAACCTGGTTAAGCCCGAAAACAAAGCCACGCTTACCAAAATATTAACATATCACGTAGTTGCCGGTAAAATGAGCGCTAAGGATTTAATGGCCAAAGCAAAATCAGCCAACCCAACTTTAACAACCGTTCAGGGCGAAAAGCTTACTGTTAAAGTTGAAGCCGGTAAAGTTTACCTGGTTGACGCAAAAGGAGGAAAATCATGGGTAACTATTGCTGATGTTAACCAAAGCAATGGCGTTATCCACGTAGTGAACACTGTTTTAATGCCTTAACTAACCAAATATAAACGTTGTTAAGGGTCGGCATTTTTGCCGGCCCTTTTTGTTGTGCATACGTCAAAAACTACCTTCATAAATATGTGTTGTATGTAAATTAATTAAATTTGTTTGTTAATTATTTGTGAACATGGGCATTATACTAACCCAAATTGATAAGGTTGATAGTATTACTAAACAGGATTTTATTAACAACTATTTAATACCTCGTAAACCATTAGTTATTCGTAACGCAACCCAAACATGGCCTGCCTTGCAAAAGTGGACGTTTGATTATTTAAAAGAAGTTGTAGGCGACAAAACGGTGCCGCTTTATGATAGCTCGAAGGCTGATCCGTCGGCACCCATCAATGCTTCGGCGGCTGAAATGAAATTTGCCGATTATATTGACCTGATACAAAAACAACCTACTGACCTGCGTATCTTTTTGTTCGACCCGATAAAATACGCGCCGAAACTGCTGGATGATTACCGTTCACCGTCTGACCTGATGGGTGGCTTTCTGGATAAATACCCTAATATGTTTTTTGGCGGCGCGGGCTCAATCACCTTTTTGCATTACGATATTGACCTGGCGCATATTTTTCATACCCATTTTCATGGGCGCAAGCATATAATGCTGTTTGAGCAAAAGTGGAGCGAGCGTTTATACTGTATGCCATTTGCTACCTACGCGCTTGAAGATTACGATATTTCAAATCCCGACTTTAAGAAATTCCCGGCGCTGGATGGTATTGAGGGGCAGGAAACCATACTGGAACACGGCGAAACCCTGTTTATGCCTACCGGTTTCTGGCATTGGATGAAGTACCTTGATGGTTCGTTCTCCATATCGCTGCGTGCCTGGGATAAATCATGGGCTATTAAGGCGCATAGCTTATACAATTTAACCATACAGCGCAAGTTTGATGATTTTATGAAAGGCCGCTTTAAAAAACGCTATATGGACTGGAAGGAAGATATGGCTGTAAAACGGGCTAATAAAGCGTTAGCTAATGGTAAGCCTGTTTAATTTTTTAAACAAAATTGTTGTAATGGGGGTGTCATTTAAAGGTGATATCCCCTTTATTTTTTCGGAATTAACCATTTGATAATATAAATAGACTAATTTTATACGATCCGGGCAAAACATTTTATCCGGTTTTTTGTATGGGATTCAAACTTTCAGGTGTAGATACGGTGGAGCATATTTCTGCCGCCGATTTTAAAAAGAATTATCTTGATGCCCGCCGTCCGCTGGTAATAAAAGGCTTAACAAAAAGCTGGCCCGCCCGCGAAAAATGGACAGCCGAATACATGAAGGAGATTGTAGGCAGCAAAACGGTGCCGCTTTACGATAACTCCAAGGCCGATCCGGCCAAACCGATCAATACTTCGGCAGCAGTAATGCCCTTTAACGAGTATATCGATCTGATCAAATCGCAGCCAACCGAACTGCGTATCTTCTTTTTTAACATTTTTAAGCACGCCCCGCAACTGCTGGATGATATTGTATTACCAAAGGACCTTATGGGTGGTTTTATTGAAAGCATGCCGGCCATGTTCTTCGGTGGCTCTAATTCGGTTACCTTTTTGCATTATGATATTGACTTGCCGCACATTTTCCATACCCATTTTGGCGGCCGCAAACATGTAATACTGTTTGAGAATAAGTGGAAAGAGCGTTTGTATTGTTTACCCAATGCTACCTATGCCTTAGAGGATTATGATGTAGCTAACCCGGATATTGCAAAATTCCCGGCTTTGGATGGCGTTGAAGGGCAGGAGGTTTTCCTGGAGCATGGCGATACGCTGTTTATGCCAACCGGTTACTGGCATTGGATGAAGTACCTGGACGGATCATTCTCACTAAGCCTGCGCGCCTGGGATGCCTCAATAAGCCGGAAGGCTGCCAGTGTGTACAACCTTGCTGTAAAGGGCGGACTGGACAGTGTTTTAAAAATGGCCTTTAAAGAAAAATATGCCAAATACCGCGAAGGTGTAGCCATTAAACGTGCCGAGCGTGCACTTGCTGATGGCTTGCCGCTTTAATAAGGCTCAATATAGGATAATTGAAAGGCAAACGCCTATAAAACATAGCCCGGTTATGATCTGTCCTGATTTTTCAGCGCTCATCATAACCGGGTCTTTTTTATTGAAGTCGGCACTCCATAATTCTTTTATGGAGTATAATTTTTTACCGGGCTTAAATAGTTGCCTTAATGCACCCCAAAAATAAAGCACACATACCCCGGTAAAGCGCACGCTGCCAATTAACACATCACGAAGTAGAAAATAGAAAATGAATTCGAATAAAAACTGCCCCATGATGTTATGATGAATGATCGCATACGATCAGCCACTCACCCTTTATTTTCCGGAACCATAATGTAAAATATCCGCCGGGCGCGTCCTTCTCGCGTTTCAGGTTCCAGCCGCCTAAAACAAAGGCATTGGTTTTGTCTATCAGGTTAACTTTTAGTATTTTAAAGGTCAGGAAGCCCATGGCTGCCTTGTCAGGATAGCCGCGTTTGTAATTATCCAGCGTATTTTGCCAGCCGTATGTGGGGCCGCTTTTGCCTACAAAGGTTAATGAGTCTGATTTCCAGTAAGTTTGCATAAAGGTGTCAATATCGCCATTGTTCCAGGCCTCGCGCTGCTTGTCAAGCACCTTTAATATGGCTTGTTTTGGCTGTGCCTGTGTAACAATTACACTTATAAGGAGTATAAATAGGGTCAAAAAATGTTTCATACCCTAAAATAAAACAATTAATTCACATTAACCTTGTAGCTTTGTACCAAATTGGTTTACGGTATGAAAAAACATGTACTTTGTTTTGGTGAGGTTTTGTGGGATACATTTGCCGATGGTAAGAAAGCCGGCGGCGCACCCATGAATGTAGCCCGCCATTTGGCTCAGCAAAAAGTTGAGGTTTCCTTTGCCAGCCGTATCGGCAATGATCAGTCAGGAAAGGAATTAACCAAGTTTTTAAAAGACAACGAACTTTACGGTACCTGCATACAATACGATAATGAGTTACCTACCTGCGAGGTTACCGTTGAGCTTGATGCCGATAACCAGGCAACATATATTATACCCGAGCCTGTATCGTGGGATAATATTAAAGCCGATAAAGGCTTGCGCAAACATGCTAAAAAAGTATCGGCCATTGTATTTGGCAGCCTGGCATCGCGAGGTAAAACAACCCGCGATACATTGCGTACCTTGCTTGATGAATCGCCGGCGTTAAAAATATTTGATGTTAACCTCCGCGCCCCGCACTTTGAACTTTCAACCATCGAAACACTGGCCGCCAAGGCTGATGTGGTGAAGATGAACGAGGAAGAAGCCATTTTGCTGGTTGGTGCCAAGGATCATGAGAACCTGAAGGAGAGCGTGATCGAGTTTCAAAAGAAATATCATGTTAAAACAATATGTGTAACCCGTGGCGGTAAGGGCGCTATGGTACTGCACGATGAAAAGTTTTACGAACATCCCGGTTTTAAGGTAGAGGTTGAAGATACCGTAGGTGCCGGCGATGCCTTTTTAGCCACCTTTATTAAAGGTTTGTTAAAGGAAAAGCCAATGGCACAGGTATTGGAAAAAGCCTGCGCGGTAGGTGCGTATGTAACCACCAGGCGAGGTGCAAACCCCGAGTATACCAAGGATCAGATAAGGGCGATACGCGCGGCACTGTCAGAAGTAAAATAGCCGCCATTGTCATTCCTGTTCCACAAAACCGGGGTACTTAAACTTTTCAGGAAAATTATCCGTTAATTTAAGTTCAAGGAAAGGACAAATATGCGTGGTTATGGTTTTTCACAGTTTATACCCCGGCAGGTACCCAAGGGCGGTTTTGACGAACTGCTAAAATTATTCCTTGAACTGCTCAATTATACATCAGGCGATGCCGAAGAAGCATTAGCCTGGCTTAACGAGCTCGATAAGCAATACAACATCACCAATGACGAATATGGCATGGGTGATTTTATTGACGAATTGAAGGATCGCGGTTATTTAAACGAGGACGGCAAAAGCGGCCAATTCAGCATCACCGCAAAAACAGAACAGAGCATACGCCAGTCGGCATTAGAGGAAATATTCGGCAAGCTAAAAAAATCAGGCAAGGGTAATCACCGCTCACCCCAGTCGGGCCAGGGCGATGAGAAGAATGCCGAACGCCGGGAGTTTGAGTTTGGCGACAGCCTGGACCAGATCGACATAACGCAGAGCATCCACAATGCCCAGGTTAACCACGGCATTGGCGATTTTATGATGACCGAGCGCGACCTGGAAGTAGAGGAGATGGATTACAAAACCCTAACCTCTACCGTGCTGATGATCGATATATCACACTCCATGATACTTTATGGAGAGGACAGGATAACCCCGGCAAAAAAAGTGGCTATGGCACTGGCCGAGCTCATCCGTACCAAATACCCTAAGGATACATTGGATATTGTAGTGTTTGGCAACGATGCCTGGCCGATTAATTTGCAGGATTTGCCGTATTTGCAGGTTGGCCCGTACCACACAAATACCTATGCGGGTTTGCAGTTAGCTACCGATATTCTTCGCCGCCGCAAAACACATAATAAACAAATATTTATGATAACCGACGGTAAGCCCACTTGTTTAAAAGAAGGCACCCGTTATTATAAAAACAGCATCGGCCTCGACCGTAAGGTGGTGAACAAAACGCTGAACATGGCCGCGCAATGCAAGCGCTTAAAAATACCGATCACCACGTTCATGATCGCTAAGGACCCGTATCTGCAACAGTTCGTTCGCCAGTTTACTGAAACTAACGGCGGTAAGGCATTTTACAGCTCGTTAAATGGTTTGGGTGAATACATATTTGAAGATTACATCAGGAACAGAAGAAGAACGGTGCGATAACATTTAGTCGGAAAGATGGAGAAGTCCGGAAGTCCGAAAGAATAAAATTATTAAACAAAAACATCCGGACTTTCGGTCTTTACCGACTTCCGGACTAACAAACACCATGAGTAACAAACTACTTGAAATAAAAACACTTGGCCAGCTAAAGCAAACGGATTACCGCAGCCGCTCGGTTAAGGATGAGTTGAGAACCAATTTAATAACGCAGCTACAAAAAAGTGAGGACGGCTTTCAGGGTATTATAGGTTTTGAGGATACGGTGATACCTGACCTGCAAACAGCTATTTTGTCACGCCATAACATATTGTTGCTGGGCTTACGCGGGCAGGCCAAAACCCGTATTGCGCGTTTGCTGGTTAATTTACTTGATGAGTATACCCCATATATTGAAGGATCGGAATTATTTGATGATCCGCTGAACCCGATATCTTGGTTTGGGCATAGCATCGTTACCGAAAAGGGCGACGATACGCCGATTGCCTGGCTGCACCGCTCAGAACGTTATACCGAAAAACTGGCTACGCCTGATGTTACCGTGGCTGACCTGATCGGCGATGTTGACCCCATCAAGGCCGCAACCATGAAGCTTACCTATTCGGATGAGCGTGTAATTCACTTCGGTTTGATCCCTCGTGCGCACCGTGGCATATTCGTAATTAACGAGCTGCCCGATTTACAGGCACGCATCCAGGTATCGCTGTTCAACATCCTGCAGGAGAAAGATATACAGATACGCGGTTTTAAGCTGCGCCTGCCGCTTGATCTGCAGTTTGTGTTCACCGCTAACCCGGAGGATTACACCAACCGTGGTTCGATAGTAACGCCACTTAAAGACCGTATAGAAAGCCAGATACTGACGCACTATCCGCGTTCTGTCGAGATATCACGAAAGATCACCCAGCAGGAAGCGCTGCTTACCTCAGAGCAAAAAACAGCTATTGAGGCCGACGGACTGGTGAAGGATTTGGTAGAACAGATCGCTTTTGAGGCACGTAACTCCGAGTATATCGATAAAAAATCAGGCGTGTCTGCACGTTTAACCATATCGGCGTATGAAAACCTGATCAGCAATGCCGAGCGCCGCATGATTATCAACCGCGAAGCCAGCACGTTTGTGCGCATCACCGACTTTTTGGGCGTTATTCCGGCCATTACGGGTAAAATAGAGCTGGTTTACGAGGGTGAGTTGGAAGGCCCCGCTAAGGTGGCTAACCTGTTGATCGGCAAAGCTATCAAAACCCTGCTGGTACAGTTTTTCCCTGACCCGGAGAAAGCCAAAAAATCAAAGTCGCCTAACCCATATGCCGAGATTGTGAACTGGTTTGGCAATGGCAATACCATAGCGCTCCTTGATAACCTGGCCGCTGCCGAGTACAAAAAATTATTGAACGATGTGCCGGGCTTAAAGGCCTTTGTAAAACAATTCCACCCAAGGCTGAGCGAAAACCAGCAGTTGCTGCTGATGGAGTTTGTGCTGCATGGTTTGGCCGAGTTTTCGCAATTGAACAAAGGTTTTCTGGATAATGGCTTCGCCTTTTCGGACATGTTCAACAGTTTGTTTAATTTGCAGCCCGACGACGAGGACGATGATTTAGACCTTGACGACGATAGGTATAACAATTAACATGCAAGCAAAGATCCTGACCATCACTTTAATTAGTTTAATACTTTTAGCAGCCGATATATATGTAATAAGCGGCATAAGGGGAGCATTCCCTAAATGGCGGTTTGTACAAAAAAAGAGTTTTACCACCATTTTTTTAACCCTGTCTGTACTGCTTATTATAGCGCTGTATGTTGGGGTTTACATAAAAATAAACGTTGGCGTGCGTGCCGCGCTGATGCTGGTGTTTTTTTTACAGGCTATTGTTAAGGCAGTATTTGTACTGTTTATTTTTATGGATGATATCAGGCGTTTCATTAAACGCTTGTTCATTCGCAATAAAATGCAACCGGAGCCGGTACTCGCGCCCGTTACTGAACCGGAGAATAAGTTACCTGCCATCCCCCGCTCAGAATTTTTGATGAAAGCCGGTTTGTTAGCCGGTATGGTGCCGCTGGCTGCCATGGGCTATTCATCCATGACGAGCGTGTACGATTACCAGGTACGCCGCCGAAAGTTATACCTGCCTAACCTGCCTAAAAAGTTTGATGGCTTGCTGTTAGGCCAGATCTCCGACATCCACTCCGGTAGCTTTTACAAAAAGAAAGCTGTGGCCGGCGGTGTGGATATGTTGCTTGCCGAAAAACCCGACCTGATATTTTTTACCGGCGACCTGGTGAATGACATAGCGCCTGAGATGCGCGATTACCAGGATATATTCAGCAAGGTAAAAGCGCCGTTAGGCGTGTTTTCTACGCTGGGTAACCATGATTATGGAGATTACGCCTGGTGGCCGGATGCCGCGGCGAAAAAAAGGAACCTTGACGATTTGAAAGCCACCCACAAAAATATGGGCTGGGATTTGCTGATGAACACACACCGCCGTTTAAAGGTTGATGGTGAGGAAATAGGTATTTTAGGTATTGAAAACTGGGCGGCTATCAGCCGTTTCCCGCGCTATGGCCGCATGGATCTGGCTACAAAAGATACCGATGACCTGCCGGTAAAACTCCTGCTCTCGCATGATCCGTCGCACTGGCGCGCCGAGGTATTGCCTAAGTATCCGCAGATAGATGCCATGTTTTCCGGCCATACACACGGTATGCAATTCGGCGTACGTACTGATGATTTTCAATGGAGCCCGATAAAGTATGTATATAACGAATGGGCAGGCCATTATCACGAAAATCATCAGCAACTATATGTAAATGTGGGCTACGGCTTTATTGGTTATACCGGGCGTATTGGTATTTTGCCCGAGATAACGATATTTGAATTAAAAGCCGGGCACGATCCGAACCCTGCGTGGATATAAAAACGCCACCGGCTGTACAACCTGAATGAAAAAACTGCTGCAGCCGGTGCTCAACTTTTTGCTTTTCAGCAATGTGTTTATGGCTTTGTGTGCCGTGGCGCAAGCGCTGGTTACTTTCCATTTAATTGATGCCAAACCAGTTTACCCGGTACTGGCATTGCTTTTCACCTCAACCCTCGGCATCTATAACTTCTGCATCCTGATAACCCGGCCTAAAGTGCCCCTTAAATCGCCGTATTTGCGGGTGAGGTGGTTCTTTAGTCATTACAGGCTAATGGTGTCATTCACCATTATATGCCTGCTGTCGCTCATTCCGCTGTTTTTTATGGTAACGCTGCCATCAAAAATTTTATTGGTTTTTATGGGTGCTTTATCTGTACTGTACGGGCTGCCATTATTTACGCTTGGTTCGCAAAAATTTGGTTTACGCAATATACCCGGCTTAAAAGCCATACTCATCATAGTGGTTTGGGTAGCCAGTTGTGTGCTGCTGCCGGTATTAGAAGCACAGGGCAGGCACTTGGCAGAAATATCACTGCGCGATACGGTTATACTTGCCGCGAAGCGATTCTTATTTATCGGCGCTTTAACCGTACCGTTTGATATCCGCGACCTGTTTCAGGACAGGCAGTCCGGCTTAAAAACCATCCCTGTAGTTTGGGGTGAAAAAAAAGCTTACCTGTTTTGCCAGTTCCTGTTGGCGGGTTATATACTGCTGTTGTTCATGTTCAGGCATAACGGCTTCAATGCCGACTTTTTCGGGCTTACGCTAACCGCCCTGCTTACAGGGTGGCTGATATTTAAATCAACCTGGGAGAAAAACGAATACTATTATTTCTTTTATCTCGATGGCGTGCTGATACTGCAATATGTAATTGTGCTGGCTTTTAGTGTGTTGAGAACCTATGGCAGCTAACTATAACAAAACAGCCTGGTTTTATGATAGCCTTGCCCGGCTGGTGTTTGGCAGCGCCCTAAAAAATTCACAAAGGCACCTGTTGCCCCTTATACCAAAAAATGCCCGTGTGTTGATTGTAGGCGGCGGAACCGGCCAAACCCTTGAAGATTTAGCTGCAATTCAAAACGATGGTCTGCACATCACCTTTGTCGAAATATCCGCCAACATGACGGCCCTCGCCCAAAAGCGTAACGCAGATAGTAACAGCGTAACTTTTATTGTGGATGCAATAGAGCAAGTACAGTTAGCTTCTAACTTTGATGTTATAATAACAGGCTTTTTATTTGATAACTATACTGATGCTGATCTGCCCGTCACCTTTAATCATATCCACCAATCCTTAAAACCCGGCGGCCTATGGTTAAATACCGATTTTCAACTAACGGGCAAATGGTGGCAGCCGCTGTTGCTAAAAACTATGTACACTTTTTTCAGGATGTTCAGCCCGATCCCGGTAAGTAAGTTGCCTGATGTAAAAAGGGTTTTTGCCTCACATGGATATAACGCTATAGCAAGCGCAACTTTTTATGGTGATTTTATATTGACCAGGGCTTATAAAAAGCCTGTCAATCACTAATCAATTCGATAAACCCAACAACGTCATTGCGAACGGTAGTGACGCAATCTCTTTAGGATATTTGAATGATTAGCTTAAAGAGGTTGCGTCGTATATTTCATTACCTGTCCTAAATTTCTTTTGAGCGATCAAAAGAAACAAAAATCGCCGGCTTTTTAATTTTCTATTAAAGGCAGTGAATTATCAGTGCTACCCGAAAATTAAGAGGCCGGAATTATAGGTTATGAGTAGTTTATGCTTTTTTCTGAATAAATAAAAAAAGAGTAGGCCTGCCGGAAAACCGGGCCAGGAGTATGGCCCGTGCGGATGAAGGTTTTTTCCGGCTTGATGTTTGGTTACTTTGCATCTAAGGTAAAGTAACTGGGCTCTGCGCCCAAGAGCAGACTAACAATGGTAAAAGCACAACCTCTGAAATAAAGCACAAAAGCTTAATAGAGCAACGTTCATTACCTGCCCTAAATTTCTTTTGAGCGATCAAAAGAAACAAACTTAGCGTTAGCGATATCATGAGCTCAACTAAAAACAAAATAACAGCGAATAAATCGCCGGCTTTTTAATTTTCTATGAGAGGTAGTGCTTCAACCTGCTACCCGAAAATTAAGAGGCCGGAGGATTAGAGCATTTACGGTTTGTGCTTTGGTTTTATTTTATAAATCACGTCATTGCGAGGTGCGAAGCAATCTCTTTAGGAAAATTCAGTATAATAGTTTGGATGCAATAACTATTTACTCCTCCACATTGCCAGTAACAGCCTCAGCATTTTCAGGCAATTTCGGTGCAAAGTAAGTGAGTATCGCTTTGGCTTGTTTCAGGTTAACTACTTCCATCAGTTCCTCTTGCTTGGCCTCTCGTATCTTTTTAACCGACTTAAAGTATTTCAGCAATTTCTCGGCGGTGGTTTTGCCTATGCCTTCTATCAGTTCCAGCTCGGTAGCTAAAGTGCCTTTGTCTCGCTTTTTGCGGTGGAAGGTGATGCCAAAGCGGTGTGCCTCGTCACGCAGTTGCTGAATCACTTTCAGCGTTTCTGATTTTTTGTCGAGATATAAAGGGTACTGATCGCCAGGGTAATATAGTTCTTCCAACCGCTTGGCAATGCCGATAACAGTAACCTGCTTTTCAATGCTCAGCAATTTCAAGCTTTTCATAGCTGAAGATAGCTGGCCTTTGCCCCCGTCAATAATGATTAGCTGCGGCAGCTCGGTGCCTTCGTCCAGCATGCGGCGGTAACGGCGGTGCACGGCTTCCTCCATAGTGGCAAAGTCGTTCGGGCCTTCAACCGTTTTTACGTTAAAGTGCCGGTAATCTTTTTTAGACGGCCTGCCATCCCTGAACACCACAATGGCTGATACCGGGTATTTACCCTGAAAGTTAGAGTTATCAAAACACTCAATATGGCGCGGCAACTGGTTCATCCGCAAATCCTTCATCATTTGCGTAAGCAGGCGCTCGGTGCGTACTTCGGGGTTTAGCTTTTCGTACTGATCTATTTTTTCGCGCTTAAAAAACTGAACATTCTTTTGCGAGAGGTCGAGCAACTTCTTCTTCTCGCCCAGCTTTGGTACGGTAAACTTAATGCTGGCATCTTCCAAATGCACATCAAACGGAACAATAATCTCCTTTGAATGACTGTTATACCGGCTCCTGAACTCAAATATAGCCAGGGTCAACAATTCCTCATCGCTCTCGTCCAGTCGTTTTTTTAGTTCGATGGTTTGCGTTTGGATGATGGTGCCGTTCATCACCTTTAAAAAGTTAACAAAGGCATATTTTTCTTCGGATGCGATGCTGAACACATCCACATCCGTAATAGAGGAGTTTACAACCGTTGATTTGCTCTGGTATTTCTCCAGCAGATCGTACTTGCGTTTTAGTTTGTGCGCCAGTTCAAAGTTCATATCGGCAACTGCGGCATCCATTTCGGCTTTCATTTCGCGTACCACGTTGCTTATTTTGCCGTTCAGTATGTCTTTTATTTCCTCGATGCTGTTATCGTAATCATCCTCACTCTGGTAATTCTGGCAGGGGCCTTTACAATTACCTAATTGGTACTCAAGGCAAACTTTGAATTTTCCCTTGTCAATGTTCTCGCGCGTTAGGGCGAGGTTGCAGGTACGCAGGGGGTAAGTTTCGCGGATCAGATCCAGTATGGTATGCATCATGCTTACCGAGGCATAGGGGCCAAGGTATTTTGAGCCGTCGCGAACTATGCGCCGGGTCCAGAAGATGCGCGGAAAATTCTCATTTTTGATAATGATCCATGGGTAGGTCTTATCATCCTTCAGCATCACGTTGTAGCGCGGCTGATGTTTCTTGATCATGCTGTTCTCCAGCAGCCAGGCATCTACCTCGGTATCAACAATAGTAAAGGTGATGTTGCGTATTTTTGATACCAGCACGCGCGTTTTGGCATTCACGTTCAAATCCTTATTAAAATAGGATGTAACGCGGTTGCGCAAGTCCTTGGCCTTGCCGATGTATATCAGTTCGTTCTCACTGTCCCAAAACTGGTATACGCCCGGCCGGTGTGGTATGTTCTTTAATGCTGCCCTGTAATCAAATCGCTCCATTAGCCCCCTAACCCCCAAAGGGGGAATAAGATAAATATATTGTTAACGCAAAAAAGCTGTGTTTGATGCAAAAATATGAAATCGGGGACTAAAATTCCAGCTTGTCCTCCACCTCGGTATTCTGCTGTTGTTGCTGATGATAGGCATTACAGTCGAGCGTTATACCCACCCCTGATTTTGGCGGATCAAAGTCGACATTCTTTTTAATGCCCAAAGCCTGGTTAGCATAAACCTTTTGCATGTACAGCGCGAATATAGGCAGCGCGGTATTGGCACCCTCGCCCAGGTTAGTTGAGCGGAAGTGTATATCACGGTCTTCGCAGCCTGTCCATACGCCGGTAACCAATTGCGGCGTTACGCCGATGAACCAGCCATCAGAGTTTGATTGCGTGGTGCCTGTTTTACCGCCGATAGGGTTGGTCAGTTTATATTTTGAGCGCAAGCGCCAGCCGGTACCCTCATCAACCACACCTTTCAGCATATAGGTCATTACGTAGGCGGTTTGCTCATTAAGCGCCTGGCGTACGTTGGCATGGTGGTCATACAATACGTTGCCGTTCTTGTCCTCAATACGCAGTAAAAAGGTTGGCTCAGTCCATACTCCATGATTAGCGAATGCTGAGTAAGCGCCGGTCATGTCATACACCGAAGCATTGAACGTGCCCAAACAAATGGATGGGTATGGGCCTATATCCGGACTATTAACGCCCATTTTTTTGATCAGATCCATTACCGGCTGAGGTTTAACCTCGTTCATTACATAAGCGGTAATGTAGTTTTGTGAGTTGGCCATCGCTTTGCGTAATGTTAATACACCCGGTATGGTACCGGTTGAGCGTGGTGTCCATGGCTCGCCATAACCTGTTATAGTTACAGGCACATTGGCTACTTCCATACATGGCGAAAAACCGGCCTCAACCGCTACAGCGTAAGTGAACGGCTTGGCGGTTGAACCTACCTGACGGGTACCCATACGCACCTGATCGTACTTAAAATGCTCAAAGTTAGTACCACCCACCCAGGCCTTGATATAGCCTGTGGTCGGGTCCATACTCATCATGGCGTTGCGCAGCATCATTTTATGGTATACAATGGAGTCGATAGGCTTCATCGTAGTATCAATATCACCCTTCCAGGTAAACAGGTTCATTTTGGCCGGGGTGTTAAAATCTTCTTTAATCTCTTCATCTGTCTTTCCGGCCAGCTTCAGCGCCTTGTAACGGTCGCTGCGCTGCATACCCTGCCTTAGCAATAGCTGGAAGTTATTAATGCCTTTCCATAAGCTGCGCCCTTTCCAATGCTCGTTAAACTGGGCCTGCAGGTTGCGCATATATTCCTTTTGCGCCTCTTCGGCATAGCGCTGCATGGTGGCATCAATGGTGGTGTATATCTTTAAGCCATCGCGGTCAAGATCATAAGGTACATCGCCCTCTTTAAATATCGATTTGTCAACCAGTATCTTCTGGATCTCCTTTTTCAATATTGCCCTGAAGTAAGGTGCTGAACCTTCGTTATGGTTAATAGGGTGAAAGGTCAAACCAAGTGGCTTTTGCTTAAATTCTTCTACCTGCCCATCGCTTAAATAACCCATTTGAGCCATGCGGCGCAATACCAGGTTACGGCGGTTAATGGCATTATCCGGATGATTGATGGGCGAGTAGATGCCCGGGCCGTTTACCATACCTACCAGTAATGCCGCCTGATCGGGCGTAAGTTTATCAGGTGTGGTATTGAAATACGTTAAAGCGGCCGATTTTATGCCGAATACATTGTAAGCGCCAAAATCAACCGTGTTCAAATACATGGTGATGATCTCTTCCTTGGTATAATGGCGTTCTATCTTAACGGCGGTTATCCACTCCTGTAGTTTTTGGATGATACGTTTGAACGGGTTGTGCGCGCGCTCAGAGAATAAGTTTAAAGCCAATTGCTGTGTAATGGTACTGCCGCCCTGCTTTTTGCCTATCAGGTTATAAAATATAATGGTAAATGTACGGTTAAAGTCAATACCCGAGTGATCGTAAAAACGGCTGTCCTCGGTAGCTACCAGCGCGTTTATCACATAGGGCGATATCTCTTTATAAGTAACGTTGGTGCGGTTCTGTACAAAATAAGTGCCCAGTATTTGCTTATCTGATGATATAACCTGTGATGCCAGGTTGCTCTTCGGGTTTTCCAGATCGCGGAATGATGGTAACTGCCCGAAAATGCCGAATGCCGTAAGCAGCAGCATAATAACAACAAATGAAAAACAGGCAATTATAAAGCGCCATATATACCAGTTATACCTGCGGGTATCCTGTGGTGAAAGTTTTACGATCATTTTATTTAAAAATTATCCTGGTAATACTCCATATAAGTATTCAGCAGTTTATCGTCGGCTAATTTATCCAGATTTTGCTGCGTTATGATAAAGAAAGTGTATTTATCTTTCGGCACCTTCATTATCTCCGGCATCAAAGGTATAATGTTGCGCGCATATTCCTTAGCCTCGCCAAGCGTATAAAAGCGGCCAACATATATCAATTGGTTATCTCCTGCCTGTTTAAGCTGGTGCCTTATGCGCACACCCTGGTACCTGGTACGGTTAAACTGCCCTACACCAAAACGTGATGAAGCCAAATTATTTGTACGCGAACTTACGCTTATCACAAAATAGTAGTTGGTATTATCGCTCTCATTAAACGGATAAACCTTTGCCGGTTTTACCGGGGTGCTTACGCTATCTGTTTTAGGCTTTTCCGGTTCGGGCTGGTTGGCAATAACAGGTTCGGGCTTCTTTACCGCCGTACTGTCGGCCGGTTTAATAGTTACCGGCTTTTCAACCTTTGGTTTTTCCGCGCGTTTGTCGGCAACTTGTGCAAATTCTGTTACCAAGGGTGCCACATCCTCCGGCGCGAAGGGTATATAATCAGGGTCGCTATCTAAAATTGCGAATTTGCGGGCGGCCATTTCATTACTGTTTGCCTCAATAAATGATAGGTGCTGCCCTACCAGCGGCGTTATAAGCCTGTCGGCCGGGTAGTTATTTACAATGCTGATCAGATCGGTTTTAAACGGAGCAACCTTTACCTGCCTGCCCCGGGCCAGCGCGCGCAGGTATTGCAATTGTGCCGCCAGTTTATTGTTGGGGTATTGCTGCATCAAAGCATCAATCTGCTGCATTACTTCGGTGTATTTGCGTTTGGCATATAAGTCATACACCTCATTATACAGGGCGTTAAAGCTGGCATCGGCATCGTTAATGCGTTTGGCATAATCAGGGTCTAATATCACCTTTGCATAAGGCGAATCGGCAAAGTCCTTCAGCAAGCGGTTTTTGTATTCATCGGCACGGGTTAACTGGTTGGTGCTCGTATAAAGGCGGAATAAACTATAGTAAATGGCAGCCCTGTTCGGGTTGTCCGGAAAGCGTTTCAATATAAGCTCATAAGCGGCGATGGCCTCTTTCGGGTCCTCTATAACATCACGGTAAAAGTTGGCTATCTCAAACAAGGCATTGTATATACGTATGTTTGATTGTGTGATCATCACCGGCGTTACCGGTATGGTTTGCAGCAATTGTTGCCTGTAATCGGCAGTCGCGGTAACGTTTTGTGCTTGCTGCAACTGGTTTTGTACGGCGTTCGGGTTGGCAGTTTGCGAGTTATTTACCGCTAAGTTTGCCGTGCTGCGTTGGCTGCGTCGCCAGTTGTCCTCCAGTTTACGGTTGCCCCAGCGTTGCTTAAAGGTGGCAAAGCCGGCGCCAACCGCCGCGTTATTATAAAAATAGAAGTTGCCGCCTGTTGGGGTGCTTGCTCTCGGGTTTTGCGCATTGCTTATCTCCAGCGGAATAGCCGTTGGTGCCGTTGCCGATTTTGGGTCGGATGATGTAACCTGGCTGCTTAACTGTTGTAGCAGCAGGTAACGGTTAACCATACTGTCAACCATATTGGTGCGGGCGGGTTCGGTAAGGCGTGCCAGCATTTGCAGGGTATCCTCATGAGCTACAATGCTAAGGTTTGCCGTTAGCTGCTGCAGGTTATCTGTTTTTTTGCGGATGGCTAAATACCCCGGATAGGTAGGCGCAAGGTTAGCCAGCGTGCTGTCGTAATAATTTTTGGCATCAGGGTAGTTGGCCTTATCCTTAAAATAAATGTCTGCCAGGCGCAGGTAAGCCAAACCTTTTTGCTGCTGGTTCTGGCTTGAAGCGGCTATTGCCAGGCGGTAATTTTCAACGGCTTTGTCAATATCATGTTCGTTATAATATATCTGGGCAATGTGGTAATATATCTGGTCGGTAAACTCCTTGTTATTGCTGTTGCGCAGCAGGCGCCGCAAGCGGTCAACACGACTGATCTTTACCCCGTCGCGCATATCTTCAATACGTATGCGGTTCAAATCGGCATTAAAGGCCATCTCGAAGGGGGCATTGCTGCGCACTATGCGTGTGTAAGTAGTTACAGCTTCAGTGGGTTTGCTATTCAATTCCTGCAACTGCGCCAAAATAAAGCGCCAGCGTGCCCTGTACTGCGAGTTATTGGCAAACTCAACGGCTTGTACGGCCATGGCTTCGGCATTGGCGTAATCGCGTATATCAATATAATATTGTAACGCCGTAGCGTAAACATCAGCCGTTACATCCTTTTTAGGGTTGATACTGCGCAGAGCGGTATCAATATCGGGTTTAGCTTCTTCGTGCTGGTCCAGCATCATCATGCTGCGGGCCTTCCAAACGCGGGCTTCCTGCAGCAATTCAGGCTTTTCGCGGTACGATCGTAAAACATAATCACAATACTCCTGGCCGTTAAAATATTGCTTGCTCAAATAGTTGGCCTTGCCCAGCAGCAGGTAGGCATCCCCAACATAATTGCTCTGCTCCTTAAAGTTGATGATGTAATTGGCTTTTTCAATTACGGCGGTCAGCTCCTTGTCTTCACTGGCATCGGCAGTGTCGGGGTAAACGCGCAGCAGTTCAGTATAATCATCAATAAAAGCGGCAGCATAGGCCTCTTGCTTTTGGTTGAGCAGTTCGCGTGCGTTAAACAGAATGTTATAATGGGCCGTTAGGTTTTGCAGCTTACGGTTAAAGGGCGTTTTTTTTTCGAGGGAGCAAGCCGCGGCCAGCAATACCGCAAAAAGTACCGGGACTATATATTTTATTGAGGGTGTTTTATACACAGGGAATATAAATGCGAATGCTTTGCTAAAATAAATAAATACTATACACCAATATTAAATAAATTTGTACCATGCCCGATAATCAAACAAACCGGCCCGACCAAATAGGTAAAGGCATGAGCAATTATGCCAAATATACCGGCATTGCGGTGCAAATGATCGTTATTATAGGCGGCATGGCTTACGCGGGCTATAAAATTGACGAGGTTAGCCAACACAAGGTGCAATGGGTAACGGCTGTAATGGCCCTTGCCGGTGTATTTATTTCGCTGTACCTTGTTATAAGGGCCGTAAAAAACTGATATGCTGCGCACCTTAACCTCCTTTATTATTTTTACCGTTTGCCTGGCCATCCCACCCGCGCTGCTGGTGTATACGGGTAACACCAAATGGGTGTTGCCGCAATTTTGGGGCATTTTTGTGTTAATAACTGCCTTAACACTTATGCTGATGATCGCCGTATCATTGATCCAAAAAAGGCATCCTGATATGTATGCGCAAACTTTCCTGATCATGACGGTGGCAAAGATGGTTTTCAGCATGGCGCTGGCGCTTTTTTTTACCATAAAATTTAAGGTTGACAGCGTAGTATTTGTGCTCGATTTCTTTTATGTATATTTCTTGAATACCATCTTTGAAGTTTTGGTTTTGTTACGTAACTTGCGCAACCAAATTTAAAAGTGAAAAACACTCATTTAATGAATTTTAGCCACATTTTGAACTCAAAAAAAACCGCTCTGAGCTTGATTTTAGGCGTTTTTTTGACTTTTTGCGCTTGTAACACTTTTGCGATACAGCACGAGGAGCACGTAAAAGAAGAAAAGAATGCCGAGGAGGAAGCGTTTAATCCAACCACCGCTATCCTTGAGCATATTGGTGATTCTCATTACTGGCATGTACTGGGCGAAACATCAATTCCGCTGCCTGTTATCCTGTTTACTGATAAGGGTACTGAATTCTTTTCGTCGGCCGTTTTTCACCACGGTACCGAAGCTCACCAGGGCCAGTTTTATACTTACAAATTAGTTGAAGACAAAATTAAAGCTGTTGACGCTAACGGCGAGGTTGATAAAGAGGCTTCATCTCACGTATACGATTTTTCAATCACCAAGAATGTGCTGGCCATGTGGATAGCAGGTACACTGATCCTGATCATCTTCATGAGTGTTGCATCATCATACAAAAAACGCGAAGGTAAAGCGCCAAAAGGTTTGCAGTCATTGGTTGAGCCGATCATCATGTTCGTTCGTGATGAGATCGCCAGGCCAAACATCGGTCGTGGCTACCAGCGCTACATGCCTATATTGTTAACCATATTCTTTTTTATATGGATGAACAACCTGTTGGGCCTGGTGCCTTTGTTTCCGGGTGGCGCTAATGTTACCGGTAACATTATGTTCACCTTTGTAATGTCGGCCATTGTAATGCTGGTAGTTAATTTCAGCGCCAACAAATACTACTGGAAACACATCTTTTTACCTGATGTACCGGTTTGGCTGTACCCTATCATGATCCCGGTTGAACTGATTGGTGTTATTTCAAGGCCATTCGCGTTAATGATCCGTTTGTACGCCAACATTTCAGCAGGTCACATCATTGTGTTGAGCTTAATATCATTGATATTCATTTTCAAATCAATTGCTGTTGCGCCGGTATCTATCCTGTTCGTGTTGTTTATGGACGTGCTTGAGTTGCTGGTTGCTTTTCTGCAAGCCTTTATATTCACCATGCTTACCGCGCTGTTTATCGGTACCGCGGTTGAGGATCATCACTAATTAATATCTGCAAACAATTATATAATTATATTTAACTTTTAAAATTTAAAAAACATGACTGGAAGTATTGCTGCATTAGGTGCAGGTTTAGCGGTTATCGGTGCCGGTTTAGGTATCGGTCAGGTTGGTGGCAAAGCCATGGAAGGTATTGCTCGTCAGCCGGAAGCTGCTTCAAAAATCCAAACTGCCATGATCATTGCTGCCGCTCTTATTGAGGGTGTTGCTCTGTTCGGTGTGGTAGTTGCCCTGTTAGGTAAATAATTTTTACCACAAAAAACTATAAAGCCCGGGGCGATTGGCAACGGGCTTTATTAAAAGTTAAAAAGTACTTGAAATCTCTTTTAAATATATAATGGAACAATTATTCGAAGGTTTATTAAATGACCATTTAGGATTTGTGGTTTGGGCAGCGGTTGCCTTTATCCTGTTATTGATATTGCTTGGCAAATTTGCCTGGAAACCAATTATGCAGGCCATTACCGAGCGCGAACGTTCAATTGAGGATGCTTTGCTTAAAGCCGAAGCCGCCAAAGAAGAAATGGCTCGTTTAACTGACGAGAACGAAGCGTTGCTTAAAAAGGCACGTATTGAGCGCGACCTGATACTGCACGAAGCCCGCAAGGTAAAAGAGCAGATGATACATGATGCCCGTGATCTGGCTCAAAAAGAAGGCGCGCGTATGCTGGAGATTGCACGTATTGAGATCAACAATCAAAAAGCTATCGCCCTGGCTGATGTTAAGAACCAGGTAGCTGCCCTTTCGCTTGAAATTGCCGAAAAGGTATTGCGCAAGCAGTTTGAAGATCAGGCAAAACAGGATGAACTGATTGCCGATTTATTAAAAGAAGTTAAGTTGAAGTAATTTCGAATATCGAATATCGAATGTTCAATTTCGAATTTAAGAATAAGTTGGAAATCCAAAATGGAGATAAAGGATAAATCCGAAATTGAAAATTCGAAATCCGAAATATAAAGAACTATGTCAGAACTAACAGTAGCATCCAGGTACGCCAAATCACTCATTGACCTTGCGGAAGAGCAAAACGCGGTTGATGCGGTGAAAACGGATATGGATTTCTTCCTGCAAACATTAAAACAAAATGTTGAGTTGAGCGCAGTGGTAGCTAATCCTATTATTTCGCACAGTAAAAAGACCGCTATTTTAAGCGCTCTTTTTGGTGGCAAGGTAAGCGCGCTTGCCATCGCTTTTTTTAACATCATGGTTAACAAGGGCCGTGGCGAGGTGTTAAAAGCTACTGCTAACGAATATGTAAATCAATATAACGTTAAACGTAATATCATCAAGGCAAAGGTAACCTCAGCTACCCCGCTGTCAGCCGCTAACAGGCAAACGCTTACCCAAGAGGTAGAGCAGGCCAGTGGCAGCAAAGTGATACTGGTAGAGAAGGTTGACCCGGCGCTGATTGGCGGCTTTGTGCTTGCCGTTGGCGACAGGCAGGTTGATACCAGCATTGCCGCCGACCTGAGACGTTTGAAAAAAGATTTTGCTCAAAAGACAGTTTAATATTTACTCAAAAACACCAATAAAAGAAATAAAATGGTAGAGGTAAGACCAGACGAAGTATCAGCCATCCTGCGTCAGCAACTGGCAGGCTTCAAGTCAGAATCCGAACTGGAAGAAGTAGGTACCGTATTGCAGATAGGCGACGGTATTGCCCGTGTTTACGGATTAACAAAAGTACAATCAGGTGA
The DNA here is from genome assembly GCF_020880975.1 of Mucilaginibacter sp. UR6-1. Lineage (GTDB taxonomy): Bacteria > Bacteroidota > Bacteroidia > Sphingobacteriales > Sphingobacteriaceae > Mucilaginibacter. Next base: position 229,351 of record NZ_JAJIWP010000005.1, on the reverse strand, counting down.
GCTGGTTGAGTTTGACAATGGCCTGCAAGGCATTGTACTTAACCTTGAAGAAGATAACGTGGGTGTGGTATTGTTAGGCTCGTACGAAGGCATTAAAGAAGGTGATACTGTTAAACGTACCAGCAAAATCGCATCTTTAAAAGCAGGCGAAGGCATGCTTGGCCGTGTGGTTGACACCCTGGGTAATCCAATTGACGGTAAAGGCCCTATAACCGGTAAAACTTATGATATGCCATTGGAGCGTAAAGCGCCGGGTGTTATCTACCGTCAGCCGGTAACTGAACCTCTGCAAACCGGTATCAAAGCTATTGATGCGATGATCCCTATCGGTCGTGGTCAGCGTGAGTTGGTTATTGGTGACCGCCAAACAGGTAAAACCGCGGTTTGTATCGATACCATCATCAACCAAAAGGAATTTTATGATGCCGGCCAGCCGGTTATCTGTATATATGTTGCCTGTGGCCAAAAGGCTTCAACCGTTGCAAACATTGTGCGCACGCTTGAAGAGAATGGTGCTATGGCATACTCTATCGTAGTTGCCGCTAACGCTTCGGATTCTGCACCAATGCAGTTCTTCGCGCCATTCGCGGGTGCCGCTATAGGCGAGTACTTCCGTGATACCGGCCGCCCGGCGCTGATCATCTATGATGATTTGTCAAAACAAGCAGTTGCTTACCGTGAGGTATCATTGCTGCTTCGTCGTCCACCGGGCCGTGAGGCTTATCCAGGTGACGTGTTTTACCTGCACAGCCGTTTACTGGAGCGTGCCGCTAAGATCAACTCGAATGATTCAATCGCTAAAGCGATGAATGATTTGCCTGAATCATTAAAAGATGTGGTTAAAGGTGGTGGTTCATTAACCGCGTTGCCTATCATCGAAACACAAGCGGGTGACGTATCAGCATATATCCCTACAAACGTGATCTCGATCACCGATGGCCAGATATTCCTTGAATCAAACCTGTTTAACGCGGGTGTTCGTCCGGCTATTAACGTAGGTATCTCGGTATCACGTGTAGGTGGTAACGCGCAGATCAAATCAATGAAAAAAGTTGCCGGTACCTTAAAACTTGACCAGGCACAATACCGCGAGCTTGAGGCTTTCTCAAAATTCGGTTCAGACCTTGATGCATCAACCAAAAGCGTACTTGATAAAGGTGCCCGTAACGTTGAAATATTAAAGCAAGGCCAGTACTCACCGGTGTCAGTTGAAAAGCAGGTTGCTATTATTTACATCGGTACTAAAAACCTGATGCGCAGCGTGCCTGTAAACAAGATCAAGGAGTTTGAGGCCGAGTACCTGAATCAGCTTGAAGTGCGCCACCCTGAAGTGCTTTCGGCACTTAAAGCAGGTAAGTTTGATGATAAGCTGACCGGTGTACTTGAAACTGTTGCCAAAGAACTGACAGGTAAGTACTAATTAGATGTGCGGATATGCTGATGTGCAAATGTGCAGATTAGTATATCTCTTCATCAGATCATAATTAACTATATAAAAGATAGTGCATTTGCACATTTGAAATTTGCACATTTAACGAATGGCTAATTTAAAAGAAGTAAGAAACAGGATATCATCGGTAAGCTCAACACAGCAGATCACCAAGGCTATGAAAATGGTTTCGGCTGCCAAGTTAAAGCGCGCTACCAATGCTATTGTACAGTTACGTCCGTATGCAACCAAGCTAAAGGAGCTTTTGGCAAACCTGTCGGCCAGCCTTGAGGATGGCGCATCACCTTACCTGCAGGAGCGTGAGCCCGTGCGTGTACTGGTAGTTGTGGTATCATCAAACCGTGGTTTGGCCGGTGCATTTAACGCCAACGTTATTAAAACGGCCAATAACCTGATTGCTGAAAAATACAGCGAACAGCTAAAAAACGGCAATGTTTCTATCGTAGCTATCGGTAAAAAGGGGCACGACTTTTTTAGCCGTCGTAAATACAACGTTATTGGCAACAATAACGAGCTTTACCAAAGCCTTAATTTTGCCAATACATCGGTAATTACCGACGCCATTATGCAGGGCTTTGTTAATGGCGATTATGACCGTGTGGAAGTTGTGTACAACCATTTCAGGAACGCTGCTGTACAGTTTTTAATTACCGAGCAGTTATTACCTGTGCCAAAAGTTGAAAATAAGGCGGTTGATAACAGTGCATCACAAACTGATTATATACTTGAGCCATCAAAAGAAGAGATAGTTGCAGAGCTGATACCTAAAAACATCAAGCTGCAATTATACCGTGCCGTGCTTGACTCACATGCCTCAGAGCATGGCGCCCGCATGACGGCCATGGACAAGGCTACCGATAACGCCGGTGAACTATTACGCAGCCTGAAATTATCATACAACCAGGCACGCCAGGCAGCCATCACTACCGAGCTTACGGAGATTGTTAGCGGCGCGGCGGCATTATCAAACGGTTAATACATTATTAAATGATATTGAAGGCTACCCAAATGGGTGGCCTTTTTTGTTTTTCGGCTTTGCTATCTTAATTTATTTGTGCCTGATAATCTGTAACATTCAGATTATTTTTTGTGCAAACAGGTTACCTTTTTCAGGTTGCCGGTATTAATATAAAAAACCTATAACATTATGAAAACCAGAGCTTTAATTGCATTGCTGTGCGCAGCGATGGCGCTATACTCATGCCGTGGAAATGGCAATTACTCAACCCTGCAAAATGAAAGCAGCGATACTGCGCTGGTGGCTGCCGACAGTGTTGCCTTCGATCAGCAAAAGCTGATAAAAACCGCCGGACTAACTTTTAAGGTAACCAATGTGCGCAAGATAGGCGAGGAGGTGACCACCCTGACCGATCAGTACAGCGGTATGGTGATGAACCATCATTTGCGCTCTGATGTTTCGCCGATAAAGGAAGTAAAACTGGATGATGATTCGGTAATGCGGGTATCGGCGTTCAATACTTATGCAGATATGACGGTTAAAGTACCTGCGGAGCGGTTAACGGCATTTGTGAGCGCCGTAAATAAACTTGGTGTATACACCACAGTAAGCAATATGGATATTGAGGATAATACGCTGCAATATCTCGAATCGCAATTGCGGATGGATAGCCGTAAAGAGCTGGTAAAGCAGCAAAAGCAAGGCCGCATTAAGCTTAAAAACCCACAGGATGTACTGATATTTAAGGACGCGCTTGTTGATGAACAGATCAACACCAAACGTATTGACGCGGCTGTGAAATACAGTACGGTAAGCCTCAATTTTTTCCAGAACAGTACCATCATCAAAGAGCGAATACCTGATACTGATCCGGCAATATATAATATCAGCTTTTTACTAAGGTTAAAGCAATCACTGGTAAATGGCGTACTGCTGGTGGCTGATGTTTTTATCGCTTTGGCAAACCTTTGGGTGTTTGTGATGATAGGGGTAGCTATGTGGCTGGTATACAAATATTACCGAAAAAAGCATCCGGCTTTATTTGCTGCTAAGGGGCCTGTTAAAAGCACGGTTTAGTATTAGTTAAGCACAAGCTATAGTTGTACGAAAAAGCGGCCTCAAAAAGCGCTTTTTTGCTATATGTTTACTATAAATGCCTTATTTTTAAGGCATCCCTGTTTTTTTAAAGCTATATGCCCCAGAATATACCGAGCAAGAATATTAAACTCACCCGTAATTTACTATGGACAATTGTAGCCTTAGGCGTTGTATTACGGCTATATCATTTGCTGGATAATCGCTCGTTATGGGAGGATGAGATTTACCTGTCTACAGCATTCGCGCAATACAACCTTACTGATGTGCTTACCAAAGCGCTGCCTTTTCAGCAAAAAGCACCATTGGGTTACCTGTTAGTAGTTAAAACACTTACCATGCTTTTTGGTACGCGTGAATTGCCGCTTAGGCTGTTCCCGTTTATATGCGGCATACTGTCGTTAGTGATATTTGTGCCGGTAGTACAAAAACTGTTAAAACCTGCCGGCAGTGTGGTTGCCATGGCCTTACTTGCCTTTGGGCCTGTCGTTTTATACCATTCGGTTGAGGCAAAGCAATATTCTGTCGAGCTGTTCTCGGTAATACTGCTGCTTTACCTGTACCTGCAATATTACGGGCAAGCCACCCTTAAAAAGCGATTGATATGGGGTATATGGGGTGCCGCTATCGTGTGGTTCTCCTTCGCCTCCATATTTGTAATGGCGGCCATGGCGGCAGCTATCGGGTTAAATTATCTGCTAAAAAAACAGTTCAATTTGCTGATAGCGGTTATGCCTGTATTTGCCGTATGGTTTGGCAGTTTTATAATTAACTATGTGCTGTTTACCAGTAAGGATAGCGATACCGGCTGGCTGGTGTTCTTTTTTGTTTATCATGATTCATTTATGCCTTTATCGGCACATGCGCTGCCCTGGCTGGTAAAGCGTATGGTATCGTTCCTTAATTACCCCATGGGTTTAAGCTGGGTAAATGTTTATAACGTAGGCATTTTGCAGCAGGCTGTACTCCGCATGATATTTATCCCACTGCTGCTTGCCGGCCTGGGTATATGGCAGCTCTATCGTAACAAAAAGCAATTGCTGCTTATCATCGGCTTTTCGTTCCTGGTGGTGTTCGCGGCATCGGCATTAAAACTATACCCGTTTCATGAGCGGCTTACCCTGTTTTTGGCGCCGCTGTTCATCGTGCTGCTGGCTGCCGGGGTTGATTTTTTTTATCAGCGGCCATTTAAATCAAACATAGCGCTGGCGGTGCTGGCTTTGATGCTGGTTTTCGGCCCGGTAAAGAACACCCTCGTTCAGGCAAAAAATACCTACCTGTTTGGCGATTATAAAAAGTCGTTCCAGCGGGAGGCGCTCACCTACCTGAATAATCATTATCAACCCGGTGACGATGTTTATGTGTATTGGAATGATTTGCCGGGCTATAATTTATATAAACAGATCTATCCTTTAAAATTTACGGCCGTAGCAGGGATCGATCATCGCCACAAGGTATCAAACTTCAGTAGCTACTTTAAACTGGTAGATAGTGATCTTGAAAGGTTTAAAGGCAAAAAACGGGTATGGGTAATACAGCACAACCATATGGATATACCCATCGGCGATTTTATTGGCGACCCTGTGTGGTATTATAAAGAAAACAACGGGCCAATGCTTTTTCATGATCACCTAAAGCAACTGGCAAAACCGGTAATAAGCTATCATCCGGAAAATCCAAAGGCATCAACCGATGTGGATGTAACTTTGTATGATTTTTCGGCACGTTAAAAATGTGCAATGTGTTGTGGCTATTGTAGCGAAATTTTTTATTTTTGTGCCAATTAAAATATATTCAGTCATGAGTTCAATGGAAAATGCGAATGCCGAAGGGCATTATAAAATACTGGTTGTAGCAATTGCTATCGGTCTGTTCGGTTGTTTCTTCCGTTTTGTGGGCGATGCGGCCATTTACTCATGGGTATCAAATATTGCCATTGTTGTTGGTACTATTATCGCTTTAAAAGGAGTTTTTGCTATTTTGGGTAAATAATCTCATCCATACAATATTTAGTAAGCGCCCTGCATTGCATGGCGCTTTTTTTATTCCTGTTAGCTATAAGCAGTGTTAAACACCTTTTTGCCTTTGCATTGTTCAATAAAGCATGAAGGTATTACTTGCCGGTGCTAACGGATATATAGGAACGAGGCTCATCCCCGTTTTATTGGAGAAGGGGCACAATGTAATATGCCTTGTGCGCGATAAGCGTCGCTTTCATGAACAAAGCGATTTTAGCGACCGAGTATCGCTTATAAAAGGCGATCTGCTTCGTGAAAAGGATATTGAGGATTTTCCACAGGATATTGATGCCGCCTATTACCTGGTGCACTCCATGTCGCAAGCGCCGGATTTTGCCGAACTCGAAGCATTATCGGCACATAACTTTATACAAAAGCTTGATAAAACCAATTGCCGCCAGGTAATATTTTTAAGTGGCATTGTTAATGATGATAACCTGTCCAAACACCTGCTGTCGCGTAAGCATGTAGAGGATGTTTTGCGCGAGGGAAAGGCCCCGGTTACCGTATTAAGAGCATCCATTATTATTGGCTCGGGCAGTTCATCGTTTGAGATAATACGTGACCTTACCGAAAAACTCCCCCTGATGACGGTACCCAAGTGGGTGAATACCCGCTGCCAACCTATTGGCATACGTGATGTGCTGGGCTACCTGGAAGGGGTGATGCTTAATGAAAAGGCATTTGATAAAACCTTTGACATTGGCGGGCCCGATGTGCTCAGCTTTAAGGAGATGATGCTTAGATATGCCAAAGTGCGTGGCCTTAACCGCCGGATGATCACCATACCCTTCCTTTCACCCAAAATATCATCGTACTGGCTGTATTTTGTTACCTCTATTAATTACTCGCTGGCCAATAGCTTGGTGCAGAGTATGAAGAATGAAACCATTATGCGCGATCATGCCATTGATGAAGTGGTGCCCCGCCAGTGCCTTACATATGAACAAAGCCTGGAGCTTGCCTTCGAAAAAATAGAGCAAAACTCCATCGTATCAAGCTGGAAGGACGCGCTTAATTTTGGTTATCTGAAATCAGAATTTATGGATCAGATCAAGGTGCCGCAAAATGGTACGCTGGAGTATAAGGTAAAGCTGCCTTTTGAGGGGGAGAGCGATAAGGTGGAAAAGAATATTTGGGCAATTGGCGGCGACAGGGGCTGGTACTACTGGGATTGGATATGGAGCATACGCGGGTTTTTAGATAAGCTGTTTGGCGGCGTAGGTTCACGCAGAGGGCGTACCAGCGGCAGCAGTATTGAACCGGGCGATGTGATAGATTTTTGGCGCGTGTTACTTGCCGACAAAATAAATAAGCGCCTGCTGTTATATGCCGAAATGAAATTACCCGGCGAGGCCTGGCTCGAGTTTAAAATAATTGAAAGAAAAGGGAAGAAATTTTTGAGCCAGATAGCTACCTTCAGGCCAAATGGTTTATGGGGGCGTGCTTATTGGTACATGATGTGGCCGTTCCACCTGTTTATATTTAATGGCATGGCCAAACAGATAGTACAGTTTGAAGATGGCCGCGCAGTAAAAACCTGAACAAAGCAATGAACAATAAAAAGATATTACTTACCGGCGGCTCTGGTGGTTTGGGCAAGCAGCTTACCAGCCTGTTATTGAGCAAGGGTTATTCGGTTAGCATTTTGAGCAGAGGCGAGGGTAAGGATAAGCGCGTGCAAACCTATAAGTGGGATGTAAATAAAGGTATTATTGATGATGCTTGTATTGATGGGGTTGATACCATTATCCACCTGGCGGGCGCGGGCATAGCCGATGAGCGCTGGACGGACGAACGCAAAAAGATAATTATTGAAAGCCGTACCAAATCAATTGCTCTGGTTTATGATCTGCTTAAACGTAAATCCAATAAGGTTCGGTTTGTAATATCGGCATCAGGCATTGGTTACTATAGCGACCGGGGCGACGAGTTATTAACCGAAGAAAACCCGCCCGCCAATGATTTTTTAGGGCAGTGCTGCGTACTTTGGGAGCAGGCGGTTGATGAGGGCGAAAAGTTAGGCCTCCGTATAGCTAAGTTTCGCACTGGTGTGGTATTGGATAAACACGCCGGGGCATTGCCTAAACTATCGGCACCTGTAAAGTTTGGCTTTGGCGCGGCACTGGGCAGCGGCAGGCAATGGGTGCCATGGATACACTGGCAGGATGTTGCCGGTATGTACCTTTATGCCATTGAGCAGGAACTTGGAGGCGCATATAATATGGTAGCCCCAAACCCGGTAACTAATAAGCAGCTTACACAGCACGTGGCCAGGCATTTAAAACGCCCGTTGTGGTTACCCAATGTACCGGCCTTCGGCCTAAAGCTTGCCCTGGGCGAAATGAGTACGCTGGTATTGGGCAGCACAAAAGTAGCCGCCGATAAAATTGAACAGGCGGGCTATATATTTAAGTTTGATAGTATTGATAAAGCATTGACCGATATTTATGGCCGATAAGCAACCTGTATCTATATTTTGGTTTCGGCGCGATCTGCGCCTTGATGATAATGCCGGCCTTTACCGTGCCCTTAAAAGCGGCAACCCGGTGCTGCCCATATTTATTTTTGACAGGGAAATACTCGACGACCTTAAAGAAAAGGACGACGCCCGTGTGACCTTTATTTACCAGGTTATTGAAGAGCTTAAAGCCGAGCTGAAAAAGCACCATTCCGATCTGCTGGTGTTTTATGATACGCCCGAAAAGGTATTTAAAAACCTATTAAAAGAATACCCGGTTGCCGAGGTTTATACCAATCACGATTATGAGCCTTATGCCACCAAACGCGACGGCGATATTGCTATCCTGCTTAAAAAGCAAGGCATCGAACTAAAAACCTATAAAGACCAGGTAATATTTGAGCGCGACGAAGTAACCAAGGATGACGGCAAGCCATACACCGTATTCACTCCGTATAAGAAACGCTGGCTGCAAACGCTCAAGCCGTTTTATATAAAACCCTATCCCAATAAAAAGTATTTTAAAAACCTGCATAAATTCAGGGCTCCGGCGATGCCGGCATTAAAGGAGATGGGTTTTGAAAAAAGTAATCGTACGTTTCCGGATAAAAGCTACAAGGATGTAATAGATGATTACGCTAAAACCCGCGATTACCCGGCTATTCAGGGAACCTCGCGCATGGGTATACACCTGCGCTTTGGTACGGTGAGCATACGCCAACTGGCGGCTGATGCTTACAAGTGCCACGAAAAAACATGGCTGAATGAGCTGATATGGCGTGAGTTTTACATGATGGTGCTGCATCACTTTCCGCATACTATGGATCATGCCTTCAGGCCCGAGTACGACCGTATTAAATGGGTAAATAACGAAGAATATTTTAAAGCCTGGTGCGAGGGGCGTACGGGTTATCCGCTGGTTGATGCCGGTATGCGCGAGCTGAATGAAACCGGCTATATGCACAACCGCATCCGCATGGTTACGGCCAGCTTTTTAAGTAAGGATTTGCTGATAGACTGGCGCCGGGGCGAACACTACTTTGCCGAAAAACTGCTGGATTATGAAATGGCCAGCAATGTGGGCGGCTGGCAATGGGCGGCAGGTTCAGGTACTGATGCCGCGCCATACTTCAGGATATTCAATCCCGAATCGCAGCAAAAAAAGTTTGATCCTAAATTGGAGTACGTTAAGAAATGGGTTCCCGAATACGCCGACTTTACCAAATACCCCAAACCTATTGTTGACCACAAAGAAGCCAGAGAAAGGGTGTTAAAGGCTTTTAAGGATGCGTTGAGGAAGTGAGGGGGTTAAAGAGATTTGAATAAATCAGCGATAGTTAATATAGTTGTGTTTTTAATTTGCTTGATGGTCAATAGATCATTATCGCCGGTTACCAAATAATCGGCTTGTGCATCTACAGCAAGGGCTAAAAGAAAATTATCTTTTTCGTCACGACATAGGTCTACCTCGGTAATAACTGTTATAATCTCGGCATATTCATTTATCACCTCTAACAAATCGTCAATACCAGTATTCGAAAAATATCTTCTTAGTTTAGGTCGATTGATTACCTCTGTAAACTCTGATAATAGTTCTTCACTAAAAATTAATATAACCTTATGCTTGAATAAAAGATCATCAAGTTTTGAGTAGTTCTTGGTTATCAAAAAGCTAACCCATAAATTAGTGTCAAGAATTATGCGTACAGGCTTACTTTTCATACCGCCTTTTACGCACTACCTCAACCTGTTTGGTTATCTCATCTAAGTTTGGGGCATTTTTATCATTAGAGCGTAACTTAGTAAGGATGCGCTGAAATCCGTTATCAGCATTTTCTTGAATGGTGATCAGGTTAAGTTCCGCCAGGTCTTGCAGCAATTTTATTGCTTTGGGGTTCACTACATTTATCTTCAACGTTGCCATAATCAAATTTACAGTAAATAAACTGAGCTTACAACGTTATACGTTTATATGGATGTTTGTATCCGGCAAAAATAATCGATACAAAGAAAAAATCCCGACATTCGTACCCATGCTGCAAATACAGGAAAATACTTCGCTTAAACATCTTAATACTTTTGGCATTGAGGCTCACGCCAGATACTTTGTTGAAATAAGCCATGAAGATGATTTAGCGGAATTATTTGCCGACGAAAAATGGAATAACATACCCCGCCTGGTATTAGGTGGCGGTAGTAATATGCTCATGGTGAATGATTTTGATGGATTGGTTATCCGCATCAACATCCGCGGCATTGAACATCGCATCAATCAGGATGAAGTCATTGTTGAAGCCGGCGGCGGTGAGGTATGGAATGATTTGGTTAACTTTTGTGTAGACCGTGGTTTTGCAGGTATGGAAAACCTGAGCCTGATACCGGGCTCGGTAGGGGCATCGCCCATACAAAATATAGGCGCTTATGGCGTGGAGATAAAGGATGTTTTTGAAAGCTGCCGCGCTTTTGAGATTGCTACCGGCCAAATCAAAACCTTTACCCATGCTGATTGCAAATTCGGCTATCGCGAAAGCATATTTAAAAGCGAGCTGAAGGGGCAGTGCATCATCACATCGGTAAAATATAAATTATCATTAACCCCGAACCTTAACTTAAAATACGGCGCTATTGAGCAGGAGCTTACCGCCCGCGGTATAACCAATCCTACTATAAAGGATGTATCAGCAGTAGTATCGCACATACGTGTTTCCAAACTGCCCGATCCATCAACCATAGGTAACGCGGGCAGCTTTTTCAAAAACCCGGTTATTGATGTGGATAAGTTCAGTTTGTTAATAACTAATCATCCGGGCGTAGTGAACTATCCGGCGGGTGAAGGGTTTATAAAATTAGCAGCAGGGTGGTTGATTGAGCAGTGCGGCTGGCGGGGTAAAGTGGTTGGAAATACCGGCACCTGGAAAAACCAGGCGCTGGTATTGGTTAATCATGGAGGGGCTACCGGGCAGGAAGTGTATGATTTTTCGTCGCAAATCATAGACAGTGTGTATGCTAAATTCGGCGTTAAGCTGGAGCGCGAGGTGAATATTATAGGCAACCCGGGCTAATAACTCAATAATTCTATTGTTGTTACTTAAATGCAGCTTCCTTAATAGGGTTGATGTGTATTATAACGCGCTTATTCTGCTATAAGCTACACTGCATTCCATATATGTGTACAGTTAATTGTACTCAAAACAAGCAATTATTAATATTTTATTAAAGAGCTATGTGTGTTTAAACGTTTTAGTTACGTTTTAGATGCTTTAAAACGGCTTTTATTATAAGTTTAGCAAAGTGGTATCATAATTGTTTTTATTCAATCACATAAACAACTACTATTATGACAAAGATTGAGTTTAACACCCTGGTACTACGTCAAGCAAGTTCACTGCGTTCATACGCTTTACATTTTACGCACGATGCTGACGATGCCAACGACCTGGTGCAGGACACCATGTTAAAAGCGATAACTTATTACAATAAGTTTAAAGAAGGTACCAACTTAAAAGGGTGGTTATACACAATCATGAAAAATACCTTCATCAACAACTATCGCCGTTTTGTTAAGATGAGCACATTTGTTACCAAGAGCGATGAAATATCATCACCAAACCTGGTTTTCAGCTCAACTAAAAATGATGGCGAATCAAAGTTTGTAATGGATGATATTAAACGCGCCCTTGAAAAACTACCTGAAGAGTATTATGTGCCATTCACCATGTACTTTGAAGGCCACAAATACCACGAAATTGCCGATCATTTGGAAATACCTATCGGTACTGTTAAAACCCGTATCCACGTAGCCCGCAAGTTGCTTAAAAAGAATTTGAAAGCCTATGATAACGGCGTTACCAAACCTGTTTATGCTGATGCCGAGTAATAGTAAATTTTAAACTCAACATATATATAATAAAAAACCCGCTGTATGGCGGGTTTTTTTTATGGTTATTATGTAGGTTGTTTATATACTAATACTTTCTATTCCCCTTTGCAGTGCCAGTTCGGCTTGGTCTGGGTAGGCTGTGCCCTCAACACGGAACACCGTAAGGTCAGTCATTCCTAAAAAGCCCAATATATTTTTTAGATAAGTTGAAACAAAATCATACGATTGGTAAGGCCCGCTTGAATATATTCCACCTGATGACATCGCTACATATACCACTTTGTTTTTAATCAAACCTTCAGCACCTGCTTCGCTGTATTTGAAGGTAACGCCCGCGCGGGCAATATGATCTACCCAGGCTTTAAGTACCGACGGGATACCGAAATTCCACAATGGAGTACCTATTACAATAATATCAGCGTTGTTGATCTCGGCAATAGCCTGATTTGAGTTTTTAAGGGCTTCTATGTTTTCAGATGTATGGTTTTCCGCAGGAGTATAAAATGCGGAAAGTGTTGCCTCCTCCAGGTGCGGAAATGGCGACTCAGTTAGGTCTTTAACCTGTACCGTACTGCCCGGGTTGGCTTGTTTCAGCTTATCAATAATAGCGTTGCCCAACTTAATGCTGAATGAGTTTTCGCCCTTCGGGCTCGAAATGATATGAAGGATCTTTTTCATGTTTGTAACTAATTTTGTTTGTTATTGAGGCAAACTTAATTAGCCCGGCTATCTTTAAGATACTACTATCCTAAAGGATACCGGTATCCTTTAGGATAGTAATTACCTTTACATTGTATGGAAACACAGGTAAAAATAAGTTCGGAATTAGAGCGAAACTGCGCCAGGCTTAACTGCAGCGAAGGTGTTGCGGGCATACGTGATGCCCTGTACGTGCTGAACGGTAAATGGAAACTGCCACTTATTTTTACCCTTAGCGGCGGGCCAATGCGTTTCAAGGATATTCAACGCTCAATAGGCGATATTACCCCTAAAGTACTATCCAAAGAATTAAAGGAGCTGGAGCTTAACGAATTTATAGTGCGCAATATATATTCAACCACACCGGTTACGGTTACCTACCAGTTAACGCCCTACAGCCAATCGTTAGATAAGGTGCTGCTTGAACTTAAAGACTGGGGCACAAAGCACCGGCAACGTATAGTAGCCAGCAGAAAGAGCAAGCTGTAACAGAATATTCATTTTCCTAATATCACCGCACCATACCGGCTTATTAACAGGGCATTACTCCCCCAACTCATTACCAACACTGCTATGTGCTTTTACCCATGCGGCAGCATTTTTATCAACACTTTGGCTTATAAAGTTGGCGAAGGCGGGCATGCGGTCGGTTTGCGCTAATTGATAATACTCGGCGGCAATGTTCTTAAAAAAGGCAGGGTTAGCCGTTTGTTTGCTCGCCATGTTTCCAAGCTGTATAAATACAGCGCTTAATTGTTTTTCTAAAAGGGTTACCGGTGCGGTATACTTACTTTTATCCACCGTATTTACCGCTGTGGTAATGGCCTGATTGAGTTGCCGTGTTGAGGCATCAATAACAGGCGATTTTTCTCCGGCAGCAATTTTAAGCGCGCCCCCTTTTAATATACTTTGCAGGTTTCCGTATGCCTCGGTACTGCTTGCACCTTTCGGCTCAAGAGAAAGAAAATGGCAAAGCGCCAGTAATGCAGGCCCCCGTTTGTTTTGATGGAATGTTACCAGGGCATATAAGCGCATGCTGCCGGTATGTTTTGGGTTGGTGGCGAGTACTGTAAGCGCGCTTTTTTCCGCATCGTTATATTGCCTCGCCCTAAAATAGGCCAGGGCAAGATTATAATGCAGCGTATAATCCGCCGAATCAGTTTTAATGGCTTTCAAATAACTGTCTATAGCCTGTGTGGGCTGTGCGCTTTTATCATATATATTGCCCAGCAGGCTGTAGGCTGATGCAATCATCATGGGTGAAGCGCCGGAGGTGATAACCTTTTGCAGGTAGGGGATGGCTTCGGCCCGTTTGCCGCTGGCGTTCAAACTAAAAGCCATACGATAATTGGCAGAGGTGTTATTGGGTTCAAGTTTTAAGGCCGCGTTGTATTTTTCAATAGCATCAGCATACTGTTGCTTATCAGCAAGCTCAATTCCTTGTTGAGTTAATGAGCGTGCATCCTGCGCATGGCATGGCACATAAATGAAAAAAACTACAGCAATAATCAGGTACTTTAAAACATACTTCATTTACCGAATATAAAAAGGGTAATCCGCATTTTTGAACATTTGGGTTATTTAACTGTAACATATATTTGAAATGCCTTACATAGTTATTTATGGAAAGATGTAAAGTGCGGTATTTAATAATATGCCTCTTGCTGGTGGTCTTTTTCAGTTGCCGGGAAAATAATAGCATATCTATTGAACCTGTAAGCGAAGAATATAACCATGCGTTCTTAACAGGACAGGGTTTGGATAGCCGGATTTTTGTTAAGGGGGATGTTGTGCAGTATTATGAAATATCCGGCTTTAGCCACGCCAGGCCTGATGCGCTTTTTACTGAACTTGATTTGTTTTTAAAAAACCATTACCCTGCGCAAGAGTTGAATATCGTAAAACACCTGGATATTCAGTTTTATCAGAAAAAGCTTATGGACAGCCATCGCGATCAGGTTTATGAAGCTGCCCGAGATAACGAGAATAGGGTATTGCCGGATCATGGTAAAAATTTGATAGCACGTATAGATGTTTTAAGGATGCCTGGCATAGATGGTGACATGATGATCCGTACGGCTACGCTTTATCATCCTGATCGTGATAAACCAATTTTGAGGCGCGATACCATAAAGTAATCATATTAACATTAACCAATCACACACATACGCATATGACCTTTACCAATCATACAAAACTGGCCATGCCCGTTATTTTATTATTAAGCCTGGTTATCTCATGTACCTCAAACCAACCTGCATTAAACTTTGCTGATACCTGGACAGTGATCGATAATCAGGAGAATGATTTTCAACTTACTGATACTGCATCCAACAATGAAACGATCAAGGTAACGCCGGATTCCATTATTCACACCGGCATTATGGATGAACTCAGATTTAAGGCCGACCATATCAATTCATCTAACCAGGGTGTTACTTATTATCCCGGAAAAGAGGAGCGTTATTTTTACAAGTTTACCTGGATTGACCCCAAAAGGGGCATCGCCAAGTGTGAGATAGATCAGGATGGAACATCCCTGGTAAGATATGTTGTAAACAAAGCCAACCTGAAAAGTATAAAAAAGACAACAAACAAGCCTGACAGTGATAAGCCGGATGACACTATTGGCGACCGGGTTAATGATTCGCTTGTTTTGGGCAACGGAGATAAAACACTATACGTTGAAGATGATGATTGTATATCAGTAAGAAACGAAGACGGGAACCAGCTTTACGAGCGTTGTTTTGATAATATGATACTACGAATAAGGCCGGTAAAAGGGGATTTATTGCCGCTCACCTTCATCAATGGGTCCAGGTCAATAGATATTGATTTTTACAGTAATGGTAATGAGTGGGTTTCAAAAACTGCCACATATTATGGCCCTGCCGAAGGTGGTGAACAAAATATAACGCGGCCATTTGTGGTGTCAATTAAGCAATTTGATTTTGATGAAGTAGTAAGCAGATTCAGCGAATAGTCATTCCTATTAGCAGGTATAACTATCTCTTTGCAGCCAGGTTTTTCTTAATACGGCTCAGTGTTTCAGGCGCGATACCCAAATACGATGCGATTAAGTTTTGAGGGATACGTTCAATGATCTTCGGGTTTGATTCAGCCAGCTTTACATACTTTTCTTCGGCTGTGTGGGTAATGGAGCTCATTAAGCGCTGCTCTTTTGTAACCAGGCTGTTTTGATATAAAATCCGGAAGTAACGATCCATAACCGGTACAGCAAGTGTTAAAGCTTCGTAATTTGACCGCGTGATCAATAGCAGCTCCGATTTTTCGATGGCATCAATATTAAATACCGCCTTTTCGCCTGATAAAAAGCTTCATCGGGCTTGGCGTTTGGGTGGGTTTCCTGCTTTCAGGCGTGCACGCGACGATTGCCGGGGTATTGGTAGCGTTTACCATACCAGCTCGTCGAAAGGTCGATGAAAAACGTTATGCCGAACGGTTGCGTGAATTAGCGGCTGCGTTTGAACAGGAGATTCCAAACTGCGGCACACTGACTACCCCGCGACAGCATGAGCTGATCGAAGACATTAAAGGATTGAGCCTGGCCGCGCAGACACCATTACAAAAGATCGAATCTGCACTGCATCCCTGGGTGGCATTTGTCATTATGCCAGTGTTCGCTCTGGCCAATTCCGGGATATACATAAAAGGCGGTTTTTTAAGGGATATTGTTAACCCCGTCAGTATCGGCGTAATTGCCGGACTGCTGATCGGGAAATTTACCGGCGTGTTATCATTTACCTGGCTGATGGTGAAAAGTAAAATGGCAGACCTGCCACAGGATGCTTCCTGGAAGCACATGGTCGGCGTGGCTATATTAGCGGGTATTGGTTTTACGATGTCATTGTTTGTTTCTTCCCTGGCTTTTTCAGATCAGCAGATGGTAGAGCAGGCTAAATACGGGATATTGATCGCATCGCTTTGTGCAGGTATTTTTGGAAGCGTTTGGTTGAAGAAAGCAGGACGACCTCGAACTTAATTATCTGTTTCACAAACATGATCAGCTGATTAGCTAAATGGCTAAACCAACGGAAGCACGCGGATAAGGATAATAAGATTGTTCTAGGAAATAGGTTTACAAACAAATTAGTTGATCGCGGGTTCTTTTTGTACATCAAAAAACACCTATGGAAACGACGGAGAGCAAAGTACTGAATGAACTGATCGAGATCAATAATGATCGTATCGCAGGTTTTGAGAAAGCCATTGCAGATATAAATGATGAGAATATTGACCTGAAAGCGTTATTTCAGCGTTATTCAGCGCAGAGCAGAGAGAACAGCCAGGAACTTTCAGCTTTGGTAGGCGCAGAAGGTGCAGCTGTAGAGACAGGCAACAGCGTAGCCGGAACGTTACACCGAGCATGGATCGATGTTAAGTCTCTTTTTGGGGGTAGTACCAGGGAAAGCATTTTGTCGGAGGCGGAGCGCGGCGAGGACGCGATTAAAAGAGCCTATAGTGATGCCCTGGCAGATATTGACCTGACCGGTGACGCACGTGAGTTGGTCGGTCGCCAGCAAATTGGGATCAACGCCGCCCATGATGAAGTGAGAGCATTACGTGACATCGCCAAATCATAACCTAAAGATCTTTGCAGGAGCTGTTAATACAGCTCCTTTTTTATTCTTATGAAAGCATTATTCATTAACTGTACGCTGAAACGCGCACCAAATTTTTCAAATACCGAAGCATTGGCCAAAAAAGCTGCTGTACAATTGCAGGAAAATGGTTTTGAAACTGAGATCATCCGTCTTAACGACTTTACCGTCCTTACTGGAAACACATCTGATGAGGGCGACGGCGATGAATGGCCGCTGATCCTTGAGAAGATAAAGTCATGTAATATCTTTGTGATCGCCACGCCGATATGGATGGGACATCTGGCATCTACTGCCCAGAAGGTTATCGAAAGATTGGATGCTATTTTCAGGGATGAAGATCTGATAGATCCGAAAAACGGACAGTTCATGCCTTACAACAAAGTTGCCGGATGTTTAATAACGGGTAATGAAGATGGGGCACATAGTTGTGCTGCACAGGTGCTTTGGTCATTGCAGGAAGTCGGTTTTACCATTCCACCAAATGCAAATGCCTACTGGGTGGGTGTAGCAGGTGGCGAGAAAGACTATGTTGAGGCAGGTGGCGAACGTTATCTCTACACCAATAAGAGCTTGCGCTACATGACCGGAAATTTGGCCTGGTTCGCAAAATTGTTGGCCCGGCATCCGATCGCAACAGATCTTTTAGCAGCTGAAAACAAGGCTAAGGCAGAGAGCGATAAAGAAAATTGAACTGCTCAAACAGGCATCTGTACGAATTGTTAATGGTGGATGAACACAGAACATATATCAAATAGCCCGGCTACCCGCTATTCTGACAAGGAACTGGAAGAATTCAGGGAACTGATCATCGGCAAGATCGATGCAGCAAGGATTGAACTGGATAATTTAGTGGCTTCAATGGGAAACCAGTATTCGAACGGTACTGAGGATACAAGCGCCGCTTATTCAACTTTAGAAGATGGTGCTGCGACCCTGGAAAAAGAAACGATGCACCAAATGGCAGGACGTCAAAAGAAATTTATAGAGCAATTGGAAGCCGCCCTGGTTCGCATAGAGCACAAGACATACGGCGTTTGCAGGGTAACGGGAAAATTGATACCTAAGGAGCGTATGCGGGCCGTACCACACACGACAATGAGCATGGAGGCTAAATTGAGGCAATATTAGATCAAATGAACAAACTGACGTCATTACCAGCAACTAAAGTTTTGACGTGGCTGCTTTCCCTCTCAATGTTCAGCAAATTCTTGCCTGGCCTGATCGTCGCTTTGTTGTTTTTCGGTTATTCCTCCCGTGCATAGTAAAGAATTATATCAACTGAAAATTGAATGAGTTGCCCGGGTATAATGTTCATGCCCATGGCATCGACATTCACCTTTGTCGTGGTTCCTATGTGAACAGGAACTATTCCTAAAAAAGATACAGATCCACCAAAATATCATATTCTGAAGATCATGCAATCCGACCTTTCCATCAAATGGCGCACACTGTTCCATGGCCACCTGGTCGGGGAGATCAGCATGGACAGGCCGGTCTTGAATATTCTGGCAACAGAAGATATGGACAAAGAACCTTCGAAAAATACCTGTACATGCGTTCATTCGCGCCTGCATGAAAGCTTAAGTAATGGACTTAAGTTTGAACGACAAGGCAACAACCCTCAAAATAGAGCTGGCATCATTGCTTATAGGTGGTAGATTTCCACCAGATCAGGCCGTTACAACAGTTTATCAAAATGTACCGGCAGGTCGTTAATACGTTTACCGGTCGCGTGATAGATCGCGTTCACAATGGCCGGAGTGATCGCCACTAAACCTATCTCACCCACTCCTTTGGTACCTAATTCGTTAATGATCTTGTCTTCTTCCTCTACGAACAAAACTTCCAGTTCATGAATGTCAGCATGTACAGGCAAATGGTATTCGGCCAGATTTTGGTTCATGTATTTTCCCATGGCAGGGTCTAGTAAGGTCTCTTCATGCAAAGCTTTGCTGATCCCCCAGACCATTCCACCCAGGATCTGACTGCGTGCGGTCTTGGGGTTCATGATACGTCCGGCCGCTACCGCGGTAAGTGCTCGTGTCACTTTAATAAAGCCAAGCTCTTCATCCACTTCCACCTCAACAAAGGCCGCACTGTGTGCCGCCATAGCATATTTGCGAAGTTTGAGCGCATGCGGATAACCCATGTTCCTGGTGAGAATAGGTTTAGCACCATTGGCGGCTACCAGTTCAACAAAAGATAACGAGTGATCGCCGTAAACGATATTGCCTTTAATAAAACTGACAGTCCCGACATCGGCACTTTTAAATTGGTCACTTGCCTTTATAGCCAGCTTTAATAGCTTTTTTTTCAAGGCTTTGGAAGCATTGACCACAGCAATACCCACCGTGCTGGTACTAAAGGAACCACCTTGTATGGGGGCAAATGGTAAAGCACTGTTCCCATAGTCGAAGATCACATCTTCCATTGCCATGCCAAATTGTTCGGCAGCGATCTGGGTCATTATGGTGAACGTGCCGGTGCCGATGTCAGTTATCGCGCTTTTGATGTGTAATTTGCCATCAGGCGTGACCCTGGCTTCCACCCTTGCAGGTAGTTGCATAGCATCCCACATACCGGTGGCCATACCATAGCCCACGAGTTTATTACCCCGGCGCATGCTTCGGGGTTCTGGCTTACGGTCAAGCCAACCAAACTTTTCGGCACCCTGAAGGTAGCAGGCTTTTAATTCTTTAGAAGTAAATGGCTTATTTTCTAACGGGTCGACCTCGCTGTAATTTTTGATCCGTAATTCAAGGGGATCTATATTTAATTGATATGCCAGCTGATCCATGGTGCATTCAATGGCATGAAAAGCGGTACTGCCTCCCGGTGCACGCATATCCAAGGGAGTAGCTACGTCCAGTGGCACCAGGTCATATTTCAACAGCGTGTTGGCAGCAGGATATAACATAGGCGCCCATTTTACCAGTATCTCGCTATAGTCCTCGTAGGTCGAGGTCTCGCCGTAACCTTCATGGTTCAGTCCAGTAACCTTACCATCTTCATCTGCGCTGATGCGCATTTGCATCAGCGTTTGCGGCCGGTGGCCAAAGGTGAACATCTGGCTGCGGTCCAATACCACTCTTACATGCCTTTTCAATTGCAAAGCCGCCATAGCCGCAAGGTAGAGCTGGTGTTGGGGGCGCAAGCCCGAGCCAAATGCTCCTCCTACGTACGGCGCGATAACCCTGACATTCTGATACTTCAACCCGAACACATTGGCGATAAAGGTCTGGTCGTTGATGGTACCCTGAGTCTTGCTATAGATCGTCAACTTGCCCTTTCCTTCATAGAGCACCGTACTGGCGAACAATTCCATCGGATTATGAAATTCGGCGCTGTGATGGTATTCTCCTTCAGCGCGGAAGGCTGCTTCCTGGTAAGCTTTTTCAAAGTCACCTGTTGGTTTGGGCGGTGGTGGTTTTAGCAGGAAAGCCATGCCGGGTTTAGGCGGACGTGCCCTTTCCAGGTTACTTTTTAGTTCGGTAGCATGTTGCTTTTCCTCTTTGTATTCGACACGAAGTTTTGCCGCACCCAAGCGGGCCTGTTCGAATGTCTCCGCGATCACCAAAGCGATGGGTTGGCCATTGTACTTGATGCGATCATCATGCAGTGGTTTAAATACCGTTCCGCTCGGTGCATCCATATCGGCATATTGGATATCGAACCAGGCTGTTGACATCCGGTTCTCGTGGGTCAATATCTCCAAAATGCCTGGCAGAGCCATTACCTCATCGGTATGGATCTTTGTGATACGCCCTTTGGTAATAATGCTGTTCACTACATAACCATAAAGCATATCTGGCACATGATGATCGGCGGCGTATTTTGCCGCGCCGGTCACTTTATCAAAGCCCTCTAAACGGCTGATCGGCTTTCCTATCGTGGTATTCATTTCTGTCATAACATGGAAATGTCGGCCGGTTGTGCACCGGGTAGTTGCAATTCAGGTTTAAGTGCAGTGAGTCCATTGCGAATGATCGCTCGTTTGGCCAATTCGATCTTGAAAGTATTATGCTCAAACCCCATCGCACCTTGTAATATCTTATCTGCGGCAGTTCCCAGTGTCTCTTTGTTGACGAGCTTACCAATGAGCTGTTTCTCCGCTTCTTTTACGCGCCAAGGTTTATGTGCCACGCCCCCTAATGCGATACGCGCATTTTTGATGATACCATTTTCCAGTTCAAATCCTGTAGCAACTGACACTAATGCAAATGCATAAGAACTGCGGTCCCTTAATTTAAGGTAAGCATAATTTTTGGAAAATCCTGCTGGCGGAAGATCAATGGCCGTAATTAGCTCTCCCGGCCTTAGGATATTGTCTATCTCCGGATGGTCGCCCGGCAAACGGTGAAAGTCCTCAAACTTTACCGTTCGTTGACCATCAGGTCCGCTGATAAGGATAACCGCCTCTAACGCCGCCAGCGCTACGCACATATCGGACGGGAAGACTGCAATGCAATGTTCGCTGGTTCCCAGGATCGCCATCATGCGGTTCTGTCCGGTGATTGCAGGACAACCTGAGCCTGGGTTGCGTTTGTTACAGGGGGATGCGGCATCATAAAAGTAATAACAGCGTGTGCGCTGTAATAAGTTGCCGCCATTAGTAGCCATATTCCTGATCTGCGCTGATGCGCCCGCTAAGATAGCTTTAGATAGTAGAGGGTACCGCTGCTCGATCAGCGGATGATAGGCCGTTTCTGCATTGGTCATTAAAGCACTGATCCGAACGCCACCGTCGGCCAGTTCTTTGATAACTGCAGGTTGGGTTTGGTTGATATCGACCAGCATGTCGGCATCTGCGAGATTATATTTAAGCAGATCGATCAGGTTAGTGCCGCCGGCAACGTACCTGGCCCCTTTGCCGGCTGAAAATAGCTGTTGTGCTTCCGCAGTTGTAGCGGCCAGCCTGTAGTCAAAGTTATCCATGGTTGCCTCCGTCGACTACTTCCATTACCGCGTCAATGATTTGCTGATTGGCACCGCAACGGCAAAGGTTGCCACTCATGAGTTCGACCACCTCTTGTCTCGTGTGCGCTTTCCCTTCCGAGATTAGCCCTACCGCCGAACAGATTTGCCCCGGGGTGCAATAACCGCATTGAAAGGCATCTTGCTCGATGAACGCTTTTTGGATAGGGTGAAGGGCATCTTGCCCGGCTATGCCTTCAATGGTGGTTACGGCTGCACCATCTTTCATCACTGCTAACGTAAGGCAACTTAATACTCTCTTACCATTGACCAGTACCGTACAGGCCCCGCATTGCCCATGATCGCAGCCTTTCTTCGTGCCTGTCAGGTGCAGGTGCTCACGCAGGGCATCCAGCAGGGTAACATAGGGCGATATGGTAAGTGTCAAATGCTTTTCGTTGACCGTTAAACCAATCTGTCTGGCGGTGGTAGATGTAGTTGTTTTGGTGGTATCAGGAACGGGTCTGGCCATGAGGTTGAATTTTAATGATCGAACAATACACTTTTGCTTTGTTTACGGTTGTCCGCCTCCACCTGAGGCACCATAGATCTGCCCGGTGGCATAACTGGCATCACTTGCGGCCAATTGCACATAGATGGAGGCGAGTTCTACAGGTTGTCCCGGCCTTCCAAGTGAGGTCTGTCCGCCAAATTGCTTCAGCTTTTCCATCGTAGCGCCGCCGCTTACCTGCAGTGGGGTCCATATCGGCCCTGGAGCCACGCCGTTAACGCGGATGCCTTTAGGCCCTAATTGTTTAGCCAGTGATTTTACATAATTGGTCGTAGCCGCTTTGGTCTGTGCATAATCGTATAATTCTGCCGATGGGTCGTACGCCTGTTCAGATGTTGTACCGATAATGACCGCGCCTGCTTTAAGATGTGGCAAGGCTGCTTTAGTGGTCCAGAACGGGGCGTAAATATTGGTCTTCATGGTAGCGTCAAATGCTTCGCTGGTAATATCCATGATCGAAGCCTTGGTCTGTTGCCTTGCAGCGTTGTTCACCAAAATATCCAGCCCTCCCAGCTGCTTTACGGCCTCTTCGACCATCTTTTTGCAGAACGCTTCTTCACGAAGGTCACCG
The DNA here is from genome assembly GCF_020880975.1 of Mucilaginibacter sp. UR6-1. GTDB lineage: Bacteria > Bacteroidota > Bacteroidia > Sphingobacteriales > Sphingobacteriaceae > Mucilaginibacter. The sequence goes on along the minus strand of NZ_JAJIWP010000005.1, from coordinate 206,109 downwards.
GGAATGGCAATGGCTTTTACGCCTTCTTTCTTCATCAATGCGATCACCTCTTGTGCATCCGCCTCTTCGGTAGGATAATAATTGATCGCTACATCTGCGCCTTCACGGGCGTAGGCTATGGCTGCTGCACGCCCCATACCTGAATCGCCTCCGGTGATCAATGCCTTACGACCCTTCAATCTGCCGGAGCCCTTGTAACTGGTCTCGCCATGATCAGGCCTCGGTTCCATTTTATTTGCCAGTCCCGGCCAGGGTTGCGATTGTTCCTTAAAGGGTGGTCTGGGATATTTGGTGGTGGGGTCGTCTAATGTTAAGTTTTGCATGGATGTATTATTTACTGCACCGAATGCGGGTGCTACTGCGGCCGCCGCTATGGTGGTACCCAACCCAGCAACCATTTGCCTACGGCTCATTTTATCTTTTTCGTTCATATTATTCTTTCTTTTTGGGTACTTTGGCTCCTTCCTTCCGGGCTTCCGAAAGGCCGATCGCAATGGCTTGTTTTTTACTGGTCACTTTTTTACCGCTACCGCTTTTCAGGGTGCCTTCTTTTTCCTCGTGTAAAGCTTGATGGACCTTGTCCTGTGCTTTTTCTGAATACTTTGCCATAATGTTTTTTTGATAGATGTTTATCTTAACCGTTGATGATCTCGCCGCCGTTGATGTGGATAACCTGACCTGTGATAAACGAAGCGTCATCTGATGCCAGGAAAACATATGCCGGCCCAAGCTCAGATGGTTGTCCTGCACGTTTCATGGCCGTCTCGCTGCCGAATTTTTTGATCTTCTCTTCATCAAAGCTCGATACGATGAGTGGTGTCCACACTGGCCCCGGCGCTACGGCATTTACACGGATACCTTTTTCAGTAACGTTAGTAGCCAGTGACCGCGTAAACGTGGTGATCGCGCCTTTAGTGGACGAATAGTCTATGAGTGCCGGTGATGAGCGGTAGGCAGTGACCGATGTTGTATTGATGATGCTATCGCCAGCCTTTAAATGTTCTAAGGCTGCTTCGGCAAAGTAAAAGTAGGCGTAGATATTGGTGCGGAAGGTGATATCCAGTTGTTTTTCGTCAATGGCTTTCACGTCTTTCTCGGGGAACTGCATAGCAGCGTTATTCACGAGGATGTTCAGTTGGCCAAACTCTTTTACCGTCTTTTCCACACACTGTTTACAAAACTTAGCGTCCTTCACATCTCCCTTGAGCAAAAGGCATTTTTGGCCTGTGGCTTGCACAAGGTCGCGTGTGACCTTTGCATCAATATCTTCATCCAAATAAACGATAGCTACGTCGGCACCTTCCTCAGCATAATGAACGGTCACCGAGCGGCCTATTCCGCTGTCGCCACCGGTGATCAGCGCTACCTTGCCTGAGAGTTTTCCGGCAGGTCTGTAGGTCGCCTTGATATATTCCGGTGCCGGATCCATTTTGGCTTCTATGCCTGGTTGTTTGTTTTGCTTCGCAGGAGTTTTGCTTGAAGTCGCCATAGAAATTTATTAATTACTAATTAATAAATTGAACCAGCAAAGTTTCGATTAGTTTGCTTCGCTGGCAATTAAATCGAATACCTATAAGACCACCGTTGATGAGGTAAATTTTTTGAAAACCACAGCTAACACGGTGTTCTGGAAAAACTGCTGAAACAAGGGAGCTAATGTTTGCAACACCATTCCGGGTTGATAAAGCATAGTGCAGCCTTTGGGCTTTCGAAATTTACCGCCGCGATGAAACAATTGCATATCCTGATACTTATATGTGCAGTGGCGCTTCCTATTGAATTAACAAGCACCTGCCATCACTGATCATGAAAAGTTTAGACCTTAACCGTATACTCATGAACGATCTCCCGTTCCATTTCCTGCTGGAAGTGGGGTTGCGTACGATGATTATGTTCGTGGTCATCCTTGTAACGCTGCGGGCATCGGGCAAACGCGGCATTAAACAGCTATCGGTCTTTGAACTGGTGCTCATCATCGGGTTAGGCTCCGCGGCAGGCGACCCTATGTTTTACGAAGATGTGGGTCTGTTGCCTGCATTTACAGTGTTCACTGTAGTGATTATGATGTACATACTTATCACTAAACTGACCGATAAAGTCAGGTGGGCGGAAAAGCTGCTGGAGGGCAAACCCGAATACTTAATGAAAGACGGGCGACTGCTCTACCGAACGTTCAAAAATTCCAACCTGTCCCGTGATGAATTATTCTCTGAACTGCGTTTACAGAACGTGGAGCACTTAGGGCAGGTAAAGTCGATAGTATTAGAAACATCGGGTGAATTCAGTGTGTTATTTTATGATGACGATGACATCAAACCGGGTTTGCCTATCTTTCCGGGTGAAGGGCTGTCAGCTGCAGATACACTTGAGGTAGTTTGCAACTTTTGCGGTCAACTGTCACATGGCGGCATCCAACAAACCTGCCCGGAATGTAAAGAACAGGAATGGCGAATACCTTTCTATAATAAGCGTATCTCGTGAAGGCTGTAGTGTAATTAAAAGCAATTACATTCAGCTTTTACAATAATCATCGGTTAGGAAAATGAGCGTTTATGGTTCTGCGTATAGATAATGGCTTAAATTCTCATCTCAGACTGTAAAGCCATCGTGTTGATCAGGAGTCTGAAAAAAACTAAAGATTTTCATCAATTGTTAATGTTAAATGGGCATCAAATTGTTATGCGAAGGATCTTGAACGGTCAATCATAATTAAACTTTTAGGGTTTTAGTTAGTCTAATAAAGATGTATTGGATCGTCAAAAATGTCACTATCTCGCTCTTAATAATTAGCTTAATAATTTTATCTATTCCTCAAGCGATAGCGCAGAACATCGCGCCACGCGAACGCATTTGTGGTAAATGGGAGAACCAGGCCAAAACTTTGCGGATTCAGGTCTACACGGAAAATAATGACTTCAAAGCCAAAATCATCTGGTTCAGCGATACCGAAGGTAAGCCAATGAGTTACTGGAAAGATAAGCGGAACCCTGATCCGAAATTGCGTGACCGTAACATCTTGGGTATGGGTATTTTGCGTGATCTGAAATATAATGCTAACAAAGGCACCTGGGAAAATGGGAAGGTCTACGACTCCAAACATGGAAAAGAATGGAATGCTTCGGCATCGATCGATAAAAAAGATCGTCTTAAGGTCAGGGGCTACTGGCACTTTAAGTGGATCGGTAAAAGCATGACCTTTCACCGCATCAAATGATCGAATATCAACGAATTGGTTGTTAAATACAAAGTTCTACTTACCCTGGCTTAGGCATAAGTAAGTAGATGCCGCAAAAAACTCATCCCTTGAACAGCTGTGCTTTGCCACGTATATAGCATACGATAGAAATGCTTCCATTTGTGCAAAAGTCATTCAGTTGATGTTACTTAAATAATTGACTTGAAGTACAATATCTTAACTCTCGGTAGAACAATTCCGTTATATAACTGTACTATTTACAAGGGTCTCTATTTAAGTAGGTATTCTTCATTTGTTTACCTTTTAATTAAATTCCTGTTATGAAAATCATTGTCCGCCATGTTGTATTTATAAGCTTTTTCCTGGCCTTTGCACTAACCTCCTGTTCAAGAAAATTAACATTTGTTACCTCTCCGGTCGTACCGGCTGCAGAGGGCTTTGCCAAGATCAGCAAGGATGGCAACGGCAACTTTGCTATTGCTGTGAAGATCAAGCGTCTGGCAGACCCTGAAAGACTGCAACCCAAACGAGACCTCTATGTAGTTTGGATGGTCACAGAGAAAAGCGGTACCAGAAATATCGGCCAGTTAAAAAGCAGCAGCGGGTTTTTCTCCAGTGTGTTGGAAGGAGAATTGAATGCCGTCAGTCCTTTTAAACCGGAGCGAGTCTTCATCACTGCCGAAAATGATGCCCGCATTCAACAACCTGGTAGCATGGTCATCCTGACCACAAAAGGTAAAAATTAAAAAATTTGTTGTATGGGAAAATTAGTCAAAAACACCGATGAACTTTTCTTATCAGGCTTGTTCAGTGATCAGCAAAATGCGGAAACCGCTTATGACGAACTTCGGAATATGGGATATTCTGAGGTGGACATTAACGTTGCTATGACCAGCACCACGCGGGATAAACTATATGCAAAGAATAGCTTGCTAGATAACGACGGATCAGAGAATATAACCCCTGTGAACGGCGCTGTAGTAGGCGGTACCACCGGGGGCTTACTTGGAGGCATTGCCTTTGCTATAGGCGCGCTTGGCAGCAACCTTTTTATCCCGGGATTAGGTTTGGTACTGATGGGGCCGGTCGCAGCAGGTCTTTTAGGTGCAGGCGCCGGGGGGATCACCGGCGGAATCATTGGGAATATGATCGCAGGCGATCCAACTAAAACACAAGCTGACCTGTTTACCAGCGGGCTGAAAGATGGCAAGATCATCTTAGCATTCGTACCGCACCATCAGCAGGATGAAGATCTTGTTTGCGCCAGATGGAAGGATCTGGGTGCGGTAGTTATCCATATACCACGAAGAAAAACTTAATAGCATGAGTGAACAAAAAAAGAAAATATTTCCTTTCACCTGGGTCTTGCTTGCGATCGTGATCATGGCTTTTATAGCCTATCTTCTATATGTGAACGGCCCGAAAGGAAACCGGTCCGTGAACCTGCAAAAGCCGGAGGTTGACCTGATCGATCAGCGCGAAAATGATACTACCGTAGTATCGTTCATCAGATTCATCAACGATGATCACAACCGGATGGGTTTGGATCACGAATACTCCAATAAGGCATTACTTAAACTTTCCAGTGCAGTCAGTGCAATGGCACAAGCCGTTGGTTATGCGGTGAAGGCCGATCTTAACAAGGCGGAAACCGATGCCAATAAGATCACACGCGATCCGTTTGCTATTACACATGCAGACAATATTCGTAAAGCAGCAGATATTTTGAGTGAGGCGATGGCCAATCTGCAGCAGGCGAAATACCCCTCGCTCGCCGGGGACGCCTCTGCCGTCAGTTCGGCTGCGCAACAAATTAACCCGGATGTGCTGACGCTTGATCAGAAAAATAAGGTAAAACTCTTTTTCGAAAGATCAGCCCAGCTATTAGAAAAAATGAACTAAATACGAAAAGATGAATATACAGATCAATACAGACAAAAATATCGACGGCAATGAACGCCTTCAGGCTTTTCTGGAAGATAAATTGACCAATGCCCTGAGCCGGTTCGAAAGCCACCTTACACGGATCGAATTACATTTAAGTGATGAGAATGCCGGGAAGTCCGGACCTGATGACAAGCGATGTCTGTTGGAAGCACGCATAGAAGGACATGAGCCATTATCCGTTAGGGCGAATGGAGATACCGTAGAAACCGCCGTAAATGATGCCATCAATAAGATCAAAAATTTACTTGACCATGTGATGGGCAAACAAAACCTTAAAAAATAAGCTATAATGACATGAACAAGTTTGGGTTGATCGCGCTCACCGCACTGATCGCAGTGGTTGTCAGTTTCGGTACTTTTAAAGTCATGATGCCCGGGGGTAATATTGCTGTTGACGGCAAGGATACTGCAGCCCGATCCGTCTATTTTTCCAATGTCCGGTCCGGGGGCAGGTCATCAACCGATGTGCCTGAATTCAGGAAAGCGGCCGCGCTGGTTACCCGATCAATCGTACACATCAAGGTAAAGCTAAACCGGCCTGATGGCGCCCGAAACGGATATGATCCTTATTATGGTTCTTCACGTGCGCCCGCGCAGGTAATGGCATCAGGCTCCGGGGTGATCTTTAGTAAAGATGGTTACATCATCACCAACAACCATGTTGTGGAAGGTGCCACTGCGATCGAAGTGATCCTGACCGATAAAAGGATCTTCCCGGCGAAACTGGTGGGGCGTGACCCCAATACAGACCTGGCCGTTATTCAGATCGATACCCATGACCTTACGCCGATCGTGATCGGTAATTCTGATGACGTGGAGATTGGTGAATGGGTGTTAGCCGCAGGATATCCATTTTCGTTGAACACCACGGTAACGGCGGGGATCGTCAGTGCAAAGGAACGAAGTATCGGCATCATTGGGCAACCTGAAGAAGGTCGACCAGCCACCGCCTCTGCCGTTAGTTCAGCGGTAGAAGCTTACATTCAAACGGATGCAGCGATTAACCCCGGTAATAGCGGCGGTGCTTTGGTAAATACCAGCGGCCAGCTTATTGGCATCAACGCGGCTATCGCCTCTCAAACAGGTAGTTACGAAGGTTACGGCTTTGCCATTCCCGTTAATTTGGCTGAGAAGATCGTAAATGACCTCATTAAATACGGCAAAGTAAAAAGGGGCTTGTTAGGTGTGAGCTTTCCGTCGCCGGCCACCGAAGATCAGTTCCTCATTCAGCAAGGCATCAAACCTGGCAGTGTCCAGGGCGCTTACGTGACCGATGTGCAGAAAGGCAGTGCGGCCGCGGCAGGCGGCCTAATGCCGGGCGACATCATCCAGGAGATCGATGGCACGAAGATCAGCTCATCGGTGGAACTTTCTGAACGGATAGCCAGGCATAATCCGGGAGACAAGCTTAAATTAGTGCTGAAGCGGGGTGATAAACAAATTGATGCTACCGTTACGCTGAAAGCCCAGGAGTCAACTGATCTTGCTGAGGAAAACCTGCCTGCACCCGCTTTATCAGCGCAATTGGGCGCCAGTTTCGCGCCGTTAAGCGAAGCGTTCAAGCAGCATTACCAGTTAAATACAGGTCTGGCTGTGACCGCTATCGATCCAAAAGGGCTGTTCGCCAGGATCGGTATTCCGACAGGCACCATCATCCTAAGTATCAATGGTGGCCGGATCACGAGCGTGAATGAAATGGCAGCAGCCTTTAAAGCCGCACGAAACGGTATTGTTCGCTTTGAATGCGTTACACCCGATGGTTCACGTATCGTATTCAATTTATCGCTCGGCGCCTAAATTTTTAAACCCTATTTGTAAATAATGAATCTACCAGAATGAAAAACAGCGAAGAATATAGTACCAAAGTTAACAGCCCGTCCAGGCACAAGCCCTTGATCAGGAAGATACTGATCATTGGAGGGATCGTTCTTTTTATCGGCTTAGTGTCCGTTATTTATTACCGTTATTACTTTGTATTTGGGCAAGGGGTCAAAGCAGGACAACTCAATTACTTTGTAGAGAAGGGTTATTTATTTAAAACGCATGAAGGAAGATTGATCCAGTCCGGTTTCAGAACACAACAGCCCGGTGCCATCACTTCCAATGAATTTATGTTTTCGGTAACAGACTCGCGTTTGGCAGATAGCTTGAATCACCATGCCGGAAGCATGTTGGAACTGCACTACAAGGAATACCTCCATACGCTGCCATGGCGGGGTGTCAGTCATTTCGTGGTAGACAGTATATATGCGGTCAAACCCGGCACAAATCCCTGACCATGACCAGCCGTATAGCTAAAACTTTAAGGGCGGTTTATAATAAAACGATCAACAGCATTGCGTTTTATCCTGCACTCATCGCGATCGGTTTCCTCATACTGTCCTGGCTCATGCTCGAGCTGGACTTTTCTGAAACTGGAAAGCACATTAAAAGTAATTACAGTTGGGTAAGGCTGAAGGACGCCAGCACTGCCCGCACTATCGTATCCACCATAGCGGGCGGCATTATCTCGTTAATGGTGTTCAGCTTTTCGATGGTCATGATCCTGCTCAACCAGGCTGCATCCCAAATGAGCAACCGGATGCTGGAAAGCATGATCGGTAATCGCTTTCAGCAATTGGTATTGGGTTTTTATATCGGAACCATTGTTTATGCGCTGTTCCTGTTAAGTACGATCCGGGACATTGAATCGGGTATTTATGTGCCCGCTTTAAGTATCTATCTTTTATTGGTCGTCACTATCGCTGACATATTCGTTTTCATTTATTTCCTGCATTACGTCACTCAGTCCGTAAAGTTCGAAACGATCATTTCGCGCGTTCACAAGCAAACATTTAATGCGCTGAAAAAAGCCTGCACGGTTACAGCGTTTTCTGATAAAAATATACCTTCATCGGGCGAACAGATCATTGAAACAAGCTCTTCCGCATATTATCAGGGCTTTGATCAAAAACAACTATTGGATGCTGCCAGTCAGCGCAATGGCTCTATAAAACTGCTGCATCCCCCAGGCACGTTCCTTTTGAAAGGCCAACCTGTCGCCATTTTCTACTCTGAGGTACCCTTAAAAAAAGAGGATAAAGAAGAGTTGCTGTTAGCACTCGATTTCTATACCGGTCAATCTATCAATCAAAACTACTATTACGGATTTCACCAGTTGACTGAAGTAGCGCTGAAAGCGCTGAGTCCGGGGATCAATGACCCTCAGACGGCCGTACTAAGTATCCATGCCCTGTCGGATCTATTTCAGTATCGCCTTAAACATTATCCTAAAACAGAGATAGATGATAAAGATGGCAAGGTCTATATTTACCTGACCGAACGAGGTTTTGATGAGTTGTTCAGAGAATGTATTTTGCCGATATGGGATTATGGATGTGATGACAGGTATATCCAGCAAACACTGAAATCGATGACCGTTCAGTTATTGGACGGAAATCCTAATGATCACCAGGTACAGGTCTTAACAGCAATGCTCAGCCGCATCAATGAAAAGACCATCAATAAAGACTGAACGGAACGGCGTATATACCCGACCTCTTAATATTACTTCTATCAATAAACCGTATTGCCCGTTAGGCATTTTAGCTGAGCAATACTTCTATAAAAGAAAGATCATGAATAAAGTGAACGAACTTTTACCCCGTAGTGTACAAACCCTCTTATTGCTTTTCCTTATTTTTGGGGGCTTATACTTCTCAGCAAGCTTTTTGATCCCGGTGGCGCTCGCGGGTATTTTGGCCATGCTTTTCCTGCCCTTCAGCAGGTGGATGGAAAAGAAGGGTGTCAACCGGACAGTAGGCGCGGTGATATGTGTGCTGGCACTCATAGCAATCGTCGCGGGTTTCTTGTTTTTGATCAGCTGGCGGGTATCCAATCTGCAAGCTAACCTGGAACAGATCGAGCAACAGTTCAATAAATATCTGGGTCAGGCACAAGCTTTTGTCAGTGACAGGTTCGGTGTCTCCAGGCAGCAACAAAACCAAATGCTCAAGAAACAGGGCTCTTCAGGTGCTGGCAGTGCTGCTACCTATGTGGCGGGTTTCGCTGCTGGCTTACTTAGTTCGCTTACGACGACAGTTCTACTGCTCATTTATATATTTCTCTTAATTAACTCCCGGGCGCATTTTAAGAAATTCATTTTAAAGCTTGTCAAAACAGAAGATCAGGACAATGCCAAACTCATCATTTCAGAAACCACAGAAGTGGCGCAGAATTATGTTTCCGGCCTGGCCAAAATGATCTTTTGTTTATGGATCATGTACGGCATCGGCTTTTCTATTGTGGGCGTAAATAACGCGATTTTCTTTGCTATTCTTTGCGGCACACTGGAGATCATACCATTCGTCGGTAATCTTACCGGGACAGGCCTGACCGTGCTGATGGCTTTAGCGCAGGGTGGCGGCAGCAGCATGGTGATCAGTGTACTGGTTACTTATGGCCTGGTCCAGTTCATACAAAGTTACATTCTCCAACCACTGGTCGTGGGCAAGGATGTTGACGTCAGCCCGCTATTCACCATTATGGTGCTGGTATTAGGCGAGGCCGTCTGGGGCATTGGTGGTATGGTGCTGTCCATTCCGCTATTGGGCATGCTCAAGATCATTTTTGATCACATCGAGCCACTGAAGCCCTATGGCTATTTGATCGGAAATGGCGATGAGGAAAAAAAGGAAAAGCCTTTAACTGGAAAGATCAAAAGCTGGTTCAAATCGTGACGTTAAACCGCTATTTCATAAATGACTTTATCCGATACATTAAAGGAAGATTCCTTTCTAAGAAATATCATTTTAGCGCGTTGATCACAACACCCGGCTAAATATGTTTATCGATTATAAACTTTTAAAGGATATCGAGGCGCTAGGACAGTACCATTTGCTCCAAACGATCATCGTATCGATCGGCCGCACGATCATAAATGGTGAGCCTGTTGTTGTTACCGGTGACGGTCAAGCCCTTACCGATGTCATGCTCACAAACTTTAGCGATTACACCTGTTGGCTGGAGGATAACTATGTTGAATTGATGAAACGTTAAAAATCTAAGTCGGCCATTTAAATTTAGAGTACTGAGATCAAAGCAAGCTCAGTTAAACAAATCATTTTACATACCTTCTTTTGATCTGATCATATTATTCGTCCAGCTTATCCAACATGCTTTTCATCTTTTGGATTTCTTGCCGTTGTGACTTAATGATGCTGTCGGCCAATCCACGAACCTCCGCATTTTTAATTCCCGCATGTGTACTGGTCATGATCGCCGATGAATGATGCGGTATCATCGCTTTCATATATTGCGTGTCTCCGATAAAAGCCTGTGTGCGTAAGCAGATCAATGATAAAGTGAATACAATGGTGCTACTTGCAATGATCGCCCCATTCAGCATTTTATTGCTGTACATCTTTTTCATTACGATCAGCATGATAATCGCCATGGGCGATACCATTAACAAGGTCATATAAAGGCGGGTGAGGCTTAAATAAATATGATCTAATTCATCTACGTTCAAAAACATAACTCCGTACATAACAAAGAAAGAGATGAACAGGGATAGGGCAAGTTTTGGATAATGATTTTCCTGCATGACAATGCGCTTTGAACAAATCAACCTCCAACCAGCTTAATTGTTTACGATGTTATACGATCAGGTATGTACTGATTTAAATATCTTTAATAGATTGATCTGTATAAAGAAATTAATATACATCTAAATTATTAGTTTTATCGCATCGGCATATACAAATTTATGTTAGAACTCAAAAATCACATTTCTTCGGTCGTTAGAATATCAAGTGATGGACTACAGGAGGTTCTTGGTTGCTTTAAGCCTGTTTATTTAAAAAAAGGCCAGTTACTGTTAAAAAAAGGACAAGTTTCCACTTTTTATTATTATCTGAAAAGTGGCGCCTTAAGATTTTATTATCCGAAGGAAATCGAACTAACGGCCTGGATAGTGCAATCTGGTGAATTTTTTGCTGAAATATCCAGTTTGAGTTGTGACGCGCCAACGAGGTTTAACATTGAGGCAATTGAAGAAGCTGAGTTGTATTGCATCAGTAAATGTAACATGGAAGACCTCTACAAAAAACTACCGGAATGGCAGGAATTTGGCCGCAAGACCTGGGAAGCCATGGCCGTGAGGATGATTGATGAGATCATCCGTTTTCAAACCATGTCTGTGGAAGAACGTTATCTTGAATTCTTAAATAAACCCGGTTTTATGCAACTTGTATCAGTGAAGCAACTGGCTTCCTATTTGGGAATTACACCAAACGCCCTAAGCCGGATCCGAAAAAATATCCGTTGATCTTCTTAACTACCAAATGGTAGTTTTAAGCTTCATGCTTGTTTGTAGGTTTGTAAAACAAATATTTACGAACCATGAAAAACACCATTTTATTAGCAGGAGCCACAGGGGATTTAGGTGGCAAGATTTGTTTGGCACTTATCAAACGAGGTGCACATGTCAGGCTATTGATCAGAGAAGGCAGTAATCATGACCGAGTCCACAACCTAAGCCAGGCCGGGGCGGAAGTAATTACTGTAAATTATGGGGATGAAGCGGCGTTGATTTCAGCATGTGATAACGTTTCTTGTGTCGTTTCAGCGTTGGCCGGCTTGTATGATGTCATCGTAACAGCGCAAACACTGTTATTAAACGCCGCGTTAAAAGCAGGTGTCAAAAGATTTATTCCCTCTGACTTCTGTACCGATTTCACCCAATTGCAAAAAGGCGATAACAGGAATTTTGATTTACGCAAAGAATTTCAGGAGATTTTAGATAGTGCAGAAATTCACGCCACATCGATCTTTAACGGTGCCTTTACCTACGTTTTGCAAAATAATATTCCTTTGCTTGATACCAAAGAAAGATCCATCGCCTATTTCCAGGATAAACTTGATTGGAAAATAGATTTTACAACGGTAACCAACACTGCTGAATACACTGCCGCCGTTGCTTTGGACGATAGTTCACCACGTTTTCTAAACATCGCAAGTTTCCGGGTAAGCCCACACGAGTTGGCTGAATTGACCCGAAAGGTCTTCGGGGCGAAGTTCGAATTAAAAGAACGAGGACCTATAAATTACTTTGCTGATTATATCAGAAAAATTAGGCAAGAGCAGGCTGACGGCGAAAAACAACTGTACCCTCAATGGCAACAAATGCAATACTTGCATAGCATGTTCACTGCGCATCACAAAGAGATTAATAATGACAGGTATGACATATCGAACTGGACTTCTGCTGAACAGACATTAAAGGATTTATTTCAAAAAGATAAAATTTAACACCATGGAATTAAAATATCAAAACCAGCAACTGATCAGGAAATGGCCCGGGTTTACCAGTCAATCGGTAAGTGTTAACGGAACAGCACTGCATTATGTACAAGGAGGCGCAGGCCCCGTATTGATATGCCTTCCGGGCTGGCCGCAATCTTGGTACTCTTATCACCCGGTAGGTTCACAATTAGCGAAGCATTTCAAAGTGATCGTAGTCGATATCCGCGGGATGGGCGATTCGGCAACACCTCCATCAGGTTACGATAAAAAAACTATGGCAACAGATATTTACGAATTGATGAGTCAACTGGATATCGATCAAGCGCATGTAATCGGACATGACATTGGCGGTATGGTAGCTTCCAGCTTAGCTTATAATTTTCCACAGGTTGTTACCAGTCTGATTTTGGCAGACGGATTGCATCCAAATGAAGGGATGATGCAAATGAGATTAATGCCGGCTCCGGGTAAGTTTGGTAACAAGATCGATAATGAGCAGCCATACACCTGGTGGATGGGCTTCAATCAGGTGAAGGGTTTACCGGAGCAACTATTACAGGGCCGGTATCGTTATTTACTGGACTGGCTATTTCAATATGTGATGTCAGATGACAGCAAGATGTCTGATTTTGACAGAAGTGTTTATGCAGCTATTTACGACCAGCCCGAGCGTATCCGGGCTTCTAATGCCTGGTATCAAACCTTCAATCAGGACATAGCGGATGCTAAAACCTATTCAAAGTTTAAAATGCCTGTTCTGGGTATTGCCAGCAACGTCTCCTATGGTTTCTATCAATATGCTCTTCCAATGATCGCTGACGATTATACTATCGTCCATTTGAAAGGTACCGGCCATTATATGTTCGAAGAAAATCCTGAAGCAGTTTACGAAGCAGTTTTGGAACATATTGCCCGGCAACCTGTCAGTTCATAATTTCATTGTTGTTGAATAGAGAAATAGCAGTGGTTTGTATTATTTGATCACTTCGACGCTGTTCCGCGTCTTATTACCTGCATTGCTAAGGCAAAAATATCAAATCCAATTTCCATGAATATTGATTACCACGCGCTGCATTTGATTTGGAACTGCAAAGGTTTGATATCAGTAGCCTGATCGAATATCCAAAAGGACATTAAACCCGGTGTTACTGTAAATTCAATTATCATTTTAGCCTATTTAATTAAATGCTAATGTCCTGTCAACTTCCATAAATTTCAATTAAGGTGTCTACATTTCACTAATTGTTAAAGGATTTGATACGATTGGCAATTATATAGATTTTAGCTTGTGCTGAGATCACCGTATCAAAAAATTGTTCGGCTACTTAACCCAAGGGGAGTAAAAGAGATCTCATCAGAGCAGGTGAAAACACAAGACTATCTGTAGTGTCCTTTCACATCGAAATCATTTTATGAACATTTGGTGGAAATAAAACTATATTAATAATTAAATAATTTAAGAACGGATAAACAAATACTCCTGATAGTGGTTAACCCGATATAGCCGCTCCTTTCTTCCAAGCCCACGTCAATTTTTCTGATTCTATACCCTCACCGATAATAAAAGATTATGACTAAAGAAACCGGGGAACCGAAATTCAGCACCAAAACATCACCTAAAGCCGAACCGGCTTTACTGGAGTTATTTACCGACGGGATCAAGGACATTTACTGGGCCGAGAACCACCTGGTAAAAACCTTGCCGAAAATGCAAAAAGCAGCGACCTCTAATACATTGGTGGCCGCTATTGAAAGCCATTTAGAAGAGACTAAAACCCATGTCAGCCGCCTGGAGCAGGTCTTTGAACTGCTGGGCGAAAAAGTGCAGGCGCAGAAATGCGATGCCATGGAAGGTCTGGCCAAAGAAGGCGAAGGAATCATCGAAAGTACCGAACCAGGTACGGCCACGCGGGACGTGGGCATTATACTGGCTTCGCAAAAGGTAGAGCACTATGAGATCGCCACCTATGGCGGCCTGACCCAGCTGGCCAAAACCCTTGGTTTGGATGAAGTGGCCGAATTGCTTTACCAGAGCTTGACCGAAGAAAAAGCGGCCGATCAGAAACTGACCGATATAGCCGAAAGTGACATAAATTACCAAGCAGCAGATGAGCAATAAAAAACCGTCACCTAAAATGGGTACCGAAGGCGTGATCGATAAACAATTGGTCGGCCAACCCGAAAATGATAAGACCACACAACTGGCAGCACATACGGCCGATGGTGCGGGTGAGCACATGAATACCAATACCGGCCTGCCCATCAATGATGACCAGAACTCGCTGAAAGCGGGTGACCGCGGCCCGACGCTTTTAGAAGATTTTATCCTGCGGGAAAAGATAACCCACTTTGACCATGAACGTATCCCGGAAAGGGTTGTACATGCCCGTGGTTCGGGCGCGCATGGCGTGTTCCAGGTTTATGAGCCATTGGCGGAATATACCAAGGCCGGATTTTTAAATGACCCGAAACGCGAGACGCCTGTCTTTGTCCGTTTTTCTACCGTCGCCGGTTCACGTGGTTCTACTGACCTGGCGCGCGATGTCCGGGGTTTCGCTGTGCGTTTTTACACGCCTGAAGGTAATTTTGATTTGGTAGGCAATAACATGCCGGTCTTCTTTATCCAGGATGCCATCAAATTCCCCGACCTGATCCACGCGGTGAAACCCGAACCTGATAATGAGATCCCGCAGGCTGCCTCGGCACATGATACTTTTTGGGATTTTATATCCCTGATGCCGGAATCGGCGCACATGATCATGTGGGCGATGAGCGACCGCGCATTGCCGCGCAGTTACCGCATGATGGAAGGTTTCGGCGTACACACCTTCCGTTTAATTAATGCTGACGGTAAAGCCAGTTTTGTGAAATTTCACTGGAAGCCGTTGTTAGGTGTTCACGCAGTGGCCTGGGACGAAGCACAGAATATTTCGGGTAAAGACCCTGATTTTCACCGCCGCGACTTGTGGGATGCTATTGAAAGCGGCGCTTTCCCGGAATGGGAACTGGGTTTGCAGATCATCCCGGAAGAAGACGAATTTAAATATGAATTCGACCTGCTCGATCCCACCAAACTGGTGCCGGAAGAACTGGTGCCGGTGCAGCGCGTTGGTAAACTAACGTTAAACCGCAACCCGGACAATTTCTTCGCGGAGACGGAGCAGATCGCTTTTCACCTCGGACACATCGTACCGGGCATCGATTTCAGCAACGATCCTTTATTGCAAGGTCGCTTGTTCTCTTATACGGATACCCAACTCACCCGTTTGGGCGGTCCGAATTTTCAGGAGATCCCGATCAACCGGCCGATCGTACCGGTTTATAATAACCAGCGTGACGGCTTTATGCGGCAAACGATCAATAAAGGAAAAACCAGTTATAGCCCGAACTCCTTAGGCAATAACGACCCGCAGCAGGTTAAGGAGGCCGAAGGTGGTTTTGTGAGTTATCGTGAACGCATCGAAGCCCGCAAAGAGCGTTTAAGAAATAAAAGTTTCTTTGACCACTTCAGCCAGGCGCGGTTGTTCTTTAACAGCCAGTCCGACCCGGAGAAAAACCATATCATAGATGCTTTAACCTTTGAATTGGGTAAAGTAAAAACGATAACGATCCGGGAACGAATGCTGGGAATGTTGGCACAGATTGACAAAGGCCTGGCTACGCAGGTAGCGTATGGTCTGGGTCTGCATTTGCCAACAGATTTGCCAACCAATCAAAGTATTCCGGCTGACGGTACTCCGGCTGACTATCAATCGGTACAAGTAGAAGGTTCATTAGCGAAATCTGAAGCCCTCAGTATGGCTGGAACCGTTAAAGACACGATCAAAAGCCGTAAAGTGGCTATCCTTGCTGCTGACGGCGCTAATGCCGCAACAATTACTACTGTAAAAGATAAATTGACTGCTGAAGGCGCGGTGGTGGAAATTATTGCTCCCCGTGGTGGTTTCCTGACCGCCGCCGATGATACACAGATCCAAGTTGATCAAAGCTTTTTGACCGCCGCTTCAGTATTGTTCGATGCGGTCTATGTAGCCGGTGGCAGCAACTCCGTAGCTTCGCTGGAAGCCGAAGCGAATGCGGTACACTTTTTAAATGAGGCGTTCAAACACTGCAAATCGATAGCAGCGCATGAGGATGCCATACAGGTTTTGGAAGCGACCTATTTCAGCAAAAAGCTACCCCCGGACTATAAAGAGGAAACCGTGCTCTCTGAAGGAATTTTGGTGGGCGACGGTAGCCAAAAGTTTGCGGACTTATTCACAAAAATGATTGCGCAGCACCGTTTTTGGGAAAGAGAAAAGCCGCGTTTAATCCCGGCATAATTTACTAACGCCCCGGCTTGCCGGGGCATTTTATCTTCACCCTATGGATAACATTATACCTATTATCAATGCTGCCCGGAGCGGCGATCTTCAACAATTGGAAGCACTGGTTACGGCGAATAATATTAACTGCCGGGATGAAAAGGGCTATACGCCGCTGATCATCGCCTGCTATAATCACCAGTTTGGTGCCGCCAAATGGCTCATCGAACATGGAGCGGACGTGGACGCGGCCGACTTCGGCGGTAATACGGCGCTGATGGGTGCGGCCTTCAAAGGCTATGTAGATATCGCCGAACTACTGATCGACCATTGCGCCGATCTTAATTTGCAGCATGGTAACGGTGGCACGGCGCTGATGTTTGCGGCGATGTTCGGCCGAAACGATCTTTTGGCCTTGTTACTGGCGCATGGTGCCGAGGTAACCCTTACCGATAGCCGCGGACTTACGGTGTTCGACCTGGCGGCGCAGCAAGGAAACGAAGCGGCCATTGACATCCTGGAAAAACACACTGCCTAAAAAGGCCAGCATTGGATTGATGGTATTGAGCGTATCAGGAAGTTTTATCCGAATCGGTAGCTGATCTTTGAATCACGCGGTCATTGCAGTAAGGTGTCTTATCTTAACAGAAACTTGCCATACTCCTCACAATCCTCCAGTGTTTTCTGCTGAAAAACTTTCCGCGTAATAGCAATGCAATTTGCTGCCAGTTCGTCCAAGTTACAGCATTTCGTCCTGATTTTTTTGGGTAGTAAATTCTCCCTTTCCATAAGGTCGATATGCAATATGCACGGGGAGCGCAACCTCTCGTCACCTTTAAGGCTGTCGAACAACAGATTTTCAGCTTCACCGTCGTTTCCGATCCCGAACTCTCCAAAAACATCGAAACCAACCTGGGTTTTCAAACTGAGCAATAACAAAAAACGATCTTCCATTTGCACGGTCTTGAAAGGTTCTTAATATTGAAAAAGGGGGTATGCTTACATTCCCCCTGTCAACATTGATAACAGTTATAAAATTACTTGATCTCGATCTGGCGGCGTACCATTTTAGCTTCCTCGCGTTTAGCAATATCGATCTTCAATACGCCGTCAGTATAGCCCGCTTCTATATTTTCAGGGTCTGCGCTCTCTGGCAGCGAAAAGGAACGCACCCAGGAAGCATAACTGTATTCGCGTTTGCTGTAGTTTTTTTGCTCGTCATCGTTATCAGTACGTTGTTCTACTGAAATATTCAGGACATTGCGGTCGAGATTAAGTTTGAAATCCTCTTTTTTCAAACCCGGTGCGGCCAGTTCTACATGGAAGTGGTCCTCAGTTTCACTAATGTTTGCCGCAGGCACCCTGCTGGTGAGCCGGTCGTTAAAAAAAGTGTCATGGAAGATGGAATCGAATACATCATTAAAGCCTGGTAATAATGATCTGTTGTTACGTTTGTCAGCATTGAATTTAACCAGTGTCATAGGTCTTTCCTCCTTAATTTAATAATGATTAAAACTTATAAATAATTAAACTAATCACTTTATTTCAAGGTTTGTGCCATACCGAAAGTGTAACATTGATACTGCAAAATTTTCAGAACGAATGAAATTTTTGCAGTATTAAATGACAAGTTTTCATTACGGTAGTTAAAGTACGTTTAGAGATTATGAATGCGGACCTTAATTTTACGTAGTATAGAGCACTTATCTTTTCGGTAATTAATTAAATCATATTAAAAGTAAGCGGGGGCCATAAGATGGTCCACCTGTAGAAAATCAAAAACTTATCTTCAATTGGTTTAATGTCGATTTTAATGAAATTCTTTGGGAAATAAACCCAATTTGCAGCAATCTGCAACCATTATCTATATTAGCACAAATACTACATGCATTGATCTTTAGCTTCAACGCCACACCGGATTTTGACTTCATGACCTATTTCGCACGACACATCGGCTCGGCAGTAGAAAATGGCCAGATGTTAATTCCAGAACAATTAGGGGACGGTTCCATCCGCAAACTTTCTTTTGGGCCGGAATTTAAAATCACCCTGCACCATTATGTACTAAAGGAAGACCTGATCATCAAGCGCAGTGCTTCCGGTGAGGGGAATGAATTGATCACTATTTTCTTTTACAGCAACGAACAGCCATTAGGTATCACTTATGGTGCTGATCCGCATATTCAGTTCTCTGAGCGGGATGAATCGGCGATTCAGGTTACCTCTAACGATCTGAATTCAACTATCCGCTTTCCGGCAGGTTATATGATCCATTACATGGTCGTTGCTATTTCTCCATCATACCTTAAAAGCTTGCTCGCATCAGATGAGCAGAACACCACTATAAAAACCATCACCGGCAGCGGAAATTCTTTTTTATTTCTGGAAAAGATGACAGCGGAGATACGCCTGCTGCAAAAGAATTTAGGCGCAGTGGATATGAATAGTGGCTTGAGTCATTTTTTTATGCACGTTAAAGTGCAGGAACTGCTCTACCTGCTGTTTGAAAAACTATTGAAACGCGAAAGCATACCACATCAAAACATCAGCAGCGCCGATGCTGCCAGGTTGCTGTATATCCGCAATGAGGTGCTGAACGATCTCAGCACACCGCCTGTACTGTCTGAGTTAGCCGGGATCGCCGCAATGAGCGAAACCAAACTGAAACAACTTTTTAAACAAGCTTTTGGCGATACCATCTATAATTATTTTCAGCAGGCACGTATGGAGGAAGCAGCCTTTATGCTTAAACAAGGCAAGCGCTCTGTAGCAGAAGTTGGTTACGAATTAGGCTTTACCAATCTTAGTCATTTCAGCCGCTTGTTTGAAAGGTATTACGGCCTGAAGCCCAAAAAATACAGCTCTGCCGGATAAGACTGTTTTTTTGCCTTTTGATGCTATTATCAGGCTGTAGTTAGCGGCAACTTTGTAGTGTAAACAAAAACACTACAAAATGAAAAAATTATTTCAGCCGTATAACAAAGGCACTTTACAATTAAAGAATCATGTGGTGATGGCCCCCATGACCCGTAGTCGCGCCATCGATAATATCCCCAATGCATTAATGGCCGCTTACTATAAGCAGCGGTCTGGCGCCGGGCTTATTGTTACCGAAGGTACATCGCCCAGTCCGGAAGGTTTAGGCTACCCACGCATTCCTGGTGTTTTCTCCGATGCACAGATTGAAGGTTGGAAATTGGTGACCGAAGCCGTGCACGAGGGTAGCGCTAAAATATTTGTGCAATTGATGCACACCGGCCGCGTAGCACACAGCAGCAACTTGCCTGAAGGTTACCAGGTGGTCGGTATGTCTGATAGCCAGGCTGCCGGTGAAATCTATACCGAAACGGGTATGTTCGAATATTCGGCGCCAAAAGCGTTGGATGCTGAGGGTATACAACGCATCATTAACGATCATGTTCGAGCTGCAGAAAACGCCATTGCCGCCGGTTTTGACGGCGTAGAGCTGCACGGTGCACATGGGTACCTGCTGGAGCAATCATTAAACCCGCACGCAAATACCCGGACAGATAACTATGGAGGTTCTATAGAAAACCGCAGCCGGTTAATCTTGGAGATAGCCCAAAAGGCCTCGCAAATTATCGGTGCTGATAAGGTTGGTGTTCGCTTGTCGCCATACCTTACAACTAACGGTATGCTCGCATACGAAGAAAGCGAAGTGCACGATACTTATGTTTACCTCTCCCAGGAATTAAACAGACTGGGTATTGCATACCTGCACATCTCTAACAACCCCGGTATCACGCAAAATACACACAACGCAATTCGTAAAGTTTTTACAAACACCATTATTTATTGTAACGGCTTTACTCCAGAAACAGCTGAGGCGATGTTGCATGACGGACCGGCCGACCTGGTGGCCTTTGGAAGAAGTTTTTTGGCCAACCCCGATTTTATGAGGAGGATAGAAAAAAACGAACCCTTAAACGAGCCGGACTATAGTACTTTATACACGCCCGGCGAACTGGGATATACCGATTACCCGGAACTTAACTAATCATTTAACTTTTTAAACATACAAAACCATGAAAATTACCACAACAGGCTCATTAGGAAATGTAGCCCAACCATTAGTAAAACAATTGATCGCAGCCGGTCATGAAGTTACCGTAATCACCACCAAAGATGACAAAGCGAGCGACATTGAAGGATTAGGTGCTAAAGCTGCTGTAGGTTCCATCAGCGACGCATCGTTTCTTACCCGCGCGTTCAACGGTGCTGATGCCGTATACATCATGATGCCGCCATCCATCGGTACCAGCAACTTCATACAAAACATCGCTGATGCCGGTCAGGCCTGTGCTGATGCCATCCAAGCAGCAGGCATTAACCGGGTAGTATTGTTAAGCAGCGTGGGTGCAGATGCAGAGTCAGGCAACGGTCCGATTCAAGGCGTTCACCGGGTTGAAAATATCTTCCGCCAGCTCAATGATGTTGATGTAACCGTTATTCGCTCTGGCTTTTTCTATGTTAATTTTCTGAGGGATATCCCACAAATCAAAAGCCGCAATGTCTTCGGTAATAATTACAGCGGAGATATCAGGTTGGCTTTGACCCACCCAAACGATCTGGCTTCGGCAATAGCTGAAGAATTGCAGATTAAAGGAGACGGTTTTAAAGTGAAATATGTGGTAAGCGACGTGGCAACAGGTGACCAGCTTGCCGCATTGTTCGGCAAAGCAATAGGCAAACCGGAACTTACCTGGACTGCAGTACCAGACGAACAGTTGAAGCAAGGGATGCTGTCCGCGGGTATGTCAGCGGAGTTGGTTGGCCTGATTATAGAAATGGGTCAGGGCGTGCGAAATAACCTTATCATGAACGATTTTTTCAGTACAAACGGCAATGTGTCCGGAAAGGTTAAGCTGGAACAGTTTGCAAATGAATTCAAAAGCAGGTACACGCTTTCCTGATATCATTTTACCGGCAGCAACTTAAATAGTTTGAGATTTAACCTCATTCAAAAAGTTGCTGCTTTAATTATGAATCATTCATCATGACATAGGACTTCGAACCACAGTAAACGTTTGTGTCCTAAATCTTATCGTTAAATAAATGAATTTTCAATTCATTTATTTAACGATAAGATTTGATCAACTTTATTTGCTTAGCGAAATTAATTACTCCTAGTGCATTCTTAAAAAAATTGAAGAACAAATCGATCATGATCGGCTAACCCGTACTACGTGTGCTCCTATTTTTTTCGATTAAGCTTAATTTCTCCTTTTTTTACATAGGATTGAAAAAGGATGGGCATCTAAATAGCTGTTAATTATAATTCATGCAGCATACATTATCACATTGGTCAAATTTTTCAATGGCTTTGTCGGTTTTACGGTCTGCATGGTATCTCGTTTTTGAAAGACTTAGGGATGCTGTAATAGCCGCACGTCAGGTGGTGTTGGTATAGCAGATCCTAAAGGAAAGTATAATGTGATTTGAATAGGAAATCTGCGATCAATTAATTATCGCAGATTTAGACAATTGCGCTAAATAATTTTTGGCAGGACGATTCCGGTGAGAATACTGAAACGCTCGGGCGGATTACAATTGCGTTTTACATTCTTTGGCTTTAAAAGGTTTAAGACTGCTTCCTGCACTTCATCAACTATTGACCAATCTTTTGCCAAATAAATATCGGTTGTTTTATGGCCGTTGTCGACATGGTTCAATGCAAGTGCAATATCATCCTTCGACATGCGACAATTGTTTCTTGCTAACGTTCCGAAACTGTGCCGTGCCCAATAAAACGTGATCTCCGGAACTCCAGTAAGTACTTGCAATTCGCGCATTCCGATACTGATAGCCTTATTCAAATTACCAATTGACGCATATCTTTGATTGAGAACACCGTCATACCGCGACAAAAGCCTAACTGCTTCTTTTGGTATTTTAATGCTAATAAACGCGCCATCTTTCCGTCTATCTTGCGTTTTTGACCTGTTATATTCTATACGGCCATTTTTAATGCGGTAGTTAGCTTTATACAAGTCAATGGCATTTATACCGCATAAATAGAAGGATAACATAAAAAGATCCTTAGCCATTTCACATCTCGAGTTGGCTCTTGGTTGTGAATTCTTAATGGTAAGAATTTTTTCGGCATCTATATTCCGTTTTTGCGTTTCGGGTGCATCGACAATTGCATAATCAGAGAATGGATTCGTTTTGATTGGAGTGAGGCCAATCGAAGGCCTGTTGTGAAAGTCGATGGCAGCAGAAAAAAGTCCGCTGAAGTCGCGAAGGTAAACATGGACAGAAGCATCGCCAAGCGGCTTACCTTTCGCCTTGTAAGGTCTGCCCAACCGATCCATTCTCGTCATAATTCTTGGACCTCTCAAAAAAGCTTCAAATTTTTCCAGGAAGTCAGTGGTGATTTGTTCAATAGGCAGGCCACTGGGCCTTTTGATAAAATCGATGATGTGATTTCTAACAGTTTTAAAATTTGCGGCACTTTTTCCCTGTTCATTTTCAATAAGTAGTTTAATGTGCTGATCGGAGAAGTCAAGAAAATCTATTTTCTTATCTCTCTTTAATAAAAAATCTTTGATATCGGATGCAGTCATGCGACCGATCAGCTCATCATTATCACAGATAGCTCGTCTATAAGCATCCAGCGATTTATTTACACAAGTAAGAACGAATTGATCTTTTATGGAACGATCTTTCTTAAGCTGTTTTTCAGTCACATAAAATTCAGTGTCGATAAAAGAGCGTTCCCGCTGGTGACTGATGCAGATTTTTACATTGAAAGTCCCATCCGTTTTCTTGTGATGTTTTAGAATTTTTGCACTTACAGTGGCCATTTGAATTGAATTGGCACAAATAAGACTGTTACACAGTTGTTACACCTATTTGCGAAGTTTGACAAAAATTTCTGTCTAAGTGGAAATTTTTCGGATGATATAACCCTCAGAAATTTGAGGTTATTTGTATTCGCCTGGGCGGCAAAAACGGCGTTTAAGCCAAATTTAAGCGTTTTTTTTAAAATAAAAAAGCCCAGTACAAGTACTGGGCTTAGTGCTCCTGAGGCTGGGCTCGAACCAGCGACCCTCTGATTAACAGTCAGATGCTCTAACCGGCTGAGCTACTCAGGAATGCTTTTTACCGATTGGGTGTGCAAAAGTATATTTTCTGCTTTAATTTCACAATATTTGCGGAAAAAAAATTTAAAATATTTTCACATGAGTTTGGTTGTTATTGGCACCGTGGCGTTTGACGCTATTGAAACACCCTTTGGTAAAACTGACAAAATTGTCGGTGGCTCAGCGTCTTACGCGGGTTTATCGGCTTCATATTTTTATGATAAAGTTAAGATTGTTGCCGTTGTTGGCGATGATTTTCACCAAAGCGAAATAGACGATTTTAACGCGCATGGCATCAATACCGAAGGCTTGCAAATAAAAAAAGGTGAAAAATCATTTTTTTGGGCAGGCAAATACCATAACGATATGAACAGCCGCGACACGCTGGTGACCGATCTGAATGTACTGGCCGACTTTGACCCTATTATTCCGGACAGCTACCAGGATTGCGAATACCTGATGCTGGGCAACCTTACCCCGCAGGTGCAGCAAACGGTTATTAAGCGCTTAACCAGGCGCCCAAAGCTGATCGTGATGGATACCATGAACTTTTGGATGAACATAGCCCTTGATGACTTGCTTGATACGCTGAAGATGGTGGATGTGCTGACCATTAACGATGAAGAGGCACGCCAGCTATCAGGCGAGTACTCGTTGGTTAAGGCTGCGGCTAAAATATTAACCATGGGGCCTAAATACCTGGTTATTAAAAAGGGCGAGCATGGTGCGCTGTTGTTTGATAAGGATTCAGTTTTCGCTACGCCTGCATTGCCGCTTGCCGAGGTGTTCGACCCAACCGGCGCGGGCGATACCTTTGCCGGTGGCTTTATCGGTTACCTGGCTAAGGTTGGCAGCATTAACTTTAATAACATGAAGAACGCGTTGATATACGGCTCGGCTCTGGCATCATTCTGCGTAGAAAAGTTCGGTCCCGAAAGAATTAAGAATCTTACAAAAGAAGAAATAGCCGAACGTGTGCAGCAGTTTGTAAAGTTGTCAAAGTTTGAACTGTAGACCCCTGTCCAACTCCGGCCCCCTAACCCCCTAAAGGGGGACTAATATTCAAAATTCCGAGTTCAAACTCCCCCTTTAGGGGGCTGGGGGGCTTGGCTTTGGGTTGTTAACTTCCCCACCTTTTCAAACTTCTCAAAAACAGATTGGGTGTGCGGGGCATCGGCCAGTTCTTCGGTCAGGTCTTGTCCGGCCCAGTGTTCATAATGCTTGCCGTTTCGCCAAAGGCGGCTTTCGGTTACATCATAAATAATGCCCTGGTAGGCTACCCATATTTGTGGTTTATCCTGCCCGTTGCGGAGCGCCAATTGCGATCGGGTGTATTGCGGCAGATCATCCATTTGTATTGCGGCGCTTAAAATATTCAAAAAAGCCAACATTCATCAGCAGCAATGCCATTGAGTAAAAATGATCCTCAAACGGGATGGTGCCTGCACGTATGCCAATGTTTTCGGCATCATTGTATAAAACTACGGGTATAGAGGTAAGCAGCCCGTTTACAATATAAAAAGGAATAAGGGATATGGCAAAAGCCATATAAAACCGGCCCAGCCATTCGGCCCTGACCATAAATTGCAGGTATACCAGTAACACAAACAATAAACCAAAGGTTACAACGGTATATAGCCTGTTGTAAAACAGTATCAGCAATAATGCCGAAAGTATAAGTACAAGGTTTGAGATGATGCGCGTAAGCCTGATGCTTGGCTGCCATTTTACATAATAATTAAGGCAGGCATATATAAATATGCAGGCAAAAGGTACCGTTAAAAAAAACAATATCTCCTCAAGCGGCAATCCCCAAAAGGTGATGCCTACAATGCGCTCCTGGCTAAACCACCAAACGCCCTTTACGGTAAAAAGCACATCCCAAAACAAAAAAACCACACCTGTAATGGCCATGCCCGGCCATATATACCGCCAGCTTTTGCCAAACTGTACCCGCTTATCAAACGAGAGCACAACCGGGAAAAATATGGTAAGGAAGTTAATGATCAGGTAAGTATACTTCACTTTAGTGCGGCTAATTGCTTGTTAAGATACTCATTCTCGGCCGCTGTACATCTTTTTGAGTCGATCAGGAATTTTACGGTAGTTTTTATCAGCTCCTTATCATCAGCGGCATAATTCTTTTTTTTAAGCTGCTCGATGATGGTAACGCGGTCGTTTTCCAGGTTTTTATGATAACCCAGAAAGCCCGGTACGTTATGTTCAACCGAAAAGCGCATAAAACGGATCTCGATATTATGCGGATCAGCCGCTACGGCTTCTGCATAAGTCTTTTCGGCCGCGTTAAGGTATTTCAATTTGGTAAAGGGGTTCCAGGCGTGTACCGCTTTAAGGGCTTGCAGGGTGGCCATATAGCCGGTTATCAACGCGTTTTTATGTTTTACAGCATCCAGCGAATTGTAAAGCGAATCGGTGGTTTTACTGCTTTTCAGCGCTGTTATCAGATGTTTACGTATGGTTTCCGGA
The DNA here is from genome assembly GCF_020880975.1 of Mucilaginibacter sp. UR6-1. Taxonomy (GTDB): domain Bacteria; phylum Bacteroidota; class Bacteroidia; order Sphingobacteriales; family Sphingobacteriaceae; genus Mucilaginibacter. Next base: position 179,785 of record NZ_JAJIWP010000005.1, on the reverse strand, counting down.
TCGTGATCATTAGCCTTTGCTGGTGTAAAGCCAAGTGCGAAAAGTATAAAACAACTAATTATAAACGACTTCATTAAATAACGTTAAGTTTTTGCTGCATAACTGCCTGTGCAAATAACGCTAATTTTCGTGTGTCTGATACGCGTACGCGTTTTTGCAGTATGCTGTCAACCGGCATCCGGCTGATTTTTTTAAACAATTGCTTGTAATAGGTGTACGCTATGTACACACCCAGCTTGCTGCCCACTGGCAGCATTTTAATGCCCTCAAAGGCCATATCAAAGTCCTTTTGTATGTCAAGCTCAATGGCTTGCTTGTCGCGATCGGTAAATTTATCAAAGTTAACGTTAGGGAAGTAAATGCGGCCGCGCTCCTCGCGGTCAGCTTTAACATCGCGTAAAAAGTTTACTTTTTGAAATGCCGAACCAAGGCTGCAGGCATTAGGCAGCAGCGCCTGGTATTGCTGGTTATTGCCCTCGCAAAACACACGCAGGCACATCAGTCCGATCACTTCTGCCGAGCCATAAATGTAGGCCTTATAACCCTCCTCATCATAGCTTTTGGCATACAGATCCATCTCCATTGATGTTAAAAAGGCATCTATCAGATCGGTATCAATGTTATAATGGTTAACCACTATCTGGAAAGCGTGTAAAACCGGGTTCAGGCTAATACGTTCCTCAATGGCCTTAAAGGTATCAGCCCTAAAAGTAGCTATAAGTTTGGCTTTATCATGTTCATGAAAGGTATCCACAATTTCATCAGCATACCGCACAAAACCATAAATAGCATAAATAGGGTCCCTGAATTTTTGTGCAAAGGCTTTTATGCCCAGGCTAAACGAGGTACTGTAATTATTGGTAATTAGTCGGCTGCAATCAAAACAGGTGCTATCGTATAGCTGCATCATAATTTTAGGATTACACCAAATGTACAAATTAACAATCGGTTTGTTTTTTAATGGTTCAAACAATTTGCCTACTTTGGGTTATTAGTGTGATACATGCTTAAAAATAAAATTGCCGTTATAGGGTCGGGTTTCGCGGGCTTGAGCGCCGCGTGTGTTTTGGCTAAACAAGGCTATGAAGTAACCATTTACGAAAAGAATAGTCAGCCCGGAGGGCGTGCACAGGTATGGGAAACGCAGGGCTTCCGTTTTGATATGGGGCCAAGCTGGTACTGGATGCCCGATGTGTTTGAAGATTTCTTTGCGCAGTTCGGCAAAAAGCCGTCGGACTATTATAACCTTAAACGCCTCGACCCCGGCTACCGGGTATATTTTGGCCAGGGGGAAGAACTGGACGTACCGGCCGGCATGCCGGAGCTGGAAGCTATGTTTGATAGCACTGAGCCCGGCAGCAGCGATAAGCTCCGCCGGTTTTTAAAACAGGCCGAATACAAATACCGCGTAGGTATGGGAGAGTATGTATTCAAGCCCTCGCACTCTATAACTGAATATTTTGATCTGGATCTGATCAAAAAAAGTATCGGCATACAATTGCTTACCAATATGAGTAAGCACTTACGTAAGTACTTTCATAATTCAAAACTGATCAAATTATTAGAGTTTCCAGTGCTGTTTTTAGGTGCTACGCCGCAAAATACGCCTGCTATGTACAGCATGATGAACTATGCCGACCTGGCTCTTGGTACCTGGTATCCCATGGGTGGCATGAACGAAATTGTAAAAGCAATGGTGGCTTTAGCTGAAGAGTTGGGTGTAACTATTAAGCTTGATACAGAGGTTAAGCATTTAAAAGTAAACGATGGGCGCATAACTACTATTGAAACTAATGAGGGCGAATACCAGGCCGATTTTATTGTTGCCGGTGCTGATTATGCACATGTAGATCAGCAATTGATTGATGAGCCTTACAGAAACTACACCGAAAAATATTGGGATAGCCGCACCATGTCGCCATCGAGCCTGCTATTTTACATCGGCCTGAATAAAAAGCTGGGAGATGTTAAACACCATAATTTGTTTTTTGATGAAGATTTTAACCGGCACGCGTACGAAATATATACCGAACCGCAATGGCCGTCAAAACCGTTGTTCTATGCATCGTGCCCTTCAAAAACGGATAGCGGCGTAGCGCCGGAGGGTTGCGAAAACCTGTTCTTCCTGATGCCGTTAGCGCCGGGCCTGCAGGATAGCGATACCATGCGCGAAAAGTATTTTGATATAATGGTTAACCGTTTCGAAGCCGTAACCGGTGAAAGCATCCGCGATGCCATCATTGTAAAACGCAGTTACGCCATGAATGATTTTAAGGCCGATTATCACTCCTATAAAGGCAATGCTTATGGCCTGGCCAATACCTTGCAGCAAACCGCGTTTTTAAAGCCTGCCATGCGGGCAAAGCACATCAAAAACCTGCTTTATACCGGGCAGCTAACCGTGCCGGGGCCGGGTGTGCCGCCGGCCATCATATCGGGCAGGGTAGTGGCTGCCGAAGTGCAAAAGCTGATAAAGCCCGACCGCACGCTGCCATAACACATTGTAATTGCTACCTTTGTGCCCATGGTTGATGTTATATTAAAGAAAGGCAAAGAAAAGGCTGTGCTTCAACGCCACCCCTGGGTATTTTCGGGTGCAATTGAGCGCGTAAAAGGTAAACCCCTAAATGGCGAGGTTGTGCGGCTGGTATCTGCCCCGGGCTTGTTTATGGCATATGGCTTTTATAACGATAAATCGCGCGTGGCAGTACGACTGCTGGAGTGGAATGAAGATGTACGGGTTGATGAGGACTGGTTTCGTACACGGGTTGCCGATGCCGTTGGCGCCCGCCGGCATGTACTTGCTGATGGCAGCACAAACACCTGCCGCCTGATATTCAGCGAGGCCGATTACCTGCCCGGACTGATCGTTGACAAATATGCCGACCACCTGGCCGTACAAGTACTTACCTCGGGTATTGAAAATAACCTGCCGGTAATTATTGATGAACTGCAAAAATTGCTCAACCCCAAAAGTATTTTTGATAAAAGCGATGCTTCATCGCGCCAGCACGAAGGCCTGGCAACCGAAAATAAATTGCTGTGGGGCACCCAGCCGCCCGAATTGGTTGAGGTGAAAGAGAACGGCATCACCTATGGCATCAACATCGCCGAAGGGCAAAAATCGGGCTTTTATTGTGACCAGCGCGATAATCGCCGCCTACTTGCATCGTACGTTAAAGGTAAAAAAGTGTTGGATTGCTTTTCGTATACGGGGGGCTTTACACTAAATAGTTTAAAAAACGAGGCTGCCTCAGTTACCAGTGTAGATAGCTCGGCCTTGGCGGTTGAAACCCTGAACGAGAATATCAACCTGAACGGTTTTGATGCCGGGAAACACCAGGCTATTAAGGCCGATGTAAACAGCCAGCTACGCCGCTTTAAGGATGATGGTGAAAAGTTTGATGTTATTGTGCTCGATCCGCCTAAATACGCCCCATCCCGTTCAGCACTTGCCAGGGCCTCACGTGCTTATAAGGACCTGAATCGTATTGCCATGCTGCTGCTTAATGATGGCGGCCTGCTGGCCACTTTCTCATGCTCCGGCGCTATGGATCTCGAAAGCTTTAAACAGGTATTAGCCTGGGCCGCCCTTGATGCGGGTAAACAGGTACAGTTTATCCACCAGTTTTGCCAGCCCGAAGATCATCCGGTACGCTCCTCATTCCCGGAGGGAGAGTATTTAAAGGGCTTGTTGTGCAGGGTGGTTTAAGTTGAAAAGCTTGTTAAACCCCTCCCTAACCCTCCCGGGGGAGGGTTAGGGAGGGGTTTAACCATTAGCCCTCCAAAAGCGATCTGTCAAAACCTGCAGGTAATTCAATATCCGGTTGTTGCTTAGCTAAATTAATAATAGTGCTTTCTATTGTTCTCAAAACATTCAGCATATCATATTTAACCTCACTTTCAGTAAATCTTAATACTGTTATTCCAAAGCTTTTCAGCCGCGCCTGTCTGTTAATATCATTAATAAAACTATCTTCATTATTGTGCGATTGGCCATCAACCTCAATAGCAAGCATCAATTCTTTGCAGTAAAAGTCGACTATATAATTGTCTATACAACGTTGCCGGTCAAAATCAAAGCCTAATAATTTGTTACTCTTTAACTCATTCCACACTAATACTTCGCCAAAAGTCATGTTCTTACGAAGTTTGGCAGCCAGCGGTTTGAGTAATGGATTGTATGGGATGATTTTGGCCATATGATTCAAATTGGTCTAAACCCCTCCCTGACCCTCCCCTGGGAGGGAATTGAAATTGCATTTTAAGCTTTATTCCCTCCCCTGGGAGGGCCAGGGAGGGGTTTTGCTAACTTTTCCAGTTTAAAAACTCAACTACTTTTCAGCTATCCCCCTTACTCTTCACCTTCAAGTTCAGCATCTCAACCATTACCGAAAATGCCATGGCAAAATAGATATATCCTTTCGGGATGTGCTGTTCAAATGCTTCGGCAAGCAGGGATACGCCGATAAGCAGCAGGAAGGAGAGGGCGAGCATTTTTACCGTTGGATGCTTGTTAACAAAATTGGCTACGCTGCCTGATGCCCACATCATAATGATTACGGCGATAACTACGGCGGCTATCATAATTTCCACATGGTCGGCCATGCCAACGGCGGTGATCACCGAGTCTAACGAAAAAACAATATCCAGTATCATGATCTGGAAGATGGTGCCCCAAAAAGAGTGAGCCTTTACATTGCCGGTATCTTCATCATCACCTTCAATTTTGCCATGTATCTCATGCGTGCTTTTGTATATCAGGAACAAGCCGCCGATAAGCAATATGAGGTCGCGCCCGGAGATGGCCAGTTTTTCTACCCACTCAGCATCAGTTATACCTAATAATCCCGAAATATTAAATAACGGCGTGGTAAGCCGCATTACCCAACTGATTGATAGCAGCAGCAGTATACGGGTGATGAGCGCCATACCCAGGCCTACGCGCCTGCCTTTTGCCTGCTGATCCTTTGGCAGCTTATCAGCCAGTATAGATATAAATATGATGTTGTCAATACCCAGCACAATTTCAAGCACGGTTAGGGTAATGAGGGAGATCCAGGTTTCCGGGTTCGAGAAAATTTCCATTGCTATGTGTAAGTGTCGCTAAAATACAAAACCCCCGCCATGAGGCAAGGGTTTTAATAATTAGTATTTAGTTGGTATGAATTATTCGAACTTTACACTGCCATAGTTTGATTTGATAACGATGGTACCATTGCTGCCCTTACCTAATTTACCTTTAAAATTTTTGGTAGGGTTAAAGCCACGCTCCTCGTCTGATGGGTTTTTGTTTACTACGTTCACCACATCATTATCATAATTAAAGCTGCCATAATGTACGGTTACATCAAAATCAATATTCAATGGTTCGCTAACGCCCAGTTTTACCCCGGAGTATGATGAGTTAACCACCAGGTTTTTCAGGTTTTTATCAAGCGTGGCTATGTTTAACCCGCCGCTATATTTAACGTTTATATTACCTGATGTTTTGATGCTGCCAATTTTTGCCGAGCCATAGCTTACGTTAGCGTTCAGCTTTTCGCACTCACTAAGGTTAAGATTGCCGTAGGCTACGTTAAGTTCGCTGCCGGTTAGCCCTTCAATAGTGGCGCTGCCATATTTTACATTAATATCATTACCAATATTAGTAAGGTTTTTTGCTGCGAAATTACCATAGGAATGGTTAATGGTTACCTTGCCTGCCAGATCGGGCAAAACGGTACTGCCATACCTGTTGGTTACCGCCAAACTATTTTTAGCAGGCATGTAAACGGTATAATTTATTTCGATGCGGCGAATGCTGCGACGACTGCCGTTAATAATAGACCATGAACCGCCATCGTTGCTGTCGCCAAGTTTTGTTTTAAACCAAACGGTTTGTCCGTCGCGGCCATCGGCAATGGTTACATCGTCAAGCATTTTTTGCACTTTGCCTTCTTTGTTGGTGGCTACCTTTATCTGCACATCAACCTTAAATTCGTTTTTATTCCAGGTAATAACGGTTACTTTGCCGTAACGATTATCAATGCTCAGCGCATCGTTACGATCGGCCGGGTAGCTTTTGCTGTAGTTTTTTACCTTTTCTTCCAGGTCATCGTCCTGTATGTTGTTGTATGATTTACCGTTGATGTTAATTTTGTTAGTATTAACATCTATATCATTGTCTATATCGTTATCTATGTCAATATCTATATCGCCAATTACGGTAAGCTGTTTGTTCAGGTTGGCAAGGCTGAGGTTCAGGTCCTTATTCATGTTTTTCATGCTTACGGCCAGTTCCTGATTAAGCTTTTTAAGCTCCTTGTTATTCAACTTTACATTAAGATCCTTAAGCTGAACGTCAAGATTCTTTAAATTTACCTTGATATCATCATCCATAACAGTAGTGCCATTAATAGTGATGGATGTAACCGGTTTTGCAGGCTTGGTGGTTGGGGCGGCAGGCTTTTTTTGTGCCGATGCAGCGCAGGCGGCAAGCAGGGTGAATGCCAGCAGCGAAAACATTAGTTTATATATTTTTGATCTCATTGTTTTGTTCTTTTTTCAACTTGTTAAATTGTTCAATTACGCTTAGCTGCTGGTTTAGCACCTCTGTTTGTATCTGCAGGTTACGTATCATGGCCTTGAGTGTACGTTCTTGGTTAGGGCTGGTAGCCAGATCGGTTTTTAGGCGACTGTATGCCGAATCCATTTTAGCAATCTCTTTACTAAACTCCTTGTACAACTGCGGGTCCGTTTTGGCCAGTGTTTTTAGCTCTGTACGCTTGGTTTGCACCAGCGATGCGTAGTGCATTTGCTGTTTGGCGTAGGCGGGGTTAATATCGGCCAGTTCTACGCCCTGGTTTTTGCCGTTGCGCAGATACAGCACAAAGCATACGCCCATCACCACAATTACGCTTGCGGCAACTCTTAGTACAAAGCCAAGCGAAAACGTTTTGGCCTCGGGCTTTTTTGGCAGCCCGGCAGGTGGTCCGCTTAAATTCAATTTTTGTTCAATGCTGTCCCACAATTCCATACGTGGCTCAAGGTCATTAAATTCGTCCTTGTTGGCTTTCATGAAATCTTCTAATCGCTTGCTCATGATGTTATTCCTTTTCTGCTTAAAATTTCGCCCAGTTTTCGTTTAGCGCGTAAAAACTGTGTGCGCGATGTGTTTTCTGTAATATTTAAGATCTGGCCTATCTCTTCATGATCATACCCTTCAAGCAGGTAGAGCGATAGTACTACGCGGTAACCTTCCGGGAGCTCCTTCATTGCCTCTTTTACCTGGGTTACTTTGTAGTTCTTTTCATCGTCATCTTCCGTTTCCTCTTCAGGTATGTTCATCATCTTTTCGTCCTCCAGCTCAGTCCACTCCAGTTTGCGCTTACGGAGCAGGTTGATGGACCGCGATACAACGATCTGTTTGAGCCATAGGCCAAAGGTGGTTTCCTGCCTAAAATCATGCACCTTGTTAAAGGCATGCAAAAAAGCTTCCTGCAGCACATCCTCGGCTTCGCCAACGTCACCTACTATGCGGTAGGCAATGTTAAGCATTGCTTTAGAGTACAGGCGATAGAGCTCATAGCAGGCTTTCTTACTCCCCTGCTTGCATTCAACCACCAGGTTGTAATGTTTGTCGATGTATATGGCTTCCAATTGTGATATTCAGCTTTCAGTCTATTAGACAGCAGATATATTTCAGTGTTGCATCAATCGCGCAAAATATTATCAGAATGTTAAATTATTTTTTAGCCACGGTTTTGCAGCCAGGTATCAATGGCGGTTACAGCGTTAGCGTAGCGCTCAGCCCCGAGGCCTGATATTACTTTATAATCAGCATTAAGGGCTTGTAATTCGCGGTGCCATACCTGCATAAAATGTTCGCGCAGGTGAGGGAAATCGCGCAGGGGGTCGTCCTGCCAGGGCATATCAATATCAAGCAGCAGGTAAAGATCGTATGGATGACCGGCCAGTTTGTCCAACACCTCCTGCGGCGAACGGCCGAACAGGTGGTCGCTCCAGATTTTTATTGTGATAAAGGTGGTATCGCAGATCAGCAGTTTATTGGCTTGCGGGGTGAGTTTTTCCTCCAGCTCAAGCTGCCCGTAAAACATGTTCAGCTCATCCTGCCAGGTATATTCACGATCAAGGTTTTCGCAATATTCACGGGCAAACTCAGGTACCCAAATGGTGTGGTAATGCTCGGCCAGGTAGGCTGCCATGGTTGATTTCCCGGTTGACTCAGGCCCTACAACCGCTATTTTAATAATGTTGTTATCCATTAGGGTGTATTTGTTGTTGTTTTTTATACTCGCGCCGCCATTCAACGTAACCCATTGCCGCCATAGCTATGTAAATGGCATACATAGCTGATGTTAGGTGCAGATCTTTAAACATGTAAATACCTACGTAAATAATATCAACAAACACCCATAGCAGCCAGTTTTGCAGAACCCGCCGGGCCATAAGCACCTGGGCTACCACGCTGCAAGCCGCGCAAAAACTATCAAGGTAAGGGTATGAGGCCGATGTATACCGCAATCCGCTACCCAAAATTATGGTACACGCCACAATGCTTACGGCAGATAGCAGTGCTTGCTTTTTAGTGATGAGCACAACGGGGGTAATGCCTGTGCCATCGGGTTTGTGCAGCCAGTAGTACCAGCCATAAATATTCATGGCCAAAAAATATACCTGCAAACCCATATCGGCAAAAAGGTGTGCCTTATAAAATATATACAGGTATATGCTTACGCTGATAATGGCAAAGGGCCAGTTTAAAATACTGTTGCGCGCTGCCAGGTAAACACAGGCCAGGCCGGTAAGTACGCCGGTAAGCTCATACCAGGTTTGCTGTTGCCACCATTGTTGCAATTCGGCGCTCCAATTCATCATACCAAATATAGAATATTAAAAAGTGTTTCAATTAGCATACATTTTGTACAATCTGTATTTAATAACGTACATAGTATTGTTTCTAAATGCATACACTTTGTCCGTAAATTACCCAAAAGTTTAAAATAGTGTTGTGACACTTAATTATTCGATTAAATATTTAACCCTTATTTATGTTGAATTGGATGTGAAGAAGCTATTGTAACAGCTTAGTTACGCCTCCCTTCATATAATGGCGCTGTGTTTGTTAATTTCTGTGTGACCTTGCGTTTATATCTGTGAAAAGAGAATAAAAACAAACGTCTACCTGTGAAAAACATTTTTTAATCGAATTCTCAGACGCCCAGGCTGAGATGTTATGTTCTTTGTTTTGGGTTTAATCAATAGTTTAAATTAATTAGGGGAAAGGGAGCACTTAAAAATGCTCTCTTTTTTTGTTTATACATTTTTGGTTCCCGGTACAAAACTCGCCATTATGGTAAAATTATTTACCTTTGAAAAGTATATTAATTTAGTAGACTTTTTATAAGATGGTACAGTATATCCGTAAAGGACTATTTATATTCTCGGCCGCACTGCTGGCCTCATGCAGTCAACAATCATCCGAATTACAGACCGGTACCTGGCGCGGGGTTTTAAAAACATCAGCAGGCGAGGGCATCCCATTTAATTTTGAGCTGACCGACAGCGCAGGCAAATACAAGCTGAACATTATCAACGGCACCGAGCGTTTTGCCGTGCCTGATGTAACTACCGCCGGCGATTCGGTATTTATTAAGATGCCTTTGTTTGATTCGGAATTTGCTTTGGCTAAAACCCAGGATGGAGGCTTGCAGGGCAAATGGATAAAACACCTGGCTACCGACAATGTGGCGATGGATTTTACCGCTACACCTGATACCAAGTGGCGCTTCTTCAAGGACGAGAAACCGGTTAAAGCGAATATCGGCGGGCGCTGGTCGGCCACGTTTGGCGAGGGCGAAAAGGCCGATACCACCGTTGGCGAATTTAAACATGATGGCACCAAGCTAACCGGTACCTTTTTAACCACCACCGGCGATTACCGCTTTTTAGAAGGTACCGTAGCCGGCGATAGCCTCTATTTGTCGTGCTTTGATGGCGGGCATGCTTACCTGTTTAAGGCCAAAGTAGCAGGGGTTGATAAAATTGAAGGCGGCAAGTTCTATGCGGGCCTATCCGGCACGGATGTTTGGCAGGCCGTAAAAAACGAGCAAGCCAAGCTGCCCGACGCTTACTCGCTCACCGCTTTAAAGCCCGGCTATAAAAAACTGGATTTTACTTTTCCTGGTCTGGATGGCAAAAAGGTGTCAATTAATGATGACCGCTTTAAAGGCAAGGTGGTAATGTTGCAGATATTAGGTTCATGGTGCCCTAACTGTATGGACGAAACCGCCTACCTGGTTAACTACTACAAAAAGTATCAGCCTAAAGGTGTGGAGATCATCGGCCTGGCGTATGAGCGTACCAAGGATTTCGATAAATCAGTAAAGGCTTTAACCCGCTTAAAAGAACGGTTTAATATACCTTACCCGATACTGATCACCGGTTATACGCCCGATAAGGGTGAGGCAGCCAAAAGCCTGCCCGGCCTGAGCAAGGTGGTAGGTTTCCCTACAACCATTATTATTGATAAAAAGGGCAACGTACGCAAAATACACACCGGCTTTAGCGGCCCTGCCACCGGCGAACATTATACCGAATTTATTAATGAATTTGAAAAGCTGACGGATGATCTGTTAGCGGAGAAGTAAAACAAAGCTGGCGGGTTAATTTACCCGCCAGCTTTGTTTTATTATGGATTGAGGAACAAGCCGCCCTCAATAACCGGAATGATCTTTTTCTCGTTAGCGGTATCAAACATTAGTTTGATGGCTTTTTTGCCTTCGGCGCCTAAGTCTACCGAGTATTTATTTACATAGAGTTCAATGTGCTTGTACATTACCTCCTCACTCATTTCCTGCGCGTGTTGGCGGATGAATTCCAGTCCCGATTTCGGGTTGGCAAAAGCATATTCTACTGATTTGCGCAACACCCGGTTCACCTTGTGCTGCACATCGGCGGGCAGGTTACGGTTAGCCACAATGCCGCCAAGCGGGATAGGGCAACCGGTCTTTTTCTCCCAATAATCGCCCAGGTCGATGATCTTTTTCAGGCCCTTATCCTGGTAAGTAAAGCGGTTTTCGTGAATGATGAGGCCAATGTCTATCTTTTCGTTCAGCAACGCATCCTCAATTTCATTAAATACCAACTCCTGTTTATTTGTAGCCTCCGGGAAAGCAAGGCCTAATAAAAAGTTGGCGGTAGTGAATTTGCCTGGAATACCTATGGTTAGATTGGAGATGTCAGATTTGAGATTTGAGATGATCTCGTCTACATCATTACCCCCTGCATAGTCCTTTTTCGAGATCAGCATCGGTCCAACGCCGAAGCCTAAAGCGCTGCCGCTATCAAGCAATACATATTTATCGGCTACGTAGGCAAAAGCGTGATAGCTTAGCTTGGTAACATCCAACTCGCCGCGAAAAGCCTTTTGGTTGAGGGTTTCCACATCATCATAAAATACCTCGAACTCCAAACCTTCGGTATCAATTTTATGGTGAATAAGGGCATCAAATATAAAGGTGTCATTAGGGCAAGGTGAAAAACCGAGGGTTAGTTTCATGATCTGTTTGTTTTAAATGCTGAAGGTTAAACGTTGTATGGTTAACATTGAACAGCTTGATTTAGCTTTATAGCCCTTCAGGGTTTTAACTTTTCAATAAGTTGCGGAGCAACTCGGCAGCAAATGTATTCAGATTTTTAATGGCAAGCCCTATCTGCCATGCCGCGCGGTTGCGTTTCTCCACGTAATTTGACACTGACCTGATCTGCACACACGGTACCCCAGCCTGTTCACAGGCATAAAAAAAGGCAGCGCCCTCCATACTTTCCAATTGGGCATTTACGCGACTGCTCAGTTTTTGTATCGATGCCTCGTTGCCATGCACCGTGTTAACGGTAGCCGCAATAACCTTTTTTATATGGGCTGATGATGGAAGATTATAAGTAGCCTTGAACCGGCTCTCACCAAAGCCCAGTTCATCAATGGTTATAAATGTTTCGTCATCCTCGGCACCTAATTCAACCAGTGTGTCTTCGGTAACTTCGCATACGGTACCCAGTGCAATACCGTGGTCAAAACTACCGGCAATGCCCAGGTTGATCACCAGGTCGTATGTGTTTGTTGCCAGATGCCTGCCCAGCGCGAATGCCGTAGCCACCATACCCGCGCCTGTGATAAGCAGTTTGCAGTTATTTATAGTTTGCAGTGGGCGGTTGGCGGTTAGCAGTTGATTATTATCTGAATCCGCAATTGAAAATCCGAAATCCGAAATCAATCCCCCTACTTCGGGCTGTGTGGCTGCTACAATAAGTACGTGCATAATGGCATAATTATGATGGCTAATATAAAACAACTCACCTGTTTTTGTTTTGTATATTTGCACCCACAATTATTATGATGATTTATATAACGCGCAGAGAACATTTTAACGCGGCCCATCGCATGTACAGGGATGAGTGGAGCGAAGAAAAAAATGCCGAGGTATTTGGCAAGTGCGCTAACCCTAACTGGCATGGCCACAACTACAACCTTTTTGTAACCATTAAAGGTGAAATAAGCTACGCTACCGGTTATTTAATGGATCTGAAGGATCTGAAAGCCATTATTCAGGAGTATATTGTTGAAAAGCTCGATCATAAGAACCTGAATAAGGATGTTGACTTTATGCAGGGCAAAATGGCATCAACCGAGTTGCTTTGCATCGAGATATTTAACCAGCTTAAAGCACCTATTGAGGCTTTCGAGGGCGTTTTTCTGCACTCGGTACGCCTGCACGAAACTGAAAATAATTCCGCCGAATACTTTGGCGAATAATATACACTGATGGATAACACCCGCCACATACCCGACCGCGATGACGATATTGACGGTTACGAAAAAATTGACCGATACAATCCCGAACTGATAGACAGCCTGAAAGGCCATTACCATGAAGTGCTCAAGCTGATAGGTGAGCATCCCGACCGTGAAGGTTTACTTAAAACGCCCGAACGGATGGCCAAGGCCATGCTGTACCTTACCCATGGTTATGACCTTAATGCCGAGGAAATACTCAAATCGGCCATGTTTAAGGAGGATTACAGCCAGATGGTTGTAGTTAAGGATATTGAGGTATACTCCATGTGCGAACACCACATGCTGCCATTTTTAGGCAAGGCGCATATTGCCTATATCCCTAACGGCTATGTAGTTGGCCTGAGCAAAATACCGCGCATAGTTGATGTTTTTGCCCGCCGCCTGCAAGTGCAGGAGCGTTTAACCAACGAGATACGCGATTGCATACAGCAAACCCTTAACCCGATAGGCGTAGGCGTGGTAATTGAGTGCCGCCACATGTGCATGAGCATGCGCGGCGTACAAAAGCAAAACTCGGTAACCACCACATCGGCATTTACCGGGGCCTTTTTGCAGGATAAAACACGCACCGAATTTTTAAACCTGATATCGTCGAGGTTAAGTTAGTAGGAGATATTAGAGATTGGTAGTTAGAGATCAGTGATTGGTACTAACCTCCAGCCTCTGATTACTAATCACCAACCCAAACCATAACCCGATTAAACAGTTAATAACTAATCACTGATTACCGATCACTGATCAACTAATAAAACATGAACGCATACATTTTTCCAGGACAAGGCGCCCAGTTTGTAGGTATGGGTAAGGACCTGTACGAAACATCAGACGAGGCCCGCGCGCTTTTTGAAAAAGCAAACGATATTTTAGGCTTTAGCATTACCAATATTATGTTTAACGGTACTGATGAAGAGTTGAAACAAACCCGCGTTACGCAGCCTGCCATATTTTTACACTCGGTTGTTTTAGCCAAGGTTTTGGGCGATAGCTTTAAACCCGATATGGTTGCCGGGCACTCATTAGGCGAATTTTCGGCGCTGGTATCAGCCGGTGCTTTGAGTTTTGAGGATGGGTTAAGATTGGTTGCTGCCCGTGCTAATGCCATGCAAAAAGCCTGCGAACTGCAACCATCAACCATGGCCGCAATTTTAGGTTTGGATGATTTTACGGTTGAGGATATTTGCCAGCAGGTGAGCGATGTGGTTGTGCCGGCAAATTATAACTGCCCGGGCCAACTGGTAATATCAGGCACTATAGCCGGTGTTGATGCCGCTTGCGAAAAATTGACAGCAGCAGGTGCTAAACGTGCGCTTAAACTAAATGTGGGCGGAGCCTTTCACTCGCCTTTAATGGAGTCGGCACGTGTGGAGTTGGAGGCAGCCATTGTGGCTACCAATATTCAGGCACCTGTTTGCCCGATATATCAAAACATTGATGCCAAGCCGTATACCGATCCTGAAAAGATAAAGCAGAATTTGATAGCCCAGCTTACCGGCGCCGTACGCTGGACGCAGACCGTACAGCACATGCTTGAGGATGGAGCTACCTCGTTTACCGAGGTAGGGCCGGGCAACGTACTGCAGGGCCTTGTAAAAAAGGTCGATCGCGGCGTAGCAACGGCAAGCGCATCCATCAACTAACAGCACACAATAAAGCCACCTTACAAGTGGCTTTATTTTATTTAATTTTATCTGCTAAAAAAAACATACTGAATTGAGTTACAGGGTTAAAATACGTTTGCTGCTGGCCTTACTTACAGTAAGCTTATTTCTGACGGCCATAGTATTGCCAAATTCATACACACCTGCGCGTACGCTTGAGCAAACCGCTAAAAAACTCGAGGGCAACATACACGATAAAGAGGAATTTATACAAGGTGTTCTTGACGATTCACTTAAATTCAATCAGCTCAAAACCCTGCGCCGTAATGATCAACTCTCGTTAAAGCTAATAGCTGATTATACTGTTAAGGAGCATGTATGGTTCATTACGCTTGATACCGGCCGCCTCTCATTCTGGAGTGGTGTAAAGGTTTTGCCGCGTAATCCTGCACGTATTAAGCCCGGCCGCTCATTCATCAGGCAGCAAAACGGATATTATGAGGCCATACGTAAGGATGAGGGCAACTTTTCGGCCATATTTCTTTTTCCTGTTAAAATAAACTACGCCTTTCAAAATAAGTATCTTAAAAATGGTTTCGCTAAAGAGCTGTTGAGTGATGATGACAATATTATAGAGCTTGCCGATATTACCGACAAGCAGTTTTACCCCGTGCACAGCATTGCCGGACAATATCTTTTTGGCGTAAAGCTAAAGGATGGGGCGGTTAACAGCCGTTACTTTTACTCAGAATTAACGGTATGGTTTTTCGCCTTTTTGGTTTTGTGCCTGCTTGTTAATGATTTTTGTTTGCAAATGGCCCGCAAAGGCCATGCGCTGCTATCAATAGCTTTATTAGCCGTTTTTATAGTTGGTATTAGGTTTATTAATTTACACTACTGCTGGCCCGATTTTACCTTTAAGCTTGATCTGTTCAACGCCTCGCATTACGCGTCAAGCGAGATATTTCCCTCACTTGGCGATTTTTGCATCAATCTGTTATTCATCAACTGGTTTGCCGCCTTTATATATATCAACCGCAATTACCTCTTAAATAATATAAAGAGCAGGGCGGGCAGTTACCTGGTGCTGCTGTGCTGCACGGCATTTATTATCATTATGTCGGCGTGGCTGCTGGCATTGTTTAACGGGCTTATCATTAACTCCAACATAAATTTTGATGTTACCAATGTGCTTAACCTTAGCGGGCTAAGTGTTGTGGGGCTTGGTATGCTTTGTTTCGCCTTCCTGATATTTTATCTTATTAATGATGCCTTTGTAGCTATCTGCATTAAGCTGCCTATATCAAGCGCGCACAAAACGTTCATTTTTATATTAGCCGTTGCTGCCGCTACCATGGTATTTACCTGGTACAGCAAGTTCAACACCTTCTTCTTGTTCATGGGCTTAATGGTGCTGATAAGGGCGTATGATTACCGTTACGCTGATGGGCGCCTCTCAGCCGTATCATTACTGGCCATGGTGCTTGTAGGGGCTGTTATTTCCTCTGTCGAATTAAATACCTTTCAGTCGGTTAAAGAGATAGGGCAGCGAAAACTGCTCATAAAAAAGCTTTTGGTGCCCGATGATGCCAACGTGAATTTTGCTTTGCGCAGGATGGAAACCCGTATACTTAATGATGTTACCATACAGCAGGCCTTTGGCCAGGCCGGGCAGGAGAACGCCATAAAAACCAGGCTGCAAAAATTATATTTTGATGGTTCGCTTTCCAGGTACGAGCTTAGTGTGCACCAGTTCAATACGGCTAACCAGGCTATATCTGCCAGCAACAACTATTCGCTCAGCGTTTTTAATGACCTGGTGATGTACAGTTCATTCAAGGTATCGCGGTATTTTTACCGTGAGAATGAGTCGTTCGGTTCGCAAAATTATTTCGCGGTACTGCCGGTAACCGTTAAAGGTGTTAATAAAGGCTCAATGGTTATTGAACTCAGATCAAAAAGCCAGACAACCTCAAGGGCCTTCCCCGAATTACTTGTTGAAGGCAGTAATAACGATTCGGACGATTTTAAGAATTACTCGTACGCTTTTTATACCGATGGCAGGCTGGTTTCACAAAGCGGCAGTTATGTGTATGATATTGTTAACAGAAACTTTGAGGCACCGCTTAATACGTATCGTTTTATAACCACCAACAGTATTTATCCTGAGTGGTACCGTGTGTTTTCGCGCCATAATCACCTGGTGTTCATGCCATCAAAACGCAATGTTATTGTGGTTAGCAAAAGTGAGAACATGCTGTTTTTTGGTGTAACATCGCTCACTTTCTTTTTTGTGCTGCTGTTGCTGTTCAGCTTGCTGGTAGTGCTTATAAGGTGGTTATGGCTGCGTATCCGTATATTATACATAAGCGATAACCGGATAAAGTGGGGCTTCCGCATCAATTTTGATAAGATACTATATAAAACACGTATCCAGTTCTCGATGATACTGGCTGTAGTTTTTACATTGGTGATAGTTGGCTTTATTACCTTTTTGTTCATCAGCACCCAGTATAACTCACAGCAGGAGGAAATGATACGTGGTAAGATAGCCCGTATAACCGCCGCCTTTGAGGAAGGGCAGTTTAACAAGTATATTGATAATATTAACAACGAAAAACTGGCTGATTTTGATGAACTGGCCAATACCTATTCGGCCGATCTTACCCTTTTTAACCTGCAGGGGGTGCCGCTTATAAGCACCCAGCCTAAAATATATGAGTATGGCTTGCATGTTAAGCGTATGAATGCCAAGGCTTTTATTTACATGAGCAGGTTACAAAAATCAGAATATGTGAATGATGAGCAGATAGGCGAGCTGCGCTACAAATCAGTTTACGCGCCGCTAAAAAACAATAAACAGCAAACGGTGGCTTACCTGCAACTGCCTTATTTCTCAAACGAAGTGGACTATAAAGCACAGGTTGGTGCCCTGCTTAACGCAATGATAAACGTATATGCCCTGGTATTCATCGCCATAGGTTTATTAGCAGTTGTTATAGCAAGACAAATAACCGCGCCGCTTAATTTTATACAAAACAGCCTGAGCCGTATTATTTACGGTAAAAAGAATGAGCCTATTAAATGGGATCGTGATGACGAGATAGGCGCGCTTGTTAAGGAGTATAATAAAATGATTTCTGCGCTGGAGAACAGCGCGCAAAAGCTGGCACAATCAGAAAGGGAGAGCGCCTGGCGGGAGATGGCAAAGCAGGTTGCCCACGAGATCAAAAACCCGCTTACACCGCTTAAACTGGGCTTGCAATTGCTTGATAAATCATGGAAGGACAAGGATCCTAAGTTTGATCAGAAGTTTGAGCGTTTCAGCAAATCATTTGTTGAGCAGATAGAGAGCCTGTCGTCCATCGCTTCGGAGTTTTCGGCCTTTGCCAAAATGCCCGATACCAAAATGGTGCAGCTTAGTATTTTTGAGGTGCTTAACCAGGCCGTGATCATCTTTAAACAGATGGATAACCTTACCATAAACTACCAGCCGCCCGAGCAGCCGTTCATCATCAATGCCGACCGTGACCAGTTGCTGCGCTGCTTTAACAACCTGCTTAAAAACGCTATTGAAGCTACCCCGCCCGGCAGGCATGGGGTTATTGACCTGAGTTACCTGATCACCAGCAAAAATATCCTGCTCAGCATAAAGGATAACGGCAACGGCATACCCGAAAATATGCGCGAGAAGATATTTGAGCCTAACTTTACCACCAAAAGTTCAGGCACGGGGCTGGGTCTCGCGTTCATTAAAAATTCTATTGAAAATGCCGGTGGCAAGGTGTGGTTTGAAACAGAATTAAACGTAGGCACCACCTTTTACTTTAGCCTGCCCGCTGCTGAATAGTGTTTGATAATATAACTGAACAAGCATACGGATGAATAAAAACAAAAGCCTCAGCATTGCTGAGGCTTTTGTTTTTATATTCTAAGTCATTTCGAAGCGGTAGCGAGAAATCTGCCTGCGTCCTTTAAAAAGCGAGTGATTTCTCCTCGTACCTTGTCGAAATGGCACTACCGTAATTATTTCAGTGTGATGCTTGATTTACCCATGCTGAAACCATCCGAGTAAAGCATAATAGTGTAAGTGCCTTTTTGGAAGGCAACCGGGTTAAACCAGTCAATAGTATAAGCACTGCCGTCATCCCTGAAATCAATGGCGGTTTTGTAGCTGTATTGCATTTCCTGGTCATCTGCCGTAAAGTTACCTGCATCCGCCGAGGTGATCAGGTTGCCGGTAGGGTCAATAACCCGCACATACACATCATGCAGCGCTTTGGCGGCAACACCGTTAGGCACCAGGGTAAAGTTTATCTTGAATTTTTTTGCTGTTTTGGCCTTGGTAACGTCTGATTCCTTTCCGTTATCCTTAACTTTATAGGCTATAACTTCTGATGCCGACAATTTAAGCGCGGCTGCCTGCTGTACCTTGGTGCTTAGTTCCTGATTTTGTTTTTCAAGCGTTGTAGCTTTTTCTGACACGGCGGCCAGGTTTGATTTCAGTGTATCGCGCTCGGTTAATAATGATGAGTTCTGTTTTTTGAGCTCCTCAATATCGGCGGTATATTTGGTTACAAAGTAGCGCAGTTGTTTAACGTCCTCGCGCGCCTTGGCCAGTTCACCGGCTGATAGTTTGCCTTTGGCCAGTTCTGACCGTAATACCTTTATTTTGTTTTGCAGCGAATCATTTTTGGCCTCCAGCTCGGCAGATAGTTTGGTTTTTGAGCTGTTCACCAGCTCTATTTGTGCTTCCAAGCTGTCGAGTTCGGTTTGCAGGCGTGTTTTTTCATCATTCACGTATACCACCCTCGTGTCCGATTTGTTTTTTTGCAGGTAAAGGTATACATCAGTACCCAGCAGGGCGATCACCACAATGATCAAAAAATAAATAACGTTCGAATTCTTTTTTACTGGTTGTTCAGACTGGTTCTCCATAAATAAGTTAGTTTAAACGCGCGGCCTAATAAAGTATCCGGCTATGGCATGTAGCTATTACATAGTGCTTTATTGTAATATTACAGTTAAAAAATACCAACTATTGAGGTATTGTTTCCCCGCTAAAATAACTACAATAAGCATAAAACACAAAAACAGGTGATTTATTATCTGTAATAATAAAACTACGTACGCACAGTTTATATCTTTGCAGATTAAATTGATAAACCGTTTTTGGATGCGTATTTACACCGTTGCTGTATTGTATATATTCTCGTTGCTGTTGTGTTTAAGTGTATATGCACAACCGGCCCACGAATTGGATATACCGGACGCCTACAAACCCGACCCTAAACGTGAGTTTAGAGGGGTATGGATAGCTACCGTGGTTAATATTGATTGGCCAAGCAACTCACGGTCTTTACCCGAAAGGCAAAAGACAGAGTTGCTGAATTTGTTTGATGAACACCAGCAAACCGGCATTAACGCGGTAATGCTGCAGGTAAGGCCCGCGGCCGATGCCTTTTATGCCAAGAGTTTTGAGCCGTGGTCAAAATACCTTACCGGGCAGCAAGGCAAAGCGCCGTCGCCATCGTATGATCCGCTGGAGTTTGCCATAACCGAGGCGCATAAACGCGGTATGGAACTGCACGCCTGGTTTAACCCTTACCGGGCTACTTTTGATAAAAACTTTAACGCGGTTGCCAGCGATCATATCACCCGCCTTAAACCCGAGTGGTTTTTTACCTACGGCGGTATCAAGCTGTTTAACCCGGGAATACCCGAGGTGCGCGAGTATATTGTACGCGTGATACTGAATGTGGTTGATAATTATGATGTAGACGGCATTCACCTGGATGATTATTTTTACCCTTACCCTATTGCCGGGCAGCGCATAAACGATCAGGAAGCATTTGAAAAATACGGTACTGGCTTTAGCGATATAAAGGAGTGGCGGCGCAATAACGTAGATGTACTTATAAAGGCGCTGAGCGATAGCATCCATGCGCATAAGCCATCCATGAAGTTTGGTATCAGTCCGTTTGGTATATGGGCTAATAAGTACCAAAATCCCGAAGGATCTGAAACCAGTGGCGGCTCATCATACTATGAGCAATATGCCGATAGCCGCAAATGGATTCGTGAAGGCTGGCTTGATTACATCAACCCGCAATTATACTGGCCTATTGGCAACCGCGCCGCCGCGTTTGATAAGCTTGCCGACTGGTGGAGTAATAATACCAACAACCATCACCTGTATATAGGGCAGGCACCATACCGCTTACTGGAGCGTAAAACAGCGGCCTTCCGTAACCCGGCCGAGCTGCCTAATCAGATTAGTTATCTGCGTAACAACCCGCGTGTACAGGGCAGTGTTTACTTTAGCTCAAACTCATTGATCAGCAACCCGCTGGGTATTGCCGATTCGTTGCGTACCACTTATTACCGCCATAGGGCATTGCCGCCGGTAATGCTTTGGCTGGATTCTGTCGCGCCAAATGTGCCCCGTAACCTCACCGTAAAGCCATCGGCAAAAGGTATGTACCTCAACTGGCAGGAGCCTGTTACCGCGCGTGATAACGAGCCGGTATATGGCTATGTGATATACCGTTTTGAGGAAGGTGAGCGTACCGATATCAATGACCCTAAAAACATCCTCAGCATACAATACAATACTGACCTGTTTTATGAGGATACTACGGCTGTAAAAGGCAAGCATTATTTGTACATACTTACCGCTATTGACAGGTTGAAGAACGAAAGCGACCGTTCACCGGCCATTGCCACAGGCAATTAAAAACTGATCAGTCCTTTTTGCTGCAGTTTATTCAGATACAGGTCAATGGCAGTGTCGCCCAAGCCATAAATGTTGTTTTGTGCCCAAAAAGCGGCATATATATCCGGTTTGGTGGTTTTTCCGCTGTTATAAATATCCAGCAGTTGTTGTTCAATATAATTTAATCCTCGGCTGTTGGTTTGCAGGCGTTTCAGGTGAGCCTCAAATGATGGCTTGAGTAAGGGAAGGTTAGCCCAAAAGGGCGTTCCTGTTATAAATGCCTCAATTTTTTCAGCCTCGGCGGTACAATAGGCTGCCCAGGCTTCGGCAGCAAGGGTAAGGTCATAATCAGTTAACTGTACCCGGATGCTATCGTACAAATAATCAAGCTCGCTGCCGTTCAGTTCGCCCAGGCCTTTAAAGTCAGGCTTGCCGGGGTATTCGGCCGGGCACACCAGGTAAATAGCAGGTTCGCTTAAATTGCTTTGCAGGCGCAACAGGTTAAGGGCACCAAGCAGGTTAATCTGGCAATGCAGGTCAAACTCAAACCATAAGGTGATCTGGCTGTAAGGGCAGCTAAGCTTGCCTATCTCATCAATTACCTTGATTTTATAGCTTTCGGCGGGCTCATTAAAACTTTCGCTTATCCATTTGCCGCGTGCCTCCCAAAAAGCTGCCGAAGATATATCTTCTGTAACCGGCCCCTCCGAAAGTATTTCTCGCCATACCAGTACATCGCCGCCGAGCCCGGTACCGTTAAAGCCATGCAGCATGGCATCGCCATTAAGTATATGCAGTTGTTTTTCCATAGGTTATAATACAAAGCTACAAATGTGCGGTAACAAAAAGCCACCTATTGGTAAATAGGTGGCTTTTAATGTGAGAGTAGGTTTAGTACTATTAACTGACTGATTTATTTAGTGGTGACCATTACTTTTCCGTAGCCTTTTTCACCTTCTTTTTTTGATGAATCTTTAATTACATCAATGCTTTTTATGCTATTAGGATTAAGTTCTTTCATCTCTTTCGCGGTCATTTCTTTTCCGTTCAAGTAATAGGTTACGTTTTTTAAGTCTGATTTATCACCTCTGAGTATTAGCCCCGTGCCTAATTTAGCGGTGTCTTTCGCGGCAAAGCCTATTACCACAACATCATTAACATTACCTTTTACCTTTTCGCCTTTAAAGGATGTTGTTGCTTGTTTTTCATCATCGCCGTTACCGGGTATCAGCGTGCCTTGCTTTTCGCTTTCTTTAACCGCATTGTCGGCTGCGGGCAGGTTAAACGCTATGGGTACCGTAAATTGTACCCTTACCGGATGGCCATTCTGTTTTCCTGGTGACCATTTAGGCGAGGCCTTTAATACCCTTACCGCTTCGGCGTTTATCGTTGCTGATACACCACGCAGAACGTTCAGGTTGCTTAATGCCCCGTCTTCCTCAACAATAAACTGAACAAACACTTTGCCCGATGCTTTATTCTTCACATCCTCTGCCGGGTATTTAATACTGTTTTGAAGATATTTACCAAAAGCTTTCAAACCACCCGGAAATTCAGGCAGTTGCTCAACAGCGGTAAAAACCTCATTGCTCTTTTTTGGCACTGTATCAAGCATAAGCTCTAATTGTTTTGCCTCGGCCTTTAGCGTCTGGGGCTCAACAATCTCAATTTGCTTAACAGTTTGTTTGGGCTGTTGCTTTATAATGGGTTCATCAATAATGATATACTCTTTCGGAACCACATCGGTTACTGAAGTTTCCATTACTTTCTCGGCCTTTTTATTGATGGCCAGTACGGTTTTATTATCGTTTATAGTGGCTGATGATAAAATCAGCATCAGCACGAATAGCGGGGCAGAAAGGCCATATTTAAGCAGCTTTACACGCTGCGACCTGTTTTTTTGTAACATCATGATACGTTGTTTTAATAAGCTGTGATTAAAAAAGGGGTTAACTAAATTGTGTACCGGTGCGTTGAATGTTTGGTTAAGCAGCAGCATGGCATAACCGGCTTTGTCGGCACCGGCATCAATTACCTGCCTGTCGGCAATAAATTCGTGGGTATGCTTTACCGCATTGCGGTATAAATAAATTACCGGGTTAAACCAGTTGATGATGCTGATCAGTTCAATAAGCATTACATCTGCCGAGTGCCACTGGCGGGCATGAACATGCTCATGTGCCGATACCACCTCATGCTCTGACAGTTCGCCGCTTACCTGTACCTTTTTAAAAAAGGAGTACGCGCCTGCTGTATGCCTGCTGATCAATCTTTGCAGGCTTGCTAACTGCCAGGTAAACCTGATGGCAAAGGCGAGCAGCCCGGCAAGATAGGCGTAGGCTATCAGGTGCCCAACGCTCAAAAAATCCGTTTCGGTTTTACCCGTGTACTGGAGGGCAATAACCGGCGCATTAAATATAACCTGCTTTACCTGCCGGGTAATAAACAGGTTTTGTACCCAGTCGGCCTGTATCAGCGGCAGCAAAAATGATATTGCCGCAGATGACACAAGGTATATGCGATTAAGCTGAAAAAATGTTTCTTTACGAAGCAACAAGGCATAAAACCCGTAAAACAATCCCAAATACAAGTTTGCCAGTATTAAATATTGCCACCAGTTCATAACGTTTTTATTTTTTTAGTTTTTCAATCAGTTTCATTATCTCGTCGGCCTCTTTGAGGTTTATCTTTTCCTTTTTTACAAAAAATGAGAGCATGCTGTTAACCGAGTTGTTAAAGTAGCCGCTCAGTAATTTATCAGAGGCAAAATCCTGGTATTGCTCCTTGCTGATCACCGGGTGGTACTCATGGCTTTTACCATAGGCGGTATGGCCTACAAAGCCCTTTGTCTCCAATATCCTGATGATGGTTGATACAGTGTTGTAAGCGGGTTTCGGTTCAGGTAAAAGCTCTATCACATCTTTCACATATCCTTTTTTTAATTGCCATAATACCTGCATTATCTGTTCTTCGGCTCGTGTTAACTCTTTAATTTCCATATCTTTTTTTTCTATTTCTTATCCTGATAAATGGCCGGTCCGCATTGCGCAAACTTTTTATCAGCGGTTATATTTATTTTGTGGTACTGTATAAACGTATTTAATAAAGCTACAAACTTTTCCTTTTTAACCTCATCATTTTCAAGTGCTTTAAGGTTTACAAGGTAGTAATCTATTTTACCGTCGGGTTTAAAATATATTCGATGCACAAGTCGGGTAGGTTGGCCCCAGGCAAAGCCGTTATCTTTCAAATACAAGGCAAGTTCTGTGAGCATGGCTGTATAGGCTTTAAAAAAATCCTGCTGGCGTTTGCCGGTAAATGCGGCTTTAGCGGTATCAGTATCTAAAGCACTTGTATATTGTTTATCCAGTTTTTCAACCGTAAGCCCTTGTGCGGCGGCATCCTCAAAGGTTAAAGCCTTTGGCTGGGCTGCGGCTGCAAACGGTAACAGGAGCATCGCTATCAAAACGATTATTTTCATCGGCTTATAATTTAAAACTAAGGTATTAGTTGTTTTTTACATTTGCAACTAAAAATTTAGTTATTTTTTATAAATAAACTTTTTTTACCTTTTGAGGTTGTTATCGCACATCCATTTTATAACACTAATGCATATAGTTTTTCACGGCGCTGCCCGTAATGTTACAGGCAGTAAACATTATATTGAACTTAACGATGGCACATCGTTATTGCTTGATTGCGGCATGTTTCAGGGTTTGGGCGACCATACCGATGATATGAATGAGCATTTTGGCTTTAATCCCCAAAAGCTGGATTACATGATCCTTTCGCACGCGCATATTGACCATTGCGGCCTGATACCCCGCCTGGTAGCCGAAGGCTTTAGCGGACCGATATTTTGTACCCCGCCCACTATGAACCTTGCGCGTATACTGCTAACAGATTCGGCACGTATACAAACGCAGGATGCCGAATACAGTAACCGCCAGCGTAAACGCAAAGGGCAAAAACTGATTGAGCCACTATATAATGAGGAAGATGCCATGGCCGCAATGCGCCGGTTTAAAGTTGTTGAATACAATGAGGAGTACGAGATATCGCCCCGGATAAAGTTCACGCTAACTGATGCAGGCCACGTGGTAGGCAGCGCGGCCATACATTTAACCATACTGGAAGAAGGAAAAGAAACCCGTATTACCTTTAGCGGCGATGTTGGCCGTTACGGCGATTTGTTGCTTAAAAGCCCGCAAACCTTTCCGCAGGCTGATTATATATTACTGGAATCAACCTATGGCGATTCGTTGCATAAGGATATCGGCCCGATAGAGGATGCCCTGCTGGAAGTGATACGCAATACCTGCGATATTAAAAAGGGTAAGGTGATCATCCCGGCGTTTAGTGTTGGCCGTACGCAGGAACTGCTGTATGCCCTGAATTCGCTTGAGCTGCGCGGCGTATTGCCTGATGTGCCTTATTATGTGGATAGTCCGCTATCGTTGCAAGCTACGCAGGTGCTTAAAGATCATCCGGAGGTATATAATAATAATGTTAAGGAGGTGATGAAAATTGACGACGATCCGTTTGCTTTTAAAGGATTACGTTTTATTGAATCGACTGAAGAATCTATCGCCCTGAATAGCGACCCGCGACCGTGTGTTATTATCTCCTCATCAGGCATGGCCGAAGCAGGCAGGGTAAAGCATCATATTAAAAACAATATTAATAACAAAAAGAACACCATACTGATAGTTGGGTATTGCGAACCTAATTCGTTGGGCGGGCACCTGATGCGCGGCGACCGCGAGGTATACATTTTTGGCGACCAGTACCAGGTGAATGCCGATGTTGAGGTAATTAAATCAATGAGTGCCCATGGGGATTATGAGGATCTGCTGCACTTTGTATCCTGCCAGGACCCGAAGCTGGTAAAAAAGCTATTCCTGGTACACGGGGAGTATAACGTACAGCAAAACTTTGCTGAAAAGCTGAAAGAGAAAGGGTTTAAAGATGTTGAAATACCTTACCAGCATAACAGGGTTGATCTGTAAGGGATATACGTGATGAAAATACAATCGATCATAACCTATTTCCCGGCCTCTTAATTTTCGGGTAGCACTGATGATTTACTGCCTTTAATAGAAAATTAAACAGCCGGCAGGTTATTCGCTATTGTTTGTTTATCAAGGTGCTCATGATATCGCTGACGCTAAGTTTTCTTTGGTTACTTTCTTTTGTCTGCAAAAAAGAAAGTGACAACCACTAACGCTTAGGTTGAGCACATCCCTGTGCTCATCAGCACTAACAAATGAAGTTATAATTAGCGATGATTCATTAATGAAAGGGTTACTAAAAATCTTCGTATTTTTACCTACTTATGCAAAACCCGATTTCAGCAAAATACAATGCAAAATTTCAGGAGGCGCTGGCCTCGTTAAATCCGGAGCAACTGTCGGCCGTTAATAAAATGGATGGTCCGGTGCTGGTGGTAGCGGGGCCGGGTACCGGCAAAACGCAGATCCTGGCTGCCCGTATAGGTAAGATACTAACCGATACCGATGCCCAGCCCAATGAAATTTTGTGCTTAACCTATACTGATGCCGGCGCGGTGGCCATGCGCAAGCGTTTGTTTGATTTTATTGGCCCCGATGCTTACCGCATCAACATATACACCTTTCACGCTTTTTGTAACGAGGTGATCCAGGAAAACCTGGAATATTTTGGCAAGCTGAACCTCGACCCCTTGTCAGACCTGGAATCGGCCATGCTGTTCCGTGAGCTGATCGACGAGTTCCCGAACGACCACTTGCTGAAGCGCTTTACCGGCGATATTTATTTTGACGCGCCAAGGCTTAAAAGTTTGTTCTCTACCATGAAACGGGAGAGCTGGGATGCCGAGTTGATCAACCGCTCGGTTAAGGAATATATTGAGGATTTGCCAAACCGGGAAGAATATATTTATAAACGCGCAAACGCCGCCAAGGGCATCAGTATAGGCGACCCAAAGCAGGCCGATATTGATAAGGTGACTGAGCAGATGAACAAGCTGCTGGCCGCCGTTGCCGAGTACAAGAATTACGATGCCAGGATGAAGCAGCAGGGCCGGTATGATTATGACGACATGATCATCTGGGTTTTGAAAGCCTTCCGTGAGAATGATGATATATTACGCCGCTACCAGGAACGTTACCAGTATATTTTGGTGGATGAGTTTCAGGATACCAGCGGATCACAAAATGCGCTGCTGAAATTTTTGCTGGATTACTGGGACACCCCTAACGTTTTTGTAGTGGGTGATGATGATCAGTCTATCTTCAAATTTCAGGGTGCTAATATGGAGAACATCCTTGATTTTGCTAATGATTACGTGCACGCCCTGCATACTGTGGTGTTAAGGCACAACTACCGCTCTAATCAGCATATTTTGGATATGTCAAGGGTGTTGATCGATAAAAACAAAAAGCGCCTTACCGCGCAATTAGCCCTTGACAAAAACCTGAGCGCCTCGCACCCGCGCTTCGCTACCGATATGGTAGAGCCTACTATCCGCGAGTACGAAAATCCCGACCAGGAACTGGCTGATACGGCACGCATCATTCAAAAACTGGTTGAAAGCGGCGCGCCTGCCAACGAAATAGCGGTTATTTACCGCAATCACCACCAGGTTGAGGACCTGGTACATTATCTGGGCGCGCAAAAAATTACTGTTAACACCAAAAGGAAGATTGATATATTGACCCTGCCCTTTGGCGAGAAGATCATCACCATATTGCGTTACCTGGCCATGGAGCTTGATTCGCCTTATAGTGGTGATGAATTGCTGTTCGAGATTATGCACTATGATTTTTTCGGCATCCCGCCCATCGAGGTGGCTAAGGCCAGCATCGCGGTAGCAAAAGCCAATTACAGCACCTTTAATAACGATCAGCCTAAAACTTCGTTGCGCCGCTACGTAAGCGAGCTGCGCACCCCTGCCCAGCCCGGATTGTTTGATAACGTGCAGAATGTGGAAATGAAGTTTTTGATGAACGATATTGATTACCTGCTCAAAGCATCGGTAAGCCTTACGTTGCAGCAATTGTTTCAGCAGGTGATCGCTAAAATGGGTATCCTCAAATTTATTATGCAGCAGGAGGATAAGGGCACATTTATGCAGGTGCTCACCAGCTTTTTTGATTTTGTTAAGGACGAAAGCCGCAAAAATCCCGACATCTCCCTGGCCGAACTGATTGCCACTATCGATCTGATGAAGAAGAACAATATCCGCATGGAGCTAAACCAGGTGATATTTTCGGATAAAGGCATTAACTTTCTGACAGCGCATGGTTCAAAAGGATTGGAGTTTGAGCATGTTTTCTTTATCGGTTGTGATAAAAAAACATGGGACAGCAAGGGCCGCAACCACGGCTTTAGCTACCCCGATACGCTAACCGGTTCGCCGGATGATGACATTGCCCAAAAGGAAGAAGCGCGCCGCCTGTTCTACGTAGCGTTAACCCGTGCCAAACAATGCCTCAACATATCATACGCCCGTAAGGATAAAAAGGGTAAGGATCAGGAAGCCTCACAATTTGTAGGGGAGATATTGGCCGAAACAAATATGCAGGTAAGCTATCCGCAGGTACCTGCGGATGACATGGTTAATTTTATGGCTACCCAGTTTACCGAGGCCGATAAGCCGCAGGTTGAACTGCTGGATACCAATTACATTAATCAGCTACTGCAAAACTATACGCTGTCGGTTACGCACCTTAATAACTATCTGGATTGCCCGCTACGGTTTTACTTTCAGTGTTTGATCAGGGTACCATCGGGTAAAAGTCCGGCGGCTACGTTTGGGCAGGCTGTGCACTGGGCATTGAACAAGGCTTTCCGTAAACTAAAGGAAAATAACGATGTGTTTATGCCTGCCGAAGAATTTATGAAGGAGTTTAGGTGGTACATGTTTCGCAACCGCGACTCGTTCACTAAGGATGATTTTAAACTGCGTTTAGCTTACGGCGAAAAAATACTGCCTGATTACTACGAACAGAACGTGAATATATGGAACAAGGTAGCCGTTACCGAACGCACCATAAAAAACATTGAAGTAAACGGTGTACCGATAAAGGGTAACCTGGATAAAATAGAGTTTGACGGCAAAAATGTAACTGTAGTTGATTATAAAACCGGCAAGCTTAAAAACGCGAAGGATAAGCTACAACCGCCCAATAATACAAACCCCAACGGCGGCGACTACTGGCGGCAGGCCGTATTTTACAAAATACTGGTGGATAACGACCGCAGTAATGACTGGCACGTAGTAAGCACCCAGTTTGAATTTGTGGAACCGGTTAAGGATGGCGAATACCATAAGGAAAAAATCGCTATATCACGGGAGAATGTGGAACTGGTTAGCGAACAGATAACATCGGTCTATCAAAAAATAATGAACCATGAGTTTAACACCGGCTGCGGCAAAAAGGAATGCGACTGGTGCCACTTTGTAAAAACCAACTTTAAACAAGCCGAAGGCATTATGATTGATGCCGATGTGGAGGAGTAAGCAATGAAAGCTTCCCTTTAGGGGTAGGGGGCTATAAAAACACCACTTCTTCAACCACCACAGCCTGCGCTTCGTCATTTATTTTTTGGATGATCTGGGCGCGTATCAGCATCAGCTCATGCTTTATTACGGATGATTCGATGCGTACAAAAAGCTTTTTATCGCTGATGTAGATCTCCTTGGTGCGGTTGGCTACCGAGGAGCCCACCAGTTGCGGCCAGTTGGCTATAACGGCAGTTTCGTTAAACTTGCGCTTAAGCTTGTAAACCTGCATCATTTGTTCAATCGCATCCTTTAGTGTTTTATCATTCGCTTTGCGCATGGGCTTCTCCTTTTACAATTTCAAAAATCCGGGCATCAACATTAATATCATCAAAAACGTTTTTTACCCGGCTGGCACTGGTATCGGTTATAAAAACCTGGCCAAAGTTATGGGCCGATACCATTTGCATCAGCTTGGTAACCCGCTTATCATCCAGCTTATCAAAAATATCATCAAGCAACAGCAGTGGCTTAAACTTTTTCTGCTCGTACAAATAGCTGTATTGCGCCAGTTTAAGCGCTATTAAAAATGATTTTTGCTGCCCCTGCGATCCGAACTTTTTCATGGGCATGCCATGTATCGAAAAAGCGAGGTCATCCTTATGAATACCGGCCGTGGTGCGTTCCAGCACGCGGTCTTTCTCCAAAGTTTTTTTAAGCAGCGCGGCAAAATCATCCTGCAACAATTGCGACTCGTACACCAGCGATACCTGCTCGGCCTGGCCACTTATAAAATCGTAATGCGTGTTAAACACCTCGGTAAAGCGCTCCATAAATGCCTTGCGTTTGGCAAATATGCGGTTGCCTGATGCTGTAAGTTGCTCGTCAAGTATCTCTAACAGCACCGGGTCATACCGGCCGGTATCGGCAATGTTCTTTAACAGCGCGTTGCGGTTAATTAAAGCCTTGTTGTAGGCGATCAGCTCATCAAGGTATTGGTTATCCGTTTGCGATATAACGTTATCAATAAACTTTCGCCGCTCCTCGCTGCCTTCAATAATAATACTGATATCATATGGCGAGATCATCACCAGCGGAAACAACCCGATATGGTCTGCCAGGCGCTGATAGTCCTTTTTATTACGTTTAAACTGCTTTTTTTGATTGCGTTTAACCGAGCAGGCCACAGCCTCGTTATTGTCATTTTTATCAAACGTGCCGGTGATGATAAAAAACTCGGCACCCTGGCGTATCTGCTGGCTATCTATCGGGTTAAAGTAACTTTTACATAACGACAGGTAGTGTATGGCATCCAGCAAATTGGTTTTGCCCGCGCCGTTGCCGCCTACAAAAGCGTTCACGCCATCGCTAAAGCTAAGCTCGGCCTGTTCGTAGTTCTTAAAGTTAATTACTGATAGTTGTTGCAGATACATATTGAGCCTTCAAAGTTAACATATAGGGTCGACGGTTTGGTGTATTAAGTATGCTAATTTTAGCAGGTTAATTATTTAAGTTAAAAGGTGTTGCTAAAAACTTTGAAAACTGTATTTTTGCAAACTTAATTTTTTGAATAAAAATGTCGACAACCCAGGCGAATACCAAAATTGTGAACGAAGATAAACCGGTTAAAAAGACAGGGAGTTTTGTGAACGAGAACAGAAAAAGCTTATTATTTATAGCTGCAGCCGTTTTAGTGCTGATAGCCATATACTTTATATACCTTAAAGCTTACTCAGGTCCGCGTGAGGTAAAAGCCGCCGATCAGATGCACGTAGCGCAGGATTTTTGGCAGCAAAAAGAGTGGGACAAAGCCATTAAAGGCGATGCCGGTTACCCGGGCTTTGAAAAAATTATTGAAGATTACAGCAACACCAAGGCTGCAAACCTGGCCTACTATTACCTGGGTATTGCCTACCTTAACAAGGGTGAGTACGGCAAAGCTATTGATAACCTGAACAGCTACCGCGGCGATGATTACATGGTTGCTGCCGAAGCGTTAGGTGGTATTGGCGATGCTTATGTTGAGCAAAAAAAATACGATGACGCTGCGAGCTATTACAGCAAAGCGGTTGATAAGGCATCAAACAGCTTTTTATCTCCATTATACCTTAAAAAGCTGGGTTTAGTTTACGAGGCTACTAACGACAAAAAATCAGCGGCCGACGCTTATAACAAAATTAAAAACGATTACCCTGCAAGTGCCGAAGCGCAAAATATTGACGCTTACATAGCACGTGTAGAGGCAAACTAATAAACCTTAATATGAGGTTGCAATAATTAAAGGTTGCAATGTTGAAAAATGAGTTAATACATTTCAACATTGCAACCTTTTAAGTTTAACAAAGTTTAAAATGGCTACACAATTAAAAAACCTTTCCGATTTTTCGGCAACCGAAATACCTAACGCGGCAGCATATACCTTTGGCATAGTAGTGGCCGAGTGGAACGCCGAGATCACTAATGCCCTTTATGAAGGCGCCTACCAAAGCCTGGTAAATAATGGCGCACTGCCCGAAAAGATATTCAGCTACAGCGTACCCGGCAGTTTTGAACTGACAGCAGGCGCTGACCTGCTCTTGAAGAACAAACCGCACCTTGATGCTGTAATATGCCTTGGTTGCGTGATACAGGGCGAAACACGCCATTTTGATTTTATTTGTGAAGCAGTTGCAAATGGCGTAAGTAATGTTGCTATAAAATATTCAAAACCTGTTATATTTGGAGTACTTACCACTGATAACCAGCAGCAGGCGATTGACCGTGCCGGTGGTAAACATGGTAACAAAGGCGATGAAGCAGCCGTTACAGCTATTAAAATGGCTGATTTGGCTAATACATTGCAGGCCTAAACTTTATCAGATTATAAACGTTAACTAAACATTATGAAAAAGATAGCATATATAGCTTTGGTGGTGCTGGCCATGGGAGCTCTCGCTTCATGCTCAAACAAACTATGCCCTGCATACGGCTCTTACCCAAGAGGCCGTTAACAGCAAAATGTCATTTTTAGTGCTGTACACAAACATTTACAGGGCTTTGCTGTAATTTTGTATCAGTATTATAAATAAAAAAGATTTTTTGCAATGAAGTGGATAGCGCTGGAGTCGGCAGATCAGATAAATGAAATAAAGCAGCACCCCGGGTATAGCATTATTTTTAAGCACAGCACCCGCTGTTCCATCAGCATGATGGCTAAAAAACGTTTTGAGCTGGAGTGGGATGACCTTCCTGAAGAAATTTCGCTTTATTTCTTAGACCTGATTAAATATCGTGACCTGTCAAACCAGGTAGCGGCGGATTTCCAGGTACATCATGAATCGCCTCAAATGCTGCTCATTAAAAGCGGCGAATGTATACTCGATCAATCACACGGCGGCATCTCGGTAGACGAAGCGCTGACGATGGTGGAGTAGTTTTTAGTCCGGAAGTCCGTGAGTCGGAAAGTCCGGAAGTTTTTTAAAGCGATATATAATCCTTTCAATATAAAAGAGAAAAGCGGCTTGATGGCCGCTTTTCTCTTTTATATTGTATGAGGAGATATTTCCTACGTCTTTCGGACTTTCTGACTCACGGGCTTCCGGACTAAAAATCTACCACCCAAAATCTACAGTCTTCTTTACATCCTCGCCAAGGCTTAAATGTACCGGGCAGGTAAGGGCGGCATGTTCTAAAATCTTTTTCTCCTTATCGGTATACTGGTTCGGGAACTTAAAGTTTACTACCACCTCGGCCACGCGGCGTGGGTTGGCGGCCATTATTTTGGTAATGGAACATTGTGTGTTATCAATATCAATACCGTGGGTATTGGCGGCAATGCCCATAATGGTCATCATGCAGCTACCTAATGATGCCGCTAATAAATCAGTTGGTGAAAATGCTTCGCCTTTGCCATTATTATCAACCGGTGCGTCGGTAATAATTTTTGTGCCCGATTGCAGGTGGGTAGCCTCAGTACGCAGGCCGCCCAGGTATGTAGTTTCAATTGTTGCCATTTATATTTAATTTTAGGCCAAAGGTATAGTTAGCCCGTACTATAACAAATTATTTATTCAGATCACTAAACCACCTGTTGCATGAATATTAATGACCAAACCATCGAAATATTGCCAAGCAAAAATAAAATGATGTTTTTGGGCTTAGGGTGTATAGCATTTGTAATGTTAGGCATCTTTATATTGATCAGTAAAGACAATCACTCTGAATTTTATAATATTAAAAAAACAGTAATTGCCATTGTCTGCATTTTATTTTTTGGCCTCGGAATTATTATATCGATACTAAGTTTAGCCGATAACAGGCCTGCACTGGTACTAAATGAGGAAGGGATCACCATAAATTCCCCCATCGGTAAAACAAGAGAAATTCCGTGGAATACCATAACCGGATTTGATATAGCCAGAGTAAGGCATAATAAATTTTTCCTGATCTATATAAATAACTCAGCCCAACTCATTGGTGAGGCAAAAGGCATCGGCAAATTGATGATGAAATTCTCACAAAACACCTACGGAACCCCGATCTCTATTTCGGCTGCAACATTAAAAGTAAAATCTGCCGAACTTGAGAGCCTGCTCGCTGCCAGGATCACACTACAAGCGAAAAGCTCCTTTATCAATCCACTGTAATATATTATTTGGCGCTGTAGTGCGTTAAATGGTTTTTACTTACTTTTGTTGTTATGATTGATTTGCCGGTAATTCCAGCCACACAAGTACAGCGTAAACCAGATTGGTTAAGAGTGAGGCTCCCTGTTGGTAAAGAGTATGCACAAGTGCGCAGCCTTGTTGATACGCATAAACTACATACTATTTGCGAGAGCGGTAATTGCCCTAACATGGGCGAGTGCTGGGGCGCGGGTACGGCAACCTTCATGATATTGGGTAAAATTTGTACCCGCTCGTGCTCGTTTTGCGCGGTGGCTACCGGCAGGCCGCTGGCGGTTGATATGGATGAGCCAAACCGTGTGGCCAACTCAGTGAAATTAATGCAGGTTAAACACTGTGTAATTACCTCGGTTGACCGTGACGACCTGAAGGACGGAGGCTCCATCATTTGGGCCGAAACCATCAATGCTATACGCAGAGAAAGCCCTGAAACTACGCTTGAAACTTTACTGCCCGATTTCAGGGGCAATTGGGATAACCTTGCCCGCGTGCTTGAGGTAAGGCCCGAAGTAGTATCGCATAACCTTGAAACCGTGCGCAGGCTTACCCGCGAGGTGCGTATACAAGCCAAATACGATCGTAGTCTGGATTGCCTTCGCCATATATCAGCAGCAGGGCTGCGCACCAAATCGGGCATTATGCTTGGCCTTGGCGAAACCGAGGCTGACGTACTTGAGGCCATGGCTGATTTGCTTGATGCTGGTGTGCATATACTTACCCTGGGCCAGTATTTACAGCCTACACGCAACCATCACCCGGTGGTTGACTGGATACATCCTGATCAATTTAACTTCTACAAACAAAAAGGCCTCGAAATGGGTTTTAGATATGTAGAGAGCGGGCCGTTAGTACGTTCGTCATATCATGCTGAGAAACACCTGTTTGATTTTTAATTTTTATTTTTACCTTGCAGGCAGTGAGTAGAAGACCCAAAATATCACTGACTGAAGAGGAATTAATAAGAGGATTACGGCACCGTGAAAAGTTAGCCGCCGAAGCCTTGTATGATATGTATTCCGCATCGTTGTACGGTGTTATTCTTCGTATTATTAACGATGAACCCTCGGCAGAAGATGTACTCCAGGAAACTTTTATAAAAATATGGCAATCATTTTCGGCCTACAGTGCCGAAAAAGGCCGTTTATTTACCTGGATGGTAAATATTGCACGTAACCTTGCCATTGATAAGGTACGCTCAAAAGATTTTAAAAATCAAACTAAAAACCAAGAGCTCGAAAATAACGTAACTTTTATAGACGAGCAAAGAAATACGGTTTACAAACCGGAATTACTGGGGTTGAAGGATCTTGTACAAACACTGAAGCCTGAACAGCGATCAATACTTGACCTGGTATACTTTAAAGGATATACCCATGTTGAGGCTGCGGATGAACTTGGTGTGCCTTTAGGCACGGTAAAAACACGATTACGGATGGCCATACAACAGCTCAGAAAACAGTTTTAATATAAATTGGAAGATATAAGAGCATATATTGAGTCGGGAATACTGGAACTTTACGTTTTGGGCGATGTAAGCCCTGCGGAAAAGCAACAGGTGGATGATGCTGCTTCAAAATATCCGGAGGTGAAAGCCGAACTGGATGCTATTGAAACAGCCATGGAAAGTTATGCCCTTGTTCAGGCCATTGAACCCTCTGAGCAGCAGCGCGACCGTGTGCTCAACAGTTTGCTTGTTAATCTTGGTGACGACCGCACCTTTACCAAAGGCCGCGCGCATAGTGATATTGATGATAAGATAATACCAATGCAACCGCGTACCGGTATCAATTTTTATAAATATGCCTTTGCGGCATGTTTATTTTTATTATTGGTGAGCATAGCCGCATTGGTAAGCATATACAACAGGCTACAGCAATCAAACGAGTTAATATCATCCCTGCAGGACCAAAATCAGCGCTTTAGCAGCCAGGTTAACCTGATGGATGAACAGATCAGCGTATTTCGTGATCCGTCGTTCCGCTTCATCAAACTTAAAGGTACACCTAAAACGCCAGCTTCGGCCATTACAGTTGCCTGGAGCCCAAGCAAGAAAAAGGTAATGATTGATATGGCAGACTTAAAGCTGCCTGAAAACGATCAGCAACACCAATACCAGTTATGGGCCATTGTTGCAGGCAAACCTGTTGACCTGGGCTTGTTTGATGCTAAAACAAAAAGCGATACATCGGGCATGAAGGAGATGAAATCTGTTGAAGCACCACAAGCTTTCGCGGTAACGCTTGAGCCACGTGGCGGCAGTGTCAATCCTACTATGGAAGCCATGATAGTAATGAGCGCCATTTAAATATCCGGTACGGTTACTCCCTCTTTTGCATACCATCCACGTAATTTATTGATGTTTTTGTGGGCTACGTATAAAGGTATCATACATATTATCCCAAAAGAGCAATCAATAAACTGCCAAAATATGGGTATGCCCCGTATGCCACCGGCAATAAACGCCAGCGGAAATATGGCCACGCTGGCAATCATACCAAACTGAATTATCCACACATTTTTTACCGGATGCCTGTAAGGGCCGATGAACAGCACCGCTAATACTAAATGCGCGAAGGCCAGCCAGTCGGTACCGTAAGCCAGGTATGGATATTGTTTATTTGTATCGCGCAGCGCGCTGTATATGTTGCTCAGCCAGTTTTGAATGGTTAGGGGTAAAGCCTGCATATTAGTGGTTAGCCAGCCAATTTCTGTTTCTAAGGGAAAAGCCGTAGCGCCGCTGATAAATAACCCGCCGATAATAATAGCCATACAAACACGGATGCGTGCTAATACTTGTTGTTGTGGAGTTTTCATGATGATATGTGATAAAGTTTAAAGTTTCTTTTATAATTGCATTATGAGGTTGATTTTCACTTTATTATTTGTATTGATCGCTGTTACTTCAAAGGCTCAGCGTACGCCATCTGATCCCAAAATCAGAATGCTTAAGAAATTCTATACTGCCTATATCTCAGAGGTTTCAAACTCCAATTATAAAGCTGAGCATAACCTACAGTTATTGAGAAAAAGATATTGTACTTTAAGTTGTTTAAACCAGTATAAGAAATTAGTTGAAGAAACTGATTCTGACCCATTGATAAATGCGCAGGACAGCGACAAGAAGTTTCTTAAGTCTCTAACGATTAAAAAAAGCTTAAAAAAAGCCGATTGGTATAGAATATCTTATGCAGATGGCATTATATTGAATATTATTAATTTAAAAGTAATTACTCAAAATGGCGAGCCCAAAATTGAATCAATTGATTTAAAAGTAATTATGTGATAAGGTTTCCTCTAAAAATATAGTATAGAATTTCAACTAATAATCTTAATTCTTCGTAATTACCGGAAGCTTAAAGGCATTGTTGAATAAAATATCGATATAGGCATCATAGACGCCAGAAACGTTGTTTTGGTTCTGTATGTTTCTTAAGACGATTATAGTTTTATCATAATCAATAAAACGGTCGATATGTGTGTCAAATCCTCCCCATGAGCCATTATGACCTACGTATTTTCCAGTTTTAGGACGTTCTGTAACTATTCCCCATCCGAAGCCATAGCCAGTACTGTTTCCGTTTTTTAATATTGCAGGAGTAAACATTTGTTTTAAAGAACGATTGGTAACCAATTTGGTGCTGTATAAAGCCCTGTCCCATTTCAAAAGGTCAATCACGGTAGAGTATACAGCACCGTCACCTGCAATGCCATCCAGGTACTTTACATATTCCCGCTCTTTGACAGAATCTTGCGAAATAGGATGACCGGTCTTATCGTTTATCAAATATCCTAATGCCTGGTTATATATTTTCTGGTGATCCGAAATCCTCGTAGTATACACCCGAGTGCGAGTCATGTGAAGGGGGTGGAATATATTTTTTTCCAAAAATTCAGCATAACTTAATCCCGATACCTTTTCGATGATTGAAGCTAATAGTGCATAACCAGTGTTTGAATATTCCCAATTCTCGCCAGCATTGAAATGAACAGGCGGTTTGTATTGTGCCAAAAGTTCAATAACATTTTTATTATGAGCTACTTTTGATCTATCCCAGTGCTGAGCAAATAGCTCTTCGTAATCAGGTAGGCCGGATGTATGTGTCAGTAGATTTTTAATGCTAATGTTTTTGTAAAATGATAATTGAGGTATGAAGCTATCAAGCTTGCTATCTAAACTTAGTTTATTTTGCTCGATCAGAATCATAATACCCATCGCGGTAAACTGCTTGGATATTGAAGCAAGATTGAACATGGTGTTTTTGTTCAACAAGCTTTTATTTTCAAAAGCCGCATACCCAATTGATTTTTGGTAAACAATTTTACCCCTGTCTGCAATTAAAACATTTCCATTAAAATCATCTTTGGCTTTTAGATAATTAAACAGTGAATCATATCGGGCAGTAATAGATTGGCCTTTTACGACCTGACAGACCGTAATAAAAAAAATTAACAGAAGTCTTACTTGCATCTTTGTATATCAAGTTAATACCACAGTTGCGTTTATTCCAAATATAGGATAGTTTGGCGTATTGCATAGCTCGTTCAGGCTACCAATACCGAATAAAGAATAGCAGATGAAAGCAAACGTTAAGGGAAATAGGATAAAGCGCAGTCTTCTTAAAAATGTTGATTTCATAAAAATTATGTGATAAGGTTTAGGTGTTAAATACTTTTTTCAATAGCCTGCTTTATATCCGGAACTTTAAAAATATAGCCGGCCTCGGTAAGGCGGGTTGGTAATACCCAGCGGCTTTTCAGTATCAGTTCGGTTTCGGTGCGTAACAGCAGGGTGCCAATTTCCAACATCCATTTAGTGGCCGGTAACCCGAACGGCACGCCTACCGCTTTGCGAATGGTAGCCATCAGTTTGTTATTTTGGATAGGGTAGGGTGATGCTATGTTAAAGGCGCCTTCCAGTGTTGGGTTATCCAGCAAAAAATCAATGCTGCCGGTAATATCATCTTCATGCACCCAGCTAAAATATTGTTTGCCGCTACCCTGTATACCGCCCAAACCAAAGCGGGCAAGGTTTAAATAGTAATTAGCCACGCCACCATTACTACCCAGCACTACGCTTATACGCAACGCCAGTTTGCGAATGCCCGGCACATGCTGCTCGGCAAAAGCCTGTTCCCATTGCTTGCAAACATCTACTGAAAAGCCTGTGCCAAGCTCGCCGGTATATTCATCCTGTGGCCTGTCCTCCGCATGGCGGTATATAGTGGCTGATGCCGCGTTGATCCATACTTTTGGCGGATTGTTGGTTTGCTTAAGCGCTTTGCCCAATACACGGGTAGCGTTCAGCCGCGAAGCGAATATTTCGGCCTTATTGCGTTCGTTATAGCGGCAGTTAACGCTTTTGCCGGTAAGGTTTATCAGCACATCGCTATTGTTAAGGTGGGTTGCCCAATCGCCAATGGTATGGCCATCCCAGTAAATCATTTTTATGTTTTTTGCGGCAGTTTTGGGGTTTCGGCTAAATATCACCACTTCATGGGCTTGTTTACTAAAATGCTCAGCCAGTATCATGCCCAGGTAGCCGCTACCGCCTGCAAGTATTACCTTATTATATTTCATGATGATGTTTAATTAAATGATGGCCAATAAAACAACCAGCCTGTACAGCATCCAGGTAGCGGTAAGCAGCCAGCCAAGTTTAAGTAATTTTGTTCTGCGGATATGCTCCAAAAACATTAACCCGGCTACAGCTAAAAAGTAAAGTGTATTTACCAGTGCCGGTATAGTGATAAATTGCGCTACAATTACTACAGGCAGTAAAAGCAAAGCGCCCGCGAATGAGATGGTCATCATATTGCCCAGATAGTCCCATCTTTTATCGGCAGCATAAAGGCTAACAATCAACCCCTGAAAGAGTATCTGCCCGCCGCAGATCAGATATTCGCGGTATGCATTACCGGCGGTTATGGTGGGGGTTAATAAAGCGGCATATTGCGTAAGTATTGCGCCAACTATCAGCCAGGTAAACACCAGGTAGGCAAGCCTTAATTTTAAGCTGAATGATGGTTGTATGGTATAATTATATTTATTGCCCGGTACAATAACCCTGCGGTTGTATGATACAAATGCATAGCATTTGGCCGCTATCCACACAAATGGCCCGAAGCTGAATAGCCCCTTAAATACCGGGAATGAATTGCCGATAACCTTAAACAAACTTTGGATGCCGTACTCAACCTCGCCGGTTTGTGTGTTAACCAGGGCTATCTCGTTAACGGCGCGTTCCCTGTCAATCAGCGGACAAAGCATTTCGGGTGTTTCCTGGTATGCCGTTCTGCCGTTACCATCAAGCATACCGGCATTTACAAATGCTTTGGTATACAGGTTGCACATAGGGCATTCGGCATCGTATAAAATAATATGGTTATGCAGCGTTTTCATGATCAGGATATTTAAAATTC
The DNA here is from genome assembly GCF_020880975.1 of Mucilaginibacter sp. UR6-1. Classification (GTDB taxonomy): domain Bacteria; phylum Bacteroidota; class Bacteroidia; order Sphingobacteriales; family Sphingobacteriaceae; genus Mucilaginibacter. The sequence goes on along the minus strand of NZ_JAJIWP010000005.1, from coordinate 139,045 downwards.
ACCGGTTTTTTATTCACTAAATGGTTTGTAGCGTTCCATCATTACTTTGGCACGATTAGCCTTATTGCGCAGCTTAAAAAATATGCCCAGGTTGATAAAGTGCATGCCTCCGAGTATGAGGATGATGCGGCCGATCTTATAACTAAGCACCTCAACTACTACCTGTGTGCTGCTGATATTGCCGGTTTCTTTTAAAGCCAAAACCATGTAGCCTATGTTCACAAGGTAAAAACCTACTACCAGCAGCTTGTTTACTGAATCGGCCAGCTCGGTATTGCCATAAAATATATCTACCAAAAAAATGCGGCCGTTATTAAATAGTACCCTTGCCACCCAAATAGTAACTGCGATGCTTACAGCCAGATAACACGCGTAGGTTAAAATAAAGTAATTCATGATGTTGTATATTTAATTAAATGATAAGTTTTGAATTTTCAGTAATTTATGAAATATGTAAGCAAATTTTTTTATTTGAATATTTTAAGTATAGAACCCCAAAACCAGCTTTCTTCTGCTTTTATCATGGTTTCTAAAGTTTTATTTACATTGGCCGATAGCTTTGTAATGCCTTTAACCGATGTTTTGAATGTTTTGTATTCCGCATCCTTTTCATTACCCTTGACCTCTGATAATTCGTTCAATACCTTCAGCAGTGGGTCAAGCTCGCGTTTTTTACGTTCCTGTGCCACCTGGCGTGCTATGGTCCAGGCATCTTTTTCGGCAAAAAAGTATTCCTTACGTTCGCCGGGTTTGTGTTGCTTTTCAACCAGGCCCCAGTTTATCAGGTCGCGCAGTGTCATGTTGGCGTTACCGCGGGATATGCTCAGGGCTTCCATCACTTCTTCAGTAGTAAGCGCTTCGGGAGCTATCAACAACAGGGCATGTACCTGTGCCATGGTGCGGTTTATACCCCACTCAGATCCCAGTTTGCCCCAGGTTTCAATAAACTTTTGCCTTGCCTCTGCCAATTCCATACACAAATGTATGTATATTTTTAAACTTTCAAAAATTATTGAAAATTAATTTTGTTTGCGACTGATAATTATTTGCAAAAAAATAGCCGCACGCTGTAACGTATTCAATGTCGACACGTCTTATAGATAATTACAGTGAGTATTTAGTTCTTTATAAGGTCAGTTAATAGTTAGGAAAAAATGCGGTTGCTGATACTCACAACCGCTTTTTTATGCCATCAACTTTGCCATGGTAACCGGCAGTTGTTGCGCAAGCCGCCCCGGCAATACCACATTCATGCGGTTGGGTAAGGCCAGTTCATCGCCGGCTTTGCCATGTATGTATACCCCTGCAATACACGCCTGCTCTGCCGTGTAGCCCTGTGAAAGGAGGGAGGCCAATATCCCTGTCAGCACATCGCCCATACCACCTGTAGCCATTGCCGCATTACTTGTTGAGTTAAAGTACAGCTTACCATCGGGTGTAGCCGTTATAGTATAATCATTTTTTAGTATGATATATATATTCCGCTCCGCGGCCTGTTGCTTTGCGGTTTGCAGGCGTGCCCACCAGTTGGTATGGGTGCCAAACAGACGATCAAACTCTTTCATGTGCGGGGTAAGTATACTGCCCGGCGGCAGGGCCTGCCACAAGGTTGAATTATTAGCCAGCAGGTTAAGTCCGTCGGCATCAATAACCAGTGGCTTATTGTAATTGGTAAGCACATAGGCAAATAATTCAAGCGCGTTTTCATCAGTACCCAGGCCAGGGCCAAAAGCTATTGATTTAAATTTATCCCAGTCAATATCAGGCAAAGTATCACCATCTCGAATAATGGCCATCAGCTCGGGCATGTAGCTGTTAAGCGCAGTTAGGCCGTTGCCGGGTATGCAAGCTGTAGTTAGCCCAGCACCTGCATAGGCCGATGCCGACGAACATAATAATGCCGCGCCCATAGTACGCGCCTCGCCTGCAATAACTAAAGTATGCCCGTAAGTACCCTTGTTGCTGAAGGGTTTACGGTGCTTGAGTATTTTACGGATATCTTTTTCCTCGACATATTGATAGGCCGAATTAAGCGAACGGGTAAACTCTTCGCTGATGCCGATATTTACCGTTTCCCAGCAGGCAATGTGGTTTTTAGATTCGGGCAGTAAAAAATTGATCTTGGCCTGCTGAAAGGTGATCACCAGTTCGGCATTCAAAACTGTGGCATCCGGCGGTACCTCGCCATCGGCAAAAAAGCCGGTAGGCACATCAACGGCTACTACTGTTTTTTGCAGACTGTTTAAATAATCAACCAATGATTTATAATCACCTTCCAGCGGTTTGTTAAGGCCGCTGCCTAAAAGCGCGTCAATAATAATATGGCCATCTTCGGTTGGTATTTCGCCTTTATTAATGGTAATAATATCCAGCCCGCAATCATGCAGCCGTTGCATGTTAACGTCAAAGTCAGCGGTGCTTTTATCGCTGAACCGTGCTGCCTTTGCACTAATATTTTGATATTTATGCTGATGTAACATGCGGGCTATGGCCAGCCCGTCGCCGCCATTGTTGCCTGTGCCGCAGTAAACGCTAATACGTTCGTTACGTTCCGGAAAATGATTGATGAACCAGCCTACAAAAGCCCTGGAGGCGCGCTCCATCAAATCTACAGAGGATATGGGTTCGTTTTTTATCGTCCAGGCGTCAGCCTCGCGTATTTGGGATGAAATAAGTAAAGGCAGCATATTATACTAATTTATAACATGCTGCCTTTGTTTTTCAGTATACCTGAAAATAATATTAATTCTTGATGCTCATCTCTTTTGCCTGCATCATTTTACGCAGGTTATTAAGGGCATAGCGCATACGGCCAAGCGCGGTATTAATACTCACGTCGGTAATGTCGGCTATCTCTTTAAAGCTCATATCGCCAAAATGGCGCATAATTAACACTTCCTTTTGCTCTGATGGCAGCAACTGTATCAATGTTTTTAAATCCTTATGTGTTTGCTCGCGCACCATACGGTCTTCAGTGCTTTCGTCATAATTACCAAGCACTTCAAAAATATCAAAGTCGTCGCCATTGCTAACCATCGGCGCACGCTTTTCACGGCGAAAATGGTCAATAACCAAATTATGCGCAATGCGGGTTACCCATGGTAAAAACTTACCTTCCTCATTATATTTCCCGGCCTTTAAGGTGTTAATTACTTTTATAAAGGTATCCTGAAATATATCCTCGGCGAGGTATTCGTCTTTAACAAGCAAATAAATAGAAGTATATATTTTGGTTTGATAACGGCGAATTAGCTCTACAAGCCCCCCCTCGTCGCCCGAAATATAAAGATGGATTAGATCCTGATCACTTTGCAATTTTAAATCCATAGAAAACCTTACTACTTTATTAAGTTTACTTAAAATGTTGTTTGGTAAAGTCTATTCTATAAATTTTTTCTTTAGGGGTTATACAAACGTTAAGTCAAATAAAACAAATTAAACAATAAAATGCAAATTTATTTGTTTGACCATATAGACTAACTTACGTTTAATGTGGTATGTAAGTTTTTTTTCAGAATAAAATTGCTGAAAATATTTTACATGGCATAAGTATATTTTGTAATATGTTATTTGTATTGCATTGGCTTATAGCATGCAATCTCATCCGCAGGTAACAATCAGTTGCCGCTTTTACTTAACCGCCGGTTTTTGCACAGCTTTATTATATTTGCTTTCAGCACTTGGTTGTGCTTAACATTATATACAATGGCTAAAAAGAAACCAGAAACAACACATACCGCGGTAGTGACCGCTAAATCACTCGAGTTTTTTGAAAGATACATCAACAACCCATCGCCAACAGGCTTTGAGTGGAAAGGGCAGGAGCTTTGGCTTGATTACCTTAAACCTTATATTGACGATTATTATGTTGATAATTATGGCACCGCGGTAGGCATCATTAATAAAGATGCTGAATACAAGGTGGTAATTGAGGCACATGCCGATGAAATATCATGGTTTGTAAATTATATTACTAATGACGGCTTGATCTATGTGATACGTAATGGTGGCTCTGACCACCAGATAGCGCCATCAAAACGGGTAAACATACATACCGATAAAGGTATTGTTAAAGCTGTGTTTGGCTGGCCTGCTATTCACACCCGCCAGGGTGGTGAAAAGGAGGAAGCGCCGACATTGAAAAATATTTCTCTCGATTGCGGCTGCACCTCAAAAGAGGAAGTAGAAAATTTGGGCATCCACGTGGGTTGCGTTATTACTTACGAGGATGAATTTATGGTGCTTAACAACCGGTATTACGTTGGCCGCGCCCTGGATAACCGTGCCGGTGGCTTTATGATTGCTGAAGTTGCCCGTTTGTTGAAAGAGAATAATGTTAAATTACCTTTCGGACTATACATAGTTAACGCGGTGCAGGAGGAGATAGGCCTTCGTGGTGCCGAAATGATAGCGCATCACATTAAGCCAAACGTAGCCATTGTTACCGATGTTACGCACGATACCACCACCCCGATGATCAATAAAATTGTTCAGGGCGATTTGGCCTGCGGCCGTGGCCCCGTAGTATCATATGCACCTGCCGTGCAAACCAACCTTAATAAGTTATTGGTTGAAACCGCTCAAAAAAATAATATACCCTTTCAGCGCCAGGCATCATCACGCTCAACTGGTACCGATACCGATGCCTTTGCTTACTCAAACGGCGGGGTGCCGTCAGCCTTGATTTCATTACCGCTGCGCTATATGCATACTACGGTTGAAATGATCCATAAAGAGGACGTAGATAACGTGATCCGCCTGATATACGAGTGCCTTTTAAACATTGAGACCGGGCACGATTTCCGATACATTAAAAACAGGTAAGTAAACTTTAATGGCACAGTACGTAATCCCGCTCAAGTACCGCAAAATGGAGAATTTCCATATTGTGTTTTGGCTTTTAAAGGATATTGGCTGGTGCCTGATATGGAAGCCGTTGGGAATAGTAATGATATTCCCAACGCTTATTATTTCTGTTGTAATTGCCTGGCGAACCAAGCGGCTCATGTCTGAACTGTGCCATAATCTGGCCATCACATTTTGGATAACGGCCAACTCTTACTGGATGATAAGCGAGTTTTTGCATATTGATGCCAGGATAGTTTACGGCTGGGTAACGTATAAACACCTTGCGCTAATTCCTTTTCTGTTAGGGGTGTTTTGCCTGGCTTATTATTACGCCATCTGGCGGCCTAAAAATCCCGATTCGCTCGAAACACTTTAACACCTACCGCTCACCGTTCCACTCGGCGTAAAACTGATCAAGGTATAGCTGCATAAAATCATGGCGCTGCCGGGCTATCTGCCTGCCGGTTGGGGTGTTCATCTTGTCTTTAAGCAGTAATAGCTTTTCGTAAAAATGATTAATGGTTGGCGCGGTCGATGTTTTATATTCTTCTTTGGTTAAATTGAGTTGAGGCTGGATATACGGATCATACAGAGCACGGCCCTTAAAGCCGCCATAGTTAAACGCCCGGGCTATGCCTATTGCACCAATAGCGTCAAGCCGGTCGGCATCCTGCACTATTTCCATCTCTTTTGAGGTAAATTCAACCTGCCCGAAGCTGGCCTTGAATGACATGTGCCTGATGATCTGCTGTACATGAATAATAGTTTCAGCATCAATAGCGAGGCTTTGCAGCCATTTGCCAGCCGTAGCAGGGCCTATCTCTTCATCACCGTTATGAAATTTGGCATCGGCAATGTCATGCAATAAGGCTGCCAGCTCAACCACAAAGTGGTTAGCCTGCTCGGTTTGTGCTATCAGCCTTGCGTTTGCCCAAACACGATGTATGTGCCACCAGTCATGCCCGCCTTCGGCATGTTCAAGGGTTTGTTGTACGTAAGTTTTTGTTTGAGCTATAAATTCCGCTTGTTGTGGTGTTAACATGCGGCAAATATAAAAAAATCAGAAACTGCTATGCAGCCTCTGACTTGCCAACCCCAATAAGGGTGGTAATATTTGTCTCTAAAATATCAGCTATTTGAAAAAGCCTTTCGAGAGTAATTTTAGTATAACCCAATTCAATTTTGCTATAGGCGTTTTGTGATATTTTTAATTTAGCGGCAAGGTATTCCTGCGTATAATTTTTTTCCTCGCGCTGCTTGCGAATACTGGCCGCAACCGACTTTATTTTTAAGCTTAATCCATCTGTCATACTAATCAATTGTATCTGATAAATGATAGTATAAACGAGAATTTTTTAAACCCGGATTTTTACAAATACACTTTTACTACAAATTATTTCTCAATTAAAAAATACTTACTACTGGGTATGTTTTAATTGCCCTTTGGTTGTTGTTTTAAACTATAGTTTATGGTTACTGTTGGCAATAATGTGGCCATATCCAGCGGCACCTGGTCAAATGACATGATAGGCTTGCGATTAGTGTAGTAATCATAAAATTCCTTATGGATTTTATCAGGCGCGGTAGCCGGAGCCAAAAAACTGATAGAAAAAGGCAGAATAAAATCGTGCATTTTTTCACCATCCGGAATGATCCATTTTTTGTTCGATTTACGCAGGGCGGCAATTATCGGCTGCGCCAGTGATGCGTCATCAGCATAGTAAACTATTATTTTTTTAATGTTGCCATCGCCATCGGCAGTAAATTTAAACACCGCCGTGCCCGATGCCTTCTTTTTTACCAGGTCAGGCGTTACTTCAAGGCTGTCCTTAAAAAATTTGGTCATTACGGCCTTGCCACCCTGAAAAGGGAAGGCCAGGTGCTGCTGTGCCATAGCGCTTATGGTAATAAGCGCGGCACATAAGGTAAACAGTATTTTTTTCATGTCTTATTCTTCTTCTGCCGGTTGTCGTCTGGTGCCCATGTATAATTCATACTCAAGCAAACGGCAATCCAGTTTTCCGTTGTAAAATTCAATGCGGCGGCTGGCCTTTAAACCTATTTTTTTTGCCAGATCAGGGTTGCCCGTAAAAATATAACCCTTATAGCCGAGGCATTTTTGCTTCATAAAATCGCCAACACGCTTGTAAGTAGCCTCCAGTTTAGTATGCACACCAAGGCGCTCGCCATACTCGGGGTTAAACATTACTACGCCAGGCTGCTCCGGTACTTCCGTATCTGCAAAATCACAAACGTTAAAATCTATCAAATGTTCTACACCGGCGGTGTTGGCATTGCGGCGGGCAATATCAACGGCGTCGGCAGAGAGGTCGGTAGCTATGATCTTAAAGTCGAGTTGTTTTATAGCCTTATCCTTCAGTTTACGGCGCTCGGTAAAAAATACCGCCTCATCATAACCCAAAATGTGCATAAAGGCGTAATTCATCCTGAAAAAGCCCGGGCTTTTATTGGTAGCCAGCAATGCAGCCTCAATGGCTAAGGTGCCTGAGCCACACATCGGGTTAATAAATGTGCTTTTGCCATCCCAGCCGGTGGCTATAATGGTTGATGCGGCCAGTGCCTCAAGCATAGGTGCCTTGCCCGGTATTTTACGGTAGCTGTGTTTAGCCAGTGTTTCGCCCGAGGTATCTATAAATATCTCGGCGCGGTCATCCTGCCAGTACAGGTGTATAACGGCTTTGTTAACCTCAGCACCCGAGTTTGGCCTGATGCCTTTCTCCTGCTTAATACGGTCAACAATGGCATCTTTTACCTTAACATTGGCAAACAGCGGCGTACGTATATGCTCGTTATTTACGTTGGAGGTAACAGAAAAGTAGCCCGAAAAATCGATCAGCTTTTCCCATTCAATCTTAACCAGCTCGTTATACAGTTCATCGGGCGTGGCCGCGGTGAACTCTTTTAGCGAATATAAAACCTGGCTGGCGCAGCGCAGGTTAAGGTTAAGGGGTATGCAATCGTTAACGGTGCCTTTAAGCTCGATGCCGGTTTGAAATACACGTACAGGCGTAAAGCCCAGTGCCTCAACTTCACCCTGCAAATATGGCGAAAGCCTTTTGTTGCAGGTGATAACTATTTTACTTTCGGTGTGGAAAACTTCCATAATATTTGGCGAAAATAAACAATTAAATACACCTCTATTTTAATTTGTTAGCATTAACTTTACATTTTTAAATTTGAAGCATGGATATCAAAGGCAAAGTACATGAAGTGTCGCCAACCCAACAGGTGACGGACTCACTTAAAAAACGCGAACTTATTGTTGAATATATAGAGAACCCGCAATACCCTGAATACTTAAAATTTGAGGCTATACAAGATCGTTGTAACTTGCTTGACAGTGTTAAGGTTGGTGATGATGTTGAGGTTTTCTTTAACCTGCGCGGCCGCCCATGGACTGACAAAAGCGGTAAAAAAAGCTATTTTAACTCACTGCAATTGTGGAGAATTAACGTACTAAGCGGTGCAGGTAACAGCGCTACCCCGGAGTATGCACCACCGGTTGACCTGAGCTCAGCACCTGACGAGGACGATCTGCCGTTTTAATTGCGGATAACAGATGATATTTGAAAGGAGCACCGCAGGTGCTCCTTTTTTTGTGCCAACCTAAATTATCCGGATACACCCCTCCTAAATCCTCCCGAGGGGGAGGACTTTAAAAATATTTTACAAAATTGTCATTTCGACGAGGTACGAGGAGAAATCTGTCGCTTGGTAATGAACGCGGATAGATTTCTCCTTCGTCGAAATGACAAGAAAATTTTAAGCCTGTTGATTAGAAAAGTATAGAATGATCAATGTGATAATAGCCAAAATCATCAGCACAAACAGCGTGATCTTGATGGCGCTGTACGGGCGTTTGCCTATTACCTCGCCGGTGCGGGCGTTCACTGTAAATTGATATACCTTATTGTTGTAACTGTAGGCGCTTACCCATACCGGCAGCATAATATATTTTATACCGATGTTATGGTAGTTTGTTGAGCTGCTGTCAATACGTTGCTCATCGCCGCCAATATCATTACGTATATCATTTAAAATTTCGGGTTGTATCAACCGTTTGGCGGTATCCAACCCAATTTGCGGCGTGGTCTGAAAATTCTCTGAGCGAAAGCCACTCAGGTAGCGCTCGTCAAAGCTACTCAGCATTTGCAGGTCCCAGGGTTCAAGCTCAAGTAAAGTATTTTCGGGCAACGATTTGCTTGAGGGCACCAGCACATTGCGGTATTTACCGCTTACCGTTCCGGAGGCATAGCTCCAGCGGGTTTTGCGTACCTGCCGGGTTTGGGTTTGCTGCTGGCCGTTAACAGTGGTTGTATAAGTTTCGGTAACGTAGTAATGATCGCCACGCTGCCCCTGGTATTGCGTAACGGTATCGGTATCATATGTCCAAAAGGGCATATAAACACCTTTTAGTGCCGATATATTGGCATTAACCCGCTTTGCGAGGTCTGACGGGGCGAACCACAACCTTTTAAGCCAATTGTTGAAATAGCCAACAGCCGTTTTGGTGTCAATTTTAAAAGGGAGAATGTAGTGTGGCTTCACCATAGCCTGATTGGTAGTTGATACTACCAGGGGCGATGCGCAAAAAGGACATTTATCGGCAGTTACACTTTGCTCCAATATAGTTTCGGAGCCGCAGCCGCTGCATTTTACGGCATGTAATACCGCGGTTTGGTAAAGCGCTTTGTTCTCTGTAATATATTGCTCGTAATCCAGAGAGATAACGGGCGCTGCGTTTGTGTCGATCTCCTCCTCCGAGCCGCAATGATCGCACTGCAGCTTATTGCTGCCCGGTAAAAAATGCGTTGAAGCGCCACAGCTTTTGCATTTAAGCAGGCTGTTTACCTCAGATATTTGTGGTGATTCGGCAGGCATTCGTTATCAGGTAAGGATGGTGTGTTTATTAAGCAAGCGGCGGCGGTGTATTGCCAAACAGATCAGATAATTCGTCAACCGATTCGGCAGGAGCCCAATCGGCCATGCCTTTTTTCCAAACCCTGGTATCAGCACTCAATTGCTTTTGGTTGATGATGGTTTTTAACTGCTCCAGCGTTGCCGGCCCTTCAGATTTTCCGTCGATAGCGATGTAATACTGTGTTTCAGCCTTAATTGGCGGCGGCCCGTCATTCGCCGGTGGCGTGGCATCCACATGGTTATCTTTAAAAATATTACCTACCTGCCCCATCATGGCAGCGCCTACACCCAGCCCCATTCCTGCTGCACCCAGGTTACCGCCGATGCTGTTCTCGGCAGATTTTTCAATAGCGTTAGCTGCCTGAAACTGCGCGTAAGCACCCAGGTTGCCTACAATGCCCATTTGGGTGCGTTTATCAAGCACACTCTCCACCTCGGGCGGCAGCGAAATATTCTCGACTAATAACGATGTCAGGATCAAACCCATTTCCGTCAGGTCGGGCGCTATATTGTTTTTGATGATCACGCCAACCTCATCGTAATTAGCTGCGAGGTCAAGCACCGGTATTTTTGAGGCAGCTACGGTATCCATACCTCTCGATACGATGATATTGCGTAACTGTTCGTTTATATTCTCTACATTAAACCCGGCGCCTGTACCGGCTATCTGCCTGAAAAACGTCGCGGCATCAGCCACCCTGAAAGCATACGAGCCGAAAGCACGCAGCCTTACCGGGCCAAACTCCGCGTCGCGCAGCATAACCGGGTTTTTGGTACCCCATTTTTGATTGGTGAACATGCGGGTGCTCACAAAATAAACATCAACCTTAAACGGACTTTGAAAGCCATACTTCCAGCCCTCAAGGGTAGTGAGTATCGGCATGTTCTGTGTGGTAAGCTCGTACATGCCGGGCTGAAAAACGTCGGCTATTTTACCTTCATTCACAAATATGGCCACCTGCGATTCACGCACCGTGAGTTTGGCGCCCATCTTAATGGCATTATCATTCCGCGGAAACTTCCATATCAATGTATCATGGGTATTGTCAACCCATTCAATAACATCTATAAGTTCGCTTAACAATCTACTGAAAAGTCCCATAGGTATAAGTTTTATTTAAATGTAGTGATAAGATTTAAAACCGCGTTATTTGTTACAACATCAGGCGCGCTGAGCCTTTAAATTCTGGATGGCCCTGTTGGCATTTTCTTCTGCTTTCCTGATTTTGTAATCAAGCCATTTGTCCTTGAATAATCTGCGCATGGTGTTGTCAAACCGGCGCACTAAAAATATATTGTTAAAGCCGCGCAGGCGCTCCACCGGCCGCTCGTTAAGCATTCGCAAGCTTACCGAATATCCCTCGGTAACGTACTTTATATAATGCCAGTAGCCCGATGGAATGTATAAAGTTTCGCCGGGCTGTAGCTCACACTCCCAGCCTTGCAGGTATTGCAATGCCGGATATTTTTTTAGGTCAGGCTCATTAAGGTTCGCAATACCGTGAAAGTTAAACGGTAGTTTATATAAAAGCGGCGACTGATCTAACGAGAAAAGCAATACCTTTTTTACACCCTTAAACTGCGTTAAAAATATGTGCGACATATCAATATCATAATGGTAGCGCACACTCGATCCCTCGCCGCCAAAAAACATGTAAGGCAGCCACGATACTATTTTGCCGCCGGTTGGGTCATTATATACCAGGTCCTTTTTCAGTTCGGGGTTATGTTGCAGCAGGTTGAATAAAAAAAGGCGCAACTCGGCCGGACCCTCGGCTATCAAATCAAGGTATTCCCCAAAGGTTGATTTCATTACCGGTGCACTGGTGGCACGGTCGTTAAACTCGTCTTCTCGGCCATAAAGGTTTACCTTGTAATCTCCGGCGATCTCCTTAAAGTAATCATAGCTCCACTTTTGCAGCGCGGGGCTATCCTTAACAAGGCTTTTAAATACTACCGGCGTTTTGGTTTGTAAATATGTTTTTTGAAAATCGGCCCTTTCAATATCCTCAACTCGGGCAATTGGTTTTAGCAACATGGTATCAAATTTACAAATACAGGCTAATTGGCAAAGGTCAAATTAATGGTAAATTAATATTGCACGCGGCACACTAAACTTTTTTTTATTGTAGCTGTATTTTAAGCATCCCGGAGATAAATACATGGCTAAAAGTTACAAATCAATATACAGTGCCCTTGCTGCTAACCTGCTTATAGCGGTTACCAAATTTGTTGCAGGTGGCTTTAGTGGCAGCCCGTCCATGATATCAGAGGGTGTGCATTCGCTGGTTGACACCATTAACCAGGTGCTGATATTGTACGGAATTAAACAGAGCCATAAACCTGCCGATGCTTTTCATCCTTTCGGGTACGGTAAAGAGATCTATTTTTGGTCGTTCATTGTATCCATACTCATATTCAGCCTCGGCGGCGGTATTTCGGTTTACCAGGGTATTGTACACATTATACATGCCGAGCCACCCGGTAACCCCACCTGGAATTATGTGGTGCTGGTACTGTCAATGATATTTGAGGGAAGCTCGCTGTGGATAGCTATAAAGGAGTTTAACAAGGTGCGGGGTAATGATACCTGGTGGAACGCCATTATCAAAAGTAAAGATCCATCGAGCTTTTTGGTGTTGTTTGAGGATAGCGCGGCGGTTATTGGCCTTGCCATTGTACTGGTATTTATGGTGATAGGTCATGCTACCGGGCTGGAGTATATGGATGGTGTAGCATCGGTGTTGGTTGGCTTGCTGCTGATCGGGGTATCGGCCATACTGGCGCGTGAAAGCCGGAGCCTGCTGATGGGTGAGGGCATCGCTCCTGAAACAAAGGACAAGTTAAAGCGGTTTGTAGAGGCTGATCCGGCAGTTGCTAAAGTGGTCAACATCCTGTCAACCTACCAATCGCCGGAAGAAGTGGTACTGATGCTGATGGTTGTTTTCGAGCCCGATTTGGATACGGAAGATATTACGGATGCTATTGTGAGGTTACGTAATCGCATTAAAGAAAAATACCAACTGGTGCGCTTTGTAATTATTCAGCCTAACACTATTGATTAAGCGATTAATTATCCGTTTTGTTAGCCAGTCTGATCCATACATAAACCGGTATGCCCGCGGCCATAAACAGGAAGCCATAAAATACGGTTAGTTCGCCTGCGCCGATGATGCCCCACAAACAATAGGCAAAAGCCAGAACGGCAAGCAGTACCGCGCCTCTCAACCCGGTTTTTATATTTTGCTTTGCCCTGATGATGATGTAGGATGCCATGGTTAGCAAATAAGGCACAAATACCGTAAATATGGATAGCAGCATCAAAAACCTGAACTGATCTACCAGTCCCTTAGTATAATTCATCGCCATAAAGATGGATACCATGATGCTGTTGATCACCATGCCTACATAGGGTACATGGCGTTTGTTCTCACGGGCAAAAATGGCCGGGAATAATTTATCTTTAGCTATAGACCGTGGGATTTGCCCCTGTATCAATATCCAGCCGTTAAGCGCGCCAAAGGCAGCTATGGCGATGCCCGCGCTCACCCAATAACGTGATGACTTGCCAAACATAATCTCCGCCGCATCGGCATATGGCGTGGCTGACTTAGCAAGCTTTTGAATAGGAATTATCCCCATGATACTAACACTGCCCAACAGGTAAATAAGCGTTGCGATACCTAAGCCCAATACGGTAGCTTTTGATACGGTTTTATCGGCATTCTCCACATCTGCCGCCGGGATGGCCGCGCTCTCGATGCCTACAAAAGCGAACATGGCTAAGGTAACTGTAGCGTTTATAGCCGCGGATACAGATGTGCCGCTGTTATTGAACGGTAAAAAATTATCAAGCCTTATAAAGAACAAGCCACCAATTGCGATAACCAGCAGCGGCAGTATTTTGAGTATGGTAGTAGCCAACTGCAACTTACCCGATACCACTATACCCCGGGTATTGATCCACGTAAGCAGCCAGATAGCCGTTAGGCCTGTAAGTATTGATGCAGTGGCACTGCTGCCCAATGCAGGTACAAAAGCGGTTAAGGCGCTAACCAGCGATATGGTAATGGCGGCGTTGGCGCATGATACGGCTATCCAATAGCACCAGGCCACCAGGAAACCGGCAAAATCGCCAAAACCGCTGCGGGTATAAGCATACGGCCCGCCGGATACCTGCGGCAGCAACTTGCTGAGGTTGCTGAACACCCTTGCCAAAAAATAAGCGCCGATTGCCGCGAACACCCAGCCCAATAAGCTTATGCTGCCAAATGATGCCATTGCCGACGGCATCAGGAACACACCGGCGCCTATCATGTTGCCGATGACCAGCGAGGTGCTCGTCCATAAACCTAATTTGTTTTTTGCTGGTGTGGATGAAGGCATAATTGAGTGGTGGTATTTTAAAGCAAAGTAAGTATTTATTTTAAAACCTCACCCCAACCCTCTTCAAGGGAAACACCCCTCCTAAATCCTCCCCGAGGGGGGAGGACTTTTAAAATAGAAATTAACGTCATCTCGAATTATAGTGAGATTTATTCGCGTTTATTAGTACAGCGACAGATTCCTCCTCAAACCTCGTTCGGAATAACAAAAAATTATGATAAAGTTAAAGCAAGATCGTAAATAACCATTCTCCCGGCATCAGGAATGCCCGGAGTAGCACAAGTCCTGCCAAAGCAAAATCTTTCACCGGGCAGGACGTAGCCGGCAGTTTTTCTTTGGTTACTTTCTTTTGTCTGCACAAAAGAAAGTAACGACCACTAACGCTTCAATTAGCACATCCTTATCCTCATAATCATTATTTATAAATTAGCTTATCTACCGAGGGCTCTCTCTTTTATTAATCGCTGAAATCAATACCTTTACCTCACTATGATCATCGTTATACAGTGCCGCGACCGGGTGGGGTTAGTGGCTTCTATATCGGCCCTAATGGCCAGGCATCAATACAATATCATATCGTTAGGTGAGCATGTTGATGTTGCCGAAAACCTGTTTTTTATGCGCCTTGAAGTTGATGGCAACGCCGCCGATACTATTGCGCTTGAACAGGAGCTTTATGCTATTTTGCCGGCAGACGCGCTGGTTAAGATTAACCCGCAACCTGATAAAAAGATAGTGGTGCTGGTTACCAAGGAGTACCATTGCCTGGCCGATATACTGGTGCGCAATTACTTTGGCACGTTGGGGGCAAGCGTACAATGCGTTATCGGCAATCATGATGTTTTGGCGGATGTTTGCCGCAGGTTTGATATTCCGTTTCACCATGTAAGTTATGAGGGGCAAACCAAGCAGCAGGCTGAGGAGCAGATCACCGCACTGGTGCAGCAAAGCAACCCTGATTATGTGGTGCTCGCTAAATTTATGCGCATACTATCGCCAGTGTTTAACAGCCTGTTCCCGATGCGGATCATTAACATACACCACTCATTTTTACCGGCTTTTGTAGGCGCCAACCCATACAGGCAGGCCTTTGAGCGTGGCGTTAAGCTGATAGGCGCAACGGCGCATTTTGTGTCAAATGAGCTGGATGAAGGCCCGATCATCGCGCAGCAGATCATCCCGGTTAACCATGGCTATACCGCCGCTGATATGATGAGCGCGGGCAAAGAGGTAGAAACCTCGGTATTAGCCAAAGCGTTAAAGTTGGTGTTTGATGACAGGGTGTTTGTGTATAATAATAAAACGGTGGTGATAGAGTAATAACCTCACCCCCGGCCCTCTCCGGAGGAGAGGGGGAGGAATCTAACTATAATTTGTCATTTCGACGAGGTACGAGGAGAAATCTGTCGCTTTGTAATGAACGTGTGTAGGATTCTCCTTCGTCGAAATGACAATTTAAAAAAGCCTACAGATTCTTTACAAACTCCCGCATCGCCGCACCGGGATCTGCTTCTTTCATAAAGTTTTCGCCTATTAAAAAGCCGCTGAAACCTGCCTGCTTTAAATCTTTGATAACCTCGGTATTGCTGATGGCGCTTTCTGATACTTTTAAAAATTCATCAGGTATATGTTTAGCCAGTTGGAATGAGGTATCAACAGATACGGTAAAGTCGGCCAGGTTACGGTTATTTACACCTATGGCATCCAGTTTTGGATGAATGCTGCGTTCCAGTTCTTCCAGGTTATGTACCTCTAATAAAACATTCAAACCGAGGCTTTTTGCCAGCGTTGCTAACTTGTCTATTTCGGCTGGGGTGAGTATGGCGGCAATAAGCAATATTACATCGGCACCCATTGCCTTGGCTTCTATTACCTGGTACTCGTCTATCATAAAATCCTTACGCAGTATGGGGATATTGTTGAGCATCCGGGCACGCTTTACATCCACCTTTTGCCCCATAAAAAAATGCCTGTCTGTTAATACCGATAGTGCCGAAGCTCCTGCTGCTGCATAGGCGGTGGTCACCTGTTTTACAGTCACCTTATCGTTAATAATGCCCTTTGATGGCGATCGGCGCTTAAATTCGGCAATAATACCGGTACGATCCGGCGCTAATAAAAACTCACGGAACGAATAAGTATCGCGCGAAAAAAACTCGGCCTCCTCAAGCTTGGTGTACGAAACGCGGCTTTTAGCACGTGCTACTTCCCTGCGTTTATTTTCTACAATTTTATCAAGTATCGTCATAAAGCCCCCCGACCCCCTAAAGGGGGAGTGATGTAAAAGTAATTTATTTATTATCAGGTTGAACAGCCTCCGCAGCAGCACCCTCTTTAGGGGTCTGGGGGGCTAACCAGTTTTTCAGCATTTCTTTACCGTATTCGGTCAGTATTGACTCGGGGTGAAACTGTACCCCGCGTACATTATACTGCTTGTGGCGTAATGCCATAACTGAATTGTCCTGTTCGTCAACAGCCGTAATGGTAAGTGTATCGGGTAAGTCATCACTATTAACCACCCACGAGTGGTAGCGCCCTACGTTAAAGCTTTGTGGCAGGCCGATAAATAATGGTTCATGCGCATCAGTAACCGTTATAGGCGTAGCAATGCCGTGCATAGGCTGCTTTAAGTTTGATAGCGAGCCGCCAAATACCTCGGCTATAGCCTGCTGACCTAAACATACACCAAAAATGCTTTTGGTAGGCGCGTATCGCTCTATTACCTGCAACAGCAAACCTGCCTCGGATGGTATGCCCGGCCCCGGCGAAAGGATAATATGATCGAACGCGTCAACATCCTCCAGCTTAAACTGATCGTTACGCCATACCTCGCATTGCAAACCTATCTCATTCACCAAATGCACCAGGTTATAGGTAAACGAGTCGTAATTATCTATTATCAGGATGTTGCCCCCCGACCCCCTAAAGGGGGAGTTATTTGCGGCGTTATTTTTTGCTGTACTCATTTTGTCTTTTTTATTTTCTTCTCCCCCCTTTAGGGGACCGGGGGGCTTTTATAATTCCTCCGCCAGTTCAATAGCCTTACGCAAAGCAGCTATTTTATTATTCACCTCGTTCAATTCACTCTCCGGTACTGATCCGGCTACAATGCCTGCCCCGGCCTGGTAATGCAGGGTGTTATTCTTGCTCAAAAACGAGCGGATCATGATGGCATGGTTAAAGTCGCCGTTAAAGCCCAAATAACCTATAGCGCCACTGTAAAAGCTACGTTTTATATTCTCATTCTCGTCTATAATTTCCATCGCACGGTATTTAGGCGCGCCGCTTAACGTACCTGCTGGAAAGGTATCAGCCACAATTTTAAATGCCGATGCTCCCTCGTGCAGCTTGCCGCTCACGTGCGATACCAGGTGTATCAGGTGCGAATAATATTGAACTTCTTTAAAAGCCTTTACTTCCACTTCACCGCAATGTCGGCTCAGGTCGTTACGGGCAAGGTCAACCAGCATTACGTGTTCTGCTGATTCCTTGGGGTCATTTTTCAAACTCAGGGCCAGTTCCGCATCCTTTATGTCATCACCACTACGTTTAAAGGTTCCGGCAATAGGATAAATGCTGGCCACACGGTTTTTGATGGTGATCTGAGCCTCCGGCGATGAGCCGAAGATGCGGAAGTCGCCAAAATCAAAATAAAATAAATAAGGCGATGGGTTAATGGAGCGCAGCGCACGGTAAACATTAAATTCATCGCCGGTAAACTCCTTAGAGAAAGCTCTTGACGGCACAATCTGGAAAACATCACCACGATAAATATGCTGCTTCATCTTCTCCACAATGGCGATGAATTGCTCATTGGTGAGGTTTGATCGCTCATCGGCCTTACTGTTAAAGCTATATTCCGGAAAGTTTTTGTTTTTGATCAGGTACTCTACCTTTTCAATACCGCCGTTGGTAGCGCCGCCCTCCACCTGGTTGTGGAAAATGTACAATTCATTCTTAAAATGATCTATCGCAATAATGTAGCGGTAGATATTATACTGCATCTCAGGTATCTGGCGAATATCATCCTCAACCTGTTTTAATTTAATAGTTTCAAAATGCTCCACCGCCTCGTGTGTAAAATAACCAAACAAGCCGTTCGAGATGATCTTCCCTAAATTTCCCTCGGTTTCAAAAATCGACAAAAAATTATTGATCTGCTCAATCAGTTCAAACTCGCCGGGTTTAAAGGTTTGTTTGCTGCCGTCAGGGTATCGCAGTTTTAGCTCGCCCTTGTTAAGCGCAAGGCCGCCTATGGGTTCGCAGCACACATAGCTCATGCTGTTTTCGCGACTATGATAGTCGGAACTTTCAAGCAGCAGCGAGTTAGGATAAACATCGCGCAGGCGCAGGTAAATGCTCACCGGTGTGGTGGTATCGGCCAGCAATTTTTTATGGGTGGTTACAATTTTAAAATTCTTCATACGTTAAATCCCTATAAACAAAAAAACCCGTCGAATGAGTGAAATTCGCCGGGTCCTATTAGGTTTACAATTGGTTAGTAGTTGATCTCAATACACTATCCGGCTGCCAAAATTAAATGGTGCCACCAGTTGTTTAAAAGTGTGATTTTGATCATAATGCAGGGCAAATTTAGAAAGAAATTTGATTTGACCAACTTTTTGTAAAATTTTTAAGAGGTAAAGCCAAATAAACCTCTTTTGCTTTGAATAATGGCTACTACGATTATCAAAATCGCTAATCCAAAAAATATCGCTATCGTTCTGTGTTTGCCTTGTGGCAGGGTGATCTTTTTTGATTTGCTGTTGCCAATGGTAATTAATACGATGGCGAAAAGCATCATTACTACGTGCTCCATCGTCCAGTAGCGGGTTTCAGCATTCTTCATGGTTTGGCTGGTGAACTGTACAAATGGGCTTAAAAAGTACAATATCAAACCGATCAAAAATTGTACGTGTGCCGATATCAGCGCGAAAAGGTTAAGCTTGCGGCTGCCTTCGGTATAGGCTTTGTTGCCAAACCAGCCTAAAAAAGCGTTTATTACGGCCACTACAACCAGTACTAATACAATATACCTGAAGCCTGAGTGAAGATGTTTAATGATGCTGTAAAGTTCCATATGGGGAATGAGATTTTTGTACGAAGATAGACAAGATTAAGGAAAAGGAATACCGAATGGCTTTAAACTGAATTTGTTGCTCTTAATTTAGAATCGTTGTAAATAATGATCGGTTTGCAATAAAAAACTAAATTAACCGGCCACGGTTATAATTACCTATGGCCAAGCCGTTACTTGAATTTACCGACCGTGGCATTTACTGCGAACAAGGGCGATTTTACATTGACCCCTGGAAACCCGTGGATGATGCCGTAATTACACACGCCCATGCCGACCATGCCTATGTGGGGCATAAACGTTACCTGGCGCATCACCTGTCAAAGGAGGTGTTGTACTACCGCCTCGGAGAGATCAGCCTGCAAACGGTGGAGTATGGTGAAACGGTAATGAAAAATGGTGTAGAGATATGCCTCTTCCCGGCAGGGCATGTTATTGGCTCGGCACAGATCAGGATAAGTTATAAAGGTGAGGTTTGGGTAGTGTCCGGCGATTATAAAACGCAGGATGACGGTATCTCTACGCCGTTTGAGCCGGTGGCCTGCCAGCATTTTATATCGGAGTGTACATTTGGTATGCCTGTTTACCAGTGGAAGGAGCAGGCGCAGATATTCAGCGAAATAAATAACTGGTGGTGCAGCAACCAGCAGCAGGGTTTGTTAACGGTTATATCGGGCTACTCGCTGGGTAAGGCGCAACGCATACTGCAAAACCTTGATTTAAACATCGGCCCGGTATTTACCCACGGCGTTATTGAAAATACCAACGAGGCGTTGCGCCGTAATGGTGTAATACTTAACCCCACTACCCGGATCACCGCTGACACACCAAAAGATGAGATACGAAAAGGCATCATATTGGCGCCGCCGTCAGCCATTGGCACACCCTGGATACGTAAGTTCGCGCCGTTTAGCTTTGGCTATTGTTCAGGCTGGATGGCCTTGCGCGGGGCCAAGCGGCGGCGTGCCGCCGACAGGGGCTTTATCCTGTCAGACCATGCCGATTGGGACGGGCTGGTAAGCGCCATTGATGCCACAGGCTGCGAAAAAGTTTACTTAACACATGGTTATACGGCATCATTCACCCGTTATTTAAATGAGATAGGTTTTGATGCAAGAGAGGTGCATACTTTGTATGGCGAAGAGGAGGAGGAAACTTCGCCAAACCTCACCCCTCCAAACCTCCCCGGAGGGGAGGCTTTAAAGGAATATGGTAATGACTCTGACAGGCAAGTCCTCCCCCTCGGGGAGGATTTAGGAGGGGTAAAATGAAAGCCTTTGCCCAACTTTTTCTCTCGCTTGATGAAACCAACAAGACCAACGAGAAGGTACGCATCCTTAAAGATTATTTTAACAGTGTGCCCGATGCGGATAAAATGCACATGCTGGCACTGTTTACCGGCAGGCGGCCCAAGCGGCCTATCAACTCTACCCTGGTGCGTAACTGGGCGGTAGAGCTATCAAACATACCGGCATGGCTGTTTGAGGAGAGCTACCATGTGGTGGGTGATCTGGCCGAAACCATGTCGCTGCTGATGCCGGAGAATACATCGGGCAGTAATAAAACACTTACCGAGTGGGTGGCGGAAATTAATGAAGTTGCAAAGCGCAATGAAGAAGAACGCAAATTGTGGCTAATAGAATCGTGGATGATGCTGGACAGGCAGGAGCGTTTTGTATTTAACAAGCTGCTTACCGGAAGCTTCCGGATAGGGGTGTCGCAAAACCTGGTTGTAAAGGCGCTGGCCGAGGTTACAGGTATTGAAGCAGCAACGCTTACACACCGCATTATGGGTAGCTGGATGCCCGAAACCTATAGTTATGAACAACTGATACAGGAACAAAGCACGGCTGATGATATATCGCGCCCATACCCTTTCTTTTTAGCGTACCCAATACAGGAAACATCAGAAAAACGAAAAACTGCTGATGATTTGGAGGCTTCGTTAGGGCAACCTGCCGAATGGCAGGCGGAGTGGAAGTGGGACGGCATCCGTGCGCAAATGATCAAACGCGATGGAAAGATATTCATCTGGAGCAGGGGTGAAGACCTATCGACCGAGAAATTCCCGGAGCTGCATCCGTTTTTAAATGCCCTCCCTGATGGTACCGTGCTTGATGGTGAGATATTGAGTTTTACCAATGGTTTGCCCATGCCTTTTAATGTGCTGCAAACCCGCATAGGCCGAAAAAATCTGAGCAAAAAAATATTGCAGGACAGCCCGGTAGCTGTTATTGCTTATGATTGCCTGGAATTTGAGGGGGAGGATATCCGTACCAAAACACAAGCCGAACGGCGCGTTATTCTGGAGCAATTGCAAGCCGCTACAGAGTATCCTGAGGTTTTCCGCATATCGGAATTAATAAAATTTGATAGCTGGGCCGAGCTTGAAACACTGCGCGAACAATCGCGCGCCATGATAGCCGAGGGTATTATGCTCAAGCGTAAAAACGCTACTTACCAGGTTGGCCGCCGCCGCGGCGACTGGTGGAAGTGGAAGATAGATCCGCTCTCCATTGATGCCGTTATGATCTATGCCCAAAAAGGTCATGGCCGCCGTGCCGACCTGTATACCGACTACACCTTTGCCGTTTGGGATGGCGATAAGCTGGTGCCCTTTGCCAAGGCCTACTCCGGCCTTACCGACCAGGAAATAAACAAGGTTGATTATTTTGTGAAGCGTAATACCCTCGAAAAATTCGGGCCGGTGCGAACAGTAAAACCCGAGTTGGTGTTCGAGATCGGTTTTGAGGGAATCAATAAATCCACCCGCCACAAATCGGGCATCGCGCTGCGCTTTCCGCGTATACTGCGCTGGCGGCATGACAAAAAGAAAGAGGAGGCCGATACGCTCGAAACGTTAAAGGCACTCCTCGATCCTGTTTCTCCATCACCGGAGGAGGGATCATAATTAAGAATGTTATTTGAACCGCGCAAGCAGATCGGGTGCGTTGCCCGGTAATTTTACCTTATAGCGGTAACCGCCGTTAAAGGCATCTTCCTCTTTTAAAAACTCATGGCTTTTTTTGCTGATCCAAAATGTTTGGGTGAATTTGTTGCCGTTAAAGTCGCCTTCGTTAACCAGTTTCCAGCAGTCCACCTTTTCGTTATTTAAAAGGGTAAGCATTTCACTGCCGGTTACTTTATATGTAGTGTATGCCGGTTTTCCTATGCCCGCATCGTAAAAATTAATAGCGAACACCTTGCCATAGGCTAATGGCAGCATCTCAAAAGTTTCCACATCCAGGTTCCAGTTCAGATTTGGCTGATCGAACGCGAGCGTAAAATCTTTTGCCAGATTGTTGGTCACGGTATCGGCTCCGCTTATTTTTTTATCGCCCCAGTTATATGCCTTGGTTTTTGTGCCTATTGTTTCCCGGTGATATAGCGGACTAAAATCTGTTGCCTTGTTTACTGATATGATGTGGCGGTATTGATTAGTATCCGAGGCGTACCAATGTTGCGTAGTAATAAAAACGGCTTCGTTATTACGGGTTGTTTTTTGCACCTTTCTTAACCAAAGCGAAATATTGACACTTTTCTTTCGCGCCGGCATTTGGAAATACACCATGTATTGTTTTAGACCGGGTTTTAGCTGGCTGGTAATGAGGTTTTTATCGCCTGCCTTAATTGAGTCGATCTTTTGAGCCGATGCTTCATTTACAGAAAAGATGCCGATAGCAGCGATTAATAGGGGGTAAAGGTGTCTGGTCATGGTTGTGTTTTGGTTTTGACCTGATATAGAGGCAATTGTTACAGAGAATAAAAAATTCGTACTCCTATGGGGAATATTTCCCATTGTTTCCACACTTTTTGGGAATGAAACTCCCCGTTAAAAAGCATTAACTTTCAGCTAAAACGTTTTGCAAGTTTAATTTGACAGTTAAAATTTATGGAACTATAGTTGTATTTGTTCGTATAACGAATACTAATTAATCAATATGAAAAAATTATTTACTTGCCTGTTAATACTGGGTGTTGCAGGTTTGGCGTCATGTAAAAAGGATAGGTCGAACGAGCCGACGCCTGAAGTACCAACTGACAAAATTGCCCCTGATGGCTTTAACTTTAAAACCAGCAAAGACATTGATGTTGATGTAACCCTGCGCACTAACAATAACCAACCGTTATCAGGTGTTGTGGTCAGCGTTTACGATCCGTCAAACACCGATGTTAACGCCTCTATTTTTAAGGGTGTTACTGATGCTAACGGTAACCTTAAAGGTAAAGTTAACGTGCCATCGTATTTAACCAAGCTTACTATTGACCCTGCTTACGTAGGTTTAATGCGTTATGCAACCGCTTCAATTAAAGGCAGCTCAACAACGGTAGTTATTGGTGGTGCCACCGGTTACGCTGGCGATATTGAGCCTGAAAGTGTTGGAAACAGCATCAGGAGCAACAGCCTTGGTACAAATGGTTTGTTAAATACTGATTTTGTTTACCCGGGCACTTATACCGCGTCAAACGCGTTTACCAGCCCTGTTAACCTGGGTAAGCCTGTTTACCTGGAAACTACTTCGGATGTTATTGATCAGGGATTGCTGTCATATGTAAACGCTTCATTACCTGAAGGTACCCCGCTTACTACCTCTCATCCTGAGTATTTAACATCTTCATCAGTTCAAGCTATTAATGTAACCGCAAAATCTGATGTATGGATCACTTTCGTGTCAGAAGGCGCGGGTTACCGTAATACACTTGCTTACTATACTTACCCTACAAACAATCCTCCAACACAGGCCGGCGGCGGTACTTTATTAGGTGGTATTGACAAGGTTACTTACATCTTCCCTAATGCCTCGGCATCAGGATCAGGTGGCGGCCTGGTAAGCGGTAATAAAGTAAAACTGGGTACATTTGATGCCGGTACATCTATAGGCTTTGTATTGATACAGGATGCCTGGACAGGTAGCGGTGTGAATACTTCGGCTGCTAAATTTTACACTACAGATAAGTTTAATCCTGAAAGTACAACTGCCACACGCAGGCACAGCGTAATGTTGTATGACGATGCACACAAATTATTTTTGTTAGGCTTTGAGGATATAAACAGGCAAAATGGTTCTGATAACGACTTTAATGACCTGGTAGTTTACGCCACAGCTAACCCGATAACAGCTATCTCAAAAACAGGTGTTGCTGAAATTGATAACGGCGGCGATACTGATGGTGACGGTGTGATTGACGAGCTTGACGCTTATCCTAACGATGCTACTAAAGCTTACAATAGCTACTACCCATCAGCAAGCACTTATGCACAGGTTGCTTTTGAGGATAACTGGCCAACTAAAGGCGATTATGACCTGAATGACCTTGTTGTTAACTACCGCTACTCATTTGTAAGTAATGCTAAAAACCAGGTGGTGAGCATGAAAGGTGAGTTTGTGCCTGTAGCTGCCGGTGCATCATTCAAAAACGGTTTTGGTGTGCAGTTACCGGTTAGCGCTTCGGCTGTGTCATCAGTAACAGGCCACAAAATTACAGGTACTTACCTGCAAATGTCATCAAATGGTACCGAGGCGGGCCAAAGCAAAGCGGTTATCATTCCGTTTGATAACCAGGACGCGGTGATAAAAAATGCCGACAATTCATTCTTTATTAATACCATGAACGCTAAGGATAAAGTTACCGGTACTACAGTAACAGTAAATATTAACTTTACTACAGCGGTTGACCAGGCTAACCTTGCAGTATCAGCGTTCAATCCGTTCCTGATCAGCAACCAGCGCCGCGGTTATGAAATTCACCTGCCGGGTTACGCGCCAACTGATAAGGTAGATGCTAAATTGTTCGGTACTAATGATGATGCTTCAGCGCCGGCAAGTGGTAAGTATTACCTGTCTAACGAGAACTGGCCATGGGCTATCAGCTACACAACAGCCATACTTTACCCTATTGAAGAGGCGAACATTAATAAAGCTTACCTGCACTTTGCAGAGTGGGCGGCATCAGGCGGTTCAACTTTTGCCGACTGGTATAGCAACACTGCATCGGGTTACCGTAACAGCAGCTTTATTTACACCAAGTAATTTCTATAACTGACCGATAAGCCCATAGCAATGTGGGTCATCATCCCGGCCGCTTAACACGCGCCGGGATTTTTTTGTTTTATAAATTGGGGAATTCCACACTTTTCTATCCTATTAATTCCCCATTGGGGAAATTTTTCCATTTTATTGAATACATGTTGGCACAACTATCAGGAATTTTTAGCTATGAAAGCCATACTTTTTAGAAGTTGGAACTCTTATTGCCTATGCAGTTGCATCAACACTAATTAATTTAAAAATGAAAAAGATTTACACCTTTTTACTGTTAGGTACTTTAGCAGGCATGGCATCTTGTAAAAAAGATAGCTCAACACAACCAACCCCGGTTGAAAATACAGGAAGCAAAATAGCCCCGGAGGGTTTCAACTTCAGCACTACTAAAGATGTAGCATTAAACATTACTTTACGTACCAACAACGATCAGCCACTTGCAGGCGTTGTGGTTAGCGTATATAATCCTTCAAATACTGAATCAGCAATTTTCAAAGCAGTTACCGACCAAAATGGTAACATCACTTCAAAAGTTACTGTGCCTACCTCAGCAACACAACTTATTATTGACCCTGCTTACGTAGGTTTAATACGTAACGCGGTTGCTGCTATAAATGGTGCTGCAACTACAGCGGTAATTGGTGGTAAAACAGGTTTTGGCGGCGATGTTATCGGCAGCGCTTCAACAACCAACGCTACCAAGATCAGCAATTCATTAAAAATGGCTGCTGCTACCAACGTAACACTGGTATACCCATCACCATACAGCACTTCAAACGATGCGGTTGTAAATACATCAACATATCCGTTCAGCCTGGGTCGCCCTAAATATTTAGAGTCTGCAGGCGATGTTATTGACGCGGCATTATTAAAATATGTCAACTCATCATTACCTGAGAACGTTGCCCTTACAAAATCTCACCCCGAGTATCTTACAAGCAGCGCTACTACAGTATTAAAAGTAACGGCTACTTCAGATGTATGGATCACTTTCGTGTCAGAAGGTGCAGGTTTCCTGAACACATTGGCTTACTACACTTATAAAACAGGTACTACACCAACGCAAGAAAGCATCAGCGATGCTACCGTGGTATTCCCTAACTCATCAGCAGTAGGTTCAGCCGGTGGCTTAAACTCAGGTGATAAAGTAAAGCTTGGCCGTTTCAGCGCGGGTACTTCAATAGGCTTTGTGTTATTACAAAATGCCTGGACTGGTAAAGGTATCTCAACCACCGGAACTAAATACTTTTCAAACGATGCCCTTAACCCTGAAAGCAGCGCGAGCCTGAGAAGACACTCAGTATTATTATATGATGAATTCCACAAATTATACCTGATAGGTTTTGAGGATCTTCCACGTGATACTGATTCTGACAATGACTTTAATGACCTGGTATTCTACGCAAGCTCAAACCCGGTGACAGCTATCTCAAATGATGGTGTTGCTCCGATAGATAACGGTGGTGATACAGATGGTGACGGTGTGCTTGATCCGCTTGACGCTTACCCTAATGATGCTACTAAAGCTTATGATAGCTACTATCCATCAGCTACCACTTACTCACAAGTAGCTTTTGAAGATAACTGGCCAAACAAAGGCGACTATGATATGAATGACCTTGTGGTTAACTACCGTTACAAATTTGTTTTGAACGCTAAAAATGAAGTTGTGAACATGGAAGGTACCTTTAACGCTATGGCCGCTGGTGCATCATTCAAAAACGGTTTTGGTATACAATTACCGGTTGCTGCTTCAACTGTATCATCAGTAAGCGGACAAAAAATTGCGAGCAACTACATCCAGTTTGCATCAAACGGGGTTGAAGCCGGTCAAACCAAAGCGGTTATCATTCCTTTTGACAACCATGACGCGGTGATTAAAAATGCTGATAACTCATTCTTTATCAATACACTTAATTCAAAAGATAAAGTTACCGGTACATCTGCCACAGTAACAGTGAACTTCGCTTCGCCGGTTGCCCAGGCTAACCTGTTGCCATCAGCGTTCAATCCTTTCCTGATAAGCAATCTGCGCAGGGCTTACGAGGTACACTTACCGGGTTATGCTCCAACTGATAAGGCTGATACTAAACTGTTTGGTACAAGGGATGATGCTTCAAAACCAGCAAGCAGCAAATACTACCTGTCTACCGAGAACTGGCCATGGGCTATTAGCTACAATACTGCTATAGCTTACCCAATTGAAGAGGCTAACATAACTAAAGCTTACCTTCACTTTGCAGAGTGGGCGGCATCAGGTGGCCTTTCATTTACAGACTGGTACAGCAACGCTGCAACCGGTTATAAAAACACTGCCTTGATCTACACAAAATAATATTGAGCGATTAGTGATTTGTGAGAAATGCACTACCCGAGGGTGGTGCATTTTTCGTTAAAGGCTCCACCTTTAAAAAATCGTGCCGAATTCACTGTGGGGAAATAAATAGTAATAATGTAGAAAATACACCTCGTTTTGAGTAAATAAAATTTCGTTGATATGGTAACTTCAAGTATTAAACGCCTGTTGGATGAGTGTTTGATGTATAAGCACAGACATCTATATATTAATACAACTATGAAAAAATTATTTACTCTGCTGCTTGCAGGGGGAGTTGCGGGTATGGTATCCTGCAAAAAAGACTCATTTAACGAATCCCAGGATACGCACACATCAGCCGGAGCCACGGCCGCTGCAGGCTTTAATTACCAAACATCAAAAAACGTAAACGTTAACATTACCCTGCGTACTAATACCGATGAGCCGGTTGCCGGTGCTAAGGTTAAATTGTACGAAACGGTAGGCGATTCAACCGAGGCTATATACACCGGTATTACCGATAACTCAGGTAAATTGCAGGCCAGCGTAAATGTTGCCTCAGCTACCACACAGTTAATAGTTGATCCGCAGTATGTTGGTTTACAGCGTAACGTTACCGCCAAAATAAATGGTACGGCAACCAATGTGATTATTGGCGGCAAAGCAGGCTTTGGCGGCGATGTGGTAGCCGAAAAGGTTAACTACAGCAACCGTAAGGTATTTGCACTTGGGGCGCGGGCGGCAACCAATACACAATTTGTATACCCGGCACCCTATACCTCAGCCAGCGATGGTATTTATAATGACAACAACTATCCGCTGTTTTTAGGGGTGCCTAAAAACCTTGAAGCTGAACGTGACGAGGTGAGCGCCCAAATGCTTAAATACATTAACAACTCATTACCTGAGTATAAAAATGTTGCACAGCACCACCCGGAGTATTTGCAGAGCAGCGTGGTGCCTACCATCAATGTTATTAAAAAAACGGATGTAACCATCACCTTTGTTGCCGAGGGGGCATCATACCAAAACACACTGGCTTACTATACTTACCCAACAGCTAATCCGCCAAAAACAGCTAATGATATTGCCAAGGCTACATTTATTTTTCCTAATGCTTCGGCAGCAGGTACGGGTGGCGCTTTAATGGCCGGGCATAAGGTTAAGCTGGGCAATTTTGAGGCAGGTACATCTATCGGTTTTATTGTTTTGCGCAACTCATGGACAAGTACCCAGGTGCAAACCGATGTGGAGAAGTTTTACTCTAACGATGCGTTTAACAGTGAAACTAACGCCAACCTTAAAAAGCATACGGTGGTTTTACGTGATGATGAGCACGATAATTTTATTATAGGGTTTGAAGATATTAACCGTACCGAAGCTGATTGCGATAACGATTTTAACGATATAGTTTTTTACGCCCGCTCAAGCGTTGCTGATGCTATTGACGATACTAATGTGCCGCCGGTAGATCAGAATAACGATACTGATGGTGACGGTGTACCTGATGATAAGGATGAGTACCCAACTGACCCTGACCGTGCTTATAACGACTATTACCCGACAGACACCCGCTTTGCGCAGTTTGCTTTTGAAGATAACTGGCCGGTAAGGGGTGATTATGACATGAATGACCTGGTGATAAATTACCGCTACAAGTTTGTACTTAACGCCCAAAACAAAGTGGTTGATCTCGTTACCACATTTATTCCGCTTGCGGCAGGTTCGTCATTTAAAAATGGTTTTGGCTTGCAGCTACCGGTTAGCGCGGCTAAAGTAAAATCAATTTCGGGCCAAAGCATTACAAGCAACTACATCACTCTTGCCGGCAATGGTGTTGAAGCCGGACAAACCAACGCGGTAATTATACCGTTTGACCACCAGGACGCGGTATTGAGCTATCCGGATATGTCGTTCTTCGTCAATACTGAACTTGAAAAAGATAAAGTTGCCGGCAAAAATATCAATGTAACTTTAAATTTCACCAGTCCGCTTGATAGGGCTGAGCTTTCAGTTACTGACTTTAATCCATTCCTTATCGCCAACCTTAAACGTGGTGTAGAGGTGCATTTACCGGGTTACAAACCAACCGATAAAGCTGATAAATCATTGTTCGGTACTAATGATGACGATTCAAAACCTGGCGAGAACCGTTATTACCTGTCGGCCGATAACCTGCCATGGGCTATCAGCTATAAATATTCAACCCGTTACGCTATCGAGCGTAAAGACATCCGCGAGGTGTACAATCATTTTACTGAATGGGCTTCCTCAGGCGGCACTTTGTACCCTGACTGGTATGCCCATTGGAAACCGGGCTATGCCAACCGCTCGTTCCTTTATACGAAGTAGAAATATAATTAACATATCATAGCTACAGAACTAAGCGTTGCCCATACCAGGGCAGCGCTTAGTTTTTTACGGTAATGCGGCAAAGCCTTATATTAGCCATTGCAACCAATACCGCCGCCAATGTTTGCCACCCTGATAAAGCATATTAGTAAGTATGTAACCTTAACGCCCGATGAGCAGGAAATACTTACCACCTATTTTAAGTACGAGGAGCTAAGTAAAAAGCAATACCTGTTATCAGAAGGAGAAAAATGCACAGCGCAGTATTTTGTTGTACAGGGTTGCCTGCGCATGTATTTTATAAAGGAGAATGGCAGCGAGCATATTGTACAGTTTGGTATTGATAACTGGTGGTTAAGCGATTATATGAGCATTGAAATGCAAAGCCCGTCAAAATTTTACATACAGGCGGTTGAGCGTACGCAAGTACTCAAGCTCAGCATAACCGATCAGCAACGGCTGCTTGAGCGCATTCCTAAACTCGAACATTATTTTATGCGGGTTATGCAAAAGGCGTTCGGCGCTTTCCAAATGCGGATATGCTATTTGTTTGATATGTCTGGCGAGGAGCAATACAACCTTTTTGTAGATCGATTTCCGGGTTTTGTGCAGCGTGTGCCGCAATATATGCTGGCCTCATACCTGGGTGTTACACCCGAGTTTTTAAGTAAGATAAGGGGTAAGAAAAGGTAGACCCCTCCTAAATCATGGTTGCATAATCAAAATTAAAGTAAACTGCGTCATTGCGAGGTACGAAGCAATCTCTGTAGGATATTCAGACTTAATTTGTTTTAAGTGATTGCTTCGTACCTCGCAATGACGTAAAGTGATGCTTTGCTTCCTACCCTCATTTCTTAATCAAGATTAAGATTTTGCCGCCTGCCGCTATGCACCTTTGTATTGTAAACGCCGGCGTAAAAACTTAATCAAACATTAAAAAATAAATATCATGGAAACCAGGATCAAAATACACGAAATATTACCCGACGCTTTTAAAGCTATGTACGGCCTTGAAGCCTACGTACAAAAAAGCGGATTGGACAAAAAGCTTCATGAACTGATTAAAATACGCGCCTCACAAATAAACGGCTGCGCCTACTGTTTGGATATGCACACCAAAGACGCCCGCAAGGCCGGTGAGAGCGAACAGCGCATATATGTACTCCCCGGTTGGCGCGACACCGACTTTTTTACAGCCGAAGAGCAAGCGGTGCTGGCTTTAACCGAAGAGATAACCAACATACAGGGCCATGTTAGCGATGCTACTTACAAACAAGCAGTAAGTGCACTGGGCGAAGTTAAAACCGCGCAGGTAATTATGGCCGCAGTAACCATCAACGCTTGGAACCGCATAGCCATTACCACCCACCTGATGCCTGAAAAGGCTTAATTTAAAAAGCAGTTGTTGTAAAAGCAAACGGCCTCCAATTTAGGAGGCCGTTTGCTTTAATGATTATTTTTTCCAGACGTTGTTGTCGGGGTTGTAATCGGGTAGGGTTTTGTCCGGGTCGTAGGTTACCTGAACCACTTCCTCGGTTGATGGGTATTTGTAAACAAATGAGTTATTACGCTCCCAAATTTCAACAGGCAGCTTTACACGCTCGGTTTTGCCGCTTTTAAACTTAATTTCCAGCGGAACAGGCATAGCCATTTTCTCCATATTGGTAAGGGTGATCAGCACACCTTTTGATGGATCAACGTCAACATTCTTAACATCGTTAACGGCAACATCAAGCCTCCAGTTGTTGGTGAACCATCCGCGCCAAAACCATTGCAGGCTCTCGCCGCCAACGTTCTCCATCGTGCGGAAGAAATCATCAGGTGTAGGGTGTTTAAATGCCCAGCGCTCAACATAGGTACGGAAAGCCAGGTCAAAACGCTCTTTGCCTAAAACCTGTTCGCGCAGCATGGTTAAGCCAAAGCTCGGTTTAAAGTATAGTAACATACCGATGTTCTTTTCCTTCATGTTGGCAGGCGCGCTTAGTACCGTTTCCAGGTCAGGTTTGGTAGCAAACTCACCAACGCGCTGCATATCCATCGGGCGTTTGTTAGCATATTCGCCATTGTTGAAATCCTCAGTGGTCAGGGTATTAATAAAGGTATTGAAGCCTTCATCCATCCAGCCGTAAACACGCTCATTTGAGCCAACAATCATCGGGAACCAG
Organism: Mucilaginibacter sp. UR6-1; assembly: GCF_020880975.1. Taxonomy (GTDB): domain Bacteria; phylum Bacteroidota; class Bacteroidia; order Sphingobacteriales; family Sphingobacteriaceae; genus Mucilaginibacter. The sequence goes on along the minus strand of NZ_JAJIWP010000005.1, from coordinate 106,915 downwards.
GTATGGCCAAACTCGTGATCGTTAACGCCCCAAAGGCTGCCTTTTTTAGCTTTGTATCCGCAAAAAACAATACCCGGATACTCCATACCGCCTACAATACCGGCAACCGCGGTAGCGGCAGGGTAAGGGTATTCAAACCATTTTTTTGAGTTGTACTCTACTGATTTTTTAACGTACTCGGTTGAGCGGGCCCAGGCATCATTGCCGTCGCTCTCTTCAGGGTAAGCTGATATAGCTATGGATTTTTTGCCGCTTGGCAGGTTCATTTTAGCAGCATCAATAATAAAAGAGGCTGATGAAGCCCATGACGCATCGCGGGCGTTTTTGATACGGAATTTCCAGGTCAGCTCGGTTTTACCTGCCGGGCGTGATGCCGCGCTGGTAACTTCTTTAGCCGAACGGATAACTACCGTTTGATCACTTTGCGAAGCCTGCGCCCAGCGTTTTTGCTGCTCGGTGGTATATACCTCGGCAGGGTTTAGTAACTCGCCTGATGCTACCACAATGTGGTTTGCCGGAGCGGTAATGCTCAGGTCAAAATCGCCGTACTCCAGGTAAAACTCGGCCGGGCCGGTATAAGGCAATACATTCCATCCCTGTACATCATCATAAACACAAACACGCGGATACCATTGGGCTATGGTAAATACTTTGCCGTTCTTGGTGTTCAGGATGCCGGTACGGTCAGATCCGTAATCCGGACTAACAAATGAAAATTCAATACGCAGTTTAACCTGTCCGCCTTCGGCAGTTACCTCTTTAGGCAGAAATACCTGCATACGGGTATCATTAATAATATATTTCAGCTCTGTTTCGCTGCCAACCAGTTTAACTGATTTTATTTTATGCCCTGCATCAAAAACCTGGCCGTGGCCACCATTGCGGCTGCCGCTGGTAGGCACTATGGCCGTACCGCGCGAATCCTGCTTAAACAGGTTCTGATCAAGGTGCATCCATATAAAGCCCAGCTTTTGAGGGCTATTGTTGGTATAAGTAAGTACCTCGGTACCTGTAATTTCGTTGGTTTTGTCGTTCAGCTTTGCGGTTAGCTGGTAGTCGGCACGGTTTTGCCAGTATTTAGGCCCCGGTTCGCCGCTTGCCGCACGGTACTCATTGCCGTTTTTGGTGTAAAAATTAGGGCCGAAAGCATCATGATAGTCATACTTTGATGCTGACGCGTCCTGGGCTTGTGCCAAACCAGCGTTGGCAATAGCCATAACAGCCAGCAAAGCGCCGGCTACGTACTTAAAGGTCATGTTATCAGTTTTATAAAAAATTACAGCAAGTATACCATAATTAGCTGTAATTGAAAGGAGCGGTAAAGTAATTGTTACCGTAATATTTAAATAAATAATTATTTAGGATACTGATTTTCAGTATATGGGCACAAAAAAAGCGACCCGCAGGCCGCTTATGTTATTTATTAAAATGTTCTTTATAAACATCTTCGTTAAATCCGAAGTAGAGGTAACCGTTATCCTCAATAACCGGGCGTTTTATCATACTGGTTTTTTCCTGTAAAAGTTTCAGGGCATCGGCGCTGGTTTTTACGCTTTCCTTAACCTGTGGGTCAAGCTGTTTCCAGGTGAGGCCCTGTTTGTTCAAAAACTTTTCGTAACCGGCCTGGTGGTCCCACTCGTTAAGTTTTTCATTGCTGATGCCAAGTTTCTTAAAATCATGAAACTCATAATCAACCTTATTCTCTTTCAGCCATTCCAGGGCTTTTTTTACCGTGTTGCAGTTGGTTATTCCGTAAACTTTCATGCAGTAAAATTAACCATTTCCGCCGCCACTTTTACCACCGCTCTTGTCATCGTTATTGATGCCGCGCTGGTTCTTTTTTATCTCGCCGCTCAGCTTGCCAAATTTGTAGCTCAGGCGTATAGCAAAGTGGCGGTATATTTGGTTATAGGTGGAGTTCTGTATAAAATCGGGCGTTGTGGTGGTTGAGGTATTTCGCCAGTTTTTGCCGTACGGATTGTTTGCTACCAGCGCTATGCTGGCATTCTTATCCCAAAACTCTTTACTTACTACATATGAGTTATACATAAAGTACCTTGATTTACCCTGCAGCGTTACCGAGCCGCTAAAGTACCCTGCGTTAAGGCCAATGCGGTAGCCATTCTCAAATTTATAACCTATGTTGGCAAAAGCATTGCCTATATATCCGGCATTGTTGTATAACTTGCCATTGTAGGTACCCTCAAGCCAAATGCGCGATACCTGCCCGTTAAGGCTTAACGATAGTTTTTTGGTGATGTCGTAGTTGGTATTTACGTTTAGCCCTAAAGTTCTGTTGCTGCCTATGTTCTCGTAATTTGTAGTGGTGATTTTTTGGTTTTGATTGTTGATCACCGTATCTCTGAAGCTGGTAACGCTTTGTATGGAGTTGTTAGAGAACGCGTAGCTTAAGCCAATGTTGATAGATCCTTTTGAGAAATTGCTGTAAGTAAACTCAAATGTATTGTTTAACTCGGGTTTAAGGTTAGGGTTACCCGTGCTGATAAATAAAGGATTAGTACGATCAACAAACGGGTTAAGCTGATAAATACCCGGCCTGCGTATACGCTGGGTAAAACCCAGGTTAAAGCTGCTGGTTTTTAGCTTACGCTGAACCGATATTGAGGGGATCAGGTTGTTGTAGTTTGTATTCAATTCCGGTTGCCCGGCCGCGAAAGTAGCGTTAATGGTAGTGTACTCCAGCCTTAAACCAGCCTTGGCCGACCACTTTTCGCCTTTTAACTGGTATGAATTGTAGGCGCTGTACACATTTTGCTGATAATCAAATATGTTTGATTGCGGATCGTTGCGGTTATAAATTCCCGGGCTGATCAGCGTATCTGTAGTAAAATCGCTGTAATTGTTACGCAGTATACTTTTGGCTCCGGCTTCAATGTTTATCTTTTTCAAAGGGTGCACATAATCAAGTTGTACAGTGTGCTCTTTTGTGCCCTGGTCGTTGTTCTGAATAAAGTTGGCCTGGCGGTAGTTAAGCGTTTCAGTAAATGTGTTTTCGGTTGATTGATCGTTAGGCGAGTAGCTGTATTTATAGGAAAGGGTAAGCAATTGTTCCTTATTTTTTTTAAACCCTAACTGGTAGTTCAGCGCCGCGTCAATACCGGTGTAATGGCTCAGGCTTTTGCTCATTTGCTTGTAGCGCTGGGTAACGGCGTTGGTGTTATCAAATAATTGCGATAGCTGATCATTCAATTGGTCGTTTTTTTCTTTGTACGCTTCAAACGAGCCGGTGAGGAGGTTCAGCGTATCTATCTCATAGCTCAACTCGGCATTGGCATACATGTAATTGCCGTCAAATTTGTTGATGCCGTTTTGCAGCAGGCGGGAGGTATCGGCAAGACGTAGCTGGCTGTTCTCTGATGAATTCTCATTTTCTGGCTGGCGGCCGGCACCAACATATCCGGCAAAGCCGAACTTACCTTTTTTAACGGTACCATTCAGGTTAACGCCCTGGCCCCATACGGTGTTATGGCGTACGTTAACACCAATGTTATAACCTTCATCAGCATTGGTTTTAGTGATGATGTTGATAATGCCCGCCAAGCCTTCAGCATCATATTTTGCAGGCGGTGTGGTAATTACCTCAATTTTGAGGATGTTGGTTGCGGGCATGGCTTTCAATACATCCGATGGGTTTTTAGCCATCAGGGCCGATTCTTTACCGTTTACCAATATTTTGTATGCCCCGCTGCCTTTCAGCTTGATCGCGTCAGAAGCGTCGACACTTAACAGGGGCACCTTGCGCATCATATCTAAGGCGGTGTAGGCTTTGCTTTCCGGGTCGGCCTGTACATCATAGCTCAGGCGGTCAACCTCCTGTTTCATAACAGGTTTAACGGCACTTATCTGTACCTCGCCCAGTTGTTTTGATGATGCCGAGAACATAATGCGGCCAAGGTCAATAGCCGGTTTATTTTCCAGCGATATTACTTTGTTATTGTAACCAACAAATGCCAGTACCAATTGGTATTGTTTACCTGCGGCGGCACTTAACTCAAAGCTGCCATCACCTTTAGAGAGCGCGCTTTTTACCGGTGTTTTTGTAGCGGCATCCTGCAGGGCTACGGTTACAAAATCAAGCGGTTTGTTAGTGGCGGAGTCAATTACCATCCCTTTTACGGTAATATTGCCGGAGGGAGCCTGTGCAAACAGGCATAGCGATAGCGTACAATATAAAATTGTGAGTAAAGTGGCTTTCATTCTTTAGGTTTCTGTGGTGGTGTGTGTTTAATATGGCGCAAGTTAGCCAGGCCGTTTTACAGCATTAGCACATTTAACAAAATTTAACTCACTAATAGTTAAATTTTAACATTTGCTACTTGTTGTATCTGGTCATGGTTAGTTCGGTGCCAATGGTTGCAAAGCTTTTGATCATGTCAATCGAGCGATCAACGAGGGAAGGTAACTCCGGAATTTCGTCGGCATCAAAACCACTCAGTACATAATCAACCTGCTGCCCTTTCGGAAAGTTATCACTTATCCCGAAACGCAATCGCGCGTAGTTGTTATGCCCCAGGGTTGCCTCAATGTGCCGTAACCCGTTATGCCCCGCCGCGCTGCCTTTGGGTTTTAAACGCAGGGTGCCTAATGGTAGCGCAAGGTCATCAACAATAACCAGTACGTTCTCCAAAGGTACCTTTAGTTCGTTCATCCAGTAGCTAAGCGCTTTCCCGCTCAAATTCATATAAGTGGTGGGTTTTATTAAATGCAGCTTACGGCCTTTAAAGGATGTTTCTGCGTGATAGGCATGGCGTCCCATACTAAATCTCACTCCATCCTGGCGGGCCAGCTCATCAAGTACCATAAAACCTATGTTATGTCGTGTATCGGCATACTCAGGGCCTATGTTACCCAACCCCACTATCAAATATTTCATTTACGAGAAAAGACGGTTAATTTTTTTAAACGTTACAGTAAGCTGCATTTTTATTGAAACAACTTCGTGACAAAGATAACACTTGGTACATACACCTTACAGTTCCGTTGGTAAAATTCATGATGGATTTGTTAAAATGTGTTAATGACATTATTAATTAAAATAAAACCTTTTACTTGCCGTTAAATTCGCAACTTTAAACGCACACTTGTCACTCTTTAATGAAACCAACCTTTTTATCACTTTTGTGCTGCCTGTTGTTTTTTACGGCATCGGCACAAAACAAAGCTGCCTTAAAAGGCATAGTAATTGATTCGGCCAGTAACGAGCCGCTTGAACATGCCACAGTTACCGTTATTGATGTTAAGGATTCATCAATGGTGGCCTATACCCTGAGCCGTGCCAATGGCGGCTTTGAGCTATCGGGCCTGCCGCTAAACCGCGATGTTAAACTATTGGTAACCTTTGTAACCTACAAATCATTCCGGAAAAATCTCAACTTTAAAACCGGTGAAGTTACCGATGTGGGTAAAATTATAATGGCAGGCAGCATGATGAACGAGGTGGTGATAAAAGGGGAGCGCGTGCCCATCGTGATGAAAAAGGATACCATTGAGTTTAATGCCGAAGCCTTTAAAACCCGCCCCAATGCCATGCTGGAGGAATTGCTTAAAAAGATACCCGGCATGCAGGTTAACCGCGATGGATCATTCACCGTGAACGGTAAAACTGTAAGTAAGCTGCTGATAGACGGTAAGGAATTTTTTGGTAACGACCCCAAAATTGCCACCAAAAACCTTGACGCGGCTATTGTAGATAAGATACAGGTATATGACGACCGCGAGAACGATCCGGACCACTTGGTGAGTGCGGTAAACGTGAATAAGATAGTCAACATAAAACTAAAGCGGGCCATCAAACGAAGCATCTTCGGTAAGGTATATGGCGGCGGGGGCTCGCGTGACAGGTATGAAACCGGCGGATTGTTCAACATGTTCAGGGATACGTTACAACTAAGCGTAATAGCCATGAGCAATAACCTCAACAAAACAGGTTTTAGCAGTGATGAACTATACAGTAACGGCGGTTTTGACCGCAGCGGCGGCAATGCCTTATGGGATGGCTCGGTACAGCTTGGCGGGCGTAGCTGGGGAGGTATTGAAAAGGTAACCTCAAGCGGCTTTAACCTCAACAGCGATTACGGCAAAAAGCTCAAGCTAAACCTGATGTACTTTTACAATGAAACCCGCACCAATAGCGAGAACAGTAATTTTGTGCAGCAGTATGTAAAAGATACCACCTTATTTAGCCGTACATCAAACAGTAGCAATAGCAACAGTTTTGGGCACACGGTTAGTGGTTTGATAGAGTGGAAGCCCGATACCCTGAACAGCCTTACGTACAGGCCGAATCTCTCGTTTAATAATAGTAACAGCAATAATTCATCAAACGGTAATAGCAATAACAGTTTTGACGCGCGTGTAAATGACAGCGAAAGCAAAGGTACCAATGATAATAATTCATCAACCTTTGGGCATAGCCTGGTTTATAACCGGCGGGGTAAAAAGCGGCGCGAAGAATCATTTACGCTGATGCACAACCTCAGCTTCAACCCAAACAATGCTGATGGTTTTAATAAAAGCCGCACAACAAGTTACGTATCAACCGTACCATCATATCTGCTGGACAGGTATAACACCAGTGATAATAAAAACACATCGGGAAGCCTGTCATTAAGCTATCGCTACCCGATCTCCAAAAAGCTGATCGTGGATGTGGTAACATCTGCCGATTACAATAACGCCGACCAAAACCAGTTTGTGTATGACCGGGATACGCTTACCAATCGCTACAGTATTTTATTGCCCGACCAAAGTGCCGACCTTAACCGCCGAAACTGGACCAAAAATATTAAACCCGGTGTTACCTGGCGCATGTTTAAAAAGGTATCGATAATTGCTGGCGTAACCCAACAGTGGCAAAATGTTACTGATGTTTTTGATGTAGGCACGGTAAATCGATCATATAACTTTTTGCTGCCTACCTTCCGGTTAGATCTGTTTGACCGTATCTCCATATCAATGGACAGGAGTTATAACCTGCCTTCCATCTCCGATTTGAGGCCGGTAACCATTGTGTATAGCCCGCAATCATCGTTTATAGGCAACCCTAACTTAAAACCTTCAGGAAGCACACGGTTTAACCTGAATTATTACAATTACAATTTTGAGAAGGGACTGAACATGTATGCCTGGTTTAATTACTCGGTAACTCAAAATACGGTGATCCATAAAACTACCATTACCAGTGATTATATACATACCAACACACCTGTTAACGCCGGGCAGAGTGTAAATATGTATGGTTCATTTTCATTTGGTAAGGAGTTTAAAAAAAGTAAAATATGGCAGTTTGGCCTACGCAGTAGTATCGGGCCGCAATATCGTGAACGAATAAATATGATCAATGATGATACAGGTAAGGAGCGTAACTGGACGGCATCATTTACTCAGGGTGGCAATGTATCCTGGAATGATAAGGTGGAGTTCAATACCAATTTTACCTACTTTCGTAATTGGGCAAGATATGATTACGCCAGTGGCCAAAATCAAAACCTGAAGGGTTTTAACATGCAAAACAACATTAATGTGCGCTGGCCTAAAAAGGTAGTTTGGGAGGGCAAGCAGGAGTTTACTTATAATTCACAGATTGCTGATGGCTTCCGTAAAAGTAATAACATTCTCAGTGCGTCAGTAGCGGTGCAGATGTTTAAAAAGGAGCAGGGCGAGATCAAGCTGGCGGTGTATGACCTGCTCGATCAAAATATTAACATCTACAGGTTTACCACCACCAACGCGCTGATTGACGGGCAGAACAATACGCTTAAAAGATATTTTTTGCTTACCTATACTTATAAGTTCAATGTATTAAAAACAAAGTAAGCCTCATAAACGCGAAAAGGCCTTGTTCATCAACAAGGCCTTTTCGCGTTTATTTAAATAGTGACTATTACTCTTCAACAACCTCACTGTTGGTGCTTACAGGTTCCGGCTCCTCGTGTTTAAAGTAGCGTTTCTGGAATAGCAGTATCATAATAACACCTACTGATATTGCCGCGTCGGCCAGGTTAAATATCGGGCGGAAGAATTCAAAATCCTCGCCTCCCCATACCGGAAACCATTGTGGAAAATTACCCCTGATTAACGGGAAGTAGAACATATCAACCACCCTGCCGTGAAACAGCGGAGCGTAATCAAATACTTTACCGTAAAAAACACAGTCAATAATATTACCCAGTGCACCGGCCAATATCAGGGCCACATTCATGATAAGGCCGCGATGATACTTATGTTTGATAAGATGTACCAGGCCGTAGCCTATAGCTACAACCGCCACAATACGAAAAAGCGTAAGGGCCAGTTTGCCCATCTCGCCGCCAAGCTCCATGCCAAAGGCCATACCGTTATTTTCGATAAAGCGCAGCATGCCACGGTCGCCTAAAAAATGAATTTCCTCGCCAATATACATATTGGTCTTTACCCATATCTTGATGATCTGGTCAGCCAATACCACTAACGTGGCCACAAGGAAAGGTTTAACGTACGATGCCTTCATTAATTTTGTCGCAGTTTAGCTTCCATGCTAAGCGTGGTATGGGGCACGGCACGCAGGCGCTCTTTTTGAATCAGCTTACCGGTTTCGCGGCAAACACCGTATGTTTTGTTCTCAATGCGTACCAGGGCGGCATCTAATTGCTCAATAAACTTTTTTTGCCTTGCAGCCAGTTGGTTTATCTGCTCTTTCTCTAAAGTGGCCGAGCCATCTTCTAAGGTTTTGTATGTACCGGCGGTATCATCAGTGCCATTAGCGTTCGGCGAGCTTAATGATGAAGCTAACGCGTTAAGCTCCTCTTTAGCGGTGCGTATCTTTTCTAAGATGATGTCTTTGAACTCTTGTAGTTCCGAGTCAGAATATCTGGTCTTTGTGGTTTCGTTTGCCATTATATTTTACTTAAAGAAATCAATAATTCGTTTTCGTCAATATTTGTTATTTCACCTTCGCTAAGCTCATTGGTAAATTCAATGGTATCAGCAAGTATCTCGGCCTTAATGTACGCTAAGTTAGCGTTCACGGCATCGATAATAGCAGTACTGTCAGTTTTGATGTGCACATTAATTTTATCGGTCACCTCAAAATCCTTGCTCTTGCGGAGGTTTTGGATACGGTTTATCAGCTCTCGCGATAAACCTTCTTTTTTCAGTTCGTCGGTTACTGTAACATCTAAAGCAACGGTTAGTTTGCCTAAATTTGCAACCTGCCATCCCGGTACGTCCTCAGCTATGATCTCAACATCGGTTATCGCGATCTCGAAAACCGAACCATCAACCTCAAAAGTTGTTTTGCCATCCTGCTCAAATTTTGCAAGCGCCTGCTGATCCAGGTTAACAATAGCTTCGGCCACGGCTTTCATTTGCTTACCTGCTTTTGGGCCTAATGCTTTAAAGTTAGGTTTCACCTTCTTTTTAATAAAGCCGGCAGCGTCGGTAATATATTCAATATTTTTGATATTCGTTTCAGAAAGTATCAACTCCTTAACCTGCTCAACCTGGTGTTCAAAGTTCTTGTCCAGTATCGGCAAAAGTATCTTGCTCAATGGCTGGCGTACGTTTATGCTGATCTTTTTACGCAGCGATAGTACCAGCGATGATATATCCTGCGCTAACTGCATACGCTCTTCCAACTCCTTGTTCACAAGGTCGGCATTATACTCAGGGTAGTAAGCCAGGTGTACCGATTCAAACTGCTCCTTACCGGTAACTTTGTTCAAATCATTATATAAACGCTCGGCAAAAAACGGCGCTACCGGCGATATAAGTTTGGATATGGTTACCAGGCAGGTGTAAAGGGTTTGGTAGGCTGATAACTTGTCCTCAGAGTTTTCTGATTTCCAGAAACGCCTGCGGCTTAAACGGATGTACCAGTTGCTAAAGTGCGCGTCAACAAAATCCTGTATGGCACGGGTAGCACGGGTTGGCTCAAAGTCAGCGTAAAACTCATCAACCTCTTTGGTAAGGGTATTTAATAGTGATATGATCCAGCGGTCAATCTCTGGCCTTTCGTTCAGCGCGATCTCCGGTTCGCTGTACGTAAATTTATCAATATTGGCATACAGCGCAAAAAATGAGTAGGTGTTATAAAGGGTGCCGAAGAATTTACGGCGCACCTCGTCTAACCCTTCCAGGTTAAATTTCAGGTTATCCCATGGCGACGCATTGCTGATCATGTACCAGCGGGTAGCATCGGCACTGTACTGCTCAATTGTTTGGAATGGATCAGTAGCGTTACCCAAACGTTTTGACATTTTGTTGCCGTTCTTATCCAGCACCAAGCCGTTTGATACCACATTTTTAAACGCGATACCTTTGTTGCCTATCTCCTGGTTTATGGCTTTTATCTCGTCGCTGCTTTCGCTTAGCAATACAGCTATGGCGTGCAGGGTAAAAAACCAGCCACGGGTTTGGTCAACACCTTCGGCAATAAAATCTGCCGGGTAGGCATTTTTAAATTCGTCCTTGTTTTCGAACGGGAAATGCCATTGCGCGTAAGGCATAGCGCCGCTGTCAAACCAAACGTCGATCAGGTCGGTCTCGCGAACCATTTTATTACCGGTTGATGAGGTTAGTATCACATCATCAACATAAGGGCGGTGCATATCCTCTAAGGTAAAACCTTCGGGCATGTTACCCGCGGCTATCGATTTTTGTATCTCAGCATTTAATTCTTCAATGGAGCCGATACATTTTTCTTCGCTGCCGTTCTCCTCGCGCCATATCGGCAGCGGGGTACCCCAGTAGCGTGAGCGCGACAGATTCCAGTCAACCAGATTCTCCAGCCAGTTGCCAAAACGGCCGGTGCCGGTTGCTTCGGGTTTCCAGTTAATGGTTTTATTCAGCGCTATCAGCTTATCCTTTACGGCAGTGGTTTTAATAAACCAGCTATCAAGCGGGTAGTACAGTATAGGTTCATCCGTACGCCACGAATGCGGGTAGCTGTGTTCGTACTTCTTTACATCGAAGGCCTTATTGTCTTCTTTTAATTTGATGGCAATAAGCACATCGGTTGGTTTAAAGCCCGGTGCTTCGCGTTCTGCTTGGGTGTAATACTCTTCTTTTACGTACAGGGCCGCAAAATCAGTAACTTCATCAACAAAGCGGCCTTGCTTGTTAACCAGCGGCACATCTTTACCTGCTTCATCTTTCACCATAACAGCGGGTACGCCGCTTTCTTTAGCCACCCTAAAGTCATCAGCACCAAAAGTAGGGGCAATGTGCACTATACCGGTACCATCCTCGGTGGTTACAAAATCACCGGCTATAACACGGAAACCATTTTGCTCAAGGTCGGCATTGGTTACATAAGGCATTAGTTGGTGGTATTTTATACCAACCAGTTTAGTGCCCTTAAACTCGGCGGCTACAGCCCATGGTATTACTTTATCGCCGCCTTTATAATCAGCAAAAGGCGCGTTTTCCGCCTCAGGCTTAAAGTGTTTTTTTAGCAGTTCTTTAGCCAGTACCACGCTTGTTGGCGCGTAGGTATATTGGTTAAAAGTATTTATTTGTACATAGTCAATGTTCTCGCCAACGGCCAAAGCACTGTTTGAAGGCAGCGTCCAAGGGGTGGTTGTCCAGGCCAGTATGACCAGATCGCCGGTAGCTTTGGCAAACAATTGCTGCGCTGCCTCATGCTGCTGGTCTGCTTTAACATGGAATTGGGCTACGATGGTAGTATCCTTTACCATTTTATAGGTACCCGGCTGGTTCAGTTCATGGGAGCTTAAACCTGTGCCTGATTTTGGCGAGTATGGCTGTATGGTATAGCCTTTATAGAGCAGGCCTTTATTATAAAGCTGCTGTAGTATCCACCAAAGGGTTTCAATGTATTCGTTTTCGTAAGTGATGTAGGGGTTTTCAAGGTCAACCCAGTAGCCCATCTTTTCGGTCAGGTCATTCCATACATCGGTATAGCGCATTACCTCACGGCGGCAGGCATCATTATACTCCTTTACTGAGATCTTTTTGCCTATATCATCCTTGGTGATGCCCAATGATTTTTCGACAGCCAGCTCAATAGGGAGGCCGTGGGTATCCCAACCGCCTTTGCGCTTTACACGGTAGCCCTTCAGGGTTTTATAGCGACAAAAAATATCCTTAATAGCACGCGCCATAACGTGGTGTATGCCGGGCATGCCGTTAGCCGATGGCGGGCCTTCGTAAAAGTTATATGGTTTATCGGCAGGGCGGCTGCTGATACTTTTTTCAAATATGTTGTTCGCTTTCCAAAACTCCAGTATCTGTTTACCGGTTTCGGATAAGTTTAACTGCTTATATTCGTTGTACATCAATGTGTTCTACCTAAATTTTTGGAGGTGGCAAAAATACGGATTTTTTAGTTTAGAAAGTTATATATTACAGGTTAAATAGCCAACAAGTAGTTCAATTTTACATGAAAAAGGTTATACGCAGCTTTGGCTACGCTTTTAAAGGGATAGGTTACGCCTACACTACCCAGCTTAATTTCAGGATACACAGCGGCGCAACCCTGATAGCTGTAATATCAGGGCTACTTTTAAACATTGCCGCTACAGAGTGGCTGTGGATAATGCTGGCTATAGCTTTGGTTATCATTACCGAAATGCTGAACACCGCACTCGAGCTGCTTACCGACCTTGCTTCGCCTGAGTATAACGCTAAAGCCGGGCATGTAAAGGATATCAGCGCGGGCTGCGTGGTTATTGCCGCCGTATTTGCCGTTATTACCGGCGGTATCATATTTTTGCCGAAATTATTTTTTTAGCCACGTATGCTGCACAAAACCCGGGGCATTATTTTCAGAACTACCGATTACAGCGAGAGCAGTGTGATCGTGCAGATATTTACTGAAAAATTCGGGCTGCAATCCTACATTATTAACGGTGTAAAAAAGCCGAGGGCTAAAATTCCGCGCAATATGTTGCAGCCATTGCATCTGGTTGATCTGGTGGTGTATCATAAAAATACGGGCAGTGTACAGCGAATAACCGAATTAAAAACATCGCCGCTGCTGCAAACCATCCCTTACGATGTAATAAAAAGCTGCATTGCCATTTTTTTGAATGAGGTGCTGTATAAAGCTGTAAGGCAGCAGTCGCCGGATGAGCAACTGTTCGGTTTTATTTTTAATGCCATTGAGTGGCTTGATCATCAAACGGAAGGGCTGGCTAATTTTCATTTGCTGTTTTTAACGCAGCTTACCCGTTACCTGGGTTTTTACCCTGATAGTGTAAGCGCCAACACTGCGGCATATTTTGATATGAAGAACGGCGTGTTTTCAAGCCGGAAACCTGACAATACCCTTTACCTGTCGGCACCGCATACACATAATTTTTATTTGCTGCTGCAAGGTAGTTTTACCGCATCAGCGCAGTTAGGCTTAAACAACAGTGAACGCAGGTATCTGATCGATAAATTGCTGGAGTATTATGCCCTGCATATTGAGGGTTTTGGCAATATACGATCACACGAGGTGCTGGAAGAAGTTTTAAGCTGATGCCCCGGCTGTAATTGCAGGCGCATCAGCATTTGCGGGTCATTAACCGATCACCCTTTTTTTAATATATTCTACAGTTGATGCCGGGATGGGTACTCCCTCGGTTTGCTCAACAGAGCCATCGCTGTTAACCTTGAGGTCGGCATGCAAGGTTTTATCAATGGTTACATGCAGTATATTCTGCTCTTTTTCAACCTCACATAGCAGTTCGCGCTCGGAGTAAGAGATAGTAAATTCATATTTGCCGTCTTTTTCGGCTGGTGTGATATCAGTCATAACTAATGGTTTTTTTGGTAGTAACGCCCATAACAACCGATATGTTTATAATAAAATATAAATTTTATGTGTTTAAACTTGTAAATGGCTGGCCCATAAAAAAAGAGAAAGCAGCAACTTTCTCTTTTATATATTAACTGACCTCATAAAATTTACCATAAAGAACGTTTTGTGTTAGGACGATAAATTATACGGATCAAATATACATTTTAGAAAATGAAAAAAACTAATTTTTTATTCATTTTTAACATGTATTTAACGCCAAAAATTAAAAATTCAATCGTTTTTTTAATTTTATTACGAAATTGTGTACAAACAAATCTATTTATAACAGTTTTTTAAAATTGTTTGTCATTTATTGACTTTTTATTATAAAATCAAAAAATTACCAACAAATCTATATGTTTTCAACAAAATGGGGGTTATCCACAATTAAAGAACAATAACTTAACATCAATTGATGATTCAACTTGTATTTACGACCGGGAAACATAAAATTACAGTTAGCAAAAGGGGTGATAAAAATTAATTTACTGGCTATCAATCAATAATTATTTTTTTGAAAATATTTTTTGAATAAATAAAAAAACGCCCTATGTTTGCAGTCCCAAAACAAAGGAACGCTACTAAAGCCAACCAAAGTTAAAAAGGGAGCATAGCTCAGCTGGTTCAGAGCATCTGCCTTACAAGCAGAGGGTCACAGGTTCGAATCCTGTTGCTCCCACTAAAAAGCCTCTCAGATTTCTCTGAGAGGCTTTTTGTTTTTGACTGTCCCGAGTTCCAGCAATCTCAAAAAACCGGTAAATTCTCTGAGATGCGGCGATCATCAACTTATTACCGGCTATTAATCTTTTTTATTAAGCTCCTGTAAATATTGGGATGGTGTTTTGCCAAACTCTTTTTTAAAGGCCTTGGTAAAATAAGCCTGCGTTTGTATGCCTACCCGCAATATTACTTCGGCAATTGATATTTCTTCATGCGTAAGTATGTAGCGCGCCTTGTTAAGGCGTACAGTACGGATAAACTCAATGATAGATTGCCCGGTAAGTTGTTTAATAAGCTCATAAAGTTTGGTACGGCTCATGTTCAGGGCATCGCAAAGGTATTGTACATCCAATAGCGGATCGGCTAACCTGCTTTCAATTATCCTGATCAGATCGTTAACAAACTGCCGGTCTTTTTCTGTACGGGCAGCATCCCTGGCTTCAATGGCGTAATCTTCGGTATAACGGTTTTTAAGACTGCTTTGCCGGTTAAAAATATTATTGATTGTTAGCAGCAGCAAATTGATACTGACTGGCTTTGGCAAATAACTATCAGCACCCGAACCAATACCCTCCAATTGCGCTTCGAGCGCGTTGCGGGCTGTAAGCATAATAAACGGAATATGCATGGTGCGTTGATCCTGTTTTATTTGGCGGCAAAACTCAATACCATCCATATCAGGCATCATTACATCGCTGATGATCATATCGGGCGTTTGTGCTTCCGCCTTAGCCAGGCCCTCACGCCCGTTGTTGGCTACCGTGATCCTGAAATGCTTTTGTAGCGAATCCTGCAAAAAGTTGCGAAGTTCCACGTTATCATCAACAAGCAAAATGTTTTTTAAGTGATGCTTGCCGGTATGGTCATTGGTCAGTTCAATTGCATTTTCCTCGGTGTATTCATAATAATCATCGTTACTGAACAGGTTTGCCGCGGCATCGTTATTGCCTTTCCATCGTTCGTTCGCGCTGTAATCATGTTCAGATATGGGTAGGGCGATAATAATGTCGGTACCCTTATTGCGTTCACTGTAAACCTTGATATAGCCTTTATGCAATAGTGTAAGCGTTTTAACAAAAGCAAGCCCTATGCCCGAACCAAGGTGGGCAGATGTAATGCGGTAATAGCGTTGAAACAGGTTCGGCATTGATTCGGCCGTAATGCCTATGCCCGTATCCGCCACTACTATGTATATATATTTTTTACCCGCGTAATTATTATCCACCTTTAGTTCATGGGCAAAGCGGGGAGTAAAACGATCCAGATCAAACAGCAGCGTTACGGATACCTCGCCACCGTTATTGGTATACTTCAGGGCATTATTAATGAGGTTAAGCAATATTTTTTCTAACACCTGCCTGTCAAATAAAACCGCCTGTTCAGGGCTGTTTGCCTCAACTTTAAAGGTGATGCCTTTTTGTTGCGCCCAGGCTGCAAACTCGCCGGCAATTTCCTGTAAAAATAAGCTGATGTTGCCACCGGTTACTTTAAGTTGTAATGCGCCCGACTCAGCTTTACGGAAATCCATCAGTTCACTCACCAGGTGCATAAGCCGTTTTGCATTACGATATATAGTGCCGTGCGCCTGTGCCAGATCAGCGCTTTGCTGTTGCCGGTAGTTGTTAATGATATTTTCAACCGGCCCAAGTATAAGGCTCAGCGGCGTTCTGAACTCATGAGATATATTAGTAAAAAATTGTAGCTGTGTTTGGTGTATCTCCTCTTTTTTTTGTGCTTCGAGCGTTTTTAGCTGTTGCTGATGCCGGTAACGCAGGTACGCGTAAACAGCGCCGCCTGCAAATATTAGTGCAAACAGTTTAAACCACCAGGTTTGCCACCACGGCGGTGTTATAATAATGGTAATACTTGCACCTTTGTTGGCCCACAGCCCATCGTTATTTGCCGCTTTTACGCGGAATACATAGGTACCCGGATCGAGGTTGGTATAAACAGCCTTGTTAGCTTGAGTATAAACGTAATTTTTATCAATGCCGGTAAGCCTGTAAGCATAGCGGTTGTTTTGCGGGGTAATATAGTTAAGCGCCGCAAAGGTGAACGATATGCTTGACTGTTCATAATTAAGCCTGATGGTTTGGGTAATGCTTACATCCTGTTTAAGCGGTGTGCCGGGGCCGATGAATACCTCTTTATTAAAGATCTGGAAACCGGTTATATATACTGCCGGCAGATAAGTATTAGCCTTTATTTTATCAGGATAAAAGGTATTGAAGCCATTAATACCGCCAAAATACATCTCGCCATCACGGGCTTTCATAAAAGCGTTCACCTCAAACTCCATTGCCTGCAAACCATCCGCAGTGTTGTAGGTGGTTGCATCGCCGGTGTCCGGTTTAAAACGTATTAGTCCGTTTGAGGTGGATATCCATAGGTGCCCGTAATTGTCCTCAGTTATTCCTTTTATAAAAATATGGTCAAGCCCGGCTTTTTTGGTAACAACCCGAAATGTATCGGCATTTTTATCATATACATATAAGCCTGCCTGACCTATCCATAACCGCTTGCGGCTATCCGAAAATATAACCCGCACATCGGGCATGCGCGGCTCGCGTGCAAAGTAATGCTTAAAAGCGGCGCTGTTTCTGTCATATCTGTTCAGCCCGCCATCATCTGTACCTATCCAGAGGTTTTTGTAGGCATCCTCATTTATTGATACGATGTTGTTGCCGCTTAATACTGAATTTCCTGTACCGCGTGTAATCCTGCTGAATTTTCCGGTTAGGGGATTAAAAATATTAAGGCCGCCAAAATAGGTACCTACCCATAGCTTGCCTTCAGTATCCTGGTAAACTTTTTGTACAAAGTTTGATGATAGGGAAGTGCTATCGCCGGGTATATTCATAAACCTGGTAAAAGTGTTTGATTGAGGGTGAAATAAATTAAGCCCGCCGCCCCAGGTGGCTATCCACAATCGGTTTTGTTTATCTTCAGTCAGATCCAGCACCGCGTCAGACCCAAGGCTTCCACCCTCGTTTACCTTATAATTGTATACCTTAAAGGTGTTATGTGCCTTGTCAAACAAATTAAGCCCGCCGCCATCAGTGCCTATCCATATACGGCCAGAGTGATCCTGTTCAAAACACTTAACATCATTATAACTAAGCCCTTTGCCTGATGGCTGTTGCCGGTAAACTTTAAACTTACGGGCCTTGGGCGAAAATATGTTTACACCGCCGCGATGTGTTCCGATCCAGTAATTGCCTTGCTTGTCCTCAAAAAGGGCACTTATGGTACGTTGCGATAAGCCATCCTCAAAGCCGGCGCGGTAGGTGTATTTTTTAAAACCGTTTGTCTTAGCGTCAAAAATATTGAGGCCACCATTTATAGTACCTGCCAGTATTTGTCCTTTTTTATCAGCCAGCAAGGCCAAAACCAGGTCGCTGCCCAGGCTATTGGGGTCGGCATCGTTATGCCGGTAAATGGTGCTTTGTCCATTACGTAAATCATAACGTATAAGCCCTTTGTTTTCAGTTGCCAGCCATAAATCCTCCGCTTTGTCCTGTTGTATACGTATAATGGCGGTATTAAACAGCGGCTTGCCATTAGCTGTGTAATTAATAAGTCCGCCCTGGGTACCAAGCCAAAGGTTGTTTTTCTGATCCTGGTAAATACAATTTACGGCGCCTGCGGTATGCATCAGCTTAAAGGTGCCTTCTTTCTGATCCATTAAATTGAGCCCGGCATTGGTGCCTATCCAAAGGCGTTTTTGGGCATCTTCAAAAATGCAGTTAACCCGGTTGCCATGTAAGGCGATGTTTGATCGCTCTTTACCCACATAGGCGGTAAACGTACGCAAGCGGCTGTTGTATTGGTTGAGCCCGTTACTGGTGCCTACCCAAAGGTTATTCTCGTGGTCGGTATATAAGCAGGTTATATAATTATCGCTAAGGGAATTTAGCTGCCCCGGCACGTTCCTGAAAACGGTTACCTGCCGCCCGTCATATAAGTTTAGTCCGTCGCGGGTTCCTATCCACATAAAACCCCGCATATCCTGAATAATAGCCTGTATGGTACTGTTTGATAAACCCTCGCTATAGCCGATGTGATCAAAAACCATATCCTGTGCTTTGGCCGCATTTGCAATCAGCATTAAAGCAAGCCAGGCATATACAGCATATATACCACCGGAAAAAGTTTTTCTAAAAAGAGATGAAGGCATTCAGAATTTATGATGCGCTAAAGTTAGGTAACAATATCTTAATTCCACATCAACATACAACGCTGTGCCCGTTATAATGTATTTGTTAAGCGGATATAATCAATAAAGCATGTTTTAAGCTCAAATAAAGTTAAAACGAACAAGTAAAATGCTGATTTGAACAAACGCGAAGCACTTACATACAGCTATTATTGTAGTCCGATTATAAATATCGCATTACCAATAAAACCATTTTAAATGAGAAATTTTTATTTAAGAACAACTTTGTTGCTCTTGTTTGCTATGGCCGTAAATTTTGCGTTTGCGCAAACCGGCAGTGTTAGCGGGCAGGTGCTCGATGAAAAAGGCCAGCCTTTGCCCGGCGCTTCAGTACTGGCAGGCACGCGCTCTACAGCTACTGATATAAACGGCAGGTTTAAACTAAATGGCTTGCCGGCAGGAGCCGTTACGGTAACAGTAAAATTTTTAGGTTATCAGGAGCTATCGCAAAATGTAAGCGATAACGGTGTGGCTGTAACCTTAACCATGAAACCAGCGGCGGCATCAGCCCTTAATGAGGTAGTAATTATAGGTTACGGCAGCCAGCAAAAAAAGAGTTTAACCGGTGCAATATCCACCGTATCATCAAAGGATTTTCAAAAGGGCAGTATTACCACGCCTGAGCAATTAATTGCGGGTAAAGTACCTGGTGTGGCCATTACCTCTAACGGTGGCGCGCCGGGTGCCGGGAGTACCATCCGCATCAGGGGCGGGGCATCGCTCACCGCGAGTAACGATCCGCTGATCGTGATTGACGGGGTGCCTTTAAGCAATAACGCCATTTCTGGCGCTTCAAACCCGCTAAGTTTAATTAACCCCAATGATATAGAATCGTTCACTGTTTTAAAAGATGCATCAGCTACGGCCATCTACGGTTCACGCGCATCAAACGGTGTAATATTGATCACTACTAAAAAAGGCGCGTCAGGTACGCCAAAGGTTAATTTCAGCACCCAGCTATCAGCTTATAAAGTAGGCAAAAAGGTTGATGTGCTTACCGCCGATCAGTTCAGGGCATATGTAAACGCCAATGGCAATGCCGATCAAAAGGCCTTGCTTGGTAATGCCAACACCAACTGGCAGGATGAGGTTTATCAAACCTCGCTCGGAACGGATAATAACATAAGTGTGGCCGGTTCTTATAAAAACATGCCTTACCGTGTATCCGTAGGGTATCTTAAACAGGTAGGTGTGCTGGTTACTGATGGTTTGCAGCGTACAACCGGGGCCATAACACTTAACCCTAAGTTTTTTGATAACCATTTAAAGGTTGATGTTAACCTGAAAGGCGCGCTTACTGATACCCGCTTTGCCAACCAGGGAGCTATTGGTGCCGCCGTGTTTTTTGACCCTACACAGCCGGTATATGCCAAAAATAACTTTGGTAACTACTTTGAGTGGACTAATACTGATAACGTAGGAAACGTTATTCCGAACCCGAATGCAACCCGCAACCCGGTAGCTTTGCTGGCTCAAAACACAGGCAAAAGCGAGGTGAAAAGAAGCTACGGCAACGCCCAGTTTGATTACAGCATGCATTTTTTACCTGAACTGCATGCCAACCTTAACCTGGGTTATGATATATCAAACGGTAAAGGCACAACCAATGTACCGGCCAACGCGGCGCAAAGCTTCGCAGTTGGTGGTTTAGATAACCGCTATCAGCAGGATGTAAACAATAAGGTACTGGAGTTTTACCTGAACTATACTAAAGATCTGAAATCAATTAACAGTAACATTAATGCAACTGCAGGTTACGGCTATTATGATTTTTTAACAAAGATCTATTACTATCCAAGCTATAATGCCAGTGGGCAGGTAGTGGCAGGTTCGGAGCCTGCGTTCCCTTTTGATAAGCCGCAAAATACGCTTATATCATACTATGGCCGTTTAATTTATACTCTTGCCGATAAATACATACTGGCAGCATCAGTACGTACAGACGGATCATCAAAATTCGCACCCGAAAACCGCTGGGGGGTATTCCCGTCGGTAGCCTTAACCTGGCGCATCAACCAGGAGTCGTTCCTGAAAGAATCAAATACTTTGAGTGATTTGAAATTAAGATTGAGCTATGGCATCACCGGGCAGCAGGATGGCATACCTTATTATTCATACCTGCCAACTTACGCGCTTAGTGCTGCATCAGCTAAATATCAGCTTGGCGATACGTTTTACAACATGTATGCCCCGACTGCTTATGACAGATCATTAAAATGGGAGCAAACCGCAACGTACAACGCGGGTGTTGATTTTGGATTTTTGAACGGCCGTATAAGCGGTGCGGTTGACGTGTATTTTAAAAAGACCAAAGATCTGCTTAACCGGATACCATCGCCGCTGGGTTCAAACTTTAGTAACTATATCACCACAAACGTTGGTAATATTGAAAACAAGGGCGTTGAATTTAGTATTAACGCGTCGCCGGTTAAAAGTAAAAACGTTAGCTGGGATCTGGGTTTTAACTTAACCTATAATAATACCCGCATCACTAACCTTACCGCGGTAAATAACCCTACCTATCCCGGCGATCAGGTGGGCGGCATATCCGGCGGAACGGGCAACACCGTACAAATAAACTCGGTTGGCTATCGCCCTTATACATTTTACCTGTACCGCCAGGTGTATGACGAGAGTGGCAAACCTAAAGAGGGTATTTATGAAGACCTTAACGGAGATAATATTATTAACGAGAAGGACTTGTACCGGGTTAAAGCCGCTATGCCAAATTTTATACTTGGCTTTAGCACGCAGGTTAATTATAAAAAGTGGTCGCTGTCAACAGTGCTTCGTTCAAACCTGGGTAATTACGTATATAATAATACCAAGGCAAATGTTGGCGTAACCCGTGGTATACTCAACCCGGCAGGCTATTTAGGCAATGCCAGTACCGAGATATTTAAATCGGGGTTTGACAATAACCAGTACCTGAGTGATTACTATCTCGAGAACGCGTCATTTTTAAGAATGGATAATGTTGGGATAGGATACAACGCGGGTAAAATTTTTGGCAACAAAGTGGGTTTACGTGTAAACGCCAATTGCCAGAATGTTTTTTTGATAACCAACTATACCGGCCTCGATCCGGAGATCAGCAGTGGTATTGATAACAATTTTTACCCAAGGCCGCGCACATTCGTTTTAGGCGTTAATCTTGATTTTTAATTACGAACATGAAAGCATTTAAATATATAACAGGTTTATTGGTGCTGGCAGCTATAATAAGCAGTTGCCATAAGGATCTGGACCGTGTGCCAACAAACGCGCTTACTGCCGATAAGGTATACAGCACCCCCGAAGGCTACAAGCAATCAATGGCGAAAATTTACGGAGCATTCGCGCTTACCGGCAACGGTGGCCCTGATGCTGCCGAAGGAGATATAGCCGGTATTGACCAGGGGACATCAGATTTTTTACGATTATTCTGGAACCTGCAGGAACTTACCACCGATGAAGCCGCCATTGTATGGAATGACCCCGGCTTGCAGGATTTTCATGCAATGAACTGGACATCAACCAACGTTATGATACGCGGATTGTACAGCCGTTGTTTATATCATATCACGGCTTGCAATGAGTTCATCCGCGAATCAACAGACGAAAAAATTGCATTGCGTAATATTACCGGTACCGAAGCCGAAAACATACGCCGTTACCGTGCTGAAGCCCGTTTTTTACGCGCGTTTGAATACTGGGTACTGATGGATCTGTTTGGCAATCCGCCGTTTGTAACGGAGAATGATCCGATAGGTAAATTTACCCCGCCCCAAACTACCCGCGCCAGCCTGTTCAGCTACATCGAAAGTGAATTAAAGGCGATTGAACCGCAGTTGGTAGCCGCCAAACAAAATGAGTATGGCCGTGCCGATCAGGCAGCCGCCCAGGCCTTGCTGGCACGCATCTATTTAAATGCAGAGGTATATCTTGGACCGGGCAACAATAAGTATAGTGAAGCGATAACTTATGCGGATAAGGTAATTAACTCGGCGTATTCGCTTAATGCATCATACCGTAGTTTGTTTTTGGGCGATAATAACCGTAATAATACCGAAACCATCTTCGCCATAAATTATGATGGCGTGAATTCGCAAACCTATGGTGGAACCACTTACCTGATTAATGCTGCCGTAAGCGGTGCTATGGGCCCGGCTACTTTTGGTGTACCTAACGGCGGCTGGAGCGGCATGCGCAGTACGCGCAACCTCCCCGAAACATTTGGCGACTACAGCGGGAATACTGACAGGCGCGCCATGTTTGCAGGTAATAAAATTGAAATGGATGATGTTACTGTTTTTACCGATGGGTTAGCGGTAGCCAAGTTTAGCAACATTACATCAACAGGTACTACCCCGGCATCGCCAAACGGTGTTTACGCATCTACTGATTTTCCGTTGTTTCGCCTTGCCGAAATGTATCTGGTATATGCCGAAGCGGTAAAACGCGGCGGGACAGGTTCAGAAGCGACCGCTATCGGTTACATCAATCAGTTGCGCCAGCGTGCTTATGGTAATAATAGCGGTAACATAAGCAGCTACACGCTTAATGATGTACTTAATGAGCGTACCCGTGAGCTTTATTGGGAAGGCTTCCGCAGGAGCGACCTGATCCGCTATGGCAGGTTTACTAATGACAGTTACCTGTGGCCATGGAAAGGCGGCACCCGCAATGGCCGTGGAGTAGAGTCTTTCCGCTCACTGTTCCCGCTGCCATCAGCCGATATAAATGCTAACCCTAACCTGGTGCAAAACCAGGGCTATTAAACATTAATCACATGAGAACACATATAATCAAAAGCTTGTTTATAGCAATGGCCGTGCTGGTTATGCAGGCCTGCAAAAAGGATACGGTGATGGTAAAATCATCAACCGAGGGTACCGCGTCAACCCTTAAAGCCAGCGCTACCGATGTGCAGTTAAGCAGCGAAACAGCAGCCGATAACGCGGTAACATTTACCTGGAATAAGGCTGACTATGGTTATAATGCCGCTGTATTATACACATTGCAGATAGATAAAAAAGGCAACAAGTTTGCCTCTGCCAGGGAGTACGCTCTTGACGGCACCGCGGCGCTTGAGCAAAAATTTACCGTTGGCGATTTAAATAATGCTTTAGTACTAATGGGGCTTACCCCCGGCGCAGAAGCTGAACTGGAGGTGAGGGTAAAATCAGAACTGCGTACCAATGTAGATACTTTATTTTCAAACGTGATTGCGGTTAAAGCAACACCTTACGCGGTTATTGTAAACTATCCATCATTATACGTACCTGCCGCTTACCAGGGCTGGACACCTGCTACAGCCGAAAAAATAGCATCAGTACTGGATAATAAAGAGTATGAAGGCTATATAAATTTTGCTGATGCCGCTAATTTGATATTTAAGATTACCACCGATGTTAACTGGACTACTACTTATGGCTGGGCAAGCAGCACCAATACCGATAGCTGGGCCGGAGGTACTTTTGCTGCCGGAGCAAGCGGTAATTTGTTTGTACCTTCAACAGGCTATTACAGGCTGATAGCCAATACCAAAAATAATACGTGGGAAGCACAAAAAACCACTTTTGGTATAATAGGGGATGCTACACCAGGCGGATGGAATAGCGATACCAATATGAGCTTTAATACAACTACAAAAGAGTGGACGGTAACGGCTAACTTAACGGTTGGTAAAATTAAATTCAGGGCGAATAGCAGTTGGGATATTAATTATGGCGACAATGCCCCGGCAAACGGTTTCCTGAAACAAAACGGGGCTGATATCCCGGTTACTTCGGCAGGCAGGTATACTATCGTTCTGAACCTGAGCATACCGGGTAATTACACCTATTCCATCACCAAAAATTAAACGCAACATGAAAAAGAATTATATACTGACCGCTTTGGCATGCGCCGGCTTACTGGCCGGTTGCACCAAGGATATAAGCGCGCCGCAGTTTCCGGATGAGCCGATAAACGCAGGTTTTGCCAAAGGCGCCGATGTGAGTTGGGTAACCCAAATGGAAGATAACAGCATAAAGTTTTACAACAATGCCGGTACCGCTCAGGATCTGTTTACTATACTGAAGGATAAGGGCATGAATTCTATCCGTTTGCGTGCCTGGGTTAACCCGGCAAACGGCTATAACAATACCGCTGATATGGTTGAAAAAGCAGTACGGGCAAAAAACGCGGGCTACCGCCTGATGCTTGACCTGCATTACAGCGATATATGGGCTGATCCGGCTAATCAAAACAAACCTGCCGCATGGGCCAATCTGGATTTCGCTACCCTTAAAACTACTGTTGGCACATATACCGTAAGCGTAATGAATGCCCTAAAAGATAAAGGCATTACGCCTGAATGGGTACAGGTAGGCAATGAAACTAATGATGGCATGCTGTGGAATGATGGCAAGGCATCAGACAACATGAAGAATTTCGCGGAGCTGGTAAATGCAGGTTATGAAGCAGTAAAATCAGTTAGCAGCAGCAGTAAAGTCATCGTACACCTTTCAAACGGTTACGATAATGTTTTGTTCCGTTGGATGTTTGATGGCCTTAAAGCCAATGGTGCTAAATGGGATGTGATTGGTATGTCGCTTTACCCAACAACATCAACCTGGCAAACGCTTAATAAACAATGTCTTGCCAACATGAATGATATGGTTGCCCGTTACGGCAGCGAGGTAATGCTTTGCGAGGTAGGTATGCCCGCTACAGAGGCGGCTGCCTCAAAGGCGTTTTTAACCGATATTATTGTTAAAACCAATAGTGTTGATGGCAAAAAAGGCCTTGGTGTATTTTACTGGGAGCCGCAGGCTTATAATGATTGGCAGGATTACAAATTGGGTGCTTTTGATGCCGAAGGAAAGCCAACCATAGCTTTAGACGCGTTTTTAATTGAAAAATATTAATTGATGAGAATACCCCTGTTAATAAGTTTGTTGATACTGGCGGCATTGCCCGGGTTTACCCAGCGCGGTGCCGCTAAAAAAGCCGGAAGCGAAATTTATATTGATGCTAAAGGTATTATACGCTACACAAAAGATAATAAAGAGGCGGCTTACTTTGGTGTAAATTATACACTGCCTTTTGCTTATGGTTACCGCTCGCACAAAGTACAGGGCATTAATATTGAGCAAGCTATTGACAGGGATGTATATCATTTGGCACGATTGGGTATCAACGCCTTCCGTGTGCACGTTTGGGATACCGAGATCAGCGACTCGTTAGGAAACCTGAAACAGAACGAGCATTTACGCTTGTTTGATTATTTACTGGCAAAGCTGGAGGAGCGGGGCATCCGCATAATCATAACACCAATTGCCTTTTGGGGCAATGGCTACCCCGAGCGTGATGAACGTACCGGAAGTTTCAGCGATATATATGGTAAAGAAAAAGCGCTGGTGAATGAAAAGGCTTACATAGCCCAGGAACGTTACTTGCAACAATTTTTCAGGCATGTGAATCCGTATACCCGCAAAACCTATGTGAATGATGCCTTTATTATTGCCACCGAGGTAAATAATGAGCCTCACCATAGCGGACCAAAAGCCCGCACTACCGAATATGTGAACCGAATGGCGGCCGCTATAAAAAGCACGGGGTGGCGCAAGCCGGTGTTTTACAACATCAGCGAATCGCCCTGGTATGCTGATGCGGTGGCCAAGTCAGTGGCTGATGGGTTCAGTTTTCAATGGTATCCTACTGGTTTGGTTGCAGGGCATCAGCACAAAGGCAACCTGTTGCCGCAGGTAGATAATTATGTTATCCCTTTTGATACCATACCGGAGTTTAAGAACAAAGCCCACATGGTGTATGAGTTTGACGCGGGAGATGTGCTGCAGCCTTACATGTACCCTGCCATGGCGCGCAGCTTTAAAAAAGCGGGCTTTCAATGGGCAACGCAGTTCGCTTATGATCCGCTGGGTAATGCCTTTGCTAATACCGAATATCAAACACATTATCTTAACCTGGCATACACCCCGTCAAAAGCCATTAGTTTGCTGATCGCCGGCAAGGTGTTCAGGTCAGTACCCGTATTTAAGTCATATGGTAATTTTCCGGCTGATACGGTTTTTGGCCCTTTCAGGCTTAGTTACAAACAGCAGCTCAGCGAGATGAATAGTGACAAGGAGTTTTACTACTCCAACTCAACCGGCGCCAAACCCATAAAGCCATCTGCTTTGGCGCACATCGCAGGTGTTGGTTCATCAGCGATAATTAAATATAACGGTACAGGTGCTTATTTTTTAGACAAGTTGCCCGATGGTAGCTGGCGGCTTGAAGTAATGCCCGATGCGGTTGCCGTAAGCGATCCGTTCGCGAAAGCATCCCTGTCAAAACACGTTACCCGCATTTTTAGCACTGAAAGGCAAATGCGCATTGATCTGCCGGGTTTAAGCAAAGGCGTAACCGTTACCCCGCTTAACGCAGATAATCAATACACACCAAATGTTGTAGCAGGCTCATTTAGTATAAAGCCGGGTACCTACCGTATAGCGGCATCTGCAAAACCTGATTATAAACAGGGCATGCTTGTGAACGGAAACATTAAGATTAATGAGTTTGTAGCCCCTGCGGATGATAGTTTGAATATTGAGGTAAACCATCAGGCTTATCAAAGCGTAGCTGCCAATGCTCCGTTTAAAATAAAAGCCGTTATAGCAGGCATCACCGGGCATGACAGTGTGCGGGTGCTGGTTAACCGCTTAACCGGTGCATACCGTATACTCGCCATGCAGCAAACCGGCGCTTACACCTATGAAGCAACGGTACCTGCCGATATACTGAGCCCGGGTTTGCTGCAATACCGCATTGCGGTAACTAAGGCGGGTAAGGAGCCGGTTGTATTTCCGGGTGGTCAATCAGGCGAACCATTTGCCTGGGATTATATCAACCAACAGTATTATCAAACCATTATATCCGCTCCGGGTAGCCGCATTCAACTTTATAATGCCACCCGCGACAGGGAAAACGTGATTGTTTACTCACCCGAATGGAAAACCGATAGCTATGAGTATGTAACAAATGAAGATGGTAACCTGGCCATTGATATCAGCCATAAACCAAGCGGAAACGGACTTGGCGGATTAGAGCTATTTGTAAAGGATAATATCTCAGCATACGCTGTTAATATAAATAATTATCAATACATCAATGTAAAAGCAACGGGTAATGTAGCAGCCAAACTGGTGTTGATTGATGCTGATGCTAACTCATGGAGCGCCACCATCAATTTACCGGGCGGTATAGTTAAAGTGCCGTTAAGCGCTTTCAGGCCCGACTCGATGGTGCTGTTGCCGCGCCCATATCCCGGTTTCCAGGCTTTGGCATTTAAGCAATCAACAGGTAGCAGCCTATCGCTGCCGGATATTGAAAGGGTGCAGCTTCTACTTATTGGCGACAACGCTAAACCAGCTAATCTGATTATTGAAGGCATAAGCCTCGAAACCAAATAAAATTAAACTGATGATTTTTCTGAACCGCAGCCTGGTCTGCCTTTTTTTGCTCGTTATTTCCGCACAGCTATTTGCGCAATCGCCACGTAAACGGCAATTATTAAATGAAGGGTGGAAGTTTCACCTCGGCCATGCGGCTAATGCCGAAAAGGATTTCAATTACGGCATAGCCAATATTTTTGCAAAAACCGGCAGGGCCGAAAAAACAGCCATAGCAATTGATTTTGACGATGTCGCATGGCGAACCGTACAGATACCGCATGACTGGGCCGTGGAGCTATCTTTTGCCTACAAAGATCACGAAGATCTGAAAGATCATGGCTACAAGGCGCTTGGCGGTTTGTTCCCTGAAAACAGCATCGGCTGGTACCGTAATAAGTTCAGGATAGCGGCATCCGATTCGGGCAAACGCTTTAGTATAACCTTTGATGGTGTATTTAGAGATGCCAGGGTGTGGCTGAACGGGTTTTATATTGCCGCTAACCAAAGTGGTTATGTGGGCTTTACGGTTGATGTAACAGATTACATCAATTTTAAAAAGGAAAATGTACTGGTAGTAAGGGCCGATGCTACACAGTCGGAAGGATGGTTTTACGAAGGCGCGGGTATCTATCGTAACGTATGGCTCAATTCATACGACAATTTGCATATTGATGATGATGCCTTTGTATACACCAGCGTGCAGGCCGACGGGAAGGCCACCGTTAACATTGAGGCCAGCCTGAAAAATGATGGTTTGCAAAGTGCAAATGCGGTGTTTTATGCCCTGGTGAAAGATCGTTCCGGTAAAACGGTAGCTAAAACCGCGGAGCAGCAAGTAAGCTTAGATAACCATTCGGTAACGTTAATTAAGCAGCAGGTAGTGTTAGATAAAGCCCTGCTTTGGTCAATAGAGCAGCCATATCTTTACCATATTGAGCCTGTAATTAAACAAGGCAACAGCATTGTTGATAAACGCGATATACGCTTTGGTGTACGTACCATTGATATAAAGGCCGATGGAGTTTACCTGAATGGTAAGCATATCAAAATTAAAGGAACCAATAACCATCAGGATCATGCCGGTTTAGGCAGCGCCCTGCCTGATTACCTGCAATACTACCGCATAGGATTGCTTAAACAAATGGGATCGAACGCATACAGGGCCAGTCACCATGCCCCTACGCCGGAGTTGCTCGAGGCTTGCGATAGCCTGGGTATGTTGGTGCTTGATGAACAGCGCCTGCTGAACAGCAGCCCTGAATACATGGATCAGTTTGAGCGGTTGATCAAGCGGGACCGTAACCATCCGAGCATATTTTTATGGTCGATAGGCAATGAGGAGGGCTACGCGCAGGTTAATGGCTATGGCAAACGTATTGCGCAAACTTTGCTGGCAAAACAAAAACAGCTCGACCCAACCCGCACAAGCACTTACGCGGCAGATCTGGCTAATGTTTTTACAGGGGTTAATGAAGTTATACCGGTACGCGGTTTTAACTACCGGCAGTTTGCCGTGGCTGATTATCATCGCGATCATCCGCAGCAGCCTGTAATTGGTACCGAGATGGGTAGCACAGTTACCACCCGCGGTATATATGTTAAGGATACTGTACGTGCGTACCTGCCCGATCAGGATATTACAGCGCCCTGGTGGGCCAGTACGGCCGAACAATGGTGGCCGCTTGCTGCCGAGAACGATTTTTGGCTGGGTGGTTTTATATGGACAGGCTTTGACTATCGTGGTGAGCCCACACCGTATAAATGGCCTAATATCAGCTCGCATTTCGGCGTGATGGATGTTTGCGGTTTCCCGAAGAATATATATTATTACTACCAATCGTGGTGGAAAAATGAGGACGTACTGCACATTTCTCCGCACTGGAACTGGCATGGCAAGGAAGGGCAGAATATTGATGTTTGGATAAACTCAAATGCCGAAAATGTAGAACTGTTTTTGAACGGGAAAAGCCTCGGCAAAAAGGATATGCCGCGTAACAAGCATTTACAATGGAGTGTTGCTTATCGCCCGGGTACACTTAAAGCGGTAGGCTATCGTAACGGTAAAAAGTTAGTGAACGAAGTTAAAACTACCGGCATCGCATACAAATTAAAACTTACCCCCTCCAAACAAGTATTACTTGCTGATGGCCGCGACGCGGTTGTTGTTAATGTATCCGTATTAGATAAGAACGGCCTGGAGGTGCCCGATGCCATGAACGAAATCAGCTTTAACTGCACCGATATGCGTATAATAGGAGTTGGCAACGGCGACCCAAGCAGCCATGAGGACGATAAAACAACAACCGGGCAATGGAAACGTAGACTATTTAATGGCCATTGCCAGGTTATATTGAAAGCCGGTAAAAAAGAAGGCACCGCAACGTTGAATGCTTCTGCTACAGGTGTTGCAGGTAGCCAGCTACAATTTACTATCAAATAAAGTAAAACACTTGTTTGCTTAAAAGCTTTGCTGGCGAGGGAGGCACGGGTTTTAAAAAGTATCATTTTAGTTTTTGGATAGGATAATAAAGCCTATCCAAAAACTTATAAACGTTATGTGCTACAGGTTTTTGCTGCTGTAAACCAAGTGCAAAACCGGATCGGCCGAGTAGGCTGCCCAAAGCTCGTCAAGTGATTTGCCCGACAGATCAGCCCAGGTGCTCTCTTTAAAAGTGCCGTCTCTTAATTGTTTGTCTATCTGCACAATCATTCCCGGTTTAATTTTTTGGTCTATCCATTCAAAAAAGCGGGCGGTTACACGGTAGCTGTCCTTATATCCCTGGGCTTTTGCCTTAAAAGATGGCAGGTACCATTTAGAGCCTACATTGTCAACACCATATTTATAGCGAATAAAGTCGGCAATGCCTTCGGTTAGCCAAACCAGGTCGCGGCCATAGCTGTAACCATATCCCTGCACAATGTGCATCCCCTCGTGCGTTACCACATCAACATCAAACGGAAATTTGTTCATGTACCTGGTGGCAAACAATATACGGTTGCCTGATGCTTCGGCTACCCCTTTATACGCGGTGTCGGTAACAAAAACCACATCATGCGTAGCCTTGTTGTTAAACATGCCTACCAGTTTGGGGTAAACCTCAAAATAGGTTTCTATCAGGTTCTTCTGTATAGTGGCATCAAAGTTCGAGTTTTTGTTGATGAACACCAGCGAATAACCATCCTTTTTAATGGTATCAACAGATGCCCAGTTTTTATGCAAGGCATCATTTAGTAATTGCTGAAAATTGTCGAGGTTCTTTTTGCTTTTCAGCCACTTTCCATTTGCCACAATTTCGCCCGGAACCGCTTTTATGGTAAACCCTTTAGCCGTATCTATAATGCGCATGGTTACCTCGCGTTTAGTACGGTAACCATCGGCAGCGGCAAATGGGGGGTATGCATTCCTGAAAGCGGCGCCCAGTTTACCGGTATCAACTTTTGTTTTCGCGGCATCAATAACCGTTATTGAAAAGGCACGCGGCTGGTTACGTCTGCGTTGCGGATTTTGTCCGTTTGATGCCGGCGCTGTAGTTTGAGCTACAGTGATTGCGTAAAGCGAAACAAATAAAATAAGGCTGGTAATTCGTTTTATCATGTTGATGTTCTTGTTTGGCATAAATATAACTCAAGTTTATATACGTTTATGTAAAAAGAGCGTTGCTTTGCAATGTTCCTTTGGTTTTTAACATGCAATCACTTAGCTATCTATCGTTATGATGCAATCAAATCTGTTAATCAATTTCGGTACAAATCATACTTTATACATAACTTGCATATATTAACACCAGTACTTTTATGAAAAATATACTATTGGCATTGGCCTTGCTTACACCGGTGATGATGAACGCGCAGAATAAAAAGAAGGGGCCAAAAACGTTTGATCTTATTGTAGGGGCATATACTACCGATAACAGTAAAGGCATATCAGTATACCGTTTTTATGCCGAAACCGGTCGCCTGGCCTATCTTAGCCAAAGTGATGATGTGCCTAACCCATCATACCTTTGTATTGATAAGGATAAGAAGTTTGTTTACGCCGTTAGCGAAACCGATAATGGCGAAATTTACGCCTATAGCTTTGAGCCTAAAGGCGGCGTGCTGACTTTTATAAACAAGCAAAAAAGCGGCGGAGCCGCGCCGTGCTATATCTCTGTTGATGAGGATAGAAAGCATGTATTTGTGGCTAATTACTCAAGCGGCTCATTCGCGGCATTGCCCGTAAATGAGGATGGCTCGCTGAAACCACCGGCCCAGGTTATTCAGGATAAAGGCAGCGGTGTTAACAAACAGCGCCAGGAAGGCCCGCATGCGCATAGCGCATTCCTGTCTCCTGATGAAAAGTATGTATTACTGACCGATTTGGGTACGGATAAGATCAGCATAAAAAAATATGATAGCGGTGATTCAAAGCCCCTGGGCCCCGCACCGGTTGACTTTGTAAGTGTTGCGCCGGGCAGCGGCCCTCGTCACCTTGATTTTACACCCGATAAAAAATATATGTATGTAGTGCAGGAGCTTACCGGTGCTGTAACTGCGTTTGAATTTAATGGCGGTAAGCCTAAGCAGATACAATCAGTAACTATGCTGGCTGATGGCTTTAGGGGCGCGGTTGGCGCTGCGGATATTCACGTATCACCGGATGGGCGTTTTGTTTATGCCTCAAACCGCGGCGATGCTAACGAGATTGTAACCTACGCTATCAATAGCGAAACCGGCATGCTTACTTTTATTGACCGCACACCAACCCGCGGCAAAGCGCCGCGCAATTTTGTGATAGACCCTACCGGAAAATTCCTGCTGGTGGGTAACCAGGATACCAATACCATCAACGTGTTTAAGCTCGACCCTGCAAGTGGCAAACTTGGGTCAATGGTAACATCAACCCAGGTTGATAAACCGGTATGTTTAAAATTTGCCCCGGCAATGTAAGTACCCCACCTAAATCCTCCCCAAAGGGGAGGACTTATATCTGCAGATATAATCGTGACTTCAAGTCCTCTCCTTTGGGGAGGATTTAGGTGGGGTAAAAAAAAGGCAGAGCTACCAGCCCTGCCTTACACATAATATTAGGTTCAATTATTATTTCTTGCTGAATGTGTATACCACGTAACCCATTTGCGCGCCAATCGGCACAGGGGTTTTAAGCACTAAGGTTTCTTTATTAGCGGTGCCTACATCCAGGCGATAACCTTCGGTAACGTTTTTAGCCTTATCGCCTTCGTAAATCTTTTTAAACTGGAACTGCGTACCGTTCGGGCCTTCAAAAGCCGACCAGAAGATAGACTGCGAGGTGCCGTTATTTAACGTATACATACCGTTGCCGCTGTTAGTTAACTTCCATACGCTGCCAACAAAGGCGCTTGGTGGTGCCTGATCAAACGCTGATTGTACGGCGTTAGACAGTAACCCGCCTTCATAAGTAACGGTATTACATACCCAGGTATTTACAAACCTATCGCGCGGAACGTGTGATGATGTTGTGCTGCGGGTGCTTGAACAAGCCGAAATTACAAAGGTTAGGGCTAAAATGGCTAAGGTGTATTGAAATAGCTTTTTCATGTCTTTATTTATTATTTGTTCAGTATAACATAAGTTTTGTCAAAAGGTTGACAGTTTTTATAAGCGGCCAACTTTTTGCTGCTGCTTTGTTTGATTAAGCCTTATATTAAAGGTTTAATTGCATATTAATAATATACATCGCAATATTATATATTATAATGATACCTGTACGCTTGTTTAAAAATTATATAGGCCTGTTTTGTGTATGTATTATTATGGGTTGCGGCTATAAATCAAATACTGATAACCGCACGGTATTTAACATTAATTTAGAGGATGGCCTAACCTCGCTTGACCCGGCCTTTGCCCGCAACCAGAATGCCCTTTGGATGGATAACCAGCTATACAACGGCCTGGTGCAAATTAACGACAGCCTGAAAAGCGTACCCTGCATTGCCAAAAGCTGGAGTATTAGTGCCGATGGCTTGCAATACACTTTCCATTTACGTAATGATGTATTTTTTCATGACGACCCGCTGTTCACTAATGGCAAGGGCCGTAAATGCGTAGCGGCTGATTTTGCGTACAGCTTTGGTCGCTTGATCGACCCCAAAGTAGCCTCATCCGGCTCATGGATATTCAGCGATAAAGTGGCGGGTAAACAATCCTTCATCGCCCAAAACGACAGTACTTTTATCATCAAGCTGAAACAACCTTTCCCGCCGCTGCTAAGCTTGCTTACGGCACAGTACTGCTCGGTAGTTCCGCATGAGGTGGTAGAGCATTATGGTAAGGATTTTCGCAGCCACCCCATAGGTACCGGGCCATTTAAATTCAAGCACTGGAAGGAGCGGGAGGTAATGGTACTCCTGAAAAGCGAGCGATACTGGGAGAAAGACAGTACCGGCCGGCCGCTACCCTATCTGGATGCCATTAAGGCGGGTTTCATCAGCGATAAGCAAACCGCCTTTATGGAATTTATTAAGGGCGATCTGGACTTTTTTAACGGTATTGATGGTAGCTACCGCGATGATATCCTTACCAAATCGGGCAAGTTAACCAGTAAGTACGGGGGTAGGTTTATGATGAATATCAGGCCATATTTAAATACCGAGTATCTGGGTATACTGATCGATACCAATATCAGCATTGTAAAACACTCGCCATTAAAAATACTTAAGATACGCCAGGCGATCAACTACGCCATTGATAAGCAAAAAATGATCAAGTACCTGCGCAACAGCATCGGTACACCGGGCTATGCCGGGTTTATTCCGCAGGGTATGCCCGGGTTTGATGGCAAACAGGTAAGCGGCTACAGCTACAACCCCGATAAGGCACGCCGCTTATTAGCCGAGGCGGGTTTCCCCAATGGCCGCAACCTGCCGGAGATTGTGCTGAACACCACTACCACTTATCGCGATTTAATTGAGTATATACAGGGAGAACTTGACCGCGTGAACATTAAAACCCGTGTAGAAGTTACCCAGGGTGCCAGCCTGCGCGAACTGATCGCCAAAAACGGCGTTAACTTTTTTCGCGGATCGTGGATAGCTGATTACCCGGACGGAGAGAATTATTTATCTGTCTTCTATTCTAAAAACAAGATACCCTTTGGCCCTAATTATACCGGTTTTAATAATAAAGAATTCGACAGGCTTTTTGAGCAAACCTATCGTGTAAACAACGACCAGGAACGGTATGCCTTATACCGCAAAATGGATAACCTGGTGATGGGCCAATCGCCGGTAGTGGTATTGTATTATGATAAGCTGGTGAACCTGTACCAAAACAACATTAGCGGTTATGCTAAGAATGCTCAAAATTTGTTGGTGTTGAAGCGGGTGAGGAAAAATATTAAATGATACTACCGCTAAATTAAAATCACACAGTGCCGACAATCTCACCTTATTAAAAGACAGGCATTTTAACTATATTTGCAAAAAATTTTAGCAAAATACATCTCAACAAACCAAGCCGTATGTAAGCGGTTAATATTGTTCAATATACTGTATGACTGATAAAACTGTTGACCTGGGCGAACAAAGCGAAGTAGAAGTTTATGGCGCACGGGTGCATAACCTCAAAAATATTGATGTTTCGTTTCCGCGCAACAAGCTGGTTGTGGTAACGGGGCTAAGCGGCAGCGGTAAATCATCACTGGCGTTTGATACCATTTATGCCGAGGGGCAGCGCCGCTATATGGAAACATTTTCGGCCTACTCGCGCCAGTTTATGGGCGGTATGGAACGGCCTGATGTGGATAAGGTATCGGGACTGAGCCCGGTAATTGCCATTGAGCAAAAAACCACCAGCAAAAATCCGCGGTCAACAGTAGGTACCATTACCGAGATCTACGATTTTATGCGCCTGCTGTTCGCCCGCGCTGGCGAGGCTTACTCATACTCCACCGGCGAAAAAATGGAGCGCATGAGCGAAGACCAGATATTGCGTACCATCAGCGAAAAGTTTGACGGGCAGCCGGTAAACATTATGGCACCTGCGGTAAAAGGCCGTAAAGGCCACTACCGCGAACTGTTTGAGCAGATCCGCAAACAAGGCTACCTAAAGGTTTGGGTGGATGGCGCCATTATGGATGTTACCCCCAAAATGCAGGTTGACCGTTACAAGATCCACGATATTGATATTGTGGTTGACCGCCTTGTTATCAGCGAGAAGGATAGCAAACGCTTATACAGTTCGGTACAGGCGGCGCTTAAACTGGCAAAGGGCATCATCCGTATTGCCGATAAGGATAACAATGTATCGTACTTCAGTAAATATTTGATGGACCCGGTATCGGGTATATCTTACGATGAGCCGCAGCCTAATACCTTCTCGTTCAACTCGCCTTATGGTGCTTGTGATAAGTGTAACGGTTTAGGGTATATTTTTGAGGTGGATGAAAAATCGGTCATCCCCAACCCAAAGCTCAGCATACAAAACGGCGGACTTGCCCCGCTGGGCGAGTATCGCGAAACATGGATATTCCAGGTATTGAAAGCGCTGGCTAAAAAGTTTGAGTTTTCGTTAACCACACCTATTGAAAAGCTTGAACGTGATAAGCTGGACATTATACTTAACGGGACTGAAGAAAAGATAAACGTAGCCGTTGAGTACAATAAATGGAACGTACAAAACTACTCTATCAACTTTGAGGGTATTGTTAAGATGCTTGAGGAGCAGCAGGAGCGCCGTGGTGATGATGACCTTGACGATATGGAAAACTATCGTGTACTGCGTACATGCCCAACCTGCGGCGGCGCAAGGTTGAAAAAAGAATCGCTGCATTTTAAGATTGATGAGAAG
Source organism: Mucilaginibacter sp. UR6-1 (assembly GCF_020880975.1). Classification (GTDB taxonomy): domain Bacteria; phylum Bacteroidota; class Bacteroidia; order Sphingobacteriales; family Sphingobacteriaceae; genus Mucilaginibacter. The sequence continues at coordinate 69,945 of NZ_JAJIWP010000005.1, read as the reverse complement.
AATATATTTGAGCTGGCCTGCATGGATATTAATAACCTGCAAGGCTGGTTTGAGGGTATTGAAGACAGGCTGAACGAACGTCAGAATGTTATAGCCCGTGAGATACTGAAAGAGATACGTGCACGCATTGGCTTTTTGCTGGATGTTGGCCTGAGCTATTTAACGCTTGATCGTACGGCTAAAACCCTTTCGGGTGGCGAGGCGCAGCGCATCAGGCTGGCCACGCAAATTGGTTCGCAGTTAATGAATGTAATGTACATTTTGGATGAGCCAAGCATCGGCCTGCACCAGCGCGATAACGAGCGGCTGATCAACGCCCTTAAAAACCTGCGCGACTTGGGCAACACCGTATTGGTGGTTGAGCACGATAAGGATATGATTTTAGAGGCCGACCATGTGATTGATATGGGCCCGGCAGCGGGTGTACATGGCGGGCAGATTGTAGCCCAGGGCACACCGCAGCAATTAATGGCCGAGCATACGCTTACCACCTCATACATCAATGGCGAGCGTGAGATAGCCATCCCTAAAAAGCGCCGTGACGGCAACGGCAAAAAACTGGCACTTAAAAAGGCTACCGGCCACAACCTTAAAAATGTATCGGTTGAGTTTCCGCTGGGTAAGCTCATTGGTATTACCGGGGTGTCAGGCAGCGGTAAATCAAGCTTAATTGCCGAAACGCTTTATCCTATATTGAACCATCACTTCTTCCGCGCCAAAAAGCAACCGTTGCCGTATGGCAGTATTGAAGGGCTGGAGCATATTGATAAGGTGATCGAGATAGATCAAACACCTATCGGCCGTACGCCGCGGTCAAATCCGTCTACCTACACAGGCGTATTTTCTGATATCCGTAACCTGTATGTACAACTGCCCGAAGCTAAGATACGGGGCTATAAGCCGGGCCGTTTCTCGTTCAACGTTAAAGGCGGCCGTTGCGAAACCTGCCAGGGCGCAGGTATGAAGGTGATCGAGATGAACTTTTTACCCGATGTGCAGGTGCCTTGTGAAGAATGCGGCGGCAAACGCTATAACCGCGAAACGCTGGAGGTACGCTACCGCGGCAAATCAATATCTGATGTGCTGGATATGAGCATTGAGGATGCTACCACCTTTTTTGAGCATATTCCATCCATCCACCGCAAGGTAAAAACCTTGTTTGATGTAGGTTTGGGCTATATCACACTGGGGCAATCGTCAACCACACTGTCAGGCGGTGAGGCGCAGCGTGTAAAGCTGGCTACCGAGCTTTCAAAAAAAGATACCGGCAATACCTTTTATATACTGGATGAGCCTACAACAGGTTTGCACTTTGAAGATATCAACGTGCTGTTGGGCGTACTTTACCAATTGGTTGATAAGGGCAACACCGTGTTAGTGATAGAGCATAACCTGGATGTAATCAAGGTGGTTGACCATGTAATTGATCTGGGGCCGGAAGGCGGATCAGGCGGCGGTAAAATATTGTTCTCGGGTACGCCGGAGGGATTATGTAAGGTTAAGGATAGCTTTACCGGCAGGTTTTTGAAAAAGGAAATGAACATCAAGTAATTTGTTACTATTAGTTAAATAATATTGCAACCAAATCGCGTTTAATACGTACACACCCATACGGCAAGGTCTGCCATAAAAAAGAAGTTGCTTTGTAACGGAGCCGCTTCTGAACCCAAGATGAAATTTTGATGAAATTTTTTCGTGATTTTTTTAAAACGCAAAATATTTCACATTTGATTGCGTTATTGATTTATAAAAAACATAAATACGCGTATGGACGAAACTTCTACAAAAAATTTATTTGCGGTCACTAATCATTTTATAGTGAAAGAGAGAGAGCATACAGAAAATCTGAATGCGGACGAGTTGATGTTTTTTCACTCACTCCGTACAGACCTGAACCAGTTGCAAATGCAGCCAAGGCTTCAAACCATACACCGCATACTTGATTATTCAAAAAGCATCAAGTAAATAATATTCAGGTTGATGGCTCATAGTTCACGGGTGTCGGTAAGGTTAATTCGATCACTGAACATAATGTACCGATGTTAAACCGGGTGAACTATGACCCATCAGCCATTGCTTCTTCCTTATAAATTCCGTTAACATTTTTATTATTCAGTACCAAAACTGAATACCTTTGCTGCTTACTGACAGTTGCTGTTGGTTCAGGATAATTACCCTATGCTAAAAAAGGAACGCTATCAACATTTTGTAGAATACTTCTCAAAAAATCAGCCCGACGCGGTTACCGAGCTGCATTATAATTCGCCTTACCAATTACTGGTTGCGGTGATCCTGTCGGCCCAATGTACTGATAAGCGCATTAACCAGATAACCCCGGCGCTTTTTGAGCGATTTCCGGATGCGGAGAGCCTGGCAGCATCCAATGCTGATGAGATATTTCCATACATACGCAGCGTTAGCTATCCTAATAATAAAGCCAAACATTTAGCCGGTATGGGCAAAATGCTGGTAGAGCAATTTAACAGCGTAGTGCCTTCGTCTATCGATCAGTTGCAGAAAATGCCTGGTGTAGGCCGTAAAACCGCCAATGTTATAGCCTCGGTTATTTATGATGCCCCGGCCATGGCTGTTGATACGCATGTGTTCAGGGTGGCTAACCGTATAGGGCTTACCAATAATGCCCGCACACCGCTGGCGGTTGAAAAGGAGCTGGTAAAGTACCTGCCTAACGAAGTGCTGGCCATTGCGCACCACTGGCTGATACTGCACGGCCGGTATATTTGCGTGGCCCGCTCGCCAAAATGCAATATATGTCCGCTAACCTGGTTTTGCCGTTATTATGAGCGAGCCAATACCGAAACGGCATTACTAAAGGCTGAAGCCGAGAAAGCACGTAAAGCCAAAGATGCCGCCAAAAAGAAAAAGCTTAACGTTATGGTGAAAGAGTTAAACAGGCGCAGTGTGGATAAAGATATTTGAATAGGCCTATCCTGTTAGGTATGTTTACATCAAGGATCAGAATAAAAAATAATTACTAATTTTTTTAGTAATTATAAATTAAAGTTTTATATTTGTTACATAATAATTTAAGATGAGTAACGCAGATAAATTGAAGGCATTACAGCTTACGCTTGATAAGCTGGAAAAATCATACGGAAAAGGCACCATCATGAAGTTGGGTGATACCGTTGTTGAGCCTACCGAAGTAATATCAACAGGTTCAATAGGCCTTGATATAGCTTTAGGGGTTGGCGGTTTACCTAAAGGCAGGATCATTGAAATATACGGACCTGAATCATCAGGTAAAACAACTTTGGCCATACACGCTATTGCCGAAGCACAAAAAAAGGGTGGTATTGCCGCATTTATTGATGCCGAGCACGCCTTTGATAAATTTTACGCTAAAAAGCTGGGTGTTGATGTGGAGAACCTGCTGATCTCTCAGCCTGATAACGGCGAGCAGGCCCTTGAAATTGCCGATAACCTGATCCGCTCAGGCGCTATTGATATCCTGGTGATCGACTCGGTTGCCGCGTTGGTGCCGAAGGCCGAGATCGAGGGTGAAATGGGCGACTCAAAAATGGGTTTACAGGCACGCTTAATGTCGCAGGCATTGCGTAAGCTTACCGGTACCATCAGCAAAACAGGATGTTGCTGTGTATTCATTAACCAGTTGCGCGATAAAATTGGCGTAATGTTTGGTAACCCTGAAACTACCACCGGTGGTAATGCGCTTAAATTTTACGCTTCGGTACGTTTGGATGTGCGCCGTATGTCGCAAATTAAAGATACCGACGAGGTATCAGGTAACCGCGTTAAGGTGAAGATTGTAAAGAACAAGGTAGCGCCTCCGTTCCGCTTGGCCGAATTTGATATCATGTTTGGTGAGGGTATCTCTAAATCAGGCGAGATCATTGACCTGGGTGTTGATTATAACATCATCAAAAAAGCAGGCTCTTGGTTCAGCTACGGCGAAACCCGCCTGGGCCAGGGCCGCGATGCCGTTAAGCAACTGATACTGGACAACCCGGAACTGATGGAAGAACTGGAGAACAAGATAAAAGAAACCGTAACCGGCGAAAGCATGGAAGAAGCATAAGCTTCACGGTTCTATTAAATACAAAATAGGCTGCTTTATTCATTTAAAGCAGCCTATTTTTGTTATGATGCTATGGCGATCAATACGTGATCTTCACTATCTGGTCTATTTCATCAGCCGGTAACTGATCGGTATAAACAATCAGTCCTGTTTTATCTTTCTTATACTTCAACTTACTGCTTCCATTAAACGCGGTAACCGTTTTAGGTTTGAATTTAAAGTCGGGTATCAATATCTGCTTCGCATCAGTAGCTTTAAGCACGTGCGCATAAACAGTTTTGCCTTTAGCGGTTACAGTGCCCCATGGTTGGGCTTTTACTAAGTTACCACGGGTACCGTAAATGGTTTCGCCATTTTTATCGATCCATGCACCTATCTTACCCAGCGTATCCACAAATTCCGGCTGAATTTTACCGTTAGGCATTGGGCCTATGTTCAGCAAAAAGTTGGCATCAAGGCCCGCGGCATTAACCAGGTAATGCACCAATTCTTTTACCGATTTATAATTCCTGTCGTTAATATTAAAACCCCAGCTACCGTTCATGGTTTCGCAGGTTTCAAGCGGCAGATCGCCAATTTTAGCTTCGCCGCTAAAACCGGTTTTGTTGTTGCCCGGCAAATCCTTTTCAAAAGCCTGAAAATCCTCACCTGGTATTGGTGCAAGGTGATGGTTATTGCCCACCATAATATCCGGGCCTAATTTGTGTATCAGGCTATATATTTCATCATAATGCCAGTTAGCGTTTTTGCGTTCCCAATGCCCGTCAAACCAAATGCCTTTTACACCGGGGTAATTGGTAATAAGTTCGGTTAATTGCGCCTTCATAAAATTGATGTAGCTGTTCCAGTCGCCTTTTTCAGGTACACCATTTACTATAGGGGAATTGAAGGCATAATCGGCACGACCCCAATCCAGCAGCGAGTAATAAAAACGCAGTTCAATACCTTGCTTCTGGCACTCCTCGGCCAGCTCTTTCATAGGGTCCTTTTTATAAGGAGTGGCTTTTACTATGTTATAATCTGATTGTTTGGTATCAAACATGCTAAACCCATCGTGATGGCGGGAGGTAATGGTAATGTATTTCATACCGGCACGTTTAGCAAGGTCAACCCATTCCTTAGCGTTAAATGCCTGCGGATTAAAAAAATCAGCAAGGCGCTTGTAATCGTTATACGGAATTTTGCGTGTATTCATCACCCATTCCCCATCGCCCAGGGTGCTGTATATGCCCCAGTGAATGAACATGCCGAACTTCATGTCCTTAAAATGTTCTCGGGCTTTGAGGTTTGATGCTGATGGCTGGTAGCCCGGTTGTGCCTTGGCAACCGAAATAAAGAGCATCAAAAAAAGCAGGTACAGATTTTTTTTCATCGATGTATAATTGGTATTTTCAAATTTACATCAATGCAAGGCTGTGTCTTAAACAATATTAACGTTTAATTAAGCTATTTTGGCAATGCAACAGTAGCCGGTTTATACAGCGTGCATTTTGGGCGACTTTTGAGGCAATACGGTTTGATTGGCTGTAATTGCTTTCATGCTATCGCGCTTAACAAACAGCAAAAATTCAACCGCTGCAATCAGCAATATGGTATAGCCAAAAAGCTCGGTACATTCTTCGGATGCGTTTTTTACCGCGCGAAAATAACGGTCTTCCATGATCTCCTGCCAAAATTTACCGCGCCCATATAATCTTGAAAAAACGTAGGTAGTTAAAAAGCCGGTTATGAATACGCCAAATGCAGGGGTATTAACAAAGGCGTTTATATTCTGCAAAAATTGCCGGCCATTGCGCCACAGGTACAATACCATGAACGCGAAAAGGCTGAACACGCCGACTTGCCATGCGCCGTCAAAAATATGCTCATCTAAAAATGAATCCTGCTCGCGGATGAATGAGGCTGTTACAAATGAGAACAAGAAAAAGGCAAGCGCCTTAAATTGTTTAAACCTGATAAAAACGATCATGTAAACGCTGGCTGCAACCAGCAAAAGCGCGCTTTGCATCAGCTCCGTCATGGAGTCTTCGTCAAACTTTGATTCCTGGCCATGAACCAACGTAGCATCCCAGCGAATAAATTCTGCCGCGCCAAATATTAATGCTCCGTAAACCACCAGCCTGATAAAACCTGATTTGATTCCGGTAAAATTTGCCTTCATACAGCTAAAATAAAGGCCATATTAAAGCAGTCAATGCAAATACGGTAATTTAGAAACCATTTGACATTTAACTTACAATTTATGTCGGTTTAACATTTAATTAATTAATGCAGTGTAAAATTTTCAGTTATTGATTGCAAAATTGATTTACTTATATTTAGGCAATGTATAAGTATCTGTTTTGTTGTACGGCATTACTGGCAGCTACCACTGTTGCCAAAAGCCAGTCTGAATTTGGTGATATGGCTAATCTGTTCACCACACCTGAGCACTATATTATTACCCATACCAATCATGCCCCGGTAATTGATGGCGATGTGAACGATAAAACCTGGCAGCAAGCCAAATGGACAACCAGTTTTGTTGATATTGAGGGCGATGCAAAACCCAAGCCCCAATATAATACCCGGCTTAAAATGCTTTGGGATGATACTAATCTGTACATTGCTGTAAAAATGGACGAGCCGCATTTGTGGGCTTACCTTACCCATCATGATGATATTATTTTTCAGGACAACGACTTTGAACTATTTGTTGACCCTGACAATGATGGCCGCAATTATTTTGAGGTAGAGGTTAACCAGCTTAATAAAATATTCGACCTGTTTTTGCCCAAGGCTTACCGCCATGCAGGCGATGCGCTGATTAGCTGGGATACACCGGGCATGCGCTCGGCAGTAAAACTGCAGGGTACCTTAAACAACCCAAAAGATACTGATAAGGGCTGGACGGTTGAATTCGCCATCCCCTTTAAAGCCATAATGTTTGGTTTTAACACAGGCAAACCTGACGATGGCAGCCTGTGGCGCATCAACTTTTCGCGTGTGGAGTGGGATACTAAAGTGGTAAACGGCAAATATGTAAAGTTAAAAGATGCCAACGGAAAGAATTTGCCTGAACGTAACTGGGTATGGTCTGCCCCGGGGCTGATCAGTATGCACTACCCGGAGCGTTGGGGTTACCTGCAATTTACCGGGAAAACTACCAGCGAGGGCATCAAATTTAATATACCGTATACCGATATGCAAAAACGGTACCTGTGGCTGGTATATTACAAACAGCAGGACTATTTTAAACAACATAAGTATTACTCAACCAGCCTTAAAGACCTGGGTATTGCAAAAGATGAGTACAACGTTTACGGAAAAAATAACGAACTGACGCTGTATGGCACCAAACTACAATATACCGCCACTGTAACTGATGGTAGCGGCGCCACCACATCCATAAATGAGGATGGCTTGTTTAAGCAAGCAAAAAAGTAGCCTTGGTAAACAGGCGCGGGCAATACAAATTGTGCGTGTATCTTTGCGCATCTAAATTTGTTTTATGCTTTGGTATCCTTATACGCAAATGAAACATGTTAACCGTGTACCCAAAATGGTGGCGGGCAATGGTGTAATGATGGAGCTTGAAGATGGCCGCAAACTTATTGACGGTATATCATCATGGTGGTCGGTTATACATGGCTATAACCACCCGGCATTGAACAGCGCCCTTGCCGAACAAGCGGGTAAATTTGCCCATGTTATGCTGGGTGGCCTTACACACCAACCGGCTTTACATCTTGCCGAAGCATTGGTGCGCATTACACCTGCGGGTTTAAATCATGTGTTTTTTTCGGATAGTGGCTCAATAGGTGTAGAGGTAGCCCTTAAAACTGCCATTCAATATTGGAAGAATCTCGGTTATGAAGGTAAAACCCGTATGGTATCACTAAAAAATGGTTACCATGGCGATACTTTTAAAGCCATGGAGGTTAGTGACGATTCGGACTTTAGCCGTGCATTTGCTGATGTACTGCACCGGGGATACGTTTTGGAGATACCCGGCGGGGGCTTTGATGCCACGGCCGAAATGGTAGAACCGGCTATTGACGCGTTGGAGCAATTGCTTACCAGTAACAGCCCCGGCATAGCCGCTTTTATTGTTGAGCCGATAGTACAATGCGCGGGCGGTTTTCATATTTATTCGTCTTTGTACCTGAAAGCTGCCCGTGAGCTGTGCGATAGATATAATGTACTGCTGATATTTGATGAAGTAGCCACAGGCTTTGGCCGTACCGGTAAACTTTTTGCCGCGGAGCATGCCGGCGTTACACCCGATATTATGGTAGTTGGTAAAGCCCTGACCGCCGGGTACATGGGTCATGCCGCAACTTTAAGTACCGATGCGGTATACAACAGCTTTTTGGGTGCCGATTATGAAAAGGCGCTGATGCACGGCCCCACCTTTATGGCCAATGCCTTGGCCTGTACCGTAGCGCTGAAAAGTATTGAATTATTTGAGCAGGAAGATTATCTATCCAAAATAAAACAGGTAAACGCCATTATTGAGCAGGAGTTTAGTACTATTAATTCGCCGCTTATTGCTGATAAACGATCAATAGGAGCTATTGGTGTACTTGAATTTAATGATGCCGCAATGCTTGATGGCTTTAAGGCTTTTGCTATGGATGAGGGTGTGTGGCTGCGCCCTATAGGCAAAATGCTTTACCTGATGCCTCCGTACATTATTAAGCCTGATGAATTGATCCGCATTATAAATGTTATGCGCAAATGGATAATTCGCTCTACCTAAAAATCAGTATTTTTTAACTTTAAGGTTATGAAAAGCAGGCGAATTATCGCTTAAGTATGTGGATTTTATAATATTTGTTTCGCTTACATAAATACATCTAACCTAAGCAAAGCATTTACTATGAAAAATTTATCTCAAAAAGCAGTTCTGTTTTTATTGCTGGTATTATTCTCGTGCAGTAAAAAATCAAACGTTGATGATCCGCAAACTTTACCTGAAGGCCAGGTTACCGAAGCCGAACTTAAATCATTAAACCCGTTGCCAACAATTGAGGAGGCTATTGCCGCCTATGATAAGGTAACTACGGATGACCCGGCTTTAAAGAACGATGAAGAAGCCCTGGGCCGAAAGTTGTTTAACTATTTTAAGTATGGAAAAGCTACCGGCGTGGCAAACCGTGAACTGGCACCTGATGGTGTTGCTGAGCTTGCAAAAAAGCTAACTTATGAAGAATGGAAGGTGGTTATCCTGAGTCCGAACAAAAGTTACAAGGCTTACAAAACGGTAGTGCCCGCCGGTACAGCGGCTCAAAGCAATTACCCTTGCGATGCTGATGCCGGGTTTGAGGATAGCAAGGCGGACGCTATACGCCATGCTTACTGGAATGTTTTGATGGCAAAGAACATTGACAGCGAATTTGCCGAGAAGATGGCTACCGCCCATGAATCAGAAGCGGGTGATGAATATGCTAAAAAAATGGATCTGCATAATAACGCAGTAGGCCGCCGTTTGGTTAAGGATAACCCTACAGCTACTACCGACCAATTGCTGCAGGTATTGATACAAGGCAAATTCACTTACTTAAATAAAGGTGACGCTATACCGGCCGATAACTCGTCATTGGTATATTTTAAGGCGAAGCGCGTGTATGATGGTACTTACAATGGCAGCATGACCAACCCAGACTCGAATGGTGGCCCGTGGACACTTGCGCTAAGCCTTAACCAATGCGGCGATGTTATACGCGGGCAATTTGAAATAACCCGCCCTAACAGTTCGATGCAAAAACGCAGGTTTACCGGCAAACTGGTGGGTAACAGCATTACCCTTGATGTAGCCACACCTTACGAGTTTGAAAACCCTGATGGCCTTACCCCATGTAATAATATGGTGATCAAACTAAACGGCGACGCAACTACACTGTCAGGCAATTGGACATCAAGTAACTGCTCAAAAGGCGGTGAACTTAAGTCGTCAAGATAGTGCATATATATTTAGTAGCATTGCATTATGGTGCATTGCTGCTAAATACTTACTCATACCTCAAGTATATGCTCACGGCTCCAATTGGATAACAAAAACATGACCTCCCTCAGCGTTTCACCTTTTTCGCTGAGGCTGTACTCCACCCGCGGCGGTACTTCGGGGTAGGCTTTGCGAATAACTATACCATCAGCCTCAAGCTCTTTTAGCTGCCTTGATAATACCTTAAGCGCCATGCCCGGCATGGTTTTATGCAACTCGCCAAAACGCATAGGGCCTTTAAGCAACAGCCAGATAATCGGCGGTTTCCACTTACCGCCAATAACACCAATAGTAGCGGTGATAGGGCATTCATCAGCGCTGTGATAATTTATTTCTTTTTTTTCGGCCTCTGCATTCATTAAATGCAAATCTAACAAATCTGTCATTACTTGACAAAAAGGTAACTACTTGACAGAAGTGAAGTATTGGCATACATTTGTTTTAAATAATAACAAGAATATATGAAGATCATCATTATTGGCGCATCCGGAACTATCGGAAAACACGTTGTTAAGGCGCTCGAAACAGATAACGAAATTGTTAAAGTTGGCTCAAAAAGCGGCGACTACCAGGTTAATATTGCTGATGCAAATTCCATAAAGGCGCTATTTGAGCAGGTGGGGCCATTTGATGCCCTGATAAGCACTACCGGCGATGCGCATTTTGGGCCGCTTGCGCAAATGAGCGAGGCCGACTTTAGGGTAGGTGTTGATAGTAAACTGCTTGGGCAAATAAACCTGGTGCTTATTGGCCAGCATTATATAAACCCCAAAGGCTCGTTCACACTAACGTCAGGCAGTTTGAGTAATGACCCTATTGTGTTGGGCGCGGCTGTAAGCGCCATCAACGGCGCGCTCGACTCGTTTGTTAAGGCCGCGGCTATTGAACTTGATAAGGGTGTGCGCATTAACGCCGTAGGGCCTACGGTTGTTGAGGAATCTCCGGCCTACTTCCCATTTTTTCAGGGGCATATTCCGGTGAGTATGCACCGCGTGGCACAGGCCTATGTAAAAAGTGTGCTGGGCGCGCAAACCGGGCAGGTATATCCGGTACTTTAATTAAGCGTAAATGCGCTGGTAAATTTTAGCAGCAGGTATAGATGCCTGTTGCTATCTTTACGCCATGAAAAATTTTTCGGTTGAAGCGGATGGTGCCCTTTTTGAATTTAATACCATGAATATACAGCGCCTGCAATTATTCCAGGTGTATGTTACGCATAACGGAGAAAAAAAGAGGTTCCATATGCAGGTAAACGAGCAGGGCGATTTTAAAATAACTGATCCGCAATCATGCCCCGAAGAATATCACCGTACTGAGGAGCAGCTTAGCAAAGCGATACAAATTTACGGCAAACCTTAATTGAACGATCGCCTGAACTCCAGTGGAGATAGGTTGGTTTTGGTTTTAAACAGCCTGCTGAATGATTGTGAATGCTCAAACCCCAGGGCATAAGCTACCTCACTCACACTTAAATTGGTGGTCGACAGTTTTTCCTTCGCCTTTTCTATCAGTTTATCATGTATGTAGTGCTGCGCGTTTTGCCCGATCAGGTTACGCAGCATATCGCTCAAATAACTTGGTGACAGGTTTAAATGCTCTGCCAGGTAGGCAACCGTTGGCAAACCGCGGTTTAGTGTAGCTTCATTGTTAATATAATCGTTCAATATATCTTCCAGCTTTTGCAGCAGATCATTATTCACCGCCTTGCGGGTAATAAACTGGCGTTTATAAAACCGATTGGCATAATTCAATAACAACTCGATCTGCGAAATCACCACATCCTGGCTAAAATCATCAATGCGGCTTTTCAACTCCGTTTCAATCATCTTAAATATTTCGATGATCGTGTTTTTCTCCTCTTCGGCCAGATGCAGCGTTTCATTAATTGAATAGGAAAAGAAACCGTACTGTTTAATACTCTTGGCCAGGGGATAGCCCAAAAAGAAATCAGGATGGATAAGTAAGGTATAGGCAGAGCATACGCTCGCATCATTATTATTATTATTGCCAATAACCTGCCCCGGCGAAGCGAACAGCAATCCGCCTTCATCAAAATCATAATAGCTTTGGCCGTATTTTAGCCTGCCGCCTACCTTGGGCTTGTATGATATTTTATAAAAGCTTAGCACATGATGCCTGAACGGCTCAACAGGAGTATGAGCACCATTTAACAAACTAATTAGCGGGTGCAGGGGTTTGGGTAAACCAAAAGCCTGGTGCGCCTCTGTTAATGATGCTATTTTATAAGGGCCGTTCTCTTCTTTTTTCATAGCTCAGTACATTTAAAAAATGATAACCGATAATATTTAAATATCGGTTATCATTAACGTTTTATCAATAAAATATTGTTTGTTATTTGGGCTGACCCTGTGCCGCGTTTGAAACATCAGCCCATTCTTCCCAGGTTGCCAGGCGCTCCTGATAAGCAGCGCGCACCCACGGCAGGCATTGACTGCCTAAAAAGAAACGTAACGGTGGGGTTTCAGCATCTACAATTTTAAATATCGCCTCAGGTGTAGCTTCCGGGTCGCCTCTTTGCATTGATCTTAAACCGCCAAAAAATTCCTCTTTGAACTCAGTATAAATGTCAAGCCCTGCCGAAAACTTTAATGACTCCTGGCTGCCAAACTCTGTAGCGTAGGCACCGGGCTCAATAATGGTTACTTTGATGCCAAACTGCTTTATTTCGGCAGCCAGGCTTTCATGTATGGCCTCAAATGCCCACTTTGATGAACTGTAATAGCCAATTACAGGCAACGTTACATGCCCAAGGTTGCTTGAGGTGCCCAAGATGTGCCCGCCGCCTTGTTTGCGCAGCAGCGGCAATGCCGCCTGTATAACTGTTACCGGGCCTATAATATTAGTTTCGTAAAGCGCACGGATATCATCGGCGCTGGCCTCTTCAACGGTGGCCACAAGGGAGTAACCGGCATTGTTAAGTACAATATCAAGCCTGCCAAAATGGGCATGGGCCTGCTCAACAGTTGCTTTAGCCTGCGCGGCGTTGGTAACGTCAAGCTCGAGCGTTAACACGTTATCGCCATATTTTTCTTTCAGATCGGCAATGCTTTCCAGCTTGCGCGCGGTAGCGGCTACTTTGTCGCCACGCTTTAATGCGGCCTCTGCCCAAACCCGGCCAAAACCGCGCGATGAACCGGTTATAAACCATACTTTATTAGTTGCACCTGATTGCGTGCCTGAACTTTCATTTTGATGTGCCATAATTTTATTTTTAATGATAATCAAAGTTCAGCATGTACAGCCGGTTACTTGTACCTTAATTGCGGGAGTTTGTAACCAAACCGGGGATGTTTAACGATCCAATAAAATACCTTAGGATCTGAAAAAATTCAGGAAAGAAAAATCCGGGTCGCGCATTTTTATTTCATTCCGGCCCGATTCATCCTGCGCCTGTTTGGCATAAACAAACATTTGTTGTTCATAATCATCAATGGCATCTTGTATGGTTTTAAATGTATCGCCGGTCAGGTTGTTTGACAGGATCAGCGCATCAACCAGGCCGGTGTTTACGCCCTGCCCGGCAAAAGGCGGCATCAGGTGCGCGGCATCGCCGATTAATGTTATAGGTAACGGGCGGTTGTTTTTCCAGGATTTCTCTAAAGATATTTTTTTGGTCGGTAAACCTACAAACAGCGTTGTTGAGCGGAATAAGTGCATATAGCGCTCATTCCAACCGGTAAACCTGGCAGTAAGAAATTCAATAGTGCTATTTGTATCCTTAAAGTTTAACTGACTGTTAGCCCGGTCTTTCGGGCTTTTAAAAATGATGCCATAAGTTAAAGCACCATTATTATAAGGGTTGGCCACTAATAAAGTACCCCGGTGTGCAGTCATTAACCGGTTGCCATCGCATAGCTTAAAAAAATCAGGGCACCTTGTTTCAGGCTCGGGTACATCACCCTGAATAATGATTGTGCCGGTTTCTTCAACAACAGCATCTGTTACATATTTCCTCACTGCCGACATGCCGCCATTAGCGCCGATCACCACATCGGCCACAGCATCGGGCCGGTCCTCAAAATGCAGCAGCCATTTGTTGTTAAGTTCATCCAGTCCGGTAAATTTACTGTCCCACATAACGGTGTCATCCATTAAACTCCCCAATAATAATGCTCTCAGATCGTTCCGGTTGATCTCCGGGTTGTCATACTGATTTTCGGGAGTTGGTTTTCTAACAGATAATACCTTGCCGTGTTGGTCGGCAAAAGTTATCCCCATGGGTAAAGCGATGTCGTAATAGTTTTTGAGCAGCCCGGCTTGCTGCAGGGCTTTTTGCCCGGAGTGTTTATGCAGATCAAGCGTGCCGCCCCATATCCTTGCCTGCGGGTTTTTATCCCTTTCGTAAACGGTTACGCTGACGCCTTTTTGCTGTAGCAGCCTTGCCATGGTAAGGCCAACCGGTCCGGCGCCAATGATGGCCACTTTTTTGTTTTTTAGTAGCATGATTTTGCATTGTTAATACAATACAAAATTGAGCAACGCTGCTATATCAGGCTTGTACAAATGCGACAAAATCATCGCCATTAAGCGGCTTACCCTGCTTTGCCTTGCGTGCGAAGGCAGCGGGCGTGGTGCCGCTGTAGCGTTTAAATTCCCTGCTCAGGTGGGCTTGGTCAGTATAGCCAAGCTCATGTGCCAGGCCGGCAAGGCTGGCATCCGGATAAATCCATAAATGGTTGCGCACCTGCTCAAAGCGCATCAGTGCCGATACATCCTTAACCGTATGCCCTGATGATCTTTTAAAATTTCGCTCCAGCGTACGTACCGTTGCATGTGCCTCTGCCGCTATGCGGCTTACCGGCCGGGTGCCCCTGGCCATAATCATGGCATCACCTGCCTTATACAGCATATTGCCGCTGGCTGGCTCTGTTACGGCGTTTGTAAAAAATTGTGTAACAATGTTTATAGCACCGGCTATGTTGCCAGCCTGCATACAGGTATTGAGTTGAGGCTGAAGCCCTGCGATAGGGTGCTCAAACACACGTAAACTATCTTTACCCGGGGGCAAACCGAGCAGGTCAAACACCGTCCAGGGGAAGCAGCGGATACCGATGATCTGTAATTGATTTTGGGTATAAAAATGCGCCGGCTTGTTAAGCAGTCCCATCATAAATGGTGATGGCAATGGTTGCATGTAGCCACTCGATGTAAGGCTGTAAAGCTCACCAAAGTAAAAAATGATCTCGGCATAGCCATCAGGCATCACCTCAAAAGTTGTTGGCGAGGTACCAAAATTATTGCTGTTGTGCCAAAAGCATTTTATAGTACCCTGTAATTCGTTAGGTACTTTAAATTCCTGGTGCCGCATTGTTAAAGGTAACATTTACAGCGCGGGTTAACTACGCTGTAGGTGCTTTGCCAAACTTCTTTTTAAAGGAATGCGAAAAATGGGAGAGGCTTTCAAAGCCAAGATCGAGATAAATGGCGGATGGTTTTCTTTTTTTCTCTTCAATAAGATGGCGGGCTTCCATCAATCTTTTTTCCTGCAGCCAATGCCGCGGGGGCATACCAAACGCTTTTTGAAAGTCGCGTTTAAAACCGGCAAGGCTCCTGCCGGTAAGCCGTGCAAACTTTTCGACAGGTACATTAAAATGGAAATTGCTGAGCATGAATTTTTCCAGATCAATTTTATATGGTTCAGAAAAATCGAACAAAAAGTTCTTCAGTTCAGGCATAATATGCAGCAGCAACAGCACAACCTCCTTAACTTTCAGCATCCCTACCGCGTCAGTTATTCTTTCTTCTGAATGGCGTACATAGGGCAGCACTGATTGAAAGAAGGCCTGCAGAAAATCATTGGCGGGTAGAAGGATGTTTGGTGGGCCAACGTATCTTTTTTCCGTTTCTATATTGCTTTCCAGCGCTATCTGCCTGAGCATATCCTCCTTTAAGCAAATAACAATGGTTTGATATTGTTCGCCGTTCAACGGGGTTTTGGTAAGTTCGCCCAATTGGTTTCTGCGTATCAGCAACATCTGCCCGGTTTCCATCGAAAATTTTTCGGTAGCCGTTTCCATAGCAAACCTGCCCGACACCTGCATTACCAGGGTGGTATGTTCTAAAAATGCTACCTTATCCTTACGTACCGATGAGTAGTAGGAATAAAATAGTACTCCGGGAATTATTTCGGTCGGGTTTGTCATTTCTCGTAAATATATAAAACAAGCGGGGCTTTGTTCAGCCCCGCTTGTTATTAACGTTGCAGGTAGGTGCTGCCCAATATGGCACCCGGAGCAAAGTGTGTGTTAAGAATTTCTGCTTCCTCAGCAGTGAATGTTATATCCATAGCCTGCAGGTTTTCAGGCAGCCTTGTTCTGCGGCTCATACTTACCAACGGCATAATATGCTCGCCCTGCGCGTTAACCCAGGCAATGGCCAGTTGGGTAGGGGTATAGCCCTTGTCCTTAGCTATTTGCTTAAATATCTCCACCTTCTCCAGGTTTTTGATCAGGTTATCGCCCTGAAAGCGTGTAAAATGGTTATGGTAGTCATCAGCCGCCAGCGGTGCTTTCATTTCTCCGGTTAGTAAACCCTCGGCGGTATTGGCAAAGGCCACCACGCCAATGCCTAATTCTTTAGCGGTAGGCAGCAAGTCGCTCTCAATCTGCCTATCAGCCAGCGAATAACCTATCTCCAGGGCGGTTACCGGGTGTACGCTGTTAGCTTTGCGTAATTGATCTGCCGTAATTTCAGATACGCCCAGGTAGCGCACCTTCCCTTCTTTTATCAGGTCGGCAACCGTACCGATAACGTCCTCAACCGGCACGCTGTTATCCAGGCGGCATGGCTGATAAAGGTCAATGGTATCTATACCCAAACGCGTTAATGAGTAATTGATAAAGTTTTTGATGGCTATCGGGCGAAGATCTAAACCAAGCCATTGGCCGGCATAAAATATAGCGCCAAACTTTACGCTGATAAAAGCATCATCCCGGCGGCCTTTTATAGCCTTGCCTACAAGTAATTCGTTATGGCCGGCACCATAAAAATCGCCGGTGTTTAAAAAGTTGATACCACTGTCAAGGGCTTGCTGTATGGTGGCGATGCTTTCATTTTCATCATTAACGGGGCCTCCCCAAACGGATGACATGCGCATGCAGCCTAACCCGAGTTTAGATACAAGCGGGCCGTTTTGGCCAAGGTGTATTTTTGATATGTTTTTCATTGTTGATAATTTGTTTATTAACTATACAAATATCAACTCTTTATATTTTGTTGTATTACGTGTACGGCTCAAGTTACTTGCCTGGGTGGCTCATAGAAATATCTGTCAAAAAGGTAGTTAATAAATAAAATGATTTTACAGCCAACAAAAAAGCCCCTTTAAAAAGGGGCTCGTATATATTATAGCAGGTGCTTTAGCTGTATCAGTTCTTTTTCTTCAAGGTGTCGCCAGCGGCCGCGCGGCAAATCCTTTTTGGTAAGGCCGGCGTACACCACCCTGTCAAGCTTAACTACCTCGTAGCCTAATGATTCAAATATACGGCGCACAATGCGGTTTTTGCCGCTGTGTATCTGTATACCTATCTCGCGTTTGGTACCACCCTGAACGTAGGATACCGAATCGGGCTTAATAAAGCCATCTTCCAGTTCAACCCCGAATTCTATCTTGTTAAGGTCGCCTTGGGTAAGGCCTTTGCTTAATTCAACCTGGTAAAGCTTAACAATGTTGCTGCGCGGGTGCGAAAGCTTATCGGCAAGGTCGCCGTC
Source organism: Mucilaginibacter sp. UR6-1 (assembly GCF_020880975.1). Lineage (GTDB taxonomy): Bacteria > Bacteroidota > Bacteroidia > Sphingobacteriales > Sphingobacteriaceae > Mucilaginibacter. The sequence goes on along the minus strand of NZ_JAJIWP010000005.1, from coordinate 52,168 downwards.
ATTGGTCATCAGCAATAAACCTGTTGTATTACGGTCAAGGCGGCCAACCGGGTAAATACGCTCTTTGCTGGCCTTTTCAACCAGGTGCATTACGGTACGGCGTTCCTGCGGATCGTCGGTAGTAGTAATATAGTCTTTAGGTTTGTTCAGCAGTACGTAAACCATTTTTTCGCGCTTAAGGGTTTCGCCGTTATAGCGAACAACATCCTTGGCGGGATCAACCTTAAAGCCCAGTTCTGATATTACTTCGCCGTTTACTGATACCACACCGGCCTCAATTAATTCATCAGCCTTACGGCGTGAGCAAATGCCTGCATTGGCTATGTAACGGTTCAGCCTGATCAGGCCATCATTTTCTTTTTCCTTTGGCTCGGCCGGGTTTTTACGGCCGCGCATGGTTCTTACCGGTGCATCACTGCCTTCGTTGTTATCACGATTGCGCGTGCGGCGGTCATCTCTTTCGCGGTAAGGTTTATCCTTAAAGTCTGAGTTTTCGCGTTTTTTAAATCCGCCTTCGCTACGGCCACGGGTGCCTCTGTCGCCGCCAAAACTTCTTTGTGGCCTGTCGCCATCAGTTGGGCGGCCACTGTATGGCTTCGGTCGTGATGATGAGAATGGTTTTTTATCGCCATATTCATTACCCTCGCTGCTGCTGCGTTTTGGCCTGTCGGTCGGTTTATCGCTTCGTGATGAGAACGGCCTGTCGCCGCGTGAGGCAAACGGCTTATCACCACGGGGTGAAAACGGTTTGTCGCCACGTGCCGAAAAGGGCTTGCGGTCGCCGGTTTTGTCTTTGTCAAACTTTTTTGAGGGATTGTAGTTATCACCTTTGTCACTTTTTGCGGAGAATTTACCGCGTGACCCGGATGATGGTCTTCTTGAGTCATCACCTTTTGAGAACTTGTTTGGTGATCTGTTGGACTTGTCGTCGCGACTGTTCCCTGGTCTTTTAAATACCATAATTTTTTGTTTTACGCTTCGCAGCGGAGGAACAAAGGTAGTGTTTTTAAACAGATTTTACAAGTTTTTATATGGGCGCAAAAACCGTGTTTAACAGTACTTTACAGCCGATTTTTAGCGGTTTTAAAAACGCCCAAAACACTAAGTAAAATGTAAGTATTTGATAATGTGATTTATATAACGTACTTTTGCACCAAGTTTTACATATTGTACACTAAATGGTAAAAAAAGGAATGACAAAAAAACACTTAATTACGTGCTCCGTAATGTTGGTGGTAGTTATCATTTCGGCTTTTGATCTTTCTAATGCAACAGTAGTTAAACGGCCAAGTGTAGCGCATAACGCAACCCGGTTCGCGTTGATTGAACCGCCCAAAGATGAGGTTGCCGATTATAGTTTTGCCGAAGAAAATTTGCCTGTTGAAAATAAACGGGTGAACCGCAAAATGAGCTATTCGCTGTGGATGCATTCTTATACAAAAGTTCAGTCGAACATTCTGCATATAAAGGCAGAGAAACTATTTCCGGTGATTGTGCCGATACTTGAAAAGTACGGTATTCCCGAAGACTTTAAATACCTCCCGTTGGTTGAGTCGGGCCTTCGCGAAGGTACTTCACGCAAGGGTGCCCGTGGCCCGTGGCAGTTTATGCCGGGTACCGCGCGCAGCTATGGCTTAAAAGTTAGCAAAAATAAGGATGAGCGCTTAAACCTGCGTAAATCAACCGTTGCGGCATGCAAGTATTTAAATGAATTGTTTGATGAGTTTGGTAGCTGGACGCTGGCTGCCGCCGCATACAATAATGGCTCAATTAAACTGGTGAGGGCTATGCATAAACAACATGAGGAAAATTATTTCCGTATGCACCTTAACCACGAAACCGGTATGTATGTTTATAAACTGGTGGCCATGAAACAAGTTATTGAAAACCCTGAGAAGTATGGGTATAAAGAGTTTTACGCACAGGCAGTTACAAATACCGACCTGATGACGTTTAATTAACTATTACCATTTACGGAGCACAAGTAAGCCTGCCTTTATGTATTAAGGGCAGGCTTTTATTTTTATCAAAATCGCTCTTCCATCAATTCCTTACCGGCGGCAACACCGGCCATGGTACCGCTCGCCACCGCTGCCGAAACAGCACGCATAGGCGAGGTGCAATCGCCGCTGGCAAATATGCCCTGAACGCTGGTTTTTTGTAACATATCTACCTTAATATAACCTTGTTCGGTAAATTCATACCCAATTTTTTCAGCAATATCGGTGTGTTGTATAAAGGGTAAACGGGCATACAGCGCTTTTAATGCTAAGCTTTCGCCGTTACTTAATTGTAGCTTATTAATATAGCCATCCTGGTGTTCAACCCCGGTTATGTTAGCTTCAATAATATTGATGTTATTTCTGTTTAATACCTGTTGTTGCTCCCCGGTAAAGGTGGCTTTGCCATTGGTAAAAACGGTTAACTTATTAGTCCAGTTTGATATGAGTTTAGCCAGATCATAGCCTATATCTCCATTAGCTAAAATGCCGGTTTCCTCATCACGGTACTCATAGCCATGGCAGTAGGGGCAGTGTATAATAGATATCCCCCAGCACTCGGCAAAACCTGCAATATCAGGAAAAATGTCTTTTATCCCTGTAGTAATGATAACCTTTTTGGCTTGATAAGTCTTATCGCTCTCTGCTAATGTTAATTCAAAATTATTGTTGCTGCCGGTAAGTGTAGTGGCTGTACCGTTAAGGTATTTAACATTTGGGTAGGCCAGCACATCCTTTTTGGCAGCGGTGTGCATGTCAGCCGGTGTCCAGCCATCGTGCATAATAAAGTTGTGCGAGTGTGGTGTTTGGCGGTTACAGGGCTTGCCGCTATCTATAATTAAAGTATTGAATAACGAGCGGCCCAAAGCCATACCGGCAGACAGCCCCGAGTTACTGCCGCCAATAATGATGACATCAAATTTCGTTTGTGGTTCCATGTTTAACAGGTATAATAAAGTTTATGATGTGGATATGATAAAACCGAACGCCAAAAAATACGGCATGGGGGTTAGCCATGCCGCAGTTTTTGATCTGTATTTTTATTGTTGATTGATGAACGATTTACCGCCCCGATTTATTGTAACGATGACCCACTTAAATCCTTGTAAATTTCGAGGGCGTTGTTTTTGCTATCCTCAATAGCCCACTCGGCCATTTCAAACAAAACTTTTTTCAGCTTTTCGCCTGCGGGTGTAAGCGTATAGGTAACATACGGCGGCACCACCGGCTTTGCCTCACGGATGAGCAGCTTATCAGCTTCCAGTTGTTTAAGGTGCTGTATCAGCATTTTTTCGGTAATGGCGGGTATGGCGCGACGCAGCTCGTTATAACGTTTTGTGCCTGATAGTAAATGATAGAGAATAATGGGTTTCCAATATCCGCCTATCTTTTCCATAATATAAGTTACGGGGCATTGCTCAAGGGCAAAGCCCTTGTTCTCCTGTATGGTTGATGCTTCTTTAATGGCTGTCATGCTGATACATACTTTAGGGTAAGTACTTGTATAAAAGTAAGTGCTAATATAGCTTTGTTTCATCAAAACAAAAAATAAAAACATCATGAAAATCATTGTAACAGGATCATTAGGAAACATCAGCAAACCATTGGCCCAACAACTTATCGCCGCAGGGCACCAGGTAACTATAATTAGTAGCAATAACGATAAAATAGCCGGGATAGAACAACTTGGTGCACAGGCGGCTATCGGCTCATTAAATGATGCCGCATTTCTCACCCAAACATTTACCGGTGCCGATGCTGTATATGGCATGGTGCCGCCCAATTTTGGTAACGGCAATATGCGCGAGGGGATTAACAAGGTAGGCCAGGCTTATGCCGAAGCCATCAAAGCATCGGGTATAAATAAGGTAGTATTTTTAAGCAGCATAGGCGCGCATCTGGATAGCGGCACCGGGCCGATAGCCGGTTTGCACGATGTGGAGCAGCTACTTAACCAGCTTGATGGCGTGGCTATAAAATATCTGCGCGCCAATATGTTCTATTATAATTTATTTAATGATATACCGCTGATTAAACAGGCCGGTATCATTGGCTCGAACTATCCCGCAGGTACAAGGCTGGTGATGGTACACCCTGCTGATATAGCCGATGCCATAGCCGAAGCTTTACAACAACCATTTGAGGGTAAAACCATCAGCTACGTAGCCAGCGACGACCGCACTACTACCGACATAGCCAGATTATTAGGCGCAGCCATAGGCAAGCCCGAACTACCCTGGGTTGAATTTACCGACGAGCAAGCCTACGAGGGCATGGTACAAGCGGGCTTACCGCCAGAGGTTGCCAAAAACTACGTGGAAATGGGCACCGCCGTACGCAAAGGCATCCTGTGGACAGACTTTGATCAGCAGAAAACTCAGTTACATAATCGTAAATTAGAGGATTTTGCGAAAGAGTTTGCGGAGAAATTTAATGGTTAATAGCTATTCAGTTCTAACAAAAAAACGCCGCTCAATTTGAGCGGCGTTTTTATTATAAAAGCTTTATGCTTTGGTCTTTTAGCTTTCGGCTTATTTAAACTTGTTGCTTGCGTATGATGTTTAACGCGCCGCCTGCTTTAAACCACTCAATTTGCTGAGCATTGTAAGTGTGGTTTACCGGGAAGCTGTCTTGCGTGCCATCAGTGTGGTGCAATACAACGGTAAGTTGTTTGCCCGGTGCAAATTCGGTTAAACCCAGGATATCGATCTTATCATCTTCCTGTATTTTTTCGTAATCAGCCGGATCAGCAAAGGTGATACCCAACATACCTTGTTTTTTAAGGTTGGTTTCGTGTATACGGGCAAATGATTTTACCAGTATGGCACGTACACCCAGGTGGCGGGGCTCCATGGCCGCGTGCTCACGAGATGAACCTTCGCCATAGTTTTCGTCGCCTACAACTACAGTACCAATGCCATGCGCTTTGTAATCGCGCTGGGTAGCAGGTACCGGACCGTACTCGCCGGTTATGGCGTTCTTAACGCTATCGGCACTATTGTTAAAATAGTTGATAGCGCCAATCAGCATGTTGTTTGATATATTATCCAGGTGACCACGGAACTTTAACCATGGGCCCGCCATTGAAATATGGTCGGTAGTACATTTACCTTTAGCCTTGATCAGCAGTTTCAGGCCTTTAAGGTCTGTACCTTCCCACGGTGCAAACGGATCAAGCAGTTGTAAACGTGCTGATGTCGGGCTAACAATTACCTCAACACCGCTGCCGTCTTCGGCTGGTGCCTGGTAACCGGCATCCTCAACGTCAAAGCCTTTTACCGGTAGCTCGATGCCTTGTGGCTCGTCAAACTTAACGGCTTCGCCATTTTCGTTTACCAAAGTATCCGTTAACGGGTTAAAGGTCAGGTCGCCCGCGATAGCAAAGGCGGTAACAATTTCAGGTGATGCCACGAACGCGTGTGTGTTCGGGTTACCGTCCTGGCGTTTAGCAAAGTTACGGTTGAAGGAGGTAATGATAGAGTTACGGCGTGTAGGATCGTCGGTATGACGGGCCCACTGACCGATACACGGACCGCAGGCGTTAGCCAGCACCACACCACCCATCTGGGCAAAGGTATCAAGGTAGCCATCACGGTCAACCGTGTAACGTACCTGCTCTGAACCCGGGGTGATGGTAAATTCAGCCCTTGTTTTCAGTTTTTTATCAATAGCCTGCTGGGCGATAGAAGCCGAACGGGTAATATCCTCATAAGATGAGTTGGTACATGAACCTATCAAGCCAACCTCCAATGTAGTAGGCCAGTTGTTCTCTTTAACCGCGGTAGCGAATTTTGAGATAGGCCATGCCAGATCCGGAGTGAACGGACCGTTTACATGTGGTTCAAGCTCGCTCAGGTTAATGTCAATCACCTGGTCAAAATACTGCTCAGGATTAGCGTAAACTTCGTCGTCGCCGGTTAAGTGTTCGGCAATAGCGTCAGCAAGTTCAGCAATATCAGCACGCTTGGTACCTTTAAGGTAAGCGGCGGCTTTTTCGTCATAACCGAAGATTGAGGTGGTAGCACCAATTTCGGCACCCATGTTACAGATAGTACCTTTACCGGTTGCTGAAAGTGAACGTGCACCTTCACCAAAATATTCAACTATAGCGCCTGTACCACCTTTAACGGTAAGTATACCGGCAACTTTCAAAATAACATCCTTGGCAGAAGCCCAGCCTGATAATTTACCGGTTAGGTTAACGCCAATCAGTTTCGGGAATTTTAGCTCCCACGGCAGGCCTGCCATAACGTCGCAGGCATCAGCACCACCAACACCAATGGCAATCATGCCTAAACCACCTGCGTTAGGCGTGTGTGAGTCGGTACCGATCATCATACCACCCGGGAATGCATAGTTCTCTAAAACTACCTGGTGAATAATACCCGCGCCGGCTTTCCAGAAACCGATGCCATATTTATCAGATACTGATGAAAGGAAATCGTAAACTTCTTTATTTACATTATTGGCAGTGTTAAGGTCATCAACAGCGCCAATTTTGGCTTGAATCAAGTGATCGCAATGTACGGTTGAAGGTACGGCCACTTTTGGGCGACCGGCTTGCATAAATTGCAACAGCGCCATTTGCGCGGTAGCATCCTGCATGGCAACACGGTCAGGTGCAAAGTCAACATAATCAGTACCGCGTGTGTAGGCCTGCGCTGCTTCTCCGCCTGAAAGGTGTGCGTATAAAATTTTCTCGGTTAAAGTAAGTGGTTTACCTGTAGCTTTACGGGCAGCCTCAACGCGGCTTCCGTAACGCTCGTAAACCTTTTTGATCATATCAATATCAAAAGCCATTATAATTTGATCTTAAGGTGAGTAAAATAGCAAGACTAAACCCTTGCTGCTTTTAGCGGCGAATTTACAAAATATAAACACTAAAAGCTGTCAGCGGTTTGTACAAATGTTATTTGGATATATTCTAAATAAATGATAATTTATTTTGTAGATCAGGATATTGTCTGACTTGCCTGTTGCTTTTCAAACATTAATGAGGGCCCTGTCTTTTATTACAAATAATTAACTTTGATGTTATAAAAAGAGATCGTTATGGCATTGTTTACATCGCGAAAGCAAAAGAAAGATATTAAGGTAAGCTTTAGCGGCGGGTTGCTAAATGTAGAGAGTGACGGCAAAAGCCAGGTATTTCCGCTGGATTGGTACCCCAAGCTGCTCAACGCCACCGAAGAGGAGCAGGCCGATTGGGAACTGACCGGTAATGGCATACGGTGGAATAAGCTTGATGTAGATATTTTGCTTTAATTTGCAGGTGGATGCTAACATTTGAAGATTTTTTTAAAAAGAAGAAGATAGATATTGCGGCCTTGCAACAAGGCGAACCGGCATTATATGGCGAGTTCAGGACCCATTATGATGCCATGGGCGAAAAGAGCTTTGACCATACCAAAAAATACTGGTTCAATAAATTGCGCAGGCAATATCATTTAGCACCTGAAATTAAAGCGGAAAAGCTGCGTGAAGAGAATCAGCTTGCCGAGCAAACCATTGTTGAAACACTGACCACCCCGGCCACGCAGGCACCAAAAGAAGCTGATGGCATAGCCGATGTTCCGGTTACTAAACCCAAAGTGGGCTTTACGCCAAAATTCAGGGCAGCGAATGCGCCCAAACCTGCCGATGATGCGGCACAACCCAAAGCTGATGTTTCGGGAGCGGAGCAACCTGCCGAGGATGCACCGGCAGTAAAACCAAAGATTGGTTTTACGCCGAAATTTCGTGCGGCAAATCCACCCAAGCCTGCCGATGATGCGGCACAACCTAAAGCAGATGTTTCGGGAGCGGAGCAACCTGCCGAGGATGCACCGGCAGTAAAACCAAAGATTGGCTTTACGCCAAAATTCAGGGCAGCGAATGCGCCCAAACCTGCCGATGATGCGGCACAACCTAAAGCAGATGTTTCGGGAACAGGGCAATCAACCGAAGATACTCCGGCAGTAAAACCAAAGATTGGCTTTACGCCAAAATTCAGGGCAGCTAATCCGCCTAAACCTGTTGAGGATGCTACTCAACCTAAAGCAGAGGAAGTGCCTGCTATTGAAGATAAACCCACCGGGGAAATACCGGCAGCAAAACCGAAAATGGGTTTTACGCCGAAATTCAGGGCAGCTAACCCGCCCAAACCTGTTGAGGATACGGCTAAGTCTATAGCAGAGGAATCATCTGCTCCTGAAGATAAACCGGCAGGAGAAGAAGCACCTGCAGTAAAACCGAAGATGGGCTTTACGCCGAAATTTCGTGCGGGGAATGCGCCTAAACCTGTTGAGGATGCTACTCAGTTTAAAGCTGATGAAACAGTTGCGGAAGAAAAGCAAACTGAGGAAAAACCTGCGGAAGAACAACCGGCTGCACCTAAACTTGGGTTCAAACCCCGGTTCCGTACCGGTGGGGCATCAAATACCGATGAGGGTAAACCTGCTGAAAACGAATAATTTAATACTTGTTTAAACATGCAAAACGCGCTATTTTAAGCACCAGCGCCCTGTACCGACGATTTTACAAAGCGATAACACATTTGACATAAATTGCTGTTAACATTGCAACCGAAATGAAAATAGGAATCGTTTGTTATCCAACCTTTGGCGGTAGCGGGGTTGTAGCTACAGAATTAGGCAAGGCACTTGCCGAGCGCGGGCACCAGGTACACTTTATTACCTATAACCAGCCGGTACGCCTCGACTTGTTCTCCGAGAACTTGTTTTACCATGAGGTATCGGTATCAAACTATCCTTTATTTGAGTTTCAACCTTATGAGCTTGCCCTGGCCAGCAGACTGGTGGATGTTGTACGTTTCGAAAAACTTGATGTATTACACGTTCATTATGCCATACCTCATGCTTCCGCCGCATTTATGGCCAAACAAATACTGGCCACTTATGGCATAAGCATACCGGTAGTTACTACCCTGCATGGCACTGATATTACCCTGGTGGGTAAGGACAGGACATTTAAACCGGTAGTGACCTTCTCTATCAATAAATCTGACGGGGTAACATCTGTATCCGAATCACTTAGAAAAGACACTTACGATTTTTTTGAGATAGAGAACGAGATCAAGGTGATCCCAAACTTTATTGATCTTAACCGCTTTAGCTTTAAAGCGAAAGATCATTTTCGGAAGGCTATCGCGCCAAACGGCGAAAGAATATTGGTGCATACCTCTAACTTCCGTAAGGTAAAACGTACCGAGGATGTAGTGCGTATTTTTGCCGAAGTGGTTAAAAAAGTACCGGCCAAGCTATTAATGGTAGGTGATGGCGGCGAACGCTCAGGCTGCGAGCAGTTAGCGCGCGATCTTGGGGTGGCCGATCAAACCCGCTTTTTAGGCAAGCAGGATGCCATTGAGGAGATACTCTCCGTGGCCGACCTTTTCCTGATGCCATCACAATCTGAAAGCTTTGGCCTGGCAGCATTGGAAGCCATGGCCTGCAAGGTGCCGGTAGTCAGCAGCAATACAGGTGGTTTACCAGAACTTAACGTTGATGGCGAAACCGGCTTTTTAAAAGATGTAGGCGATGTGCAGGGTATGGCCGAAGCCTCCATTTATATTTTAGAGGACGAGGAAAGGCTGAAAACCTTTAAAGAGAACGCCCTTGCCCGTGCCAAAATATTCGACCTGAAAAACATTCTACCACAGTATGAGGATTATTATACTGAAGTGGTAGAGCGCAGTAAAGGGTAATTCTTGAATAATTTTATCCTTTTGATAACCCTCCTATACGGTGGAGCCCTCATAAGCTCCGAATAATCCTCCGTGAAGAGGATTTATAAAGAAAAAATCACAGGTTAAAAAAAAGCACAAACCGTTAATAATCTGTATTACCGGCATCAGAAATGCCCGGAGTAGCACAAGCCTTGCCAAAGTACACCCTTTCACCGGGCAGGACGCAGCCGGCGATTTTTGTTTCTTTTGATCGTTCAAAAGAAATTCAGGACAGGTAATGAAGATGCTTTTACGAGTTGTTATTGCTTTAATTAAGCAATTGTGCTTGAATGAATCGTCAGTCTGCTCTTGGCCGCAGGGGCCAGTTACTTTACCTTAGATGCAAAGTAACCAAACATCAAGCCGGAAAAAACCTTCCTCCCACAGGCCATACTCCCTGGCCCGGTTTTCCGGCAGGCCAACGCGCTCTTTTATAAATAAATATATGTCATTTCTCCTCGTACCTCGTCGAGATGACATATATTTTAAAATATCGCTTAATCCCAAACACTATTATTAGCAGTAAGTATCACCGGTTCGCCGCCGGTTACTAAAATGGTATGTTCGTGCTGGGCTACAAAACCACCTTTGTTGCCAATCAGCGTCCAGCCGTCGCTTTGCGTTTCGGCTATGGTTGATGCGGTTGATATAAAGGTTTCAATTGCTACCGTTGAGTTCTTTTTAAAACGGGTAATATTAAAGCGGTCCCGGTAGTTGGCTATCTCATGTGGCTCTTCGTGCAGGCTTCGGCCTACACCGTGGCCGGTCAGGTTTTTAATAACGGTATAGCCGGCTTTTTTAGCTTCGGTTTCAATCAGCAAACCTATATCGGCTATTTTAACGCCGCCCTTTATTTGTGAGATGGCTTTTTTCAGGATCGCTTTTGAAGCATCCACCAGTTTTTGATGGCCGTGAACATCCTCACCTACTACAAATGAGCAGCCATTATCAGCCCAAAAACCATTCATTTCTGCCGAAACATCTATATTGATCAGGTCGCCGCTTTGAATAACCTTTTCGCCCGGTATACCGTGCGCCACCTCACCATTTAAGCTGATGCAGGTATAGCCCGGAAATTTATAAGTTAAATAAGGCGCCGAATGTGCTCCATAGCTCTCTAATAACTTTCCGCCAAATTCATCCAATTCTTTTGTTGTTATACCGGGTACAGCCGCTTCGCGCATTTTTTTTAGCGTGATGGCACATACCTCGCTAATGGCTTTCATCCCGGTTAATTCGTCGTCAGTAGTAATTGACATAGTTGTATCTTATAGTATAAAAATAATATGAACAGGCTCCGGATAATCATAAGAACCGTTCTTTTAAATATTGCCCTGTATATGAGTTTTTCTCTTTAATCAGGTCTTCAGGCAGGCCTTCAAACACTACGTTGCCACCTCTGTCGCCACCTTCCGGACCAATATCTATCACCCAGTCGGCGCACTTGATCACGTCCATATTATGTTCTATCACGATGATGGTATTGCCATGCTCCAGCAGCGCGTCGAATGATTTTAACAGCTTTTTGATGTCGGCAAAATGCAGGCCCGTAGTCGGCTCATCAAATATAAACAGGGTTTTATTTGTATTGTTGCCCTTTACCAGGAACGATGCCAGCTTGATGCGCTGCGCCTCGCCGCCTGATAGCGTGTTTGACGATTGCCCCAACTGCACATAGCCCAAACCAACATCAACCAAAGGTTTTATTTTATTGATGATCTTAGTTTCCTTGGCAAAGAATTCCAAAGCCTCGTCAATCGTCAGGTTCAGTACTTCGGCTACATTCTTTTCATTATAAGTAATATCCAATATATGCTGCTTAAAGCGGTTGCCGTTGCACGCCTCGCAGGTCAGGAATATATCGGCCATAAACTGCATCTCTATCTTCACCTCGCCCTCGCCCTGGCAAACATCGCAGCGGCCACCCTCCACGTTAAACGAGAATGCCGATGGTTTTAAGCCGCCTGCTTTGGCTGCAGGCTGTGAGGCGTAAAGGTTACGTATCTCATCCCAGGCTTTAACGTAAGTAACCGGGTTTGAGCGCGACGAACGGCCTATCGGGTTCTGGTCAACCAGTTCAACTTGCTCAATTTTATTGTAATCGCCCTCAATGGCATCGTAAGCGCCGGTTTGCTCGCCGCTGTAGTTACCTAAGGTTTTTTGCAGTGCCGGGTGCAATATGCGTTTTACCAAACTGGTTTTACCTGAACCTGATACACCTGTTACCACAGTTAGTACCCCTAACGGGAATTTGGCGGTAACGTGTTTCAGATTATTTTCGCGGGCGCCTTTTACAATAATATGGTCGTTCCACTTACGGCGATGCGCAGGTATGGCAATTTCTTCTCTGCCGCTAAGGTAGCGGCCGGTAAGACTATTATCGTCAGTAATTATTTCGCTGTATGTTCCGCTAAAAACCAGGTTGCCGCCATGTGTACCGGCCTCGGGGCCAATATCAATAATATGGTCGGCAGCTTTCATTACTTCTTCCTCGTGCTCAACAACCAGTACCGTATTGCCCACATCACGCAGTGATTTTAGTACGCCTATCAGCCGGTTGGTATCGCGCGGGTGCAGGCCTATGCTTGGCTCATCCAGTACATAAACCGAGCCCACCAAACTACTGCCCAATGAGGTAGCCAGGTTGATACGTTGTGATTCACCGCCCGAAAGCGTGTTCGATAAACGGTTAAGCGTTAAATAACTCAGGCCTACATCATTTAAAAAGTTGAGGCGGTTGGTTATCTCGGTAAGTAAACGACGGCCAATGGTTTCGTCGTGCTCAGATAGTTGCAGGTTACTGAAAAACCGGTAGGCTGTATCCAGCGGCATCAGTACAATATCGGTGATGGATTTACCGTCAATCTTAACATACGATGCATCCTGGCGTAAGCGGCTGCCCTTACACTCGGGGCAGGTGGTTTTGCCACGATAGCGCGACAGTAGTACACGGTATTGTATCTTGTAAGTTTGTTCCTCCAATTCCTTAAAAAAGGCATCAAGCCCCTGGAAATAGCTGTTGCCCTTCCACAACAGTTGTTGCTGCTCAGGTGTTAACTGGTTATATTGGCGATGTATCGGGAAATCAAATTTGATGGCACTTTTAACCAGCCGGTCATTCCACTCGCGCATTTTTTCGCCGCGCCACGGGGCAATGGCACCCTCGTAAACGGTTTTGCTTTTGTCGGGTATAACCAAATCCTCATCAATACCGATCACTTTACCATAACCCTCACACTTTTTGCAGGCACCGTAAGGGTTATTAAAACTAAAAAAGTTTGGCGAGGGCTCCTCAAAGCGGATGCCATCCAGCTCAAAGCGGTCGCAAAAAAAGCGCTCCTGCTCGGCATCTTCATCCGGCTGCTGCCAGCGTACAAAGCAATCGCCCTTGCCCTCAAAAAACGCGGTTTGTATACTATCTCCCAGGCGGCTTACCGTTTCTTCTTCGTTGTTTTTGGTAACACGGTCAATTACTATACGCACATCAAAGGTGGCTGGTTCAGGTTCCGGCTCCGGCTTTTTAGCTTTGCCTTTTTTGGGCTTTTCGTCTATCCCGGTATCTGAAGCAATGCCCTCGTCTTCTATCAGCGCCTCGATGCGGGCTAACTTGCCTTTGTACTCCACCCTTACAAAACCCTTTTGCAGCAATACGGCAAGTTCTTCTTTTAAACTACGGTTGTTATGCGGATGCAGGGGGGCTAAAATGGTTATCTGTGTATCATCGGCCAAAGCCATAATAAAGTTGATCACATCGGTAACGCTGTCTTTTTTTACGATCTGCCCTGATAGCGGCGAATAGGTTTTGCCAATGCGCGAAAATAGCAGTTTCAGGTAATCATATATTTCGGTTGATGTACCTACGGTTGAGCGCGGGTTTGAGGTAATTACCTTTTGCTCAATAGCGATGGCCGGGGCTATACCTTTAATATAGTCTACGTCGGGCTTGTTCATGCGGCCCAAAAACTGGCGGGCGTATGATGACAAGCTTTCAACATAACGGCGCTGCCCCTCGGCATAAAGCGTATCAAACGCCAGCGACGATTTGCCCGACCCCGACATGCCCGTAACCACCACCAGTTTATTTTTAGGTATGGCAACGTCAATATTTTTAAGGTTGTGCACGCGGGCACCTTTTATGATGATATTTTGTTGAGCGTCTTTTTCGGCTTCGTTTATCATATATGGGTTCATGGTAAATAGTTGATAGTTCATAGTAATAAACGTTCTTGCCATGAACTATTAACTATCAACAATCAGCTATAAATAAGAAAGTGCAAAAATCCTAAAATGTTTAGCAAAAAACAAATGAATTGATGTAGGTAAATGTCATTTAAAATAAGGTAGCTTTCAGGAGTTTATTTCAGTAAGGATATAAACAAAAAAGCCATCCCGATTCAGCAAACAGCGTGAGTCAAAATGGCTTTAGTGATGTATCGTATAAAGCTTAATCTTCTTTAACAATTCTTTTTGTGATTGATTTTGAACCTTGCTTTACGGTCAGATAATAAGCGCCGTTTAATGGCAGGGCAAATGCCTTGGTAAACTTGCCGTTGGGGGCTTTATCGGTCCATAATACTTTATTATCGCTGTTTTTAAAGGTTACTTCGGCAGTTACCTTGCTATCGAGGGTAAAACTAAGAATGGTGTTTCCTGTAGAAAAATTCGGCGTAAGGTAAATGCTTTCCAGATCAAGGCTTTTAGCTTCGGGTTTGCCAGTTTTTGCGCTTGCCGCGTTGGGTGCATCAATTACTCGGTAGCTTATATTGGTGCTTATGCCTTCGCTATCTACATTATTATAATTAAAGCTCTGGGTATTGCGGCGATGATAACTAACGGGTAACCTTTCCGAACTAAGTAATGTATATTCAGGAGATGGCCCGTTTATCCAGTTTCTACGGTAATTAAAGGCAATCGCGGGGTCGCCAAGTCTTTTAATATCCAAATTCTTTGCCAGGCTATCAGTCACTAAAACATCGTTATCGCTAAAAAAGCGGATGTCGCCGTTATTCAGATCGCGGCGTTCAATAATAACGTCTGTATCATCACCCTTGCCCCTGCGTTTTATGATGACATGGCGTTTGTTGTCACCATCAAAAAAGCCAAAATGCGCGCCATCATTGCCCGGCAGATAACTTAGCGCCTCGTCGCGTTCTTTGCCTTTAAGCTCTTTAATGTTTTTGCCATTGATGGTGGTATCGCCATCCTTAATACGTACTTCAATGCGTTTGCTTACAATTTTTTCGGTATCCTTTTTTTTATCTTGTGCAGATACCAGCGGCGGTAAACAAATAATGGCCATAAGGCTTAAAGCGAAAATGCTTTCAAAGCCGGGGTTTGATAATAGCTTTTTCATGATGCGTGATCTAAGTATGCGTTTAGTTACACAAAGCTATCAATCAGTTAAATACCAAGTTGTTAAATAAAAAGTATTAATTGTTAAATATTGTTAAATGGCATACCGAAAGGCTTAATTAAAATAAATTTGCAATAAGGATGAAGAAACGGAGTATCGGATTAATAATTGGCCTGATGGGTTTTGCGCTGCTGGGAGTGATGGCCATGCAATTTTATTTTTTACGGCAATCATACTTAATGCAGTCTGAACTTTTTGACCAGACTGTGAACGAGGCGCTCAACAACGTAGCGCACAAGGTGGCCAAGCAGGATGCCATGAAATTTTTAAATGCCAAGGCCAATGATAATGACAGGGTGGTAGCCATTAAACAAAAGCAGATCACCATCACTCAAAACCTAACAGCGGCTCCGGCTAAAAAGAACACCAAAAAGTACAAGCTCGACCAAAAAAAACGGGCGCTGCTGCGTGATAGCCTCAACAGGATGCGCCTGCGCAAAACGCAGGAAGAATTATTGCAGGATGTATATAACTTTAGGATACGTGTTGAGGAATACACCGATGAGTATGGCGATGTGTATGGCCGCATGATACCCGAGGTGGTACGCCGTGATGTTAAACCCGCAAAGCGCGCAAAAAAACCACAAAAGTATGATACGCTGCGCTATGTATATCTTGATCCTCAGTTCGGCAAGCAAATCATATCCGTACCGCGCATTAACCCGTTGTGGCAGCAGGAGCAGGATCATATAAAAAAGGAGCAGCAACTGGCCAAAATAAAACGCCTGCTTGAGGTCGACTCGCTGCAAAGCCTGGCTGTAGCCAAAGCGCCCGAGGTTAAAAGCACATCAAAAACAACGGTGATTGAAAACCTGGCCGAAGAATACAGCAAAACAAACGAGCCGCTTACCAAGCGTGTAAGTAAATTCTGGATAGACTCGCTGCTGCGCTTTGAGCTGCACAATAAAGGCATATACCTGCCTTTTAGCTATGAGGTACTCACCGCTACTAATGACTCGCTGATATTTGCCAATGCCATGGATACCAATAAAGGCACCAAGCCGGTATTTGTAGCATCAAACACTTACCAAACGCCTATTTTTAGCAACGAAATGGTGAACGATCCGGGTAAGATCAGGATAGCGTTTCCGCAAAAAAGCTCACTGATACTGGGCAGGATGGGAGCAAGCATGGCCACTACCGCAGGCCTGTTGTTTGTACTGGTATTCTGCTTCGGGTATACCATATTCTCCATCCTCCGGCAAAAAAAGATCTCGGAAATGAAGATCGATTTTATTAATAACATGACGCATGAGTTTAAAACCCCGGTATCAACTATCATGATAGCCAGCGAGGCGCTGAAGGATGATGAGATGACCGGTGATAAGGCCCGTGTATCTCGCCTGGCTAATATTATATATGAGGAGAATGTGCGCCTGGGCAGCCATATTGAGCGTGTGTTGAACATTGCCCGCCTTGAAAAGGATGATTTTAAGCTCGACACCAAGCCGGTTGATGTAAATGAGATGGTAAGCCTTGTGTTGGATAGCATGGCGCTAAAACTGCAAAAATGCGGCGCGGATGTAACCGTTAACCTTGATGCCGAAAAACCGATGATCATTGCTGATGAGCTGCATTTCTCAAACGTGCTGTATAACCTTATTGATAACGCCATAAAGTACAGCAAGGATGAGCCGGTGATCACCATCAGTACGCTTAACAAAAACGGCAGCATTATCATCAGGGTTGCCGATAAGGGCATAGGTATGGGGCGCGATCAGCAGGCTAAGATATTTGAGCAGTTTTATCGCATACCAACAGGCAACCTGCACGATGTTAAAGGCTTTGGATTAGGCTTGAGTTATGTTAACTCCATTGTTAAAAAGCTTAACGGCACCATTGGCGTACGATCAGAAAAAGAAAAAGGCTCGGAGTTTGAATTGAAATTTCCGTTGGCATAATACCTTACCACCACAATGAAGAAAATATTGCTTGTTGAAGACGACCCTAACCTGGGTTTGCTGTTGCAGGATTACCTGCAACTGAAAGGAAAGTTTGATGTTGTGCTATGCAAAGATGGCGACGAAGGCCTTAAAGCGTTTACCAAAAGCACGTACGACCTGCTGATTCTGGATGTGATGATGCCCAAAAAGGACGGCTTTACCCTGGGTAAGGATATTCGAAAGATAAACCAGCACATCCCCATAATTTTTGCCACGGCAAAGGGCATGATAGAGGATAAAACCGAGGCATTTAACCTGGGTGGCGATGATTATATTACCAAACCTTTTCGTATTGAGGAGTTGCTGCTGCGTATAAACGCCCTTTTAAAACGATCAGAAAACAGCGAAAAGAAGACCGAGGAGCAGCAAACCCAATTTAAAATAGGGCGGTATGATTTTGATTACAAAGGGCAGTCAATAGCTATTGGCGACCATCAGCAAAAGCTTTCAACCAAAGAGGCCGAACTTTTAAGGCTGCTTTGCCTGCGCAAAAACGAGGTGCTTACCCGCGAGGAAGCGCTGCTGCACATTTGGCATGATGATAATTATTTTAACGGCCGCAGTATGGATGTTTTTTTAAGCAAAATACGCAAGTACCTGAAGGATGACCCCAGTGTAGAGATCATTAATGTGCATGGGCGTGGTTATAAGCTGCTTATCAATTAAAACAATTAATAAAATATTATTGTTTAAGTAACGTTTTTGTTATATTGCATATATTAAGACCAGAAAATTAAATTGCCATGAAAATAATGAGGACGTATTACGACTATTATTTCGGCAGCCTTGATAAACTTTTTGAAAAGGTTTGTGCCGCCGGGATATACTAACAAAAAAAGAGCTGTAAGTAATTACAGCTCTTTTTTTTGTTTTATGATAGTGCGGTTAATTATTCAACAACACTAACTTTAAGCATATTTGTTTTGCCTTGAGTTACAATAGGCACTGATGCCGTATTGATAACTATATCACCTGTTTGTATCAGGTTTTCTGATTTAAGCGCTTTATTAACATCGCTTATGGTTTGGTCAGTACTGTCAAGCTGATCGTAGTAGAACGCCTTAACACCCCAAACAAGGCTTAATGAATTTAAAAGCTGTTTGTTTGATGTAAATATAAAGGTTGGCGCTTTAGGGCGGTGGCTTGAAATTTCAAAAGCGGTATACCCCGAGGTGGTCATGGCAACAATACCGGCAGCATCGGTTTGCTCGGCAAGGTAAACTGCCGAACCGCAGATGGCATTGCTCAAAAAGGTTGGGTCCTGGTTATCAAGCTTGCCTTTTTTGTTGTAAAACGGATAGCCTAACTCCTCAACGTTACGGGCAATTTTGGCCATGGTTTCAATAACGATAACCGGGAATTCACCTACCGAGGTTTCGCCGCTAAGCATAACCGCGTCGGCGCCGTCAAGTACTGAGTTGGCTACGTCATTCACCTCGGCACGGGTTGGGCGCGGGGTGGTAATCATTGATTCAAGCATCTGCGTAGCAACAATAACCGGTTTTGAAGCCGCACGGCATTTGCTGGCGATCATTTTTTGCAGCAATGGCACTTGTTCCATCGGCATTTCAACACCAAGGTCGCCACGGGCTACCATTACCGCGTCGGTAACGGCAATAATTTCATCTATATTATCAATAGCTTCGGGTTTTTCAATTTTGGCTATGATGCGTGCAGGGCTGTTACGTGAGTTAAGCACACGGCGGGCGTGTACAATATCTTCCGCTTCGCGAACAAATGAAAGCGCGATCCATTCGGCATCATTATCAAGCGCGAAATGCAGGTTTGAAAGGTCTTCCTCGGTTAAGCTTGGGATAGAAACCTTGGTATTTGGCAGGTTAACACCTTTACGTGAAGTAAGTATGCCTCCGTGTACTACTTCGCAAATTACAGTATCAATACGGTTGGTTTCGAGCACGCGCAGTTGCAGCTTGCCATCATCCAGTAATATGATCTCATCAACCTTTACATCCTGCGGAAAAGTTTCGTAAGTGATGTAGATCTGCTCATCATCGCCAATGCACTCATGGGTGGTCATCTTAATTTTTGAGCCGTTTTTAAGGTGTACGCCACCATCTTTAACAATCCCAATACGAATTTTTGGCCCTTGTAAGTCGGCAAGGATAGCCACATTGGTTTTATATTGCGCGTTGATCTCGCGGATCAGGTCAATGGTTTTCTTGTGGTCCTCGGTTTTACCGTGCGAAAAATTTAGACGGCAAACGTTAACGCCTGCCTTTATCATTGACAACAGTACGTCCTTTTGTGCCGATGCGGGGCCCATCGTAGCAACAATCTTTGTTCGGTTGTAGTTTAATTTCATATATGGGTTGATTTATTATATCGTTTATAAGCTATGGTGTGATTTGAACACTCATAAAAATCCGGCGCTAAAATAGTAGATTTTCACGGGATTTTAACTTTTTAGGGTCAATCTTTACGGCGGCCACTATTTCGGGTATTTTATTTAATGATGATATAAGTGCGTCAAGATCATCGCTGTCAATATAATTCTTTATCATTATAAAGTAGTCGGTTTTGCGCATTTCAGGTATCAGGTAGCCTTCGGTACCTTTATTGGCTATAAAATAAAAGTCGGTTTCGCTGGCCTCCCAGCTATCTGTGTAGATCGAAAAATAGCCCGCTTCCTTGTCCGGATTAATGTCAACTTCGAGGTCATTACCTTTAATAAAGTTGAAATTAAGGTGCTTATTAATAAGGTAACAAGTGCGATAATCCTTTAAAGAAGTAGTTACAGCAATCAGAACAAAATCCAGATCGATCTCAAACTTTAATACTTTCCTGTTCAAAATCATTATTTTTGCGTTGTAAAATTACTAATTGAAACTGTTGAGATAAAATTTTGTTACTCATATTGTTCAAAAGTTTTACATTTGATATTTAACAGAATTTATTTTTCTTTGCATCGAAAAAATTATTAATCATTAAATTATTAAGACTATGTCTGATATCGCGTCAAGAGTAAAGGCTATTATTGTAGAAAAGTTAGGTGTTGATGAGAGTGAAGTTACACCTGAAGCAAGCTTCACCAATGATCTTGGTGCCGACTCTTTAGATACCGTAGAACTGATCATGGAGTTTGAAAAAGAATTTAACGTAGCTATTCCTGACGATCAGGCAGAAACTATCGGCACAGTAGGTCAGGCTATCGCTTACCTTGAAAAAAACGTTAAATAAGCGCTCCCAAATCTATTAAATGGAGTTTAAAAGAGTAGTAGTAACCGGGCTTGGAGCACTTACTCCAATTGGTAATAACGTTGCAGAGTACTGGAACGGGCTGATCAATGGGGTAAGTGGCGCTGCCTTGATAAAGGGTTTTGATGCCACGCATTTCAAAACCCAGTTCGCCTGTGAAGTAAAAGGCTTTGATGCCGATGCTTTTTTAGGCCGTAAAGACGCGCGAAAGCTCGACCCTTTTGTACAGTATGCGCTTTTCTCGACCGAAGAAGCGGTTAAGGATGCCGAACTGAACTTTGAAAAACTCGATACCAACCGTATCGGCGTTATTTGGGGCTCAGGCATTGGCGGCCTTAAAACTTTTTTGGACGAGGTAACCAACTTTGCAAAAGGCGACGGTACACCGCGCTTTAACCCGTTCTTCATCCCTAAGATGATAGCGGATATTGCACCCGGCCACATATCAATAAAATACGGCCTGAGAGGCCCTAACTTCTCAACCGTATCAGCCTGTGCTTCATCAAATAACTCACTTATTGACGCCTTTAACTACATCCGCCTGGGTAAGGCCGATATGTTTATAACCGGCGGATCAGAAGCGATTATTAATGAAGCCGGTATAGGTGGTTTTAATGCTATGCACGCCCTCTCAACCCGTAATGATGATCCTGCAACCGCTTCAAGGCCGTTTGACCTTGACCGCGACGGCTTTGTGGCCGGCGAAGGCGCAGGTACCATTATTTTGGAAGAGCTTGAGCATGCACTGGCACGTGGCGCAAAAATTTATGCCGAAATGGTAGGCGGTGGCATGAGTGCCGATGCTTACCACATGACGGCACCACACCCTGAAGGTTTAGGCGCTGCCCGTGTAATGAAAGCCGCGCTTGAGGATGCAGGAATGACACCGGCCGATATTGATTACGTTAACGTGCATGGTACATCAACCCCGATTGGTGACCCGCAGGAAGTTAAAGCCATACAGGATACTTATGGCGAAGACGTTTACCGTATCAACATCAGCTCAACCAAATCAATGACAGGGCACTTACTGGGTGCTGCCGGCGCTGTTGAGGCTATCGCTTCAATTTTAGCGCTTAAAAACGGTATCATCCCGCCAACCATCAATCACTTTACTGATGATCCGGCGTTTGACCCTCGCATAAACTTTACTTTTAACACCGCGCAAAAACGCGAAGGCATCAGGGCGGTACAAAGTAATGGTTTTGGTTTTGGTGGCCACAACGCATCTGTTATATTTAAAAAGTACGAAGATTAAGTATTTTGAATGCCTATAAATCGGTTTTATAAGCTTTATCTATCGCCTAACAGAAAATACGTTAAAACTTTAAAGAATTTGCTCGGCTTTGTGCCGGGCAATTTGTCTTTATACCGTATGGCTTTCCGGCACAAGTCGGTTGCGCAAAATGTTAAAAATGGCGTTAAGAACAGCAACGAACGTTTGGAGTTTCTGGGTGATGCTGTATTGGGTAGCGTTGTAGCCGAGGTGCTTTTTAAATTATACCCTTATAAGGACGAAGGTTTTTTAACCGAACTGCGTTCAAAAATAGTGAGCCGTGTTAACCTTAATCAGTTAGGGCGTAAGCTGGGTTTTGAGCAATTAGTAGAGTACGATAACCGTATTTTAAGTTCCGGCAGGCAGGGTTCTTTGCTTGGCGATGCTTTTGAGGCACTGATAGGTGCCGTGTATTTGGATAAAGGATATGAGTTTACCAAGGATTTTTTGATCAACCATATCATCAAATCACATATCGACATCCACACGCTGGAGATGACCGAAACCAACTTTAAAAGCAAGCTTATTGAGTGGTGCCAGCGCCATGGCAAGGATATTAGCTTTGACCTGATCAGTAACCAGGAAGGCGAAAGTACTAAGCTTTTTACCATACAAACCGTTGTTGATGGCGAGCCGTTAGGCCTTGGTAAGGAGTTCAGTAAAAAGAATGCCGAAAAACTTTCTGCCGAAAAAGCCTGCGAAGCCCTGGGGATCTGATATTTTAAATCAAATTAATTTCTTCTGGCGGTATCAGCCGGTTTTACCTGGAACGGATTAGTTCTGAGCGGATCTTTATTGATCTTAAAATATTCGTACTGGCGTTTTACACGTTTAATCAACTCATAATCGTTCCATACGCGTATATCTTCATACGAGGGCATGTAGTAATTGATGAACTTACCGGCCTCTTCATCGCTCACGTTTAGCGTGCGTTTAACAAACGGCACATTATAACGGCGGTTTATTTCATTCTGTTCAAGTTCGGCCTTACTAAATTTAGCAAAGCGTTTAGCCCGGCCAGGTGTTTTGCCAAACAGTTCATACAAGCCCGTTAACGGCGACATTAAAAATGCCAGCGCAGGAGGGCTGCCATTAAAAAAGGTACCCTGGCCACGGTAGTCGCGCATTACCTCACTTAATTCCTGTTGTTTGGTGGTCGCTTTTATTTTTACCTCTTCCAGTTCAGTGCTGGTCATCAGGCGCATATAAACCACCATTTCTTTTTCGGTACCAACTATATGGCGCAGGTCGGCAAATTCACTTTTGTCAAACAGCAATGTATCGCCGGGTTTGGCATTAATGGTAAATATGCCAAGTTCATCGCTCATCATTGTGGCATTTGTTCTGAGGTTGGTAACAACAACCTGCGCTATGCGTGTGGATGTGTTGTTGCGGTACACAATGCCCTGAACCGTACCTTGCTGCGCCCTGGCTGTGATGGCCAAAAGGCACAAAATGATATATGATAAGTGTTTTTTGATGTTCATTAACTGATATGTAGATGAACGTAAACTTAAACATAGTATTTTGCATGCAGATGCTAAAAAGTGTTAAAGCAGTTATTAGCAGGAAAAAGCATATCTTTGCGCATGATAAAATCCATGACAGGGTATGGAATAGCCAGTGTTGATTCGGGCGGTACCAAATATACCGTCGAGATCAAATCCCTGAACAGTAAATTCCTCGAACTATCATTACGTTTACCAAAAATGTTTGCTGAAAAAGAGTTTCAGCTCCGTAACGATTGCAGTAAAAGTGTTGAACGCGGTAAGGTAAACCTCAGTATAAATGTTGAGCAAACCAGTTCGGCAGTTAAAGCCGCCGGTATTGATAACGAGCTGCTGAAGCATTACTATCAAAAGCTAAAAAATGTAAGTATTGAGTTAGGTGAGCCTGCGGGCAACCTGCTGCAGTTAGCCCTTACATTGCCCGAAGTGGTAAAATATAACGAGGAAACAGTATCTGAGGAGGAGTGGAAAAGTGTTGAAAAAGCGTTTAAACAGGCTTTGGATGGCTTTTTGCAATTCCGTAAAGATGAAGGCCGGGTGCTTGAGAATGATGTTAAGCAACGCATCAGTATAATAGTTGATAATCTGAAAGCTGTAGAGGCGGAAGACCCGAAACGTGTACCGGTTATCCGCGAGCGTTTAAATCAGTTTTTGGCAGATGCCGCCGGTGTTGAGGTGATAGACCATAACCGCTTTGAGCAGGAGCTTATCTATTACATTGATAAGCTTGACATCACCGAAGAAAAAACAAGGTTAAAAAGCCATTGCGACTACTTTTTGGAAACCCTCGCTGCTGATGACGCAAGTGGTAAAAAGCTTGGCTTTATAACACAGGAGATCGGGCGAGAAATAAACACCATCGGCTCAAAGGCCAATGATGCCAACATACAAAAGCTGGTAGTAGGCATGAAAGAGGAACTCGAAAAAATTAAAGAACAATTACTAAACGTTTTATAGTCATTAGGTGAGTAGTCATTGGTCATTTGAATAGTAATTAACTAATCACTGACCACTGACTACTGACCACTCACTATCTGACCACTGACTATTGCCCCATGGAAGGTAAACTCATCATATTCTCCGCACCGTCGGGTGCTGGTAAAACTACCATAGTACACCATTTGCTGGGTAAAATGCCCGAGCTGGAATTTTCCATATCGGCCACTACAAGGCAGCCACGCGGCACCGAAACCGATGGCGAGGATTATTATTTTATAAGCAAAGAGGAGTTTTTGCACCTTATCGCCAAAAAGTATTTTGTTGAGTTTGAGGAAGTATATACCGGCACTTTTTATGGTACGCTGCGTACCGAGATTGAGCGGATCTGGAAAAAAGGTAAAACCGTGATATTTGATATTGACGTTGAAGGCGGCCTGCACCTTAAACGCAAGTATGCCGATCAGGCGCTGGCCATATTTGTTCAGCCACCATCAATGGAGGTGCTTAAACAACGCCTTAGCGGCCGTGGTACCGATAGCCAGGAGAAACTGAACGAGCGCTTTGCCAAAGCCGAAAAGGAACTGGGCTACGCGCCAAAATTTGATGTTATCCTCAAAAATTACGATCTTGATACTGCCTGTTCAGAAGCGGAAGAACTGGTGCGAAATTTTATTGAGGGTTAGCAGTTTCCGGTTTACAGTAAGCAGTTTTTATGGGAACATACAAGGATCTTTTACTGTATAAGAAAACGTTTTCTTTGTCTATGCAGATATTTAATATCACGAAGCTCTTTCCGAAAGAAGAAACGTATTCTTTGACAGAACCAGATCCGCCGATCATCACGATCAACAAATATCTGCACTATAGAAGCCTATGGTAAAAGGCGGTATCCAAATCACTTTGTTAGCAAGCTCACAGATGTCGATATGGAAAATAGTGAAACTCAAGGATGGTTGGAATATGCTTTGGCCTGTGAGTATATTGACAGAAGCACTTATGATAATTTAATCTCCCAATCGCACGAGGTCGGAAGATTAGTACAATACATGATTGACAATCCCGGTAAATTTGGTGCCGGTTAGTACAAACTGCGAACTAAAATATTAGAAACTGCAAACTGAGAACTGTCAACTGCAAACTGCTAAAGGATGAAGATAGGCTTATTATTCGGTTCATTTAACCCTATACATATAGGGCATTTAATTATAGCCAACTATATGGCCAACCATACCCAGCTTGATAAGGTGTGGTTGATCGTATCGCCGCAAAATCCGCTCAAAAAGTATGGCGACCTGATTAATATGTACGACAGGTTGGAGATGGCTAAACTGGCTACTGATAACTCTACATCAATTGAGGTGAATGATGTAGAACTGCGCCTGCCCCAGCCATCATATACTATTGATACGCTTACCCATCTTAAAGAGAAATATCCGCAGCACGAATTCGCGCTTATTATGGGTTCGGATAACCTGATCTCGCTGCCTAAATGGAAAAACTATAAGCTGATCCTTCGTGATTACCGGGTTTATGTGTATCCTCGGCCAGGTTATGAAAATGCAGAGCTGGCTTCGCACCCATCCGTAACCATCACCATGACCCCGCTGATGGAGCTATCGGCAACATTTATCCGCAAGTCCATAGCCGAAAAAAAGAATGTACAATATTTTGTGCCCGATGCCGTACTGGAATTTATCAGGAACAAGAACCTTTACAGCTAATATTTTAAAAAAATTTATAGCACAGTCACAAAAAAGCCCGCCATTAATTAATAACGGCGGGCTTTGCTATTTAAAAGAAGCAGTGTTACTTTGATTCTTCTTCGGTTGTTTTATCCTGACTTTTTTTGTCGATGATCCTGATCTGGTCGGCTTCCTTGTCGTAATCCACTTCCATCACATCGCCATCGTTAAGTTCACCTTTCAGTATTTCCTCGGCGATCGGGTCTTCAAGGTATTTCTGAATAGCTCGTTTTAACGGGCGTGCACCAAACTGCGAGTCGTAACCTTTTTCGGCAATAAACTCTTTAGCATTTTCGGTAAGCTCAATTTTATAACCTAAGCTGTTAACACGGCTAAACAGGTGGGCAAGCTCAATATCGATAATTTTGAATATCTCATCTTTACCCAATGAGTTAAACACGATAACATCATCAATACGGTTCAAAAACTCCGGCGCGAAAGCACGTTTCAACGCGTTCTCTATCACGCCTCTTGAGTGGGCCTCGGCCTGTATGGTTTTGGCGGCAGTGGTAAAACCAACACCTTGTCCAAAATCCTTTAACTGGCGTGCACCAATGTTCGAGGTCATGATGATGATGGTATTCCTGAAATCAACCTTACGGCCTAATGAGTCGGTTAGCTGGCCTTCGTCCAACACCTGTAAAAGGATGTTGAATACGTCAGGGTGTGCTTTCTCAATCTCGTCAAGCAATACAACCGCGTATGGTTTGCGGCGTACCTTTTCGGTTAACTGTCCGCCTTCTTCGTAACCTACGTAGCCCGGAGGCGCTCCTACCAAGCGTGATACCGCGAATTTTTCCATGTACTCGCTCATATCAATTTGTATCAGCGCGTCTTCGGTATCAAACATAAAGCGGGCAAGCTCTTTGGCCAATTCGGTTTTACCAACACCGGTAGGCCCCAGGAAAATGAATGAACCAATTGGTTTCTTCGGATCTTTTAACCCGGCACGTGTACGTTGTATAGCACGTGTCAGTTTCTTGATCGCGTCGTCCTGCCCGATGATCTTGCCTGATATGGTGTTTGTCATGGCAAGCAGCTTGGCGCTATCAGCCTGGCCAACCTTTTGTACCGGTATACCGGTCATCATGGCTACAACCTCGGCAACATTATCTTCACTAACGGTGTAGCGTTTTGATTTTGTTTCGGCTTCCCAAACTGATTTTGCCTGGTCAAGTTCTTCAAGCAGGTGCTTTTCAGTATCACGAAGTTTAGCGGCTTCCTCATACTTCTGGCTGCGAACTACTTTGTTTTTCTCGATCTTGATCTGCTCTATCTTCTGCTCAATATCCAATATGTTTTGCGGCACGTGGATATTGGTCAGGTGCACACGTGAGCCTGATTCGTCCAGCGCATCAATCGCCTTGTCAGGTAAAAACCTGTCGGTAATGTAGCGGGTGGTCAGGTTAACGCAAGCCTCAATAGCTTCAGGAGTGTAAGTTACACCGTGGTGCTCCTCGTATTTCTCCTTAATGCGGTTCAATATCTCAATGGTTTCATCAGGCGTAGCCGGTTCAACCATTACTTTCTGGAAACGGCGATCCAGGGCGCCATCTTTTTCAATGTACTGGCGGTACTCGTCTAAAGTTGTCGCGCCGATGCATTGTATCTCACCCCGGGCCAAAGCCGGTTTGAACATGTTTGAGGCATCAAGCGAGCCTGATGCGCCACCGGCGCCCACAATGGTGTGGATCTCGTCAATGAAAAGGATCACATCCGGAGATTTTTCCAGCTCGTTCATCACGGCTTTCATGCGCTCCTCAAACTGGCCGCGGTATTTGGTGCCGGCCACCAGTGATGCCAGATCAAGCGTTACAACGCGTTTGTTGAATAGCACGCGCGATACCTTGCGCTGCACGATACGCAATGCTAAACCCTCGGCGATGGCTGATTTACCAACGCCCGGTTCACCTATTAAAATAGGGTTGTTCTTTTTACGACGGGAAAGGATCTGCGATACACGTTCGATCTCCTTTTCACGACCAACGATCGGGTCTAAGCGGCCCTCTTCGGCAGCCTTGGTCAGGTCACGGCCAAAGTTGTCAAGCACCGGTGTTTTTGATTTGATGTCTGACACCTTTTTTGGCTGGCTGAATGATTCTTCTTCCTTAAAGTCATCATCGCCGCCTGTTGATGAGCCCGGCATCTCGTCGGTAATATCATTTTTGTGCGATTCAACAGCCGCTTTAAATACCTCGTAATTCACATTGAACTGCGATAGTATCTGCGAGGCTATATTATCCTCATCACGAAGGATTGACAGCAGCAGGTGCTCGGTGCCTATCACATCGCTTTTAAATATTTTTGCTTCAAGATATGTTATCTTCAATACCTTTTCAGCTTGTTTGGTCAGCGGTATGCTGCCAATGTTTACGTTAGTTCCGGTTGTACCTTTAACGGCATCTTCAACAGCGCGGCGCAGTTTAGCGGTATCAACGCTAAAACCCTTGAGCAATTTTATTGCTACACCGTCACCATCGCGAATTAAACCTAACAAAAGATGCTCGGTACCAATATAATCATGCCCAAGGCGTATGGCCTCCTCTCTGCTATATTGTATCACATCCTTAACGCGTGGCGAAAATTTAGCTTCCATATAATACCTTTCTTATGTGTAAACGCCTTTAATTTATCAGCAAGCTATATTAATTCGCTTATAATAGTTAACGACGTGTTTAATACTTTTTATCAACAACATTGCCAATATTTTCAGGCTACCTAAAACAGACATTGTGATGATAATGCAATCTATTAATTTTAACCATACCCAACAATTTTATAACAACAAAAAAGCTGTTTTTCTTTATATTTTTACAAATGTGTTGAAATACAATGTTTTGACATGCGGAGCAACCAAAAAGTTTAATCGGGCAAACTTAACGGCAGCCCTTAAATAAGCTTACGGCAAATTCGTCAGCGCGGATGACAGAAAGGCATATATTTTTTCTGCCAGTTGTTCAAACGTTATCAATATTAGTTATTACCTTGTAGTAATCAAACCAAACCAGTTATGAAAAAGATAATGCTTTTATTGGCGTTCTGCCAGCTTTTTGTGGTAAGCATAACTTTGGCACAGTACCACAATACGCACAACGAGCCTGTTTATTATGTTCAGGGAACGGTAATTAACCGTGCATATTTTGATTTTATTAAGCCGGATAGTATAAAGGAAATACATGTAATTAAAACTGATGACAAGCACCCTAACGGAGCCATTTACATCACCCTTAACAACCCTGAATATCTAAAAAGAATGCTTGCCGACAGGCTATTATCTATAAAAGATATTTTACGCGTAAAGGGCATAACCGTAAAAAGTAAACAACCGGTAATATATGTATGGAATGATAAGCTATTAACTGACACCGCCAATGTACGCGTGCCTGAAAGCTACCTTAGATCGGTGAGGTTAACACCCGCCGTAAATATGCCTTATTTTAAAACCGCGCTGCCCAACACATCGGTAGTAACAATTATTACAGGCGTTAAAGGCGAAAAGATAATGATACGCGGAGCCGAAGCAAGCCGCTAAACCTTTATTGCTTTTTTTTGGCTAATTAATATTCATTAGCAGATATTTGCCCTTCTAACAAGAATATAATGGCAGACGAAAAAATAATATTCTCGATGGCCGGGGTGAATAAAATATTCCCGCCGCAAAAACAAGTTCTTAAAAATATCTACCTCTCCTTTTTTTATGGTGCCAAGATCGGTGTTATCGGTTTAAATGGTTCGGGTAAATCATCTCTACTAAAAATTATTGCCGGGGTTGATAAAAGCTACCAGGGCGAGGTAGTGTTTTCGCCGGGTTATACTGTTGGTATGTTAAGCCAGGAGCCTGAGCTTGACCCTGAAAAAACCGTACGCGAAGTGGTGGAGGAAGGTGTTGCTGAGATAACCTCTATTTTAAAGGAGTACGAAGACATTAACGAAAAATTCGGACTGGAAGAATACTACAGCGATGCCGATAAGATGGATAAGCTGATGGCCCGCCAGGGAGAATTGCAGGACAAGATAGATGCCGTGAACGCCTGGGAGCTTGACACCAAGCTTGAACGCGCCATGGATGCACTGCGTTGCCCTGAGCCTGATACCAAGATAGCCGTACTATCAGGCGGTGAACGCCGCCGTGTGGCTTTGTGCCGATTGCTGTTACAAGAGCCGGATGTATTACTGCTGGATGAGCCTACCAATCACCTTGATGCCGAATCTATTGATTGGCTGGAGCAGCACCTGCAACAATATAAAGGCACCGTAATTGCCGTTACGCACGACCGTTATTTCCTGGATAATGTGGCCGGCTGGATACTGGAGCTTGACCGTGGCGAGGGCATCCCGTGGAAAGGCAACTACTCCTCATGGCTTGACCAAAAAGCCAAACGCCTGGCACAGGAAGAGAAAACCGAAAGCAAACGCCAGAAAACCCTGGAGCGCGAGCTGGAGTGGGTGCGCATGGCACCAAAGGCCCGCCAGGCAAAGGGCAAGGCGCGTTTATCAAACTACGAGAAACTGGCATCAGAGGAAACTAAGGACCGTGAAGATAAGCTGGAGCTGTTCATTCCGCCGGGCCCGCGTTTGGGTAATGTGGTTATTGAGGCCACTAATGTTACCAAGGCTTATGGCGACCGTGTGTTGTTCGAAAACCTGAGCTTTTCGCTGCCACCGGCAGGCATTGTGGGCATCATCGGCCCTAACGGCGCGGGTAAAACCACCTTGTTTCGACTCATTACCGGGCAGGAGACACCGGATGCCGGAACCTTCCGTGTAGGCGAAACCGTGGCTTTAGGCTATGTTGACCAGATGCACGATGACCTGGATGCCAATAAATCAGTATGGGAGAATGTTACCGGCGGCACTGATAACATTGTGGTGGGCAACCGCACCATCAACTCTCGCGCTTATGTATCGCGCTTTAACTTTAACGGTGCCGATCAGCAGAAAAAAATAGGCGTACTATCGGGCGGTGAGCGTAACCGGGTTCACCTGGCCATTACCCTTAAAAAGGGCAGTAACGTGCTGCTGCTGGATGAGCCTACCAATGATATTGACGTGAATACCCTGCGCTCATTAGAAGAAGCGCTGGAAAACTTTGGCGGCTGCGCCGTAGTGATCAGTCACGACCGTTGGTTTCTTGACCGGATCTGTACACACATACTGGCCTTTGAGGGCGACTCGCAGGTTTATTTCTTTGAGGGTAATTACTCTGAATATGAGGAGAACCGCAAAAAACGCCTCGGCGATGTGGCACCTAAACGCATCAAATACAAAAAATTAGGATAATATTTACAAAAATGCCGGCAAGTGCCGGCATTTTTTATTTGTATACAGCAGTACTTGTCAAAATATTTAATACCTTTTTAATAACTATACCACCACAAAAGCTTGCAACAGGTATCTCTTTGTAAAAAAAGAGTATAATTAAGGTAACAATCGCAATGGATTTCCATTTTATAAAATCAATAATTAGATTTGCGCATCTTAAAAAAAGGTTCTTTAATAAACATGAGTTCAATCGAAATAAATAAAGACACCTACCTGATGTGGTACGAGTCAATGCAGTTGATGCGCAAGTTCGAGGAAAAAACCGGACAACTTTATGGTCAGCAAAAAATCAGGGGCTTTTGCCACTTGTACATAGGTCAGGAAGCTGTGCTTGCCGGTGCTATGTCGGTAATACGTCATGAGGACAGCATGATCACCGCTTATCGTGATCACGCCCACGCACTTGCTAAAGGTACAACCCCAAAAGCTATTATGGCCGAAATGTATGGTAAAGCTACAGGTTGTTCAAAAGGTAAAGGTGGCTCGATGCACATGTTCGACAAGGAAAACCATTTTTATGGTGGCCACGGTATCGTAGGCGGACAAATTCCGTTAGGTGCAGGTGTTGCTTTTGCTGAAAAATATAAAGGTACTGATAACGTAAACATTTGCTATATGGGCGATGGTGCGGTACGTCAGGGTGCTTTGAACGAAACCTTTAACATGGCTGCCCTTTGGAAACTGCCTGTTATCTTTATTTGCGAAAACAACGGTTACGCCATGGGTACATCAGTAGCACGTACTACTATTGAGCCGGATATTTTTAAATTAGGTATACCTTACGGCATCCCTTCATCAGCCGTTGATGGTATGGACCCGGTTGCGGTACACAACGCTATGGACGAGGCCGTGCAGCGCGCCCGTGCAGGCGAAGGCCCAACCTTTTTAGAGATGCGTACTTACCGCTACAAAGGTCACTCAATGTCTGACCCGCAGAAATACCGCACTAAAGACGAGCTTGAAAGCTACAAAGCGAAAGATCCTATTGAATCGGTAAAACAAACCATACTTAAAGAAGGTTATGCCGATGAGAAATGGTTTGAGGAGATCGACGCCAAGATAAAGGCTACTGTTGACGAAGCGGTACAATTTGCCGAAGAATCACCATGGCCTGAAGCATCAGAGCTTTACACTGATGTTTATGTGCAACAAGATTATCCTTACATTTTAGACTAACCATTATACACACAAATATAATATGGCTGAAGTAGTTAAAATGCCAAAAATGAGCGATACCATGACCGAAGGGGTATTGGCTAAATGGCATAAAAAAGTTGGCGATCAGGTAAAATCAGGCGATGTATTGGCCGAGGTTGAAACTGATAAGGCCACTATGGATTTTGAATCATTTCAGGATGGTACCCTGCTTTACATTGGTGTTGAAGAAGGTGCCGCCGTACCGGTTGACGCTGTTATTGCCGTATTAGGTAAAGAGGGCGAAGACTACAAAGCTGCGCTTGAAGCGGAAGGCGGTAGCGCCCCGGCCGATAAGAAAGAGGAAAAACCAGCCGAAGATAAAAAAGAAGAAAGCAAACCTGCGGACGAAAGCAAACCAAAGGTTGACCTTTCAAGCATACCTGCCGCGGTTATACGTATGCCTTTACTGAGCGATACCATGACCGAGGGCGTTATCAACAAATGGAACTTTAAGGTAGGCGACAAAGTAAAATCTGACGACTCACTGGCCGATGTTGAAACCGACAAAGCCACCATGGAAGTTGTTGGTTACGAAGAAGGCACCCTGCTTTACATTGGTGTTAAAGAAGGCGAAGCCGCCAAGGTTAACGATATCATCGCTATTGTAGGTAAAGAAGGTACTGACATACAGCCATTACTTGATGGTGGAGCTGATGCTGCCCCTGCTGCTGAAAGCAAAGAAGAAGCAAAACCTGAAGCTAAGGAAGAAACTGCTACCGCAACTGCTTCTGCTACTTCAGATGATGATAGCCGCGTTAAAGCTTCTCCGTTAGCACGTAAAATCGCTAAGGATAAAGGTATCAACCTGAACGAGGTTAAAGGCACTGCCGATGGCGGCCGCATCGTGAAGAAAGATATTGAGGGCTTTACCCCATCAACTAAAGAAGTTCAGGAAGCTGCAACTAAAGAAGCCGCTGCTCCTGCTAAAACTGAAAAAGCGATCTCACTGCCAACGTACACCGGCGAAGAGAAATTTACCGAAAAGCCTGTTACGCAAATGCGTAAAGCTATCGGTCGCCGTTTGGCTGAAAGCCTGTTTACCGCGCCGCATTTCTTTGTAACCATGGCTATTGACATGGATGCCGCCATTGCCGCGCGCACCAAGATGAATGACATTGCACCAGTTAAATTATCATTTAACGATTTGGTGCTTAAAGCGTGTGCCGTTGCATTAAAACAGCACCCGGTTATTAACTCATCATGGTTAGGTGATAAGATCCGCTTTAACGAGCATGTGCACATTGGCGTTGCCGTAGCGGTTGATGAAGGCCTGCTGGTACCGGTTATTAAATTTGCTGATGGCAAATCATTAAGCCATATATCTGTTGAAGTTAAAGAATACGCCAAAAAAGCGAAGGACAAAAAGCTTCAGCCGAATGAGATGGAAGGCTCAACCTTTACCATATCAAACTTAGGGATGTTTGGTGTTGAGGAGTTTACCGCCATTATTAACACACCAAACTCATGTATATTAGCGGTTAGCGGTATACAGGCAGTGCCGGTTGTTAAAAACGGCGCGGTAGTACCGGGCAATGTAATGAAGGTTACCTTAAGCTCTGACCACCGCACAGTAGACGGTGCATCGGCAGCGGCCTTCCTGCAAACCCTGAAAGCATTATTAGAAGAACCTGTAAGGTTGCTGATATAATTTTTTGGTTTCGAAATTCGAATTTTCAATTTCGGAATTTTGAAAAGCGATGGGTTTAGGCTCATCGCTTTTTTATTTGTTTAAATAAACAGACTTTATGCTCTACATAGCCATTATCACCGCCATCATTATCTCCTACACCTTATTTCAGCGCAAGCATAAACGGGCGCTCACACAGGTTATTCTTACCGATGCGCAAAAGAAGTTGCTGGCACAGCATATCGATTTTTATAATAATCTGAACGATACAGATAAACTTTACTTTGAGGATAAAATAGAGCAGTTTATGGATGCGGTACATATTGAGGGTGTTGGCCTGGAGGTGAATGACGTTGAGCGGTTGATGGTTGCATCGAGCGCGGTGATACCCATATTCGCTTTCAAGGATTGGAACTATCGCAATATCACCAATGTGCTGCTCTACCCTGATACGTTCGACGAGCAGTACCAGTTTGAGGGCGATAGCGGCCGCAGTATTATGGGCATGGTGGGCAGCGGTTATATGAACGGGCAGATGATCCTTTCGCGCAAGGCACTTGAAAAAGGCTTTTCTAAAAATTCGGGTGCCGAAAATACCGGCATCCACGAGTTTGCGCACCTGCTTGATAAGGTTGACGGCGCTACCGACGGTATTCCCGAGCAATTGCTGCCGCACGAATTTATCAAACCCTGGATACGGATGATGCACCAGGAGATACGGAAGATAGAAGAAGGCAAATCAGACATTAACCCGTATGCCGCCACCAATGAGGCGGAGTTTTTCGCGGTAGTATCCGAATACTTTTTCGAGAAGCCCGATAAGCTACAGGCGCGCCACCCCGAACTGTATGAGCTATTGAGTAAAGCATTCGGGCAGGACCCTGCTGCTAATTAACCGCGGTTAACTATCTTGGACACAAATTTGCTGTGCATTTGTCGTAACCATGCAAAACAGATCAAACACAGGTATCATCATCGCGCTTATTGTTATTGGCTGCTGGGCGGTTTCTATCACCCTGCTGATGCAATGGATGGTGGATTTTACCAATCCGCTGTTATACCTGTTTATATTGCTGCAAATGCACCTGTATACTGGCCTGTTCATCACCGCGCACGATTCCATGCACGGTACGGTTTCATCCAACAAAAGCGTTAACAACGCCATCGGCTTTATCAGTACATTTTTGTATGCTTCATTCTGGTATCCGCATCTGTACAAAAAACACCACATGCACCACCGGCATGTACATAGTGACGATGATCCGGATTATCACCACGGCAGCTTTTTAAGTTGGTATGTGCGCTTTATCCGCAACTATTTGTCGATATGGCAAATTGTAATTATGGCTGCTTTATTCAATGTTTTAAAGTTGTGGATACCCCAGCCTAACCTCATATTGTTTTGGGTGGTGCCATCGCTGTTAAGCACGCTGCAACTGTTTTATTTTGGTACCTATTTGCCTCATAAGGGCGAACATAATAACCCTCATTATGCACGCAGCCAGCGGCGTAACCACGTATGGGCTTTTTTAAGCTGTTATTTTTTTGGGTATCATTATGAGCACCACGAGTCGCCTGCAACGCCGTGGTGGCAGTTATGGAAGGCGCCTTTGCCGCCGGCATCGGTTAACAAGCCCGAATAATTATACTACACATGCTATGCTGTCGTTTAAAAACAAACAACCTGCTTATGCTTAAATCCATACTATCATTATCTTTTATTTCAATTATATCCGTTAGTGCATTTGCGCAAACGGATAGCACTGGCAAGCCATCCACGGTAAAAACACTCAGCCTTAAACAGTACGATGCCCTGCAAAAAGGAGAGGACATGTACCATATGGGATGGGCTGCGGAGCTGAACCATTACCCTGCACCGGATAAAGTACTTGCCTCGAAAGATAAATTAAAGCTTGATGATGCGCAGGTGAGCAAAATAACCGCCATTAATACGGAGCTTATACGCAAGAAAAAGGAAATGGGCGTATTTATCATCCGTAATGAGCGGGCTATTGACAGCCTTTTCAGGATAAAAAGGATTAATGACGGTAACCTGATCTACTACACCAATCGCTATGGTATAT
The DNA here is from genome assembly GCF_020880975.1 of Mucilaginibacter sp. UR6-1. GTDB lineage: Bacteria > Bacteroidota > Bacteroidia > Sphingobacteriales > Sphingobacteriaceae > Mucilaginibacter. The sequence goes on along the minus strand of NZ_JAJIWP010000005.1, from coordinate 16,178 downwards.
ACCAGGGCGAACTCAGAAACGCCATTTTGCAGGCCTGCCTCAAGACACAAAAGCTGCTCACGGCAAAGCAAATAAATAAGTTTGAGCGTTTACAGGATAACAAGTAACAATTTGCCATTGGTTTTATTTAAATTTGGCGCCTGATTGATAGAGTTGTATGAAAATTTCGTTTGATTTTGAGAAACCGTTAGCCGAACTGCAACAGCAGATTGACAAGGTTGTACAAATAGAAGATAAGAACAAGCTGGATATGTCGGCCACGATTGCCGAGCTGGAAGCCAAGCTTGCACAAGCACAAAAGGATATTTACGGCAACCTTACCGGCTGGCAAAAGGTACAGATATCGCGCCATCCGGAAAGGCCTTATACCCTACAGTATATAGAGCTGATGTGCGACGATTTTATTGAAATGCACGGCGACCGTACTGTTGGTGATGATAAGGCCATTGTGGGCGGCTTTGCTACCCTTGGCGGCCAAACTGTAATGATCATCGGTCATCAAAAAGGCCGCAACACAAAGGAGCGCCAGTACCGTAACTTCGGTATGGCCAACCCCGAGGGTTACCGCAAGGCTTTACGCCTGATGAGGCTTGCCGAAAAATTCAATAAACCGGTTATTACCCTGATTGATACCCCGGGAGCTTATCCGGGCCTTGAGGCTGAGGAACGCGGACAAGGCGAAGCCATAGCGCGTAACCTGCTGGAAATGTCGGTACTTAAAGTGCCGGTTATTTGTGTGATTATTGGCGAGGGGGCATCAGGCGGTGCGTTAGGTATTGGTATTGGCGATAGGGTATTGATGCTGGATAACTCATGGTATTCAGTAATCTCGCCTGAGAATTGCTCAACCATCCTTTGGAAAACCTGGGAAAATAAAGAGCGCGCGGCAGAGGTATTAAAACTTACCTCAACCGAGATGCTGAAAAACAAACTGATTGATGGCGTGGTGAAAGAACCGCTTGGCGGTGCGCACCAGGATCCGGTGGCTATGGCCAACATCCTGAAAAAGCAATTGATTAAGGAGCTTGCTCAACTTAAGCAAAAGGAAATTACCCAATTGGTATCAGAGCGTATTGACAAGTTTTGCTCAATGGGCGTAGTGATTGAGGACGAGCCTGAAGTTGCCGAAGCTCCTGCCCCTGTAAAACAAGCAGAATAAATATTAGTGTATAATAGTGCTAAACATAAAAGCGGCTTATGGCCGCTTTTATTGTTTTATATGTAAGTAGTACCGCGATTATTGCTGCTGCGGTACGCCGAACTTATTGCTGAAGCCTTTAAGCTGGTCAGTATAAGTTTTGTTTAAAGTTGTTTGATGGAAATCTTTAGTCAGGCCTACCAGTCCGTTTAACAGCGACATGGTGAACTGTATATCCCTGTCCTCGGCAGATGTATTACCATCCTGTAACTGGGCATATTTAAAGTTTAACATATTAACCAGGTAATCGTCTATCTGGCCGGCCAGTTTGTTGCCTATCTGGGTTTCGCCAACACGGTATGCACTCTCCAGCAGGTAATATTTACGTACTGCAACTTCCTGCACCGGTATATCAGTCGGCATTTCGGCATCGTATTTAGCAATCAGCTTTTTAACCTGGTCGTTCTTGCCTTCTTTGATCATGTTATCGGCCAGGTTCATGTACATGCGCGAAATTAACGGATAGAACATCGTCAATGATTCGTGATCCAGATACTTGGCAGTTTTAAAGTTGCCATATTTAAACTTGTTCACCAGGTTATCATACATCTTCTGGCTATTGGTAGCCTCAAGCGGGGCAACAGTGGTATCAGGCTTTAACGGCATCAGGTGGTAAGCAAAGCCCTCGTTATACAGGTAACGGTCAAGGCCTATCATGTTTTCGCTACCCACGGTAACGGCAAAATAGATAGGGCGTTTCCAGTTATTATGTGCCAGTATGTCCAGCAGGGCAAGGTTATCTTTGGTGATGTAATTTCCGGGGTATTTCCATTCTATGGCAGTTTCAGCTTGTGCTGCTTTATCGGCAGGTACAGCGCCTGATTTTACCGCCTCATTAACATCAACAGCAAGTTTGAAGTTTTTAGTAGGCAGGTAGTTGGTTTTTTCGCCGCTTTGCAGTTCGGCCATGGCACGCGGATCATCAGAGGTAATAAAATCGAATAATTCCTTTACATCGGTAGATCCTGGTACGTTGCCATCGCTGTAATAGATCACATCGCGTACACCGGCCTGGAATTTCTCATTCGGCATACTGATAGGCAGCGGTGCCGACTCATTCATCTTACCTTTCATCTGGCGGATGTACCAGTCAGTGCCCAGTAAGCTCAGGTTAACAATGCGTACATCAGGCCTTACTCCTTCAACCTCCTGAATGTACCATAGCGGGTACGTATCATTATCGCCATAAACAAACAGTATGGCATTCGGCTCGCACGAATTCAGGTAGTTATAGGCCATATCATGCGGGGTCAGCTTGGTCGAGCGGTCGTGGTCGTCCCATTCCTGGCTGGCCATTAGTGCCGGTGCAGCTAACAAACATACTGCTGTTGATATGATGGCCGCTGTTTTGGCATTCAACCGGCTTAACATCTCGGCAATAAACAGCACCCCAAGGCCTATCCATATGGCAAAGGCATAGAATGAACCTGCGTAGGCATAATCACGTTCACGTGGCTGCAGCGGGTCCTGGTTAAGGTAAAGCACAATAGCTAAACCGGTAAAGAAAAACAACACACCCACAATGCCCGCATCCTTTTGGTTACGGCGAAAGTGGTATACAGCGCCCATTAAACCAATAATTAGTGGCAGGGCATATAAGCGGTTATATGATTTGCTTTTGGTTACAGAGTAAGGCAGCGGTTGATTAGCCCTGTAGCCGGTTACCCAGTTACCGTCAATACCGCCGGCATCAACCTGTCCGTCCTGCTCGTTGGTGCGGCCAACAAAGTTCCATAAAAAGTAGCGAGTATACATTTGGGTAACCTGCCAACTCATAAAGAATTTTAAGTTGGTAACCAGGTTAGGATGCTCCTCGGCACCAAGCCCGGTCCACTGGCGGTAAAACTGCGCATGGCTTGGCTTATCGCTAAACATGCGCGGGAAAACGGTGTTACGATCATATATATTCTTGATCTTTTTACCGGCAACCTCATATTTTTCTTTACCACGACGGTATATTTTCGCGCCGTCCTTTTGTTCGGTTATCTGCGAATCAAAAAATTGGCCATACAGTAATGGCGTATCGCCGTACTGATCACGATTAAGGTAGCCGTTAAGCGCGAAGGCATCCTGCGGGTCGCTGTTATTAAGGTTAGTACCCGCCTTAGCGCGGATAACGATCATCACAAAAGAGCTGTAACCAAAAAGTATAAAGGCCAAACAAACCAAAAAGCTGTTAAGCGCGAAACGTTTTTCACGAATTTTAACAACATACTCAAGGAAAGCCAGCACCGCTATGGCCACAATGGCGCCTACTATGCCGCTGCTGATGCCTGCAAGCAGTACAAAAAATACGGCCGCAGCTATTATAGCGGGTTTAACCGGGTTAATGGTATAGTATATACCCGTAACCAGCAATGCTACCAGCAATACAAAAAAGGTAATGGCACCCGAGCCGAAACCCATGCCAAGGGTGTTTACAAATAACAGATCGGAAAAGGCTGCACCCTTAACGGTGAACTGTATAACGCCCCACAGCACAAACGCAACAGCAACAATACCGCCAAAAAACCATGATAACGCCCCCGAAGCGGTAGCTACTTTTGCCTTACGGAAGTATACAACCAGCGCTATGGCAGGTATAACCAGTAAGTTAAGCAAGTGGATACCTATAGAAAGACCCATAATGTAGGCTATAAATACTATCCAGCGGTTAGCGTGAGGCTCATCGGCGTGGGCTTCCCATTTAAGTATGGCCCAGAATACGATAGCTGTACATAACGACGACTCGGCATAAACCTCTGACTCAACAGCAGAGAACCAAAACGTATCAGAAAAAGTATAAGCCAATGAACCTACCAGGCCTGAGCCTATAATAAGGATGATGTTTGCGGTAGTAATTTGTACGCCCGGTTTAACCAATAGCTTTTTGGCCAGCGCGGTTATCGTCCAAAACAGGAACAATATGGTAGCGCTGCTTGATAATGCCGATGCCATGTTGGTAAAATAGGCTACCCTGGTATTATCGCCCATGGAGAGGAGCGAGAATACTTTGCCTATCATGGTAAACAGCGGCGCGCCGGGCTGGTGGGCCACCTGCAGCCGGTATATACAGGCAATAAATTCGCCGCAATCCCAAAAACTGGTTGATGGTTCGAGGGTTAAAACATAGGTAACAGTGGCTATCAAAAAGGCAAGCCAGCCAAAAAGATTGTTTATCTTGTTGTAATTCATCGTTAAATGATATAAATACGTACAGCTATATAAGCTGCCGAAAATAACAAACTATCCTTAATGTTACTATTAAAAACTTAGCAGTTAACATATTTTAACTCGGCAGGGGCATGGTGATAAATGGCGCTGATAATTTTTTTCAAAAAAATTTTTACCATTTCAAAAAACGTCTTACATTTGCATTCCGTTCAGAAAAGCAATTATCTAACGGAGATTGCCTGATAGTATAATGGTAGTACGACGGTTTTTGGTACCGTTTGTCTTGGTTCGAATCCAGGTCGGGCAACAACAAAAAGATTCGGATTTTGAATTTTCAGTTTCGGGTAAACCGATAGAGAATTTGAAATCCGAATTGTGTTTTTAAGGTTTTATACAAGCAAAAGTTGCCCTTAAACAACGGCAGCCATCAGTTTGAAATCCAAATAAAATGCCGTTACAGTTTAATCCTGTTAAATTATTCTCAGGTTCAGGTTCAAAAGGGTTGGCTACCGAAATTTCGGCAAGCTACGGCCGTGAACTTGGCGAGGTAGTTCTTTCACGTTTTAGCGATGGTGAGTTTCAGCCTCACTTCAATGAGTCGGTACGTGGTTGCGATGTGTTTTTGATACAATCAACCCATCAGCCTACTGATAATTTGATGGAACTGCTGATGCTGATAGACGCGGCCCGCCGCGCTTCGGCACATTATGTAACGGCTGTTATACCGTACTTTGGTTTAGCCCGTCAGGATCGTAAGGATAAGCCGCGTGTAGCCATAGGTGCCAAGCTTGTTGCCAACTTACTGGTAGCCGCAGGTATTAACCGCATCATGACCATGGATTTGCACGCCGCGCAGATACAGGGCTTTTTTGACATCCCGGTTGATCACCTTGATGCCTCGGTAATATTTGTGCCATACATAAAAAGCCTTGGTCTTACCAACCTTACCATTGCATCGCCGGATATGGGCGGCTCGTACCGTGCACGTACCTTTGCAAAGTTTTTTAACGCCGAGGTGGTAATATGCGATAAACGCCGTAAACGCGCCAACGAGATTGAATCAATGACGGTGATAGGTGATGTGGTTGACCAGGACATTGTACTGATAGACGATATTTGCGATACGGCCGGCACCCTGTCAAAAGCGGCAGGCCTGATCATGGAGCGTGGCGCACGCAGCGTAAGAGCGGTATGTACACACCCGGTATTATCAGGCAAGGCTTACGAAACGGTTGAAAAATCGGCTTTAACTGAGCTGATAGTAACTGATACCATACCGCTGAAATACCAAAGCGACAAGATCAGGGTGCTATCAACCGCTGAGCTTTTTGCCAAGGCGATAACAAACGTAAACGAGCATGGCTCAATAAGCCAGCTTTTTAAAGTAGATTAAAAAAATACTTCATGGTTGATGGCTTATGCCGGTCAGCATGAATTAATAAAGAACTTGTGGCGGCAAGCGCCACGGAATAAACAAATAAATAAATACAAAAAATGAAATCATTTGCTATTAGCGGTTCTCTGAGAGAGAACGTAGGGAAAAGAGATGCTAAAGAGCTGCGCTACCAAAGTCTGGTGCCTGCAGTTCTGTACGGAGGTGAAACTCAAACTCACTTCGCAGTATCCGCAGCTGATTTGAAAGCCGTTGTTTACACGCCGGTTGTTCACTTCATCGATCTTGACATTGCCGGCCAAAAAGCTCAGGCTATTATTAAAGACATTCAGTTTCACCCGTTAACTGAACAACTTTTACACGTTGACTTTTTACAGCTTGACGAGAACAAACCAATTGCTATCGAAATCCCTGTAAAATTAACCGGTACTTCTCCGGGTGTTAAAGTGGGTGGTAAACTGGTTCAAAAATTACGTAAACTGCGTATTAAAGGCTTACCTAAAGATCACCTTGATAACATCGAAGTTAGCATCGAGGAGCTTGAAGTAGGTAAATCAGTACGTGTACGCGATATTAAACTGGACAACCTTACTATCACCAATGCTCAGGAAGATACCATCGTATCAGTAACTACCTCACGTGCATTACGTCAGGCTGAGCAGGAAGCTGCAAAAGGTAAATAATCTTTAATTAAGATATTATTGGAAAAGGGGGCATTATTTAATGCTCCCTTTTTTTGCGTTTAAGGATTTTGCCTGTATTTATTTTAATTACTTAACTTCAACATAAAACCTGTCATATTTGTAATCATAATATTTCCACTACCTTAGTATATATGCACTCATTTGATTTCAGCTTTGTAAAGGTTACGGTGTTCGATGTGCTGGACGTGTTGCTCGTGGCCTTTATTATATACCAACTATATAACCTGATACGCGGTACCATTGCTGCCAATATATTTATTGGTTTAGCGTTGGTTTGTGCCCTGTATTTTGTAGTACGCGCGCTTAACATGCAACTGCTAACGGGTATTTTAGGCAACTTCATGAATGTGGGCATCATTGCCGTAGTGGTGGTGTTTCAGCAGGAGATACGGCGCTTTCTGTTACTGGTAGGAAAAAATGCCTCGCTGCAGCGAAACCGGGCATGGTGGCAATACTTTTTTGGGAAGAACACGGTCGAAAAAAATAACTATATACGCATTAAGCCCATTATTGATGCCTGCAAAAGCATGAAGCAATCGCGCACGGGCGCGCTGATCGTGATCGTGAAGATATATGATGAACAGTTTTACCAGAACAGTTGTGAAATGATGGATGCACGTATATCAAAACGTTTGCTGGAAAGCATATTTCAAAAATATAGTCCGCTGCATGATGGGGCGGTGATCATATCAGAGAACAAAATAAAATCTGCCAGTTGTATATTGCCGTTAACCGAAAAGAGTGATTTGCCCGCGCAATTCGGTTTGCGCCACCGCGCAGGTATCGGCGTAACCGAAGCTAACGAAGCTACGGCCATCATTGTATCCGAAGAAACGGGCGAAATATCATATGCCAAGCAAGGCCGTGTAAAAATGAATATCAGCTTTGCTGAATTGGAAAAATTGCTGAATAAGGATTTTTAAACGTTTTAAGGATTAACCTTCACTCTCCCCACCGTATCCGGGTTAATAATTTGTACCCTTTTTATGGGCATGTTATAACCTGTAATTTTATTGCCTTTGCCTTGTACCGGCATTTTGCTGCTGTAGCCCTGTATTTTTGATACCGGCATACGGCTGTATACTATAATATCATTGTTGATTGGCGCACTTTGAACAGCTACAATTTCACTTGGGTTTGATTTTACTTTACTGCTATCAGTTGGAAAAATATAACTTTTACTCACACTATTCCAGGCATTTGACTGGGGCATGATTACGGCTGGTTGCTGCGCTTGCGCATAACCAAAAGCGGCGGAGAACAGCGCGATAAAAGCAAGTTTTTTCATGATAATAAGTTGGGTTTTTTGAATAAAAAAGGGTTGCCTGTAGTTAACAGACAACCCTTTAGACCTATTGTTGCAAAAAAAGTTTAATTACTTTGCATCATTTATTTCTTTAAGAGCTTCATCAGCGGCTTTTACTGATGCGTCATCCTTTAATTCGGTACGTTTTGTTTTGATACCGGTGATGGTAGTAATTACAAAAGGGGCTATGCCATATTTTTTATACTTCACACCCAGATCCTTCAACACCTCGATACCTTGCTGTGCATAAGCCGGGTTTTTAACACGACCAGCCAGATCAGCAAATTTTTGCGCTGAATTAAATTGCGCCTGCGGGCCCGATTCTTTAAACTTCTCGTACACATAAGGCCACTCCGCATCGCTGCCGGCGGTTGAGTAGGCGGTGATAATGGCTGAAGTTAATGCACCTTTGCTATCTTTCTCTAAAGCTTTGGCATTTTTCAAAGCCTCGGCCGGTTCAAGTTGTGCCAGGGCGTTTAATGATGCGCCTTGTACCGCGTATGATTGGCTTTGAATGCCATCGCGGAAGATCTTGATCATGCCTGATGCTTTAAGTTTACCCAATACGGTAATGGCAGCAGCCTTAACGTTGTTATTTTGATCGTTACGGGCAATATCCATCAGTATGGGCTGGGCTGCATTGCGCACCTCATCGTTAGACATGTTGGCAGCGTTAATGGCTTTAATACGCAGGCCATAATATTTATCTTTCAATGCGGCGATGATGATCTTCTGCGCGTTTTTATCGCCTTGTACAGGCGCGGCAGCCTCAATGGCCTCAAGGCGGTCAAGGTATAAAGGCGCGTTAGCATACTGGAATGCAAATTCCTCTAACGATTTTTTATCGTTCTTTTTAGCCGGTAAAACCTTGTCACCGTCAACGTTCACTAAATCAGGTTTTGATGCTACTTTAAAGGTTAAGGTATCGGCCTTGTTGCGCAGCCATACTTTATGGCGCTCTTTTTTACCACCGGCATAAACATCAACCGCTATAGGTAAAATAAAGGCATCGCCGGTTTGGGTTTGGTTAACGTAAACGGTTTGAGTTTTTGTGCCTTCATCCCACTTGTAAGTAATATCAAGCACAGGATGGCCGGCGTTAAAGTACCACTCGTTAAAAAACCAGTTCAAATCGCGGCCGCTGGCTTCTTCAAGCGCTAAACGCAGTTGGTGTGCTTCGCCGTTTTTAAAGGCATTTGTTTTAAGGTAAATACCCAGGCCTTTGTAAAAGGCATCCTCGCCTAAGTAATTGCGCAGGTAGTTCAATATGGTACCGCCTTTTTGGTAGGTAACCACATCAAAAACATCCTCTTTATCATGATAATGAAAGCGTACCAGGTTTTTGGTTTTAGCATCGCCGCTGCGCAGGTAGTTTTGCAAGTCGTCATAAATATGCGCGCCGCCTTCATCTTTGCCGTATTTGTATTCGGCCCACATGGTTTCGCTAAAATCGGCGAATGATTCGTTCACGGTAAGGTTACTCCAGCTTTCGGCAGTAACATAATCGCCAAACCACTGGTGGAACAACTCATGTACTATAGTGCTGCGGCCACCATCGTAACCGGCATCCATCAATTCGCGGGGGGTACCTTGTACATATTCGCCGTGCAGGGTAGCGCTGGTGTTCTCCATGGCGCCGCTCACATAATCACGTACAACAATCTGCGCGTATTTGTTCCACGGATAATCAACCCCCAGTTTTTTTGAGTAAAACTCCATGGCCTCCGGCGTAAAACCAAAGATCTCCTTAGCGTAAGGGGCGTACTTAGGCTCCAGGTAATAATTAACCTCTTTGTTACGCCATTTATCTTTATATATCTTAAAATCTCCAACGGCCATCATAAACAGGTATGGCGAGTGTGGCAACTCCATTTTCCAGGTATCGGTACGGGTGCCATCGGCATTTGTTTTTTGCGTGGCTAAACGGCCGTTTGAAAGGGTAACGTATTTGGCCGGTACCGTCATGCTGATCTCCTGCGTTGTTTTCTGGTTCGGCTTATCAATGGTAGGGAACCATGCTGATGATGATTCCGTTTCGCCTTGCGTCCATATCTGCGTCGGCTTGTCCTTCTCGGTACCGTCAGGGTTAATAAAGTATAAACCTTTAGCATCGCTGATGGCTGCACTGCCCTGGGCTTTCAGTTCATCAGGTTTTGCAGTATAGTCAAGGTATACAATATAAGTTTCGTTATTACGATAAACCTTATCCAGCTTAATGGCCAGGCTCAGGCTGTCATAAGTAAATTTAAGCGGCACATTCTTGCCATTTTTAACAACCGAAATATTTTTAATGTCCATTCCCTTGGCATCCAGTCGCAGGCTGTCGGTTGGGTAAAAGTGGGGTTTAAGGGTAATCCACTCTTTACCGTACAGGTAACGCTTTTTGTAATCAAACCGCACATCGAGTTTGGTATGCACCAGGTCGTTAATTTTAGCTACTGTTTCGCGGTAGATCTTGAATTGAGGGTCATCAGCCGGTTTTTGCTGAGCCACGGCCGGTACAATGCAGGCAGCCATTAGGAGAGCTTCTGCAATCAGCATTTTTTTCATGTTAATGAGGTTGTTATAACGCAAATTTATAATATTAATATAGCCCTGCAATCATTTAATAATTTATAACTGGCGGCAGTTTATAGCTTATAAGATGCCGCCAATAGCCAAAATGTTACAATGCAATGTTTCGTTTGGCTATATTTACTTTTAAGTTTACCTAACCAATTAATAAACAATGCCCATTGCATTGAATAATAATTTCTATCAAACCATATATGAAGACAAACCGCAAAGTATTACCACTCATTATTGCCGGTACCATGCTGGCCTCAACATCATCAGCACAAATAAAAAAAGGGTATGTAAGCCTGTTTGACGGTAAGACCCTGAAAGGTTGGAAACGCCTTGCCGGCACTGCCGATTATAAGGTAGTGGATGGTGCTATACAAGGTACAACGGTAACCGGCAGCGGTAACACTTTTTTAGTTACCGAAAAGGAATACGGGGATTTTGTACTTGAGCTGGATGCCAAGCTGGAAAGCACCATCAGCAACTCGGGCGTGCAAACCCGCAGCCACTTTGATGCTGCTGCAAACAACAGTAAAGGCAAGGTTTACGGCAGGCAGTGCGAGTTTGATCCATCGTCAAGGGCATGGGCGGGTGGTATTTATGATGAGGGCAGGCGCGATTGGCTATACCCGATGGATCTGAACGCCAAAGCCAAAGGTGCTTTTAAGACAGGCGAGTATAACCACATCAAAATAGAATGTATAGGCAACCAGATGAAAACCTGGATAAACGGCGTGCCGATGGCTTACGTAGTTGATACGGTGGATGCCAAAGGCTTTATTGGTTTGCAGGTACACGCGGTAAGCAAACCTGAAGAAGCCGACAAAAAAATATGGTTTAAAAACATCCAGATAAAAACTACAGGCTTAAAGCCCGAGCTGTTTAACAAGGATATTTATGTGGTTAACCTTACCCCGAATGCCCTGGCCGCTGCCGAAAAGCAAAACGGCTGGCAACTGCTGTTTGATGGTAAAACCAACAAAGGCTGGCACAGCGCGCGTGGTACGGCCTTCCCGGCCAAGGGCTGGAACATCAGCAACGGGCTGATTACGGTGGAGCCATCAAACGGTGCCGAATCAACCAACGGGGGTGATATTGTAAGCGATGCGCAATATAAGGCCTTCGATCTGTCTTTCGAGTTTAAGCTGACCGAAGGTGCCAACAGTGGTGTAAAATACTTTGTTACGCTGGATGAAAAAACGCAGGGATCGGCCATCGGGCTGGAGTTCCAGGTACTGGACGATGAGCGCCACCCTGATGCCAAGCTGGGCAGGGACGGTAACCGCACATTAGGATCATTATATGATTTGATCACCGCAAAAAAACAACCGCGTTATATTCACCCTATAGGTAAATGGAACATTGGCAGGGTAGTGGTTTATCCTAATAACCATGTGGAACATTACCTGAACGGTGTAAAGGTGCTGGAATATGATCGGGGATCGAAGGAATTTAAGGATCTGGTGGCCATCAGTAAATATAAGGTATGGCCAAACTTTGGCGAAGCACCGCAGGGGCACATCCTGCTGCAGGATCATGGCAATGCCGTTAGCTTCCGCAATATCAAGATACGTAACCTGTAAAACATACCAAACAGATCGTTAGTTCATCAAAAACTAACGATCTGTTTACTTACCGGGTATAGCTTTGCACCTTAATATGATATACGCTGCCCTAAAAAGTCCGGTTAGCCTGATAACCATGTTGTTATTCGCTGCCACTGCCTCATTTGCGCAAACCAGTGCCATCAATAAGGCCCACAGCCACAATGATTATAAGCAGAACATCCCCTTTTTGCAGGCATACTACGCACAGGCCGGATCTATAGAGGCTGACGTTTTTTATCTCGACAATAAATTATACGTAGCGCACGAGCGTAAGGAAATTGAGCAAGGCCGTACGCTTACCGAGCTTTACCTGAAACCCCTTGCGGCATTATTTCGCAAAAATGGCGGTCGCTCGTATGCCGATTCAAGTTTGCACCTGCAACTGGTGGTTGATATTAAGGAAGATAAAGCACATGTGATTCCTGCACTCATCAAAGAGTTGGAGCCTTTTAAGGATGTTTTTCAATCGAACAACAAAAGCACCGTAAAAGTGGTATTGAGCGGTGATATGCCTGCCCCGGCGGAGTTTGAAAAATACCCGGCCTATATATACTTTGATGGCAGGCCCAATATCAATTATACCGATGCGCAGCTAAAGCGCGTGGCCATGATCAGCGATGACCTGGGCAGCTATACCGAATGGAACGGCAAGGGGGTACTCACCAGGCCCGATTCCGTTAAGCTAACCACGATAATAAACAATGCCCACGCCAAAGGCAAACCTTTCCGGTTTTGGGCAACGCAGGATAGCCCCAACACCTGGATACAATTACAAAAGCTGGGTGCCGATTGGATAAATACCGATCATCCGCAGCAACTGCATGATTTTTTGGCTAATCGCCACAAACTGGAGTTTATCAACCCGAAACCCCACCCGGTTTACACGCCAACCTATAAAACAGACGGTGTAAAAAAGCCGGTAAAAAACATCATACTACTTATTGGCGATGGTATGGGCTTGGCGCAGATACAAGCCGGGCTTACGGCAAACCACGGGCAGTTAAATCTGCTGCAATGCCGCTATAGTGGTTTCTCACAAACGCGCGCCGCCAATTCTGATAATACTGACTCCGCCGCCGGGGCAACGGCCATGGCAACAGGGCATAAAACCAATAACCGTTATATTAGCATTAACCCGGCCGGGCAGGCCTTAACACGCATACCTGATACGCTGGCCGCTAAAAAAATAAAAAGCGGCATCATAAGTTGTGCTGATATTACCGATGCCACCCCGGCAGCCTTTTATGCACACAATATGGAGCGCAGTAATTCAACAGCTATTGCCGCTGATCTGCTGACGAGCAATGTTGACGTATTGATAGGCTCTAACCAAAAAAGCTTTTTCAATAATCCGGATGCAGGGTTAATGCAAAGGCTGAAAGCAAGGGGGTACACTGTTGATACCACATTAGCCGCATTGCAACAAAGGCAACAAGGTAAACAACTGGTTTTGCTGGCTGATGCTGAAACGAGGCCTGTAATACAAGGTCGTGGTGATATGCTGGCGCAATCGCTTAAAGAAACCATCCGTTTATTATCAACCAACAAAAACGGCTTTTTTATTATGGCAGAGGGCGCGCGGATTGATCATGGCGGCCATGCCAACGATCTGCCATTCCTGGTTACTGAAATGCTCGACTTTGACCGCACCATAGGCGAGGCGCTCAGGTTTGCCGACCAGGATGGCGAAACATTGGTTATTGTAACTGCCGACCATGAAACCGGTGGCCTGAGTTTGCTGGATGCATCAACTGCCGAAGGGCGTGTGCTGGGTAATTTCAGCACGAACGATCATACCAGTATCAACGTGCCGGTTTTCGCTTACGGGCCAAACGCGGGCGAGTTTATGGGCACCTATCAAAATACGGAGATCTTTAACAAGGTTGTGAAATTGTTGCTTGGTTCCAGGTAAATAACGGGACGTGGCATAGCAATAAAAAGCTTACTATTTTATATAGTAAGCTTTTGCTGTATTGGGTAGTGTAGGGTGAGGGCGTTTAGATGCCCGTTCGGTATATTTAATTATTTTATATTGTAGCTCATCAGTTCGGTTTTTGATACCTGCTCATCCTGTACGGTACCATAAGTAGCGATCATGCCTACACCTTTGGCTATATAAAAATCAAGGTATGATATGGTTACCCAGTTGTTATTTACTTTAAAGCCGGTTTCAACACGGGTATGTATTACGTTTGAGTAATTTTTGCCCAAAACGGTTTTTGAGGTGCCTTTTTCTTTAATAGTGGTTTTCAGGCGTGCCTGTATATCGCCGTCCGGGTCTTCAATAGTAAAAAGGGTTTCCCAGCTTTCGTTAACCGCTTTTGTTTCATTCAGGTATGCAAATTCAAGGTCCATGCCGGTAACCTCGTCATGTATAATGGTGCTGTAAACGCTATTGTTCAAGCCCAGGTATGTTTCTTCGGTACCCTCGTTATCAACCGTTTTTGTAACGTAGAATTTTTTATTGTTAATGGTTTTGGTTTGCGCGGTCATGGTGCTAACTGAAGTATCAGCTATAAGGCCGCCTTCGCCCAGGTCAACTTCGGTACGGTATTTCCACTCTGATCCGGCGGTGAATGGCTGGTAAGTATCTTTGCCATTGCCGTTATCAGGATTGTTGTCATTATCTTTTTTGCACGAACCTAAAAATAAAGCGCTTGCTGCTAACAGTGTATAAATTATTTTTTTCATTGTGATTGAATTTAAATTGCCCTCGGGCTTTTGTATTGATAAATGTTTGGTTTTGCCGAAAGCTGCAGGGTACCGCTGCTGCTTTAATGGCGATTTGAAAACCATGACGGGTATTTATTTCTGAACGTTACAGATGTGTAACAAAAAAATTATACAATATTTTGCTTAGTGTAAAATGTTGCTGCGTTGCGTATTACGCGTATGGTTTAATATAAGTATTGCTTATTTTAAGTAATAAATAAGTTGGCTTAGTGTATTGGCTTCGATCTGTAAAAAAGTCAAAAAAAACGCGGAACGATGTAGGTTTCGTTCCGCGTTTTTATAATAAATGGTTTTTGATTTATTTACCAGGGGTATAACTTACCAGCTCCATTTTGTCAATCTCCATATCAAATGCAAAGGCTGTCGCGTAAATAATTCCTACGCCTTTGGCAAGGTAAATTTCATTGCCAGTGTATGATATCCATTCATCGCCAAGTTTAACATCAGTTTTTATCCGGGTGTGCACCACATCGTTGTAAGTTACGCCGCGCACGGTTTTACTGATGCCTTTTTCAAGTAATTCAACGCTAAAGCGGGCATTAACGGCCTGCCCCTCGCTTACATAGTTAAATAATTGCTGATATGTTTCACCAATGTTTTTACGATCATTATAAATAGGCATAATGGCGTTTAAACCTAATGCAGCAGCCTCAGCTTGTTGAGCGTAAATACCATTATTATAGCCTATGTATCCGCTAATAGTTCCGGCGGAACTGGTGGTTATACCCTCGTAAAAAACCTGTCCATCTATTTTTTTTGATTTGCCGTTTAATATAGTAGTACGGGTGTCTTCAATCACAAAATCCCCGATACCGCTCTGGCCATGGTATACCCATTTAGCGCCTGCGCCAAATGGCTGATAGGTTGCATTGGTAGTTGTACCCGGTATTTCGCCAGTGTTTGGCGTATTCGGGAAATCATCTACCCCTTTTTTACAGGCTGTGAATATTAAAGTGAATGCGATAAGGAGCAGGTAAGCTTGTTTCATGTATGTGTTAAAGTTAGCGCTAACATACAAAAAACCGGGCTAATTTATATGTTTCTCTTCGCCCCCCTGTAAAGCGCTCCGGGCCGCTCTTAGGGAAGAGCGGCCCGTGGCGCAGGGATCAAAAGTTAATAAGGGTATTATATATTTTAGTTGATGGTAACAACAGCAGCGCTGTAAGCAGGTACCTGAATGGTGAAAGACTTTTGGTTAACGCTGAAGGTTTCGGTACCGGTGATGCTGAAGTTGCCTTTAGCGTCCACGCTTGCCCCACCGAAGGCGATGTTATCGGTAGCGGTAACAGAGGCGGCGATCAGCCTGGCCACGGTAACCTTTGAAGCATTCCCGGTCAGCTTCACGGTGTACAGGATGTCTTTATCATCCTTGTTGATCAGGGTAAGAGAGGTAACACCGTTCTTTACGGCAGCATGCGCGGCCTGGTTAACCGTAGTAGCGGCAGTTTTAACCGGCACCACACGGCCACCCACAGCACCGTATTTAAAGGCCAGCATGCCATAGTATACCGGCCTTGCGCTG
>NZ_JAJIWP010000004.1 GCF_020880975.1 Mucilaginibacter sp. UR6-1 | reverse complement strand
CATGCGGTATCGCCGCTGTCAATCTTGCTGTCGGCAATGGTGGTAACGTCAACCGATGGATAGAGGAGTGCGAGCACCACGACCACCACCAGGAGTAAAAAGGGTAGGATTTTTTTCATTTCGTGTTTTTTAGTTAGGGTTAATTTAATAATCGGGGTTAATATTTTACTTATGGATGTTATAAATTCAATTATTCAATTAAAAAACAAATAAAAGGTTGCTTGTTAGAGCTTTTATCTGCAATGAATAGGTTTTAAATCATTTAATGCATAAAATTAATAGCATCAGACGTGAAATTAAATTCTATTTCATAGCTGATTTGTTATTTGGTATTGCAATATCAAAATTATTTCAATAAAAATCATTATTTTTTATCAAATTATTAAAATAAAACTATTAGTACAGATAAAGTTTGTTTGATTTGGTGAATTTATTGCAAGTATTTTAATCGGCATGCTTTAAAGAGATATGATTGAGAGTAATAAAACCCATTTACAATTATTTCCAAATAAAAAAGGGACAGGTAATAATTACCTGTCCCTTTTTTATTTGGAAATCTGTTTCTCAGTTAGTTTTCAACTGCCGAGAATATCTCTAACAATATATTCCATTTATGGCCTTTATCCATTTCCCAAACACGTACATAGTTAAAGTTACTTACTATGTTGCCTTTTTTAATGCGCGCGGTGCCATAGCTATAAGCCAGATCGCTGCTTGCCGAACGGCCTGCGTTAACACTGGCGGCTGTAATATATATGGCCTGATTTTGTACAAAGCGCATTACCTGGTCCTGGCCTGTCATTGGCTCAAAGCCCGGGAAGTAATAACGGCCTTCAGGACTTAAAAATTCTTTATAGGCACCCGCGGTTGATTTTAATAACGCGTCATTAAATTGCTTATCGGTAGCTAAAATAATGTTCTTGCCCTTAAACGGATCTTTACTGGCTGATGCTTTTACAGCTTCAGGGTCCTTAACGTCATCAATGGTTTCTTTTGTAGGCTCAGGGTGTTGAATGCCAAGGTCGATCAATAGTTTTAATTTGCCCTGGGCATCGCTGCGCCAAATTGAAACATACTCGCCATATATTTTGTCGTCATCCTTTTTACTGTTTTGATAGATGTATGGGCCTGCTGTAAATGCCAGGTCGCCACTTGCGGATATACGGGCAAATTTAGGCTGCCAGGTTAATAAGCCCGGTTGCTTGGCAATGGTGCCGTAAAATTCACTTATTTTAACCGCGTTAGGTTTAAATACAATCCCTTCAGGATCAGCAACGGCTAAAAATCCCTCTTTTATACCTTTACGTGCTATTAATTTTTCAAAAGCATTTTCGGCGGCTATAACGGTTTTTACCTCGGCAGGCGCAGCACTTGTTGCGCTTGTGGTTTGCGCTTGTACCAGCCCATTATATGTTAACAATATACCAGCGGCTAATAATAGTTTTTTCATGTATAATAATTGGTGTATGTTGAATAGTTGATGATGTTATTTAAACGAATAATATTTAATGTAATTATACCCTTCAGTAATAAACAGTTAATTTTTGGTCCAGGTGGTACCTTCTTTGCCATCTTTTAGCTGAAAGCCTATTTGCTGCAGGCCGTTCCTGATCTTGTCCGAAGTGGCGTAGTCTTTATTAACCTTGGCCTCGTTGCGCAGGTCAACAATAAAATCCATTATTTTGGGCAGGTCATCATTCTCGGTTTGTTCATCCTTTAAACCCAGTACATCAAACACAAAGGTGTGCATCATGTTTTTAAGCAGATCAAGATTTTTTTGGTCGATCTTTAACTTGCTATCATGTACCGAATTTATAATGCGCGATGCCTCAAACAGTTCGGCTATTAAAACAGGGCTGTTAAAATCATCATTCATGGCGTCATAGCAACGGTCAATAAGCGGTTGTATATCCACTTCAGTAGCCGGGCTGCTCTTTAATCCATCAAGCAAACTCAGAGCGTTCATCAGGCGTTTAAAGCCTTTTTCAGATGCTTCCATGGCCTCGTTGCCAAAGTCAAGCGTGCTGCGGTAATGCGCCTGTAACATAAAAAAGCGTACCATCATCGGGCTGTAGCCTTTGGTTAGGATGTGGTTGTTGCCCGAAAAAAGCTCGTGCGGCAAAAAGCTGTTACCCAGCGATTTTGACATTTTTTGGCCGTTAACCGTAAGCATATTGGTATGCACCCAGTAACGTGCCGGGTTTTTACCGCAGCAGGCCATGTTTTGGGCTATCTCGTTAGTATGGTGAGTTGGCACCAGATCTAACCCGCCGCCGTGAATATCAAACTGATCGCCCAGGTATTTATGGCTCATGGCCGAGCATTCCAAATGCCAGCCCGGGAAGCCCACACTCCATGGCGAAGGCCATTTCATCAGGTGTTCGGGCTTTGCCTTTATCCACAGGGCAAAATCAAGCTTGCCATGTTTCTCGTCCTGCCCGCCAAGTGTACGTGTATTGTTCAGCATATCCTCAAGGTTACGGCCGCTAAGTACACCGTAATCCTGGCTGCTGTTATATTTCTCCACATCAAAATATACCGATCCGTCAACCTCATAGGCCAGGCCCTTATCCAAAATGCCCTTTACCATCTCAATTTGCTCAATAATGTGGCCGGTTGCGGTAGGTTCAATACTTGGCGGCAGGGTGTTAAAGGTTTTCATCACTTCTCTAAAACCAACAGTATATTGCTGTACTACCTCCATCGGCTCCAGCTTTTCAAGCTTAGCCTTTTTGGTGATCTTGTCTTCTCCCTCATCGGCATCGCCCTCCAGGTGGCCGGCATCGGTAACGTTACGTACATAGCGTACTTTGTAGCCAAGGTGTTGCAGGTATCTGAAAATCAGGTCAAATGATATATAGGTGCGGCAGTTGCCCATGTGCACATCGCTGTAAACAGTGGGGCCGCAAACGTACATGCCCACATGGGGCGCGTTAAGCGGTTTAAATTCTTCTTTTTTACGTGTTAAAGTATTATAAACAAATAAGTTTTGTTTCATATAAGCGCAAACTTACAAAACCCCCTCTAAATGTATGCCCAACGCTGCCATATTTTATATAAGTATCATGATGGGCGATGCTTAATTAAGCACCATATCGCTGTAAAGTGGATAATGATCTGATAATTTTTTTTCGATGATGCGATAGCCGGCAATGTCAAACTGCGGACTGGCCAAGATATAGTCTATCTGGTAATTAGGGAAGCTGCCATTATAAGTGCGCCCCAGGCCCGAGCCTTTTTCGCGGAAAGCATTTTTTAAACCTTTAGCCATGCTGTTAACCGCGAATGAGGTTGGCGTGTCATTAAAATCACCCACAATTATGTACGGGTGCGGACATGCCGAAGCGTGCTCCTTAACCTTAAAAACCTGCTCACTGCGTTTGATGAAGGCATTTTTTAGCTTTCCGCCAAGGCGGCGACTGGCTGTCATGCTGGCTTTACCTTTTTGTGATACGGTATCGAGATATCGATAATCCTCCGGGCCAAAGTTTACTGATTGTAAGTGAACATTATATATCCTGAACTTTTTGCCTTTGTAATCAAGATCGGCATAAACACACTGGTTATCGGTATTTTGGTTTGTAAAGGTAATGGAGCCGGTATTTAATATCGGGAATTTACTGAATACTGCCATGCCTATGTCCTCCTGCTCGCTGGAGTGTATGGGCTTAAAATAATAATGGCTGCTTTTCATCAGCCTGGTTAGTGAATCGGTAAGGGCATACTTGCCGCGTTTGCGGGTAAAAAACTCCTGGAAGGTGATCACATCGGCCTGCTGCTCGGCAAGCAACTTTAAAATATCATGCCTTGTGGCCGAGTCGTTCTCCTGCCCGTAAGGTTTAAAGTTATGTACATTGTAGGTAAGTATCCTGATACTGTTGGCCGTAGCTTTGCCATTGCCCGAAAAGCGAAAACCAATGTTATTGAAAAGCACATTATAGCCTACAGCTATCGCGATGAATGATAGCGCCATATAAGCGCTGCGGCGAAACAGCCAGTAAACGAGAAGCAAAATGTTGGCAAGAAGTATAAAAGGATAAGCGAGGCCAAAAAAAGCGATGATCCAGCTTTTAGCCGGATTAATTACCGGTGCCAGGTAGCTGATAAGCAGCGCGGCGCAAAGCAGGTAATTTATCCATAAAAAGATGCGGTCAATAAAACTTACTTTCTTTTTTTTAGCGTTCATCCTTGCTTGCGCGAAATAGTACTTCCTTTTCCTGGCGGGTAAGGTTATCGTATCCCGTTTGTGAAATTTTATCTAATATACGGTCAATTTCGTCCTGTGCGGGATAGGATGAAGTACTTTTTTCGGGATTTTTTGAAACCACCCTCATTTTTGGTTTCGGTTTAAACAGGTTATTAACACTGCCTACCCAATCGCTGCCGCGCTGCAAGCGTTTTATATAAATAAAGCCTAACAGCGCGCCACCCAGGTGGGCTATACTGCCACCGGCGTTGCCATATTTCGTGCTCAAAAAATCAACAACAACATAAAATATAGCTAACCACTTAAGTTTAACAGGCCCCAATAATAGCAATGAGATAGTATAATTGGGTAATAATGTAGCTGTCGCGATAATGATAGCCATTACCCCTGCCGAAGCGCCTACAACGGTACCATTGTCAACTTTAAAAGCAGGTACAGTGTTTAATGCGAGTACAAATAATAAAGCGCCAGCCAAACCGCCCATAATATAAAGGCCTATTGTACGCTTAGTGCCTAAATACTCCTCAAATATTTGCCCCATCCAGTATAGCCAAAGCATGTTGAAGAATATATGAAACACATCCGCGTGCATGAACATATAGGTCAGCGGAGTCCAAAAGCGCTTGGTTAAGATACCAAGATTAGATGGCAGGTATAAATACTCAGCAGTAAACGTTTGTATATGCTCTGATTTTAGGAACCAAAATTCAAATGTTCCCGGAATATTTATCGCCAAAAAAACAGCCACGTTTATGCCGATTATCAGGAAAAGCTTGCTTTGCGCATACTTTATTTTGTAAGTTATGTTTTCCCAGATTGTCATGGTTGATAACCCCTTTTTTACTGCTTTTAATAATACCGGTCGTTACGCCGCAAGCCCCACAACTTAATTAGCCCAAAACCTATGAGTGCCCCGCCAAGGTGCGCAAAATGAGCAACCGAGTCGCCTGCAAAACGCGCTACCCCTAAAAATACTTCTATAACTATATACACCGGAATGATGTATTTTGCTTTAACCGGAACCGGAATAAACATGATCATCAATTCGGCATTAGGATACAACAGTCCGAAAGCGATCAATACACCAAAAATAGCTCCTGAAGCACCTACCATTGATGAATAATATATACTGGCGAGTTTTTTTGCATCATCATACGATGTAGCTGCAACTGTATTTAATGTATTGTCAATATTAGCTACAGTAAAACTCCCTGTAATAGCGTGAACTTCTATAGCTTGTACCAGCATTTGCAAGGCAACGCCGCCTAAGCCACAAATAAAGTAGTAATTGAAAAAACGCTTTGAGCCCATATTGTACTCGATAATAGTACCGAATGAGTACAAAGCAAACATATTAAAGATTATATGTGCCCATCCCCCATGGA
This sequence comes from Mucilaginibacter sp. UR6-1, assembly GCF_020880975.1. Classification (GTDB taxonomy): domain Bacteria; phylum Bacteroidota; class Bacteroidia; order Sphingobacteriales; family Sphingobacteriaceae; genus Mucilaginibacter. Next base: position 304,957 of record NZ_JAJIWP010000004.1, on the reverse strand, counting down.
AAAACATGTATGTAACCGGCTGCCACGGTTTAAATATTGGCGAATCAAAATAATGTGCCGATACATTATTATATATACTATCAAGCAGAGGCTGTTTAAATATTATAAATGGCAGAAAGCATATAACATTAATGATAAGCAGGTTTTTTATAACCGGCGGCATGTTTGCGAAAGGTGATTGCATTTTTTATATCTTAATTATAAGGCGACGGTTTACTTTTCAAATCGCTCTAAAATTTCGTTCATGGTAAAGGTGCTGATTACCGGTTTGCCGTTTAGGGCCACATTGGGCATCTGGCAGGCAAAAAGCTGGTCTATCAGCAGGTTCATCTCTTCAAGCGATAATTTTGTGCCTGCTTTTATGGCAGCGTTACGCGCCAATGAACGGGCAAGGTTATCGCGTTTATTTAACTTTAAAATTGCCTGGTTGTTTTTAAAACCTTCCAGCAAATGCTCTAAAAGTTCGTGCTCGCTGGCATTGTTAAGGTCGGCGGGTATGCCCTCAACCACAACAGTGTTTTTGCCAAACTCGCGTATATCAAACCCTAACGATTTAATATCAGGCAACAGCTCCCTTAATAACTCAAAATCGCTGCTGTTTAGTGTAACCGATTGCGGGAAAAGACTTTGCTGGCTGGTGCCCGAGTGGCTTTCCAACTGCTGCAAAAAACGCTCGTACAAAACACGCTCATGCGCGGCCTGCTGGTTGATCAGCATAAAGCCCGATTTTATTTGCGACAGTATAAAGCGGTTATGCACCTGGAACAACTGCCTTTCGCTGGCCTTATTTATATCCTGCTCATTAATGGTTATCAACTGCTCGGTATGCAGGTCCTGCTGTATGGCCTGCTCGCGCTTGCTTATCTGGTAAAGCGTATCCCAGTTTTGCGGTACGGGCAACTGGCGATAACTGCCGTTGCCGCCGCCGCCATTGCTCCTGGTTAAATTACTGTCGCGCAAAAATGGGTGTTCCTCACGTGCAGGTTGCCTGGCTTCGGTAGCAAAGGGGTTAAAGTCCGGGTTCACCGTAATGGTTGGCGGTACAATTTCGCCCAGTGGCTTTTCGGTTATCAGGTGGCCGATGCTGTTCTCCTGGTCAAAATCAATCGTCGGCGTGATGTTGTATTTGCCCAGCGCGCGTTTTACTGCCGAGCGGATTATGGCGTAAATGGCCTTTTCATCCTGATATTTAATCTCGGTTTTTGTGGGATGTACGTTAATATCGATTTTGGCCGGGTCAATATCTATAAACAATACATACAGCGGAAAGCTGTCCTCCGGCAATAACTCCTCAAAAGCAGTTAATACCGCGTGGTTAAGGTAGGCATCGCGTATAAAACGGTTGTTCACAAAAAAGAACTGCTCGCCCCTTGTTCTGCGGGCAAACTCGGGCTTGCCTACAAAACCGTGCAATTTAATGATGGTGGTATCTTCCTCCACAGGCACCAAACGCTGGTTGTAGTTGTTGCCCAGTAGGTGCACAATACGCTGTTTAAGGCCTGATGCCGGTAGGTGGTAAACCTCCTGCCCATCATGATGCAGGGTTAAAAATACCTGCGGATTAGCCAGCGCCACACGTTGAAATTCATCAATAATATGGCGCATCTCCACCGAGTTGCTTTTTAAAAAGTTACGGCGGGCAGGCGTATTGTAAAACAGGTTTTTTACAGATATGGATGTACCGGTAGCGGTAGCGCAGGGCTCCTGGCTGATCACTTCCGACCCTTCGATGGTGATACAGGTGCCCAGTTCATCCTCATGGCGGCGGCTTTTTAGCTCTACCTGCGCAATAGCCGCTATAGATGCCATGGCCTCGCCCCTGAAACCCATGGTGCGGATGGCAAACAAGTCATCAGCCTTGCGTATTTTGGAGGTGGCATGACGCTCAAAGCACATGCGCGCATCGGTCATGCTCATGCCGCAGCCATTATCAATCACCTGGATCAATGATTTACCGGCATCCTTTAAAATTAGCTGTATCTTATCGGCTCCGGCATCAATGGCGTTCTCAACCAGCTCCTTCACGGCCGATGCCGGACGCTGCACCACCTCGCCTGCGGCAATCTGGTTGGCAACGGAATCGGGTAAAAGCTGTATGATATCGGGCATGAGATAGAAAAATTAAATTCAGGGTGTAAAATTAATCAATTGACGGCATAACTTTACGGTTTGTGGATTGTAATAAAACATGCGCCTGTAAATATCAGGTTATAAAAAATATCGTTACTAATTGTATATGAGAAAAAACCACTGGGGTGCCATGCCCTTTATGTTAGCGTTGTTTGTAATGTTCAATTCGGCTTGTGCGCAAAACCCGCCCATGAGCGCCGTAACCTACCTGAGCGAAGAAAAACAAACCGAGCAAAATACCGTATTGCTGAATAACGAAGCGCAACAGGTGCCTCTTAAAAACCTTGACAGTGCCAAAGTTGCCAGCGTAAACTTCTCAAACACCTATGCCACCCAGTTTGATAGCCTGCTGAATAAATATGCCGAAGTACGTTCATTTAACGGCGCGGGCTACCTTGGCCAAAAAACAATTAACGATTTGGCGCAGGATCTGAAATTTTACAACACCCTTGTTATACAGTTAACGGATAGTGATCTTAACAATGCGCAGATACTGAATTTTATTAAACTTAACCGTAAGCTAAAAAAGGTGGTGATCGCTTTGTTTGGCAATGGCAATGCGCTAAATAAACTTAACGACGAGCAGAACCCTATTATATGGAATAGTAAGATAACACCAATATCGGCGGGCTATGTTGCACAAGCTATTTTTGGAGGTGTGCCGCTGTCGCAAAAATTGCCGCAAACCTTCTCGCCAAAATATGTGGCCAACAGCGGCTTTGCCACAGTTAAAACCCGTTTGCAATACACTATACCCGAAGCGGCCGGCATAAACTCGGCCAACCTGAACGAAATTGATGACATTGCCGCCGAGGCCATGCGCCAGCAGGCTACACCCGGTTGTGTGGTACTGGTAGCTAAGGATGGCAAAGTTATATTTAACAAGGCTTACGGTTACCACACCTATGCCGCCGATGAGCCGGATAAGATAACCGATATATTCGATCTGGCATCGGTTACTAAAATTGCCGCCACTACCATGGAGGTAATGCGCCTTACCGAGCAGGGTAAGCTCAGCCTTGATTCAACCATGGGCAGCTATGTGCCTGCCGCGCGTGCTACCAATAAAAATAATATCCGTGTGCGCGAATTGATGTTGCACCAGGCCGGTTTAGTGCCTTACATTCCTTTTCATAATGATATAAAGCCAGCAGATCACAGCAGCGATTCGTCGGCTGTGTACAACACAAAGGTAGCCGATGGTTATTTTGTACGAAAAGGATTTTATTCAGATTACATGCTGCCACGGATGCTTAAAACAAGTTTACGTACACGCGGGCAGTATGAATACAGCGATTTAAGCATGTACTTTATGAAGGAGATTGTTGAATCAATTACCGCAGAGCCCCTGAATAAATATGTGCAAACAGAATTTTACAACAAGCTGGGTATGCAAACTGCGGGCTTTTTGCCGCGCAACAGGTTTAGTGTTGACCAGATTATACCCACCGAGGATGATACCTATTTCAGGCATACGCTATTAGAAGGGTATGTGCACGATCAGGGCGCGGCATTAGCTGGCGGGGTATCAGGCCATGCCGGTTTATTTGCTGACGCGAATGACCTGGCCATACTTTTCCAGATGATGCTGAACAAAGGCAGCTACGGTGGTGTGCAATACTTTAAGCCTGAAACGGTGGAGCAATTTACAGCAAAGCAATCGGCGGTTAGTCGCCGTGGCCTGGGCTTTGACCGTTGGGACCCTATCCTGACCCGCCATTATCCATCCGAGCTGGCATCAGATCAAACTTATGGCCATACCGGCTACACCGGCACCTGTGTATGGGTTGATCCGAAATATAAACTGGTATACATCTTCCTGTCAAACAGGGTGCATCCAAAGGTAACTGAAAAATTATCGAGCCTGCGTATTCGGCCGCGCATTCAGGATGTAGTTTACAAGGCTATTGAGAAGGGGTTATAAATAATTTCATCCCGGTACGGTAAGATTAACCCGCATAGTGTATGTTTGCGGGCTAATCTCCACACCTATATTATGAACACCAAACTCATCATGACGGTTGCTGCTGTTTTTTTAGCAGCGATGGGCTTTGCTTTAAGCTTTGCTGCAGATGAAATTATAAAAGTTTTAGGTGGCACACCTACCGAAACTCAGATGTTATGCTTGCAGTTGTTAGGTGCCATGTATTATGCCTTCGCCCTGCTTAACTGGATGGCAAAGGGAGCAATTATTGGCGGTATATACAACCGCCCTGTAGCCATAGGTAATTTTACACATTTTGTAATGGGCAGTATTGTACTGACCAGGGCTGTTTTAACAAATGATACCATGCCTGCATCAATCGCGGTATTGGCAGGGCTTTATGTAGTGCTGGCTGTGCTGTTCGCCTTTATTACCTTTCGCCACCCTGGCACGGCTGATAATTAACGGACTAACTCCCGATTAACCTTTTGCTTTCCTGGTATCGGCATAGCCAAATACCCGTTGCATCAGCGTAGTTGAACGTGCCGAAAGGTTTTGGCGTATGTTCAGCTCCTCTTTGGCTATCTCTACAAATAAACCTTCAATAGCTTTTTGAGTAACATAGTCGCTCAAATCGGGGTTTATTTTTGTAACCAGCGGAACTTTGTTGTAGGCTGTAACAGCATCGCCATAATAGCGCGTTGCGCCTACTTTGGTCAGGCTGTTTTGTATCACCGGCTTAAACTTTGCGGCAAGCTGGTTAATGGTGGTGCGTTTAAAATATTGTGTAGCCGCATCCTTATCCCCCAACAAAATATTGGTGGCATCTTGCAGGGTAAGCTGCTTTATGGAGTTTATGAAAATAGGTTTAGCTTCTTTAGCGGCATCCTCGGCAGCACGGTTTAATGAAAGTATCACATTATCGCAAAGCGAATTTAAGCCTATGGAGCGTAAGGTTTTTTCGGCTTTTTGCGCTTCGGGCGGAAAAACCAGCTTAATAAGCGCGTTATCGAAAAAGCCGTTTTGTGCCGATAACTCATTAGCGCTTTTGGTAGTACCCTGCTCAAGCGCCTGCTTTAGTGCCGATGCTATTTCAAAGGCTGATGGATTGCCGATAGTTTGCCCGGCGGTTTGTGCTACCTGGTTAAGCGTATCGCAGCCTGATATAATAAACATGCCTATGAGGGCAGGGATGATAAGTAATACCTTTTTCATACTGCTTTAACCTGCAAGCAGGCAAAAAGTTTAAGCGAACAGGCGTATTAATGAGTACACCCCTGCGGCAAGCAAAGCCGAGATAGGGATAGTGATAACCCAGGCCCACATCAGGTTGATGGTTACACCCCAGCGCACGGCCGATACCCTTTTGGTTAAGCCTACACCGATGATAGAGCCGGTAATAGTATGTGTAGTTGAAACCGGTATGCCCAGGCGCTCGGTAATGGTTAGGGTGATGGCACCTGCTGTTTCGGCAGCTACACCTTCAACCGGGGTAACCTTGGTAATTTTGGTACCCATGGTTTTAACGATCTTCCACCCGCCGGACATGGTACCAAGCGCGATAGCGCTGTAACAAGCTAAAGGAATCCAGTCGGGCATGGTTGAGCCATCAGTAATAACCTGCGATGATACCAGCGCTACGTAGATGATACCCATAACCTTTTGCGCATCATTACCGCCGTGGGCAAAGCTCAAAAATGCCGATGATATTAACTGACCGGCCTTGAACCACCTTTCGGCAGTGGCAGGGCGCGCGTTTTTACAGATGTGCAGAATTATGATGGTGATAAAATAAGCTATGATTAAACCGATAAAGGGTGCCAGCACAATGTACGAGGCGATCTCAATAATATAACTTGATTTAATGGCGTGAAAAGCGTTGTCGCCCATAAATATGGCATTGGTCATGCCGGCGCCGGCAAAGCCGCCAATAAGCGTGTGGGATGAACTTGAAGGTATACCAAACCACCAGGTGATGAGGTTCCAGGTTATGGCTGCTAACAGGCCTGCCAGTATTACATTTATGGTTACGTAATCCTGAATAACAATTTTGGCAATGGTGTTGGCAACCTTATGATCCTTAATTACAAAGAATGCTAAAAAGTTAAACGCGGCAGCCCATATTACAGCCTGGAACGGCGTTAATACCTTGGTTGATACAATGGTAGCAATAGAGTTTGCGGCATCATGAAAACCATTTATAAAATCAAATATTATTGCCAGGCAAATTACAACTACAAGCAGGGTGGTAACCATGTATCGGGATATAAAATATTGCTTACGCGTTTTTAACTAAGATGGATTCCATTACGTTGGCTGCATCCTCGCACATATCGGTAGCAGTTTCAAGCGCTGCGTATATCTCTTTGTACTTTATCAGGTTAATGGCATCCTTTTCATACAGAAACAAGTCGGCCACGGCGCGGTCAAATACATAATCGGCCTGGTTTTCAACACTGTTTATGCGAATGCATGAGTCGGCAATATTGCGTACGTTTTTAAGGTCGCGCAGTTCTTTCACCGCTTTTTCAAGGTCAATACTGGCTTGTAAAATAAGCTCAGATAATTTTTTGATCGGCTCGTTGATGTTATCAACGTTATACAGCATCATGCGGTTGGCGGCGCCTTGTATATAATCGGCAACATCATCAATGGCGGTAGCCAGGGAGTGTATGTCCTCACGGTCAAACGGGGTAATGAAGTTTTTGCCCAGCTCCAGGTATATCTGGTGGGTTATTTCATCGCCTTTATTTTCAAGTTTATCTATTTGTTTGAACAGTTCCTCGCGGGTAGCGGGGTTGGCAGAATTTACTGCTTCAACCAAAACGGTGCCCATGGCAACTACGTTGCTTGATGCTTGTTCAAATAATGGGAAGAAAACTTTTTTATCCTTTGGGACAAAGTACTGGAAGATACTGTTTAATGACATCGTTGAGTATTATTGTGCAAAGGTAACTTGCATATGTTAAGTTAATGTTAACTTTTTAACACAGGTATGCCTGCTATGTTTAATTGTTGCTTGGCTTTTTGCAGGGTAAAGCCAAATGTTGAGCCCAAGCCTTCGGTACTGCGCACGTTTATGGTTTGATCGTGCGCTTCAACAATGTGCTTAACAATGGCCAAACCAAGCCCTGAGCCTCCTATTGCCCTTGAACGGCTGCTATCCGTACGGAAAAAGCGCTCGAACAAGCGGGGCAGGTATTTTTCTTCAATGCCGATGCCATCATCAGTTATTTCAACCAGCACCTGGTCATGCAGCTCAAAAAGGCTTACAGCGGTTGTGCCGCCTTCTTTGCCATATTTAAGCGAATTATCAATCAGGTTGGTAAGCACCTGGGTTATTTTTTGCTTATCGGCGTTTACCGTTATGGTTTCGTCGTATTTCTCTTTAAATATCAGCTTTATATGGTGCTTTTTGGCTTTTAGTTCCAGGTTTTCAAGTACTTCCTTTATCAGGTCGTTTATTTTGAATTTACTGTAATTGATGGCAATTTCGCCGCTTTCAAGTTTTGATATCTCATCCAGATCCTTGATTAGGTAGCTAAGGCGGTCAACATTTCGGGCAGCTTTCTGCAAAAACTCTCTGGCCATATCCTTATCCTCAAAGTCATCATCCTCAATGGCATCAATGTAACCCTGTATGGCAAATAACGGGGTTTTAAACTCATGCGATATGTTCGACAAAAACTCGCGCCTGAATTTTTCCTGCGCGCGCAGTACTTCTATTTCACCCTTTTTTTGGTTGGCCCACTCTTTTACTTCCTCCTGCACATCGCTTATCGGGTCGGCCGATACGTGTTCGCCCAGGGCATCGCGCAGGTCGCGGCCCAGTTTAAGGTTATGTATCTGTTTGTAAATGAGTTTTATTTTTGAATAGATGTATTTCTCTATCAAATAATAAAAAATAATGTAGCTGATAATAAAGGTAGCCGAAAAGGTTACCAGTACCGCATGCAGGCTTTGCTGAAAATAATAGTTAGCGATTGATAAGGTTACCGCCACGGCAAAGGCGTTTATAAAAACCAGAACACGTAATTTCATGCCTTAAAGTTACGGTTTTTAGTAACCTGTAAACTACTTATTTAGCGGTTTCAATATCAATATTGATGGTTACCTCGTCGGCCAGGGTCATGCTGCTGCCGCCTACATTAAAATCTTTACGGTTTATTTTAAAGCTGCCTTTGTACTGGGCCTTATCGCCGGTGGCCGTATAAGTAAAAGGGATATCAACAGGTTTGGTGTTGCCTTTTATAGTAAGGTTGAATTTGCCCAGGTAGCCGCTACCCTTTTTTTGTATGGAGGTTGATTTTATGTTGATGGTTGGATACTTAGCCGCATCGAAAAACTTAGCGCCCTTCAGGTGCTCGTCGCGGGTATCATTATCAGAGTTTACGGTATTTACATCAACCGCGGCCTCAATGCTGCCGCTTGCCGGTTGTGCCGGGTTAAAGCTGATGCCGGCCTTTACGCCGGTAAACTTACCGGTAGTGTTAATGCCCAGGTTTTTTACCTCGTACGTAACCGCCGCGCGGCTTATGGCGGTTTGGGCTAAAACGGTACTACCCGTAAAGGTTACCAGTAATAGTATAAAGAGGGTTTTGAATATATGGGCGTAATTGAGTTTCATGCTGTTTGTTTGGTGCTAATAACGGCAATAAGTTGCACAGTAATACAAAGGCTTATGTAAAAAGATGGTTATTTAATAAATATGATATACAACTGCTTGCCGATATGATATAGTGCGAAAGCCAGGAAAAGCCCTGCAATACTGATGTTGATTACCTTTGTGCTGAGCGCGAACTTACTTTGTATATACTGCGCGAACCGTGCATATATGTACAGGCATAAAAATGACCCTAATGCCGAGCCGATGCTGAAAATGACCAGTGCGAAGTTGCCATCCAGTATCCAATCGTGCGAGATAACGTAGGTGCCGGTAACCATCCAGAAAGGGATTTGCATGGGGTTTAAAAAGCCCAGCATAATACCGTACCTGATACTGGCCGTGTTGGAGTATTTAGTTTTTGGCGGATTGTTGCGGCCGATCCAGGTGAAAATACCCAGTGTGCCGAAAAGCACAACCATTACCCAATCAATCACTGTATCTAAATTCGCCTGCTCCGAAAGCCATTTGGCCCCGTGCATAATAATAAAGGTGAAAAAGAATTCAATTACCGAAAACGCCGTGATAAATTGTATGGCATGCTTCATGCCACGGTAAATGGTGATTTGTACTAAGGTAAGGTTGATATTACCGGGCGGAATGTAACCGATAAAGTTGGCTATCAGCCCGATAAAAAAGGTCAGGAATATCATTTGTCCCCGTTAGTTTGCTTAAAATAACGGCGAAGATAATAATCCCGACCTAATGTTTGTTATATGCCTCATCATAAAGATGGGATGTGCGTTTTGGCTTACTTCTTTAACCCGATCTCTCTCAATCGTTCATCCAGGTACTCGCCCGCGGTAATATCATCATACAATTTTGGATGTTCCGCATCAATGCACGATTCAAGACTGGTCAGGTCCATGTCTGATTTTGGATGCAAAAAGAAGGGCACCGAAAACCTCGAGGTTTTCATCAGTTCGCGCGGCGGGTTAACCACCCGGTGCGTGGTTGATTTTAGTTTGTTGTTGGTGAGCCTTTGCAGCATATCGCCAACGTTAACTACCAAATCTTCGCCATGCGCCTTTACCGGGTACCAGCTACCTTCGCGGGTAAGCACTTCCAGCCCGTCGGCACTTGCGCCAATTAAAAGCGTGATCAGGTTAATATCCTCATGCGCTCCGGCACGTACGGCATCATCAGGTATGGCATCCGGGTCAGCAATGGGGAAGTAGTGCAGCGTGCGCAATATGCTGTTGCCGTTGTGTACCTTGTCATCAAAGTAATTCTCCGGCAAATTAAGGTATATCGCTATGGCGCGCAGCAGTTGCTTGCCAATAGCTTCGAGCTTTTTATAGATCTCCAGGGTTACCGTATTAAACTCAGGCAATTCCTCCACCTGTACGTTATCCGGGTAAATATCTTTCACCGGGTCGTTATCCTCAACGGTTTGTCCTATCTGCCAAAATTCCTTCAGGTCGGGTTTGGTAAAGCCTTTGGCGGTTTCTTTCTCCTTACCCGTATAACCACGCTGACCTGCGAGGCCGGGTATCTCGTATTTGGCTTTTACTTCATCGGGCTTGGCAAACAGTGCCTTAACCTGCTCATACAGTTGCTCAATAAGCTGCTTGCTGAGGCCATGGTTAGTTATGGTAACAAAGCCGGTTTCGTTAAAGGCGCTGCCAATATCATCCGAAAATTTTTTGCGTTGTTCGGCATTGCCGTTTACATAATCATTCAGGTCAAGCCTTGGTATATTTACTGTGCTCATGTTTGCTGATGGTTTTTATTATTGGATGATGTGTTAATTTGCAAAATTACGATCCGGCCGCTTAAAACAGTGGCATGTTTATAATTAGTTGTAACCGTTTAAACGTTTTGTGATTTGCCTTGTCAATAACAATACAAACGGCAGTTAGCCATTGTCAATTATAAAGTTATGAAGATCTTGAACAAAATATGGGGCCTGGGTATCATGATGATGCTGGTTTTAGCATTCGCCTCACCTACTAAAAGCTACGCTCAGGGTTACGTTACCGACCAGGAGTTTTACGATGAACTCGATCCTTACGGAACCTGGGTGTACGACCCTGATTATGGTAATGTTTGGGTGCCCGATGTTGAGGAAGGCTTTCAGCCTTACGCTACCCGCGGTTACTGGGCCATGACCTCGTATGGCAACACCTGGGTGTCAGACTATGAATGGGGCTGGGCACCATTTCACTACGGCCGCTGGCGTTTTGATAATTACTACGGCTGGGTATGGATACCCGGTTACGAATGGGCACCCGCTTGGGTAGCATGGCGCCAGGGTGGTGGTTATTATGGCTGGGCACCGTTATCTCCGGGTTTAAACATTAACGTATCATTCGGTAACTATAATATACCTGATAACTACTGGGTATGCGCCCCTGAAGCGTATATAACCAGCCCTAATATTTACAATTACTATGTGCCTTACAACCGCAGGGTAACTATTATTAACCGTACAACTTATATAAACAATACCTATGTATATAACAACCGCAGGTATTATAGTGGCCCAAGAGTTACTGACGTTGAGCGTGTTACCGGCAGGCCTGTAAGGGTATACAATATTAACAACGCGCGTCGTCCTGATCGCGGTGGTGTGCGCGATAACAGTGTTAATATCTATCGCCCGGCCGTTCGCAGGGCTGATAATGCAAGGCCTGCACGGGTTATTGATGGCGCGGCTTATCAGCGTGAAAACCCTAACCAGCGCATTGCCGACAGGGCATCAGGTGTAAACCGTGGTAATGCCGAGCGTTTGGCAAGAGCGGTGCGTGCCGAAAACCCCGACAGCAAAGTAGTCAGGGTAAATAATGACAGGCCCGAAAGCCGTGCCTCACGCCGTAACGATCAGGTGCGAGACCGTGCAAATAACAGCAATAATACTGCTGCCGATAATGTAAGTAACCGCGGTGGTGTGAGCCGTCGCGATCAGCAACTGGGTACCCGTGATGGTAATGATGACACCCGCCGGGTGCAACGCCCGCAGCGTGATGAAGCGGTACAAAACAATGACCGTAACCAGCAGCGTGAACAACAGCTTGAGCAGCGCCGCCAGCGTGCGGAGCAACAACGCGGTCAGCAGCAGCAACAACAACAGGTTGATCAAGCCCGGCCGCAAGCCGACCAGCAAAGGCAGCAACAGCGTGAGCAAGTGAGGCAGCAGCGCGACCAGCAAAGACAGCAACAAGCAGAACAGCGCCGTCAGCAAGCCGACCAGGGCCGCCAACAGCAGCAGGAGCAGCAACGTCAGCAGCAGGAGCAGCAACGTCAGCAGCAGCAGGAGCAGCAACGCCAGCAGCGTGATCAGGCCCGCCAGCAACAGCAGGAGCAGCAACGTCAGCAGCGTGATCAGGCCCGCCAGCAACAGCAGGAGCAGCAACGCCAGCAGCGTGATCAGGCCCGCCAGCAACAGCAGGAACAACAGCGCCAGCAGCGTGATCAGGCCCGTCAGCAACAACAGGAACAACAGCGCCAGCAGCAGGAACAAGCCCGCCAGCAACAACAGGAGCAACAGCGCCAACAACGCGATCAGCAAAGGCAACAGCAGGAGCAGCAACGGCAACAACAAAGCGAACAGCAGCGCAGCAGCCGCGGCAGTCGCCCGGGTCGTGGTTAATTATAACAAAATCGTTATCTTAAAATTAGATGGTAAGGACAATTGCGTAAAGTAATTGTCCTTACTTTTGATACCATGATCACTACTATGAAACATAACATACTGATAGTGCTGATGCTTTGCACTTTTAGTTTTGCTGCCAGTGCGCAAAATAAAAGAACTGCCGATGAGGGCGCAGGCATCAGCTTTATGGAAAACTCGTGGAACGAGGCGCTGAAAAAGGCCGCTAAAGAAAATAAGTACATTTTTGTAGATGCTTACGCCGTATGGTGCGGCCCATGTAAAATGCTAAAACGCACCACATTTAAAAATAAGGAAGTTGCTGATTTTTATAATAAGAACTTCATCAACGTGGCAATGGATATGGAAAAAGGCCAGGGGCCGGAGCTTGCATCGCAATGGGCGCTTGAGGGTTATCCAACCCTTATTATCTTCAATTCAAAAGGCAAAAGGGTAACACATACCGTTGGTTTTATACAGGCTGATGATTTGCTGAGGTTTGGTAAACAGGCTTTAGTAGCCCGTTAAAAATAAAAAAGGCCGATAACACTCTCGCAGTATTTCGGCCTTACATCTACCTATGAAAAACAAACCCTCTGAGAAGGGTATTAATACATATCCAAAAGTAGTGCCAAGGCGCGTTGAACTTATTTCAACCTATAATTAAGTACATTTTCGTGGAAAGGAAGTTTTAACGTGTAATTTTTACCCCAATAAATGGGGCGCAATTTCCCCGGGCGGGAATTGTGGCTTACGCAATTGTTAACTGATTATATTAAATACACCGCATCAGCCTCATTTGTTTCATTTAATTGCACATCAACATGTTCTTTTATAACAGTTGAAAGGGCAATGCCAGAAAAATCGGTAGTTACCGGGAAGCTTTTATGATTGCGATCAATTAAAATTACGCTACGTATTTTCTTTAAAGGCACATTTAAAAATACTCCAAGGCCGTAAGCTAATGTTTTGCCGCTATTAAGCACATCATCAACTAAAATGATCACCTTATCGCGGCATTCTTCAACCTCAAAATCAGTAGTAGCTTTAAGGGTACTGCTTTGTTTATCAATGTTGATGGTAAGCAGGCGGCTTTTAAACGGTGCCTTGTCGTCCAGTATGGTCTTTATGCGTTGGGCTATAATGTTGCCGCGGGGCAGTATGCCCGCAATCATGATCTCTTGTTCATCAAAATTATCTTCCAGTATCTGGTAGGCAATTCTGTCAATTTTTTGCTGTATCTGCTGGCTGTTTAATATCAGCAATTTTTTGTCGGGCATGGCGGCAGCGTTTTTATTGAATTATAGCACTAAGATATACGTTTACTCCTTACCATACGGAAAGAATACAAAATTAGCACCCTCGGGCACTATGGCAAAAACGCACATAAAATCGTGCGCGCTTTTATAGCTGTCAATAAAGCGTTGTTTAAGCTCCTTTTTTATTACGCCTTTTTCAATAAACTCTTCAAGGGTCGAGGCGTTAATGGTCCACTCCGAGTTAAGCTCATTGCGGTCAAGAATCACCTCACCAAGCTTTACATCGTGCTGGTGGGCAATAAAAATAGGGTATGCCGAAAGGCCTTCAACCATAATTTCAACGGCTATCTCACGTATTGATTCGCTAAAGAATTTAAGATCAACCTCAAGGCTTAACAGCGGGCTCTTTTTCTTTTTTTCACCACCGCCCTCGTTTAACAATTCTTCGGGGTTCATGTATCTTCTGAAATTATAAAATCTAAATACTAAATTCTAAGGTTTGGATTTTAATTACTGATTACTAACCTATGTTCTCTAATCACTAACTACTAATCTCTCAATCTCAATAACACCACATTCTCCACGTGCTGGGTGTGCGGGAACATATCAACCGGTTGAATTTTTACCAGGTCATATTTTTCTTTGAGTACCACCAGATCGCGGGCCTGGGTGGCGGCGTTGCAGCTTACATAAACAATTTTTGGCGCTTCAATGTCCATCAGGCGGGCCACTACATCCGGGTGCATGCCCGCGCGCGGCGGATCGGTTATTATTACTTCCGGTTTACCATGCTCTGCCACAAATTCAGCCGAAAGCACATCCTTCATGTCGCCCGCGTAAAACTTGGTGTTGCTGATGTTGTTGATCTGTGAGTTGATTTTGGCATCCTCAATAGCCGATGGTACGTATTCTACCCCCACCACTTCGCGCACATGGCCTGCCACAAAGTTGGCAATGGTACCTGCGCCGGTGTAAAGGTCATACACCAGTTCATCGCCCTTAAATCCGGCAAAGTCACGGGTTATCTCGTACAGTTTTAAGGCCTGTATGGAGTTGGTTTGGTAGAATGATTTTGGCCCGATGCGGAATTTAATTACCCCGTTTGGCGATGGCATCTCTTCGTAAATATATTCAGGGCCTTTAAAGGCGACAACGTCCTGATCAAAAATAGTATCGTTTTTTTTATGGTTGATGATATACAGTAATGAGGTGATCTGCGGGAATTCAGCCTCAATAAAACCCATCAGTTTTTGTACTTCATCATCGGTAGCATAGGCAAACACCATTACCACCATAACCTCGCCTGTTGATGAGGTGCGGATGATGAGGTTACGCAATGCGCCGGTATGCTGTTTCAGATCGTAGAACGAGTAGCCGTGCTGCTTCACAAAATCGCGAATGCTATTACGCAACGCGTTTGAGGGTTCGGCCTGCAGGTAGCAATGTTCCACATCCAGTATCTTATCAAACCTGCCGGGGATATGGAAACCCAGAGCGTTCATATCCAACTGCTGATCGTCGCGGTTCTCGCCATCATACAGCCAGCGTTTATTGGAAAACGTGAACTCCAGCTTGTTACGATAATATTTATCAGCCGGTGAGGCTACAATGGGCATAATGCCGCTGGCATCTAACTTAGCCAGGCGGTTAATGGCATCGGATACTGATTTTTGCTTAAAGGTAAGCTGTGCATCATACGTCATGTGTTGCCATTTGCAGCCGCCGCAGGTGCCAAAGTGCTCACAAAAGGCCTTTACACGGTGTTCCGATGCCTTTTTAAGTTCAGTTAAACGGCCTTCGCCAAAATTCTTTTTGCTTTTAAAAACCGTCACGTCGGCCACATCGCCGGGGATGGCCTTATCAACAAACAACACAAAATCATCGGCCTTGCCTACGCCTTTGCCTTCCTCGGCAATATCAATTATAGCTACGTTCTCGAAGAACTTACTTTTTTTTGCACCTCTGCTCATCAGGCTGCAAAGTTAAGCCAATTATTTAAAATGAGCTACAAATCACACTCGGGCACGGTTTGAATATATAAACTGCCACTAATAGTGAAGCGAAACAGCCAGATAGATGCTGAAATTACAGCCGCATAAATTAAAATGATACTGCTGAACAATTCATCCTCAACTATGGGTTTGTTAGGTTCAATAATATAAAATGGAAGGCATGTTAATGCAATGCCGGCAATTGTAAGCCACGATTTTGCAACTACGCTGCGTATTTTGTAATGAGAGAGGATGGCAGTGCAAACCAGTAAAACCAGGAAGCTTGGAATTGACCATAACAGCCCGGCGAGGGCTCCCATCAGGTAAACAAATACAAAATCGGATGCACCTTCTGAAGGCATGATGTTAAATAATAATATAAATATTGGTGAGAGCAGCGCCCCGGTTAACCAAACTTGCGAGGTATATTTTAAACTGTAATACATGATGATGTTAAGCGAATTGTATAAAGCCTGATGGATGAGTAATGCTCTTGATGGTTTTGGCGTACTTGTACCGCATTTTTTTAAAGTAAGCCATAAAGCCTACGCCGCCCGCGTTAAATAACCTGCGGTGTGCCATCCAAACCGTGAGGATGGTGGCGTAATAAAATATTTTGTAAGCCATACCACGCCATGCTTTTGAAAAGGATGATTTGTTGGCAAATATCATATCCATGCGCTCGGTTTGAAAGGTGATGTGGTAGGCTTCGTCAATCAGTATATCGGTGCATATTTCTTTCAGCAGCGGGCAGTTGGTGGCATTCTTTAGTGCCTGGTAAAATACCTGCGCGGTACTTTCAACCGTAATAACGGCCAGGGTCCACATCTCCATGCTGGTATTGAGGTGCCTTGCAAAACGGAAAAGCGAATCGCCCCAGTTACGTTTAATTCGTGGCAGATCGAGTACATCAAGATATTTACCCAGGTTGTTGCCATGCTTTTGTTCCTCTTTGATAAAAAGCTTTATGGCTTCCAGGTAAGCCGGATCTTTGGTTTTGGCCGCATAGCGGGTAGCGGCGGCAATGAGTTGCTTACCTTCGGATGTTTCGCCAAGTTGCCAGGCCTGTAACGAAGGTAGTATGCGACTGATCTCGTCAATACTTATTAATGGCGATTGTTCCCAATTGATGCGGTGCTGGCCGGCATTAGCCCTGAAATGCGCGACCCAGTAATTACTTGTGTGCATGTTAATGTTTTATAAGGATGAATGGTTCGGTTTGTAAAGCCCGGCGACCATTTGCCGCCGGGCGGGTGATAAGGTTAGGTTGAAATATGATTACTGGTTATCCCAGTTTATTTTACGCGAGAAGTACATGAGTACAGCGATGATGATGAAGAGCGTAACGCTACCTACCAGCAAGGCCAGATCCTCGAGCTGAATGATCACAAAAACGAATAAATAAAATACACTGAGTATAAAGGTGAGTAAACCGGCTACCTTTCTGTTTTTTAGCAATGATGCAATAAACCAAGAGATTAGCCCGACGGTTGCCGCTGCCGCTATAGCGTACGAAATATTAAAGCCCACTTGCTCGGCAAATGATAGCAGTAATATGTAAAACACCACCATAGCCGCACCCACCAGCAGATAGTTAAAGGTGTGGATAGGCGTGCGGGTAATAATTTCGGTAAGAAATAATGCTACAAATGTTAACAAGATAATGAGTATAGCATACTTGCTGCTGCGCATGGTTTTTTGATAATCATCAACCGGGATAAGCAGCTTTACACCAAAAGCAGCCTCGTTTACTTTTTGCTCGTTAGCGAACAAATTATCAGTATTCACCCATTGCTGCGGAAAGGTTTGCCCCAGGTTTAGCGTATGCCATTTGCTGGTAAATCCACTGGTATCAACCTTACGCTGATCCGGAACTACGAAGCCATCAAATGATGGCGAGCTCCAGTTACCGGTTATTTGAGCTGTAGTTGATTTGCCCAATGGTAGAAAACGAAGCTCATTACTGCCCTTTATTTGCAGGGTGTAATTAAACTTGCCCGGTTTTTGTAAAAGCTCAGTCGCATTAATACCGGCCTGCATGTTGTTCTCAAACAAAGTGTCGTTAAAGGCAGGTTTGGCTATTGTAGTGTTGCCATTCAAGCTAATGTTGGGTAAAGCTTTCAAACCTTTAGTATCACTAAGGCCAAATAATAAGTAAGCACGTTCTGGTAAAAGCTGTGTGGATGCAATCTGCATTCCGGTGAGATCTATTTTACCAAAATCACCGCTAACATATACATCAGCATCATACACTGCGGCATAAAATATACCGCGGTGCAGTTTTCGGGATTTTGTGTCAGCCTTATAGTTCAAATTTTCAGGCAGGATGTATAGCTTACCAATTGTTTCGCGTACGTTCACCTGTTTTGAGGTATCCACATACTTTTCGTAAGATCGATAAGGTATTACTAAAACAGGTCCGTTGATTAACTGGCTGCCCGACCACTGGCTTGATATTTCGTCTAATACCTCATTGTTGCGGTTTTGGCGTTCGTTAATAAGATCTTGTACCAATAGTGACGGAATGAGCAACACTAAAATAAGTGCGCCTATTATGACGGCCTTAATGGTGCTTGAAAATCGTTGCCACATGGTAATTGGTGATTGATTGTCTGGGTTCATGATATTGTATATTAAAAGTACTTTTTATTTCAAAGTAAATAGATAAAAAAATTTATATTCCCTTTTGCAGCTTAATTAATTGCTCAAGCGCGTTTAAATGCTGTTCAAAAGCCTGTTTACCTTTTTTTGTAGCTTCATAATTGGTATTGGGTTTACGGCCAACAAAGGTTTTGTTTACTAATATGTACTCATCTTTCTCTAAAGCTTTAAGGTGCGATGCCAGGTTACCGTCCGTAATGCCCAGCAGCTCTTTAAGCGAGTTGAAGTCATAACGTTCGTTAGCCATCAATACGCTCATAATCTGTAGCCTTACGCGGTTCTCAAAAGCCTTGTCAAGTTTTTCGAAAGGATTATTACCCGTCATACTTAAAATACATTATGCTGCCGTAAATAATATGCAGCACCCCAAAACCTACCGCCCAAAACAATAAACCGTAACCCGGCATCAGGGCGGCAATTAAACCCAGGGCAATCTCCAGCATACCCAGGTATTTAACATCGCCAAAAGTATAATTACTTGCGCTAACTAAGGCCAGGCCATAAAAAATTAGTGTTGCAGGGGCTACAATACCCAAATATCCGCGTGTTATAAATATTACACATAGTATGCCGCCAGTAACTAAAGGTATAGCTAAGTGAACCAGTAGGCTACGGCTGGTTTTGCCCCATGCTTGCTGGCCTTTGCGCTTGGCTTTACGCTTGGTTAAAATAGCTCCTGTGGTAAGAGATGATATTAAAACAGCGGCTGCAATAAGCATAAGCGTATATAACACCCCCTGATTGTTATCGATATTAGCTATAACATAATCCCGGGTGTAAAATAAGCCTGTATCTGTATAAACTATCTGATAGGCAAAGTATGCTCCTATCAAAGCATACACCCCCGCCATTATACCCGACAGGCCGCTTAGCGATATAAATTTTGATGAGCGCTCCATCAAACTCCGTATGGAGGTTAGTTCATCGTGCAATTCCTTTTCTTTCACTGGAAAGTACTTTTATTTTCAAAGTAAATGAATAATTATCATATCGGCAACATATTTTTCAAAAAAAAAGCCCCTGTTAAGGGGCTTGTACATTTTACAATAAATTTAAGCAATAGCTTTGGTATAAAGCTCAGCTACTTTTTCCCAGTTAATCACGTTCCATATAGCCGCTAAATAATCAGGGCGACGGTTTTGGTATTTCAGGTAATACGCGTGTTCCCAAACATCAATACCTAATACAGGTGTACCTTTTACTTCGGCAATATCCATTAATGGGTTATCCTGGTTAGGGGTTGAAGTTACGGCCAGTTTTTTATCGGCAGTAACAATTAACCAGGCCCAGCCTGAACCAAAACGGGTGGCACCAGCTTCAGAAAGTTTAGTTTTTAATTCATCAAATGAACCAAAAGTGCTGTTGATAGCCTCGGCCAAAGCTCCTGTTGGCGCACCGCCAGTGTTAGGCGCTAACAAAGTCCAGAACAGGGAGTGGTTGTAGTGGCCACCGCCATTGTTGCGTACCGCGGCAGGGTATTTTGATATATTGGTAACAATGTCCTCAATACTGCCGTCAGCTTCAGGTTTGCCTTCCAAAGCTTTGTTAAGGTTGGTAACATAAGCCTGGTGATGCTTGCCATGGTGAATTTCCATAGTAGCTTTATCAATGTGCGGTTCTAATGCTTCGGGTGCGTATGGTAACGCAGGTAGTGTAAAAGCCATGATATTTGTATTTTAAAGTTTAAAACTTAGTTGTGTTAGCAAATATAAGTTCCCAACTGTTAAATTGTTCTAAAATAAATGTCATTTGTTAGTCTGGATAAGAGTTTACAAAATATTACTTGAATCAGAATTTACTGAATTTTATAATGGTCAGAATTAAAAATAGCCGGTATGCTGTTATTATTCTATAATTCCTGAATTCTGCAAACTCAGGTTCAATACAATTCAGCTTCAAGACCTTTTCCCTTTAAAAAAATTCCTCACCAGTTCGGCGCATTCATTTTCGCGGATACCGCCGGTAATCTCCGTTTTTGGGTGGGTTATTTTTTGGTTGAGCCTACCGAAACCCATACGCTGATCATAAGCGCCAAATACTATGCGCGCTACCTGGAACCAGTATGATGCACCTGCGCACATTACGCATGGCTCAAGGGTAACATACAATGTACAATCCTTTAAATATTTACCGCCCATATAGTTGGCCGCGGCGGTAAGCGCCTGCATTTCGGCATGTGCCGATACATCATTAAGGCGCTCGGTAAGGTTATGGCCCCGGCCGATAATTTTGCCTTTGCACACCACAATGGCACCAATGGGTATCTCGTCCTCGGCAAGTGCCTGTTTGGCTTCATTGAGGGCCTCGTTCATAAAAAAATCGTCGGGAGATATGGTTGGTTCGCCCTCAAAGCTGATGTATCGCATTTATATATTATTATCAAATGTGCGTGAAAGGTGTTTTTCGGTAGATACCACAAGCATAACGCAGGACCCTATGGCCGATGGTATAAGCAACATAGCGTTTATCATCATATAGGTATCTTCATCCAAATTTAATAGCCCTAAAAAAGCGGTGATCATAACCCCGCCTATTGTAAGCATAACCCCTGAGCGCATCATGTACCGGGCGGCATACCGGTTAGCCTCATCCCAGGTTTGCTGGCTTTTCATGGCGCTGGGCATGCGGTAGCCATAAAAGGCGTTTATTTTGCGGGGCGGAAAACGCTTCTGAATAAAACCCGTAATAATAAATATTACACCTATCAGTTGCGGCCCTATTATCCAATGCTGTAACTCCATCATTATATCAGTTTATGCCCATTGGGTACGGGCCTTTCAATGGCTGCCAAAACAATATCGCCGTTCTCATCAGCAAAGCCTGTCACTAAAAATTCCGACATGAACTTGCCGATCTGCTTTTTCGGGAAATTGGTAACCCCCACTATTTGCCTGCCCACCAGTTCATCCTTTGTGTAATGTTTGGTGATTTGCGCGCTTGACCATTTGATGCCGAATTCGCCAAAATCAACCCTAACCTTATAGGCCGGTTTGCGTGCCTCGGGGTAATCAAGGGCCTCCAAAATAGTACCGGCGCGTAGTTCTACCTTTTCAAAATCATTCCAGGATATTGTTTCCATAAGGCAAATGTAGGGTTTGGATCTTTTTTATAATACTAAAACTACATATTACCGCAATAGCGTAATGTACCCGGCAACCTTTGGCGTATTGTTTTTCAGGTCGATAATGTAGTAATATGTACCGGCAGGCAGTTGCGAGCTGTTAAATGTGCCATCCCATGGGGAGGTATAACCAATGCTGCGAAACACCTGCTGCCCGTTACGGTTAAATATTGAGGTTTCGCTGGCTGGGTAGGTTACCAGGTCTTCAATATTCCATACATCATTAATACCATCGCCATTAGGCGTAAACGTGTTAGGGATAGTTATTTTTTGATATACCCGAACAAACACGCTTGCCGTTTTTACACCGCAGGGACCGGTAAGGGTTACGGTGTATTCTGTATCTTTTTCAGGCGATACAAGCGGATTAGGCTTTGTAGGGTCATCAAGCCCCTCCTCCGGCGACCAGCGGTAGGTTGTAATGTCACCTGAATAAACAGGATCAAGCTTTATCGGGTTATCCTCAAACATTTCACGCCTTTGTACAAGGGTTACAGCCGGTGGCTCAATAATAGTTATTGGTACCGATTGTGTATATGAGCATGCGCCATTACTTACTACAACGGTATAGGTGGTTGACCGGGCTGGCGTGGCAACCGGATTGGCAATATCTGTTTGGCTTAACCCTTCCGCAGGCAACCAGGTGTAGGTGTAACTATCCGCTATATTTGTTGTTGTGCTGATCTGTACAGATTCGCCATGGCATATGGTTAATTTATCTGCCGTTGCTGTAGCTGTAAAAGGTGGTTTAACTGTTATGCTGAATGTAATGTTATCACTGCGGCAATTTTCGGCAGATAGTGTGTAAGCCGTATAGGTTGTGGTGCCATCGTGCAGATCCGCCGGTTGAAAAGTATACTGCGAACTCGTTGTTTCCAGTCGGAAACCGTCAGACCCTTCTATAAAATATTTAGCCCCACCTGAAAGCGTAACCTGAGCGTTATCGCCGCGGCAAATGGTAACACTATTTATGGGAGCCAGTACAGGTTTTGCATAAATGGTAATGCTGTGCGGCAACGAATACACGCGGCAGTTTTCTGACGCGATGTTGCCCAACTTGGCTGCGGCTACCCTGTACTGATGTATTGCACCAACAGACAGATCTACATTGGCGGTATATTTTACTAATGTGGCACCGGTAATATCCTGCCAATCGCCGTTAATAATTTTTTGCCACTGATAAACATAGCCTGGCTGTGGTGTGGTTTCAAACATGAAATTGCGGTTGCCGCTGCTTGCGCATTCCGGCGTAAAATCCTGTTCGCTGCCATCCAGCCTGTTATCAACCTGTGG
Source organism: Mucilaginibacter sp. UR6-1 (assembly GCF_020880975.1). Taxonomy (GTDB): domain Bacteria; phylum Bacteroidota; class Bacteroidia; order Sphingobacteriales; family Sphingobacteriaceae; genus Mucilaginibacter. Next base: position 282,323 of record NZ_JAJIWP010000004.1, on the reverse strand, counting down.
TCCGCACGCGCGAAAGGTAATGTCATCAATAATCAGGTCGTTACCATAGCCGCCATCGGCATCGTTAAAAATCTTTAATACAATTTCATCAGTGTTAAGTGTAGTAGCGAAATCAATACCGTAGGGTTGAAATTCAGCATTGTAAGTGGGCTCTATGTTTTTTGTGTCCTCCGTTAGTATGTTTCCATTGCCATCTTCTATAACAAAACGAAGTGCCGGGTGTATAACTCCCGGATCTGTATTTTCTTTCCGCATCAGGTCGAGCACATAAATTGAAAACCGGTAAACCGTATTACCGCAAAGGCCGCTTACCCGCTTCTCAAAAAACTGGCTTTTAACCTGCGATGCATTGATAACCATCATATTGCCGCCGTTCCCGGTATGGTCAGTAAATACACTGTGCCAGGTATCAGGGTGGCAACTATTAGGGAAAGATGTGACGATAGTGTATTCACCATTTTCAGGGCATTGACCTGAAACATATCTAAGGTTTTGTGCTTGCCCGTTAGGTAATGGCCCGGGGTTATCAAAACTTTCGGACACAACCGGGTCGCCAAAGCTGCCTGTACAGGTTTGCGCTGATGTATGCCCGGCAACCAGCATCAGCAAACAGTAATACATAAACCCCTGAAGCAAACGGCGCATTAAAACAGATAATTATATTGGTTTTTATTGCAGATCAAGGTAATACATTATGGGCAATATGCAAAACAATGCCACCCGCGGTGTTTGTAACAATACCGTTTACTGTGCAAACAAATATTTTTCATAGTAGTTAAATAATCGTTTGCAAAATACATCTACCTATGAAAAATAAATATTCAGCCTGTGTTTTGGCATTAGGCATATTTGCCGCAGGCTGTGGCGGTAAAAAAGCCAACCACAATGATGCCGATACGGTAACCAATAAAAGCAGCCAGCAGGTTGATCTGCCTGCGCCGTATGCAACAAAATCAACCACCAAATTCAGTAAAGTGTTAGGCTGGCCAAAGGGCAAAATGCCGGTTGCCCCCGAGGGTTTTGAGGTAAGCCTTTTTGCTGATAGCCTGCGCAACCCGCGTAATATTTATGTAGCACCCAATGGCGACATATTTGTATCTGAAGCCAATACCGAATCAAACACCACCAAAAAGAAAGCTGAGGATTTGGTAAGCGGTCGTGATAAATCACAAAACCTGGGCAAAAGCGCTAATGATGTTATCTTGTTCAGGGATACCAATGGCGATGGCAAGTATGATCTGCGTACCATATTTTTAGGGAAGCTAAATCAGCCTTACGGTATACTGGTATTGGGCAATTGGTTTTATGTTGCCAATACTGATGGCTTATGGCGGTATCCGTATAAAACCGGCCAAACCGAAATTACTGGCAAAGGAACCAAGATACTCGACCTGCCGGCGGGTGGCTACAATAACCACTGGACACGTAACCTGATAGCGGGTAAGGATGGTAAAAAGATATTCATATCAGTAGGCTCGGGCAGTAACGTGGCCGAACATGGAATAAATAACGAGATACGCCGTGCCAATATTTTAGAGATAAATCCGGATGGATCAGGTGAACGCATTTACGCCGCCGGTTTACGCAACCCGGTAGGTACTGACTGGGAACCAACAACAGGCAAGCTGTATACCGTAGTTAATGAGCGCGACAAACTGGGTGACGGCCTGGTACCCGATTACCTGACGGGCGTACAAGAGGGTGGTTTTTATGGCTGGCCTTATGCCTACTTTGGCCCGCATGAAGATCCGTCAGTTAAACAAAAAAATCCGGAGCTGGTCAAAAAAACCCTGGTGCCTGACCTGGCTCTGGGTCCGCATACCGCATCATTAGGGTTGGCCTTTTATACGGGTAATAAATTTCCGCAGCAGTACCGGGGCGGCGCATTCATCGGTCAGCATGGCTCATGGAACAGCTCAAAACTGGTAGGTTACAAAGTACTTTATGCTCCGTTTAACAACGGCAAGCCAACCGGTGAGTTAAAAGACTTTTTAACCGGTTTTGTTGCTGATGCCGATAAAGGCGAAGTATACGGCCGCCCGGTTGATGTTGCCGTATTAAAGGATGGATCGATGCTGGTAAGTGATGACTCCGCAAATAAAATATGGCGCGTAGCTGCTAAATAAGTGAATATTTAATTCCTGGCAAATAGCCCTTTATCCACGTAAAGGGCTATTTTTGTTTACATACACCATATACCCGTGAAGCAAGTTTTCATAATTATAACCACCCTTACGTTTGGGTTAACCATAGCCCGCGCCCAAAATACCGATACCGCCAAAACGCTCAAACAAGTAACTGTAAAAGGCTACCTGAGCGAGCAGCCTGTGTTGAGTACTCCCGCATCAGTTGGCGTGGTAAGCCAGGCGCAATTGCAGTTGCAGCCGTCAGCATCATTTGTACCGGCACTTAATACCGTGCCGGGCGTTAGGGCTGAAGAGCGCTCGCCGGGCAGTTATCGCTTATCAGTACGCGGGAGTTTGCTGCGATCGCCGTTTGGGGTGCGCAACATTAAGGTTTATTATGATGAGATACCGCTTACCGATGCCGGGGGCAATACTTACCTCAACGCGCTCGACTTTAACAGTGTTCGCAGTATGGAAATACTGAAAGGGCCGGATGGCAGCCTGTTTGGTGCCAACACGGGTGGCGTGGTGCTTTTAAATACATCGCCACAAACAGCAGTAGGCACTGTTTCTGCCGGGATAAATGCGGGCTCGTATGGCTTGTTTCATGAAAATACGGGTTTACAGCAGCAATGGGGCAATTACGGCCTTTCGGTTAACCAGGCTTACCAAAGCTATGGCGGATACCGGCAAAACAGCTACATGTACCGGCACTTTGTTAACACTACCAGCAGGCTTAAATACGGTGCAGGTAACGAGGTGAAGGCAATAGCATTTTATTCAGATTTAAACTATCAAACACCCGGCGGCCTTAACCAGGCACAACTGGAAGCCGATCCGCGGTCGGCACGATTGCCAACCGCAACACTGCCCGGTGCCTTGCAGCAGCACATTGGCATCAGGCAAAAAATGTATTTTGGTGGTTTGGTAAATAACTGGCAGATAAATGACAGATTGAAAAATGTGGCAACCGTGTTTGGCAACCATGTTGATTTTGCCAATCCGTTTATTACTAACTATGAGTTCAGAAATGAGGATACGTATGGTCTGCGCACGTACTTTGAGCTAAACTCGGTTAAAAAACCAGACTTTGACTGGAAGCTTGACCTGGGTGTGGAGTGGCAGCAAACCAACTCCACCATTGCCAACTATGACAACAATGGCGGTACCCGTGGCGATGTGCAGGCAACCGACAGGCTAAACAGCAATCAACACTTTATATTTACCCGCTACGCCGCTACGCTATTTGAGCGGTTTAATATAGAGGCGGCGGTGAGCCTTAACTATTTTAAATATCGCTTTAAAAATATCGCCCCGGCTAATGAGGCGAATTTTAGCGAACGCGATTTTGATGCCCAACTGATGCCAAGGCTGGCCTTGTCATACCTTATAACCAACAATTTTAGCTGGCGGGCATCAGTAAGCCGAGGGTATTCATCGCCAACAAATTTGGAGGTGAGGCCAAGCAATAACATAGTTAACACCACCCTTAACGCCCAAACCGGCTGGAATTATGAAACCGGTTTTCGCCTGCGTAATAATGATGAAAGTACCTACCTGGATGTATCGGCCTTTTATTTCAGGATGCAAAACACCATTGTGCCCCGCCGTTTAGATAACGAAACCGAATATTATGTAAACGCGGGCGGCACCAACCAGCCCGGCGCTGAGCTGTATTTTAGCAGTTGGCTGCTGCGCAAGGGTACAGGTTTTGTAAAAGGCGTTCAGTTCAATACTTCATATACCTTCAGCAAATACAGTTTCAGGAGTTATAGTACTGCCAGTGCCGATTTTTCAGGCAACCAGCTTACCGGCATACCGCGCAATGTGGTGGTGAGTAATGTGCAGTTGCTGCTGCCCCGGTCGGTATCGTTATTTGTACAGCATAATTTTACTGATCGTGTACCGCTTAATGATGGCAATACCGTTTATGCGCCCAAATATCATTTGCTGCAGGCCCGTGTAAGCTGGCAGCACTATATTGGTAAAACGCGTCTGGAGATTTTTGCCGCTGCCGATAACCTGCTGAATGAAAAATACAGCTTAGGGAACGATTTAAATGCCGTAGGCAACCGCTATTACAACCCGGCACCGCTGCGTAACTATAATGCAGGGCTTAATGTTGCTTTGTAAAATATGGATACGCTGATCACCATTACCCTGCAAACACAAATAAGCGCCCCAATTGAGCGGGTGTTCAATCTGGCGCGTAGTATTGATTTGCATGTGTATTCAACCCAATATACCGGCGAGCAGGCTGTTGCAGGCCGCACAAGCGGGTTAATAGGGATGGGTGAAAGCGTAACCTGGCGGGCAAAGCATTTCGGCATCTGGCAAAAGCTCACATCAAAAATTATTGCCTGCGATCCTCATTTTTATTTTGCAGATGAGATGGTAAAAGGCCCCTTTAAATGGTTTGTACATCACCATTGGTTTAGTGAACCGGGCGGGCAAACCACCATGAAGGATATATTCGCCTTTAAAGTGCCCTTGGGTTGGGTGGGCTGGCTATTTGGCAAATTAGTTTTAAAACGCTACATGACCGAGCTGCTCATCAAGCGGAATGAAGCAATAAAACAAGTTGCCGAGGGTGATGAATGGAAATCCTTTATCCCGTAATTGATTGCGGCTCTTTAGTGGCTGTTTCATCATGGGCAAGCACAACCCTTTGCAGCGGCAGGCTTTGGGGGTAATTATCCCTTAAAAAGATGATCAGGTTTTCGCGAATGTAACAACGAAGATCAAATGCCTGCGATGAATTGCGGGCGCTCATCAGCGCGCGTATCTCAATGGTATGCTCTTTGGCATCGGTAACCTGTATCACTTTCACCCGCTTATCCCACAGGTTGGTTTGGTCAAGCAAACGGTCAAACTCGGTACGTATGGCATCAACCGGGGTATTATAATCCAGGTAAAGAAAAACAGTGCCTAAAATTTGCGATGTTGTGCGTGTCCAGTTTTGAAAAGGTTTTTCTATAAAATAGTTGATAGGCAATATCAACCGCCTCTGGTCCCATATATTCAGCACAACGTAAGTAAGGGTAATATCTTCAACACGCCCCCATTCACCCTCTACCACCAGCACATCGTCAATTCGCAAAGGTTGTGTAAAGGCTATCTGAAAACCAGCCAAAAAGTTAGCGAGTGATTTTTGTGCGGCAAAACCAATAATGATACCGCCAATACCCACACCTGTAAGCAAGCCGGCACCTATCTTGCGTACATTATCAAAACTCAGCAACACCACGGCAACCGCTATAAGTACTATAAAGGTTACCATAATACGCCTTATAAACTGTAGCTGCGTACGTATTTTACGCTCTTTAAGGTTATCTTCCTTGTTCAGATCATACACGTGATACATATAATCCTCAAAAACCTTGATTGAGCTAACCAGCAGCACGGCAAATGAAATAATAAGAGAGATTTCAATAAAGCGGCTAAACGGAATATAAAACCGCTTTTGCATATCCATCAGCGGCAGCATCAGGTTTAGTACCAGCAGGGGCACAAAGTGGTTCATGGGGCGGCCTGTGTGAACTATAATGCTGCGAAAAAGTGAGTAGTCGGTACGATTTTTATAGAAGTTAAGTATCGCCTTGATGATGAGCTTGATAATAAGGCCGATGATAACTGATATGACAGTGATCAATATGTTCCAGAGCCATGAAGGCATGTTATCAGACCAATTTTCTAAAACTTCTTTCATACTTTTTCCTTTACTGTAGTATAAACCGCATAGCGGGTTAATTGTTAGTTATATTTTTAAATGCGGCTTAAAAGCATTATTTTATGCTTTTCGCATCTATAAAACATACTTACTTATGAGTAAAACGATCATTGTTTCAAACAGGCTGCCGGTAAAAGTTTACGAGGAGGATGGCAGCTTTAATATTGTAACAAGCGAGGGTGGCCTGGCCACCGGCCTGGGCTCGGTTTACCGCTCGGGCGATAATGTGTGGCTTGGATGGCCCGGCATTGAAGTGGCCGACGAGGCTAAGCAGCATCAGGTTAAAGAACGCCTGGCTGATTTTAGCCTTGTGCCCGTTTTTTTAACCGGCGATGAAATATCCGGATATTATGAAGGTTTTTCGAACGAGATACTTTGGCCCATATTTCACTACTACGCGTCAACCTACTCTAACTACAAACAAAGCAGTTGGAATTGTTATAGCGATGTAAATAAAAAGTTCCTTGCTGCTGTACTGGAGATAGCCGAACCCGGTGATACCATCTGGATACATGACTATCAGTTGTTGTTGTTGCCCGGTCTGGTGCGCAATGCCATGCCCGACATCTCCATAGGCTTTTTTCTACATATACCCTTCCCTTCTTTCGAGATGTTTCGCCTGATACCATGGCGAAGTGAACTGATTGAAGGCATGCTGGGTGCCGACCTGGTAGGCTTTCATACCTTTGACGATGCCAGCCACTTTATTAATGCCGCAACACGGTTATTGCCTTACAACTCATCATCAAACATTATTACCGTTGATGACAGGCCGGTGGTGGTAGAATCATTCCCGATGGGTATTGATGATGAAAAATACGCATCACTAACCGGAACGGACAAGGTGATACAGGAGGTAGAGCATTTAAAGGAAACTTTTAAAGATAAAAAGCTGATACTTTGTATTGACAGGCTTGATTACAGCAAGGGAATATTACAGCGGTTACAAGCTTTTGAGCTGCTGCTTGAAACCCACCCCGAATACCGCGAAAAAGTGGTGCTGCATATGATCGTGGTACCATCGCGCGATAGTGTACCGCAGTATAAGGAGCTTAAAGAGAATATTGACCGTAAAGTAGGCGATATCAATGCCCGCCACCGAACCATTGACTGGAGCCCGGTAAACTATTTTTACCGCGCCTTCCCTATCGACACACTGTCGGCGCTGTATCATGCCGCCGATATTTGCCTGGTTACGCCCATGCGCGATGGTATGAACCTGGTGAGCAAGGAATATGTGGCCAGCCGCACACAGGAAACCGGCGTGTTGATATTAAGCGAAATGGCCGGTGCATCAAAAGAGCTGATAGACGCTATTATTGTTAACCCGAGTGACATTAACATGATGGCCAAGGCTATGGTGAAAGCACTGAGCATGCCTGTTTTTGAACAGCGCCGCCGCATGAAATTAATGCGCCAGGTGGTATCAAAATTCAACATAAAACACTGGGTACGCATATTTATGGAACGCATTAAGGAGGTGAAGCAAATGCAGCAATCCATGCGCTCGCGCCACATTACTGATGTTACCGAGCAAGCCATAAAAAAAATCTACAACAAAACACAAAACCGCATTATCTTTTTAGATTATGATGGCACCCTGGTCGGCTTTAAATCAGACATAAACGCCGCAAAGCCTGACGAGGAATTGTATGCCCTGCTTGATGATTTAAGCAGTGATCCAACCAATCAGATAGTGTTGGTTAGCGGGCGCGATCATAATTGCCTTGAGGAATGGTTTGGTAACACCCGGCTTACACTGGTAGCCGAACATGGGGCCTGGCAAAAAAAGAACGGCGAATGGGAGAGCATACCCGGCCTTAACGACCAATGGAAGCAGGACGTTTACCCGCTGCTGGAAATGTATGTTGACCGTACGCCGGGCGCATTCATCGAGGAAAAAAATTACTCGCTGGTGTGGCATTACCGCAAGGTTGAAAAAGGCCTGGGCGAACTGCGTACCAATGAGTTGATGAACAACCTGCGTTACCTGATAAATGATCGAGGCCTGCAACTGCTTCCGGGCAACAAGGTGGTTGAGATAAAGAATATCGAGATCAATAAAGGCAAGGCTACATCGGCCATGCTGCATAATAAGGAGTACGATTTTATTATGGCCCTTGGCGATGACCATACCGACGAGGATATATTTAAGGCCCTGCCCGATAATTCACTTACTGTAAAGGTAGGCAGCAATATATCTGCAGCGCGGTTTTACCTGCGTAACCACCATGAGGTGCGGCACTTGCTGCGCAGCCTTGTGCAGCCATTGCCGGTAACTGCTGATAAATAGTATATAACGGGCAGGATGTTTAACACCCTGCCCGTTTTACCTTAAAACTCATTTAAGCATTGTGAATACGTAGCCCCTATAGGCACAATATGCTTATTGATATATACCTGGTAACGATCAAATTTGCTGATCTTATTACGGGCAACCACGTAAGCCCGGTGTGTACGTATAAAACTTTTAGCGGGCAGCATCAGCATCATTTCATTGATGGTATTGCGGGTGCTTAATAAGCTGCCATCGCCCAGGTGTATCTTTATATAATTGCCTGATGCTTCTAAAAATAATATATCATTAATAGCAACCTTTATCTGCTCGTAACCATCTTTTATAAAAATGCTTTCTGGTACATCTAATGGGTGCTGTTTATTCCGGAGCTCATACAACTCAAGGGCTTTGTTGCAGGCCTTTAAAAAGCGGGCAAGCGAAAAGGGTTTCAACAGGTAATCAACCGCGTTAAGCTCAAAGCTTTTTACCGCATGTTCTGAATAAGCTGTAGTAAACACAACCATCGGCGCATTAACAAGGCTGTTCATAAAATCTATCCCACTTATATCCGGCATCTTAATGTCTAAAAATATAAGGTCAACCTTGTTGTGCTGCAAATGGCTAAGCGCCTCAAACGCATTTGTAAAGTAGCCATCCATTTGTATAAAAGATACTTTTTGGGCATGCGCGCGCACAATATCTAACGCTATGGGTTCATCATCAATGGCAATGGCAATCATGGACCTAAGTTAAACGGCTTCTTCTAACTGCAAGGTAAGGTGTATAAAAAAGTCTTTCGCGGTTTCCCTGATAATTAATTCGTGCTTACTGCTATAAAGCAGATTTAATCGCTGCTTAACATTTTCGAGCCCGATACCGCTTTGGCTTTTTTCAGGATCGCTATCGCTTTTAAGGTGAATGCTGTTATGCACATCAAAGTAAAGGGTATTGCCGCTGGTCACCAATTTCATTTTTATAAATGATGGATTAATTAGGCTGATGCCATGTTTAAAGGCATTCTCAACAAAAGGTATCAGCAGCATAGGCGCAATAAGCAGATCAGGACTGTCGTTATTTATTTCGTCCTCAATTACAACATTGGCAGATGTAGCCGTACGTAATTTTTGCAACAGGATGTAGTTATTGAGATAATCAATATCCTTAGTCAGCGCTATTTTATCCTTCATGTTCTCCTGAAGCATAAGGCGCATCATGTCCCCAAGTTTTTGTATGCCTTCGCCGGTGCGTTCCGCATTTTCCTGCAAGGCGGTGCCATATAAGGTGTTTAAGGCATTGAATAAAAAGTGCGGATTTATCTGCGATCTGAGAAAGTTCAAATTAGCGTCCGACTGGCCCAACTCGGTTTTTAAGGTTGTTATTTCCTCGTCGCGCTTTGCATTTCGCCGCTTGTAAACGCTTCGGCTAATGGGTATCGCGATAATAAGCTGTGTAAAAAAGCTGCTGATGCTTATAATGGCGATGTGCTCCTCATTAATAGCGAAGTTCATTATTTTATCACTTATAAAAATCAGCGATACATCATGCCGTTGCGAAAACAAAAAAAGTATAATGGCAATGATAATACTCGATGCCAGCGCACACAGAGATCCACGGCTAAACAGATACCATCCCTTTCTTTTCTTTTCCTTTGCCGCCGGTAAAATATCATATAGCATATATAAATAAGTAACTATTGCTGCAGGCATTGCAAATAGTACGTAGCTTTTATAAATACCCGGTGCAGTTAAAAAAGTAAAGCCGATGGCAATAAACAACCAGCAAACAGTTAAAAAGGCCGTGTCACGATTAAGGCTGTAATCGCGTTTTTGCTTATTCCGGTTAAATAGGCATATCCATATTTTGATGGCTAATAATAATGCAAAGTATGTTATGCCAACAACGTTAAATAATATGGCCGCGTAAATAAGTACAAATACAAATATTACCGGTCGCTCTTTAGTGTTGTCTTCTTTTGCAAATTCGGGTGCAACATAAAAACAGAGCAGTAAGTAAACGGAGAATATGGTGAGGTAGCTAAATATAACCGGTATGAGTATGGTATTATAGGTAATAGCAAAATCAGGTATTTCACCGTTTATTCCGGCTATAGGTATGCTGCCGGGCAGTAGTGCTGAAATATGTAATACATGAATAGCCGACATTATGAACGAAACAAATATGATACCTGTTACTATCCAGAACTCCAGCAATACAAATCCTTTAAGGCGGTTGTTTATTAATTTTAACATGTGGTTTTGAGTTTGATCTTCACAATATTAAACATGCCCTTACTTTGATTTTGATAAATGTGATGAGCACCTTTAAATATGTGACGAACGGATCATATTGCTTAAAAATGTAAGTTTTTATTTATAAAAAAACAGATTAGCATAAATTCACTTTATTTATATTTTATGAAAGCTATTGTATTAGAAGGGCTGAACCAGCCATTAACCATAAAAGACATTGATAAACCCGTACCGCAACCGGGCGAAGTATTAGTGCAGCTAAAGGCGGCATCATTAAACCGCCGCGACTGGTGGATAACGCAGGGCAAATACGCTGGGATAGCCTACCCTTCCGTCATCGGCTCTGATGGTGCAGGTGTAGTTGTTGAAGCAGGCAGCGATGCCGGTAGCGGCTGGATAGGCAGGGAGGTGGTTATCTATCCGGCACATGGCTGGGGAGATAGCACAGCGCATCAATCAAAGGATTTTAACATCATCGGCCTGCCGCCCAATCAGGGTACATTTGCCGAATATATTACCGTGCCCTTAGCTAATCTGCAAGCTAAACCTGCCCATTTAAACTGGGAGCAAACCGCTACATTACCTGTTGCAGGCTTAACCACATACAGGGCTTTGTTTACCAAAGGCCAGGCAAAAAAAGGAGATAAGGTATTGATAACCGGCGTTGGCGGTGGTACAGGTGCTTTTGCCCTGCAATATGCCGTAGCCGCGGGTTGCCAGGTATTTGTTACCTCCGGCTCGGCCGAGAAAATAGAGCGGGCAAGGCAACTTGGTGCATCGGCAGGTGTTAATTATAAGGCGCAGGATTGGGCCGAACAATTGCAGCAGCTATCCGGAGGTGGTTTTGATGTTATAATTGACAGTGCCTTAGGCAAAGGGTTTGAAAAGCTGATAGACATTTGCAAGGCTGCTGGCCGCATCGTGTTTTTTGGCGGCACAGCGGGGAGTATTCCTGAATTGAACGGGCGCAAAATATTCTGGAACCATATCAGCATATTGGGTACTACCCTGGGTTCTCCAGCGGAATTTAAGCAGATGCTGCAATTTATTGAGGAGCATAAAATTGAGCCCGTTATTGATGAGGTATTCTCATTAGCTGATGCCGAAAAAGCAGTCAGGCGAATGGATGATTCAAGTCAGTTTGGTAAGTTGGTATTAACTATTGGCTGATGCTGCAATTACGGGTCGAAAAAATAGAACGCGAAACAGCCGATACCTCTACCTTTTACCTGAGCAATGTATCCGGGCAAAAGGTAAGCTACAAGGCAGGGCAATTCATTACGCTGGTGTTTGATCATCATAATGAAGAAATACGCCGCTCATATTCGCTGAGTTCATCACCCGGGGAGGAACTGCTTGCAATCACTATAAAGCGTATCCCCAATGGTGAAATATCCCGCTTTATGTTCAGTAAAGTAAAGGTGGGCGATGTTTTAAACGCGGTTGAGCCAGCCGGTCGCTTTGTGATCAGCCACGCGGAGGAAAAAAAGGACATCATCATGTTTGCTGCCGGCAGTGGTATTACACCGGTGTTTTCGCAGCTTAAATATATACTTGCACGGCCTGGTGATAGTAATATAGTTCTTATCTATAGTAGCCTTGATGAGTTATCAATAATATTTAAATGGCAGCTTGACAGCTTAGCCAAAAGCCATCCCGAAAGGTTGAAAGTAATACACCTGCTAAGTAGTGACGCTAATCGCCTTAACAATATTACGGCCGAGAAACTGGTTAGGCAGCATACACCAAATGGCCTGCCCAATGCCGATTTTTATTTGTGCGGGCCCTTTGCTTATATGCGTATGTTGAGGCTTACTTTGTTATATATGGGTATTGAGCCGCAACGCATTCGTAAAGAGAATTTTGTAATAGATACCGTTGCTGTAACACCGGCCGCGCTTAACTACCCGCCGCAAAAGATAGGCATTACGTATAATGGCGAACACTTTGATATAATTGCCGGTGAAAATCAATCCATACTACAGGCAGCACTGCAAAATGGTATCAGGCTATCCTACAGTTGCCGGGCAGGTGTATGTTCGGCATGTGCGGTAATTTGCAAAAGCGGCAAGGTTGAAATGGCGCGTAACGATGTGCTCACCCCCGAGGATATAGCCGCAGGCTGGATCCTTACCTGCACCGGGCATCCGGTTACTGAGGTGGAGATAGTTGGATAGTGATTAAAGGTTGATGATTGGAGATTAGTAGTCAGAGATTAGTAATCAGAGATTAGTGATTAGTTTTTGAGAACAATGATTGATTATTTACCAATCACCAACCTCCAACTACCAATCACTAAATATCCATTATCTCTTTCTTTTTCTTGGTTTTCAATCTTTTAGGGATAAACTCGAGGATCTCATTTTTCAGAGCTTCTATCATACGGCGCTTTAAAAAGTTGCGCTGCATAACAATGCTTACCTCGCGCGCCGGTTCCGGCGATTTAAAGTAGCGTACCCTGTCCAGTTGCTTTTCGGTCAGGTCGGCAAGGGCAAGTTCAGGTAAAATGGTTGCGCCGTTGTTTTGGTCAACCATGCGTTTAAGTGTTTCAACACTGCCTGTATTATATTCAAAATGCTGAAAGCCGCGTGTGCTTTTACGGCGCTGGCAAATATTCAATACCTGCTCGCGCATGCAATGCCCCTCGTTAAGCACCCATATCTCCTCAACATCAATATCATCGGGCTGTATGCTTTTCTTTTTAAACAGGTTGCTGTTTCGCGATACGTAGGCCACAAAGTTTTCGTAAAAAACGGGTATCTCTATCAGGTTACCCTCATGCAGCGGGGTAGATAGTATACCGCAATCAAGCATGCCCATTTTTAACTGCTGGATGATCTGCTCGGTAGTTTGCTCCCACACCACCAGTTTTACCTGCGGATATTTTTCAATAAAGCTGGTGATTATCTTGGGCAATATATAGGGTGATATAGTAGGTATGATGCCGATCTTCAGCTCGCCCGAAAGTTCCTTTTGCCTGTCGCTAATAATTTCCTTTATCTTTTCACTTTCGCCTAATAATACACGTGCCTGTGTAATTACTTCGATACCTATTTCAGTAGGGATAACAGGTTGTTTTGTGCGGTCAAACAGCTTAACGCCCAGGGTATCTTCCAGCTTTTGTACCTGCATGCTCAGGGTGGGCTGGGTTACAAAACATTTTTCGGCAGCGGTAACAAAGCTGCGGTAAGTATCAACGGCTACTATGTATTCTAACTGTGTAATGGTCATTGTATAGATTTTATTGATGCAAATTTATAATAAACATCGATTTATTCTATTGAATTTTGTATGGTGAAATTAATAAATAAAAAGGCTCGTTGCCTGAAGCTACGAGCCTTTTTAATATCCTCAAAATCAGCAGTTATTCTACCGTTACCGATTTAGCCAGGTTACGTGGCTGATCCACATTGCACCCACGCATTACCGCAATATGGTACGATAGTAACTGCAGTGGTATGGTAGCCAGCAGCGGTACAAATGCTTCGCCGGTTTGTGGTATTTCAATCACGTAGTCGGCCATTTCCTTTACATCAGTATCACCCTCGGTAACAATAGCAATTACACGCCCGCCCCGGGCTTTAACTTCCTGTATGTTGCTGATCACCTTTTCATATGATGAATGTTTGGTGGCTATGAAAACTACCGGCATCTCGGCATCTATAAGCGCGATAGGGCCGTGTTTCATTTCAGCAGCCGGGTAACCTTCGGCATGTATATATGAAATTTCTTTAAGCTTTAAAGCGCCCTCTAAGGCTACCGGGAATGAGCTGCCTCTGCCCAGGAAGAGGCAATTACGACTGTCCTTAAATTTTTCGGCTATCTCTTTTACCCTGTCATTGGTTTTTAGCGATTTTTCTACAAGTGCCGGTATGCCGTCAAGCTCTGTAAGGTATTCTATGAGTTTGCTTTGAGTTATGGTGCCGCGTTGCTGGGCAATGTAAAAAGCAATGAGCGTTAACACCGTTACCTGCGAGGTAAAGGCTTTGGTTGAGGCCACACCAATTTCGGGGCCTGCATGGGTATACACCCCGGCATGAGTAATGCGGGGGATGGACGCGCCTACCACATTACATACACCGAATATAGTAGCGCCTTTTTCTTTTGCCAGCTCGAGGGCTGCCATAGTATCAGCCGTTTCGCCGGATTGTGATATGGCTATCACCAGGTCTTTTTCAGTAATTATTGGATTACGGTATCTGAATTCCGAAGCATATTCAACTTCAACCGGCACGCGGGCGTATTCTTCGATCAAATATTCGCCTACTAACCCGGCATGCCATGATGTACCACAAGCTACGATGATGATACGGTCGAGGTTTCTGAGCTTCTCCGCGTATTCCTTTATACCGCCAAGCTGTACCTTGCCCTGCTGCGGGTAAATACGCCCGCGCAGGCAATCACGTATGGATCGTGGCTGCTCATAGATCTCTTTAAGCATAAAGTGATCGTAGCCGCCTTTCTCAAGCATATCCAGCTTTAGGTCGAGCTCTTGTATATAGGGTATTTGTATAGTGTTATCGATGTTCTTGATCAGTAGTTCTTCGCGGGTGATATAGGCTATCTCGTTATCGTTAAGATAGATCACGTTCTTGGTGTACTCCACAATAGGCGTCGCATCCGATGCTATAAAATACTCACCTTCGCCCACGCCAATTACCATAGGGCTGCCCTTGCGTGCCGCGATCAGCAGGTTAGGGTCATCCTCGCTCATTATAACAATAGCATAAGCGCCAACTACCTTATTAAGGGCAATGCGTACCGCCTCTTTCAGGTCGATGCCGGTAGCGGTGGCAATATCCTCTACTAAATGAATCAGTACCTCGGTATCCGTATCACTCTTAAATACGTGGCCTTTGGCAAGCAGGGTTTCCTTAATGGTGGCATAGTTTTCAATAATGCCGTTATGGATGATGGTAAGCTTGCGGTTATTTGAAGCATGCGGGTGCGAGTTGCGGTCGCTTGGCGCGCCGTGTGTGGCCCAGCGGGTATGGCCCATACCTATGGTGCCGGCAACGGGCAGGTCTTTGGCAAAATTTTCAAGGGCACTTACCTTGCCTGACTTTTTGTAAACTTTTAAGCCATCGTTATATAATGATATACCGGCGCTGTCGTACCCGCGGTACTCCAGGCGATGCAGGCCTTTTATGATGATGGGATAGGCATCACGATGGCCAATATATCCAACTATTCCGCACATTGATTTTAGGTTATTTGTTTATAGATGATTGCTGCAAATGTAATCAGCTTTAACACAAACAACGCAACCGAGTGAAATTAATTGCAACAAAAAAGCCCGCTTTAAGCGGGCTTTAATTATTTTATCCTGGTATAAATTATCTTGAGTTGAACACGGTAAGGCGAGTTCTTGCCTAATAAAACCGTTCGGGCGGTTGGGTAAGCCGTAGCGCCAATGTTAGGTGCTGAGCTTGTACTGGTAAGCGACTCGTTATCGGCAGCTATGTAGGTGCCATAATCCTTAACCTTGCCGGTTATCAGGTTTTGCAGATAAGCGGTAAGTAAAAAGCGGTATTCGTTTTTTACCGGAATAGCGTAGTATCCGCCAAACAGCAGGCTAAAGTTTGCCGAGCCGTTTATCATGTCCTCAATATATGTGCGCTGTTTCGCCAGGTCCGATTTATACATGGTAAGTTTTGGCAGCGGCGCGTAAGGTGTTAAGGTACCGGCTTTAGGCACTATAACCAGTTCGGCACGGTTAATAATAATGTCCTTTGGCAGCGTTTCGGTCAGTTTATCAAAGTTTACCTTTACACGTAAGCCACCCATGCCTTGTAAATATGCCGTTTGATTGCTTGTAGTAGTGTTGGCAAGCGCGGCTTTTACCTGGTCACTATAAGTGTGCTTAATTTCGTTAATGTATCGGCTTATAGGTAATGATACTACTGAAGTATCTGTAGTTGTGCCATCTACAACATGTGTGTAAACGTGCAGTGAATCGCCGCTTGTAAGCGCAATTATACCGCCATTGCCGGTAGTTCCCGCCGGGTCAATCTTAATATAAAAACCCCGTACAAGGTTTTGAAATGCCAGGTTTGATGCGGCGGCTTGTGTTGAATTTAGCCAGGTACCCACCAGGCTGGGATTATTCAGCCGCACCCTTATTTGTGGCACAACCCTAATAGCTGTATCTGGGCCGCCATCAACAACTGATGTTATTTTGATGGTATCATGCGGACGGGCCAAAAAAGTTTTTGTGCCCAATACCGTACTGCCATACTGCCATTTTTTGCTATTGTAATAAGTTACGCCCTGCGGCTTGTCTGTTAACTGATAAACGTCCAGTTTATAGGTAGAAGTAAGTGAATCACCATAAAAACCTGTTGGCGAATATTTTAGTGCTAATACAGCCGAGTCAACAGTAACAGTACCGGTAGGCTTGGTATAAGCTGTTCCTCCGGGTAAGTTAATATCAGTAATCAATGCCGACTCGGTAAGGCCAAGTTCGGCATCATTAAAATAAGCCAGCGTTGAACGGCCAAGGTCTGACACGGTAACCGAATCCTCTGCTACAGTATTTAGCGTTATGTTGGTATCAACTACAAGCGTACCGCTTATCTGGTTGTTCTCGTCAATATCCAAACCCACACCGTCGGGGTTTTTGCAACTGTTTAAAATAAAAAGACTTATCAACAGGGTTAATAAGTCTAATTTGAAAAATCTCATATGTTAAAATGTCTTATCCAACTTTATACAACCTGTGCCAATTCCTCATCGGCAATTTCGTCGTAAAAATTGTAATAATTTTCCATATCCGAAGTGGAATTATAATCTAAAACCGGTTTCCCGCTGTTTTTAACACTATTTAACACTTCTTCATCAATATTTTCGGCTGCAAGCACTATTCCGTCCGAGTAGTGTATGGCACCTGCGTAAAGCGCTGAGCTGTTAGCTGGTTTATACACTTCGGTGTGTGCATCGGTCATGCCGTTCATCACTGCCTTTTGTGCAAAATCATCATTAAGCTGGCCTGTAAAATCCTTCTCATAAATGGAGTATACCAATTTAGAGTTTTTGAAGGTTGGATCGTCCTTGTAAGTAGTTTTCAGGTAAGCAGGTACTAAAGCGCTCATCCAGCCGTGGCAGTGGATCATATCAGGCGCCCAGCCCAGTTTTTTAACGGTTTCAAGCGCGCCCTTGCAAAAGAAGATCATGCGCTCATCGTTGTCGGCATAAAACTTGCCATCCTTGTCGGTAAATACGTGCTTCCGCTGAAAATACTCTTCGTTATCAAGAAAATATACCTGCATACGTGCTGAAGGTATTGAAGCCACCTTAATGATCAGCGGATTGTCGTTGTCATTAATAATGATGTTCATGCCCGATAAACGGATCACTTCATGTAGTCGGTTCCTGCGCTCATTGATATTGCCGAAACGTGGCATCAGGATACGGATCTCGTAACCTTTGTCCTGCATCGCCTGTGGCAAATTACGTACTATTTCAGAAATTTTTGTGAGTTCAAGGAAAGGTGACATTTCATGAGCTATAAACAAAAGCTTAGATTTACCCATCTCTATTAATTTGTATTTAGTAAGTTAACACGTCAAAAAAAATTTTTGAGAGTACAAATATACGGATATTATATAAACTATCAATGAATTGCGCAACATAAGTTTGGATATTTTTAATTAATTACTCATTTTCGCCGGATTTTTTAAGCACTTTAACGCATTGAAAAGTTTAACCACCAAACAACAGCTCAGTCAGTATTTACAGGCCGAGCGCAGCACCGGCGCTACCATTGGCTTTGTGCCTACCATGGGTGCTTTGCATCGGGGCCATATTACGCTGATAGAGCGTGCCAGGCAGGAATGTGATATAGTGGTTTGCAGTATTTTTGTAAACCCCACCCAGTTCAATGATCCTAAAGACCTTGAAAAATACCCGCGCCCTATCGAGGCTGATATAGAAAAGCTTGAACAGGCCGGATGTGATGTTTTATTTAACCCGCCCGTTAACGAAATGTATGCCGGTAATGAGCAATGGCATTTGGAGATTGGCGAGCTTGAGCATTTGCTTGAGGGCGCGTTCAGGCCGGGGCACTACCAGGGTGTTACCCAGGTGGTATTTAAGTTGTTTGATATTGTTAAACCTGATAAGGCATTTTTCGGGCAAAAGGATTATCAGCAGTTTATGGTAGTAAACCGCATGGTTGAGTTGCTTAAGCTGCCCGTTAAACTGGTAATGTGCCCTATTGAGCGCGAAAGCGATGGCCTGGCCATGAGCTCACGCAACGTGCATCTTACCCCTGCTGATCGCGGCCATGCGCTTGTGCTGTCGCGAACCTTGCAACAGGTAAAAAATGAATTTGGCGCCGCCGATATATTTACCCTGAAAGAGCAGGCCGTAACCGCTATTAACAGGGAACCGGGTGTTGAGCTTGATTATTTTGAGATAGTTGATGGTGTTACTTTACATGTTGCCGATCAAAACAGTAAAAGCGTTGTTGCACTGGTAGCAGCCAAGGTTGGCAATACACGGCTGATAGACAATATGATATTGCGTTAGCGCAACATCAATACATTGTAAATAATTACTGCCGGGCTAACTATTAAATATTTACTCCAAACCAAATTACTAACTTTGCGCCATGATAATTGAGGTGTTAAAATCCAAAATTCACAGGGTAAAGGTCACCCAGGCCGAGCTGAACTATGTGGGCAGTATTACCATTGATGAGGATTTGATGGATGCGGCAAACATAATTGCCAACGAGAAAGTGCAGATAGTGAACAACAACAACGGCGCACGCTTTGAAACCTATGTTATACGTGGCGAACGCGGTACCGGTACGGTATGCCTTAACGGCGCGACAGCACGCTTGGCCCAGGTGGGTGATATTGTGATCATCATGAGCTATGCGTACATGGAGCGAGAAGAGGCTAAAGCCTACGAGCCGGTGCTGGTTTTCCCTGATACGGATAATAAGCTGATCAAGTAACCTAACTGATAGCCTTTACCACCATCACATGCACAATAAAATTACTTTCAGCATAGCATTGTTGCTTTTGTTGGGCAAAGTAACTTTTGCGCAAAACGTTTGGTTTCTTAAAAATGATCGCAGATTAGTAAATAATAAAGATAGTGCGGATTACATAAGGATAATTAGCGCGCCTGACTCCGGCGACGTTTTATATAACATTACAGAACTATATACCGACAATAAAAAAAAGCTCATTGGTAAATCATTAAGTGAAAAGGCCTTCATTCCGCAAGGAAAAATCCTGACATATTATTATAACGGAAAAATTCAAAATATAATTGAATTTTCCAACGGCAAAATATCAGGGGATTTTTATGAATATTTCCCGAACGGCAAACTATACACTTACCGTTATTTTACTACGCCAACAGAGTATACTGACCGAAACAACTTAAAGTTTATAAACAATTATAAACTTGAAATATGTAATGATGTTGACGGTACGGTGTTAGCAAATGACGGATTTGGTTTATATAAGGTTTATACAGAGCAATTTGATGGCTTATTAGAAGCCGGGCTTGTGAAGAATGGTAAACGCCACGGGGATTGGAACGGTATAGATACCGCATTGAACGTAAATTACACTGAAAAATATGAGGATGGCCTTTTTATTTCAGGTACCTCATATGATAACCTGGGCATTAAGCACACCTACGCAACTCAGGACTTAGTACAGCCCGAATACGCCGGCGGATATGAGGCTTTTACAAAATATCTTCAGCAAAACTTATTATCTTCCGCAAAATCAAAAAAGAACAAAACTAAAGGCCGGGTATTTGTTGAGTTTACAGTTGACCTTAGCGGCAGGGTTGACTCTGTACGAACTTTGCGATCTCCGGATGAATACCTGTCTGCCGAGGCAGAGCGGTTGATTTTTGATGCACAGGGTTGGAAACCCGCATCAGAGCGGGGAGTGTATCGCAAAGTTAAGCTTACCGTGCCGATAGATTTTGGGCCTGAAAGACTTAAATTTATAGGCCGGCCAATTGATCCGAAGGTGCCTAATGATTGGTTTAGCAGCAGGGTGTCTTATTGATTAGTTTCAGAGCTAAAATCTCTGCTAAAACCGCCCTCAAGCAAGCGCCTTAAAATTTTACAAAAATCCCCGCAATTTAATGCAATAAGTTCTATCTTTGCACCCCGACGCTGAAGTCGGTTTTATCCTCGCTTTCAGCGCATAGGAAACAGTCCGTAAATCCAGCTTAAATGGATGAAGGCTATAACTTTAACTTTTTGAATTAAAAAAGCCCTATGCCCAAAAATTCTTCCATCAAATCGGTATTGATTATTGGTTCAGGTCCTATTATTATAGGCCAGGCCTGCGAGTTTGATTACTCAGGCTCACAAGCTGCACTTTCTTTAAAAGAGGAAGGCATCTCGGTAACTATCATTAACAGCAACCCCGCCACTATCATGACGGATAAGGTTATTGCTGACAATGTATACCTGTTACCGCTAACCACAGAAAGCATTGAACAAATTTTACAGGAGCAGCAAATTGATGCCGTATTACCTACAATGGGCGGCCAAACCGCGCTAAACCTTTGTATTAATGCCGACGAGCAAGGCATTTGGGAAAAATACGGTGTTAAAATTATCGGTGTTGATATAGCCGCTATTGAAAAAACCGAGAACCGCGAAGCCTTCCGCCAGTTAATGGTTGATATTGGTGTGGGCGTAGCTACCTCAAAAATTGCCAACTCATTTTTAGAAGGTAAAGAAGCCGCGCAGGAAATTGGTTTCCCGCTGGTAATACGCCCAAGCTATACCCTGGGTGGTAAAGGCGCAGGCTTTGTGCATAAAAAAGAAGAATTTGACGCCGCCCTTAGCCGTGGCCTGCAGGCATCACCAACACACGAGGTATTGGTTGAGCAGGCTGTTTTAGGCTGGAAAGAATACGAGCTTGAGTTGCTGCGCGATAGCCGCGACAACGTGATAATCATCTGTTCAATCGAGAACTTTGACCCGATGGGCATCCACACCGGCGACTCGATCACCGTGGCACCTGCGATGACGCTGAGCGACCGCTGCTACCAGGATATGCGTAATCAGGCCATCAGGATGATGCGCGCCATCGGTAATTTTGCCGGAGGTTGTAACGTACAGTTTTCGGTAAACCCGGCCAATGAGGAGATCATCGCTATCGAGATTAACCCGCGTGTATCACGTTCATCAGCACTGGCATCAAAAGCAACAGGTTACCCTATCGCTAAAATAGCCGCTAAGCTGGCCATAGGTTATAACCTCGACGAGATAGAAAACCAGATCACTAAAACCACATCGGCTTACTTTGAGCCAACGTTGGATTATGTGATCGTAAAAATCCCTCGCTGGAACTTTGATAAATTCAAAGGCGCTAACCGTGAGCTTGGCCTGCAAATGAAATCGGTAGGTGAGGTAATGGGCATTGGCCGTACCTTTATTGAAGCTTTGCAGAAAGCTTGCCAGAGTTTGGAGATTGGTCGTGCCGGTTTAGGTGCCGATGGTCGCCAAAGCCGCAACCTTGATGAGATTATGCACAGCCTTGAGCACCCAAGCTGGGACAGGCTGTTCCATATATACGATGCCCTGAGCCTGGGTGTGCCAATTGAATCGGTACGCAAGGCTACCAAAATTGACCGCTGGTTTTTGAACCAGATACAGGAAGTGGTTAACATGGAGAACGAGCTTCGCCGTTATTCACTGAACAATATTCCTGAAGATTTCTTCTTCACACTGAAACAAAAAGGTTTTTCGGACGCGCAGATCGCTTACGTACTTACCAATACCACCGAAGAGGATGTTTACCAACGCCGCAAGCAATTAGGCATACGCCGCGTATATAAAATGGTAGATACCTGCGCCGCGGAGTTCCCGGCACAAACACCTTACTACTACTCAACCTATGAGGGCGAGAACGAATCGGTAGTATCTGACAAGAAAAAGATCATTGTATTAGGCTCGGGCCCTAACCGTATTGGCCAGGGCATTGAGTTTGATTATAGCTGTGTGCATGGCCTGCTTGCAGCCAAAGAAGCCGGTTTTGAGGCCATCATGGTTAACTGTAACCCTGAAACCGTATCAACCGACTTTAACATGGCCGATAAGCTGTACTTTGAACCGGTTTTCTGGGAGCATGTTCGCGAGATCATTGACCTGGAGCAGCCTTACGGTGTAGTGGTACAACTGGGTGGCCAAACCGCTCTTAAAATGGCCGAGAAGCTGCATGAGCACGGCATTCGCATTATTGGCACATCATTCCCTGATATGGATATAGCTGAGGATCGCGGCCGTTTTTCTGACCTGCTGAAAGACCTTGATATTCCATACCCTAAATACGGTGTTGCCGAGAGTGCTGAAGAAGCCCTTGAGGTTGCGCACGAGGTAGGTTACCCGGTACTTGTTCGCCCAAGCTATGTTTTAGGCGGCCAGGGCATGAGCATCGTGATAAATGATGAAGACCTTGAAAAAGCGGTAGTAAGCCTGCTGAAAAATCTGCCCGGCAACCGTGTGCTGATCGACCACTTCCTTGATCGCGCGTCAGAAGCTGAATCAGATTCAATAAGCGATGGCGATGAGGTACACATTATTGGTTTAATGGAGCACATTGAGCCTGCCGGTATACACTCAGGCGACTCATATGCGGTATTGCCACCGTTTGATCTGTCAGACAATGTGATCGAACAGATGGAAACGTATACTAAAAAGATAGCAACCGCGCTAAACGTTCGTGGCTTGCTGAACATACAATTTGCTATAAAAAATGAAAAGGTATACGTGATCGAGGCTAACCCGCGCGCTTCACGTACAGTGCCATTCATCGCCAAAGCTTATGATGTACCTTACATCAACATAGCAGCCAAGGTAATGCTTGGCGCAAACAAGCTGAAGGATTTTACCATTGTACGTAAACCAAAAGGTTATGCTATTAAAGAGCCGGTCTTCTCGTATGATAAATTCCCTGAAGTAGCCAAGGAGCTTGGCCCTGAAATGAAGTCGACCGGTGAGGCAATACGCTTTATCCCTGACCTGCAGGACCCATACTTCAGGCATTTGTATAAAGAGAAATCAATGTACTTAAGTAAGTAAATAAGCTGATTTTCTCTGATTGTGGAACTTGTTCTTTAATTAATGGATCATAAGTTAATACAACTAAAAAACGTCGATCCTGATGAAATTCACGACGTTATAGAAAAGATAGAAAGATCGTTCGGGATAACCTTTATCCCGGGCGATTTTGAAAATACTCGTACTATTGGTGATTTGTGTAATCTTGTTCATAGCAAATTAAAGCTTGAACATAACGATGCCTGCACCACCCAGCATGCTTTTTACATGTTGCGCAACGCCATAACCGCCTCAACTACTATTGACAGGTGCGCCATCAATACCAACACATGCCTTAAAGATGTTTTCCCCGAAGAGGAACGTTTGCAGCTTGTGGCTGATATGGAGCATGAAATGGGGCTGCGTTTAAATGTATTGCAGCCAAAACAAAGCATTGTAATTGCACTTATGGCACTGTTCGCATTATCGTTAGTGATTGCGTACTTTAACTTAATCATTGGTATGGCCGGATTAGTAGCTTTTGCAGCCGGTTTACTCATTGCCATAAAGCGGGGTAAGCAATTAGCGGTTAAAACTGTTGGTCAGTTGGCTGAAAAAATAGCACGCGAACACTATTTAAAATGCCGCCGCGATGCAGCAACTGTTAACCGTAAAGAAGTTAATCAAAAGATACGTGAGCTTTTTCAGCATGATCTCGATCTTGATGCTTCAGTATTAAAATCAGGCGCTTCCTTTAACTGATCCGGTTATTTATAGATCATCAGCCCCTTTACTTCAAGGGTAATGGCCTTGCTCATTTTTGAGGTGGTGCTGTAAGTTACGGTATCGCCTGCAAAATGCTGGTGGTCATCTGCCGTGAATTCACGTTTGGCAACGGCGCTAACTATTACCACACGGCCCTTTATTTGCTTGGGCAGGGTAACGTTATAATCTCTGAAGTGGGCATAAATAGGTTCGCCCCCTTTAGTTTGCAGCACAAACCAGCCGCCTTTTTCTTCAGTAACACGTTCTACTGTGCCTTTAATAATTGTGGTGATTCGTTTTTTCTCGCCCATATAGCGGCGCAGGTTATTGGCATCAACCGCATTTGCCGTGTCAGCCTTGCTGCCGAAAACCATGCCATGCGGTAAGGCCACCTTTTGGGCAAAAGTTGCGGATGATACCGATAAAAAAAGTATAGTGAATAATATTTGCCAAGCTTTCATGCCAATAATAACAACCTGCGGCATGTATGGTTTTATTGGGCTTTGTGATCGTAGCTTATCACCCTTGATATTTTCCAACCATCATCATCTTGCTTCCAAACATGTATAAAGCGTGAAGTATTCACCAGTTTACGCTTGCCATTGGTTGTTTTATAAAATTTATTTACGCCGGTTTCAAGCGCGCCGTAAAAATCTAAAGTATAAACCTGGGCGCTAACCAATACGCGTTCAAGGCCACCGTTTTCGCATAAAGAGCGCATGGATTTCATCAGATCGTGCCGGGATGAGGTATAACCCGTGCGGTCATGAAAAAACTCGACATTGCTGGTAAAGTAGTCTTCAAATTTATCCAGGTCGCATTTATTATAGGCATCAAATACCTGTTTATCTAACCCGATGATGGTATTGTATAAGGTTTTACCAGCAGGTGTTTTAGGTGCCTGTGCCAATGTCTGCAAGGTGCAGGCAAACAGCATAAAGCCGGTAGCAATTGAAAATAAGCGTTTCATATTAAATGTAAATGAGCATTTAATATTCATCAACGCGTTTTTGTTTGCCGATCTTGTAAAAAGCCTGATAGCTTAACCGAATAAAAGTGAGAAAACTTCTTCAATGTTACCTACGGTTTTTACATCAATGGTATATTTCGAAAAGTCGATACGCTTTTTATCGCCTGCTTTAGGCAGGTTGTATTTTGATATGAATATCTGCTCGAAACCGAGTTTTTGCGCTTCGGCAATGCGCTGCTCCACACGGTTAACTGCTCTGATCTCTCCTGACAGGCCTATCTCTCCCGCGAAACATACCTTGGTAGCGATAGGCATATCCTCGTGCGAGGAGATGATGGCCGCGGCGAGACCAAGGTCAATAGCCGGATCTTCCACACGTATGCCGCCGGTAATGTTCAGGAACACGTCCTTGGCACCTAATCTGAAGCCACAGCGCTTTTCGAGCACGGCCAGCAGCATATTCATTCGTTTGGTATCAAAGCCTGTAGCGGTACGCTGAGGCGTGCCATAAGGAGATGTGCTCACCAATGCCTGCGTTTCTATCAGCATAGGCCGCATACCCTCTAATGTAGCCGATATGGTTACGCCGCTCAGTGGTTCATCACGCTGAGATAACAATATCTCCGACGGATTTGAGACTTCACGCAAACCCTCACCCAACATTTCATAAATCCCCAACTCTGATGCGGAGCCAAAACGGTTTTTAACAGCACGTAAAATACGGTAAACATGGTGCCTGTCGCCTTCAAACTGTAAAACGGTATCAACCATGTGCTCCAATATTTTAGGGCCGGCTATCATGCCGTCTTTTGTTATATGGCCGATCAGGAAAACCGGAGTAGAAGTTTCCTTAGCAAAACGCAGCAGTTCGGCCGTACATTCACGCACTTGTGATACACTGCCTGGAGTTGATTCAATATGCGCCGAGTGCAAGGTTTGTATCGAATCAATCACCACCAGATCTGGTTCCAGTTGCTCTATTTGCTTAAATATGTTTTGGGTTGATGTTTCGGTTAGGATGTAAGCCCCCTTACCCCCTAAAGGGGGAACATTAGATGGTGATGCTGAATCAAAAGCTCCCCCTTCAGGGGGCTGGGGGGCCGCTAACCTTTCAGCCCGCATTTTTATCTGTCTGTCGCTTTCCTCGCCCGATACATAAAGCACTTTCAGGTTAGGCATATTCAATGCAAGCTGCAGCATCAGGGTTGATTTACCTATGCCTGGTTCACCGCCAATCAGTACCAGCGATCCGGCTACGATACCGCCGCCCAATACCCGGTTGAATTCCGCGTCAGGCGTTAACAGGCGATGTTCTTCGCTAAATGTTATCTCTGATACCGGCACCGGCTTATTGGCACGTTGCAAGCTGGTTGAGGTATTTGCTTTCCAGTCGGGCACCGAAGCATTGTTTTTTTCCAGTATCTCCTCGGCAAAGGTATTCCATTGCCCGCATGAGGGGCATTTACCCAACCATTTAGGTGACTCGTAGCCACAGCTCTGGCAAAAGTAAGCGATCTTGGTTTTAGCCATTTATATTTAGATGTGCAAATTACAGATATGCAAATGTGCGGATTTGTTTTGAGATAGCGAGACGAAATGCTAAAATAATTGGCAATTTGCTGTTTGCCGAAACAAAAAATGCAGATGCTTTTTCAAACATCTGCATTTTACAACCTGCATGTTCGTGCAGTTATAATTTAATTTCCTCATCCTTTGATGAGAAAAAGCGGAACTCGGTGATCTGATACGCCGGATTGCTTTTAACTTTTATCCATTGTTTGTACTTAAAGTACCATTTCATCTGGCGTGTATAGAGGCCTTTTTTAATATAGGCTTCAATGTAAGGGTGCACGCAAAGCGTAATATTTTTCTCATTCTGCTCCATCAGGATGTAATTGAAGTTGTTTTCAATATCATCCAGCAGCAAAATGGTTGGGCGTATTGCCCCTGTGCCGTGGCAGGTTGGGCATACCTCGCTGGTAACAATGTTCATTTCGGGGCGTACACGCTGGCGTGTTATCTGCACCAAACCAAACTTGCTCGGCGGCAGTATGGTATGTTTAGCCCTGTCATGCGCCATCTCTCCGCGCAGGTAATCAAACAGCTCCTTGCGGTTAAGCGGTTTGTGCATATCAATAAAATCGATCACCACAATACCACCCATATCACGCAGGCGCAGTTGCCTGGCTATTTCGCGCGCGGCCTCTTTGTTAACCTGTAAGGCGTTTTCCTCCTGGTTCTCTTTATTGGCAGTACGGTTGCCGCTGTTCACGTCAATAACGTGCAGCGCCTCGGTATGCTCAATTACCAGGTAAGCGCCTCCGGCAAGGTTCACTGTTTTTCCAAAGGCTCCCTTAATCTGTTTTTCGATGCCATAGTGCTCAAAAATCGGGTCGCGATGTTTGTGCAGGCGAACGATGCTCTCCTGGTCGGGAGATATTTCATGTATGTACGATTTTACTTCTTCGTACATACTGTTATCATTCACATAAATGCTCTGAAAATCAGCATTAAGTATATCCCTCAAAATTGTTGAGGTACGATCGATCTCGCCCAGTATTTTTTTGGACGGCTCAACCGACGGAAGTTTGGTTATCAGCGTTTCCCACTTGGCTATAAGGTCAAGCAGGTCCTTTTGCATTTCTGTTACACCCTTACCCTCAGACACTGTGCGTATAATTACGCCAAAGTGCTTAGGTTTAATGCTTTCAACAATTTTGCGTAAACGCTGGCGCTCGGTATTGCTCTTGATTTTTTTAGAGATAGATATTACCTCCGAAAAAGGAACCAGCACCACATAACGCCCGGCAATTGACAGGTCGGCACTTAACCTTGGGCCTTTTGTTGAAATTGGCTCCTTAGCTATTTGTACCGGCAGCAACTGCCCTTTTGTTAAAACCTCAGATATCTTACCACCTTTATTAATGTCAGCCTCAAGCTTTAGTTGATCTAACAGCTTAGACTGATATCCCCCGCTACGTACCTGCTTGGTTAGCTTTAACAGGCTTTGTACCTGCGGCCCCAAATCAAGGTAATGCAAAAAGGCATCCTTCTCATATCCAACATCAACAAACGCGGCATTTAGCCCGGGCATTATCTTTTTAATTTTGCCAAGGTAGATGTCGCCCACCGTGTAATTATTGGTGGTTTGTTCTTTGTGAAGTTCTACGAGTTGTTTATCCTGTAATAATGCAATGGTAGCTCCGCTGGGGGATGAATCGATAATTAATTCCTTTATCAATTGCTACTCCATTTTTAATGCGGCTAAAGTTTAACCGCGGGATTAATAAGAAGGTAAAAACAACACACAAAAACAGCCCGCACAATGGCGGGCTATAAACTGTTAAAACAGCTTATTTCTTTTTATGTCTATTTTTTCTTAAACGCTTTTTACGTTTGTGGGTGGCCATTTTGTGTCTTTTACGTTTTTTACCGCTTGGCATAATTTTAATGTTTTTAAAATGATTAATTAATTTAATTCCTTTATGTACTCATCAATGCGCTGTCCAAAGGCCGGATCAGGCATCATTGTTTTACACTTGTTGTAAGCCTCAATAGCCTCTTTTTTACGGCCAAGCTGTTTGTAGCTTTCGGCCAGATAAAAATATGGCTCAACTTCGGGCTTTTGTGCAATAACGGTTTTAAACCGTTCAACCGCTTTTTCAAACTGGCCTGATTTCATGGAGAAAACACCCAGGTTCAGGTTTGCGCTGCGGTTGGTTGGATCTTGTTTAACTACCTCAAGCAACAGGCTTATACCAGCCATAGGGCTTGGTGCGCCGCCATTTACATAAGCAATACCCAAACCGGTTTTTGCATCCAGGTTATCGGGTGCAAGCTGGCGGGCCTGCTCAAAGCTTTGTACGGCGTTGGTTAAATATGTTGGCTGAACCAGCGTATCCTGCGTAAGCTTGTAGGCATCGTTAAAATGATTGCCGGCCGCTATCCATGCGTCGGCAGTTTTTTCAGTTTCGGCAACAGCTTTATAATAAAAAGCAGCAGGCCCCGGCTGGTTTACATCATCCCATTTGGTAGCCAACTGCTTTTCAATAGCGATTTTTTCGTTGCCGCCTGCTGCTTTCAGCTTACCTTCCAAATCAGTGATCGGGGCGGCAAGTGATGCGCCGATAGTACTTTTTGCCGTTTCAGACACCTGCTCAACACTTACGTTTGATGCCGTTGTTCCCGCCTGTACACCGGGGCCGGCTACTTTAGTGTCTGAGTGGTTTGCCTCTTCAGCCTTTTGCAGGCCCTTAACAGGCTGCACATACAAATAGCCAACAATAGCGAGTACTGCTATAATTACAACTATCTGCGGCTTTTTCATGGGCTAAGTTTTTAAATTATTTGCTTGCTTTGCTGGTTTTGTTACCTGTTTTTACTTTTTCAACAAAAGTTTTTGCTGGCTTAAAGCTTGGTACAAAGTGCTCAGGAATAATAATGGCAGTATTTTTTGAAATATTACGGGCTGTTTTTTTAGCACGTTTTTTAACAACAAAACTACCGAAACCTCTTACATAAACGTTTTCACCGGCAACCATCGAGCCTTTTACTACTTTAAAAAACGCCTCAACAGTTTCCTGTACATCAACTTTCTCAATACCTGTCTTTGATGAGATTTCAGCTATGATTTCTGCCTTAGTCATATCTTATTTTACTTTAAAATTTTTTATAAATACTTAACTGTTTTGGGGTTGCAAAAGTATCGCTTTATTGGCAAACTCTAAAATAATTGATGTATTTTTTTTGTTCGTTGCAAAACCGTGATGAAAAAAGCACTTTAAGCCCCTTTCATCGCTATTTTTGATGCTATGAATTTTGCGGATGAATTACTGGGCTGGTACCTGGATAACAAGCGCGACCTGCCATGGCGCAATACTACTGATGCTTATACTATATGGCTGTCTGAAATTATTTTACAGCAAACACGTGTTGAGCAGGGTATGCCTTATTTTCACCGTTTTGCAGAGCGGTTTCCGGATGTTGGCAGCTTTGCCGCCGCTACTGAGGATGAGGTGCTGCGGCTTTGGCAGGGGCTTGGCTATTACTCGCGCGGGCGCAACATGCTTAAAACCGCGCAGCAGGTTCAAAATGAGTATAACGGTATTTTTCCTACTGATTATGCTACGCTGTTAAAACTAAAAGGCATTGGTGATTATACGGCCGCCGCTATATCATCCTTTTCGGCCAACCAGCCACATGCCGTGGTTGATGGTAACGTATACCGTGTGCTTGCGCGATATTTTGGCATTGAAGAGCCGATCAATTCAGGCAAGGCAAAAAAGATTTTCCAGGAACTTGCCGATAGTTTAATTAATAAGAAAAGCCCCGGGCTGCATAACCAGGCCATGATGGAGTTTGGTGCCATGTTGTGTAAACCAAAAAATCCGGCTTGTGGCTTATGCCCTGTTAGGCTGGGGTGTTACGCCTTTAAGCATAATGCTACCACCGTGCTGCCGGTAAAACTCAAAAAGGTTAAAAGCAAAGAGCGTTTTTTAAACTATTTTTTGATAGCCGACAATAATAAAATATTAATGAACAAAAGAGGGGATAATGATATATGGGCTAATATGTATGATCTGCCGGTGCTTGAAACCAGTGCTTTGATACCCGTTGATGACCTGCTTAACTTAAAAGAAGTACAGTATTCATTTGGGGAAAACGCCAGGGTTGAGCATGTTTATCCAACGGCAAAACATATACTTACGCATCAAAAATTATTTGTAAGGTTAATAAAATTGCAACAACATTCGGTTAAATTAGAACAAAAATGGTTTTACACAGAGGTAGAAAATTTGAAGAATTTAGCATTGCCAAAAATCATTTTTATATTTCTAAAAAATATTTTTAATTTGTAGAAGAATTTTGCGTTAATTTAAACCATGTCTGGAATAAACAAAGTAATACTAATTGGGCATTTAGGTAAAGACCCCGAAATACGTTATCTGGAAGGGGGGGTATCAGTAGTTAGTTTCCCTCTTGCCACCTCAGAAACCTTTAATAAAGACGGAAAAAAAGTTGAACAAACCGAGTGGCACAACATTGTAATGTGGCGCAGCCTTGCCGATGTAGCCGCTAAATACCTGCAAAAAGGCAAGCTTGTTTATATTGAAGGCAAATTACGTACCCGCTCGTTTGAAGATAAAGAGGGGCTGAAAAAATACACTACCGAGGTTGTGGCCGAAAACTTTACCATGCTTGGCCGCAAAAGCGATTTTGAGAACGACAACCATACCAATGGCCGCACGGTTAAAACAGACCATGCCGCCGATTACAATGCTGCTGACGAAACGGACGATCTGCCTTTCTGACCGCTGATAAACTTATAATGAAAAGGAAAAAGCCCGGCCTGTGTAGTACAGCCGGGCTTTCTTGTGCGCTTTAGGCAGGCAGTTATCTGCCGCCCGGAGGGCAATGCTCCTTTAAGTATTTGGTAAATAAGGTACGCAGGTGCAGGCTTGTACCGGCCCCTTCAGATATGGAGTGCGTACGGTTAGGGTATGACATCAGCTCAAACTGCTTGTTGTATTTTATCAGTTCATTGATCAGCAGCTCGGCATTATTATAATGCACATTATCATCACCTGTACCGTGAATGTACAGCAAGTTACCTTTTAAGTTTTTGGCATTGGTAACCGGCGATCCTTTGATGAATGGCTCGCGGCCGGCATCATCAGTTGGTACGCCCATATAGCGCTCCTGGTAAATATTATCATAAGTAAGCTGGTACCCAACCGCCGCGATGGCAATACCGGTTTTGTAAATTTCAGGGTACTGGAACATCAGGTTCAGGGTTGATGAGCCACCGCCGCTCCATCCCCAAACAGCTACACGGCTGCTATCGATGTAGCTCCATTTCAATATCTCCTTAGCCGCCAAAGCCTGATCGCGAATGTTAAGCATGCCAATGTTTTTGTAGATAGCCTTGCGCCACTCGCGGCCACGTGGCGCCGGTGCGCCGCGGTTATCCATTGATATGTATACATAACCATCGGCAGCCATATCGCCGGTGTACATGCGGTTCATGCCTGCGCCATATACATCCTTGGCGGTTTGTGAGGCAGGCTCACCATATACGTAAAACAGTACGGGGTATTTTTTTGTCGGATCAAAGTTATCCGGTTTTTTTACCCAGCCTTTAATATCAACACCCTCAGAAGTTTTTACTGTGAAAAACTCCACCGGGTTTTTGGCATCAGTTACCGGCTTAATGGCATCGCCTGTTAAGTGCTTATGATCAGGCAGGCTGATGGTTTCGCTTTGGTAACGGGTATTAGCATTCGAAAAATTGTGCATGGCCATTGTGCCGTTTGGCGATATGGTATAACCATGCGTGCCTGATTGATCGGCAGGGGTTAAACGCTCGGCCTTACCGCCATTAAGCTTAATACGGTACAGGTAAGCCTGGTTAGGGTTATCAGGCGAAGCAATGAAATATACGTAGCCCGATGGCTCATCAATAAGCGATACGCTCATTACATCGTAATTGCCTTTGGTAATAAGTTTTTGCTTGCCATCCAGGCCTACACGGTACAGGTGGTTCCAGCCATCTTTTTCGCTCGCCCATAAAAATTCTTTGCCTTTGTTAAGCCAATCCCAGCCGGTAGCTTCTTCCTTGGCATCAACCCAGGCCTTATCAGTTTCGTTATAAATTACTTTGGTAGTATTGCTTGATATTTTAGCAACATAAAGCTTGCTCTCGTTTTGCGCGCGGTTAAGTTGCTGCAGAATGATCTCATCAGGGTTGCCGGTGTACTCCATACGGGGTATGTAGTGCTGCACATTATCACCCGGAACATTAAGCCATTTGGTTTGCGCGGTGGCAATATCAACCACGCCTATTTTGCATGAGCTTGGGTCCTGCCCGGCGGTTGGGTACTCAACCGGTATAACGTATGAGTATACCATGCTGTCGGTAGTGTTTAGCATCAGGTAATTCTTGATCTTGCGGGCATCTATTTGCCAGTAGGCAATGGTTTTACCATCAGGCGACCAGCGGAAACCATCGCGGCAGCCAAACTCTTCTTCATATACCCAATCAAATGTGCCATTTATCAGGCGGTCGGTACCATCGGTAGTAAGGGCTTTAATGGTGTTGGTAGCCAAATCTTCTACATAAACATTATGGCCGCTTACATAAGCCACCTTGCTTGCATCGGGCGATAGTTTGGCAAACATAAGTGATGATGCGGGTTTGCCTTTACCCAATTGTTTCAGGCTTTTGGCGGCAACATCATACACCCAGTAGTCGCCGCGGGTATCATAACGCCAAACACGTTGGGTGTTGGTGTTGATCAGTATCTTTTTACCATCATCGGTAATGGTAAAGCGGCGTATGCTGATGGGCTTTTGTCCGGCCGGGGTTAAGTCCTGCGCGGTGGCTATCACCGTTTTTTTATTAGCATCGCGCACATCAAATTCGGCAACGCCGCCTTCAAATGTTTTGTAATACCGGTACCCGTCCTTAGCCCAGTTAGTTCCGCTGCCAAATTGTGCCTGTGCGCCCTGCCATATTGCTGATAGCATAAACGCCAATAACACAACGGGTAAGCTGTGAAATTTACTCTTCATGTACTTTTGTTTGGTCAATTAATTTAAATAGGGTAATGCCCTTCTGATTTTTGCGTTAAATTAGTGTTTTTATAAAAATCGGCTTATAACTGTAATGAAAAAAATACTTCTCTGCATATTTTCACTATTTATACTAACTACTGCCATACATGCGCAAAATGCAAACCGTACCAAATTTATAGCCGATAGTTTGCAAGCCTACGTTAGCCGGGCCCTTACCAACTGGCGTGTGCCGGGTACCGCGGTGTGTATAATAAAGGATAACCGCATTGTGCTGGTAAAGGGTTTTGGGGTGAAGGAGTTAGGCCTTAATAATAAGGTTGATGAAAATACCCGTTTTATGATAGGCAGCAATACCAAGGCGTTTACCGCTACCGCCATTGCCATGCTGGCTGCAGAGAAAAAGCTTTCGCTTAATGATAAGGTAACCAAGTACCTGCCCGATTTTAAGTTGGATAACAAGGCCGCCACCGAGCTGCTTACCGTGCGCGATCTGCTTTGCCACCGACTGGGTTTTCAAACCTTTCAGGGCGATTTTACTTTTTACAACACCAACCTTACCCGCAGCGAGGTGATGAGTAAGATGGCGCTCATAAAGGCCCCATACGGTTTTCGTACCACGTGGGGTTATACCAACTCGGCTTTTTTAACCGCCGGCGAGATCATCCCGAAGGTTACCGATCAAAACTGGGATATCTACCTTAAAGAAAAAATATTCGCCCCGCTTGGGATGAGTAATACTCTTGGCCTGAGTGTGGCTATGCCAAAGGCGTTTAACCGCTCGGCAGGGCATACTATTACCGATAACCGTTTGATAGCCATACCTTACGCCAACCTTGATAACATGGCACCTGCCGGTGCTATCAGCTCAACAGCGGTTGATATGGGCAAATGGGTAATGGCCTTGCTGAATAATGGTAAAGTAGGCAATAAACAGGTTATACCTGAAGCCGCCATTGCCGCTACCCGCCAGCCGCAGGATATTGTAGGCACATCAGAGCACCTGGACGGCACCAAAAACTTTCAGCTTTATGGATTGGGTTGGTTTTTGGAGGACTACCACAACCATCGGCTGGTGATGCATGATGGCGGGGTTAATGGCTTTGTATCATCGGTAACGCTGGTGCCTGAAGAAAACCTGGGCATTGTTATCCTTACCAATACCGATCAGAACAATTTATATGAAGCTCTGCGCTGGGAGATACTCGACGCTTACTTTAAACTGCCCTACCGCAACTACAGTGATGCTTACCTAAAAGAATACAAAAGCTATACTACGGAGCAAATCGCGGCCGACAAAAAACTGCGTGATACCGTGGCCCGTAACCCCCGGGCCGAACTATCATTAAGTTATTACGAAGGAAAGTTTACCAACCCGTTATACGGCACCGTAAATATTGAGCGCGGCGACAATAACGACCTGAATATGCGCTTTGAGCATCACCCTAAAATGTACGCGCGCCTGCAGCCATTGGGCGGCAACAGGTTTTATGTAACCTTTAGCGACCCGGTTTTGGGCAAAGCTATATTCCCCTTCACGGTGCAAAACGGCAAGGTAACCGGCTTTAAACTAAAGGTGGCCGACTTTGTGGAGATGGGCGCTTATGATTTTAAGAGGCAGTAGTTTTGGAGTTTTTTAGTCCGGAAGACGGGAAGTCCGAAAGTCCGGAAGAAATCTTTATATATAAAAATAGCCAGGCATATCGCTTGGCTATTTTTTGTTATAAAGGTATTAGAAATAATCGATCAAAAAATCTACTCAGTCTTTTCGGACTTTCGGACTTCCCGTCTTTCCGACTATTTCCCACTCATCACTTCCGGTATTGGCTGGCCGATGCAACCGCTTGGCTGCTGGATGTGCAGCAGGGAGGCTATGGTGGCCGAAATATCCGTCATGTGGGTTTCGCGTGCCAGGCTGCCATGTTTAATGCCCCAGCCCATAAATACCAGCGGGATGTGCGCGTCAAACGGTGCCCATGTTCCGTGGGTGGTACCTGTACGGCCACCCGAAAAGTAACCCGGCTTTAGCATAATCTGTATCACGCCGCTACGCTCTTTGCTGTAACCGTTTATCACACGCTCACGCAGATGGGCGGGTATATTAGCTATCGCGGCTTTGGTCATGTCAACCGCGTAAAGTATATCAGGCTGCGTTTGCAGGTATTTAATACAGTCGGCTTTGAGGTCTTCCTCGTTCAGCTTATTGTCAGCTATCACCTTGTAGTTAAAGTTAACCTGGTAGTTGCTTAGGCTAAGAATTATCTTGTCGGCCTTGTATTTGTTCTTCAGCAGCTCGTTAAGATCTTTCAGGGTAGTGGCTTCGCTCCAGTTGCCGCCCGGTATTTTATGGTCAGTCAGGAAGGTTGGGTTGTGCGCCGCGGCGTGGTCGGCAGTAAGAAAAACGGTATAATTGCCTTTACCTACCTGTCCGTCTAAAAAGGTGAAGAAGGCGGCCAGGTCTTTATCCAAACGCAGGTAAGTGTCCTCGGTTTCAACCGCGTTGGGGCCAAACTGGTGGCCAACATAATCTGTTGAGGAGAGGCTCACGGCCAAAAAGTCGGTCACTACGTTTTTGCCCAACTGCTCGTTGGTAACGGCAGCCTTGGCCATATCCAGTGTAAAGGAGTTACCGTAAGGCGTTGAGCGGATCATACCTACATTGCCCTTATAAAGCTGAGATGTTTTAATAGGG
The DNA here is from genome assembly GCF_020880975.1 of Mucilaginibacter sp. UR6-1. Lineage (GTDB taxonomy): Bacteria > Bacteroidota > Bacteroidia > Sphingobacteriales > Sphingobacteriaceae > Mucilaginibacter. The sequence continues at coordinate 245,912 of NZ_JAJIWP010000004.1, read as the reverse complement.
AACACCGGCGCATCAGTGCCGCTGAATTTACCTTCATATTTCGGGCTGTTATCCGGCGAGCTTTGTATGTAGGTTTCTACCGGGTATAGGGTGTTCCAATCCTGTTTGAGGTATTTTTCGGCCAGCTTTTGCCCGTTAAATGTTTTTACCCACGCAGGCAGATCATTCATATAATAGGTACTGGTTATCCAGTTACCGCTGGCATCATCAAACCAATAAGCAGCGTTAGCTGCATGTCCGGCGGGTAAAATTCCGCCCCTATCCTTGATAGCTACGCCAATAACTTTTGAGCGGAAATTGGTAGCCAGTTTCAGCTCATCGGTAATGGTGCTGGCCTGTAAATTTCGAGGCGACATTTGCCCGGCTTTTGAACTGCTGCCAACGGTATTTACGGTAGTATCTTCGGTACAGTACATTGATCTGCCTGTGGCTTGTATAATAAAATCATTACCGGCTATACCATGTATTGATGGTACCGAACCGGTATATACGCAACTGTGCCCCGGCGCAGTGAACGTTGGCAGGTAATCAACATCGGTATTTTCGCAGGTAAAACCTTCGTTAAGCATACGCTTAAAGCCACCGGTTTGGTAGCGGCTGTAAAAACGGTACAGGTAATCCCAGCGCATTTGGTCAATCACTATGCCTACCACCAGCTTTGGGCGGGCCACATCAGTACCGGCTATAGGTTGGGCAGCCGCTTTTTTTTGTGCCGATGCCGACCCCACAACAGCCGCCGCGCAGAATAACGAGAAGAGGAATTTATATTTCATTACTATTTGCTTAGTTAACAACTGCAAATATGAAAAACCCAATGTAAACTCAATATGATTTATGAGATTGTTACAAACGCTTGGTTAGGTGATACCAAAGGAATAGTTTTATATAGAATGAGCATTTGTTTATAAAAAGAAGTAACAGCTTTCATATTGAAAGCTGTTACTTCAAATGGCAAGGGGTTTATTTATCCTTTTTCCCCTTGCCGTTACTAAGTACTGCAAGAGCTTTGTAAGCCACTAACAGTGCTGCAATAACTTCAAACTTCTCCACTTGAGGAGCCTCCTTTCTTGTAACCGCAAGCATAGACGGCTCAGGAGCACTGATTCCTTTGTATTTCAAAAATATTTTGTGAAATATTGTATAAATATTTATTTACTTTTGTACAAGCAAAATCAAATCAGTTAATCCTGAGAAAAATTTGAGGTTGTTATCCGGCATGATAACAGCCTTTTTTATTTCCATCGCGGACAATACAAAGATAGCTGGCACAACATGTTGATAGGTAGCGATAGTTTTTAACATCGGCGAGTAGTTATAAACATCCTAAGCTGAAATTTCACCACCTGCTTATGTATAAAATCTGCTGCCAAGGTTGTAAAAGCTGTCGTGTCTTAAATAAATTTTGTGAGGGTCGATTTAGGTAGGGCTAAAAAAAAGCCCCCGCAGATTTGTCTGCGGAGGCTTAAATATTTTAACTCGCCAGCATTATTTAACACCCCTGAACAAGCGGCTCCAGCGTATTTTGCTGAAGAAGGATTCGTTACTATCCCAGCTCATCCAGATGAACAGCGCTTTGCCCACAATGTGATCCTCAGGTACAAAACCCCAGTATCGTGAATCGGCAGAGTCGTGGCGGTTATCACCCATCATCCAGTAGTAGTTCATTTTAAAGGTATAGCTGTCGGTTTTTTTACCGTTGATGGTTACCTCGTTGCCATTTATCTGCACCTGGTTACCTTCATAAACCTGTATAGCGCGTTTGTAAATGGGTATGGTCAGGCTATCCAGCTTAACTGTCCAGCCTTTTTTAGGGATGATGATGGGGCCATAATTATCCACGTTCCATTTGTAGTGCGAATCTTTAGGGAATACTCGTTCTTGAAATGGGTCTTCATAATAACGAGGAACAACATTTTGTGTAACTGATTTAATACCTGAATAGGTCCGTAATTTTTGCGCAGATCCAGGGGTCATAGTCAATATGCCATTATCGTTATAGTCAGAAATGTTAAGTTCCTTATATACATCGGGATTATACCCACCGCCGCTGGTTGTACTAACGGTATAATCAGTTTGTCCTTCAGGTGGATTTGGGGCCATTTTGCCATTTACATAAACTTGGGCGTTTAGCAGGGCAAGGGTATCACCCGGTTCGCCCTGGCAGCGTTTAATATAGTTCTCACGTTTATCAACCGGGCGGTACAATGGCGAGTCGGCATCCATCGGGTAGTTAAAAACTACTACGTCGCCACGCTTAACATCCTGTAAGCCGGGCAGGCGGTAGTAAGGCAGCTTAATACCATCCCAGTAAGCTTTGGTACCTAAAACCGGCATGGTATGATGCGCAAAAGGGAATGAGATCGGGGTGATAGGCATGCGCGCGCCATAATTTACCTTGCTTACAAACAAAAAGTCGCCCACCAGTAACGACCGCTCCATTGATGGAGTGGGTATGGTATAAGCCTCAATAAAAAAAGTACGTATCAACGTGGCGGCAATTACCGCGAATAATATGGCATCAAACCACTCGCGCCCGGCGCTTTTTTTCTCTTTACGGTCTTTTTTCCGCCAAAATCTCCAGTTCATTTATTATAATTTATAACTGATCAAATATCAAAGTTAAACATGTCATGCGCAGTGTAAAACCCTTTTTTATGCTGCAACCATTCAGCGGCTAATACAGCACCCAGGGCAAAACCATTACGGTTATGGGCGGTGTGCTTAAACTCAATGGTATCAACTTCCGAATCATAAATAACGGTATGGGTGCCGGGTACACTGTCAATACGGTGCGACTCGATCAGCAATTGCTCCGGTTTCAGGTTATCGTCAGCCGGTTCCGCCGGGTCTTCAGAGATCAATATATTGGCCCATTCTTTTTTGCCGTCAACGTTATCCAATATCCCCTCGGCAATGGTGATCGCCGTTCCGCTTGGCGAATCGAGCTTATGTACGTGGTGTATCTCTTCTACCTGTACATCATAGTACGGATAGTTATTCATCACTTTAGCCAGCAGTTGGTTTATCTTAAAAAACACGTTTACACCCACGCTAAAATTGGAGGCATACATTACCGAGCCATTACCTTGCAGGCAGTTTTGCTTTACTTCGGCAATATGATCGTACCAGCCGGTTGTACCTACCACAATAGGCACGCCCGCTGCAACGCAAATATCAATATTTTTTAGTACCGAGCCCGGGGTAGTAAATTCAATAGCGGCATCGGCATTTTGCAGGTTCTCGGCAGTAAGTTCGTGCAGGTTATCGTTATCTATCTTTAAAACAATCTCGTGCTTGCGGTCAATGGCGATCTTTTCAATGATCTTACCCATTTTACCATAGCCTAATAGCGCAATCTTCATTTTTTAGTTTTGTGATGTTTTTGCCGTTAAGTTAGCATTTAAAAGGCAAAGGTAACTTTTATAGCCGGAACAAATGCAGTGTTAAAATTACCGGCATACATGGGCTGCCCTATAAGCCCTGGCCTTACTTTGAATGACAGGTTATCATCCATACTGTAGGAGTGGATGAACTTGGCATCAATGTAAGCATCTATCATTTGTATGCCCCAGCCGCCCAGCATACCTAAAATAGCAAGGTCGCGGTTACGGCGGTAGCTGTTTACGGCATTTTCAACAAACGTATCGCTCGCGGTGCTGAATGCCTGGTACTCGGCATAATACTTATCGCCGGGGTTGGGCTGCTCGCCGCGGCGGCGGTACTGCGCTATTGTTAAAAATTGGTTATAATAATTTTGGTTAAATATAATAGCCGAACCGATAAGCCCAAGGCCGCCGTATATAATAGGTACTTTCCACCACTTATGGTTATACACCTGCCCCCAGCCGGGTATCATAAGCGAACGCATTACCGCCTTATGCGGACTGTGCAGCGTATCAGGCTGATTTTTAAAATTATCACGAACTGCTGACGGGGCTAACTTGGGTTTAGCAGGCTCCTTTTTTACTTTAACAGTATCGGCAGGTTTGGCTACCCCGGCAGTATCAGGTTTTTGCGCCTTAACACCCGCGGCTAAGCCGGTAAGCAATAAAAGGATAAACAGCGTTTTATACATTATCAGTCAAATCTATAAATACTACGGCATTATCTGAAAAAGAAAATGTACCGCAGCTATCTATCAACATTAAAAAAAGCTAATTATTACAGCTATAATAAAATTATCATTTAGCGGCAGAATATTTAACCGATTGCTTACGCAGCAGGCTGATCACCACATAAGCGCCCACCATGGCCGGTATAAACAGCAGGAATGAGCGTTGCAGTAGTGTAAATATCGGGATGGCTGTTTTGGGTACTATTTTGCCGAACAGTACCGATATACCCACCTCTGCAAAACCACTTCCGCCCGGGCTTGGTGCAAAGTAGATCATGAACTGAATGAGGATCTGTATAGAGATAACCTGTACTAAACTGGTGTGAATACCCAACCCCAGCAAGATGACGTATTGCAGGCAGTATTTGTTAAGATAAAGCAAAGTAGTAATGAGTATACTTAATGGGAATAACCACGGGTTTTGCTTGATGATAACACTACAGGTTTGCTGATAGCGTGCTATGTTAGCGCCGGATCTTTCGGCCCATTTGTAAAGATTTTCCTTCTTTTTCGAAAATATTTTGGAGAGCAGTACGGCAATCTGTTTAATGGCGGCTCCTATCCATGTAGGTTTCCAAAACGCTAATAAAAAAGCAACTAAAAATAGCAGGAAGAAGATAAAGCCATATTGCAGCATGGCGGGCACAATACCGCTCACGTAGCTGGTATCCATCAGCATAATGGCTATAAAACCCGCGGCAGGCATAAATATTAAGGTAGCGCCCATGTTGATAAGGCTTACCGCAAAAGCATCAATAAAAGTAACCCCGTTGCTGGTGTACACGTAAATTTGCGCGGGCCCGGCACCACCATGCGCCGGTGTTACCGCCCCCATGAACATATTGGCCACATTGGCCCTGAAACTTACCCATTGCGACACGCCTGGTGCCAGTTTTTGTATGTAGATATGGTTACGCCAGCCGCCCAGCATCAGGTCAATAAACAGCATGAGCAGGCATATAACAATGTATTTGCCGGATATATGCGAGAGCGCTTTCACCGTATCGCCCGTGTTGTTATAAAAAAATATACCCGCTATGGTGATGATGGTAATGAGCGCGAACCATAGCGATCCCTTGATGATCAGTTTTTTATTAAAAATCGATTCTTTTTCAGTCTGCTTATCTTCTTCCGTAGCGGCGGGTGTGGTGGGGTTATTTTGCATGGTTTAAAACAAGGGTTCGCCTTCGGATGATTGTGGTGTGATGCCTTTCCATTTCAAAATAGTATTGAAAAGGTCGGCGGTGCGGGCCGGATGTGTAGCCCAGTTTTTTTGGTTATAAATAAGCGGCACATGCATGTGCAGCCTGTGCAGCGAGCCATGTGAGCCCACGTGTTCGGGGTACTCCCAAAAGTCGCGCAGGTCATGCCCCAGGCTGGCGCTTAAAACAATATCGCCCGCCCTCCGGCTCTGAAACAGTTGATGGATCTGGAACAACGCGTCCGGATATTCACCCTCAAAGGTTGCCTCCAAAGCAGCTCGATGCCCGGTTACCGTAACATCGCCACCAAGTTTAAGGGTGTCGGCTGTTTCAGGGCGATAGCTGTAGGTGTCGCCTTCCTTTTTTATTAGTGCACGGCCGGTTTGGTTGTGTACGTAATATGTATTTTCAGCTTCGCCACGATAAGTGGAGAAATCGATAGCATTTTCGTTCAATAGTTTATCAAAGCGCTCCTTCCCCATCAGTTCAAATATCTGCTTTTCACGCAATACATGGTCGCCTGCATGGTTAAGCAAATGTACAGCGCCAAAGGAGTTACCCGATATCATAACCGCTGATTTTGGGTTGCTTTTCCAGATCACCGGGTAATAAACGGATTTTAGTCCGTTATTGGTAAACCAGTCGCCTACATCCAGGTGGGTGTGGGTTGGGGTAAGGCCATGGTCGGATGTCATGATAAACAGCGTATCATCCCATTTACCTTGTTTCTCAAGCAGGGCCCTTGCTTCGCCCAGGCTGTTGTCAACTATTTTATAGGCCTCGATGGTGCGTTCGTCACGTACATGGTGATAGTGCGAATCCCAATCCACACTTGGAAAAACAGCGAACAAAAAATCAAAGTCTTTACCGGATTGCAGCATCTCCATTACACGCTGATGGCCCTGATGGTCTACCGGGTGGTGGCGCTTCCAGAAGTGGGCGCGCGTATACAGCAAGCCCTTCCCTTTTTTACCCAGATCGTACTCGTCCTTAACATTACGGGTTATCATGTTGTACAGGTTGTACGATTCGCCCATCAGCTCAAACAGGGTAGGCTTATCCGCAGGCATATCCGTATTAAAAAAGGCAGCCTCAGGCCCGCAGTACGATCGCATGGCCATTTTGTTCCATCGGGTACGCTTAAACTCCTGTTTATCAAACCAGCGTATACCCGTAATACCCATAGTGCCCGGAAAGTGCCCCGTTAAAAACGGAAGATAAGCAGGCCCTGTAGTTGACGGAAAGCAGCTTGTAGCCTTGCGGTACGTGCCCTCATCAATTATACGTTTAATATTGGGTAAGGTGCCATTGGCAATAAGCTCAGGCATTATTTCGCTGTGGGCCCCGTCAACCAGGTAAAATAATACCCGTTTTTTATTTGTCATAAATATTTAAGTAAAACTTAAACGACAAAAAAAGGCTGATGTTGCCATCAACCTTTGCTTTATAATCTAACTTGATTTTGTTTTAATGCAATGTGTTTAAGCGCGCTTAAATATATGCAATTTATAATTTTAAATTAACAGCGACTACCAATCCAGCATTTCTAAAATGCGGTTCAGGTCATCCTCGGAAAGGAAAGGTATTTCAATACTGCCCTTACCCTGTGTGTTCATTTTCAGCTTTACACGTGTACTGAATTTTGAGGCCAGTTCGTCCTGTATTTTTTGTACCTGAAAGCTTAACGGCTCGGGCTGCTTGCCCTCTTTTTTAACGGTGTTGCGCTGCGCCTCGCGTACCATTTCCTCGGTTTTGCGTACGGACAGATCCTGGCTGATGATCTGCTGGTGAAAATACAATTGCTTTACCGGATCGTTAACGCTGATCAGGGCTTTGGCATGCCCCATAGTGATATCCCCGTCACGTAACGATACCTGTATGGCTGGCGGCAGTTTTAATAAACGGAGGTAGTTGGTAACTGTTGAGCGGTTTTTGCTTACACGGTCGCCCAGTTCTTCCTGTTTCAGGTCCAGCTCATCCAGCATACGCTGAAAGCTTAACGCCACCTCAATAGCGTTCAGGTTTTCACGCTGAATGTTCTCGATGAGTGCCATTTCCAGCATTTGCTGGTCGTTAGCAGTGCGTACATAGGCCGGTATAGTAACCAACCCCGCCATTTTTGAGGCCCGCAAACGGCGCTCGCCTGATATAAGCTGGTAATGGTTATGCCCTGCCTGGCGCACGGTAATGGGCTGAATAAGCCCCTGTAGTTTTATCGAATCAGCTAACTCGGCCAGAGCTTCGCTGTCAAACTCGGTACGTGGCTGATAAGGGTTTACCTCTATCAGCTCAATTTTTATCTCGTTAACCGAACCCAGGCCACCTGCTTCTGACGGTTGGGTTGGCCGGGCATTATTGGTTTTATTGTTCGGAAGTACATCAACGGAGTCATCATTCAGTAGCGCACTTAATCCTCTGCCCAGGGCCTTTCTTTTTTCTGCACTCATGTATTATATGATCTCTGTAGTTTCCTGTAGTTTACTTTTTACCAAACCATTTTTGCTCACAATTTCGCGGGCAAGGTTAAGGTAGTTTATCGCGCCCTTGCAGTTGGCATCGTGCATAATTACCGATACCCCAAAGCTTGGTGCCTCGCTAAGGCGGGTATTGCGCTGAATAATGGTATCAAAAACCATATCCTCAAAATGCGTGCGTACCTCCTCAACCACCTGGTTTGAGAGGCGCAGCCTAACATCATACATGGTAAGTAAAATGCCTTCAATATCCAGTGTGGTATTCAGGCGCGACTGAACGATCTTAATAGTATTCAGTAATTTGCCTAAACCCTCGAGGGCGAAATATTCGCATTGTACGGGTACAATTACCGAATCGGCAGCGGTAAGCGCGTTAATGGTTATCAGGCCTAATGATGGCGAGCAATCAATAATGATAAAGTCATATTCATCGCGCACGCTGTCAAGTACCTGCTTCATTTTATACTCACGGCCGGCAAGGTTTATCATCTCTATTTCTGCACCAACCAGATCAATATGCGCGGGCAACAGATCGAGGTTAGGGGTTTCCGTTTTCTGGATGGCCTCATGCGGGTCTATCTGGTTAATGATGCACTCGTATATGCTGGCTTTTATATTACGCGGGTCAAAGCCAATGCCCGACGTAGAGTTGGCCTGCGGATCGGCATCAACCAGCAGGGTTTTATATTCAAGTACGGCTAAACTTGCGGCCAGGTTTATGGATGAGGTGGTTTTGCCCACGCCACCTTTTTGGTTGGCCAAAGCTATTATTTTACTCATGCTTTATTTTTTCCTTTACAATCAAGACTTATAATAACGAAGAATAGCTACATAAATTCTACCTTCGTGAACGGTTTTTTACCGGATGCTAAGATAAGTAATAAAACTCATCATAAATCCACAGTAAATGCCAACTTACAAACAAAATTTAACATATTAATGCCTTAAACGCGTTGGTATAACCGTTAAGCCATCAGTTGTTTATCGCATTTTAAAACAAGCATCATCAACGTGATCACCATTATATCATCAACAAACCGCGAGGGTAGCGCCACATTAAAACTGGCCGCGTATTATAAAAAAAGATTAACCGAAAAAGGGCAGCAGGCCCGGGTATTTTCATTGGAAGAGTTGCCGCCAAACCTTATAGTTACTGATTTGTATGGCAAGCGCAGCGAAGCTTTTAAACCCATACAGGAAATGATAACCGGTACCCAGAAATTCATCTTTATTATACCGGAGTATAACGGCAGTTTCCCGGGGATATTAAAGGTATTTATTGATGCCTGCGCCTGGCCCGATAGTTTTTATGAAAAGAAGGCCGCGCTGGTGGGTGTATCATCAGGCAAGTACGGCAACATACGCGGGGTTGACCACTTTACGGGCGTTTGTAACTACATGCACCTGCACGTATTACCGCTAAAATTGCATATCCCCCTAATAAGCAAAGAGTTTGATGCCGACGGTAACCTGTTTAATGATGACACGATAAAATATACCGAAGAGCAGTTGGATAAGTTTGTGAAGTATTGAGCTTCACCCCTCCTAAATCCTCCCCGGTGGGGAGGACTTTGAATAAAGTGCTTCTACGCAATCTCGTGTAGTGTTGATCGCTTTGTCATGCTGAGCTTGTCGAAGCATTCGCCGCTTGGTTAGTACATCGCTCGCCCTTCGACAGGCTCAGGGTGACATGGCCTGCGCTTCTCTTTTTCTATAAAATCTTGTCATTTCGAACGAGGTACGAGGAGAAATCTATCGCTTTGCTATGAACGCAGACAGATTTCTCGCTATCGCTCGAAATGACATCCTGTTTTAATCAATAATCAACGCATCAAAAATCCATACTAATCAGCGTCAATGACTAATTACACCAGGTCAAACCCGATATCTTTCCTGAAATAAACGCCATCGTAATAGATGCGGCTGGCATCGGCAGTAGCTTGCTGCAAGGCATCGAACAGGTTATCCTGCAAAGTGGTTATTGCCAGCACACGGCCGCCTGCGGTGCGTACATCCTCGCCAACGGTGGTAGTACCTGCGTGGAAAACAATAGAATCGCGAATGTTCTCGATGCCGGTAATGGTTTTATCTTTCAGGTACTCACCCGGGTAGCCGCCCGCTACGCATACTATGGTAGCCGCTACTTTGTTTGATATGGTAAACTGTTTGTCGATCAGGGTACCTTCGGCAACACCTTCCAGCAGGTCAACCAGGTCGCTTTCTATACGTGGCAATACGCTTTCGGTTTCAGGGTCGCCCATGCGGCAGTTGTATTCAATTACGTAAGGGTCGCCGCCGCAATTCATCAGGCCTATAAAAATAAAGCCTTTATAAGGTATGTTATCTTGTTTTAAACCTTCAACCGTTGGGATGATAACGCGTTCTTCAACCTTTTTCAAAAATTCCTCATCTGCAAAAGGCACCGGCGAAACTGAACCCATGCCCCCGGTGTTTAGCCCGGTATCGCCCTCGCCAATGCGTTTATAATCCTTGGCTGATGGAAGCACTTTGTAACTATTGCCATCAGTAAGTACAAATACTGATAGTTCAATGCCCTGCAAAAACTGTTCGATAACCACTTTTGAGCTTGCCGCGCCAAATTTGGCGTTGGTGAGCATTTCGGCAAGTTCAAGCTGTGCTTCCTCAAGGGTAAGGCATATTAAAACACCCTTGCCTGCGGCAAGTCCGTCGGCCTTTAATACTACGGGTAAGCCTAAAGTTGGCAGGTATTCAAATCCTTCCTGCAAAGTTTCTCGGGTAAATGTGCGCGATGCCGCTGTAGGCACGTTGTGGCGCTCCATAAACTGTTTTGAAAAATCCTTACTGCCTTCCAACTGCGCGCCCTCGGCCTGCGGGCCAATCACCGGGATGTGTTTGATCTCGTCATCGGCCAAAAAGAAATCGTGCACGCCTTTTACCAGCGGCTCCTCGGGGCCAACCAACACCATGTTAATGTTGTTTGCCAGCACAAATTGTTTAATGGCGGCAAAATCTGTAACCTTAATATCAACGTTGGTGCCATACTGCCCTGTACCGGCATTGCCGGGAGCAATAAACAATGATTCGCATTTTGGGCTTTGCGACAATTTCCAGGCGAAGGCGCTTTCCCTTCCGCCCGAACCGAGGATCAGGATGTTCATGCCCGCAAAGATACTATTTTGGCTTAGAGATAAGTTATATACTGAAAGCAGATTGACCGGCTGTACAAATTGGCGGTAATATTGGCCTTTTATCTGTTATTTATACTATATATAAGGTATATACCGCTATCTTTATAACTAACTATGGAACGCAAACCTCATAAGTTTGAAAAACTGCCGGTATATCAAAAAGCCCAGGAACTGTTTGATCTGATAGATGTTATTGCCGAAGCCCTGAAAGAGGACGACATGAAAGAACACCTGGCCGCGCAGATGCTGAGCAACGCCGCCATTATACAAGCCAAAATAGCCGGTGCCGAAGGCGGTGGTTTATATTCATTACGGATGCAAAATGCCGTGCTGATCAAGCTGGCCGTGCAGGATATGTTCAACGCCGTATCATTCGCCTCGATGGTTAATATTAACGAGGAGGATTATGTACAATTAATGCGCGATAAGGTAGAGGAGTTCAGGCTTGTTTTTGTGGATTGGATACGCGGCTTTGATAAAAGTTATGACATACCCGACAACTGGGCCATCCGCTTTGACACCAGCACCCCCGAGCAGGAAAAACTGGAAGAACTGATGTTTGACGAAGAAAAGTTTTTTGAAGGGTTTGACGATGAGGGATTTGATGATGATGAAGACTTTGGCGATGAGGATAATGATGACAAGCCCGATGAACGTAATTAATACCTGATATTATCATCTTTTTAAGCTTTAATGTCAATAAGCCCGGTTAATCTAAAAAATCTTACATTTGCCTGTCAAAATGGCTTTGCAATGTGCTGTGGCGCAATTGTTGAGTTATGAACATAGCTATTTAAAAATATATGTTAGATTTTTTCAGTAAGCTTTTTGGGAGCAAATCAGAACGCGACGTAAAAGGCATTAACCCTATAGTTGATAAAATTAAGGCCGAGTTTGCCAAGCTTGACGCATTAAGCAATGATGAACTGCGCGCAAAAACCATACAGTTTAAGCAAACCATACAGGAAAAGCTGGCCGGTATTGATGAGCAGATCGCTGCCATTAAAGATCAGACAGATAATAACCCCGAGCTTGACGTAAGCGAAAAGGTTGAGCTTTATACCCAGTTAGATAAGCTGAGCAAGGATCGCGACAAGGAGCTTGAGGTGATATTGATGGATATTTTACCCGAGGCTTTTGCCGTGGTAAAAGAAACCGCGCGCCGCTTTGCCGGTAACCCAACCATTGAGGTTACCGCCAGCCAGTTTGATCGTGACCTGGCATCCCGCAAAAAGAATGTTATTATACAAGGCGATAAAGCCATACATCATAATACCTGGATAGCCGCCGGCAACGAGGTTACCTGGAACATGGTACATTATGATGTACAGCTTATTGGTGGTATAGTACTACACCAGGGTAAAATTGCCGAGATGGCCACAGGTGAGGGTAAAACGCTGGTAGCCACGCTGCCTGCTTACCTTAACGCGCTGGCCGGGCAGGGTGTACACATTGTAACGGTGAATGATTACCTGGCCCGCCGTGACTCGGAGTGGATGGGGCCGCTGTATGAGTTCCATGGCCTTTCTGTTGATTGTATTGACAGGCACGAGCCTAACTCAGATGCACGCCGCCGTGCTTACCTGTCTGACATTACCTTTGGTACCAACAACGAATTTGGTTTTGACTACCTGCGTGACAATATGACACGTAGCCCCGAAGAGCTGGTACAGCGCAAGCTGCACTTTGCCATGGTGGATGAGGTTGACTCCGTATTAGTGGATGATGCGCGTACCCCGTTGATCATATCAGGCCCGATACCACGTGGTGATGAGCATGAATTTTATGATTTGAAACCACGCATTGAGCGTTTGGTTAACGCGCAGCGTAACTACATTACCGGTATATTAAATGAGGCCAAAAAGCAAATTAACGATGGCAAAGCCGGTGTTGAGGATGGTGGTATGGCCTTATTGCGCGCCCACCGTGGTTTGCCTAAAAATAAAGCGCTCATTAAATTCCTGAGCGAAGGCGCCAACAGGCAGGTACTGCAAAAAACCGAGAACCACTACATGCAGGATCAGAATAAAGAAATGCATAAGGTGGATGCCGAGCTTTTCTTTATAATCGATGAAAAAAGCAACTCGGTTGAACTTGCCGAAAAAGGTATTGAACTGATCACCGCGTCAGGCGAAGACCCGCACTTTTTTGTAATGCCTGATGTAGGTACCGAGATTGCCGCGATTGAAAAATCAGACCTGGCTCCTGAAGAAAAAATTGCCCGTAAAGATGCCCTGATGCGCGATTTCTCGATCAAATCAGAGCGTATACACTCGGTAAACCAATTGCTGAAGGCTTATACCCTGTTTGAAAAGGATACCGAGTACATTGTTGACGATGGAAAAGTAAAGATAGTTGACGAGCAAACAGGCCGTGTACTTGATGGCCGCCGTTACTCGGATGGTTTGCACCAGGCTATTGAAGCTAAAGAGAACGTTAAGGTTGAGGATGCTACCCAAACCTTTGCTACGGTAACGCTGCAAAACTACTTCAGGATGTACCACAAGCTTTGTGGTATGACGGGTACTGCCGTTACCGAAGCGGGTGAGCTTTGGCAGATATATAAACTGGATGTAGTTGAGATACCAACTAATACGCCAACACGCCGCGAGGATCGCCAGGATCTGGTATATCGTACCGTGCGTGAAAAATACAATGCCGTTGCAGACGAGATCGTGAAAATGACACAAGCAGGCCGCCCGGTACTGGTGGGTACTACTTCGGTAGAGATATCAGAACTATTGAGCCGTATGCTTAAACTGCGCGGTATCAAACATAATGTGCTTAATGCCAAGCTGCACCAAAAAGAGGCTGATATTGTGGCCGAAGCCGGTAAGGCAGGTACCGTAACCATTGCTACTAACATGGCCGGTCGTGGTACGGATATTAAACTGGGCGAGGGTGTTAAGGATGCCGGTGGTTTAGCCATTATTGGTACCGAAAGGCATGAATCTCGCCGTGTTGACAGGCAGTTGCGCGGTCGTGCAGGCCGTCAGGGCGATCCGGGTTCGTCACAGTTCTTCGTATCGCTTGAGGATAACCTGATGCGTTTGTTCGGCTCAGAGCGTATCTCAAACCTGATGGTACGTATGGGTATTGAGGAGGGCGAAGTAATACAGCACTCCATGATCTCAAAATCAATTGAGCGTGCGCAGAAAAAGGTTGAAGAAAACAACTTTGGTATACGTAAACGCTTGCTGGAGTATGATGATGTGATGAACTCACAACGTACCGTGATCTACGCGAAACGTAAAAACGCCCTGTTTGGTGAGCGCCTGGATGTGGATATCAACAACACCATTTTTGATGTGGTTGAAGATATTGTTACCGAATACAAGGAGTCAAACAATTACGAAGGCTTTAAGCTGGAAGTGATCCGCATATTCTCGGTTGATGTAGAGCTGACCGAAGACGAATTCAGCAGTATATCACTAAATAACCTGGTTGATAAAACTTTTGGCGAGGTTACTGATTTTTACAAACGTAAGTCAGACGCGATAGCCAGCCAGGCATACCCGGTGCTGAAAGATGTGTTTGAAACCCGCGGTACGCAGGTTGAAAACATTGTGGTGCCATTTACTGATGGTGTACATGGTATACAAATAGCCGTTCCGCTTAAAAAAGCGGTGGAAAACCAGGGCCACGAGGTGATCAAATCGTTTGAGAAGAACGTAGTTCTTTACCTGATAGATGATGCCTGGAAAGAGCACCTGCGCGAAATGGATGAGTTGAAACAATCCGTACAAAATGCGGTTTATGAGCAAAAGGATCCGTTGCTGGTTTACAAATTCGAGGCATTCGAGTTGTTCCGCCAGATGCTTGCTAACGTGAATAAGGAGCTGGTAAGCTTCCTGTTCCGTGGTGGTATCCCGGTACAGCAGCAGCATCCGGAAGAGATTCGTGAAGCAAGGCCGCAGCCAAAAACTGATCTGCGCCAGATAAAAGCCTCAAAGGCCGAAGTAGTGCAGGAAAGCAACGGTGTACCAATGGACGACACCCGTGAGCTTGAAAAAGCCACACCGGTACGTGTTGAACAAAAGATAGGCCGAAATGATCCTTGCCCTTGCGGAAGCGGCAAAAAATACAAAAACTGCCACGGTATAGGCCTGGCGTAAGGCTTTTTGGATGTGCAGATGCGTGGATATGCAGATGTGCAGATGAATACGATAACAAATAAATCATTCGTCATTGCGAGGTACGAAGCAATCTCTGCTAAGCTGAGCCACTATATATGGTTAAGTCAAGATTAAAGAGATTGCTTCGTAGCTCGCAATGACGATTTTACTAAATAACATCAATGAATAACACAGTATCCACATACAAAGCATTAATTGCCAAAGTAGCCGGGTGCTGTGTTTTTTTTATAATGATTGCCCTTGGCGCATCCGCGCAGCGCGGTCGTGTTGAAGTGGTTAAAGACCCGCGTGTTGATACGCTCATTAACCGCTGGGCCGATCTTAATAAAAACAGCGGTGCCCGCAGCTCAAACTATGGTTACCGCGTGCAAATATTTAACGGATCGAACCGTAAGGACGCCTACAAAGCTCAAAATCGTTTTCAGGATATGCATCCTGACATGCGCACCTACATCAGCTATCGCGACCCGAACTTCAAGGTACATGCAGGTGATTTCAGGACAAGGCTCGAAGCACAGAAGATGCTCGAAGAGTTAAAACCCTATTTTTCGGGCATGTTTGTTATTCCGGGTAAGATCAATCCCCCTAAATTAGAAACAGGTAATGATTAAGGAACAGATACAGGAATTAGCCAAAACTATTTATGATGATGTGGTAGGCAACCGCCACCATCTGCACGCCAACCCCGAGCTTTCTTTCCACGAGGTACAAACCTCAGCCTTTGTAGCGCGTAAGCTGGAGGAAATAGGTTTGGAGTATCATAAAATGGCTGATACTGGTTTGGTAGCCCTGATAAAAGGTGATAAACCGTCGGACAAGGTGATCGCCCTGCGTGCCGATATGGATGCTTTGCCGATTTTAGAGGCTAACGATGTGCCTTATAAATCTCAAAACCCAGGCGTAATGCACGCCTGCGGGCACGATGTGCATACCTCATCATTATTGGGTACGGCCAAAATTTTAACGCAGCTTAAAAGCGAGTTTGGCGGTACCGTAAAACTGATATTTCAACCGGCGGAAGAAAAACTGCCCGGTGGTGCCAGCCTGATGATTAAAGAAGGGGTACTGGAAAACCCTAAGCCCGATGCAGTGATCGGCCAGCATGTTATGCCGCTGATTGATGCCGGTAAGGTAGGTTTTCGCGCAGGCAAATACATGGCCAGTACCGATGAATTGTATGTTACCGTAAAAGGTAAAGGCGGCCACGGTGCACAACCACAGCAAAATGTTGATCCGGTGATTATCACCGCGCATATATTAACGGCCCTGCAGCAGGTGGTTAGCCGCTTTGCCGACCCTAAAAGCCCGTCGGTACTTTCGTTCGGTAAGGTGATCGCCAATGGCGCTACCAATGTTATACCTAACGAGGTTTACCTGGAAGGTACTTTCCGTACCATGGACGAGGCCTGGCGCCAGGAAGCGCACAAGCGCATGAAAAAAATGGCCGAGGGTATTGCCGAAAGCATGGGCGGCAGTTGTGAATTTAATATCATGAGGGGGTATCCTTTCCTGATCAATGAGGAAAAACTAACCAATAACGCCCGCTCACACGCGGAGGACTACCTTGGTAAAGAGAATGTACTCGACCTGGATATATGGATGGCCGCTGAAGATTTTGCCTATTACTCGCAGGTTGCCAACAGTTGTTTTTACCGCCTTGGTACCCGTAACGAGGAGCGCGGCATTACCTCATCAGTACATACCCCAACCTTTGATGTAGACGAAACAGCCCTGCAAACCAGTACCGGCCTTATGGCTTATTTGGCGGTTAAGCAGTTAGGTAATTAACCTCGCTTTATGCCACGGGTAATTGCAGGTAAAAAAGTATTATTTATAATGATGCTTTTTGCAGCACAGTTTTGTAAAGCGCAACAAATTACCCGCTACAATCCGGATACGATAAAAACCATCGTACTCGATTCGGTGATCAATATCAATTCGCATAAACTCAATGTGCAGGATTTTATTGATGCCGTAACCAGTGACACCAGTTTCTACAAGGCTTTTCAAAGTATGCGGCAGTACAGCTACACCGCCGAGAACAGCATTTATACTTACGATAAAAAGGACAGGGTGAATGGCCGCATATATCGTAAAATGAATTACAGTCGTGTTAACGGCAAGCCTAATACCCAATACATCGCCAAAAGCGATAGCGGCAAGGTGTTTAAAAAAAATGGCCGGTATGAGCTGTACACGGTAGAGATGTTCGATTACCTTTTCGCCAACACTTACAACAAACCATTGGCCTCACCGTCAAATAATTCAAAAGGCGACGGAAGCAAGAACGCATCTTATAAGGATAAACTTAAAACGCTCATCTTTAGGCCGGGTACAAAAGTTAGCGGCATTCCGTTCATCAGCGGCAAAACAGAGATATTTTCGCCCGAGTTGAAGCAGTTTTATTATTACCAGTTCGCGCGGGGTACTTATCTGGATAGCATACCGGTGTACCGTTTCAAGGTGATCCGCAAGCCAAGCACCGCCCCCGGCGATGTAATGATCAATGAAATGACCACCATTTTTGATACCCGCACACTCCAGATAATGGGGCGTTATATTGACATGAGCTTTAGCAACATGTTTGTGAGCTTTAAAGTGCGGATGAATATCGAGATGAATAACTTTAACGGCGAGCTGCTGCCTGTAAAAGTAAGCTACCAGGGCAACTGGGATGTGCCCCTGCATAAGGAAGAGCGCGCCAGCGTTTTGATAACGCATACCGGTTACCGCCACAACGATTAAAGTGCTTAAACACAGCAGAACAACCCTTTTTTTGTGGAGAAAATAATAAATGTTGAAATTTTTAAAATCTGTTTTTAGATAACGAAAAAAATGCCTATACTTGCAATCCAATTTTTACGGGCTAAAAATTGGATTTAAAGGCTAAAAATCATGGATTTAGTAAAATTTGTAGAAGAGCAATCAGTAGTAAAAAAACAAGTTCCTGTATTTAAAGCAGGTGATACTGTTACTGTGCATTATAAAATAAGGGAAGGTAACAAAGAGCGTATTCAGCTTTACCAGGGTGTGGTTATTCAACGTAACAGTGTTGGTGTTTCTGAAACTTTTACTGTTCGTAAAGTATCAAACGGTATTGGTGTTGAGCGTATATTTCCTATCAACTCACCAAACATTGATAAAGTAGAAGTAAACAGCTACGGTAAAGTACGTCGTGCTAAGTTATTCTACCTGCGCGCGCTTACCGGTAAAGCAGCACGTATCAAATCAAAACGCGTTTAATTTTCGCCTTCGGGCAAAATCATATAAAGCCTTTCTGCATGTATAATTGCGGAAAGGTTTTTCTATTTTAGCGTTTTACCAACTCCAATGGCTAAAGTACCGCTAAAATATCTGAACCGTAAGGAAGAAATTTTCCAGAACTATTTACAGCAGATAGATAAGCATATTGAAGATGTGCTTGAAGGCCGTGTGGAGGAAATGTTTGAACTGCGCGATCTGGCCGCTTTGCTATTTATCCATCCTACTCACTTAAGTAATGTAATCAAGCAGCATACCGGCTTGCATCCATGTTATTTTTATGAGAAAAAGCTGATAGCCGTAGCTAAGAACCTGCTGGCCGATCCGGAACTATCTATAGCGGATGTGGCCCGTAAACTCACTTACGATCCCTCAAACTTTACCAAGTGGTTCAAATTTTTTGAACACATTACCCCATCGCAATACCGCAAGCAGTTGCAAGAGGCGTCGGCATTAACCGAAACGCAGGTATCAGTCGGTTAATACAATATTTACTTCTTTGCCAGATCTGCCGGGTTAACCTCGTGGCTCAATAGCTGCCCGAAAAGCTCCCAGCGTTTAGCCGGATTTTTTGCCGTGCCGCCATTGCGCTCTATGTGGCCCTTCACCAAATCTTGTCCGTAATTGTAGTTGATAACATAGCTGCGGTATTTTTTGATGAACTTAACAGATTTATTGGCCGTTTCATCATCCATCAGGCAATACTTGCGCAGCCATTGCTGGGCTTTGTTATCGCTCATTTCATCGCTTAAGATGCCACGTGCAGCCTCATTGCGGGCATAGTTCAGTTTGCCGCGAATACTAAGGGCTTTAAAATAAAGATCAACATCGGCGGTGTCTAACCCGGCAAGCGGAAGCAGTACATTGCGTGTAAAGTTTACCTTATCGTTACCCGGGAAAGCTACCTCGATGCCATAGTTAGCACTACCTTCGGCTATCAGCGATTGCGGGCTGAACAATGGATACAACGAAATTTCCACCCATTTTTTATCATTATACAGGTTTTTTTCGAGCAGCATGTTGTACACGTGGTGCCCGGGATAGCTTTCGTGGCTGCCTACGTCAATCGCGCGGTCTATGTAAATATCCAGATCGGTATTGATCTGTACGTCGCTGTGGTATTTGCCCTTATACCAGTTATAACCCGACCATGGTTTATCCTTCACGTATTCCAGCGTAAAGGCTTCGCCCGCGGGTAATTTATAATGCGCCATTGTACGCTTGCGGGCTTCGGCTATAGCGGCTTTCATCACGGCATCAACCTTATCCTTAGGGATGATGAATTTTTTAGCCAGGCGCTGAAAGCGGTTGCTTACGCTGCCGCTGCCGGGCAAAATACTATCAAGTTCATCCAGTTGCGTTTTAAAATAATCTTCCTCATAAGTAGGGGCTTTAACGCCAAACAATTGTTTTGATTCTTCATCAAACGGCAGATACTCGCCTGAGAATATACGGATGCGTTCGCCAAAAGCGATGAGCTGGTTATACATCCAATCGGCCCGCAGGCGGTTAGAGTCAACCACTGCCCCGCGTGATACATCTTTCAGATCATTCATCAAAACATTAACTGATGCCAGCAGGCTATCCTTCGGGAAGGTTTCGCCGGCTTCGGTTTTTGGTTTTAACGAATCCGGACCATAATAGGCATCTACAAAGTCCTCATCGTACTGGCCAATGGTTAGCCCCAGTTTTACATATTGTGCCGCAAGCTGGTTAAGCCTGGTGTTTTCCTGCTTTTCACCTTGTGAGCACGAGAGTATAAATAGTACGGGAATTACGATCAAAAACTTTTTCATAGATGTTGCAAATGCCAAATAAAGGGGCAAAGATGTTAAAAAACTGAAACAGTCACCATTTAAACTGAAACTATCACCATAATTAACAACACATAAACCCCCACTTTTGTATTAGTAATTAGTAAAAAAACTATCAACAATATGGAAAAGAGTAATAAAATTGCCCTTGTAACCGGCGGTAGCCGTGGTTTGGGCCGTAATACTGCGCTTAAACTGGCGCAGGATGGGCACAATGTAGTTCTTACTTATCACACCCGTAAGGAGGAGGCTGAACAGGTGGTGGCTGAAATTGAAGCATTAGGTGTTGGCGCGGTAACCCTGCAATTTGATGCCGGTAACAGCAAAACCTTTGATGGCTTTAAAGCCGAACTGGTTGAAAAGATCAAAGCTAAGTTTGGTGTGGAGCATATCAACTTTTTGATCAACAACGCTGGTATCGAATCATACGCTATGTTTCCGGATGCTACCGAAGAAGCTTTTGATAGCCTGATGAACGTACATTTTAAAGGCGTTTACTTCCTAACCCAAAAGCTGCTGCCTGTTTTGGCTGATGGTGGCCGTATAGTAAACTTTTCAACCGGCCTGGCAAGGTTTGTAACACCGGGCTATTCCGCTTATTCATCCATGAAAGCGGCTATCGATAACTTTACCCGCTACCTGGCTAAGGAACTTGGTGGCCGCGGCATCACTGCTAATACAGTAGCGCCGGGTCCTATTGAAACAGACTTTACCAAAAAAACCTTTGATCGCCCGGGCACTAAAGACTACTTACAATCACAAACCTCATTGGGCCGCATTGGCCAGCCGGATGATATTGGCAGTGTGGTTGCTTTTTTGTGCAGCGACGGAGCGGGTTGGGTAACAGCTCAGCGTATTGAAGCATCTGGCGGTTTGTTTATATAATATGGCTGACTCACCCCGACGTCGCTATCGCTTGTCGCCCCTCTCTACTTAATGTAGAGAGGGGGAAGCTCGAAAACTTAGCTTGAATTGTAAAAAAGCTCTCTTTGCGCTTGCGCAGAGAGGGCTGTCAAGCACAGCGATGACAGGGTGAGTCAAAAAAAAAGAGCGACAGGTTTCATCAACCTGTCGCTCTTTTGCGTTATATAATATTGTATTTATACTTCTTTAACCACAGTAGCCTTTACCGGCTCAACCACGGCAGGCAGCTCAGCCAATACAGTGCGGCCGCCTTTTACTACTTCACCAATGCTTACGTTGATCTTTGAGCCTAATGGAAGGAACAGATCAACCCTTGAGCCAAACTTGATAAAGCCGAACTGCTGGCCTTGCTCCACCTCGTCGCCTTGTTTTACATACCATACAATACGGCGGGCAAGCGCGCCGGCTATCTGGCGAAACAATACCGGCACACCGGCATGGTTTTCAATCACGATGGTGGTACGCTCATTCTCGGTTGATGATTTTGGGTGCCAGGCCACCAGGTATTTACCCGGATGATACTTAAAATATTTTACAACGCCCGCTATAGGGTTGCGGTTAACGTGTACGTTTATAGGCGACATGAATACTGATAACTGTATCCTCCTGTCCTTCAAAAATTCGGTTTCCTCGGTTTCTTCAATCACTACTACTTTACCATCTGCCGGGCAAAGCACCTGTGTTTCATCAGTAGCTATGCGTATACTCGGGCTGCGGAAAAATTGCAGGATGATAATAAACAGCAGGAACGACAAAATGTAGATCACCCATTTTAGTGCATCAGCATGCGGAAAATAAAATTGGATAACCGCGTTCAGTACAAATATGAACAGTATGCAAAGGGCGATGGAGGTGTAACCTTCTTTATGGATGGTCATGACGCTTTTTTATAAGTGTTATTAATGGCGCAAAGCTACGCATTTGTTATGAAGTACAGGTAAGCATAAACAATTGGCGCGGCTAACAATAGCCCGTCAAACCTATCCAACAGGCCGCCGTGGCCGGGCAGTATACCGCCGCTATCCTTTACATTGATGCTGCGCTTAAACATGGATTCTATCAGATCGCCCATGGTACCGAACGTGCTGATCAGTATACCTACCGATACCCACTGTTTCCAGCTATACTCGGCATAATAATGGCTTAAAATAACAGCTACCCCGGCAGTAATGATGATGCCGCCAATAAATCCCTCCCAGGTTTTTTTAGGCGAATGGCGCGGAAAGAGCTTTATTCGCCCAAACTGGCTGCCTACCAGGTAAGCACCGGTATCATTAGCCCAAAGCATCAGCAAAAAGCCTAAAGGTAAATGGAAGTTAAAGCTGCCGCCAATAAAAGCGATGGCATGAAAAAAGGTGAACGGCGTAATGGTGAACAGTAAACCCAAAAAGCAATAGGCTATGTTATTAAACGGCGTTTCAGATTTTTTGTACAATTCCTGTATGTAAACAGAGCCCAGTACAACCGGTAACAAAAATAATAAAATTTTTAACTGAAAATAGCTTTGGGCAGCGAATGCTAAAAAAACAAACATTCCGTTAAGCAGCCCGCTGTAGCGGTTTGGGTCTGCAGTGCCTTGTTTTACCAAGCCGTTAAACTCGTGCAGGCAAAATACACTTAATGCTAAATAAAACAGGGTGAAAACCACATTGCCAAGCAAAACGGAGCCCAGCATAACTATCACGAAAAAAAAGCCGGTAATGGCGCGTAATCTCATATATTAATTTGATTGAGGATCATGATCTCGATGGCATGACTAAAATCCTCCTGGTGTACATAAACCTCAATGTTGCCAAAAGCCCGGTGCGATGAGTCCTGCCGGTTAAGCAATACCGCATCTATCTGGTGCTCGGTTAGCACCTGTTTAATAATCTCCGACTGATAAAAGTTAAATGAAGTAAAAATTTTTACCCAGTTTTTTTCCATTAGTACTCGGGGATGGTCCTTTTGCCCGATGCAACGTTTTTAAAAATCCGGAACAAAAATAATATAATTATAAAGCTGATTATATAAGTGGAATAATTAAAAATGTGATCGCTGTTGGGGTCGATACTTGATTTTTTATTTTGGTAGAGATACGTAGCGATCACTGCCGCGCCATTGTTTAAAAAATGGGCCCATACACCCGGCCAAATACTGCCGCTGTAAGCCGCCATATAACCAAATAGCGCGCCGAGCATCAGGCGAGGTAAAAAACCGAAGAACTGCAGGTGCATGGCGCTGAAAATAAAAGCTGTTATCCAGATGGCGGCATGTTTGTTACCCGTCCACTGTCCGAATATGGTTTGCAGGCAGCCGCGAAACATAAATTCCTCGCCAATGGCAGGCAGTACGGCTACAATAAGCATCGATACAATGAGATGGGCAATGGTATCTGTTTGTAAAACGGCTTCAACCATGCGGCTGGTTTCATCTTCTGATTGCCGCATCCACCGCTCAACGCCTTTTAAAAATTCAGGTAGTACCAGCTTGGCGTTAATATTGATCAGCATCTCCATTACCGGTAACGAAGCTATCATTATAGCAAATACTAAAGGCAGCAGCAGGTTGCTGAATTTTGTTGTCGGCTTTATATAATCATCAACATTATAAACTATAAAGCGCGAAAAGTATAAGGCCGGCGCTAAAAACATACCAATAGTTGTACCCAATGCTAAAAAAAATTTTAATGCATTGATCACTTCCTGTGGCGAGCCTTTGCTTACCCCCTGCAGTTGGTCAGTAATATTTTTTCCGTATAAAATGGCTACCAAAGCCAGCCAAAGTAAATTTGCTAATAAAGTAAAAGCTAAAAATACCAGTATTAAGTATAATAGTTGCTTTATGGGTTTTATATGATAATCAGCGCTTTCCGTCATATTTATAAAAAATCGTATTTTTGCAGGGCTTAAAGATAAGGCATGTCTGTACGAATAGGAAATATTGATTTAGGGGAGTTCCCGCTGTTGCTGGCACCAATGGAAGATGTGAGCGATCCGCCGTTCCGTTATGTGTGTAAGCAAAACGGCGCGGATATGATGTACACGGAGTTCATTTCATCCGAAGGCTTGATACGCGATGCAGCAAAAAGCATCAAGAAGCTGGATATTTTTGAGTATGAGCGCCCGATAGGCATCCAGATTTTTGGTAGCGATATTGAGCATATGCGCGAAGCTACCGAGATTGCTACACAAGCAGGCCCTGACCTGATGGATATTAACTATGGCTGCCCGGTTAAGCAGGTTGCCTGCCGTGGTGCCGGTGCCAGTTTACTGCAGGATATTGATAAAATGGTAGCCATGACCAAGGCCGTTGTTGAAGCTACCCACCTGCCCGTAACGGTTAAAACCCGCCTGGGCTGGAACGATGATACCAAAAATGTTTACGAAGTTGCCGAGCGCTTGCAGGATGTAGGCATAAAGGCATTAACCATACACGGCCGTACCCGCGCGCAGATGTATAAAGGCGTTGCCGATTGGAGCTTGATACGTGATATTAAAAAGAATCCGCGTATACAAATCCCGATTTTTGGTAATGGCGATATCGATTCGCCGCAAAAGGCTGCCGACTGGCGTATGGAGTACGAAGTGGACGGTATGATGATTGGCCGGGCATCAATTGGTTACCCATGGATATTCAGGGAAGTAAAACATTTTTTTAAGACAGGCGAATTTTTGGATGGCCCTACCGTTGCCGAGCGTGTTGAGGTTTGCCGCACCCACCTTGAGAAATCAATAGAGTGGAAAGGCCTTAAAACAGGCATTTTTGAGATGCGCCGGCACTATTCAAACTATTTTAAGGGCATCAATCATTTTAAGGAGTACCGTATGCGCCTGGTTACAGCGGCTACTATTGATGAAGTGCAGGATATACTTTCGGAGGTTGAATTGAAATATTCGGCAGAAATGGTGTGATTTTTGTCTTAATATTTTAAATTTGATTAACACCAAGAATCTTTGATCATGGTTACCACAATAACTGACGGCGTTAGGGTTTCAGTTGAAACCATTTACCAACCGGAATATTCTAATCCGGCGAACGATCATTTTATGTTCGCTTATAAAATAAATATCGAAAACATGAGTGCTTATGCTGTGCAACTGATCAGCAGGCATTGGTTTATTTTTGACTCAAACGGCGTTAAGCGCGAAGTTGAGGGTGAAGGCGTTGTAGGCCAGCAGCCGGTAATTGAACCCGGCAACTCGCACGAGTATGTATCAGGCTGTAACCTTAAAACCGATATGGGCAGTATGAAAGGCGAATACCATATGGTGCGCCTGCTGGATAATGCCCTCTTTGATGTTGTTATCCCCGAGTTTCATTTGGTTGCGCCTTATAGAATGAATTAATGTTTTTGAGAATTGAGCGTTAAATAGACAAGAATTAAGAAAGTAGAAATTATAAACTCAATATAAAGAGAAGCCCGATTGAAATAATCAATCGGGCTTTTTATTGTTTTACCTCTTGCTTCTTAATTCCAGGACTTTAACAGAAATTAATCCCTTCTTCCAAAAAGAAACTGGGCATAGTACAGCAATGTTGCTAAAGCACTCAGCGCTGCTACAACATAGGTCATGGCGGCCCACCATAGCGCATCTTTAGCCTGCTTATGTTCTTCCTGTGTCTGCATAACGTTATAGTTGTTATTTAACCAGGCTAAGGCACGGTTACTGGCATCAAACTCAACAGGCAGCGTAATAAAGCTGAACGTGGTTACCAAAGCCAGGGCGGCAACACCAATAGCCAGTACCCAAGGGGTATGTGCAAAAAACAACAGCAATATACCTATGGTAAGCGTCCACTGGGTAAGTGTCGAGGCCACGTTGATCACCGGTACCATAGCCGAGCGGAATGTTAGCCAGCTATAAGCCTTAGCATGTTGTACGGCGTGTCCGCACTCGTGCGCGGCAACAGCGGCGGCAGCAACACTACGGCTGTGGTAAACATCGGGGCTAAGGTTAACCGTTTTGTCGGCCGGGTTATAGTGGTCGGTAAGCTGGCCTTCAACTGATATTACACGTACATCTGTAATACCATGGTCGCGCAGCATACGTTCGGCTATCTCCGCGCCTGAAAGGCCTGACAGCAAACCGATCTCGGAGTATTGCTTAAACTTGCTCTTGAATCGCCATTGAACAATAAAACTTACTACGGCAATGGCAAGCATCAAAAATATGGCGGAGTTATAGGTTATAAATCCGGTTATAAAAGTTAAACTTATCATTTTTCAAATCTTTATACATAAGAACATTCAAAAAGTATTCCGCAAAAAATCATTGCTATTTGTTATTACAATAACGTAGTTTTTTGTTGAATAGTGGTGGTGTAATGCCAATACTTCATGTGTTTAATGTCAAAATAGCATAGTTTATAATTAGTTTTTAATAAGTAAATTATAAAAAACAAAGGCCCTCAAATTTGAGGGCCTTTGTTTTTTATAAACTATTGATCCATTTTACCAGATCTTCCCGGCTTTTGCCAAGCTTTTGCTGCAGGCGGCCAAGTGTTTCATCGTCTTTACCTTCTTCGTGTTTCAGGTCGTCATCGGTAAGGTCGCCGTAGGCTTGTTTTATCTTGCCTTTTAACTCGTTCCAGCCACCTTTTATTTCTAACTTATCCATAATGTTTTTATTTAAGATGTACTGATTATAACAGATGGCTAATGGCATTTGTTTGCGGGGGGTAATTACAGGCAGTAATGCAAAAAACAAATCCCCCATGCCGCTAAGCATGGAGGATGATCTTGTATAAAGCAGAAAAATACCCCTATTTTTTATATGATATGAACCGGCATGCTGTTGCATATCATATCTCTGCTGTTACAAATATCAGCCTGACAGCATAAACGGCCAATACCCACTTCACGGTATTTTGAATGCTTATATACCTGTTTAAATACCGTTAAAAAACGGGGTGTTAAATGTTTTAAGCCTTTGTAGTTTTACACTTTCAACCCTAATTAATTTTATATATACTATGGACGAGAATTTTCAAAAACCTGACGTATCACGTGAGCAACTTGAAACTTTAATGAAAACATATCAGGAAACGGTAAAGCGCATACGCAAAGGCGATGATAGCGGCGTAGCAAGCGATTATGATCCTGATTTTGATTCAAAATCAATATGGTTTCCACGTAAAGCTGTTGAGGCGCTGTTTAATGATAATAATGCTGACGGATTGCGTATTTATTTCGGTGTGCATAACGCTGATGTGATGCCAACGCCGTATGATGACAGACTTACCGTTGTATTGGTAGCAACTAAGTATGAGGATGGAAGAAATGTAGATCAGTTAAAAAGTGATGGCGATGCTAAAGATGATGAAGAAGGCGGCCCAGGTTATGGTTTGAATCATGGCAAGGTTTGCCCGCCTTACTGCGATTAAAAGACAATGTTTGAATACTTATATCTTTTTTTTGAGTTGGTGGCATTAATAGTCGCTGCTTTTCAATACAAAAAAATGTCGCATACCCGGTATGCGGCATTTTTTCCGTATTTGCTTTTTATATGCCTGTATGAATTAGGCTCTCTAAAAAACCTTTTTCATATTCATCGCAACAACGCGTGGATAAGTAACTATACAATTTTGATTGAATTTATATTCTATAGTTTCTTTATTGCCAAGTTGCTGCCATCAACTTTAAAGCGCAAGGTTATAGTGGTTAACTTTGCGGTTATTGGCTTTACAATACTCGATATTGCTTTTATTCAAGGTTTTTGGAACCTGGCTACGGTGGGGATAATCATACAATACATTACATTAATAACCCTTGTGTGCATGTATTTTTATCATCTGATGCGGCAGCAAACCGACGAACACATATCCCTTATCAACATGCCCGATTTTTGGGTTAATACCGGTTTGTTGTTTTTTTGCCTGCTGGAGTTCTGCTTTTTCTGTGCTTTCTCTTACATGGTATCCCGAAGGAGTTATTATTACTTTGAATTATGGATGGTTATATCTAATATGGCCAATTTTATTTTGTATTCTTGCCTGGCAGTATCTTTCTTATGTTTCAGTCGCAAGAAAATCTCATACTCATCATAGTCGGCACCATCCTGCTTTTGCTGATGGGTATATTTATCGTCAGCTTTATGTTCTTTTACCAGCGTAAACATAATGCCTATGTTACCGAGCGCTCGCTGATGCGCCTGCAATTTAACCAGGAGATGTTAAAGGCACAGATAGAAGTGCAGGAACAAACCCTTGGCCACATCAGCCGCGAGATACATGACAATATTGGCCAGGTCCTCTCATTCGTTAAGTTATCCCTTTCATCGTTAAAAGTGCTTGATGAGCAGCAGCGGCATCAAAAAATAGATGATAACCGTGAACTGATTGCCCAGGCCATAAGCGATCTGCGTGATCTTTCTAAAAGTTTAAGTTTTGAACGCATCAAAAACATCGGTCTGCAAAGTTCAATTGAAGCCGAGATAGGCCGTATTAACAAAAGCGGTTTGATTAATACAAAGTTTAATGTTGAAGGCGAGCAATATAGTTTAGGTGCCGAGCGCGAACTGGTGCTGTTTCGTGTTTTACAGGAGGCGCTCAACAATGCCCTCAAATATTCCGGCGCGCAAAATTTGAATATTAGTTTGCATTATACTCCAAATCTGTTTATTTTGAGCATTGAAGATGATGGCGTGGGTTTTTCAGTAACCGATAAGTTAAATGAAGGTAGCGGTTCGGGGCTGAGAAACATGGAGAACAGGGCAGCTATTATTGGCGGTTCGGCTAAAATTGAGAGCCGGCCGGGTAATGGTTGCAGTATTAAAATTTCGCTTGACCCCTTAGCAGAACAAAAGTATGTTAACCGAACCCATCCAGATAGCACTGGTTGATGACCATAGGCTCTTCAGGAGCGGTATAGTTTCATTGATAACTAATTTAGGCGGCTTTAACATTTTGTTCGAGGCCGGTAACGGCGAGGAGCTTACCCGCAAAATATCGCCCAAAAATAAGCCCGACGTAATATTGCTCGATATTAACATGCCTGTTATGGATGGTATTGAAACCGCCAAATGGCTGCGCGTTCATTACCCGGAGGTGTGTATCATCGTCCTTTCAATGTTTGAGGATGCTGAAAAGGTGCTGGCCATGGTTAGGCTTGGCGTAAAAGGCTATTTACTAAAGGATGCCGAACCTGCCGAGTTTGAAACCGCCCTTAAACGTGTTGCTGAGGGCGAGGTTTATTATCCTGATTTTGTAACACGCCATCTGATCAACAGCTTTAATGAACAGGCTGCCGATGTAAAACTTAACGCCCGCGAGCTGGAGTTTTTACGCCTGGCAGGTACCGAACTCACTTATAAGGAAATTGCCGACCAGATGTGTGTTAGCGCCCGCACAGTTGATGGTTACCGCGACCAGCTTTTTGAAAAACTGCAGATAAAGAGCCGTGTAGGTTTGGTTTTGTATGCAATAAAAAATAAGATGATCGAGTTGTGATTTGCTAATATATTTAGCAAATTTGCACCATGGCACATGAGGATAATCCCGAATATTTTAGGGGCAGAGGGGCGCAGGTAAATACCCACAACAAGTTTCTGAAAAGCAAGTACGTACTGGAGCATATTGAAGGGATAGACGAGCCTTTGCTCGAAAATACGGCTACGCAATTATATGAGGAATCACCTAAAAAAATTGTAAGCGAATCAAACAGTCCTGACCTTAGCCACATGCACTCCATCAACCCTTACCAGGGATGTGAGCATGGCTGCATATATTGTTATGCCCGTAACAGCCATGAATATTATGGTTTTAGTGCCGGGCTTGATTTTGAGCGCAAGATCATAGTTAAGCGCAACGCGCCCGAACTGCTTGAACAGTATTTTAACAGGAAAAATTATGAGCCGGTTTGTATTGTGTTATCCGGTAATACCGATTGCTATCAGCCTATTGAACGCCGGCTGGGCATAACCCGCCGCCTGCTCGAGGTGTTTTTAAAATACCGTAACCCTGTGAGCTTTATCACTAAAAATAACCTGATACTGCGCGATATGGACATACTTGCCGAAATGGCAAAGCTTAACCTTGTGCATGTAAACGTATCCATTACCTCACTAAAGGAGGATTTGCGGCAAAAGCTGGAGCCCCGTACCGTTACCGCGACAGGCAGGCTGGCGGTTATTCAAAAACTATCGCAAATAAATGTGCCGGTAAGAGTAATGGCCGCGCCAATAATTCCGGGGTTAAACAGTAATGAAGTACCCAACATTATCAAGGCCGCCGCGGATAGGGGCGCGGTATCTGCCGGGTTTACTATTGTGCGGCTTAATGGCAGCATTGCCGAAATTTTTACCGACTGGATAGAGAAGGCCTTTCCTGACCGTGCCGATAAGGTACTCAACATGATACGAGCCTGCCATGACGGGCAACTGAACGACAGTAATTTTGGCCGCCGCATGAGCGGTGACGGTAAGATAGCCGAATCCATACACCAGATGTTCCGCATGGCCTGCAACCGCTTTATGGCCGGCCGCGAAATGCCGCCCTTTGATTATTCGCACTTTACCCCGAGAAATGGTAAGCAAACGAGTTTGTTTTAAGCAGCGCTTTAAGCCCTGCATACCATCTATAAATAAAAGTATAAATGTATATAATTAATTGCCTGCTACACTGTAATTGCTGCCGGATGTCAGGCTTTTAAATGTATATGGCTATTATTGATTTCCGCTACAGGCAGTAAAGGCAAAGTAAACCAAAAGGTGCTGCCTTTGCCTATTTTACTATCAACACCTATTTTACCTCCATGTCGTTCAACAATCTCTTTACAAATATATAAGCCTATCCCGAAGCCCGATATAAGGGTGGTTTGCGTATTATCAACCCTGTAAAAGCGTTTAAATATATTTGTTTGATCAATGTCATTTACTCCAATCCCGTGGTCAGTTACGGCTATAAAAGCATCGTTACCTTTGGTGCTGCATTTAATGTTTATTACAGTGCCCTGAGGCGAATATTTAACGGCGTTATTAATCAGGTTAACTAATATTTGCTCAACCTTATCCTGATCGGCCTGTATCTTTACACCTTCAAAAAAATTAAAGTTCAGTTTATGTGTATTATGGATAGCCAATAATTCATCCTGTACCGTTTTTATAATAACAGCTATATCAAAATCCGTTTTATTGAGCATTATTTTACCTTCGGTAATACGGGCTACATCTAAAAAGCCTGTTATAAGCGCCTGCATACGGTCAATCTGCCGTTTTGATTTAATAGCCAGTTCCTGCCCCTGCTTATCATCGTTTTTTGATGCGCGTACAAGTTGTAGTTGCGTGTAACCACTTATTGATGTAAGTGGTGTTTTAAGTTCATGGCTAACCATGCCAATAAAATCATTTTTTCGCTGTTCGTCTTCCTTGCGTTCAGTTATATCAGCTATAGTGCCCGAAAAATGAGCCGTTTCGTTATCATTGCCTGATTTATAAAGCCTGCCGGTAGCCCGCACCCAGCGTAGCTTTTTGTCACGGTAACCCACAATCGGGTATTCAATATCGTACGCTTCACCCTGTGTAATTGTAGCCTCTACTGCCGCGGCTACTTTTGCCCGGTAATCTTCCGTAATCTGCATTAACGCTGCTTCGTATGATAAGGCGTCATCATGCCGGTACCCAAAAAGCTCTTTTAGCTTGGATGATGGGATGAACTCACGTGTTTGCGCGTTAATATACCAGGTACCCAAATCAGCCGATTGTACGGCCAGCCGCAGTTGCTGTTCAGCGCTTTCGGCAGCCAGCCTGTTTCGCACCACATTAGTCATATCTATCGCAGTGTTTAATATACCCCAAACTTTTCCGTCCTCGTTTATTAAAGGGGTAAAAGCATAGTTATAATAAAACTGTTTAAGTATGCCAAAGTGGCTGTAAGTCATATGGGCTTCATTTTGCTCGTAACGTATCCCGGTGCGGTAAACGCGCCTCATAGTGCTCGGAAAATCAAGTGCGGCAAGCTCGGGCAGTGCTATATTAAATGGTAGTTGAAATACCTTTTCGTCCTTGCCCCAGGCGTTAAGCATCATATCATTTGCAAAAACGATCGTCATATCAATCCCGGTATGTAAAGCCATGGCCATGGGGGTGTTTTTGATGATCTGCATGGCCTCTTGTTGTTTGGTTATCAGTAATTTATTTAGCCTTAAATTACGATTTTGGGCTTCCTGCAGTTCAATTACCTTCCGGCGTAGGGTAAGCTTGTCAATAACCTGGTTGGCCAAAACTTTTAATGCCGAACGCTGCATGTTATTAAGTTTTTTCCTTTCCTGGTCAATAACGCAAAGCGAACCTAATGCGTAACCGTTTTCATCAACCAATGGTACGCCGGTATAAAATACCAGATTCAAATCGCCCGTAACCAAATCGTTATCAACAAAACGCGCATCTTCACGAGCATCCTCCACCTCTAAAATTTCATCGGGTTTATTGATAGCGTAAGCACAAAACGATAATGCCCTGTCGGTTTCTGAGTCAGTAATGCCTTTTCGGGCTTTAAACCATTGCCTGTTTTTATCTACCAAGCTAATAAGCGCTATCGGAGTATTGCATATAACAGAAGCCAGCTCGGCAAGTTCATCAAAATCCTTTTCAGTAGCTGTATCTAAAATATGATAAGATTTAAGAGCGGCAACACGCTCCTGATCATTATGCGGAATGGGGGCTGACGGCATTATTATCGAAAAATTTATTACATGGATATTAGCACAGGTATGACTTTGTTAATGCATTTTTTGCTCGAATTGTTTAACTAATATTGTCTGTGTTTTTAATTGTTAAAATAGCAGGTTTAACGGCAATAAAAAAGCGCCTCGGGGGCGCTTTTCATTTTTAATATCTAAACAGCAATTTATGCTTCCTCTGCTTCTAAAGCCATTTGCTCGTCAACCAAAATACGGCCGCAGTGTTCACAAACGATGATCTTTTTACGCTGACGGATGTCTGACTGGCGTTGAGGCGGGATCTGGTTAAAGCAACCTGAACATGAATCGCGCTGAATGGTTACTACTGCCAAACCGTTCTTAGCGTTTTTACGCAGGCGGGTATAGGCGGTAAGTAAACGCTCCTCAATATTGCCGGTAGCTTTTTCAGCCTGGGCAAGCAGTTCGTTCTCTTCTTTTTCAGTTTCGGCGGTAATAGTACCTAATTCTGATTTTTTAGCGTCAAGGTCAGCTTTACGTGCGTCAAGGTCAGCCTGTGCCTTTTCGTAAACCTGGGTTTTGTTGCTGATCTCAAAACCAAACTCACGTATTTTTTTCTCGCTTACCTGTATATCAAGCCCTTGTATCTCGATCTCTTTTGAGATAGCATCATACTCACGGTTGTTCTTAACATCGTTAAGCTGCGCTTCGTATTTTTTGATGTTTGCCTGTGCGTCCTTTATCAGGTTTTTGCGGTTAACAATCTCGTCCTCAATATCGTCAAGCTCATATTTAAGCTTTTGGATGCGGGTTTCAAGACCGGCAACATCATCCTCAAGGTCAGCCACCTCTACAGGTAGTTCACCGCGCACCTGGCGTATTCTATCAATCTTAGTATGTACTGTCTGAAGGTCGTATAAAGCTTTAAGCTTTTGTTCAACGGTTTGTTCCATTAAATAAAATATTTGACGGGGTTCGTATTTATCGTTGTTAAACGGACGGCAAAGGTAGCGAATTTTTTCTGAATAATTTCAAACAATAATTGCTGCGTAAATTGCTCACTTTCAAAATGTCCGATATCTGCTATCACTATTTTGCCGTCGGCATCAAAAAACTCGTGATATTTATAATCTGCGGTTACAAAAACATCGGCTCCGGCGGCTATGGCCTGCTTTAATAAAAAGCCTCCGGCGCCGCCGCAAACCGCTACTTTTTTAACGTCGCGGCCGCGCAGTTCGGTATGTTTAATCACACCGGTTTGCATGTTTTTTTTAAGTAAGTGTAAAAAGTCGTCCTCGCTTAAAGCCATGTCCACCTCGCCGATCATACCCGAGCCTGTTTGATTGTGCTGATTGGTTAGTGTATAAAGGTCATAGGCCACTTCCTCATACGGGTGTGCTAATACCAGGGCCATCAATATTTTGCTCTCAATATTAGCAGGATATACGGTTTCAATACGTAACTCAGGCTCATGGTGGCGTATGCAGGGTTCGCCAACATAAGGGTTGGTGCTGTCATTGCCTTTAAACGTACCGGTGCCCTCTGTGCCAAAGCTGCATTCGCTGTAGTTGCCAATATCACCCGCGCCTGCGGCAAACAGTGCATTTTTTACCTTCCCGGCATCGTTAACCGGCACGTAAGTCACCAGCTTTTTAAGCAGGCCGTTTTTGGGGGCGAGGATGCGTGTGTTTTTTAAACCGAGCATTTCGCATATTTTGGAGTTAACGCCGCCGGTAACATTATCCAAATTGGTATGTATGGCGTAAATAGCCAAATCGTGCTTAATGGCCTTTTCAACCACACGCTCTACATATGTGCGACCGTTAAACTTTTTTAGTCCTTTAAAAACGATGGGATGGTGCGATATAATTACCTGGCAGCCTGTGGCAATAGCCTCGTCAACCACGGCCTCGGTACAATCCAGCGATATCAGGGCCTGGTGTACTTCCTTATCGGACCTGCCCACAATCAGGCCTGCATTATCATAATCTTCCTGGTAGGCCAGTGGTGCCAGGCTTTCGAGATAATTAGTGAGTTCAGCTAATTTCATCCAACTAAATTACTATTAAAAGCTGTTGCCGTTGCCTGGTGGCATAATTTTTTATGTTTTGTTATGAGATGAGCATGACAGAGTAAAGTAAGATGATGTGTAATTTTGTAAGGTAAACTTACAAGTTAAGCTAACAATAAATGAGTAACAACACCAAGCAACTCGCATCGCAACTGCGTGAAACTACTACGCGGCTGATAAAAAAGCTGCGCAAAAAATCGTCAACAGGCGAAAAGCTTTCGCTCACTGAGCGTTCAACCATCGCGCTGCTTGACCAGCATCGGCAGTTGCTGCCCAGCGAGCTGGCCGCCATGGAAAAGATTACCACGCAATCCATGTCGCAGATATTGAACCACCTTTTTGAGCTGGGTTATATTAACCGCGAGCCATCACAAACGGATAAACGGAAGGTGATCATATCCCTGTCAGACCATGGGCGCGAGGTGCTGTACAGGGTACGTAACGAGCGTGACGAATGGCTGTACATTGCCATAAGCGACCTTTGCCCGCCCGAAGAGCAGGAGTTGCTTAACCGGGCTTTAGATACACTCAAAAAAATTATTGAACACGAGTAGATACAACAAATACGGAGGGACAGGAAGATAGATGAACATCAGTACATTCAATGCGTTTAAAAGCCGTAACTACAGGCTTTTCTTTTTCGGCCAATCATTTTCACTGATAGGTACATGGATGCAAAAAACAGCGGTAAGCTGGGTAATATACGCCTTAACACATTCAGAATTTATGCTGGGCGTAACCATGTTTGCCAGTCTGTTCCCCTCATTTGTGCTCTCATTTTTAGGTGGCGTTGCCGCTGATCGTTATGACCGCTACAAACTCCTCTTCTTCACCCAGATAGCCTCTATGGTGCAGGCCTTACTGCTTACCCTGCTGATTTACTTTAAGCAGTACGAGGTTTGGCAGATCATCTCATTAAGCGTGGTGCTGGGTATTATCAATGCCTTTGATGTACCTGCCCGGCAGTCGCTGGTGTATGAGATGATCGATAATAAAGAACACCTGCCCAATGCGCTCGCCCTAAATTCATCCATGGTGAATTTATCGCGGCTTATTGGTCCTGGTATTGCCGGTTTACTGATAGAAAAGTTGGGCGAGGATGTTTGTTTCGGGTTGAATACGCTTAGCTTTATCGCCGTAATTGGTTCCCTGCTGATGATGCGCCTGCCCAGGTATGTGCCCAAGCCGCATAATAAGGATGTGGTTGCCGATCTGAAAGAAGGGTTTACCTATATCAAAAACACACCATCCATAGGTTTTATATTGCTGATGCTTTGTTTGATGAGTGTGCTGGTGCTGCCCTTTAGTACCCTGATACCGGTTTACGCACGCGATATTTTTAAAGGTACGGCATCAACATTTGGCGTTATTGACAGTGTGATAGGGCTGGGCGCTTTTGCCGGGGCCATATTTTTAGCATCCCTTAAACCGGGCAGCAACCTTAAATTGATATTAGCTATAAACACAATTGTGTTGGGTGCGGGCCTTGCCCTGTTCTCGCACGAGGAGATTTATCCTATAGCCCTGGTGTTCGCCATGGTGAGCGGTTTCGGCATGATGTCGCAGGTTACCATCAGCAATACAGTGATACAAACCACGGTTAGTCCGGATATGCGGGGCCGCGTAATCAGCTTTTATGCTATGGTGCTGTTTGGTTTGCAGCCTATCGGCGGTTTGCTGATCGGTACGGTATCGCAATACATCAACGCGCAAAACACCCTGCTGGCCGAAGGTATTGCCGCCCTGCTGATAGGCGGCCTGCACCTGTACTTTTTACGTAAGGAAAAGCAAAAGAATAACATACAACAATTAGCGCCGCCGGTAAAATTACAGGAGGCGGTAAACACATAAACATACACTACCCCAATGATCACCGAAATTGATAAACACACAGCCCTGGTACTTATTGATCTGCAAAATGCTATTGTAAGGCTGCCCCTGCAGCACCCGGTTAATGAGGTTATAAAAAATGCCGCTACCTTGCTGCACGCCTTTCATAAAGCGGCACTGCCAGCGGTTATTGTAAACGTTAACCCATCCGGCAGGTGGACAAGCACCCGTAAGGATGCCAAACAAGCCACGGTTGTTTTTACTGACGAACAATTAGCCATAACCCCCGAGCTAAGTACACATGCTGATGATATATTTATTACCAAGCGCACCTGGAACGCGTTTTTTGAAACCGGCCTGCACGAGGCTTTGCAGCAGCGCAGCATTACCAATATTGTGCTGGCGGGCATAGCAACCAGTGTAGGTGTTGAGGGTACCGCCCGTGCCGCTGCCGAGCTGGGCTATAACGTAAGCTTTGCCAGCGATGCCATGGCGGATATGGTGCTTGAAGCGCATGAACGCAGCCTGCAATACCTCTTTCCGCGTATTGGCGAGGTGGGTACCGTGGCCGAAATTATTGAAAAGATACCCGGAGCGCTTAACTAAGCCAGCGCCACAGGCGCATGATGATATACAGCAGCAGGTTGATAATGATGAGCGTAGTTACCGGCAAGTAAAAGCGGAAGTTTTCGCGCTCTACCCTGATATCGCCGGGCAGGCGACCGAGCCAGTGCAGCCTGCCGTTAAAAAAATAAACAGCAAAGCCGGCAAGCATAATAAGCAGGCCGGCTATAATTAAATACTTACCAGTTTCGCTGTTGAGCGGCATGGCTGCAATTGATATTTATTGGTACATTTTAGCAATATGGAAACTCTCGTATGCCATTTGCTTATTGTACTCGTTGGCGAGATTTTTATAATTAACAAGGTCAACAATGGTGCCTATAAAGCACAACCCTGCGGTAAAAAAGTATAGCAGTCCCATCCCTATCTGGCCCAGCATAAAGCGGTGGATGCCCGCAAAGCCAACAAAACCCAAAAGGCTTACCAATAGTATATCCTGCGCGTTTTTACGTTTGGTTGAGTAAACGGCAAAAAAGCGGTTCTTCTGCTGGTCGCTAAGTTCGGCGGTGGCTTGTTGTAAAAATACAACCTCTTCGGGGGTAACGCCTGAGAATGCGTAATATGGATCGTTAGGAGCGTACATGGCTTTCAGTATTAAGTGATTTTGATTAATTTGTTGATATAAAGGTACGTTGCCACCTAAAATTAGCCAATGTAAAATAGGTTAACGGATTAAGGTAGTCGGTAAGTGTGGTTTTTTTGGCGGTGAAAGGAGGGGGAGTTAATTTAGAAATATAACCTGCTTGAATATCTATTATTAATAAAGTTGCTTTGTTTGTGGTTAGTTACCTTTAGTAGATTTTTATACCATTATGCTTAACATATTTTAAAGGTATTTTGGGGTTATTAATATCTTTGCCTCCATCTCGGTGCCATTTTTCTTCCCATCCGTCATAAAACGGTGCTAAATGTTCTGGAGTTAGTTTGTATACTTCAAGAAGCTCTATTCCATCATATATTGCGAATATCCAATCAACCTTTCTATATTTTGCAATAATTGTTGGATTCATGTGGTGATGTGTAGAAAAGCTTTTTGTTAGCTTGATATTGACAGATTTCAATTCATATTCATTGCCTTGGTGATCTTTAGCGTCATTCCCTTCACGGCCTGGAAGCATTTTTAATCCTGTAACAAGCAGCGTTTGCAATAATTTTCCTCCATTATCTTGAAATATATCGTTAATGCCATGCTTATCAGCCAGTAATTGATACTTTCTTATGTGTGGTAAAATCTTATTCATAGCTAATATCTCTTCATCTTGGCTGCTTTCATAGGTTTCAATCAGACTCGGATCCAACAAATCAAATAGAGTAACATCTAAAGCGATAGCTAAAGCAGTAACTTTCCGAATGGTAATACTGTATTTTCCATTTTCAATATATCCCAGATAGGTTCGGTCAATACCTGCCTTGATAGCCAACTCTTCTTGTGAAAGCCTCTGACGTTTTCTTAAGTAAGCTATATTTTGAGCAAGTATATTTATGTAGCTATTTAATTCATCCATGATACGAATATCATAGTTGAGGCTTCTTAATTCTGCCGTATATATTCGGAGTTTGTTTTTTATATCTTTGTTGAATGATTAGTTATACAACCAAATATGGTCAAGCGATTTTAAATGATTCATTAAACCAACTGGAGCATTTAGAAGATAACTCTATTAACTTAGTTATGACTAGTCCTCCCTTTGCGTTATTAAGGAAAAAAGAATATGGCAACAAAGATCAACATGAATACATTGAATGGCTTTCAGAGTTTGCCGCTTTAGTTCATAAAAAGCTTAAAGATGATGGAAGTTTCGTTTTAGATTTGGGAGGCGCTTACCAGCAAGGCTTACCTGTTCGTAGTTTATATAACTTCCGGATCCCCATACATTTTTGTGATAATTTAGGGTTTCATTTAGCAGAGGATTTTTATTGGTATAATCCCTCAAAGCTACCAAGCCCTATTGAGTGGGTTAACCGTCGCAAAATTCGCGCTAAAGATTCGGTTAATAACGTGTGGTGGTTTTCAAAAAAGCCTTTTCCAAAATCGAATATTTCTAACGTTTTAGTACCTTATAGTGAAAGTATGAAACGGCTGTTAAAAGATCCGGACAGTCATTATAAGCCTAAGTTGAGGCCTTCAGGGCATGATATTAGTAAATCTTTTTCATCAAATAATGGAG
Source organism: Mucilaginibacter sp. UR6-1 (assembly GCF_020880975.1). Taxonomy (GTDB): domain Bacteria; phylum Bacteroidota; class Bacteroidia; order Sphingobacteriales; family Sphingobacteriaceae; genus Mucilaginibacter. The sequence goes on along the minus strand of NZ_JAJIWP010000004.1, from coordinate 206,507 downwards.
GGGCTATTCCCTCAAACTTATTACAAATTGCTAATGCCGAGTCAAATAGTCCATATCTTAATTTCTGCAAGAAGTTAAATGTTAAGAGCCATCCAGCCAGATTCCCTTTACAGCTACCGGAATTTTTCGTAAAAATGCTAACAGATGAGGGAGATTTAGTTGTTGACATTTTCAGTGGGTCTAATACTACGGGGCAGGTTTGTGAAAGGCTTAAACGTAATTGGATATCAATAGATAATGATATTAATTATATGGCTGCATCTATATTCAGATTTATTGAAAAAGGCACCGATTTAAAGCACGTTTTAAGAATATATCATGCTATTCTGAATAAAGAGTGTGTTGATATTGGCGAAGCATTGCAATATAATATTGTCTTTAGTGAAATAGTTATTCAAGAGGCAAGAAGATCACTGCAATATCTACAAGACAAAACTCATAACATTGAACTTTAATTCAATATAATTTAGCTAAGTATGTTTTGTTTAGCAGAGATTATAGTAATGAACATGGGTGTTTTATAAGCAGTAATGGAAATACTGCAATTGATATTTATGCTGTAAACTGTTCTATTTTAAAATTTCACCCAAATATATATGCACTCTTTTCGGGATGTAGCGTAGCTCGGTATAATTTTATTTCCACAAATAAATCACATAGTTGCAACTAACTTATAGTTAATATCGTAATAAAGGTTATTGAACCTAAATTAAATATTGCCTATGAGGTAAATTCGCATTCCTTGCTGCGCTTGGCAAAGTGCCGGCTGTAGTACACCTATTCCATTAGTACTTCATTAAATAACCAAACCAATTTTAATAACCTTTATCATGAAAAAGTTAAAAACCTTAGCTTTCTTAGCCACAATTGTATCTTCTTCTTTGTTTGTTGGTTGTACAAAAGATAAAACCAACGTTACACCGGCAGAGTCATCCTCTAAAAAAAGTACGCATTCATCAAGCATCGGCGACATTGTGGAAACCGACATTTCACTTGGTGATACCTGCTACTACTGGACCAAATCAGGAACCGTATCATCAGGCAGTTCAACAAATTCCACCCTGTACCGTTTGCCGGTTAGCTATTCGTTACCGTCAGGCAAAACACCTTTAGATGTTGTAGCCATTGCCATAGCCAGCACCAACTGGGTTTACTTCTGGTATTCAGACGGAACCATGTCTGTAGGGTACAGCAACAATGCAACGGCGCACATTGCACCAAAGCCTTATTTGTTACCAGCCGGCAAAACGCCTACTGATATTTTGGCCATCTCGATAGCCAAATCAAACAACCGCGTATACACCTGGTATAAGGATGGCACAGCCACGGTAGGTAATTCAACCGATTTAGGGGCTATCACATCACCTTACTCATTCAGTGTACCGGCGGGTAAAACCATTAATGATGTGGTTGGCATTGGCATTGCCGGTAGTAATGACCATACCTATATATGGTATAATGATGGTATTAACAAAACGGTATCTTCAGGCTATACCAACATCTTTGATGCTTATTTTAGCCCGGTACCTGCCACTTTTTAACTATTATACCTCTATTTAAAAAAAAATGGGTTGTTATTTAAATAGCAGCCCGTTTTTGTGTTAATGGCATTATTGCTTTATTTTAAAATTTCAACCCAACGTATATATTTGCACTCCCTTCGGGATGTAGCGTAGCCCGGTATCGCGCCAGCATGGGGTAATCGCTATCGCTCATAATAAAAGCCGTAAACGGCTTTTATTGCTGGAAATCCAGCTTCATTCTGAAGCGTTTTTTGTAATTGTGTACTACCGTGTGTACTACCGTCTGAGCTACAAATTTGTCCTATGGCAACTGTAGCAATTGTGCTAAACACTACTAAAAAATTATCAAAAGAAGAGTTTTCTATCGCTTTGCGTGTTACTCATAATCGGGTAAAGAAGTATTATTCAATTAACAGCCTTCTGACAGATCAATCCGTATCATATAGATGTAAGGGCATTGACTGGCGACCTGCAAATATTGAGGATAATGGACTAGGCAAATTCTTAAAATCTTTTCGAGGCTATAAGGACTGTAATGTTGTTCTCAAAGCAAAATTAGCCGATGCAAAGAAAATACTTCAACGTTACGACATAGAAAACCTTGCGTTTAGCTTTGATCAGTTCGAGGCTGATCTGAAGAGGAAGGAAAAACCCATAATTAAATCACTACAGAATTACTACGCAATACAAATCAAAATCCTCGATGAACAAGGTCGAGTTGGCCTTTCAGGCTTATATCGAGAGAATCAGAGGATTCTCACCAAATTCAAACCTAATGCATTGTTGTCTGATATTAATATACGCTTTCTAGAAAGCTTTGAGTACTGGATGCGTAACACTCGAGGCAACAAGGACACTACGATCAGTGTAAAGATGCGGAATCTGCAACGGGTGATTAACCAGGCTATAGAAGATAAGCTTTTAAAGCCAGAAGCATATCCATTCGGCGAGAAGAAGTATAGCATTAATAAACGTTTAGATTCCAAAACAAAGAAAATTGCTATTACGCTCGATAAAGTGGCTAAATTGAAATCTCTTACATTGGAAGAAGGCTCATGGCTACATTTAACGCAGCAGCTATTTATGTTTAGCTATTATAGCAGAGGAATGAACTTTGTAGATATGACATATCTTACTTGGAAGAACATCACCGATACCCATATCTACTATGTACGCAGAAAGACACGTGGACAGTTCGAGATACCAATCAATGAGTACAATGGTGCTATATTAAAATACTTCCAAGAAAACTACAATCTTAAAGGAGGATTTGTATTTCCAATACTTAACCCTGATATTCATATAACACTAAAGCAGCAATACACTCGTAAAAAGACAGCTTTAGATGCCGTTAATCACGCTTTAAAAAAGCTTGCGGAGATGATTGGTGAGCCTAATCTTAAATTAACGACGAATGTCGGGAGGCATACCTATGCAACAGGGTTAAAACGATCAGGAGCCAATACAAGCTACATTTCAGAAGCGTTAGGACATGCTACAGAAGAACAGACGCAAACTTATCTCGATAGCTTTGAAAAGGGTGCTATTGAGTCATGGGAAAATAGAATGTTCGGGATGTAAACTTCTTGGCTTTTAAAGTAGCAGCATATTATTGTCCTGCTACATCATATTATTAGTTTTGCGCTATGTCTGAGCAACATTATTACTCGATAGTACTACGGCTGCCTAAAGAATTTATGGTATGGGTTCACGACCATCCTACTGTGGCCTTATTTCAAGGCTCAAGTGCATTTGGCTGGGCTAATCATCCTGATATCATTCAACATAATTTTGGTGGAAAGTACGGTACCCAATTTACTACAACAGATGGTGTGAAAGTGTTCTTAACTAAATTTAGGGAGGTACTGCAACAATGGAATATACCTAATCAGCACCTTGACCCCTTACTTTATATATATTGTTTTGTAGCAGATGATGTTGAAAAGCAAAGTATAGCAAACAACAGATATAACGAACTATGTGAGTATGCGAAATACTTGAGTGACCTTTATGCTATTGGGATTGCACACATCAACAAAATGAGTAAAGATCAAAGCTATGCTTTGATCCATGACAAGAACTCAGATGAAGTGTTTTTTGCAAAAAAAGAACTGAGTGAAAAATATTCACTTGAAGAAATATTGGAATATTATCCTGATGAAAAACATGCAAACGATGTTATCAGATATATGGTAATCAAGTCGCATGGCCAAGAGCTTTATATACCACGGGATTTAGATTTTAATATCAATTCCCTAACTTCTTTTAAGAATTACCTTGGTGAATCTCTAATAGACACCAACATAAAAAAAGGCAAGAAAGTTGTAAATAGCCAGCCCCGTTATATCCTTCCAACACCACCACAGATTAAAAGACATCTTTTCGAGTCAACAATCAATTACATGCTAAATGAACATAAGCGTGATAATACAGACTTTTATAAAGCCTTTACTAACGAGAACTCCTTACTAAGCGATTTTAAGTCTTTTTATAACCGTAATCAAAGGCACATAATAAGTAATACACTAACACTTACCCAGATTGGTACTCTTGTCACTGCGTATTTGAACAATCACAAACTTATTAACAGCAAAAGACAGCAAGCCTACTTTCTGCATGAATACTTTGTACTATTAAAAGCTTTTGATATAAAAAACAAAGAGCTACCTAGTGATTACGAAGATTTAAAACACTTCTATATTTCCAATAAGATAACCCAGGAGTTCGTTCGTAATATGATGAAAGACGTTGGGGAAATTTAGTTTTTAGAGTAAACTCTACTATGTTGCATTTGTAAATAAAAATGAAATTAATCTATCTTATAAACAGTTGGTTAGACCGATTTTAGCTCATAGTTCGCTACTCGACACCTAAACAGATTCTGCTCCAAATTTCCCCTATTCTCCTTTGTACTGTCAGCAAACAAACTGACACGTAAAAATATGTTTAACACAAATAAAAACAAAGGAGAAGTACAAGGTACTGACTCTATTGTAACTGTAAAGAACTTCTTTGATGTTACTAATGTAAATCCAACTGATTTAATTAACTATTACGATCCGCTAAGCCCAAAACAAAAACAGAAGTTATCAGGCTTTTATAACCTGCTAAGAAATGGGTTTGGTATTAAAGGTGAGGTAGAAGCACGACTTGACAAAGACGACATCGCTTACGCTTGGATAGTTGTAGAACTTCCAAGAGGTGTCAAAGAGTACAAAATAATCTTACTATCAGATGCTATGCTTGATCTTTTCATCAACTATCAATTTGCTCACATAACAGTAAGATTTACGCTCGAAGCGCTTATCGCAGAAGCAAGAGAGCTTGAATCCAAATCGTCTTCTTCTAACTAACCCATCCATTCACTATTAGGGCGACAAATGTCGCCCTAATTCAAAGTTAAAAACCCAAAAATATCATGAATCAAGTAACAGTAAATATAACTGAAGGGCAATATCTTGCCCAAGTTGAACCTTTTAAATCATTAGGTTTACCCACAAATAGTATAATTCACAAAATAGTTACTGGCTGTGGTGCTACCAGTTTAGAAATAGAATATACTGATCGTAATAGCATCATCATCGTTCCTAACGTACCTGTGATTAAAGGTAAGGTTACGAAGCATAACAAGAAGTATGGTGCTGATAAGCAAATTTTAGGGATATACAGGGGTGTAACTGAAGATCATATTGAAAGCTACCTGGCTTCTAAAGCGATACACAAAAAAATCATTACTACTCCTGAAGGTTTTGTGAAGAAAATAATTCCTTATTTCGAGCATCAATTGGACGAGCTGTATAATAACTATTTCCTACTCTTTGATGAATGCGAACGTATCATCACAGATGTGAGCTATAGAGGCAATATAGCTGCGCCTATTCAATACTTCTTTAAGTTTAAAAACAAAGCTTTAGTATCGGCAACAACGCTTCCCTACTCTCATGAAGGATTCAAAGACTTTGATCATTATTTGATTGAACCGTCTTATGATTTCAGTAAAGACATTACGGTTATAGACACAAATAATGTCATGGAAACACTTCGTGTACATCTTAAGGGATATGAAAGTGAGCCGGTATTCATATTTGCTAACTCTACTGATCTGATATTTAACATCATGGATCAATTGGATATTAAAAGGGAAAGCAAAGTGTTTTGTGCTGATCAAAGCGTTGCCAAGCTTGCAACATTAAAGTTTCGTGCTGCAACGAGTGAGTTTGATAAGGACAGCCTGGCTAAATACAATTTTTTAACCAGTAGATACTTTTCAGCATTTGATATTGATTTAGAATATAAACCAAATGTGTTTATGGTGAGTGATGTTTATACCGCACAACACAGCATGATTGATCCGCAGACAGAGGCTATTCAAATCGCTGGCCGTTTCAGAAATGGTATAGCTGACCTTACCCATATCACTAATTTTAATCCTGATCTTGAATCAATGGCGAAAGAGGAATGTTTAAACTATCTTCAAGGATGCTTTGATACTTACGAGCATGTTATTGACCTATTTAGCAAAGCCAATCACAGAGGCAGCCGTGACACATTGAAGTTTTTTATTGAAAATTCTCCAATTGCATCCTTCTATACAGAAAATAAACTCAACGAGTTTATGGTTGACAACTTTATTCATGAGGAAAAGGTTAAAGGTTATTACCAAAATATAGATAATCTTAAAACATCTTATAGAGAACGCTTTCAGCATTTTAATCCATTGTTCATATCTGATGAGTACATTTTAGGCGATATCGACCGTGCTAAACTCAATAGTAAACAAACAGTTAAAGAGCGCAAATGGGAAGCAATCAGGTTGATTGACAGAATGACTAAAAAGCCAGGTGTCATGAAGATCATCAATCAAGCCTTATTCAATAACATTAAACAGTTGTATCCAAACTTGACCGAAGCATACTATCTTATCGGTCTAAAAGGCTTAGAAAAAACGAAGTTGAATGCCAACAGAGTACAAGCAGCTGTGCACCAAGCTAAAAAGCTTCGTGATTTAAAAATTATAGAACCGATGATTCACCAGCATTTTACTGAAAACACATTTGTGCTTAATTCAGACATTTTGAAGACTATTCAACAAGTATGTCTTGCTAAGGCTGTCGAAACCAAGGCCACCATATCATTGATCACAAACTTTTTTGATTGCAAGAAAACTACTGTTAATAAAGCTCATGGGTATCGACTTGGGAGCAATCGACTTGGGAGCAAACAAGTAATTAAAATTGATGATGACCTGTCTGAATAATCCCAATGATTTTCAAAATCTACTTTATAGAGGTTAACTAAAATTGGGATTTACTTAAATCAATCTATCAATCCCAAATTTTACTGAAATCAACTTTTTAGGGGTAGTAAAAATCTGTGATTACAACTCTCGGTACATTAGTATCGGGAGTTTTTATTTTTCAGTCTTTTGCTTGTAATGGTGTCTAACACATTTTCAACTAAAACATTAAAAGCGAAAAAGGCATAGTAAATTTTATAAAAATCGTGCTTTAAACACATATATCCATCGTTATTAAAAACACTCCCCTCCCCGCCATAACAAATTGAGATGCCAAGGATATTATAAGCGCTGCCCTGCATATATTGTATAGATATACTGTATGTTAAGCGCGCAAACAGCGCTTTGATAAAGCCACTCCCTTATTGTTGAAATAAAGCCAAAAAGTTTTCTGTGGATTGGCCTTACAGCTTCTCCCTCAAATCAATTTCAGTTCCTATAAATCCGATTTACCAATCACACTTAACCTGCGCTATTACTGCTGCCCAACTTCGTTGAGCAAGCCGCAGACCATCCCAGAAAACTTACCATTTGCAAACTAAAAATCCACAAAAATATGAAAGAGATCAAAGAAAAGGATCAGGAAATCCCTATTGCTAACCTTAAAGGCACAAAAAGATGGGTGCAGGCCAAACGCATAACAAATGGAGATAGCTTGTTAAAAATCCGCAATGAGCTTGTAGAGGATGGTTATATGCGCATCATTGAAAAGGTGAAATTGATGTACCAACAATTAGATCATAGCACCATTGTTTTTGAACGTGATTATCGCAGGGATAAGTCGCAAGGTTTATTTGGCATGCATACGTTCATCACTCCGCATTTTTATTTCAATCTGGAATGTAGGCTCACATTCGATTTTATTATCGAGTACGACTTTTATAACTGTCCATTTGAAGATGCTGTAAGCGAATTAATGCTTGGTTTTCCCTACAATAAAGCGGCTATCCATACGCCTCAAAAACCTAACTGCACAAAATTTCATGAACGGGTGCTTAATGTCCAGGACCCGATTTACCACATTGAAATCAAACCGCAAACTCTTTAACTTTTAAAAGATGAAAACACCACAGTTAACAGCTTACAATAAAGCTGTAAGGGATAGCTATGCCCTTATTTTGAAACAAGCCAGGCAAATGCTTGGCGCTATTGAACAGGAAGAATTACGATTTATATTAGAGCGTGAGGACAAGTCAGCCAAAATTGAAACCATTATTCATGAGCTGATAAACCCACTGCTCTACCTTCGTTTGGAACATCACTCTGATGACAACTACGCAATTCATTTTGGGTTTGAGCAGGTCAGTAATTCGGTAGAGCTTAGCAGTATTACAACTCAGTTCACCCGAATTCTTTATAAGCAAACAAGCAAGGACTTCACAACAGTTGATATTGAGGGTTGCGTAAGAACTGACTGGTTTATCAACTCACCAAGCGCAATGTACGAATACATTGAGGAACGGGGATTGAAGCATCATACTTTCAAACAACTGCCTTATAAGCCTAAAGCTGCTAAAAGAAAGTTGAAAGCTGTCGCTTAAACCTGATGTGCAATAACTAACTTTGTGATCAAACAAAGGAGGAAAACATCAATATTGCTATCATCTAATACATATAGTTTAATTAAGATATAAAGCGTTAAGCTTTGTTTGTTCAGTTTCAGGAAACCTAGGAAATTTCATATAACCGGAACAAGCGAGTTGGACGCCCACGCGAAAGCGTAGGGCGAAAACTTGTTTGTGGTTATAGGGCTCTCCTAGGTGCCTCTGAAGCTCAGACTAAGTCAAGTCCTGCGCTTTCGTGCATTATAACCTACCGAGTAAGGACTATCGGTGCCTTATTTAAATACACATTGAAAAATTTTTATTCAGTTCTACAACTTGAACCACCTTCAAACCCTAATGAAATAAGGAAAGCTTTTAAGTTCTTAGCTACTAAATATCATCCCGATAAACACAATAATGATTCTTTCTTCGCTGAAAAGTTTATTGAAATCAAGGAAGCTTACGATATACTAAATAACCCGACCAAAAAGGAAGAGTATGATAGACTACTGTATGAATTTCTAAACCCGGTGAAACAGGAAGAGCCTGCTAAGCAGCATAAATCCAAAGTAAAACCTCAAAATGAATATGATGGGGTAACGGAATATATCTACTGGGCGCAAGAATGGTTTAATAAAGGAAATTTGGAAAAGGCTTTAGAAGAAATAAGCAAAGCATTAAAGTTATGGCCTAATGATGGTTATTTATATCATATTCAAGGTGAAATCTATCGCGCCATAGCACAGCCACATACTGCATTAAAAAAATACAACAAGGCTATTGAGCTTGGTTACAAAGATTCAAAACATGAGATCGTTGCAATTGAAACGTTGAAGCAACAAAGCGTCGAACGTTATGAGTCTGTGTTATACAAGTGCTTTGGTATTCATGTCATAATCGCCCTAATTGTAACGCTTTCAGGCAATCCCGATGATCGAATTGGACTTTCAATTTCGCTTTGCATTTTTGGTTTAATTGCATTGATCATTATTACCAGGCGAAGCGTAGCAAAGTACAGCAAGGAAGCTACAGTGTTGCTTAACTCAGCAGTTTCAATAAACGTCCTCGTGACTGTGCTGATCTTATCCCTCATCGGACTGCCATTTATTCTACCAGCGATATTATGAAAAAGTTGGGCTTATTTATCCTGCTTGTGTGCCTGTCGGCATGCAAGCAGATACCTTTCATGGGTTCTCCATTGGTTGAATATGAAAAGGATAAAAATCTTCTTACGGTTCACAACTTCAAATGGAGTTATGGTACAATAGGAATTAATCAGTTCAGTGGCGATTTTGCAACACTTGATAAAGAGGTATTCGAAAAACTTAAAGGCAACTCCGGCTCATGCTTGGTACTGTTCAAGAATGTCGATAAAAACAAATATGGTGCAGATAGCATCAATGTTGATACAATGGGCTACATAAACATCAATGAACTCAACAAGTTTGAAAGTTGGGAGTATTGGCACAAAGCAGGTGGTATTAAAAAAATGATTTACGATAAGTACATCGCACGACAGGAAGATGGAAGCTTGCTTGATTCGACAAGAACAGATACTGTGCAAGTCAAAGATCCTGTGCAACCTGATACTGCTGCAGGTAATTATACGACAACAGAACCAACGAAATTTAGTTATACAGATCTGTACCCAAATTCAGACGATTATGACTCCATCATTCTTAATAATTTGGATTACGAATTTGATGGTTCAATTACTGAAGTAAAAGAATTTGATGAAGGCATCTTACTCATTATAAGCATAAAAAAGGGTGAGTTCGCTGGTAAGGATGCGCTTGTGATGTTCTATCCTGATAAGTCTTCCACTGAAGCTACTAATAGATTCTTGAATGTTGCCAAAGCGGGTAATACAATATCAGCCAAATGTGTTCAGGGCACTGAAAATACATTGAATTTAATATCTGCTCTGATCTATGATGATTAAACAGGTCTGCCTGAATACGCAGGCCTAAATTGAAGATGTTATTGGCACCAGTTGGAATCAAGGTCATACTTATAGATTAAAGGGCTGCAAAGCGGTGTGGGATGGGAAGGAGTTTATCTTGACACTTGAAGAATCTCTTAGGAGCACAGGTATTATAGGTTAGTAGAGTGTCATAAAGTAAGTCACCATAGGCAAGCTAACATAGTTAGCAAAATATTCACAATTTGTTGAAAAGTAGATGGTTGTCTGTGAAAATTTATTCCTATCTTAGATTCATTGCTACTGTTTATAGCAATGAATCGTGTGTAATTATTTAGAAAGGTATAATATGGGATCAGCAACAAAACGAAAACAAAATGACCAGCCGCTTATAAGAAGACCAATACATACTCGTATCGATCCAACTAAAGAAGGCAATGGAAACCCTTCAGTTGACATCGCAGACGTAGCCGCAAATATGTGTCCTTTTAAGTTTCAAGTAGAAGTCACAAGGTCTGGTATAATTATGAAGGGTGCGCGACTGGAATTGATTCCGGAAGGCGACCTGTATGCATACTATATATCTGGCCATAGAATAAGTGCCCTTAGTAAGAAAAGATCAGAAATGATTACTAACTGTCAAAGCATCGGTATTAGGTACAAAGGCGAAATTGTGGAAGAGAAGGAGAAAACTTATGCTCGATTTACAAGAGTTGCATAGCCAACCATCACTGTTCTCATACACTTGTGAAGTGTTTTCCGGAACATTCAGTCCCTATATAGATAGCAACGAGGCGTTCTTTGTTTCAAACACTTGTGTGAATGAGTTTAGAAGAAACATTATTACCTGCAAAGACAAGTATAGGCATGAATTTGTGGATGAAGTTGAAGGGCTTGCCTTAAATGTTAATCTACATACCCAATGTGACATCCTCCCATCCTACATACCCGTGTACAATAAGATGGCTTCTCAATTACCTAATCTTTCAGGCGAATTTCCGGTAATTGCGCTCACCTTAAAAGATATTTTGTCAAGTGCGGTAAGCCATAAGGCTGGTGGACTACAGGAGGATAAAAGCATAATATTCCGCAACTTATTGCTGAACTATTATTGCTTCCGAAATGCTAAAGTGCTTCTTTTCTCATCAGGTCCTGACACGCTTATTGAGTACCTTTGGCATCAAAGAGAGCTATGTACTCTTTATGAAAAAATCCGCAAAATGGACTTCTATGCAATGACGGGTTTTAATTTCTCATTGATAACAGGTGAATGTGCGTTTGCGCAATCACTGAACATCAAACGCAGCCTATATTCCTCTTATGAAATTGAACAAAGTGGTATATCTACCATTCCTCATGTCTATGCGTTAACAGACTATCAAATCCAACGTTGGCTGGATTGGTTTAAAAGCAATCCACATGTTAGTTACTTTACTATCAATTGCCAACTCCAAGCATCTAAAAAGGAGTTTCTTCAAGTGGTAAAAACCGTAACTAAGATACTTGAAACGGTTCCGCATACTCGTGTTATACTACAAGGGTTTTCCTTTACATATCTCTATTACTTCGGTGTCTATATAGATAGAGTACATGTTGCTGAAAGCTTGCCTGTAAAGAAAGCGCAGAGCTACCAGAGAATCTTTTTAAACCCAGACACCCATAAGATGGCTTTTAAATATGATAGAACGTTAACAGTTGCAGAACTAGTGACCACCAATATCCGTGAGCGATACCTATATTGGGAATACCTGAAAAATCGAATACTGCTGGATAGCTCGCTCATGAAAGGAGTAACAGCTTAAACCTAAGCCTTCACTTACCTTACCCGCTTTTGGTCTCTTAGACCAAAAAAGATAATGTTTACTTTAATTGTTATTACAAAATTGTTCGCCATTTTTAGGAAAGCACCAATGAGGAACATCTAAAGTAACAATGTCTTGCAACTCTACTTCTCCTTGACAAGTGATTAATTCAGGGTCGTACATTGCATCAATTTTCGCGTCCATAACATAGAAATCGCCAAAGATACTATCACATTTATAACAACCAAAAGAAGTATAAGTCAACTCTACAGTGTTACTATAGCGATCCTTTATTGATGCAAGGTTCAAACCCAAGTCGCTGTTTGCTTTCGCAAAGCTCTTAACCAAAGAAATGATTTCCGGCATATACACTACACTATCCGATCCCCAAAGACTTTCCTCTGGTTTAATTTTAGCGTTACAAGAAGAATAAAAGGGAGTTGCAACATAAAACAAATGATTAAGCTCTCCACACTTCCAACACGCCATCTCGTAAAATGCAACCTTTACTGATTGTACCATCTTGGTCTTTGCAACTGTGCGAAACTGTATATTGTCACATATAAGGTTTGCTAAGAATGTTGATAGATCGACTTTTTTACGTTCTCCAAGATTTACCATTAGAGGAGAACCATTGTTTTCTTCTACATAAAACAGTGGCAAATCTGGGCGTTCTTGATTGAGTTTAAAAACAGGTGTTTCAAAGAACCAGCACCCAAGAATACCATCATTATCATACTTAGTTTGTCTTTCAATGGTTTTTCTTAGGGTTTGAGGACTTAGTTGAATTTCAAATGCGATTGGCCTATCATTATTGCGTACAAAGACGTCAGCCCTCCAACCTTTCCCTCTATGCTCTTGCTTTACTTCAAATCCTAATTCTCGACAGGTAGATACAATTTGCATTTGGATTCTGTCATGCTTACTGATACTTTCCATTTACTCTAAGTTTATAATGCCTACTATGTTTGGTAAATATAAGCATCAATGTAATACTTGAGCCTGTGCTATATCAGTTAGAACCATTACTATGGCAATCCCACTTTTGTTGCTTACGAGGGTAATGCCATAGAATGGAACTTTAGGGTGGTTCAGGCGGACTATCGCAGGAAGATCGGTATTACTAACGCCTAAGCTTTTCAAACCCTGATGCCAGATGCTGTTACGTTTAAAGATTGCTACGCAAACGTTAAACTTCACTGCCCTAACGCTCATAAGCCATACACATTTTTATTTCTCTACCCTTACACTAATACCTACAGTGAAAAAAATGTGTCTTTAGCTTATAATGCCCAAACGCTTCTGCAATCTGTCACGAGGTTTGTTTTAAAGCAAAGTTGTTCTCCATGAAACTTTTCTCTGCCTCCAATAACATTCCGCTTCGCTGCATTACTATTGAAGTCAAGCAGTTTCCTTGTTTAGCTCGCCTGCTAGTCGGTCAACGCTTCACAATTGATCACAGCATTTGAGAGGCCAATCACACAACTCAATTTTCAAATGCAGCGCCAATTGATTCGTGAAGCATTCTGAGTGATCGTCTTGCGACTCCCTTCACTCAGACGTTGACCTCAACTTGCAGCGGCTTCGCTGAATTGTTTTTACTCAAGATATTATGTATTTTAGCTAAACTAAACTTTATCGTAATAAACCTAATAAAAGATGATTTCCTTGGCTTTTACCTTTTCAACAACTGGATTATACGTTTGCGCGTTACATGGAAACAAAGACAGCATTTCCATACTTTACAAAAATAAAATCGCATTACCTAAAGGATATACTGTCAATGAATTAACACAATGGTTCGAAACAGAACTTGATTTGTTGTTAAATAAAATCAACCCTGATTATGTTAATTATAGGCTCACTATAAACAATGTAACCAACGACTTTGTGAGTAAAGTTTACTATGGTCAAGGCATTCTTAATTTACTATGCTTTAAGAAAAGCATAGTAATTAATCATAAATCGCCTACAGCAATTGTAGCAAGTAGATTTGGACTGACCAAAGGCACAGATTTGCATGAATTTATAAGTGCCCTTTTAAGTAACCCCACTACACCTTGGGATTCAAAAATGCGTGATACTGCTTTAATGGCCTTAATCTCTTTTTATTAGAAGAATGAATATAGGGAAATTCTCTGTCTTAAGTCCTTTAGGGAATGGACAATTTGGTTATGTTTTTCATGTTCACGATTCTTTATTAGATGTTGAAAGGGCTATTAAGGTGATAATGATTGATACATCAAACTGCACAGCGCAGGAATTTGTTGATTTGTTTAACGAAGCAAAAATTTTAGAGAAGTGTAAACATCCGTATATAGTAGAGATCAAGGAAGTAGATGTTCATGAGTTCAATGGCAATTATTTACCATGTATTACTACTGAGTACCTTAAGAACGGCAGTGTTCAAGGATTAATAGAGCAAGGTTTCGTAACTGTTCAAAGATCATGTAAAATTATTACTGATGTTTTATATGGCTTAGAACATGCACATAGTCAAAACATTTATCATAGAGATATAAAGCCCGGCAACATATTACTCACTGACACAGGTCAAGCCAAACTTTCTGACTTTGGGCTTGCTTTCGGGTTAGTAGGACAAACCTTTGGATTCGCCGGTTATAATGCCCATTTGCCATTAGAAGTACTTAACAATTCAATTCAAGACGATCTAAGTGACATTTATTCAATAGGAGTTACATTTTATCGAATAATAAATAACATTAAACAACTCACTGCATCCTTTAAAAACGATGCTGAGTTTATAAAAGCTGTTTCAAAGGAAAAGTTTCCTGAAAGAATCTATTATTCTCATATTCCTGATTGTATAATCAAGATCATTAATAAGTCAATGAAAAGTGATAGGTCTAAGCGATATCAATCTTGTTTAGCTATGAGGCAATCGTTGCAAAAGATAAAATTTGCAATTGAATGGAGCCCTGTCCGAGATAACTATTGGGAAGGTAAATTCAAACACGATCAATACTCCGTAGAATTAGTTAGGACTAAAAGCAAATTTTCACTAATCTTTAAAAAGAA
Source organism: Mucilaginibacter sp. UR6-1 (assembly GCF_020880975.1). GTDB lineage: Bacteria > Bacteroidota > Bacteroidia > Sphingobacteriales > Sphingobacteriaceae > Mucilaginibacter. The sequence continues at coordinate 191,382 of NZ_JAJIWP010000004.1, read as the reverse complement.
TAATAGACAAGTTAAAGAGCACTGTTCATCAGGCATAACCGACTCAAGTAAAGCATTAAAATTACTACATGAAACGATTAGAAAAACCACAATTGTTTAACACTATCAAACAATGGAATTACCGTATGCACATGCGTACCATCGTGTAGTATTACTCATATTTAGAATCTATAATTAGAATTCAGAATGATTGTATGTTTACCTTAGTTATTGAATTATGAGCGCTTGGCTAAATAATGCAAAAAAGAATTTGCTTCCTCTCTCAAAAGAGCAAAACAACTTCAATGTAGCAGTGTTGGAATGGTCTTTCACAGGTGACAGTCTTGATTATAATAGTATAGATGGTACATGTGAACTTTGCGAAATGGAGGGGCTGCGATATCACTATAAAATTTCTAATTCCCTTCAGAATGAATTATGGGTAGGTAGTAAGTGTATTGCAAGATTTGATATCTCTGTAGTTGATGAGCAAGGCTTTGAAGTTGATAATTCTGAAAAGGAATTCTATTTAAAAAATAAGTTGAAAGAGCGGCATATTCATGATGTCCTATTAGCCTTAGAGGAGCACCGGTCTGACGAGAAAATAGGCAATCACAGAAAATTAGATTTAGATAAGTATTGCCTCACTCAATTCCAAAAATATAAAGTTAATGCTCGAGTGTTAAATTATTTTTTTATGCGCCTGGAGGAAGAAAGTATACATGTTAATAAACGCTTTTTTAGCTTTCAGATAAGATCAGATATAAACAAAAAACATCTTCTCAGCCTTAATCTCACGCAGTTTAAACGCATAAAGGGCGCATTAAATAAACGACAAATTGAATTTTATAAGAAAGAAAAGCAATTGTAATTTCTCTCCCCAAAGTTAACTGATCCATCCATCACACAGGTTACTTCGTTCAAGATAGTATCTCGTAATTGGGTATCCCCTTCAGGAGCCTCCCAATTACTCTATCTCCACCTTGCCTTTTAGTGCGTCTGTCCAGCAGTGAGTCTGCTTCGATAATTTACGGTATTCGTAGTTATTTGTACTTTTTTATAAAACCATCTATTCATAAAAAATGATTGGGAGATTAAATAGGTTTCCAAAACCGTGTTGACTTTAAGTAACTTTTAGTACATTTACATTATGAATTTTCCTGTTACAAAACATAAGATTTTAGTCGGAGCCGCGGATAAACAAATTGAAAGTATTAATGATCGTACTGTTAATTTAATAGTGACTTCGCCACCGTATCCTATGATTGAAATGTGGGACGAAATCATGGGTAAGCAAAATCAAGCAATAGTCAATGCACAAGCTGTTAGCAATGGCAGTTTAAGTTTTGAACTTATGCATCAGGAATTGGATAAGATTTGGACGCAACTTGAACGGGTTTTAGCTCCTGGTGGATTTGCTTGCATAAATATTGGTGATGCCACAAGAACTATAAACGAAAACTTCTCTTTGTATAATAATCATTCACGAATTGTATCTTCATTTATTAAACTTGGCTTTACCAATATGCCTAACATCATCTGGCGAAAGCAAACCAATGCCCCCAATAAATTTATGGGTTCAGGCATGCTCCCTGCAGGTGCTTATGTTACTTTAGAACATGAATGGATATTAATTTTCCGGAAAGGTGGTAAGCGGATATTTAAAACAGATGACGCAAAGGAAAAAAGAAGAGAAAGCGCTTTTTTCTGGGAAGAAAGAAATATTTGGTTTTCTGACCTTTGGGACTTAAAAGGTACTAAGCAAAAGATACAAAGTGCTGAATCAAGAAATAGAAGTGCTGCTTATCCTTTTGAATTGCCTTATCGATTAATTAATATGTATTCGGTTAAGGGTGATACCGTGTTAGATCCCTTTCTGGGAACAGGAACCACTACGTTGGCTGCAATCGCATCGGAAAGAAATAGTATAGGCGTGGAGATTGATTCGTCTTTTGTAAAGATCGTTGACGAAAATGTAAGTAATGCGGCTCCTGCGCAATTAAACAGGTATATACAAAACCGCATTGAACAGCACAAGGTTTTTTTATATAATCGCGGTAATGATGCTAAAAAGAATGAAATTAAGCACTTTAACCCTCACCTTAACTTACCAGTTATGACATCTCAGGAGACAGGCATAAAATTATCGTACCTGAGTAGTGTTGATAAACTCAAAGACGGAGGATTTGAGGCATGTTATACTGAAATAGCAAAAAGCGAACACTTTGCGCTTAAAAAACACAAGATTACAAATCAGGAACTTATAAATTTCTAACAATTTCCTGGTTGATGATGTTTCCACCACTACCAGCAATTATATCATAAACCGGCACTCCAAACTCCGCGCTATATTGTCGATTTTTCTGCTGATTTGCAAAGCGAGCTTTATTGATGTAAGGTGCGCTACGTGTATATGATTCCGGTTTGATTTGGAGACCGTAAACTAAGTTATTATCTTTAAATACTTCATAATCGACTGCATATTTATGATCAAATTCGCCGTCAACTTTCCTAAAGTCAGCTTGCGGTAACAGACGTTTTAATGTAGCAATGGTATTTATTTCTCGTACAATCACCCCGTTCCAAGTTTCACCAATCACGCGAAAGCGTACACTTTGGAAGCAATCTTCAGATGTTAAAGCGTAACCATTATTTTTTACAGCTTCATATAACAGCTCGCCTTTTTTACGTAACTGATTTTCCGTTCTTCCAAAGTGAAGATTTAAGTTTTTCAAATCCCAAGGTAACTGTTTTACCCTCAATTTATTTTTTAGGACTAATTGCTCATCATTAACTAACTTCTGCTGTTCATTACTCAAACGCTGAATTTGAGAGTTTCGCAGTTCTCCGCTTTTATAGTAAAATGATTCCCAATCTTGTTTAGTTGTAAATTCTTCGATCACAATTAGACTGGTTACATAACCGACAGACCAAGGGTCATTTAACATCAGATCATTCCACATTTGATTGGTTGATCTGAATTTATTTACGTCAATAGGCAATTTAAACTCATCCATTTCCGCCTTGATTATTTTCTTCGTTCCAAAGCTTTCTTAGCGCATCAGCTCTGCGTTCGAGAAAAGGTACTCTATTTAATAAATAACTGATTGCTTCTTCAAGCTTAACTTTCGAGTTTATGTAAAAGTATCCTTTACTACTGCTTCCTATTAAGCTATAATTAGCGTTAACTAATTCCCTAATTGTTTTTCTAATAGTTTCTTGAGTTCTGCCTGGATCAACCCGTTCAGTTAATTTCAAATAAATCTGATCGGCCGTTATGTCGTTAGGCGAAGCCTCTCGTATAATGGTGATAATTTCATCTTTTATTTCTTTTTTATTCATCTTTTAGGTTGGGTAAATCAAATTCTACAACGATCTCACTTTTTCTTTTATCATAGAAAATAATGGGTATGTCAATTACTTCATTTAATCCTAATTTGGCTTTATAAGTAACAGGCTTGATACTTACGGACAAATTACCAATAACACCATCAATGCCTTTGCTTTCTTCTTCAGGAGTAGCTAATCTATAATCTTTGTTATAGTTATTCGCTACAGCTTTTAAAATCGCCTGTTGAAATTTTAAGCCTGCAAATGTTTTTACGATCACAAGTTCTTCAATCCACTGCTTTACTATATCCCTGTCAATTTTTTGAATATTTTCCTGAAAAGCCTTAATCATTTCCCATACTTTATCAGAAGCATCATCTATAGCGGTAGGATAGCTTTCGAGATACCATCTTTCCCAGTCGGCGAGTGAACTCCCATCAAATTGTTGAATAAGGTCACTCATTTGTCCAACAACCTTTGGCCTCGTTCCCTGTGCATTTTGATTTGCCAAGTTCATAATCTGAGTGGCATATTTCAGATAGTCATATTTCTTGCCTGAAAGTAGCTCTTGTACTTGCGCATTAGGAATCTTTATCTTCATATTCCTTGAAATAATTCGCTTAAAGTGATTTTAAATGCCTGGGAAATTTTTTCTAAATTGACAATGGAGATATTTCGCTGACCGTTTTCAACACTCGCAATATAACTTCTATCTAAGTCTGCCGCATAAGACAAATCTTTCTGGGAAATGCCATTATTTTCACGTATTTCCTTAATTCTATTGCCAACCTTGGATCTGATTTCCATCTTGTAAAGATGATAGAATGTAGACTATACGCCAAAGACTATAAGTAACATTGACTAACGAAATTAAATTGCTATAAAGTAAATAAATTGAATATTTCTGAATTAAGAATTAAGAAGGAAGTGAAGTGTATAATTATTCAGCAAAGCTGCGCTCATAGCTGCTATAGCATACAAGAGCTTCCAGCATAAACCCACGCTACTCCGCACAAAGCACCATTTCTGGAACAAGTTTGTTCTTTGAAAATAGAATTTTCAACTCAATTGAAATCACAAAAATTACTTACCTCTATAAAGTAGATATTAGAAAAAATCATGATTATTAATTGGAATTAGTGAAGAATAATTATAGCCGCAAAGTTAGGGCTTATTCAGAACACAAGGCAAGGAACTACGACATAAACACAACCTCTCCACAGCCCTACATTTATTTCGTTCCTCCTTGCTTTTAGTTCTATTTAAAACCTGTAAGGGCTTTATAATTATTATTCACTTAAAACATTAAACGCTTATGAAAGTAGGAACTTTGAAATACTATCAAGATAGTTTAAAACAACATTTCGAAACTCAATACCAAAATTTATATTTGCACTTTAGCTGTGTACGACTTTGTGTACTACCAATCTCTATCAGCTAAATTAACTAAGTAATTAATCATTTCGATCACCAAGCTCTGATTGTATTATCTGACTGGTAGATAAACGATTACAAAGACAGTTTGAAGGTTTTTCCAATCTTCGGGATGTAGCGTAGCCCGGTATCGCGCCAGCATGGGGTGCTGGAGGTCGGAGGTTCGAATCCTCTCATCCCGACGCTTTGTGTAAAGCTACTTGCAGACAGCAAGTGGCTTTTTTTATGCGCGTAGGTGTTAAACTCTTTGTATTATTTCTTGTCAATGCTAAATAACACTCAACCTATGACCATAAAAAGACTCTTTCTATTGCTGTTGCTTTTTGTTAACGGACTGTGTACCGCTAATGCGCAAATCCGCACTATATCAACCAATGTAAACGTGTTTGGTGATACTATTACTACTTACAATGATGGGTCTTCAGTTAAAAAATCAACCAATATTTTTGGTGATAAGATTGTAACTGTAACCGAGAGTGATAACAGCGTAACTGAAATTAAAACAAACAGCTTTGGTAATACCACGAAAAAGACCACCACGCCTGATGGGCAATCAACCCAAGCCTATTCCTTATTAAAAGAAGTTAATGTGTTTGGAGATAAAACTACAAGATATACTGATGGAACATCAATCCAAACGTCAAAGGATATTTTTGATAATAAAATAATCACCGTTACCCAAAATGGTCAACCTGTAAAAACTATAAAAATTTCAACAGATACTTTTGGTAACGAAACAAAAACCGTTACCAAGGCAAACGAATAAACAGAGGTTACTCACAAATCCACTCACATTTTTGGCAATTAAAAATTAACAATAACCAAAAACGGCAATCGGTATCAGTCCGCAGGTCACTAACCACTCTTGTAATATTTTTATAGCGGTTGTGGCTTTTTTATTAATTTAACTGATATTTGAATATAGCCGCTATCTATTAGCGCTTTTAACCAATATTTAATCTATATACTTAGTCCTAATCTATGGAAAAATCTCGTCGTACCTTTATCAGGCAGGCATCAGTGGCCGGTGCCGGTATATTACTCAGCAACACGGCATGGTCTGCCAAAAGCTATAAACGTATTATTGGCGCTAATGATCGTGTTCGGGTTGGCGTAGTCGGCTTTGCCGACAGGCACCGAAGCTCGCATATCCCGGCTTTCATGAACCATTACAAGGAGCTTAACTTTGAGGTGGTTGCCGTGTCAGACATATGGAACAAGCGCCGTGATGAAGGTGCCGCCATCTGGAAGCAAAAAATGCAGAACGATGTAAAGGCTTACCGTAATAACGAGGAGATGTATAATGCCAAAGTGGTTGACGCGGTATTTATCAGCACGGCCGATTTTCAGCATGCCCGCCATACCATTGAAGCCGTAAAGGCCGGTTGCGATGCGTATGTTGAAAAACCCTTTGCCGAAACTATGGAGGATAACCGTGCCGCCCTTAAAGCCGTTAAGGAAAGTGGTAAGATAGTACAGATAGGATCGCAGCGCCGCAGCGGTACTAATTACCATGCAGCCAACGAGTTTATCCGCTCGGGTAAGTTTGGGCCGATTACGATGGTTGAACTTACCTGGAATGTGAACCAGCCCGGCCGCTGGCGCCGCCCGGAACTGTTAAGCCAGCTAAATGAAACTGATACCGATTGGAAGCGCTTTTTGATGAACAGGCCTTACGAGGCGTTCGATCCGCGTAAATACCTGGAATATCGCCTGTTCTGGCCATATTCATCAGGCCTGCCCGGGCAGTGGATGAGCCACCAGATTGATACCGTGCACTGGTTTACCGGCTTAAAGCATCCGCGCAGCGTGGTGGCTAACGGTGGTATTTACCAGTGGAAAGATGGCCGAAGCAATTGGGATACGCTGATGGCGGTGTTTGATTATGGCCCGCTGGATGATGCATCGAAAGGTTTCCAGGTAACCTTCGGCTCGCGAATGCACAATGGCGACGAAAATCCGGCCGAGATCTATTACTCTAACGGTGGCGAGCTTAACCTCATTACCAACAAAATATCGCCTAAAGGTGGCCTTACCGAAAAAATGGCCGCTGCCATGGGCATGAAAGCCAACTTGCTGCCCGATATGGATTTGAAAAGCAGCGAAAAGGTAGTTGCATCGGCCAATACGGGCGGCGACATATTGACCTCAAACCACATCCGTAACTGGATGGAGTGTGTGCGCAGCCGCAAGCAGCCAAATGCCCCGGTTGAGGCAGGTTACAGCCACTCCATAGCCAACATAATGACCACCGCTGCGGCACATACCGGCTCAAAAGCCACGTTTGATGAGGCTAAGCAGGAGGTGATGGCTAACGGCAAAGTATTTAAATCTTAACAAATACATCTTGACATCACGGAAAACTATGGGAGCGATCAAAACGGCAGCGCTAAGTATTGGCGCGGTGCTTTTTTCGGTAACGGTTATGGCGCAGAACCAGCAGGTAAGCGTTGTAAAAGCGGCAACCGGCAATAAGGTTGATATTAAAATTAACGGTAAGCCTTTTACCAGCTTTTTATATCCGGATACGCTGGAAAAACCGGTGCTTTACCCGTTACATACAGCCGATGGACTGGTGGTTACCCGTAGTTTTCCGCTAAGTAAGCGGGAAGGCGACCCGAATGATCATCCGCATCATGTTGGGCTATGGTTTAATTTTGAGAATTTGAACGGGCTCGATTTCTGGAACAACAGCTACGCTATACCTGCTTCGCGAAAAAATCAATACGGCTGGATACGTACCGATAAGATCATCAAAACCCAAAGCGGCAAAACAGGTGTACTGGTTTACCATGCCAACTGGACTAACCAGGCTAAAGAAGTAATTGCTGAAGAAACCACTACGTTTGAATTTAGCGGTATGGCCGATCAACGGGTGATAGACCGGATTACTACATTGACCGCTGTACAGGATGCCCGGTTCAAGGATGCCAAGGATGGTTTGCTTGCCCTGCGCGTTACCCATGAATTACAGATACCCACCACCGAAGACCAAAAATTTACCGACGATAAAGGAATTGAAACCGTTGTAAAAGGTGGCACTGATAAGCTACCTACCGGCAATTATTTAACCAGTGAAGGCAAAACCGGTGATGCGGCCTGGAGCACCCGCGCAGTGTGGTGCAAAATGTTCGGCAAGATCGGTGCCGACTCGGTAAGTGTAAGTATAATTGATCATCCTAAAAACATTAATTACCCAACCTTTTGGCATGCGCGTGGTTACGGTTTGTTCTCAGCCAACCCGCTTGGCGAAAAGGTGTTTACCAACGGCAAGTCAGAAAAGAACCTGACGCTTAAAAAAGGTGAATCGGTGACGTTTAAATACCGTGTTGTGATCAGCAATGGTAATAAAACATTAAGTCCGGCTCAGCTTAATACATTAGCGGCGGGTTTTGCAAAAAAGTAAGTTTTTATCATGATGATGAAAGGCGGTTACGCATTCATCACCCCAATGCGGCTGCCTTTCCAGTCAGGGAAAAGTATCCTATCATTTTTTAGCAGCAGATGCTTATCGGCTACTTCGCTGAATACGCTGCGGAAGTCGGTTGTAACGGCGAGGTCGCGGCCATCTTCCAGGTTCTCAACTGCGAGCGTATCTACTTTACCGTGTACCTTGCCGCCGGCAACATCGTTGCCTAAAATAAAGTTGCATGATGCACGGCCATGATCGGTGCCACCTGTGCCATTCTCGTGTACGGTGCGGCCAAACTCGGTCATGCTCATCACCAGCACATCGTCCTGCAAGGCGGCCAAATCATTCCAAAATGCCATAATACTTTCGCTCAGGTCGGTAACATTACGGGCAAAAATGCCGTTGGCTGTGCCTTGGTTAAAATGCGTGTCCCAACCATTTGATTCGGCAAAGGCTATTTCCAAGCCTACATTCATTTTTATTAGCTGCGCGATTTGTTTAAGCGAATTACCTAATGCTGAATTAGGATAAGCCACCCCATTGGCCGGTTTGTAATTGCGCACATCTGTTTTTTGAAGCATTTTCACCGCTTCAAAACTTTCGCGTCCGGTTTGTTGCAGCAAGCCCGATGCGGTTTGATCGTACAGATCCTCAAAACTTTTCGCAGCCAGGTTTGCTCCGGCGGGGTTGCCGCGCATCTGTATGGCAAAATCCTGTAGGCTACTGATGGCTAAGGCCGGATTATCCCCATAAAACGAGCGTGGCATGGCCGAAGTAAGGCTCACGGCGGTAAAAGGCGTAGCTGCATCATGCCCCAGCAAGCCCGCGGCACGGTTTAACCAGCCGCTTGATGTGCTTTTGCTGAACGGCGTGCCTGATTCCATATAATCCTGCGCGTCAAAATGCGAACGGGTGGTATTGGGCGAACCTATGCCATGTACTATGGCTAATTGCTTATCCAGAAAGGCACGTTCAAAACTCTTCATGGCCGGGTGCAGGCCAAAGTGGCCGTCAAGATCAATCAGCGAGCCGTTACCGACGCTTCGGGCTGCCGACATGAACAGGTTAGGTCTGGCCTTTTTCAGATACTCATCGGTAAACGGGGTAACAGCCATCAGCCCGTCCATCGCCCCGCGCTGAAAAATGCACACCAGCGTTTTCTTATTTTTATATAGTGGCGATTGCTTTTCACCGGCCGCCGCTTCGGCAATAAATGCCGGTATGCCGCCCATCAGGCCAACACCAAAAAGCGATAGTCCGCCTGCTTTTAAAAATCCTCTGCGTGTAAGCATTTTTATTCCTCCCAAAAATTATCGCCTTTGGTATTCCGGCGAACCTATAATTATACCTGCAACCTGTGCCAGCATGGCGCTGTTGCCATTGCCTGCCTGCATAGCCTCCCCGTTTTGTTTTTTAGTTTCACGGCGTATGGTGCTGTCGGCACCGGTAAGCGCGTCGGTTGCCTTAGGTGCTACTTTAGCAGAAGCGTTGTTTACTTTTTCAACAAGTTCGGGGTCGTTAAGTAATGGCGTGAGCCGTTTTATGGTTGCTGCCGGGTCGCGCCCGGGCAATATCAGCTTACAGTAAATAGCCAGCGCGGCTTTGGTGCTTTCGGGCTCGTGGTTGTTGTTCAACGCTTTAAGGTTTACCTTTACGCCGGGTATACGGCCTGATGTTAAAGCCAGCCCAAAATTCATACGGCTAAGCAGCGAACCGGTGTTAATCCAAAACTGCCCCTTATCAGGGAAGCCGGTTGGTGCCTGGTAATAGTATACCTTTTCGCCCATTTTATTTATCCAGTTATATAACTGGTACGGTTGGGTTATTGTGGCATCAAGCCCGCGCACAGCGCCTATGGCCAGTTCAAACGGCGACTTTGTTTTTTCGCGTACGGCATCCTTGTCCCAAAACTCACGTGAGTTAACCATGGTTATCAATACTTGTTTAATATCGCCATCGGTACTCAAAAAGGTTTTGGCCATTTTATCGATCAATGTTTGCGGCGGGGCATCGCTTACAAAACGTATGGCCAGCTTGCGCGAAATAAATTTTGCGGTTGACGGATGATGGGCCAGCATGTTAAGCAGTTCAACACCTTCCTGGTAGCCATTAGGTTTAAATTGCTTGCCTAACACTGTTTTTGTACCGCCATCATGCCGGTTGGCGGCAAATAAAAAATCGCCATCGTGTACGTAGCCGCGTTTTTGTAATTGTTCCGCACTTAAACCGGTAACGCCTTTTTTAGCCTGATCGGCATATTGCCCCAGGGGGTAGATCGTCCATCCGGTAAGTACACGTGCCGCTTCGGTAACATCGTGTTGTGTGTAACCGCCATCAACACCCAGCGTATGTAGTTCCATAACTTCGCGGGCATAGTTCTCGTTCAGGCCGCGGGTATTTTTCTTTTTTGGCGGAGCCATCATCATCGCAGTATCGCTGCTCATGCGCTTTGGGCGCTGGTTAGTCATGCCGCTTGCCTTTTCGCCCACACTGCTAAAATTATCGAGGTAATAAAGCATGGCCGGTGCTTTTGCGGTAGCTAATAAAAGGGTACTAAATTTGCCCAGCGCGTTCGGCCTTATCACATCACGCTCGTAAGCCGGTATAAATTGTGCGCAGTTGCCTTTGTTTATGGATACGTTAAAGTGGTTGAACCAAAACGAGGTCATTACCTCCTGTAACTGGTTGCTGCTGTAGGCGGCTCGCAATATCTTTTGATTGATAAACTCCCTGAAAAGCTCCCGTTCGGGCTTCAGGCCGTTCTTTTTCATATACTCGTCAATCGCTGCCTGGTATTTTTTGCGGTCCGTTTTTACGGAGTCCTTGTTAACGGCACCATCTTTAACAGCCATCCGTATCAACTGCCCGTTTTTTGGATATTGCTTAACTACCTCAGCATTGCTTAACTCCAGGGCATTGTAAGCTTTAAGCGTTTGGTTTAAAGAGTCATCAGGCAAGGAAGCGTTAAGTTGTGCGGTAAACCATTTTTCGAGGCCTTCGTTAGCCACCTCGTCAATCTGCCCGGGGGTAGCGCCATAACTAAACCTGCTTAATAAATGCGCGGCAGCCTGCTGTTTGCTGAGCCCGGCACTTGCAAACGGAAACTTGACGGTGTATGCATCCTTTGCAGCAAAAAAGGCCGTTAGCACCAGGATGCCTATTATAGGCAATATCCCGGCGGATACGTGCTTCATCAGTTTTTTCATAGGCTTTGATGATACATTAACGTTTATGACAGGCTGATTATCATAAGGTTTAATATAAATACTCAGATTTTGATAATTTGAAGTGCGTTTATTTAGATTATTTCTAAATAGATATTGACAGTCTGATGATATTTACTTTTCTTTGCGGCTGATTTAGACTCATTCCAAATAAAAATGAAAAAACTTTTTACCCTAATTACAATCTTACTTGCCTTTGCGCAGGCATTTGCCCAGCAGCAATTTGGCAGTGTGAGTGGTACGGTAACTACCCGCGATGGGAGTCCGGCAGTTTATGTGTCTGTTGGTGTTAAGGACCACAGCAACGGTAACATGACCAATGATAAAGGTCAGTTTCGTATTGGCCGTTTAAGGCCGGGTACTTATACCCTTGTGGTATCCGCCATCAATCTTGGTAAACAGGAAAAAGAAATTGTTATCAAGGCTGGTGAAAACAGCACCGAAAACTTTGTACTTGACATTAACAACGCACAGTTGCAGGAGGTAGAGATCAAAGAAAAAAACAATAAGATCAAGATCGATAATCCTTCGCAATCATTACGTTTAAATGAACCCGTACTTGAGGCTGCGCAAAACATCCAGATCGTATCAAATACCGCCATTCGCGATCAGCAGATCATCAGCATGAGCGATGGTTTGATCCGTAACGTGAGCGGTGCCGTGCGTTTAGAGCACTGGGGCGATCTGTATACCAATATCACTATGCGTGGTTCGCAAATACAGGCTTTCCGTAATGGTTTTAACGTAGTAAATTCATACTGGGGCCCGCTTACTGAGGATATGAGCTTTGTTGACCATATTGAGTTTGTAAAAGGCCCGGCAGGTTTTATGGTATCAAACGGCGATCCGGCTGGTTTGTACAACGTGGTAACCAAAAAGCCTACCGGTCAAACCAAAGGTGAGTTCAGCTTAACCGGCGGCAGCTTCGGCTTGTACCGCGCTACGCTTGATCTGGATGGCAAATTGAGCAAAGACGGTAAATTCCTGTACCGGTTAAATGTTGCCGGGCAGAAAAAAGGTACACACCGCGAGTTTGAAGAGAATAACCGCTTTAGCATAGCGCCGGTGGTATCATACCAGTTTGATGACAATACCAAGCTAACATTTGAATATACCTATCAAAATGCCCGTATGAGCGACGTAGGATCATATTATGTGTTTGGCAGCGAGTATGCTAAATATCCTGTTGGCTTTACACAATATCAGCCCGGTTTACCGCTTACCAATATCAATGATCATAGCGCCTTTTTGAAACTGGACCATAAACTGAGCGATAAATGGACGTTCTCTGCCGAAGCGTCATACTTTAACTACCAGCAAAAAGGCTCATCATTATGGCCTTCATCAGTACGTGGCGATACCGTGGTGCGCAGTGTAGGTATATGGGATGCTAAAAGCGAAATGACCATGGCCCGCGGAACTTTGACAGGTGATATAACTACAGGAGCCGTTCGTCATCGTATATTGGGCGGTATTGATGTTGGTACTAAAAAATACTTTGCCGACTGGGGACAAAGCCACGCGCTTGACACCGAAGCAGATCCATTTATAAGTACCGATCCAAACTATGGTACTCCCTCAAATGGCTACCCGGTTTGGGATCGTACGCTTGGCCTTGAAGCCCGCGCTATAAATGCCGGTGGTACACAGGATCAGCAATATGCCGGTTTTTATGCACAGGATGAGTTAGGCTTTTTGGAAAATATGATCCGCCTTACCATCGCCGGTAGATATACTTACGTTAAGCAAAGCTCATTTGGTGGCGATCCTATCAGCTCTAAAAAAGTAACTCCCCGTTTAGGTTTAAGCGTTTCTGTTGATAAGCAAACCTCATTTTATGGTTTATATGATCAGGCTTTTACACCACAGGCGGCAGCAAGGCTGATTAACGGAGGTAGTGTAAAACCTATCACCGGTAATAATATTGAATTTGGTATTAAACGCGATTGGTTTGGCGGCCAGTGGAATACCACCTTCGCTATTTACCAGATCACCAAAAATAACGAGGCAACCGCTACGGCTAATAGCACCCCGGCTAATCCTCAAAGCATGTTGTTGGGTCAGCGCCGTGCAAAAGGTATCGAGTTTGATTTACGTGGAGAGATACTGCCGGGCTTAACCCTGACCGCTAACTACGCCTTAACCGATTCAAAGGTAACCAGTGTTGGCGATGTTACCGATGGTTCAGTAAAAGTTGGCGATGTGGTACCGGGCTATTCAAAACATACTATCAACGGCTGGTTAAACTATAAACTGCAAAGCGGGCCGTTAAAAGGTTCGGGTATATCTGCCGGTTTTACCGGTTTACTTGATCGCGCTACCGATACCTGGAGCCCATCAACCGTACGCCTGCCTGATTACTTTAAGATTGATGCCGGCCTGTTTTGGGAAGGTAGCAAAATGCGTATCAGCGGCAACGTGTTTAACGTAGCTAACAAATACCTGTACAGTGGTTCATACTACAGTTGGCTAAATGCCTACTACTGGCAAACAGAGGCGCCGCGTAACTACCGCCTCTCTGTTTCATACCGTTTCTAATTTTGATCGATTTTTGGCAAAGCCCCGGCATCGCGCCCGGGGCTTTGTTGTTATATACAAACCCACATAAATAACTATATTTGCACGCAAAAAACTCCTGTATAACAGCAGGCTTTTATATACACTATGGGAAGAGCATTTGAATTCCGTAAAGAGAGAAAATTTAAGCGCTGGGCTAAAATGGCGGTGCAGTTTACCCGTTTGGGTAAAGAGATAGTGATGGCAGTTAAGGCCGGTGGCCCTAATGTTGAAACCAACTCGCGCCTGCGTACCGCCGTGCAAAATGCCAAAGCGGTTAACATGCCAAAGGATAGGGTTGAAGCGGCCATTAAACGCGCATCAAGCCGTGATGAAAAGGATTATGATGAGCTGGTGTACGAGGGTTACGCCCCGCACGGCATTGCCATACTGGTTGAAACCGCTACCGACAATACCAACCGTACCGTTGCTAACGTACGCAGTTACTTTACCAAATTTGGCGGCACGCTGGGTAAAACAGGTTCGCTTGATTTTGTATTCAGCCGTAAATCGGTATTCACCTTTGAGCCTGGCGACCGCGACCTTGAAGAACTGGAGTTTGAATTGATAGATGCCGGTTTGGAAGATTTGTTTGTGGAGGCTGATGAAGAGGGTAAAGATATTGCCGTAATACATACCGCTTTTGAGGATTTTGGCAAGATGCAGAAAGCCCTTGAAGAGTTGGGCATCGAAGTAAAATCGGCCAAATTAGAGCGTATACCTGTTACCACTGTTGACGTGACCGAAGAACAGGCGGTTGAAGCCCTGAAAATAGTTGATAAGCTGGAGGAGGACGACGACGTACAGGCCGTTTACCATAATATAGCAGGCTAAGCCTGCGTAGTTAATATGGCAGGCAAGCTTTATTTAGTACCCACACCTATTGGTAACCTGGAGGATATAACCCTCCGGGCTTTGCGCGTGCTAAAAGAAGCCGACCTGCTGCTTGCCGAAGATACCCGAACTTCGGCACCCATGCTCAAGCATTTTGATATACACCAAAAGGTTTTTGCCCACCATCAGCATAATGAGCATCAGTCATCTAATGAGATCATCAGGTTTTTAAAGGAAGGTAAAAACATCGCCCTGATCTCGGATGCGGGTACACCCGCTATATCTGATCCCGGATTTTACTTGGTGCGTGAGGCTTTAAAAAATGAAATTGCCGTTGAATGCCTGCCCGGTGCTACAGCATTTGTGCCCGCGCTGGTTAATTCGGGCTTCCCTACCGACAGGTTTTGCTTTGAAGGTTTTTTGCCGTTAAAAAAAGGCCGCCAAACCCGGTATAAATTTTTAGCGGACGAAGAGCGCACCATTATACTGTATGAGTCGCCGCACCGTTTAATAAAAACGCTTGATGAAATGGCGCTGCATTTTGGTGCCGACAGGCAGATCTCCATATCGCGCGAGTTGACTAAGATGTTCGAGGAAACGGTACGAGGTACTGTTACCGAAGTGAAAACGCACTTTGAAACGCATACCGTAAAAGGTGAGTTTGTAATATGTGTTAAGGGGAAGGAATAATACCCCACCTAAGTCCTCCCCGAGGGGGAGGACTTGAAAATGCTCCTTGTCATTTCGAACGAGGTACGAGGAGAAATTTCGTCGCTTAGTTATAACGCCGGCAGATTTCTCGCTATCACTCGAAATGACAGATTGTGAGGAAGAACAATAAAAAACTCCCTGTCATTTCGAACGAGGAACGAGGAGAAATCTCGTCGCTTAGTTATGAACGCTGGCAGATTTCTCGCTATCACTCGAAATGACAGATTGTGAGGAAGAACAATAAAAAGCTCCTTGTCATTTCGAACGAGGTACGAAGAGAAATCTCGTCGCTTAGGTATAACGCCGGCAGATTTCTCGTTATAGCTCGAAATGACAGAAAAATAAAATCATACATAAGCGTCATTGCGAGGTACGAAGCAATCTCTTTAGGACATTATTTAAGCAAGTCGCCCAAGGATTGCCTCGTACCTTTAAATAACGAAGTTTTATCGTCCGGTAAATTATAAGCTAACCCTGCCAGCAGCAATTCAATGAAAAAAAACATACTCCTATCCATTTTATCGGGCCTGTTACTTTGGATAGCCTGGCCGCCTACATCATACACTACATTTTTACTGTTTGTTGGCTTTGTGCCCATGTTGCTGGCTATGGAAAATATTATCCAGTCAGCCACCACCAATAAAGGTAAAAAGGTATACTGGACCACCTTCGCCGGTTTTTTTATATGGAACACGCTGTCCATTTACTGGGTATATAATTCATTAAAAGATGCAGGTACGGTGGCCGCAATATTTATTAGCCTTGTGCCTTTTTCATTAGGCCCGCTGCTGATGTCACTTGCTTGCTGGATGTATTACCGGTTAAGGTTAAAAACTGAGCGCTGGCGTGCGCTGGCAGGTTTGGTTATATTTTGGATGGGCTATGAATACCTGCACCAAAACTGGGACCTGAACTTTCCGTGGATGACCCTTGGCAATGGTTTCGCCGTATCGCATAGCTGGATACAGTGGTATGAATATACCGGCGTTTATGGCGGCACTATCTGGATATGGGCGGTAAATATTCTTGTATTTCTGATCTATATCGGCCTTGCCGAAAATATGAAGCGTACAGCCCGTATGAAACTTAGCGGCGTATTAGCAGCCGTTGTTATATTGCCATTGTGTTTATCCTTCTACCAGTATTATAGTTATGAGGAGCAGCCAAACCCGTCAAATATCGTGGTGGTTCAGCCTAATATTGATCCTTACGGAAAATCAGGCAGTATTCCGCATACCGAACAATTAAGGATATTGACCCATCTTTCCGACTCGCTGGCACAACCCAATACCGAATTTTTTATATGGCCCGAAACCGCCCTGTCAGCAGATATGGATGAAGATGCCATAAGGCGCAATGGGCAGTTTGAGCAAGTGCAGCAATTCATCAGCAAGTACAAAAATGGCAATGTACTCACCGGTGCCGAAACCTATAAGCTGTATAGCACCCGCAAAACAACCTCGGCGCGCCCGGCAGACCCAAGCGGCAAGCTGTTTTACGATAGCTTTAATACAGCGCTGAATATTGAAAACTCGGCCGAGGTGCAAACCTACCATAAATCAAAACTGGTACCGGGGGCAGAGGAGTTGCCATTTGGCGATTACCTGTCGTTTTTAAAGCCTGTGTTTGAGCACCTGGGCGGCAGTACCGGCGGCTATGGTAAACAGGCAGAGGCAGGTGTTTTCTACTCACAAAGCGGTATAGGGGTTGACCCGGTGATCTGTTATGAATCTATCTGGGGAGAATATGTGGCGCAATCCGTAAAAAAGGGGGCGCAGTTCATCGCCATAATTACTAATGATGGCTGGTGGGAAAACACATCGGGTAAGGATCAGCACCTGGATTACGCCAAGCTGCGCGCCATTGAAACCAGGCGTTGGGTAGCACGGTCGGCCAATACTGGCATATCCGCATTCATTAACCAGCGTGGCGATGTGGTACAGCACACCGGCTGGTGGGTACAGGCGGCCATTAAGCAGGATATAAACCTGAACTCCGACCTGACAGTTTACACCCGCTTCGGCGATTATTTGCCCAAGGCAGCAAGCATACTAACGATAATCGGGATATTTTATGTGGTGTTTAACCTGAAATTAAGAAAGCGAATTAATCGGGCTTCTGCTCGCGGTTAAGTACAAATTCAAGCAGGTCATTAATAGGTTGCCTGATGATCTTGCCCGGTTTAATATTGTTATCGGTAAGCAGCGCTTTCAATTCGTCAGCAAATACATAGGCTATTGAGCCTACAAAGTGGCATTTGTAGCGATGGTGCTGTGGGTATGGCTTAATGTTGGTTTCAATAAAATCATACAGTAAACGCTTAATAAGTGCTTGTGCGTATTCGCTTTGGCGCACCTGATATAAAAATCTGGTGAATGATGCCAGGTACGAGTTAGCCTTTGGCATACGGTATACGTTTTTTATAACGATCTCTTTGGTAAGCTTATACTTTTCTTTAAACTGTGCCTGTATGTCAGCAGGCATATTACCGTACAAATAATCAGTTACCAGTGCTTTGCCAAATGCCGTACCCGAGCCTTCGTCGCCCAGTACAAAGCCAAGGCCGTGCTGGCCTTCATGTATATCGGTGCCATCAAAAAAGGAGATATTTGAGCCGGTGCCCAATACACAGCACAAGCCTTTTTCGTGCCCGCAGGTAGCATATGCCGAGCCAAGCAAGTCGCTGTCAACACTTACAAAAGCATCGGTAAACAGTTGGCTCAGGGCGTTTGATACGATCTCGTGCCTGTCCGGACTTGAGCAGCCGGCGCCAAAAAAGTAAACTTCCTTAACATCGGCAGCATAGGTCAGCAAATCTGCTGCCTGGGTTTGAATGATCTTTACGATCTCTTTCTCCGATAAAAAGTATGGATTTAATCCGTCGGTTTTAAATGGTTTTGGTTCCGAACCCGGAATAGACAATAGCCAATCCGTTTTTGAAGAACCGCTATCAGCAACTAATATCATGTACAAATATCCTCGAGTACCTGGAAGGTAAGCGGCTTATGAATAAATTGTGTTATGTATTTATTATCAGATGATTTGCGGATATCCGTTGGGTCAAGCGATGAGGAAAGCATGTACATCTTGATATTGTCTTTATCAATAGTCAGTTTATCATACTCCTGCAAAAACTCAAACCCGCTCATTAAAGGCATACGTATATCCAAAAATATCACGTCAGGTTTTACTTTACCATCGCGCAACGCGTCAATGGCTTCAGATGGAGATTGGTAAACCTCTATCTTTTCGGCAAAGTTAGCCGACTCCAAAATCCGGCTCGTGACAAAATTATCAATGTAATTGTCATCAATCAGCAAGCAAAATTTAAAAGGGGCAAACATTATTCAAATCTAATGTTTTAACCAATATCTTTTAAATTTTATTTAATATCAATTCTATTAGTTAGCTGTTTTAAAGTCACTTCCGCCAGTTTTGATTGATATTGCGCCGCCGAGAACCTTGATTGCGCATCGAGGTAAACGCGTTGCGCCTCACGTATCTCAAGCGGGGTAATGTTACCCAGGCGATATTTTTCAAGCGAAAGATCAAGGTTGCGTTTGGCCAGTTCGGTGTTGGCCTGCCCTATCTTTATCAGCTCAAGGCCTGATGTATAGCTGATGTAAAAGTTACTTATGGTAGCTTCAATATTTTGCTGTATCTGCTTATAGTTCAGTTCGGCGTTCTGTATCTGTAATTTGGCATTACGCTCGCGCCGCCACTGGTTAAAACCGTCAAATATATTAAGCGAAGCCGTTACCCCGTAATTAAAGCCTCGCGCGTTTTGTACACGTGCAAAGCCCGCCGGGTTTTTACTATCGCTGATGGTATAGCCCGATGTAACCGCTATTTGCGGGTAGCGGGTGGCCTTTACCTGCCGCAGGTTAATTTCGGCAAGGCGTTTATTGATCTGCCCTGCCAGGATGGACGGGTTTTGTACCTGGGCCTGGTTAATAATATCGGCCAGTTTTAAATTGCCATCCACAATAATAGTATCGGCTACTACAAAATCAGTTTGTACATCGCGCATCAATAACTGGTTCAGTTGTATTTTGGTGTATCTGAATTGCTGTA
Source organism: Mucilaginibacter sp. UR6-1 (assembly GCF_020880975.1). Classification (GTDB taxonomy): domain Bacteria; phylum Bacteroidota; class Bacteroidia; order Sphingobacteriales; family Sphingobacteriaceae; genus Mucilaginibacter. Next base: position 171,828 of record NZ_JAJIWP010000004.1, on the reverse strand, counting down.
TCTGGTTAATAAGGTTTGCAGTATCCAGGTTGGCATTTACCAGCGCGGTATTCACCTCAAGTTTTGACGCGCTGCCCACCTGGTACCGGTCATTAGCATAGCGGGCCTGTGTGCGTGATGTTGCCAATACCCCATTAAGCGCTTTTATTTGCGCGTCCTGACTGATCAGGCTGTAGTAGGTGGTTATTACATTGGCCACCATGCTTTGTACCGTGTCGCGCAGGCCAAGCTGCCCCAGTTTGTCCAGCTCTTTTAACTGATCGTAATTGGCAAACATGGCAAAACCGTCAAAAATGGTCCAATCAAGGTTTACACCATAGGTAATGCCGGTGTTTTTGGCATTGGTGATATTGTTTATCGTACCATCCGCACGGGTTTGGCGGGTGGTTTGTATGCTGTTGCTTGAGGTAACATCACCGGTTAAATAAGGCAGCATACCGGCATTGCCCAGGCTTACATTATTTTTAGCTATGGTAGCGTTATTTTGTGATAGCTTGATGTTAAAATTATTTTGCAGCGCCAACTCAACCGCCTCCTGCAAGGTAAGGCGGGGCGGGGTTTGCTGCGCATGTAAACTGCCTGCAAAAAGTATATATAACAAAAATATGCCTAATCTCTTCATCGTTATCATTACAGGTTCTCTATCAGTTTAGGTTTATGCACTTCGGGCTCATCTTCGGGTTCATGGTCAGGGTCGCGGCGTTTTTTAGGCGCCATCAGCAGGTACATGGTAGGAATAACATACAGCGTAAGTATGAGCGAGAACAGCATACCACCCATAATTACTATACCCAGTGAAACACGGCTTTTAGCACCCGCGCCCAGCGCGAAGGCTATTGGCACTACACCTAAAACTACGGCAAGGCTCGTCATCAATATGGGGCGCAGGCGCGAAGTTGCCGCCTCAACAATGGCCTCGTATTTTGACAGGCCGTGCTCCATACGCTGGTTGGCGAATTCCACAATCAGGATACCGTTCTTGGTAACCAAACCAACCAGGGTGATGATACCTATCTGCCCGAAGATGTTGTACGTTTGGTTAAACAGCCACAGGCATAGCATGGCGCCGGCCAAAGCCATTGGCACGGTGAACATCACAATAAGCGGATCAAGGAAGCTCTCGAACTGCGCGGCAAGCACCAGGTAAATAAGTACCAGCGCAAAGCCGAACGCGAATATAATGCCCGAGCCCCCCTCGGCATAATCCCGTGATGGGCCGCTAAGTGCAGTGCTGAATGTAGGGTCGAGGTATTTTTTGGCGATGCGGTCCATCTCATCCAAACCATCGCCAATGGTTTTGCCCGGCGCTAAGCCTGCCTGTACCGTGGCCGACTTATAACGGTTAAAGTGATACATGGCCGGTGGTGCCGAGCTTTCAGCCACCTTTACCACGTTATCCAACTGTACCAAATTGCCGCGTGTGCCGCGAACATATATCGATTTCATATCCAGCGGCTGGTCGCGGTTGGCGCGGTCAACCTGGGCTATGATCTCGTATTGCTTGCCGTTCATCAAAAAATAATCGAGCCTGCCGGCACTGTAATAAAGCTGCAAGGTTTGCGCTATATCAGCAACAGATACACCCAGATCACGGGCGCGGTCACGGTCGGTAGTTACGCGCAGTTCGGGCTTGGTAAATTTCAGGTTAACATCTGTGCCCTGAAAAACGGGACTGCGCTGTACTTCGCTAAAAAAGTCGGGCAGTACCTTACGTATCTTTTCAAAATCCTGGTTTTGGATAACATATTGTACGGGCAGTGAGTTACGAGCACCGCTGCCGCCGCCGCTTATGGTTTGCTCCTGCGATACCAATGCACGGGCATCAGGCATTTTGGCCAGCTTGGCATTCAGCCAGTCGGCAATTTCCTGCTGCGATCGTTGCCGTTCATCAGGCAACACCAAACCAATTCTGCCAAAACCTGAGTTGGCTGAACCTGCACCGCCACGCGAGGGCGAAATGATCTCCAGGTTTACATTAGCCTCGGGTATTGAGTCTGTGATGATCTGGGCAACTTGATCCATGTAGTGCGTCATGTATTCGTAGGTAGCACCCTCAACGCCGGTAACATTGTAGCGGAGCATGCTGCGGTCATCCAAAGGGGCAAGCTCTGAGGGGATGGTTTTCGAGGTGAAAAAGAATGTCGCTATTCCTACTGATACCACCAAAATAACTACGGCTACCCACTTGCGCTTCATAAAGTTGATAAGCGTTTCGGTATAGCCGCTGGTCATCTTCACAAAAAATGGCTCGGTCTTTAAATAAAAGTTTGATTTTTTCTGATCCTTACGTATCATAATCACGCTCAGCATCGGCGTTAATGATAGCGATACGAAGGCCGATATCAATACCGCGCAAGCTACCACTACCGCAAACTCACGGAACAGTCGCCCTGTAAAGCCCTGTAAAAATATGATGGGTAAAAAAACCGCGGCTAAAGTGATAGATGTTGAAATAACCGCGAACAATATCTCTGCTGATCCCTCAAACGCGGCCTTACGCACCGCCATGCCCTCCTCTATCTTTTTAAAGATGTTTTCAGTTACTACAATACCGTCATCCACCACCAAGCCGGTTGCCAGTACAATACCCAGCAAGGTTAGGATGTTTACCGAGTAACCCAGGGTATACATTACAAAAAAAGTACCTACTAATGATACCGGAATATCAATCAGCGGGCGGAAAGCGATCAGCCAGTCGCGGAAGAAAAGATAGATAATGATTACCACCAGTATGAACGACAGGATCAGCGTTTCCTCCACCTCTTTGATGGATTGCTTGATGAACTTGGTATTATCCATCGTAACCTTGAGCTGGATATCGGGCGGTACATCTTTTTTTATCTGCTCTAAACGGCGGTAAAACTCGTCGGCTATCTCCACATAGTTAGCGCCGGGCTGCGGTACCAGGCCAAGGCCCACCTTAGGTACGCCATCCTCTTTCAAGGCGGTTTGCTCATTGGCCGATCCTAATACGGCGTAGCCAATATCACGCAAGCGTATTACCCTGTTGCTATCGGCACGAATGATCATGTTGTTAAAATCATCCTGCGTGCGTAATTTACCAATGGCACGTATGGTAACCTCGGTGTTATTGCCCTCAAGTTTACCGGCGGGCAGCTCCACGTTCTCCTGTGCGAGTGCGGTGCTGATATCAGTAGCGGCAAGGCCCATCGCGGTAAGCTTGTTAGGATCAATCCACAAGCGCATGGCGTACTGGCGCTGGCCCAGTATGTTAATGGAGCTTACACCGGGTATAGTTTGTAAAGCTTCCTGAAGGTCGTTCTCCGCATAATCATTTATCTGCATAATGTTACGCGTGTTGCTGCTCACAATCAGGGTAATGATATTGTCGGCATTAGCATCGGCTTTGGTAACAACCGGCGGGGCGTTAATATCCTGCGGTAGCTGGCGCTGGGCTTGCGATACCTTGTCGCGCACATCATTGGCGGCAGTTTCCAGGTCGGCATCCAGGTCAAATTCCACCGTGATATTACTTGAACCTACCGAACTGGTTGATGATATGTTACGGATGCCCTGCACGCCGTTGATGGCTTTCTCGAGCGGCTCGGTGATCTGCGATTCAATAACATCCGAGTTGGCACCCGAGTAAGAGGTAGATACCGATATGATCGGCGGATCAACCGAAGGAAAATCGCGCACGCCCAGGTAACGATAGCCTACAATACCGAATATTACAATGGTTACCGACATTACGGCCGCCAGTACGGGCCTTTTAATACTTACCGACGATAAACTCATTTCCTGCTCACCTTTTGTACCTTAACAGGCGCTTTTTGCCTTAATTGTATAATACCCGATACGATCACGCTGTCGCCATTTTTCAAGCCCTCCGTTATCTCAATCTGCGTATCGGTACGCAGCCCGGTTTTTACTTCGCGCTGCACGGCCATGCCGCTGTCAACCACAAAAACGTAATTGGTTTTTATATCAGGTATTACGCTTTGCGTAGGTACCATAATGGTTTTGGGTATCTGATCGAGCGCGAGGCTTATTTTAGCGAAGCTGCCCGCGGTAAGTTCATTATTGGGGTTGGCGGCACGGGCACGCACGGTAATAGTACGCGAGTTAACATCAACCGATGGTTCAATGGCGTATACCGTAGCGCTGAATTTTTTGGACGAACTCTCGGTAGTGAAATTTACCCTGCCACCCGCCTTGATCAGCGAGAGGTATTTTTCAGGAACAGCAAAAGTTAGTTTAGCCGGATCAATATTTACCAGCGTAGCGATAGGCGTTTGCGGAGATATATAACCACCCGGACTAATATTGCGTAAACCAATAGTGCCCGAAAACGGCGCGCGAACTTCGGTACGGGTTATTTGTGCCTTAACCGCGTTGCTTTGGGCTTTTAAAGCATTGTATGATGCCAGAGAGGTTTGGTATTCCTGCTTACTGATGGCTTCTTTCTCCAGCAACTGGCGGTTGCGGTTCTCGTTCTCTTTGGCCAGCGCCACATTATATTCGTTTTGAGCTAATGAGGCTTGCAGGTCCTGGTTATAAATTTTTACCAGCAGTTGCCCTTTCTTTACACGGCTGCCCTCGTTAAAGTATATGCCTGTAATATCGCCTGATGCCTGGCTTACCAGGTTAACCTGCTCATTGGCGCTGATGGTGCCGGTAATATCAATCACAGTATTCAGTGTAGTATCATGCGCAAGTAGTACATTAACAGGTACCGGTCCGCCTCTGCGGCCGCCCTTACCTCCACCGCCTGCGGCATCGTTCTTAGTTGCGCCTTCGCCAAAAAATTTGTTGTACAAAAGGTACCCTACCAGCAGTACCAGCAGGGTGTAAATAATATATCTGATCTTCATAATTTACAATATGCCTCAAAGGCTTAGCGAAAGCTACAGGATGTGTATTTGATACCTGTAATATCTGCAACAAAATAATCGTAATTGGCTCACAAAAGGTTTTATGTATCAACCATTTTACATCTTATTTGTGTTACAAAAACTTTATTGCTCAGGGCAAATTTTTATAAATTGCCGGATGAAAAAATTTCTATCATTAGTTTATACTTTTTTAACACTGAATTTAATGAGCATTACGGCCAACGCGGCACCCGCTGCCAGGATCAGCTACACGGTAACTTTCCCTGAAGCGCAGGCGCACTACGTTGATATTGAGATGAAACTCAGCGGACTGACGCAAAAAACAACCAACCTTAAAATGCCTGTTTGGACACCCGGATCATACCTGGTGCGCGAGTTTGCTAAAAACGTTGAGGGTTTTACCGCATGGAATAACGGCAAGGCTATTGACGCGGGTAAGGTTAATAAAAACACCTGGCGCATAAATACTACCGGCATAAGTGAGCTTACGGTTAAATACCGCGTTTATGCTAATGAGATATCGGTACGTACCGCTTTTATTGACGCGTCGCACGCGTTCCTGTCAACATCGGGTTTGTTTTTGTACCCGCAGGGTATGCTCGATCAGGCATCAACTATCAAGATTGTACCTTACAAAGGCTGGACGACCGTATCAACCAGCCTTAACCCGGTAGGTGGCGACCAGTTTACAGTTACCGCGCCTAACTATGATATTTTGTTTGACTCGCCTATTGAAGTAGGTACGCAGGACGTTTTCGGCTTTAAGGCAGCCGGTGTTAACTACGAGGTGGCCATGTACGGCGGCGGAAATTACGATAAGGAACGCCTTAAAGCGGATATGCCGAAGGTAATTGAACAGCATACCAAAATATTTGGTGAAAACCCTAACAAGCGTTATGTATTCATCGTGCATAACTTTTTGCGTGGAGGCGGGGGCCTGGAGCACCTTAGCTCTACTGTATTAGGCGCTTCGCGCGATGGTTATGGTACCGAGCGTGGTTACCTGGGCTTTTTAGAGCTGGTATCGCATGAGCATTTTCACCTGTGGAATGTAAAGCGCCTGCGCCCGATAGCGCTTGGTCCGTTTGATTATGAGAACGAGAACTACACCACCAACCTGTGGATAGCCGAAGGCTTTACCGCTTATTACGAAGCAAAAGCAATGCGCCATGCCGGTTTGTTACCTGCGGACGGATATGTAAATACATTGGCAGGCAGCCTGAGCAACCATGATAATCAGCCGGGCAGCAAAATACAATCAGCCGCCGAATCAAGCTTTGATGCCTGGATCAAGTTTTATCGCCCTAACGAAAACTCGAATAACTCAACCATTTCATACTACGGCAAAGGCGCCATCATAGCCTATATGCTCGACCTGGAGATCATTAACAGCTCAAACGCCAAATACTCGTTGGATGATGTAATGAAGCACATGTATAACGAGTACTACAAGGTAAAAAAGCGCGGTTACACCGATGCCGAGTTTAAGCTTGGCCTGGAAAAGTTCGCAGGCAAAAAGCTTGACGATTTTTATAAGAAATATGTAACCGGGGTTGAATTTCCGGACAACGAAACTTATTTAGGTTATGCCGGATATAAGGTAAGCGATGAGTTAGCGGGAAGCAATACGCCATCATTAGGCATTGCTACATCAAACGCCGGTAACCGCATCATAGTAACGGCCGTAAGCCGCAATAGCTCGGCCTGGGTTGATGGTATTAATGTAAACGACGAGATTACCGCTGTTGACGGTAACCCGGTTACTGATCCGGCCAACCTGATTGTAAATAAAAACGCGGGCGACAAAATAAACGTTACAGTTATACGCGATGGCAAGCAACTGGTGCTACCAGTTACCCTGCTTAAAAGCACACGCGTAAAATACAAAATTGAACAGGCTGATAACGCTACCGATAAACAGTTAGCTGTACGTAAGAAATGGCTCAACCTGTAATTCAGGGCAAATATGTTTGCTAAAAAGGCCGTTAACCATAGGTTGGCGGCCTTTTTTAATTTATATATCAGTGTAATGTCACTTTCGGCACAGTTTATGGTATGTAAGGGTATCTATCAATGTTTAACTATAAAATAAAAAAACTATGAGATCTCTACTGTATATTATTGCTGTGATCATGATAATTGGTTGGGCAATTGGCGTATTCGCTTACACTGCAACAGGTTTAATCCACGCGTTACTGGTAATTGCTATTATAGCATTGTTACTGGGTATTCTCCGCAGAGATACGGCGGTATAAATTATTTATATCCATACTAAGGGGAACAGCAATGTTCCCCTTTTTTGTTGTAGGCTATTTAATTTGGATAGGTAATAAGCACTAAATAAAAAAACCGCCCCTGTTACGGGAGCGGTTCACTCACAAATTGAATTAATCGCTAAAACTATTTCTTTTCGCTTTTGGCATTCTGGTTAATGCCGGCTTCAGCAAGCTCGGTCAGTAAACCATCGGTTTTCTTTTCTTCCTGTAGGGTTGCATCAAGCAAGTCAGCAGCTTCGGTATAACCTAAAGTTGCCGCAAGGGTTTTTAGGGTACCATAGGATGCGATCTCGTAATGCTCAATTTTTTGAGCTGCTGAGATCAGGCCTGCATCACGGGTTATGCTGCCATCTTCGGTATCTTCAATAATTGATTCGCCTTCTTTAAGCAAACCTTCCATTGCCTCGCATTTTTTAGCTGATGCTTTTTCGTCTATTGATTCAAATACTGATTCAAGACGGGTGATCTGATTTTCAGTTTCTTCACGGTGCGTTTCAATAGCCGCGCGCAATTCATCTGAGGTAGCCGCTTTTGCCATTTTAGGCAATGCTTTAGCCAGGTGTTTCTCAGCCCAGTAAATATCCTTTAACTCGTCAATAAATAACTCGTTCAATGCTGATTCTTCCGCGATCTCAGTAGTTTCGGTTTCAGCCTTTTTTGCTTTTGTAGTTGCCATAGTGGTAAATGTGTTTACCCATTATAGCCAAAACGTATGCCAGTAATTTAATTATTAGGGTAAATATTAAATTATTATTTAAATATACTATCATGAGCATCCTACTCAAGATTTAATAAATACCGGTTAAAAACGTAAACAGTTGATGTAGGTTTTATTCTACATAGTTGTAAACATAGTGTCTATTATTAAGCGCCCTTTTTGGCTTTAAGGCTACCCATTAACTGCTCATACAAATCGGTACCTTTGGAGGTATGTGGTTTAAGTTTTTTAATGGTGGGCCTTTTACCTTTCGCCTTCGCTTGTATGATCTTTAAAAGCTCATCGTGATATTCATCCTTAAATTTAGATACATCAAAATCCTCGGCATATTGGTTAATAAGGGCCAGGCCTACATCCAGCTCCTTTTTACTGATTTTTACATCATCGGCAATGTTAAGGTCTTCCGTGCTGCGTATCTCCTGCCCGAAACGTATTTTAGTTACTACTAATACATTTTCAACCGGGTGAACGATACACAGTGTTTCGGTACTGCGCAGCACAAAGCGGGCGAGCCCGGCCTTTTTTGATTTAATGAGCGCCTGCATAAGCAAGGCGTAAGCTTTATTGTTTTTGGTATCGGGCTCGGTGTAATACGATGTTTCGTAAAACATCGGGTTTACGTCAGCAATATCCACAAAGCTTTCTATCTCTATCACCTTGCTTTTCTCGGGTGCGGCATCCTCAAAATCGCGCTCCTCAAGTACAATGTAATCTTCGTCAAGCTTATAGCCTTTTACTATTTTATCGTAAGGTACTTCCTTGTGGGTTTTCTCGTTAACGCGCTGATATTTTATGCGCGAGTGATCGCGCCCATCGAGCATATCCAGATCAAGCGAACTGCTTTGCACGGCCGAATATAATTTAACAGGGATACTTACCAGCCCGAACCCTATTGAGCCTTTCCATATTGATCTCATAACAAAGCGATTAATGCTTAGTTATAACTATCGTAATGCACAAAGGGTTTGAGGGTATGCTTATTTCATTACACCGGGCAATAGGGTAATATGGTATTTCTTAGCTATCTCCGGGTATACCCTGATCAAATCATTGGCTTTGCCATCCTTTTCAAATATTGCCTCCCAGGTACTCAATGGTTCCCAAATGAATGAACCTATGCCTTTGCCATTGGGTACATTAAAAGCGAGGTCATTTACTTCGCGTTTAAGCATGGTGTATTCGGCTACCATAATTTGCTTGTTGTATTTTTTAGAGAGCAGGGCAAGATTGTTCTTCAGGTCGGCAAGGGTGCCGTGCCATTTTGGGTAGTATGACAGGCCGATAACATCATAAGGTACATTACGGTCGCGCATGGCATCATAAAAAAACTGCGATTCCAGTTCTTGTCCGCCAAGTGCCACATGCAGCATAATAATGGATTGAGGGCTTACCTGCTGCACACCTTTTATGCCGGAGTATAGCAACTGTGCCAGTGTATCAAGATTACCTATATGCGCATCGGGCCATATCATGCCGTGGTTTATTTCATTCCCTACTTGTACCATATCGGGCGTAGTGCCCTGGGCTTTAAGTTGCTGCATCACGTCAACCGTAAAATCATGTACGGCGGTTTTCAGTTCTTCAAAGTTTTTGCCTTCCCAGGCTTTGGGTTTGTATTGCTGCTGCGGATCGGCCCAGTAATCGCTGTAATGAAAATCAAGTAAAAGTTTTAGTCCGGCGGCTTTTACACGTTTGGCCATTTGTTTGGTATGTTCCAGATCGCAAAAGCCAGCGTTAGGCGAGTATCCCTTCGGCTGCGCCGGATCATTAAAAATACGCAGGCGGATGTAATTAAAACCATGCTCTTTCAAAATGGTGATAGCATCCTTCTCCACTCCATCAACTGAAAATTTAACGCCTTTGGCTTCCAGTTGTGGTAAAAAAGATATATCGGCCCCTAAAATTTTATCGGTAGTGGTTTTGGCAGTATATACAGCAGCAATAACCTTATGGGGCTTGCCCGGCTTAACAGCATGTATCTCGGTAGCACCAGGTAACAGGCCTTCAGCTTTCGCCTCAAATTTTATATGCTCTATGTTGTTGCCGGCTTTAAGGATGATGCGCGTAACACCACGCAAATTGGTTTTCCAGGTACTATCGCTTGTGCGCAGCTTGTTAATACCGGTATTGCCGTTTATGCTGGCTATACGGGCATCGCCAACAACTTTATACACAACAGGTAAATTCGCGGCTGGCTGATAGTTGCCATTTTTATCAATGATCTTTACTACCAGCACGGCCTCATCCTTACCGTTGGCTATAAAGGTAGTTTTGTATGGCGTTACCTGAACTTCGGTAGGTTTTGCATCCTGCGCCAGGCTGCTAAAGGCAGGAAGCAGGAGCGCGATAGATGTAATATATTTTAGTAAATTCATCATGAGGCAAAATGATTAATGACTGTAAATGTACCATCATCAAACCTATATTAAACACACTATCGTTGTAAAATTATTTTGTGGCATTGGCGATGGCAAACCAATTTTGCTATGGCATGTTAAGCAGTATCGTTTGCTAATAGCAATTTTATTTACCATTATTACGTTTACCTGTTGATCTCCGGATCATCCAACTTAATACCATAACATGATCAAAAAACTAAGTACGCTATTATTTATATTGACCGTATTAACTGCCGCCATTGGCCGGGCGCAGGATAAAACAGCGTTTGATAAAGGCTTGTATGCCGAAAAGGGCGATACCCTTAAATACCGCATATTATTCCCCGTACAGTTTGACCCGAATACAAAATACCCGTTGATAATAGTATTGCATGGTGCTGGCGAGCGCGGCAATAATAACGAGGCGCAACTGGCGTATGGTACTAATTTGTTTTTGTCGCAGGAGGTGAGGCAGCAGTACCAGGCTATTGTGGTGTATCCGCAATGCCCGGCAGATAGCTATTGGTCAAACGTTGATATTCAAAAGGATTCATTATCCGGCAAGCGTAAGTTCTATTTTCAGGAAGCTAAGGCCGAACCTACCAAGGCCATGAAGGCCCTGATGGGTTTAACCCAGGAATTGCTGGATAAGCCTTATGTAAATAAAAAGCAGGTATATATCGGCGGCCTGTCTATGGGCGGTATGGGTACATATGAGATGCTGCGTCGCAAAACCAAGGTATTTGCCGCGGCATTTGCTATTTGCGGTGGCGATAATACGCTTAACGCTAAAATATACGCTAAAAAAGTGCCGCTATGGATATTTCATGGTGCCAAGGATAATGTAGTGCCTGTTGATCACTCAGAGGTAATGGTAGCCGCCATACGCGAAGCAGGCGGCGACCCACGCTATACCGTATATCCTAAAGCATTGCATGACAGTTGGACCCAGGCCTTTGCCGAGCCCGACCTGCTGCCCTGGCTATTCTCACACAAAAAATAATTTTACAGGGCTGATGTTATCCACCAGGTATTGCCAAACGGATCGGTAACGCCCGCGCTGCGGCCATAGCTTTGGTCGGCCGGAGGCATTATACTTTGTGAACCTGCATCAAGTGCCAGTTGGTAGGCATTGTCGCAATCGGCAACGTACACAAACATGCCTGCATTTTGCACTTTGTATTCTTCGGTAGCTTCGGCAAACATAATGGTGCTGCCTACAATGCTTACCTCGCCATGCATCAGCGTTTGGTCATCGCGCAGGGTGCGGGTCTTCTTTTCAGCATTAAAAACAGCCGAGGCAAAATCGAAAAATTTTAAGGCATCCTTTAAGATCAGATAAGGCATAACAGCCTGGTAGCCTTCGGGCATATTTACTTCTTTCATAACAGGTGGTTTATAAGGTTTAACAGCGGTAGTGGTATACTGTTGTGTTAAATTTTTATGAGCAATGTGTTTTAGGTTTGTTAAAAGGTAACTTTTTTGGTTTTCGTTTCAATATAGCGTTTAATTTACTAATTTTCGGAACTAAGTTTTTCGTTGTTAGATACATGTCCCTTAATTAAATATGCGTATTGATTTTAAACTATCGGTTGCGGCGCTGGCCCTATGCGTTGCTTCAACCGGAGCCTTTGCACAGGTAAAGAAAAAGCCTGCGCCATCGCCCAAACAAAAACCCGCCGACCCCGCCGCACAGGTAAAAGCAAGTACCCTGCCTATTGATAAAGATGTTATTATAGGTAAGCTGCCAAACGGGCTAACCTATTACATCAGGCAAAACAGCCAGCCGCAAAACCGGGCTGAGTTATACCTGGTTAACAAAGCCGGATCAATTTTAGAGGCTGATAACCAGCAAGGCTTGGCACACTTTACCGAGCATATGGCCTTTAATGGCACGCGCGATTTTCCGAAGAACGCGCTGGTAAATTACCTGCAAAGCTCGGGTGTAAAGTTTGGTGCCGACCTGAACGCCTTTACCTCGTTTGATGAAACTGTTTATCAATTACCCCTGCCTACTGACAGCGCCAAGGTGTTTGAGCGCGGGTTTGATATTTTGGCTAACTGGGCAGGTTATGTATCGTTCGATCAAACTGAACTGGATAAAGAGCGCGGTGTGATACTGGAAGAGCTGCGCCTGCGTGGTAAAAACGCGCAGGAGCGCCTGCAACAGCAGGTATTGCCAACCATGCTGAGCAACTCGCGCTATGCTACCCGTTTGCCAAAGGGCAAGGAGGATATCATCAAGAATTTTAACCTGGCTACCATCAAAAGTTTTTATGACGATTGGTACCGCCCCAACCTACAAGCGGTAATTGCCGTGGGAGATTTTGATCCGAAACGTGTTGAACAGCTTATTAAAGAAAAATTTTCACCGCTTAAAAATCCGGCATCGCCAAAACCACGCGTTGAATATCCTGTGGCCAGCACACCGGGTACCAGTGTGAAATTCGCTACCGACCCGGAGTTTCCGTACACTGTAGCCCAGATTATTGTAAAGTTACCGGGTACCGAAGTCCGTACCACAACTGATTATATGCAAAGCATGCGTACCGGCTTATTTAACCAAATGCTGAACGCGAGGTTAAACGAGCTGCTGCAAAAATCAAATCCGCCGTTTTTGTACGGCAGCGCCAGTTATGGCAATTTTATCGGCAAACAGGATGCCTTTACATCTGTAGTAGTGGCCCGCCCCGGGGAGTTGGAAGTTGCCGTTAAAACCCTGGTGGGCGAAACAGAGCGCGCCCGCAAGTTCGGCTTTACACTTACAGAGTTTGAGCGTGCTAAGCAAAATGCACTGGTGCAAATGGGCGATGCCTACAAGGAACGCGACAAAACCCGTTCATCAAACTTTGTGAGCGAATACCAGCAAAACTTTTTAAATGGTACCGGTATTCCCGGTATAGCATGGGAGTACCAGTTTTACCTGGATAACCTGGATAAGATCACCCTGCAGCAAATGAATGCCATGGCCGCCAGGTATATTGCCGGCCAAAGTCGCGCGGTAGTTGTACAGGCCCCGGATAACGAAAAGCCAAAATTGCCAACCGAAGCCGTTTTATTAGGCTGGATAGCCGAGGCCGGCAAAACCGTTACAGCTTATGTGGATAACGTGAGCACCAAACCGCTTATTGACAAAATTCCGGAAGCTGGTGAGATCGTGGACGAAACCCGTGACGATTCTATCGGCGTAACAACACTTACCTTTAAAAACGGTATAAAAGCCATATTAAAGCCTACCGATTTTAAAAACAACCAGGTGATATTAACTGGTTACAGCTATGGAGGTACCTCGCTGGTAAGCGATGCCGATTATACCTCGGCTAATATGGCATCAGGCGTAGTAGGCAGCAGTGGTGTAAGCGAGTTTAACCAGATCCAACTGCAAAAAATGATGACCGGCAAAAGCGTATCCGTTGAACCATACATAAGTGATTATACACAAGGTTTTAGCGGTAACGCCACTACTAAGGATCTGGGTACGGCTATGGAACTGGTTTACCTGTATTTTACCCAGCCACGTAAGGATAAGGATATATGGGAATCAACCATGAGCCAATGGCGGTCGTTATTAGTTAACCGCAATTTGGATCCTAACAGCGTATTTCAGGATACCGTATCTGCCGTGCTTAACCGCTACAACACAAGGGCCATGGTGCCAACAACGGAGCGCTTGAACGCGGCTTCGCTTGATAAGGCTTACGATTTTTACAAAAGCAGCTTTGGTAATGCCAATGGCTTTGTGTTTACATTGGTGGGCAGCTTTGATATTGATGCTGTTAAGCCGCTGCTGGCCACTTACCTGGGCAGCCTGCCATCATCCGAAACTAAGAAAACGTATAAAGACCTTGGCCTTTACCCGCCCGCGGGTGTAGTAACCAAAACGGTTAACAAAGGCATCGGCGAAAAAAGCACGGTACAACTGGTGTTTAGCGGCGATTATGAGTATACCGAATCAAACAACATGCAGCTTGATGCCCTGGAGGAAGTATTGAACATTAAACTGATAGAGCGCCTGCGTGAACAGGAAAGCGGTGTTTACGCGCCGGGTGTACGCTCTATGTATCAAAAAATACCTACAGGCCGCTATACCTTTACCGTAAGCTTTGGCTGCGCGCCTGAGAATGTGGATAAGCTGATAGCCGCCACGATGGACGAGATCAATAAGATCAAAACAACCGGTGCGCAGGCTACCGATATCCAGAAATTCAAGGCGGAGGATATGCGCTCAAAACAAGTGCAACTGCGCGAAAACTATTTTTGGGCAGGATACCTGGCCAGCGGGTCGCAATACCAGCTTGACCCTCACCGTATATTACGCTACCCTAAAACAGCCGAAACGGTTACCGTACAAAGCACTAAGGATGCTGCCAATAAATACCTGAGCGGTAAAAACCTGGTGAAACTAATACTGATGCCTGAAAAGAAATAAGGCTTCGATACAGATAAAAAAAGCGGCAGATCTATAAGTCTGCCGCTTTTTTTATTAGTGGATATCGAGGTATGATCCTGATCCGTCATTAGCCGGATGCACTGTGATGGCGACACATTTTTTGCTGGTGCTGTCAATATCAAAGGTTATGCCTTTGGTGTTATCATCAAATACAAGCAATCCCTTTTTTGCGGCGGTGGTATTTTCAACAGGTTTTAACTGATAGCTTTTTTCTATATCAGCAAGTGTTGTACCCGTTGCAACGCCATCCCCGGTTTTAAACCATGGCGAGCTCACCATAATCAGCTTAATGCGGCTCACCTCGTCGTTACCCATATTGCGGCGGGCAAAAACAGCGGTACGGTACTTGTTCGCGTCTTTACTATACCAGGCCATCAGCGCGCTGCCCATTGCCGCGTCAGACGAATCGGGCTTGCCAAGTTTGGCAATGGCGCTATCTGCCGGCAGGCCAATGGTAAGTTGCCCAATACCTTTTCCGGGGCTGATCAGTTGGTCAGGCTTTATCTCAGGCGCATCAGTAAAAGTATCTGTTGCTGTGCTGTCGGTAGCTTTTTTATCTGCCGGACTGTTGCAGGCAAACAGCAGCGGTACGATCAACATTAAAAACGTTTTCTTCATAAAACAATCGAATTGGTGTATAGCTAATAACCATTTACCACTTATTTTGTTATTTGCATGGATATGAGCACGCCCGGCCAAAAGGTAATACAGCAATGGTACAAACAGAAGAACTGGAAACAGTTTCCGTTTCAGAAAGAGATGGAGGCCGTTTACCTTGATGGCTATTCGGGCTTGCTGAACGCCCCTACGGGCAGCGGTAAAACATACGCCTTGTTTTTACCTTTTTTGGCCGGTTATATTAATCAATACCCCCAAACGTGGCAAACCCGTAAGGACAATGGCCTGTTAATGATGTGGATAACACCACTGCGCGCACTTACTAACGATATACGTAAAGCCATGCAGGAGGCCTGTGACGAGATCGGCCTGCCCTGGAAGATAGCCACCCGCACGGGTGATACATCAGCCGCCGAAAAACAGGCCCTCAAAAAAAAGCTGCCCGAAGTACTGCTCACTACCCCCGAAAGCCTGCACCTGATGCTGGCCCAAAAGGAGTATCCTAAAATATTTAAAAGCCTGCAGGTGGTAGTGGTTGATGAATGGCACGAACTGCTGGGCACGAAACGCGGTGTGCAGGTGGAGTTGGGGCTGAGCAGGTTGAAGAACCTTGGCAGTTTGCAATTAGCAGGGGGCATTGAAAATGAGGCATCGAAGAATGTAAATAATACGAGCCAACTGCCAACTGCCAACCGCCAACTGAAAATTTGGGGCATCAGTGCAACCATAGGTAACCTGGAACAGGCCGCCGAAGTACTGTTAGGCAATAGCTTCCCGAAGGAGAACATCCGCATGGTGCGGGCTAATATTGAGAAGAAGCTGGACATACGTTCTGTGATCCCGGAGAATATTGAAAATTACTCGTGGACGGGCCACATCGGCGTAAAGCTGTTGCCGCAGGTGATGGATATTGTAGCCAAGAGCAAAACAACACTGATATTTTGTAATACCCGTTCGCAATCGGAGATATGGTACCATGCCATTTTAGATAATTACCCGGAGTATGCCGGTGTTATGGCAATGCACCACGGCTCGCTGGATAATGAGTTGCGCAACTGGGTAGAGCAGGCCCTGCATGCCGAGGCTTTAAAGCTGGTGGTATGTACTTCAAGTTTAGATTTGGGGGTGGATTTTCGTCCGGTGGATACCGTGGTACAGGTAGGCAGCCCTAAAGGTGTTGCGCGTTTTATGCAGCGGGCGGGCCGCAGCGGGCACCACCCTGGCGCGGTATCAAGGGCTTATTTTGTGCCAACCCATTCATTAGAGTTGTTAGAAGGCGCTGCTTTAAAAGAGGCCATCAAGCGTGGCGTGTTTGAAAGCCGCGACCCGATGTTGCTCACTATGGATGTGCTGGTGCAGTACATGGTCACCCTTGCTGTGTCCGACGGTTTTCGTGCCGATGAATTGTTTGAGGAGGTAAAAACCACCTATGCCTTTGCCGATCTATCACAAAACGAATACGGGCAATTGCTTGACTTTATAACCCGCGGCGGCAAAACTTTGGCCCAGTATGATGAATTTTTAAAAGTAGAGGTAGAAAACGGATTGTACAAAGTTAACAGCAGGCGCGTAGCTATGCGCCACCGGCTAAGCATCGGCACCATTACCAGCGAGATGACGATACGGGTGAGTTGGCTGAGCGGCGGTTCGCTGGGTACTATTGAGGAGGGCTTTATAGCTAAGTTGAAACCGGGCAATACCTTTTGGTTTGCGGGGCGTAGCCTGGAATTTGTGCGGGTTAAGGAGATGACGGCCTACGTCAAAAAATCGAACGCCAAAAAAGGATTGATACCCAGTTGGGCAGGCGGCCGTATGCCGCTATCGTCGCAGTTGTCTGCCGTGTTTCGGGATAAGCTGGATGAGGTATCGCACGGTGTAGAAAAAGATGTAGAGGTAAAAGCGTTGAAACCTTTGTTCGAGCTGCAAAACAAAATATCGCACCTGCCGCAAAGCAATGAGTTTTTGATCGAGTCGTTCAAATCGCGGGAGGGCCATCACCTTATATTTTATCCCTTCGAGGGCAGGCTGGTGCATGAGGGTATGGCCTCTATTTTAGCCTATCGCATCACCAAGGTAAAACCTGCCAGCTTCTCCATCGCCATGAATGATTATGGCTTTGAGCTGCTGGCCGATGAGGATATCGCTATTGAAGAAATACTGGAGGATGCTGATTTTTTCTCCTTAGATAACCTGATGGATGATATTCACAGCAGTTTGAACGCTAACGAAATGGCACGCCGCAAGTTTAGGGACATTGCCCACATTGGCGGCCTGGTGTTTACCGGCTATCCCGGTCAGCAGATCAAGAACAAACATTTGCAGGCATCAACCTCATTGCTGTTCGAGGTATTTACCGAGTATGAGCCGGATAACCTGCTGGTGCGGCAGGCATACAACGAGGCACTTTCCTTCCAGTTAGAGGAATTTCGTTTACGTGCCGCCCTGCAACGCATCGCCGGGCAAAACATCATACTAAAACATATTGACAGGCCAACACCTTTCGCCTTCCCCATCATGGTAGATAACCTGAGCCGTGATAAGCTGACTACCGAAACCCTGGAAGAACGTGTAGCTAAAATGGCCCGCAGGTATGATCTGAGTGGCGATGATGAGCCGCAGGCTAAACGCCCCTCGCGCAGGCAGGGCATCGTCCGTAAAAAAGGCTTTTAGGCGCTCAATAATTCAGTATAGCTGATTTTTGATATAAAAAACTATATTTGCCGCATAAAGAATTCTCAAGGGGTGCCTTGCTTTGGTCAAATAAACTATCTGCAGATAGTTTGCCAAACTGAAAGACAGGCTGAGATCATACCCGTGCCCCGGCCCTGAAGGGAGTTATTGCTGAACTATCAGTTATAACTCACCCCTTCAGGGGCCGGGGGCAGCACCTGATCCGGATAATGCCGGCGTAGGGAGAGGTAATAAGTTAAGTGTACTGCATGTTCGCCCTGACTTGCGGATGGTTTAACGCAATATTTGTACTAAAACACATTGAAAAATTTATTTGTGGCAATCATCGCCCTGCTGTTGCCCTTTGCGGCATCGGCCCAGTTTTCCGTATCCGGAAAAGTAACCAATCAAAACGGCGAGGTATTGCCCGGCGCAACCGTAAGCATTGCCTCTGCACAACAAAACACCGTAACTGATGCGTCCGGCCAGTATAAGGTAAACCTGGCAACAGGTACTTACGCGGTAGTTGTTAATTACATCGGTTATCAGCAAACTACTAAAAGCATTGCGGTTCGCGGTAACCAAACGCTCAATTTTAGTCTGTTGCCATCAAACTATACTACCGAAGAGGTAACGGTTACAGCAACCCGTGCAAGTAAAAACTCGCCTACGGCATTTACCAATTTGAGTAAAAAGGATCTCGAAAAGAACAACTTCGGCCAGGATCTGCCTTTCTTGCTTAATCAAACGCCATCGGTAGTGGTAACGTCTGACGCCGGCGCGGGCGTAGGTTATACCGGCATACGTATCCGTGGGTCTGATCCGTCGCGTATCAATGTAACTATCAACGGCATCCCGTATAATGATTCGGAAAGCCAGGGATCTTTTTTTGTAGACATTCCGGATATCGCCTCATCAGTGAATAACATCCAGGTACAGCGTGGTGTAGGTACCTCAACCAACGGCGCGGGTGCCTTTGGCGGCAGCATCAATGTACAAACCGCCACCCGCCGCGATACTGCCTATGCCGAACTGAATAACTCCGCAGGCTCGTTTAATACCGTTAAAAATACCGTTAGTGTAGGTACAGGCTTGCTGGGCAACCATTTCAGTTTTGACGGCCGCTTATCGCGCATCCATTCTGACGGATATGTTGACCGGGCTTTTTCTAACCTGAAATCGTACTTTTTAAGTGGGGCTTACTATGGCAAAAATACCACCGTGCGTGCCAATGTATTTACCGGTTACGAACGTACTTACCAAGCCTGGAACGGTGTGCCCGATTATGAGATACTGAATAACCGTAAGTACAATGAGTATACCTATAAAGATCAGGTGGATAACTACACCCAAAACCATTACCAGTTACTGGTAGATCAGCGTATATCTGATAAATTATCATTCAGCGGAGCGTTGCACTACACCAAGGGCAAGGGTTATTATGAGGAATTTAAGGAAGCGGATTCGGTAAAGAATTATGGTTTAACGCCGGTTATATACGGTGCCGATACGCTGAGTACCAGCGATATTGTTCGTCGCCGTTGGCTGGATAATGATTTTTATGGGGTTACTTACGCCCTTAAATACTTGCCCACCGATCAGTTGAACATGACGTTGGGCGGTGCCTATAACGAATACAAGGGCGGGCATTACGGCAACATCATTAACAGCAGCAATACCATCAACGTGCCGTATAATTATGAGTACTATCGTGATGATGCCAAGAAGAACGACTTTAACATCTTCGCCCGTGCGGAGTGGAACCTGGATAAATGGTTGTTGTATGCCGATATGCAGTACCGTTATATTTATTACTCATTTTTTGGTTTTGACCGTAACCTGAATAATGTACAGCAAAGCGCTACATTGAATTTCTTTAATCCGAAGGCCGGTGTTACTTATAAGATCAATGATCAAAGCAATGTATACGCCTCTTTTGCAGTAGGTAACCGTGAACCCAATCGCGATGATTATACCAATTCATCACCCCAAAGCCGCCCGAAACACGAAAACCTGAAAGATTTTGAAGCCGGGTATCGTATAGCTACCCCACGGTTTACCGGAGGTATAAATGGGTTTTATATGCTGTATAATAATCAGTTAATTGTTACCGGGCAACTTAATGATGTAGGCTCCGCCATTCGCCGCAACGTGAAGGACAGTTACCGTGCCGGTGTTGAATTTGATGGCCGTGTAAAAATAACCGATCAATTAGCCTGGGGTGCAACAGCTACCGTAAGCACCAATAAGATAAAAAACTACGGCCAGTTCTTCACCAATTATGATGACAATAGCCTGGTTGAATTACAGCTAAAGAAAACCACCATCGCGTTCTCGCCATCGTTTATTGGCTCGAGTGAGATCAGCTATTCGCCAATAAAAGGCGGCGAAATAGCCTTGTTAAGCAAATATATCAGCAGTCAGTTTTTGGATAATACCATGAATACCAACCCGGCGGGCTATACGGTTGACGACGAAAGTGCTTTAAACCCTTATGCTGCCAACCGCCGGATCAGCGGCTACTTTGTAAACGATGTGCGTTTACGCTATAATTTCAGCACAAAAGCGGTAAAAAATATCGGCATCGGCTTGCTGGTGAATAATGTACTTAACAAAAAGTACGAAGCCAGCGGCGCAACCTATCCGGGTTTGAGCGGCAGCAATATTTATAATTATAACTATTACTACGTACAGGCCACCAGGAATTTCCTGGCATCGTTGAGTTTGGCGTTTTAGTAATCCCTCAAGCCCTCCTAAATCCTCCCCGAGGGGGAGGGCTTGGGTTTAGCCTTCTTAGGAGGATGGGGGAGTAAAAAAGTTAAATAAAACCCGTCATTGCGAGGTACGAAGCAATCTGATAAACTAATTCCCTCCTCGGGGAGGGCTTCGCAAACCATCCATCTCCTAAAGAGATTGCTTCGTACCTCGCAATGACGATGTTGATAATTAAAGTCCTCCCTTTGGGGAGGGTTGGGTATTTAGTACTTGTCATTCCGAACGATAGAGAGGAATCTGTCTGCGTTCATAACCGAGCGACAGATTTCTCCTCGTTCGAAATGACAACGATTTTCATAAAAGTCCTCCCCCTCGGGGAGGATTTAGGAGGGGTATATGCAACATTGGATTGAACTATTCATCACACAAATAAAGGAAACCGGCCCGCTGCAATGGATAGCCACCATATTCGGTATGGCCGAGGTGCTGCTGGCTAAGCGTAATAACATATTGCTTTATCCGGCGGGTATCATCGGCATTGTACTTTCACTGTATTTGCTGGTGGATGTGAGGCTGTATGCTGAGGCTGCATTAAATATGTATTACCTGGTAATGAGCATTTACGGTTGGGTGTACTGGATGAAAAAGCGTGATGAACCACCTGTGGAAATTAGCTACGCTAACCGTAATGAGTGGTACGTAACCCTTGCCATAAGTTTAGGTGGATGGGCGGTACTGTACCTGCTGTTAAAATACTTTACACCTTCGGATGTGCCCATATTGGATTCCTTTGTATCGTCAACCGCGTGGGCGGGTATGTGGCTTTTGGCCAGGCGAAAGATTGAGAACTGGGTATTGCTCAACATCAGCAACTTTGTGGCGGTGCCTCTGTTGTTTTATAAGGGATTGCCATTATTTGCCTGCCTTACCATCTTTTTGTTTGTGGTGGCTATCTTCGGTTATTTCGACTGGAAGAAGAAACTGGACGGTAAACTCAACGTAGCTGCTCATTAAACATTGCCTATGCATCCATCTAACTTATTAAAACCCGAATGGGTTGGTATTATACGCCGCCATGTTCCGGAAGCTGAGAAAACCGGCAAACTGCATCCTAATCAGTTAGCGCTGGTGCATGAGCAGGGCTGGTTCAAATTTTTGGTTCCCGCTGTTTATGCAGGCCTCGAACTTAACCTGCCTGACCAGGTACGTTTAGAGGAAAGCCTGGCCTGGGCCAATGGTAGTTTAGGTTGGGTGGTTACCCTGTGCAGCGGCGCGGGTTGGTTCGGTGGTTTTATTGAGCCGGACGCCGCTAAGGGAATATTCGCTCATCCGCAACTTTGCCTGGCAGGTAGCGGCGCGCCAAGTGGTACGGCAACAATTACGGAAGGTGGCTATATTATCAATGGGGAATGGAAATATGCCAGCGGTATTCAGCACGCCACACATGTAACCGCTAATTGCGTAATAAAGCAAGGCGATGAAACTGTTTTGAATGGGGACGGCTCGCCGCTGATACTCCCCTTTGTGTTCAACCGGGAGGATGTTACCATACAATCGGCATGGAAATATGTGGGCATGATGGGTACCGGCAGCGATGCTTACCGGGTGGATAACTTGTTTGTACCATCCAACCGTTGTTTTAAAATAGATGCTTCGGCAGCTAAGGTTGATGGTACGTTGTATTACTATCCCTTTATGCAATTAGCCGAGGCCACCCTTACCGCCAACATGAGCGGCATGGCCATACATTTTACTGATCTGTGCGAAACGCTGTTTGCTGATAAACCCTTTCGTGGCCGATATAATGCCGGGCAGCAGCAAAAGGTTCAGCAGCTACTGAATGATAGTATTGATAAGCTAAATCAATCCCGCGTTGATTTTTACCAGTCGGTTGATGCATCATGGCAGGCGGTAAGCCAAAAAGCAGACAGTGCCGTAGCGTTGAAAGCAGTAAGCACAACATCGCATACCTTAGCTACTCTTGCCCGGAATATAGTAGACGAGTTATATCCTTACTGCGGATTGATAGCCGCCAACCCCGATACTGAAATCAACCAGGTATGGCGCGATCTGCATACGGCCAGTCAGCATAGCTTGTTTGCATTTGCTGAATGAAATTATCGTGATCGAGCTGTATCAATTATTGGAAATTAAATCTAATTATTAAATAAACCTTAAATAAACGATAAATTATCCAAGCTGCAATAACAAAAGAACTTGCAAGTGATATTATAAATATAACATAATAGGTATAATAAAGAATAGAAATTTTATGAGCACCGTTATAAGCTAATAAGAAAAAATATTTCGATCCTGAGCCTATTAAAAATAATATTGCAGCAATTATTGAGTCTAATGCAATCCCCATCACTTTTTTACTATTAATAGTGTCATTGGTTGTATCTAATGCTCGCACCCAGCTAAAACATAGGTTTGATACAGCAATAAAAACCACAAATCCAACACTTGTTAAAGTTGTAGTTTCTATGTCTTTATCACAAAATCTTACGATTGCCGCAACTACGGAAACATATAAGGCTAAAAATATTATAGTTTCAAATACACTTGAAAGAATTACATCTTTAACAAATTTTTTTAGCCAAAAGTATCGCTTCATTTTTGTTTGTAAACTTATCTAACATTTTAGTATAAATATACATCAATAATGTTGGTGTAGTTATTCGGAAAGCACGGTAAACTTAAAATCAAGCGGTTCAAAGTGTTTGATGAGCTCATCAATAAACTGCTGACCCCACTTTACGTAGAATAAACCGAAGTTTTCGGCACGCTCCTGTAAGCTGTTTTTAGGGAATAGCTCCGCCTTGATCTGCTCTATCTGTTCCAGCCGGGTTTGGTAGTTTGATCTTTCGGCTTTTACCAGCTTTTTCTCCAGGTTGTCAATAGCGTGTTTAAGCCTTGAGCTTACCGCCTCGGTTGATGGGGCAAGAGTAGGATCAATCTTTTGCGCGCGTTGTTTGATCTTGTCAAAAACAGCCTGTAGTTCCTGCCATTCCCCGTTAAGGGAGAGGGTATGGTCGCTGTGTTTTTTCACCCAGTCGTTCTTGATCAGGTCGGCAGGTTTAAACAGATCTACCGGCGAAAGCTCCATCTGTTCAATTTTGGCCGATGTTTTTTTAGAGATCACAAGGCCGGAGTTACGCAGTATCAGTATCGGGAAATCAACCCCGTAATGTTCAAAGTTTGATTTTAATTCGAGCCAGTAAACCACTTCGGCACCACCGCCAATGTAGGCAATGTTAGGTAAAATGCATTCCTGGTAAAGCGTGCGCATCACCACATTCGGACTAAAACGTTCAGGATGCAGCGCTATTTCGGCCTTTAGTTCGTCCTCAGTAAACCGTATTTCGGTATTAAGTATTTGATAACTGCTATTTTCAAAAACTATCCGTTCGCGCAAGCCATCCAACAGGTAAAAAAAGTTGATCTCGCGCGGGTTAACTTGTATGCTTACACCCAATTTCTGTAACTCGCTGTTGGTGGCGCTTATCTTATTAAAGCTGTTCTGCTCAATGATGTCGTGCTCAATTATCGGCGCGAATTGTTTTTTAAAGGCAATATCATCAGCATCAATAACCACTAAGCCATATTGCCCGAACAAGGCGTTCACCAGGTAACGGGTAGCATCGGCCAGTTTATCAAAACCGGTGTAGGCTTTTTCAACTATCTGTGCCAGGGGCAAGGCATGGTTTTCTAAACCCAGTACACCTTTATACTGGTTAAGGGCCTGGCGCATACTGTCCGGGTTAATACGCCCGGTAGCGCCCGATGCCTCATACCACCAGTGTACCTTTTTGCCGCCTATGTTGGTATAGTTTATCTCGGCAAAATCATGGTCTTCACTGGCCATCCAGTAAACGGGCACAAAGTTATGAGCCGGAAATTTGGCTTTTAGTTGCTGGGTGAGCTTAATGGCCGTTACTATCTTATAAATAAAGTAAAGCGGGCCGGCAAATATATTAAGCTGATGGCCGGTAGTAACGGTATAGGTATCTGCCGATAAAAGTTCCTTTATACGTTCAAGCGGGGCTTTGGTCAGTTCGCCATCAATATGCGTAATGGCATTGTACTGCTGGTTAAGTACATCAACCAGCACCTGCCTGTCGGCAAGTACATTCTTAGCGGCCAGCAATTGTGCAAAGCCATCCATATCCGGGCGGTAGCCATAAAACGGTCGAAGCGCCGGGGCATCGTCCACGTAATCAATAACCGTTTGCGAAAAAAAACCGGTATCCTTATAGCTGATACAATTTGCATCCATCAGCCCAAAAGTAATTGATTAGGTTAAAAGAACCGAACGTTTAATTTATTTTACAATTTGTCCATAAAGGTCAAAGTCTTCGGCATTGTCAATTTTAACGTTAACAAAGCCGCCTACGGTAGCGTAATCAACGTTGGCATCTATCAATACCTCGTTATCTACCTCGGGCGAATCAAACTCGGTACGGCCAACAAAGTAGCCGCCATCTTTTTTGTCTATAAGTACTTTGTAGGTATTGCCTATCTTTTCCTGATTCTTCTCAAACGAGATACCCTGCTGTATTTCCATAATGGCATCGGCGCGCTCCTGCTTTACTTCATCAGGAACATCATCGATCAGGCTATGGGCATGGGTTTTTTCCTCGTGCGAGTAGGTGAAGCAGCCCAGGCGGTCAAAACGGGTATTTTCAACCCATTGCGCCATTTCTTCAAAGTCCTGCACGGTTTCACCGGGATAGCCGGTTATTAAGGTGGTACGCAAAGCGATATTCGGCACTCTGTCGCGTATCTCGTTCACCAAATCAATGGTTTTTTGTTTGGTAATACCACGACGCATTGATTTTAGCATGTTATCCGTTATATGCTGCAATGGCATATCAAGGTACTTGCAAACGTTCTCACGCTCGTTCATTACGTCAAGCACTTCCATCGGGAAGCCTGATGGGTAAGCATATTGCAGCCTGATCCACTCCACACCATTCACGTCAGACAAGCGGCGGATCAATTCATCCAGGTTGCGCTTGCCATAAAGGTCAAGGCCATAATAGGTCAGATCCTGCGCGATCAGGATCAGTTCCTTGGTGCCATTTCTTACTAATGTTTGGGCTTCGGCAACCAACTCCTCCATCGGTTTGGTTACGTGCTTGCCACGCATCAGCGGGATGGCGCAAAATGAGCACGGACGGTTACAGCCCTCTGCAATTTTAAAGTAAGCGAAATGCGAAGGGGTAGTCAGCAAGCGTTCGCCAATCAGCTCATGGCGGTAATTAGCCCCTATGGTACTCAATACATCCTGCAGATCGTTGGTGCCAAAATAGGCATCAATATTAGGTATCTCGGCTTGCAGCTCGGGTTTATAACGTTCAGACAAGCATCCGGTAACGATAACCTTGCCCACCTTGCCCTGCTCTTTCAGCTCGCTGTATTGTAATATCGTGTCGATTGATTCCTGCTTGGCATTATCAATAAAACCGCAGGTGTTAATCACCACTATATCATTACTGCTTACCTTATCGGCCTCGTGCACCACATCAAAAGCATTGCCTTTTAGCTGCCCCATTAGCACCTCCGAATCGTAGATGTTTTTTGAGCAGCCCAGCGTCACTACGTTTACACGGGGTTTACTTATTGATGGTATCGATCTGTTAATTTCCTTAGTCTTCATATTTCCAACCCGTCATTGCGAGGAACGAAGCAATCTCTTTTACTACTTGTCATTTAGTGCGGGGCTGAGATTGCTTCGTCGTACCTCCTCGCAATGACGTTATATTATTATTTAGCTTTTAAATAAGCTGTCAACGAATGATTTACGATCAAACAGTTGCAAGTGGTCAACACCTTCGCCTACGCCTATGTATTTAACCGGTATCTTGAACTGGTCGGATATACCGATAACCACACCGCCTTTGGCTGTGCCATCGAGCTTGGTGAGGGCTAAGGCGTTTACTGCCGTAGCCTCGGTAAACTGCTTGCATTGTTCAATGGCGTTTTGGCCGGTTGAGGCATCCAATACCAGCAATATTTCGTGCGGAGCACCGGGAACCACCTTTTGCATCACGTTCTTGATCTTGGTAAGCTCGTTCATCAGGCCTACCTTGTTGTGTAAACGGCCCGCGGTATCAATTATAGCCACATCGTCGCCGTTTGATACTGCCGAACGCAGGGTATCATAAGCTACCGAAGCCGGGTCAGACCCCATGGCCTGTGCCACTACCTTTACGCCAACGCGTTCACCCCAAAGCTTAATTTGGTCAACCGCGGCGGCACGAAAGGTATCCGCAGCGCCTAATACTACCTGGTTGCCTGCCTGTTTAAGCTTATGGGCAAGCTTGCCTATGGTGGTGGTTTTGCCTACGCCGTTAACGCCAACCACCATAATTACATAAGGCTTATGGCTGCCGTATTCAAAGCTGGCAAAATCGTTACTGTTGTTTTCGGCCAGCAGTTGTTGTATCTCATCGCGCAGCAGGGTATTAAGTTCAGAAGTGCTTACATATTTATCGCGCGCTACACGTGCCTGTATACGGTCAATAATTTTAAGGGTTGTACTAACACCTACGTCTGATGTAACGAGCACTTCTTCCAAGTCATCAAGTACATCGTCATCAACGGTTGATTTACCGGCGATGGCCTTGGTTATCTTGGAAAAAAAGTTGTCCTTGGTTTTTTCGAGCCCGGTGTCAAGCGCTTCCTGTTCCTGTACGGTATTTTCTTTTTTCTTGAAGAAATCAAATAAACCCATAGTTATGTGCAGATATTGATTATGTGCAAATATGCAGATATGTAAATGTGCAGATTAAAAGCTAAAAATGCGAAACCGGCAAACATCTTTACATTACAGCCATATATTATATACTTTCGAGTATGTCATGCTGAGCCTGTCGAAGCGTTAGCAGACTATTTTCCCATCACACACATCCTTCGACAAGCTCAGGATGACACCGATGCTATTGCCTTTGCTGCTAATTTATTGTCTGAATGTCATGCTGAGTCTGACCAAGCATTAGCGGACTATTCCCTACTACATCCTTCGACAAGCTCAGGATGACACCGATGCTATGGTTTACAAGTCCGCCTCCGGCACAACAAAAAAAGCCCTCTCGTTATATACAAGACGGCTTCTAATAGCTTATCAGAACGAAAGGAGCTAATTAAGCTTTAGCTTCGCTGATAGCGTCCTTAACGTGATCGTTATGAACGATAAGTTCTTTAAAAGTGTAAGCACCTGTTTTTGGTGATTTAACCGCGGTGATCACTTTAGAATATTCTTTGCCTTTACCTGTTTTAAGGGTTGCAACTACTTTCTTTGCCATCTCTTTAAATTTTTATGCTGATGTATGAATGTGGCCTAAAAAGCCTTATCAAACAATAAGCTAATTACTTAATTTCTTTGTGAACTGTTGTTTTACGCAGAACAGGGTTGAATTTTTTTAATTCAAGCCTTTCAGTTGTATTTTTTTTGTTCTTGGTGGTAATGTAGCGAGACATGCCTGGCAAGCCGCTTTCTTTGTGCTCAGTGCACTCCAGTATTACCTGAACTCTGTTGCCTTTTTTAGCCATGGTATTTTTATATTTTGGTTTTTAGCAGCGGCAAATACATGCAGCAGGCTTACTTACCAGTTCAATCTATTAAATGTAACCTTTTTTAACAAACTTGTTTATACAAGCGGTTATACCATTTTTGCTGATGGTTTTAACAGCAGAAGTAGATACCTTTAAGGTTATCCATTTATCTTCTTCAGGGATGTAAAACTTTTTAAGTTTTAAGTTAGGATAAAATTTACGCTTGGTTTTAACGTTCGAGTTTGAAACGTTATTACCGTTCATATATCCTTTACCTGTTAAATCACAAATTCTTGACATGACAATTCGTATTAATTACAACCTCTGTTTTAAAGAGGAGTGCAAATATCAGAATTTTTTGACTAACAGACAATAGTGATGTGGAAAATTTTTAAAAATCTTTATTATCAACACAAAAGCATGTTGAAAACTGTATTTTAGGCGAGTTAGTTAACCCCACGGCTGATAATATTTTATAACCAATTTTAACTTTTTAAATCAATGAAGATCACTTCGTTTGAGCAATACGAACAAGCGTACAAGCAAAGCGTTGAACAACCTGAACAATTTTGGGCTGATGTTGCCGGGAATTTTACCTGGAAAGCTAAATGGGATAAAGTACTGGAATGGAACTTTAAGGACCCGGATGTTAAATGGTTTAGTGGGGCCAAACTTAACATTACCGAGAACTGCCTTGACCGCCATTTGGAGCATAACGCTGATACCCCGGCCATTATTTGGGAACCAAATGACCCGGGCGAAGATTTCAGGATACTTACCTATAAACAATTGCACGATAAGGTTTGCCAGTTTGCCAATGTGCTAAAAAATAATGGGGCCAAAAAAGGCGACCGTATTTGCATATATATGCCTATGGTGCCTGAACTGGCCATTGCCGTTTTGGCCTGTGCCCGTATTGGCTGTATACATTCGGTAGTATTCGGCGGATTTTCAGCCCAATCCATTGCCGACAGGATAAAGGATGCCGATTGTAACATCGTGATCACATCTGACGGGGCTTACCGCGGGAATAAAGATATACAAATGAAAAACGTGATAGACGATGCGCTGGTGCAGTGCCCGTCTGTTAAGCGTACCATTGTACTTACCCGCAGCCGTACCGCCGTATCTATGATAAAAGGCCGTGACGTATGGTGGGAAGATGAGATTAAAAAAGTGGAAACACAAGGTAATCCGGAATGCCCGGCCGAAGAAATGGATGCCGAGGATATGCTGTTCATCCTGTATACATCAGGTTCAACCGGCAAGCCTAAAGGTGTGGTGCATACCTGCGGTGGTTACATGGTTTACGCGGGTTATACGTTTGCCAACGTGTTTCAGTACAACCCCGGTGAGGTGTATTTTTGTACGGCTGATATCGGCTGGATAACGGGGCACTCATATATAGTTTATGGTCCGCTATCGCAAGGCGCTACTACGCTGATGTTTGAGGGCGTGCCAACCTACCCTGATGCCGGCAGGCT
Source organism: Mucilaginibacter sp. UR6-1 (assembly GCF_020880975.1). Classification (GTDB taxonomy): domain Bacteria; phylum Bacteroidota; class Bacteroidia; order Sphingobacteriales; family Sphingobacteriaceae; genus Mucilaginibacter. Next base: position 142,103 of record NZ_JAJIWP010000004.1, on the reverse strand, counting down.
TTGGGATATTGTAGAGAAGCATAAGGTCAATATTGTATATACCGCCCCAACAGCCATCCGCTCTTTGATGAGTTTCGGGCTCGATTTTGTGAAGGATAAAGATCTGAGTACGCTCAAAAAGCTGGGCTCGGTAGGTGAGCCTATTAACGAGGAGGCCTGGCACTGGCTTGATGACAACATAGGCCACAATAAATGCCCGATAGTTGATACCTGGTGGCAAACAGAAACAGGTGGCATAATGATAACGCCAATTGCGGGTGTTACACCAACCAAACCGGGCTACGCCACCCTCCCACTGCCGGGTATACAGCCGGTATTGGTTGACGAGAACGGGCAGGAGATAGAAGGCAATGGTGTAAGCGGTAACCTGTGTATCAAATTCCCTTGGCCGGGTATACTGCGTACCACCTATGGCGACCACGAGCGTTGCCGCACCACTTATTTTGCTACATACGATAACCTGTACTTTACCGGCGATGGCTGCCTGCGCGATGAGGATGGTTATTACCGCATTACCGGCAGGGTTGATGATGTGCTCAATGTATCCGGCCACCGTATAGGTACCGCCGAGGTAGAGAACGCTATCAATATGCACAGCAGCGTGGTGGAGTCAGCCGTTGTAGGTTATCCGCATGACATTAAAGGACAGGGTGTTTATGCTTACGTGGTGAGCCCTGATATGCACGAAAATCCTGAGCTTACCCGTAAGGATATTATCATGACTGTATCGCGCATTATCGGCCCTATTGCCAAGCCCGATAAAATTCAGTTTGTGAGCGGATTGCCAAAAACAAGGTCAGGTAAGATCATGCGCCGCATTTTGCGCAAAATAGCTGAGGGCGATACATCCAATCTGGGTGATACCTCAACGCTGCTTGACCCGGCAATTGTGGAAGAAATAAAACAGGGAGCTTTAAAGTAACCCCTTATAAATCTTCCCGAGGAGGAGGACTTATACATTTGCGTCATTGCGAGGTACGAAGCAATCCTCGAGCGATTTCGATAGGATTATCCTAAAGAGATTGCTTCGTACCTCGCAATGACGCGTCTTTTCAATAATAATCCAAAATAAAAAGCGCGCGGGCCTGCCGGAAAACCGGGCCAGGGAGTATGGCCTGTGGGTGGAAGGTTTTTTCCGGCTTGATGTTTGGTTACTTTGCATCTAAGGTAAAGTAACTGGCCTCTGCGGCCAAGAGCAGAATGACGATAGTTAAAGCATAATATCTCAACTACAGTACTTTACTCAAATCGCTTCATCCTGTCCTAAATTTCTTTTGAGTGATCAAAAGAAACAAAACTTAGCGTTAGCGATCTCATGAGCTCAACTAAAAAAAATAACAGCGAATAAATCGCCGGCTGTTTAATTTTCTATAAAAGGTAGTGCATCATCAGTGCTACCCGAAAATTAAGAGGCCGGATTGTAGGGTATTATTGGGTGTGCTTTTCGTGATGATATTAGGTGATGGCTTAAAAACAGAAAAGGCGGGAATTATTCCCGCCTTTTCTGTTTTTATGAGTTTCAGTATTTATCTCAACCTATCTGCCGAGCGTACCAGCTTTTCATCTCGCTGTATGGCACGTGCCGCCAGTATAACCAGTATAATAGCTATCGAGCTTAAAAACATGCCGATGCCCATGTTGCCAAATTCTAATTGCAAGCCGCCTTCAACAACACCCTTTACGGTTTGTGCCATCCAAAAGCTAAAGCCGATAATAACCAGTATGGTGCTATAGCACAATGCTATTTGCTGCTTGCGCTTCTTGTAAAAAAATATCACTACCGTGGGTAAAATAGCTACAGGTACAGCCAGTATTTTAAGGGCGGTAAACACAATGGTGTATGTTTTGCCATCAGTTAATTGCTGATAAACACCCTGTATATTCACGTTTGATATGGTGCCGTTAATATTAACATTATTAATAAGCGGAAAAACATACAGGCCCAGCAATATCAGTGTGGCCAGAAAGAGGTAAACAGTTTGTATTCTTTGTAACATAATGTAAATGGAATGTGCAATTTAACTTACGCAGCAAAGATAGAATTGTTTAAATAATAGGTTAAGATTTATTTGTAAACAAGAGTTTACTTCGTGCAGGTCAATATCCGCATAAACAAATTGCTACCTTTGCCTGCGTGACCACCCAACGTTACTTTATTGAACTGGCTTATGATGGTACGCGTTATCATGGCTGGCAAATACAGCCCAACGCGTTAACCGTACAAGAGCTTTTGAATAAGGCGCTCAGTACCGTGTTGCGCCAGCCTGTTGAAACCACCGGCTGCGGCCGTACCGATACCGGCGTGCATGCCACAGCGTTTTTCGCGCATTTTACACCCCAGTCTCCTGAAGGCAGAGCGGTTAATACACCCACTTCAGGGAGTTGGGGGGCTCGACTTAACGCCATCCTGCCAAGTGATATCGCTATAAAGAATATAATATCTGTACATACTGATGCCCATGCGAGGTTTGATGCCACGCTGCGTTCATATGAGTATCACATACATTTTAATAAAGATCCGTTCAGGCATAATTATTCGTGGCTGATTAAGGACAAGCCGGACGTAAAACTGATGAATGAAGCGGCCGCGACTATTATGGAGTATGTTGATTTTAGCTGTTTCAGTAAATCAAACACACAGGTAAAAACCAATAATTGCAGAATCAGCAGGGCCGAATGGGTAGAAACAGATGGCGGCCTCATATTCCATATATCAGCCGACAGGTTTTTACGTAACATGGTGCGTGCTATTGTTGGTACGCTGATGCAGGTTGGCCGTAAGGCGATACAGCCGGAAGCAGTACGCGCCATTATTGAAAGTAAAAACCGAAGCGAAGCCGGAACATCCGTGCCTGCATGCGGGTTATATTTAACAGAAGTAAAGTATCCGTTTTTGAGCCCCTAACCCCCTGAAGGGGAATGTATTGAACCACAATATGAAATTATTTAAGATCTTCAAATCATCAAAGGCCACCCCTTCAGGGGGCGGGGGGGGCGTTACCGGAAAAGCGCTTGATTGGAAACTGCTTGGCAGGGTGATGGGTTATGTGCGGCCTTATCGTGCTACGTTTGTAATATCGGTGGTGCTCACTGTTTTTTTAGCGGTAATAGCGCTGGCACAGCCTATCCTGATCGAAAAAACGCTGGATAATAACATTGTTACCGGCGATTATAACGGGCTGGTATTTATGGTTGGGCTTATGCTGGCGCAGTTAGTGGTGCAAACGGTGGCGCAGTATTATCAAACTTATTTAACCAACACGTTGGGGCAGTCAGTAATTCGCGATTTGCGGATTGATGTTTTTAACCATATCAGCACACTGCGATTAAAGTATTTTGACCGTACGCCTATCGGTATGCTCATTACCCGTACCGTATCTGACCTGGAAACTATTGCCGATATTTTTGCCGAGGGGCTGATCTCTATCATGGGTGATATGCTGTTGCTGATCGCCATTATTGCTTACATGTTCTCGCAGGACTGGAAACTGGCATTGATAACCTTGCTGCCTATGCCTTTATTAATGTTAGCTACCTCAATTTTTCAGGCGGCAATTAAATCAGCCTTTCAGGATGTGCGTACGCAGGTAGCGCAGTTGAATACCTTTTTGCAGGAGCATATATCAGGCATAAGTGTGATACAATATTTTGCCCGCGAAGACCAGGAATTCCGCAAGTTTAACGAGGTGAACGAAAAACATCGCGACGCGCATATCCGCAGCAACTGGTCGTACTCCATATTCTTTCCGGTTATTGAGATATTGTTTGCTGTATGTATAGGCCTGCTGGTTTGGTATGGCTGCAAACGTATTTTAACAGATGAGCAGATCAACGCGTTATCAGCATCAAAACACGGTATCACCACCGGTACCATTGTTGCCTTTATTACGCTGCTTAACTTATTATTCAGGCCAATCAGGCAACTGGCCGATAAATTTAACACCCTGCAAATGGGCATGGTAGGTGCCGACCGTATTTTTAAGGTGCTGGATACTGACGAAGTAGCCGAGAACAAGGGCTTGCTTAAACCGGCCGTGTTAAAAGGAGATATCCGTTTTGATAAGGTATGGTTTGCTTATAATGATGATAACTGGGTACTCAAGGATATCAGCTTTCATGTTAAACCCGGCGAAACGCTGGCGCTGGTTGGCGCTACCGGCGCGGGTAAATCATCAACCATAAATATCCTCAACCGCTTTTATGAGATAGGTAACGGCGAAGTAACTATTGACGGGCAGGATCTAAAGGATTACGAAGTGAACTATCTGCGTTCGCGTATTGCTACCGTAATTCAGGATGTGTTTTTATTTAGCGATACCATTGCCAATAACATCAGCTTAAACAATCCGGGTATTACACGTGAACAGGTTATAGCCGCGGCTAAGGATGTTGGCGCGCATGAATTTATTGAGCGCCTGCCGGGTGGGTATGATTATAATGTACAGGAGCGTGGCGCCACGCTTTCGGCGGGGCAGGCGCAACTCATCTCGTTTATCCGGGCTTTGGTGTATGATCCGGCTATATTAGTGCTTGACGAGGCCACCTCATCTGTAGATACCGAAACCGAGCACCTGATACAAAGCGCTATACAAAAGCTTATGCAGGGCCGCACCGCTATTGTAATAGCCCACCGCCTGTCAACCATACAAAATGCCGATCATATTATCGTGCTCGATCATGGAGAGATCAAGGAGATGGGTACCCACCAGCAACTGCTGCGCATTGAGGGTGGATATTACCGTAAGCTTTACGATCTGCAGCTCAACTCAACAGGCATCACCCGGGATGTTTCCTAACGGGATTATTTAGTCGGGCTGAACCTGGCCTTTATCTGCACCCTCTTCGGCAGGCGGGTTTTTAATGGGGTCAACAGGCTGTTCCTCATTTTCATGCTGTTTGGCTATGTTTTCCTGTTCGGGCTCGTTGGCTTTATAAACTTTATCTTCCTTTTTCTTCACGCTTTCGTGCCCGTTATCAGCGGGCCTGTCGGTAGGCGTGTCTGACGGGGAAGGTTTTTGATGATCGTTAGCTGGCTTTGTCATGTAACAATAAACAGGTGTTGCAGTATATTGTTTATAAGGCTAAGGGTAATTAAAAGGCATTGCCAGCGTTAATTTTTGTTAAACACAGGCAGTTGTACAGTTAAAAGGATATTTAATAACATATAAACTTTTACCTTTATAGCGGGTTTGTTAATTTCGCCAATACGGCTTTATGTAATTACTTAAAGCCCTTATGTAAAACATCTCAAAATCTGTTAGCAATAAATGGAAGAATTTGAAGCAAGCGCATCGGCACAAAAAACCAAATCGATATATATATCAACCGTGTTTGGTTTGGCCATGGTATTATTGATGATAGGTTTGCTGGGCCTTATACTGGTACACGCCAATAACCTTTCGCGCTATGTGAAAGAAAATATTGTACTCAATATATTTGTTGACGACTCGGCCCACGAGCCCGATGTGCTTGAGCTGCAAAAACAGCTCGAAAGCAATGTAATGGTTAAGCAAACGCAATACGTAAGTAAAGAGCTTGCCGCCATGCACCTTAAAGATGATCTGGGCGAGGATTTTGTGAAATTCCTTGGCTATAACCCGCTTTCGCAATCGCTGGATGTGTACCTCAAGGCTGATTATACCAACAATGCGAGCATTGAAAAATTTAAGGCCACACTGCTTAAAAATCCTTTGGTAAAAGAGGTAAAATACCAGCAATCACTGGTTGATGATATGAATAACAATATCACTTCTATCAGTTTAGTGATACTGGCCTTTGCGGGCATCTTTATCGTAGTATCGGTAGCGCTCATCAATAATACCATCAGGCTGGCCATCTACTCGCAAAGGTTCCTGATCAAATCAATGCAGTTGGTAGGGGCTACAAAATCATTCATCCGTAAGCCTTTTATTGCTTATGGCATATGGCATGGTTTGCTGGGCGGCCTTATTGCCATTATTATTTTGATGGGTACGCTTTACTTTGCCCAAATGCAGATACCTGACCTGGTAGTGCTGCAAAACTATACCGAATTTGGTTTGGTATTTTTAGGCGTTATAGGCATCGGCGTTTTCATTTCGGGGTTAAGCACTTACCTGGCTGTTAACAGGTTTTTACGTTTAAAGATCTATCAGCTATACCGTTAATCAACAAAAATCTATCACTCAGTAAAATAATTACATATAGCATGGCACAACAACCAGCAAAACCGGTTACCACCTTCAGGACGGCTGCAAAAACCGCCCAGCCCGAAACACCAGTTAACTTTATTTTCAATAAGGATAACTATAAGCTATTCATTATCGCTATTGCCATTGTGGCTTTAGGCTTTGTGTTGATGGCCGGTACTACCGACATTTACAGCACTACCAAAATTGTTATAGCGCCCGTAGTTGTGCTTGCAGGTTTTGGAGTTGGGTTTTACGCCATATTACGTAAACCGTCGGCTAAGGCATGATCAATATGGTGCATGTCATAATCCTCGCTATTATTGAGGGGCTGACAGAGTTTTTACCCGTATCATCAACCGGGCACATGATCATCGCTTCATCAGCCATGGGCATCGCGTCCGATCCTTTTATCAAGCTGTTCACCATCGCTATACAATTAGGGGCTATCCTGTCAGTAGTGGTGTTATATTTTAAACGCTTTTTTCAGTCAACCCGCTTTTATTTTAAGCTGCTTGTAGCCTTTATACCGGCTGCTGTGTTTGGCTTTTTGTTAAGCGATGCCATTGATAAATTGCTTGAAAGCGCGTTAACCGTAGGTATAACCCTGTTTTTAGGCGGCATTGTTTTATTATTTGTTGATAAATGGTTTAACAAGCCGTTAATTAATAAAGAAGAAGATATCACCTTCCCGATAGCGTTGAAGATCGGTTTTTTTCAATGCCTGGCCATGATTCCAGGTATGTCGCGCTCGGCATCAACCATTATTGGCGGCATGACGCAGAAGCTTAGCCGTACCGCCGCGGCCGAGTTCTCGTTCTTTTTAGCCGTGCCTACCATGTTTGCGGCAACAGGTAAAAAACTGCTCGACTACTACAAGGATGGCCACACCTTTACTGGAGAAGAAATGAAATTTATGCTGGTAGGTAACGTGGTTGCCTTTATAGTTGCGCTGTTGGCCATACGTACTTTTATCAGTTTTTTGGAGCGCAAAGGCTTCAGGTTATTTGGCTGGTACCGTATTGTTGTGGGCGGCATTATTATAGCCCTGTATCTGAGCGGCCACAACCTGGAAGTGATTTAAAATAAAATAACGATATTTGTATTAATAGCGATGGGTGTTTAGTCCATCGCTATTTTTGTTACATAGTATTACGTGAAAGATAATTATACCAACATACAGGAATTTGCCGAAGGGCAACTGCTGCTCATTAACAAGCCCTACCAATGGACGAGCTTTGATGTGGTGGGCAAACTGCGCAACGCCTTTAAGCCCCTAAAATTAAAAGTAGGCCATGCCGGTACGCTTGATCCGCTGGCTACGGGGCTGCTCATCATCTGCACTGGTAAAATGACCAAGCAGATCGACACTTTTCAGGCGGAAGAAAAGGAATATACCGGTACTATGGTGTTGGGTGCCACCACCCCATCGTACGATATGGAAACCGGGGTTGACCAGACTTTTGACCTGAGCAATATATCTGTTGAAGGAATGCGTGCCGCTCTTACACAATTTACAGGCACCATACAGCAATACCCACCGGCGCATTCGGCTATTAAAATTGACGGAGAGCGATTATATGAAAAAGCCCGCCGTGGCGAAGAGGTGGAGCGCCGTGCCCGAGAAGTTACCATAGCCGAGTTTGAACTTACCCGCATTGAACTGCCCGAAGTTGATTTCAGGGTGGTATGCAGCAAGGGTACCTACATCCGTTCGCTTGTGCATGATTTTGGTGCGGCCCTGGGCAATGGTGCTTACCTGTCGCGCCTGCGCCGTACCCGCAGCGGTAACTTTAAAATTGAAGATGCCCGCGAGGTGATGGAGATGGTGAACATTGTCAGGGATTTGAAAAATCAGGAATCCGTAGCCTGAAAGTAATATTGCAGTTATGTTACTTGTAAAAGCATCTACCTGTAAGGCTATCAATTACATTTGTGCGCAATGAAAATCTACCATCATATTGATGAATTTACCGCTATCAACAATGCCGTGGTTACCATTGGCACATTTGATGGCGTACATATAGGCCACCGGAAAATTATTACAGGTTTAAAAGAGTTGGCAGCAACATCGGGCGGCGAAACGGTTATACTTACCTTCTTCCCGCATCCGCGGATGATATTGCATCCGGAGGATGAGGGTTTAAAGCTCATCAACACCATTAATGAAAAGGCTGAACTGCTGGAGCAGTTGGGTATCGACCACCTGATCATTACACCATTCTCCCGCGATTTCTCTAATCAAACCGCAGAGGAATACATACGGGATATACTGGTAAATAAGATAGGTACCCGCAAGATCGTGATCGGCTATGACCACCGCTTTGGTAAGGATCGCCAGGGTAGCCTGGCCGACCTGCTGCGCATGGGGCCGGTTTACGGTTTTGATGTGGAGGAGATACCCGAGCAGGATATTGATGATATTGCCGTAAGCTCAACCCGCATACGCACAGCGCTGCTTAATAATGATATTGAACATGCCAATTCATTTTTGGGCTATCAATTTTTTATAACGGGCAAGGTAATGCGTGGCGACCAGATTGGCCGTACTATAGGCTATCCAACGGCAAACATCCTGATTGAAGAACATTATAAGCTGATACCTGCTGATGGTATATTCGCTGTGAAGGTTAAGCTAAAGGATAAGGAATATAAAGGTATGGCCTATATTGGCCAGCGACCAACCATCAATGGCATTACCCGCAATATTGAGGTAAACATATTTAATTTTAATACCGAAATATACGGCGAACAATTGCGCATGGAGTTTTATCATTACGTACGCGGCGATATTAAATTTGCTTCCCTTGATGAGCTTACCGCCCAGTTGGCTAAGGATCAGGAAGCGGTGTTAAAATTGCTTGAATAGAAGCAGTTGCATATTAATTAATTTTATAATACATTTAACATGATGGCCAATGTAAAGCCGGTATGTTGAAATAAAAAACAATGCCCAAGTTAAATCTCGATAAACAGGAAAGTGAGTTTCTGAACAGCACCATCTCTCATTGGGAAAAAGAAGGCCTGCTGGATAATACCTACGCCCAAAAGCTCCGTTCATCATACGAGGTTAAGGGTTTTGACTGGATGCGCCTTGCCAAATATTCCTTTTGGATAGCGTTGGCCTGTGGTGTTATCGCCATTGGGTCGCTTATAATAAATGATGCGGTTATTGAGTGGCTGCAGCAACTATATTATACGCCCGATATTGTAATCAGCATTATTGCCGGTGTAGCCGCCGCCATATTTTATTACCAGGGCCGCAAGCGCGAACGTTTATTTCCCGAACAGGTTTTTAGTAACGAGGCACTGATATTTACAGGCGTGCTTTTTACGGCATGTTGTATAGCCTACCTGGGCAAAAGTTTTGATAACGGATCGGGGCATTATTCGCTGCTCTTTCTGCTTTCGGTATTTGTATATGGCTTTTTGGCCTGGCGTATGGATTCCAGCCTGATATGGTTGTTCGCGCTTATCTCGCTGGGTAGCTGGTTCGGTACCGAAACAGGCTACCAAACCCGGTGGGCCAATTACTTTTTAGGCATGAACTACCCGCTGCGCTTTGTAGTTTTTGGAATAGTGCTGGTATCCGTAGTTTACCTGCTTCGCTCAAAAAAATGGTTCGAGCGGTTTTGGGAACTCACCTACGTAGTGGGCCTGCTGTACTTATTTTTATCCTTGTGGATGCTAAGCATATTTGGCAATTACGGCAGTGTGGATGCCTGGTACCAGATCAAGCAGATCAGTTTGTATTACTGGGGTATAATATCGGCCGCTGTAGCGGGCTGCTTTTTATGGCTGGGCCTTAAAACAAAGGATGCCATAGCCCGCGAATTTGGTATTACCTTTTTGCTGATATTCATCTATACCAAATATGTTGAGTACTTGTGGGATCATATTGACCATACCATATTCTTTACCATCCTGGCTCTTTCGTTTTGGTTTATCGGCCGTAAAGCCGAACGCATTTGGAATATCCGAAGTGCTAAGGATAGTAATCATGATGGTGTGATAAACGCATAAACAAAAGGGGCGCAATTTGCGCCCCTTTTGTTTACTTAACGTGCGGATGTTTGTTAGCTTTGGATAGCATCTTCATGTATGCCCTCGGCTATTTCCTCAATGGTTTTGCGGTTAAAGGCTTCCAGGTCGTCAGGTGTGCGGCTGGTTACTAAACCTTTGTCTGTAACTACTTCCTGGTCTACCCATTCGGCACCTGCATTCTTTAAATCAGTTTCCAATGATGGATATGAGGTAAGCGTGCGGCCTTTTATCATGCCTGTTTCAATCAGTAATTGCGGGCCGTGGCAAATGGCTGCCACCGGTTTTCCTTCATCCAAAAACGCCGAAGCAAAGGCCACAGCCTCTTTGTTCAGGCGTAGTTTGTCGGGGTTTAATACGCCGCCGGGTAATACCAGCGCGTCATAATCATCCGGACTGGCCTTGCTCAGTTCAACGTCAACCTCTACCTCAATACCCCAGTCGGTATGGTTCCATGCTTTTATTTTGCCGCTTTTTGGCGATATGATATGCACTGTGGCACCTGCTGCCTCCAATGCTTCTTTAGGGCTGGTTAACTCCACCTGCTCAAAACCTTCTTCGGTAAGGATAGCCACCTTACGATTGCTTAACTTTGCCATAATGTTTGTATTTTTTAATTTTTATTAAACTAAATTAACTACAATAATTACAGGCAAAGGGCGATAATAGTTTTAAACTTTATTAAATTGGCCGCTCCCAAAACTATTGGTTTATGACGAAGCAATACATCATCATGTTTATTATTTACACCGCAATTATGGCAGGTGTTTATATGGTAATATTCAATCAGCAGTTCTCGGTAGCCTTCATTAAAAGCGTAATAGCGGGTATACTGTTTGTAGGTTTGTACCATTTACTGGTACGCTGGTTAGGCAAGCGTAAAACAGGTGAGTAATAAAAAAGGGATAACCAACCGGCTATCCCTTTCATTTATTTTCAAGTCTCCCCTTCGGGGAGATTTAGAGGGTTTTACGCCTCTACACCCTGTCCTATCAAATTCTTAGCAGCCAGATACTCCGCTATTTGCACAGCATTGGTAGCAGCGCCTTTACGCAGATTGTCTGACACTATCCAGCAGTTCAGTGTATTGTCCTGCGTTTCATCACGGCGGATGCGGCCTACAAATACCTCGTCCTTATCGTGCGCGTCAAGCGGCATCGGGTATTTCAGGTTTGCGGTATCATCAACCACAACCACACCGGGTGCAGCGGCTAATAGCTCACGTACTTCGGCCAGGTCAAAATCATGCACAAACTCAATGTTTACTGATTCCGAGTGACCGCCCATAACCGGGATGCGCACCGTGGTAGCAGTTACCTTAATGCTGTCATCGCCCATTATCTTTTTAGTTTCGAGGATCATTTTCATTTCCTCTTTGGTATAACCGTTCTCGGTGAACACGTCAATCTGCGGGATCACGTTCAGGTCGATAGTATACGGGTATGCCATCGGGCCTTCAACGCCATTACGCTCGTTGAATAACTGGTCAACCGCCTTAACGCCTGTACCGGTTACCGATTGGTAGGTTGATACTACCACGCGTTTAATTTTATATTTATCGTGCAGTGGTTTTAAGGCCACCACCATTTGTATGGTTGAGCAATTCGGGTTGGCTATAATTTTATCCTCAGCGGTCAACGTATCGGCGTTTACTTCGGGCACAACCAGCTTTTTGGTGGGGTCCATACGCCATGCTGATGAATTATCAACTACCGTAATACCGGCCTCGGCAAATAAAGGAGCCTGAGCCAGTGATGTGCTGCCGCCTGCTGAAAATAAAGCAAGATCCGGCTTCTGTTTAATCGCATCCTCAACAGAAACCACCTTATACTGCTTACCCTTAAAAGTGATCTCTTTACCAACACTTTTTTCTGAAGCTACGGGGATTAATTCTGTTACCGGGAAGTTGCGTTCATCAAGAACCTGCAACATTTTAGTGCCTACCAAGCCTGTGGCACCTACTACTGCGACTTTCATTGTTTTTAAAAAATTGTTTTTGTGAAGATGATATGGATGCAACACAACATCTTCTGTTTGTTGAATAAATTAATGTAACTGGGTCAGTTAACAAATTCAAATATCAGCAAAAAAACTCAGATATGCTGATTGTTTGGATAATAACATTTGATAATACGTTTTACCAATGTTATCACAATTCTATTTTTTACATTTGCGGCATATTAACAACTGATGACCGAAATGATTTTAGTTATCGGCGCCAATGGGCAAATTGGCACCGAACTGGTAACTGCTTTACGCGCTAAGCATGGCAATAGCCAGGTTGTAGCATCTGACCTTCACGCGCCAAAGAATGCCGGCAGCAGTGGCCCCTTTGAGCAGGCAAGCGTTACAGATGCAGCCGCCGTACGCGCCATATTTGAAAAGTATAAACCAACCCAGGTTTATTTATTAGCCGCTATACTTTCGGCCATAGGCGAGCAAAAACCTAAGCTGGCCTGGGACCTGAACATGAACGGTTTGTTGAATGTGCTTGACCTTGCTGTTGAATTCAAGGTAGCCAAAGTATTTTGGCCAAGCTCCATCGCTGTATTCGGTCCTCATTCGCCTAAACAGAATACACCGCAATATTGCGTAATGGACCCGAACAGTGTTTACGGCTTTAGCAAGCTGGCCGGTGAGCGCTGGTGCGAGTATTATTTTGAAAAATACAGATTGGATGTGCGCAGTATCCGTTACCCTGGGCTAATAGGCTGGAAAGCCGCGCCGGGCGGTGGCACTACCGATTATGCCGTACATATCTTTCACGAGGCATTGGCCAAAGGTGAGTACCAAAGCTTCCTGTCAGCAGGTACCGAATTACCTATGATGCACATGGATGATGCCATCCGCGCAACCATCAGTTTAATGGATGCCCCGGCGGAGAACCTGACCATCCGGTCATCATACAACCTGGCCGGTATTAGCTTTACGCCCGAGCAGTTGAATACAGAGATCAAAAAACATATTCCGGACTTTAAATTGTCCTATTCAGAAAACGACCCGCGCCAGGCCATTGCCGATAGCTGGCCAAAATCTATTGACGATAGCCAGGCTCAAAAAGACTGGGGCTGGAAAGCTGAATTTGACCTGCCTAAGATGGTTGAAGATATGTTGCTGAATTTGAGGAAAATAAAATAAAAGCAGCGTTTTTTAAGCTGTAACATTGTCATTTCGAACTCAATTAAAAATAGGGGTTTGAAATGACAATTTTTATTTATACCTTTGCGCCCGATTTGGCAATGTCGCCAAGTACGTTATTTAAATTCATGAACCCATTTATTCAACTGGGAATCCGTCATGATATTGTTAATGCCATCACTGAGTTAGGATTTGAAAATCCTACGCCAATCCAGGAACAGTCAATTCCGGTATTGTTAACAGGCAGCAACGATTTTGTCGGATTAGCCCAAACCGGGACCGGTAAAACTGCTGCTTTTGGCTTGCCATTATTAGAGTTACTGGACTTCGACGAAAACTATCCGCAAGCGCTTGTTTTATGCCCAACTCGCGAGCTTTGTTTACAAATTACTAACGACATTAAGAACTACGCAAAAAACGTTAAAAACGTTAATGTGGTAGCTGTTTATGGCGGTGCAAGTATTTCTGATCAATTACGTCAGATTAAACGCGGTGTGCAGATTGTTGTTGCCACGCCTGGCCGTATGCTTGACATTATTAACCGTAAGGCGATTGATTTTTCGCAGGTTAAATATGTAGTGCTGGATGAAGCTGATGAAATGCTCAATATGGGCTTTCAGGAAGACATTGACAGTATATTATCGACCACGCCGGACGATAAAAAAACATGGCTGTTTTCAGCAACCATGCCTTCTGAAGTTAGAAGGATTGCAAAAAAATACATGACCGATCCGTTCGAGCTTACCATGGGTACCAAAAATACCGGTAATGCCAACATTGAGCATGAGTATTATGTAGTGCGTGCACGTGATAAATATGCCGCATTTAAACGCATTGTTGATTTTAACCCTGAGATTTTCGGTATCGTATTTTGCCGTACCAAAATTGAAACACAGGAAATTGCCGAAGCGCTTATTAAAGACGGTTACAATGCCGACTCTTTACACGGCGACCTTTCGCAGCAGCAGCGTGATAAGGTAATGAAACGCTACCGCGAGCGCAGCCTGCAATTATTAATTGCTACTGACGTTGCCGCGCGTGGTATTGATGTTAATGATGTTACACACGTTATTAACTACTCATTGCCTGATGAAATAGAAAACTACACTCACCGTAGCGGCCGTACAGCACGTGCCGGTAAAACAGGTGTATCTATCGCTATTATACACGGTAAAGAACTTGGTAAAATTCGCCAGATTGAACGTGTTATTGGTAAAAAGTTTATTAAAGCTGAAATACCAACAGGTTTTGATGTTTGCGAAAAACAATTATTTGCCCTGGTACATAAAGTACATAATGTTGAAGTGAATGAGCAGCAAATTGAGCAGTACATTCCGCGCATTATGGCTGAGTTTGAAGATCTGAGCAAAGAAGATATCATCAAACGTTTTGCTTCGTTAGAGTTTAACCGCTTTTTGGATTACTACAAAAATGCGCCTGACCTTAACGCTGCGTTTGAAGACAGGCCGGCAAGAGATGGCGCGCAAGGCGACCGCTTTAACCGTACCGGTATGCGTTCAGACTTTACCCGTTTGTTCATTAACCTGGGCTCGGTAGATGAGTTTAACCGTGGCGACCTTTTAGGTTACATCTGTAACAACACCAAAATAAGCGGCCGCACTGTAGGTAAGATCGATGTTAAAGGTGTTTACTCATTTTTTGAAGTGAGTAATGACGATGTTGATAAAGTATTTGAAGGATTTAAAAGCGTTGACTTTAACGGTCGTCAGGTACGTATCGAGATATCAGGCGATGGCGGTGGCGAACGTCGTGGCGGCGGTGGCTCAGGCTACAAAAAACGCGAAGGCGGTTTCCGCGAGCGCGGTGGCGAGCGTCGTGAAGGCGGTGGCGGTTCAAGAAATGGCGGTGGTTTCCGCGATTTCTCAGGCAAACGCCGTGAAGACCGTACCGAACGCCGTAAGCGTTTTTAATATTCTTAATAAATAAGATATAACTGCTCAGTTAGTAAAGTGAGTGAGCAGAGTTTTTAGTTGGTTTAGTTTAACAAGCCCTTTCGCTTACGCGAAGGGGCTTTGTTTTTTTAAGGGTTATTAAATTATTGTTAGAGTAAATAATATTCTATATTTTCATTTAAATTGCAAAAGTATTCATAACTGTTTTTTAATCAATTAAAAAGATCGGTATCTCTGCATGAAACGCCTTTTACCGGCAATTGTATATTGCTTTTTATCCGTTTTATTTGCTGGTGAGGCATTGGCACAACGCAACCTGGTAAATGATGTTCAGAAAAAAAACCTCGAAAGTTTTTCTAAACAACTTTCGGCATCATTTGCTGCCGGTAAGCAAAGGGCTTTGGCTTTGGCTCCGTCAAAAAACTGGGTAACCCGTAAAATTACCACAGGCGGCAGGGTGATAGCTTTGCAAGGGGTAAACAGTTTAGGCTTCCCGCGTTTTTTACGTACCAGTAATACTGAAGCTGCTGCAGCTACACGTACCAATGCCGTGCAGCCCGGCGGTGAGTTACAGCTTGATCTATCAGGCACGGGTACCATACTTGCAAACAAATTAGCCATTTGGGATGGTGGCACCGTTTACCGCGATCACCAGGAGTTTGCGGGCAAAACCATTACTTTAGGAGTTAATCAAACCGGGGCTATTGAGCATACCACGCACGTTGCAGGTACCATGATAGCACGCGGTATAAACCCGGTAGCAAAGGGTATGGCTTTTGGTATGAATACCCTGCAATCGTTCGATTTTGATAATGATGTTGCCGAGATAGGCAGCAACGCCGCCGGATTGCTGGTATCAAATCACTCATACGGTGATATTGCCGGTTGGGATTTTGATGGTGGCCGCTGGACATGGTATGGCCTGCCCGGCGATGACGAGGATTACCTTTTTGGTTTTTATGACGAACGCGCACAGGCGTGGGACAAGATAGCTTTTGAAGCGCCTTATTATTTAATTGTTGAGTCGGCCGGTAACAGCCACGCCTATACCGGGCCATCAATAGGCTCAACCTACTATGGTTATGAAAGCCGCACCGATCAAACCATAGTTGAAAAAGGGCCCCGCCCCGCCAGCATCAGCAGTAACGAAGCTTTTGATGTAATATCAACAACGGGCAACGCCAAAAATATACTTACAGTAGGCTCGGTAAATCAATTACCGAACGGCCCGCAAACGGCTGCCGGGGTGCAGGTGTCAAGCTTTAGCAGTTGGGGCCCTACTGATGATGGCCGTGTAAAGCCCGATATTATGGGTATGGGCTCAAGTGTATTATCAACCTCGGCATCAGGGCCTAATTTTTATAGCACACTGTCGGGCACATCAATGGCATCGCCAAACGTGTCGGGTTCAATATTTTTACTGCAGGAGTACTACGCGCAATTACATAACGATAGTGTTATGCGTGCAGCTACCCTTAAAGGCCTGGTGTGCCATACCGCTTTTGATGCGGGTAACGCCGGCCCCGATTATATTTATGGCTGGGGTGTACTTGATATGCGTAAGGCCGCGCAAACCATCACTACAAATGGTACAAATACTTATATACATGAAAGCACGCTGCAACAGGCGCAGGTTGAAAGTTATACCATAACAGCCAACAGCAATGGCCCCTTATGGGCAACCATATCCTGGACGGACCGTGAAGGTACCGTAGCTGCCGTGGGTACGTTAAATGAGCGTACTCCTAAATTAGTTAACGATCTGGATGTGCGCATCAGCAGCAGTGCAACCGGTGTTGTTAACCCCTGGGTGCTTGATCCGGCAAACCCATCATCAATAGCCACACGCGGCGATAATGTGGTTGATAATGTTGAGCAGGTTTATATTCCATCGGCCATAAATGGCGAAACGTACACTGTTTCCATATCTAACAAAGGTATATTACGTACAGGCAGGCAGGATTACTCCCTTATCATATCAGGCGGACGTATTACGCAAACCAGTACAACAACTCCCGGCGAGGGCCTTACCGTATATCCTGTACCGGCAAGTGAATACATAAATGCCATGCTGAACATTAAAACGGCAGGAACCGTACGTATACAACTGATAGATATTGGCGGCCGGATAGTTTATGATAACAGCCGCACCGTACAGGCGGGTAATTTTAATACCCAGATAGGGGTAACAAACCTGGCCTCGGGCACCTATGTATTAAGGTTAATAGCCGGAAGCCAGGTTGAATCAAGAAAAGTGTTAGTAGTACGGTCTAACTAAAAAGTATATTTAATACCGAGGCCCGGGGCAAGGTCAAAAAATGGCCCTGCCAGCTCAACGCGGGGGTTAAGGTCAAGGCTTATACCTATGGGTGAGTTAGGGATAACATACTCTAAACCCAATACACCATCCGCGCCTATCAGCAGCTTGCTGTCCTCAAAAACTTCATCGCCCCCAAGTTTTTTGTACTTGCCCGCGCCAACCGAACCGGCATGCGCGCCAAAGCCATAGTAAAATTTAAGATTGTCGGTATTAAACGCAGGCTGGTGTATTTCATATAAACCGGTTATCACTACCCCGCCTCTCCTGAAACCTAATATGCCCTCAAGCGCCGTGCTTTCGTTAGTAAAATGCTTTACAGAGATGCCATTCTCGTACCCGCCGAATTTAGCGCCAACGGCTGTATTGTAATCCTGTGCTTTGGCAGTGTTAGCAATAAATAATAATGTAAATGCTGAAATAATAAGTAATAGTGTTTTCCTCATGGGATGTTGAATTGTTTCTGCAAATTAACGGCATATTAAATGTTTTATGTTACCGCAAGGCAAAAAACAGCATATTAGCGTAGTTAACAAGGTAAATAACAGATGAAAAGAATAAATACAGCAGCTATATACTTACTGCTGGCGCCGGCTATTATGGTATTGATACACTCATGTACCGAATATAAAAAGGGTATGGTGGTATGTGCTTATCCCGATGCTTCGCAGGTTGGTGTTGATATATTAAAGCGTGGCGGTAACGCTGTTGATGCCGCGGTTGCCGTACAATTCGCCCTTGCTGTAACGCTACCGCAGGCGGGTAATATTGGCGGTGGCGGCTTTATGGTTTACCGGGCATCCGGCGGTGAAACAGCTACGCTTGATTTCAGGGAGAAAGCCCCGGCGGCGGCGGGAGCTGATATGTATCTCGATCCGTCAGGTAATGTAAAACCTGATGAGAGCTTATACACGCACAAGGCATCCGGTGTGCCGGGCTCGGTTGATGGCATGATAGCGGCACATAAAAAATATGGCAAACTAAAATGGGCTGATCTGGTACAGCCGGCCATTGAACTGGCCCGGAAAGGCTTTAAGGTTACCACTCATCTGGCTAAGGACCTAAATAATCAGCAGGAAACATTTAAAAAGCTAAACCCCGGTAAAACTTATTTTATAAAGGATAAGTGGACTAAAGGCGATGTTTTGGTTCAGGAAGATCTGGCAAAAACCCTGGAGCTGATACGTGATAAAGGGCGGGCCGGTTTTTATGAGGGTAAAGTAGCCGCGCAACTGGTTGCCGAAATGCGCTCGGGCAACGGACTAATAACGTTGGCTGACCTGGGTAAATATCATTCCGTTTGGCGAAAACCATTGGTAGGCAAGTATAAGGATTACAAGATCATCACCATGCCGCCACCATCAAGCGGTGGTATAGCATTGTTGCAGTTATTAGGCTCGGTTGAGAAATATCCCTTATCCCGCTGGGGTTTTAATGCTGATTCGACCGTACGGTTGATGGTGGAGGCCGAAAGGCGTGTATATGCCGATCGATCTGAATATCTTGGCGATCCGGATTATTTTAAGGTACCTGCTGATAGTTTGTTAAACAGGGCTTACATTAATAAACGTATGCAAAATTTTAGTTGGAACCACGCTACTTTAAGCACCGCTGTTAAACCCGGAAATTTTGCAGGATACGAGAGCGACCAAACCACGCATTACTCCATAGTTGATAAGGAGGGTAATGCCGTATCCATCACCACTACACTTAATGGCAGCTTCGGCTCAAAAATATTTGTAAAAGGCGCGGGGTTTTTGTTAAACAACGAGATGGATGATTTTAGCTCAAAACCCGGTGTGCCCAATATGTATGGGTTAATAGGTGGCAAGGCCAACGCCATACAGCCGGGCAAACGCATGTTATCATCCATGACGCCCACCATTGTTGAAAAGCAGGGAAAACTGTTCATGGTAGTAGGTACTCCGGGCGGCTCAACCATTATAACGTCAGTGTTTCAAACCATATTGAATGTAGTTGAATTTAGAATGCCGGTACAGGATGCCGTGAGCTCAGCCCGGTTTCATCATCAATGGCTTCCCGATGAGGTTTACAATGAGCCCGACGCTTTTTCAACCGCTGTTAAAGCCGTACTCCGGCAAAAGGGGTATGTGCTTAAAGCGGATAACAGCATCGGCCGTGTTGACGCGGTATTGGTAAATCCCGATGGCAGCTATGATGGTGGTGCCGATCCGCGCGGAGATGATACGGCGGCGGGTTGGTAGTTAAAACCGATCAATAGATTCTATGAGTTTCATTTTTGTTAGATAATAAATTCGCTCATTGCTTGCAAACAGATAAATATCCCTTTGGTGATCATTATGGATAAGCTGTAATAATTGATGGTCTTTATAATCCTTTCGGATGATCTCATTGATGATATAGAAAATGATGCGGTCATTAAACTCGCCATAACTTGCACCAAATTCAACCCGATGGAATGTGCCATTACAACTAAAAGTAATGTCAAAAGTTGTTTCATCTTCAGTATCGTAATATTCAGGAGTGTTGTCGATTACATCAGTTATGTTTAAAACCCCGCGAGATATATTATCCAGAGAAAACAAAAAATCACGATAAGGTTTATGCCCTTTTGTCACAGTGCGCTCTACCGTAATAATAGTATTCGGAAATAGTTTAAGCAGATCTCCGACGTTTACATAAATACCCGTATACAGATGATCGGTTATTAGTTTAGATTGGGTATTGCTTATATGTGATAGCAATCCGCTCTTACTAAAGTGATACAGTGCATACTGAATATTTTTGTAAGATAGCGGCAACCTGAAATTTGCAATCATTGGCTGATTAAACAAAAATCTACGCTGCATATCATAAAAATCAAAGATGTGCGCAGTGTCAGGGTTTATTAGGCAGATAGCAAAGTTCTTTTCATCTTTATGAAAAGTATTATCATCAGCACTGTTTGTAATACCTGTTAACCTGTACAGGCGATTATAAGCGGCTAATAGTTGATTGATGGCTGTTAATAGATTGGTAAGTACTTCCTTTAGAGTGTACGCTGTGTTTGTGCCGGCCTCTTTTAGTGTATATTCATGATGATGAATCTGATCGCCCGTATTTATTGAAATAGCAGCTTTAGCATCATGATAACTGGGATTGCCCTGAAAAGGCTCTTTTGTAAAATCAATGGCAATAATGGTAAAAGCATCAAAGATTATTGCGTTAAGGGGCTTAATAATGTTTTTTAAAAGCTTATCGGGCTTATTGAGATATTGTTTAATATCTATTAGATGACAGGAATGGCAATATTCAAAAAAATCGAAATAGGTGTTCAGCTTACCATTATTTATATCACGTATCAGCCTTTTCTTTTTGCGGGAATCAAGCATGCCGTCTCGTTCAAACCTGTCTTTGCCGGCCAGTATCTTAGCAAATTCTAACTGTTTTTCTACTGTGAATTCATTGTAAAACCGGGTTAGGTTTAATGCAGAATATAATCCGGCGAGGTACCCATACTTATCACCTTTAAAAGGCTTTGAATATAATTTTTGATGAACATTGTTTGATATTAACCCATGGTCAAGCAATAGCTGTAGTAACTCTAAATAACTCTTGCTTTCCTCACGGTCAGTCAGGCCACTGCTTGTGCCTACATTTATTATTAGGCTGAATCCACCAGACCCAGACTGGTGGTTGATATGTATTTTACCCGCAAAATGCTGATATAATAAATTGAGCTTTTGAAAAGATGTTAGTTTGTTGCTTTTAAAGCTTTGGTGCAAAGCTTTTGCATCCTCTTGTGTTAAAATGCCTGCTGCTTCAAGGTCGGTTATTAAGGTCATTGGTTTATTATATTGTGCTAATATAACATTATGGGTTGGTATGCATCTGTCTATACAATTGTACACCTTTTAGGACAATTGTATGACAGTGTATCGTTCAACATCCGCTCGGCTTTTATAACCCTAAAAAAATCCTGAAAATTATTTTTTGACCTTTTGAGGCGACAGGTTGTATCACAAATTTATACAACATTGTATGCTATTAATTGCACTATTTAGCTTCAAAAGGGTGGTTTTAATTGTTTATTGATGGATGGGTTTATCGTTATTGTATATTCGATTTTAACCTTTGGCCTTTTGGCATTGTATTGGAATAACATCAATCACAAAACGTCAGCATTATGGTTGTCACCGATAAAAAAAGTAACGCGAACGCAGATGAGCAGCAAACTTGGGAAAACCCGGCTAACCCTGAAAAGCCGGCCGACTCACGTGACCAGGAACAACTGGAAAGGCAGCTTAAAGAAGCGGAACGCAGAAAAGACAACCTGAGTGATGAAGGCGAAGAAGAACAAACAAAAAAGAACTAATTAACTGACAAAACATAAAAATATTCAACTATGAAAACCTACAGAAAACCATCGATCAGCAAACTGGTAGCTAAGTTTGATAACGAGTTAAAAGCGCTTTTAATGAGTGATTTAAAAGCGATTAAACAAGCAAAAAATCAGTTTGTGAATTCAATGAATAACAACGGCTTATCGGCTGCGTAATTAAATATATTTTTCAACCTATCATCATCTACCCATGAAAAGCATAAACAACAAACCAGCAACCAGCAAATTAGCCGCAAAATTTGATACTCAGCTACGTGATATGTTAATGCAGGATCTGCAGGCTTTCAGAGCTAAGCATCCAAAACTAAGCAACAACCAGGAGGCCGCGCAACGCAACTTGTCGGCTGCCTGATCATCATATACATCTACCTATAAATTGTTTTTTCACATCACCTATGAAAAACGCAGAGCCTTGCAATTGTTGCAGGGCTCTACTTTTTTGCGGTGTATTTAATGATAAGTGCCGCTGTTTTGGCTGATGCGCCGGGCGTACCCATGCGCTCATCCAGCAAGTCGTAATTATTCAGCATCTGCTGACGGTATGGCTTGTCGTTTATCAACCGGTTCAACTCATTATATATTTCGTGCGGATTGCACTGCTGCTGTATCAGCTCACGTAACACCAGTTTATCCATAATCAGGTTCACCAACGATATGAATTTTATTTTGATGACCATGCGGCCAATGGCAATGGTTATGGCGTTGCCTTTATAAACCACTACCTGCGGTACGTTAAACAGGGCGGTTTCTAAAGTAGCCGTGCCCGATGCTACAACAGCAGCTTCGGCATGTTGAAGCAGGTCGTACGTGGCATTGAAAACTATGGGTATGTTTTGGCCTTTTAAATAAGGCTGATAGTAGCTCTCGTTAAATGACGGCGCACCCGCGATAACCAATTGATGGTCAAGAAAGCGGGCCTGCATGGCCACCATATCAGGCAGTAAATGATTGATCTCCTGTTTTCGGCTGCCGGGTAGCAAGGCGATAATGGGTTTTTCGGTAAGTTTATTATCCTGCAAAAAAGTAGCTGATGGTTTAAACGCGGCAGCGGCATCTAATAAAGGATTGCCTACATAGTCAACCTGCATATCCCACTCCTTATAAAAGTCAACCTCAAACGGCAATATACAAAACATGTGGTCAACCACCTTTTTAATGTTGAGCACACGCTTTTGGTTCCAGGCCCAAACCTTTGGCGAGATATAATAGCAAACAAGTAAGCCATGTTTTTTGGCATACCCGGCTATCTTCATGTTAAAGCCCGGGAAATCGATCAGTATAAGTACATCCGGCTGCCAGGCAACAATGTCCTGCTTGCATTGCCTCATGTTTTTGAGGATGGAGCGCAGGTTAAGCGCCACTTCCACAAAACCCATGTAAGCCATATCAGCATAATGTTTTACCAGGGTACCGCCTTCGGCCTGCATCAGGTCGCCGCCAAAATAGCGGAACTCCGCTTGGGCATCCTGCTCTTTAAGCGCCTTCATCAGGTTGGCCCCGTGCAGATCGCCCGAGGCTTCGCCGGCTACCAGGTAATACTTCATGCGGTAAATATCAGCAATTAATTATTAAACTTCCAGCCGTTAAGTACCGGTATGGCGTGGTGGGCGGTCATGTCAAACTGTACAGGTACTACCGATACGTAGCCATTCTCCAATGCCCAAACATCAGTATCCTCACCCTGATCGTTTAGCTGAAAAACACCGGTTAGCCAGTAGTACGGGCGTTTGTGCGGGTCCATACGCTCATCAAACTCCTCGGCCCACTTGGCATTAGCCTGGCGGCATATCTTGATACCTTTTAACGGTGTAGCCGGAAAGTTAACGTTAAGCAGGGTAGCGGTTGGCAAACCGTGTTCCAATACTTGCAGGGCAATCTGTTTTACGTATTTAACACAGGGCTCAAAATCGGCTTGTTGGGTATAATCATCCAGCGAAAAACCTATGGATGGGATGCTTTCGATAGCTCCCTCAACAGCGGCCGACATGGTGCCGGAGTACAATACGTTTATAGAATTATTTAACCCATGATTGATACCCGAAACACACAGATCAGGCTTTTTGCCTTTAAAAACCAGGTTTACTGCCAGCTTAACACAATCAACCGGGGTGCCCGAGCATTTGTACATCTCGATGCCCTCGTACAATTCTTCCTTGTCAAAACGCAGTGGTTTGCCAATGGTAATGGCATGCCCCATGCCTGATTGCGGACTATCGGGCGCTACAACTACTACACGGCCAATATCATTCATGGCGTAAATAAGTGCCTTAATGCCCGGTGCGGTAATGCCATCGTCGTTCACTACCAATATGGTTGGCTTGTTCCTTTTCATAGGCTGCAAAGCTACTATTTAATTAGGATATGGGTTTAGCGTTACGCTTCAAGCTCAACTCAGTCAGCGGAATTTTTTTACCTTTGCCGCATGGCATCCATCAAACCATCAGTACCAAAGGGTACCCGCGATTTTTCTCCGGCCGAAATGGCAAAGCGTAACTTTATTTTTGATACCATTAAGGCTGTTTTTCGCAAATATGGCTATCAGCAGATAGAAACCCCCGCTATGGAGAACCTGAGCACCCTTACCGGAAAGTATGGTGATGAGGGGGATAAGCTAATGTTTAAAATATTGAACAGTGGCGATTACCTTTCAAAAGTAAAGCCTGAAAAATTAGCCGCTGCTGATTCAAACACGCTGGTATCCGACATCTCCGAAAAAGCCTTACGTTACGATCTCACCGTGCCTTTCGCGCGTTACGTAGTACAGCATCAAAATGATATTACGTTCCCCTTTAAGCGTTTCCAGGTGCAGCCGGTTTGGCGCGCCGACAGGCCGCAAAAAGGCCGTTACCGCGAATTTTACCAGTGTGATGCCGATGTAGTGGGTTCTGATTCGCTGCTTAACGAGGCGGAGTTTGTACAGATATATGATGAGGCTTTGAGTAAGCTCGGACTGAAAGATTTTACTGTAAAAATTAACAATAGAAAAATACTATCAGGCATTGCCGAGGTTATCAATAAAAGCGATAGTATCATTGACCTTACCGTAGCCATTGATAAACTGGACAAAATAGGCCTGGATGGGGTTACTGCCGAACTGATCACCAAAGGATTTACCGAAGAAGATATTGAAAAGCTAAAGCCGGTTATCCTGCTGCAAGGCTCAAATACCGAAAAGCTGGCCAGCCTGCGCGATGCATTGGCAACATCAGTTACCGGGTTAAAGGGTTGTGATGAGATAGAAACGGTTTTGAACTATATCAACGCCGCGCCTTTACAAAAGGCTGTTTTAGAACTGGATATTACCCTTGCCCGCGGCTTGAACTATTACACAGGTGCCATATTCGAGGTGAAAACCAACGAGGTACAAATGGGTAGTATAGGCGGTGGTGGTCGTTATGATGACCTGACCGGCATGTTTGGTTTGAAAAACCTTACCGGCGCAGGCATCAGCTTTGGTGCCGATAGGATTTATGATGTAATGGAGGAGCTTAACCTGTTCCCTACCGAGGCGGTGCAAAGTACTAAAGCCCTGATATGTTGTTTTGACAAGGAAGCCGAAGCCTACGCCTGGCCATTGCTGCAACGCCTGCGTGCACAGGATATTAAGGCCGAGCTTTACCCTGCCGGAGCCAAGATCAAAAAGCAAATGGATTATGCCAATAATAAGCAGATAGCTTACACCATATTAATTGGCAGCGAAGAAATACAAAGCGGTGAGCTTGCCTTTAAAAACATGATTACCGGCGAACAGCAAAAGCTAACCGCCGGCCAAATTATTGAAGCGTTAAAACAGGCCTAAGCCTGTTTTAACTGTTTATCACGATTTCTTTTTGCCACTCAATAGTTCGGCAAGCTTTTCGTCGAGGTCGTCGCCGCGCAGGTTTTTGGCGATGATCTTGCCATCAGGCCCAATCAAAAAGTTTTGTGGTATGGAGCGAACACCGTAAAGTGCCGCGGCTTCGTTATTCCAGTATTTCAGGTCAGATACCTGTGTCCATACTAAGCCATCCTGCTTTATAGCTTCCAGCCATGATGCTTTGGCGCTTTGAGGATCTAATGATACACCTAATACCGTAAAGTTTTTATCCTTATACAAATAATAAGCTTTTACCACGTTGGGGTTTTCCATGCGGCAGGGCTTACACCATGCGGCCCAAAAATCTATCAATACATATTTACCCCTGAAGGATGAAAGACTAACCGGTTTGCCGTTCACATCGTTCTGTGTAAAATCGGGTGCTACGGCACCAATAGCTGTGCTGCGCAAACCTTCTAAAGCATGCTGAATAGCCTTGCCGCCGCTTGAGTTTTTCAAATCGTCGCTTAGTTTGCTGAATAACGGTTCAATTTCCGAAGGCTCGGGCGATGGGCCGCCCATTGAGCTTACCGCCAGCAAACTGATAAAGCTATCGGGATTATCAGCAATAAAATTCTTCATTACCGCTTTTTGCTCGGTTTGCAGTGCTTTGTATTTAGCCTGCATACTGTTTTGATACGATGCTGAACTTTTTTGCTGGGCTGTTGCCGCCGCGGCTTCAGCATTTATTTTTTTGGCCTTTTCGTTGATCGGTTTAAGCAAGTCAACCAGTTTTTTATTGTCATCGTTTATCCTGGAGCCGTTGATGGTGGCCTTGCTGATCGAGTCGGTACCGGTGATGGTAAAGTTTTCTTTGCCAATAAAAAATGGCAGCATTTCGGCTGTTTTTGATTGGCCGCCATCCGGAAAGTTCAGATCAACATAACGCTCAAAACCTAAACCACGGCGATCAATAAACAGCGTAGCATTGGTAGGCTCAATAATGCGGCCGTTAAACTCAAAGGTGCCGTTAGTAAATATAGCCGAATCGGTAATATTATTATCGCCTACGCGGTAAGCCAGGTAAGCTTTGGCGGGCGCGTTCAGTTTGCCCAGTTTTCCGTTTATTTTAAATGGCGCATCGCTTTGCGCAAAAGCCATTGCCGGTAATAACAGGGCAGCGGCCAAAGTAATTTTTTTCATTAACTGATTAACGTGTAAATAACTACCTAATTGTATCAGGCCAGTTTTTGATAAGTGCGCCACCAAAGGTCGGGCATTTCGCCGGATACGGCGGTTTTATAATCCTCATAACGGCAGGGCACCAGGTGGAAGCGCTCGTTCATGGAGCCGTGCGTAGGGTAGGGTACCTGCATCCACCAACGGTCGGATTTTTTGCTTTTTACAAACACCAGTTCATGGTCGTCATGCTTTAAACTGGTTTTGTAGATCAGGTATTGCGACTTGGGGTTGAGCGGAAAATCACGTTTGCGGTTATAAAATCCGTCAACAAAACACCACACCATCTGCGCCAGCAGCATAGCGGTTTGGCCATTACTGTCATAAGCAGGATTGTACTCGTAAAAGCCTATCGAGGTCAGCTTATCATTAAAACCTGCATACCGGCATAGCTGGCAAGCCTCTTCGCCATAAAAGCCGTTTGGTGTAGCATTAGCATTACCCATAGCCTCCGCCGAACGTATGGCCGAAACGTCAAAACTGATCATGTTGGCATTGCGGATGATGGGTTCGGTAACAGCAACCTGTCCACTCAGTTCACCCAAACGGTGCACGTCAAAGTATAGTTTCTCCATTACGCGCAGGCTTTCCTGGCTGGCAAAATAGGTTTGGTAACCCAGGTTGCTAAAGTTGAAAAGGTAATTTGGCTCGTGCAAAAATATTTTACTGAGGTAAGATGCCGATGTGGTTTCAATACTGCCGTGATGGGCGTCGTCCTCGATATCAAAGTGCGAGTCGATCACCACCAGGTCCACCTTTTGTTCCAGGTTTTCGTAACCGAGATACTGCGCATAGGTCAGATCCTGGCTGCCGCCGATAATGAGCGGAAAGATGTCCTGTTTGATCAGTTCTTCAACTACGGTTTTAAGGGCATAGTAGGTATCCGTAACCGTAGCGCCCTGCCTTATATTGCCCAGGTCTACAATCTTGGTATTGTAGTTACCCTCATTAAGTATGTACAACTTCTCGCGCACATGATCCGGCCCGTGCGAGCAGCCGTCGTTATTATCAGCGTTGCGGCCTTCCTGCACACCAATAATAGCAATGTCAACTTTTTGCTCCAGGTCAGGAAAATCAACCGAGTAATGCTCTATTTTTTGCCCTAACTGACTGGTGTAATAGCCTTTTTTAGGGGTTATACGTTTCAGGTCTATCGGTGTAAAAAAATCAGCTAATGACATGTTGATGCGCAGATATGTTGAAGTGCAAATGTGCGAATATTTCTGAACTATAAATTCCGGTTCAGAAATATTCGCACATTTGCAATATGATCTTAATAACAGGGGCAACAGGTTTTTTGGGGGCTGAGGTAGCCTTGCAATTGGTAAAGCAGGGCGAGCATGTGCGTTGTATCAAACGCGCGTCGTCGGTTATTCCTGAAATCCTGAAGCCGCATTCAGCCTTTATTGAGTGGTTTGATGCCGACATGCTGGATGTGTTTGCCCTGGAAGATGCCTTTGCCGGTGTAAAGCAGGTGTATCATGCCGCGGCATGGGTATCATTAAAGCAAAAGGATAAAAACCCCATGATTGCCGCTAATGTTACAGGTACGGCCAATATAGTAAACCTGTGCCTTGATAATAATTGCAAGCTGGTGCATGTGAGTTCCATTGCGGCGTTGGGTTTAGCTAAGCCCGGTGAGGTTATTACGGAGAATACCCATTTGGATGTAAGTATTGAAACCGATGGTTATGCCATATCAAAGCTGGAAAGTGAGATGGAAGTGTGGCGCGGTATTGCCGAGGGATTGGATGCCGTGATAGTGAACCCATCACTCATTATCGGCGTAAATGCCGGTGATGAAGGCACCGGGCAGATATTTAATACCGTACGTAAAGGATTGAAATTTTATACCAGTGGTACCGCCGGATTGGTTGATGTGCAGGATGTAGCCAAAAGCATGATCGCGCTGATGAATAGCGATATTACCGCCGAACGCTTTATCATCAACGCCGAAAACCTTGCTTATAAACAGTTAGTTGAAGAAATAGCCGAGGGCTATGGCATACCCGCACCCGCCAAAGAGGCCAAGCCCTGGATGATGAACCTGGCCTGGCGCGCCGCCGCCTTTGTTGCCGCCATTACAGGTAAAGATCCATTTTTGGATAAAATAGCCGCCCAATCGGCTGTTACCACCAAGTACTTTGATAACTCCAAGATCAAGAAAGCCATCGGCATTGAGTTTAAGCCGGTGAGCGAGAGTATCAGGGAGATTTGTGCGTTAAAATAGCGCCGCAATCTGCTTGCTTTAAGGGTAGCTTTGACGGCTACTAAAATATTTTCAATCAAGTACTTGAAAATCAAAAATTACTCCGTACTTTTGCAGTCCTTAAAATAGGAATAAAACTGTAAAGAAACAAAGCAAGAAATGCCTACTATTCAGCAATTAGTTAGAAAAGGTAGAGTAGCTCTGGAAGACAAGAGTAAGTCACCAGCGTTGGACAGCTGTCCACAGCGAAGAGGCGTGTGCACCCGTGTGTACACCACTACCCCTAAAAAACCAAACTCAGCAATGCGTAAAGTTGCCCGTGTGCGCCTTACTAACGGTAAAGAGGTTAACGCCTACATTCCGGGTGAAGGTCACAACTTACAGGAGCACTCTATCGTGTTAATCCGTGGTGGCCGTGTTAAGGATTTACCTGGTGTACGTTACCACATCATCCGTGGTGCGTTAGATACTTCAGGTGTTGCCGGTCGTAACCAGCGCCGTTCAAAATATGGTACCAAGCGTCCTAAACCAGGTCAGGCAGCAGCCGCACCTGCAAAAGGTAAAAAGAAATAATAAGGAGGATAATAGAAAATGAGAAAGTCGAAACCAAAAAAGAGAATTATCCTTCCTGATCCAAGGTTCAATGATACTTTGGTAACAAGATTTGTAAACAACATGATGTATGATGGTAAAAAATCTACCGCGTACTCAATTTTTTACAACGCTGTTGATATCGTTGAAAAGAAAACCAGCGAAAGCGGTTTAGATACCTGGAAAAAAGCTTTGAACAATGTAATGCCTGCTGTTGAAGTTAAATCACGCCGTGTGGGTGGTGCTAACTTCCAGGTTCCTACTGAGGTTCGTCCGGAGCGTAAAATTGCTTTGGGTATGAAATGGCTGATCAGCTATGCTCGTAAACGTGGCGAAAAAACCATGATGGAGAAATTAGCCGGTGAGATCATCTCAGCTTCAAAAGGCGAAGGTGCAGCGGTTAAAAAGAAGGAAGATACGCACAAAATGGCTGAAGCTAACAAAGCGTTCTCACACTTCAGGTTCTAAAAAAATACTGATGGATTGAATTACTGAATTATTGATTAAGTAACATATTAGTAATCATTAATTCAGTAATTCAACAAATCAATAAATAAAAAAGATGTCAAGAGATCTTAAATATACAAGAAACATTGGTATTGCCGCTCACATTGATGCCGGTAAAACCACCACTACCGAGCGTATACTTTACTACGCCGGTGTGAGCCACAAGATTGGTGAGGTGCACGAAGGTGCAGCTACGATGGACTGGATGGCGCAAGAGCAGGAGCGTGGTATCACCATCACTTCGGCAGCTACTACCGTGTTCTGGAACTACCGCAGCAACAAATACCAGGTAAACGTAATTGATACCCCGGGTCACGTGGATTTTACCGTAGAGGTAAACCGTTCATTACGTGTGCTTGATGGTCTGGTATTCCTTTTCTCAGCAGTTGATGGTGTTGAGCCACAGTCAGAAACTAACTGGCGTTTGGCTAACAACTACAACGTACCCCGCATCGGTTTCGTTAATAAAATGGACCGTTCAGGTGCTGACTTTTTAAAGGTTGTTAAACAAGTTAGAGAGATGCTGGGCAGCCACGCTGTGCCACTGCAGATTCCTATCGGTGCTGAAGATGGTTTTAAAGGTGTGGTTGATCTGATCAACTTCCGTGGTATTGTTTGGAACGAGCACGATAAAGGTATGACCTTTACTGAAGTGCCGATTCCTGACGATCTGATTGACGAAGCTAACGAGTGGAGAGAAAAATTACTTGAAGCTGTTGCCGAGTTTGACGATACGCTGATGGAGAAATTCTTTGACGACCCTACCACCATTACTGAGCGTGAAGTTCTTGACGCTTTACGTCAGGCTACCCTGGCCGGTAAGATCGTGCCGATGACTTGCGGTTCATCATTCAAAAACAAAGGTGTACAAACCATGCTTGATTATGTAATGGAGTTGTTGCCTTCGCCGCTTGATGTTGAAGCTATCACCGGTACTAACCCTGATACAGGCGAAGAAATTACCCGCCAGCCGGATGTTAAAGAGCCGTTTTCAGCCCTTGCATTTAAGATCGCTACCGACCCATTCGTAGGTCGTTTATGCTTCATCCGCGTTTACTCAGGTAACCTGGATGCCGGTTCATATGTATACAACATGCGTTCAGAGAACAAAGAGCGTATCTCCCGTATATTCCAAATGCACGCTAACAAGCAAAACCCGATCCCTAACGTAGGTGCCGGTGATATTGCCGCGGTAGTAGGCTTTAAGGATATTAAAACAGGTGATACCCTTTGCGACGAAAAACACCCTATCGTATTAGAGTCAATGCAGTTCCCTGAGCCGGTTATCGGTTTGGCTATTGAGCCTAAAACTCAGGCTGACGTTGATAAATTAGGTATCGCGCTTGGTAAACTGGCTGAAGAAGATCCAACCTTCCGCGTACAAACTGACCAGGACACTGGCCAAACTGTAATTTCAGGTATGGGTGAGCTTCACCTTGATATCATCATGGACCGTTTGAAACGTGAGTTTAAAGTTGAGGTTAACCAGGGTGCGCCGCAGGTAGCTTACAAAGAGGCTATCACAGGTACTACCCAACACCGCGAAACTTACAAGAAACAAACCGGTGGTCGTGGTAAATTCGCTGATATTCAGGTTATCATCTCTCCTGCTGATGACGAGAAAGAAGGCTTGCAATTTATTAACGAGATCGTTGGTGGTTCAATCCCTCGCGAGTTTATCCCATCTGTTGAAAAAGGTTTCAAATCAGCAATGGATAATGGTGTACTTGCAGGTTTCCCGCTTACAAGCTTAAAAGTTCGTTTGATAGATGGTTCATTCCACGCTGTCGATTCGGATGCGTTATCTTTCGAGATCGCCGGCCGTTCAGCTTACCGTGAGGCATTGCCAAAATGTAAACCGGTATTACTTGAGCCAATCATGAAAATCGAGATCTTAACCCCTGAAGAAAACATGGGTGACGTTATCGGTGACATGAACCGTCGTCGTGGTCAACTGCAAGGTATGGATACACGTAACGGTTCACAAGTGATCAAAGCTATGGTGCCACTTTCTGAGATGTTCGGTTACGTAACCCAATTACGTACTATCACTTCAGGCCGTGCAACTTCAACCATGGAGTTTGACCACTATGAAGAAGCTCCTCGTAACGTACAGGAAGAAGTTGTTGCTAAAAACAAAGGTCGTAGAAAAGGCGAAGAAGAATAATATCTTATATGATTGCACTGATTTGTTTGTGATTTCACAGATGAATTAGTGCAATTATCAATAAACAGATCATTGCCTAATAAATAGCTCTTAGGGATGATCAATCAATAAATCGGTGAAATCACTCTATAATCAGTGAAATCCCAAAAGTAAAATTAAAATGAGCCAAAGAATCAGGATCAAATTAAAATCGTACGATTACAACCTGGTTGACAAGTCAGCCGAGAAGATCGTAAAAACAGTAAAGCCAACTGGCGCTGTAGTTAGCGGACCACTTCCGTTACCAACTGAAAAGAAAATTTTCACTGTATTACGTTCACCACACGTAAACAAAAAAGCTCGTGAGCAATTTCAACTTTGCTCATACAAGCGTTTGTTGGACATCTACAGCTCAAACTCAAAAACTGTTGATGCTTTAATGAAGCTTGAATTGCCAAGCGGTGTTGAAGTAGAGATCAAAGTGTGATAGTACCGGAAGATCCGAAAATAAAAACAGCCATTTGCCCAAAGCAAATGGCTGTTTTGTTTTAAAGCCGGGTTAGCGTGTTTACCTGATGCAATGATCATGATCCTGCCAGTAAATAAGCTCCAGGTATAGTTGTTTGTTTATCGCCAGCTCGGTTTTCTTTTTGGCAAGTTCGTGCTCCAGTTCGGGGCCGTTAAGTGAAGCGGGTAGCGATATGTGCGAAATTACATTACCTGTTTGCAGGTTAATGAACTCATAATGCTTTAGTTCCTGTTCCATAACATTACAATTTAAGTTTAACCAGGAAGTTTAGGCCGGGTATCGGTTAGATACGAGGATATAAATATAACTAATTTATATTTCAGATAGTTTCTTGTTGATTAATTTATTTTCTTATAAACAATGGGGCTTTGCAAGCGGTTAGTATATAAAACACCAAGTTATGGCAAAGCAACATCACACCGAAAGTGAAGAAAATAAAGAGCTTCAAACCGATAATCCCATCAGCGAAAAGGATGAGGTAAAAGAAGCTGAAGAGCGTACAGCAAAACAACAAAAAAATGCAGACAGCAGTGTAGCTGCTGATTTGAAGAACCGCGAAAATAAATAGCCAGCAGTGTACTATTAAAGACTGTTTATTTTGGCAAACAGTTGCCTGAAGGTTTCGGCCTGCGAAAGCCCCTCATGTTTGTCCTGTTTAAACTCATCCAAAAACTGATCATTGCGAGACCATATAGTCAGTATCATTCCCCTGAAATGGTCTTTCATTTCAGGCGTTGAATTTTTGCGGAAGCGCAGTATATCGTCAGTTTGTTGCAGGGCAATTTGCGGGCTGCGCCAGGTGCAGGTAGCAACATCCATACCTTTGAGGGCAAACAGCACGGCCGTTTGGTCGGGGCGGTCATAGTGCCAGTCGCAAATAAAAACGTCCTTCGGTATAAGGTCAATGGCGCGGTCGGTATTGTTCATGCTGGCTTCCCATATACCCAGCCCGGTTAAGCGGGCATCCAGCAGGCGGTCGCCCCATATCCATAACGAGCGGCCTTTTTGCGCCAGATGGTCGCGGATCAGTTTTACCTCACCGGCATACAGGGCAGCCTTATCCTTGCCGCTACAACGCGGGCATTGCGGGTGACCGATGTAAAATACCTCATCCATACCGGCATGGAAGGCCTTGGTTTCAAAAACATCGCATATCTCATCCACCACATCAAATACAACTTTATGTACATCAGGGTGCAGCGGGCAATAGCTTTTGCAGTACAGGCTATCGGCATTGGGCCATTTATAATTTGCAGGTGGTATAATGCCCGGCGTTTCATCAAACTGCGGATAAGCTTTTAACAGCTTACCAACCTTGTTAGCCCATGATTGATGGCCGAGCAGGTTTATCTGGCAAACAATGTCGATCCTGTTATCGCGGCAAGCTTTAACAATTTTTTTAACCTCGTTTTTTGACAGGGCAAAGCTATCCACCAGTTCCGGGTGCGATTTAAACTGATAGGCATAATCAACACGTAATATCAACGTATTTACATGCCGTGGCCCAAGCTCGTTGTTAATAAACTTTATAAAATCATCAAGGCCTTTCGGCCGTGGCGCGCCTATGGCAAAGCCGCGTACGGGCATAACCGTGCCAAGCCTTTGTACCTTGCGCGTAGTATCGGCAACAGGCGTTAAGGTGTAAGCGTTGCAAACAGAGTAGTTTACAAGGGTTAATGCACCCAGCAGGAAAGCAAAAATTTTGAAATACCTTGATAACGATGGCATACAGTTGATCATTAGGTTGATAATACTTAAATATATTCACTCCCTTATAATTAAGCAAGCGTATGCCTTTAACAATGCAAATAAAGTTACCTTTTACCTGCCGGATAGTTCATCAAGCTTGTTACGTTCGGTTTGCAGCTCGCGGGCAAGCTTTTTCTCTTTCTCGTTAGCCTTGGTTTTATAGGTCTGAAATTCCTCGGATAACTCGTTATAAAGTTTTATACGGTATTTAGCCTCGTGCCTGAAACGGGTAGTGGTGATAATAACAATGGCCAGCGCAATGCCGAAACCCAGCACCAGCCCCCACATTAATGTATTATAGGCCGCTTTGGTAAAGCCAATGCCCAGCAGGTTTATCTGGTCCATTTTGGCATTTGATGCCGATATGGTTTCATCCTTAATGGTAACATCAACATTAAGCTTTTTAATGGTTGCCGCCTGGCTGTTAACCGTAGCTTGCGCTTTACGCAAGGCAGCGCGCTCGGTTTTGATGGTATCCATTACGTTACGGTAAAACGCGCCGATAACCGGTTGCTGGTAGTTGTACGTTTTGGTAAGCAGGTAGCGATACTGGCCGTTAAGACTGCGATCGGTATTTTGCGGGGCGGCAGTTTGGGTGCGCGCTTGCGGTTGAGTAGCTTTTTTAGTAGAATCCTGCGCCTGGGCAAGGTTAAAAAACGCTATAAAAATAATTATCGGGGTAAAAAATAATTTCTTCATAGGTGTAGTTTCAGATGGTTTAATTGTAAAAAATAACTGATACGGTTAAATATTATAAACTGTATCAATATCCGCAATAAACGAAAATAATGTTTCATTCCAAAATATGGCGCTCATACTTATATTAGCAGCATGTTAATAGGCATTATAGGTTTGGGCGATATGGGGCGTTTATACGCCAAGGCATTCGCAAAGGCGGGCTACGAGGTGTATGGTTGCGATATGCCCGAGAACAGGGAAAAGCTGGAGGCCGACCTTGCGCCGCATGGCGTAAAATTACTGGATAGCGGCAGGGAGATCGCCCACCGCTGCGACCTGATCATTTACTCGGTAGAGGCCGAAAAAATAATGCAGGTTGTGGCCGAGTACGGGCCGATCACCAAGTATGGCGCCATAGTAGCCGGGCAAACCTCGGTAAAGCATCCCGAGATAACCGCCTTTGAAAAGCACCTGCCTGCTGATGCCAACATCATTACCTTCCATGCCATGCACGGGCCGGGTTTTGCGCCGCAAGGGCAAAAGCTGATACTGATCAATCACCGGTCTGATGCGGACGCGTATAAGCGCATGCTCGATTTGTTCACGGCAATCGACTCAGATGTGGTGGAGTTAAAAGATTATCACGAGCACGACCGCATTGTAGCCGATACCCAGGCCGTAACCCACGTAGGTTTTGAAAGCATGGGCACGGCATGGAGCAACGCCGGGTTTTTCCCCTGGGATAATGGCTCCTACCATGGCGGTATTGATAATGTGAAGATATTAACCACCCTGCGCATATTCAGCTACAAGGCGCACGTGTATGCAGGTTTGGCTATCATGAACCCGTATGCCCGGCAGCAGGTAAAGCGCTACGCGCAATCCGAATCGGAATTGTTTAAACTAATGATCATGGAGGAGGAGCAAAAGTTTCGCGACAGGTTGTACCGCGCCCGCGATTTTGTTTTTCATGAAAGCCGCAAGCCCATTATGTTTAATGATGCCGTGATGAAGGAGTTTTCGTTAGCTGATGGCCCCGCCCAGCGTAAGCCCAACTCGCACTTGAGTATATTAAGTATGGTTGATGCCTGGTATCACCTGGGTGTTAGCCCGTATGATAACCTGATCGCGCAAACCCCGCCGTTTCGGTTACGGTTGGGTATTGCCGAATACCTGTTTAAGAATGAGGAACTATTGGAAGAATCCATTGAAACTGCCCTGTACGATAAATCCATCCGTGGCGACGATCTGGAATTCCATTCAGCCGTGCGCGAGTGGTCGTCCATTATAGGCTACGGCGATATGGAAGGCTACAAAAAGCACTTTAACCAGGTGCAGGCCTTTTTTAAGGACAGACTGGACGAAGGCAACAAACAAAGCGCCGAACTGATCAGGCGGTTAACGATGGAATAGTAATATCAATAACCAAACCTTATAACAGTATAATGAATCGATTTTTAGCAAAGCTGAGGCATGTTTTTCTGCCTTTTTTATTTATCTCCGTAACTATTGTATTTACATATACACTGTTACATTGGTTGGTATACATTAAGTTTGAGCTTTTCGAATTAGATGATTTATGGCAAAATTTTATTATTCCTGGAGCTGTAGCGGTAATAGTGGCATATGTTTTTGTACCCCCAATTATTAAAAAATTAGATTTTACCGCAAGAAAAAAGAAGTCTGGTGATCCGGTAAACGGCATGATGATTATTGTCATTTTTGCAATATTGGCATCTTTATACATAGCCTTAAACTATTTTGAAACAGCAACGGGTAAACTTACTACTCTCGAGCATATCAGCGCTATAAATAAACAACCGCTTACTAAGTATTACAAGTTAAATGAGCTTTACCTTGATAAGCAGGCTGTACGTGTACATTCGGCGTTTAAAACTTCAGGCAAATACGATCAACACTTTGATATGACGATTTATTGTTCCGTGCCGATACAGAATGCTAAAATAGCAGATACAGTTGCTGACCGTTCTGTAGATCGCCTTTTGTCATCGCTGAACAATAAGGATAATTTGAACCTTAAAAAAGCTTTATTGATTGTAAACGGTCGCGAAGCTTCTAAGGAAGAGATAAGCAGAATACCTCGCGACAGAATTGCATCTATGGAGACTATAGATATTCAAAGGTCAACTTTAATGTATGGCGAAAATGGTAAATATGGTGTTATACATTTTGAAGTAATAACAGGTAGCGATAATCAAGGGCGATCATTAATTATTGAGCAGCCCGATGCCTGGCTTGCTGTTTCATACAAAAAAACGATCTCAAATGATCTGTCGCCCCAAGAGAAAGAGAAGGCTTATAATGAATTTGCTGAAGCAACCCAAACAGAGTTTGAAACTGCTGACCATAGCATGTTTACTTACCTTGAAAAAGTGCCAAAAAGCGACGACTTAGATAATTACCGCACTGCAATTA
Organism: Mucilaginibacter sp. UR6-1; assembly: GCF_020880975.1. Taxonomy (GTDB): domain Bacteria; phylum Bacteroidota; class Bacteroidia; order Sphingobacteriales; family Sphingobacteriaceae; genus Mucilaginibacter. The sequence goes on along the minus strand of NZ_JAJIWP010000004.1, from coordinate 104,284 downwards.
CCCAAACCGATACAACCCTATCGGCTGATGATGCTATATTATTAAAACCTGTTTATGAGCCCTTTGAAGATCGCGTAGGAAGCAGTTTCGGGTGGATATTTGGATCATTCGCCATTGGTGCATTTATCTTTTTTATTATCATTCAGTTTTTCCCGCTACGTAAAAATCATCAGCGTAAGTTAAACTCAAAAAAATTCAGATGGTTATGGCTCAATGATGTTAAAACCATTTTGTGGCCGAGGCAAGGTTATGCCGTTACCCCAATACTTATATTATTAAACGTATCGATATTTTTTGTTATGGTGATTGCCGGCTTGGGTTTTATATCATTCAGTTCAACCGATCTGCTGAACTGGGGAGCTGATTATCGCCCCGCAGTTATGGAAGGCGATTACTGGCGCTTGTTTACCGCCATGTTTTTACATGGTGGGGTAATGCACCTGTTTTTAAATATGTATGGCCTCATGTTTATAGGCATTATGCTTGAGCCGGTAATTGGTAGCAAAAGGTTTGCATCAGCATACCTCATTTCAAGCCTTGCCGGAAGCGCGGCAAGCCTATGGTGGCACCCCGCAACCGTGGGTGTAGGTGCTTCGGGAGCTATATTCGGTATGTACGGCGTTTACCTGGCGTTGTTAACCACCAATATGTACACATCAGCCCAACGAAAAACACTGCTTACCAACATGGTGGTATTTATTGGTATTAATTTGTTGATAGGTATAAGGGGATCTGTTGATAATGCCGCGCACATAGGTGGCCTGGTAGCAGGTATAATTGCCGGGTATGTTACTTATCCGTTCATTAAAGACAACATATATATTAGTAAAAAAGAGAAAGAATTATTACATGAACCGGAGGAGAATGCTGTGTGAGATTAACCATCTATCTTCAATAAATACGTAGCCTTTTTACCGGCAACTTTGTGCTCTTCGTCATGCTGTTCTTCGGCGATGATAATGCTGTTTGACAGGAATTCTTTGCCAAGTACTTCTTCAGCCTGATCAATACTGTATTCTTTGTCCTTTATCAGGAATAGAAAACCGTAATCAGATTTACGGAGCTCTTTCATTGAAATTAATGCCTTACTTATATTAAAATTAATAGGTATTGTATATTGTACCCTTACTGCTTTGCCGTTTTGTAAACCGGGGTTCCATTTAGGCGAATTAATTAAAACCTTGCTTGCTTCAGCTTCACATCCTGCACCAATGCAGTTAACCGGCAGTGCTTCAATAATACTGCCATCCTTTTCAACGATAAATTGCATTTTTAGCTTTCCGCTTATGCCAATGAGTTGTGCTACTTCAGGATATTTTAGATTTTTTGCAATGTATGAATAGAACCCCCGAAGTCCACCTTTAAACTTAGGCGGAATGTCTTGGTCGATAGCAATTTGTAATGATGTAGTATCTGTAGTTTGCTGCCCGTAGCAAGCAAAACAGGTAAGCGTTATAATAATAAAGATATAAATAGGTTTCATGTAGGTTTAGTTTATCAATCTAATCTATACAAATATCAACTTGTAGTCAAGCCTGATATGTGTTTTATTGAGGCTGATGACGTAACTGCATGACACCTAAATAAATATTTTAAAAATAACTTCGTAACTATTTGACAATTAAAGTAAAATTTCTAACTTTGCCGTCCCTTAAAAGGGAATAATATGCCTTGAACGAAGCCCTACTGCTTCGATGGGCAAAAATAAATTAATAGAAATGTCAGGAATTATTGGTAAAAAAGTAGGAATGACCAGCATTTTCGACGAGTCTGGGAAAAACATCCCATGTACTGTGATCGAGGCTGGCCCTTGCGTTGTAACGCAAGTGAAGTCTGTTGAAACAGACGGGTATGCTGCTGTACAGTTGGCATACGGCGAAAAAAAGGAAAAAAACACTACTGCTCCTTTAAAAGGCCATTTCCAAAAAGCCGGTACTGCTCCAAAAAGCAAACTGGTTGAGTTCAAATCTTTCGAAGATCAAAAAACATTAGGCGACACCGTTACTGTCGACATTTTTGAGATCGGCGATTTTGTGGACGTGGTTGGTACCTCAAAAGGTAAAGGTTTTCAGGGTGTTGTAAAGCGTCATGGTTTTGGCGGTGTGGGTATGCAAACTCACGGTCAGCACAACCGTTTACGCGCTCCGGGTTCATTAGGTGCCTCATCATGGCCTTCACGCGTATTTAAAGGTATGCGCATGGCCGGCCAAATGGGTAACGTTCGCGTTAAGGTACAGAACCTTGAAGTAGTAAAGGTATTTGCTGAGCAAAACCTGTTAGTTGTTAAAGGTTCCGTTCCGGGAGCTAAGGGTTCATTCGTAATAGTGGATAAATAAGATGGAAGTTAATGTATTGAACATCTCAGGTAAAGAAACAGGTGCCAAGGTGCAGCTTCCTGAGTCCGTATTCGGAATTGAGCCAAACGACCACGCTATCTATCTTGACGTTAAGCAGTATTTAGCTAACCAACGTCAGGGTACGCACAAAGCAAAGCAGCGTAATGAAATTGCAGGTTCAACCCGCAAGCTATACAAACAAAAAGGTACAGGCGGTGCCCGTGCGGGTAGCGTTAAGTCGCCATTGTTTAACGGTGGTGGCCGTGTATTCGGTCCGCAGCCGCGCGATTACAGCTTTAAGCTGAACAAAAAGCTTAAATCACTGGCACGTAAGTCAGCCCTGTCATACAAAGCTCAGGACAACAACATCGTTGTTTTGGAAGACTTTAACTTTGACAGCATCAAAACCGCTAACTACGTAAAGCTGGTAGCCGATCTTAACGTTACTGACGTTAAAACATTGCTGGTATTGCCTGCTGCAAATAACAATGTATACTTATCAAGCAGAAACCTGAAAAAAGCGAAAGTTATCACTGCTGACCAGTTAAACACTTATGATGTGCTTAACGCCGGCAAGCTTTTGTTAACCGCAGGTACTGTAAAAACTTTGGAGGAAGCGTTAGCTAAGTAATTATGGAAATTTTAAAGAAACCCTTACTTACTGAAAAAGTAGCTCAATTAACTGAGAAGCTTAACCGTTATGCTTTCAAAGTTGATCACAGAGCTAATAAGATTCAGATCAAGGCAGCAATTGAGCAAATGTATGGCGTTACCGTAACTGCGGTAAACACCATGAAATACGTTGGAAAACTGAAAACCCGCAACACTAAGGCTGGTGCCGTTCAAGGCCGCTCAGCTACTTACAAAAAAGCGGTTATTACGTTGAAAGACGGCGAAGTAATAGATTTTTATAGCACAATATAAAAACAGAGATGGCAGTAAAAAGATTTAAACCGGTTACTCCGGGTACCCGCTTCAGAGTAGGTGCTGATTACTCGGACGTTACTACCAATGTGCCTGAAAAGTCACTGGTTGTATCGCACAAGAAATCAGGTGGACGTAACAGTTCCGGTAAAATGACCATGCGTTATATCGGTGGGGGACATAAGAAATCATACCGATTGATCGACTTTAAACGTAACAAATTTGACATCCCCGCAAAGGTTGCGACTATTGAGTACGATCCAAACCGTTCAGCACGTATCGCTTTATTAGTATACGCTGACGGTGAAAAGAGATACATCATTGCGCCGGAAGGCTTAACAGTTGGTTTAACTGTACTTTCAGGCGAGAGCGTAGCTCCTGAAGTTGGTAACACATTACCATTAAAAAGCATCCCGCTGGGTTCAATCATTCACAACATTGAACTTAACCCGGGCCAGGGTGGTACCATTGCCCGTTCAGCAGGTACATATGCCCAGCTTTCAGCACGTGATGGTAAATATGCTATCATTAAATTACCTTCAGGCGAAACCCGTATGATCCTGTCAACCTGCTTAGCCACTATCGGTACCGTTTCAAACTCTGAAAAGGCAAATGAAGTGTTAGGTAAAGCCGGCCGCAAGCGCTGGTTAGGTCGCAGGCCACGCGTCCGTGGTGTTGCCATGAACCCTGTCGATCACCCTATGGGTGGTGGTGAAGGCCGTTCATCAGGTGGTCACCCACGTTCACGCAAAGGTTTGTTAGCTAAAGGCTACAAAACCCGCGACAAAAAGAAAACATCGGATCGCTACATCATTGAAAGAAGGAAGAAATAATGGCACGTTCAATTAAAAAAGGACCTTATATTGATTTTAACCTGGAAAGAAAAGTTCTTGTCCTGAATGAATCAAATAAAAAATCAGTGGTTAAAACATGGTCACGCCGTTCCATGATCTCTCCTGATTTCGTTGGTCACACATTCGCAGTACACAACGGCAACAAGTTTATACCGGTGTACGTAACAGAAAACATGGTTGGTCACAAGCTGGGAGAGTTTGCCCCAACCCGTACATTCCGCGGTCACGCAGAAAAGAAAAAATAACAGGCAATGGAAGCAACAACAAAAATTAAAAAGTCTGTACTGATCAGGCAACAAAAAGAAGCTGCGAAAGCTCAACAAGGAGGTGCTTCTGTTGCTAAGTTACAAGACTGCCCTACCTCACCACGCAAAATGCGTTTGGTAGTTGACTTAGTACGCGGAAAAAACGTATTCGAGGCTTTAAACATCTTAAAGTTCACTAATAAAGAAGCGGCTATTCGTGTTGAGAAATTACTGGTATCAGCAATTACCAACTGGGAAGCTAAAAACGAAGGCAAAAAGGCTGAAGAAGCCGGCTTGTTCGTTAAAGAGATCTCAGTAGGTGGCGGCCGCCAGCTTAAAAGATTGCGCCCTGCACCGCAAGGTAGAGGTTACCGCATCCGCAAGCGCTCAAACCACGTAACCCTTATTGTGGATAGTAAAAACGAAAACAATTAATTTGAAATGGGACAGAAAGCACATCCAATAGGTAACAGATTAGGAATCATCAGAGGCTGGGATTCTAACTGGTTCGGTGGCAACAACTACTCCGACAAATTAGTTGAGGACGAAAAAATCCGCAAATATCTTTCAGCACGTATCAACAAAGGTGGCGTATCAAAAGTAGTTATTGAACGTACTTTAAAACGCATCACCGTTACTATACACACTGCCCGTCCGGGTATCGTTATCGGTAAAGGTGGCCAGGAAGTTGATAAAATCAAAGAAGAGTTGAAAAAACTTACCAAAAAGGAAGTTCAGATCAACATCTTCGAGATCAAACGTCCTGAGCTTGACGCGCAATTAGTAGCTGAAGGCATAGCAAAACAATTAGAAGCACGTATATCTTTCCGTCGTGCCATGAAAACCACCATCGCGTCAACCATGAGAATGGGTGCCGAAGGTATCAAGGTAATGACTTCAGGCCGTTTAGGCGGTGCTGAGATGGCTCGTTCTGAACAATACAAAGAAGGAAGAATTCCTCTGCACACTTTCCGTGCTGATATTGACTACGCTTTAGGCGAAGCTTTAACTACTTATGGTAAAATAGGTGTTAAAGTTTGGATCTGCAAAGGCGAAGTTTACGGAAAACGCGATCTTTCTCCAAACATTGGCAGCAACAGCGGCCCAAGCGGTAAAGGCGGACGTCCGGAAGGTGGTTCACAATTTGGTGACCGTAACCAGAGAGGCGGCGAGCGCGGTGGCGAACGTCGTGACAATCGTGGTGGCGGTAATAACCGTGGCGGTAACAACCGCGGTGGCCAGGGTGGTAACAACCGTGGCGGCCAGGGCGGCAACAACCGTGGTGGCGGCAATCGCCCGGGCGGACAAGGTCAAGGTAGAAGATAATTATTAACAAAGTCGAGACAGACATCGTTTAGATATAAAAGCTTAAAAAAATGCTACAGCCAAAAAGAACGAAGTTCAGAAAGATGCAAAAAGGCAGGATGAAAGGTTTAGCCACCCGTGGTGCTGAGCTTTCATTCGGATCTTTCGGTATAAAATCACTCGAGCCGGCCTGGATTACCAGCCGCCAGATCGAGGCAGCCCGTATCGCTGTAACACGTTTCATGAAACGTGAAGGCCAGGTATGGATCAGGATTTTCCCTGACAAGCCTGTAACTAAAAAGCCTGCAGAGGTACGTATGGGTAAAGGTAAAGGTGCCCCTGAATACTGGGTAGCGGTAGTACGCCCCGGCAGGATCATCTTTGAAGCAGAAGGTGTGCCTTTAGAAATTGCTAAAGAAGCATTACGCCTTGCAGCACAGAAATTACCTGTACAAACAAAATTCATAGTGCGTAGAGATTACGCCGAAGCATAAACGTGGTAGCTACAGGTGGTAAACAACATTAATTGAATACCTGTAGTGTGGGATAAACATTGTAAGTTGAAAAGTTGTGAGTTACATACTGCTTGCAACTCACAACTTACAGCATACAACAAATTATAAAATGAAGAACTCAGAAATTTTAGAGCTTTCGACCGAGGATTTGGTTGCGAAGATCGGTGAGGAAAAAAACAACCTTACCAAACTGAAATTTGCGCACGCGGTATCGGCTATTGAAAATCCAAGCCGTATAACAAAGGTACGTAAGGACATCGCTCGTTTGAATACCGAATTAACAAAACGTAAAGCAGCGGCGTCAGCTTCTGAAACGAATTAATTTTTAACGTCGGGAAAAAATGGAAAGAAATTTAAGAAAAACACGTACCGGTTTGGTAGTTAGCAATAAAATGGAGAAATCTATTGTAGTTGCCGTGGAGCGTAAAGTAAAGCACCCAATCTATGGTAAGTTCGTAAAAAAAACTACCAAGTTTATGGCTCATGATGAAACGAATACCTGTGGTATTGGCGATACCGTATTAATTATGGAAACCCGCCCCCTGAGCAAAAATAAGAACTGGAGATTAGTTGAAATTTTAGAAAGGGCTAAATAACATGGTACAACAGGAATCAAGATTAAACGTAGCCGATAATAGCGGCGCTAAAGAAGTTTTAGTGATCCGCGTATTAGGTGGTACCGGTAAAAGATATGCCTCAATTGGTGACAAGATCGTTGTTACCGTTAAAAGCGCAATTCCGTCAGGAAACGTAAAAAAAGGCACCGTATCAAAAGCCGTAGTAGTAAGAACTAAAAAAGAGATCCGTCGTAAAGATGGTTCATATATCCGTTTCGACGATAACGCAGCTGTTTTGTTAAATAACCAGGACGAGCCAAGAGGTACCCGTATCTTTGGCCCGGTTGCAAGAGAACTGCGTGAGAAACAATTTATGAAAATTGTATCATTAGCACCGGAGGTATTGTAACATGGCATATAATAAAGTAAAAGCACAAACCGGCAAAATAAAGCTCCGCAAGGGCGACCTGGTAAAGGTTATAGCCGGTGATTCAAAAGGATCACAAGGTAAAATCGTTGAAGTGATTACAGCAAAAAACAGGGCTGTGGTTGAAGGTGCCAACATGGTGTCAAAACACACAAAACCTAATGCTGCTAATCCAAACGGCGGTATCGTTAAACAAGAAGCTGCAATTCATATCTCAAACCTGGCGCTGGTTGACCCTAAAACAGGCAACACCACCCGCGTAGGCCGTAAGCTTAATGACGCAGGCAAACTGGTTAGGGTAGCAAAAAAATCAGGGGAGGAAATTAAGTAATGACTTACACACCGAGATTAAAATCAAAATATAAAGAGGAGATCCGTACCGCGCTGAAAGATAAATTTCAGTACAAAAGCGTTATGCAGGTTCCTAAGCTGCAAAAAATTGCTATTAACCAGGGTGTTGGTGGTGCTACAACCGATAAAAAACTTATCGAGAACACCATCACTGAGTTAACTACCATTACCGGCCAGCAGGCAGTATCTTCAAAATCAAAAAAGGATATCTCGAACTTTAAATTACGTAAAGGTATGCCGGTAGGTGTACGTGTAACTTTACGTGATAACACCATGTACGAGTTTCTGGATCGTTTAATTGCCGTTGCTTTACCGCGTATCCGCGATTTCAAAGGCATCAACGATAAAGGTTTTGACGGTAAAGGCAACTACACTTTAGGTATTACCGAGCAAATTATCTTCCCTGAGATCAATATTGACAAAATCAATAAAATCCAAGGTATGGATATTACCTTTGTAACCTCAGCTACCAACGATGTTGAAGCGCTGGAGTTGCTGAAACAATTTGGATTACCATTTAAAAATCAAAATAATGGCTAAAGAAGGTGTAAAAGCGCGTGAAGTTAAACGTGCTAAATTAGTAGCTAAATACGCTGAAAAAAGGGCTGCTTTGAAAGAAGCAGGTGATTGGACCGCTTTAGATAAATTACCTAAAGCATCATCACCGGTAAAACTGCACAACCGTTGCAAGCTAACCGGCCGCCCTCGTGGTTATATGCGCCAGTTCGGCATTTCACGTGTAACATTCCGTGAAATGGCATTAGCAGGCCAGATACCGGGTGTTAAAAAAGCAAGCTGGTAAGAAATTAGGAATATCGAATTTCGAAAGTTCAATTTCGGAATTCGATATTTTATGTGATAAGAAAAATTCGATATTGAACATTCGATATCCGAAATAAAGACTAACCGATGGAAGGTCGCCAGCCACGGTGGCTGAAGGAAACCACCATCATAACAAACAAAAATGAATACAGATCCAATCGCAGATTATCTTACAAGAGTAAGGAATGCTATCAAAGCCAACCATAGGGTTGTTGAAATTCCTGCATCAAATCTGAAAAAGGAAATCACGAAAGTGCTTTTCGACAAAGGTTACATCGCTAATTACAAGTTTGAGGAAGTTGGTCCTCAGGGCACTATCAAAGTTGCTTTGAAATACCACCCGATCACTAAAATCCCTGCTATCCGCAGCATTCAGCGTATCAGTAAACCAGGTTTGAGAAAATACGCAGGTACATCAAGTATGCCACGTGTATTAAATGGTTTAGGTATCGCTATCCTGTCAACATCAAAAGGTGTGATGACAGATAAGGAAGCCCGTCAGCACAACGTTGGTGGCGAAGTTTTATGCTACGTTTATTAATAGGAGGAAATTAAGCAATGTCAAGAGTAGGAAAAGCACCTATAGCATTAGCCTCTGGCGTAACAGTAACCGTATCGGCAGATAACGTTGTTACTGTAAAAGGCCCTAAAGGTGAATTGCAGCAGGCAGTTGATAAAGATATCACTGTTGAGCAGGAAGACGGACAGTTACTGGTTAAACGCCCGTCTGACCAAAAACGTCACAAAGCATTACACGGTTTATACCGCGCGCTTTTAAATAACATGGTTGTTGGTGTAACCACTGGTTACAAAATTGAGCAGGAATTAGTGGGTGTGGGTTACCGTGCCACCAACACAGGTAATACTTTAGATTTAGTATTGGGTTATTCTCACCACTACATCTTTGAGTTACCACAAGAAATTAAGGTTACAACCACCGCTGAAAAGGGTAAAAACCCTACCATCATCCTTGAGTCTATCGATAAACAATTGATCGGCCAGGTTGCAGCAAAAATACGTTCGTTACGTGCACCGGAACCATACAAAGGTAAAGGTATCAAGTTTGTAGGCGAAGTATTACGCAGAAAAGCAGGTAAATCAGCATCTAAAAAATAATCGTCATGGCAGGTAAATTATCAAGAAGAGACAGAATAAAAAGAGGAATCAGAAAACGTATTTCAGGTTCTTCAGCGCGTCCGCGCTTGTCAGTGTACAGAAGCAACAAAGGTATTTACGCTCAGATCATTGACGATGTAACCGGTAAAACACTTGTATCAGCATCATCTTTATCAAAAGATTTTTCAGCTAACGGTACAAAATCAGATCAATCAGCCGCTGTAGGTAAATTAGTTGCCGAAAAAGCAGTTGCCGCTGGTATTAAAGATGTAGTGTTTGACAGAAATGGTTACTTGTACCATGGCCGTGTTAAATCACTGGCTGAAGGTGCACGTGAAGGTGGTTTAAACTTTTAATACAAACGAGAGATGTCAACAATCAACATAAAAAGAGTAAAAACCAGCGAGATCGAATTAAAAGATCGCCTGGTAAGCATACAACGTGTGGCCAAAGTAACCAAAGGTGGCCGTACTTTCAGCTTCAGTGCCATTGTGGTAGTGGGCGATGAGAACGGTGTTGTAGGTTACGGCTTAGGTAAAGCAAAAGAGGTTACCGAGGCTATTGCCAAAGGCATTGATGATGCTAAAAAGAACCTGGTAAAAGTGCCTATCATCAACGGTACTGTACCTCATGAGCAAATAGGTAAATTCTCTGGCGGTTTTGTTTTCATAAAACCTGCTGCTAACGGTACCGGTGTTATTGCCGGTGGTGCGATGCGTGCAGTATTGGAAAGCGCCGGTGTACATAACGTATTGGCAAAATCAAAAGGTTCATCAAACCCGCACAACGTGGTTAAAGCAACCGTATCGGCATTAGCGCAACTGCGCGACGCTTATACCGTAGCTCAGCACCGTGGTGTTAATTTAGGTAAAGTATTTAACGGATAATCATCATGGCAAAAATCAAAATTACACAGATTAAGAGCGTGATCGATAGAAGTGAGCGCCAAAAAAGGACCATTGAAGCATTGGGCTTGAAAAAAATTAACCATAGCGTTGAGGTTGAAGCTACTCCGGCTATCATCGGCATGGTTCGAAAAGTTAATCATTTGGTAGCAATAGAAAGCATTTAATATCATGAATTTAAGTAATCTTAAACCTGCTGATGGTTCTACCAAAAGCAGAAAGAGAATAGGCAGGGGTACTGGTTCAGGCCGTGGTGGTACCTCAACTCGCGGGCACAAAGGTGCCGGTTCACGTTCAGGCACCAGCACTAAAGTTGGTTTTGAAGGTGGCCAGATGCCGTTACAACGCCGTGTACCTAAGGTAGGTTTTAAAAACCCTAACCGTGTAGAGTATGTGAGCATTAACCTTGATGCATTGCAAGGTTTAACTGAAAAGTATTCAATTTCAACTATTGATTTTGATACTTTGAAAGAGCATGGTTTAGTTTCAAAAAATGACCTGGTGAAAATTCTTGGTCGTGGCGAACTTAAAGCCAAAGTAGAAGTTAAAGCGCATGCATTTTCTGCCTCTGCCCAAAAAGCTATCGAAGCAGCAGGCGGTACAATCGTTAAGTTGTAAATTTCAATGAAGAAATTATTCACCACACTTTCCAATATCTGGAAAATTGAAGATCTAAGAGTGCGTATTATAAACACGCTCTTATTTCTTTTGATATACCGTGTAGGTTCTTTTATCATCCTTCCGGGGGTTGACGCGGCTGCTATCAGCAACGAAACCGCTAAAGAAGGTTTGTTAGGCTTATTGAATATGTTTGCGGGAGGCTCGTTCTCCCGCTCATCTATTTTTGCATTGGGTGTGATGCCGTATATATCGGCCTCTATCGTGGTGCAATTGTTGGGTATAGCGGTACCGTACTTCGCAAAAATGCAAAAGGAAGGTGAAAGCGGCCGTAACAAGATCAACCAGTGGACCCGTTACCTAACCATCGGTATCACCGCTTTACAGGCTATCGGCTATGTTAAATCACAGATCAACCAGGAAGCAAAGCTTTTAGAAGAGCCTTACTTTACGCTGATCAGTGTATTTGTACTTACTGCTGGTACTTTGTTTGTAATGTGGCTTGGTGAAAAAATTACCGATAAAGGTATTGGTAATGGTATATCATTGATCATTATGGTGGGTATTATAGCCCAATTGCCTGGCGCTTTTGGTACAGAGTTTAACTCACGTACTACCGGTGCAGGTGGTTTGGTAACCTTCATTATTGAGATAGTTGCGCTGATACTGGTAGTAATGTTTACTATCCTTATAGTGCAGGGTACACGTAAAATTGCGGTACAATACGCTAAACGTATTGTGGGTAACAAACAGTATGGCGGCGTACGTCAGTATATACCGTTAAAGGTAAATGCTGCCGGTGTTATGCCAATCATCTTTGCCCAGGCACTGATGTTTATACCTGCTACTATCCCGCAGTTTTTTCCGAGCACAGCAACCAATGGCGTTTTAATGTCATTGGCCAACTACAACTCATGGTCGCACAATATATTGTTCGCGGTACTGATCATCCTGTTCACTTACTTCTATACAGCTATAACGGTTAATCCTAACCAAATGGCGGATGATATGAAGAAGAACGGAGGTTTTATACCTGGTGTTAAACCGGGCAAAACCACGGCCGACTATATTGATGATGTAATTTCAAAGATCACGCTTCCGGGTTCGGTATTCCTGGCTATCATAGCCATTATACCGGCGCTTGCAAGCAGCGTAGGTGTAAACAGCTTATTCGCGCGTTTCTTTGGCGGTACATCGCTTATCATATTAGTAGGTGTTGTATTGGATACCCTGCAACAAGTAGAAAGCCATTTACTAATGCGCCATTACGATGGCCTGATGAAAACAGGACGTATTAAGGGCCGTTCGGCAGTACCTGCCGCACCTGGCACTGTGCCTCCGGCTATTTAATTACTGATGCCTAAGATCCATTACAAGTCTGCTGAGGAAATAGAGCTTATACGCGCAAGTGCGCAGATGGTATCTAAAACCCTTGCTGAAGTAGCAAAGGTGATAGGCCCGGGAGTAACTACGCTTGAGCTTAACAACCTTGCTGAAACATACATTCGTGATAACGGCGGTATCCCCGCCTTCCTTAACTTTCACGGTTTTCCGTATTCGTTGTGTATCTCGCTGAATGATCAGGTGGTGCATGGCTTTCCGGGTAAGCATGTGCTTGTTGAAGGCGATCTGGTATCGGTTGATTGTGGTGTGATCCTGAACAAATACTATGGCGACTCGGCCTTTACCTTTGCAATTGGTGAGGTTGATGAACCCACCAAAACACTGATGCGTGTTACACGTGAGTGTTTGGATAAGGGTATTGAGAAAGCAGTTACCGGTATGCGTATAGGTGATATAGCCTATGCCGTGCAGGAACATGCCGAGAAGCACAAGTTTGGCGTAGTAAAGGAATTGGTAGGGCATGGAGTGGGCCTTGAGCTGCACGAAAAACCCGAAGTGCCTAACTATGGTAAACGTGGCTCAGGCATCAAGCTTGAAGAAGGAATGGTGATCGCTATTGAACCGATGATCAATGCCGGCCGTGCCGGTATTAAATTCTGGGATGATGGCTGGACGGTATCAACGGTAGATGGTAAAGCATCGGCACATTACGAGCATACAGTGGCTGTAAAGAAGGGCCAGGCAGATGTACTTTCAACATTTTCATACATTGATGATGTTTTGAAAGAAAAAAACAATAATTAAAAAAATTTTATTAATTTTGCGTCCCGCTTTTAGGGCGGGTAATTAAGTAGAAATCAATAAAGTATGGCTAAACAATCGTCGATCGAGCAGGACGGCACAATAAAAGAGGCATTGTCAAACGCAATGTTTAGGGTTGAATTGGAAAACGGTCACGAGATTATAGCGCATATATCAGGCAAAATGCGTATGCACTACATCAAAATTCTACCTGGCGACAGGGTGAAACTGGAGATGAGCCCGTACGATTTGACCAAAGGCAGGATTACTTACAGATATAAATAAAAAAGCATAAGCGATGAAGGTTAGAGCATCAATTAAAAAGCGTAGTGCTGATTGCAAAATCATCCGCCGCAACGGTAAACTTTACGTTATCAACAAAAAGAACCCTAAGTACAAACAACGTCAGGGTTAATAAAAAAGAATTGGCAACAATTGTACATCGGTAGCCGCCGATCGGTTGTTGCGTAAAAAGGAAAATTACAAATATGGCAAGGATTTCAGGTATTGATTTACCAAAAAACAAAAGAGGCGTTATCGGTCTTACCTACATTTATGGTATCGGTCGTTCAACTGCCCAGGATATCTTGGATCAGGCAGGTATCGATGTAAATATCAAAGTACAGGATTGGACTGACGATCAGTTAGCCGCTATCCGTGGTATCATCAATGACCAGATCAAGGTAGAAGGTGCTCTTCGTTCAGAAGTACAACTTAACATCAAGCGTTTAATGGATATCGGTTGTTACCGTGGTACCCGTCACCGTAAAGGTTTACCTCTGCGTGGTCAGCGTACTAAAAACAACTCACGTACCCGTAAAGGTAAACGTAAGACTGTTGCTAACAAGAAAAAAGCTACTAAATAATAAACAGAATTAAGATGTTAGATGTGAGAGATGAAATTTTTTCACACACGCACATCTAATGGATAAAGAATAGGGTAGGATTGATTTGAAATGAGGCAACAGGCTTCACATCTCAAATCTCCATATCTAAAAACTTAAAAATAAAATGGCTAAAGGCAAAAAAGTAACCAAAAAGCGTATTGTAGTTGTTGAGCCGGTTGGCGAGGCGCACATCAATGCAACTTTCAACAACATCATTATAACCCTTACCAATAAAAATGGTCAGGCTGTATCATGGTCATCAGCAGGTAAAATGGGTTTCAAAGGTTCAAAAAAGAACACTCCATACGCTGCGTCACAAGCTGCTGCCGATTGCGGTAAAGTTGCTTATGACTTAGGTTTACGTAAGGTAGAAGTATTTGTAAAAGGCCCGGGTTCTGGTCGTGAATCAGCTATCCGTACCCTGCAAACTACAGGTATCGAAGTAACTACCATAAAAGATATTACACCGCTTCCGCACAACGGTTGCCGTCCTTCAAAAAGAAGAAGAGTTTAATTAACACGATTTTTAAAGCTAAGATTCTGCAGTTTAAGGCTGCATGATACTTTAAAACAACAACACAATGGCAAGGTATACAGGACCAAAATCCAAAATTGCGCGCCGTTTCCGTGAGCCGATCTTCGGTCCGGATAAAGCGTTAGAAAGAAAGAACTATCCTCCGGGCATGCACGGTGCCTCAAAAAGAAGAGGAAAACAATCTGAGTACTCTACTCAGTTGCAGGAAAAACAAAAGGTAAAATACACTTACGGTGTATTAGAGCGTCAGTTCGAGAACCTTTTTCACCGCGCTTCAGCTAAAGAAGGTATCACCGGTGAAAACCTGTTGAAATTCCTGGAAGCACGTTTAGATAACGCTGTATACCGTTTAGGTATCGCACCTACACGTTCGGCTGCACGCCAGTTAGTAGGCCACAAACACATCACTGTTAACGGTGAGGTTGTGAACATCGCTTCATACTCATTAAGAGCAGGTGACGTTATTGCCGTACGCGAAAAATCAAAATCTCTTGAGGCTATCACTAATTCAGTTGCAGGCCGCAGGATCAATAAATATAGCTGGTTAGAGTGGGATGCTAACGAATTAGTTGGTAAATTCCTTACCTATCCAAACCGCGACGAAATTCCTGAGAACATCAAAGAGAATTTGATCGTCGAGTTATACTCTAAATAAGACATAGGATTTGAGATATATAGTATGAGATATGGGTTTTTAATTAATTACTCATATCTCATACTGTATATCTCACGTCTGTTTAAATACAATTAGAAACTAAAAAAAGGATATAAATGGCAATTTTAGCATTTCAGAAACCGGATAAGGTTATCATGCAAAAATCGACTGATTTTGAAGGTACGTTTGAATTCCGTCCCTTGGAACCAGGTTTCGGTATAACCATAGGTAATGCTCTGCGTCGTATATTACTTTCATCGTTAGAAGGTTTTGCTATCACTTCTGTTCGTTTTTCAGGAGTTACGCACGAATTTTCAACTATAAAAGGAGTTGTTGAAGATGTAACCGAGATCATCCTTAACCTGAAACAAGTAAGGTTCAAGAAAACCGGTGAATCTGGCGACAGCGAAAAAATATTTGTGATCATCAATGGTCAGGATAGCTTTAAGGCTGGCGATATCACTAAATTCTCAAATAATTTTACTGTACTTAATCCTGACCTGGTTTTAGCCAATATGGATTCATCAGTAACACTTGAAGTGGAACTGACCGTAGGTAAAGGCCGTGGTTATATACCAAGCGAAGAGAATAAAAACCCGGATGCTAACGTAGGTGTTATCGCTATCGACTCGATCTACACCCCGATCAAGAATGTTAAGTATACTATCGAGAACTATCGTGTTGAGCAAAAAACCGACTACGAGAAACTGGTTCTTGACATTGCTACTGACGGTTCTATCCACCCGGAAGACGCGCTTAAAGAAGCTGCCAAGATCCTGATCCAACACTTCATGCTGTTCTCTGATGAGAACATGATGCTGGAGGCTCAGGCTAAAGAAGAAACAAAAGAAGTTGACGAAGAGATACTGCACATGCGCAAGATCCTGAAAACTGAATTGGTTGATCTTGATCTTTCAGTACGTGCCCTGAACTGCCTTAAAGCTGCTGACATCCGCAGCCTGGCTGACCTGGTATCATATGACGTGGCTGATATGCTTAAGTTCCGCAACTTCGGTAAAAAATCATTAACCGAAATTCAGGACCTGGTTAAATCAAAAGGTCTTTCTTTTGGCATGAACCTGGCTAAATACAAGCTGGACGAAGAATAATATTAAAGTGATCAGATGTTGGTTGTTAGTGATTAGTCACTAATCTCTGACCTCTGTTCACTAATTACTAACAATTAAACAATAGGCATAATTCCGAGGGCTTGACGATAACACGCCGCCCAACGGTATGCACGTGCCACAACAAACAAAACAATGAGACACGGTAAAAAAGTTAATCACTTAGGCCGCACCGACAGTCATCGCAAAGCGATGATGAGCAACATGGCCTCTTCGCTTATCCTGCATAAGCGCATTACTACAACATTGGCAAAAGCAAAAGCACTGCGTGTTTATGTTGAGCCTTTGATCACCAAATCAAAAAGCGATACTACGCACTCACGTCGTACAGTGTTCGCTTACCTTAAAAGCAAAGACGCGGTTACTGAACTGTTTCGTGATGTTGCTTCAAAAGTGGCAAACCGTCCGGGTGGTTACACTCGTATCATCAAAATGGAAAACCGTTTAGGTGATAACGCTGAAGTAGCCATCATTGAGCTGGTTGATTACAACACAGTTTACGGTGCTGAAGCTGCTCCTGCCGCTAAAAAATCAACACGTCGTCGTGGTGGTGCAGGCAAGGCAAAAACTGCCGCTGTAGCTGAAGAAGCTGTAGTAGTTGAAGAAACTCCAAAAGCTGAGGCTGCTGTTGAGGAAACTCTGGCTACCGAAGCACCTGCAACTCCTGAGAAAGAAGAAAACGCTGAAAAAGGCGAATAATTCATAACAGAATTTAAAAGGTAAAAACGCCCGGCTGATATTTTCAGTCGGGCGTTTTTTTTAGTATAATTTGATGCTGGATATGGCATTTTTTCTGCCATCCTGTCACCAGTTTGTCTTCTTTTGCTGACGAAATATATCCATCAAATCGTGATAAACTGACGCATTACTGCCATTTACTATTTGGCACACGCATTGATAAATAGCTGTGGGTAATTAATATTTACAAACAAAGAAATAACAATCATACAATATGTCTAAAATTATCGGAATCGACTTAGGGACAACAAACTCATGCGTGGCTGTAATGGAGGGTAACGAGCCTGTGGTTATTGCCAACAGCGAGGGTAAGCGCACTACGCCATCGGTAGTTGCTTTTGTTGACAACGGCGAACGTAAAGTGGGTGACCCGGCAAAGCGCCAGGCGATCACCAATCCCCGCAAAACAATCTACTCTATCAAGCGCTTTATGGGTAACCAATTTGCTGAAGTAAGCAAAGAGAAAGAGCGCGTTCCATATAACGTGGTTAGCGAAGGTAATACCCCGCGTGTTGCTATTGATGACCGTAACTATACCCCGCAGGAAATTTCGGCCATGATTCTTCAAAAAATGAAGAAAACCGCCGAGGATTTCTTAGGGACTGAAGTGAGTGAAGCGGTTATTACCGTACCTGCTTACTTTAACGATGCACAACGCCAGGCTACTAAAGAAGCCGGTGAAATTGCAGGCTTAAAAGTACGCCGTATCATCAACGAGCCTACTGCCGCCGCCCTTGCATATGGTTTGGACAAAGCACACAAGGACATGAAGATCGTGGTGTTTGACTGCGGTGGTGGTACGCATGACGTATCAGTACTTGAGTTGGGCGATGGCGTGTTCGAAGTAAAATCAACCGATGGTGATACGCACCTTGGTGGTGATGACTTTGATCAGGCTATTATTGACTGGCTGGCCGACGAATTCAAGAGCGACGAAGGCATCGATCTGCGTAAAGACCCTATGGCTTTACAACGTTTAAAAGAAGCTGCTGAGAAAGCTAAAATTGAGCTTTCAAGCACTACGCAAACCGAGATCAACCTGCCATACATCACCGCTGTTGACGGTATGCCTAAACACCTGGTTAAAACCTTGAGCCGTGCTAAATTTGAGCAATTGGTTGATAGCCTTGTAAAACGTACTATTGAGCCTTGCCGTACAGCATTGAAAAATGCCGGTTACAGTACTTCAGATATTGACGAGATCATCCTGGTAGGTGGTTCAACCCGTATCCCTGCTATTCAGGAAGCCGTGCAATCATTCTTTGGCAAAGCCCCTTCAAAAGGTGTAAACCCTGACGAAGTGGTAGCTATCGGTGCCGCTATTCAAGGTGGTGTATTAACCGGTGAGGTTAAAGATGTGTTATTGCTTGACGTTACCCCGCTTTCATTAGGTATTGAAACCATGGGCGGTGTAATGACCAAACTGATCGAGGCTAATACTACTATCCCGAGCAAAAAATCAGAAACATTCTCAACCGCGTCTGACAGCCAGCCATCGGTAGAGATCCACATTTTGCAAGGCGAGCGCCCAATGGCCGCGCAAAACCGCACCATAGGCCGTTTCCACCTGGATGGTATTCCACCAGCACCTCGTGGTGTGCCTCAAATTGAAGTAACCTTTGATATTGATGCCAACGGTATTTTACATGTATCTGCAAAAGATAAAGCTACCGGGAAAGAGCAAAAGATCCGTATCGAGGCTTCATCAGGCTTGACAGACGAAGAGATCAAAAAGATGAAAGCTGAAGCAGAAGCTAATGCTGAATCAGATAAATTGGCTAAAGAAGAAGTTGAAAAACTGAATGCTGCCGATGCTTTGATCTTCTCGACCGAGAAACAGTTGAAAGAGTATGGCGATAAGATACCTGCTGACAAAAAAGCACCTATCGAAGAAGGCCTTACCAAGTTGAAAGCCGCACATGCCTCTAAAAACCTGGCCGACATTGAAGTTGCCCAAGGTGAATTGGATAATGCATGGAAAGCCGCGTCAGAGGATATGTACAAAGCTGCTGCCGAAGCCGGTGAGCAACCGGGTGCAGACGCCGGTGCTGCCGGTGCGCAAGCCGACAACTCAGACACCGTAACTGACGTTGATTATGAAGAGGTAAAAGACGATAAAAAGTAATAATTCCTGATAATTTGAAAGGCCCTGTAACCACAAGTTGCAGGGCCTTTCGTTTTTTTTATGTGTTGATATTGCTTACAGGCTGATCTCTATCACACCGGAATGATAAAGCGCCTCTTTCTCTTTTATAGATTTATCAAAGCCATGCGATATCAGTTTTAATGTATTGAATTTTGAGGTGTAACTGCCCTCTGCTACGGCAAGCATTACGGTATTACTTTCAGCATGGTAGCTGATCTCTCTTTTATGAAAGATGCCGCGCTCGTTATCATACGTTACGCCGTCATCCTCATAGTAAATAAAGGTTGAATCTTGTATGCCTTTCCAGATGTGCAGGTAAAGTATACCGTCGCCCGCTTCATTGGTGCTTTGAATAACACTTTGCATCGGGATGATGCCTCCGCCCTTTACAAATACCGGCAGATCATTTAACGGCGCAGGTACGGTGTGCGCCATGCCTCCCTCATATGCCTTATCATTACCAAAGCGGTACCACTCGCCCTCAGGTAAGTAAACTTCGGCGGTAAGTTTGGTGCTTTCAACCGGTGCCACTAATAGGGAATTGCCAAACAGAAACTGGTTTTGATAGCGAACATCAAACACATTTTCATCCGGCGTATAATCAATCGCTAAAGTACGGCTCAAGGGTAATCCGTTTTGTGAGGATTCATAAAAACCGGAATAAATATAAGGCAGTAACCGGTAACGCAGCTCAATATCCTTACGGATGATGGCCATATTTTCCTGGCCCCATTCCCATGGTTCGCGCATGGCAGTACCTATTTCAGCATGGTTACGGTACATCGGGATGTAAACACCCAGCGAGTTCCAGCGCAGCATCAGTTCAGGGGTAGGGTTGCCGGTATAGCCCCCAATATCAACCCCGGTGAATGACATGCCCACCAAGCCGAGGCTGTTCACCAGGCGCTGCCCGTAAAGCATGTGCTCATCAGTAGCGGTGTTATCACCCGTCCACACCGCCGAAAAGCGTTGTGTGCCGCAATAAGCCGCACGGGTAAGCATAAATGGGCGTTTGTTGCCTAATATTTGACGCGTACCATTATAAGTAGCTTTGGTCATTTCCATACCGTAGGCGTTGCGTACCTCGGCCATGTACCGGTCGCCGAATTTTACCAGGTAGGGGATGTTTTGTCCCCAGGCGGCAGGCTCGTTCATGTCGTTCCAAAAACCCTCTACGCCCGGTTCGGTAAGTGCCGTAAAGGCTGCACCCCACCACTCTTTCACCTCGTCATCAAAAAAGTTAGGGAAGTGGCAGCGGCCCGGCCATACGCTGGCTATGTAATTGTCGCCATTGGTATATGTGGCAAAATAGTTTTTGGCGACACCTTCGTCATATTGTTTATACCCCTCCTCAACTTTAATGCCCGGGTCAACAATACAAACCGTGCGAAAATCGAGTGCTTTCAATTTATCTATCATCCCTTTAGGGTCAGGAAAAGCTTCGTCATTCCAGGTGAATATCTTGTAATTGTCCATGTAATCTATATCGCAATAAATTACGTCGGCAGGTATATTATGCTCCCTGAACTTTTGGGCGATGCTAAGTACTTCATCAGCACTCATGTAGCTGTAGCGGCATTGCTGGTAGCCAATGCTCCACAGCGGCGGCATTTCCATACGCCCGGTAAGCCAGGTATAATCTTTAATAATATCGGCTACACCCTGCGCCCCGAAAAAATAATAGTTCATGTCGCCGCCATCTGCACCAAACCAGCTCATTTCATCATCAGTAGTAGCACCGAAGTCGAAATAGCTTTTGTGTGTATTGTCAAAGAATAAACCATACGTTAACCCGCTATGCAGCCCGATAAAGAACGGGAAAGTTTTATAAAGCGGATCGGTGTAAATGGTATGTTTTGAGGCATCGGTATTCCAATTAACGTAATGTGTACCGCGGCGGTTAAGGTCGCCTGTTTTTTCGCCCAGGCCTATAAACTTTTCATCAGCGTAAAGTTTACGGTAATTAACCACCCGTTCGTTTTGCCAGTTAACGCCAAAGCGGGCATCGTCCTCACTCAACACCTTGCCTTCGGCTGTGTAAAAACTAAATCGTAGCGGAGTTTTATTTACTTTGAGTATCAGTTGGCCGGTAGTAATGGTGAGCTCATTATCAGCCTCAGTAAATTTGATGCCGGTTTCCGGCTGCTGTATCACCGCGAATGAGGCATCGGGCTTATCAGGTGTCTGCGTAATATTTACCCGGATGATAGCCGGGGCATACACCCATATTTTGGCCGTTGCTTCGGCCGTTTGTATAATAATATGATCGTTTTGCGTGGTTACCTGTTTTGCGTTGCCTAATAGCTGGGTTTGCATACTGTTGGTTTTTGCTTGTTGATGATGCCAATTTACACTTCCTGTGTTGCTTATTAAACTTTAAACGGGCATATATTGTTGTTTAGTGGCGGCAAAGCGAAAAATCAGGCGGATACACCGCCTTTATATGTCCTGTTTGCACCCTATATAAATTGCTTACTGGCAAACAGTTTGTTGTACATAAGCTAAAAATAAATACCATGTTTAAACCAAATAGTGCATTTGCAGGCTTTTCTGTAAACAATATAGAAAAGGCCAAAGAGTTTTACGGTACCACGCTGGGTTTAGAAGTAAATTTAAATGAAATGGGTGTGCTCGATATAAAATTACCGGGCGGTGGCTCGGCTATTATATACCCTAAGCCAAACCATCAGCCGGCCACTTTTACCGTACTCAATTTTACGGTGAGCAGTATAGAGGATACCGTTAAAGAGTTGAAGGAAAAAGGAGTACAATTTGAAAGCTATAACATGCCCGAGCTTAAAACGGACGATGATAATATTATGCGCGGCAACGGCCCTACCATTGCCTGGTTTACTGATCCGGCGGGAAATATCTTATCGGTGATACAGGAGGATTAGACTGTCTGGTAGTGGTTGTTTAAGTATATTCGCCGTATGGCGAAATTCAGACGATTAAAGAAAGCGGTAGAGTTTATTGAGCATCCATCGGCGGGCGGTATATTGCTGTTAAGCTGTGTAGTGCTTTCGCTTGTTTTGGCTAACTCGCCTGTTAATGATGCTTTTGCCGGTTTGCTTGGCACCAGAGTCGCGGGCGATGCGCTTGGGCCTGAATTTACCGTGGCTTCATTCATCAATGATGCACTGATGGCCATATTCTTCCTGATGGCGGGGTTAGAGATCAAACGGGAGATGGTTGAGGGAGAACTCTCTGAAGTAAAAAAGGCGGCGCTGCCTGTGTTGAGTGCTATAGGTGGGATGCTATTCCCGGCGTTGATCTATTTTATATTTAATTATAACGCCAGCAGCACTTCCGCAGGCTGGGGAATACCCATGGCTACCGATATTGCTTTCGCTATAGCCATATTAAATGTATTGCGAAAGTTTATTCCGGTTGGAGCAAAGGTGTTTTTAACAGCCTTGGCCATTGTTGATGATCTTGGGGCTATTGTGGTGATCGCCTTGTTTTATACGCATGGATTGGAAATAAACTATTTGTTTTATGCCCTGGCTTTTTTCGCCCTGGCTTTAGTGTTTAATTATTTCGATCTTAAAAACGCCTGGTTTTACCTGGTGCCCGGCATGTTTATGTGGTACTTTATTCATCACTCGGGCATTCATGCTACGGTGGCCGGGGTGTTAACGGCCTTTGCGGTTCCGGTAAAAACCAAGTCAGGCTATTCTCCGTTAACTGAAATGGAACATAAGCTATCAGTGCCGGTCAATTTTATAATACTGCCTTTATTTGCTTTAGCCAATACCAATATTACCTATGAGCCAGGGATGCTTGGCAGTTTGTTAACCCCGCTTGGTTTAGGCATAATATTCGGCCTGGTGGTTGGCAAGCCTTTGGGTATATTTTTAATGACGTTTGCCGCCGTTAAAACCAAGCTCAGCAAATTGCCCGAAGGTATTAATTGGGCGCACCTTCTCGGCATTGGTACGCTTGCCGGTATTGGTTTTACCATGTCGATATTTATCTCCCTGCTATCATTCAGTGAGCCCGGGTTGCAAAGCAGTGCTAAGTTCGCAATCCTTACCGCGTCGGTTGTTGCCGCGTTGGCCGGCTTTGTTGGGTTGAGGGCGTATTCAAAAAGGGTGGGTTGATTATTGCTTTGCATTTCTCATTACGTCATTGCGAGGTACGAAGCAATCTCTAAAGCGACTTGTTGGATTTGATTAAAGGGATCGCTTCGTACCTCGCAATGAGTTGCTTATTATAATCTACCAAACGGCATAATCTCATCTTGTAAAAATTTATTACCTTTGTATCATCATGGAAATTACTACCGTATTTGCTTAATGCTTTGGTTCCCAGGTAAAGCTATTGCCCGATAGCCGGACCGGAGTATGTTAATTAATCTTATTTTTACTACTTGATCATTATTGCCGGGTTAATGCCCTATTAATGTATTGCCGTATGTTATTTTGGCATGTGCATGAGTAAAACAATGCCTTTTAGTAACTTGGCATTTTGATTGTTAATCATTTTATTGAATGAAACAAAAGTATTATGATACTGCTGTGAAGCAGGAAAAAGCGATTTTGGTTGGCGTAATTACTGCCGACGAAACCGAAGAACTGGAAAAAGAATATTTGGAAGAGCTGGAGTTTTTAGTGGAAACCGCAGGCGGAAAAACCGTTAAGCATTTCACCCAAAAACTCTCGCGCCCTGAGCGTGCTACCTATGTAGGTACCGGTAAGCTCGAAGAAATAAAGGAATATGTAATAGCCGAAGAAATTGATATTGTTGTATTTGATGATGAGCTGTCGCCATCGCAATTGCGTAATATTGAGAACGAGCTGAAGGTGAAGATACTTGACCGTAACAACCTTATCCTCGATATTTTTGCAGGCCGTGCCCAAACCGCGCAGGCAAAAACCCAGGTTGAGCTGGCACAGTTGCAATACATGCTGCCCCGCCTTACCCGTTTATGGACTCACCTTGAGCGCCAAAAGGGTGGTATTGGTATGCGCGGCCCGGGCGAGTCGCAGATAGAAACCGACCGCAGGCTGATCCTGAACAAAATATCGCTGTTAAAGGAAAAGCTGAAGGATATTGATCGCCAAAACGAAACGCAGCGCAAAAACCGCCACCAACTGGTGCGCGCGGCATTGGTGGGTTATACCAACGTAGGTAAATCAACCATTATGAACATGCTTTCAAAATCGGATGTTTTTGCTGAGAATAAGCTGTTTGCCACACTGGATACAACGGTGCGCAAAGTAGTGATAGAGAATGCGCCGTTTCTGCTGTCAGACACGGTTGGGTTTATCCGCAAGCTGCCTCACCATTTGGTAGAGTGCTTTAAATCAACCCTGGACGAAGTACGCGAGGCCGATATACTGATCCATGTGGTTGATATATCGCACCCTAACTTTGAGGACCAGATACGTACGGTTAATGAAACGCTGAAGGATCTGGGCGCGGTGGATAAGGATAACATCACCGTATTCAATAAAATTGACGCTTACCAGCCTGCGGAAACCTTTGAAGGCGAGGAACTGAAACCGCTAACGCTTGAAGATTTTAAGCAAAGCTGGATGGCCCGTCACAACAGCCCGGCCATATTTATATCCGCCGCCAAGCGTGAAAATATCGACGAGTTCCGCCAGTTATTGTACGATAAGGTAAAGGCTATACATACAGCCAGGTATCCGTACGATCATTTGTTGTATTAAAAATCATTACCCCAAAAAAGCGCTGCCATTAATGGCAGCGCTTTTTATTTACATCGCTGCCGTAAGCGGCGGCATATTACTTACCTTTTTTTGCAGGTACCTGTCCCAAACGGCTTGTTGGGCGCGGTTTTGCATATGGTTGGTATCATCCTCATAATCCTTGTTCATCTGCTGGTATTTGGCATCAATGCGGTTAAAAATATCGGCTATCACCATACTGTAATCGCGCCCGAACTGTGTGCGGTTAAAGGTTCGCAAAACTTCCTGCTGCTGCAGGTAGGCAATATCGTAATGGCCCTGTTCATGCCGTAATACCTCGGCCAGCATTTCGGGTGTTTTAACGCGGGTGCGGTCAAGCCATGATCTGTCCCGGTTCATAACCATACCCACCTCAAAATCAATCCTGAATACACCTTTTATGCGTTTTACACTGTAATTATAGCTTATACTGCAATTAGTATAAGCTACCGCGGCAAAGTTGCTGCGGCGCGGCGTGCCCTGAAAATCATTAACGGTAAGTGTTTTGTAGCCTTGTTGTGCAAAGCTGTTAGTGATGGTACAAAGCACAGCCACCAATGTCAATCTCAAAAATATTGATACCATACAGTCAAAAAGTTTTTTACTTTTTGACCTGATCGCTCTTTAAAAGGTTTAACCCCATTGTTTCTTTCATGGTACGCTGCATACCATCTACCGATCCATCAAGAAAGATAACGTTGCCCTTTGAGTTCTCGCCAAAGTGTTTGATGGATTCTGTCCACATAGTAAACAATATCACCGAGGTATCCATATTGGCTTCCTGCATTTCTTTGGCGGCCACCGTCATACCCTTAGCTACCTCTTCGCGAAAGAGGGCTATACCCTGTCCGCGTAGCTGCGCCGCCTGGCGCTCGGCCTCGGCGGAGATCTTGATGGCATTACCCTCAGCTTCGGCAGCCTTGGTTTTGGTGATCAGCAGTGCCTGGCCTTCATTCTCGGCAGCGGCTTTCAGGTTGTTTGATGCCACTACCTGGCTCATTGATTTCATGATGATGTCATCAAAGGTAATATCGTTTAATTGCAGGTCCTGCAGGTGATAGCCCCAGCCTTCAAGAATGTTATCCAGTTGCTCTTTTACGTGCTCTACAATGTCGCGGCGCAGTATCAGTACATCTGCCTGGCGTTTGGTGGCTACAAAGGCGCGTATAGAGCCTTCAACGGTGCGCACCAACGCCTGCATCAGGTTACGCTCGTCAACAAACTTAAAGGCCACGTTTTTGATGGTTTCTTCCTGCTGATCTAATACGGAGTATAGCAGCATTGCCTTAAAATATACATTAGCCTGATCGTAAGTTACGGCCTGAAACTCCAGCTCAACCGAGCGGTTTTGTATCGAGATGCGCGATTGTATCAGCTCAATAAGCGGTATCTTAAAATTAAGGCCCGGCGTAAGTATACGGCGGTATTTGCCAAATATGGTAACTACAGCTATAGTGCCCTGTTTTACGGTCACAAATGAACTGAACAATACAATAAGCAACAATATAAAAACAACGGCTAATGATATAGAAACATCCATAATTGAAGATTAAAGGTTTAAATAAAGATAGAATTAAATATTGGTGTGCAATTTGTTTTATTAAAGCAAAACACTAAAAACAACCATGAACTTAAAACGCACATTTGGAACCATACTTACCGTATTAGGTATTGTTGGTTTAATTTATACCGGTGTTGGTATTATACAAAAAAGCGCCGAAATGACCACCCTTGTAGTAGTTGGCGTTATTGGTATCATTTTCTTTTTTACAGGAGTTGGCCTGGTACGCAATACGGCTGATAAGGCAGTTTAACGCGACAGGGTTATTGCCCCGTTATTACTTATGTTCAGGTTAGATTCCGGAAAATCAGATGCTGATAATGCTTTAATGCGTTTAATAACCCGGTTTGCGGTATCAATATGAATACCTTTGGGATAGATTTGCCTGGTAGCGATAATTTGCGCGCAGGCAAACTCGCCCTTTTTATTTATTTTTAATTTGAGGAGCGGTGCAAGCCCGCACAAACCGGTGGTATTTACACCGCGATAGGTGCAAAAGTTGCCCATGCTGTAGGCAATAAAGCGTTTATTATACAACTCCACTGCGCGGGTAAGATGCGGACCATGGCCTAAAACCACATCGGCACCGGCATCAATGGCGTTATGGGCAAAAGCGTAAACATCGCCTCGGTTCTCGCCCTTATAGCTTTCGTTTTTACGGGTTACATGTTCAAATTCGGTACCCTCGCCGCCGCCGTGAAAGGATACGATCACAATATCTGTTTGCTGCTTTAACTCGCTGATGATCTTTGCCGCATTGGGCAGGTCAAGCAGCGATAAGGTTTGGCTGTTAGGGGAGAAAGCGCAAAAACCTACAGTTATATCCTTTACTTTTAATATGGCGGTTGGTTTGCTGCGCAGGCCCGCGTTTGCTATCTGCAATGAATCCAGTATCCGCATGGTGCTTTTACGCCCGGCCGGCCCAAAATCATTAGAGTGATTGTTACCCAGGCTGATCAGGTCAAAACCCGCTTCTTTAAGTAAGCCGCCATAGCTCTCCGGCATCCTGAAAAGGTAGGCTTTGCTGCGCTGGTGTAATTTAAAATCGGCTGCGGCACCGGTATCTAACAATACCCCTTCAAGGTTGCCAAATGTTATATCAGCATCCTGCAAGTGTGCCAATACAGGTTTAAAGCTATTTTTTCCGCTGTCGCGGGGCAGGGTTGATCTGTCAGGATATGAAGTGCCCAGCATAATATCGCCAACCGCGGCAATGCTGATGGTATCACCGGGGGGTATTACCACTTGTTCTGAGGTATCTTGTTCAGGCAAGGTGCTCTGGTGGTTAGCCGAACGGTTATCCGCAGGCATACACCCTGCAATAATCAGCAATATAAATAAGTAAAGGAGAAGGTTACGGTACATGGCAAAAAAAAATCCTTCCGTAGTTACGAAAGGATCTGGCATTTAGTATAAATAAGTTTTTAATTAGTTTCTTCTTCTAACGGAATTTCAAGCTCATCCTGATACTCGGCTGTTAAACGGCCGCCTTTGTAAAAATAACGGCTGTAGTAACGATCTTCAAGGTTTGAAATGGCAACACCTTTTGATGAAGCGTGGGCAAAGCGGCCTCCGCCTAAATAAACACCAACGTGTGATATACGGCGGCTGCGAATTTTAAAGAAAACCAGATCGCCTTCTTTTAACTCATTACGGCGAACAGGGCTCACCATGCTGAATATATCGCGTGAGTTACGTTTGATGGTAAGGTTAAACACCTTGCTGTACACCTCTTTGGTAAAGCCTGAGCAATCAATGCCTTTGCGGCTGCTGCCGCCAAAACGGTACGGAGTGCCTATCCAATCATGTACTACTTCAAAAAGTTTAAGGTTTGAGGTTGCTGATAATGCAACACCCATAATTTGCGAAAGGTATGTTTTAGCTAAGCTTTCCTGTTCATCACCTGCATTTTCAGCAGTGTTAGCGGTAGCGGTTTTTGTTTGAGCCTGAACACTTAGTACACTGATGAACAATGCGATAGCAATAGTAAATTTCTTCATTTAATCCTTTTATCTTGTTGAATAGGGGTACAACAAACTGTTTATTAAATTATACAATATGTCTATTGTTAACTACAAATCTATCCATTCATTTTAAAATTGCAAATAAATGATACATTTTTTTGTAAAAAGTTGAACGCCCGGGGCAACTTTAACACAAAAAAGTGTAGATAGTAACAATAGTTTGAATACCTGTATATGCTTAGTAAACAGAATTTTGAAACTTATACGTAGCAAGATATGGTGAAGTTTCACCTGCTGAAAAATAATTTCAAATCAGTTAACTTATTTAAATCTCTCCGCTTTCGCGTGATTCCTTTTCTTCGCGTAAATTTCGCATGATCTTTGTGAAGCCACGATGCTTGTGTGCTTCATCATATAAAGGGAACACCAGGCCGGTGCCCCAAAACTTTGAGCCATCCTTGCGTACATGGTTGCGCTCGTCAATGGCCCGGCCCTCTCTTAATGCCGTACCCAGTTCCACTGCGGGCATACTACGGGCAACATCCTCAGTAGTAAAAAATATTGACGCGCTGTAACCCAATACCTCATTCTCGGTATAGCCTAAAACTTTTTGCGCGCCTGTGTTCCAACTGTTAACATTACCCAAATTATCTGTTGTAAACACGGCATAATCCTCCAGGCTGTCAAGCACCTGTCTAAAAAAACCCTCACTCATCCTAAAATAACTGTCGTTATACACATCTTCAGTATCGGATGGTTCATCGTATATCCCTACCTCGTAATCCACCAATATTTGTGTTCCGCTAATGCCGCAGCACATCTGCATAGGCTCGCGGGTTATGCGGTAATAGGTTTGGTAGCCATCGGGCAATTGCTGTAAAATGGGAGTGGTTTTAATTGGCTTTAATACAATTGGGGCGTTACGGTCGGCATCGGGTTCATAAACCTCGCTTGCCAGCATATAGGTAAACCCTTTTTCTATCAGATCGCCAAGCAATTGTGGGGTGAGTGCTACTTTCATTTGGTGTTGTATTTGCTAAAACTTTATACAGAGTATTTATAACCACCAGAAGCACTTACTGTTTGCCGTATGGCAAAATAGCTTAACTAAAAATTAAAATCCATTGCCATTAGTTTTAATACCTCTTTAAACTCGGGTTGTAAACCGGCATTAATGCTAATAGCCTTATTAGTAACAGGATGCGTAAATGATACATTTGCCGCATGCAAAAACATGGTTTCAATAGCCCAGCGCTCTTTAAACAATTTATTTTGCTTGTTGCAGCCATGGGTGCGGTCGCCAATAATAGGGTAAAATATATGCGCCAGGTGTTTGCGTATCTGGTGCATACGGCCGGTGCGTGGCTTTACTTCAAGCAGCGAATACCGCGATGTTTGGTGTTTGCCCAAAGGTATATCCAACTCTGCACGTTGCAGGGTGGTGTAGGCGGTAAAAGCATCCTGCAGTGTGCCGTTCTCCTTGCGCAGCGCATAGTCTATCTCACCCGCATCAGGTGCGTAGCCACGTACCAGCGCAAGGTAGGTTTTGCTTACCTGGTTATTGGCAAACTGCTTTTGCATGGCTATCTCAGTATCCTTATCAAGCGCGAAGAGGAGCAGGCCACCCGTTTTGCGGTCAATGCGGTGGGCGGGGTATACCTTTTGGCCTAATTGATCGCGCAGTATTTGCAGGGCAAACTCGCTGGCATCATTAGCGATGGATGAGCGGTGTACCAGCAAACCGTGCGGTTTGTTTATAGCCACCAGGTATTCGTCCTGATAAAGTATTTCGAGCATCGGGGGTAAAGGTAAGCATCATTATAACACTTAGCGGATAGAATTTGATGGTGTGTAGCTGTACACCACCTGGTAGGCCTGTTTTTTAAGCTTTGATGATAGCTGCCCTATCTTCAGATCCTCGGGTTGCAGGGTAGGCTCGCATACCGAATACGAGCGGCCTTCGTAAACTATGGGTTTGCCCACCGGCTTATCAAACTGTACGGCTATGGTGATGTGGGTTGGGTACAGCATGGCGATCATCGGCAGATCATAGATCTCCTTCACGAGGTAAAAAAACAGGGCGGCGCGGTCGTCGCAATCACTATATTCTGAAAAAAGGGTTTCCTCGGGCGACATGCGTTTTTCCTTACCAAAATTCTGCTCGTCATCTTCATACAAAAACGCGTAACGGGTAAAGCGCATCAGGTAATCGATCCCCTTTTTTTGCGACATGCCTTTTACATTTTTACGCAGTGCGGGTATCAGCGAGCCATAGGTTTCTTTGCTGAGCGGAATGTTAAAATAGTAGCTGAAATCAACCCCGGGATAGTTGGCGAAAATATTTTTGACCTCGCTATTGAGTTTAACATCAAAGTGATAGGTGGTTTTGCCGTATTTAAATTGTATTTGTTTGGCAACATAGCTTTCGGGCTTAAAATCGGGCAGCCTGGTTACCAGGTATGAGAACGCATGTGTTGCCCCCGGTACTTTTAACTGTACAGGCAGCGGCGCATCCTGATGCAGATCAGCATGGGCGTAATCATGGTAATTAAGGCACATGTATTTTTTGCCATCTACCATAAAAAATGGAATATCAGCTATAT
Source organism: Mucilaginibacter sp. UR6-1 (assembly GCF_020880975.1). Taxonomy (GTDB): domain Bacteria; phylum Bacteroidota; class Bacteroidia; order Sphingobacteriales; family Sphingobacteriaceae; genus Mucilaginibacter. The sequence continues at coordinate 73,252 of NZ_JAJIWP010000004.1, read as the reverse complement.
CCTCATTGTTGTACACATAAAAAATAATACGATTGCCGGGCGTAATGGCCAGCCTTGCATCAAACCCGGAGGCGGTAAGCAAATACCATTTGTATAAGGTATACCTGCCATAGTTGGTATTTTTAGGGCTAAGCTGTTCGGCGGTTTTTCGTACCAGTTGGTAGTAAAGCCAGTCGTTTAGCTTATGCTCATTACGATAGGCCTGCATGGCGGCTACCAGGGGTTTATAATTCAGTGCGGTAATGCCGGTATAAAAATCTTTAATGTTCTGTGTTGATATTTCTTGCGGGATGTTGCCGTTTAGTGATGTATCAGCCTCGGCACAAAAGGTGTTGCCATAAAAATCGAAGCAAAATGATGCCTGTTTGCCTTGCCCATGCACCGCAACCGAAAATAATAAAACAACAAATAAAACAAGCGACCTCATCACTACACCTCCTTCGCCTAAATTGGAATTTATAACCGGTAGATTAAATGTACGTATTTTTCAGGTAGCTATCAATACGTTATTTTTAATAATACAAATAAGCGCAGTGTTTTGATTTTGTATATTTATCCCTGTTATGAAACCCCTATTATTGCTTAAACCATCACGATTGATCATCGCGCTGCTGGCGCTTGCCATGCTTACTCAAAGCTGCAAAAAAAAGGAACCCGGATATTGGAAAAACGAACAGATACCGGCCTCGGATAAAGAGCGTTTTGATGAGCTGAACGATGAACTTATCAAAGCCATGCGAAAGGATGATAAGCAAACGCTGGAGAACATGCTGTCTAAAGAGTTGCTGGATGATCCGTCAACCAAGAGGGAGATAGAGCTGGTGGCCAATCGTTTAAAGGCAGATACCAGTTACGCTATTATGAACGAGTATTATGTTGTTAATAAGTATAACGACCGTGATACCATCATCGCTAATAAAAATGGTGTAGAGGCTTACGAATTGAACTATCCGGCATTTGCCGAAGAGATGTATATCGCATTTTTATCGCCCGCCAAAGGCCCTAATAAGGAGCTGGTAACCATTATGTATGCTAATTACGTTTACGGGTGGAAGTTGTGTAAGATTGATGTGGGGCCTTATACTATTAATAATAAAACCGCGCCGCAGCTTTACAGCTATGCCAAAGATAGCTATGCCCAAGGGCAGATAGTAGAGGCGCTTAATACACTTGCGCTTACCATGAGTTGCCTGCACCCAAGCCAAATATGGCAATACACGTCTGAACAGCCTATGGCAGAGATATATGCCGCTGTAGGTAATGATGCTAATAAGCGTTATCCGTTTCCGTATGCCATTACAGCCGTAACCACCAGGCCGCAAATTTTTGGCGTGTTTAACAAAACTACACCCGAAGGCAGCTTTCCGCAGATATGCTATCAATCAAAAATAAACCTGAAGGATACCGCCGCTTTAAAGGCCGAGAACCTGGCCATACGCAAAGCCCTGCCTGCCATAATGCCGGGAGTTGACCAAAATAAGGCTTATGTTTATTATTTGGCTTATAACGAGCGCCCGACTGTTAAAAAGCAGGTTAAATATTTTGAAATGGTGCAAAAGCTTAAATAATAATGAAGAGGATATTTTTAGTGGCTGTACTGCTGATAACGGCAGTTAACAATTATGCGCAAACCTTTAAAGAGCTGATAGCCGCCCACCGGCAAAAGTACATGGACGATTTTTTGGCCGAGCAACGCTCGCCGTTAAAAAAGGACGACCTGCCTAACCTGCGCTTTTTTGATGCCGACAGCACCTGCAGCGTAATGGCCAAAGTGGAGCTGCTACAAAATCAGCCACTTATTAACCTCACTACATTTGATGGCTCAAGCAAGGAGTATGTACGCTTTGCTAAACTTACATTTACGCTTAAAGGCAAGGCTTTGCAACTTACTTTATTTAAGAGCCCCGCGCTTGCTGCCATGCCGCAATATAAGGATTACCTTTTTTTGCCGTTTACCGATCAAACCAACGGTGCTGATACTTACCCGGGCGGGCGTTATATTGATTTGAATGCTAATGATATTAAGGATGGCAGCATAAGTATCGATTTTAACAAGGCTTATAACCCGTATTGTGCTTACAGCGATGGCTACCGATGCCCGGTACCGCCGTTGGAGAATAAATTGGCGGTAAAAATAAAAGCGGGTGAAAAGTTATTTGCCGGAGAAAAGAAACACCAATAGTCAAAATAATCGTAATTGATCGGTATGCGGATCGGCTTTGCGCTGCGGTTCGCCAAAGTTTGATACCGAGATACCTAACAGGCGTACCTTCATATCATCAGTAGCAGCTACGGCTAACAATTGTTTAGCGATCTGCGCGATCTCGTTAGCGCTGTAAACGGGCGTAATAACCGATTGATTACGGGTGATCTGCCTGAAATCGTGATATTTTACCTTGAGCGTTACCGTGCGGCCTTTAAGCTCGTATCGTTCCAGGCGGGTGGCTACGGTTTCGGCAATGCGGTCAAGCTCGGGGTTCATTTCATCTAATTGGGTAAGGTCATAAGCAAAGGTATCTTCAGCGCCTACTGATTTGGTTTCGCGGTGCGGCTGTACCGCCCGGTTATCAATACCGCGTACTATCTGGTAATAAAACCGCCCGGCCTTGCCAAAGGCTTTGGTCATTTCATCTTCGGTAAGCCGTTTCAGGTCGGCACCGGTATGCAGGCCCATATTCTTCATTTTAGTGGCCGTTACTTTACCCACGCCAAAGAATTTCTCTACCGGCAGTTTTTCCATAAAGGCCGCTATTTGCGAGGGGCCGATAAAGGTGAGCCCATCGGGCTTATTCATGTCCGATGCTATTTTAGCCACGAACTTATTGATTGATACCCCTGCCGAAGCGGTTAGCTGCAATTCGGTTTTAATAGCGTCCTTAATTTGTTTGGCTATCTCAATGGCCGAGCCGACCTGCAGTTTATCGGTGGTTACGTCGAGGTATGCTTCATCAAGCGACAATGGTTCGATCAAATCAGTATACCTGCGAAATATCTCCCTTATCTTTTGCGATACCTCCTTATATGCCGCGAACCGTGGCCGCACAAAAATAGCATGAGGACACAATTGCAGCGCCTGTTTTGATGGCATGGCCGAGCGTACACCAAACTTGCGCGCCTCGTAGCTTGCCGTGGCCACCACGCCGCCCCGCCCTTCGGGCAGGCCACCTACTACCAAGGCCTTGCCGCGATACTCCGGGTGATCACGCTGCTCAACCGACGCGTAAAAGGCATCCATATCAATATGGATGATCTTTCGAGGGGTACGCTGAGCATCATCGGCCATGATTAACGTATTAGGCTTTTTCTTCCCAGATGGCGCAAAGGTGCAAAATGGTATCAACCGCTTTTTGCATATCCTGTACCGATACCCACTCCTGTTTGCTATGGAATGCATGCTCACCCGCGAAAATATTTGGGCAGGGCAAACCCATAAACGACAGCCGCGAACCATCCGTACCACCGCGGATACTGCAAAGTTTGGCTTCCATGCCCGCACGGCGAATAGCCTCCAGCCCGTATTCCGTTATTTCAGGATGCTGATCCAGCACCGCCTTCATGTTGCGGTATTGTTCGGTTATTTTAAGGGAGTAGGATGATGCCGGGTATTTTTCTAAAACCTCATCGGCAATCCGCTTTAATGTTTCGGCATGGGCATGTAGCTTCTCCTCATCAAAATCACGTAGTATAAATTCAATGGTAGCGGTTTCCACATGGCCCTGTATGCCTACCGGGTGAATAAATCCCTCCATCTCCTCCGTGCCCTCCGGCGAAAGCTCGAAAGGAAGGGCGGCAATTATCTCACCGGTTATTTTGATGGCGCTTTCCATTTTGCCTTTGGCAAAACCGGGGTGTGCGCTCACGCCGTTAATGGTTAGCTTAGCACCATCGGCCGAGAAGGTTTCGTTCTCCAGGTTACCCGCGCTTTCACCATCCATGGTGTAGGCGGCATAGGCTCCTACCTTTTCAATATCTGCCTTATCTACCCCACGGCCAATTTCCTCATCAGGTGTAAACAGTATTTTAATGGTGCCGTGTTTGATCTGCGGGTTATTCATCAACTGGTAACAGGCATCCATTATCTCGGCCACACCAGCCTTGTTATCGGCACCCAACAGGGTATTGCCGCTGGCGGTGATCACATCATTACCCAATTGGTTTTTCAGGTCAGTATGATCAGCCAGGCGAATCACCTGCGTATCATCATCGGGCAATACAATGTCAGCACCGGTATAATTTTGATGTACTATCGGCTTTACCCCTGTTCCGCTGCAATCGGGCGCGGTATCCATGTGCGAGCAAAAACAGATCACCGGCACATCCTTATCCGTATTCGAGGGGATGGTGGCATAAACATAACCATACTCGTCTATATGGGCATCGGTTAGGCCAATTTCAAGCAATTCGGCAACGAGCACCCGGCCCAGATCCTTTTGCTTTTCGGTTGATGGGCAGGTGGGCGATTCCGGGTCCGACTGGGTATCGATAGTTACATAACGCAAAAAACGTTCGGTAACGGTATATGTAAGGGCTGACAGATTCATAGTTACAATAATAATTATCCGTTTAACAATTGAAACCTAAAAAGGTATTTTTGACAATCAGTATAAAATACCTTTTGCCATGAATATTGAAGAACTGCGCGACTACTGCCTTACCAAACCCGCTGCCGACGAAAGTTTTCCGTTTGGCGATGACACGCTGGTATTTAAGATAGGCGGCAAAATATTTTTATTAGCCGGTATTGACGGTAACAGCTTTAACGCCAAGTGCGACCCAGAACTGGCCGTTGAACTGCGCGAACAGCACCCCGAAGTACAGCCCGGTTACCACATGAACAAAACACACTGGAACACCGTGCAGATGGATGGCAGCCTCACCATAAAACAAATCCACCAGATGATTGACCACTCGTATGAACTGATACTAAAAAGCCTGCCGAAAAAACAGCAGGCCGAAATAGTGTCTGAAAAATAAGGTCGATATAATATTAATCGTCCATTTTAGGGATGCGGGTAGGTGTATCCTTGCCGGCTACAATACTGCGCGAGCTAAGGGCGATGGCACGTATGGTTGAGGTAATGTTGTTTACATCCAACGAGCTGTATTCATCCTTCACCGTGTGATACAGCTTATCAATATCAATCTGATCGGTTGAGATGGTGTGTGCCGGTACGCCATGCCTTGCCAATGTGGCGTTGTCGCTGCGGTAAAACAACTGCTGCTCTGGGTATGGGTCAGGATGGAACTTAAATGCGGTACCCTCCAGGTTTTTTTGCAGGATGGTGCCAAAATCCGACCGCTCATAACCCGTAATAAATGCCGAGTTGGTGCCGAATTTTGATGCCTTGCCAATCATCTCAATATTAAACATGGCTACCGTTTTATCCGGGTCAACCTTATTTGAGAAATATTGCGAACCGTAGCCGCCGATTTCCTCGGCCGTAAAGGCTACAAAGATCAGGGTACGGGCATTGTTGTTTAGTTTTTTATAGTATTTAGCTAATGCGATAACCGCTGTTGTACCCGACGCGTCATCATCAGCGCCGTTGGCAATGCTATCCTTGTCAGTTGGTTTAATGATGCCCAGGTGATCGTAATGGCCTGAGAAAACCACGTACTCCTCGGGTTTGGTTTTTCCCTTGATCATACCTGCTACGTTAAACAGCGGCGCAGGCTCGTTCTTTACCTCGTAATTTACTTCGTAGTTTGATGTATTATCAAACTTGCCCAGCACAAAAACCAATGACTTGGCACTGTCAACCTTCAGGCTAACATTGCCGCCCATGGCACGGCCACGCAGCCTGCCAAAAATATCTGCGAATGATGGATCAACCAAAATAAGCATGTTCTTGTCCGATGCCATGTACTTGCGGTATTCGGTACGAAAATCCTGCCCGGCAGCCAATGTTACAACCTCAGCACCGCTGGCGGCAGTCCATTTAAATGATGCGCCTGCCATAGCAAAGGCGTTTTCGGTAATCACCGGTTTGCCGTTAATGTTTACCTGTATACTTACCGGGGTTGAGCGTATTACACTGAACGACTGGCGGAAATCCTTTTCGCCGGTAAGGGGTTTAAGGCCTGCTTTTTTAAACTCGCCCTCAATAAACTTGGCGGCCTTGTCAATACCCGGCGTAAAGCTGCCGCGCCCCTGCATATCATCTGCTGATAGGGTTTTGATGATCTTACCTACATCTTCCTGAACTATGAGTTTGTTCACATCCTGCGCGTAGGTACCGGCCGTTGCGGTAAGCAGCAACCCTGCTACTAAAAATTTCTTTATCATGTTGTTATTTTACTTTTGATTGTAACCAGTTATTCCTGAATGTTTCCTGCTCCTTAGTAAGCGTTTTGCCTGCCTTTTCAAAGGTTACTACCTCAAAATACGGACTGGCCTCTAACGTTACATTGGCCTCGTGCTGGCCGGCACGGTTGCGGTATTTTACCGCCAGCTTGTCGCCGGGCTTTTTGGTGTTGATGATCTTTTCAATATCATCCCAGGCTTTTACGGCCTGCCCGTCAACAGTTAGTACCACATCGCCGGCATCAAGCCCTGCTTTGTACCAAGGTGTGTTTTGTACGGTTGGTATAGCAATTAACACCCCATCCGCAGCGTATGAGGCATGTGCCTGGCCTGATTTATTGCGCCCATTGGCCGAGGCCAACCTGCCTGCCCAGGCTTTATCGGCACTCTCTTTACGTACCAAAAAACCGGCGTTGGCTAACAGGGCTTCGTAATTATTCTTTTCGATACCGTAAATATACTGCCTGAAAAAGTCTGACGCGAAGGCCGGTTCTTTAGTAAACTGCGCCAGCGCCAACTGCAGCATAGGCACGGTATATGGTTTTTCGGTTTTGCCAAACTTTTTCCATACAAAACGCATGTAATCATCTAATGTAAGGTTGAACTCGGCGCGCAGGCGCAGATCGAGCGCCAGGGCGGTAGCCCCGCCATACACATAGTATGAGGTAAAGATGTTTGAGTTGTTATTCATGTCGATAGACACGCCCGCGTCCGCAAAAACAGCGTAGCGGCTCATCTGCACCGGCGGATATTTTTTAGCGCCCGGTGTGTTCAGTACGGAGTTAACCAGGCCATCTAACACCTGCGCGTAATTGTCCATTGTATAAAAGCCCGCACGCTTTAACAGCATTTCGCCGTAGTATTGGGTAAAGCCCTCGGCAAACCATAATTCGCTGCTTTGGTTGGCGTGTGTAAAATCAAACGGTTCTAATGATTTGGGGCGGATGCGCTCCACATTCCAACTATGGAAATATTCGTGCGAGAAAGTGCCCAGCACCTGTACCTCATTTCCTTCAATCTTATCAATCGGATCGGTAATAATGGTAGAGTTACGGTGTTCCATGCCATCGCCGTTAACCGTGGAGTGCACGTTATTGATAAAGGTATATTCGCCATAATCATAATCGGGCAGTTCGCCAAAAACGGCCTGCTCTTCCAGCACCACTTTTTGCACCATTTGCGAAAAGCTGTTTACAAATTGCTGGCTATCGTCTGAATATACATTCAGGTTTATTTTTTGCCTTTTACCCGTTGGGTTAGTCACCTCCCAACTTGCCTGCTTATAGCCGGATAGTTCAGTCGGGCTATCCATCATGTACTGCAGGTTTGGCGCGGTATAGGTGGCGTTGCCCTCGTATTTTAGTTGTGATGATACCTTCCACTGGTGCTTATCCAGATCAATAAACTGGATTTTTACCGGGCGGCGGTCAAACCCAACGGCCCACATAAACGAGGCGGGCATGTTTAGGTGTGCCTGCCCGGCATCAATACCGGCATAGGTGCCATCAACCCAGTTGCCAAAAAGCGTGTAGCTAATGTTAACTACGGATTGATGCGACGGGATCTCATACACATCGCCCTCAATTTGTTTGATAGGCAATTCAGAACCTTTGTTGGTATAGGCTTTTACGTTATAAATATTTTTTCCAAACTCGTGCGTGGCATACCTGCCCGGCGATGAGCGGCTCATGCGTACACGCAAAGGGCCTTGCGGCACGGCGGTCAGCGTCATTACAATTTCGGCTTCGTGGTGTACCGCGTTTGGGAATGATACGGTATAATAAACCGGGCTGCTGCTATAAACCGGGCGCGAACGGTGGCGCTTGCCGCGCTGACCAAACGTTGCTGACACACCCAGACACATAACCGCGATAAGTATTAATTTTTTCATGAAGTGCAGTTAAATAAATGGCCCGAAAAATACGAGTTTATAACATAACAAACATGTAAATTATTGATTACCGCGCCTATACATTACCATAGCCCGCTGTTAATCATAACTATGGCGGCCCAGGTCATATTCGGATTGGCCGGTGATGATGCGCTTTCGCTTGTCTACATCGGTTTCAAGGTGATGGTCATACACATTATCGGTAACGGCAATATCACGTTCCTTATCACGCTCGGCAAGGTGAACATTGGCTTCGGCAATTTTTGCCACGGCCACATCATAAGGCCCTTTAGGCGACATCAGCTTAACAAATACCGGTAAACACTCAAACAGGATGAACAGGTAACCGATGAATGATATGGCCAGGTAAGTATCCAGGTCGCGCTCGCCTTTTTCATTATAGGATAACTGCCCCAGCGCCCAGTTACGGTCAGAGAAACCGGCAACGTTGGCCAGGCTGTCCAGTTGCTTGTCCGAAAATAGTTTGGTACTGTTCAGCCCCTCGTAGTTTTTGCGCGCGCTCAGGTATTCTTCCATATTGGCCATATCGCCGGTAACGGTTTTCAGCCTGTCCTGCTTCTCTTTCAGCACGGCTTCCTTTTGCTTGGCGTAGGTGCCGTAGCCGGTTATGCCCGATGTTTGGTTGGTTTTATCGCCAAAAACCTCCTGGTTAAGCTGAAAGCGGGAGCGGTTAATATCCCTTTCTAACGAATCCTTTTCCTTTTTTAGTTCAGCGTTTTTGCCAAGTTCCATGGCGTATTTGCCCTGGTAGGTTTTTTGTAACGTATCTATTTTGCGCTGCTGCCCCTTCAGGTATGATGTTTTGAGCTTACCGCGGATCTCCTTATCAAATATTTTCAACTCCAGCGGGCGTGATATAACGATGCCTATCATTATCGCCAGTAAAATACGTGGCGATGCCTGTAATATCTGCTGGTTGGTGCTGCCCTCTTTGTTAATGCTTGATACAATGTAGCGGTCCATATTAAAAATGGCGGTACCCCACAGCAAGCCAAACAATATGGCGAAGCCAACCGCGAATGCGCTGCCGCTAAACACAAAATACATGGCATAACCGCCGGAGAGGGCGGCAAACAGCGCGGTAAAAAATATGGTTGCACCAATGCCTATATACTTATTATGCTCAATAGGATATTTTTTAAGCGTATCTATATGCGCTCCTGAACAGAACCAAAAGAAGCGTGTAACTTTTTTCATGAATGTGAGTGTCTACGTAAACTTTATATAAAACGCCCGTGGGTTGCTATTGTTACAGTTACCGGTAAAACATTTATGCAACGGCAGCAATTATTAACAGCAGGCATAAAACCATCAGATGCGTTTAACCATCAATAGTTTAGCGAAGTTATTAGTTATAATGACAGCATATTGTAAAGAATTAAGTGCCCATGGCCGGGCAAACGGTTGCTGTTTACAGAAAAGTCATACATTTGAAAACATATTTTAAATATCATGAACGAGATAACCGTACAGGAGCTAAAAGAAAAAATTGACCGCGGCGAGGACTTTCAACTGATTGATGTGAGGGAAGATTTTGAATATCAAACCTCAAACATTGGCGGGCAGCATATTCCGCTGGGCGGCATTTTAATTGAAACTGATAAATTATATACAGATAAACCGGTTGTGGTAATGTGCCGCAGCGGCAAACGCAGCGCGGCAGCCATTATGCAATTGGAGCAGCAGGGCTTTACCAACCTGTATAACCTGCAAGGCGGTATACTGGCATGGCAGGCCGAAATTGACCCAACCATTGAGGTGTATTAATTATGGGCAAAAAGGTAGCACTTAACGTGCTTTACAATGTAGGCATTATAGTATGCCTTTTTATTGCCTACGAGGGGTATTTGCAAAAGCATTGGAGCTGGGTGCTGGGTGCCGTATTTGTAGCCGTAATGCTGATTGTTTTAAAGGTACGCCTGATAAAGGAGGTACGCCAGCTTACCAAAAAGCCGTAAAACTATATTACTCCCAGGCCCGGTTGGCTGCTTAATTGCCATCGCCCGTTATTTAAACCGGGCATGACATACGGATTGTTGGTAGTTAACAAAGGCCCATCCAGATCGGCCCAGTCACATTGCGGAGCGAGGGCGGCGGCAGCTAAAGTGGCACAGCTTGTTTCGCTCATACTGCCTATCAAAATTTTGAGCCCGAGTGATCGGGCTTTTTTTATGATCTGCAAGCTTTCATACATCCCTGCTGATTTCATTAATTTGATGTTGATGCCATGATAAATACCCGCAGCCAAAGCTACATCGGGGAGGCGCTGCACGGCCTCGTCGCCAATAACGGGGATGGGGCTTTGTTCGGTAAGCCAGGCGTTGCCGTCCACATCAAGTTTGTTCATGGGTTGCTCAATCAGTTGTACGCCCTGGCCATGCAGCCAAAGTATCATATCCAAAGCCTGTTGTCTGTCCGTCCAGCCCTGGTTGGCATCGGCATACAAAGGTAAATTACTTACCGAGCGTATGGCTTCGATCAGTTCCCTGTCATTCTCCCGCCCTAATTTTACTTTTAATACTTTAACATCAGGCGCGGTAAGTACTTTTTGGCGCACCACATCGGGCGTATCAATGCCAATGGTGTAGCTGGTAGGCGGCATCAACGCAGGCTCGCTGCCTAATAACTGCCAGCATGGCGTTTGGCGCAGTTTGCCATCCAGATCGTGCAGGGCAATATCAATAGCGGCTTTAATGGCCGGGTTGCCGGGAGCAATATCATCAAGGTAATTAATGATCGCCCCGAAATCAAACGGATAAATCAATCGGCTTACATCAACCTTACTTAAAAAAGCGGCCGCGGTTTCGTGGCTCTCGCCCATATAAGGCACCATTGATGCTTCGCCGTGGCCGGTATAACCCTCATGCTCAATTGTAACCAGCATAACGGGCGTGGCCGTACGGGTAAATTTAGCAATGGTGAACGGGTGCTTTAATTGCAGATGGTATGGGCGGTAAGTCAGTTGCATGTTATAAAATCAAAGCTAAAGTTTTGCAATCAAAAACGTGCTTATCTTTGCCGTTATGCCGCAACAACTTTATAACCCGTTCAGCAAATTTAACTTTAGCAACCGCAATTGTTTTTTAACCGGCGAGGCGTTAAGCACCACCGAAGAAAAGATACAGGTGTTCCCCCAATGGCTAATGAGCGCTTACATGCTGGAAGACAAGCCATTTAAGCTGCTTGATGAAAGCATGGCCACTTACAAGGATTTGAAACTACCTTGCTCAGCTACCGTGAACGAGAATTACCTGGAACCATTGGAGAGCGAAATTGCCGCCGCTTTTGAGCAGGGTTACGAAGGGGTTAGCCGGTTAGATGATGTAAAGCTTTTTCAATGGGCGGGCAAGTTACTGTATGGCATTATTTTTAATGAGATACAGGCAGGCATCAGGCAGCAACACGCGCAGGGCGAGGAGTTCAGCATGTCGCACGCTATCATCCATAAATTTACCCAGTTACACATGATGCTGCAAAGCATCAATTTGCCGCTGGAGTTTGATGAGTTTAAGCCATTCAGTTTGATGCTTTTTAAGGTAAATAATGCTGATGATGTATTTGGTTATCGGGATGAGATCAATACGCTCACCTTTTCTTTGCGGATAAAGGATTTTGGCATCATTATTTGCCTGCAGGATAACGGCACCAATGCCAACTACCACAAGGAGGTATTGGATAAAATAGCCGGGCAGCCGTTGCACCCTGTACAGTTTGAGGAGTTAAACGCACGCTTTTTTTACTCAGCTTACCTATTTAACCGTTTGCCCGAGTATAACATTTTACCTGTTAACGATGCCATTTATCTGGAAGCCATGCCCCTACGCGGTATGAGCAGTAAGCCGTTGTTTGACCATTGGGTGGTTAAAACCTATGGCCAGGTACTGGAAAACTTCTGGAAAAACTGGGGTTTCCTGTTGTTCGAGATCATCAGGAACCCGGAGGAGCCCATGAGCTTTTTGTTTGATGCCGACGGTAACTTTGTACCGGCGGACAGCATAGAGCTACCGGCTTAAACGCTTATCCCAAACGCTGCTAAAAACAGTTTTATCACCTGCGGATAGACCATAATGGTGAGCAATATGCCGCTTAACGCGCCATAAAAGTGCGCATCGTGGTTAATGCCATCCTGCGCGTAGCGCGATGAATAAGTACAATACACCAGGTATAGTATACCAAAAATATAGGCGGGGATACTGATGGGGATCATCATTAAGTACATACCGGCCTTGGGGTAAAATAATATAAAGCTAAATACCACGGCGCTTATAGCACCTGATGCGCCAAGACTGTAATACCACTGGTTATGGCGGTGTTTTGCTACGGTTGGCAGGTCGCTCAGTACCAAACTTACCAGGTAAATTAACCCGAACTGCCAGTGCCCTACTGTAGCTTCTAACGTAAACGCGAAGAAAAAGAACGACAGCATATTGAAGAACAGGTGGCCCCAATCCTTATGGATCAATCCGCTGGTGATGAGGGTGTACAGTTCCCGTCCTCTTGAAACACTGTACGGATGCAGGGTGAATTTTCGGTAAACGGTTTCGTTAGAGAATGCGTAAAGCGAGGTTACCAGCGTAATTATAAATATCATACTGGCCACGGGGGCCATCTCAATATATTCCTTCATTTCAAAACAAATATTAATGCCGCGGGTTATCGGCACGTGAACGAAGATATGTTTTTAATACTACTTTTGCCCACATGCCTCAGCCAAAAGCAATAATTATAGGTGCCGGTATTGCAGGTATTGCTACGGCTATCCGTTTGGCAATAAAAGGCTATGCGGTGGCTATTTATGAGGCAAACGCCTATCCGGGTGGCAAATTAGCTGAATTTGAACAGCAGGGCTACCGCTTTGATGCCGGGCCAAGCCTGTTTACCATGCCGCAGTATATTGATGAGCTTTTTGTACTGGCCGGTAAAGATCCGCGCCGGTATTTTAATTATCAGCAACTCGATACCGTTTGTAACTATTTTTATGAGGATGGCACCCGCTTATCGGCTTATGCTGATAGCGGGAAATTCGTTGACGAGCTATCTGCCAGAACAGGCGAACAAGCGGCAAACATCCGCAAGTATGCTGCAAACAGCCGCCGCATTTATGATATTACCAACCATGTTTTTTTAGAGCGGTCGTTACACCGGCTGAGCACTTACCTGCGCTGGCCTACGCTGAAATCAATTCTGCGCTTGCCGGGTATCGATTCGATGCGAAACATGCACAAAGCCAACGCAACCTTTTTTAAAGATAAACGCCTGGTGCAGTTTCATGACCGCTATGCCACCTACAATGGCTCAAACCCTTATAAGGCCCCCGCTACACTAAACGTTATCCCTTATTTTGAGCAGCACTTCGGTGCTTACTTTCCGGAGGGTGGTATGTACAGCATCACATCATCGCTGGTTAAACTTGCGGATGAATTGGGTATAAAATTCCATTACAATAGTCCGGTTGAACAAATAGTAATTGAGGATAATAAAGCCAGCGGTATAAAGGTAAACGGAGATGTAATTAATGGCGATATAGTTGTATCAAACATGGATGTGTGGTTCACCTACAAAAAGCTGCTTAATCATTTACCCGGCATCCACCCCCAAAAAATACTACAACAGGAGCGTAGCAGTTCGGCATTGATATTTTACTGGGGCATCAGCAAGCATTTTGCGCAGCTCGATCTGCATAATATATTTTTTAGTGCCGATTACGAGGCGGAGTTTAACAGCATCTGGAATAGTCAAACCATCGGGCCCGACCCGACCGTTTACCTCAACATCAGCTCAAAGCTAAAACCGGATGATGCTCCGGAAGGCCATGAAAACTGGTTTGTAATGATCAACGTACCAGCCAACAAAGGGCAGGATTGGGACGCGCTTATTAACTCCGCCCGCGCCAGCATTGTTGAAAAGCTAAGCCGTTTATTAGGTGAAGATATATCTCCTCTTATACAATGCGAAAGCATACTCGACCCTCGCACAATTGAAAGCCGCACCTCATCCTACCAGGGGTCGCTGTACGGCACAAGCTCCAACAACCAGTTCGCGGCATTTTTACGACATGCCAACCGGTCGTCAAAAATAAAAAACCTGTATTTCTGCGGAGGCAGCGTGCACCCGGGCGGGGGCATACCTTTGTGTTTGCTATCGGCTAAAATTGTGAGTGACCTTACACCCTCGCCCCAACTATAGGAGAGGGAGCTTTAAGGATTTTGCATTATTGTGGGTAACAATGTCCTGAAGAGATTGCTTCGTGCCTTGCAATTACGTGATGAAAACATTGAATAGCAGGTTGAAGCACTGCCTTTAAAGTAAAATTTAAACAGCCGGCGAATTATTCACAGTGCTTTGTTCTTTATCTGATAGCTATAAACATAAAGAGCTGCATAATTGCAGCTCTTTATGTTTTATACAGAAGTTAATTTGCCGGTTGCGGTTTTGGCTGCTCCTTGCGTGGTATCATATCGGTACGCTGGGCAGTGTGGTAAACAAACGATGCTACTATGGTAGCGGCTTGTTTCAGGTCATCTTCAACCAGGCGGTCATAAGTATCCTGATTACTGTGATGGGTACGGCTGCCGTAATCCATTGGGTCCTGGATGAACTGGAAGCCCGGGATGCCCACCGCGTCAAACGCCAGGTGGTCGGTACCACCGGTGTTGCCAACGGTAACTGTGCCGGCACCCAGATCTTTAAACGGATCAAGCCACGCCTGGAATATCGGGCCTGCGGCGCTGTCGCCCTGCAGGTATATACCGCGTATTTTACCGGTACCGTTATCCAGGTTATAGTAAGCTGATATTTTCTTTTGATCAGGCTTTAGCTCCATTGTTTTAGGGTCGCCCAGGTGGTTAAGCACGTAATTGCGCGAGCCATGTAAGCCCTGCTCCTCGGCACTCCATAAAGCAATGCGGATGGTACGTTTTGGTTTAAAGCCAACAGCCTTTAATATGCGCATGGCCTCCATCATTACGGCGCTGCCCGCGGCATTATCGGTAGCACCGGTAGCGGCATGCCATGAGTCAAGGTGACCGCCTATCATCACTACCTGGTCCTTCAGTTTTTTATCAGTACCCGGAATTTCGGCAACAACATTGTATTCCTGCATATCCTCGGTAAAAAACTGGGTCTTGATGTCAGCTTCCAGCTCAACTTTCTGTCCGCCTTTTATCAGGCGCAGAATGCGCAGGTAATCCTCGCCGCTGGTTTCCAGTTCAGGCGCAACGGCTTTGGCCGTATCAGCGTATGATGCGCCGTTGGTGGTAAATACCGTGCCATCAGTACCGCGTGCCATGCTTAATATCAGGCCTACGTTTTCGGCTTTTAAAAACTCGTTGATGGCGGTACGCATGGCCCTTGCACGGCGCATAGCGGCAAATTGCGGCGATGTGGCAAAGTTTGCAGGGCGTTGTTGGCGCGCCTGTGGCTTAGCCTCGGCCATTTTGGTTAAGGTGCTGTCGGCATAACGTTCGGCATCGGCGGTAAAGCCGGGCTTAAGGGTAGTGGCTACATCAAATATCACTACTTTGCCTTGCAGCTTGCCTTTGTATTTATCAAGGTCGGTAGTCGTATCAGCCTTGATCAGGATAACCTCGCTTTTAATAGCGCCGTTGGTGCCGGGTGTCCATGCTTTGGGTATAGCGATGATGGCATGGTAGTAAGGCACGGTGATGGCGGCGTAGTTTTTTTGCACTTCCCAGCCTTTACCAAACTTACCCCAGGGTTCGCGTTTAGCATTAGCTAAACCCCATTTGGTAAATTGGCTTACCGCCCAGTTTTGCGCGCGCTTTAACCCTGGCGACGCGGCCAAACGAGGGCCCGATACATCCGTAAGGTAAAAAGCCGTTTCCATTACTTTGGAGCGCTGCAGGCCTTCTTCGCGTATTTTTTGCACCATGGCCGCGTCAACCTTCTCCTGAGCGAATGCGCCGGAGGCAAGGCCTGTTAAAAACAAGCCCGAAATGAGTAGTTTTCGTTTCATATATGTTAGTCAGTTTGATACCAAAACTATTCAATTTTAGGTTGAAGCGTTTTAACAATGTTGTTACAGGATAGGGCCTGTATTATTTAGCCTTTTTGCTGTAGCTTTTAGGGTCAAGCGCGGCCGGCGCCCATCCCTGTAAAAACTCCATTACCTTGGCCTTGCTGTGGCCTTTACCTTCTTCCAGATAACCTGAGTTTTGAGTATGCAGGCGGTTGCCTTTACCATCCAACACCACAAAAACCGGGAAACCAAAACGCTGCGGATAGCCTAATGATGCCAGTGTAGCCTCGTTCATGTTCTCCTTGCTGTAATTAAGGTGTACGGTTACATAATTCTCATTAAGGTATTTGCTCAGGTCCAGATCAGTAGTTACCAGGCTGTTAAACCGCAGGCACCAAACGCACCAGTTGCCGCCTATTTGCAGCAGCACGTTTTTATGTTCTTTAGCGGCTTGCTTAACGGCCTGGCTTATCTGCAGTTTGGCATCGGCATTGGGGTTATACAATTTGGCGGTATCCTGGGCGTTTACTATAAAGGCAGATACCATGAATAACAATATAAAGAGGGTCTTTTTCATGCTAAAAGTTTTAAAAAAATAAATGTAGTTTTTTAAAACAAAAGGCAATCATTTTTATATAGCAAAATTTGTTAATACCACCTTAAAAAATCGTGAATTTTTAGTTTTCCACACCGCAAAAAGCGGATATTTTATCTTCTCATGCTACGCCATGCCTAAAGGCGGGTTTTGATATGTTGGTATGTGGAAAACTCAAATTGTACTGTACCGCTGCCGAAGGTAAATTTGATTAAAAACTCTTATAGATTTTTTGACTGACACAATTAATCGTAAAAGAACTGACACGTTAAATAATAATATTAAGTAGCTATGGGCAAAAGCATTCCAAAAAAATCAGCAGCTTCAGCAGGCAAAGGACTGAAGTTTAGCAGGTATTTTACCACCGAGGGTACCCCGGTGTTTGACCTGTTTAAATACGAAAAACGCTCATCCGTTATCCGCAACCCATCGGGCGATGCGGTGTTCGAGATGAATGATGTTGAAGTACCGGCATCATGGTCGCAGGTGGCAACTGATATTTTGGCTCAAAAATATTTCCGTAAGGCCGGTGTGCCGCAACCTGATGGCAGCACCGGATCAGAGAAAAGCATAAAACAAGTGGCACACCGTATGGCCAATTGCTGGAAGGAATGGGGCAGCCGCTACGGTTACTTCGCCAGCCCGCAGGATGCACAGGTGTTTTACGACGAGATAGTTTACACCATTACCGGCCAGTTGGCAGCGCCAAACTCACCGCAATGGTTTAACACGGGTTTACATACCTCATACGGCATTACCGGCAAACCACAGGGCCATTACTATATTGACCCGGTTACCGAAACGCTTACCAAATCAACATCAGCTTATGAGCGCCCGCAGCCGCACGCGTGTTTCATCCTTTCTGTAGATGATGACCTGGTTAACGAGGGCGGCATCATGGATCTGTGGGTACGTGAGGCCCGTATTTTCAAATATGGATCAGGTGTAGGTACCAACTTTTCTAAGATCCGTGGCGAGAACGAAAAACTATCAGGCGGTGGTTATTCATCAGGCCTTATGTCGTTCCTTAAAATAGGCGACAGGGCGGCAGGTGCCATCAAATCCGGCGGTACTACGCGCCGCGCGGCCAAAATGGTTTGCCTTGATCTGGATCACCCGGAAATTGAAGGCTTTGTAAACTGGAAAGTTGAGGAGGAGAAAAAAGTAGCCGCGCTTATTGCCGCCGGTTACTCGTCAGATTATGAGGGCGAGGCTTATCGTACCGTATCAGGCCAAAACTCAAATAACTCGGTACGTATACCAAACAGCTTTTTCCATGCCCTTAATGAGGGTAAGAACTGGGATCTGGTTGGCCGCATGAACGGCAAAACCGTAAAATCAATATCATCACAAAAACTGTGGGATGATATCGCTTTCGCGGCATGGGCCTGTGCCGACCCGGGTGTACAGTATGATACCACCATTAACGAGTGGCATACCTGTCCTGAAGGTGGCCGTATCAACGCTTCAAACCCATGCTCAGAGTACATGTTTTTGGATAACACCGCATGTAACCTGGCATCCATCAACCTGGCGCACTTTTTTAACAAAGAAACCCGTGTGTTTGATGTTAAAGGCTACGAGCACGCCTGCCGTATCTGGACAGTAGTATTGGAAATATCAGTACTGATGGCGCAATTTCCGTCAAAAGAAGTTGCCGAACTATCATACGATTACCGTACACTTGGTTTAGGTTATGCTAACCTGGGTTCGGCATTAATGGTTAACGGCATCCCTTACGATAGTGATAAAGCCCGTGCTATTGGCGGCGCAATTACCGCTATCATGACGGGTACTGCCTACGCTACATCGGCCGAGCTGGCCCGCGAGCTGGGTACCTTCCGCCGTTACGAGGATAATAAGCAACACATGCTGCGTGTAATGCGCAACCACCGCTACGCGGCATACAACTCAACCGAAAATTACGAAGGCCTGGAGATACTGCCTCCGGGAATTGACCAAAAGGTTTGTCCGGATTATCTGCTGTCAGCCGCTTGCAACGCCTGGGATAAGGCTGTTGAAATGGGCGAGAAATACGGTTACCGCAACGCGCAAACTACCGTTATAGCCCCAACAGGCACCATCGGTTTAGTGATGGATTGCGATACTACCGGTATCGAGCCTGACTTCGCACTGGTTAAATTCAAAAAACTATCAGGCGGCGGTTACTTCAAAATTATTAACCAGGCCGTGCCCGAGGCATTGCAAAACCTGGGTTATAAAGAGCATGAAATTACTGCCATTGTAAACTATGCTAAAGGTGCCGCTACTTTAAAAGGCGCGCCGAACGTTAACCTTGAAAGCCTGAAAGCCAAAGGCCTTACCGATACCGAACTGGAGAAACTGGATAAAGCAGTGGTATCGGCATTCGAGATATCGTTCGCGTTCAACATCTGGACGCTGGGTGAAGAAGCTGTTAAACGCCTTGGTTTTACTGCCGAGCAATATAATGCGCCTGACTTTAACCTGCTGCGTGCTTTAGGTTTCAGCAAAAAACAAATTGCCGAGGCTAACGAGTACGTTTGCGGTACCATGACCATTGAGGGCGCTCCTTATTTGAAAAAAGAAAACTACCCTATATTTGATTGCGCTAATAAATGCGGCGCTAAAGGCGAGCGCTACATTCACGCGCATGGCCACATTAAAATGATGGCGGCTGCACAGCCTTTCTTATCCGGTGCGATATCAAAAACCATTAACCTGCCAAACGAGGCTAAGGTTGATGAGATAAAGGATTGCTACGAGCTATCATGGAAACTTGGACTGAAAGCCAATGCCCTTTACCGTGATGGTTGTAAATTATCTCAACCGCTTTCAACCAAATCTGACGTTAAGGAGGAAGCTGAAGAATCTCTTGAATCTGTAGAGGAAGTATTGGGCGAGGCCGCTAACGTTAAGCTGAGCGACCTTACTGCTGACCAGGTACTGGAAGCCGCGATGGCCATCATCGAAAAATCAAAAGATACCCGCTTTATGCGCCAGCTATCGCGCGTGGTGCAAAAAAAGAACCTGCCGTTTAAGCGCCGGGGCTATACCCAAAAAGCCAGTGTTGACGGGCAAACGGTTTTCGTGCGCACAGGTGAGTACGAGGATGGTACATTAGGGGAGATATTTGTGGATATGCACAAAGAGGGTGCAACCTTCCGCTCGCTGATGAACTGTTTTGCCATTGCCGTATCGGTTGGTTTACAGTACGGTGTGCCGCTTGAGGAGTATGTGGAGAAATTTACCTTTACCCGCTTTGAGCCGGCAGGTATGGTGATGGGCCACGCTAACATCAAGAGCGCCACCTCTATTATCGACTATATCTTCAGGATGCTGGGTTACGAGTACCTTAACCGTACCGACTTGGTGCACGTAATTACCGAAGATAAAGCGGTAGTTGGCCATGGTTTTGACGACAGTGATTACAATACCGACGAAACCAACGTTTACACACCCGAGCCAGCTAAACCCGTAACTGCTACAGAAAGCAAAGGCGGCGCTAAGCACCAGCTATCAGTTGACCTAAGCATGGGTGTACAAAGCGATGCCCCAAGCTGTAATGTGTGCGGCCATACTACGGTACGTTCGGGCACTTGCTACAAGTGTTTAAACTGCGGTAACTCAATGGGTTGCTCATAAGCGACAAAGCAATAGACAATGCTGAAAGCAAAAGCCTCCGGCCCAGGCTTTCAGCCCTCTATAATAGTTAATTACACCAAAGCCCTGCCGGCGTTAAGCTTGCAGGGCTTTTTTACCCCTCCTAAATCCTCCCCAAAGGAGAGGGATTTAATAAGGAATTTATAAAAAACTGTCATTTCTCTCTTGCCTCGCTCGATATGAAATTTTTTATTTCTAAAACGTCATTGCGAACGATAGTGAAGCAATGTCTTTAGGACAGACTCACTTCAATAGGTATATATTACGAGGATTATACTTCGATATCAGAAAAATTGGCCCTGATGATATTGCGGCCCGAGAAGTAGGTAAGTGTTGCGAAGAATAGTATCAGCAGTGCATTGCCCGCTATGTAACCATAGCCGTAATTAGTAAGCTTTTCATAATTATCGCCCAGCTCAAGGTTGGTGATCTTAATAATGGTGCCTATTAAAAATATAATGCTGATAAAAAAAATAGCGTATTTCATTTTACTGAGGAATGAATAAGGCAGAGCATTTGCCCTGCCTTATTAAAGTCTTACTTGGTTACTTCAGTTGTAGTTGGTGAATAAATACCAAGGGTAATGGCATTCAATAATCCATTAACAAAACTGTGTTTAATAGTAACGGTGTAATCGGTAGCGTCACCGGCCAATTCTTTAGGGTTACTTACACCTGCAGGTGCCAATCCCCAAAAAATGTAGTGGTTCCACTTTGATACTTTAACGTTTGACTGGGCACCTTTACCCACATTAAACGTGTTTACATAGCAAGAGGTAAATGTAAGGCTCATGAACGCGAAGCCTAATGACAATGTGATAAGTTTTTTCATTAGAAATTAATTGTGATAAAGCCCGAAGATAATAAATCAACCGTAAATACTGAATTTATATTATCAAAGGCTTTTCCGCATCACATAATCATTCATAAAATACGGGCCAATGGGTATATCCTCTTCATAGATCACCTCAAAACCCATTTTCTGGTACATGCCTTTGGCTTTGTTGTAACGGTTAACGTTGAGGTCGAGATTACTTGCTCCGGCATCCTTAACCTGTTTAATTACCTCGTTTATAAGTGCCTTACCGTAGCCTTTGCCCTGCATGGCGGGCAGGCAGTACAGCTTATGCAGTTTGTATACATCCGGGTTATCCTCCCGTTGCGAATAAGCAGCAAAACCTACGGGCTGATCATCTTCCAGTAAAAGCAAGAAAGTTTGTTCGGCGGTTTCAACCTGCCGTTCAACTACCTCAGTAGCGTAAATAGTGCCAAGCATGTATTCAATCTGTTCCTTTTCCAGTATCGGCGAATAAGTTGGCCACCAAATATCTTTAGCTAATTGTACAATGGTATCCACATCATTAAATGTGGCCTTACGTGTGGTATGCATATATTATTAAAAACTTTGCCCCACCGCAAAATAGTCTTCCAGTTCAGCCAGTGTTGATGAACTGGTTGCGATGTCTTTTATAATAACGCCTTTTTCCATCAAAATTATACGATCGCTAACATCGGTAATATGGTTAAGGTCATGGCTGGATACAATGGTAGTAACGCCACGCTGGCTGCTCAGCTCCTTCAAGATATTCTTCAGCCTGATCTGTGTTGATGGGTCGATATTGGCAAAAGGCTCATCAAGCATCAGCAGTTCGGGTTTTTGCAGCAGGCAGGCCGCAATACCCACCTTGGCCTGGTTACCTTTTGAAAGGTCGCGGATGTATTTGCCGCGTTTCAGTATCTCGCCGTTAAAAAACTCGGCAAGGGTGGTTAAAAAATCATCCACATTCGCCTTGCTTTCACCATTCAGTCCGCCGATGAAGTAGAGGTATTCTTCGGGGGTAAGGTAGTCTATCAAAAAGCCTTCGTCAAGGTAAGCGGCGGTGTAATTTTTCCAATGCTCGTTACCGGCAACGGCTTCGCCTTTTGACAGGATCTCGCCCTTATCGGCACGGATCAGATCAAGCACCATGCGGAATAGGGTAGTTTTGCCCGCGCCGTTATTGCCTACCAGGCCAATGCTTTCGCCTGCTTTAATTTCAAGCTGAGGTACATTTACAACGGCCTTGCCGGCATATACCTTTACAATATCTTTAACTTCGATCATGGGGTTTATTTAGCTCTGAAGCCTTCGGCCAGTTTAAATTTCTTTGTTATAAAATCCTGTTCCAGTTTTTTGATCCAAAAGGGGCGCAATGCAATACATATAACGCCTACAGCGGCCAGTACACCTAATGCCACGTTGCTGTTCACCAGGTATTTAAGCGGCGCGTAAAGCACAAACGGGGTTACCAGTAAGGGTATGGATATCAGCAGTTGCGTAGCGCCTACGCCCTCCCAGTTAAAGGATGCGCCTTTGCTCAGATCGATACGCCTGTGGTTACGGTTGGCAAAAAACAGGATAATAGTGGTGTTAACACCCAGGTTCCATAAGTACATTACAAAATGTATCAGCACCACGCGCCAGCCAAAATATATGTATGGTATGGTAAGGATGAATGCCACGGTTGATACGCCTGTGAACAGCATGTATTTGGCCTTTAAAAAATCGGTAAATTTAACCTTGCTCACCAGTATGCCATCAAAATGCGAGGCCTGCCAGCTAAACATAAACTGCCCGTAATTGATGATGAAGATACCTGTCATGAACATGCCTACAAATACCTTGAACCCCTCGTTGTTTTTAAATGCAGGGTTAGGGTAGAAGAACAGACCATAAAGCATAAAGAACAAGCCCATGATCAGTGCCGAGCGTGGGCGTTTGTTGCGCAATATCAGCTTGATCTCGTTAGCCACCAGGTCGCCCACGCTGCCAAAGCGGTTAAGCAGCGGGTAATCCGTACTGTTTTTGTATGATGATGCCTTGTTGGCATTCAAGTCCTCAAGGTAAAGGTTAGCTTTCAGGAACAGGAAGTTGATATAAAACATTACCGCAGCCAAAGCAACCGGAATAAGTGCCAGTGCGGGTGTGGTCATCATCCTGCCAAAAAAGCTGTATGAAATATCTTTTATAGAATAAAGGTGCCACAAAAAATCGCCCGCGTTAACAAGGATCAGCACTGCTGAAACCGCCAGGAATATCCAGCCGTTAAGGTTTGAGCGGCGCTTAATATACAGCGCCAGATAGTTATTAAAAACCATTAAGCCGGTTATCGCCACAAAAAAAGCCAGCGCGGCAAGCCCGCTATCGGGTGCAATAATCTTGAAAATAAAGAATGAGAACAGCACATACGGCCACAGGTTAAAAAACGACAACATAGAAACCGCCGAGAGGTACTTTACCAGCGTGTTGCGCTTAACTGGGAGATGCAGGTATGGCTGAACTTTTAGCGTAGGCAGCTCCTGTAGTTGCAGGCGCAGTAGCAGGTCAAACAAATAGTAAAGGAGCAGTATGCCACAAAAAGGCGCAACAATATCCTGATTTTTATATACTTCTTCCAGGATTTTGTCGAGCGCGAAGCCTATTACAAGGAGACTACCCAGCAGATACAGAATCAACAGGCCCATCACTACCCGTACGGCAATGTTTTTGCCTGTGTTTTTTGATCGCCAAAAGGATTTTAACTCGTGGCTGATAAAAGTAGAAGTCATGCGTTAATAGGTTTTAATTAAGATAACAGAACTACCCTGTTGTTACACCAGCTTTAACACAAATTACACAGCCCTAAAAATTGGCGGCGCAGGCATTAGGGGAATCCGTTGTTAAAATAGCAAAAATTACCTAACGGTTAATACTTATACCGGTCGCCCCAAAGTTTTTTAAGTTTTTCTTTTATCTCATGCTCCTTGGCGTTGGCTCCCGGTTGGTATATTTTGCGGCCTTTAATGGCATCCGGTAAAAAATCCAGGTCAGCAAAATTCCCCTCATAATTATGCGCGTACTTATAATCCTTGCCGTAGCCAATGTTCTTCATCAGCTTGGTTGGCGCGTTGCGCAGGTGCAGGGGTACGGGCAGGTCGCCGGTTTGTTTAACCAGGGCGATGGCCTCGGCAATAGCTGTTGTGGCCGAATTGCTTTTGGGCGATGTAGCCAGGTAAATAGCCGTTTGCGAGAGGATCAGTTGCGACTCGGGCATCCCGATCTTGTTCACCGCCTCAAAGCAGCTTTGCGCCAGCAGCAGGGCATTGGGGTTGGCATTGCCAATATCCTCTGATGCCAGGATGAGCATACGCCGGGCAATAAACAAAGGGTCTTCACCACCAACAATCATGCGGGCCAGCCAATACACCGCGCCGTTAGGGTCGCTGCCGCGCATGGATTTAATGAATGCCGAAATGATATCATAATGCTGCTCGCCGGTTTTATCATACAGCGCCATGTTTTGCTGTACGTGTTCAAGCACCACATCGTTATCCAGCTCAATATGGTCACTATCAAAGGCGTTTACCAGCAGTTCAAAAATATTGAGCAGTTTGCGGGCATCACCGCCGCTAAGGCGCAGCAGGGCTTCATGTTCTTTTATGGTGATGTGCTTGTCTTTTAAGATCACATCCTCACGCATGGCTTTTTCGAGCAGGTTCACCAGATCCGCCTCGGCCAAATGCTGTAAAATATATACCTGGCAGCGTGATAGCAAAGCGGAGATCACCTCAAAGGATGGATTCTCGGTAGTAGCGCCTATCAGCGTAACAATACCACGCTCCACGGCACCCAGCAGCGAGTCCTGCTGCGATTTGGAGAAACGGTGTATCTCATCAATAAACAGTACCGGCAGTATTTCGCCCTGCTCTTTTAATAATGATGCCTTTTCGATCACCTCACGAACATCTTTAACCCCCGAATTAATGGCGCTCAATGAGAAAAATGGCCGGTACAGCGATTGCGAAATGATATAGGCCAGCGTAGTTTTACCCACCCCCGGCGGCCCCCAGAATATCATGGAGGGCAGCGAGCCGCTTTCGATAGCCTTGCGCAGCACGGCACCCGGGCCAACCAGGTGTTTTTGACCCACATAATCATCCAGAATTGCCGGGCGCATACGCTCGGCCAGCGGCGGCAGATTGTTCATACTGTAAAAATCAGAAAACTGCCGGGTATATCCTAAAAAAGTTAGTAATATTACCATGATTGATATTCAATCCTTCGACAAGCTCAGGATGACAGTGTTGATGGATGAGTAATAAACTGTTTTGTAATGGTGAGCCTGTCGAACCATTAGCAAAGCGACAGGCTAAAGCGTACAGTCCTTCGACAGGCTCAGGATGACAGAGGCTATTCCCTTATTTTATCTGCACATCTTCATATCCGCACATCTGCACATTTATTTGTCATGGTGAGCTTGTCGAACCATTAGCAAAGCGACAGGCTAAAGCGTACAGTCCTTCGACAGGCTCAGGATGACAGAGGCTATTTCCTTATTTTATCTGCACATCTTCATATCCGCACATCTGCACATTTATTTGTCATGGTGAGCTTGTCGAACCATTAGCAAAGCGACAGGCTAAAGCGTACAGTCCTTCGACAAGCTCAGGATGACAGAGGCTATTCCCTTATTTTATCTGCACATCTTCATATCCGCACATCTGCACATTTATTTGTAATGGTGAGCCTGTCAAACCATTAACAAAACGATGGGCCAATCGAAATAATTAGGTAGATTGCATCCCGATGAACACCTTTGATCAATCCAACTTTCATACTATTTGCGACGAGCTTGCCAGTAAGGATGCCGATCTGAAGATGGTGATCGATACCTACGGCTACCCACCCATGTGGAGCAGGCCGAATACGTTTGAAACCCTGGTACACATTATATTGGAGCAGCAAGTATCGCTGGCTTCGGCGCTTTCAGCGTTGAATAAACTGCGTGATCGTGTACAGGAAATTACGCCGGCAAGGGTTTTATTGTTAACGGACGAAGAGTTAAAGGCCTGTTACTTTAGCCGCCAAAAAACCATCTATGTACGTTACCTGGCCGAGGCGATGCTTACCGGCGAGATCAACCTGAAACATATTGCCGCCATGCCTGATGATGCCGTACGCAACTGCCTTACCACCTTGAAAGGCATCGGTAACTGGACGGTGGATGTTTACCTGATGTTCGTGTTACAGCGTGCCGATATTTTTCCGGCAGGTGATCTGGCCGCGGTTAACGCCCTCAAACGGGTAAAACAACTCCCACCCGAAGCCGTCAAAGAGGCTGTAATGCTTATTGCCGAACAATGGAAGCCTCACCGCACCGTAGCTACTATGATGTTGTGGCATTGGTATTTGTCGTGCCCTAAGAAAGTAAAGTGATTTTATATCAGCCAACCAAAACTTAAAAAACTTGTAGGCCTGGCAGAAAACCGGTTTCAGAAGCGTAGCCAATGGCAGGGTATACGGTAAAGCTGGCCTGCTCGGCCAATGTGGTATCATTAAGCAAACGATGAACCTGCCGCCCAACCACGATCGTTTTTTATCTTGCGCGGTAGCCGCATCATAATCGACACATGCACATGCCAGCACGAAGAGTAAAACCGCTCCCTGTTTCAAATTTTATAGGTATTTGTTGATTTTACTAAAAATAACGTAAAATTAACTGATAGTATTACAGGAAATAAATATTTGACATTTGGGGGACGATTGCGATAATTTAGATGGAACGTTTACTTGAATATTAAAAACTCATCTACAAAATCTCCGGCTTCATCTTGTATATAAACATATTTACCGATCTCATTTTTCGATAAATCGTACAGTTTCAGGTTAACTTCAAGGTTATAAGTTTCAGTTTCCTGTTCATAAAACCTGATGCTTATGTTATCCCGCTTCAATTCAATCAGTTCAAGTGGAATTGAAACTTCATCCCGTAAATAAGAATTCTCATCATTATATATACAGGCCTTATAGCTTTTAATGGCCTTGTTGTAAATGCTGCCTATCTCTCCTTCTTCTACAGTAATTATCATTATGCAAATATGTTCCTTTAATATCTGATATAGTATCTTTAAGTTGTTACAAATAAATTACTTAGGCATTAAAGGGTTTGCATTTGTATGTTGATCAAGAATCTGCACGCATTGATTGCCAAGCGACAGATTTCTCCTCACACCTCGTTCTAAATTACAATTTTTTAGTCCTCCCGCTCGGGGAGGATTAAAAGGGGGAATCAATTTATCCCCTGATCCCTTTCCTTTTCCTGGAATGTTTGCACAATCTCTATAGCACCGTCAACAGCATCGCTCAGGGTGGTTATAAAGGCGCCGGGTTTTGCAAGGCCTATTACATACTCAACCGATTTAACATTGCTATGCGTAATCACTTCGTATGATATATCGGGTTTTACTTCCAGCATTCCCTCAGTCATTAAACCGATGATGTTTTCTTTGGTTCGGCCGCGGAGGTGATTTTCCTGGCGCAGTACCACATGGTCAAACATGGTAGCGGCAATGCGGCCAAGCTCGCGCAGGTCATCATCGCGGCGGTCGCCCGTGCCGGAGATGAGGCCTATCTTGTAAGGTGAATCAACATGGCTTAAAAACTCACGTACACCATTGTAGCCATCCGGGTTATGCGCAAAATCAACCATAAAACGGAAATCCTTAAAATCAAAAACATTCATACGCCCCGGTGTTTGCGCTGCCGACGGGATGAACGTGCTTAGTGATATACGAATATCCTCCGTTTTAAAGCCCCATAAAAAGGTAGCCAGCGTGGCGGCCATCACATTATCTATCATAAAAGGCACGGTGCCGCCAAAGGTTAGCGGTATGGCAATGGTACGTTCAACACGTATCTTCCAGTCGCCTTTTATAATGGTGATAAAGCCGTTCTCGTGCACGCAGGCAATGCCGCCGCGTTTGCAATGTTCTTTAATAACAGGGTTATCCTCATTGCGGCTAAAGTAGGCAATGTTGCAGCGGGCTTTTTTACCAATACGCACGCAGTAAGGATTATCGGCATTAAGCACACCCCATCCGTCTTTTTTTACCGAATCGATAATAACGCTTTTTACACGGGTAAGGTCGTCGAGGTTATGAATATCGGCCAAGCCCAAATGATCCTCCTGTATGTTGGTGATCACGCCGATATCGCAACGGCTAAAACCCAGGCCCGAGCGTAATATGCCGCCGCGCGCGGTTTCAAGTACGGCAAAATCAACGGTAGGGTCTTTCAGTATAAATTCGGTGCTTACAGGGCCGGTGGTATCGCCCTTCATCAGCATGGTATTTTGCACGTAAATGCCATCGCTGGTGGTATAACCCACGCGGCGGCGATTGTTTTTTACAACATGCGCTATGAGGCGTGTTGTAGTGGTTTTACCATTGGTGCCGGTAACTGCAATAATAGGTATACGTGCCGATTTACCCGGCGGATAAAGCATATCCAGCACATGGCCGGCCACGTTGCGCGGCAAGCCCTCGCTTGGGGCAACGTGCATCCTGAAACCCGGCGCGGCGTTTACCTCCAGCACCACGCCACCGGTATGGGGCAGGGGCTCGGTCAGGTTTTCGGCCATAATATCGATACCGCAAATATCCAGGCCGATAATTTTACTTATACGCTCGGCATAAAATATGTTTTGCGGGTGTACGTGGTCGGTAACATCAATAGATGTACCGCCGGTGCTCAAATTAGCGGTTGATTTCAGGAAAACCTGTTCACCCTCGGCCGGTATGCTGTCTAACGTATAATTCTTTTTTTCGAGCAGATCGAGCGTATCGCGGTCAACGGTAATTTCAGTCAGCACATTTTCGTGCCCGTAGCCGCGGCGCGGGTCGCTGTTCTCTTTATCAATAAGCTGTTGTATGGTTAATGTACCGTCGCCTTTAACATGGGCGGGTACGCGCAGCGCGGCAGCCACCATTTTGTTATCAATAACCAGCACACGAAAATCATAACCGGTAATGTAGCGCTCCACAATAACCCTGCGCGAAATGCGGGCGGCGTGTTCATAAGCGGCTACGGCATCCTCACGGGTTTTTATATTAATGCTGATGCCCCGGCCGTGGTTGCCATCCAGCGGTTTAAACACCAGCGGAAAGCCCACACGTTTTATCA
Source organism: Mucilaginibacter sp. UR6-1 (assembly GCF_020880975.1). GTDB lineage: Bacteria > Bacteroidota > Bacteroidia > Sphingobacteriales > Sphingobacteriaceae > Mucilaginibacter. The sequence goes on along the minus strand of NZ_JAJIWP010000004.1, from coordinate 43,842 downwards.
CTTCATCAATCTGGTCGGTTGAGGAGATGGTCATGCCTTTGGCAACGGGGATGGCCTGCTCCTGCAACAGGCGCTTGGTTTCCTCTTTATTACTGGCAATGTCAACGGCAATGCTGCTGGTTTGCTCGGTCATGGTGGCACGTATGCGTACTTGGTTTTTACCATAACCCAACTGCACCAGCGATTGGTTGTTGAGCCTGATCCATGGTATATCCCTGCTGATGGCTTCTTCAACTATTGACCCGGTGCTTGGCCCAAGGCGGGTTTGCTCGCGTATCTCGCGCAGTTTCTGAATGTCGGCTTCCAGGTTGTACTCATGCCCGGCAATAAGTGCTTCGGCAATGCGTACGGCAGCTTCGGCAGCGTAAATGCCTACTTTTTCTTCAATGTAATTAAATACTACGTTATATACGCCCGGTGTTTTGGTTTGGCGGGTACGGCCAAACCCTGTATCCATGCCGGCAAGTGTTTGTAATTCAAGGGCGATGTGCTCAATAACGTGCCCCATCCAGGTGCCCGCTATTACCCGCTCAAAAAAACCGCCCGGTACACCCGGCGAGCAGCGGTGATCGTACATGGAGGGTAGCAGCGCCTTAATGCGCTCATAAAAGCCATCTATTTTATTGGTGGGGCGGTGTTCCAGGTCTTCAAGGTCGAGCCGCATTTGAATTAATTTTTTACGGCTGATGCTCCAGATGTTAGGGCCGCGTAAAACCTGTATATTCTCAATTTTCATATAGTAAATGCCGGGTGATATATTTGTGTTTAAAGCTACTGAAACCTAACAACGCAATAAAATTTTTAATGTTTATTAGCACACAATTTTTAATTAAACTACTTGATTTAGCGCTATTTTATCTTAATTTGTATAAAACGGAGGTAAATTAGTATGGATGTCCCGAAAGGAAAATTAGTAATAATAGGCGGAGCGGTTGATATGGGCAGTAACGTAAGCGCCCAGGAACATATATTACAGCCTGATTATATCAAGTTTTTTGAAAAGGGCATTCTCAGGCGTATCATTACCGAATCGGCCAAGCACGAGGCCTCGGTAGTGGAGGTAATTACTACAGCCTCGCAAATACCCGAGCTGGTAGGCGAGGAGTACATTAAGGCTTTCGGACAATTAAATGTTGAGCATGTTAACGTGCTGCATATTAAAAGCCGGGAGGATGCCGCTAATCCGGACTATCTCGACCGTATACGCAAAGCCGATGTGGTGATGTTTAGCGGCGGCGACCAGCTAAGGCTAACCGCTATTTTTGGCGGAACCCAATTTTTGCAGATACTGAAACAACGTTATCATAAGGAGCATTTTGTTATTGCCGGTACATCGGCAGGCGCGGCGGCGGCATCAACGCACATGATCTACCGCGGCCAAAGCAATGAGGCGCTAATAAAAGGCGAAGTGCAGATAACCGCCGGATTGGGTTTTATTGACGGCGTTATTGTTGATACCCACTTTGTACAACGCGGCCGCATAGGCAGGTTATTTTATGCCGTGGCCAGCAACCCGGGCATACTGGGTATTGGTTTAGGCGAGGATGCCGGCCTGCTGGTAAGCGAAGGTAACGTAATGGAAGCCATCGGCTCAGGCCTTATTATTTTGGTGGATGGCAAAAATATTGTTGAAACCAATATTTACGATGTGGAGATAGGTGACCCGGTATCTATCGAGAACCTAAAGGTGCACGTGATGTCGATATTTGATAAATATGAGTTGCACCAGCACCGTATGCTGATTAAAAAAGCAGTGAAGATAGAAGAAGGTGTGTTTTTGAACATTCCGGATAATGACGATCTGCAGTAGGGCGGTGATTGGTGAATAGCCCTGTCATCCTGAGCCTGTCGAAGGATTGAACGCTTTGTTCATCGCTTTGCTAAGGTTCGACAAGCTCACCATGACAAGTGAATGTGCAAATGTGCGGATATGAAGATGTGCAGATAAAATAAGGAAACAACCCTGTCATCCTGAGCCTGTCGAAGGATTGAACGCAATGATTATCGCTTTGCCAATGGTTCGACAGGCTCAGCATGAAAGAGAGAACAAAAATAAGGCTTGTCGCCCTGAGCATGTCAAAGGGTGCGAGTACCTAATCATAAACCAAACATATTTGCGTTAAATGCCTGAATGATTGAAAGGTGGCCAAATATTCACTTAGTAAACCATTCAATTAAACATCTAACAATGAAACTGATCATTCACGGCGGCTTCTTTAGCGAATCGCAAACCAACCAGGAGGTTAAGCAGGCCAAGCAAAATGCTTTAAGGGAGATTGTGCAGGCAGGGTACAGGTACCTTGAAACACATACCTCGTTAGAAACCGTAGTATATACCGTTAGTTTGCTGGAGGATTGCGACCTTTTTAATGCAGGCACCGGCTCACAGATACAAAGCGACGGTAAAATACGCCTCAGCGCCTCGCTGATGGATGGTAAAACCCAGCGATTTTCGGGCGTAATCAACATTGAGGATGTTAAAAATCCTATCTGCATTGCCGAAAAACTGATGGCTTATGATGACCGTGTGCTGAGCGGTAAGGGCGCGCTTGATTTTGCCCGTGAGAACGGTGTTAAATACCATAACCCCGAGATACCTCAGCGCCGTAAAGAATATGAGAAAAAGCTGAGCGATTCCATTCGCCTGGGTACGGTAGGTTGCGTAGCGCTTGATGTTTATGGCAATATTGCCGCGGCCACCTCAACCGGGGGCAAGGGCTTTGAAATACCCGGCCGGGTTAGTGATTCAGCAACCGCGGCGGGCAATTATGCCAATGCCTACGCGGGTGTATCATGCACCGGTGTGGGCGAGGATATTGTGAGCGGGGCCATAGCCGCCAAAATAGTTACCCGTGTAACGGATGGTTTTACACTGCACGCCGCGTCAGACAAAACCTTGAACGAGCTGGAGCCGTATAATGGTTTCGCGGGTATAATAGCCATTGCAGCCAATGGCGATATTTACCACGATGATACCCACCCTTATATGGTTTGGGCCCTGCATGATGGTGATGTTGAAGTGTTTGAGTAAAAGGCGCAAGCTATTGTTTATCTGCTAATTAGTTTTATATTTGATTTGTTTAAACCATTGTAAATCCGCTACAAAGCATTGCATGAAATATTTTTTATTTGTTTTTTTATGTTTTACCGGCCTCTCGGCCTCGGCACAGTGGTGGCGTATCGGCCCGTTAAAACATAAGCGTTACCCGCAGTTGGCGCATGTAAAAAACTACTCATTTAATAAAAATTACATATTAGGCTCGGCGCAGGTGGCGGCCAGACCTGTTAAGGCTTTTAAGCTGCGTAGTTATTACGATTTAACGCAGGCCGAAATGCGTTTCATGAAAACGGCTCAGCACAACATGCGCTTTCGCGAGTACAATATTGCCAGCTATAACTTTAGCGACCTGGCAAGGGTGTATATGGAGCTCAACCGCCTGTCAGAAGCCAAATGGTTTTTATTGCAGAGCAACCTGATTGCCCGCCGCCAAAATGATGACAGGCATACCTTTTTAAACCTGCTGTCATTAGCTGCCGTAAAAATTGATATGGGCGAAGTAAGTCTTGCCCGCGAGGATTTGATTGAGGCACGCGGCATTGCCAACGCCCGCGGCTGGCGCAGCGAGAGTGTTGAGGTTGATAAAAAGATACTATCCATAAAAGATGTAAGCAACTCGGCACCCAAGGCTGAACTTAAATACGCCGAACTGCCTGAGCCTGAAAACAAATCGAAATAGTTTAAGCGCTTTGTAACAAAAGGGTAATTTCAGGCATCAATTACAATAGAAATCAAACAATATCGTATTATTGTTATTCAATAGTTTATGAAATAGGACAGCCTGAATGGCTGTCTTTTTTTACATTAGTAATTTATAAAAAGGCACAAGTATTGATGTTGGTTAAAAACCCCGACCTAAAAACGGTAAAAGATATGTTTAAGAAATTATATGCTGTGTTGGTGATCAGCGCTGCGCTCGCTTGCCAGGCCTCTCCATCAAAACCAATAAAAGTAGCTGGCTCTAATGATCTGCAGCCTGATGAACAGCAATCAATCGTGCTGCAAAATGTAACCGAAATGGTTACCAAATACAATTACAAGAAGATCGACCTGAATGATTCGATCTCAGGGGTGATATTTGACCGTTACATAAAAGCGCTTGATGGCAACCACAATTACCTGCTGGCAACGGATGTTAAGGAATTTGAAAAATTCAGGCTGATGCTTGATGATGACATGAAGGCGGGTAACCTTAATAACGTATTCTATATTTTTAATGTATACCAAAAACGGTACAACGAGCGCATCAACTATTCTATCAAACAGATCAATACCAACTTTGATTATACCAAGAATGAGAGCTTTACTTACGAGCGCGACAGCCTGCCCTGGATAGCATCAGAGGATGAGCTTGACAAGCTTTGGAGCGGCCGTGTAAAGTATGATCTGCTTAACCTTAAACTGGCTAATAAGGATATGGCCAAAAATAAGGAAACACTGCGCAAGCGTTATCAAAACCTGCTGTCGCAATCAAACAAACTATCAAACTCGGATGTGTTCCAGATATTTATGGATTCATTTACCGAGGCTGTAGATCCGCATACCAATTACTTCACCCCATCAAACGCGGCTAACTTCAATATCGAAATGTCGCGCTCGGTACAGGGTATCGGTGCTTCGCTGCAATCAGAGAATGAGTACGTTACCATTAAAACCATTGTACCCGGTGGGCCGGCTGATAAAAGCAAGCAGATAAGTGTTGACGACCGTATTGTTGGCGTAGCGCAAGGTAAAACAGGCGAGTTTCAAAATATAATAGGCTGGCGTATTGAAAATGCCATAGCTATTATACGCGGCACTAAAGGTACCGTTGTACGCCTGGAAATATTACCTGCGGGTGCCGCAACAGGCAGCAAGCCAAAAATTGTGGAGATGGTACGCGAAAAGATCATCCTGAAAGATCAATCGGCCAAAAAGGAAATAAAAACATATAACCAAAATGGTAAAACCTTTAAGATAGGCATTATTTCTATCCCGGCATTTTACCTGGATTTTGATGATTACCGTTCAGGCAATCCCAACTACAAAAGCACCACCCGCGATGTTAAGCTGATTTTAGATACTCTGAAACAGCAAAAAGTGGACGGTGTGGTTATTGACCTTCGCCAAAACGGTGGCGGCTCGTTAACCGAAGCTATTGAGCTTACAGGCCTATTTATTAAAGATGGTCCGGTAGTACAGGTTAAAGATGCCCGTAACCAGATCGAGGTTGATAAGGATGAAGATCCGGATATTACTTACAGCGGCCCGTTACTGGTAGCGGTTGACCGTTTCAGCGCGTCGGCATCAGAGATATTTGCGGGTGCCATACAGGATTATGGCCGTGGCCTGATAGCCGGTACACAAACTTATGGTAAGGGTACTGTACAAAGCGCCATTAATCTGGATAAGGTGATCACAACCACATTGAGCGAAAAAATATCATCAATTGCCGGTAAAACCAAAACGCAGGGTACGGGCAGCCAAAATAAATACGGTCAGCTTAACCTTACGGTTGCTAAGTTTTACCGTATCAGCGGCGCATCAACCCAGCACAAAGGGGTAATGCCTGATATCAGCTTCCCTTCGGTTATACCGATGGATAAATATGGTGAGGATACCGAGCCATCGGCCCTGCCTTATGATGTGATTGCAAAAAGTACATACGCTAAGGTTGGCGATTTTGCTACCGTGATACCACAGCTTAAAAAACAACACGAGCAGCGTATGGCACAAAGCGCGAGTTATAAATACCTGCTTGAAGATATTGCCGACTTTAAAAAAGCCGATGCCGAAACCACAGTAACGCTGAACGAAGAAAAGCTTAAAAAAGAGCGTGAAACCGACGAGCAAAAAAGCTTTACCCGTAACAACCAGCGCCGTGTAGCCCTTGGTTTACCGGCTTTGAAGAAAGGCCAAACCAAGCCGCGCAACGAGGATCTGGATTTTATTAAGGCTGAAGCCGGACAAATACTGATCGACTATATAAACATGGACAACAAGCTTACTACCGTGTTTAAATAAACGCTTGTTATAAATTATTGATTAGCAGCCCGAACCATAAACAAGTTCGGGCTGTTTGCGTTTATAAATGTGTAATGGAAGAGAAAGTAGTTATATGGAAACGCATTGCAGACTATAGCTCGGTTGAGCATTGCCTGGTTACCGCTACCACGGCTGATATAGCCGTGTCATCAACAATTGGCGGTATGGTGAACGATCTGCCGTTTGAAGTTAACTATTCGCTATTGCTTGATAGTGGTTGGAATGCCAAAGAGGTTTATATTGAATGTGTTACTGATAATATGCCGCTTAGCTGGCATTTTGTAAAAATGCCAGTAGGCTGGCTGGGCGGTAATTCGCCCGAACCGGTGCATTGTGATTGTGTTGATGTAGATATTACCATGACACCTTTTACCAACAGTTTGCCCATAAACCGCTTAAAGCTGCAACCCGGCCAAACAACTCAAATTGAAGTGTTGTATTTTGATGTGCTGGAACGAAATTTTACAGCCGAAAAACAGGTTTATACTTGTATTGATGAGCGTACTTACAAGTTTGAAAATGCAGATGGTAGCTTTAGTGCCGAACTGGTTATTGATGCCGACGGTATAGTAACCAATTATCCGGGCCTGTTTGAACGGCTTTACAGCTATACTCAATAAGGCAGGCTGAATTTACCCATCAACACAGCCGGATTATTACCTATTGCCACAAGCTCACCGGCCAAAGCCTCATTACCTAACATGGCGAATAATATGGCTTCCTTCGCATCAGGGTTAATGCCTAATGCCATTGTGTTTAATATAGCGGCTTGTTTGAGGTGCTTTTGCAGATAAGCAGTTATTGCCGGGTTACTTGCCCCGCCGCCACTTGTGTAGATGTTTACGTAAGTACTTACGTAAGTGTTTACAAATCTAACAATGCTTTCGCCAGTAAATGCCGTTAAGGTCGCGATAAGGTCGGCCGGGCGAATGTACGGTGTTCCTTGCCCGGCCATTATATTTTCTGCCAGGGCGAGATTAAACACCTCCGGGCCGGTAGTTTTAGGGAGCTGCTGATTAAAGAAAGGATGTTCCAATAAGATATCCAGCAAAGCCTTGTCCACAGTGCCCGCCTGCGCTATCTCCCCATCCCTGTCAAAAGGCATATCAAAATACTTTTTGCAGGCGGCATCAATAATGGTATTGCCGGGCCCTATATCGGTACTGAAAACCTCATTTAAGTTTTGGGATGCCGGCAGCCATGTAGCATTGGCTATACCGCCTATATTCAGCAGCAGGCGGTTTTCACCCGGTTTGCTGCCTAATAAAACATCGCCATATAAAGCCAAAGGTGCACCTTCACCGCCGCCGGCAATGTGTTTCTGCCTGAAATCGCTGATGGTAATGATGCCTGTTTTTATCGCGATATGGTCGCCGTCGCCAATTTGCAGGGTAGCATTAGGGTAACCGGGCTGCCGGTGTTGCCTTGCCGGGGCATGATACACGGTTTGGCCATGGCTGGCAATGTAATCCACCTCCACAGGTTTAATTTGCCACTCCTCAAGTGCCTGTAATATAAGGGCGGCATGGTAATTACCAATGTAAGCGTTAAGTAAGGCGAGCTTTTCCAGGTCGGCATTGCGTTTGGCAAATACCTGCCTTACCTCGCCCTTAAAATAATCATTGTAAGGGATGGTTATAAAGTTCAGCAACTCAAACTGTGTTTGCATACCATGCCCGGTAAAGCGGCACAGGGCAATGTCCAGCCCATCAAGCGAGGTACCCGACATGAGGCCGATGCCCAGCCGTTCATCCTTTTGGGCGATGCGGAGTAATTGCTGCATATTGCGGTTAAGTGCCATGTTATCAAAGTTATTATAATCGGTGTTTTTAAGCGCTATTTTTTTATGTTTGAGCATAAACTATTCAGATGAGCCAGCCCATTCCAAAACGCCTTTTATCGCTCGATGTGTTTCGTGGTGCTACCGTTGCCGCCATGATACTGGTAAACAATCCCGGTAGCTGGGAGTACATTTACCCCCCGCTTGAACATTCCAAATGGAATGGGTGCACGCCAACCGATCTGATCTTTCCATTCTTTTTGTTCATTGTAGGGGTGTCTATTGTTTTCGCGATGGAAAGTAAAAAGGCTGATCCGGCCAATCATGGCAAAATGATACTGACGGCATTGCGCCGCATGGCTGTACTCATCATCATCAGTTTAGGTACGCACCTGCTGTTTCATCCGGGTTTGGCTACCATGCGTATACCTGGCGTGTTGCAGCGCATAGCAGTAGTGTTTTTTATCTGTACGGTGCTGTATATTAAAACTTCGCAGCGTACGCGCGATTGGGTTTTCGCGCTGTCATTAATCGGTTATTACATCATTATGTGTTTTATACCGGTACCTGGCCACGGCCCGGCCAACCTGGAGCCCGAAACCAATTTTGGTGCCTGGATAGATCGTTTGGTATTTACTGAAAATCACTTGTGGAGCCAATCGCGCACCTGGGACCCGGAGGGATTGTTAGGGACCCTGCCCGCCATTGCTACCGGCTTGTTCGGCATCAGGGTAGGCTCGTGGCTTAAACAAAAAAATACCGACGATAGCGTTAAGGTAACCTGGATGCTTACCTATGGCGTAGCGGCCGTAGTGCTGGCGCTGATATGGGATCTGTTTTTTCCGATCAATAAATCATTATGGACAAGCTCATTCGTGCTGTATACCGGCGGGCTGGCCACCATTGCCCTCGGCATAAGTTACTGGCTGATAGATGTGAATGGCCGTACCCGTTTTACCGGCTTTTTTATTCCGTTCGGGGTGAATGCTATTACGGCCTATGTGCTATCCATGTATATACCGCACTACATGGGCAAGCTTAACCTGAATAAAATATTGTTCGACCCTTATCTGTCGCCATTAAATGCCTCGCTGGCTATGGCCCTGTTTTGGGTGCTGCTGATATGGGTAATAATGTGGGTGCTTTATAAGCGTAAGATCATCATCAAAGTATAAAAACAAAAAAGCCACCCGGTAAAGGTGGCTTTCTGCTTTTATTGTTTGGCAGCCCAGGCATCCATTTTAGTTTCGAGTACGCTGAGGGGCATGCCGCCATCCTTGAGTACCTGGTTATGAAATTCCGAAATATTGAATTTGCTGCCCAATTGCTTTTCATACCGGGTACGCAGTTCGCGTATTTTAAGCGCGCCGGTTTTGTAGCCTAATGCCTGTGCGGGTATGCCCATGTAGCGCTCAATTTCGGCAGTAGCACCCTGCTCGCTGATGGCCTCGTTATCCATCATATATTTGATGGCCTGCTCGCGGGTCATGCCCTTGGTGTGTATGGCCACATCAACCACCAGCCTGATGGCGCGGTGCATCTCATCACCCAAAGCACCCATGTGCTGGTAAGGGTCGGTATACAGGCCTAATTCCTTACCTAATGATTCGCAATACAGCGCCCATCCTTCGGCATAAGCGTTTTCAAACACCAAAAAGCGGCGGAACTTTGGCAGGTCGTTATTTTCAAAAGTGAGCGATATCTGGTAATGGTGGCCCGGTATGGCCTCGTGTAAAAACAGCGATTCCATGCCCGATGTTACGTTGAATGTTTTGGCATCCAGTATCGGTACATAGAAAATGCCGGGGCGTTTACCATCTGCCGATCCGGGGTTGTATTCGGCACTGGCTGATGCCGCACGGAAAGCCTCGGTCTGCTTGATCACGAACGGTGTTTTAGGCTCGTGGCTAAACATCTTTTTCAGGTTAGGCTTCATGCGCTGGTGGATGTTCTCAAATGCGTCGAGCACTTCCTTCGGCGTTTTGTACGGCATAAATTTTTTATCGTTTCTCATATAATCAAAAAACGCCTGCATGTTGCCCTTAAAACCAACCAGTGTTTTAATACTGTCCATCTGTCCTTTTATACGTGCCACTTCACTAAGGCCTGTTTGATAGATCTGCTCCGGCGTTCTGTTGGTTGATGTTTGCTGCTTTACCAGGTAGGCGTATTTGGCCGCGCCATCCGTTACTGCCGAAAGGCCCGAGGTGCTGCGGGTATGCGGCAGGTAGTTGTTTTTAAGATACACAGCCAGCTTTTTATAAGCAGGTACGGCCACTTCCATAATGGTTTTCTTGTAATCGGCAGTAAGTTTGTCGGCGTCGCCTTTGGCTATATCTTTAGGAAGGTTTTTTATCGGGTCATAAAACAAGCTTTTTTCGGGCGATGTTACCACGAAGCTCTCCATTTGCGGTATCATTTTTACCACCAGTGATTTGGGTAATACCACACCGGTTTTAATACCCTTGTCAAAATTAGCGATGGCGGTATCAGCCCAAACCGAAAACGCGCCGAGCCTTTTTAGCCAGTCGTTATAATCCTTAACGGTTTTAAATGGCTGTGCCGCGCCACCCGAGCCAAACTGACCGATAGTTAGCGGCAGTGCGAACATTTGGTTAAAAGGCAGATATTCCAGATGATGCTTAAAACCATCCAGCGCGGTTTGCGCCTCATACACAAAAATATCGTAGGATAATTTATCATTATCGCTTAATTCATCGCGGTTAAAGGTTTTTACACTGTCGAGGTAGGCTTTGTAAAAGCTTTCTGATTTTTTGAGATAATCTGTAGACAAAGTATTAGGCAGCTCGCCGTTATATCGCGGATCGCCGATATAGGTTGCCGTAAGCGGGTCGAGCTTCAGGTACGCCTCGTAATAGTTATCAAAAATTTGGTTAAGCTTCGTGTTCTTGTCTGCGGATAACGAGCCGGAGTTTTTACTGCCCGGTTGATTGCACGCGGCGATAGTGCCTGCAAGGCACAATGCCATTAAAGTTTTTTTCATTGTTTCAGGAGGTTAGCTAAGCACTAAAGCTAACAAAAAAGTAATTACAAAAGCAAAGCTTATTCGGCCCTGAATTTAATGCTCAGTTTAATCTTTTTGGGTTGTCCGCTACTATCTCCCACCCATTTAGGCCCATCCTTAATCAGGGCGATGGCCTGCTGGTCGGTTTCGTCGCTCAGGTTTTTGGTGATCTCAAAATCGGTTAACGAGCCATCAGTATTAACGGTGAACGATAGTTTTACAGTGCCTTTTTTACCGTCCGAAGATATGGCGTTCTCTTTCAGATATTCGTTAAACTCATCCCAACCGTTTAATGGATGCGCTTCTTTGATCTTGCGTTTGCTGCCATAATCTGACACCACGACTACTTCGTTCAGCGAGCCTTGTGAGGGTTCCATGGCAATCATCAGGGAATCCTGATTCCTGACCTTTACTTTTTGGTTCTCAAAGCCGATGTAGCCAAAGTTCAGGGTTGATTTCTCGGGGACTGTTAATGAAAATTCTCCATCAACATCTGTTACCGTAGTGTTATTAATTCCTTGTACTGTAACACCTGGTAATGGAGCAACGCCATCTGTGACTTTGCCGGTAATGGTTTTGTATCGAGGACTATTTTTGGTAATAGATAAGCCTGCAACCCTGCCAGCTAAGGCGTTTGCTATAGTATGTTGTTTTACCTCTTTTATAGTGTCAGCAACAGGCTTGGCTTTTTGCGCAAAAAAGTCAACTGCTATTTTCTCCTGCAAAGCACCCAACTGTTTGTCCGCTATTGTTTCGTTTGCAACAGGTTCTGCATCAAGTATTAATTCAGTTGGCTGCTTTCTTCTGCGTACCAATTGTTGTTTTGGTTTTACACTTGCTATATAAGGCGAATTTGCCGGTTTATTACTATCAAAAACTTTTTCAGCACTATCTGACAGATCAGCCGCGGGCGGTGCATACAAATTTTTATGATCAGCAACAGGTGGTTGTGGTTTGATCTCGGCTAAAGCAATTTCCTTTTTTTTCGGCTGCTCCTTAAAAAATAGTAAACCGCCTATACCAAGTATAACAACTATTGATGCCGCTGCTGTTAACCGCCATATCAGCATACTCCGTACCATGCCCTTGGCGGTACGTTGTTGTAGCCGTCCGGCAATATCGTTAAGGTTAGCTTGCTGGTTAGTATCCGTTTTGCCGTAGCCTTCCAAAGCATCCATCAGCAATGGGTCGTTCTGTGCCTCGCGCTCCAGTTGGTGCATGGCGCGGGCATCAAGCTCCCCGTTCAGGTACTTTTCAATTTGCTTCGCTATGTCTGCAGGCTTACTCACGGTTCTTTTCTATGCAAATTTTAAGGTTACGTTTTCCGTTCTGTATATGGCTTTTTACTTCATTCAGGGTAAGGCCGGTATCGTCGGCAATTTCCTTATAGCATTTTTGCTGCAGGTAAAACAGATCAACACTCTGGCGTTGTCCGCCCGGCAGCTTTTCCATACACTTTTGTAAAACGGCCATGTACTCCTCATTGTATTTGTTATCAGGATGCACATCGGCGGTAAATTCCATAACGTTATCATCAATAGCAGTTGTAGGCATCTTTTTATTGCTGCGTAACTGCATTAGGCAGTAATTACGCGCCAGCACATACAACCAGCCGCGAAACTGTTTAACCTCATGTGCTTTGGCTTTGTTCACCAGTTCCTCAAAAATGCCCATCACGGCATCCTTGGCATCATCCTCATCATTAAGATACTTCAGGCACACGCCATAAACCAGTTGAACGTATTTTTCATACAAACGCCCCAGCACCTGCAAGTCGCCATCTCTTCGATAGCGCTCAAGCAAAATCTCGTCATCTGCTTCATCAGGATGTATCGTTCGGCTAAAGAGGTTCATTATGGTGCCGCAAAATAAATTTTTTAAATGGCTTATGGAAATATGTATTCCGCTGCATCCTGCCGGTATAAAAACCAACAGATCATGAAACATATCTTATTTATCGCATTAATGTTTGCCGGGCTTGCAGGTTATAGCCAGGCAAACAAAACCCGCACTGTAAGCGGAACAGTAAGCAGTCGCGACGGCATAATAGCGGAGGCCAAGGTTGTTGCCGAAGGCACAACAATATCATCAACATCAAATAAACAGGGCAGGTATAATATAAAAGTGCCTGCTAATACCGTGCGCCTGTTATTTAGTGCCGACGGATTTGAAAGTAAAAAAGTAGCAATAGGCAAGAGTGGTGTAATAAATGTAGTATTGAACAGATTAAAGATAAATATACCTGTGCCTGTTGCAGTAGAAAAACCAAGGGAAGAAAAGGATAAAGTTCAGTTGAATGAGGTAGTTGCCGTGCAATCCCCGCGGATAGCGACTCAGCTTCAGGGTAAGGTAGCTGGCTTGTATGTAAGAGGTAGTCGTAGAGCAAAGATAAATGAAATTAAAGCTCCGGTAGGTTATTATGCTAATTCAGCATTTGATGCCAACACCGAAAGCTACAAAGGCATCACAGAAAATGGTTTTCATGTAGCTTCGAACGCCCCGCTTTCCACTTTCTCGGTTGATGTTGACGCGGCATCGTACAGCAATGTGCGCCGCTTTATTAATGGCGGGCAAATTCCTCCGGTGGATGCGGTGCGCATTGAGGAGATGATCAACTACTTTAACTACAACCTGTCCGGCCCAACCAATAACGACCCGGTGGCCATACACACCGAACTTACCTCAGCGCCATGGAATACTAAGCACCGCCTGCTGCGTATCGGCTTAAAGGCACGCACTATTCCGACCGAAAACCTGCCGGCGTCAAACCTGGTGTTCCTCATCGATGTATCGGGTTCCATGAGCGCGGAAAATAAGTTGCCGCTGGTAAAATCATCCATGAAGATGCTGGTGAACCAGTTGCGCGTTAAGGATAAGGTATCCATTGTAGTGTACGCCGGTGCGGCGGGTATTGTGTTGCAGCCAACATCGGGCGATAAAAAGACTACGATCAATAACGCCATTGATAACCTGGAGGCAGGCGGCTCAACAGCAGGTGGCGAGGGCATAAAACTGGCCTACAGAGTAGCGCACGAAAATTTAATGAAGGAGGGTAATAACCGCGTGATCCTGGCTACCGATGGCGACTTTAACGTAGGCGCGTCAAGCGATGATGATATGGAAAAACTGATCACCAAACAGCGTGAGGGTGGGGTGTTCCTGTCGGTTTTAGGTTATGGTATGGGTAACTATAAAGACAGTAAAATGGAACCCCTGGCCGATAAGGGCAATGGCAACTATGCTTACATTGATAATATTACCGAGGCCCGCAAAACCCTGGTAAGTGAGTTTGGCGGTACGCTGTTTACCGTTGCCAAGGATGTAAAGCTGCAACTGGAATTTAACCCGGCCAAAGTGCAGGCTTACCGCCTGATAGGTTATGAGAACCGCCTGTTGAACAAAGAAGATTTTAACAATGATAAAAAGGATGCAGGCGATATGGGCAGCGGGCACACCGTTACCGCTTTGTATGAGATTGTACCGGTAGGGGTGAAGGATGATTACGCCGGCTCGGTTGATCCTTTGAAATACCAAAAACCGGCATCTGCCCCGAAAGGGATGGTGAATACCGGCAGCGGCGAAATGCTGACCATCAAGTTCAGGTACAAGCAACCTAACTCCGGCAAAAGCGCCTTGAGCCAGGCCGTGGTGAATGATGTGCCTGTTGAGTTTGCTAAAACCAGTACTGATATGAAGTTTGCCAGTGCTGTGGCCGAGTTTGGTATGTTGCTGCGTGATTCGCCTTACAAGCAGCAGGCCAGCTATGCGCATGCCATAAAAACCGCACGTGCCGGTAAAGGTAATGATGATGAGGGATACCGTGCCGAGTTTATAAAACTGGCTGAAAGCGCACGCCTGTTAGCTAAAGAAGAGCAGTTGGCCGACTCGAAATAAACCTTACCTAAACCTGATAGATCCCTGGGCGGAATTAAAAAGCCTCAAGGGCGTTCTTTACATCCTGCATCAGCCACATAGGGGTTGATGTAGCCCCGGCGATGCCTACGGTGTCGCCGGGCGCGAAGAGCGCCTTATCCAGCTCTTCAACAGATGAAATAAAGTAAGTATTGGGGTTGTGCCTCTTGCAAACCTCGAACAGTACCTTGCCGTTTGACGATTTTTTGCCCGATACAAACACCACCTTATCAAACTTTACCGCAAACTCAGGCAGATCCTTATCACGGTTTGATACCTGGCGGCAAATGGTATCATTGGCTTTTACTTCGTAACCACGGTTAAGCAGTTCCTCCTTAATGGCATAAAACTTATCGGTGCTTTTGGTGGTTTGGCTGTATAAGGTAAAGCGTTCGGGCAGTTCGGCGTTGTCCAGCTCGGCAATATCCTGAAATACCAAAGCCTCGTTGTTGGTTTGGCCTTGCAGGCCGATCACTTCGGCATGGCCATGCTTGCCGAAAATGAGTATCTGCTCCTTATTATCGTGTGATGTTTTAATGCGGTTTTGCAATTTAAGCACTACAGGGCACGAGGCATCAATCAGGGTGATGTTATTCTGAAGTGCTGTTTTATAAGTTTCAGGAGCCTCGCCATGCGCGCGGATCAGCACCTTCTCGTTATGCAGGTCATGCAGTTGCGAGTGGTCAATAATGCGGAGGCCTTTGGCCTTCAGCCGGGCAACTTCCTCGTCGTTATGCACAATATCGCCCAGGCAATACAGGTAACCATCCTGCTCCAGTATTTCCTCGGCCATATCAATGGCAAAAACTACCCCGAAGCAAAAGCCCGAATCCTGGTCAATGGTCACCTTTAAATTATACTCACCCATGATGATACAAATTTACGCTAAATTATATTATAAATAACGATGCCCGGATACTTGCGGTTTTCATTTTATAGCGGATAAATATTCAACGCTGCGAAAAATATTAATTGTGTTATCAGTAATGCCGGGCCAACCCAACTTTGCTTTTTAAAGTTGAAACTTTCAAAAATATACAGCATAAAAAGGCTCACAAAAAACCAGCATACGTAATTGTAAGCCGGCACGGCCTCAAAGCGCCAGTGCCAGTAATCAAACCTAATGGCTACGGGTTCTATAAGCGCATCAAGCACCACAAGCATCACGGCACCATATATTACGCGAAGCAGGCGGTTATTTAGCCCCGAGCGCTGCATCAATACCCCGGTTGAGTATACCAGTAAAAACCAGTTAACACCAATCATAAGCGGGATATTGAGCACCTTTGCACCCAGGGTACTGCCATAGGCATAATAGCCAAACAATGCGCCGGTATGTACGCCTATCCACTCGGCTATGTAGCCCGCGAAATAGATAATGAGGTAAAAGCTCCAGAAATGGTTATCAACCTGCCGGTGACTAAAAATAACTATGCCCAGCATCAGCAGCAGGTGAAAAGGTACTATATCCTGAAACAGATCGCGCGTGGCAGGCAGCGTAAAACCAATATATCCTACAACATGAAACAGAATGATTATGCCGATAAGTACCGGCGGTTTTTTTAGGATGCCTGTCATACCCTGCGGCCTTTCCATACCGTGTTTTTAGTAAGGTGCTGCTGTATGGCAAAAAAAGCGATGATCACCATACTCGCCATTTGCAGCGGGTGCAGCAGTACGTTAAGCAAAGCGTTTTGCCCGGCAGCTAATGAGATCATGATACGGGTAAGCATAATAAGCCCGGCCATAAAAACAATGAGCGGTAAATTTAAGGTGGAGATCACCAGTAAAGGCCCGCCAATAAGCAGCGTAATATATACCAGAAAGCCCGGTACGCTGTAATTAAATATAGCCAGAAAATTTTTGCTGAACCCATTTATGGCCTCGTTAAAACCGGTGTACATGCGGCAATATATAAGTCCGTTGGCCAGCAGGCTTTCTCCCCGGTAACGGGCGGCCTTTACCAGTTTCATGATCTCAATATCCTCCACCACCTCATTGCGCACCTGTTTGTGCCACTGGTTGGCATGGTAAGCTTCGGCATTAAAAAACATAAACTGCCCGCTGGCTGCCGCTACCGCGTAATGCCGGGTAAGGTATACCAGGCGTAAAGGCAATAAATTGAGCAGCAAAAAATGCATCAGCGGTACCACGAGTTTTTCGCCCAGGGTAAACATACGCTGATTGGTGAACAGGCTTAGCAGGGCCACCTGCCGCAGGTGCATACGGTGTACCGCGCTGTTAATCAGGCCGCGTTCAACCTCTTCGTCGGCATCAACAAACATCAGGTATTTACCTTTAGCCTGTTGCGCTAACTGGTAGCAGGCATAGTTTTTACCCAGCCATCCATCGGGCAGTGTTTTGCCTTTTATTACTTTAAAGTTGGTATGTGCGGCGGCGTAACGGGCGCAAATATTATAGGTTTCATCGGTAGAGCCATCATCCAGCACAATTACCTCATAATCGCGGTAATCCTGTTCAGTTATGGAGCGCAGCAGGTTGTCAATATTTTGCTGTTCGTTACGGGCAGGTATCAGTATGGATACCATATCATCATAAGGCTTGGCTATGCGTTGTAGTTTTGGGTTCGACATAAAGTTGAACAGCGTAACCACAAAGCGCAGTACAATAAAAAACAAGGTTACCGATATGGCAATGATCACTGTTATATAACTATTTGTGTTTGCTGATGCCGTGCCGCCTCATAATGCTGCTGGTAGGCATCGGTAAATTGATGTATATTATTAAAGCTGTTAACAGGGCTTTTGTTTACATAAACGTTTACACCGGGTTTTTTGTACTCGAAGTACTCAATAAATGTAGCGCAAAACACCAGTTGAGCTGTTTGTCTGGCTTTATCCATTACGCGGAGTATACCCTTATCAAACACCACCTGCTGCACAAAGTTGGAGTATAATTTACCCTGCGGAAATATCACCACCAGGTTCTGCGGGTCTTTCAATAGCTCTGCCGCATAGTTAAGCGATTCGATCAACCCCTTGGAGTTCTTACTGATTGAGAAGGCGCCCATGTATTTTAAAAAGAAAACCTTGCTCACGGTTTCCTCCAGTATCATGATGTGAAAACGCTTTTTAAAAAGCTTGTGATTAAGGTAATAAAGTATAAAACCATCCCACCAGCTAAAATGATTAGGGATAAGGAGTACAGACTTATCCTCTTCAACCTTCATGCTGTTCAAGTTGAACGAGCGGAAATTTTTATCGATCAGCCGCAAAATATACCGGTGGAAGAACCAGTGTATCACTTTATTATTTTTCGGGGTGATCATTTTTAATCCTGATGTTTAATGGTCAGCATGTACCTGGTTGGCCAGGGCTTGTTTGTGGTGGGCGTTAATATTGCTTACCAACTGCCCGAAGGGTACTTCGCCCGCTACGCCGCAATCAAACAGATGGATGAATGCCGAAGGCTTGAGGCTCTCAAAGTAATCGATAAGCACACAGGAGTACACTACCTGGCAGGGGCCTTTAATGTTTTTTATCAATCGTTCGATGCCATTTCCAATCTCAATTTCGGTGGCATGGTTTGATATCAGCTCACCTTGCGGAAAAACCACCACCAAATTCTCCGGATCGTTCAGCAAACCGGCCGCGTATTGCAATGATCTGATCATCTCGCGCGAACCTTTTTCGATAGAAAAACCACCGAACAGGTTGAACAACATTCGCTTACGCAAATGGTCTTCCTGCATCATGATGTAGAGTTTCCGTTTAAGGTGCCAGTAAGCCAAATAGTTGCCAAAAAAGCCATCCCACCAGCTAAAATGGTTGCAAAGCAGCAGTACCGAGTGGCCGGGTTTTGGCTCAAAGGGCATTACCACCACGCGGTTAAAGGCCTTGTGTATGCGGTAGCGCATATACCGGGCAAACCAGTTACTAAAGAGGCTTACTCTGCGGGCGGGTATCATACTTTAAATTTAACTAAATATTTATCCAGATCGGCAGTAACCAGCCAGTGCCCCAGGTCCACCTCGTGTACCTCAGGGTTAGTCAAGGTATTGATGAAGGGTTGCGCCTCCTTTTTTGGGAACAGGTTATCGTGCCGGCCAAATATCAGCCGGCATTTAATGTTATGCTGATTGATGAGTTGCGCCACCTTTTGCGTATCGGGTTTTAATAAGCGTATCAAGTTGAGTGTATAATAAACATCAAGCCGTTTTTGTTCGGTATCCATTTCGCTCCAGGCAATTTTGTACAGGCTGTCATCAATAAAGCCCACGCGTTTAAGTGTTTTTAACAGCGATGGCGCTATCCATTTGCTTTTAGTAACCGTGCGGAAAAGATACCGCCCCAGTGTTTTATGCGTTAGTATATGGAAGCCCTTATATACAAACAGTCCGTCGGGCGCCATCAGTATCACCTCGTCAATAAGGTCGGCATACTCCTCAACTAAAATCAGCGCCAGGTTAGCGCCAATGGAGTAACCCAGTACCGAAAAGCGTTGCCTGCCATGCAGTTTAAACCACTCTTCCACATAGCTGCGCACCAGGGCCTTGGGCATGCCCCGGATGATCTGTTGCTCGCTCCAGTCCTTTAGCGCGCTGCCGCCATGAAAAAAGTGATCGAACCCGTAAACATGATATTCAGGCAGCACCGATTGCTCCAGCACATGGAATTGCCTGCCCGTCATGCCGTAACCATGAAAGGCCAGCAGCGGCTTGCTGCCCGTGCCGTATTCGTGATAGTGTACCTGCCCCAACTGCGGGATGTGTAAAAAGCCCATTACGGCAATATTAACAAATACCCGCTAAAAAGTTTACTGCTGCATGTAATTGCACGGTGGCAACAAACATGATGCTAATCATTATTTTGTAATATATAGCCCTTGGTTTAGCAGTGTACAAGGTATTTATAGTATTTTTGGAGCCTCAAATTATTATGGCAAAAAAGGGAATATTATTAGTGAATTTAGGTACGCCTGATAGTCCGTCAACCGCAGATGTACGCCGCTATCTGGATGAGTTTTTGATGGACCCTCGGGTGATTGATGTAAACGCTGCCTTGCGCACCTTTTTGGTAAAGGCGGTAATTGTACCGTTCAGGGCACCTAAATCAGCTAAATTATATAAGGAGATATGGGATGATGTTAACGGATCGCCATTAAAATACTATAGCATTTTACAGCGCGATGCCTTGCAGCAACGCCTGGGCGATGAGTATATGGTTGAGCTGGCCATGCGTTATCAAAACCCTTCTATTGAGCTGGCGCTTGATAATTTAAAAAACGCTTTGGTTGATAGCATCCGGGTAATTCCGCTATTTCCGCAGTATGCCTCGGCAAGTACAGGTTCGGTATATGAAAAAGTAATGCGTTTGATGAAGGATTGGCCTACGCCGCCGCCTGTATCATTCGTCAACTCGTTTTATGATGATGACCTGGTGATCAAAACCTTTGCCGATAATGCCCGCAAGTACGATCCGGCATCGTATGATCATATCCTGTTCAGCTTTCACGGCCTGCCGCAGCGCCAGTTGATAAAGGCCGATCATACCCACAGCCATTGCTTAAAGGTGAATGATTGCTGCCAGACGATCAACGATAAAAATAAATTCTGCTATTCGGCACAATCATACCATACGGCTAAACTGATAGCTGCTGAGTTGAATATTGCTCAGGAAGATTATACCGTTTGCTTTCAATCCCGCCTGGGTAATGACCCATGGGTGCAGCCCTATACCAGCGAAATTATACACAAGCTGGCTAAAGAGGGTAAAAAGCGCCTGCTGGTATTTTGCCCTGCCTTTGTTGCCGATTGTTTGGAAACCGTTTACGAGGTTACCGAAGAGTACGGTGCCGAGTTTAAAGCCCTTGGCGGCCAGGAGGTGCAATTGGTGGAAAGCCTTAACGATTCGCCCGTGTTTATTGACGCGCTTGAGCGTATGGTGCGCAACAACTAATCAGGCGTTTGCCGAATCTTTAATAAAGTTCACTATCTTTTCGGTAGCGCCCTTTTGTGTGTCAACATATTGTTTTGCTTGTTGGCAACCGGCGGTATAGTATGCTTCATCGGTACTTAGCTTTTCAACAATGGCTTTAAGTTCAGCTTCGTTACTGATGCTAAAGCCTGCTTCAAGCTCAATAAGCGCCTTTGCCTCATTAAACTTATGGTAATTTGGCCCGAATATTACCGGTATGCCAAATGCCGCCGCTTCCAGCGTATTATGTATACCCACGCCAAAGCCGCCGCCTATGTAAGCCATGTGCCCGTATTGGTATAATGATGACAGCATGCCCATATTATCAATAATAAGACATTGGTAGCTGTTGCCGTCCTCGGCTAATGCCAAATCTGAATATTTAATGCAACTATCCGGAGGTAATAACTCAACCAGCCGGTTTATCTTTTCCATACTCAGCTCGTGCGGCGCGAAGATAAATTTCCAATCCGGGTAAAGGTATATCAGTTCAGTCAGTAGTTTTTCATCATCCGGCCAGGTACTGCCGCATATCATGGTTTTGTGGCTGCCAATAAACTGTTTTACTTCGGGCAGTTGCTTAGGGTTGGCGGCATTAGCCCACACACGGTCAAACCGGGTATCGCCGCTAACGGTTGTGTTATTTATGTTGATGCCTGCCAGTAGCTGTTTGGAGTGTTCATCCTGCAAAAAAAAGTGACGTACGCACCGAAGCATTTTGCGGTGCATGCCACCATACCAATTAAAAAATACCTGCCCATCCCTGAATATGCCTGATATAATATATAACGGTACACGGCGCTTGTATAACTGCGCAAAGAAATGGTACCAGTACTCGTACTTGGTAAATATTACAATAGATGGGTTAATGGCTTTAATAAAACGGATCGCGTTGCCGCGTGTATCCAGCGGCAGGTAATATACCGCATCGGCAAGTGGTGTGTTTTTGCGGACTTCATAACCCGAGGGTGAAAAAAAAGTGATCACGATAGGTCTGTCAGGATAAGTCAGTTTCATTTGCTCAAGTACCGGGCGGCCCTGCTCAAACTCACCTAATGATGCAAAATGAAACCATATACTATTGTCACAACGTACAAATACCTGCTGCTTACGTCCGTTTATCCAAAGCTTTGCCTTTTGGTTAAAAAACGAAGCCAGCCAGATTATCAAATAGTATAAACGTATTCCAATATTATAAAGCACAAACATTTTGAGCGATGAATGATTATATTCGTCGGGGTTAAAAATACAAATACTAACGTATCAATTTCAAATAACATACAGGCATGGCAAGAAAGCGCATACTTATCACCGGTGCTGCCGGGTTTTTAGGCTCGCACCTTTGCGACAGGTTTATTAAAGAGGATTACCATGTAATAGCCATGGATAACCTTATCACTGGCGATCTGCGTAATATCGAACATCTGTTTAAACTCGAAAATTTTGAGTTCTATCATCACGATGTTTCAAGCTTTGTTTTCGTTCCGGGCGATTTGCACTACATTCTGCACTTTGCCTCTCCTGCCAGCCCGATAGATTATTTAAAGATCCCTATCCAAACCCTTAAAGTAGGCTCATTAGGTACGCATAATCTGTTGGGTTTGGCTAAAGCTAAAAACGCGCGTATGCTGATCGCTTCAACATCCGAAGTATACGGCGACCCTAACGTGAACCCGCAGCCCGAGGAGTATTGGGGTAACGTAAACCCGGTTGGGCCGCGCGGTGTATATGATGAGGCTAAGCGCTTTCAGGAAGCCATGACCATGGCTTACCATACTTTTCACGGTGTTGAAACCCGCATTGTACGTATATTCAATACTTACGGCCCGCGTATGCGCCTAAATGATGGCCGCGTATTACCGGCATTTATAGGCCAGGCCCTGCGTGGCGAATCGCTCACCATGTTTGGCGATGGCTCACAAACCCGCTCGTTTTGTTATGTTGATGACCTGATTGAAGGTATTTACCGCCTGCTGTTTAGCGACTACGCGCAACCGGTTAACGTTGGTAACCCTGATGAGATAACCATACGCGAGTTTGGCGAAGAAATAATAAAACTTACCGGAACCGACCAAAAATTAATAAGTTTGCCGCTCCCGGTTGACGACCCTAAACAGCGTCGCCCAGATATTACCAAGGCTAAAGAGATATTAGGATGGGAGCCTAAAGTATCGCGAAGCGAGGGTTTGAAGATCACGTATGATTATTTCAAATCGTTGCCGGAGCATGAGATACAGCATAAGGATTTTTCAAACTATAATAAATAAACCTCTTAATTAATGGCAAAAATATTAGTTACCGGCGGCCTGGGTTACATCGGCTCGCATACGGTTGTTGAACTTGTAAACTCAGGTTATGAGCCCGTGATCGTTGACGATCTGTCAAACTCTCAACCTAAGATACTCGATCAGCTTACAAAGATCATCGGCTACAAACCGGTATTTCATCAGGTAGATCTTTGCAATGAAAAGGAAGTGGCTAACCTGGTAGCAACTGAAAATGATATCGCGGGCATCATCCACTTCGCGGCATTTAAGGCCGTAGGCGAATCAGTTGCCCATCCGTTAAAATATTACCGTAATAACTTTTACTCGCTTATTAACCTGCTTAACGGTTACTATGGCAAGCCATTAAACTTTGTATTCTCATCAAGCTGTACGGTTTACGGTCAGCCTGAA
Source organism: Mucilaginibacter sp. UR6-1 (assembly GCF_020880975.1). GTDB lineage: Bacteria > Bacteroidota > Bacteroidia > Sphingobacteriales > Sphingobacteriaceae > Mucilaginibacter. The sequence continues at coordinate 20,429 of NZ_JAJIWP010000004.1, read as the reverse complement.
AACTTACCTGTTACAGAGGATGCGCCTGTGCAGCCAGCGCAATCGCCATACGGTAACACCAAACAGGTGGCCGAAGAGATATTGAAGGATATGGTAGCATCAGATACGCCATACAAAGTAATATCGTTGCGTTACTTTAACCCCGTTGGCGCGCACGAAACCGCGCTGATAGGCGAACTGCCGATAGGCGTACCGCAAAACCTTGTGCCGTTCATCACCCAAACCGCCATTGGCAAACGCGAAAAGATCACCGTATTTGGCGATACCTACAATACGCCCGACGGTAGCTGCATCCGCGATTATATACATGTGGTTGACCTGGCCAAGGCGCACGTATCAGCATTGAAGTTTGCTGAGCAGGAAAGCTTTAAAGGTTACGAGGTATTTAACCTGGGTACAGGTAAAGGCAGCTCAGTGCTTGAGGTTATTGCCGCGTTTGAGAAAGCTACAGGTGTAAAGCTAAATTACCAGATAGGTGCTCCCCGCCCAGGCGATGTGGAGCAGGTTTGGGGCGATGTAAGCAAATCAACCCAAAAGCTGGGCTGGAAAACCGAACTTGGTTTGGACGAAATGATGTCATCAGCGTGGGCATGGGAGAAATATATCGCCGCTAACCCAATCGGATAAATACCAACACGAGCTTAATAAAATTAACAAGCCCCGGCAATTTTTGCCGGGGCTGTTTTTTTAGTGTTTAATTGTGATAGGGTAATATTATTCGTAGCGCAGGGCTTCAACCGGATCGAGCTTGGCCGCTTTTTTAGCAGGGTAGTAGCCTGACATTAAACCGATAAGGGTACAGATAACCAGGGAGATGATAAGCCACATCCACGGCACGGCGAATGAGCCGCTGATATTAATGGCTATAAGGTTGCCTATGGCCATACCTAATATGATGCCACCTGCGCCGCCAATAAGGCATATCACAATGGCCTCAAGCAAAAACTGTTTACGTATTACCGCAGGCGTAGCGCCTATTGATTTTCGCAAGCCTATCTCGCGGGTACGTTCGGTAACCGATACCAGCATAATGTTCATCAGCCCTATTGCCGCGCCCACCAGTGTGATAATGCTTACTACCAGGCCGGCCACAGTAAGAGCGGCCATTTGCCCGTCAAGCTGTTCCTGTATGGCATCGCTGCGGTTAATGTCAAAATTTTGCGGCTGGCCAACGTTCAGTCCGCGTATGTTGCGAAAGAGCGCCGTAGCCTCATCAACCGTAGCATTAAGCGCCTCGTTATTGGTTACGGCTACAGTTATCTCAAAAGACGGATTTGGGGTAGTAACAATTTGCTTGGCTTTAAATACCGGGATCAGGCAAAACTTATCGCCACCAAATTGCGCACCCGAGCCTTTTGATGCCAGTATGCCAATAATGCGGAACTGGTTGTTGCCGATGAACACCGGTTTATTGAGCGCGTCGGTATTTTTAAACAGTGTTTTCTTTATCTCATCACCAATAATTACCACATTGTCTCCCCGTTCCAACTCAGCGGCAGAGAAGTTACGGCCTGATGCCAGCTTGTAACCACTGTTTTGCAGGTAATTTTCGTTAGTGCCGGTTACTGATATATTAGGGTTGGTTTTCTCGTTGCCATATTTTGCAATAGCCGAGCCGCTTACCGATAGGTTAATGGCGATGGATGAAGGCAGTTTAAAGGTTTTGCGAAAACGATAGGCCTGATCGTACCGGATAGAGGGGTATACCTTACGTTTGCCACCGGGGCCAAAATTAAGATCCTGCCCCATGTTTTGTATGGTAAAGGAATTTGCACCCAAGCCGGCAAAGGCATCATTGGTATATTGTTTAATGCCCTCAATGGCGGTAAGTATACCAACCAGCGCCATTATACCTATTGATATAATGAGTGCCGTGAGTGATGTACGCAACTTATTACCGCTGATAGATTGCAGGGCAATAGACAGATTTTCGCGAAGGGTAGTTTTTACCGCCATATTTAAAACTTGCCGTTAAGACTATGCACCTGCTTTGTTTGTTACATAGTTATATATAATAAATATATAGTGCATAAAAAAAGCAGCCACCGGGCTGCTTTAAATATTTATCAATGCAATATTGTTAAACCGAGAATGATGTGCCGCATCCGCAGGTGCTGGCCGCGTTAGGATTATTAAAAGTAAAGCCACGTGCGTTAAGGCCGTCCTGAAAATCAATTTGCATCCCGGCAAGGTACAGGCCGTGCGCTTTGTGCATGTATACTTTTACGCCGTCAATAAAAAATTCCTGGTCGCCGTCTTTCTTTTGGTCAAAGCCCAAAACGTAGTTCATGCCCGAGCAGCCGCCGCCTTCAACGCCAACACGCAAGCCAAAATCATCACCAATCTCCTGCTGATCCTTCAGCTTTAACAACTCCTTTATTGCTCCCGGTGTAAAGCTTACCGGTGCGGTTTCAACAGCTATACTCATCTTTATTTTATATTGTTAATATACAAATATAAGGTAAAATACACATTTTTGTTCGCGCCGTTAATTTATGACGGGCGCCTAACATTTGCCTGTATATGAATTTATATCCGCTGCTTATTGATGTTTTAAAAACCACCCTTGCCGGAGCAGGCGTTGTTTGGGTTGCTTTTTACCTGTTAAAACCATACCTGGATAGGTTTGAGCAAATACTTACAGCATCAAAGGCAAAGCCCGCCATTGATCCGTCGCTGATGCTTAAATTACAGGCTTATGAGCGTATAGTATTGGTTATTGACCGTATAAACCCGGCCAATATGTTTGTAAGGCTGGGCGCGGCAAGCTTTCAGGCTAATGAGCTGCACCATCTGGTAATAACCGAGATACGGAATGAATACCAGCATAATGTTACCCAGCAGGTTTATGTAAGCGAGGCCGTATGGGAAATATTGACCAAGCTAAAAAACGATACCATTAATATCATGAATGAAGCTGTCCGGCTTCAGCCGGAGGGCGCCCGTGGTGTTGATCTGGCTAAGACTATATTACAACAGTTAAGCCTTATGCAGCCCGATCCGTATGCTGCTGCTGCCACTATTATCCGTACCGAGGCTCATAAACTAATGGGTTGATTTGATATCTTCGCACCCCGAAATTTTAACAAAAAAGATGTGCCGGGACAAAAGTTTTCAACCAATTATTTGGTTGATGTGGTGTTTTGGCTTGCTGTTCAACCGGTTATGAAAAATGTTAGAAAATTGAATTTTTCCACAAACATTCAACCCTGAAGAGCCGTTAAAAAAGGGCATCGAAACAGGCCGGGTTCCCGGTTTAAAAGTTACACAATTAGTTAAAATTTTAATTTTAAACTAAATAGTCCACATTGTTAATATCGCAATGATTTGCTGTGGATAATTATGAAATTTTCAACATTTTGAAGCTAAATTTCAAAAAAGAATAAAATTTAAAAAGATAAAATTTAATTTTTTAATCGGCTTTTTTTTTGAATATTCGATGTTCCGTACTGAGCACATAGGTTAATTAGTTCGGGGATTGTAAATCAACAAATTACTGAAATTCTATATATGGAAAAAACTTGTATAAGCGTTTGGAATAGCTGTCTTCAGATCATTAAGGACAACATACCAGCCCAAAGTTTCAAAACTTGGTTCGAGCCAATTAAAGCTTTGCGCATGGAAGGCAGTGTTCTGACAATACAGGTGCCCAGCTTATTTTTTTACGAGTGGCTTGAAGAACATTACGTAGGCTTGCTGCGTAAGACGATAAAGAAACAATTAGGCGACGAAGGACGTTTAGAATACAATATCGTGGTTGAGCAATCGTCATCAAATAAGCCGTATACTACCAACATGCCATCAAACGGCAATGGTGCCGAGGCCAAAAACCAATCGATGCCTATCCCTATCGCTATAAATAAGGATATTAAAAACCCTTTTGTTATACCGGGATTGAAAAAACTGAATGTAGACCCGCAGCTTAACCGCAACTATACCTTTGAAAGCTTTGTAGAAGGTGACTGTAACCGTCTTGCCCGCTCGGCAGGTTACGCGGTTGCCGCAAAACCGGGTGGCACCTCATTTAACCCGCTGATGCTTTATGGCGGCGTTGGCTTGGGTAAAACACACCTGGCACAGGCCATTGGCAACGAGATAAAAAAGACCCTGCCCGATAAGTTGGTGCTTTATGTATCGTGCGAGAAGTTTACGCAACAGTTTGTTGACGCGTTGAAGCATAATAATATTAATGATTTTGTGAACTTTTACCAGGCCATTGATGTACTCATTATGGATGATGTGCACAACTTTGCCGGTAAAGAAAAAACACAGGATTTCTTCTTCCATATATTTAACCACCTGCATCAATCAGGCAAGCAACTGATCATCACTTCAGATAAAGCGCCTAAGGATCTGGCCGGTTTAGAGGAGCGTTTGCTGTCGCGTTTCAAATGGGGCCTTTCTGCTGATCTGCAGGTGCCTGACCTGGAAACCCGTATGGCCATCCTTAAAAATAAAATATACCAGGATGGTATCGATATATCAAACGATGTGCTGGAGTACGTGGCGCATAACATTGATAATAACGTACGTGAACTGGAGGGTGCTATGGTATCATTACTGGCGCAATCAACCCTAAACCGTAAGGAGATTGACCTGAACCTGGCCAAGCAGATGCTGAAGAATTTTGTAAAGAATTCATCTAAAGAAATTTCGATGGAGTATATACAAAGCCTGGTTTGCGAGTACTTTGAAGTGCCTATCGAAATGGTAAAATCACAAACCCGCAAACGCGAAATTGTACAGGCCCGCCAAATATCCATGTACCTGGCTAAGGCGCATACCAAAAGCTCACTAAAATCAATCGGTAACTTTTTTGGCGGCCGCGATCACTCAACAGTTATTTATGCCTGCCAAACCGTGGAGGATTTGATAGATACCGACAAAAAGTTTAAAGGTTACGTTGCCGATATCCAAAAGAAACTTAAAATGAGCTAATCCTCATTTAAGCGATAAATAAAAAATGGCCGTATGTTGTAACATGCGGCCATTTTTATTTTCTAACAGAAAAATCGTTTTAAATTAAAGCGATATATTTACAAAAACCTTTATCTATGTCAATTAAACCAATTAAAGCCTGTTTGCTGGCCCTATCCCTGTTTGTATTTTCACGGCCTGCAGAAGCACAGGTTGCAAAACCATTCACTTATACTTACACCAATAATTTTACCGGTACATTTAATGGGAGTGAAACGCTATCCTATCATTTTACGCCAGTTAAAAAAAATTCCGACGGAAGCATGGTTTATGATTGCAGGCTGATAGGTATGAAAAAGCGGGAAGATGGTAAGCACTTTAATATAAACACAGATAATATCAGGGAAACTGAGCTTAATAATTCTGGTGTGGTTGAAAAATTGGCGCTATTGAATATGCCGTTTAGGGTTACGGTAGATAAAAAGGGCATTGTACAGGAGCTTGACGGTATTGAAGAAATTGCTCAATCAGCCAAAAGCAAATGGTATTTAAGGGATGATATTCACAAACAATTTTTAAATAACTATAAAGAAATGAAAAACAGTATTCAGGCGCTGTTTTTAAAATTGCCTGATCAAAAAATAACTTATGGAACTGAATGGACAGCCGGTGATAATCAATACAAAGTAGTTGCTATAAAGGGGGTTTTGTTAGATATTGCTGTATCTCCTGTAAATAGTAAGGCTTATAAAAAGTTCAATCAGCATATCGAGTATAATGATGTTACGGACCTGATTCAAAAATCAACCCAAAGTTTCCTGTATATCGATTCAAACGCCCGGCCGGTTTACAAAAACGATGGTATTTGCACTCAGCAAATAACTTACAATGCCAAAATAGCTGATTTGGATACCCCATGGATAAACATGGCTGTAAAAATGAGCTACTGGAGTGAGGCTTTAAAAAAAGGTACAAAAAATGATTCGGCCAAGACCTTTGCCTTATTCAAAATTTATGATCCCTCATTTAAAAATGATGCATATTACTGTAATGCAAAATTGAGTGCGATACAAAGGCTTGATTTAAAAAACAACTATGAGCTTTACGATAGCGTGCTTATGCGCAGTCCCAATCATATCATCGACCCGATGGGGGTGCATTTTTTTAATAAATTAGGTAATTCTTTAACGCAGGCTGCAGATTCAACTTATAGCATCATTAAATATTTTCACGTCAATCCATCATTTGGCAGTTGGATTCAGGAATCTTTGGCGCAAAGTTACCTTAACGATTTTTCGGAAGAGGATTTTAGAAAAGCCATGCACGAACGGAAAGTAAGTGATGCCGAAACAAATAAAGCGATCGCTGATCATAAAAATAAAGTGGTAAATGCCTTGCAACTAATCGATATGATGAACACATCCAAGCTTGCCGATGTTCGTCAAAAAAGCAAGGGTTTGTATATCTGGGTTAAGGCGAAAGCAGAACCAAACAACAAAAAGCGATTGTTATATGCGGCTCATTTGCTTGAGAATATGGACGATGCTACCACTAAGGCAAGCAATGGCGGCAGGTATGCCATGCTTATTTATAATATGTTGTATGCGGTAAATGAAAAAGGGGCAGCGAATACTTTATTGAATAAAACCATCGCCAAGCTTGAAAAGTACACGGCAGATACGCTTAACAGCGGCAGATACGCCCATCAAAACCTCTTGGCTCATGCTTACTACCTAAAATACACCGCGGCCAAACCTGCCGACTCGGTTAAGGCACTACAATACCTGGCAAAGGCTGCGCAGTATTCGCCCAAAAGCAATAAGGAAAAGGCCTACACCAGTTTTTACGACCGGGTATTCCTAAAATCGCAGGAGAGCTACCGCGAGGAATTTATTGATCGCCTGTTTAAAACCGGCGATAAGCAGCAAGCGCTGGCCATTTTTGCAGAACACGTAAATGTTAATCCGGAGCGGCTTGATGAAATGGAGAGGATATATGCCACCAAATATCCTGATAAAGCCTTTAAAACATTTTTTGCCAATAACGTTGTAACCACCTGGCAGCGGGCGCCTGACTTTGTTTTGAAAGATATTGAGGGCAAAGAGCATAACCTAAGTGCATACCGTGATAAATGGCTGGTGCTTGATTTTTGGGGAACCTGGTGTGGCCCATGCCGCGAGGAAATGCCGAAGGTAAATGCCTTTAATGATGGCATAAACAGGGGCGAATACGCAGGCGTCAACTTTTTGAGTATAGCATGTAATGACACGCAGGACAAAGTAAAAGCTTATTTAGCTGAAAATAAATTTACCATTCCGGTATTGATGTCAGATCAAAAAGTGGAAAAAACATACAAGATCAGGGGCTATCCGTCAAAAATCCTCATATCGCCTGACGGCAAAATGATCAACATTAATTTTGGTGCCGACTGGCTTGCTATTTTAAAGAAGTTTAACCAGCTTTATGCATCAAACTAATTATATGCGTATAGCCTTAACACTGTGCCTGCTGATGGTTTTGGCCGGGCATGCTTTTAGCCAGCAAACAGAAACCGAAGCTGTTAAGAAAACCATTAATATTTTATTTACTGCCATGAAAAAAGGTGACAGCTCTTTACTACACACCGTTTTTCATAAGGATATGGTACTGCATATCGTATCCAGTAAAAAGGATGGCAGCAAAGTGCTTGCGGCTGATAGTTCCGCAGGTTTTTTAAAAGCCGTAGGTACACCGCATACTGAGGTATGGGATGAGCGTATCACCTTTGGAGACATCAAAATTGATGATAACCTGGCCAGCGTTTGGACGCCGTATAAGTTTTATTTGAGCGATAAATTCAGCCACTGCGGCGTTAACTTTTTTCAATTAATGAAAACCGCCGATGGCTGGAAGGTGATCTACATTGTTGATACCCGCCGTAGGGATAACTGTCCGGAGTAGTTTATTTTAACTCGCCCAGTTTTATCAAGGCATAAAAAAGCGCCGTGCAGTGTAGTGATTGTGCTATCTTACCTTCGGTAAGTAGTTTTTTTACCTCATCAATAGTATGTTCGGTAACTACCAGTTGTTCGTGCTCATCAAGGCTTTGGCCTTGCACCTTTTTGCCGCCGCGGGCCAGGTAGCAATACGTTTTGTTGTTTGATGTGGCCGGGTTAGGGTAGGTGGTGGTTACCAGTTCAATGTCATCAAACTGGTAGCCGGTTTCTTCAAGCAGTTCGCGGCGCATACCCTCTATAGGTTCTTCGCCTTCGTCAATTACACCTCCGGGTATCTCTAATGAGATGATGTTGGCCGCATGGCGATATTGAGTTACCAGCAATACTTTATTTTCCTGGGTAATGGCTACGGCATTTGCCCAGTCGGGATATTCAAGTACGTAATATTGTTCAACTACGCGGCCATCAGGCATTTCGCATTTATCGCTGCGCAGGGTAGCCCATGGGCCTTTATGCAGATAAGTTGATTCGCAAACTTTCCAGTTAAGATTGTTCATGTACAAACGATTTTGTTACACATTTATGTAATAATACAGCAAAAGCTATTTGCCAAACTGGGAAAATAATAAATATGGCGAGAAAAAACATTTCGAAATGAGTCGTCCTAAACAAATAATGGCATATCGCCGAAGGAATACTTGCGCTCAATCCTGATAGCATCATATATAAGAGTGTTCTTTTGAAATGATAATTGCGGTTTATGATAAAATAATAAGATGAAAAAAGTAACATTGATCCTATTGTGCTTGCCAACATTAACCTTAAGATAAACCAAAGCGAGTCATCTTTTAAGTACAATATAAAGAAGCAGCCTATATAAATGATTGTAGATGCCCAAATGATTAATCCAGGAGAGTGAACGCTTTTGTCGTTTAAGCTCAATATGATGCCATAGCAAAAACCAGGCAACAGAATAGCAAAAAACAAAAGTACACTTGCTGCCTTAAGATATAGTAATAATGCACTAATTATAAAAAGAAAAAATCCGGAGAAAACGGAATGTTTAATCAGATCGACTTTTAGTAAATACATTAAGTATGGCAAGGGTTGTTAAAAATTGCTAAAGTTCAGAGCGCTATGGCTCCTTAATTTGAGTTTACCAGCTACCGCTACTGCCGCCGCCGCCAAAGCTGCCGCCGCCAAAGCCACCAAAACCACCGCCGCCGGAGCCGCCCCCGCCGCCGGAGAAGCCACCCCAGTCGCCACCGTTGCTGCGGCCGCCGCCGCCAAGCATGTTGCCGGCTAAAAACCACCAGAACGGGCTTGCACTGCCGCGGCGGTCAATGATGCTGCCGCCACCGCCGCCGCCACCTCTTTTTACAAAAATAAGCACCACGATAATGATCACAATCACTGCGATGCCGGGTAAAGGGTTGCTGCTGCCGTTCTTCTTTTTCGGTTTGGCCTCAGCTTTATACTCGCCCTTGGTGTATTTGATGATCTGGTCGACACCAGCATTCAATCCGCCATAAAAATCACCCTCACGAAAGCGTGGGTTAATATCGTTTTCACGTATCTGCCGGGTAACGGCATCGGGCAATGCGCCTTCAACGCCGTAGCCCGTTTGTATGGTAAGCTTTCGGTCATCCTTGGCAACCAGTATTAAAACACCGTTGTTTTTATCTTTTTGGCCAATGCCCCAGGCTCTGCCAAGTTTAATAGCATACTCGCCAATATCATAATCGCCCACCGAGCGCATCATCACTACGGCTACCTGTGTCGAGCTGGAATCATTAAAAGCGACCAGCTTATCCTCAAGGCGTTGTTTATCTTCAGCGCTTAGCGTGTTGGTATAATCCGTAACCAGTGTTTTTGATTTCGGCGGAATCTCCTGCCCAAAACTTAACAGCGCGGTAAGGCTTAAACAAAATAGTATTATATATTTTTTAAACATCGTATTGGTTTAATCGCCATCCATGTGGGCTATGTCATTAGGCAGCTCGTTTGTGTCATCATCCGTAACCGGAAAATATTTTTTTAGCTGTTGCCCGGCCATGCCTATGCCGGTAATAATGCCTTCGGCCAGGTTGCCGTATTTAAATTCGGCCAGCATGCTTTCTTTGGTGCCGTCCCAAAAATCAGCAGGAACAACGCGGTTTATACCGGCATCGCCAATTATGGCAAACTTGCGGTCAACCGTGGCCAGGTAAATAAGTACGCCGTTACGCAGCTTGGTTTTATCCATATTTAACTGGTAAAAGTATTTGGCAGCACGGTCGAGCACATCCTCGCTGCATTTCTTTTCAATGCAGATGCGTATCTCTCCCGAGGTAGACCGCTCAGCCTCCTCAATGGCTTTTTGTATGCGCTGCTGTTCCTCGTCGTTAAATAAATTCATGCAGGTAATTATTGATTTAATGAATTATTGAGGGATTGATTTTGTCACCTTATTGTGCAATTCAATCCCACATCAGTGAAATCACTCAAAAAATCAGTGAAATCAATATCTCAAATTAAAATTCAACCTTAGGCGCTTTGTCGGCACCGGCCTCGGCGGTAAAGTATCCTTTTTGGCTAAAGCCGAACATTTTGGCGGTAAGGTTAGCCGGGAATGAGCGGATCTTGCTATTGTATTCCTGCACAGCCTGGTTAAAATCTAAGCGGGCAACGTTAATACGGTTTTCAGTACCTTCAAGCTGAACCTGCAGGTCTTTAAAGTTTTCATTGGCTTTCAAGTCCGGGTAGTTTTCAGTTACCGAAAGTAATCTGCCCAGGGCTGAACTTAGTTCTCCTTGCGCTGCCTGGTAAGCTTTTATTGATTCGGGGGTAAGTTTGGTAGGGTCAACCTGTACTGAAGTTGCTTTGGCGCGTGCCTCAGTAACCGCGGTAAGTGTGCCTTTTTCAAAGTTGGCGGCACCTTTTACAGTATTCACCAGGTTGGGGATCAGATCGGCGCGGCGCTGATACTGGCTTTGCACTGCACCCCACTTGCCTTTAACATTCTCATCAAGCTTAACCATGCTGTTATAGCTGCATGAACTTAATGACATAGCCGCCACGATAACTAATATTACAGAGAATAGCTTTTTCATTGTGTAGTTTTTGTTGTGAATTTACAAATTAGATAGCAAACCGCGTACCGATGTTACAAAAAGCCCTTTTAATGACACATTGGCAAAAAGTAACCTTTTATGGCTGCATAATTTATTGAGTTTGCATTATTTCCATTACATTAGCAGAATATTAGGACAATTACGAGTTAAATGAAAAAACGATTTACCATCTTGCTGATGCTGGCCTCTTTTGGTGCATTCGCGCAAAAAAAAGATGCTTCATTGGTGCAGTATGTTAAGCCAATAATTGGCACCCAGCGTATGGGCCACACCTATCCGGGTGCTACAGTGCCTTTCGGTATGGTTCAGCTAAGCCCTGAAACCGATACCGCGAGCTACGAACTGAACGGGAAGTATAACCCCGACGTTTATAAATACTGCGCCGGTTACCAGTATGATGATAAAACCATTGTAGGCTTTAGCCACACACATTTTAGCGGTACCGGTCACTCAGATCTGGGCGACTTTTTAATAATGCCTACAGTAGGTCAATTAAAATTGAACCCGGGTACGGCCGACAAACCCGGCAGCGGTTACCGCTCGGCCTTTTCGCACCAAAATGAAACTGCCGAGGCCAACTACTATAAAGTAAAGCTTGATGCCAGCAACATCACAGCCGAAATGACCACCAGCACACGTGTGGGTTTCCATCAGTATACCTTCCCTAAGTCTGATCAGTCGCACATCATCCTCGACCTGATGGCAGGTATATACAATTATCCCGACAAACCGGTTTGGACGTATGTAAAAGTAATTAACGATAGCCTGATAGTAGGTTACCGCCAAACCAATGGCTGGGCGCGTACCCGTACGCTGTATTTTGCCATGGCTTTTTCAAAACCATTTAAACAACACGGCTTTAAAAAGTACGATCAGCGCCAGGTGTACGGCGGTTTTTGGGGTAAGTTCAATCAAAGCAAAAACTTCCCTGAGATAGCAGGCAAACAACTTCGTGCTTATTTTGACTTTGATACCCAGGAGGGCGAAAAGATCAAGATTAAATTCGCGCTATCACCTGTTAGCATGGATGGTGCTTTGAATAATATGAAGGCCGAAGTACCGGGCTGGGATTTTGATAAAGTGAAAAAGGATGGCCAAAAGCAATGGGAAGATGAATTGCACCGCATTACCATTGAAGGCGACCTGACCACCAAACAAAACTTTTATACCTCGATGTACCATACCATGATCAACCCGACCATTTATATGGACGCGGATGGCCAGTACAAAGGTTTGGATCAGAATGTGCATAAGGCCGAAGGCTTTACCAATTATACTACTTTTTCGCTGTGGGATACTTATCGCGCGTTGCACCCGCTGTTCAACATTATTCACCCGGAACGTAATGCGGATATGGTGAAATCAATGCTGGCGCATTTTGATCAAAGCCCGGAGCACATGCTGCCGGTGTGGTCAAACTCGGCTAACGAGAACTGGTGCATGAGCGGCTACCATTCCGTATCAGTAATTGCTGATGCCGTGGTAAAAGGCAATGCGCCGTTTGATGCTAACAAGGCATTGGATGCCTGCGTAACTACCGCCCGTAAACGCGACTATGAAGGCATAGGCGAATATATTGACAGGGGATATATTCCTAACGAGCGTTCGGGCATCTCCGTGTCATCAACAGTTGAGTATGCTTATGATGACTGGGCGATAGCGCAGATGGCGAAAAAGTTAGGACGCAATGATATATATGAGGAGTTCATCAAACGCTCGCAAAACTATAAAAATGTATATGATGCAAGCATCGGCTTTATGCGCCCTAAGAATATTGACGGTACCTTTCGCAAGGAGTTTGACCCATTGAGCACACATAACGCCGGTTTTATTGAGGGCAACTCATGGAACTACAGCTTGTTCGCTCCGCAAGACCCTGAAGGTTTGATTAAACTGATGGGTGGCGAAACCCGCTTTGTGCGTTACCTCGACTCGTTATTTACCATGCACCTGCCTGATAAATACTTTGCCGAAACGGAGGATATTACCCGCGATGGCATCATCGGTAACTACGTGCACGGTAATGAGCCATCGCACCACGTAGCGTACCTGTATAACTGGACAAGCAAACCATGGAAAACCCAGGAACGTGTACGTATGATATTGCCGCTGATGTACAAACCAACGCCTGATGGCTTGGGTGGTAATGATGATACCGGCCAGATGAGCGCCTGGTACATATTTACTACATTAGGTTTTTACCCGGTAGCGCCCGGTAGCGATCAGTATGCTATTGGCAGCCCGGCAGTGAATGGTGCTGAAGTGAAAGTAGGCAAAGGCAAAACCTTTAAGATCACGGTGAAAAACCAGGGACCTAAAAATGTTTATGTACAAAAAATAGAGTTGAACGGTAAGCCTTACAGCAGCTTGTCGCTTTCAAATGCCGACATCATGAACGGTGGTAATATCACCTTTTACATGAGCAGCAAACACAAGTAGCAGATAGCAGCGCGCGGAGGTTTGTGATTATCCTCCGTATTGTTATGACAATTTGAACAGCATTGCCTGGCAGAGAATTATCCTGCAAGGCAATGCTGTTCTGCCTTTGTCATCAGGCTGATTCTGTTTTTCAATATAGTGCGGGCGCGATGCAGGGTAGTGCGTGATAATAGTTCGCTCATGCCAAGGGTATTGCCTATCTCCTGGTGCGAGTAACCTTCAATGGCATACATATTAAATACCGAGCGATAGTTGGCAGGCAGTTCCTGTATCATGTTCATCAGCTCGGCGGTTTCTAAACGGGTGCTGCTGTATGATCCGCCTATCTGGTAATTACCTTCGGTCGAAAAATCATCAACCAAAACCATAGGCTTTAATTTACGGTAGCGTGATATGGCCGCGTGTACCATAATACGGCGGATCCAACCCTCCAAACTGCCCTCGCCCCTAAAGTTGCGCATGTTTTTAAACAATTTGATAAAGCCTTCCTGTAAAATGTCCTGTGCTTCATCTTTATCATGCGCGTAGCGCAGGCATACGGCAAGCATTTTTGGGGCAATTAATTTATATAATAGTTCCTGTTCGCGACGGTTGTTGTTCAGGCATCCTTCCCATATCTGGTTTAAGCGATTTTCGGCGGTTTTCATTGTGATGTTTATTTGATACCGGTATGCCAAATTGGATGCCTTTGTTTTAAGTAATTGATTATTAGTATTTTGTGTTTAAATGATGCTCGTTCACTGTACGATAACGGACGTTCAATGTACCCCACCGTACGCTTTTTGATGCCGAATAATTAACTTTGTACCATCCGGGATAAAAACCCGGCAGCACAATGGTAAAAGAAACTGAAATTGTATGCCCTCCCGGGCAGCATGAGGATGAAACGGTAATTAAAGAACTGGCATCCGCATCTTTAAAAATTCCTGTAAAGCGAATAAATGGTGTAAAGACGATCAAACGCTCTATTGACGCGCGCGGCCGCCGTGTGGTGTACCGTATGCAGGTACAGGTGTTTATTGACGAAGCATTCAAAACCGATCATTACACGATTGACTATCCTAACGTGAGCACGGCTAAGCCCGTTATTATAGTTGGTGCGGGCCCCGCCGGGATATTTGCCGCGTTGCAATGTATTGAATCGGGCTTGAAGCCGATCATCATTGAGCGGGGTAAGGATGTTAAACAACGCCGCCGCGACCTGGCCAATATCAACAAACAGGGTTTGGTAAATACCGAATCAAACTATTGCTTTGGCGAGGGTGGGGCAGGTACCTACTCGGATGGTAAGCTGTATACCCGCAGTACCAAGCGCGGTAATGTTAACCAGGTACTTAAAGCCTTTGTGGCACACGGTGCCGACGAAGATATTTTGGTGGATGCCCGCCCGCATATAGGTACCAATAAACTGCCGCAAATAATCACCACCATGCGCGAAACTATTTTGAACGCCGGTGGCGAGGTGCTCTTTAATAAAAAGGTAACATCGTTATTGGTATCATTTGATAAAATTCAGGGCGTAGGGCTTGAAAGCGGGGAGAAGATAGAAGCCGGTGCAGTGATATTAGCCACGGGCCACTCGGCGCGTGATGTTTTTGAGATGCTGCATCGGCAGAATATATTGATAGAGGCCAAGCCATTCGCGCTGGGTGTGCGTATTGAGCATCCGCAGGAGATTATTGACCGGGCGCAATACCATTGTGATGTTCGCGGGCCGTACCTGCCGCCATCATACTATAGTTTGGTAGAGCAGGTAGATAGCCGTGGTGTTTTTTCGTTCTGTATGTGCCCGGGCGGTATTATTGCGCCATGCTCAACCGATGTGGATGAGATTGTGGTTAACGGCTGGAGCCCCTCAAAACGTAACAACCCTTACGCTAACTCGGGTACGGTAGTACAAATAAATTTGGAAGATGTGCAGGGCAGCGACGCCGATCCGTTCAAGATGCTGCGCTTTCAGCAACAGGTGGAGCAGGCGGCCTTTCGCGCCGGTGGAGGTAAGCTGGTAGCCCCGGCACAACGTATGGTCGATTTTTTTGAAGGGCGTTCATCAACTGATCTGCCCGAAAACTCTTACCTGCCCGGCACAAAAAGCGTGCAGCTAAAAGAGGTATTACCCGGCTGGATAAGCGAGCGCTTGCGCAAGGCCATGCCCGTATTCGGTAAAAAAATGAAGGGCTATTATACCAACGAAGCCATATTGGTAGGTGTTGAGTCGCGCACCTCATCGCCGGTGAAAATACCGAGGGACAGGGAAACTTTTCAGCATCCGCAAATTGCAGGGTTATATCCATGCGGTGAGGGTGCTGGTTATGCGGGTGGAATAATCTCGGCAGCTATTGACGGTATTAACTGCGCGCTGGCGGCAGCGAAAAATCTGTAATAAAAAATAACCTATTTGCCTGTTAGCGGTTTAACAGGATATGAAAACCGCTGAAAAACTTTCGCAGGAGCTTGAAAAAATATTAACCGGCGATGCCTGGTACGGCCCGCCGGTTTTTGAAACTATTGACAAGATCAGCTTTGAGATCGCTTATGAACGGCCGGTCAACGGCGCGCATACCATTGCCGAAATTGTGATACACATGCTCGGCTGGACGCTTGAAGTGACCCAACGGATGAAGGGCAAAAAAGCGGGTTTCCCTGCGGCAGGCGACTGGCCCGATCCCGGCGCGCCCGATGAGGAAAGATGGAAAACCATGATCAACGACCTGAAACTGGCCAACGTGAACCTGATCGGCCTCATCCAAAAATTCCCGAACCCAAAATGGGAAGAACTTACTAATGATGACCGCATCGAGCCGGGTTTAGGCACCGGCGTAAACTATGAGCAATTAATAAACGGGCTGATACAGCACCATGTTTACCATGCCGGGCAAATAGGTATTTTGAACAGAATATTAGGTGGTGTTTAAAAAGCGCCTGTAGTTCCGTTACAAACATCACCTTCCGGAGCTTTGGTTAGCCATGCTCTAAGTAATTTTGTTCTGTCGCGGGTCAGCTTTTCAAGATACGAGGATTTGCACATAGGGCCAACGCTGCCAAAATCCTTACCATCCGGATATTTAACAGCCAGTTCGGCGTCGCGCAACTGTATCCATAAACGTTGTGCTTTTTTAAGGTTATTTAAAAACGTGGTTTGGCCGACATATTTTTTCAATATTTGCTTATAAACTACGTTTAATTCTTTGTCGGCATTTTTCCATGTAGAATAGGCATCGGCATTCATATTGGCCTGAGTTTGACCGTATGAGTTAAAGCTTATAGCGAAAAGCATTACTGCAAATGCCAGCAGAATTTTTGTTTGTATAGGTTTCATAACCTAAATATAGGTTATTATAAACTAATAGGAATTTAATACTCCCCCAGCTCCCGGCAGTTTACCCCGGCCGAATGCAGCAGGTTTTCAATGTAACGCGGCGAAATGTCTGATGACACTACACGTAATATGTTATCACAGTCGTCGAGGTCAAAGTTCCACTCGGTAATGGCAGGCAAAGTGGTTAGCAGGTTCTGTACCCTGCTAACCTGTCCTTCGCTGGTAACGTTTGTTGCAAATACAAGCACTTCCATAAAATTATCGGCATTAATTTTTAAACTGTAGGTGCGTCATCCTGTCGCTGCGAATTTCTTTCGGTGTTAAACCTGTCGTCAAATTTGCTGTCGCGCCTGCCGAACGGGCGCTTGCCCCAGCCGCACATGCGGTTCTCCAGTTCGGTACGGAATTTTTCACGCTCTTCGGGGCTCATGTTTTTGCAGCGCTCCATCATACGGCGGCGAGCCCATGGCGCATTGCCGGGGCCGCCCTTACCGCCAAAGCCAAACAATATCTTGCATAAAATAAATATGCCCATGGCCTGCCAAAATGTAATGGTGGTAACGTGTAATATATCGGGCAGTAAATGGTTCCATAACTGCATCACTACCAAGCTTATGGCCGAAATACAGGCGGCAAAAGCAAGAGGAATAAATATAAACCGGCCCTTATAAAAAAACTGTTTCATTGTTGTATGTCTTTTAATATTCTGTAATCTCTTTATATAACTGGTACAGGCGTTTGCGCAGGTGCAGCACGGCATATCGCTTGCGCGACACGAGGGTTTGCTCTTTCTCGCCCGTCATTTCGGCTATTTGCGAAAAGGGTATGGCATCCAGTTCGTGCCAGGTAAATACCTGCCGCTGTTCCTCGGGCAGCTCATTAAGCGCTATAAAAAGCTCATCCCAAAAAAGGCCGCGAATATATTCACTCTCCGGCGTTCGGCTTTCGGTCAGCAAAAAATCCTTAAAGTAGCCCATGTCATCGGCATCATCATCGCCCTCGGGTGCAAGGTCATCCAGCAAACTCTCTGATTTTTTTTTATGCTTGTCGATTATCTTGTTACGGGCAACCTTAAACAGCCAGGCGCCGGTTTGCTCAATAGGCTCGGCATTTACCACCGCGCTTAGCTGGTACCAAACATCCTGCAGTATGTCTTCAGCATCGGCCTCGCTCTTAACCCGCTTGCGGATAAAGCCAAACAGTTTGCTGCCATACGACGCCATAGTTTGTATGATGCTGTTCTGTTTCTCGTGGGGCATTATGCTTGTAGCCAGTGTATCCATTATATAGTGTTGAAGACGAGCGCGCCCTCAAAACATTTTAAACTTTTTTAATTTTTTATTTAGATGTAAAGCACCGGCTATTGTAACATTGCATTAAACAGAAACAATATAGCCACAAAGGCGGTTATTTTTATGTTATGGCAAATAAGAAAACGTTGATATTAGGCGCAACACCCGATAGCGGGCGCTACGCTTACCTGGCCGCCAACAGGTTGGTAAGCCATGGGCACAGCATTGTAAACGTAGGGTTGAAAAAGGGAGAGGTAGCCGGTGTAGCCATTGAAAAGCCTGAACAGATACACCACGATATTGATACCATTACCTTATATGTAGGTACTAATAACCTGCCGCCGCTGTACGATTATATTTTAGAAACCCATCCGCAGCGTATCATATTTAACCCCGGTACCGAGAACGGCGAGCTACGCCGTAAAGCCGAGGAGCAGGGTATTGAAACTATTTACGCCTGCACGCTGGTCATGTTATCAACGGGGCAATATTAAGCCCCTTCCGTCCCCTAAAGGGGAAACTCATAGCATCTTTTAATTACGTATAATATATACTTCACCCATCCTACTCCCCTTTACGTATTGGGGGCAAACTCCCCCTTTAGGGGGTCGGGGGGCTGCTCGCCAATATCCTCAACTCTTTCGGATAATAATTATTAACCCTATTCGGCAATAATTTAGCCCAGCCTAAAGCCAATCCCTCATAACTCATCAGGCTCCAGCCTTTATCCTGTGTATCTAAAACTAAATTATCCTTACGTAAGTAAGCAATAGCCTCATCGTAGTTAAGCTCGGTTTGCAGCACGACATCCTTATTAATAATAGTGCTGAGGGCAAGTTCATGATCGGGCACCAGGTCGTGCCCCGCTATCTTGCCTATCCTTACCCCCGATTTTTTGATGTAGAGGTTTTTATGCAGTATGTTCAGGCTTTCGTGGTGATGCCTGTCAATAGCAAGCCAATCATCAGCTACTTTAAAATAATAAAAATCATCAGCATTATTAATATACTGTTTAACCAGTTCCATTTCACCGGCGGGCAGTTTTTGCTGCGCGTTATTTTTATAGGTTGATAACTGCCCGCTATCGGTAGTTTTTTTGAGGCATGCAGCAAACAATCCCTCGCCCTGTATCTTACCCGGATAAAAGCGATAACCATAAGCGCCATGTTTTGATGATTGGCTAACGGTGATGTTCCAGTCTGTATCAACCGGAATATTCACGCTTTCCATTTCAAATTCGCTACATAGCCAATCCAGCACATCCTCATTTTCCTGATGCGAATACGAGCAGGTAGAATATATAAGGTAGCCATCCTCCTTTAATGCCGGGTAAACGTCGGCCAGTATGCGTTGCTGCCGCTGGTGGCAAAGATCAACATTGGCCTCGCTCCATTCGCCCATCGCGGCGTTATCCTTACGAAACATGCCCGACCCCGAACAAGGGGCATCAACCAGTATAATATCAAAAAAGCCTTTCAGTCGGCTAAAGTCCCGCGGGTCATTATTAGTAACGATGCTGTTTGCCGTGCCCCAGCGGGCAAGGTTGTCGGTTAATACAGGCACACGGGTTTTAATGATCTCGTTGGCCACCAAAAGGTCGGTATTATTAAGGAGCGAATTAAGCAGCGTACTTTTTCCGCCCGGCGCGGCGCACAGATCAAGCACTTTTACAGGCTCACCGTCGGGCTTTATATAATTAAATATATGGCCGATGAACATTGACGATGCCTCCTGTACATAATATGCCCCCGCGTGAAACAGCGGATCAAAGGTGAATGATGGTCTTTTATTCAGGTAAAAACCCTCGTTGCACCAGGGCACCTGCGGGCCTTTTTTTATGTTGGATGGTTTAAAAGGGTTTACCCTTACAGATACAGGAGCATCATTTTGATGAGCATTAACAAAACTTTGCTCATCAAAACCTGGCTCTGATCTTAACGAATCCACAAAATTTGGCGGAAAAGACACATTGTTCATATACAAGCAAAGATACAAAACAATCATTTAACCGCTCGAAGGCTATATTTTGATGATTGAATATTGTTTGTTTTGGTTCGTTATCAATACGTTATGAAATTGTTTTAAAAATGTGAAAAATTGTTTGGTTGATAGCGGTATTTCTGCCTACATTTGTGACCGCTTTGAAAGCAAGGCGGATAGTTATTTGAAACAAAAGGTCACAACAAGTTCTCTCAAAAAAAGTTCAAATATTTTTTTGAGGATCGATAAAAACACGTACCTTTGCAGCCCGCAACGGCGGGGGCTTTCCGAAAGGTAAGAGAGTTTTGAGAGTTTGCACCGGGGTAAAAAAAATAAATTTTTTATTTTGGAAAAGAGAAAAGGTTTTCTACCTTTGCAGACCCAAAACGAGGGAATAACCGGAAGCGAATTCCGGGGATAAAAAGATTGAAAA
>NZ_JAJIWP010000003.1 GCF_020880975.1 Mucilaginibacter sp. UR6-1 | reverse complement strand
AGGGATGGTCTTTTCAGTCAACCTGCCTTTGTCGTCGTACGTATAGGTAAATATCAACTTACTGATGATTGCTGTACTTAGCGTATAACTGTTGTTAGCAGCCAGCAAGTTTACTGCCTTTGGTGGCAGGATATGGCTGATCAGGCCCGCTTCGTTATATACATAATAAGTATCATTGTTCTCTGTTGCACTGACCACCTGACGTTTGAGTAGAGTACGCCCGACATTATCTGTGAATATTAGTGTTGTATGGTTCTCCGCGTCAGTGGCCTGGGTGACATTTAAGCTGCCTGCCGCATAAACGCCTGATTTGGTTCCGCCAGGAAGCCAAACCGGTATAGTGCCGTCTGCCGCTACGCTCGTTCGGTAGTTTATCGTAGCATAATGATCTCCTGCTAAAGGCTGGAAGCCATTGCCAACACTCCCGGCGGACAATACACGTTGCAGGGGGCTGTTTTCAAACAGTTGCTCTGCATAAGGCTTGTTGTCATCGGCGATTTTATCTGCAGTACCGTTGCTGTAAAACGCGGGCTGTTCTGTACTCAGGGCATTCGGCCGGTAAACACCTGTGCCATCGTTACCAGCGTAAGGTAGGTAACTACGGTTTTGGCGGCCCTGGCTATCATAATCTATGGGCTGTATGATGTCCTTTTGTGTCGGACTGCCTTTCGATACCACCGATTGCACCGGACGGCCTAAGCCATCCAGGAATACCCGGCTAACGTCCTTTTCATAAGCTGACAGATTGTAAATACTGGTATCGCTTTTTATTCCGGCTACTTTTATACGTTCTGTTTGCTCAAACGTGATTGGCGTTTGTGAGTAGGCAGCGTTATTGCTGATTAGATATATTATCGCTGTGAGGATAAAATAAATACGTGATCTCATGTGATAGGTGTTAAAGTTATTCGACGCCTCCTGTAGGTGTGCACACTTGCGTTGATACAGTCAGGTACATCGCCGTTCTACCATTAAGTTCCAGTCCCGGATAATAGATGGAAGCCCCTCCTGTATAATTCGCGCAAAACTGATCGTTCCCTAAACTCGTGGGTTTTAATAGGAAGTCTATACCTCTGAAACCTTTTCCTGTAGACGAATTATAAACCTGCCCGGTCACATAGATGCGTAGGTCATATTTACCTTGTGGCACTTGGATAGAATAAGGTGTCCCGTCAGGCCCGAGCACCACGTCAAAATGATATTTAAGCACACCATTCTTATAAAAATCAAGTCCTGTTATTTTCCCGGTACCATTTGTAAGATTGGCAATGGTAACAGGTACCTGTACTTGGGAAGAGTCAATAACGGTAATACTTCGGTTGCTTGATTTGGTTCCATAGAACGGAGATGTTTTGGTAACGGAAACATTGTAGGTACCGGGAGCCATATAACGATGCGCAACCAATCCGGTAGGTTCTTTACTGATAGTTACCGGAGTGCCGTCACCGAAGTTCCAGCTATATTGCAATCCGTCTGCGTTGAGCAGCGTATTAACAAACGAGTTAACAGATGTGTCGGCGAACATTGACTGGTTATTGTAATTGCGAGGGTTGGGTAACGAAATGGCCGGTGTCGTAAAGGACTGGAAGCTTTCCTTAGTTACATAGGATTTTTTCATCACAATATTTTTATCCTGGTCATAAACGTGGGACAGGCGGCCCCGGCCTTCATAATCAAAATAAGTACTAATGCCGTTACTGTTCGTTTCAGACGTTTTTTGCTGCGTTTCAGCATCATACCCAAAACTGCTTACTTGTGCGTAATCAGGATATAACCAGACATCGTCCACTTTGGCATTACCGGTTACCGTAGCTGTGAACGTAGCTGACATATTGGTCACCGGCACAAGCATTGAGCGGTAGGTATAATCACTACCCGATACCGCCGGAAGCGTATAGGTGAACGCTTGGTTGCTGCTATTAGTCAATGTGAGTGTTACCGTACCGCTTGTAGCCCAGGCTGAGAAGATGTAAGATGTGGCCTGGCTGCTTTTTTTAAGCGTACGGGTGAGCGTTTTACCAGTCAAGTCTTTGCTATAAGTCCCCGAATGTCCGCCAATAATCTTTGCGGTATCCGTGTTGAATGCCGGGCCTACCGTGCTTATGTAATCAAAGTCTGTAAAGCCCACCTCATCTGCACCGGCACCCGCCACCCTTGCCGCTGGATTGACCGTGTTCTCGTCCTCAATATTTGTGAATACCTGTTTCCGGTTATTGTTGTAAGTCAACGGTGCTCCACTCAGATTAAATGACACATTGTTTTGTTGCACAATATATCTGCTGTCATGACTAAATACTCCTGAACTAATGACCGAAGGCTGGAAGTTGGTTATTCCTATTGGCGATATTAGAGTAAGGGACTGAACAGGTAATATGCCGTCAATAATCCAGTTTCCGCTTCGATTGAATTTGGTAAGTTGCGCGCTGATGGTTTTAGTTACCCCTGCGCGTGTTACCTGCGTATAACTTTCGACCGGCAGGTTTTGATTACCCAATTGCAACACATACAAAGCATTGGCAATACTGTCGCTGGAGGCTGCGGGGGAATAATCCTTAACGTATTTTATATTGGTCGTCCGCACGCTACCATCACTGCGGGTGGTTTGGGTACTGGTCGGCAGTTTGTGGTTTGTGCCATTGTAATTATAGCTTACAGTATTGGTTTGAAACCTGGTCTCATCATTCAGGTCATAGCTTTTCGTTGTTGTCTGTACAGGTAACTCTGATGTGGTAGTAAAGATACTGTACTTTATATAGTTCTTGGCCAGCGTACTATTATCTTCAAACTTTAACCCTGTGATGATTACCGGCGTGCTAAAGCTTCGATTATAATTGTATGTTGTTTCTGTTACTTTCTGACCGCCTTCGTTATAAGCAATGGTGCTTAACGGTAGCCCACGTTCAAACCCGTAGTTAATATCGGGAGCAAATGGATAGGCCCTTTTTTCGTTTGATGCATAGGTAGCTGTGCCACAGCCAATCCTTGCCGAATAGGCCATTGTGGGCTGCCAATCTGGGGAGGCCGACAAATCCCAGTTCATGGCCGGTGTGCTGTATTGGTATAAAACATTACCGGTTCCCGGTGAACTCACTCGCACGTATCCGTACAAAACATTGTTGTCTGTCGCTGAAAGATCGGTTTCCGAACGCACGGTGCTGGCTGCCCACTTGGCCTCTGTCGTTCCTGTTCCTGTATATGGTGTGGTAAAGGCATAAGCCGGCATCGTTACAATGCTGCCACTGCTTTGTCCGGTTGATGGGTTTAAATAAGTATAGTTAGTTACCTGGTTACGGCTAATGTTGATGCCATCATAATCTGTAATTTGTTTGACACGCACACCGCCACCCTGGATTACAGCCTGCGCTGTTCCGTCATAGAAGTCGTTAGGTTCATATACCAGTGTCGTACTGCCACCGTTCAGGTAGTTGATACGCTCCAGCATCCCGTTAGCAATAGCGGATGGATTAACGGTACGATCTGCTCCTATTAGCTGGTAAGCATAGCTCGATGATGAAGCTCCCGGTGCAATCGCCCTGTATCGTTCTAAATTGGAATTAGAGGGGTTGATGTAGAGCGTTGGTAGCAAAGTTGTGTTGGAAGCCGCATTATAATAACCCCATAAATCTTGAGCCTTTGAGGTGGAATCAGGTAAAGACAATGTATTGTTGGTTGCTGAAAGCCCTTTGTAATCAAATTTGAATTGATTCAGGACATCATTATAAACTGGACTTTGAACTCCGAATTTTTCAGGTCGAAGAACTCTCACGCTTCCTAAGTAATGCCGCAGATGCGTATTTGGTGTATTAGGATTAACGGGCGCAAAGTAGGAGAAGCTGATTTTTTTCCCCAGCCCGGTAATATACTTAAGCAAAGGGGCATTAGTGCCATCCTGTATGATATTTTCGGCTGGGTTTCCCTGAGATATAACATTACCATACCAGAAATCGACTGATGTTGTGGGTAATCCGCCCATGCGGATAAGGATATTTGTCAAGCACTTAAATTGCGTGATGTTCTTTAGTGTAAATTGCGTGTTTGTACTGTTATTCCCGGTAGCTAGGCGTAACGTTGAATAACTCGTGTTTCGGCGGGGAGCCGATCCATAACTGAACATGATAAAGTTACCCATAACATCAGCCATGAAACTGAGCTTCCATGCCCGGTAGTAGCTTACACCCTGAGATAGCTGGTTGTATAATCTTTTATTATACGATGGAGATGATGTAGCGACGGCTGTTAATGATGTGGATTCTTTTTCTTCAAACGAATATCTTACACCTTTATCATTAATTATTGTGAATGAGCCTAACCTGTTAGCGGGATCTATTGTATAACTAACTTGAATATCCTGGTAAGGTGTGACTTTAATATTATGGTTAGCATCAAAAATCAAGTCGCAACTCAAGCCGGGCGCATTTACATGAAAAATATCGGGTTCTGTGTCTGAGTAATCCGTAAAATTATTCGTCAGGTAATTATTATCGGCCGTTTCATCGGTACAGTTAGCTGTGCTGCCGTCATTTGTAATATTGAAATTATTAATCTTAGTACCGTTGCTATTGTAGAACCATCCTAAACGTAATGCATCTGTACTCGGATTGTCGTCAGGCAAACCGCGTAATTCCCTTGTGATCTCTCCACCGGCAGAAAGGGACCAGCCAATACCGGTATATCCATCTAGCGCGTTTACCTTTACCCCTCGACTTGCGTAAACAAGCGAGACAGGCACAGATATCTGCCCGGTGCTCATCGTGTGAAGCGGAATTGACGCAATGGGGGTACCGGTAGCGTTATTAACACTTACATTTGCACCGTTTTGAGCCATAGCTGTGCGTGAAATTATGCCGATCAGGCACAAAAGAAAGAGAATTTTACTTTTATTCATTGTGATAAGAAAGATGTAAGCGAATTTTAATACTTATGAATAAAAACTCAGTTACAGCAACCTGTTAAATTTGACTAAATATGATAATGAAGTATTTTGACGTCCCGGAGCAAAGATTTCAGGGAAAGTGAAATTGTCAATTTTGGTATAGCACAAGTATTACACTGATTGTCGGATTTAGAGATTTGCTGATGCATTGTGACGAACAAACGTTTAAGGTTCTCAATTATAGGTAAAATCTTACAATTATTTAAATCTAATTTTTTTGAAATAAAAAAGAGAAATCGGCTGATCAAGAGATACCAATGATTGGCAGACGTTAAATATTACAGCCCTGCCTATACAGCACGCAAAGCAAATGACATAGCACCAAATTCAATATCAGTAGTAAAAGTCTGACGCTTGCTTAAACCTAAAAATCAAATGCCTAAAATACACCCTTTTAACTTTCCTTTGTTTATCTTTGCATAAGTAAATCAACCGGATTGCAACGTTCTTTAAGTCAAGTAGCTTCCAGCAGGAAGCTTTTAAAAATATTGGGATTGATTAGTGGCAATTTAGTGGCAGTAATTTAAAAAACATGCTAAAAATAGCCTCAGAACGCCCGAATCGAAGAAAGTTCAAATCCCTCCGGTATCGTAGCCTCCCTAGAATTTCGCTGACCGGTCGCAATGGGCGAATTTTCGAAATTTTTCGCTAATGTAGTGGTGGCAGGTATGTTTTAATGGGATTTAGTCGTCAACAGGGTAATTCAAAATATATTAATTTTAGTTAGCTCTAAATTAGCAAATTTTAAAGGAGTGACCGGATCACAATACCCGTTTGAGTATTTCCGTTACACTGATAAAACAAAGGTCTGCCTTCGTTTTATCAAGGCGCTCTTTCAATTCCCGGCCAGGGTGGATATAATTGCGGTAGATACGTGATAAATTGCTAAGATGCGGGAAATCATTGCCAAAAAGCTTCTGCGATTCGGCATGATCGATAAGGTCACTTAGTACGCAGTTGTACAATTTTTTTGGCTTCAGTACCCCTTTGTCCATGACTGGTATGGTCGCCATTTTTTTCTTCTCAAAATAATAGGTCAGGACTAACTCAACCATAGAACCCGAAAGTACAATGGTCGCTTTGTCATTGCCCACAAGCGCATTAAATACCAATTCATTGTAATCCCTTTCAAGCAGGGGAGAAAACTTCTTATTCGCCTTTTTGATTTTTTCGATCAGGCTGAAATAACGGAGCTGTTCTAACTTTTCGGGAGTCATTGACGCGATTCCTGCAATCCACTGAGCGGGAAGCTTATAGTTTTCTAACCTAGTTAATTCCGCTTCGATATTAGGATTTATGGCATAGACCATCGCTTGGTAGTCATTGCGTTCACCCGTTTCGGTAATGTATTTCCTGCCGATCCACTGATCACGCAGTGAATCTGCGAATTGCTTCTGTGCCCCCATTAATTGCGGGAATCTGTTTTTCGGGATGGCCAGCTTTCCGTCTTTAAAGCCACTTTCCTTTTTAACATTCGCTAAAAATATCCGCAATTTATCTAAAGCGAAATCCGACTCTTTTTTCAGAAGGGCAATGGCTTCCCTTTGTTCTTGTTCAATTAGCTTCTTTACTTTGGCTTCTTCCTCTTGTTCTTTTAATTTTTGTCGAGATGATTGCAGATTATTTTTAAGAAACTCATCCTTCGGATCGATACTTAGTCCCTTTTCATACCACTCAACCGCCAGGACATAATCTTTACTTTTGCCGGCGATTACCCCAAGGTTATTACACGCTCCGCTGCTGTTTGGGTTTGTTTCGAAGAGCCGCACGTAAAGTTTATAGGCCTTGTCATCATCCCCGAGATGGCTGAATGAATAGGCCAGTTCAAATAAAAGGTTTGCTTCCTCTAATTGCTGCTGGGTGAAATGCGCGGAAAGGTTGATTAGCAACTGATATGATTTGGCATTAAAAATTTTAGAAAATATCTCCTCAAGCTGCGAAACCATTGCCTCTTTAAGGGCATAGTAATCATCCAGGTCTTTGATCAAATCATTTACTGCCAGATCTAGCTTTCCTTTATTTTCTGAAGACACACTAATTTGAATTCCATGCGAACTAGCCAGTTCATCAATGATAAAATCATAATTATAAGAACCGATCAATGTCAGAGTTTTCTTTAAGGCCTGATGGACATCCGCTTCTTTATAAAGAGCTTTGGCAAGAATAAAGCGGGTAAACCAGAGTTTACCCTGCTGCATATTGGACAAACCCTTTAACCTTGATCTTTTTAATAAGCTTATAAGCTTCTTCCAGTGAAGGTTCAAAATAAATGGAATCAGTAACATTAGGCGAAAGCCAGACCGGACCGCCTGTTAAACTGCCGTCACTCATCTTTTCCTCGGTGATGAATAATTCATTCAGCAGTCCGCTAATAGCCGTCTGGTTGCCTGTCTCTGCATAGAGGCTTAATAGGCTAATAATTCCAAACCAACAATCGTTGTGATCAGCACTTAAATTCAAAGACCTTCTATAAAAATCCTCTGCTGCTTCGGGGTCATTAAGCTGTCGTTGACAAACACCCAGCATATAAAGTACAGGCCATTGATGGTGACCTCCATTTTCTATTTGCTTTAGTCCCTCATTATAATAATTCAGCGCGGTTGAAAATGAGCCGTTCTTATAATAATACCAACCCAGGTTCCAATAAAGTGAAGCTGATGTCACTTCATTATTTATGGCGTCATTATAAACCAAGAGTTCTTGCTTGAAATTTTCGTTTCGCCTGTATTGTTGTGCCAGGTTAATATAAAATACCGGCTCTTCTGGAAATTTCTCGATGGCTTCCTGATAGAGCACTATTCGCTCTCCATCACCATAGTAGGAATAGCCGGAATGATAAACTTCTATCGGTGTTTCTTTAGCCTTACGCGATTTTTCGTGGTAATATTTAGCTTTTGACTGGTCATATATATAGTTATCAGCTTTACTGCTGTCATAACATCGCTTGTCATAGATGATCGACAAGCTGTAACAAACGTGACCGGTCATCACTTCGTTTTCGTCACGAAGTAGGAGGTTCAATAGATATTTTTCAGCATTTTTATATAGTTTATTGTCGATGGCTATTAGCGCCTCAATATATTCATAAGTAAGTTTTTGAGGGAAATGCAATCTCAATTCCGAGCAAAGCACTAAAGCTTCGGTTTCTGCTTCTTCGGAGTAAAACTTCCAAGCCTGGTTGATTTTTTCTTTATAAATCTCTTCTTCGTCGTTCTTGGTCATTAGTGTAGGTTTAAGCAACTCTAATGTACAAATTTATGCAAATTTGAAATGCACACTCTGCTTCTGATTTATTAACATATTAGTACCAATGAAGATCAAGAAAAAAATTTGTTGCTGATTTTTCTGTTAGTGAAGTGACGATATATAATGGCATAAATGCTTATTGAATTTTTTTATCGAGAAATATAAATCTCCATAACCCTCTCTGCACGAATTTGACCGACTTTTATGAACATAATATTTCTTGATTTTGGATAATAGTTGAATTGTGTTTCAAATAATTGATTATTAATGATTTAAATATTTTCTATAAAAAACCCATTTATTGTTGCCAAAATCGATTAATGCTCTATATTTCCACCCGCGTTCGGACTTTAATTTAAGGAATAAAATATGATGATTTAAACGACGATTTCTATTCTTTAGAAAATAGAGCCACAAGACGCCGTAAATCCTTTAAAAAGAAGTTCGAGTTTTGTACCAAAGGGTTCACATACAATAATATAAAAGCCTTAAAGAACTCTTTAAGGCTTTTATAATTAAATCTTATTATCAAAATCAACAGGTACGCTGAGTATCGTCTAACTTCTTCTTCATCGCATTGAGATCAGCTTCCATTCGGGTAATAATTTCGATCGAAATTTCAGGCGTAAATTCAATTTTAGGAACAAGCTTGTCTCTGAGGGTGTTCATTTCCTTGGCAATGCTCTTTTGTTCAGTGATTGCATATTCTTCCGTCTGCTTTACTGACTGGTGGCCAAGAAGTTCCTTCACAATATGAATCGGCACGTTATTAGCCAACGTAACTGTGCTTCCGAAGGTACGTCTCGCTTTGTGCGTATTTAATTCCGATGAGATGCCGCAGATGTCGCCTATCTCTTTTTAGATAAGCATTCATCTTCTGATTAGACTTTACTGGAAGAACGCTTCCGCGCTCCAGGCAAAGCGGATGGCTCTTATACCGGCTTATGATTTCTAACGCCTGAGGTAGTAACGGTACATTAGTGGCTGATCCTGTCTTTTGGCGCTCGATCATGATCCAGGGCTCACCGTCAATGCCATCCTTAATGTCACTTGGCTTCAAGTTAAAGGCGTCAACGTATGCCAGACCCGTATAGCATTGGAATACAAATACGTCCCTCACGACCCCTAACCTCGAAGTGGAAAAATCATGATGTTCTAACTTATAAAGCTCATCGCTCGTAAGTGGCTTCTTATTGGTCTTAATTTTCCGTGCCTTGAAATTCTTAAAGGGGTCCGAAGCGATTATATCTTTATCAATGGCACGTAGTACAATTTTTTTAAAGTTAGCAATGTACTTTAAGGTAGTATTGTGGCTGCAATCCCTGACCGTTTTCAAATAAAATTCATAATCTTTCACAAACTCATAATTCAAATCCCTAAATTCTATATCCTCGACCATATACTTGAACTTAAGGAATTCATGTATATGCTTTCTTGCAGTTACATAACGTTCGTGCGTTGCGTACGTATATTCACCTTTGCTTATTAAAGCTAGAATTTCGTCGTTATGCAACTGAAACTCTTCTAAAACTGTAACCTTTGATACTGTCTTTCCCAATACATAATCCATAAGTTTTTGGGCAGTTACGGAACGCTCGTTGTACACAAGCTCAATTTTGTACTGGTTAAATCTTGATACCAGCGCATCAAGAAATTGATTAAGCAAGCGGGCATCTTCTTGTTGCCTGTTGCTCGTTCTGCCTTTTGGTCCCATCTTGAAACATCCCACTTATGCCTGGTTGATGTTTCTTTGGGAACTCCATCGACGATGACCCTAAGGTAAATAAATCTGATGTTGTTTGCCGTTTTTGGAGTCTTCAAAAAGAAGGTTAGTCCAATGTTGCTTGATAACATAATTCAACTTTTTAAATTGTTATTAAATGTCGAACTATAGCGCTTTCAAATCAAGTCGTTAACGTGCTTTACATGTTGATATAAAAATACTTATATCTATTTTTGTGGCACTTTTTTTTAAAATAAAAAATGCCACAAATCTGCCACAAAAAGTTTGGGCATTTTTGAAAATTTTGGTGGTACAGGGTTAAATGAAAAAAACCTGCAAATCCAAAATTTGCAGGTTTTATCAAGCTTTTAAAGATATCTCCAGGTTTTTACACCTGAAGCTTTACCGTGGTAGCGGAGAAAGAGGGAATGGAACTTTTTGCTGTTTTACCAGCATTTACGCGGTTTTCCAACTTTCAATATCGTTTGTGCCACAAAATTGCCACAAATTTTATTTCTACCATCTTAACCACCTTTTGATGGGTGATTTTTGATTTGGCGGAGAGAGAGGGATTCGAACCCCCGGACCTTTAACAGTCAACGGTTTTCAAGACCGCCGCAATCGACCACTCTGCCATCTCTCCGGGGGCAAAAGTACAAAACCGACTTGAATTGCCAAATTTCAATGTTAATTTTTTCTTAAAAAATCAGCTTTTTGAAACAACCCTTTGATAAACAAGCAGATTAATTTTCATTTGGCTTGTTATTTGTGGCCCTGAATGTATTAAAAAGGGGTTTTGCTATCTTGATATTGCGCTTCGAGAGATCGACACTGGCGTTCAATTCAAACCCGATAAGCACAACAAGCGAGTTCAGGTACATCCATATCATTACAACAATCAGCGTACCGATAGATCCGTAAACCTTATTGTAAGCCGAAAAGTTATTGATATAATAGGCAAATCCTATTGAAATGAGTAAACCTAAAAATGTTGCCAGTACCGAGCCAGGGTTAATAAATTTCCAGCGTTGTTTGTGTGCGGGGCCATATCGGTACAGCACGCCCAGTGTTACAAAGAATATGATCACGATAATGATCCACCTTGAGAAGGCTATAATGTACGACCAAAAATTGCTCGTACTATAAATATGCTCCTGCAAAAAGCTGATCACTGATTGCCCGGCTATCATTAATACTATGGCGAAGAACATGGCAAAGCTTAACACCAGTGTAAGCAATAAGGCTGTCCACCGGCGTTTTAGCCAGGTGCGGGTTTCAAGTTGTAAAGATGATTTATTAAAGGCCCGCATAAGATTGCTGATGCCGTTGGTAGCAAAATATAAAGCTGAAAAGAAACCGAACGAAAGCAACCCGCCATTACGGTTCTTAACCAGATCAACAAGCGTAAGTTTAAAGGCCTGATAAGCGTCATCAGGCAAAATCAGTTTAAATAGCTGCAATAACTCCCGCTGAAACTTGTATTCGGGTATATAAGGGATAATAACCGGGATGAACGGGATAACAGATACCAGGAAAATCAATGCCGGGAATATGGCCAGCATGAAACTGTAAGCTAATGATGACGCACGGTTACCCAGCGACCCTTGTTTGATCTCCAGGATAAAAAATACAACTACGGTATATAGCGGCAGCGGCCGAAAGCCGGGTATAATGAGGGTTTTAGTCCAATCAATAAACCTGCGGTAAAATGCAAACCTGAAAAAAAAGTTGTGCAGCCACTCCATTTACTCAAAGCTACTCAAAATATGGCTTGGTCTTTTCAATAAACTCCTGCGGGGCAAGGCAGGGGCGGTTAGTTTTCATGTTGATGAAGGCAAGTAACGTTTCGCCTATATTGATGAGTTCTTGTTTTTCATTAAACAGTTCGTACCTGAAATGGATCTTAACACCGGGCAGTTTATCCATAATTACACGGATGGTTATTTCCTCATCATACAATGCCGGTTTAAGGTACTTGCACTTCATCTCGAGCACGGGCATCATAATACCGGTTTCTTCCATTTTACGATAGGTCATGCCTAATGAGCGCAGCATATCCACCCTGCCTACTTCATAAAACTCAGCATAGTTACCATAGTAAACATAACCCATTTGGTCGGTTTCGCCATAGCGTACACGTATCTTGGTGGAGTGCTCAAACATTACTTTTTGATGTTCCTTTCGTTAAGTGCCTGCTGAAATCTGCGTGCGTTCTTTAAGTGCTCAGCCTCAGTAACCGCGAAGTTGTGATAGCCGGAAAAATCCTCTTTAGCGCACATGTATATGTAATCGCTTTTTAAAGGATCAAGCACGGCTTTAATAGCATTGATGGATGGCATCATAACCGGGCCGGGGGGCAAACCCTCGTGCAGGTAAGTATTATACGGCGAGTTAGTAACCAAATGGCGGTTAAGCACACGCTTAATAGTAAAATCGCCTGTAGCGAATATAACCGTTGGATCGGCCTGTAGTTTTTTACCTATGCGCAGCCTGTTAAGATACAAACCCGCTATGGCAGGCATTTCATCATCATACATAGCTTCCCAGTCGACTATTGAGGCCAATATAGATACCTGGGCCGGTGTTAGGTTTAATGCCTGCGCTTTGGCTTTACGCTCGGGTGTCCAAAACTCGGTGTAATAGGTATACATCTTATCGATGAATTTATCGGCCGATGTGTTCCAGTAAAACTCATAGGTATTAGGCAAAAACATCACGTAAACATTATCCGTGTTTAAGCCGAATTTTTCAACATATTTAGCCGAATCAAGTAAATTGAGCAATGTGGTTGAATCAGGTTCTAATTGCTTTGATATAAACGCCGCGAACTGGTTTTTAAGCCTGATATTACGGATGGTTAGTTTCACCGCTTCCTGGTTACCGGACTTCAGCATGTTAATAAAGGCCCTGTTGCCCATACCCTTTGTTAAACGGTATTTGCCCGGTTTTACCTTAGCGGGGTAATCCATACTTTCGGCGGTAGCCTCAAATGCATAAACATCCTTAACTATATGCTGATCCTTAATTGTGTTAAGTACCGCATTATAATCAGATCCTGTTTTTATGTAAAGGTATTCTTGCTCATCAGTAACATTGGGGCCAAAAAAGCGCAGGTAATAAAATATACCGGTAATACCCAGCCCAACAAACACTAATACAATAAAGGCTATAATAAATTTTTTAAACCTGCCCGATGCAGGCTTTTGCTGCTGATCCATCTTGGTTATAACGCGTTATTTAATTTTTTGAATGGCGATCAATCCGCCGGTTAAGTTCATTACGTTTGTGTAGCCCTGTTGCTGCAACAGTACTTGTGCGGTACGGCTGCGGAGCCCGGCTTTGCACACAACAACTATTTCGTCGCTTTTGTTGTGGCCGGCATCCTCAATATAGTTTGCCAGTTGTGCCAGCGGCACATTGATGCCGCCTATGTTATAGGTATGATATTCTATTTTTTCGCGAACATCAATAATAACCGGCTGGCGGTTGCTGTTGATAAGCTCCAGCAGTTCGGTAGCGTTAATTTTGGTTTTGCTCATCAGGTGGCAGTGGTGTTGCAGTACCTTGCGATACCGTTACATTAATACGCGTACCTATACTTGTTTTGGAAGCCGAATCAGTAGGCATAGGCGATTGCGATACAATGATAACGTTTGATGAATCGGTTATAGTGCCCTCATAGGTAACGGTACCTAATGACAGCCCCGCCCCTTTTATAGCAAAACGCGCCGCGTCCAAATCCTGGTTTAGCAAATCAGGTATATCAACCTCGCTTGCGCCCTGCCCATCACCCAGCACCAGGTCAACCGATGAACCTTTTGGTATTTTAGTACCCGCCCCAACAACTTTGCCGCCAAAGCGCACCTCAAGCACACGGTCGCGGGCAATGTCTGACCGGTAACTGGTATCGCCCAGTTTTAGGCCGTAGTTGGCCAATGTAGCCAGCGCTTCGCGATAGTTGTTCTGCTCCATATCCGGCAGTGATACCATCGGGGCTTGTGTGGTAACTATGGTAAGGTAGATTACACGACCCTCTTTAACATTAGTTTCCGGATCCGGGTCCTGCTCTATAACAGTACCCGGCGGCTGATCGCCTATGTAGGCTGAATCTATTTTATACTCAAAACCCTGCTCTTTAAGCAGGCTGATGGCACGATCGATGTTCATACCCTTTAACTTAGGTACGGGTATACCTGAGCCGTGGCGGGTATAGTAGCTCAAACTAAAAAAGGCTATCAGTACAACAGCCAGTATGGCGGCCGCTGCAAATAATAATGTTTTACCGAATGAGGCAGATTTTATATATGCACCAAATTTACTCATGTTGTAAGCAGGGGTAGCTATTAGCTATCAAACATAGGTGAAATATTTTAATTAAGGAAGCACAAGCGCCAAACACAAGCCAAATGACTGATATACCGAACTTATAAAACGACGCAACCCGGCATGTGTATTTTTGTATTTTTACGGCATATACAGGTATCAGCTAAAAACCTATATTTGACCCCATGTCAGCAAAAAACATAGCCCTTTTGGCCGGCGGATATACCGGCGAATATGAAGTTTCAATAAACAGCGCCAAAAACATAGCGGCAAACCTCGACCCTGAAAAGTATACCGTTTATACCATTTTGGTTGATAAAAACCGCTGGCTGCACGAAACAGCCAATGGCACCGTTGATGTTGACAAGAACGACTTTAGCATAACATTAAATGGCAGCAAGATCAGGTTTGACTTCGCTTTCATCACCATACATGGCACACCCGGCGAGGATGGCAAGATGCAGGGCTACCTGGATATGATAGGCGTACCTTACAATACCTGCGATGCCACCACATCAGCCATATCCATGAACAAGGCTTACACCAAAACCCTGGTGCATGGCATACATGGGTTGAACACCGCACGCTCTATCAAACTTTTTAAAAATGACGCGCATGATGTGGCCACCATTGCCGCAACTTTAAAATTCCCGTTGTTTATAAAGCCTAATAATGGTGGCAGCAGCGTGGGCATGAGCAAGGTGTACAACGCAGCCGCGTTACCAGCCGCGCTGGAAAAGGCTTTTCATGAAGACGACCAGATACTGATCGAGGAATTCATCCAGGGCCGGGAATTCAGCATCGGCATAGCGCGATTAAACGGAAAGGTAACCGTGCTGCCCGCTACTGAGATCATCAGCTCAAAAGATTTTTTTGATTACGAAGCCAAATACACACCCGGCGTTACCAACGAGGTTACTCCTGCCGATCTGACCGCTGAACAAAATGAACTGGTAGCCAATATTGTAAAAGATGTTTACAGCCGCCTTAATTGCCGCGGTATGGTACGCATTGATTTTATTATTCAGGAAGGTACCGGCGATTTTTATTTTATCGAAGTAAATACAACTCCCGGCCAAAGCGCCAACAGCCTGATACCACAGCAGGTACGCGCCATAGGCATGAAGGTGGGCGATTTTTATGGTATGCTGATAGAAGGCGCGTTATAAACCCCATTCAATCAGCTATATAGTTCAATTACCAGCAACACGGCGTTATTACTCAAGGCTTCGGCCTCGAATGCTTCGGCATCCCATAAAGCAAGGCCATCGCCTGTGTGTAATAACCTGTTTTGCGCCTCAAAAGCTCCGGCTATGGTAAACGCGAATAGCGATGATGCTTTGTCGCGTGCCTTATACCTGGTTTCGCAGCGGCCTGCAAATCTGCCTATCTGCATTGCGAAAGGCAGGTCATAGGCACTAATAATCGGCACCAGTTCATCCTGCTTGTAATAAATATCAAATTCGGCCTTTTGCAAAGCACCCGGCGGCACCAGGGTTGTTTCAATATTTATCATCACAAAACTTACCCAGTTAGCTATATACGGATTTTTAATGCGGAACCCCTGCCCTGCATCCGCAGGTATAATAATAGCCTCCCCTGCCTCGGCATTAGTTTCTTCCGATGCATCATGGTATTCAAATGCCCCCGTAACCGGGATTAGTATGATGTAGCCGGTATGTTCAGCCTTGTAATCGGCGGCAGCGCCTCCGGCTAATATGATCTCGTTAAAGGCGCAGAGGTTTTTAAACGGCAGCTTATGCTCATTATAATAACCGCCAAAGTTAAATGTACTGAAGCGCCGCTCGCGTTCATCCTGCATCAGGCCGCGATCATCGGCTAAAAATATGGTTGCTTGCGTTTGTTCCATGATTATTGATCTCCTGGTTTTGTAACAAATAAATACTGATGTAAGGGGTTAACGGCAACAAATCGGTAAACATTGCGTTGGATTGCTGATCTGTACCGGCCAGTAACAGATTTTGCCCGATGGTATCCAACCAATACATAGGCTCTGAGTAAAAGGTAACAGAGATACGATGCTTATCCTTATTATCCAGATGCGAGTTAATGACCTCAAACTTAAATTCATTAAACTTTAAAAACCTGCGGCCAAGCGCGTTGAGTACATCGGGCATCATACTATCCAGCAATTGCAGGTAACCAATTACAGCGCCGCTTACCATATGGTTTATCCTGATCACATCAGGGTTGTGGTGCAGCAATTCGCTATACAGCGGATATTGATGCGCCAGGGCAAAGTTTTGCACCTGTATACGGTACTCGGCATAACTATCGTCAAACAATTGCCTGTCCCAGGCTTTGGTTGCCGATACATCTATTATTTTACGATAACAAAGGCGTATTATCTTGTTATACATCTCTAATTACTTTAAATAAGGGCATACCTGCGTATGCCCTCTCAGTTATGAAAACAGAACAAATTAAGCGGGCACACCAAAAGTTATGGCCAGCTCAAAACCATCAGCCTTACTGCCGGTTACAGTAGCTATCTCAATGCCTGCACTATCATCACTAAAAACATTATCGCTTTTGTTATAGGTATAATTAGTCATGCCCTTATCGTAGCCATTAACCAATGCTACTGCGGAGCCAGATCCTTCAGGAAATGCGATCTGTGTAACCTTTAATGATTTACCTGCCGAGTTGTATACATGCACATGGATATGCGTTGCCCTGCCGGTATACCATCCCGGGAATATGCTGGTGAAGGTTACCAGGCCGTTCGCGTCGGTTGTTTGGCGGCCACGCAGAAAATGTACTGACTGGTAGTTTGTTGACTGCATACCCGAGCCGCCATACTCCGAGTAGTTACCCTCAGCATCGCAATGCCAAATATCAACCAGCGCACCTGCCAGCGCCGAGCAATTGCTGTTGGTGTTGGTAATGGTGATACTGGCGGTAAGCTTATAGCCTGTACGCCCATCGGTAATATCACTGCGTATGTACGAGGCCGGTTGCTTGGTTGGGAAAGGCCCTTCGGTTTCGGTAGGCGCAACATTACAGCCCGATGTGCCCGAACCCGTATTGGTTGCCTCTGTATCATCCGAATCGAGCGTTACCGTATCATCATCCTTTTTGCAGGCGTGCAATAATACCGGGGTTGATATCGCCCCGATCATTAAACTCTTTAAAAAATTCTTGCGTTCCATAACTCTTATATTTTGATCGATATAAAAGTGGGGCAATAACCGGGTATAACGATAAGTGTATCGGTAAACCGGGCTGATGAGTCGATAAACAAAAAAGGGGCAATATTGCTATTCCCCCTTTGATGTATGTATGTTTATTAACCGGTATTAAATCGCCGGGTTCTCTGAATATTTTTTCCAAAGATCTTCAACGGTATAACCTGTAATATCTTTCCAGGTGGTTTCAGTATAAGCATGTCTGCGCATCACATCGTCAAGCTTTTTAACAGTACCTTTTTTTACCCTGGCTTCTATCCAGGCCAAAAAGCGGGCGGTAATACGGTAGCTGTTATCAAATTTTTGTGTGGATTTAAATTCAGGCAATGCCCAGTTACCGGCAGCGTTAGCCACGCCGAACTTATAACGGGCGTAATCAGCAATACCTTCGGTTACCCACCATGGGCCATTAGTATCGCCATAACCCTGTACAATGTGCATTACCTCATGCGTTACCACATCAATGTCGGTTTTATGCTTTGTCATGTACTCAGCGCTAAATACCACCTTGCCATCACCGGTTGCGGCAACGCCATGGTAAGCGGTATCAATAAAAAAGTTCACCACTTTATCGGTATTCTTATTATACTCTTTAGCCAGTTTTGGGTAAACTTCAAAAAAAGTATTAATAAGCTTTTGGGTAAGCTCCTTATCAAAATTTTCGTCGTTACCTGAAACAATTAAGGTGTAACCGTTTTTCTTTAGTGTATCGATACCGCCCGAATAACTTTTGGCGGTGAATGCTACAACAGCTAACAATGCCAGTAAAAATATTTTTTTCATGTTTAATTGGTAATGGTTAAGTATTAATCCGCGATAAATATAAATAATCCTAAAACGTTTTATCAATTATTGATAAAATAGTTACAAGGCTCATTAATAATGGCTGATACAATTTATAATATAAGATGTATAAAATTTTTGAAACAGAATTAAGGGTTAGGCCCGATGATATTGACATGTACAAACATGTACACAACAGCAAGTACTTTGATTATGTATTAGCTGCCCGATATGACCAGATGGACGTAAACTATGGCATGAGTATGGAAGCTTTTATGGAACGCGGCCTGGGCTGGCTGGTACAAACCGTGCACATAAATTATAAACGAGCCCTAAAAATGGGCGATACCTTTTTAGTGCGCACCGGTATTGAAGATATAAGCAGCAAAAGCTGCCGCGTTAAATTCACTATACTGAACAAGGCTAACGGCAAAGTAAGCTGCGACGGCTGGTTTGATTTTGTACTGATCGATCTGGATACAAACCGCGGCGTACAAATTCCGGCAGATGTAATTGAGCATTATACCCGCTTTAAGGCATAAAAAAACGCATGGCCTTGCGACCATGCGTCACCATCACTCTTTTAACGGGCCACTTGCACTATTTTTGGCATCGTTAAACTCTTTAATCCCTCGCCCCAGGCCCTTCATTAGTTCCGGTAGTTTTTTGCCGCCAAACAGCAGCATTACCACCACAACTATCAATATGAGTTCGGGCGTTCCTATACCGCTCATGTTGTTAATTTTCATCAAATGTAATGGAGTTGAATGATGTATTATAGCGAGTATAGATGAACAGACGCAATGTGCCGACGAATAGCTTATTACAACCTGCATCAACAAAAAAGGCGATGAAAAATTCACCGCCCAGCTATATTTTTTAATGTTTATATGCTTAGTTACCCAGCTCAGACATGAACTTGATGCGCATCAACTGTATTTCTTCATAAGTATAATCATCGCCGCCTAATTCGGCCAGGGCATTATCAATGGAGTCAACCTCTGCGGTTTTAAAGTAATCGAATACCTCATCCTGCTTATCCTCGTCCATCACCTCGTCAATATAATAATCGAGGTTTAATTTAGTGCCCGAGTTAACTATTGATTCCACCTCACGCAATATCTCTTCATAAGTCAACCCTTTGGATGCAGCTATATCTTCGAGGTTAAGGTGCCTGTCGATATTCTGGATAATGTATACCTTGAGCGCTGATTTATTAGCCGCGCTTTTGATCACCATATCAACCGGGCGGTCAATATCATTATCCTCCACGTATTTTTTTATGAGTTCGATAACCGGCGCGCCAAACTTCATGGCCTTACCTGCACCTACGCCCGATATTTGCTTCAATTCATCAATTGATACCGGGTAATGCGTACACATTTCCTCAAGCGATGGATCCTGGAATACTACGAACGGCGGCAGGTTTTTTTGCTTGGCTATCTTTTTACGCAGATCTTTAAGCATTTGCAATAACTGCGTATCTAACGCGCCGCCGCCCTGTTTAGGGCCATCCTCGTTGTCGTCATCATCGGCAGCCTCGATCACCCTGTTGATCAGGAACCTGATGCTGTAAGGGTTATCAATAAAGCCTGCCCCCTTTTCGGTAACACGTAGTAAACCGTACTGGTCAATATCCTTTGACAGGAAATCATCCAGCAAAGCCTGCCTTAATACCGAGTTCCAAAGATTTTCGCCATCCTCTTTACCTGAATTAAAGTATGGCAGTATATCATGCCCGTAATTGCGTATCTGCGGGTTATCGGCACCAATCAGTATATCGATAATATAACGATCGTCAAATTTTTCACCCAGGTGTTTGATAAGGCTGAGCGCTTTATGCAAGTGGGCCTCGGCATCAAAAAATGTTTTTGGCGCGCAGCAATTGTCGCACATGCTGCTGCAGTTGCTTTCGTCAAAACTTTCGCCAAAGTAATGCAGTATCTGCTTACGGCGGCAAACTGACGATTCGGCATAGTCTATCACCTCTTTCAGTATCTGCGTACCAATTTCGCGTTCAGATACCGGCTTATCCTTCATGAATTTCTGAAGCTTGTCAATATCCTTTTGCGAATAGAACGATACACATACACCCTCGCCCCCATCACGACCGGCACGACCGGTTTCCTGGTAGTAACCTTCCATGCTCTTAGGCACATCGTGGTGTATTACGTAACGAACGTCGGGTTTATCAATACCCATACCAAAGGCTATGGTAGCTACTATAACCTCTACGTCCTCCATCAGGAATTTATCCTGCGTATCGGCACGTACCTTGGCATCAAGCCCGGCATGGTAAGGCAGGGCGCGTATGCCGTTCAGGTTAAGCACCTCGGCAACTTCCTCCACCTTTTTACGGCTAAGGCAATATATAATACCCGATTTACCGGCATTTTGCTTAACAAATTTTACAATCTCCTTAATTACGTTTCGCTTTGCGCGAACCTCATAAAAAAGGTTGGTACGGTTAAATGATGATTTATAAACCGTAGCATTATTCATCTGCAGGTTTTTCTGAATATCGTGCTGCACCTTTGGCGTAGCCGTAGCGGTAAGCGCTATGATAGGGATATTCTCGCCAATATTACTGATCACCTGCCTGATCTTACGGTACTCCGGGCGAAAATCATGCCCCCACTCTGATATACAGTGCGCCTCGTCAACCGCTACGAATGATACATGGTTGAGGCGTAAAAAGTCGATATTTTCTTGCTTGGTCAATGATTCGGGCGCAACGTACAAAAGCTTGGTTTTACCACCCAGGACATCCTCTTTTACCCTGGCGATATCGGCCTTGGTAAGTGATGAATTTAAAAAGTGCGCAATGCTGTCTGATCCACCGAAAGCCCTAAGCTGATCGACCTGGTTTTTCATCAGTGCAATTAACGGTGAAATAACGATAGCGGTACCATCGCTCATAAGTGCAGGCAACTGGTAACACATTGATTTACCGCCACCTGTTGGCATAATAACAAACGTATCCCTCCCGGCTAATATATTGGTAATAATTGCCTCCTGGTCGCCCTTAAAATTATCGAATCCAAAGAAATTTTGAAGATTATCAAAAAGCGACTTCTTAGTCTCTATCATTATTTGTTGAGTGCTTGAAAATAAAAGTTCAAAATAACAAATTATTTTATAAAAACATTAGCTGTAAACCAAAATTTTATACAAAAATGATTTAATTATTAAAAACAATTTGGTTAATTACGGCATTTTTAAACCGGTGCCGTTTTTTGAATATTTAACGTTGATTTATCAAATAATTGTTCAATTTTACGCAGCACGTCACATTTAACTATTTTTCAACCTTTTCAATGAACAGTAACTACTATGCCATTATAATGGCCGG
The DNA here is from genome assembly GCF_020880975.1 of Mucilaginibacter sp. UR6-1. Taxonomy (GTDB): domain Bacteria; phylum Bacteroidota; class Bacteroidia; order Sphingobacteriales; family Sphingobacteriaceae; genus Mucilaginibacter. The sequence goes on along the minus strand of NZ_JAJIWP010000003.1, from coordinate 1,058,731 downwards.
CGGTATCGGAAGCCGCTTTTGGCCGATAAGCAGAACAGCTCACCCTAAACAATTTATTGACATATTAGGTACCGGTAAAACACTTATACAAAACACCTACGATCGTTTTTTAAAAGTATGCCCTAAGGAGAATATTTACGTTGTTACTAATGAAAACTACGCCGAGCTTGTAAAAGAGCAATTGCCGGACATGGGCGACAACCAGATACTCACTGAACCTGTAATGCGTAATACCGCGCCATGCGTTGCTTACGGCTGTTTTAAAATTGAGAGCATGAACCCTGACGCTGCCATTGTGGTAGCGCCCTCAGATCACCTTATACTTGACGAAGCCGCTTTTATAAGCGCCATTGAAAAATCGCTTGAAACCGCGGCAGCCCACCAATGCCTCGTTACCCTGGGCATCAAACCATCAAGGCCTGATACGGGTTACGGATATATTCAATTTACCGATAACGTAATTGACAATGAATTCCATAAGGTAAAAACATTTACCGAGAAGCCAAACCTTGAACTTGCCCGTACCTTTTTGCAAAGCGGTGATTTTTTGTGGAACGCGGGCATCTTTGTATGGTCGGCTAAGGCTATTGTAAAGGCATTTGGTAGCTACCTGCCTGATATGTATGAAATATTTGCCGATGCACGCTCGGTTTACAACACCGATGATGAGCGCAGATATGTGGGCACCGCCTATCAGCGCTGTACCAACATATCCATAGATTATGGCATTATGGAAAAGGCTGAAAACGTGTATGTGCTGCCATCTGAGTTCGGGTGGTCTGACCTGGGTACATGGGCATCAATATATGACCTTGCCGACAAGGATTACGTAGGCAACGCCGTTATCCCGGCCGAGAAGGTGATTATGTACGATTCATCAAACTGTATGGTTAACGTACCTGATGAAAAACTGGTGATACTGCAAGGCCTGCATGACTATATCGTTGTTGAATCAAACAACACCCTGCTGATATGCCCGCGCGACCAGGAGCAAAACGTTAAACAGGTTGTTGCCGATGTTAAACAGAAATTCGGAACAAAATATATTTAAGCCCCCAGCCCTGAAGGGGAGTTTTAGTAAAAAAGTAAAGGCCGGTTGTATATACAACCGGCCTTTACTTTTTTTCACTGCGTAAAATACAATTCCCCCTTTAGGGGATTAGGGGGCTAAACATTTCGTTGCCTCACCGCCTCATAAATAATTATCCCAGTGGACACACTTACATTGAGCGATTCTATTTCGCCGAACATGGGTATTTTGGCCAGATGATCGGATATGCGGATGATCTCGTTACGGATACCGTCCTCCTCTGACCCCATGATGATGGCCGTTGGCGCGGTGTAATCAGGCTTGTACAGATATTCGTTTGTTTTTTCGGTACAGCAAACCAGTTGCAGACCCGACTCCTGGATAAACCTTACCGTTTGTAAAAGGTTGGTATGGCGGCAAACCGGTATTTTATACAGCGCGCCTGCCGAGGTTTTAATGGCATCAGGATTTATTTGCGCCGACCCTTTGGCGGGTACAACAATAGCGTGTACACCTGCGCATTCTGCCGTGCGGGCAATAGCGCCCATATTACGCACATCAGTAATACTATCAAGCACCAGTATCAGCGGCACCTCTCCCCTTTCAAATATTGCGGGAATAATGTCCTCTATCTTCTGATAAACAATAGGCGATATAAAAGCCACCGCGCCCTGGTGGTTTTTGGGTGTAAGCCTGTTAAGCTTTTCAACCGGTACTTGTTGCGCGGTAAGTTGGTACTCATTAAGCAAACCTTTAAGCTCGCTCATCAGCCCGCCACTAATGCCGCGTTGAATATATATGGATTCTATCTCCTTACCTGCACGTATCGCCTCAATTACGGCACGTATGCCAAACACCATCTGGTTACTCTCTCGAACAGGTTTTGAATTAAACGCCATAGTAAAAATTTAAAGGTCAAAAATAGCTATATTAATTTGATTATGCACTTATTGAACCGAAGTGTGCTTTGGGTATAGCACATCTAAATTAACAATGCCAAATAGTTATCAACACTATTGATATACAATAACATAAACCAACAACTAACACGTTATTAACATAGCGTGTTAGTTATAATACCTTGCTAAACCATTTTTTTTCAACGTATGGTTTTGCAATTTCCAGCATAATGTTAGCTAATGCGATAAGTTTTTGTATATTTTTGTAGGCTATGATCCCCGATAACGACAATCAGTATAATAAGCCTAATACCAACGAACGCCGCAGCAGGTTCACTGCCGGAAATACTTACAGCGGACTGGGTAAACTACCACCTCAAGCCATTGATCTTGAAGAGGCGGTTTTAGGCGCGCTGATGCTCGAAAAGGATGCGTTGTCATCAGTGATCGATATATTGAAACCGGAGGTTTTTTACAAAGACAGTCACCAGAAAATATTTCAGGCCATCCGCATTTTGTTTGAAAAAACATCACCGGTGGATATCCTGACCGTAACGGCGCACCTGCGTTCGCAAGGAGAACTTGAAATGATAGGCGGCGCCTATTACATTACCGAGCTTACCAATCGTGTGGCATCCGCGGCCAATATTGAATACCACGCGCGTATCATCATCCAAAAATTCATTCAGCGCGAGCTGATCCGTATATCAACAGATGTGATCAACAGCGCTTATGAAGATACCACCGACGTACTGGACCTGTTAGATAAGGCCGAGAAAAACCTGTTTGATATTGCCCAGAACAACCTGCGCCGCGACTCGCGCAAAATGGACGACCTGATGCACGAGGCCCTGCGCGATATTGAGGCCCTGAAAGATAAAACCGATGGGCTTACCGGTGTTGCATCGGGCTTTACCGAGCTTGACCGTATGACCTCGGGCTGGCAAAAATCGGATCTGGTTATTATCGCGGCTCGTCCGGCGATGGGTAAAACGGCCTTTGTATTAAGCTGCGCCCGTAATGCCGCCGTTGATTTTGATAAGCCCGTAGCTGTTTTCTCGCTGGAGATGTCGTCTGTTCAGTTGGTTAACCGTTTAATATCCGGCGAGGCACAAATTGAACAGGAAAAGATACGTAAAGGCAACCTGGAACCATGGGAGTGGGAACAGATACACAGCAAGGTACGTAAACTGGAGCAAGCCACCCTTATTATTGACGATACCCCAGCCCTTAATATATTTGAATTTAGAGCCAAATGCCGCCGTTTAAAAGCCCAGCATGATATACAGCTTATTATTATTGACTACCTGCAACTGATGCACGGTAAAAATGATGGCAAGGGCGGTAACCGTGAGCAGGAGATCGGTAGTATATCCCGTGCGCTTAAATCAGTAGCTAAGGAGTTGAACGTGCCTGTTATCGCATTATCGCAGTTGAGCCGTGCGGTTGAGAGCCGGCCGGGTGGTTCAAAAAGGCCAATGCTGTCTGACTTACGTGAGTCTGGTTCAATTGAGCAGGACGCGGATATGGTATTGTTTCTTTATCGCCCGGAATACTATGGTCTTGATGTAGATGAGGACAATAACCCAACACAGGGCGTTGGTGAAGTAATTATAGCCAAACACCGTAATGGTGAAACCGGCCGTGTACGCCTGCGTTTTGTGGGTAAATACGTTAAGTTTGAAGATCTTGAGCAAGGCAGCGATTTTGGCATGCCTGCCAATAACGCCTTTGCAGGCTTGACCCCATCACCGGGTTTTGATAACCCTAACCCAAGCAACTTCATCATACGTCCATCCCGTATGGATGACATGGACGACGAAGCACCATTTTAAGCTGAAAAATTATTATAAACAACAAAAGCGATAGTTGCCTATCGCTTTTGTTGTTTATTGATCTTTGAGTTTAAAAGTTTTTAATTATGCTGTCAGTATCAAACGCCGTTTTAAAAGTGGTTTGAAATCCTGCATTACCTGCACCTGACGGTTCGTTAGTAAATAACTTACCGGTAAGTATAGTGGTTGTATTACGATAGAACATTACATTGTATACCGTTTTTTGAAAACCGTTTGCCCTGATAGTAACTGTAATAGGCGTAACTGTATTTAAAATATAAGGCCATACCGCGGATGTGGTATTGGTTTGCCCGGGTGTTGCGGCGGTAGACATGCCATGATCAATTGATCCCCAAAAGTGCTCGTCATTAGGATCCCAATTAGGTATTGGTTTATTATTAAATACCTGAAAGCCATTATAATCCTGATATGAAGCTGCAATATATGTAACACCAGCAGGTACAGCATCGGTAATTTTTAACTGTAAACCCGCGTTAACACGCTCTAACGCAATTGTTGATGAATTACTGCCTGATGATGTAACTGTAAAACTTATCTTTTTATAAAAGATAAGCGCTTCCATCGGGGTTGTTTCCCTTGCAGTAAATGTAAAAAGATCATCAGGCCCGTTGCCTCCAACACTATATCCACCATGGCTTTTATCATAAGCTAAAAAAACTGCGATATAATTGCCTACCGTAAGGCTATCTTTAAATTTGTTAAAATCAGCAAGCGTGTAGTTAGTATTTCTGCGTGATTTAACCAGCGTACCATCAGGTTTATATACACGATAATAAATGCGCTGAGCCAATGCCTTCAATGGCGTATCAGCCGTTAATTTCTTTCCGCTGGAGTTAGTAATAGGTTCATGTTGCTGGATAAAACCATTCACAGTGAAATTCACCGGGTACAATTTTCCATCATCAACAGGCTGATTACTTGTTTTATCCTTTTTGCATGATAGCGCGGCAATCCCTATCAAAATAAATATCAATACTTTGCTTTTCATGATAGCTTTTTTAAAATTCAGTTGTAACAGGGGTATTCCAGCTTGGGTCAATTGTAATGGTAAAGTTCTCAGCACCTCCGTCCGGCGGATCATTTGTAAATAAATTACCCGACAATATGGTACGCACATTAGGTTTACAAACTACATCATTTATAACCGCTGTGCCGGTAGGCGTTGTTAAATTGGCTTTATAATACTTAACTGTTACCGTAAAAGGCACACTATCAGCTAAAAGGTTGATCGTGCGTCGATAATTGGTTTTACCGGCATCAGCAGCGGTTAACAATATGGTTTCTGTTTTATTAAGATACTCACCGGCTTGGAAAATACCGGCTAATGTTCTGAAATCTATAGTTATTTTTTGCGTATTTGCCGGAATAGCATCATTAATATTAAGCACCAACTGACCAGACACACGCTCTAATTCAACACTTTGCGATACCGGGGCCGAAGCAACCGTTACATTTATACGTTTGTAAAATACTTCTCTGTTGTCGTATGGATAACTTACTCCGGTTTGATCATATGCTACAGGCGACCGACCCATAAATATTACTGAATAATTACCCGGCGGTACATTCTCTTTAAATACACCAAAACCGCTGTCTGATTTTTTTAATGTTTTTTGAGCGATCAATGTATCCAACGAATCTGTATATAAAGAAAATGTAAGACTTTCAACAGGTATGGTATCCGTTGCATTTACCTTTTTGCCCGCATTACCCTTTAAGCCCATTGGTGCGTAGGTTTGCCCAAAACCCGACACATTGAAGGTTATTGGGTACGTTTTGTTATCAGAGGGTGCAGGACTGGCTGTTTTATCCTTTTTACAGGAGAAAACCAACATGCTTAATGCAGAGCAAATGAGTAAAAAGCGTTTCATAGATTATAAGATAAAATGTTCATTTAAAACTCGGCTGTAATGCTATCCGGTAAAAACGTTTCAAAGCTGGCGCTAAAACCGGCGTTGTTACCGGTTTGGTTGCTTTCAAATAATTTACCGCGTAATATGGTTTTGGTATTTGTATAAAAATTAACGTTTGGTAGTACTTTTTGAGATAGTATACCAGTTGATCCATAAGCTGTTAAGACAACCTCAAGAGGCCCGCCTGTTCCAAATACTCTTATGGGTGTATTATATACGTAATTTGTTACTCCGGCTTTACCAGCAAGATTTTGAGTTGAAGCCGTTATTTTACCTATCGCTTTTGAGTTATTCAAACCGCTAAACATATACATGCTCACACAATCCCGTACACGAGCTTCGATGCTTGTTATGTTTGAAGGCAGAGCATCGGTTATTTGCACTGCCAGGTTACCAAAATATCTATGCAATATTATATCTTGAGAAATATCCCCTGAAGAAGAAGAAACCGTCAGGTTTATTCTTTTACCAAAAATGTCAGGTAAAGTATCATTTACAGCTTCATAACCTAAATTATTCCACCTTAATGCGCCGGGATATACATAATCATCACTGAATCCTCTACTGTAAGCGTAAAAAAGTATAGTGTAATTGCCGGGTGCAAGTTTGGCTTTGAAAGTTCCGTAATCATCATCATATTTAGACATTTCATCACTCGTTACAAAGGTGCCATCAGACCTATAATAAAGACATCTTAAATCTAAGTTACCTAATGAAGGGTCAGCGGCTTGAATCTTCTTTTTACTGAGAGAATTTTTGGCAGGTTCAATAGATTGGTCAAAGCCAGTTATATTAAATGTTACGTTGTGTACATCCTGTCGCGTGACATCATCAGTTGTATTATCCTTTTTGCACGATAATGCCGATACTGTAATAAATATAACTAAAGTTAAAATATTCTTTTTCATGATAAGGTGGGGCGTTAAAAATCAATATATATTGGATCAAACCACTCCGAGCCAATTTTCATTTTAAATTCATTACTATTTGAACTGAATAAATTACCTGATAAAATGGTGCGCATATTGGTTTTACAAATAACATTAGGTATTATTTTTGAAAAAGTCTCACCATTTTGTACATATGAGATTGTTATTGAAAAGGGAGTTATGTTATGTGAACTGCTTACAAATAAGCGGTAATTAGTTTTTCCGGCATCAGTCGCAGCAATAGTATTACTTACATACCGGTCATCAAAACGAAGGTATTTACTTTGCAGCATTATAAAATCAATACTATCTTTTAATGCTACAGTAATTGATGTTACCCCTGCCGGAATTGCGTCATTTATATTAATTACAAGTTGTGATGTTATTCGGTTTAACAATACGTTTTGTGTTATCGTTGTATCCTTTACTGTAAGAGCGTATTTTTTATAAAATAAATCACTGCCATTTAATAGTGGGGTTCTTCTTCGCACAAATTGTTCTACCTCCGGGTCTAATAACAATTCCTCTGTAGATACATTACCTGGAGCGCCACCGCTAAAAGCGATGATATAATTTCCGGCCGCTAAATTTTCAGAAAATGTTCCAAAACCAGCATCGCCTTTTTTTGAACCTTTTATAGAGACTATATCATTATCTTTAAATACAACAAAAGACAAATTAGTTACAGGCAATGAATCTACATCCGCGGTTCTAACCTTTCCGGTTGCACCACCCTGTGGCTCGTAGATTTGGGTAAACCCGGACACGTCAAATTTTACGGGATATTTTTTTTCTCCACTATCAGGAGAAACGCGTTTTTCTTTACTGCATGAAGGAAAAAGCAGTACAATGGCCGCACACAGCAGCAAATAATGTTTCATCAGGCTTAAGTATTAACTTTTACGAAGTTAGCTATTTTTTTGATTGCAAGATATTTATCATACAAAACTGTACGCAGATTGTTTCAGGTCAGATCTTTTCGGTTAAATGCTTCCAATAGCGTTTTGGTATATGCCTGATGTGCAGTTTGGTGTTTTTGCGGGATGCTATGTTTACGCTTTTAAAATAGTTTTTCCACAAATGCTGGTAGCCATCCTCATCATCAGTAAATGAATTGATAACGTTGCCTGCCCCCTGCCCATCGCTAAAATCCATCTCCATGTATTCAACCTGGTGCAGATCATAATAAATACCGTATTTTCTTTTCAGGTCATAGATCATCCATTTCTGATCGGCATAACGGTTTTTAAAATGGCGGATCAGCATGGGCAACACATTAAAATCAGGCTCGATAACGGAATAGAACAAACCATCCTGTAATCTTTGAAAACGCACAAAGGCTTCCATCCTATGTTTTTCGCGGCGCATCATTTTCACAATTTCTGATACACGCATTACATGCCGGTTGCCATAATCTTCCTCAATATTTTGCGGCGCATCAAACACATAGCGTATATACCCTAAAACCGCGGCATCGGCATCATCAATAGCTGCCAGGTGGGCAACATACAGGCGCTGCATACCATTAGGAGATAGCTTTTTTTGCAAGCCTTTTAATACCCGGCCATAACGGTGTTCATCGGTAACTATCTGCATCACGTTATCAAAAAGTGCAGTGCTGCGCCATTCGCCTTTTACCAGCTTAACATATTCCAGGCGATGTTCGTAAACCTCAAACACGGCGGTCAGCAAGCCTTCAAACGTACTATCGTAAATCAGCGTGGTTGTCATATTTAAAAAAGGCTTAGCTGATCGGGTTTATTTTTGAGGTATTTGCTCTGTGATTCGGCCAGGATGAATTGTTTAATGCGTGTGCCGGTAAGGTCGCGGCGCTCGTAAGCATTGCTGTTACAGGTAATAAAATAACGGGCGCGGTTTACGGCAACGCCAAGCTTTTTAATATGATCCCAATTTAGTTTACTGAACTTACGGGCACTTACAATTTTTTGTGCCGATAGCAAGCCGATGCCGGGGATACGCAGAATAACCTGCAGATCAGCCTTATTAATATCCACCGGGAACACCTGCATGTTGCGTAAGGCCCAGCTTAATTTAGGGTCGATATCCAAATCAAGGTGCGGCTGATCATTATTTACGATCTCGTTCACCCTGAAACCATAAAAACGCATCAGCCAATCGGCCTGGTAAAGCCGGTTTTCGCGCACCATGGGCACGGCGGTATTTAGGGCCGGTAAACGAGTATCAGCCAGTACGGGTACATAACCTGAATAATACACCCGTTTTAAATTAAAGTTCTTATAAAAATGGTTTGCTGAATAGAGTATGGCGCGGTCGTCCTCATCGGTAGCTCCAATGATAACCTGCGTGCTTTGCCCTGCCGGGGCAAATATAGGCGCTTTTTTAAACAGCTTTTTCTCTTCTTTACGCTGAATGATCTCGTTACGCAAAAAACCCATCGGCTGTATCATGTCTTTACGGTCTTTATCCGGCGCTAAAAGTTTCAGCCCTGCCTCTGTAGGCATTTCCAGGTTTACGCTCAACCTGTCGGCATACAGGCCTGCCTCGCGCATTAATTCATCACTTGCCCCGGGGATAGATTTGAGGTGGATATAACCATTAAATTTATGCTCGGTACGCAGCTTTTTGGCCACTTGTACCAAACGCTCCATCGTAGTATCGGCATCCTTAAAAATACCTGAGCTTAAAAATAAACCCTCAATGTAATTGCGGCGGTAAAAATTAATGGTCAGGTCAACCACCTCCTGCACGGTAAAAGCGGCGCGCTTAATATCATTACTCTTGCGCGATACACAATAAGCGCAATCAAAAATACAGTGGTTGGTAAGCAGTATTTTCAGCAACGACACACATCGCCCATCTTCGGTATAAGAGTGGCAAATGCCATTACTGGCGTTACCCAAACCCTTGTTCTCGTTTTTTCGCTTACTACCGCTCGATGCGCACGATACATCATACTTAGCTGCATCAGCCAGTATATTAAGCTTTTCTGTTATCCGCTCTAAATTCATCCCAAAACAAAATTACTAATATTTTTAGCAATTAATAATTTTATTAAGAGCTGACAGGAATATTATTTTATAGCCTTAATCATCCTGTCCCGGCCGCTCATATCCTTTCGCAATTCTATATCTGTAAAACCCTTAGCTGCCAACATAGCGACCGTTTCGGTACCGTAACTTTCGTTGATCTCAAAGAATAGCATACCCGGATTTTTTAAGGCTTGCAATGCATAGTCAGCTATGACTTTGTAAAATAACAACGGCTCTTCATCGGGTACAAAAAGTGCGGTGTGCGGTTCAAAATCGGTTACGTTGGTGTGCATCTGCCGCTTATCATGCGAAGTAACGTATGGCGGGTTGGAAACAATGACATCATACTTTGCCGCATCCGGCTTTGCTGAAAGTATATCCCTCTCCATAAAATTCACCTCTACCCTGTTCAGCACGGCATTACCTTGCGCTGTTTGCAAGGCATCAGCGGAAATATCCATAGCTGATACATCAGCGGCTGCCAGATTTTTTTTCAGGCTGATCGCGATACAACCACTCCCGGTACCTATATCCAAAATATTTGCGCCCTGCACCAATGACCATTGACCAATGCCCAATGACCCTATGACCCACTCCACCAGTTCCTCTGTTTCGGGCCTGGGAATAAGCACCGAAGGGTTTACATTAAACGTTAACCCATAAAATTCGGCTTTGCCTAAAACATACTGTAAAGGTTTGCCGCTTTGCAGTTGGGTGGCAATATCATCAAGCCTGGCTGATTGCTCATTACTCAACTCACGCTCGGGGAAAGCCTTGATACCCGCCCTGCCCAGTTGTGTTATTTCGGCAATGGCGGCCAGGGTAAGCGCCTCAGTTTCTTGCGCATCATACACCGCTGCGAGCCTTTGCCTGAATTTATTGAACACATCCTTTACAGTTTCCATGCAACAAAGTAACATAAAAGCTACTTTTGCACCATGCTTGGGCATCAAAAATATATGCAGCGCTGCCTGCAACTGGCAGCCTTAGGTGCCGGGGCGGTAAGCCCCAACCCTATGGTTGGCGCGGTAATAGTACATAATGACAGTATTATAGGCGAGGGCTGGCACCAGCGCTATGGCGGGCCACATGCCGAAGTAAACGCCATAAACAGCGTTATCGCTAAATACCCTAACCATGCGGAGCTTTTGGCTCAATCAACCATCTACGTATCGCTTGAACCGTGCGCCCATCATGGTAAAACACCACCCTGTGCCGATCTGATCATTAAACACCACATACCCAAAGTAGTGGTTGGCTGCCGCGATCCGTTTGCGCAGGTGGATGGCAAAGGCATCGAAAAACTGATGGCCGCGGGTATTGAGGTTGAAACGGGCGTGTTAGAGCAGGAATGCCAATGGCTTAACCGCCGGTTTTTTACGAGGGTACAAAAACATCGCCCTTATATTATTTTAAAGTGGGCACAAACCCACGAGGGCTTTTTTGCCCCTGCCGATAAATGCCAGTACTGGATAACCGGCACCGAAGCCCGCAAACTGGTACACAAATGGCGCAACGAGGAAGATGCCATACTTGCCGGAAAGAACACCGTTGCCATTGATAACCCCCAATTAAACGTACGTTACTGGCAGGGTAAATCGCCGAAGCGGGTAATTATTGACCGCCGTTTAGCGCTTGACCATTCGTTGCATGTGTTCGATCAATCTGTCGAAACCATGATTTTTAACGAGGTTAAGACGGATATTGACGGCAACATCAAATACATCGCTTTGGAGGACTTTGACCGCTTTGTACCACAATACATTATGTTTCAGCTTTATATGCAGGATGTGCAGTCGGTTATTATAGAGGGCGGCGTGCATACTTTAAATATCTTTATTGAGGCCGGCCTGTGGGATGAGGCCCGAATATTTACCGGTAGCAACAGCCTGATAAGTGGCATTAAGGCCCCTACTATTAGCGGTACATTTCATTCGGAAGAAGCCGTGGGTGCCGACCGGTTAAGGGTTTTAGTAAATACTACCGCTTTTTAATTTTATTTTGATGCTTTTTGACGACACCTACCAAACTATTGAAAAACCTGCTGAGGGCATATTCAGCGATCGCGGCAGCAAATTCATTGGTTATATATTCCCTATAAAATCCGAAAATGAGGTTAAGGCGCTGCTGGCGCAGGTAAAGCATGAGCACCCTAAAGCCCGCCACCATTGCTGGGCATTGCGCCTAACGCCCGACCGTTCCATTTTTCGCTTGAACGACGACGGCGAACCATCAGGCACCGCGGGCAGGCCTATACTAAACACTTTACTATCGTATAACATTACCAACGTTTTTGTAGTTGTGGTACGCTACTTTGGCGGCACGCTGCTGGGTGTACCGGGGCTTATCAACGCCTACAAAACCGCTACCGAGGAAGCCGTAAAACTGGCAACCATCGTACAAAAAACCGTTAATGATGTTTACAACATCGGCTTTGATTATTTGCAGATGAACGATGTGATGCGGATAGTTAAAGATGAGGATACAGAGGTTATTGAGCAAGCGTTTGATAACCAATGTAGCATCATCCTATCCATCAGGCAGCAGCAGGTTAATAAGGTATTAGGCCGTTTAAACACGGTTGAAGGCGTAAAAGTTAAGTTCCTGTATCAAAGCTAAACAGCAAACAATCCGGCTGTCAAAAACGTAGTTCATTTAAAACCATCACCATGAACGACGTTGATTTTGCAAAGGCCCGTATTCATGAATTAGAGGCCGAATACACCGCATCATTGAAATGCCTGGAACGCATCCCCGAATCATTATTTGGTTATAAGCCGCACGAAAAATCAATGGCATTGGGCTACCTGGCCTTGCTGGTTGCCGAAATTCCGCTGTGGATCTATCACATTGCACAAGGCAATGATATTGACTTTGCAACTTACACGCACTTTGAACCCAAAACTACTGATGAACTGGTTAACCATTTTAAGGAGAACCAGCAAAAAGCTGTTGACATGCTGGCCGGTGTTAAGGATGGCGACCTGGACGGTACATTCTCGCTAAAAAATAATGGTACAGTTTTACATACCGAAGCACAAAAGGACAGCATTGAATCGAGCATAAACCACATGGTGCACCACCGCGGGCAATTAACGGTTTACATGCGGTTGAATGATATACCGGTACCATCTATCTACGGCCCATCAGCAGACGACCGGACATTTGGTTAATCAAGCGCGCATCAGGCTTTAAAAATAGTTTTACGGAATAAAACATTCACCCGGCGCAACCTGTTTATCAGTTGTAATTTACCTATTTAAACATGAACAGCCTGCCTTTGGGAATCTATCTTGAAAACGAGAAAAGATTTGAATTTGACTTTGTACGCCACCTTTTAAAGATCAGCTATTTTAAGGATGCCAAAGTATCCGGCACTATTGTATCACCGTTTCGTGTTATGCGTACCGATGATGGCCTGTGCCTGGTTGTACATAATTACGACCGATCCGGCGAGCGCCGCATTATGGTTGAATCCGTTGGTTTGGATGAATTGGTGATCAATCACGAAAACACCTCATACAAACTCAAAAAAGTGGCTTAACAATAAAGCATTGATGATCAAAGGGCGGTGAATAACCGCCCTTTTTTATTTTTATTAAGCTACATTTTTAGTTACATTAGGCAGGTATGCAATCCTTTGAACTTGATAAAACCGACCTGCAGCGCATTAAGCTCGCGCTTGAGGGCAATGATGCTGATTTAGAGAAAATTCTGAATGAGTACCATGCCTCGGAGATTGCCATATTGTTTGAGAAACTCCCGCAGGAAGCCAGGGAAAAGATCATCTCTGTACTCCCGGCCGACTTTGCCTCGGATGTAATTGCCGAGATGGATGAGGAGCATCACCCGGAAGATATATTAATTAACCTTGACCCGGAGAAACGCACCGAGATTGTTGAGGAACTGGATGATGACGTAGCTACTGACATTATTGCCCAGCTTGACGAGGATGAACAGCAGGAAATATTGAGCGACCTTGACCACGAGGATGCCAGCAATATACGCACCCTGCTAAGTTATGCCGATGATACTGCCGGTGGCCTGATGACCACTGAGATCACTACGGTAAACATCGGCATGAACAAAATGGAGGCGCTGGATGCCATTATCAAACAATCAGAAGAACAGGAAGAATTTTACACTGTTTTCGCGGTGGACGATAATGATATACTACAGGGCATCGTATCACTCAAAAATATTATTAAAGCACGCCATGATGTAATGGTGAGCGAACTGGTAGTAACCGAGTTTGTGCACGTACAAGCCAACGTTGACCAGGAAGAAGTGGCCCGCCTTATACAGCAATACAATATAAACAGCATCCCCGTGGTTGATGAGCACATGAAGCTGCTTGGCCGTATTACGGTTGATGATATTATAGATGTAATGCAGGAAGAGAACACTGAGGATATATTGAAGATCTCCGGTGTATCAGAAGATGAGGAACTAAGCGGTAGCTGGCAGGATGCGGTAAAAAGTCGCCTGCCCTGGCTGGTAATTAACCTGGGTACCGCTTTCCTTGCGGCATCCATTATCAGGAGTTTTGATGATACGGTTAAGGCGCTGCCCATCATGTCTGCATACATGACCATTATTGCCGGTATGGGCGGCAACGCGGCCACGCAGGCACTGGCTGTTACGGTAAGGCGTATCTCGTTAAGTGATTTGACCGACAACCAGGCTTACCGAACCGTTTTAAAAGAGTTATTGGTGGGTATGATCAACGGTGCATCCAACGGCCTTATCGTGCTGCTTGTGGCCTTATTTTATGATGCCAACCCAATGCTCGGGCTGGTGCTTTTTATAGCAATGACGTGCAATTTGCTCATTGCAGGTATTACCGGGGCATCCATACCATTGATACTTAAACGTGTCGGCATTGATCCGGCAGTGGCATCATCCATCATAATAACCACATTTACAGATTGTTTTGGTTTTTTGCTGCCTTTATGGGTAGCTTCAAAGCTTTTATTATAAATTTGAACCATCAAAATTGAAGAGATGACAGAGGTAAGAAATAACTGGACACAGGAAGAAATTGCCGAGATTTACCACTCGCCATTGCTTGACCTGGTTTACCGCGCGGCCACTATTCACCGCGAGAACAAGGACTACTCCGAAGTACAAATAAGTTCACTAATATCAATTAAAACAGGTGGTTGCACCGAGGATTGCGCGTATTGCCCGCAGGCCGCGCGCTACAACACCGGTGTTGAAGTGCACGCCATGATGCCTAAGCATGAAGTGGTTGCCGCCGCCGAAAGGGCTAAAGCCGGTGGTGCATCCCGCCTTTGCATGGGTGCAGCCTGGCGCGAAGTGCGTGATAACCGCGACTTTGATAAAGTGATTGATATGGTGAAAGCCGTGAACGAGCTGGATATGGAAGTTTGCTGTACCCTGGGTATGCTTAACGAAAGCCAGGCACAGCGTTTGGCCGATGCCGGTCTGTATGCCTACAATCACAACCTGGATACCTCAGAGGATGATTACAAGCGTATTATTACCACCCGTACTTATGACGACCGCCTGAAAACATTGGAACACGTGCGCAAGGCTAAAATTACGGTTTGCAGCGGCGGCATCATCGGCTTGGGCGAAACGGTTGAGGATCGTATATCGATGCTGAAGACCCTATCAAACCTGCCTAAGCATCCGGAATCGGTCCCCATTAATGCGCTGGTGCCTGTTAAAGGCACCCCGCTGGCAGATCAGCCACGCGTTGCCATTTGGGATATGGTGCGCATGATAGCTACCGCGCGTATTATTATGCCACGCACCGTTGTACGCCTTTCAGCAGGCCGTACCGAAATGAGCACGCTTGAACAAGCCTTCTGCTTTATGGCAGGTGCTAACTCATTATTTGCAGGAGAAAAACTGCTGACCACGCCAAACCCTGCCTTTGCTGATGATATGGCTATGTTTGAATTGCTCGGCCTTACACCACGCAAAGCATTCAAAAATGGTCGCCCTAACGAGGTGAAAGAAATAAGAGAGATGAGTATTAACGAAGTGATAGGTTAATACTTTACATACCTAACAATAAAGGTGCTTAAAATTTAAGCACCTTTATTGTTTTACAGCGTTTCGGTTAAAAATCATTCCTTAACCAATATGGCACTATAATTATCAGCATCCACTATATCCTCAAAAAACTTCACCATTTCGGCATAGGTTTCTTTAGGGTAAGTGCCGTCTATGAGTTTCATGTTGCGCTTGTAGATCAGCTTATTGCCTTGTAAAGTAAGCGAGGCTGTATACTTGCCAAAAGGCTTATCAATACTAATAGCGATCGGCTTTTTTTCGTGCCTGTAATTATTTGCAGGCAGGGTGTAAATTATCTCATCCTCATCGGTATAACCTCGCTGTATGCAAACATCGGTTAAACGGTTACGCACTTCGCGAATGCCACGGCTACGGTTAGCCAAATTAGGTGTAAAATGCAGCTTGCTACCCGCTATTGAAGCATAATTGCGGGCGCTAAACTGTAACTCCTCATTTAGCTCCGGATAAATATTCTTGATCTTATCAAACTTTAGCCTGCCTATTTCAAGGTTATTAATATGATAGGTCTTTTTAATCTGCTTCAACTGATCGGCAGGAGCCTCATAGGTCAGTTCTTCCTGATTTTCGTATTGCGTACCCTTATAAACAGTTTTCATACTGCCTGCAACCTCTCCTGCCGAATCAAGTGTAAGCTCGGCTTTACGTACCTGCAAATTCTTTTCGGCAATATACTTCGGCGTGTGTAATATCATACCGCCCTCAGGAGTACAGGCCAGCACGGTGCGGTCGTCAGTAAAGTCGCCAAGGTAACCAAATGGCATTTTCTGGCTGGTACACTCCAGCCAGGTAGTATCGTTTTTAAAAGGCAGGCATAATATCACATGGTTACCATCATTCATACTTGCAAACACCGGGTCAAAATTCACCTTGCGGCTGCCTGCTTCAACTACGCAATAGTATGAGGGTATGTTAGCCGCAGCCAATAAAGCCTGGGTATAGTTAACCAGTGCCTTGCAATCGCCATAGTTAAGCCTGTCAACATCCGTTGCCGGAAAAGGCTGAAAACCGCCAATCCCTATCTGTATACTGATGTACCGTGTACGCTGCTGCATGTATTCATATATCTTTTTAGCACGGGCTTTTTCATCAGGAATATCTTTTACCAGTTCCTTAACATCGGCTACGGTAGCCGGGGCAAGCACCTGCCGGCCGGCAAGCAGGCGGGTATACATCCACTTTCCTAACTCATTCCAGTTGTTAAAGCTGCCGTTAAGCGCGCCATATTTAAAATTAACCGGCGCAATTTTAACCATGGCTAAAAATGTTTCAGGGTCAGCGCTGTAAGGTTCTTCGCGTGTGGCTTTTAAGTTACTTACCTGCCAGGTAAAGGTATTCATACCGGCTTTATTGGTACCTGTTTGCACCTTTACCGGTAAGTTTACCTCCTTATAGCGTATATTAAAACCGGGCTTGCAAATAAACGTGAATGTGCTATGCTCAACCGCCATATTGGTATTATTGGCGGGCAACCATCTGCTAAAATACAAGGTTTGCTTTTCGCGCGTTTCATACTCATACGCTATGGTATAAGGGTAATCAACCACAGCGGGCCTGAAGTGCATCACCCGGGTATCCTCAAACAACGAAAAATTGTTGCCCGCATAAGCATCCTCAAAGTTACTTTCGCTGAATTTTGAGAGCAACTTACCGCTGCCATCATACACCAACCCTTTTATTGATCGTATGGATGTACTTTTATCATGCCATACCAATATCTCGGCATCGCTATCACCACTGCTGTTAAAAATGGTTATCGCCTTTTTTATACGGTAGGTTTGCGAACCCGGGTCATCAACCTGTACCGATTCATCGCAATACCGTATAACCGATGAGGCATAGGGCAGCAATTGCTTAGGTACTAATGATACATCCAGATTTTGCTGTGCCCTGGCTGCAAGGCCCGCCGCCAGCAGTATGATCAGGAAATATAAATGCTTCATTTTTAAAATTTATCCTTTAGTAAATAACAGGTCAACCTTTTGTGCCAGGATGATCTGGTTAAACAATTCTTTAATATATGGATATTCTGAAGCTGAATATACAGGCTTGTTTAGCTGGATGATGTGAGAAAATGTGAACACATTACCAGTGGTATTAAAGTTAGTAATAAAACGGCCGCCATTATCAGGCAGTGCCAGGCCTACGTTTTTTGGAGAGTACTCCACCTTATAGTTTTGCGGCAGCTCAATGTTGAGGGTTATCCTTTCAGTTGAGGCTACTCCCCAGTCAACAGGATAATTCCGTTCTTCGAGCTTAAACGGGTTTTCGGTGATTTTATTCAGCAGAAAGGGATTGAAGGTAAACTTTTTAGCATCCAGGTTATCATAAACATCAATTTCAACCTCATATTTTTCTATCAGTGCTGCTTCAAGGCTGTCAATATTGTTAATAGTGCCTTTAAGTATTTTGATTTTAGACATCCTCTCGTCGTAGTTTTCAATAAACTCGTCAACGGTATTGAATTTTTTGATCTGGGCGCGTTTACGGTAGGCATCGTACCCGGTTAAATAGCTGGATATGGTACCTTTTAGCTTACCGTTCTCCTGTAACTTAAAATCAAGCGAATAGGTGGTTGTTTCCTTCTGGATAGCAAAATCTATCCAGAAGGAAGGTTTTTCCAGGCTAAACACTCTGCCCTGATCGTTCAGGCAGCGAAAAGGCAACATACCAAAACCCAGCAACGGGTCGGTAGCATCTAAAAAGTAGCTTTTACCGTCAATTTCGGCTTTGGCAACTACATAATCAAACTCACTTAAAACGGGGTATATCTTAGTTACCTGCCCATGATCGCGCGTTGACATGATTACGGCATCTGCGTCAATGCCGGCGCTTTTCAGAGCTACTATCAACGCAATATTTATATCGGCCGAATTGCCTGTATGTTTCTCGAATGATTTTTTAACACCATCGCCGCAATACATGCCGTAAATCTTGTTAAACTTTATATTTTTTTGGATAAAGTGATAAACCGCCTGTGCTTTTTCAAGATTAGTGCTTTTACCGGCAAGTACCGGCACCAGTTTATCCTTAAAAAAGTCTTTCTTTTTTAGCTGGCTGCCAAAGCTTTCCTCCGTCCTCATTTCACGGTCAACATCCTTCCACTCTTTAGTTACCTTTACTTTTGAGCCGGTGTTTAAACTGGTATAATCCTCCAGCTCAAAGTTAAGGGCCGATAAAAAGTTATTTTTCGAGGTCATGTATTCCTCTTCCTTAAACGCCGGAATATCCTTCATGGCAAACAAAAACCTGGAGCAATCGGCCTTAATACCGTTCACACTAAAACATTCACGGTCAAGCTGCGGCTCATACTCTTTACCCTCAAGCAATTTTAAAAAGCCGCGTAATGATATTTTATAGTTATAAACAGCAGGCAACCTCACCTGGTAAACCGACGATACTTTTGGAATATCCGACTGAAAATCCCAGCTCTTGAATTTAAAGATATAAGGACTGCGTAAATGATACTTATACTCAATAACACAGCCATTACGTACCGCGGGCATAGCAAATTTCACGGTAGTCCAATATATGTTATCCTTTACGGTATATACATTTTTAGGATTGAGTTCGGCACGTACTGCTTCACCCTTTTCGTTAATGTAATAGGTAACACCCTCAACATCTGTTATTTCTTCGCCCGAATCTGAGTTTACACGTATCGGAATTTCAATATTGCCATTATCAAAGCCCTTATTATCAAATATTTTGATTTTAACATGATAGTCAAATTCAACCGTAATACGGTCAGCCTCACCAATGCGGGCATTACCATATTCCTTTAAAACTACAGCGTGGGCTGATGTATCGTTATTGTATGATTTGCTGTTAAGCTCATCATACGAAAACTTACCGTAATCAAAATCCTGTGCGTTAACTGAGGTGCAAAGTGCAAAAATGGCCGGAGCCAGGGCGAGTAAAAATTTTTTCATGAAGTGATAAAGTCCGATCTTTTATTGCGGTAAAATTACTACAATACTGCGTAATTGTAAATAGCTGTAAAACTTTGGATAGCCATATCGCTAAATAAATTTAAACAACTAAAAGTTTTTTATGACCTTTGCCACTGATGAAATTGATTTTGAAGCGCCCGCTGGCATTTTTCGACCTTGAAACTACCGGCACCAACCTTGGTTCCGACCGCATATTAGAGATAGCTGTTATAAAATTACATCCTGACGATAGCGAAGAAATAAAAACCTGGCGCGTAAACCCGGGTATGCCTATACCGCTGGAATCGTCGTTAGTGCATGGTATTTATGATGAGCACATTGCTAACGAGCCTTTTTTTGAGGCGCTGGCCCAGGATATTGCCGATTTTATTGGCGACAGCGACCTGGCCGGTTATAACTCCAACAAGTTTGATATACCTATGCTGATGGAGGAGTTTTTACGTGCGAAAGTGAATTTTGACCTGGAGAACCGCCATTTTGTAGATGTACAGAACATTTTTCACCAGATGGAACAGCGCACTTTGAAAGCCGCATATCAATTTTATTGCAGCAAGGATATTATTAACGCCCACAGTGCCGAGGCTGATACCCGCGCTACTATGGAGGTGCTTTTAGCCCAGGTAGCCCGTTACCACGGCACCGAATGGGAAGATAAAAAAGGCGTACGCAGCATACCCGTTGTTGGTGATGTTGAGGCGCTGCACAAATTTACCAACCTGAGCAAACCGGTTGATTTTGCCGGCAGACTGGTTTATAACGAGGATGGCGAAGAACTTATAAACTTTGGCAAGCATAAAGGCAAACGCGTTGAGGATGTATTTGATGCCGAGCCAAGCTACTACTCGTGGATGATGCAGGGCGATTTCCCGCTGTATACCAAACGTAAACTGGAGGACATACACAAACGCTGGAATGCCAAGAAGGCCGTTGAAAGACAAAACCGCCCGCAGCAGCCCAAACCACAGCAACCGGTACAACAAAACTTTGAAAAAAAGGACTATCAGAAACCGCAATATCAAAATAACCGCCCTAACAATAATTATCCAAAAAAGGATGATACCCCGGCAAAACCCGTTAATGATGATATGCTGAAACTATTAGCAGATAAGTTTAAAAAAGGATAAACACAACAAAGGCTGATCGATGGATCAGCCTTTGTTAATTATAATAACCGGTAAACTTCATCGGAAATGTAAACTTTTTCCGGATAGGTTTACCATTTAAAGTAGCAGGTTGCCATTTGGGTGAAGCCTTTAGTTTTTTTAGGGCGATCGAGTCCAATTCAGGTGTTAAATGTTTGATGATCTTTATATCGCTCAAACTCCCGTCCCGTTCAACGACAAACTGAAAAACGACACTCCCGTTAGTGTATTTTTTCAGTGGCTTTTTATCAACTATTTTTTCGGTTGTATCTATAACAGCAGAATCTGCCTTGGGTGTTTGTGCCTTAACATTAAGGCTTATGCATAATAATAATATCGCTGCTGATAAGGTTTCCTTCATTTTAATAAATAATTACTAATAATCCCGCACCATCAATCCATCGGCAAATTCCTGTAAAAACTGTTTTTGGTTTTCGGCTACGCTAATGGCGTTTAAATATTGGTAAGCTTTTTCGGCATAGCTGTTCATGGCTTCTTCGGCCTGTTGCTTTACTTGCAGCTTATTGTAAACCGCGGTTACGGCGGCTACTTTCTCTGCCGGTTCATAGGCGCGTGCGGCAAGCCAGTTGTGCAGGTTAATAGCATCATCATCTTTAGCCAGTTCAAGCGCTTTTATCAGCAAATATGTTTTTTTGTTTGACAGGATATCGCCCCCTACCTGCTTGCCGAATTTCTGAGGGTCGCCGTACACATCCAGTATATCGTCCTGCAGTTGGAAGGCTATACCCAGGTTAACGCCAAAGTGGTAAATATTTTCAGCATCGGCAGTGCTTGCACCGCCTATCAGCGCACCTATGCGTAAAGCGCCACCCAGCAGCACCGCCGTTTTAAGGCGTATCATCTCTATATATTCATCAATGGCAACGGTGTTATGCTGCTCAAAGTTCATATCATACTGCTGGCCTTCGCACACGCCCTGGGCGGTTTCATTAAAAATATCCAGCACTGGGCGCAGTATGCGGTCATCAACCTGCATCATCAGCTTATTGGCCTCTACCATCATTACATCACCGGATAGGATGGCGATGTTACTGTTCCACTTTTCGTGCACGGTGGCTTTGCCGCGCCTTAACGGGGCATTGTCCATAATATCATCGTGCATCAGCGTAAAGTTATGGAACACCTCAATGGCCAGCGCAGGCTGTACGGCGCCGTAAACATCACCGCCAAACATATCGCAAGCCATCAGCACTAATGCCGGGCGCAGGCGCTTTCCGCCTATGCTCAGAATATAGCGTATAGGCTCATATAGTTCGGCTGGTTGTGCAGGTAAGGTATAGCGGTTAAGCGCTTCGGATATAATATCCTGCAATTCGGCAAGTTTCTTCACCCGGCAAATATACTTACTCCTGCACTAATGAAAAATCAATTTGCTTTTTTGTCAGATCGACGTTCTTCACCTTAACCTTTACCTCATCACCAAGCTGGTAAACCTTCTTTTTACGCTGACCGATGATGGCGTAGTTCTTTTCATCAAGCGTATAAAAATCATCGCTTATATCGCGCAGGCGTATCATGCCCTCACACTTGTTTTCAATGATCTCTACATACATACCCCACTCCGTAACACCTGATATAATGCCGCTAAAGGTATTGCCCACCTGGTTTGTAAGATATTCGGCCTGTTTGTATTTTACCGACGAGCGCTCGGCATCGGCAGCTTTTTTCTCCATCTGGGAGCTATGCACACACAACTTTTCATAATGCTCGGCATTGGCCGATTGGCCGCCATTGAGGTAATGCAACAGCAGTCGGTGCACCATCACGTCCGGGTAGCGGCGTATGGGTGAAGTAAAGTGTGTATAGTGATCGAACGCCAACCCGTAATGGCTGGTACCTTTTGTAGTATAAACAGCCTTAGCCATGGAGCGGATAGCCAGGTGGGTAAGCACATTCTGCTCTTTTTTACCCTCAACGCTTTCCATCAAATGGTTTAGTGAACGGGCAACTTCCTTATCGCTCTTGGTATTTATTTTATACCCAAAACGGGAGGCAAACTGTGCAAAGTTTGCCAGTGTTTCGGGCTTAGGGGCATCGTGCACACGGTAAACAAAAGTAAACTTATGTTTACCCTTTCCTTTTTTGCTTACAAATTCAGCTACCTTGCGGTTGGCCAGCAGCATAAAATCTTCAATCAGCTTATGGGCATCCTTACGTTCTTTCACGTAAACACCTATCGGTTTACTATGCTCGTCGAGCTTGAATTTAACCTCGGTAGTTTCAAAACTGATGGCACCGGCTTTAAACTTACGGTCGCGCAGTATATAGGCCAGCTCATTCAGCTTTAATATTTCTTCGCTGTATTCACCTGCCTTATCTTCAATAATCTGCTGCACCTCCTCGTAAGTAAAGCGCCTGTTGGAGTGGATTACCGTTTTGCCGAACCACTCGGTAATGATATTGGCATTTTCGTCCAGCTCAAATACAGCGGCAAAACACAGCTTATCCTCATTCGGGCGGAGTGAACATAGTCCGTTCGACAATCTTTCGGGCAGCATCGGTATCACCCTATCTACCAGATAAACTGACGTACCACGCTCAAAGGCTTCCTTATCCAAAGCGGAATCAGGCTCAATGTAGTGCGCTACGTCGGCTATGTGAACACCAACCTCGTAATTGCCATTGTCCAATTTTTTAAAGGAGATGGCATCATCAAAATCCTTGGCATCATAAGGGTCAATGGTGATGGTAAGCACCTCACGAAAATCGCGGCGTTTGGCAATTTCTTCCCCGGTGATCACTTCGGGTATCGATTCGGCCTCGTGCTCTACCTCTGCCGGGAACGACAGCGGGAAACCGTACTCGGCCAGTATGGCGTTCATTTCGGTATCATTTTCGCCCTGCTTGCCTAAAATGTGCTTTACCCTACCTACCGGATTTTTTGCCTCAGCAGGCCAGTCGGTTATTTCGGCAACAGCTTTTACACCGTTACGCGCGCCGTTCAGTTGCTCCAGCGGTATAAAAATATCGTGCAGCATCTTGCGGTCGTCAGGCACAAAAAAGGCATAATGCTGAGATAGCTTTACTATACCGGTAAACTCCATTTTGCGGCGTTCCAATATCTCTATCACCTCACCCTCCTTACGGCGACCCTTGCTTTTGGCATATACATAAACCTTAACACGGTCGCCGTTTAGGGCGGTGCGCAGCTTACGCGGGGCAACAAAAATATCATTCTCGTCCTCATCGTCAGTAACGATGAACGCCGAACCATCATTGGTCATATCAACCTTGCCCTCAATAAACGTTTTAAGTTCGAGGAGTTGAAATTTGCCCGGAGAAATTTGTTTGATGGTATCCTTCTTTGACTCTTCTTTTAGTATCTCCAAAATAATTTCGCGCGATTCGGGATCGTGCACGTTCAGTTTAGCAGCAACCTGCTTATAATTTAACGGCGTGTTGCCGTTCTGTTCAAATACGCCCAGCACCATTTGTGTGAGCACTTGTTTTATGGTAGAATCACTTTTCTTTTTTGACATGGAATTATTATAAACCGCAATTGAAATACGGATAATTTAGTTGGATAAACGTACTAAACACATTACCCATATATGTATTAACACTCAAATATAGATAAAGTGTTTCTCATCTTCCTTAATCAGGTATCGCGTCAATCAATCGGCGTGTATATTCATTTTGAGGGTTAAGATAAATATCTTCAGGAAAACCGTGCTCAACAATGCGCCCTTTGTTCATCACCATCATGCGGTCAGAGATGTGTTTGATCACCGCCAGATCGTGCGAGATGAAGATATAGCTCAGCTTGAACTCCTCCTGAAGATCGCGCAGCAGGTTTAATACCTGTGCCTGCACCGATACATCCAGCGCGGAAACTGATTCATCGCAGATGATAAACTTAGGCTGCAGCACCAGCGCCCTCGCTATAACAATACGCTGCCTTTGCCCACCCGAAAACTCATGCGGATAACGGTTGATGTGTTCGGGCAGTAAGCCTACACGCTGCAGCACTTCCTTTATTTTTTGACGACGTATAGTATCATTGGTATATAAGCGGTGTACCTGCAACGGCTCAAGCAAGGCCTGCCCCACGGTTAACCGTGGGTTGAGTGATGAATACGGGTCCTGAAATATGATCTGTATATCGCGGCGCATACGGCGCATTTGGTCAGCGCTTAATTTGCAAAGATCAGCCCCCTCAAAATGTACGTGCCCATGCGTGGGTGCTATCAGCTTTAAAATACTGCGGCCAAGTGTGGTTTTTCCGCAGCCCGACTCACCCACCAAACCCAGCGTTTCGCCGGGATATACATCAAAGCTCACCTCATCAACGGCCTTTATCACCTCATGGCTTGTACCAAACATTCCACTTTTAACAGGGTACCATTTGCTTAACCCTTCAACTTTCAGGATAGGCTCATTAGCATAAAGTTGCTGCCGCCTTGCCTGCAACTCCCCGGGCTCATAAGCATATCGGCCGCACATCTCGTTAACGCAAAGCTCGTTGCCTGCTTCTAAAAAATCGGCCACGGTAGGTAGCTTTTTCAGCAGCCGCTGCGGCGATGGGCGGCAGGCCAGTAAGCCTTTGGTATAAGCGTTTCGCGGGGCATCAAACAGTTGCTGTATCGGGGCATGCTCAACTACCTCGCCTTTGTACATCACCAGCACGCGGTCGGCTATCTGCCGGATCACACCCAGATCATGCGAGATGAAGATCAGGCTCATGCCCCGTTCTGCTTTTAGTTTTAAAAGCAGTTCAATAATATTCTTTTGTACGGTTACATCCAGCGCGGTAGTAGGCTCGTCTGCTATCAGCAGTTCAGGGTTGCAGGATAGTGCCATGGCAATCATCACCCGCTGTTTTTGCCCGCCCGATAACTGGTGCGGATAACTGTCAAAAATAGCCTCAGGACGTGGCAGTTGTACTTCTTTAAATAAAGCGACAGCGGCTTCCCGCGCTTCTGCTTTAGTTTTTTTAAGATGGGTAATTATGGCTTCGGCTACCTGGAAACCACAGGTAAGTACAGGGTTAAGCGAGGTCATGGGTTCCTGGAAGATCATGGCCATGCGGTTGCCCCGCACTTCGCGCATTGCATCTTCACTCAGCGCAAATACATCCTGCCCATTCAAAAACACCTCTCCGCTTACTTTTGCCTGCCTGTCGAGCAGGCGCATCAAAGCCAGTGAGGTAACAGATTTGCCTGAGCCGGATTCACCTACAATACCTAATGTTTCGCCTTTATTTATCTGGAAAGAGACACCCTTAACGGCTTCAAAAAAGCCGCTCGAGGTTTTAAATTTTATATCTAAGTCATCAACCCTTAGCATCAGCCGCCCACTATGGTTACATTTTCATCCGGAATTAAAGGCTCGCCACGAAAACGCCGTAACAGTTGTGCCGTGGCCACCACATCCTTTTGGCAATAGGTGCAAATGCGTTCCAACTGATTTTCAACCCAGTACACATGGCCAACCATGCTGCCATCAATATCATCCTTTGGGGTAGGTATATCAAAAATAGCGGTAAGCAGGCTTAGGGAGGTATAGTTTTTATAGTCACCAAACTTCCACAACTCCATGGTGTCAATATGATTTATTTCCCAGGGCTTTTTGCCTGATAGTTCCAGTTGTGTTGGATGTTTGATGCCGTGGACCAGCATACGGCGGCATATGTACGGAAAATCAAACTCCTTGCCGTTATGGGCGCACAATACCTGGTTAGGTGGCTGACTGTTTAATAAGCGTGCAAAATCAAGCAGCAGCTCCTTTTCATCGTGACCCGCGAAGGATTTGATGCGCAGGCCAACCCTTTGGCCTCCGGTAAAAATACCTACCGATATACAAATTATCTTACCAAACTCGGCCCAAATACCGGCACGCTCGTAAAAAGCCTCTGCGGTTTCATCCTTACGCTGATATTGCGTTTTGGCATCCCATAGCTTTTGCATATTTGCGGGCACTTCATCAAAACCGGCGTATTGCGGCACAGTTTCAATATCAAGCACCATTATGTTATACAGATCGTACTGCTCAAGCATCAGTTTAGTGGTATTTTATTGCCAAGATAAGCATTCGCCCCGGTTTTACTTATCCTTATCCAGCACCTCAAAATTTATGACAGTGGTATTGCCGTAAGCATCAACCAGGGTTAGCTTATGTTTTCCGGGTAATGGGTTAAGCGCCATTTGGTGCAGATCGTGGCTTTCGCCCTGGTATCTATCATCCAGGTGCCAGTATATTTTCACCCCGGCTTCGCGATGCGCGGCATTGCAGATCATCCGCCCGCGAGAGCCATCGGCTTCTATAGGCACATAAATTTTAGCGCCGTTTTTAGGGTAGATCACCTCCATAGGGCTAACATTCTCCTGCGTGCAACCGGCCCTGAAAGGCGGCAGCACATGATATTGATAGCTTTTTGATTTGTAGTAATACTCCATGGATGGCGGCAGCACAAACCAGCTTTTATTCAGGATGCGCTCGGGCGACTCACAATCTGTAGTTACCTGCCATTTGCTATCCATAGAGAGATGTACCAACTGGTGCCAGGGGCATACCTTGGTTTTTAATCCGCCCCGGGGTACCCATTGCTCTGCTGCATGGTTACAATACTGCCCGGCACGGTAACCGCTCTCCGGGCAAACGCTTATCTTCACCATATCGCGCACGGGCATCTCAAACCAATCGCGCGCCGAAGGCAGCAGCCTGAAAATATCAAACAATACCGGGGCAGCGGTACTAATACCTGTTAAGCCCGGCCTGCCCTCGCCATCGGTATTACCTACCCATACCCCTACTACGTATTTAGGTGTTATACCTATTGCCCAGCCATCGCGAAAGCCAAAGCTGGTACCGGTTTTCCAGGCTACCCGCTGTAACGAACTGAATTGCTGCCATAGCAACTCCTCGCCCGGCCGCATTACTTCTTCCATGGCTTGCAGGGTGTAGTATATGGAGCCGGCATCCAATAGTCCGTGTTTTTCCAGCTCCGGTTTGTTTTGTGGCGATGCGGAGTAAACCGGTTGATGCCAGTCAGCAGGGTCATATTTACCGCCGTTTTTGTTATAATGGTTTAATACGCGCGCTATTGCGGCGTAATTACCGGTAAGTTCCCACAGGGTATTTTCGCCACCACCTAAAATCAGGGCAAGGCCATAATGATCTGCCGGTTTGGTTAAGGTGGTGATGCCCGTTTGTTTTAAAAAATCGTAAAACCGCTCGTACTTGTACTGCTGCAGCATTTTAACCGCAGGCACATTCAGCGAGCGCGACAGCGCCTTTGATGCCGTTACCGCTCCATCGTAACCCAGATCAAAATTTTCGGGATGATAACCGGCTATTTGCGTGGGTACATCGGGTATCAGGCTGTTGGGCAAAATAAACCCATCATTCAGCATGGCGGCATAAAGCAAAGGTTTTAACGTACTGCCCGGACTACGCGGCGCGTTCACCACATTAACATCGCTCTCCAACTGGCTTTCGCCCGGATGGAAGATATTGCCCGCATAAGCCAGCGCAGCACCGGTTTCCACATCAAGCACCACAGCGGCAATGTTATTGATCTCATTGGCGCGTAACACCTGGTGATGCCGCTCCAGAATATTGCTTACCTGTTGTTGCAGATCGGCTTTGATGGTGCTGGTTATGCGCGTATCTCCGGATTGTTGATTTCTTCTGTGGTCTGCCTTAAATACCTGTAACAGGTGTGGTGCCATTTGGGGCAAAGCCACAGGCCGATCAGGTACCGGCTCAAGTTTGGCCAGGCGGGCGGTAGTACTGTCTATCACTTTTTCGGCAACCATTTTATCAAGCAGGCGATTGCGCTTGTTTAACAGCACCGTCCTGTTTTTACCGGGATGTACCAGCGATGGCGCATTAGGCAGCACAGCCATGGCCGCCATTTCTCCCCATGATAACTTATCCGGACTGCGCCCAAAGTAGCGCCACGAAGCAGCATCCAACCCGATAACATTACTGCCGAATGGCGCGTTACTTGCGTATAAAGCCAATATCTCATCCTTGTTGTATCCGGCTTCAAGCCGCAGGGCCATGAATATTTCGATCAGCTTATTCCAAACCGTACGCCTGTGGTTAGTAGCCATACGGATTACCTGCATACTTAACGTACTGCCGCCGCTGGTTACATGCCCGGCCTTAATGCTACGACTGATAGCCCTGCCAAACGCCAGCGGATCAAAGCCGGGATGGTATCGGAAACGCTTATCCTCAAAGGTGATGATGCACTGCTTAAATTTTTCGGGAACGCTGTCGTTATACGGAAACCGCCACTGCCCGTCGGCCGCTATAGAAGCGCCTAAGAGCTGGCCTTTATCATCATCAATAACATACGAAGTGGGTTTGTTGAATAAAGGCTTAGGCAGGCAGAAGATAAAGAGAATAAACAGCATCAGCAACACGGCTAACGCGATGATGCGTTTGGGTTTACTGAGCCATTTGAGTATTTGTTGCTTTGCCATGTTGGATGCCGATGCACCGGCGAACTTACAATTTTTATCTGTATGTCATGCTGAGCCTGTCGAAGCACTCGCACACTGTTCAGGCCTTCGCGCGCCCTTCGACAGGCTCAGGGTGACAGGCCCCTTTATATTTTCCACCATGTCATGCTGAGCTTGTCGAAGCACTAACGAACTATTTCCCCACACACGCACCCTTCGACAGGCTCAGGGTGACAGGCCGACGCTCTTGAATTTTCTAACCAACTCAAACTGTCATGCTGAGCTTGTCGAAGCATTAGCAACTACTTAGCTGTTCTTGAAAGTTCCGGCAATAAATCCCACCGACGAGCGATAAGTGCTTCTTTTTTTGCCCTGCGCCAGCCTTTAACTTGTTTCTCAAAAGCTATGGCCTGACTAATGTCGCCAAACGACTCATAGAAAACTAATTGTAAAGGCCGACGTTTAAAGTATAACAACTTACATTAACGCCCTGCTGGTGTTCCTGAAACCGCCGGTCAACATCATTGGTTACGCCGGTGTAATAGGATCCATCGTTACATTTGATAATATAAACAAAGTATTGGTTAAACACTTTACGAAAAGATAGCGATACCCACTATAATGCCGATAATCATGATCACGTACAGCATGATCTCCGTAGTGGCGAAGCGTTTATACTGTGTCCAGAATGAGTAATCTTCTTTAGGTTTTTGCATGATGGCAAAAGTAACAAATAAGCTTAACGACCGCTGCTTTCGGCTTCACCTTCACGCTCAACCAAAATTGATCCGCCGCGCGAGAAATATTTATACATATAAGGATCCTTCAGCTTAATGATCATCACACCTTTGCGGGTGCTGGCATGTACCACGTAACCGTTTTGCAGGTACACCCCTACATGGCTGAACTGCCTGCCGTCAAAATCAAAAAACACCAGGTCGCCTTCTTTTAGTTCTTCCTCGTATTTGCGTTTGATAAAGTTGATCTGTGTACTGGTTGACCGGGGCATGTTCTCAATATCATATACCTCCTGCTGCAAACGGTAAACAAAGCCCGAACAATCCACGCCATCCTTATCTAAACCGCCAAACTTGTATGGCGTACCCATCCAGTCATCAATAAAGCTGTAAAGCCTGCCATTTTTAATGTCGCTTTTTTTCACGTTCATGATGGCCGAATATTTTTCTATATCATCCTTGTCCGGCTTTTCCATTACATAAGGACCTGAACGCTTTATTGTAGGGGCAGCGGGGGCACCGCCGTTATTATTGCCGTAAACAGGCCGCTGCGTTTTTTTTATACTGCTGCATGATGACAGTATAAATGCTGCTAATGCAAATATGATTATTGGCTTACCTGCTAAAACTGATCTCATTGATAAAAAATTTCCGGCAATATAGCTCAATGGCATAAAACGAGACATCAGTCGAAATTAACTACACTGGTTGATTGCTGCTAATGTAAAATCTTAACATATTAACATGCCTCAACATAAGTGGTATAAATTAACACACTATATCTCACGCTTAACGTCCCAGTTTTCCAGATAATCGGCAATACGTTTCAGGAACGAGCCCCCAAGCATACCATCAACCACACGGTGATCGTACGATAACGAAAGATACATCATCTGCCTGATGGCGATCATATCGCCCTGCGGAGTTTCAATAACGGCGGGTTTCTTTTTGATGGCACCGATAGCTAAAATAGCTACCTGCGGCTGGTTAATAATGGGCGTACCCATAATATTCCCAAACGTGCCTATGTTGGTGATGGTAAAAGTACCCTCCTTCACATCATCCGGACTAAGCTTATTATTGCGCGCACGGTTGGCAAGGTCATTCACCGCGCGGGTAAGCCCAACCAGGTTAAGCTGATCGGCACGTTTAATTACCGGAGTGATCAGGTTACCGCTTGGCAACGCGGTTGCCATGCTGATGTTGATATCCTTTTTACGGATGATTTGTGTATTTTTTACCGATACGTTGATAAGCGGAAAATCCTTAATGGCTTTTACTACGGCTTCAACAAATATGGGGGTAAAGGTTATCTTTTCGTTTTCGCGCTGCTCAAAGCTGTTCTTCACGCGGTCGCGCCACATTACCAAGTTGGTAACATCGGCCTCAACAAATGAGCTTACGTGCGGCGATACCTGCTTGCTCATCACCATATGGTCGGCAATCAGACGGCGCATCCTGTCCATCTCGATAATCTCCTCGTTACCTGATGATGATACTGTGCTTACTGGTGATGTGTATACCGATTTGGCAGCGGGCTGAGAGATGGCTTGCGACTGTTCGGCACGTGGTTGTTGTACAGGCTGGGTGCCTCCTTTAGCACGGCTGTCAAGGTAGATCATCAGATCGTCTTTTGTCAAGCGGCCATCGGCACCGGTACCAGGTATGTTATCCAGTTCGTCGTTACCTATTCCTTCGGCCACAGCAATGTTGCGCACCAGGGGCGAGTAAAAACGTACAGATGATGAGGATGTATGCGCCACAGTTTGTGTTTCGCGCTGTGCCAGTTGCTCAGTGCCTGGTATGGCTTCCTGTTCGGCAACCGGTGTTGCAGCTTGCGGTTCGGGCTCAACTACAACAGCCTTCTCCGGTTCAGAAACCGGAGCAGCGGGTTGTTGCGGCTCTTCAGCAACGTCTTCGCCCTCAACTTCAATTATGGCTATGGTCTGTCCAACCTCTACCACGTCATCCTCGTTAAAAAGTATTTCAACAAGTTTTCCGCTTACGGGGGATGGAACCTCCGAGTCTACTTTATCAGTCGCAATTTCGGCTATGGTATCGTCAGCCTCTACTGTATCGCCGGGCTTTTTTACCCACTTTACAATAGTCGCTTCGGCAACACTTTCACCCATTTTGGGTAATATTAACTGAAATTTAGCCATAGTATGATGTAAACAGTTGGTTCGCCAAAAATAACTAAATCTGCGATTAAATTGCCTTGTCGTTAAGTAAAGTATTTAACATACCTAACGCGCTGATGGCCGAACGTTCAATATTTTGCTGGCGTTTGCCCCTGAAAGTGAATTTCTTAACCAATCGTTTTGATACCGAAATTACCGCTATCCAAACCGTGCCTACAGGCTTGTCAGGCGTGCCGCCATCGGGCCCGGCAATGCCGGTAACGGCAATGGCATAGTCTGATGCGAAGTTATTAAGTGCGCCTTTGGCCATTTCAAGCACTGTTTCTTCGCTCACCGCGCCATACTGTTGCAGCGTTTCGGCGTTTACACCCAGTATGCTTTGCTTTAGCTGGTTTGAGTAGGATACGGCTCCGCCTAAAAACACCTTTGATGAACCCGCATGTTGTGTAAGCAGGCTCGATATAAAACCGCCCGTACAGCTTTCAGCGGTAGATAGCGTGAGGCTACGCTTGGTCATCATATTTAATATGGCCTTTTCCAGCGGAATGTCCTCCAGCGCTGCCACTACATTACTCACCCGTTCGGCAATACGGTTTGCAAATGTATCAACCTCGCTTTGCAGCAGTGTTTCGTCGCCATCGCTGTAGCCGCTAACACGTAAACGTACCTGTCCTAATTTGGGCAGGTAAGCCAGTTTTACATGCGGCGGCAGTTCATTCTCTATATCGGCAATACGTTCGGCTAAATATGATTCGCCCTCACCTACCGTTAATATCGTTTTATGTATAATGGTTGATAGTTTGAAGGTTGCCTTAATTTTTGGCAGCACCTGTTCATCCATCATGTACATCATTTCAAAAGGCACGCCCGGCATTGACATGTATACCTTGCCCTTATGGTTAAACCACATACCCGGCGCGGTGCCGTTGTTGTTATTAATTACCTCGCAATTGGCAGGTACCAGGGCCTGCTGGCGGTTGGTTTCAAGCAATGGGCGGTTATAGCGCTTAAATATCTCTAATACATTATTCAGCGCTACTTCGCTTTCTACAAGCTCAACGCCAAAGTATTCGGCCAATGTTTTTTTGGTGATGTCGTCCTTTGTGGGGCCGAGGCCGCCGGTTATGAGTATAATATCGGCACGGCTGCTGGCTTCGTCAAAAGCCTTTAATATATGCTCCCGATCGTCAGATACTGATGAGATCTGCTTTACCCGCACCCCTATTTCATTAAGGCGCTGTGCCATCCAGGCCGAATTGGTATCAACAATTTGCCCAATCAGTATTTCGTCGCCAATGGTTATAATTTCTGCCAGCATAATTAAAAGCCGCCGCCATAATACCTGTTGCTGGTATAATCGCTGCGTTTGGTAAGTTTAAGGTCCTGTAAAATTGATGATTTAACTTTAATAGTAACGTTGTACGATTTATAGTAACCGAACGGCAGCCACTGTACCGACAGGTCCCAGCAATGCAAATCGCGGTATATGGCGAATGACGTTGCATCGGCCAGCTTCATGGCATTAAAGTCAAAGTTGGTGGAGTATTGCACCTTCCATTTGGGCGAGATACTCACGTCACCACTTATCATCATGGTATTGGTGGTGGTAGTGGTTACCCCGCTGTTATTATAGTTAAAGTTGTAGCTAAAGGATATGTTCCAGGGTACGGTAAAGTCAATATAAGCCCCCGGATCGCTGTTGATCAACGATAACTGCCTTGATTGCTCCGGCGTCATGTTTTGCATGGTGTTGGGCTGCGCCTGCTTTTTTGGGCTGAATGATGATGAGTTAAGGCTACCGCTCATGGATAAGCCCAGGTTAGTCAGCATCGGGAATTTACCATCCTGCCAGCTATAACGCGCCAGCGAGCGTGCATAACGTACAACGGCACCGTTAGATATAGAGTCGCGTGTTTGCACCACATAAGGGTTTAATGATCCGTTAAAGCTGATATTCACCTTTTGCCCGAATAAGCCGGTATGGCCTGAGAACGATATTGGCGAAAGCTTGATAGAATCTGCCGCGAAGTTATAGAAGGTTGATACCGAGAAGCCCTGTAATATGGCTATCTTTTTATCGGTATTAGAGGTATCGGTTGCGCTTGGCCTGATCTTGGCCTCAATAACGTTATCAATGTTAAGCCCGATACCTGCCGAGCGGCCTGCCGATGGCCCGCCGTAAACCGCCTGCTCAAATATAGAGTAGGTTTGCGCGGTGTAAGTATACGGTATGGAGGCCTCGCTTACAATGGTACGATAGTAGCCATAGCTCGGGTCAGAGAAATCCGGGCGGTAGCTGAACGTTAATGAAGGCGTCATTACGTGCCTGATGGCCTTTATTTTACCACCAAAGTTTGCCTGGCTGTAAATTTTGGTTGACATACCTGCATTCAGGTTATACTCCCCTGCCCTGGCAAAGCCGCCAACAGTATCAATAACCGCGGTACCCGGAGATACGTTCGGGTCATCACGATCATACCTCTTGCGG
Organism: Mucilaginibacter sp. UR6-1; assembly: GCF_020880975.1. GTDB lineage: Bacteria > Bacteroidota > Bacteroidia > Sphingobacteriales > Sphingobacteriaceae > Mucilaginibacter. The sequence goes on along the minus strand of NZ_JAJIWP010000003.1, from coordinate 1,024,137 downwards.
ATAGATTGCAGGTACCAGCGCTCGGTATAGTTAGCTGATGTATTGAACTGAAAGTACTTAAATACATTTAAGCTCAACGCAACCGGTATGGTATGCTGCATACCGTTTTGCAGGCGCTTGGTAAGTGTTTCGCTGGTAAACAGTTGCGACTCCGGTATATTGTTCAGTTTATTTTGGGCTTGTAAGCTGTAGCCTACTGTAATTTTTTGATACCATTTTTGCTCGCCTACCCGGTTCTTACTGTCAAACGGACTAAGGGTTGACATATTGAAAGATACGGTAGGCAGATCGAGCGTTACCCTTTTTTGGGTAATATCCTGGCTGTGGCCTAAGCTCACGTTTAAGTTAAATGGTGTACCGGCCCAGGTTTTGCCATAGGCGATACTTGAACGAAGGTTGTTTTGCGTAAGCTGCGTAAGGCTATAGTTTTGCCCTGCGGGCGAGTTTTGGTAAAAGCTTGAGGTACCCGCGTTAACCGAGGCACTGAATGTACTGCCCGGATGGGCGTTGGCATCCTGACTGTGTGACCAGGAAATGTTAAAATCCTTTGCAGCCGGATCGCCGGGCAGGCCGTAATTGTGCGAGCCGTAGCTCAGCGTAAGGTTACCCTGGTACTTGTAACGTTTTAGGTAACGGGCCGCGGTACTCAGCTCGTACGATCCGCGCGAATAGATAGATACGTTGCTGGTAAGGTCCATATACTCGTTAAGCGCGATGTAATAGCCCAGGTTACGCATAAAGAAACCCAAACGCTGGTCTTCACCAAAAGTTGGAAATATAACCCCTGATGCCCTTGACTCCGGCTTGGGGAAGAAACCGAACGGTACCCCCAGCGGCAATGGTATACCGGCTATCTCGAGGTAAGCAGGGCCTGATATGATGCGGTGCTTCTCGCCTATACCTTTGGTTATTACTATACCAAAGTGCGTATGCGGATATGGCTCATTACAGGTACTGTAAATAACATTTTTATAGGCTACTTCCTCATTGTTCAGTTTTTTTGCCTGTCCGCCCGAAATAAAGTTGCCGTCCTGCTCAGATGCCGGGTTAAATATCTTTCCTTTCTTGGTTGTGTAATCAAACAACAGCGAATCAGCATATGATGGTTTATCATTTTTTTGCTGGAATATCGGGCGGCCTATGTAGCGGCCTGTTTTAGGGCTTGGCCTGCCGCTGGCATATATCAGGTGATTTTTTTTATCTACGCGAATGTACTCGGCATCAAGCTCAACATCCTCATAAGTAACCCGTGCTTTGCCATACAGGTACATAATGTTGTTCTCGTTATCAACTATAATACTATCTTCGGCATGTGCTTTCACTTCTGATTCGAGGCCACTGGCTGATTTTCTGCCGGTATCGGCAGCCATAGCCATGCGGCCGGTATCACGTGAGGAAGTATCGCGGCGCAACGAATCTTTAGGAATGGTGTCTTTTTTTACAGGGCTTTGTTTAGGTGCCGGTGTAGCTTTACGAAACGGGCCATTTATAAGCCGCCGGTCAGTAGCCTTGGTGCTGTCAAGCTTAATAATAGTGTCCCTCGCGGTAACGGGGCTGCTTTTATATCCGCTTCTGTATGCAACAGCCACCGCATTTACCGTTAATATAATTGCAAGCAGAAAAAAAAGCCTAACGAATTTCAAAATTAATAATGAATAGTATTTTTGCAGATATGGTTAACCAGCGTTCAAACATAATGAAAACACTGAACAGATTGAATTATTGTTTAAGGTTCCTGTTTATATTACTTCCATTTTTTTCATTTAAAATGATGTTGGCGGCCAATAATTATGCGCCCAAAGATACGGTTAATCAAACTAATAAATTTAAACTAAAAACGGTAATTGTTGATGCCGGCCATGGTGGTTTTCGGGCCGGTGCATCGGGCAAATACTCTGTCGAAAAGAAGGTAACGCTACAAATTGCCTTTAAATTGCAAAAGGCGATAGAAAAAGAATTAAGCGATGTAAAAGTGGTGATGACCCGCACTACCGACGATGATATTTTATGGCAAAAACGCTCGGACATCGCTAATGATGCCAAGGGTGACATATTCATATCCATACACTGCAACTCACTGCCTAATAAGATAGTACGATCAGCGTCGGGTAAAAAAACAAGCGTAGCCAACCGCTCCGGCAAAGGTGTATTGCTGCTGGTATATGGTTTTCATCGCACCAAAGAAGAAGAAAAGGCCATTAAGGAAACCCGCCTTGGCGATGAAGAGGAAATGGATGCCGTAATAGATCCGAATGATCCATCGGCCATGATACTGATGAATGAGTACAAACGCAAATACCGCAAGCAAAGCGTACGGTTTGCCAGTATATTAAACCAGGAGTTTGTTGAAACCGATGGCCGCCGTAGTGAGGGCATACGCGAACAGGGCGTACTGGTACTTTGCCACAGTGCCATGCCCGCGGTGTTGATTGAAACCGGATACATCAATAACCCTGATGAAGAAGATTACCTGAACTCGGAAGAAGGGCAGGACCAGATAGTGGCCACAATTGTGCGCGCGTTAAAAACTCTTAAAACCGAAGTGGAAGCTTAGTGTTTAATAGCCAATAAATTTAAGGTTAGTTCGTTCACTACACATGATGATAAAAATTTCAAGGAAACACATCTATACATTTTCAGCTCTTTTAGTTTCATTTTTTTACGCTGCACAGCCCGCAAGGGCCTTAGATCAGCAAACCACGGATTCGGTACAAGCCCCCGAAGGCTTCAGGCTGCGCACGGTAGTTATTGATGCCGGCCACGGTGGTAAGGACCCCGGCGCTTTTGGCCCCAACACCAACGAGAAGACAGTTACCCTCGCCCTCGCCCTTAAATTGCAAAAGGCCATTGAACGCGACCTGCCCGGTGTTAACACCATTATGACCCGCAGCAACGATACCTTTGTGGAACTGCACAAACGTGCCGATATAGCTAATAATGCTAAAGGCCAGTTGTTTATATCATTACACTGCAACTCGCTGGCCAACCGTAAGGTTACCGAGGTTGTGGGCTATCGTAAGCGTAAAGGCAAAAGCATCCCTATTTACAAAACAAGCACGGTAGCTAATCGCAGCGGCAAAGGCGCCATGATACTTGTTTATGGTTCGAGGCGTGTTGGCGCGCAGGAAGAAGCGCTGCGTGAGAACGCGGTTATCTTTACCGAGAAGAACTATAAGGACAATTACGCGGGCTATGATCCGGATAATCCGGCATCGGTTATCATGTTAAACACATTTAGAGATAAATACCGTAAACAAAGTATACGCTTTGCGAGTTTAATAGATAGTGAACTTACAGGTAACTATAACCGCGAGAGCCACGGCGTAAAGGAACAGGTGGTTTTGGTGCTCGATCATACGGCCATGCCATCAGTACTTGTTGAAACCGGATTTATAAACAATCCGGATGAGGAAGACTACCTTACATCAGACGAAGGTCAAACGGAGATAGTGAACTCGATATTAAGTGCATTAAAGAGTTATAAAAAACAGTTAGAAAATTAATATCATTTATAAAAACACTCTACTACCTTGAAAATATCAAACGAAACCAAAATAGGCGTATTCACGGCAATTGCCATAACGGCGCTTTTATTAACATACAGTTACCTGAGCGGGAATGATGTATTTTCGGGCTCGAACAAGTACTACGCCATATATAAGAACGTAGAAGGTTTATCGGTTTCAAAACCGGTACTTGTAAATGGTTACCAGGTTGGCCGTGTATCAAAAATGGAATTACAGCCTGATGGGCGTACCGTGGTTGAATTTAAGGTTGATGATAAGTATAACGTGCCATCAAACACACTGGCACAACTGCAAAGCACAGACCTGCTGGGTGGCAAGGCTATTGTTTTTGATTTAGGGGACAGCGCAAAACCCGCCCAGGATGAAGACACCCTGCGTGCTGACATACAAGGCAGTTTGGCCGAAAGCCTGCAGCCGATACAAAAAAAGGCGGAAGCACTGATCACTAAACTTGATTCATCGCTGGCATCCATCAACCGCATCATGAACCCTAATTTTGAGAAAAATGTTGACCGCAGCTTTTCAAGCATAGCCAACTCATTGCAAACACTGGAGGGTACCACTAAAAAAATTGACGCTTTGGTTGGCGCGCAATCAGGGCACATTAATACCGTTATGGGTAATGCAGCAACTATATCAGGCAATTTAAAGGGTACTACAGCTCACTTTAATGATATCGCGCTTAACTTTAAAAAGTTTAGCAACGATTTGGCAGCTACAAACCTGAAACAAACTATGGATAATGTAGACAAAACCATGGCCAACCTTGAAACTACCACTAACAAGATCAACAGCCGCGAAGGCAGTTTAGGTTTACTTATAAACGATAGTACGATGTATAAAAACCTGAGCAATGCTTCGGCTAACCTCAATAACCTGTTTATTGATCTGAAAGCTCACCCAAAACGTTACGTAAGCTTCTCGATATTTGGCGGCGGTAAGGATTAAGAAATTTTAGACTCACACATACATCAGGCTGTTCAGTTATTTGGGCAGCCTTTTTTATTGAAACAAAAACTCCTCTGCAAACTCCCACGGGCCGCCCAGGTATTTCCATAAGCTAAATCCGGTTACTTTTATACTGAATGGTGTAAACGTTGCTAAAAGCCTGTTCAATGTAGCCTGGGCAACATCAGCGCTAACTTTATTTTGTATGGTGATGTGCGGCCAAAGCTTTTGCCTATCCTGCGGAATTAACCACTGCCGCCATTGCTGCTGTAAATACTGGTGAAGTTTTTGTAGTTCATCGCTCTCGCATTTAAACGCCACGCCATTACCAATACTAACTATCCTGCTTACATTAACTGTAAAACTTTGGCGCTGCTTACCTATTTCATAAAGCAACTCAAAAACCTCGTGCTGCCCTGGCGGTAACTGATGGAACAAGGTAAGGTGAGCATCAATAAAATTACGCCCGGGCGGAAAGTACTGCTTGCGCAGGTCATTAAAAAACATCTGCGCGTTGTTATCAAGTTTCAGTGTTAAAATAAGCGGTTGTGTTCCCTCCATTCGTTAATGTATTTGTGCGGTTAATAACGGGCACAACCACACTTCTGTTTTTAACAGTTAACTCCCTGATGGCATGGTGTGTTATTCGCATTTTTCAATTGATTGTAATTATCCATTGTTAACTTATTAATTCGTGCACTTTTTTCTTGCATAAATAAAAATTAATACGATACTTTGCACAAAATTTATAAAACGCAAATAATACTGTAAAAATGAACCAGCAAAGCTTATATAAGCCAGTTACAAGAGCAATTTTTGCTCCTGTTGCCAATGCTTTGGTTACAGTAATTTTTATGTGTATTCCGTCTCGACGACGATTGTTTATCCCCCGGGTTTAATTTACTTATCTCAACCCCTGTTGCTGAGTATATATTAAACTCTGCCAACAAAAAAGCATCTGATTACTTAATAGGTTTTAAATAACCATTTGGTTTACAGCAATCATTCTATTTTTTTAATGACCATACAAGATTTTGATATATTAGTTGCATCAGCACAGCACGTTGATTTTGCGCAGCAGATATGTGATGAAATGGCTGAATCAGCTAAAGCACGCGGTACCGGTATAGCACAGCGTTCGCCCGAGTATGTGGCCAATAAAATGCTTGAAGGTAAAGCGGTTATTGCTTTACATAAGGATGGCACCTGGGCCGGCTTTTGCTACATTGAAACATGGAGCCATGGGCAGTTTGTGGCTAACTCAGGCCTTATAGTTAATCCTAACTTTCGTAAAGTGGGCCTGGCAAAGGCTATTAAAGAACGCATTTTTGAGCTCTCGCGCAGCAAATACCCTGAAGCTAAACTGTTTGGCTTAACAACAGGCTTAGCCGTAATGAAGATCAACTCCGAGCTTGGTTACGAGCCGGTTACGTATTCGGAATTAACGCAGGATGAAGATTTTTGGAAAGGCTGTACCAGTTGCGTTAACTACGATATTTTAATGAGCAAAGGGCGTAAAAACTGCATGTGCACCGCCATGCTGTTTGATCCGGCTGATAAAGCTAAACAAGCAGAAAACAAACTAAAAAACATTACCCACAAGGCTACCCTGCTTGAGCGTATTGAAAATGCCCTGCGCGGATCATCAAAGATTATTGCACTATTAGCAAAGGTTTAAACTTTTAACCCGGTTGAACAAACATATATAATGAAGAAAAAAGTAGTATTGGCATACAGCGGCGGTTTAGATACATCGTTTTGCTGCATTTATTTAACCCGCGACCTCGGCATGGAGGTGCACTCGGTAATTGTAAACACTGGCGGCTTTAGCGATGAAGAACTTAAGAGCGTTGAAGAACGTGCCTTTAAAATGGGCGTAACCAGCCACCACGTGGTTGATGAAACTACCAATTTTTACGATAGCTGTGTGCGCTACCTTATCTACGGTAACGTATTAAAAAACAATACTTACCCCCTTTCAGTAAGTGCCGAGCGTGTTAGCCAGGCTACAGCCATAGCCAATTACGCTAAAGAGATTGGTGCCGAATATGTTGCCCATGGCAGCACAGGTGCCGGTAATGACCAGGTGCGTTTTGATATGATATTCAACATCCTGGTGCCCGAAGTTAAAATACTTACCCCTATCCGCGATCTTAAATTAAGCCGCGAAGAGGAAATTGAATACCTGAAAAAGCACGGTGTTGAGATGAATTTTGAGAAAGCCAAATATTCAATCAACAAAGGCATCTGGGGTACATCAGTTGGTGGTAAGGAAACCCTTACCTCAAATTTAGGCTTGCCTGAGGATGCATGGCCTACACCGGTAACAGCTACCGAAGAAAAAAACCTTGAGCTTACGTTTGATAAAGGCGAACTGGTTGCTATTAACGGGGAGCAGTACGATCATCCTACCAAAGCTATACAGGCATTGCAGGCCATTGCCCAGCCTTATGGCGTTGGCCGTGATATACACGTTGGTGATACCATCATCGGCATTAAAGGCCGTGTTGGCTTTGAGGCGGCTGCCCCCGTGATCATCATTAAAGCACATCATACTTTAGAAAAACATGTGCTTACCAAATGGCAGCTATCATGGAAGGATCAATTGGCTACCTTTTACGGCAACTGGCTGCACGAAGGGCAGTTTCACGACCCGATTATGCGCAACATGGAAGCATTTTTAACCGATACTCAAAAAACAGTTAGCGGTAAAGTATACGTTCAGCTTAACCCTTACCGTTTCCAGATAGTAGGTATTGAGTCGGACCACGACCTGATGTCGAACAAATTTGGCAGCTACGGCGAAATGAACAACGCCTGGAGTGGTGAGGATGTAAAAGGTTTCTCCAAAATATTTGGCAACCAGGTAATGATCTACCATAAAGTTAACCCCCAAACCCCCTAAAGGGGGCTTATAAGAGCTTATGTCATCAACGGAAAACAATAGTGCTAACAGTGTTCCCCCTTCAGGGGGCTGGGGGGCGACCACTATTTTTTCAAAAAGCGAATGCCTTAACCATTATACATGGGGCGATGGTTGCCACGGCTGGACCTTTGTTGATACTGACGGATTATCGGTTAAGCAGGAATTAATGCCGCCCGATACGGCTGAGCAGTTGCATTACCATGAAAAGGCAACGCAACTGTTCTTCATATTAAAAGGCAGGGCAACATTTGTTATTGACGGTGCCGAGCACGCCTTACGTGAGCAGCAGGGCATCCAAATCAACCCGGGCCAGCATCATTATATCATTAATAAATGGGATGCCGACCTGGAATTCATTTTGTACTCATATCCATCTACAAAAAATGACAGGGTTATCCCCTAATCACTAAAGGGGAACTAATTTTATTATAATGACTGAGTTACATTCAAACATATCCAACAACAACTCCCCTTTAGGGGCCGGGGGCATCCGTGCAGGAATTATAGGCGGTGCCGGTTACACCGGCGGCGAAATGCTGCGCATCCTCATTAATCACCCTAATGTTGAGATTGCCTTTGTGCATAGTAACAGCAACGCGGGCAATTATGTATATGAGGTACACTCCGACCTGTTTGGTGATACCGATCTGAAATTCGCGGCTGAACTATCTACAGCTATTGACGTACTTTTTTTATGTGTAGGCCATGGCGACGCGCGTAAGTTTTTAGAGGCCAACCCTATCCCGGATACGGTAAAGATCATTGACCTGAGTCAGGATTTTCGCCTCAAACCAAAGGCTACCATTGGCAACAAAAGCTTTGTTTATGGGTTGCCCGAACTAAACAGGGATGCCATCCGCGAAGCGCAGAATATTGCCAACCCGGGTTGTTTTGCCACCTGTTTGCAGTTAGGCTTGCTGCCGCTTGCATCAAAAGGATTAATTACCAGTGAGGTAAATATTACCGCCACTACAGGATCAACCGGCGCGGGACAGAGCCTTTCAACTACCTCGCACTTTAGCTGGAGAAATGATAACCTGTCGGTTTATAAAGCGTTTGATCATCAGCATCTGAATGAAATAGGTCAGTCACTTAATCAATTGCAATCAGATTTCACTCCCCCATCACAGGATTGGGGCAATCTGAATTTCATCCCCTACCGTGGCGATTTTACACGTGGCATCATAGCATCCATTTATACCGACAGTGATTTAACCCAGGAGGAGGCTTTAGCATTATATACAAACTTTTACAAAGATCAGGCATTTACCCATGTTACCGATCGTAACATCGATCTGAAACAGGTGGTTAATACCAATAAGTGCTTTGTTCAGGTTAAAAAACACGGCAATAAACTATTAATAATAAGCATTATAGACAATTTACTCAAAGGCGCGTCAGGCCAGGCGGTTCAAAACATGAACCTACTGTTTGGTCTGGATGAACGCGCCGGATTACGATTGAAGGCGATTGGATTTTAATGGAGGTGAAAGGATAAAGGTGAAAGGGAAAAGGTAGCTAAAGAAACAATAAAGGTAATGAGGGACTATAAAAAACTGGATGTTTGGTTAAAAGCACATTTGCTTACCAAGCGAGTTTATACCGAAATAATTCCTTTGCTACCTGTTGAAGAAAGGTTTGCTTTATCCAGCCAATTAAGACGATCAACTTACTCTATACCGTTAAATATAGTTGAAGGTTGTGGCAAGAATACAAATAAGGACTTTGCGCATTATCTTGATAATGCTTTAGGTTCGGCACATGAAGTAGAATATACTTGTTATTTAATTTTTGATTTGGGCTATGTTCCAAAAAACAAGTATGATAATATTAACCAGGAGATAAATGAAGTGAAGGCCATGTTAATCGCATTCATCAAGTTTTTGCGAAACGAAAAGTAACCTTTATCCTTTTACCTTTCTCCTTTAACCTTAAAATAAATGAATCTGTTCGACGTATATCCTATCAACCCAATAAATATTGTTAAAGGCACCGGCAGCCTCGTTTATGACGATAAGGGCACGGAATATCTTGATCTTTACGGTGGCCATGCCGTTATTTCTATCGGCCATACCAACCCGCATTATGTAAAACGTTTGGAGGATCAGTTACATCAGATCGGCTTTTACTCCAACTCGATAGAGATACCGCTGCAAAAACAACTGGCCGAAAAATTGGGCCATGTATCGGGCAAAGAGGATTATCAGCTTTTCCTGTGTAACTCGGGTGCCGAAGCTAACGAGAACGCCTTGAAACTGGCATCATTTTACAATGGCAAAAAAAAGGTGATCGCTTTCCGCAAAGCTTTTCACGGTCGTACCTCACTGGCGGTTGCCGTAACGGATAACCCAAAAATAGTTGCCCCCATCAACGAAACTGATAACGTGATATTTTTGCCCTGGTGCGATGAGGCTGCTTTGGAGCAAGCCTTTGCCGATAACGAAATATCATCCGTAATTATCGAAGGTATACAAGGTGTTGGTGGCATACAGGTAGCTACCGAAAGCTTTTTGCAAAAGATAAGAACATTGTGCGATGAGCATAATGCCGTATTCATTGCCGACTCGGTACAATGTGGTTATGGCCGTACCGGTAAGTTCTTTTCGCACGATTTTGCCGGTGTTGATGCCGACATTTACAGCATGGCCAAAGGCATGGGCAACGGCTTCCCTATTGGTGGCATTATTATTTCGCCTAAAATAAAACCGGCTTACGGTATGCTGGGTACTACCTTCGGAGGTAACCACCTGGCCTGTGCCGCCGGTTTAGCGGTGCTTGAAGTTATAGAGCAGGACAACCTGCTGCAAAATGCTGCCGAGGTTGGCGGTTACCTGATTGAAGAACTGAAAAAATTTGAACAGGTTAAAGAAGTTCGCGGCCGTGGGTTGATGATCGGTATTGAACTGCCCGAGGAGTTAAGCCACGTACGTAAGGATCTGCTATACAAGCACCATATATTTACAGGCGAGGCCAAGCCAAATGTGGTACGGCTGTTACCGGCGCTTAACCTAACTAAAGCATACGCCGATCAGTTTTTGGAAGCGTTTACCTCTGTTTTAAAAAAATAATTTGTGCTGCTGGTAATAGCATTTATTACCAGCAGCATTTTTTACCCTATAAAAGGTCATCCATGAAACTTTTTACATCCGTTCACGACGTAACCGACATTAACGCCCTCGCTGCCGAAGCTTTGCAGCTCAAGCAAAACCCGTATGCCCACCAGCATCTGGGTAAAAACAAAACGCTGGGGCTGGTATTTTTAAACCCGAGCCTGCGTACCCGTATGAGCACGCAGAAAGCGGCGCTTAATCTGGGCATGAATGTAATGGTATTGAATATTGATAAGGAAGGCTGGGCATTGGAATTGCAGGATGGCGCGATAATGAATGGCGGCACTGTTGAGCACGTACGCGAAGCAGCAGCCGTTATGGGCCAATATGTTGATATTATCGGTGTCCGCTCCTTCCCGGGATTAAAAGACCGTGAGGAGGATTACAGCGAGGCTATATTTAACAAGTTTGTACAATATTGTGGCGTACCGGTTGTCAGCCTTGAATCAGCCACCCGCCACCCGTTGCAAAGTTTGGCCGATCTGGTTACCATTCAGGAGCTCAAAAAAACAGCGCGCCCGAAAGTAGTATTGGCCTGGGCACCGCATATTAAAGCATTACCACAAGCCGTTCCTAACTCATTTGCCGAGTGGATGTGTAAAGCCGATGTAGATTTCACCATTGCTCACCCCGAAGGTTATGAGCTGAATACTGATTTTACAGATGGCGCAACTATTACCCATAACCTTGATGAAGCACTTACAGGTGCCGATTTTATTTATGTAAAAAATTGGTCGGCTTACGAGCCTTATGGCAAAGTGTTGCCGGGTAACGAGGATTGGATGCTGAACAACGACAAATTAAAGATAACCAACGATGCCAGGGTAATGCACTGTTTACCTGTGCGCCGTAACCTGGAATTATCTGACGAGATATTGGACGGGCCAAACTCCGTAGTAATACATGAAGCGGGCAACCGCGTGTGGGCGGCACAGGCGGTGTTAAAGCAAATGCTGGAGGCTATTTAACTCACCCCGACTACGCTACACTGGTCACCCCTCTCTCTGCAAAGCAGAGAGAGGGGTTTATTTTTTTAAGAGATATTGAACTGAATTTTACGTCCTCTTTGCGCTCGCGCAGAGAGGGATGTCGAGCGTAGTGATGACAGGGTGAGTCACCCTTTATCGCCGTACCAGGCATTTATAACCTTATTCAGTGTAAGCCCCTGCACTACTATGGAAAATATCACCACAAAATAAGTGGCCGATAGTATAAGGCCTTTATAATCTGAGGCGGGTAATGTTAGCGCCAGGGCAATAGAGATGCCTCCCCTTACCCCTGCCCAGGTAAGTATGTTGATACTGCCATAATTAACGTTAAGCGAGCGCCGCAAAAAAGTAAGTGGCAGCATAATACTCAGCCAGCGGGCGAGCAGCAATATTATGATGCACACACTACCAATAAGCCAGTAATTATCAATTGCGGGTATATTGATCATTTGCAGGCCGATCATCACGAAGAGGACAGTATTAAGCATTTCATCTACTAATTCCCAAAAGCTTTCCAACTCCTGATGCGAGCGCTCGTTTTTAGCCGCGTTGATTGATCGGCTGCCGGCAAATAGCCCGGCGGTTACTACAGCTAATGGTATAGACAGATGCCAGTAAGAAGCGATAACCGAATCGCCCATTACAAGGGCAAATGACACCAGCACAATGGTTTGAAAATCGGTAACGGACTTCATTAACCGATGGGCTATGTAACCCGTAAAAGCGCCTAAAGCGATGCCGCCGAACACTTCCTGCACAAACATTACAAAGGCTTTGTTAAAATCAGTGTTTTTTATTCCTGCGTCGGTTATCTCAAGCAGGGTGATGAAAAGCACCAGCCCTATACCATCATTAAATAATGATTCGCCGGATACGATTGTTTCCAGGTTTTGGGGCAGTTTTGATTCTTTAATAATAGCTGATACCGCCACCGGGTCAGTAGGTGAAACCAGTGCCCCAAATGTAAAGCAATACAGCAACGGCACATTAAGCTCAAGCAGTTGCGCAATCAAATAAAGCAAGCCGCCAAATATAGCTGTTGATAAAAGTACACCCACCGTACTTAAAATGAGTACCGGCCGCATTTGCCTTTTCAACTTACCCGTATCAACACGAAAAGCGGTAGCGAACAATAAAAAACCCAACATAATGTTAAGCACCGTTCGCGAAAAATCAATACTGTGTGCCAGCTCTGTTAAACGCTTGGCCCAATCAGGATTAAGTTTATTGCTGATAATGATACAAACAGAGCCTATAATAGCAATGGTGATAACCCCTATTGTACCCGGTAATTTAATGAACCGGGCATTGATGTATGAGTAAACCGCACTTAAAATAATGAGTAATGAAATAATTACAAATAGCTCCATTTAAAGTTATTGAGTGTTTAAACTCTAACATTAGGTTCATAAAAAAGTTTAGGCAATAAAACACGCCCTTGTACTTCAACCTGATAATTCGTTCAAAATATTACCTAAATTATATTTTATCATATTTTACACCATTTTTATTTAAAATTTATAAATCAACATCATTTTTTACTAAAATATTGATAAAATATATTAATAATGTCAGTCAAACATTTGTGCATTGATAATATTAATACTTAAACAGTCATTTATTTATCAAACTAAGCTTATTTCACAAAAAATCATACAATTTGTTATTTTTGCATATACATTTTAGCATTTAGTATGGCTGTGCTATCAGGCATAACCATATCCAGATTGGAAAACATTGAGATCATTACATATCATAAAAATTGGCGGCAACGTTATTGATAACTCAGAGAACCTGCACCGTTTTTTAAAGGACTTTACAGCACTTGAGGGTGATAAGATACTGGTGCATGGCGGTGGCAAGGTAGCAACGCAATTATCAGAAACATTGGGCATTGAGGCCAAGCTGGTTGATGGGCGCAGGATTACGGATATTGAAACCTTGCGCGTGGTAACAATGGTATACGGGGGATTGATAAACAAGAACATTGTTGCGCAACTGCAAAGGTTTGGCACCAACGCTATTGGCCTTACCGGTGCCGACGGTAACTTTATCCGCACGAAAAAAAGGCCTGTAAAAACAATCGATTACGGGTTTGTGGGCGATATTGATCCAACATCTATCAACCCGGAAAATATAGGCCGCTTGCTGGATGCCGGGTTTACCCCGGTGTTTTGCGCCATTACGCATGACGGTGAAGGGCAGTTATTAAATACCAATGCCGATACTATTGCCTCGGCTTTGGCGGTAGCATTGGCCAGGCTGTATGAAACTACGCTGATCTATTGTTTTGAAAAAGCGGGTGTATTGCATGATATTAATGACGAAGATTCCATCATTCGGGATATTGATCCGGAAAGATACCGGGAACTAAAAGAACAACAAATAATACACAGCGGCATGCTGCCAAAGCTTGACAACGCTTTTTCGGCCATTGCCTGCGGGGTACGATCAGTGATAATAGGAAAATCGGACGACTTAGGTCGTTTGCAGCAGAAACAACCATTTGGGACAAGGTTAAGTAATTAATTATGAATGCGAATCAACAAATTGCCATTTTAGGCAGCGGTAACATTGGGCTATCATTAGCAAAGGGATTAGTTACCGCCAATATATGCCAGCCATCGCAGGTGATCCTTACACGCCGCAATATTGAGGCCCTGGCATCATACGAGGAACAGGGCTATCAAACTACATCGGCCAATTTAAAAGCTGTAAAAAAAGCGGATATAGTGGTATTGGCCGTATTGCCGCAACAGCTCAACAAACTGCTTGACGAGATCAAGCCTGCCATTAAATCAGAAAAACAACTGCTGGTATCGGTAATATCGGGTGTGAGCTGTGATGATATCCGCCGTTACCTGGAGATGAACATACAGGTGGTTAGAGCCATGCCAAATACGGCGATAGCCATTGGCCAGTCCATGACGTGTATTGCTACCGACAACGGCACACCAAAAAATGTTAACCTGGTACGCTCGCTGTTTAACACCGTGGGGGTTACCATACAGATCAACGAAGAATTGATGACCTCGGCCACCGCCCTTTGCGCCTGTGGCATCGCGTTCTTTTTACGGTCGATTCGTGCGGCATCGCAAGGTGGCACGGAAATCGGTTTCCACGCGCAGGATGCCTTGCGTATGGCAGCCCAAACCGCCAAAGGCGCGGCCGACTTGCTGTTGCAGTTATCATCACACCCCGAGCAGGAAATTGATAAAGTAACCTCACCAAAAGGCTGTACCATTGCCGGCTTAAATGAGATGGAGCACCACGGCTTCAGCTCGGCCATGATAAAAGGCATCAAGTTCTCAGCCGAAAAGGCAGGTGAACTTTACCACGAAGATTAAGATATTCATCAAAGTCCTCCCCTTTGGGGAGGATTATTCGCTATCATTATTTTTAGCGGTGCTCATGAGGGCTTCGCCGTTTAGGAGGGGTCAAACCTGTAAATAACGGCATCAGCCACAGGTAGTGAAACGTCTATCTCATTATTGAACAAGGCCGGTTTTTGTATATCCAATATCTCCGTAACTGTACATTTAGCCGGTATACCCAAACGCTTAGCATCAAGCTTTAAATTAGCTTCTTTATCGGTATAATTGAACACCGCTACGTAATAGCTCTTGCCTATCTTATTTACAAATACCGCCGATGCGCCATCTCCAACATTGCCATCAACAGGTTTAAAAGCTTTTCCATTTTTTACGATGGTTAATAGCTCCGGGTTTTGCAGATACTCCTTAGCCCGGGCTTTCCATAGGCCGTTGGCTGAATAATCATCCCCGGTAATCAAAGTGCCTGTTATTAATCCTGATAGTAAGCGTGCACGATTGGCACCTTCGCTTTCGGTTGAAAATACAATGTGGTCGGCATCCACATAATCATACACATAGCTTTGCCACCAGCCATAGGTTACGCTGTTTAAGGTATAACGGCTATCCTTAATAGACTTAAAAGCGTCGCAGGCTATACGGCGGGTATGCACGTACCGGCCGCTGGCCAAACTTGGTGATATAGCCGCATAGATCAGCATCTGCCCGTCAATGCGTTTTATCAGGTATTCCATCCCTTTACGGTAGGCCTGCATACCGGTAGTTACGCTTTTATCATAAAAACCGGTCGACTCAACAGCAGCATGACCTAAAAAATCGATTTTGATCATAGTGAAACCGCAAGCCTTAAAATGGTCGATCATATAATTGATGCGCGCCTGCGTGCCGGGATGCGTTGGATCAATAGCACATGCACCGTCAAGCTCATGGTACTGGTTGCCGATCTTTGTCCATGCCTCGCCCCAGGTATAGTTACTACCCTCTATCTTTCTGCCTGGGCCTGACTGAAAGCCCCAATCGGTAAAAGGCGCCCAGTAGATGCCCGGCTGCAAGCCTTTAGCTTTGCAGTGATCGGCAAACTCTTTTAGTTTTGAAAAATCGCGCTCACCATTTTTGTTAACCAGCATATTGTCCCAGTAGGAATCCAGGTCGATGTAAGCGGTGTTACCCAGGCGGAAACCTTTCAGGCTATCAGCAAAAAAATCGGCTACCTTGATGGCTTTATCAAAGGTCAGCTTTTCCTGCATTACGCCCCAGCTATTCCAGCCTACGGGCGTAGGTTTCGTCCATCTGGCTACAAAGGGCGGCTCGGCTGTACGGTTGGCTTTACCAAATGCTTCAAGGCCGGTACGGTAATCAGCAAAATAGCCAACAAATATCAGCGGCGAACGCACCTCGCTCCCGCTTACCAGGCCATGGGCAATTTTGTCGCGGGTAACGCTTTCTTCGGTATAGCCCACAGCAACCTTTATGGTATTTGTTTCCGCAGAGGCGGTGGTTACGCCGGTCTTCCAAACCATATGCTCAACCGAGCCAACCACCAACCCGCCGCGAGTATTGTTATCATAAACGGCACCTACTTCGGCACTGATTACTTTTTCGTTACCCTTAAATGGCCTTGCATTATAGCTGATAAAGGTATCGTTATCAAAAGGCATAAACAGCGAATATACATCGCCGCTTAACTGCCTGAAACGCCCGGCAAAAGGCACCATATTATTAGTAGATATGTATTTACCCGTTATAATTAATTGCGTAAAAAAGCTACCATTGTTGTAGATGTAGAATACCTGCTGCATGGTTGGCAGTGCTTTACCTGTTAAAGTGATAACATGCTTTATTCCTTTACCAAAGCCGGTTTTTACAACGGTTTTGGTATAAGTGCGCTTACTGTATTTTGCTGATGACAAAGTTTGCTTATCAACAACGGCTGATGCCGAAACATCATCAAAAACCTTTGTACCATTTTGGTGAACATCATACAGCCCGTTACTTAAATTGTATGTTATATAGCGGTTCGTTCCGTACGGAATGCGGATGATTTTTGACTGCGCGTTGGCTGTTGTTGATAGTACACAAAGGCATAGTAGCGCTACGCACAACAATCTTTTTTTTACAGAGATATACATGTTCAGGCTTTTATGGCTTTAACAGTGATGAATTTACCATTTACTTTAAGCTTTACTGTTTTTGGTGTTGAAGATGTTACTTTGTAGCTGGTTACCTTACCGTTTTTCCAGCTAAAATTAACCGTAAAATTGCCCCGCGCCCTAAATCCTTTGGCTGCACCTTCGGCTTTCCAGCTATCAGGTATAGCGGGCAACAGGTTAATGTACCCTTCATGACTTTGGATCAGCATTTCAGTAATACCGGCCGCGGTGCCAAAGTTGCCATCAATCTGGAACGGTGGCCCGGCTGACAGCAGGTTGGGATAGATACCGCCTCCGGCGCCGTAATTAATGTCGGTACGCTCAGTTGGTTTCATTATCTCAGTAAACAGTTTGTAAGCGCGGTTACCATCGTGCAGGCGTGCCCAAAACAGCAGTTTATAAGCGATAGTCCAGCTTGGGCCATCATCACCACGAACGTTAAGCGTTTTTTTTGCAGCCTCAGCCCATTTTGGTGTGCCATCAGCCGTAATGAGCGATGCAGGGTATAATCCATATAAATGCGAGATATGACGGTGCTGCGGATCGGTTTCCTTATAATCCTCCAGCCATTCCATCACACGGCCATCCTTAGCGATGTTGACCGCCGGAGGCAGGCTCTTCAATTTGTCTTTTAATTGCGCACTAAATGCAGCATCAATGCCCAATGTTTTCGAGGCGATGATCACGTTATTAAACAGCTCGCGGATAATCTGGTTATCAATGGTAGCACCGATGCAAATACTGGCATGTTTACCGTTTGGCAGGTAAAAGCTATTTTCAGGTGATGATGATGGCGAAGTTACCCGCCAGCCCGTTTTTTTATCTTTTGTAAGAATGCTGCTATAAAACTGTGCCGAACCTCTAAGTATCGGGTAGATCTTTTTCAGGTAAGCCTTGTCATTACTAAACGCGTAATGATCCCACAGGTTATTACACAACCAGCCCGAACCGGCCTTGGTTATACCCCATGAGGCGCTCTCGCCTGGTTCGGTAAAACCCCATATATTGGTAATAACATGGGCTACCCAGCCATCGGCATTATAATAAGCCTTGGCGGTGCGCTTGCCGGGTTCTACCATGCCCTGCACCAGATCGGCAAGCGGCAGGTTAAGTTCGGACAGGTTGGTTACCTCTACCGGCCAATGGTTCATTTGCACGTTCACGTCGAGGTGATAATCGCCATTCCATGGGGTTTGCACCTGGTTAGCCCACAGGCCCTGCAAATTGGGTGGCAACAGCCCTACCCTTGTGCTGCTGATAGATAAATATCGACCGAATTGTAAAAACAGCGCAGGCAATCCTTTATCAGCCGCTGGATTTTTATGGAAAGCAACCAGGCGCTGATTGGTGGGTAAAGCATCAGCCGCCCTGCTTTGCCCTAACGACAAACTCAATCTTCCAAATAATTTATTGAACCGGGATATGTGCTGTTGTTTTTGCTGATGGTAAGGCTTTTTAATCGCCAAGTTAAGTAACTCCGTAAGCTTTTGCTTGTAAGCCTGATCTTTATAATCCGTACCCATCGATACAAACAGTGTAACCTCATCGGCACCCTTTATTTCGAG
Organism: Mucilaginibacter sp. UR6-1; assembly: GCF_020880975.1. Lineage (GTDB taxonomy): Bacteria > Bacteroidota > Bacteroidia > Sphingobacteriales > Sphingobacteriaceae > Mucilaginibacter. The sequence goes on along the minus strand of NZ_JAJIWP010000003.1, from coordinate 1,005,590 downwards.
CGTACTGCTTGTAGTGCTTTGTGTACCGCCTTTAAGTACAGCTTTTACTTTAGCTAAAAATTGCATACCGGGTTTATCGGTACCACTTTTAAGGCCACCCTCCATTTGCAGGGTATTATCGTTTACGCTTACTTCTACGCGTTCGGGTCTGCTTAACGATATGCTTAAATTAAGCATCCCTTTTTTATTTGCCGTAAGGCGGATAACGCTTACATCAGTACCAAAGCCTGTAAAATATTCGCGCCGGTAGGTTACACCATTTACGATATAGCTGGCAGATGCTATAGCTCTTTCTAAAGACAATCCCCGCGTATAATTACTGTATTGCGGTTCCTTGCCATCGCCATAGTTAAATTTAATATTCAGATCGCCAAAAACCTGGTAACACCCAAAAGGCACATCGCCCGAGCCGGGAGCCTTACACACAAAATTTTTATCGATCAGATCCTGCGCTTCTTCATTTTTGCCTTCATCAAGCAGGCGGCGTATCTGCGGCAGATATTTGTAGGCTTCATAATTATTGGCATCCTGCGGCGCGCCAGACCATAGCGTGATGTCATTCAGCACAATCTTCTCGTTGCTCACGCCGCCATCGGGCATCATACCTAAACGCCCGTTGCCCAGCGGCAAGGTTTCTTCCCAAACACGGGCAGGCTTATCATACCATAACCTAAGCGATTGCGCGTTAACCGCTGATGTACTTACAAAAATGAATAAGGCAAAAAACTGAAGATACCTTGTGTAAAATCTCATGTATAATGGGGTTATTTATTGATCAGGAAATTAACTATACGGCAGGCGTTGCCTTTGCTTTTGTCACTTTTGTCGGCACTTATTTTTATTTGCAGGGTATGATCGCCGTTTTTTAAACCTCTTCCCAGCATAATGTACCATGGCAGGTGTAAAAAGCCGCTCCACTCGGTGTACAAGTCAGCCTGCTTAAATGGTGCGCCATCAATTGAGTAGGTAATAATACCCGCATCACCCCCTGAAACTATGGCTATACCAATTGCACTCCCTTTAAATGGCAAACTAAGCGTAGCCCCCGGAGTAGTAGCAACCAATACAGGCACATGTACAAAACCGGGTCGTGTGCCTAAGCCATCAGCAGGTTGCCAGTTTTGGTTAATCTTCCATTCATCATCATGCCGGGCATTGGTGATGCTGTAATATTGCCCATGCTCAAACGAATACTGATTAAGCGGCTTTGGCGAATGATATTTTTTTGCTTTAGCTGATGGATGATCAAAGCAGTCTGTCAGCAGCGACTTGATAAAGGCGAAATAAAGTTCCTGCCCGAATATGGCCGGATGCAGATCCTTAAAATCGTCATTCCAGTTAAACTCGTTATTAGCCAGTTTTTCCTTAACGCCTTTGGCAATGTTGATTGATGGCAGGCCGTAATGTTCAGCTACCAGTTCATGATTAGTTATCTCGACAGGTTGCTTACCCGCATTATAATCATTGGTTTTATCGGGATCGGCAAATTCCATCATTACTATGTCCATCTGCGGATTGGTTTTACGCGCATGGCGAATTATGCCCTCCAATGCCCGTACCTGGGTGAGGCTATCGGTTTTGTTCACGCGGTCGTTCACGGCGGCTTCAACAAATAGCAGGTCAACCTTTCCGCTATCCAGCAGGTCACGCTGTAGCCTGAACGCGTGAGGCAAACTCCCCAGCGATGGAATACCCGCCATTATGAAACGGAACTTAGTTTGCGGAAAGCGTTCCTTTAAATATTGATACACCCTATCGCGCCAGCCGGGATTAAACGTGATCGATCCCCCTAAAAAAGCTACCGTGGCTTTTTTGTTTATAGTAGCCGCGTGATAAAAATTATTGATACCATTCCGCTTTTTATAGTAATCAGCATAAGGCAATATTTTTTTAACGGGGTAAGAGTTACAGTAGATAAAATCGGCCCATTCATCGTTATGCCTGTCGGGCACATGGTGGCCATTTAATTGCTGCGGGCCTTCAGTTACCGGGTAAGTTGTTACCGGGCCACCGGCGGCAATATACCTTTGGGCAAACAACAAACTATTTTCAGCAGGCGGAACAACTTTATCCTCCAACCCTACCATGTTTAAAACCGGCACTTTGTATGATGCCAGGCCTTCAAGGTTATTTAACGGGTTATCATTATAAGCCAGGGCCTGTGCCTCGGTAAATTTATAAACCTGTTTAAGATGGTTCCATGCCGTTTCATCGCCCAAACCCTTGCCTTTACCGCCAGGCCAGCTTTTTATATCATAAACGGGTGTTTCGGCGTATATACAGCTAACCTTATCAGGATTGCGTTTTGCCCAGCCCAAAGCGTACAAACCGCCACGGCTTACAGCCTCCAAAGCTACCCGTGGGGCAAGCTTTACGCTATCAGTTAAATAATTATAAAAACTATCCCATACCTGCATAGCGTAGGGGCTGCCGTACTCATCATCTACACTAACATAGGCCACATGAAAACCACGTGAAAGCAGTAAACTGTCAATACCGGTATGCCAGTCGGCAAATGACGCACGCCATACCCACGGCCTGCCCGGCAGGGCAACTCTGGGTTTTACATAGTAAGCTTTGTGACCGGCTATGTTTACATGGGTTTGTGCAAACCCCTTCCAGGTGGTTTGCGCACTGGTGTGCAAGCTGTAAAGAACTGCTGTCAATACAATAAAAATAAACCTGCGGCATAAAAGCAATCTTTGGCGATCGATGGTCATATTGGTTAAGATAAAGTTATGGCCGGGCGCTAACCCTTAAAATGGATAAACCCTTAAATTAGATGGATTATACTATCTTTTTTTAATTACAATTAACAATTATAACTAACCGTGCACATTGCCAATAAGCAATATATTCAAATTATTATTTGATATTAGCTAAAGCACTGTAAGGCTTTTGATGGATAAAACAAATGTATTATAATAGCACAACGCAGCCATAAACCCTGCGTAGCGATCCTGCTTTTTAATTAAAATTTGATGAACAACATTGCTTTCAAAAGAAGAGATGGCTTTGAGGGTGAAAAAATTATTAGCATCCCACCAAAAATATGGAAGGATGTTTTTAAGAAAGATCCCGGCTTTTTCCAGATATATGTTGCCCAGATAGGCTATTTCCCGCGTGCATCATACCATTACCGCGAACGGCGCAAAGGTTGTGAGGATAACATACTGATATACTGCGTGCAGGGTAAAGGTTACTTTGTAATTGATGATAAGCGCATTGAGGTAAACGCCAACCAGTACATACTGGTAGCGGCAACTGATAAATACATGCGTTACTGGGCTGATACCGAAACCCCATGGACCATTTACTGGGTGCATTTTAACGGCATAAACATTCCTGATTTTAACCGTTTTTTAAATGTAAACAACAGCAAAGGCGCGGTAACCATACCCTTTAACGCCAAGGCTATTGACCTTTGGAACAATATGTATGATAGCCTGGAAATGGGTTACAGTACCGAAAATTTATGCAACGCCAATTTTTGCCTGTATAACTTTATCGCCAATTTTTTATTTCCCGAGCGGCATATCGCTGTAGCACGTGATGAAAGTACCGATGTTATTACCCTCACCATTAACCATATGCGCGCCAACCTGGATAAAAAACTAAGCGTTGATGATATGGCCAACCAGCATAAGTTGTCAAGCTCCTATTTTTCCATACTATTCCGCAAGGCAACGGGTATGCCGCCTATTGATTATTTTATCAACCTAAAAATGCAGAAGGCCTGCCAGCTACTGTTTTCTGACGAGATAAGGATAAAAGCCGTAGCCAATAGCCTGGGTTATGAAGACCAGTATTATTTTTCGCGCCTCTTTAAAAAGTTCATGGGCATGTCGCCCGAGCAGTATCGCTCATCGGCAAGGCGTGATGTGATAGCTGTTACTTAATAACGGCCAACTTTTCGGCGTCGCTGTTTATACCTATAACGATAACGGTACAGTTTTCATCAGGTAATTTATCGGGTATGGTTATCTGCAAACCATCGGCAGTTGTAAATTTCAGAGTGCCTCCACCTAAAACACGGGCGCTTTTAACCGTTACGCCTGTAAGCGCGGGTAATTTGAGGCTGCCGCCAACAGGCTTAAATAAATGAATATATATCTTACTGCCTTTGCGTGTAGCCGCATAAACCTCATTGGGGGCATAAGGACCGCCTTTAGTGCCGTATATAGCTTCGCCGTATTTGGATAGCCAGCTACCCATTTGTTTAAGCCGGTCAACTTGCCTCTGCTCCATTCGGCCATCCATCATGGGGCCTACATTAAACAGCAGGTTACCATTGCCGCCCGCGGTTTTTACCAGGGTTTGTATACACTCCCTTAATGATTTCATCGCATCGTTAGGCTTCCAGGCCCATTGATTGCAAATGGTGATGCAGCTCTCCCAGGGTTCGAGCATGTTAATATTACCGATGCGCTGCTCCGGGGTCAAAAAATCACCTACCGAATTTTCGTTCAGCTTCTCGCTCTCCTTACCAAGCCGGTTGTTTACCACAATACGCGCATCGAGTTTTTTAATGTGCTGATAGATCTGGCGGCCAAATTCATTCGTCCAGGGCTTTTCCCAGTAACCATCAAACCAAAGCATGTCGGGCTTGTAACGGGTAATCAATTCGGTAAGCTCACTTTTCATGGTGTTTACAAACCTTGGCATATCGCCTTTTACATTATGCAACGTATCATGCGGACTATGGATCAGGTAGTCCGGATCATGCCAGTCAAGCACCGTCATGTAGATACAAAATGACATCCCCTGTTTTTTACAAGCCTTTGCCAGTAAGCCAACCATATCCTTTTTAAACGGTGTATTAGCTATATTGTATGCTGATACTGCCGATGGCCATAGCAAAAAGCCATCATGGTGTTTGGCCGTTATCACCAGGTATTTCACACCGGCATCTTTGGCAGTCTTCACCCACCTGTCAGCATCAAATAAAACCGGGTTAAATTCACGGTACAGCGAATCATAATCTGCCTCGGGTACCTCCTTGTTGCGGCTCCAGCCTATTTCAGTGCCGCGCAGGGTAACCGGCCCAAAGTGTATAAACATGCCGAACCGCTTATCCATAAAACTATTTATAGCTGATGGTGGCGTTTTAATATCACTTTGAGCAAATGCACAAGTAGCAATACACAGGTATAACAAAGTCAAAAGTCGGTACATCATAAAAAAATTAAAGCCTGCACAGTTTAAGCTATGCAGGCTTGTTAATTTACTGTTTATTCCAAAGGGTTATCTCGCTCATGTTGCTGTAGTTACTTTCGCCGTTTGAGTTATGCTTAACACGTATCCTGATGTAGCGTATTGGCTTGCCCTGATTATCCAGATCAAACTTGTACGGATTTTTGCCATCATCAGTACGTACCACATCTTTAAGCAGCACCCAGCCTTTTGCTATGGCTTCATCTTTCCAGCCGGCATTGTTTGATGGTAAGCTGGTATCGTGCCCGTTAATATCCGCTATCCCCCAAACCTCAAACTGATCGGGATTATGGCAGCAATCGCGCCCGGTTTCTTCCATACGCCCAAGGTTATCATACAACCTGCCTAAGTCAATAGTAAGCTGTTGCGGCAGCGCCCGCTCATTGGAGTGAAATATGTTTGGATAGCCTTGCGGCGTGGTTGTACCATCCCACAATTTATCAATAGCGGTACCAAAATCTGCCCTTACATCATTAGCGATGTTCATCTGCGCGAATAATGATTTACCGCAAGGCACATAACTATAAATGTATGGATAATCATCAGCGGCAGCTACCCTGAACGTATCTATCGAACCGCGCTCAGGTATATAGGCCGACTGGTATTTGATGATGGTACCCAGTTTAAAATCATTCAGGGTAATGCTGTTTACATCAGCGGCCAGATCAGTTGTTACCTGGTTACCCGCGTTGTTGGTATACATTAATTTTGTGGTGATGTTAATGGTATCAGGCGTAATAAAATTAAGCGTTACCGAGCCATTATCATTAAGCACATAAGGATTAACCGCATCATATGCCCTGTTAAGCAATGTACTGTTATATATCGGTCCATAAACCTTCACATTATTCACCTCTCTGGCGATGGATCTGTTGCCCTTTGCATCAAATGAGTATATAGTGAAGGAGTAAACATACTCGCGCAGGCCGCTGATCACGGTACTGATAGTATCCTTTTTCTCCGTAATGTTTACTATTTGCGAATCGGCTTTGTTGTTCCAGTAAACAATGTACCGGGTAATGCTTGGATCGGTACTGGCTTTCCATTTAAGGCCTACGCGCAGATCGCCGGGCTGTGAGGTAACATCGCCTACAGCACCGGTGTAGATTACCTCTTTGCCATCAAAAAAATCGCGGAACTCTGTATCCTTTTTTCCGCAGCCATAAATAACGGCAAACGTTGCACAGATAATTAAACAATATTTCAGGGTCTTCATTTTTAGTAGTTTTGATTGATTATTACTGTGGGTTACCATATAATGAGAGCTCCATAACGTGGGCAATATCACCGCCGGACCACGTTCTGTTAACTGCCAGGCGTATAAACCTCACCGTAGGCGCATCAAACGGAACATTAAAGTTTACGCCGGCACGCACAAAAGCCTCGTCAGACGCGGTGGTTGAGCCCGGCGGCGAGCCTGACGGCGGATCAGGATAATGAAAGTTGCCCAGGTTTATCCAGTCGCCCACCACAGTGCCGGCCGGTGCCGATACCGGCAGTTGCGCATCACGCGGATTGGCGACCTTGGTACCCCACAGGCTAAAATCGCGTGGGTTACCATGCCCGTAAGCCCATTCGCCAAAACGTTCCCACATTACAAAACGGCTTAGCTTATACACACGGCCAACATCAAACGAACATACAAATGGCGGCCTGTTGCCCGGCAGCGTATGCCAGCCATCGCCATTCTCGGTACCATTCCACAAGTTAGGCAATACCCAACCGTAACCTATCGGGGTATCGCTTGGTAAGTTGAAAGCACTAAACAGACTTTTGTTCAACAACTCCTCATAAAGCGGACTGATCTCTCTTTTCAGCGTGTCAGATATATTGCCCCATTGGTCGGTAACATACACGCCAAACTCTCTCGCATCAGTACTATATCCCCTGATGGAATAATTGATCGTGTCGGACTTGGTAAAAAACTGATCCTGCACTTCCATGGAATTTGTTGTAGCATCGAACGCCGTAATGATGATGCCTATCTCCTTTTTAAGCGGATTTAAGGCCTGTACATTCACGCCGCCAAAATCGGCATTGATGTTAATTGACGGGCGGATCAACTGGTAAACCGGCGTTTGCGGATGCACCGTAACCTTAACCGGATCAGACATTACATTGGCGCGTGATACGGTATAAAGTGTAACGTCATAATCGGCAGCACTGGCAAAACCGTTTACCGTAACCGTATCAGTATAATAGGATGATTTGGTTTCGCGCTTTACACCATCCCGAATGTTGTACTGCGCCAATACGTATAGTATATTTTCGGAGTTGGGCAAATCGTAAGAGATGTAGGCGCCGCCGTTGTAATTATCAACCTTAATATTGGTTACCACACCGGGCTTTGTTGTATCGCCGGATATGGGGGTGGTGTTATAACCATCATTTTTTTTGCATGCTGCAACCACCATTATAATAAGGCAGGCTACAGCAGCTATATAATATTTAATATCTTTCATGTTATTTGAGTTTACCTTGTTACCAGTTAGGATTCTGTACAAGATTGCCGTTCACTATCAGATCATTATTTTTTATTGGCCACAGGTAGTTACGCACGTTAAATACAGGTGTAAGTATGGTACGCGGGCGGTAATAGTTAAGCGCCTGCTCCTCATAAATATTCCAGCCCTGCATTGGCCTGCTCATTACGTTCTGTATCTCTTTCCAGCGGCGAAGATCCCAACCGGCCTGACCTTCAAAAGCCAGCTCGATACGGCGCTCCTGGTGAATGATCTGGCGCATACCATCCTGCGTAGCATACTTTGAGGCATTGCGCGAGTAGGTGCTCCAGGCGTTAACAACACCCGGCAAACCTGCACGCTGGCGCACAGGGTCAATATACCTTACCACCTCGGCAAAGGGTTTGCCCTGCTCGTTAAGCACCTCGGCATACAGTAAATAAAGCCCGGCCAGCCTGATAAGCGGCATCCTGAAGTCAACCCAGGTCATGTTCTCATCATACACGGTTTGATAGTTAACCAGCTTTTTGGCCCAGTACCCCGTTACGTTTATACGGATATTATCCTTTGGCCCCGCGTATGAACTGCTGCTGCGTGCCTGTACATACAGGGCATTCTCCTGGTTAAATACATTATTACCATACCATATAGCACCATCAAACGCCAGGTCGGCATAAAAGCGCGGCTCGCGGTTAAAGTGCGCCCTAACGGTTTGATAGCCGTTACGTATATAAAAACGGTTATCATCATCGCCCGTGCGCAGGTTGTAGCGGTTGTTATAATCCCAGGTTTTGTCTTCGCTGATAGGCACACCGTTGTTGGTATAAAACAATTCCTGCTGACTAATTGGCACGGCAAAAGTACCCTGCGCAATTAGGTTTGCCGCGGCTTTAGCCGTTAAGCGCGGCATATTATACTCCTGCCTGCCGTAGCCAAATACGGGGTTTAAAGCCCATATCAGCTCTTTATTAAGCTCCCATTTTTCGGTAATGGCGGTTTGCAGGGTAAGCACCCTCCTTAACGAGTCGGTTAAATTGGTAGGTATATTAGCCGGCGCGTTAAAGGTGTGCAAGGAAAAGCCATTAGCTTCGCAAAGCTGAATAGCGGCTTCGCAGGCCGCGGCGGCCTTGTCCCACTTGGTAGCATCGTAAGTATTTGTAAACAGCGCCTGCCCGTCCTTATTGGCCAAGCCGGCAAAATCGGGGTTACCGTTAAACATCGGGCTGGCAGCAGTGGCCAATACATCTGCCTTAACGGCAAGCGCAATGGGGCGGGTAATACGCCCAAGCTCACGTACCTGGTTTTGTATCACTACGGGCAGATCTGGTGCCGATTCATCCAGCAAACGCACAATGTAGTTTACTACTGAATCCGCCGGATCGCGCTTAACTTTAACCTCTTCGGTAGAGCTGGTGATAGGCAAATTTTTATCAGTAATAGGTATGGGCCCGTACATCCGGAACAGGTAATAATGGTAATAAGCCTTCAGGAATTTTACTTCGGCTATCCACCTGGCCTTTTCTGATGTGGTAAGGTCTATCGGTTTGTCAATATTTTCGAGCATAGTATTACAGCGGCGTAAGGCCCTGAATATGGCTTGCCCGCCATTCTCACCATCCCAATAATTGAGGCCTGGGTTCTGCACATTTTGCGTTCCGCGTATCAGGTTAAACCCTGTCGGATCGATCCCCTGGTTATCGGTAAGGTTATTAGGGAATATGATCTCGCCTGAACTGGTAAAACTTGGATCGTTTTGCGGATACTGGAATTGCTGCAAAGTGGCATAGCACGAAAACAGGTAGTTCTCGGCCTCATTACGGTTCCGGAAGGCGTAATCAATAGTACCCACATTCTCGGGCGTTACATCCAGAAACTTTTTGCACGATGTACCCAGCATGGTTACAGCCGCCAGGTATATTAATATTTTGTATGATCTCATCTTCATCTCCGATTTATAAATTGACATTGAGTCCCAGGTTAAACACTCTCTGGATAGGGTAATTAAAACCGTTGCCCCCTATTTCAGGGTCCCATAATTTGAAAGGGCTCCAGGTTAAAAGGTTAAGGCCGCTGAAATAGATACGGGCATTACGCAACTTTAGCGATTGAGCGTATTTTCGTGGAATTGAGTAGCCTATCTCCAGTTGTTTAAGCCTCAAAAAGCTACCGTCGCGCATCCACCAGGTGCTGTTTTGGCGGTTGTTTTCAATTTGGGCACCGTTAGCGCCAAGGCGCGGGTAAAGCGCGTACAGGTTCTGGTTCTCTTCGGACCAATGATTATCAGCATAAGCTTTTAACAATTGGGTATTGCCGGGCAACCATGAATCAGGGCTTTGAATAAACGGACTGGTACGGGCCGGATCAATAAAGAATGACACCCTGGCCTGCCCCTGGAAGAAGGCCGAAAAATCAAAATTGCTGATCTGTGAGGTGATACCGAAACCATAAACAATTTCGGGCACTGTAGGGTAGCCAATAAATGTTTGGTCGGCACCGTCAATACGGCCATCATTATTCAAATCCCGGTACTTGATATCGCCACCCATAGGTTGCTGCCCGTTGGTGCTGAATATTTGCTGCGGCGAGTTACGTGCCTCGTTATCATCAACAAACAAGCGCTCGGCAATGTATCCGTACTGCCTGTTTAATGACTGGCCTACGTTGTAACGGTAGGGTTCGAGGTAATTTGGCTCCTCAAACTGGGTAAATTTATTTTGCGCGAAGGTGAAGTTACCACGTAACGAAACCGACGCGGTTTTTGAAAATTGCTTTTTACCATCGATAGACAGATCAATACCCTTTGAATCAACCTTGCCAATGTTGGCGGCTATAGGTGCTTCAAGCCCCATAGTGGTTGGTATTGATGCCCTGTCCTGTAAAATGTTGTATTTGTGGTTTCTGTAAACCTCGGCAATAACGTTCAGATTCTTCAGTAGAGTAAATTCCAAACCAAGTGTTGTTTGCTGTGATGTTTCCCAGGTTACATCGCGGTTTTCGTAATTACGGATGCTTACCCCGTTACGGCCATAACCGTTATTGGTACCAAAAACGGCTGAGTTACCACCGTTGAGGTTAACGTCTGACAGGTAATAAAACCTTTGTACGCCGATAGCGTCATTACCTACCAAACCATGGCTGGCCCTGATCTTCACCCTGTCAAATATCTCGTACAGATCGCCCCAGAATTTTTCTTCTGAAATGATCCATGACGCGCCTACAGCCGGGAAGAAACCATAACGATGCTCTTCTGAAAACCTTTCGGAGCCGTTGTAGCCAAAGTTAAACTCCAGGAAATAACGACTTTTGTACGAGTAAGTAGCACGACCGGCAAGCGTAAGGTTGCGGTATGGCAAAGAATATTGCAGGGTTGTTGTACCTGATCGCGGGTCTTTAGCATCAGAGTAAACCTGCTGCTGACGGGTACCTATCAGTGAGCTGCTGATGTTGTGGTTCTCGCCTATTTTTTTGGCATAATCAAGTACACCCTGAAAGTAAACAAACGTATTAATGTTATCGCTGCCTACGTTACGGTTATAAGTTAAATACTCGGTGGCAACATTGCTGCCCGTAGGTTGCGGGTTAAGCCATTGCAGGGTGTAGGTATTGCTTGGCTTATCATAAGTGGCTACGTTGTAATAAAACGGCGAGTAGCTCATATCCGAGGTGTAGTATGAGTACCTGTTGGTGCTGAACAAACCGTGAAAGTTAAGGCCGCTTGTAATAAAATTTAAATTCTGGTTCAACTCCAACTGCGCCAGCATACGCGACTCCACAAAGTTTTTATGCCCCCGCAACAATGCCGCGTACGGGTTTATTTGCCCTATGCTGTTGTTTGATGGCGACCCACCATTGGCCAGCGTATTACCAAATAAAATGTGCTGGGTATTGCGGTTTGCCTCATCGGGCTCATAATACGCCGGGAAAAGTACCGGGCTGGTGTGCATGGCCACGTTGTACAAGTCGGTTGAAAAGGATGCATCGTTAGTAAGCGGACCGTTGTATTCGTTAAAATTACCTGATAACCTCAATACCAATTCTGTTTTATCAGTAAGGTTAACGTTGATGTTTGAGCGTAACTGGTAATTGGTGAACTTTACGTTGTTATTATTATTGTTACGGATGTCGGTACGTAAAATACCGTTATCATTTGAATACGAGCCGGCAAAGTAATATTTAGCTACACCGCCGCCACCGCTGATGTTGAGGTTAGCGCGCTGGGTATTGGTACGATCCTTAAACAGCATATCGATCCAGTCAACCGCCGGATATACATACGGGTTGCTGCCCGGCGCACCGGCCAGTGTGGCCTGCGTATTCAATATCTGGTTCTCAGTAAATGGGCGTGGTGCCAGCGGGTTACGGGTTATTGTAGCCTCATTAAATAAACGCATGTAGGTTATCGGGTCGGCCAGCTCAATGGTTTTGGCTGATTGCGATATTGAATTCTCCAGCCTGAAGTTGATCTGGGCCTTACCTACCTTTCCCTCCTTGGTTTTCACCAAAATAACACCGTTACCGCCACGTGCACCGTAAAGGGCTGTAGCGCTGGCATCTTTCAATATCGAAAAGCTCTCAATATCATCAACCTGTATACGCGCCAGATCTGACGAGGTAAGCTCCACGTTATCAACTAAAATCAATGGGTCGCGCTTATAACCAAAGGTGGTTACCCCGCGAATGAAGAAGTTGGCATTATCCTGCCCCGGCTGCCCGCTTGGTGTGTAAGCAATTACACCGGCAACCTGCCCCGCAAGCGCGGTTGTTAAGTTACTGGCCGGTATTTTTAAGTTTCCGGGTTTTACCGTAGTTACCGAGCCCACCAAGGCTTCACGCGTTTGCTTGCGGCTATAGGCGGTAACTATTACCTCTTCGGCAAGGGCTACATTCTCTTTAATAACAATTTTATAGGTACGCTGATCGGCGCTAACTGTTACCTGCTTATCCTGATAACCAACAAAGGAAACCTTTAAAACAGTACCGGCCTCAACATCCAAAACGAATTTGCCGTTGGCATCTGTTGACGTGGCTTTGCCGTTTTTGTTTAGCGCTGTTATGTTAGCACCGGCAATAATTCCGCCTGTTGTATCAGTTACAGTACCGGTAATTGTAATGCGGTTTTGTGCAATACTACTTTGTGCCAATGCCATGAGCATTGCAAAAAGCAGCAAACAACATGCTACCGGCAAAACTGTCCGGGGGATTTTAAACACCAGATGGCGCTTACTTAAATTGTAAAGTTTACTCATAAAAAGGGTGAATAATTGGTTAAAAAATGCAATAAAATGGCCGTGCAGGCTTATATCCTACATTCGGGTAGCATTACTGTATGCAATGCCTTTACACTAAATTGTTCTTATTTTATTTTGGCTTATAAAACAAATGTATACCAACGCCTTAGCGGGATAAATGACCTATCCTTTTATTATAATGGATTATTCCATTATGGTAAAACCATTTTCCATTTCAGCGCAATTTTAAGCTAAAATTTTAGCTACAGTTAACATAAATCGATTGCGTAATTAAATACTAAAAGTGCTAAAACGTTTAACATTGAAAAACTTTCAGGGGGTATGAAAAACTTCGGGCATATTAGTCCAAACCTCATGTTTGGCCAAAGCCCGGGGCAAGGGTAATTGGGTTGGATCGGTTTCTCTCCACCATTTTTGCGTGAGGCTATCAGCAGCCATCCTTTGCATATCGGCATCAAAATCATTCCCGGTGTATTCAAAATAGCTGAACAGGTAATACTTGTCATCTATTTTTTGCAGATATATAGAGTAATTATGAATGTTGCACTCGGCTATTTTTTTAACCACACCCGGCCAGGGCGCGGCGTGCAGCTTTTTGTAATAGGCTATTTTATCAGGTTTTATACCGGTAACCATGCCATAGCGTATCACCTTGGGCGCCGGTGGTTTGCATCCGGCAATAAACGCTAACACACACAACGCTATGCTGTAAATAATATTTTTCATCTCTTTATCTGAATAAATAAAACAGTACCGACATGATCAGCAATAACAATACTGATAACACTTTGTAATTGCCTATCCCCTTCCAGCTATCACCTTTGAGGGCCTCTAACGGAGAGTTCCAGTATAATTTTTGGCTTTCAACTGTATGCTTTACAGGGTATATAAACGAGAATAATACCTGCATCAGCACGCAGGCGCAAAAAAGGTAAAAGGCCATCATCATGAATGGGATTTGCCCTATTACTGAAGCGGGCATTAGCTTTGAAGTTATAAACACCACTACGCCCAACAGCGAGCCAAACCACAAAGTAAGTTTTGATGATGCCGCGGATGCTTTTCTCCAGAATATACCTAACAAAAATACGCAGGTGATGGGTGGTGCTATATGGGCAATAATATCATTAAGGCCGTTAAATATACTCTCGTAACTATTAAGCAGCGGCAACATAAATAATGATACCAGCATGGCTACACCCGCGGCTATTTTACCGGTTTTAACCAGTTGCCTGTCTGTAGCCTGCGGTTTATAACGTTTGTAAATATCATAACTTACCAGCGTTGATATGGAGTTTAACGCGCCCGAGATCTGGCTCATTAAACCGGATAACAGCGCGGCTACCAATACGCCTACCAATCCTTTAGGGATAAGCTGCGTTATCATCAGCGTATAAATTCCCTTACTGTTCACCACCGCTTTGCCATCAACTATGGTTTTTAAGGCCGATACGTCAAGCAATCCCTTTTGGGATAGTGCATAGGCGAATAAGCCCGGCAATACGAATATAAATACGGGCAGTATCTTAATAAATCCGCAAAACAATGACCCTACACGCGCGTGATCCTTATCCTTAGCACCCAAAACACGCTGCACAATGGTTTGATCGGCACACCAATACCAGATACCCAGCACCGGGTAGCCCAAAAATACCGTGTACCAGGGCATTCCGCTGCTATCGCCATGCGGGCGCATCATAGAGAGTTTGCTCATTTGACCATGTTGCTGCAACACATCAACCATAGGTTCCCAGCCGCCCATTTTTACCCATGCCGCCACGCACATAATTACCGCACCTGCTAATAAAACAATGGTTTGTATTGATTCGGTAACCACTACAGCCGTTAAGCCCCCGGCAACGGTGTACAGGGCGGTTAACAACGAGATGATGATAACGCTGGTATACATATCAACCCCGAACAGCGTTTGCAGCACAATACCGCCAGCCAATAGTGAAAAGGCGATGTGTATAATGATTGCCGAAATAACCGATACGAAAGCCAGCCAATCCCGACTGGCGCGATCATACCGTTTTTCCAGAAAATCGGGCAGCGTAGTAACGCCCGATCGGATATAGAACGGCACAAAGAACAGCGCCAGCAAAATAAGCGTGAATGATGCCATCCACTCAAAATTGCCGTTGAGTAAGCCTGTATCAAAACCGCTTTGCGCCAGGCTTACCAAGTGCACACATGATATATTGGTAGCGAACAAAGCCAACCCGATAGTAGGCCAGCGCAGGGTTTTGCCGGCCAAAAAATACTCGCCTGCCGCGCCCTTGCTTTTGTTTTTATGCTGATGCCTTATACCCGACCATAAGCCGATGATGACAATGCCTAAAATATACAGCCCTGTAATAATAATATCTGCTAAACTTATCATGCTACCGTTTTATTATGCTTTAAGGTCGCAGCTACTGCCTGGGGCCTGTGGGGTTTGGTATAATCCGTTCTCAATTATCACCGGGTTAACAAAGTGCTTTTGCAAGTGCGGAATATGCTCTAAAAATAAGGCTTCGTGACCTAATTTGATATGGTTAAATAAAACAAGGTGCTGGTGCAATTGCCCCATATCGCCCACATGGGGTACCACCGGTACGCTATACTTTTTGCAAAGTAAACTAACGGTAATAAATTCACTAACCCCACCCACACGCACCGCATCAACCTGAATAAATGAGGCGGCACCGGTTTGCAGGTAATTTTTAAATATTACCCTGTTAGGCACATGCTCCCCCAAGGCAAGCTTTACCGGGGCAATGGCTTCGGCAAGTGTTTTATGGGCAAGTACATCATCGGGGTGTGTTGGTTCCTCTACCCAGTAAGGGTTCATGCTCTTTAACTCATTACAAATACTGATAGCCTGCGGCAGGTTCCATTGCTGGTTGGCATCCAGCATCACCTTTACAGCATCACCGGCGGTTTCACGTACAATATGCGCCCGGCGTATATCTCTCTGCGGGTCGGCCGAGCCTACCTTCAGCTTCATGGCGGTAAAGCCTTCGGCAACGGCTTTCAGGCAATTCTCGCGTACTTTTTCGTCGCTGTAATTAAACCACCCGATTGACGTATCGTAACCAGGGTAGCCCTGCTGTGTTATCAATTCCCGTTCAGCTAACCCTTTGTGTTGCTCGGTGATGAGTTGTATGGCCTGCCCGGCCGTCAACTCATCTTCCAGGTAACTCAGGTCAAGCGTGTTAACTATTTGTTCGGGAGATAGCTCAGTAAGCAGTTTCCATAGCGGCACGCCACGCTTTTTAGCCCAAAGATCATAACAGGCATTGGTTACCGAGGCCAGCGCCAGATGAACCACCCCTTTGTGCGGCCCCAACCACCTGAACTGCTGCTCATTAGCCAGCTTATTAAACAACACGCCGAAGTTGCTCATCACCTCTTCAATATCTAACCCCTTCAGTTTATCGGCATAAAATTTTGCGGCAGCGCAAACCAGCTCATTACCCTTGCCCAGGGTAAAAGCCAGCCCGGTACCGGTAATACCGCTATCATCATGCAGCAAGGTTACCGCATATGAATATACCGGATCACGATGGATGGCATCACTCCCGGCGTTGCCATCCAACTGATAACGGGCATCTTTTATTTGTATATTTTTAATCATTTAATTAGCGTTAAGCGGTTAATTACTACGGCGATAACCCAGTTCGGCACCACCGCTTACGGGTAATATGCAGCCGGTTATAAATCGGGATGGTGTTGATACCAGGAACAGGCAGGCATCGGCAATTACATCGGCATCAGGGCAATAGCCCAGCAGGTGTATGCTATCCAGGTATTTCTCGATAGATGCTGGGCTGGGCTGCTGTTCGCTCCAACTGCGCAGCATGGGGGTCCACACCCCGGCAGGGGCAATAGCATTTACCCTGATACCATGCGGCGCATAATCAATAGCCATTGATTTGGTGAGCGCGCTTATAGCACCTTTGGTAGCACTGTAAGCCGCGTGTATCTCCTGCCCTATTTCGCCGGCCATACTGCCTGTATTTAAAATATTGCCTTTATGTTTTATAAGCTGATGTATGGTATGGCGCGTGGTATTGAATATACCTTTAACGTTTACATCAAAAAGGCGCTGCCATTCGTCATCTGTAGTTTCGTGCAGGTTTTTTGAGGGATCGGATATACCGGCGTTGTTATGCACCACATCAATACGGCCAAACTTTAACACAGCGGTATCAACCGCCTGCGCTATCTGCTCGGGTACTGATACATCGGCATAAAGGTATAACACATCATCGCCATTAAGCGTAACCGACGCTTTTTGTATGCTTTCACGATTGTTTGATACAATGGCCAGTGCCGCCCCGGCATCGCGGTAAACCTTGGCACATTCAAAGCCAATACCCTCGGTACCGCCGGTTATAAAAACTACCTTATCTTGTAATAACTGCATTGCTATGCGTGGTTTTTAATATTGTTATCATCAAAAAAAGTCAACAAGATTTTAACACGGCCGTGCCATGAGCGCTACTTAAATAATACTTAACTGATTATTATTGGTTTATTAAATTGGTTTGCTGACGGTTTCAAAATAACGGCCTGCCACGAGCATTAAGAATAGAGGATACATTTTTTTTGATGGACAATACCATTCACAAATAGTGGAATTTTCAAACACTATCACTTTTCATAGCTGATATATGCCTAAATAATCCATTTAATTTATAGAATTATCCATTTGATTACAGAGCCGCAGGTATTAGGTTTGGGCGTGCCTGATACAACCAATCGGCTTTATCTATTGCTGTAAAAGCAATAAACCAATTATCCGTATTAACGACAGTAATTACCTATTAAATATTATTTTTATAGAATGAACGCTAACCAACCAATTATCAACTTTAAAACTTTTACAACGCTCGCGCTCGCCCTGGGCATATCCTGCACCGCATGGGCCCAGGATATCACCATACGTGTTGAAACTAAAAACAACGCGCTTGTTTTACAGGTTGACAGTAAAAAAGACGTAGGCACCATCTATCTCGGTAAAAAATTAAGCGATGCCGCGGCATATGCACAAATACCGGCTGTATATAAACAAACTGCTGATTATACCGACAATACCTCAAACTCAGCTTATTCAACCTCCGGCTCGCGCGGATATTTTGAACCGGCCATTACCGTAACCCATGCCGACGGCAACAACTCGCTCGACCTGCGGTATGTGAGTCATAAAGTAAGCAAGGTTGATGCTAATGTATCGCTGTTAAGCGTGGTGCTTAAAGATCCGGTTTACAATTTTGAGGTTACCCTTTACTATAAATCATACTTTAACGAGGATGTAGTTGAGCAATGGAGCAGTATTAAACATACCGAAAAGAGCAATGTGGTGCTGCAAAAATTCGCTTCGGCCAACCTGTATTTAAAGGCGTCTAAATACTACCTTACCCAATACCACGGCGATTGGGCCAAAGAGATGCAACCCGAAGAAAGCCTGATTACCCACGGCATCAAAACTTTGGATACCAAGCTGGGCACAAGGGCTAACCTGTTTCAGCCATCGGTTTTCATGGTATCGTTAGATAAACCGGCTACCGAAGACGAAGGAACTGTGCTGTACGGCTCGGTGGAGTGGAGCGGAAACTTCCGTACCGACCTGGAACTGGATAACCAGGATAACCTGCGCATTATAGCCGGTGCCAATAATTATGCATCAGCCTATACCTTAAAACCCAACGAGGTGTTTACCACGCCTGCCTTTTTATATACCATGAGCGATAAGGGCAAGGGTGATGCCAGCCGAAAATTGCAGCACTGGGCGCGCAACTACCGCATACTGGATGGCAACGGTAACCGCCTTACCCTGTTAAACAATTGGGAAGCCACCTACTTTGATTTTGAGGAACAAAAGCTTTTTGAACTGATAAAAGACACCAAAAAGCTTGGCGTTGATATGTTTTTGCTT
Organism: Mucilaginibacter sp. UR6-1; assembly: GCF_020880975.1. Taxonomy (GTDB): domain Bacteria; phylum Bacteroidota; class Bacteroidia; order Sphingobacteriales; family Sphingobacteriaceae; genus Mucilaginibacter. The sequence goes on along the minus strand of NZ_JAJIWP010000003.1, from coordinate 986,742 downwards.
GATGACGGCTGGTTTGCCAACAAATATCCGCGCAATGGCGACAATGCAGGTTTAGGCGACTGGCAAGAGAATAAAAAGAAACTGCCGAACGGTGTGGCATCATTAGTAAAAGAAGCATCAGCAAACGGGGTTAAGTTTGGTATTTGGCTGGAGCCTGAAATGGTTAACCCTAAAAGCGAGCTGTATGAGAAGCACCCTAACTGGGTAATTAAACAGCCAAAACGTGCCGAACATTACTTTCGTAATCAGTTGGTGCTTGACCTGGCCAACCCGGAGGTGCAGAACTTTGTTTTCAGCATTGTGGATGACTTGTTTACCAAAAATCCTGACCTGGCTTATATCAAATGGGATTGTAACGCGGTGATATTTAATGCTTACTCGGCACACCTAAAAAACCAGTCGCATTTTTATATTGAGTACATGCGCGGGCTTTATAAGGTATTGGAGCGTATACGTGCTAAATACCCTAAAGTACCCATGATGTTATGTTCAGGTGGTGGCGGCCGTGTTGATTATGCCGCTTTGAAATACTTTACCGAGTTTTGGCCGAGCGATAATACCGATCCGCTGGAAAGGATCTTCATTCAATGGGAATACTCTTACTTCTACCCTGCCATTACCAGCTCAAATCACGTAACCGATTGGGGCAAGCAGCCTATAAAATTCCGTGTGGATGTAGCTATGATGGGTAAACTGGGTTTTGATATTGTGGTAAGCAAGCTCAGCGGCGATGAACTCAAATTTTGCCAGGATGCTATCAAAAATTATAACCAGTTAAAAGATATCATCTGGCATGGTGAACAATACCGTTTGGCTGATCCGCGCAAAAACAGTGTAGCCTCAATTATGTATATTGATGAGGCGAAAAGCAGCGGCGTAATGTTCAATTACCTGGTGAACAATCGTTATGACGAAGGCAGCAAACTACCGATAAAACTTAAAGGCCTGGATGCGGCAAAGCGTTATACTTTAAAGGAGATCAACCTGTACCCGGGCAGTAATTCATCGCCGGATGCGACGAAAACCTATAGCGGCGAATTCCTGATGACCATTGGTTACAATCCCGATGTTAAAGCCGGGCGTAACAGCGTGGTACTGCAAATTAACGAAGCGAAATAACCCAAACCCTATACTACAAAAAAGGCCGGATGTTTACACATCCGGCCTTTTTATTATTTGTTAGTTAAGTGGTTAAGCTGCAACTACAGGTTTTGATACGATTGAAGTACCATCGCCGGTTAATACCACGTACGTGGTAAGCGGTTTGCCCATAGCGGCTTCATATTTAGGTGCCAGGTCTGTAGCTATTCTGTCTATGGCTTCTTCTTTAATCAGGTTGATAGTGCAGCCGCCAAAGCCGCCACCCATCATACGCGCGCCTAATACATCGGCATCCTCCCTTACCGCATCAACTAAAAAGTCGAGCTCAGGGCAGCTTACATTATATTCTGCCGATAAACCGTGATGTGTAGCATACATCTTTTTACCAAAGGCAATCAGATCGCCGCTACGCAAATCCTCACAACCGGCAAGCAGGCGTGCATTCTCTTCAACCACGTATTTACAACGGGTAAAGGTTGATACGTCAACCGGTTCTACCAGTTCATGCAGCATAGCCATAGTTACATCGCGCAAGCTGTTTACCTGCGGATATTTTTCTTTTACCAGGGCTACGCCTTTTTCGCATTGCTGGCGGCGCTGGTTATATTCAGTTGAGGCCAGGTTGTGTTTTACGTTAGTATTAAACAATACCAGCGCGTAACCTTCCATCTCAATAGGCACATATTTATATTCAATGCTGCGGCAATCCAGTTGGATTAAGTGATTAGCCTTACCAAATAAACTGGCAAACTGATCCATAATGCCACAGGCCACACCGGCGTAGTTATGCTCGGCCCATTGGGCGGTACGAGCTAACTGCTCACGGCTTAAACCCAGGCTAAATAATTCATTCAAAGAGAAAGCCACCGCGCATGATATGCCTGCCGATGATGACATACCCGCACCGATTGGAATATCACCATCAACAGCGATATTAAAACCGGTTACCTTTTTGCCGCCATGTATCAGGCCGTCGGTTACACCTAATACATAATTTGTCCATGAATTTTCGGTTTGCGGGGCAATCTCTGCCAATGGCAAGGTTACCGTTTTATTAAACTGCACCGAGTGCATTACAATATTGCCGGTATTATTAGCGCTTATAGCAACCGTAGCATATTTATTTACTGCGGCAGGCAATACAAAGCCTTCGTTATAATCGGTATGTTCACCCAAAAGGTTAATACGCCCCGGCGATTGCACCACTAAAGGCTCCGCCTCAAAAATACTTTTGAAGATATCTGTTACGGTCATTATAATTGTGTTAACTGTCAAATTTACATATATTTTCAAAATATAAAAATTTAACCATTAAATTTTTCAATCAAGTAATTAACTGATCAATAATACTTTGAGATTGCTAATCTGTTAAAATAATAGTTAAACTGCGCGGGCCATGCGCCCCTATTACCAGCGACTGTTCAATATCAGCGGTTTTTGACGGACCTGCGATAAACGCGGCATAACCGTACTCCACATTGCCTATTAACCGGTAAGCCTGCTGCATTAGCGGCACTATGTTGTTTTTGTTTAACAGTATAACCAGGTGCTGGGTAATAAAGGGCAAAGCACGTGCGCCCATAAGTTCTTCCGTTACCCAAACAGCGCCATTTTCGGCAACGCCAAAGTGGGCTTTTATAATGGCTACATCTACATTTTCAAGCAAGTGCGGATCTCCGGGTTCAATCAACGTGGCATGATCCTGAAATTCAGGAACAGCCGTTATCCATCGCCCTGCCGGCGGCATAATCGATTCGAGATACGCCTTTGCTTCAGTATAATTACTTACCGCGTGCAGCCTGCCGCCAATAAACTCCAATACCTGTTTAAATTTTTCTATCAGATCAACATCTTCAAAGTAGAAGTTAACCTCCTCCGGCAAAGGCTGATATTCAGGTTGGTTTTGCCTGATGGCATTCAATATCTTTTCGCGGCTCATGGTTTTCCTCCTTTCCGGTTCTTTTTATACCAGTCGGTAAATGAGCCTTCGGGTGGCGTTGGCATATCGCGCTGTTTGTACCAGGGGTTAAGGCCATTGTTTACCGCAAACGGAATAAATTTTAAAGCCAACCGGCCAGCCTTACCCGACAGGTTAAATATTGCCGGGGATGATAAAGCCAGGGTCATGCCCTTCATCATGGCTGTTTTGGTTTTGGTGGAGTAACCATTTTTTACGATCACCTGCCGCCATTTATACAACTGATCGTGAATATCGATTTTAACAGGGCATACGTTTGTGCACGACCCGCAAAGCGTTGAAGCGAATGGCAGGTCGGCATATTTTTCCATATCCAGGTTGGGTGCCAGTATAGAGCCAATCGGCCCCGCCACAGCCGTATGGTAACTATGCCCCCCGCTACGGCGGTAAACCGGGCAGGTATTCATACAAGCGCCACAACGTATGCACTTTAATGAGTTACGAAAATCCTCACGGCTTAATTGTATGCTGCGCCCATTATCAACAATTATAATGTGCATTTGCTGGCCGGGGCGCGGCTTTTTAAAATGACTTGAATACGTAGTAATAGGCTGCCCGGTAGCGCTGCGGGTTAGCAGGCGCAGAAATACACTGAGGTGTTTACGCTGCGGGATCAGCTTTTCAAAACCCATGCTTGCTATATGTACATCGGCCAGGTGAGCACCCATATCAGCATTACCTTCGTTGGTGCAAACCACAAACTCGCCTGTTTCGGCAATGGCGAAATTTACGCCGGTTAGCGCGGCACGCCGGGTTAAAAATATTTCGCGCAGGTGTTGTCGGGCGGTTTCGGTCAGTATCTGCGGGTCAGATTCTCCTGCCGCTGTGCCCAGATGCTCATGGAATATATCGCCTATTTCTTCCTTTTTCTTATGGATGCAGGGTAATACGATATGGCTTGGCGGCTCCTTGGCTAACTGAACAATGCGTTCACCCAAATCCGAATCAATTACCTCAACACCATTATCCTGCAAAAAATCATTCAGATGGCATTCCTCTGTAAGCATTGATTTGCTTTTCACCATGCGCTCAATACCTTTTTCTTTCAGGATAGATAATACTATGGCGTTATGCTCGGCAGCATCAGCAGCCCAATGCACTTTGATGCCGTTGGCAAGCGCATTTTCTTCAAACTGCACTAAATAATTGTGCATGTTTGATAGTACGTTATGTTTGATGCGGGATGCTGTTTCACGCAGCAATTCCCAGTCAGGTATGCCATGACTGGCGCGATCACGCTTGGCACGCACAAACCACAAGGTTTCATCGTGCCAGTCTACACGTTCTTCATCGTTATTAAAAACCTGGGCTAATGCCGCGTGATCTTTTGTCAGGCTCATACCATGGCAGCATTTAAAATTTCGGCAATATGCACCACTTTTACCGGGCTTTTCTGGCGTTTCAGGATACCTTCCATATGCATAAGGCAACTCATATCGGCCGCGGTAATATATTCGGCATTGTTTTTTATGTGGTCGGCTACGCGATCCTTTCCCATTTTTACAGATACTGCTTCTTCGGCAACGCAAAACGTACCGCCAAAGCCGCAGCATTCATCGGCACGGGTTAAAGGTACCAACTCAATACCCTCAACCATTTTGAGCAATTGCTCGGGTTTGGAGAAGGCAGGCGCGGTAAGTTCCGTCATTTGGGCGAGTTTGAGGCCGCGCTGCCCATGGCAGCTTTGATGCAGCCCTACCCTATGCGGAAAGCTGGCTTTAATATTATCGACCTTAATGATATCTGTTAAAAACTCGGTTAGCTCATAAATGCGGGAGCGAATATTCTTCGATTCGGCGGGATATCTATCAGAATGTAAATGATCCTTAATGTGCAGCGTACAGCTACCGGATGGGGAAACAATATAATCGTACCCGGCAAAGTTTTGGGTAAACAACTCGTTGGTTGAACCGGTTAAGTGCTCATAACCCGAGTTGGCCATAGGCTGCCCGCAACAGGTTTGGTTTAGCGGATAACCTACCTCAAGCCCCAGTTTTTCCAAAAGCTCCAGTGTATCAATAGCTACCTTGGGGTAAAACTGGTTTATATAGCACGGAACAAATAACCCGACTTTCATCTGCACAAATATTTATGATATTGCCCTGTCTAAATGCACATATCCCCCATCAACATAGATCAATTGCCCGGTGGTATGGCTCGATACCGGTGATAACAGAAACGCTACCGTATTGCCCAGCTCCTCGGTAGTGGTCATGCGGTTACCCAGTGGTATTTTCGAGGTGATCTCTTTTAGTTTTTCCTGCGGATTATCAAGTGTTTGTATCCAGCGCTCGTAAAGCGGGGTATAACACTCGGCAACAACTACGGCATTTACACGGATGTTATGCGGCAATAATTCAACCGCCCATTCGCGGGTAAGCGCGTTACGGCCACCATTAGATGCCGCATAGGCCGATGTACCTCCCTGCCCTGTATCGGCAGTTTTGGAACTGATGTTCACAATGCTACCCTGCGATTTGATGAGGTAAGGGATAGCATAATGCGCCATCATATAATAGTGCACCAGGTTTTTGTGCATCGATTGCATAAATTTTTCGTAACTGCCGTTTTGCAGCCCCACACCATCATTTTCACCGGCATTGTTCACCAGCCCGTCAATACGGCCAAATTCAGCAACAACAGCATCAATGGCTTGCTTGCTGGCAGCAGGGTCTGACAGCTCGGCCACAACCTGAAAGCCTTTGCCACCTGCCGCTTCAATTTCGGCAAGCGTTTTCAGGTTCTCGCCTTCGGTACGGCTAACAATGGCTACTGTGGCACCCTCTTTGGCTAATACCAAAGCAATGCCCTTACCTATGCCCCTGGCTCCGCCGGTTACTATAATAACTTTATCTTTAAGTTGCAGATCCATCAAGGTTCAGCTTTATATATCTAAATTATAAAAATCGGCAGCATTACCGCCCCAAAACAAATCCTGCTCATGCGGGGTAAGTTGCTGCACATACGTTTTCAGGCTTTGTATAACCCGGTTATAGCCACCGGCCAGTAAACTCACCGGCCAGTCTGACCCATACATTACCCTATCTGTGCCAAATGCGGCGAAAACCACATCAAGGTATGGAACAATGTCCTCCAGCTTCCAGTGATACCAATCAGCCTCGGTACAAAAGCCTGATATTTTGCAATATACATTTTTGAAGGATGCTATTGTTTGAATGTCTTTTTTCCATCCATCAATTTCTCCTGACTTGATATTCGGTTTAGCCAGATGATCGACCACAAACTTTTGCTCCGGAAATCCGGCTACCAATTCAATAGCCTCTTTTAGCTGGATGTTACCTATGATGATATCATAAGTATATCCGTGCAGGGCCAGTTTTGATATACCTCGTTTAAACTCAGGCGTAAGCATAAATCCCTCCGGCTCGGGCTGTACAATATGCCTGAAACCCTTTACCAGTTCATACTGCTGATAGTGAGCTAATCTTTCTTCAATATTCTCCGCCTGCAGATCAATCCAGCCAACAATACCTTTAATAAAAGGGTTTGTTTTAGCAAGGTCTAATAAAAATTCATTCTCCGCCTCACTCTGGTCGGCTTGTACCGCTATGCAGCCATCAATATTATTATACTGCAACAGTTCAAACACATCAGCCGGTAAAAAATCGCGTTGAATCACCGCCATATCGTCGGTTATCCAGGCTTCCTTTACCGGGTTATACAACCAGAAATGCTGGTGCGAATCAATTTTTTTCATACGCTACCACTTGCTGCCTTGATGAGCCCAATCCGTCAATACCCAACTCCATCACATCGCCGGGTTTAAGGTACACAGGCGGCTTAAAGCCAAGCCCTACACCTGCCGGAGTTCCGGTAGAGATCACATCGCCCGGCAATAATGTCATGAACTGGCTTACGTATGATACCAGGAAGGGTATGTTAAATATCAGGTTTGAGGTGCTGCCGTTTTGCATGGTTTCGCCATTCACCTTTAGCCACAAGCTAAGGTTATTAATGTCGCTCAGTTCATCCGGCGTAGCTAAAAATGGCCCCATTGGCGCAAAGGTATCACAGCCCTTGCCTTTATCCCAGGTACCGTTACGCTCTAACTGAAACTCACGTTCAGATACATCATTATGCAGTACATAACCTGCTATGTAATCAGCAGCCTCAGCTTCTTCAACATATGATGCTTTTTTGCCTATAACTACTGCCAGCTCCACTTCCCAATCAGTTTTTACCGAGTTTTTAGGGATCACCACATTATCAAAAGGGCCTGTAAGTGAGGTGGTACTTTTAAAAAAGATCACCGGCTCGGGTGGCAGCGGTGCATTGGTTTCGTGCGCGTGATCGGCATAGTTAAGACCGATGCACACTATTTTTGACGGACGGGCTATAGGGCTGCCCAGGCGCTCGTTGTCATCAATTTTTTCAAGCTTATCCTGGTTATCTTTCAGGTAAGCAGCAAGTGCTTCGATGCCGCCATTCTCAAAAAATTGCTCGTGATAATCGTTGCCAAAACCGGCAGTACTATAGTTAACCCCTTCAATTTGTACACCGGTTTTTTCGTGACCGGCGGCACCATATCTAATTAATTTCATATATGCAGATCAGATCTAATTATTTAACGTAATAAAACCACCATCAATCGGGTAATCAGTACCGGTGATAAATCCGGCCTCGTCTGAACATAAATACAGGGCAAGTGAGGCCACCTCATCCGGTTTGGCCATACGGCCTATGGGCTGACTTTTTGATAGTTTTTCAAATATCTCCGCCTGGTTATCCGGGTAGTTTTTGGCGATAAAACCATCTACAAAAGGAGTATGTACCCTTGCCGGGGATATGCTGTTACAGCGAATATTAGCAGCCAGGTAATCGCGCGCAACGGATAACGTCATGGCGAAGATGGCACCCTTGCTCATGGAATAGGCAAACCTGTCGGTAATACCCACATGCGCGGCTATCGAGGCCATATTGAGTATAGCGCCGCCACCATGCTGCTTCATTAATGGTACGGCAGCATATAAACAGTTGTAAGCGCCTTTTATGTTCACCTGGTAAATACGGTCAAAGTCAGCTTCGCTGGTATTTTCCAGATTACCTACGTGAGCAATGCCCGCGTTGTTCACCAGTACATCAACCTTACCAATGCTGTTAAATATCGAAGCTATGGCAGCCTGATCGGTAACGTTACCGGCATGAACCTGCCCTTTGCCACCTGCCACGTTTATCTCGGCAACAACGTCAGCCGCCGCATCGGCATTTAGTTCGATAATATGTACCGCGGCACCTTGCCTGGCAAATAACAATGATATGGCTTTGCCAATACCGCTGCCGCCGCCTGTAATTACCGCTACTTTATTTTGTAAACTGAACATGGTTTATAATTATAATGATACCCCTCTTTTCCAGGGGATAAAATCGTCCTGACCTAATTTTACCGCTTTTGGCGTGATGTTACCGCTGGCTACGTCTATTACATAATTAAGCATACGCTCGGCAGCCTGCGCAATAGTTTCTTCACCCTCAATGATGGTACCACAGTTAATATCAATAATATCGGGCATACGTTTGTATAGCGCGGTATTGGTAGCCACCTTAATAACCGGCGTTACCGGATTGCCTGTTGGCGTACCTAAGCCTGTGGTAAACAACACAATGTTGGCGCCTGATGCTACCTCGGCCGTAGTGCTTTCCACATCGCTGCCGGGTGTGCATAGCAGGTTAAGACCAGGTTTGGTTACCTTCTCCGGATAATCGAGCACGGCGGCTACCGGTGATGTACCACCTTTTTTGGCCGCTCCTGCTGATTTAATAGCATCAGTGATCAATCCGTCCTTTATATTTCCAGGTGACGGGTTGGCGTAAAAGCCGGAACCATCAGCCTCTGCCCGGGCGTTGTAAGTACGCATCAGGTGCATGAATTTTTCGGCCGTTGGTATATCAACACAGCGGTCGCTCAGCTCCTGCTCTACCCCGCACAGTTCCGGAAATTCGGCCAGAATAACGCTGCCGCCCAGACTCACCAGTATATCTGATAAATAGCCCAATGTAGGATTGGCCGAAATACCTGAAAACCCGTCAGAACCACCACACTCCAAACCCACGCAAAGTTTTGACAGCGGTGCGGGTTGCCTTTCGGCCTTATTGGCTTCAATCAGCCCGGCAAAAGTTTGCTTCAGGGCTTGCTGCAATAAGGTACTTTCGGTACCCAACTGCTGTTGCTCTAAAATATATAGCGGTTTGCTAAAGTCAGCATCGCGTTTAGCTATTTCATTACATAAAATACTGGCCTGCGCGTGCTGACAGCCTAAACTTAATACGGTAGCACCTGCTACGTTAGGGTGTGTTATATATCCTGCAAGCAATCCGCAAAGCGCATCCGAGTCGATACGCGTGCCGCCGCAACCCATATCATGATTAATGAATTTTATACCATCAATATTAGGGAACAACTTGTTAGCTGATTTATTTTCAGGAGTCAATTCAAGGTCGGCCTGTAATATTTCCTTTACCGATTGGCCGGTGCGGTACATATCAACCAGTTTATCAACCTCGCTGGTATAACCACGTGGCCTGGTAAAGCCCAGTTTTTCGGTAAGGGCCTCTTTTAGCACGTTGATGTTACGGTTTTCGCAAAACACCAGCGGAATAACAAGCCAGTAATTGCCTGTACCTACCGAGCCATCAGCACGGTGATAGCCCATAAAAGTGCGCCCCTCAAATGCCGACACATCCGGTTTGTGCCATTCGGTTTTACGATCGCCTAAATGATATTCGCCCGCGGCATGTATTACATTATCAACCGTAATTGCGCTACCCTGTGGTATAGGCTGATTTGCTTTACCAACCAGTACGCCGTACATAAATATTTCATCGCCGGCGTTGAGGTTACTTATAGTAAACTTATGCTTGGCAGCAACATTGGTAACCAAAGAAAAATTGTTGCCATTAAATTGTACAGGCGTACCAACGGCAAGGTTGGTAAGGGCAACCAATACATTATCGGCGGGGTGTATTTGTATATAAGTTATATAATTACTGTCGGGCATTTTAGCGTTTTTACTTCAATTCAAATATCTTATCCATCAGCATCCATTTTTCGCCGGGTTTGGCCTGCGGCATGGGTTTCTGGAATTTCCACATCAGGTTTTCCCATTCCTGTACTTTAGGATTGTTCGCATCAGCTTTTGCCTTTGCCTCAAAACTAAAGCTATCATTTGCTTCCACTATCATGAACAGTCTGCTGGCAAAGCGGTATATCTCCATACTTTCAATACCGCTGCCGGTAATACTCTGTAACACCTCGGGCCAAACTTTTTTGTGCCAGTCGTCATAGGCGGCTATCAGTCCCGGATCATCATGCAGATCAATAGTAAGGCAGTATTTTTTCACGTGCTTGTGGATGGTTTAATAATAACCCCGGTTATAAAGGGAGGTTTTATAAAAGTAATGTTACAAATAAAGGTAAAGACATAAATTAAAAATTATTGTTTTTTATCCTATTATTAAGCGATATTGTATTGTATAAGGTTTAGTTTTTGTTTAGCAGGTATTTTACGCTTATTTTATATTTTTATAAACTGATTGTAACAGTAATGAAACCCCAACTATTAAAAGTATCAACCAATATTGTACACTCCTTTAGCGCCCGGCGCGATACGGAACCCGATGTAAACAGCCACTGGCATTATCATCAGGAAGCTGAACTGGTGTACTTTAAAAGTGGCAGCGGCACACAGTTTATAGGCGACAGCATTGAGCACTTTAAAACGGGCGACGTAGTGCTTGTTGGCGCTAACCTGCCCCATTACTGGAAGTTTGATGACGAGTACTTTGCCGGAGGACCATCAACAGCGGATGTATTTGTGGTACATTTTAATGATAACTTTTGGGGCGATGTATTTTTAAACCTGCCCGAGAATAAAGCTATTAAAGATACGCTGGATAATTCAAAAAGGGGCATCAGGCTAACCGGCGGCACGGATGAACAGATAGGCAGGTTGATAGAGAACATCATCTCAAACGAAGGGCCCGCTAAAATAATGCTGCTGATGCAGGTGATCACAGCACTGGGCAGCCACCCGCAACGGCAGGCACTGGCATCCATGGGTTTTCATTACAACTTTCAGGAGGCTGAGAAAGACCGCATTAATGCCATTTACAACTACACCATCGCCAATTTTAAAAATAAAATTAAGCTGGACGAGATAGCCGCCATTGCCAACGTAAGCCCTAATTCCTTTTGCCGGTTCTTTAAATCGCGCAGCCATAAAACTTACTCGCAATTTATAAATGAGATACGCGTGGGGCACGCCTGCAAGCTACTGATAGATAATCAGCTTAATGTTAAGGAGATATGCTATGAAAGCGGCTTTTACAACTTTGCCAGTTTTCATAAATACTTTAAGCAGATAACGGGCAAAAGCCCGTTGGGTTACCAAAAAACCTTTGTGCGCAACTAAGCTGCCGCATACAAAAAATGCCCGCATAAAGCGGGCATTTTCAGTTAAATTGTATAAGGTTGAGGAAAAATCAGATTGTATTTGGCGTATATACTTTTACTACACCATCGTTTTCGCTGCTTACTACCAACAAGCTCTTTTTAGTAGGGCTGTTTTTAGCCGGGATAAACAATACACCTTCGGGCGCATCGCCGCATTTAAAAAATTGCAGGAATGATGGTTTGGTTGGATCGGTAACATCATAAACCGCAACCGCGTCAGCACGTTCCATGCCTACAAAGGCTACAGTTTTGTTACCAACCTTACCAACGGTGATACCTTCAGGCTCCACTGATTTATCATCACTGCGGCCGTCATCATAAGTGTTGGCACCGAAAGCAATGGCCTTAACGTCAAGCTCATTCTTGCTATCAAACACCTGCGCACCGGTACTACCGTTCCATACGCTGAAAGAACGGGCGCCAAATGAGTAAAGTGCTTCATACTTACCATCGCCGTTGGCATCGCCCAAAGTTTTGGTAACGTTTAAACGCCCTAACTGCCCTTCCTTTTGCAGATCGGCAGCATTTGGAAACGCGGCAGCATCAAGTTTTAATTTACTTACACGTTCAGCTTCCTTAAAGGCATCGTACTCACGTGCATCACCTTCGTTAGCGGTGAACAGATACGGGGTGCCATTTGATTCAACCAGGGCAATAGCATCTGGCATATAAATTCCTTTTACATTCCATTTAGCTAAGGCTACGCTATTATCATCTTTATCGCTAACGTTAATCTCATTACCGTCGGCATTATAATCTTTAAACCCGAGCGGAAATATATCGGTAATGGTTTTGGTAGTCAGATTAATTTTGGCTATACCATTATTCTCCTGCAAAGTTACCCAGGCCGTTTTTGAATCTGATGAAACGGTGATATATTCCGGTTCGATGTTCTTAGCAAAATCATTTGTAACACCCGGGCCAAAAATGCGGAAACCTTTGGCAGCAAGTTCAGTTTGTTTGCCTGCAAATGGCGCGAAGTTAAGCGTGGTTACAGCATAATTATTATCAACAGCGATAATAGATACCGAGCCTTCAGGGTCATTGGTAAAATCAGTATTGGGTTCACCTTCATTAGCGGTAATGATGAACTTACCATCGGGTGAAAAGGTAACCATATCCGGCAGTGCGCCTACATCTATCTTTTTGATCTCGGTATAATCGGCGGTTTTAAAAACCGCTACTTTACCGTTGGCCTGTTTATCGGTTGATTCGATAGCGGCGGCAAGCTTGCCATCAAAAACGGCTACACTATTAACCGCGCCGCCGTAAGGCTGCATACTGATAGAATGGATCAGCTTCATGTTTTTAGGATCGCTGAAGTCAAGCACGTCAATGCGGTTAACTTCACCTTTGGTTTCATCGTTATTAACCACAAAAAGGCGGTTGGTTGATGGGTCGAACGCCGAGATCTCGGCAGCGCCCACATCGCCGATATCAATTGAACCAATCTCGGCAAAAGTGGCCGGGTTTTCGTTCACAAAAAATTCCTCTTCGGGTTTTTCAGTTTCAGGTGCGGTTTCGTCTTTTGTACAGCTTGTAAAGCCAATCAGCAATAATGAGATAAATAGTAAAGGATATTTCATAGTTTGAACTTAATGTATAAGCGCCAAAACTATGCGCTGATTATTAAGCTTGTTACTTAATTGCATTAAGGTTTTGTTAACCCATGTTAAGCGTTAACAACCGTGTTTATACGGTAAGGTTAGCGTGTTTACACCTTGGTAATAAAGCGCTTTTTTTGTATATTAGCATTACAATTTTATACCGGTTCACTCCCCCTATTTCTACGTAACCAACCCAAACTTTATAACAATTTTTTTGCAGGGCTTTCCCTGCATATTTTCTGTTTTTGACTTAGATCTCACATAAACACACATCATGACAACAAAATTTGGATTCACCAAAATGGATATCCAGGAATTTGAGGCCTGGATAGACTCGTTAAAGGTTGCGCGCACTGTACTCACCGTGCAACAACACCACACTTACAGCCCTTCATACCAGCTATTTAAAGGCAATAACCACTTTGAGCTGCAAAAGGGCATGCAGGATTATCACATTAACCATAACGGCTGGGCGGCCATAGGGCAGCATTTCACCACCTTTCCGGATGGTGCGATACTTACTGGCAGATCGCTTGAAAAATCTCCCGCCTGCATAACCGGCCAAAACGCCAATGCCATTTGTATAGAAAACCTGGGGAACTTTGATACCGGAAAAGACAGCATGACCGTTGAACAGCGTGATACCATTGTACGCATAACCGCTAAGCTTTGTACCCGCTTTAGCTTACCGGTAAATACCAATTCAATTGTTTACCACCATTGGTTTGACCTTACCAGCGGCCAGCGTAACAACGGCACCAAAAACAATAAAAGCTGCCCCGGTACGGCCTTTTTTGGCGGCAATAAGGTAAGCGATTGCGAGAATAATTTTTTGCCCCTGGTAGCAGTACTTACACAGCCAACGCCGCAAATAACAGGGCAAATTATTAAGTACGCTATGGTAACCGCAAGCTCGCTCAATATACGCACCAGGCCCGATCCGTCGAGCGCTAAGGCAAATGACAGGGCTGCTGCCACATTAGGTGCCGTATTACGCGTTTACGAGGAGAAAAGCGGTTGGTACCGCATATCAGCAAGCCAGCAGCACTGGGTAGCCGCCAAATTTACCGCCGGGGTTAAACATGCCACTGTTACAGCCAACACGCTCAACGTGCGTACCGGCCCCGGCACATCGTTTGAAAAGGTGGGCGCTTATACCAAAGGGCAGGAACTATTCATCGTTGAGCAAAAAAATAAATGGAGCCGCATTGGTATGGACAACAAATGGGTGAGTAATGATTTTTTAGCTTTTGATTAAGCTTACTTAAACTTCAGTCCCCTGGGCTCGGGTGGTAATGGTATAAAATCCGTTTCGCCGGGCACAGGGGCAAACTCCTGATCACGCCATTTTTGCTTAGCCCGTTCTATAAGCTCCTGGCTGGTGGCCACAAAGTTCCAGTAAATAAAGCGGCCCTCCGGGAAAGGTTCACCACCAAAAAAGTAAATGGTGGTACCCGCGGCCATGGTAAACTCGCAAAGCCGGCTGTTTTTGGCCACCAGTAATTCTTTAGGCTGATAGGTTGTGCCTTCGCTTTCTATACTTCCTTCTAAAATATAAAGCCCGCATTCACCATAAAGTTCGGCACCTATTTTAACGGTTTGCCTGCCGTTACTTTTTAACTCTAAAAAATACAGCGGACTGTATACCGGCACCGGAGATGCTTTGCCAGCAAACCTACCCGCTATCAGTTTATAATTTACACCGCCATGCTCCCACTCAGGCAACACATCAGCTTCGGCATGGTAAAACTCCGGCTCCATTTGCTCCAGGTGTTTGGGCAGGGCTACCCATATCTGCAAACCGTGCAACTGTTTTTCGGATGTGCGCAGGTATTCGGGCGTACGTTCGGAGTGGGCTATACCTTTGCCCGCTGTCATCCAGTTTACCTGGCCGGGTTTTATCTCCATCTCCGAGCCCATACCGTCCTTATGCATAATAGCGCCCTCAAACAAATATGTAAGCGTTGACAGGCCAATGTGCGGATGCGGCGCGATATCAATATTTTGATAACCGCTCAGCCTGGCAGGCCCCATGTGATCGATAAAGATAAAAGGCCCTACCATGCGTTTACTGCTGAAGGGCAACAGGCGGCCAACTAAAAAGTTACCAATGTCGCGCGGGCGCTCTTCAATAATCAGGCTGATGTTTGACATAAATGTGCAGATATATTTACCCTGGTAATTTACAAATTTAACAAAAGCGTTTGGGTTGGTTTTTTGTAATATTGACCGCATTAACGTTATGCTTACACAAGGCGAACTCATTAAACATATCTCGGCCACCATTGGCAAAGCCAGGGTATTATCGCTCACAGCACTTATGCGCGAGCATAAATTTCCGTTGCCGGAACTGATAGATATTACGTTTCATCATGATAAAAATATCGCCTTCAGGGCATCATGGCTGCTGGAGAACCTCGTCATCGCAAATGCTGATGAACTTATAAATGAATTACATTATTTGTTTCAACGGTTTGCTGACGTTAAATACCCCAGCAGCCAGCGGCATTATGCCAATACTATCATACGGCTTACCGGCTCAAAGGCATCTGCAAAGGTTAAAGAAAAATTAGCAAGACTTAACCTGGAACCGGTAGTTGAAAAGCTTTTTGACTGGCTGATAGATCCTGAAATACTTGTAGCGGTAAAAGCCTCATCAGCCGAAGCATTGCTCAATCTTTGTAACCGTTATAACTGAATAGCCGATGAACTTGCCAACCAAATGGAATTTTTAATGCGCGACGGCACTGCCGCCATACAAACCCGCGGAAAAATGATACTAAAAAAACTCAATGCACGTAAAACAAAATAGCGACGGATATTAAATCCGTCGCTATTTTTTAGTAAAGCTTAATTTTGTTATTTCGGCTCCTGTTTGGGGCATTAAGCTTTAGGCCTGTCCTCACCGTGTAAGTTATCACTCACCTGGTTATGGTGCAGCTTGGCTAAAAGCGCACCACTGGCATTATCGGCATAAACACCATAAGCGTTTACCAAAACACCTTTCAGGTTATATTTTTCGGAACTGATGGCATACACAATCGATGTATCTGATGGGCTACTTGGCCCTTCAAAACGATAAAACTCGTCTATCTCAAACTCATCAGGCAGCATTTCAAGGCCGCGTTCCTTATCATTTACTGAGTCTTCATCCATACTCAGATTGGCTGTATATCCCCTTTTTAAAAGGTCGTTAGTAGCATCCACTAAAGTTTCGTAATTTTCCATGGCGATGTATATTTGGTGATAAATATGCAGCCTGGTTGCGGGCTGCTTTTATAACACTATAACCTGTTTACTACGCCGCTTGTTTTAGTTTTTTGCTACTAAATTGATGTTTATTAAATAGTATCTCACTAAATTGTGCAAGCTAAACTATTCCTTTTTTTTGCTTGCAGGCTCAACTTCCGGATGCGCGTTCCCCCTGTGGCAGCTATTGCAGTTCACACCTTCCTCAGCCATCATACCCAGTTCATTCTTTTTGGCATGAAAGTATTTTTTATTAAGCATGGCCGTCATTTTATACATGCTGCGGGCCATTTCCTTTTCGGGTTTGGCATCACTCGCCCAATCCATCTTACGGGTGGCTGTATCGCGCACGTGGCAAAAACTACAGCGCACCCCCAGGGCATGCTCCCACTCTTCCATCACCTCGTGCATTTGGTCTTCGGTAATGTTTTTGGGTAATACTTTAAGGTTTTTGAACTTTTTTTCTTCGGCGGGTGCTTCGCTTTTAAACGACATCATGGACGTAGCGGCAACAACCGCCAGTAAACCAATAGTGATAAATGTTTTTTTGCTGATAAACATATTAGGGTGTGATTGAGCAGTAAATATAGTAAGCCGCCCGAAATTTTAAGCCCGATATCGTAAATATACCAACACTGTTACACAGGCTGATGCTGCTTTAACATCTGCCCGCTCAGTTGCCAAAGTTTTTCCCCGGCGGCATCATCATTGGCTGCTGAGGATACCTTGGCTGGGTTGCGCTTTTTAAAATACATGCCGCTTTTAGTATGCAAGCCGCTTTGGGTGGCCAAATAAACCGGTGTTTGCGCACCTTGTTCGGCAGTGATCATAAACGGCCGGGCCAGCGAAAGCAAAAAGCCTGTGATGCCACCTGTACCTGCACCAAACGATGTATTTACCACGCCCGGATGAACCGCGAAGGCGGTAATACCTTTATCCTTATACTTTTCAGCCACTGACTTGGTGAAATAAACATTGAACAGTTTGGCCACAGCATAAACCTTCATAGGCGAGTACGCCTTTTCACTGTTAATATCATCAAAATTAGCCTTACCAATACGATGCGCTTCTGAACTGAGGCTGATTATACGGGCCTGCCCTTTCACTAATAATGGCAACAGGTGATGAAACAGGGCAAAATGCCCTAAGTGGTTTACGGCTAAGGTCATCTCTAATCCATCCTTACTTACCTCCCGCTGCGGAAACATTCCACCGGCATTATTTATAAGCACATTAATAGCAAACAGCCTGCTTTTAAGTTTCTCCGCGGCGGCATATACACTATGCAGATCAGCCAGATCACACTTAACGCAAAATATCTCCTTGTTGCCCGTTTGTTCGGTAAGTTGCCTGGCCAGTTCATCGCCGCGCACCATATCCCGAACTAACAGATACAGGCCATGCCCTTTTTTAGCCAGCGCGAGCGCGGTTTCTTTACCAATGCCTGATGTTGCACCGGTGATAATGGTAGTTATTGCAGCCAATTAATTGTGATTAGTGTATAATTAGTAAATATAGTGCATAGCTAAACTTAACTGGCCTGCGCCAGTTTTTCATTTTCAAGTATACTCAATAATGCCTTTTCAGCGGTTCGTAGTTCAGACGCTTTTTCTTCTTTATCTTCATCTAAATGACCAATGTATTTAAAGAGCGTTCCGTCCTCGTAAGTTTTTATTACCAGCGGATGCACATAATATTTTTTGCAAACGGTACGGGTGTTACCTAAAACTACGGCCACTTCATCCAGTACGCTTACAATCTTCTTTTTACAGTCAGTCGCGTTATCATACTCACCGGCCTCCTTAAAGGCGAACAAGGCGCTCACGCTGCCTGCCCAGGTACGAAAATCTTTGGCGGTAAAATCCTCACCGGTAATATTTTTAAGGTAGGTATTTATATCGCCCGAATCAATAGTGCAGCGTTTACCTTCGTCATCATAAAACTGAAACAGCTCCTTACCCGGAATATCCCGACATTGTTTAACCAGCCGTGCCAGCTTTTTACTTTGCAGCGATATTTTTTGGTACACGCCCTTTTTGCCCTTAAACTCAAAACGCATGTTCGAGCCTTCTATCTTTACGTGCTTATCCTGCAAGGTAGTTAGGCCGAAAGACCCGTACAGCTTTTTATAGGATTCATTACCCACGCGTATGCTCGTCAGTTCCATTAACCGTACAACCAGCGCCACCACCTTATCATAACCGAGGTTTCGGCGTGCCAGGTCTTTGTCTACCTGTTCGCGGATGGCGGGCAGATGTGCCGCGAAAGTTTGCAGGCGATAGTATTTTGATTGATTGCGGATCTTATTCCATTCAGGATGATAGCGGTACTGTTTGCGCCCGGCGGCATCAACGCCGGTAAACTGGAGGTGCCCGTTCTCCTGCGGCGATATCCAAACATTGGTATATGCGGGCGGTATTACCAGCCTGGTAAACCGTGCTATCAGTTCCTTATCTTTAACCAAAGTACCATCGGCATCATAAAAACTCCAACCCTTGCCTGATTTTTTGCGGGTATATCCCGGCATGGTATCGGTTACGTAACGTAAACCTACGGCTTTGGCGGTTACCTTAGGGTCGCGACCGATTTTTTCGAGTTTTTTTTGAAGGCGGTTCATATCAGTGTATTGCGTAACAACAATGCTGAAGATTTTAAGTTTGCCAACTATACTCGTGTTTAAGTACATCTGCAATAAACAACAAAGGCCATGCTTACGCATGGCCTTAAAATAATTTATTATATATTAAGCTTATAACTCTCTAACCCAAATATTCCTGAAACTTAGCGGCTCGCTTGGGTCGCCGTGTGCTTGCAGGTAAATTGGTGCCGCACCATGCTTTTGGTACGATGGTTTGCCAATATATTGGGTTGGGCCTAACAGTTCGGTATGATTTTGTACCAGTACCCCGTTCAGGAAAGCCGTAACATAGGCCTTGGTTTTCACGCTGCCATCCTCGTTAAAGGTTGGCGCGGTCCAGATCACATCGTAGGTTTGCCACTCGCCCGGTTTGCGGGTTGGGTTAACCAGCGGCGGAAATTGCTTATAAATACTACCGGCCTGACCGTTAACGTATGTTTTATTATTGTATGAGTCGAGCACTTGTAACTCGTAACCTGCATCGCCTTTGCCTATTGAGGCTAAGAAGATACCACTGTTACCCCTGCCCTGCCCTGTGCCGGTAATATTAGCAGGCACACGCCATTCAACGTGCAGTTGGTAATTGGTGAATTTACGTTTGGTTACTATGCCCCCTTCGCTTTTTTTCACAGTAAGGGCACCACCAGCCACATCCCATTTAGCGGGTTTGCTGTTATCATCGGCTGATGCCCATTCGTTAAGGTTCTTTCCGTCAAACAGCACAATAGCGTCTGATGGTGCTTCGGCGGTAGTTTTTCCCGGTGTAACCACTTTAGGTACAGGCTCCCAAACCTCGGTATCCTCGGGTTTGGCGTTTTGCGCAAATGCCGATACGCTGCCAAAAGCAAGCAGCAGTGTCAGTATAGTTTTATTATTCACAGTAATTGGTTTTTTATATAGATAATGTTTTTACGTATGAAATGCTTTCGCCAATGCTCACGTAAGGATCAATATTGGTAAAGTTTTCCTGCTCAACTATAAAGTGTTTTACACCCGCTTTTTGTGCAGCGGCAAAAATCGCTTTATAGTCTATTAACCCTTTGCCCACCTCTGTGTTAAGCTCTTTGTTAGCTTTATCGGCATCCTTTACATGCACAAGTTTAAACCTGTTCGGGTTTTCGTTAAGCATTTTAACCGGATCAAGATTTGAACGGTAAACCCAGTACAGGTCAAGCTCAAGGGTAACAAGGTTAACATCAGTTTCCTTTAACAATACATCATAAAATGAGGTATCGCCAACCGGTTTCCACTCAAAGTTGTGGTTATGGTAACCAAATTTAAGTCCGGCTTTTTTTACCATTTCACCGGCCTTATTGAATTTTTGCGCCATAGCTTTGCACTTGTCAACCGTATCAATCAGTTCGCCGCCCATCCATGGTAATATCACGTAGGTTGAACCGATGATCTTAGCAGCCTCAATGGCTTCATTGATCTCTTTATCGCTACCATCACGGAAGTATGATTCGATACCGTAATGCCCGCTTGGCGAAACCAGTCCGTTAGCTTTCAGCAACTGACCGTAAGCTTTGGCATCTAAACCCCAAAACCCATTTTGTTTGGAGTAACCATAGGTTTCAACCTCTTTATAACCCGCTTTGGCAATCTTTTCGGTAACGCCTTTTACGTCTTTTGGCAGGTAATCGCGCAGGCTGTAAAGTTGTAAACCAACTTTACTTACACCCTTGGCCGATGACAGATCGGGCCTTAAAAGCATGGCCGCGCCCAGTAAACCGGCCTGACCTAAAAATATACGTCTGTTTGTCATGTGCAATATTTTTTATTGTTATTTACTTTGATTAAGTATTTGTCGTTTAGTTTAATTACAATACAATTTCGGCGTCCTCGGCATCAACACCGGGCTGTGTTTCAACGTGTTTTTTATCTTTGAACAGCAACAGGAATACTAAAAGTACCACAGCAGCTATACCTGCAGGCACCAACCATATTGATTGCCAGTTATGCGCATTTTCACCTATTTTCCAGTGATCTACTATCGGGCCTGAAATGTAAGAACCAATAAGCATACCTACGCCATAGGTAGCAAGGGTAATAAAACCCTGTGCAGCACTTTTAAAACGTTCGCCTGCCAGGTTATCGGTATAAATTTGGCCTGTAACAAAAAAGAAATCATAACAGATACCATGTAAAACAATACCTGCAATCAGCATATAATAATTGGTATCGGCATTGCCGTATGCAAAAAACACATAACGTATTACCCAGGCAAGCATACCAAAAGCAAGCATCTTTTTAACCCCTAAACGTACAAAGAACAATGGCATCAGGATCATAAATAATAATTCAGAAATTTGACCGCCTGTTTGTATACCGGCAGCTTTCTCCATACCTACCTCGTTTAAAAAGCGGTTAGTAAAGTTGTAATAAAATGCCAAAGGCACACAGATAGCCACCGATGCCAGGAAAAATGTGAGGTACGATTTATTTTTTAACAAGCCGATAGAATCCAGACCGATAATATCACCAAAGGTGGTTTTTTGACCCTTTTTAGCCGGAGGCGTGTCAGGCAAAGTAAAGCTCAACAAACCTAACAATAGCGATGCCGTACCGGCCATTTTAAAGGTAAGCACCAGTTGGTTGCTTTTTTCCCAGCCTAACCAGCCAATGGTAACGCCTGCTATTATCCAACCGAAAGTACCCAATACACGTATTGGCGGAAACTCCTTGCTCGGATCTTTCATTTGCTTAAATGCTACCGAATTTACTAAAGCCAATGTAGGCATGTAAACAATCATATAAGCTAAAATTACAGGGTAAAAGCCATCAAAGTTGGTAATTGTTGTGGCATACCATAGCAGCGCACCGCCTATCAGGTGCAATACGCCCAATACTTTTTGAGCTGAAAAATATTTATCGGCAATCAGGCCGATAATGAACGGCGCAATGATAGCCCCCCATGATTGGGTAGCATAAGCAACCCCATTTTGAAAATCAGTAGCATTAAGCGATTTAAGATACGTGCCCAGCGTAACAAACCAGCCACCCCAGATGAAAAACTCCAGGAACATCATGGCTGATAATTTAAAGCGGTTAGTAAAGGTCATTTTTTATGGTTTGTTTGGTTTAATTGTTATTTAACCGCTAATATATACTTTACCATCTCTTTTGCATCATTTTTTGACACATTAGGATGCGGGCTCATGGGTATCTGGCCCCAGTTGCCCGAGCCACCGGCAATCACTTTATCGGCAAGCATATCAATATTAGCCGCGGTTGGCTGGTACTTTTTAGCAACATCGGCATAAGCCGGGCCCACCAGTTTAACATCTTCTTTATGGCAGGTAAGGCAATCGCTCGCTTTGATCAACTCACCACCCTTTGCCGAACCGGCAGCCAATTCAGGCTTTTCTTTCTTTTCCGGCTTCTCGGTTTGTTCTGGCTGCTCTTGCTTTTCAGCCGGTGGCGACACCGGTTTGTCGGCAGCGATCAAAGTATCGTTATCCGCAACAGAGTCAGGAGCGGCTACTTCTGTACCATCGGCTGCCGTGGTATCGGCATCCCCGGTATTAGTTTTACTTTCACCACCGCATGATGCAAATAGCAGCCCTGCGGCAAGTAGTATAAAGAGTTTTTTCATAGGTATAGTTTAAGCTACTTGTAAAAAAAGCCCTCTCCTATGGAGAGGGTTGGGTGAGGTTTACTCCAACCCCAGCAATCTTCTGTTATACGCTTCATCGCCGCCGGCCGACGCAAAGTCGTCAAAGGCGTGATCGGTTACGTGGATGATGTGGCTCTTGATGAACTCGGCACCTTCGCGCGCGCCATCTTCCGGGTGTTTAAGGGCACATTCCCACTCCAACACGGCCCAGCCTTCAAAATCGTAAGCTGCCATTTTGCTGAATATAGCCTTAAAGTCAACCTGCCCGTCACCTAACGAGCGGAAACGGCCTGCACGGTCAACCCAGTTTTGATAACCTCCATATACACCCTGCCTGCCGGTCGGGTTAAACTCGGCATCCTTAACGTGGAACATTTTGATCCGTTCGTGGTAAATGTCGATGTATTCCAGATAATCCAGGCATTGCAGCACAAAGTGCGATGGATCGTATAATAAGCATGCACGCTTATGATTGTTCACCTTTTCAAGGAACATCTCATAAGTAATACCATCATGCAGATCCTCACCCGGGTGAATCTCGTAGCAAAGGTCGATGCCATGCTCGTCAAACACGTTCAGGATAGGTTCCCAGCGTTTGGCCAGCTCGGTAAAAGCGGTATCAACCAAACCCGCAGGGCGCTGCGGCCATGGGTAAACGGTTTGCCATATCAGCGCGCCACTAAAGGTTACGTGCGCATTCAAACCCAGGTTTTGCGATGCCTTAGCAGCATATTTTAACTGCTGTACCGCCCACTCCTGACGGGCTTTTGGGTTATTACGATATTGCTCGGGCGCAAAGGCGTCAAACAACTGATCGTAAGCCGGGTTAACGGCAACCAACTGACCTTGCAGGTGGGTTGAAAGTTCGGTGATCTCTAAACCGGCCTCGTTAACAATGCCTTTTATTTCGTCGGCATAAGTTTGGCTTTCGGCAGCTTTTTGTATGTCGATATAATGCGGATCATTGGTTGGCAGTTGCACACCTTTGTAGCCTAAACCCTTTGCCCAATCGCAAATAGATTTCAGGTTATCAAACGGCGCGTTAGGGCCAACAAACTGTGCTAAAAATATTCCGGGTCCTTTAATGGTTCTCATATATGTTTTTATTGGTTTTAGATCACAAAATCAGTCCATTTTTTATCCGATTTGCCCGAGGCGATCACATTCTCAACAAACGCCATACCGCGTACGCCCTCTTCCACACCCGGAAAATCAAGCCATACGGCCTCTGCTTCTTTACCCTCAATGGTTGCTTTAACTGTTAAGGCGAAATTTTTATACAGGTTAGCGAATGCTTCCAGGTAACCTTCGGGGTGACCGGCAGGCGCACGCATGTTACCGGTTACATAGCTACTTGTGTAACCGCCGCCGGTGCGCCATATTTCGGTTGGCTTATCCAGATATTTGACCAATAATGTATTCGCTATGTCCTGCTGCCACTCTATTCCGCCTGTTTCGCCATAAACACGAATCTTAACGTTATTTTCGTCGCCCGCTGCAATTTGTGTAGCCATAAGCACGCCGCTTGCACCATTGTCATATTTCAACAACACCGCGCCGTCATCATCCAGCTTACGGCCTTCAACTACTACATTAATATCGGCGTTTAGCTTAGTGGTTTGCAGGCCGCTAACGTATTCAGCCAGGTTAAAGGCATGGGTACCAATATCGCCCATGGCACCGGCAATACCGCTCTTGCCCGGGTCGGTACGCCATGAGGCCTGTTTGTTGTCCTCTCCTTCTAAAAAGGTGCTTAACCATCCCTGCGGATACTCCACATAAACTTTACGTACTTTACCAATTTTGCCTGAAGCAATGAGTTGCCTTGCCTCTTTAACCATTGGATAACCGGTGTAGGTATGCGTTAAGCAAAACAGCTTACCACTGCTCTTTACCACCTTTTCCAGTTCCTTTGCCTCGTTTAACGAGAAGGTCATGGGTTTATCCAATATCACATGAAAACCATTCTCCAGAGCCAGTTTGGTTGGCTCAAAGTGTACGTGGTTAGGCGTTACTATGCTGATCACCTGTACGCGTTCATCCTCGGGCAGTTGCTTTTCTTTTTCAATAAGCTCCTGGTACGAAGTGTAGGCGCGCTCAGGCGATACACCAAGTGCTAAGCCGCTGGCGCGTGATTTTTCGGCATTGCTGCTGAATGCACCGGCCACCAGTTCATAATGGTCATCAATACGTGAGGCAATGCGGTGGATAGCGCCAATAAAGGCACCCTGCCCACCGCCAATCATTGCTAATTTCAGTTTCATCGGTTGTGTTTATATTCTCAGATATTTATTCGCTCAGGCGACGGGCGTAATTAAACACCCAGTTTCCAACCCTCGCGGTATTCGCGTTTTACAAACTGGTTAACGGCATCAAAGTTGGTTACCTTCATGTTCTGGTTATCCCAAATCAGTTTAATATCATTACCAGGGAATGAGCTTTCACCCTTGTCATTCTTTACCTCAACAGCATGGCCTCTGATAGAAAGGTTGGCCATCAGCAACGCTTCAGTTAACGGACCAGCGATCTCAAACGGTGAACTTACTTCCATTTTACCGTAACCTGCTAAACAAGCTTCAACCCATTGTGCATAGTGCCCTTCGTCGCCGCCTTTAACACGCTTAACAGTTTGCGGAACATTGGCCTCTTTAGTGCGTGACAATGGCAGCAGTTGCGGGTTAACCGCGTACGTACCGGCCATCATTTTACCTTTTGAACCAATGAACAGCATACCGTTGCCGCCATCGCCAAATGTTTCATTAGGGGCAAGCTCTGCCGGTCTTTCAGGCTGAATGCCGCCATCCATCCAGTGTACGGTAACATCGCCCTGTGTTTTGGCGGTTTTAGGGAATGTTAAGGTAATGTGGCTTGATGGAGGGCAGCTTTCAGGGAAATAACCTTTCCTGAAAATGTCGGTATAAACCGTACCCACGCTTGATTGTACATCCTTAACATAAGTAAGATCAAGCAAACGGAAGGCAGGCTCCATAATGTGGCAGCCCATATCACCAAGAGCGCCTGTACCGTAATCCCACCAGCCGCGCCAGTTAAACGGCACTAATTTTTCAATATAATCTTTGTAAGGAGCTGTACCCAGCCAAAGGTCCCAATCCAGTTCTTTTGGAACCGATGCCTTGTTTTTTGACCATGGAATACCTTGTGGCCATACGGGGCGGTCTGTCCAGCAGTAAATGGTATTAACATCACCTATCAGGCCTGCATCAAACCATTCCTTTAACTGCCTTACACCATCGCCTGATGAACCCTGGTTACCCATTTGGGTTACTACCTTATATTTTTTAGCAGCCTCAGTTAAAATACGGGCCTCATAAATATCGTGGGTTAATGGTTTTTGTATGTAAACGTGCTTTTTAAGCTGCATGGCTGCCAGGCCGATAATGGCGTGGTTATGATCGGGCGTTGAAACCGAAACGGCATCAATATGCTTGTGTTCTTTTTCAAGCAGTTTGCGCCAATCCTTGTAGTATTTAGCTTTCGGAAAGTTCTTTACAGATTCTGCCGCTTCACGATCATCAACATCGCACAGGTAAGCTATCTCGGCCTTACCGCTTTTGTAAAAGTTGGCAATATCGCTTTTACCTTTACCGCCTGCACCTACGCCGGCAACAATCAGCTTATCGCTTGGTGCTATAAAGCCTTTACCGCCAAGCACATGGCGTGGCACAATCATGAAAGAGGCGGCTGCTATCGCCCCGCTTTTAATAAAACTTCTTCTCGAATTGTTTTCAGTTTCTTTTGTCATGGTAAGTACTGATGTATAGTTTATTTAACTTAATTGATTTTAAAGGTTTCCTTTTTTCATTTCACTTACGGCATAATCAACCGAGCGGGCGGTAAATGCCATATAGGTTAATGATGGGTTTTGGCATGCGGTGGATGTCATGCTGGCGCCATCAGTAACAAAAACGTTGCTGCAGGTGTGTACCTGGTTCCATTTGTTGAGTACGGATGTTTTAGGATCGTGCCCCATACGGGCACCGCCCATTTCATGAATGTCCAAACCCGGTGCTTTGCCCTTGGTTATTTCTTTACGGATGTTTTTAAAGCCCGCGGTTTCAAACATCTCGCTTACCTGCTCCAGGTAGTCATTGGTCATTTTGCGGTCGTTATCATCATAATCAACCGAGATGCGCAGCAACGGCATACCCCATTGATCTTTCTGATCCTTATCCAGCTTTACGTAGTTGCTTTCCTTAGGTATGGTTTCGCCCATCATGTGCGAGCCAACCTTCCAGCCGCCCAGTTCAGGACTGCCCAGGGCGTTTTTCAGTTTACTGCCTACGCCTGATGAATCAGTATGGGTTGAGCGGTACGCGCCTAAACCGGCAGCATAGCCACGTAAAAAGTCGGTTTCCTGCTTTTGAACATTGCGGAACCGGGGAATGTAGCCGCCGCCGGCAGGGTTACGGCCTTCGGTTTTAAACTCGGTAAAGCCATCTACATCGGCATTAACGGTAGCTGTATACAGGTGGAATGCTACGTATTTACCCAGCACGCCGCTATCATTACCCAAACCGTTGGGGAAACGGTTTGAGGTAGAATTAAGCAATATCATGTTAGTATTAAGCGCCGCGGCATTAACAAAAATAATGCGGGCGTAATACTCTATAACTTCGTTGGTATTAGTGTCGATAACACGTACGCCGGTAGCTTTTCCTTTGCTTTCATCGTAGATAATCGATTGCACTACTGAAAACGGGCGCAAAGTCATGTTACCTGATTTCATGGCCCAAGGGATGGTTGAGGCATTGCTGCTGAAGTAACCACCAAACGGACAACCACGCTGGCAAAGCACCCGGTTTTGGCACTGCACCCTGCCCTGTTCAAAATGGATGGGCTCCGGTTTTGAAAGGTGCGCGCAACGCGCGCTGATGACGTGGCGGTTATTATATGTTTTTTTAACGTGATCGCTAAAATATTTTTCGACCGTGTTTAAAGGAAAACCCGGTAAAAACTCACCATCGGGGAGTTCGGCAATGCCATCCTTATTGCCTGATATACCGGCAAATTTTTCGACGTAGCTGTACCACGGTGCAATGTCTGCGTAGCGTATAGGCCAGTCAACAGCGAAGCCATCACGTGCAGGGCCTTCAAAGTCAAAGTCGCTCCAGCGCTGGGTTTGGCGTGCCCACAGTAACGATTTACCGCCTACCTGGTAGCCACGTATCCAGTCAAAAGGTTTTTCCTGTATATAAGGATGCTCCTTATCCTTTACAAAAAAGTGAGCCGCATCCTCATGAAAAGCGTAGCAGCGTGAAACAATAGGATTTTCCTCCCGTACGGCCAATGGCATTTCGTTACGGTGTTTAAACTCCCAGGGATACATGTTGGTGGTTGGGTAATCAACATTATGCTTAACATCGCGGCCACGCTCAAGCACCAGTGTTTTAAGGCCTTTACCTGTCAATTCCTTCGCAGCCCAACCCCCGCTTATTCCCGATCCAATAACAATGGCATCAAATGTGCGTTCCTTAACGCTGTCGATGTTCAAATTAGCCATGCTTAACTGCTGTATTTTTAGTTTTAACAGGCACGTTCACGTTGTACCTGCTTGGCACAAGTTCGTAAACCACCTTTTTTGTCATGAAATATTTTGATTGCGTATAGCCCTGCACTGTTTTATCCTTGGTAATGCGGTAAAACCTGTTCAGTTCGGCAGGGAGATCGTTTTTTTGTTCGATAGAAAGCAACAGCGCCTCACGCTGCGCCTGCGGCCACAGGGCGAATGGTTTGGCACTCTGTTTTGCAACGATGGCGGCAAATTGTTTTAAGCCTTCGGTAAACTGCTGCTGATCCTGCTTGCCATAACAATCGTTAAGCATAAGCAGTGCAAACAGGTGCAGGCCCATATCTTTGGCGCCGGGAGTTGTAGTTTTAGGAATGATAGTTTCGGCAACCTCAGCCAGCAGTTTCTCCTGCGCCGGGCTGATGCTCAAATTGTTTAGCTGAATGAGGTTTTTGCCGCCCGCAAGTATATCCTTCGGAAAAAGCGTAGCTCCGCCTAATACCAATGCCAGATTTTTTATTGCAACTCTTCTGTCCATTAAAACTTTTTATCAGTATTGATAATTTAACGCTAACAGGGCGCTAAACTTAGGTTCGGCTATGATAAGCCGTGTTTTTCAAACATAATAACTTTATTATTAAAAAAGTATTATGCGATAAATAAGTTACTAATAGCCCCATTTTTTCATCACCTGCAGATCGATACCCGCACTTTCGCTTTGGCCCAAACCCTGGTATTCTTCCTGCTCTATCACAAAATATGATGTTCCGGCGGTTTTACGGGCGGCTTTAAGTATCTGTTTTAATGGCAGTAAGCCTTTATCAAGCTGGCAGCTCTCGTATTTGGGTTTACCGTTTTCATCGCCTACTTTGATCATGTTCTTCACATGCATCAGCTCAAACCTGTTTGGGTATTTTTTGATATAATCCATCGCGTTGGCACCCGCCATGTACATATTGCCCATATCCAATTGCTGTGCAACCAGCGCCGGATCGGTATTTTGCAGCATAAAATCAAACAAAAGTACACCGCCAACGCGCTGTTCAAATTCAAAATCGTGGTTATGGTAGCCGAATTTCATGCCATGCTTTTTGCATAGCTCGCCGCATTTGTTAAACTGATCCATATAAGGCTTCATTTCATCAACCATCATGGCAGCGCCTGATAATGACGGGCTGATCACAAAGCGCTGGCCAATAACGGCGGCATCTTCAACTGTCTGTTTCCATTTATCAGTAAAATCGTTTTTAGAAGTATCCCAATCCTGCCGCGCCATGGTGGTGTGGCCACTTGGCATGGTAAGGCCATTATCATTCAATATGGCTTTAAACTCCTTTACGGTAAAACCATAGAATTTACGGTCGGCATAGTTGGCATGTTCTACGTGGCGGTAGCCCAGTTCGGCCAGGCGTTTAAGCGTAGCTTTCGGGTCGGCACGCATTTCATCACGTACCGAATAGAGCTGCAAAACGGTGCGCTGCAGCTTATTATCGGCGGCTAACAGGTTACCCGGTATGGCCGAGGCGGCAGCCAATACAGCGGCACCCTTTAAAAAATTTCTCCTGGAATTGTTCATTATATAATTGGTTTGATACAGGCACCGCAAAACACAAACCCATCATAACGGCATCTGCCCTACTAAAGTAACCATTGCCGTGGTAAATTGAAACTTTATAGCTGTAAAACTGACTGCATAAAAAAAGCCACCTTGCGGGTGGCTGTATTATATTCTTATATTTCGGTGAGGAGGAGCCCTGTTTTTGGGCATATCTTATCTACCACAGGCACCGGTACCGGTTTATAATACTGCTGATAAAAGCGCTTCTTTGAATCGTTGTAACAAGTTACCGCGCCTAAAAAGTGCATAGCCTTTATATAGTACCAGGCCATATCAACCTGGTATGGCTTAAAGCCCGAACGCGCGCTTTTTGGAAACAGGTGATGGTTATTATGCCACTCGCCTGCCACAATACCAGGCCAAAGCTGATTAACCGACATGTCGTTACGGTTATGGTCAACACCTTCGCGTCGCATATCCTTACCTTTGCCGTGGCCTTCGTAATTAAAGGTACGTACACCTACCGCCCAAAAACCGGCAGCGCCAAGTAAAGCGCAAGCTAAAGCTATGCCACCAAGCAGGTAAAATACAGTGAACCAAAAACCCCAGCTTAACAATACACCGGCTACGGTATAAAACGGATTAGCTACAGTGCCCCATTTTTTATACTGGGCATAAGTGTTGGCTTTTACGCCGGTATGCTTCATCAGGGTTACACAGCGGTTGTAATCGCTCTCGCTCATGTTACGGTTTATAGGCTGATGATTGGCATCGGCCAAAAAACAGTATAAAAAGCCGCCGGTAGCGTTATATGGATCGCCGGGCTGATCAGACAGCGCGTGATGCACGTGGTGCGAGATCACATATATTTCTTCAGGAATAATTTTGAGTGTAAGGTTTTGTGTAACAAAACGCCAAAAATTATTGCGGAACTTAAAAGCCCTGTGGGTGCAATAGCGGTGGTACCATATTGTACCATGCGTACCCATTACCACCATACTATATAAAAAGGTGATAAGCAGCAGTTTAAGGCTAAAATATTTGAATATAAAAAGCAGAAAGAAAGGTGTTAACGCCAAAACCATCAGCCAGCTCATTAAAGGCAGCCAGTTGCGGCGGTTTTTAAAAACATTCATGCGGCTTGCAAATGCTTTTAGAATTTCGGTCGGCGAAGGTTTTGAAAGATTACCATCGCTATCCTGCCAACCGTATGCAGGTGCTTCAAGTACCGTATGAATAAAGGCCATAAATTTGAAATGGATTTAATTTTTTAAACTATTAGGAAAGTGGGAAGGTAAGTATAATTTATCACACTAATGTAAAAATCTTACAACCCGCGTGAATATACTTGCTGAGAGATATACCCTTTAACGCACATTTCAGGGTTTAATTGCCTTTGCCTTTAATTTACTGCAACATTTATATTACAACAGGCAAGGCTGTTAAACTATGGGTTATCTTCAACGTCAAATACAGAACTTTAACCCCTTTTGCCAATTGAAAAAACTTGTACTTATCACCTTAGCCCTATTAATATACTTTACAGCACATGCGCAAACCAGCCGTGAGGTTACAGGCAGCGTGATTGACAGCACGAACGTTACCCTGCCCGGCATCAGCGTAAAGCTGGTTACCCCTACTGATAGTGTTACCGTTGCTACCGATATGGAGGGCAAATTCAAATTTCCGGCAGTAAAAAGCACCACTTTTAAACTTACGGTAACCGGCATTGGCTATGAAATATTTAAGGGTGATTATAAACTTACCGACGCGGCATCGGCCAATTTAAAACCCATTAAACTTAAAACACAGTTTAACCTGCTCGGCATAGTAAATATAACTGCGTTAAAACCACCCATCACTATAAAACAGGATACGGTGGAGTATAATGCCGCTGCCTACAAAGTGCGCGATGGCTCGCCTACTGAAGACCTGCTGAAAAAGATGCCGGGTATTGAGGTAGACAAGGATGGTAACATTAACGCGCACGGTAAGGCCGTTACCAAAGTGCGTGTAAACGGTAAAGACTTTTTTGCCGGCGATCCAAAACTCGCTACCCAAAACTTGCCTGCCGACATTGTAGAAAACATACAGGTAATTGATGATTACGGCGACCAGGCAAACCTGACCGGCATTAAAACCGGCGAACCTGCTAAAATATTGAACATCACCATAAAAAAGAACCGTAACGTTGGTAACTTTGGTCGGGTAAACGCCGGTGTTGGTAATGAGGAAAGGTTTAACACCCGCGTGTTTGCCAATCATTTTAATGATCAGCAGCAGATATCGGTATTAGGTAATTTTAACAATACCGATGGCAGCCAGAACGGCACCAACACGCAACGCTCCGGGCAGGTGCGCTTTAGCGATGAATTTGGCAAAAAAATTAAGTTTGATGGCCGCTACAGTATTGATGATAACGACCGTAATACCATCACCTCATCGCTTAGGGAAGAGTTATATACCTCGGGCGCTATTACCCGTAACAACCAAAGCAACAACACCAATTGGAACACCAGCCACCATGTTGACTTTAACCTGGAATTTAAGCCGGATACACTTAACTTTTTTAAGATAAGCCCTAACCTGAACATCAGCACATCAGGCAGTGATAATAAGCTCGACTTTATCAATAACCGTAACGGCATTACCGATATTGGCCAGCAATACAACAACAGCAGCAACCGCTCGCCTAATTATGGGGGTAACTTTTTGTTTAACCATCGTTTTAAGAAAAAAGGGCGTAACGTTAGTATCAACCTGAACTTCAACTCGTCTGACAATACCAATAGCGCGCAGGACCTATATAATGCCCAAAATCAACAAACCAGCTTGCGCGATACTATTTATCAGCAAATAAATACCGCGGGATCAACAGACCGTTTTGGGGCAAGCCTGTCATACACCGAGCCGCTTGGCCAAACTACGTTTTTAGAGGCTAATTACAATTATAACTATACTGATAACAAGAACGACCGTTTTAACTACCGCATTAACCCTTATACCAATGAACTCACTTATGTCGACTCGTTGAGTACGGTTTATAACTACCAGTTCATTAACAATCGTTTTGGTTTGAATTTGCGGAGCATAAAAACCAAATACAACTTTACTTTGGGTATGGGTTTTCAGCCCACAACTTTACAGGGCGAGTTTCAGGGAACGCGCACATCGCGCAATACGGTGAATTATATACCTAACGCTAATTTTATATACAAGTTTACGCCTAACCGCACGCTTACCTTTAATTTTAACGGATCAAACCAGCAGCCAAGCTTTTACCAGTTACAGCCTAAGCCCGACCTTTCAAACCCGCAAAACCGTGTTTATGGTAACCCTGATTTGAAACCCGAGTTTAACATGCGATACAGCTTGCGTTTTAACCAGTTTAATGTGCAAAGCGGTAACTCGTTATTTGTTAATCTGGATTACAACACTACCGCTAACAACATCGTATCAAACACCAAACCGGTACGGCTTGATGATACGTCAGCAACTCAAAGCACGGGCAGGTTGATACAGGAAACCCGCTACCTTAATACTGATGGCTTTTATTCAATAAACGGTAATTACGCTTTTACTACCAAGCCGTTTACCAATAAATCGTTCACGGTATCATTAAACGGCAGCAGTAATTACAATAACCAGGTAACATTTATTGAAAGTGAGCGCAACCTGGTAAAAAACCTTGTATTAACCCAGGGGCTGAAATTTCGCGCGGATATTGACAGCGTGATGGATACCGAGATAAGCGGCAGCTATAGCATTAACACCTCAAAAAACAGTTTAACTAATGATGAACGCCCACTTAACCGCAACGTTAACACATGGAATATAGGGCTTGATGGCCGTAGTTATTTTTTTGATGGCTGGATATTAGGTTACAATGTATCCAAACAAATAAACAGCGGCTTTGGCTCGCGCAGTGTTAACCCGGCCATCATCAGTACTTATGTAGAGTACCAGTTTCTGGCGCAAAATTCGGCCTCGTTCAGGCTGCAGGGGTTTGACCTGCTTAACCAGAATACCGGCATCAGCCGTACCGTGAACGGCAACGTTACTGTCGACTCGCGAACCAACCGTTTGGGCCGGTACTTTTTATTTACTTTTAGCTACCGTTTCCGCAAATTTGCGGGCGGCCGCGGTATGGGCGGCGGGCGGGGCGAACGCCGTGAAGGTGGCTTTGACCGTGGTGGCCGCGGCGGCGGTGGTGGTGGCGGCGGTGGTCGCCGTGGATAACAAGAATTAATTTTTGAGAGAATAAACCTAAACTCCTATTTTGAATCTATATAGGTAATGAAACACTTATTTACACTTTTGCTATGCGCTGTAGCATTAAACACCTATGCCCAGGTAACGCAAAACAAGGATGAAAAGCTGATACAGGATGTACAGGAGCGATATGCTGTACTGGCCGATAGTCCGTCAGTAAGGCATGGGCTATATCAGGCTATCTATAAAAAAAAGATAGCCATTGCCAGCGGCCGCTACAACCGTGGCAAACGTGTAGGTGTATGGCATTTTTACAGCAAAAAAGGCATACTGCTGCAAAACTATGATTATGGCAAACATGCTATTATGTTTTCATCGCCGGTTGATACCATGCGTGCCGTACGCTATGTAATTGACGATGAAATAAAGCCTACTGATACCATAACAGCCCCGATAAAACCGGGCAGCGTATACTTTGGTTATATGGCCTACGTAAAGCAAATTGCTGTACCGCCTGATTTGGGAGTAATAGATTATTCAATACTGACCGGTGTGGTTGAACTGCTGGTTAGCCCCGGCGGGCGCCTTGCCGATTTTAAGATACGTGTTGTATCGCCAAGTGGTTTTATCAATAAGGTAGCCGATATGCCGCTCGACACATTATCCGAAGAGGACAAGGTATTTTTACCGGCTTCAAAAAACGGCAACAATGTAGGCATGACCGTTATTATTACCTGCCGCTTTGATAGCCGTGGACGAATATACTTTTAATAACAAAGGCGCTTTAAGCGCCTTTGTTATTAAAATAAATAATTTTATTCGTGACCGTGGTGGCCGTCGGCACCATGGGCATGACCATGAGATAACTCTTCTTCGGTTGCCGGGCGTACGTTAAGTACAGTACCTTTAAAGTGCAGCTCCTGCCCTGCCATAGGGTGGTTCAAATCAACAATAACGGCATCCTCGGCTACTGATACTACCTGGCCGCGAAAACGGTTGCCATTGTTATCCTGTAGCGGAATAACGCTGCCAATCTCAGGAATTTCAGTACCCTCAAACATTTCTTTAGGCAAATTGGCTACAGCTTCTTCGTCATATTCACCATAAGCATCTTCAGCACTCAGGCGAAATTCATAAGTATCACCGGTTGAGTGGCTACTTAAATTTTCTTCAAATTTTGGCAACATCTGGCCTGCGCCAAATAAAAAGGTAAGTGGTTGCTCCTCGGTCGCGCTTTCTACTTTTTCTTCGGTACCATCGTTATCAACATATAAATCATATGTTAATGATACTACGTGCTTTGGTTCAATTTTCATTATAGTCGTTTTTAGTATAAGTAATCAGGCTTCAATTTGTTTTAAAGCCTCGTTAACAGTTAGGGATGGCAGGCCGCAGGTTTTATCCCGGCATATAAAAATCTGTGTTTCATCCCCAAATTTCCCTTGCAGCAAAGGTAAACTTCCTGCGGTGCCGCCCAACATTATTTTGTTAGGAATATATTTTTTTTCAATATCGCGGCGGTAGCTTTCAAAACCGCTTCCGGTTACAGCAACCTCGTAAACACCGTAAACTTCATCAGTAAGCAGCGCTATCCAGTTTGAATATACCGAGCCATATTTACCCAGGTAAGGCATGATATTACGCAGCAGTTGTGCCGATATTTCATGGTATCGCTCATCATCAAACAGCAAGCCCAGCTTTTTAAGATTACGCGCCATGGTTGAATTGGATGCCGGGGTAACGCCATCCATTATTTCAGATTTACGGGCGATCAGCATTTCATCATCCGCGGCGGTGTAAAAGAATATGCCGCCCGCTTTATCATAAAAATTACTGATCGCTGTATCAGCAAGGTTACGGGCAACAGTTAGCCATTGCTCATCAAACGTCACCTCGTATAAGGCGATAAAGGCATCAATAACATTGGCATAGTCATCCAAAAAAGCCAGCCCATCGCCGCCGGGTACATCCTTTTTATACAGGCGCGATAGTTTGCCCGATGAGGTTAGCAGGTTATTTAAAATAAAGTTAGCGTTAGATAAGGCATATTGCAGATAACTATCCTCGTTAAACGCCCGGTAGGCATCACTAAGTCCCTTCAGCATCAGGCCGTTCCATGAGGCTAATATCTTATTGTCCAATCCGGGTCTTACCCGTTCAGCACGGGCAGTTAGTAACCGTTGTTTAAGGCTCGTTATTTTTTGGCGCAAGGCATCAACCGGCAAATCCAGATCCGCCGACAGCGCATCATCATCCCGGTTACGGAAAAACACATTGGTGTGTTCCTCCTCCCAGTTACCCTCGTTTGTAGCATTATAATATATACCGAAAAGATCAGCATCCTCACCTAATATGCCAGATAATTCAGCTTTGGTAAAAGTATAAAACTTGCCCTCTATCCCTTCGCTGTCCGCATCAAGTGCAGAGTAAAAGCCGCCATCTTCTGATGTAAGTTCGCGTAATACGAACGAAGTTATTTCGGCAGCCACTTGTTTGTAAAGCGGTTCAGGTTTCCAGGTATAAGCTTCGGCATATAAACTTAACAACTGACCATTATCATACAGCATCTTCTCAAAATGCGGAACATGCCAGTGCCCGTCAACCGCGTAACGGGCGAAACCACCGCCCACATGATCATATATCCCGCCGTAAGCCATCTTTTTCAGTGTCAGATCAACGGCGGCTGTTACCTCGGCATCCTTGCTCAGATGCGCGTAGCGCAGCAGGCTGATCCAACTATTAGGCATCGGGAACTTGGGTGCGGCACCAAAACCGCCCTCTGCATTATCAAAATACTTTTTCCAGTTATTGATAATGGTTTGCAGATCTTTCAGCTTATACTCATCCTCGGTTTTCTCAATAAAATCAACCGACTCATATTGATTGATACCCTCGGTTAGTTTAACCGCGTATTCCTCCGCTTCCTGTGGTTTTTGTTTATAAAAATCGGCCAGGTTAAAAAGTAATGATGTCCACTCATTTTTACGGAAGTAGGTACCGCCGTAAATAGGCCGCTGATCGGGCAGGCAAATGCAGTTAAGCGGCCAGCCGCCACGGCCGGTCATCAGTTGTACGGCACTCATGTATATCTGGTCAACGTCGGGGCGTTCCTCACGGTCAACCTTAATGCAAACAAAGTACTCGTTCATAACGGCGGCTACCTGCTCGTCCTCAAAGCTTTCATGCTCCATTACATGGCACCAGTGGCAGGCCGAGTAGCCAATGCTTACCAGTATGAGCTTATTTTCATCCTTTGCTTTTTGCAAAGCCTCCGGCCCCCAGGGGTACCAGTTTACAGGGTTATTAACGTGCTGAAGTAAGTATGGTGATGTTGAATTAGCCAGATGGTTCATTTAATATAAATTTGATAGGCAGCGATTTGTTTTTACGAGTTGCAAATCTGAATGAAACTAATGGCAATTATATCATACACACGTTATAATTTCAGGTAAAAACAAAGCGCCGTTGCATAAACCTGCAACGGCGCTGATATATATTTTCTTTGCTTATTAGTTATGGCCAAACACCCAGGTTTTGGTATGATACGGCAATTTTGTTGATAGCGCCAACAAAAGCCGCGGTACGCAAGGTATCAATCTTTTCTAACTTATAAGTTTCACGAATTTCGTGGTATGAGCGGATCATGGTATCCTCTAAACCTGAGTTAACCAGCTCCAGTTCTGACGAACCTTTAACGATGGTTGCACGCTGTGTTGGGGTTAAAGAAATACCGGTGATGCCTTCGATCATGTTCACCAGGTTAAGGTTGTTATTTTCCTCAAACCTGCGGTTGATACGGCCAAAGGCCACGTGCGAAAGGTTTTTTAACCACTCAAAGTACGATACGGTTACACCACCTGCGTTGGCATACATATCAGGGATGATGATGCCGCCTTTGGCGTAAAATATCGCCTCAGCTTCCGGCGTAGTTGGCCCGTTTGCACCTTCAGCAATTATCTTGGCTTGTATGCGGCCTGCATTCTCAGCAGTTATCTGGTTCTCTAAAGCGGCAGGTACTAATATATCGCATGGCTGCTCCAGGCCTTCACCTGAGTTTTTGAATTCCTGTTTGGCACCGGCATAACCTAATATTGATCCGATTGCTTTGCGGTGCTGAAATACGGCCTCCACATCTAAGCCGTCAGCATTGTAGATAGCACCTTCAAACTCGCAAATGCCTACTATAATACCGCCGTACTCCTGTAAAAACTTGGCGGTGTAAAAACCTACGTTACCCAGGCCCTGCACAATTATGCGCTTGCCGGCAATACCTGTAGGCAAGCCCAGTTTCTGCATATCCTCAGCAACGCCAACACACTCGCGTATGGCGATGGCCACACCACGACCGGTAGCCTCACGGCGGCCCTGTATACCATGTAAGGCAATCGGCTTGCCGGTTACCGAACCCATAGCATCTAACTGGCCGGGGTTCATGGTGGCATAGGTATCGGCTATCCAGCTCATTTCCCGCTCGCCGGTACCGTAATCAGGTGCGGGCACGTCAATGCTGGGGCCTATAAAGTTCTTTTTGATTAATTCTACCGTATAACGGCGGGTTATGTTCTCCAGCTCCTGTACGCTGTAATTTTTGGGATTGATACGGATACCGCCCTTAGCGCCACCGAACGGTACGTTTACTATGGCGCATTTGTAGGTCATGAGCGCGGCAAGGGCCATCACCTCGTCCTCGTTTACAAATTCGCTGTAACGTATACCGCCCTTGGTTGGCGATTGATGATGAGAGTGCTCTACACGCCAGGCATCAATAACCTCAAAGCCATTGCCACGGCGTATCGGGAAACGAAAACGGTAAACGCTGTTGCATGACCTGATCTGATCGAGCAGGCCGGCATCGTGTTTGGTAAATTTAGCGGCGTAATCAAAATTTTTGCATACATCCCCAAAAAAGTGGGTATCCTGAGCTAAAATCGAATTATCTGACATAAAAATATTTGTATGAGTAAATAATTGGGTGTTAATATATGCGCAAAGTTGACACAAATTTTAGCACAACTGCAAATGTCAAAACGCATAGTGTTTTGCCTACACTACATAACAACCTAATTAAACCAATGTTTAAACAACACAGGCTAATTTTTTGAACTATTTTTCGTTTTCGACTTTTTTTAATCTTTTATCTATAGCGAACAGATAAATGGCCAAACCGACGAAAATAATGGCCAAAGTAGCCACTACAACGTATATTTTACCAGAGCTGCGCAGCGTATCGGCCATTTCAATATCGGCACCATTTTGCGCAAAAACGGCGGTAAAGCTCAGCAGTAAAACTATGAGGGATAATATCTTCTTCATCATTAATCAAGGGAATTCTGTTTGTATTCAATTAAACGGATGCGGTAGCGCAGGGTGGCTATCCAAACAGCCATTAAACTCCAGGCAATAAAACCTATGTATAAAATTATACGAACGTTGTTATCAGTAATTTTACTAAAGGCAGGATTACCTCCATTACCCGGATGCAATGAATCCGTCATTCGGGGCAATACCATAATCAGCACAATCATCACCGGGAAAGCAAAAATATTATAGATGGCTGATATACGGGCACGTTTTTGCTCTTCATCAATAGCATTACGTAGCACCAGGTAAGCACAATACAGCAAAAAAGCAATGGCCGCACTGTTCTGTTTAGGGTCGTTACTCCAATATTCGCCCCAGGTATTGCGGGCCCATATCATACCGGTTATTAACCCGAGTACAAAAAAGAATACCCCTACGTTTACACATTCAACAGCGATCAGATCATGTGTTGGATTTGCCGAACGGAGGTATTTAACACTGTAAACAACCGATATAATAAATACGATGAACATGGCCATCCACATAGGCACATGAAAAAATGTGTTTCTAACCGTTTCGTGCACTATTGGCAAACGTGGTACCGTAATTAAAAATCCGGCAATGATGGTAAACAATACCAGCAATACCGCCAATACCTTCCACC
This sequence comes from Mucilaginibacter sp. UR6-1, assembly GCF_020880975.1. GTDB lineage: Bacteria > Bacteroidota > Bacteroidia > Sphingobacteriales > Sphingobacteriaceae > Mucilaginibacter. Next base: position 946,821 of record NZ_JAJIWP010000003.1, on the reverse strand, counting down.
ACGATTGATAAATAAATCTCATAAAATATATTGTGGTGACAAATGTAGTAATTTTTAATCTACAACTTTGGCCGTTGCCTTGTCGGCGCAGGGTAACTTTTCCGTCGTTTTAATGATGTTGTATCAATCTCCGGGCATATAATCAAGCGGCAGCAGCTCGGCAAGCTTGGCTTTTGACCACGTGCCCTCCAGCATGGGCGGATCCTGCAATACACGACCGTTCATATCAAAATAAAGCACGGGTTTGGAGAAGGTCATTACACTGGTTTCAAAATTCTCCATATCCAGCGGCCGGTACAAATCCCTGAAATTGGTTTCCTCATGTTTTTTGGTGTAGATAACGTACAACATATACTTGTTAACCCCCATGCCAAATATCCCGGGGTCATTGGTTTTAAAAAAGAACTGGTTAAGCTTTAACGCCTCTTTGCCCAGCATCTCGTGGTAATATTTGGGCATGTTTGACATGTTGATCCAGTAGTTCGCCGAGTCGCGGTTGGTTGTACTGAATTGTTTGATCTTGCGCTGTATCAACTCTTCGGGTGCCCGGGCCGGGTTCATCTCGCGCACAAAGGGCTTAACAATAAAGCCATCCTCCTCAAATGTATCTGAATACACCGAACGGAAAAAGTGTTTGGCCGAACCATAATAAGCCTCCTTACGTTTTTCGCGCCATTTTTGCTTTTGCGATTCGCTGCCGGGCAATTGCTCAAACAAAGCCCTGCCCTCGTATGATACTATGCCGTTCAGCTTATCGGTCTTAAAATCATTGATCATGTATTTCACGCGGTAGCCCAGCGCCCGGTTCTCTACCACTAAAAACTCATCGGTATAAGCCTCTAATGTTTTTTTTGAGCTTTTGTAGCTCAGGCTTACCACGCGCGGGTTAGCTACGTAACACTTTTTTGAATTTTCGGACGTGCCTATAAAATCCTGCTTAAATATCTCGTAGTTTTTTTTCCAGTCGGCATCCGTCATGATCACCACTTCGCGCAGCATCATTGATTTTTGGCGGAGATCAATATCCAGCGTAAGGGTTTTATTGCTTACCATAATGGTTTGCACATCTTCCTGGTAGCCCACGCTGGTAACTACTAACTGGTACTGGCCGGGTTTTACCCCACGCAAGGTATAGGTACCATCATCAGCCGAGGTGGTACCAAAAGTGGCATTGTTTAAAAATACGCTTGCCTTTGCCAGGGGTTGCTTACCGCCTGCCGTGGTTATTTTACCCGTAATGGTACCATCCTGCGCCATGGCCGTATGGTATAGCCCAACAAGCAGAATGGTAATGAGGTATGAAGTAAAATATTTTAATCGCGCCATAAATAAGGGAATAACAACAGCGATGTTGCGATAACGATAGCGTTTATTGCGGCCAAAGCGCCCATGTGCCCATAGTTAAGGCTGCGATCTAACCCATCCATAGCATTTTTACTGAAACGTATAAGGATGAGTATTACCGGAATGATGACCGGAAAACTTAATATGGCCATCAGCGTACCATTATTGCCCGCCTTTGAGGCGATGGCCGAGATCATGGTGAATACCGTTGAAAAGCTGATGCTGCCGATGATCACCGAAGTAAAATACAACAATGGATCGCCAACCACATTTTTAAAAAAAACCACATATACGATGATGGCCAACGTGCTTAACAAAGCCATTAATAACATATTGTAGATGATCTTAGACAGAATTATGGCCTGCGGGCTTGCAATGGAATAATAGTAGAGCAACCGCCCGCGGCTTTCCTGCACAAAACTTTTAGCGATGGCGTTTACCGAGGCGAACAGCATGATGATCCAGAAAAGCACGTTCCAAACTATGGGGTAACCGCTGCTGCCTGCAAAACCGGCGCTCAGGCTAAAGGCTATATAGCATACAAACACTGTTGATACCACGTACAGCAGCACGCCGTTAAAAGCGTATTTTGAGCGCCACTCCAGCAATATCTCCTTTTTTAACAGGGTAAGTGTTTGATCCATCAGTTCCATTGGCTGCAAATATAATAAGCACAGGTTTGTGATTTGCTTTTGCCGCCATTTTTAAAAGCTTTAACTTTACCCTTATGCCTGTGAATTTATTTTACCGCACCCCGCTTGGTATAGCCCGCATTACTGATGATGACGGCTACATCAGCGCCATATCCATACGCGATGAGGAAGGACTGGAAGTAAATGAGCCCGAAACCGCCCTGCTTAAAACTGTAGCTATACAGTTTGATGAATATTTTGCCGGCGAACGAAAGGATTTTGATTTACCAATAAAACAGGCCGGTACCGAGTTTCAGCATAAGGTTTGGCAGCAACTGCTGCAAATACCTTATGGCACTACTACCAGTTATGCAACCCTGTCAAACCAAATGAAAAACCCGCTTGCCATACGCGCTATCGCCTCAGCAAACGGGAAGAATAATTTATGGATAGTGGTACCCTGCCACCGCGTTATCGGGTCAGACGGCAGCCTTACCGGCTATGCAGGCGGTTTGTGGCGCAAGCAATGGCTGCTTGAGCACGAGGCCCGTATTGCCGGCACCGGCCAAACTAAGTTGTTTTTTTAACCGGGCTTTTCTTTAACAGCCTGCTAATTTTTTCGTGCAGTTGAAACGGCTGGAACGGTTTTGAAAGCACATCGTCCATTCCTGCGGATAAGGCTTCCTTCTGCTCGTAATCTAACGTAGCGGCTGATAGTGATATGATCGGGATGGAACGCTTGGGGCCTTCAAAATCCATACGGATAGATTTTGCCGCCTGATAGCCATCCATCTCGGGCATATGGGTATCCATCAATATAATATCGTAATCGCTTTCTCTCAATTTATCAAGCACCTTGCGGCCGTTGTCAACAATATCTGCAACAATATTCCAATCTTTCAGCAACTTGCTTATCATAAACTGGTTAACCATGTTATCCTCGGCAACCAAAACATGTACATTATTGAATGGCAACAGGCTTTCAGTTGGCCTGCGTACCTGTTTTTCTTTAGGCATTTCGGCAAGTGCGTACCAATTTATAAACCTGAACTCGCTGCCTTCGCCAACCTTGCTGCTTACTTTTAGCTCGCCGCCTTTAAGCTCAACCAGTTTTTTCACGATGGCCAGGCCAAGGCCGGTGCCACCATATTTTACCGAGGTATCGTCCTCAGCCTGCTCAAACGAGTCAAATATTTTTGAAAGGTGATTCGCCGCAATGCCAATGCCGCTATCGGCTATACAAAATTCAATTTTAGCACTTCCTGATGTTTTTTCGAGCACTTTAACATTAAGCTTTACAAAACCACGCTCGGTAAATTTAATAGCGTTGCTAAGCAGGTTCATCAGTACCTGGTTAAGGCGCAACGAGTCGACCATCACATGCTCAGGCACATCAGATGCCATATCAAACACAAACTCGACATTTTTTTCATCGGCCTTGAATTTAAGCAGACCGTACACTGATTTAATAATATCGTGCAGATTGTGCGGTGCACGTATAATGCTGAACTTACCGGCTTCTATTTTTGAAATATCCAGCACGTCATTCACCACGCCAAGCAATGATTGGGATGATACCTCGAGCAGGTTAAGCATGTTGATCTGCTGCTCATTCACTTCCGTTTTGCGCAGCAGGTTGGTTATACCTAAAATACCGTTGATAGGCGTGCGTAACTCGTGGCTCATGTTGGCCAAAAAGTTTTCCTTTATCTTTTTGCCCATTTCGGCAGCTTCTTTTGATTTGATGAGCTGCTGCTGATAGCTTTTTTGCGGTGAAACATCATTGATGTTAAGGAAAAGCATTTTGTTACGGTATGATGCCCTGCACTCGCCCCATATCACATTTTTGTTAAAGGTTTCAAACTGAAACTCAAATACGGCGTAGGTTAACCTGTCCTTAATTACTTCGGCAAGTTTTTGACGAAACGCCGGGCGATCGCCCTCCACCACACGGTCAACCAAACTGGCATCAATAAGCTCAGATGGCTTAAAACCCAGTATTTGTTCGGCGGCAGGATTTATGCTCATAATACGCATGGTTTGCGCATCAACTGTACAAATTATATCGGCAGAATTTTTTACTACTGTAGCGTAGTTTTGCAACTCCTCATTCTTTTGTTTGATCTCATCGCGCGAGCGGGCTAACTGTACAAACGAATCAACCTTGGCCGATGTGATATACGGATCAAGCGGCTTATACAAATAATCTACCGCGCCTACTCCTAAACCTTTAACCACATACTTAGCCTCCTTTGATATAGCGGTAACAAATATCACCATGATATCGCGTGTGCGCGGATTTGATTTGAGCATTTCAACCAGTTCAAAGCCATCCATTTCGGGCATCTGAACGTCAACCAATGCTATAGAGATGGCATTATCCCAGGCAATTTTAAGAGCTTCGTTGGGCGATGTGGTAGAGTGTATGCGAATATCGTCGCGGTTGAGCAATGCCTCAAGTGCAACAATGTTCTCTTCTCTATCATCAACAATAAGGATATTAACAGGGGTCATTGCTAATTGTGTAAGATGGGATATTTTGCTAAGTACGTATTAATTGTATAATATCTTCCGTTTTTAAAACAAAGTCGGCAGCATCCAGTTCAACAGCAGATCGGGGCATTTCTGCCATTTCAGCCTCTGTTGGGTCCTGCACTATGGTAAGCGATCCGCATTGCCTCAATTTCAATAAACCTTCGGCACCATCCTGGTTGGCTCCCGAAAGTAATATCGCGGCACATCGCTCTTTAAAAACATCGGCGGCGCTTTCAAAAGTTACATCAATTGAGGGTTTGGAATACCATACCGGGTCTGAAACATCAAGGCTAAAGTAACCCTCCTTCTCAATCAAAGTATGGTAATTTGCAGGCGCAATGTATATGGTATTCTTTTGTAGTATATCCTTGTCTGCAATTTCCTTGAGGTATATACGAGAATGCTCAGCAAAGAGTTTTTCAATTTCACTAAAAAAGTTCTTTTTACGGTGCATAATCAAAATAATTATCTTGTTTATGTCCGCATCTATGTTTTTAACAACACTAAAAAAAAGCTTGAACGAGCCCGCGGAGCCGCCTATCAAAAGCACCTCGGCCTTTTGCCAACGTTGCAATATTTCGTTATCAAGCGCCAATTTTCTGGTATATATTTTCTTTGCTGTTTATTACCTTAAATTTTTTACGGAACATTTCTGACCGTATGGTTTCCTTTGAGCCCAGGCATAAAAAACCATGGGGTGCAAGGCTGTTGTAAAACAGTTCAAGTATGCGCTCCTGCAGGGGGTTATCAAAGTAAATAAATACGTTGCGGCAGGTGATGAGCTGAAACTCGTTAAAAACCCCGTCAGACACCAGGTTATGTACCGAAAACAGTGTATCCTGCTTTAACTCGCTATGTATGGTGGCGGCATCGTACATAATGGTAAAATGATCGGTTAATGAGCCTTTTAAACCCGAGAGCGCATAGTTTTCTGAGTAACTCTTTATTTTGCGAAAGCTGTAAATTCCCTTGCGGGCCTCTTTCAATACTTCGGTATTTATATCAGTACCATATATAAAGCATTTTTGCTTTATGCCGGCTTCGCGCAATAGTATGGCAAGCGAATATACTTCCTCGCCGGATGAACAACCCGCCGTCCATATCTTAACGTGCTGATAGGTTGAAAGGTAGGGTATTACCAGATCCTGCACGGAGCGGTAAAAACTCGGATCGCGAAACATCTCGGTAACGTTAACCGTGATCTCCTCTAAAAAATGCTGAAAAAAGCCGCTGTTATTAACCAGCATATGTTTCAGATCGTAAAACGACAGTTTTTTAAGGCTCATTATCCGGCTCACACGCCTGGTAAGGGATGCCTTGCCGTAATCACTAAAATCAAACCCGTGCGCACCCTTTATCAGGGTGATCAGCTCACTTAACTCCTCGGGCGATATTCCACTCAACTGTACCTTCATAAATTAGCTTTCGAGCCAAAGCTGCATCAGGGCGATCAACCTGTCCATATCAACCGGTTTGGTAATATAGTCGTTCGCTCCCGCTGCAATACATTTTTCACGGTCATCCTTCATGGCCTTGGCTGTTAAAGCTATTACAGGCAATTTGGCCCATTTGTTTTGCTTACGTATCTGCCGGGTAGCCTCATAACCATCCATTTTAGGCATCATGATATCCATCAGCACTATGTCAATATCAGGCACCTCATCCAGTTTAATAAGCGCTTCTTCCCCATCGTTGGCAATCTCTACGTTCATATCATAGCTTTGCAGGGCGCTGCTAAGGGCAAATATGTTACGCATGTCATCATCAACAATAAGTACTTTTTTGCTTTTGATTACCTCCTTGCCTTTAGATATGGATTTGGCCTTCGGCGAGGTGTTTTCACCTTCGCTTTTTGATGATTCAGCGATCTTGTTGAGGAAGAGGTTAACTTCATCGATCAACCTGTCTGACGATTTGTTGGTTTTAATAACCATGGCATTGGCATACTGCATCAGCCTGGTTACCGATGTTTTGTCGAGCTCCATGGCGGTGTTGATGATAACCGGCAATTCCAGGAACTTATCAACCGCCTTTATTTTATCGAGCAGATCGAGCCCTGAAATATCAGGCAGGTTAAGGTCAAGTATTACGCACTGGTACTCATTCTCGTGCAACATTCTGAAGGCTGATTCACCGTCAAACGCCTGGTCAACCTCAATTCCCTGCGCCTGCATCATATCCTTCAAGGCCTGGCTTTGCGCCTGGTGGTCCTCAACAAGCAGTATCTGCTTGAATTTGGAACCGCTTTGCTGCATAATATCAGTAAACAGCTTATCAAGGGCGCTGGTATCGATCGGTTTTTTAAGGAAGCTGATAGCCCCCTCGCGGCGTACACGGTTAGCCGCGGCCTCGCCTGCCGACATCAGGTGCACCGGTATGTGCATAGTGGCTTCGTCGTGCTTCAATTCACGCAATATCTGCCAGCCATCCTTACCAGGCAACATAATATCAAGTATAACCGCGTCAGGCTGGTTATCTTTAATGATCTGTACGGCGTTGGTACCCTCGTTCACCATGATGGATTTATAACCATGATCGCGCGAGTAATCTTTCAGAATATCGGCAAAGTTCTTATCGTCCTCTACAATAACCACCAATGGCTCAACATTGGGCTTTTTGACTAATTGAGCGGCCGGTTTTAAAAATTCCTTTGGCGGCGTAAATGTTTCAACTGTTGGCAATACCTCCTCTTCAGCATTTTCTTTTTGCTCAACCGCGAAAGGTATGGTAAGCGTAAACTCGCTCCCCGCGCCCGGCTCACTTTGCAGTGAAATATTACCCCCTAACAGGAATGCCAGCTCGCGGCTTATTGACAGGCCTAAACCTGTACCGCCGTATTTACGGCTGGTTGACCCGTCAGCCTGCTGGAAGGCCTCGAATATGAGCTTTTGCTTATCAGCAGGAATGCCTATACCGGTATCCTTAATATGGAAGCTAACGGTGCTTGCAGCCGTATTGGCTGTGGCGTTTACCATAATGCTGCCGTTCTCTGACGTGAACTTGAAGGCGTTTGAAAGCAGGTTTTTGATGATCTGCTCCACCCTTACCTTATCAGTAAATATGGTTGAAGGTATGTTGGCAGTGGCGCTGGTGGTGTAGCTAATCTTTTTATTCACAGCCACCTCGCCAAACATCATTTCCATATCCTTGAGTATATCGCTTACGCGCACATGCTCGTTCTGCATTTCGAGTTTGCCTGATTCAATTTTCGAGAGGTCAAGAATATCATTGATGAGCGTAAGTAAATCATTGCCCGCATTGAAAATAACGCTGGCATATTTTATTTGATCCTCGCTCAGGTTGTCTGATTTATTGTCCTTCAGGATACGGGCAAGTACCAATATACTATTTAACGGCGTACGCAGCTCGTGGCTCATATTAGCCAAAAACTCCGATTTATATTTTCCGGTGGTTTCCAGCTCTTCAACCTTGAGGTTGATGGCCTGCCGGGCTTCCTCAATAGCCTGGTTCTTCTCTTCAAGCAAACTGGCTTTTTCTTCCAGTTCGGCGTTAATGGTGCGCAACTCTTCCTGTTGTACGCGTAGCTCTTCTTCCGAAGCCTGCAGCATCTCAGTTTTGTTGAGCAGTTCCTCATTGGTAACGCGCATCTCTTCCTGCTGCGCTTCCAGTTCTTCGGCCTGTTGCTGCACTTCCTCAAACAAATCGTGCATAATGGTACGCGCCTGCGCGGTGTTAACCGCTATACCAACATCATTGGTAATGGTTAATATATAATCGCGAACGGCCTCGTGTACCTCTGCCTGGTAAGCAAGCTCTATTACGCCCTTTAATTTTTTATCATAAAAGAAAGGCACTAAAAAGCTTTCTATCAACTCGTTTTGCAGCAGCGATGTTGAAAGCTCGAGTTTGCTGTTCAGCTTGCCTTTAACCAACACGGCTTTTTGCTCTACAGCTACCTGCCCCAGCACCCCTTCGGACATGCGAATAGATTTTTTAAGCAGATCAGGATTATGAAAAGCGTATGAGCCATACAGGTCAAGCCTGTCATCCTGCTCGTTAAGCAGGTAAAAAGTACCGGTTAACGCTTTTGTATAATTGCATAGCTCTTGTATAACATTGGCTGCAAGTTCCTTTTCGGTTTGCTGGCCCTGCATGGTTTCATTTAACTGGGCTGTACCGGTAAGCAGCCAATTTTTAGCTTCATTCTCGCGTAATACCTGGCCTAATTGTACATTGGCATCGGTAATTTCCTGCTCAATCTTCTTTTGGCGGTTAAAGGTACCCTGTATGTAGTAAAACAGGATAATGATGATAACCAGAAATATGCCCGAACCAACAACAATAACAAAAATGGCCTGCGTTGATGATGCCTGAGTAGCATTTTTACGCTTTATTAATAAGGTGTTCTCTGTATCAACTACCGAAGCTATCACACTGCGAATCTTGTCCATATTGGCCTTGCCGTTTATCAGCATATCATTGGCTACCATGTAAGCCAGGCCCTTATCATCGCGGGTTTTTATGTTGTTGCTTAGTATGCTTAACTGCCCGCCGGTAAGCTTATATAAAGCCTCAACCCTTTTTACCTGTGCCGGGTTATCCTCTATCAGTCCTCGCAGTTTATCCAGGTCGCTCTCGATACTTGGTATGGCCGAATTATACGGGTCAAGAAAAGGCTTTTTACCCGTTGCACAATAGCCGCGCATACCGGTTTCGGCATCAATAAGCTCCTGTAAAAGGCTGGTTGATGTTTTTATAACCTGCTGTGTATGTTCTACCTTAACATTATCATCCTCAAGCTGGTTAATACTTTTGTAGGACAGGATAGCAACAACAAAAACAAGCAGTATTGATATTGCGAAGCCTGCAAGTACCTGATTGCGAAAAGAAAGCTTTACCATTGATTTGGTTTATTTTACTGCAAATATGTTTAAAAAGTTGAGATATTGTAATACGCAAAACCATTAAAAAGGTTAAGCATAACTATCAATAATCTGCTTACGAAACAACTTCGTTACCGGTTTTTGGCACAACCGATTTTCGTGAAAATAATATTGACAGGCACAGTACCGCGCCGGTAAATAACACATACCAACCCCATTTAAATTTTATTTTTGAGGTTAGATATGCCGCTACCGATGACATTGGCAAAAAACTGAATGAGGTGTGCACCTTTAAGTAAGCGCCCACATACAGCAATGCCGATAACGTTACCGTTGTCCAGGCGGCCAAACGGGCAATTTTAAGTTGATTGAACACCACCCCGATCATGCCGATAACAGCTACCAGCAGTATCACCATACCGAAAGGTTTATTCATATCATAAACATTCATGCTGAATAAACCAAAAGGGCGCAGCATAGGGCAATAGGTAGCCGCTATTACTACAATAAAACCAACCAGCGAAAGTAATGAAGGTATACGCATAGTGTATTAACGGGTTATTTCCATTTTTTCGGCAAAGTGGGCACAGTAGTCGCGCAGGTCTTCAACGATGTTGGTTTCGCCGGTGGCGCGTAAAAAGCTGTCGCCCATGGTTTGCAGGGTTTCATAAAAAAAGCGTTTCATCTCGTCAACCGGCATATCCTTGGTCCATAGGTCAATACGCAGGGTATTTTTAAAATTCTGATCCCACAGGGCCAGCATCATTGATTTTACAGGCAACGCCTCTTTATTATCCGAGTCGGTAGACTCCCACAGGATGTTCTCGGGCACGTTATTATCGTCAAGTTCAATAGTCAGTTTTATTTCGGCTTTTTTCATTTTTTATAATTATTTAACAAGTAGTAATAGTATAATAACCAGCGCTATAAAGCTCAGCTCAATGGTCCACAGCGTGCGTGTTTCCTTAAAAAAGTTGCGGAAGGTAATATCCAGAAAGGCTACTACAAAGGCGAACAGTAAAAATATCCATACAATGGTACCGCTCCAGTTTTCGTACTGGCTGCCGGTTATGCTTGCCCCGTATATCCAAATATAACCCGCAAGCACAATTAAAAACGCCGAGGCGATGTTTAAAGGTGTAATCCTGAATTTCATCGGTGTTTATTTTCGTTTTGATGAGCGCTTGGTGCTCAGTTTTTTGGCTACGCGAGGGTTTCGCTTTGCCTTTTCGGCCTCAAATTTCTTTTTTTGGTTGAGCGTTTTTTTCTCGTGGAAAGCTCCTTTAAAGTCGGGGTTTTCACGGCGCTTTTGCATGTCGATCTCCCTGGCCTGATCCTGGCGCTCCTCGTAAGGTGTATCCTCCACAAATACATCAGCCGGAATAGCCTGTACCGGTATCTGCTGCCTGATCAATTTCTCCGCCTTACGGATATAATACTCCTCGGCCGGGTTACAAAACGTAATAGCCTCGCCTGATTGATAGGCCCTGCCTGTACGACCAATGCGGTGTACATAATCCTCAATCACTATCGGCACATCAAAGTTAATAACGTGGCTAACATCATTCACATCAATACCGCGTGCGGCCACATCGGTAGCCACCAGTATCTTCACCTCATCAGCCTTAAAAGCGTTAATGGAGTTGATACGTGTATTTTGGCCTTTGTTGGCATGCAACACCCTAACTTCATCCTCGCTATACTTACGCGATAAAAACCTGAACACCCCCTCTGCCGATACACGCGTTTTGCAGAAGATGATCAGCTTTTTGATCTCGCCATCTTCTTCCAAAAGCTTTTTGAGCAGGTTTATTTTTGTTTTGATGTTGGGTACGTAATAGAGCTTTTGCGTTACTGTTGCCGCCGGGGTAGCCTGCGGCGTAACTTCAACCACGGTTGGATGCTCTAAAAAGTTAGCCGATAGCTGGTGTATCTTGTCAGACATGGTGGCCGAGAACAGCAGGTTTTGCCTTTTGCGCGGCACTACCTCTAAAATACGGTTAAGCTGCGGCATAAAGCCCATATCCATCATTTTATCAGCTTCATCAAGCACCAGCACCTGCAGGTTCTTGGTAACAATATGCCCCGCAAGGTACACATCCATAAAGCGGCCTGGTGTGGCTACAATAATATCCACCCCTTTATTAATATTTTCAATTTGCGTTTTTGGGCCGATACCGCCGTACAGCACCACTACCCGCAGATCGGTATAGGTGGCAAAGGTCCGCACATTCTCTTCTATCTGTAAGGCCAGCTCGCGGGTTGGCGCTATAATCAGCGCGCGCGGGTCTTCACCCTGCGCATATTTCAACTTCATGATGATGGGCAACACATAGGCCGCCGTTTTGCCCGTACCGGTTTGGGCAATGCCCATTACATCCTGCCCGTTGGCAATGGGTGGAATAGCCTTTTGCTGTATGGGCGTAGGCTGCTCATAACCGGCATCGGTAATGGCATTTAATATCTGCCGGTTAAAATCAAAATCATCAAAAGTTACTGCCATGCCGCAAAGATAGTTTTTTCTTTTAAGGTGCGCTTAACTGTAAATACCCTGCCCGCTATTTGATGATATAATGATAAATGACCATTTAGTTCGGCTGTATTTGATATTTTAGGGGTAATATTAAATCCTGAACAATAAATTATGACCGATAAAGAAATAAAGCCGTGGAAGTTACTGAGCGAAGAGGATGTATCGCCAAGCCCGTGGTTCCCGATACTGAAACATGCTGTTGAATTGGCCAACGGCAGCATTGTTGACGACTATTATTTTTCGCCACTGGGCGATGTGGTACAGGTGCTGGCCATAACCAAAAACAACGAGGTGGTATTGGTTGAGCAATATAAACATGCTTTAAGCCAGGTACTGCTTGAACTGCCCGGCGGTATGCAGCAAAAAAACAAAAGCATCATTGAATCGGCTTTGAACGAACTGGAAGAGGAAACAGGCATTAAAGCCACTGCCGACCGCCTGATACCCATGGGTAAGATAGCCAACAACCCAACCAAACTAAGGCAGATAACCTACGGCTTTGTACTGTTTGATGCGGAGTTCAATTCAGCACAAAAGTTAGACATTACCGAGGATATAAATGTTATCACCCTGCCTGCACCCCAGGTACTGCAAAAAGCCATTGATGGCGAGATTTGGGTAACGGATTCGCTAAACCTGATATTTAAAACGGCACTGGCTTATCCGGAGATTTTTGGTTTGAAGCGATAGCAGGATGTTAAGACCCCTCCCTGCCCTCCCGGGGGAGGGAATAAATAAAATTTCAATATAATATTCAACTCCCTCCCTGGGGAGGGCAGGGAGGGGTTTCGCTAAGCAATTCCAAAATAGTTTTCAAGTCCTCACCCTCGGGCAGGATTATTCGCATATTATTAATTTTTAATGGAATTCATGAGGGCTTCGCCGTTTAGGAGGGGTTTTTAATATCTTTGTCGCATGGCATCCATACTGATAAAAGCGGCAACCATTGTTAACGAGAACAAGCAATTCAATGGCGATATACTGATTAAAGACGGCTTTATTGAGCGCATTGATACCAGTATTGATGCCAGGGCCGATACCGAGATCAACGCCGAAGGGCTGCACCTGCTGCCGGGCTGTATTGACGACCAGGTGCACTTTCGTGAGCCGGGGTTAACGCACAAGGCCAAAATCTTTTCAGAATCAAGGGCCGCCGTTGCGGGTGGCATCACCTCTTTTATGGAGATGCCCAACACCGTGCCTAATACCCTTACGCAGGAGTTATTGGCTGATAAGTACGCCATTGCCAATAAAAGCTCATTAGCTAACTACTCTTTTTTTATGGGTGCCAGTAACGATAACCTGAAGGAGGTGTTGCGTACCGATGCCCGTAACGTTTGCGGTATTAAGGTGTTCATGGGCTCATCAACAGGCAATATGCTGGTGGATAACCGCACCACGCTCGAAAATATTTTCATCAACTCGCCAATGCTGATCGCTACGCATTGCGAGGATGAGGCCACCATCAAGCATAACCTCAATCATTATAAAATGACTTTGGGCGAAGAAAATATCCCCATATCATTACACCCGGTGATCCGTAGTGCCGAGGCTTGCTATCTGTCGTCATCCCTGGCGGTCGAACTGGCTAAAAAGCACGGCACCAGGCTGCACATACTGCATATTTCAACCGAAAAGGAAACACACCTTTTTGATAACAGCATCCCGCTGGCGGATAAAAAAATTACTGCCGAGGCGTGCATACACCACCTGTGGTTTAGTGATGCGGATTATGAAACCAAGGGCAACCTCATTAAATGGAACCCGGCCGTTAAAACCGCCGCCGACCGTGAGGGCATCCTTAAAGCAGTGTTAGACGGACGCATCGACGTGATAGCCACCGACCATGCCCCGCATACCATCGAAGAAAAAGCCCAGCCTTATATGCAGGCACCATCAGGCGGCCCGTTGGTACAACATGCCTTAACCGCCATGCTGGAGTTTTACCATCAGGGCAAAATCACCCTGGAGCAAATAACAGAAAAGATGGCGCACAACGTGGCCACCTGTTTCCGTATTGATAAACGCGGTTTTTTACGCGAAGGCTACTGGGCCGATATGGTACTGGTTGACCTTAACAAACCCTGGCAGGTTGAAAAAGACAATATATTATACCAATGCGGCTGGAGCCCCTTTGAAGGATCTACTTTTAAGTCAAGTGTGGTAAGTACCATCGTATCAGGCAACTTGGTTTGGGATGACGGTCATTTTGTGAACCATCACCTGTCCGGCCAGCGCATGGCGTTCAACCAGCAGGCTTAATTACTCGATCAGCTTTTTAAGCTCCGCCATAAGGGCTTGCCAGTTATGTTCGGAGTGCTGTTTCTTCTCTTCGTCGGCAATATTTTCCTGCGTAATGATTAGCCGGGTACCGCCGTTATTATCGCTAAGGCGATAACTTACGACCTGGTAGTTTTCGATCAAATCCTCCGTACCCGACATACTGCTCCAGTAGCTGTATTTGGCAAATTCGCCGGGGATAACTTCCAGCACGGTGCCTTTGTCTTTATACACAACACCGTCCCACTCCCCTGTCCAGATGATGGGGCTGCCGATGGTCCAGTCAGTAATAAGTTGCGTGCCGAAAAAGTATTGTTTGATCAGTGCCGGATCGGTCAATCCTTGCCAAACTTTTTCTTTTGGTGAAGTAAAATCAACAGTGGTGGTTAAAGTGATGTCTGTCATGATGATGGGTTGTATAATTGTACAACAGCTTAATTGCTGTTTTGTGCAAAAAAACATCCGCCTAATGACAACCCTATGTCAGCAGCAAGCAAATCCCGAAATTATTTTTTAACGATAGCCTGTGCGATTTCCTGAATGCGCTCCTTTAAAACATCAGGCGTAATAATGGTAGCCATATCGCCATACATCATAAACCAGCGGGCAAAGCCTTCAATGGAGGTGGTTAAAAAAGTCATCTCCCATTCATCTCCATCCAACTTTTCGGACACGAAACCATTATAGTATTTTTGATTGGTAAGATATTGATATACGTTTTTCTGTATGCGCATAATAACCGTTTCCAGCTTATGCTCGCGGGCGGTTTGGTCAATATAATCCTTTAATGCCGGGTGCTGGCCCGAAAAAACATCATCAGTAATGCTGATACCCTTTATACGATCGAGCCTGAAATCGCGGTAATCATTACGCATTCGGCAATAGGCTATCAGGTGCCAGTAACTTTCAAGATAATAAATACCCACCGGCTCCACCATGCGGCTGGTTTGCTGCTGGCTGTGCATAGCAAAATAATTGAGTGCCAGCACCCGCTTTTTAGCAATCGCGCTTAAAATGGTTTGGATGTGATCCTGGTTATCTGCACCAAGCTGGCTGCGGCTTTTTACTACAGCTATACTCCCGTCTAAATCTTCCAGCGTATTTTTTTCGGCAGTGCGCAGTATGGCGCGTATCTTGTCCATCGCCGAGCGGTGATAGCTGGTGGTAGAATTGTCGGTAAGCTTTTCGATAAACTTCTCGGCCGTTAAAAAGGCCGTTGCTTCCTCGCGGGTAAACATCACCGGGGGCAGGCGGTAACCATCCATAATGGAGTAACCCACCCCGGCCTCGCCCATCAAAGGTACGCCCGCTTCTTCAAGGGTTTTAACATCGCGGTAAACCGTACGCAGGCTGATACCGAAACGCTCGGCAATATCGGCAGCTTTTACTACCCTGCGCGATTGTAACTGGATCAATATGGCTGATATGCGGTCGATACGGTTCATCGCACCGAAATTAAATAAAAAAGGCCTGTGCTTTGTATCATCCGCCTGCGCTTTTTACCAACAGCCCGCAGCGTAAAAAATCACTTACATTTTATGCAGGTTTTGTTTGCACTAACATATTTAGCTATATTCCGCCATGATATCCCGCCGAAATTTTATTAAACTATCATCAGCAAGTGCCGCTTGCGCCTCAATATCAACAAGTTTTGCTAAACCATTAAGCCTTGTTGCGCCAAAATTGCCCGTAGTAATATCTACCTGGGATTTTGGTATTGCCGCCAATAAGGAAGCATGGACAATTTTAGGCAAGGGCGGGCGAGCCCTTGACGCTGTTGAAGCCGGCGTAAAAATACCCGAAGCGGATTTAACCAACCATACTGTTGGCCGTGCCGGATACCCCGACCGCGACGGCCATGTAACCCTTGATGCCTGTATAATGGATGAAAAAGGCAATTGCGGAGCCGTAGCAGCCATGGAGTACATAGCGCACCCCATAGAAGTTGCCCGCATGGTGATGGAAAAAACCCCGCACGTAATGCTGGTTGGCGAAGGTGCAACCCAATTCGCGGTTGAGCAGGGCCTTAAACGGGAAAAACTGCTTACCCCGGAATCAGAAAAAGAATGGAAGAAATGGCTTGAAACCAAACAATACAAGCCGGTAATGAATATTGAAAACAGCCAAAAACCTGGCAACCAGTATAACCACGATACCATTGGTATGCTGGCTATTGATGCCAAAGGCAATATATCAGGCGCGTGTACAACCAGCGGCATGGCCTTTAAAATGCATGGCCGTGTAGGCGACAGCCCTATTATTGGCGCCGGGCTTTATGTAGATAACGAGGTTGGCGGCGCTACCTCAACCGGTGTTGGCGAAGAAGTGATCCGCAACGTGGGCAGCTTTTTAGTGGTTGAACTTATGCGCCAGGGCTACTCGCCCGAGGCGGCTTGCAAAGAGGCCGTTATGCGCATTGTAAAAAAGAAACCCGATACCGCCAAGCAAATACAGGTAGGCTTTTTGGCCATCAACAAAAAAGGCGAATACGGCGCTTTTGCCCTGCAGGATGGCTTTAGCTATGCCGTTTGCGACAATGAGAAGCAAGACCGCTTAATAAAAGGGAAGTTTTACTATAAAAACACCAATAACAAGTGATATTTTTATTGTTATATTAGATCATTATAAACCCTGAATGATATCACTTGAAGTTTGTGCCAACTCCACCGTATCAGCAGTGGCGGCGCAGGAAGGCGGCGCTGTACGTGTTGAACTGTGCGATAATTTAAGCGATGGCGGTACCACGCCGTCAGCCGGGCAAATATTGCTTGCCCGCAAATTGCTCCATATTAAAATATATGTATTGATACGTCCGCGTGGGGGCGATTTTTTGTATAATGACCTGGAATTTGAGATCATGAAAGCCGACATACGGTACTGCATTGAGGCAGGATGCGATGGTGTGGTGATCGGGATGCTTACACCTGAAGGACATGTGGATAAACCCCGCTGTAAAGAGCTTGTGGATATTGCCAAACAATGGGGCTTGGGTGTAACCTTTCATCGCGCTATTGATATGGCCGCCGATATACACCAGGCCTTAGAGGATATTATTGAGATAGGCTGCGAACGTGTACTTACCTCGGGTGGTAAAACCACCGCTATTGAGGGCGCGAGTGTATTGGCCAGCCTTGTACAGCAATCAGCAGGGCGTATCAGCATTATGCCCGGCTGCGGGGTCGACGAAAATAACGTTTACGACATTGTGCGCTTTACAGGCGCTAAAGAAGTGCACTCAACCGCCAAATCAAGAGTTGGCAGCAATATGCTTTACCGTAATGACCATATATTGATGGGCGGCGCCGATGTGGACGAATACAGCGTAATAGTTACTAATGCTGACCGGGTAAAAGCCATTTTAAAGGCGGCGAATGAACAATCATAATTTGGCTTGATATGCAAATATTAAAATAGAAAAGCGGAGTTTATCCGCTTTTCTATTTTAATACTTTTCCCAATACCAGTTAGTCCCCCATCCGCCGGATTGATCCGTTATTTTTAATCTTTCTCTATGTGGGCAATTTCTACATCGCCTGTAATTGCCATCATCGTTATAAAGCCAGCTATGCCAGCCTAAATAACACCTTAGTTTTTTCATTATGTTGTCGTAATTTGTAGCAAAAAATATGGCGTGGACTATATATCTTCAGCCGCTACAGGGTTACGACGCCCTACCAGACACAAAGACAAAGCCACGCCATTGTTGGCGTACTCGATGCTTTGTATTGTCTGGTGCTTTGAGGTCGTAATTCGTAGCAGCAATACTAAACTCAGTACTATTTTTTAGTTGAAAATCGGTCTGTATGATGGTAATATTGAATCGCCTCAAATACCATCAATCTACTTTTTTTCACATTTTACTTCACCTACAGGTGGTTAATTATTTACATATAGTCAAATTTATATTCTCCCCTAAAGTTAATATTTTAGGTTAATCATAAGCCGCTAATCTTACTTCCGCCTAAAAATGCAGCACAATCTCATTGTAAATTATTAAACAGATAATATATATCTTACTGCTTACTAAACAGCTAATACTCTAACGGGATAATCGGTTCCTTTTTATTGGTTGACATGATCATCATGGTATGGAATGTTTTTACCACACCAATGCGGCTTATCTTGTCCATGATCAGGCGCTCGTACGATTTAATGTCGCGCACGTAAACCTTTAGTAAAAAATCGCACTGGCCGGTTACGTGGTGGCATTCAGTTACCTCTTTTATATTCTTTATCTCCTCCAAAAACACCTGGATGGTATTGCTCTTATGAAAATCGAGCGATACCTGTATAAAGGTTTTTATGCCAAGGCCAAGCTTTTCCTCATCTACCAGGGCATGGTAGCTTTTTATGTATTCAGAATTTTCAAGCTTGCGCACACGCTCTAAAGTAGGCGCAGGCGAAAGCCCTATCTCGTTCGAGAGCTGAAGGTTGGTTATCCTTCCGTTCTCCTGTAAAATTTTTAATATCTGTAGATCTATTTTATCTAATTCGGCAGCCATGGTGGTACAAATATATACTATAAAAATATTAGCAAAATAATATTTTTATAAAGCGCAGTCATTCAAAAGTATATTTTAACCGGTTATTAGTCTTATCTAATTTTTTTTATTAGATTTGAGAAAATATACTTTTTAAAAACATCTGCTTTTGTTTAACGTTAGCAAAGGCAAAAAAGATACGGGAGCCACAAAATATAATTATGGATGCCAGGCATAGCGAATCATTAAGCAATGTACACGGAACGGTAAATACTGAACATCGCACAGGCTGGCGAAAGATATTCGCGTTTTTAGGTCCTGCCTACCTGGTAAGCGTGGGCTATATGGACCCCGGCAACTGGGCTACCGATATTGCCGGCGGCAGCGCCTTTGGTTACCGGCTGATATGGGTACTGCTGGCCTCAAACCTTATCGCCCTCCTGCTGCAATCATTAAGCGCGCGTTTGGGCATAGTTCGGGGGCTTGATCTGGCACAGGCATCAAAAAACGCCTACCCCCGCTTTGTAAACTTTTGCCTGTATATCCTCGCCCAAATAGCTATTATAGCCTGCGATCTGGCCGAGATCATCGGTATGGCCATCGGCCTTAACCTGCTGTTTGATCTGCCCATGATATGGGGTGTGATACTCACCATTACCGATACCGTATTGTTGCTGTTTTTAATGAACAAAGGCATGCGCAAACTCGAAGCCTTTATAGTATCCATGATCTCCGTTATTGGCATCGCTTTTTTAACTGAGATGTTCATCGTTAAGCCGGATGTGGTAGAGATAGCCAAAGGTTTTATCCCCAACAACCTGTTTAAAAACGATGCGGTAAGCCAAAAAATGCTTTATATAGCTATTGGTATTATTGGCGCTACGGTGATGCCGCATAATTTGTACCTGCATTCGTCTCTGGTGCAAACCCGTAAAATCAACCGTACCAAAGAGGGCATCAAAGCTTCGCTGAAGTTCAACATGTTTGATACAGTGATTGCGCTTAACCTTGCCTTTTTGGTAAATGCCGCTATACTGATACTTGCCGCCGGGGCCTTTTTCAAAAACGGTTATTTTGAAGTAGCCGAAATACAGGATGCCTACAAGTTACTGGAAAATATTTTTGGTAAGATAGCCCCGGTGCTGTTCGCGGTAGCGTTAATAGCATCCGGACAAAGCTCTACCGTTACGGGCACCCTGGCAGGGCAAATTATTATGGAGGGGCACATTAACCTGCGTATTGCCCCCTGGATGCGCCGCCTGCTTACCCGCCTGTTAGCCATTTTACCGGCGGTGTTTACCATATTATATTTTGGTGAAGATGCTTTGAGTGACCTGCTGATATTAAGCCAGGTAGTGTTAAGCCTGCAATTAGGCTTCGCCATTATACCGCTCATACACTTTACGTCTGACAAGACTAAGATGCACGGCTTCGCTATCGGCCCAATCGCTAAAACAGGTGCATGGATAAGCGCTGTACTGATAGTTGGCCTAAATGTAAAATTGGTGATCGACCAGATAAAAGATTGGATCAATGGCTATCCAGGTGCGAGGTTAGAGATCTATGCCATCGTAATACCGTTGATATTAGGTGTTGGGGTATTAATGCTTTATATTTTTATTAGGCCGTTATTATTTAAGCTGAAAGAAAGGCCCTCCCGAGTACCGCATGGTGAGGCTACATCCATTGGTGACATCAGCCCGATACTTTATAAAAATATTGCCGTTACCATTGATTTTAGCGCTAATGATCGCGACTCTATCCGCCATGCTATTATGCAGGGCGGCAAGGATGCAACATATACCTTGATACACGTGGTTGAAACCGCTGCCGCACGCTACCACGAAACCGAGGTAATGGACCGCGAAACACAAAGCGATGTTAAAAACCTGGATATGTATGTTGATGACCTTAAAAATTTGGGATATGATGCCCATGGCCAAATTGGTTACGGCATCCCGGCAAAGGCTATCGCTAAAATTGTGAACGATCAGGGTATTGATTTTATGGTGATGGGGTCGCACGGGCACCGGGTTTTGAAGGATCTGATCTTCGGCACTACTGTAAATGCAGTAAGGCACCTGGTAAAGGTTCCGGTACTGGTTGTTAAGCCTCAAGCAAAATAAATTTGCATATTTGCACCCACAGAGAGATATGAGCCAGGATAAGATCTACATAAAAAACAAAAAAGCCTACTTTGAGTACCATATACTGGATAAGTATGTAGCCGGTATACAATTGTTAGGTACCGAAATAAAATCAATACGCCAGGGCAAGGCCAATATTAATGATGCCTTTTGCAGCTTTATAAACGGGCAGCTTTACGTGCGTAACCTGCATATTTCGGAGTATTCGTTCGGCTCGTTCTACAACCATGAGGCCAAGCGCGACCGTGTGCTGCTGCTCAATAAAAAGGAATTAAAGAAGCTACTTACCAAAGGCGAAGAGCGTGGATTTACTATTATCCCGCTGGCCTTATTTATCAGCGAGCGGGGCTTTGCCAAGCTGGAGATAGCACTTGCTCAAGGTAAAAAAGACTTTGACAAACGCGAAACCATGAAAGAACGCGACTCCAAACGCGAACTGGACAGGGTGATGAAGCAATAGCCGCCCCTTCCGTCCCCTAAAGGGGAAACTTAATAATCATTTACAATACAACTCCCCTTCAAGAGCTGGGGCTACTCCCCTTTAGGGGCTGGGGGCACCCTTTACCACGCCTTATCCCCCACCAGCGGTACAAACCTGAAGGTATCAAGCACTACTTTTTCGTAATCATGCTCGCCAACTTTAAGTATGGTAACCATTTGCTGCGAGTTTTCATCACCTACGGGGATCACTAATATGCCACCAATTTTGAGTTGCTGCAGCAACACATCGGGCACGGTGGGCGCACCGGCGGTAACTATTATTTTATCATACGGAGCATGTTCGGGTATGCCCTTTGAGCCATCACCTAAAAAAAAGTTGGGCTTGTAGCCCAGGCGGGTAAGGCCGTCAACCGTACGTTCGTACAGGGCCTGCTGGCGCTCAATGGTATAAACCCTGGCACCAAGCTTTAATAATATACTGGTTTGATAGCCGCTGCCGGTACCTATCTCAAGCACTTTATCGCCTTTATGAATGTGTAAAAGCTGGCTTTGGTAGGCAACCGTATAAGGCTGGGATATGGTTTGCCCCTCACCTATCGGAAAAGCGATATCCTTGTAAGCCTGGTTCCAGAAGGTTTCATCAAAAAAGTAATGCCGCGGAACTTCCCACATGGCATTAAGCACATTTTCATCATCAATGCCTTTCTTTTTTAAAAGTTCTATCAACCGCTTACGCGCTCCCTTTTCACGATAGTTATCAATACTCTTGTAGGCCATTTGATGCCAAAGTTAGCTAAAAAGAGTGGCGTTACCGAGACCATCCAAGTATATACGCAGGCCATATAATTTATCTGTTTGTGTAGCATCCTGTTAAAATTATACGTATCGGCAATTAAATACAAAAGGCATGAAAATAACTTTAAAACCTTATGCGCTGTTAATAGCTATGCTTGCTGCCTTATCAAGCATACTCGCATCGTGCAAAAAAGATAAGAATGAAAAGCAAGCCGAAGGCATGATGATCAACACCGGCTCGCCCGCGGCGGATGGCTGCGGCTGGCTGATAGCGATTGACAAAGTAATGTACAGCCCCGATAACCTGCCTGCCAGCTTTATGCAGGACAGTTTAAAGGTAAAGGTTGATTACACTAACTTAAAAACCAGGTTTGGCTGCGGCATGATCGCCAACACAGGCTTTCCGCAGATCCATATAAAAAACATCAGCAAAAAATAAGCTTAATACGGGTCAACATCCGGCTGAACAATGCTGCCCTTGCTCAGTTTTGTTGTTTGAAACTGGGTGATCACATCGCGGATAACTGCTTTGGCTTTGTTGATGGAAATACCATCCTTTTCAAACTTGAGCATAATGCTTTTGATGTAGTAGTTACGTATGCGGCTAACAAGAGGCGCTTCAGGACCTATCACCCTATCACCAAATTGCTTGCGTAGCTCATTGGCCAGGTAAATAGCCTGGTTATACAGCGCGTCAGGGTCCTTGTGTTTTATATCAAGGTTGATGATGCGGTAATATGGCGGATATTTAAAGCTTCGCCGCTCCTCCATCTCGGTAAAATAGAGGTCGTGGTAATCATTCTCTATCACCTGTTTTATCACACGGTGATTAACGTCATAAGTTTGTATCACTACCTTACCACGCTTACCCCTGCGGCCTGCCCTGCCGCTCACCTGCGATAACAACTGGTAACTACGCTCATTGGCACGGTAATCCGGAAATTTAAGTAAGCTATCGGCATTGATGATACCGATAACGGTTACTCCGGCAAAATCAAGCCCCTTGGCTACCATTTGCGTACCTACTAATACATCTATCTTTTTTTCTTCGAGATTATTAAGGATGTTTTGCAGCGCGTTGCGCGATCGTGTGGTGTCCATATCCATACGGGCAAGGCGCGCATCAGGCAGTAGCAGGCTTAATTCATCCTCTATCTTTTCGGTACCAAAACCCTTATATTCCAGGTGCGTTGAACCGCAGGCCGGGCAAACGGACGGTGAATCTTCCTTATAACCACAATAATGGCAGTGTAACTTGCCGCTGCTTTTATGGTAGGTAAGGCTTACATCGCAATTAATACACTTTGGCGTATGCGCGCAGGTGCGGCACATCAGCAATGGCGCGTAGCCCCTGCGGTTTTGAAACAGGATCACCTGCTCCTTATCTGCAATGGCCTGCTGCATATCCCGCATCAGCACACTGGTAAAGTGCGATTTTATTGTTTTTTGTTTGGTTTCTTCAGCTATGCTTACCACCTCAATATCGGGCAGTTCAACGCCGCCGTAACGCTGCACCAATTCAGTCAATCCGTATTTATGTACACGGGCGTTAAAATAACTCTCAAAAGATGGCGTAGCCGACCCCAGCAGCACCTTGGCTTTATACATGCCTGATAGGTAAATGGCCACATCGCGCGCGTTGTAACGTGGTGCCGGGTCAAACTGTTTGTATGAAGTTTCGTGTTCTTCGTCAACAATGATCAGCCCCAGATCATCAAACGGCAAAAACACCGATGATCGTGCACCTAAAATTACTCTGTAATCGCCGTTCAGCACCTTTTGCCATACCTCTGCCCGCTCATTATCATTAAACTTGGAATGATATACGCCTATGTTGTTCCCAAAGTAAGCCCGTAAACGCTCAATGATATGGGTAGTCAGGGCAATTTCGGGCAACAGATAAAGCACCTGTCTGCCGCTGTTTATCATCTCCTCTATCAGGCGCACATAAATCTGCGTTTTACCTGATGATGTTACGCCATAAAGCAATACGGTATCCTTATCGTCAAACTGCCTTTGTATATCGGTAAGGGCCGTTTGCTGCTGCTCGCTCAGGTCAAATATACCGGTATCGTTCTCCTCCTCGTAATGCAGGCGGCTCACACTTTTTTCCTCTGCAAAAAATATCTCTTTTTCTATAAGCGCCTTTATTACGGCGGGGCCCGCACCGCTCTCTTCGGCAATATCATTTTTTGATACCGCCTTTTGGTAGCGTGCCAGCTTTATATAAGTCAGCAACGCATCGGCCTGTTTTGGGGCACGCTCTAAAATATTGAACAGCTCGCGCAGGTTATCCTGATCGTGATAAATAGGGTTAAGCGTAATAAAGGTACGCTTGCGCGGCTTATACCTGTCGCTCACTTCTTCGGATATATTGATGATGTTCTTCTCAAACATCCCCTTCAATATCGGCATAACCGTTTTTTGGCCCAGCAGCTTGGCTATGTCGCTCACGGTAAGTTCAGGCTGCAGATCAAGCGCCTCGGCTATCAGAAACTCCTTATCGTGCAGGGTGGCCCGGTCTATAGGAAAGTCCTTGTTCAGCACAATCTTGGTTTCGCTGGCCAGTTTTAATGCCGATGGCAGCGCGGCATTCATTACCTCGCCTACATTACACATGTAATACTCGGCTATCCACTGCCAAAGCTGTAGCTGGTACGCGGTAACTATGGGCTGGTCGTCCAGCACCTCTAACAAATACTTAGCCTCATATTTTTCGGGTGCCTGTGTGCCTATGCCCGCTACTATAGCCGTATACAGTTTACTTTTACCAAACTGCACCACCACCCGCTTGCCAATGGCAACGGCGTTATTCATTTCAAAAGGCACGCGGTAGGTATAATTTTTGGCTATGGCCAGGGGCAAAATAACCTCAACAAAAAGCGTTTTCCTTTCGGATGTATCTGATGATGCGAACTCGAGCATGTAGTAATATTAACGATAACGTAAGGCGGCCAGTGCGAGGCATACCCAACCGGCAATAAATAACAAACCCCCTATTGGCGTTACGGGGCCAAGCACACTCAGCCAGTTCCAGCCTAACAGATCGCGGCAGGATAATAAATACAGTGAACCCGAAAAAAACACGATGCCCAGCGTAAATAAATAATAGGCCGCCGCAATTAATTTGTTTTTAAAACGTGTAAATGTAGAAAGGAACAGCAAAGCGAACACGTGATAAAAATTATACTGTACGCCTGTTTGCCAAACTTCAAGCTGGCGCTCAGCTATTAACGCACGCAAGCCGTGAGCGCCAAAGGCACCAAGTATAACCGCAACCGCGCCAAATACCGCGGCCGTGAATATGATTTGTTTATTCATTGAAAGATAAAAAGACTAAGTTAGCTTAATTTTGGGAAGTAAACGTTTAACGCAGTGCCATAATTTACATAACTTGCGAGTGCAAACATATAAATGAAACGGATAATTTTTATTACGGTTATTTTGCTTGTTGCCTGCGGTTATATTACGGTGGCTTACTTTAAAAACCTTAACCCGCCCGGCCAGCATACCAGCCAGGTTATGCGCAGCATACCTGCTAATGCCGCCATGGTGTTTGAATTCCCTAATGATAAAAGCTTTTACGATATTTTCAAGAACAATAAGCTGCTTGCAGCCATATCAGGCAAGGATAATATTGACGACCTGGATACGCTGCGTAAAATACTTAACCCTGAAAATAATGGGGAAGGCTTATTTAACGGACAACACCTCTTTATATCAGTACACCCGGCCGATACCGGTACCGCTTTACTTATTACCGCGGTAGCCCCAAAAAACTTTAACAACAAAGCTTTTGATTTGCTTAAAGCCAATAAACAGCTTTTAATATCGCCATATACCGTTGGTAAGCGCAAAGGCTATGCTATATATATTAAACCCATAAAAAGGCGGTTCTACATTATTAACAAAGGGCGGGGTATATACACCGGCAGCTTTTCAAATAACCTGATACAGGCCGCTGCCGGCAATGAGGCCGAAAAAACAGATTACGCCATTTCGCCCACTCAGCAAAACAACAACTCGCTGGCTAACCTGTATATTAACTACCAGCAGTTTAACCCGCTGCTAAAGAGTTATTTTACTAATGACAATAGTTTGCCTGCCAGTGTTTACGGCTTAGCCGCAACGGGTATACTCAGCCTTAATTATAAAAGCGACGCGTTGATGTTCAACGGTACATCAAGCCTTACACAGGGCGGCAGGCATGGTTACCTTAATGTATTCATCAACCAAAAACCGGTTGATAATCATTTAAAAAATATACTGCCATCAACCACGGCCTATTACAACGGTTTTGCGCTTTCAAACACCAAACAATTTTTTACCGACCTTGATAAATGGCAGCAAAACACCGGCATCAGCAAAAAGGAAAGCAGCTTGTATGCTAACATTAAAAATGAAACAGGTGTAAATATTAAGCAGGCATTCAATTTATTAGCCGGAAATGAATTCGCGGTGGTTACCACCCGCTTTCAGGAGAAACTGGCTATTGTGGCTTTAAAGGACGGATCAAAGTTGTTACCTCATTTTTTAAACATAAGCTCGGGCATGAGCGAAAACAGCGGGAAGTTGAATTACGACAGGCTGATGTATTACCTGCTGGGTGATGCATTCGGTGGTTTCCGTAAGCCATATTTTATGGTGATTGATAATTACCTGATACTGGCGGCCACCTATCAGGAGATACAGAGTTATTACGAGAGCTACATGAATCGCAAGTTTTTAACCAAAACCGATGGTTACAGTAATTTTGATAACCTGATGTCGCAAAGAGGTAACATTTGCTATTTTGTACACAGCAAAAACGCGCGCTACGTTTTCAGGCGAGGCATGCGTAAACAAACTTACCGCTCATTTAACGAGAGCGAACCCGGCTGGCAAAATGTGTTCGGGGTATCGTACCAGCTAACCGCTGCAGGCAACAGTTTTTATACCAACTTTTGCATAGGCGCAAATGCCAAAAAGGATGAGGATGAAACATTGACTGTTAACTAATTAAGTATTTAACATTTTAAACAACCATACCGTCATAAAAGCGTTTAACAAGCAAACTACTGCATACTAAAGCAAACGCGTTACAAGGGGTTAAAACCAAGTTTTTTATATGAAGAAATTTTTACTACTGTTACTACTGTCGGCCCCTATGTTTGCAGCAGCACAGCAGTTTTC
The DNA here is from genome assembly GCF_020880975.1 of Mucilaginibacter sp. UR6-1. Lineage (GTDB taxonomy): Bacteria > Bacteroidota > Bacteroidia > Sphingobacteriales > Sphingobacteriaceae > Mucilaginibacter. The sequence continues at coordinate 919,617 of NZ_JAJIWP010000003.1, read as the reverse complement.
ACAATATAACACCGGAACACTTTTTGATTCATTCGAAAATCCGTCGCAGCGCTCCTTCATCCGCGATTCGAGCTATAACATGGCTTCCAACTTTTTGATACCCAATTTTGGGGCCTATGCCTTTTTAACAGGTAACGCGCAACGCTCTATACAAAGCCGTTTGTTTGATGAGCGTTATGATAACTCGCAGTTAGAGGTGGGCAACCGTAAACTAAACCATGTAGTAGGCAATACCGGCGTTTATTTGCTGATGTTTAAATGGTATGCCGATATGAGGGGCGATAAGGAGATGGGCATATCAGTTAAAACAAAAGGCGAAGCCAATGGCACCATTACTGATGAAACGATAGCCCTGTTTAACGGTTCGGCAAATTTTCAGAACCGCCCGTATGAAGATGTTTTGAACAGCAATGGGTATTACCAAACTTACCACCAGATAGGTTTTTCGTACCGCGAAAAATTGAGCAAAAGGGCGGCATTTGGTTTTAAGGTAAACTTTTTGATGGGCTTGCAATACCAGGAGGTGCTGATCAACAGATCGAGCATCGAGTTTGATAAACCCGCCGACCAGGCCAATTTATACTTAGACGGATTGTATTACGCCAGCGAGAACGCGGGCCGGTTCAAGGCAAACACCTTCGCGCCAAACTTTCGTAACCCCGGCGCTTCGGTATCCATAGGCGGATCATACAAAACCGAGGAAGGTTATATATTACAAGGCAACGTAAAGGATCTGGGTTTTGTACACTGGAGCGGAAAGTCAAACACCTATCGCGTATTGGGCTCAACCACACTTACTGACCTGTCGCAGCCATGGCGTGAAGATAGCGTGCGCAATCAGCTCTCAAACCTGTTAAAATCAGGCTATATACACACCGGCTCGTTTACCACCCCTACTGATGGGTTGGCCGAGATGAGCATCGCCAAAAAATTCTTTTTTAATTACGACCGCACTTTTAGCATGTTGCCAACGCTTATTGTACAAAAGCAGGTGTTTTACCGTGGTTTAACCGGCGCGCTGGTTGATCATTTTCAATACAACAACATTACGCTTACGGCCACCGCATCTTATAACGATCTGCGCTTGTTTAACTTTGGCGGGCAGTTTATGTACAAATCGCCAAACGCCGAATTTTATATCGGCTCAGAAAGATTGCTCCCTACCGGGCGTATCGCCATACAAAGTACAGGCTATAATACACCGTACACCGGTGCCGATTTCTTTTTAGGCTTTTCGTTAAAGTTTGGCCGGCCTATTGAAAGCCCGATGAACGCCAGCTACATCCCAATGGGTGAAGAGAAAGGCTTTTTCGGCAGATTTTTCGATAAAATATTCGGCAAGCGTAAAGGCGGCGGCGAGTTATAGCGCCTTTTTACCGGCAATAAAATCTTTAAGATAAAATGGCTCATAGTAAGCCACATCCTCAAACTGCCCGGCTTTAAACTTTTGCAGGGCGGCTTTGGTGAGGTAAGCCGCCGAATTGATAAACTCAGGGGCTATAATGGCGTTGGCGTGCGTCAGCACATCCTGAAATTTGGGGGCGCCATCACCAAAAAACACCACCTGGTTATTTGCCAGTTCCGCAGCATAACTATCAACGTCAATTATCTCGGCCGAAGTTTCTTTAAGGCGATTACCACCGGCATTAAATATAGCGGTGTAAACCTCCATACGGCGCGCATCAATCATGGGGCATAACAATGTACCCTTAGTAATATCAACCAAACCAGAGCTGATAAAACCCTGCGTCATGGCTTCCAGCGTTTCAACAGCAATAAGCGGCTTATCCAATGCGAAGCACAAACCTTTAGCTGTTGATATACCTATCCGCAAACCCGTATATGAACCCGGCCCCGCGCTAACGGCTACAGCATCGAGCGCGTTATGAGCAATACCTGCATCGCTAAGCAATTCATCAATAAACAAGGTAATCACCTCGGCATGTATATTACGCTGGTTAACGGTTTTTACAGCGATCACCTCCCCGTTTACAGCGATAGCTACTGAACAGGCAGTGGTTGCGGTTTCAATTTGCAGTATGGTATTCATAGAAAATTTGTACAGTATCAATCAGGTACCGGATCGTGCCCGTGGCCACCCCAGGGGTTGCAACGCGCAATGCGCTTCAAAGTTAACCATCCGCCTTTAAAAGCACCATGTTTTTTTACAGCCTCAATGCCGTATTGCGAACATGAAGGCGTGTAGCGGCAGGCCGCGCCAAACAGCGGCGATAATAAATATTGGTAAATACGTATGAGCAGGATAAAAAACGCGCCTATAAGGCTTTTAAACAAGTTAGCCAGCCATCTCATTTCAGTACCTCTCCGCTTAATTGCGCAAATAGTTTGATCATCTTTTTTTCGATAAACGAATAATCGGCGATTTCCTTGCCTACATAAGTTAACGAGAGAATGATTTCCTTATCAGGTAAATGGCTATATAAAAGTTGATGTTTATGCAGGCGGTATGCCTCGCGCGAGCGGCGTTTGATCAGATTTCGGTCTACAGCCCTTTTAAACCGTTTTTTGGGGACGGAAAAAAGCACCTGTACAGGCACGCCTGCTGCATCATCAGCAGCAACGGGCATCCACGAAACCTTAAAGGGATAACATAAAAAAGAAGAACCGTTATGATACAAACCGGCGATAAGCCGTTTATTACATAAGCGTTCTTCTTTTTTAAAAGTATACATAGTTGCAAGGGTTGAACCAATAAATTAAAAAACGGTCTGGCCCGGGTATTCGCAACTGGTGGAAACCGGAATTATGCTTTGTGACGACGCTCGTCAGACACGCTTAATCTTTTTCTGCCTTTAGCTCTTCTTGAAGCTAAAACCCTTCTGCCGTTAGCAGTTGACATACGCTCACGGAAACCGTGCTTATTTCTTCTTTTTCTTTGAGATGGCTGAAACGTTCTTTTCATCGCTGTATATTGTTATTCGTCGTTATATCGTTTTTAAAAACAAGAGCGCAAATGTAGTGCTTTTTTTGTTTTAATCAAACACCCTGTTAACTAATATTTATAGTAATATCTGGTTAGTTATCAACATATGCACTTTTCAGGCCTGTTTACTGGCAAGTATATCGCGAATTTCGGCTAATAAAACTTCCTCCTTGCTTGGTGCCGGAGGGGCGGCAGGTGCAGCTTCCTCTTTCTTTTTTAATGAATTAATACCTTTCACCACAATGAAAATACAAAACGCTACAATCAAAAACTGAATGATGGTATTAATAAAGTTGCCGTATAAAATTGATACTTCAGCAGTCTTAGCAACCGGATCTGCAGCTTTAAGGAGTATTTTTTTATCAGAGAAATCAACACCGCCGGTAACGTATCCTATAGGCGGCATAATTACATCATTTACCAGGGAGGTAACTATTTTACCAAATGCCGCGCCGATGATGACACCCACTGCCAGATCGACCACGTTGCCACGCATGGCAAACTCTCTGAATTCCTTTGCAAAGCCCATAATTTATAATTTAAGTTTTACTAAGTTAAAAAATAATAGCGTGTTAAAACAAATGTATTCCTTTTATCCTTTTACATCATTATCCCGTCAATAATGTAACTTATTTTAAAGTTATGCCTATTTGATGTAATTTTGGGCTTACTAAACTATGCTAAAACAAAATCTTCAACAAAAGCTACTACAAAAGCTATCGCCGCAGCAAATACAATTTATAAAATTGCTGCAGGTGCCTACCGTGTCATTAGATACCCGTATTAAAGAGGAACTGGAGGACAACCCGGCACTTGAAGATTTTAGCCTTACCTTAAGCGAACCGGAGGAACAATACCCCGACCGCGACCCGGATGATGACTTTGGCAACAATGACCATGAGGGCGGTGAGGCTGATGAATTTAATATAGATGATTATTTGCAGGATGACAGCGTGAACGATTACGGATCGCGCTATGACCAGAACGGCGATGATGAGGAAGATAAGAAGGAAATGCCCATCGCTATTCAAAGCTCATTTATTGAGAACCTGCAAGCCCAACTGGATCTGCTGCTGCTATCAGACAAGGACTTTTTAATTGGCAAGCAGATCATCGGCAGCCTTGATGATGATGGTTACCTGCGCAGGCCTATTATGTCGCTTACGGACGATCTTGCCTTTTCAGCCAACGTTATGGCCGAGGACGAAGAAGTTGAGGATATGCTGAAGGTGATACAAACTTTTGACCCGCCGGGAGTGGCTGCGCGTACCTTACAGGAATGCCTGCTGATACAACTGCGCAAAAAGGACGCTAACGACCCTATTGTTAAGAAAGCAATACTGGTGGTTGAAAATCACCTTGATGAGTTTACACGCAAGCATTACGATAAACTGGAGCGCTCGCTAAACCTTAACTCTAACGAGTTGCGTGCCGTTGTTAATGAGATACTGAAACTTAACCCTAAGCCCGGCGACTCGAGCGAGGTGAACACCAAGCAAATGCAGGTGATCCCTGATTTTCATATCAGCAATAACGATGGCGTGCTGATACTTACCCTGAATGCCAAAAACGCGCCTGAACTGAAGGTAAGCCGATCATACCAGGAGATGTTTCAGCACTACGATAAGGCATCGCAAAAAGATAAAAAATTAAAAGAGGCCGTTCAGTTCGTTAAACAAAAGCTCGATTCGGCTAAATGGTTTATTGATGCCATTAAGCAGCGCCAGCAAACGCTGCTCAAAACAATGAACGCCATTATGCAATATCAGTACGATTTCTTTTTAACCGGGGACGACAAAAACCTGCGCCCGATGATATTGAAAGATATTGCCGATAAGATAAACATGGATATATCGACCGTATCGCGTGTGGCAAACTCAAAATATGTACAAACCGAGCATGGCACTTTTTTACTGAAATCATTTTTCTCCGAAGCTATACAAACCGAAAGCGGCGAAGAGGTATCAAACAAAGAGGTGAAAAAGATATTGGAAGAGCACATTGGCAAGGAAGATAAACGCCATCCGCTGGCCGACGAAAAGCTTACCGAAATATTAAAAGATGCCGGTTACAATATTGCCCGCCGTACTGTTGCCAAATACCGCGAACAAATGAATATTCCGGTAGCCCGATTACGTAAGGAACTATAAGATCACTTTAACAAGGTTAAATAACCTGTGTAAAGTTTGCTCCCGTCTTTCAGATCGAGTGTGTAGTAATAAGTGCCCGCCGGTAACTGGTTACCGTTAATAGTACCGTTCCAAGGGGTTTGGTACCCTACTGATGTAAATACCTTTGACCCATTTCTGTTAACCACAGTAATCACACAATCCGGAAAGCTTTTAAGCAGATCAATATTCCAGGTATCATTTATACCATCGCCATTGGGGGTGAAAGTATTGGGTATAGTAAGTTGCTGATGCACCTTTACATTTACTATTTTGGTAACGCTGCAACTTGCCGAGGTAACGATGAGCCGGTAACTCATATCAGCATTTAACGTAATATTGGGGTTAAGCACATCATCCCTATCAAGCCCGGCAGATGGCACCCACTTATAAGTCAGGCCATCACCTGTGGCTTGTATATTAGCCTGCATGGTGCGATTATTAAATACATTGACCACATCGGGCACCGTAACTACCGGCAGTTTGCTTACTACTACATCAAAGTTTTTTACAGCAGGGCACCCATTAGCCGACCGGAAGGTGTAAGTAACGCTATGCGTGCCTACCCCTGCTGTAGCGGGGGTAAAAACCCCGGCAGCAGAAATGCCGGCACCTGAGTAAGTACCTGTACCTGAAAGTCCGTTAAAATCAGCCATAAAATTTACCGGCCCGGCATCTTCGCATATCGTAAAACCGGCTGATGATGTAATATCTATCTGTGGCTGTGCATACAGGGTAATATCCTCCGTGTATTCCTCAAAACAGCTTTGGCCCGAATATGCCACCATTTTAACACGAATGGTTTTGGTAGCAGGTGAAGAAAAAACCTCATACATGTGACTAAACCTACCATCGGCAGGCATGTTATCCCCGGTATAGCTCACCTTATCAGCAGGCTTTGCCAATACATCAAAGTACCATTCAACCTTTATAATTTTACCGCTGTTTACTGATGCCTTATTTATAAATGTTACCGGCTCACTTACACATAAATTAGCGCGGTTCTCTACATCAATATTCCCGCTAATTGTACCGCCGTTTACTACAATCTCAGCAGTGCGGCTAACCGCGCAGCCATTGTTACTGAATGCGGTAAGTGTAACCGTGTAACGCCCGGCGGTTGCGTAACGGTGCTCGCCATCCGTAGCATTGCTGTTATTATTCGCGCCCGAAGCCGGGTCGCCAAAGTTCCACGAATACGTAATCTGCCCGGCAGTGCCATCAGCCAGCAAGGTTTTATTTTCAAACTTAGCCACATCGGCAGTACAAATTTCGGGCACGGTAAAAGCGGTAACGGGCGCGGTATTTACTGTTAACGCATGGCTAACCGGTTCGCTGTAACAACTTGCGTTTACCGCGCGCACCCTTAATGAAACCGTATAAACGCCCCCACGGCTATACTGATGGAACAATTTATTATCTGTAAAACTTTTTTCGGGTGTACCGTCGCCAAAGTCAACGCGCCATTCGGCAATATCAGTAAGCGTTGGCGATGTACCGGTTAAGCGTACAGTTTCACCTGCCGAACATAATAAAGCGGCATAAGTAAAATCACCCTCGGGCGGCGGGGCTATAGCAACAGTTTGCGTTGTTGCGTCAATACAACCGTTGGCATTAGTTACCACCAGCGTAACTTTATAGCTACCCTGTGATGCATATAGGTGTGATGGCGACTGTACATCGGCCGTGGTACCATCACCAAAATCCCAATGCCAGTTTTTTATTGTATTTGCTGTTGCCCGGCTATTATCAACAAAGGCAACCTCATTGGTTAAGCAAACATTCTGCGCCGTAAAATCAGCTACGGGCGGGGCAGTAATATTAAATTCAAAATCTACTTCCCGTGTTGAGCCGCAGTCGTTATTCTCGCCCGGATAAACAAAAGCCTTAACATTATAATCGCCCGGAGTATATTTAACCTTATCAACATATCTGTAAACATATAATTCCCGCTCATTTATAATCACCGTGTTATACCTGGGATTATTATCAACCACCTCGGTACCATCATGCAATATCCACCTGATCGCACCTGTTTTGTATGGCAACGTTAACTGTAAGTAATAATCAGCCTCTGAACAGCCGGCCAGATAGCTGTCATTACTGCCAGCGGAAGCAAGCACTATCCTTTCGTTCAGATTTTCGAGATTAGCACCGGCAGAATAACCATAAGATTCAAAACGCCCAAAACCGTAGGCAATAGCGTTAAAACCGCTCGAAGCGGAGATGTTATGAACGCCTCTTGATACTTTTATCTGAGCATAGGAGTAATTATTACTACCCGGAACGGTAAAAAATTCGTTGTATGGTTTGCCATCAATTTTAAAGGAAGCAGCATCAGCAGTTTTTAGCACCACGTTGATGTAGTGAGAGCGTATACTGAAATTATTTGCTGAATATAAGGTAACCCTGTCAAGCGTTTGCTCAAGCGGATTAAGGTAGATCACCTCCGGATCTCCTTCTGTTTCATCACTTGCAACACAGCTTGTAGTTTGTGTTTGTGTAACTGCATATTGAACAACCTGCACAGGTTTATTGGCAGTAATTACGTTTGCTTTTTGTGATGAAAATTCAATGTAATTTATGCCCGGAGTTTGAGGTGCCATTACAGTGCCGTTAACTTTTACCTCGGTATTGCGTTCACTGAATATTACTCTGAAAATATCGTAATCACGATTTTTTAACGGTACTGTTATATAATTTTTACCCCATGATGCTGTCGGATAAACCTGCTGTATGACATTGTCTGACGAAAAATTACTTTCATCACACCCGATAGCCATTTTTGTGCTCCCGGAAAATACAGCTATTTTTTTACAGGGCTCATCATCAACGCTTATTGATCTGATGCGGGTGCTTGTCAAATCTCTTTCTGATTGGCCCTGATAAACCTCCCCTTTTTTAAGCTTAACAGCAAAAGGTTGATTTGCCTCATGCCTGTCAGTAAGTAATTCATTTGGCGTGATCTCAACAGTTGTATTATCTTCAGTAGCAATAACCGCAAACTCCGACAAACTCTTTTTCTTCTCCTGCGTAGGAAACATTGAGTTTGACTGCTGGGTATAATTAATAGAGTAATAATCCTTACCCAAAGTATTTACAGGCAGCAACAAAGTAGCACCTGAAACTGCCGATGCAAAGATGTGGGCGTAAACAGCCACAGGATTTTTGGCTTCAATAAATATACCTTTTAATTTAGAGCCCGACCGGGTGATGTGTGCTGACGACGGTATCTCTACATAAGCCAATCCGTTTGCAGGCACACTAAAGGTAGTACTAAAACTACCGTCAGCTATGTTTACCGTACCCGATGTACTAACATCACAAGCAATGTATAATATCATCCTGCTTTTACTTGCACCGGCCCCGCTTATATGTTCAATATAAGCCGCCCAAAATTTAGTGCCTTTACTGGTAGTATAGCTTTGTGCATTGGCTGATAGCGCGCATATTATTAGCAGCCACAACAAGCAGATGTGATAAATAAAACGCACGTGATATATTTATTAACCGATTTATAATAAGCTGGTTAATAAATATACTAAATATTGCGTTTACTGAAAAAATTTATTCGGATTAGGCACCAGGTTAAGGAATGATTCAAAATTCTCCTCGTAGTGCGATTGATCTAAGGTATAATAAAATGCTCCTTTTTTTGAGGATTGCTTATCCTTTTCGTTCAGTTTGATGAGTAAACCGGTTGATAGCAATTTGCGGCTAAAGTTACGATCATCAAACTTGGTTTGGTATACACCCTCGTATAATGCCTGCAATTGCGGTATGGTAAATTTTTCGGGCAGTAACTGGAACAATATCGGGTGCAGGGCAGCCTTATACATTAACTGGCGGCGGGCCAGCTTCACCATTTCGGTATGGTCAAATATCAGTTCGGGCATTTCCTCAGGCAAAAACCATTCGGCATGGTGCTCATCATTCAGTTGTTTTTCGTACTCATTAATGTCAATAAGTGCGTAATAAACAATAGAAAGCGTACGCTCCACCGGGTCGCGATCCGGGTTGCCGAAAACCTTGAGCTGATCCATGTATACATTTTTGAGGCCGGTACGCTGTTCGAGCACGCGGTTGGCGGCATCATCGGGCGATTCGCCGGGTTTCATAAAACCACCCATCAAACTCCATTTACCCTTTTCAGGATCAAGGTTACGTTGCACCAGCAGCAGTTTGATGTTCCATCCGTCGAAACCGAAAATTATACAATCGGCAGCCACTAAAACCGGAGTTTCACCCGTATATTTTTGCATGAATTATGACCTGTAGGTTAATTATGATGTAATTATAGATATTTACATCAACTGTAACAAATACAATTATTGCGCCTGCCTTATATTCTTGTTCAACTTAGGATACAAAAAGCCGAACAGCCCGATAACCGCGTAACAGATGATAGGCAAGTAATAAGCCTTGGCAACATCAGTATTGGCCACCAAACCCATAATTGGCGGGAATAAGGCGCCGCCTACAACCCCCATCACAATAAATGACGATGCCTGCTCGGTATGTTTACCCAGATCCTTCAACCCTAAACTGAATATGGTTGGGAACATGATGCTGAAGAAGAAGTTGATCATGATCAATGCTACATATGATGCCCAGCCGTAACCCTGTGATGCTATGATACACATTATAATAGCGCCCGAGGCGAATACAGCTAAAAGCTTGTTCGGGGCAATAAAGCTCATTAAAACAGTACCTATAAAACGACCAACCATCAGCATTACCATACTTAATGATAAAAAGTAGCCCGCTTTTTCAGGTGTAAATCCCATTACTTCTTCACCGTAATTGATGAAAAATGCCCAGGTACCACCTTGTGCGCCAACGTTAAATAACTGCGCCACCACTGCAAATACGTAATGTTTACGTTTTGATAGCCAGCTAATCTCCTCTAAAAAACCAACCTTTACGGTTTCATTGGCATCCTTTGCATAGGTATCATTTGCAATAACATGCGGATCGCTTAAAGGCGGTACTTTTACAAATGAAAATAAAATACCTATCAGGGCAATTACACTGCCTATAACTACATATAATATTTTTACGGAAGTCAGATCAACGGAACCGGCACCCACACCTCTTAAAATGAAGTAACTACCAATTGACGGGCCCAAGATAGCTCCTACTCCGTTAAATGATTGTGCAAAATTTATCCGCTGGTCACTTGTGCGCTGGTCGCCTAAGGCAGCTACAAACGGGTGTGCAACCGTTTCTAACGTTGCCAGTCCGCAAGCTAAAATAAACAGCGCTATCCTGAAAAAGGTGAATGATTCTGCACCTGCTGCAGGAACAAACAAAAAAGCCCCAACCGCATATAAAAACAAGCCCAGCAAAACCCCATTTTTATAACCAAACTTTTTCATGAATAAACCTGCCGGGATACCCATAAAAGCATAAGCTCCGAATATAGAAACCTGTACGTATGCAGATTGCGACTTACTAAGATTCAACACGGTTTGGAAATGCTTGTTCAACACATCGCCCATGGTAATGGCTATGCCCCACAGCATAAACAGTGAAGTTACAAACGCAAAAACAATAAGGTACTTGCTCTCGGTTAATTTAGGTTTTTGATCCATAAAAGTTGATAACGGTAATAATTGGGTATGGCGCTAATGTATGTATTTTTTAGTAAACCGATTTATGTTGTACTTTATTTGTTACCAATAATTAGTATAACGCAAACAAGGCGTGAAAGTATGTACTCTCACGCCTTGCCGAAATGTATTATCCTACTTTTTTACGGATTATTGCACCACCGGGAATGATGCTATGCGTAACCTTGCACCGCCCATCGGTACCAGCGTAAGGCTGGTTTGGGGCTGCTCGGTTTTAACCGGGCTTTGCGGCAATACACCGCATAAACCATACTGATCTATTTGCCAGCTGGGTATCTGCTTGCCGCTTGCCTTGAGCGTAATTGGTGCCGAGGCATTAGTGAACGGATTATTATCCTTTGGCCAGGTGCCTTTAACCACCGTGAATGATTGCTCGGGCTTTTGGCTGTTTAGCAGCAAACCATAGTTCCATGCCGATTCGGGGTAGATCTCCCAGCTTGGCCATTTCACAGGATCGGCATTCTCCTGCCATTGCGAATCGCCAATGGCGGTTTTCTTGCTGTCCTTTTTTTCATAACGCTCGTTGATCTTTAACGAGTAAGTTAGCGGCCCATAATTTACGCTGGCGCTGTTTTTGTTTTTAGCCCATTGCCTAACCGCTATCTTCATAGGCAGTTGCAGGCTTATTTTATCCCCGTTTTTCCAGGTATTATCCAGCTTAATGTACTCACCGCCTTGCGCAGTAACCTTTACTACCTTGCCGTTAACTTTTACTACAGGGGCGATGCACCAGGCCGGTACACGCAAATAAACCGGGAATGCATTTTTTTCAAAGGTGATCACTTTCATGTCGATCACATCATTAAAGGGGTATTGGGTTGTGGTGATAATTTTGGTCAGCCCGCCTGAACCTACCTTGGCGGTAACTTCGCCCGGAGCGTATAGCAGCGCCGCGACACCATTATCTGGCGTAGCCATCCAGCTATTCTCGTTATAATACACCCAACCTGCCGAGTGGTTGTGCTGGCAGCAACGGCTGCTAAAGGGGTTCATGGCCAAAAACGGACCGGTGTTATCAATACCCGGCGCATGGTTCTTGCTGTCGCTCACTACCATATTGGGTGCGGTAAGGTAACGCAGGGCTTTATAATCTGACGTAAATGCCGCCGGGAAGGTATTAAAAGCCACATCCTCGCAGTTATCGGCCCAAAAGGTATCGCCGGTAAATTGCAGCAGGTACTGGTCTGATGTCATTTGCTCTACCAGTCCGCAGGTTTCAACCGCCTGGCGCGGGTCATCATAACCTTTGCGGGCGTTTTCGTCAGCACCGAACATTCCGCCAGGCACCTGGCCGTAAATGTCACGTGTTAGTTTAAACACATCGTAAGTGGCCTGCAGGTCGGCCGGGTTATTACTTTGCAGGTAATAGGTTGCCGGCTCGCGAAAGCATTGCGCTATATTAACATTATGCCAGTTGGGCAGGTTGCCTTTTTGCCTCCAGTCGGATGTATTTTTATCCAGCTTGGTAGCCAGGTCGAGCAAAAACTGGTCGCCGGTGCGGTTATAGAGCCAGTACACGCTTAGCATGTTATCGCCACCGCGGCTTTTCTCCCAGTAATCCTCTAAAAACTTATCGTCAGGAATGCTTAGCTGCCACTTGAAGTATTTGGTCATTACATCCAGCACACGCGGATCTTTTGAATAATCGTAATATGATTGCAGGCACCAAAGCATCGGCATGTTTGTCCACAGGTCGCGCTTGCCGGGGCCCTTTTCCACATCCGGACCAAAATCACCATTATCGCGCTGATTGTTAAGCACCGCTTCTATCCAGAATTTGGTTTCCTTCAGCATTTTCGGGTCTTTAAGCACGTAGGCCATATCGCCGTAGCCTTTCAGCCAGTACGGCAGCTCTTCCCAGCCGTACTTGCCTTTGCCATCCTTACTCAGCCAGGCGTTATCATTTTTTGACAGCCATATACTGATCTCGCCCAGGTTTCCGGTCAGGCCATCGCGCTGTAATTCCAACTGCTTTAACAGCCAGCCGCCGGGTTTAATGGCCGTTACCGGCAGCTTTACAAAGTATTGCTGCCGTAACGGGGCCTTGTTTGATACATAATAGCTGTTCACCTTGCTGTTATCAACCTGCTTAATTGCCGTAGCGGTTTGCGCCATAAGGCTGCCGCCCTGCAATGCCAGCAGTGTTAAAAGCCAGGTTCTTCTCATATCAGGTAAACGCATATTGGTTTATTTTTTTGATTTCATTTTATCGTAAAGCATTTTCATGTAGTAACCACTTACCACGCTACGTGCCTGGAAACCCACCATTTTACCATCGGTGGTTTCGTGCCAATCATTCAGCGGAACACGTGATGGTGTTTCCATAGCGAATTTCCATATAGGGTTTACCAACGCGTCAAAATCCTTTTGGTTGTTGGCCAGTGTTGCTGTCCATAATATCCAGTCGGATTTTGTGTAGGTTTTACGGCTATCTAACGGCAAACCGAACTCGTTTTGTTTGGTAAGATAGAATTTTATTTCCTTGTTGTACACTTCCTGCGGGAACAGGTTCAAGCCTAATACTTTATCCCAAACAATATTATACTTTTGGCTCCAGGTGCCTTTGTTCTCAAAGGTAAGGGTGTAGTGGTCGCCATCACCGGCAAGCTCCATCCATTTGGTTACCATGCCTTTAGCAATCGTGCGGTATTTATCGGCAGTTTTAGTATCACCTAAACGCTGGGCCATATCGGCGTAGCAGGCAATACCCACAATAGCTTTTGCTGATAAGTTGGCATTACGCGCCAGGTGACCGGCAAAGTCATCGGTACATAGCTGTGTTTTAGGATCGAAACCATCCTTAACCAGGTAGTTAACCCATTTGCTTAACACGCCCCAGTGTTTTTTGGCATAAGCGGCGTTGCCATCTGCCTTTACAATAGCATCGGTAAGAATGATCATGTTGCCTGATTCTTCAACCGGCATATCCTCACCGTAGGTTTGGCCATTAGCCAGCGGATAGGTACCCAGATCATGCGCGGCCCAATCCTTAGGGAATTTACCGCTCTCGCTGTAGTAGAATATACCATTCATCATGCCTTTAAGCAACCCGGTATTATAGATCAGGTACATTGGCGCCGATGGATAGGTAATATCAACCGTATTGATCGAACCATTACTGAAGTTCTCTTTTGATAACCAAAGCAGATCGCCCTGCGGGCTTTTTACCAGGTTATGCGCCGCGATGCTTTGGCGATAAGCCAATACGCAAAGGTCGGCATATTTTGCACCGCCTGATTTTTTGGCATCGGCGTATAGCGTTTTATCGAATGCCTGGCATTTGCTGATCACTGATTTATACTGATCCGCAGCTAAAGCCAGTTGGCCTTCAATAGTTTGCTTGCCGGAATTATTCCACCAAGGGCGCAGGTTTTGTTTAAAATATTGAATTGAGTATACCTCATCATAACCCAGTTCAACATATTTTTCGACCGCGGTTGCGCCTACTGTACCAAATGGAATAACCGTATTAAGCGCAAGTGAACGGCCTTGCTGCGCTGTTGATACACGGCTGCCACTAACAAACGACGTAGCAGCCTCGCTTTCGGCAGTGATGAATTGCGATACGTTCTCGGCTTTTGGTGCTGCTACGTACATGTAACCCCAATCAATGCGCAAATCGTCGCCACGCTTTTGCAATACCGGCTGCGAGGTAGTACCTGCTTTTAATATAGATAATTTTGCAGTAGCGTATTTGGTAGCCTTAACCTCCTGTACGGGCGTGTTAACCGCCACGTCTGTCGATGCGCTGAACAGCACTTTTACCGCATGGCTTTTACCATCATTTGCTTTGGCTTTGTAGGCTATATAGCTTACCGGCCTTGCAATCAGGTTCAAATCGCTCATTAACAATGGCGAGGTGAAAGTAACATCCAGGTTAACACCGCCTGCGGTAAAGTTATAAATGGTTTGGGTAGCATTTACGGTTACGGCTTTCTGTTTGGCAATTTCCAGTTTGCTACTACTCTCGTCTTTTATTTTTTCAACCAAACCGGCATCAAGGTAACGGCCACCGGCGGTATTGGCTACGTGTATGGCTAATACATTCTCACCATCCTTCAACTTGTTTTTTACACCATCGCTCAGCTTGATCATTTTAAAATCATTGGTCCAGCCTTCGCGGTCAAATATTTTGTCGCCATTTAAATATACCTCAACGTTATCATCGTGATTTATTTTCAGGTATAACTCGTTCAAATTAGTTTTTGTATAGCTAAATGTGCGGCGTACCCACAGGTCGTGGCTTTTCCAGCTTGTTTTAACCTGGTCGTTATCACCAAATGGCGCCGCGCCGGTTTTCCAGGAAGCATCGTTAAAGTTGGCATTATTCCAATCATCGGCAGGCTTGGTTTCAGTATATTTCACGCTGTAACCTTTTTCATCAGATGCCGGTAATATGGTTTTATACTTATCGGCCGCCTGGCCTAAAAAGCGGTAAAACTTACCATCAACGCTGATAACACCTAATAACGATTGTGTTGCTCCGGTCCAGTGGTTGGTTGATGATTCGGTCAGCTTATCGGTGTTTGACCATATGCTGAAATACGGATTGTGCGTTACTAATGGGTACGATGGCGCCTTTCTATCCTGGGCATGTGCCACACCCGCCGATAAAAGGCATGCGAACGCAATAGAACGAAAACTGATTTTTTTCATTGCTTGTTTGGTATAGTATTAATTGAATTGGTTTTCAGTAAGCCGTAAAGTTATAATAAATGTCTAACTGACAAAAAATAAATAAAAAAGAGGATAAGCTTATGCCTACCCTCCTGTTTAGATGCTTTAACTGAAAATGGTTTAGTTAGCCGGCTCAATACGTGCTACCCAACCGCCGTCAGCCTCCATTTTTATATCGATAGCCTCGCCTGCTTTAATGGTTTTAATAACCTGCTTAAAGTCCATCGCCTGAAAATCGGCATTGATACCATCCTTAATCAGCGTGATGTTGTAGGTAATACCCGGCTTTAAAAAGCTGGTGTTAATCGTAATTTCATGCGGTTTACTGTTGCCCATAGCGCCTATAAACCAATTGCCACCCTTGCGGCGGGCGGTTACTACGTACTCGCCTAAAGAGGCATCGAGCACGCGGGTTTCATCCCACGTAACAGGTACACTGGTAATGAATTTAATGGCCTCCGGCTCGCGGTAGTAGTTATATGGATTATCGGCCAGCATTTGCAGGCCGCTTTCAAACACAATATACATAGCCAGTTGATGCGCACGGGTACCAATGCTCATGGTATTTACCCAGGTTGGTTTATAATCTTTTTTATGGGCTGAACGCATAGCACCCGGTGTGTAATCCATCGGTCCGACAGCGTTACGCAGAAACGGCAGATATAAATTGTTATCAGGCGTAGCCCAACCACCACCAATGTTTTGCTCCATACCGATAACACCCTCGTACGAGAGCACGTTGGGATAAGCATATTCCAAACCGGCAGGCTTGAAAGCGCCGTGAAAATCAACCAGTATCTGGTGCTTGGCAGCCTCTTTAGCAACACGGGTATAGTAGTTCACCATCCACTGGTCGCTGCGATCCATAAAGTCGATCTTCATGCCCGCGATACCCCATTTTTTCAGGGTCTCGAATATGTCAAAATGATTTTCAACCGACAGCCAGGTAAACCACAGTATGATCTTTACATTCTTCTTTTTACCGTAATCAATGAGCTCGTGCAGGTTGATGGTTGGGTTAGGCTCGAAAGGATTTTCGGTAGTTTTGGCCCAGCCCTCATCCATAATAATATATGGTATACCGTATTTCGAGGCAAAGTCTATATAGTATTTATAAGTTTCCTGGTTATAGCCTGATTTAAAATCGACACCATACACATAAGCATTGTGCCACCACTCCCAGGTTACCTGGCCGGGTTTTATCCATTTGGTATCTTTTAATTGATTTTGGGTTGACAGGCGCGCAACCATCTGATTAGCCACCAACTCCTTATCCTGATCGGTAATCACCACAAAGCGCCAAGGAAAATTGCGCTTGCCTGCTGTTTTGGCAATGTAAGGCGCTTCCTTCTTGATCTCCAGGCTACGGTCGCCATCCGGACCAAAAGCCAGCGGCGCTTTCGGGAATATGGCATCAACGCTTTTATCGCCGGTAGTTTTTACAAACAGGCAGGGATAATCGTACAAGTCAGCTTCGGAAAGCAACACCTTATACTTTTTATTATCGAACAATATAGGCAGCACGCTCATTTTACCCTTATTCACATCGGCTAATGGTTTGCGTTGATAAACTATCTCATATGATGTTTTAAAGCTCCCGGTTTCAAGGTACGATGCCTCCACATTATCCGCGAAGTTCAAATGAACATCCTCGTTATTTATAGCGATAGAATCCTTTTTATTGGTAACAAAGCGATACGCCACCCCATCATTATAAGCACGGAACTCTACGCTGTAATCACCTTTTAAGTCGAGCTTTAGCTGATTGTAATTATTAGGCACCGAGCTATTTTTTAAAGATACCACCGGATGCAAAACGGTGTTAACAGCAGTAACCGCCTTTTTAATCAACTTTGGTTTTTCGCCCAGCTTTTGCTTGCCCAAATCAAGCTGCAGGTATGAGTTGCTCAACAGCGCATCGCCGTTAACGCTAACGGAATAGTTGATCCTGTCCTTCAGGTCAACCGTCAGCTTGATCTTGTTATCGGGCGAGGTAAGATCAATGGTTTGCGCCATCAGCCTCACACCTGCCGAGAGTAGTAAAGTGGTGAGTAAAATTTGTTTCTTCATGTGCTTGTATTAAGTGATGTATTTAGTATCAGGTGGAAGTTTTATTTAATTACTTCCCATTTTTTTATAATGTACCGTTTGTTTTTAAAATTGCCTTTACGTTCGGCCTTGCCCTTTGCACCCTCATAGTTCAGGCTGATGTTATTGTAATTTCCCTTATCGTAATTAAAGGTAACGCCATCATCTTCAAATAAACTGCCTGTCGCTTTTTCGCCGTAAACATAGCAGGTTATCTCAAATTTGGTGTCGGGTGCAACATATTCAACTGGTTTGGCCATCGGCAAAACGGTACCTTCTTTTATAAAAATGGGCAAATCGGTGAACGAAGTATTGATGGTATATTCCCTTCCCCCATCCATCTTTTTACCGGTATTATAATCGTACCAGTTACCGGCTGGCAGGTAAACTTTGCGTTCATTTTGCTTCTCGGTAAGCGGGGCGGCTAAAATGCCCTGCCCTATCATATACTCATCAGGTATGTTATACACCTTTTCATCGTTAGGATAATCCATCACCAAAGCCCTGAATGGTGGTATACCCTTAAAATGATAATCGGCAAAGGCGTTATACAGATACGGTACCAAACTCATGCGGAAGTTAAGCAGCTTACGCACATCAGCCTCCACCTCTTTGGCATTGGCCATCAGCTCGTTATTGTTATTTTGCTTGATATTGATTTGTAACCAAGGCGGGTTTTGCAAATACCATGAATTGTACAAGGCCTGTGCCGATAGCACTGCCGTTTGACTGCGGCGCATCAGATCCTTCACTGTGTTTGACTCCCGCACCTCGGGCGACCAGATCAGCCCCGAAAAGCCAGAGTTAACCACCATGCCGATATATTCGTTATGATCATAAGTATCGCTGTATAGGGCAGCCGGGTATGATGAAGCGAATGAGCTCGAAGCCCTCACATCCAGATAAGTACGGATATTATTTTGCTTGTAGATATTATATATGGCCTTTTGGTACAGCACACCAAATACCTGGTGCATTTGCTCGCCATCCATACCCGAAGGAAAACGGCTATGCTCCGGAAAACTCCACGTGGCATCGCCCATGGTGATGTTGGAGTTGTCGCACTCATCCATTTTAAAGCCGGATATGCCTTGCTTTACAAAGGTATTTTGATGATAATCGGCAAATAGCTTAGTGGCCTGCTTGTCGGCAAAGTCGGGCACCAGGCCGTTCCACACCAAATAGTTGCCTGATCTATTTTTTAACTGCGCATACAACGGCGATTTAGGATTGACAAAAGCGTGCTCCCACAAATTGATATGGAATCCCTGCAGTTTCATGCTATCGGTCAGGTTTTGCGGGTTTGGAAAAAACTCGTTATTCCATACGTATGAGCATGAGTATGATGCCGTTTGCCACCGCGGCTCAAGCCCCAACACATCACAAGGGATGTGGTTATCCCTGAAATAAGCTGCCATTTTTTTAACCTGATCCTGCTTAAAGTCAGCCTTAACGCGATACTTAACACCTAAACCCCAAATGGCAGGCAACGCGCCACCGCCCGAAAAAAGGTTATAACGCTGCATAACACTCAGCATATCCGGCCCTTCAAAAACGTATATCTCAATCCCTTTGGCGCCCGGCACATCAGCAGATACAAAGCCCGCCGAACCGCCTTTGTTGGCATACAACTCATTTACCGAATTGCCGCCATTGCTTTGCGTGGATGCCTTTGCATCGTTAACATTTTTAGCAGTGGTTCCGCAATAAAAAGTAGCGTAGCGGGCTGTGTTTACCAGTATGCCATACCCTTTGTTGGATACATAAAAAGTTGTGGGGGCGTGCGTATAACCTAAATTGGTTGACGGATTATCGTTCACGATGGGCTTTTTACGTAAACCGCGCTGGTTGAACGAGCCTATCTGCAAGCCGAAACCATAAAGTTGTTCCTTATCGTCCAAAGGTACTTCAACCAATACCCCCCTTTCGCTGATGTTAATACTAATGCTGTTAATATCAAACGGCAGTTTACCGGCGGGCAGCTTCTGCATGGCAGCTACCTGTGGTTTTTCATCACAAAAACTATAGGGTGTTAACGGCTCTGATTGGCCGATGCTTATCTTTTTTACTCCCGGCGCAACCGCTGTAATTTGCCTTTGCTGCGCAAAAGCAACGGGTGAAGAAACATTAAAAAGTATAAGCAGAATAAAAAATTCGCGTAAACGTATTTTGAATGGCATGTTTAATTAGCATTGGTTAGCTGTTAAACATACAGATAAAAAACTTTTAGATAAAAATTATTGAAAAAACGTTTTTGCAGATCGCCTGATTGTTACAGGATATTGTGGTTAGCGTTTCGAAAGTGAGCTATCTTGATCTGGAACATTTCGGCCATTTTGCCTGCGCGCCATTTGGCTTCGGTGGCTTTATCGCCGGTAAAGAGTTCGTCAACGGTTTCATTGAAGATACTCAGCCAGGTTTCAAAATGCTCACGCTCAACCGGCAACTGCGCATGCGGCGGAAACGGGCGGCCAAAATAGGTGTACTCTTCTAACAATACGGTTTGCCAAAAGCTGTACATTTTTTCAAGATGCTGCGGCCATCTGTCCTGAATACGCTCATTAAAAACCGGGCCTATCAATTGGTTGTGCTGCACCTTGCCATAAAAGGTATCAACCAGTTTTTTTATGTCATCAAGGTTAAAAATATCTTTAGGTGCTGCCATTGCTTACAAATATAAATACGGCAACTTTTGCGGGCGTTAAAATTGTGTAATAATAATTTATAAAAGATGCCAATATTAACCCTATTGTATAAACAAAAGGAGCGATTTTCGCTTATACTTTTAACTGAATTATGAAAGAGATCCCCATTACGGTAAAACGGTCAATCGAGCTTTTGGGCCTTGCGCTTGCAGGTACCATATTTATTATCGGCCAAAACATTATCATGCCCCTGCTGATGGCTTTTTTCATTAGCCTGATGCTATTGCCTGTACTCCGTTTTTTCAGAAAAGTCAGGGTGCCTGAGGTGCTGGCCATATTTCTGCCTATATTACTATTGTTCATATTCCTGGGGCTTATCGTATGGTTCTTTTCAGCACAAATAGGTTCATTGGTGGCTGATTTTCCGCAAATTGAAAAAAATGTGGGCAAGCACCTTAATTCCCTCAGCCAGTGGATAGCCGAAGAGTTTAACTACTCCGCTAAAGAACAGTTAAAATTTATTGACGAGCAAAGTAATAAACTGCTCGGTTCATTGGGTAATATTTTGGGCGGCGCGGCAGGTTCAGTGGGTAACATATTGCTGTTTTTTGGTTTGTTGCCTATTTATATATACCTCATACTGCTTTATAAAAACCTGCTGGTACGCTTTGTATTTATGTGGTTTGAACCTGCCCAGCACACTAAGGTTGAAGAAGGTATGCGCGCCACCGAGAGTATTATTAAAAGCTACCTGATAGGCTTGCTGATACAGATTACCTACATCACTGTATTATTAGGCGGCATATTGTTTCTGTTTGGTATAAAGCATGCTTTGCTTATTGGAGTGATATTCGCGTTTTTAAACCTGATACCTTACCTGGGCGCATTGATAGGCAACGTACTGGGTGTACTGATCACGCTCGCTTCATCACAGCAAATATTACCTATATTTATTGTACTGGGTGCTATAGCCGTAGTTCAGTTTTTGGATAACAATATACTGATGCCACGCATAGTAGGCTCAAAGGTGAAGATAAATGCCCTGGCGGCAATAGTCGGGGTAATATTGGCAGGCACTATGGGCGGCATATCAGCTATGTTTTTAGCCCTGCCGTTAATAGCGGTACTTAAAATAATGTTCGACCGCTCGGAACAATTTAAACAATGGGGCGTACTATTAGGCGACGAAAGGCCTAACCTCAGCCCCATGAATTTCCCTGCATTCCGCAAAAAGAAGAATGTTCCGGATAAGCCTACTACCGTTTAGTCATTAGGCGTTGGTCATTAGTCATTGGTCATTAGTCATTTCTTAGGTTGGTCATTATAACCTATTCAAATCTAATGACCAATGACCAATGACTAATGACAATTGACCAATGACAGCACAGCGAATGACTATACCATCCTTTTAGCTACGGCATCCCAGTTTACAACGTTCCACCAGGCGTTAATATAGTCGGGGCGTTTGTTCTGGTATTTCAGGTAATAGGCATGCTCCCACACGTCAAGGCCTAAAAGCGGTGTACCTTTGATCTCTGAATTATCGAACAATGGATTATCCTGGTTAGCGGTCGACCCTATTTTCAATTTAGCGCCATCTTTTACCAGCCATGCCCAGCCTGAGCCAAAACGTTTGGTAGCGGCATCGGTAAACTCAGCTTTAAACTTATCAAACGATCCGAACGAGGCATTGATAGCATCTGCTACTTTACCGGTGGGCGCAGCGGTTGAAGGCGATTTCAGGCTTTCCCAAAAAAAGTTATGGTTCCAGGCACCGCCCGCATTGTTACGTGCTTTTGCAGATAACTTGGAAGCGTTAGCGAAAAATTCCTTTTCGGTTTTGTAAGGTATCTTATCAGATACGATCAGCTCGTTAATTGTTTTAATATAGCTGGCGTGGTGCTTGGTGTAATGTATTTCGTTGGTAAGCGCGTCAATACTTGGCTCAAGGTCGGCATACTTAAAAGGCAGTGGCACCTGTTTAAAAGCAAAAGCCGCGGGCTCAGTTTCGGCGGCAATGGCATTTGCAATAAATGAGTTACCTACAGTTACCGCGGCGGTAGCGGCAAGCGAGGTTTGTATGAATTTACGACGGCTGTTGTTTTCCATGATGAAATGAATTATAAGTTTGAATACTGCTAACTTAACAATTAATATTAAGCTGATGTTTAACCTCATGTTACAAAATCGGGCTTGTTGCAATGTTTTTACATATACCACCCAACACATAAGGCAAGCATTTGTATTTGATGGTTTGAATTACGTAAGTTTGCACCATGATAGCCGGCACAGAATCATTAGAAGATTTTTATAAAAGCAAATTTGACTGGTTGCCTGATAACCTTGGGCAGGATATTGGGCATTTTAATGTTTTCCGTTTAGAGGACTGCCATGGGCCAAACAAAACACCTGTTAAGTATACACGCCGCGATTACTACAAAGTAACCCTGTTCACCGGTAAATGCCGCTACCATTATGCCGATAAAAGTGTGGATGTTGATGGCAAGGCCCTGATGTTCTTCAACCCCAATGTACCTTATACCTTCGAGTCCATGTCTGACGATATGCAAGGCTACTTCTGCATTTTTAAAGAGGGCTTTTTTACCGAGCGGCTTCGCAGCAATATCAGCGACTTGCCTATGTTTACCCCCGGAGGCAAACCATCATATGCACTTAATGATGAGCAATATGACAATATTGCCCAGATATTTGAAAAAATGCTCAATGAAATAGCCTCCGACTATCGTTTCAAGTATGATCTGCTTAACAACTACGTGAACGAGGTGATCCATTACGCGTTAAAACTCCAACCTACCGAAACCCTGTACCGCCACCCCGATGCCAACTCACGCATAACCTCAATATTTACCGAACTGCTGGAAAGGCAATTCCCTATCGAGTCGACCTCGCAACGGTTTACCCTGCGCTCGGCTAATGATTTTGCCGACAAGTTATCAGTACATGTAAATCACCTTAACCGTGCCATACGCCAAACAACAGGGCGCACCACAACCAGCCATATTTTTGAGCGCTTGGCCAACGAGGCACGTGTGCTGCTGAGGCATACCACCTGGAACATCTCCGAAATAAGTTATACCCTTGGCTTTGATGAGCCCGCGCACTTTAATAACTTTTTTAAAAAACAAACACAGCTCACACCGTCGGCTTATCGCAATGTGTGAATTTTGCAACTTTTGGTTTGATTAACGCTATCGCTCCCCTTTAAACCCGTATTACCTTTGTACTGTTAATAAAATAAACAGCACAATGGAAAACAAACAAATATGGTTTATAACCGGGGCCTCTAAAGGTTTAGGCCTTTCACTTGTAAAAAGCCTTTTAAACGCGGGCCACGCTGTAGCCGCAACATCGCGCAAACTGGTTGAACTGGTTGCCGCCGCCGGGGTTGATGATAATTTTTTACCCCTGCAAGCCGATGTTAAGGACGAAGCAGCCATTGCATCAGCCATAAAAAGCACTGTTGAAAAGTTTGGCCGTATTGATGTGGTTGTCAATAACGCAGGTTACGGCATTGGCGGCAGCATTGAAGAGTTGAGTCACGACGAAACACGCGTTAGTTTTGATGTAAATGTATTCGGCACGCTCAACGTTATTAGGCAGGCAATGCCTTATTTGCGTGCACAACGCTCAGGGCACATCATCAATATATCATCAATAGCTGGTATAACCGCCAACACAGGCTGGGCCATTTACGCTGCCACAAAATATGCCATTGTTGGGCTAACCGAATCATTAGCTACTGATATAAAAGAGTTTGGCATTAAAGCGACTGTTGTTGCACCCGGCGGTTTCCGCACCAACTTTTTGGAACCTGATTCGCTTTACATCACCAACAATACTATTGATGCCTATACCGCCGTGCGCGAAACACATACCCGGTACCTGAAAATGAGCGGCGCGCAGGCTGGCGACCCCGACAAGGCAGCCACGGCCATGATGGAACTGGTTAACCTTGAAAACCCGCCGCTTTACCTGCTTTTAGGCAGCGATGCCTATGCACGCGCTAATGAAAAACTGGAACGCCTGAATACTGCATTTAAACAATACGAAAGCCTAACCAAATCAACAGATTATTAATAAAGTAAATCACTAAAACATCCTTTAATAAAATGAAAAAGCAAAAAACATGGTTTGTTACCGGAGCATCTAAAGGCTTGGGCCTATCACTGGTAAAACAATTACTGGCAGCAGGTTACAACGTAGCCGCTACCTCACGCAACGCCGCCGAGCTTAACAATGCCGTTGGCAACCCTAATGATGAATTTTTACCACTTGAAATGAACATTAAAAGTGAGCAAAGCGTAGCCGAAGCCATCAGCGTTACGGTAAAGCACTTTGGTAAAATTGATGTGGTGGTAAACAACGCCGGTTACGGTATGCTGGGCAGTTTAGAAGAATTGAGCGAGGAAGAAACTTATGACAACTTCGCGGTAAACGTATTCGGCTCGCTGAACGTGATCCGCAAGGCAATGCCGCACTTACGCGCACAAGGCTCAGGCCATATATTCAACATCGCCTCGATAGGCGGCTTTACCGGCGATTTTCCGGGCTTTGGTATCTACTGCGCCACAAAATTCGCGGTACACGGCTTTACCGAATCATTGGCTGCCGAGATCAAGGAATTTGGCGTACATGCTACCGTAGTATCTCCAGGTTATTTCCGTACCGATTTCCTTACATCAGGCTCAATGACCGTGCCTTCAAACCCTATTGAAGAGTACAAAAGCGTGCGTGACTCGCAAAACTTTCATGAGAATGAAATGAACGGCAACCAGGGCGGCGATCCGGACAAGGCGGCACTTGCCATGATAAAAATAAGTGAGGTTGAAAACCCGCCGGTACATTTATTTTTAGGTGAGGATGCTTACAACCTGGCCTATAAAAAGATTGAAAATGTAAAGAACGAATTGGAAGCCTGGAAAGAAGTAACCTTTTCAACCGGTTATGATGTTCAAGCGGTTGACAAATAATTTTTTAAACATATGGATAATAAGTATGCCGGCATGTGGGTAACCAAAGATGGTTATATACGTCACAATTTGTTACCTAACGGCCGTTATGACGAAGCCCGCGGCGACCGTGAAAGTGCTTACCAGGGCAACTACACAATTGTAGGCGACCATATAGAATATGTAGACGATACCGGCTTTACCGCCGATGGCGACTTCAGGAACGGGATATTGTACCACGCAGGTATGGTACTTTACCGTCAGGATTAATACCTCACCCAGCCCCTCTCCTGAAGGAGAGGGGCTTTTTTACGTCATTGCGAGGTACGAAGCAATCTCTGAAGCGATAAGTAGTTAAATTGCCTTAAAGGGATTGCTTCGTACCTCGCAATGACGCATTTTCTACTTTTTCGATAACAGAGCGATAGATTCCTCCTCGTACCTCGTTCGGAATGACAAATCGTTTGAAAACAAAAGCATAAAGCTGATAAATAAAAATGAAATTTGCCCGCGTTCAATAACAAGGCGACAGATTCCTCCTCGTACCTCGTTCGGAATGACAAATCAATTGGAAAACAAAAGCATAAAGCTGATAGCTAAGAGCGGGATATCGCCTACGTTCATTAACAGAGCGACAGATTCCTCCTCGTACCTCGTTCGGAATGACAATTGACTGTAAAACAAAAGCATAAACTTTCACCGGGTAGGACGCAGACGGCGACTTTTGCTTCTTTTGTTCGCACAAAAGAAGTTCAGGACAGGTTTTACACCATTTTCAGTATTTCCCTAATGCTCGCTATACTTTCAAACTTATCGTTATCAATGGTATCCTCAATCTGCTCGTGCGCCCAGGTAATGTGGTAAGGCACATGTATGGCCGAGCCGCCAATGTTAAGCACCGGCATAATATCTGATTTTAAAGAGTTACCGATCATCAGCAATTCATCCGGCTGAATGTCCAGATGTTTTACCAGTTTCAGATAGTTAGCATCATCTTTTTCGGACATGATCTCAATGTGGTGAAAATAATGGTTCAGTCCTGATTTTTTAAGCTTACGTTCCTGATCAAGCAGGTCGCCTTTGGTAGCTACAACCAAACGGTAACGCTCTTTTAAGGTACCCAGCACCTCTTCTACCCCATCAAGCAATTCAATAGGCTCATCAAGCAGGGCTTTGCCCAGGTCAAGTATCCGTCCTATAATTTCAGCAGGTATAGTATTGTTGGTAACCTGTAAAGCTGTTTCAATCATCGAAAGGATGAAGCCTTTTACACCGTAACCATATAGTTTTAAATTAGCGATCTCCGTTTTAAGCAATTCCCGCTCAAGCGCGTGTTGCTGCAAATATTCGTTAAGCAGTATATAAAATGCCTCCTCTGTACGCCTGAAATATGGCTCGTTTACCCAAAGGGTATCATCAGCATCAAAAGCGATAACTTTTATACTCATAGTGCGTTAAAAATAACGCTTTGATGGTTAATACAATAATATTTTTATAGCATTATCCTCAAGCCTGTCAAACCAAAGCTTTTTTTATATTTTTAAGCTGATGCGTATGTCTCCGGGTATGGTAGGTTATAAATGCCACGCTTTCGCGGCGTGTTATATGCCCCATCTGCGGTAATTCAAAACCGGTGCAGGTTTTATCAAGATCAAGCGTGGCAGCGGCGTTAAAAAGCAGCTCGGTAACTTTTTGCAACTTGTTTAGCTGTTCATTTTTAACATATTCATTTTCGGCCGGCCAAATAAAATCCGGCGATTGCATTTTGATCTCCATATTACCTAATATGGTACGCAATTCATCAACCAGGGCATCAGGCGGGCGTTGCGTATCTTGAGTTGGCCCCTGCATAAGGCCTACAAAGGCATTTGCCGAGAGTATGAGGTGCTCGGCCACCTGCGCTGCCGTCCAACTACCGGCAAAGGGCATACTATTTATTTTTTCGGCAGGCATCCTCTCAAATTCGTAAACAAAAGTATCGAGTATATCCTGCAACTCGTGCAGCATCTGCCCTTTGGTAAGCTTTAATGTTTCCATGGTGGTGTTTAAATAAATGGTTAAATGTTATCTTTCATAAAATCAAAAGCGCCCTTACGCAGGTTGATGCCATACTCGACGTAAGCTTTTAAACAGGCCGAAAAATTGGCCCAGCCCTCGGTATTATTTTTAAGCCATTGTATTGATGGTTGCCCTGCCGCGGTACTTTTTTCAGTTACAGTTAGTTTTGTAGCATATTCGCCGCGTGGCGTCAGTATCATTTCAACTAAAAAAGGTGTACCCTCTACATCCCATGTCAACGTTACCAATTCATTCTCTTTTACCTTTTTTACCTCCACCGGAAACTCACCCTCAAACTCAGGAAAGCTCCACATTACCTGCCGCCCCGCTTCCAAACAGCCACTGCCGCGGGCAATAAAATAGTTTGACATTTTCGCGGGATCAACAATAGCCTCGAATACCTCGGCGGCAGGTTTGCTGATCTGAATGTTGGTTTTGATCTCAAAATCGGCTGTACTCATCATGTTAGGTTTTGTAAAACAAACTTAACATCAATACAATAACTCCGGCAGGTGCATTCGCGACTAATACAGGGGGCAATAATGCCAAACCGCGGTGTATATAATTTATAATTAGCCACGGCTTTTATAGTAGGCTATTAAATGCTTAAAATTGCATATTAATAGCCGGGCTTTTTTATGACGCGTATTTGTTTAGTTGAAGATGAAGAGAAAGTTTCATCCTTTATAAAAAAGGGGCTTGAAGAGCATAATTATACCGTTGACGTAGCTGCCGATGGTGTGGCCGGGCTTACCATGATGCTGCAAAACAAGTACGACCTGTTTATTCTGGATATGATGCTGCCCCTGCTTAGCGGCATGGAGCTTTGCCGGCAGATACGCCAAAAGCAACAGGATGCCCCTATATTGATACTAAGCGCTTTAGGCACTATTGATGACAAGGTAAACGGCCTCCACGCCGGGGCTGATGATTACCTGGTTAAACCCTTCCATTTTAAAGAGCTGCTGGCTCGTATTGAGGCGCTGATGCGCCGCAGGCAACCCGCTGACGCGGCAGGAAGCCACTACCTCAACTTTAGCGATCTGAAACTGAACATTTGGGATAAAACCGCTGAGCGCGCAGGTAAACAGATAGCTTTGACAGCGAAAGAGTATGCCTTGCTGGAGCTTTTTATCCGCAACGCGAACAAACTGTTATCACGAGAATATATTACCGAAAAGGTTTGGGGTATCAACTTTGACACACAGACGAACATGGTTGATGTGTATGTAAATTACCTGCGCAACAAAATCCAAAAAGGGTTTGATAAAAAGCTGATACATACCGTTATTGGCATGGGGTATATTTTAAAGGAACAATAACCGGCCATGAAGATAAAAACCCGCCTGTCGTTATATTTTACGCTGATCAGTTCGGGCGCGTTACTGCTGGTGCTGATAGCGTTGTACCTGGCGGTTTACTCCTTCTCGCGTGAGGATTTTTATGACCGTCTTACGGACCGTGCCAATGTGGCCTCGCAGCTATACCTGAAAGCCGACGAGATCAATGCCGACTCGCTGGTACAGGTGCAGCAACGCTACCTCGACAAGCTGAACGGCGAAGTGATAAAGGTGTATGATGATGATAATAAATCGGCATTTAATACCCACAACAACATTTTTTGGACCGATACCATTATTGAACAGGTACGTAAGGATAAGTACCTGAAGTACCAGGATGGCAGCCGACAGGTGGTAGGTAAACTCTATCATGATAACCAGGGCGACTTTGTGATACTGGTATCGGCCGTTGACCGCAGTTTTCCGCGCCGTGTTACCATGCTGAGCCAGGTAGCACTGGTACTGTTTATTGTATTTACGGCAGTGCTGTTTTTTGCCGGGCAGATATTCGCCAACCGCGCCCTCGCCCCTATTAAAAAGGTGATTACCCAAATGGGGCAAATACGATCGAGCAACCTGCACATGCGGGTTGAAGGGGCTAAAAATAAGGATGAGATTGATGAATTGATCAGCAACTTTAATAGCTTGCTTGAGCGTTTAGAGAATGCGTTTGAGTTGCAGCAAACTTTTGTGGCAAACGCCTCGCACGAGCTGCGCACCCCGCTTACCAGTATTATGGGCGAGGTGGAAGTTGCCTTAACCAAAATACGCAATACGGATGAATACGAGCGCATTTTAGCCTCCATATCTGCCGATGCACTGCGCCTGCAGGAAACCATTACCAGCCTGATGGAACTGGCACAGGTGGATATGAACTACACGCAGGCTAAAATATCGCCCGTGCGGGTTGATGAGTTGCTATGGGAACTGCATGAAAGCTGGACAGAAAAAAAAGGCCCCGGAAAATTGAACCTTACGCTGGCCAATATGCCTGATGATGAAAGCGAACTTGAAATTCAGGGCAACAAACCGCTGCTCTACATAGCGCTGAATAACATTATTGATAACGCCTTTAAATATTCGGGCGGCGAACCGGTTAATGTTAAGTTTGAGGCATTGGCAACAAAGGTTAGCATTACGGTTACTGATAAGGGCCCCGGCATTTCTGAAACCGACCGGCAAAAGATCCTCCGCCCCTTTTACCGCGCAGGCAATGTTAAAAAACTGCCTGGCAACGGGCTTGGCCTGTATATTACCGATAAGATAATTCAGCTTTGCCACGGCCGTATTGAGGTAATATCTGACGGAAAAGCAGGCAGTACTTTTGTGGTTCAATTCATTAAAAACGGCGTATTATAAATTCTAATCGCTTTTTAATGCAGGTTTAATTCACTTCCAATTTGGCTGCAATAGTTTTGATCTATCGAAAGATCAGAACAAAAAATGGCACCTTATAAAAATTTATTCAAACTACTGCTGCCCGTACTGGCAATATGCAGCGCCCCAAAAGCCTACAGCCAAACGGACACACTCAAGCTGAACTTTAAGGACAGCGAAAGTCTTTTTTTACAAAACAACCTTACCCTGCTTGCTCAAAAGTATAATGTAGATGCCTCAAAGGCCCTCATTAAGCAAGCCGGTTTGTGGGATAACCCCGTATTAAGCACCGATCAGAACATCACCGATAATTCGGGCAAGTTTTTTGATCACAGCAAAAATAACGGGCAGATATTCTTACAACTAAGCCAGGTATTTACCACTGCCGGTAAACGCGGTAAACAGGTACAGGTAGCAAAGGATGATGCCAGCATACAGCAAGCCGCGTTTGATGACCTGCTGCGTAACCTGCGCTACAACCTGCTGCTTGATTTTGCCCAAATATCAAACCTGGTTGAACAGGGTAAAGTTTACCAAACCGAAATAGCATCGGCACAAAACCTGGTGAACGCCATTCAAAAATCGTACGATGCGGGTAATAACTCACTGAAGGATGTGGTACGCTTAAAGGCATTGCTATTCGGCCTGCAAAACGACCTGGTGGAGAATAACCGCCAGCTTACCCAACTGCAAAGCGAACTTAAAACCCTGCTTGGCGTACCTGCTGATAAATTTGTGTTACCACAGATAAATTTCAAGGCAAACAACACACCGTTAAACGCCGCCGAGCTTGCCGAAAAAGCCAAAACCCTGCGCGGCGATTATTTAGCCGGCCAGTACACCTTACAGCAAAATAATGATAATGTAGCCCTGCAAAAGGCATTAGCCAAGCCCGATGTTACCCTTGGCGTAGCGTATGACCAAAACAGCAACTACGCGCCGCACTATGTTGGCTTACAGATCAGCGTGCCGCTGCCCTTGTTTAACCGCAACCAAGGCAATATAAAGGCAGCCCAGCTAAGCGCTCAAGGTCAGCAATTTGTTGTACAAAACAATGCCCTGCAGTTGCAGAATGATGTTTACTCGGCCGTTAACCAGTACCGCCTCAGCAACCAGTTGCTTGGCCAAAGCGAAACCGATTTTTACGACCGCTACGATCAGTTATATACCAACATGCTGAAAGGTTTTAAGCTACGGCAGATCAGTTTGCCTGAATTTGTGGATTTCTTTGACTCCTACAAAGACACTAAGCTCAAAATATTACAACAGCAATTTAACCTTAATAAAGCCATTGCCGATCTGAATTTCGCGGTAGGCACCACAGTAGTTGATCCTCTATAAACAATATATAAAAAGATGAAAAAGCAATTTGCATACGGCGCTATAGCCCTCGTTTTTGCACTTAGCGCCTGCGAGCAGCATAAAACCAATACCATGGAAACCAAAAAGGTTTGCGTTAGCGATTCCATGGCACGCATGATCAAGATAGACACCGTTAAGGTATCGCAGGTTAAGGATGAACTATCGCTTACCGGCGAGGTATCATTTGATGAGAATAAGGTGGTAAAGGTATTCCCGTTTACGAGCGGGCAGGTAACCGATGTTAAGGTATCTCTTGGCGATAAGGTGAGCAAAGGCCAGGTGCTTGCCATACTGCGCAGTGCCGATGTGGCCGGTAACTATACCGACCAGCAATCAACCCGTGCCGATGTTGCCATCAGCAAACGCCAGTTACAACAGGCCGAATACCTGTACAAAAATGGTATATCAAGCGAACGGGATTACACCGAGGCCAAAGAGAACTATGCCAAAGCCCTCGCTGCCGACGACAAGGTAAAACAACAGATAGCCATTAACGGCGGCGGCAACACCAGCGCAAATGGTACGCTTGTTATCCGCGCACCGCGTGATGGTTATGTGGTTGAAAAAAATATATCGGCAGGCAACTTTATCAGGCCCGATAATAACGAGAGTTTGTTCACCATATCAGACATGAAGGATGTGTGGATAAACGCCAATGTTTTTGAAAGCGATATCGCCAAAGTAAAACAGGGTTATACAGCCAAGGTAACCACCATTGCCTACCCCGACAAGGTATTTACCGGTAAGATAGACCTGGTGAACTCCGTACTTGACCCGGACAGCAAGGTAATGAATATACGTATTTCACTGCCTAATAAAGATTTACTGCTTAAACCCGAAATGTTTACCAACGTAGTGGTTACCAATAACGAAAGCGGTACTGCCGTGGCCCTGCCTGCATCAGCCGTAATATTTGATAACAGCAAGCATTACGTGGTGATATACAACAACCGCTGCGATATGGAAATACGCGAAGTTAACCCGGTAAAAACGGTTGACAGCGTAACCTACATAGCAGGCGGATTAAAACCCGGTGAGCGCATTATCTCTCAAAACCAATTGTTTTTATACAACGCGCTATCAGCCGAATAACAGCCTGACCTGTTTCACTGCCGCTGTGGGTTACCACCGGCGCAATATTTACTACAATGAACAAATTCATTAAAAGCATCATATATTTTTCGCTGCGCAACCGGGCCCTTGTGTTTTTTTTAACCGCTGTGCTTGCCGTTGCCGGGGTGTGGAGCTATCTCAATACCCCTATTGAAACCTTTCCGGATGTTACCAATACGCAGATCATTATTATAGCGCAATGGCCCGGCCGCAGTGCCGAGGAAGTTGAAAAAATGGTGACCATACCTATGGAAACCGTTTTAAACTCGGTACAAAAAAAGGTAAACCTGCGTACCACCTCATCCTTCGGCCTGTCATACGTACGCATTATTTTTGATGATGATGTTGACGATGCCTTTGCACGCCAGCAGGTATTAAGCCGGCTAAGTAACGCTGAGTTACCGGATGGTGTAAAACCCGAAGTTGAGCCGCCTTACGGCCCCACCGGCGAGATATTCCGTTATACGCTTAAAAGTAAAACCAAATCGCTGCATGAGCTTACCGCCATACAGGATTGGGTGCTTGACCGCCAGTTCAAGGCCATCCCCGGCGTTGCCGACGTAAACAGCTTTGGCGGCGAAGAAAAAGATTACGAGGTGAGTGTAAACCCATCGCTGTTACAAAAATATGGCCTTACCTCGCTGGATGTGTACAACGCCATTAACCGCAGCAACATTAACGTAGGCGGCGATATTATTGAAAAGAACGACCAGGCATTTGTGGTACGCGGCATCGGCCTCATCAACAACATCAATGAGATTGAGAACATCATTATTAAGAATGTTAACAATGTGCCTATCCTGGCTAAAAACATCGCGGTAATAAAGGAGAGCGGCTTACCGCGCTTAGGGCAGGTAGGCAGGGATAAAAACAACGATGTTATTGAAGGCATTGTGGTTATGCGCAAAGGCGAAAACCCGGCGGATGTACTGGTACGTATTAAAGATAAGGTGCAGGACCTGAACGAAAATGTACTGCCAAAAGATGTTAAGATAGACACCTTTTACGACCGCACCACCCTGATGGAGTTTTG
The DNA here is from genome assembly GCF_020880975.1 of Mucilaginibacter sp. UR6-1. Taxonomy (GTDB): domain Bacteria; phylum Bacteroidota; class Bacteroidia; order Sphingobacteriales; family Sphingobacteriaceae; genus Mucilaginibacter. The sequence continues at coordinate 886,209 of NZ_JAJIWP010000003.1, read as the reverse complement.
TACCGAAACGGTTATCCATAACCTTTTGGAGGGTATAGTACTGGTTACCGTTGTGGTATTACTTTTTATGGCCGACTGGCGTACTACGCTTACCGTATCCATCATTATTCCGCTGGCTTTGTTATTCGCCTTTATCTGTATGCGGATAAAGGGCATGACGGCCAATTTAATCTCTATGGGTGCTGTCGATTTCGGTATCATTATAGATGGTGCCGTAGTAATGGTTGAAGGCCTTTTTGTCGCGCTTGATCATCGCGCTAAAGAGGTTGGCATGGAGAAATTCAACAAGCTGGCCAAGCTGGGCCTATTTAAAAATGTGGGTTCTGAAATGGGTAAAGCCATCTTTTTCTCCAAACTGATTATCATTACCTGCCTGATCCCCATCTTCGCGTTTCAAAAGGTTGAGGGTAAAATATTCTCGCCGTTGGCTTACACGCTGGCCTTTGCCTTACTGGGTGCGCTGCTGTTCACCCTTACACTGGTGCCTGCCCTGTCGAGCGTGTTACTGCGTAAAAACGTGCGCGAAAAACATAACCCTATCGTGTTGTTTTTTGAGAATGGCATCAAAAAGATGTTCAGCTTTACTTATCGCAACCAAAAGCTGAGCCTGATAGTAGCTATGAGTGCCATGGTGCTAACCTTTATGTCGGCTAAGTTACTTGGTACCGAGTTTTTACCGCAGCTTAACGAGGGTGCGCTTTGGGTATCGGCACAATTGCCAATGAGTACTTCGCTGGAAAACTCGGTGAATGTAACCAACAAAATGCGCGACATACTGGCTACTTTTCCGGAGGTTAAGCAAACTCTGTCGCAGGTTGGCCGCACCAATGATGGTACCGACCCTAAAGGATTTTTCAACGTACAGATACAGGTTGACCTTTTGCCCCAAAAGGAATGGAAAAGACACATTACACAGGATGAACTGATAGCCGAGATGGATAAAAAACTCAGCCAGTTTCCGGGTATTGTATTCAACTATTCGCAACCTATTATTGATAACGTGGCCGAGGCTGTGGCAGGTGTTCCGGCATCAATGGCGGTAAAAATATTCGGGCCCGATTTTGAGGTGCTCGATAAAAAAGCCGACGCGGTAATGTCGGTACTAAAACATGTAGATGGCGTTACCGACCTCGGCGTACTGCGCAACCTTGGCCAGCCTGAGTTCAGGATAGAGCTTGACCAGCGCAAGATGGCTCTTTACGGTGTATCAACTGCTGATGCTAACGCGGTGATAGAGATGGCCATTGGCGGCAAAGCCGCTACCCAGCTTTATGAAGGTGAGCGCAAGTTTGACATCCGCATACGTTACCAAAAACAATATCGGGCCACACAGGAGGATATTGAACGCCTGATGGTACCAACCCTTAACGGATCAAAAATCTCCATCAAAGAGATCTCAACCATCAGGGAAATTACCGGCCCGGCCTTTGTTTACCGTGATAACAACTCAAGGTACATCGCCGTAAAATTCTCTGTTCGTGGCCGCGATTTGGGCAGCACCATTACCGAGGCGCAAGCTAAGGTAAACAAGAGTGTACAATTACCTCATGCCTACTCCTTTACCTGGAACGGTGAGTTTGAAAACCAGATACGCGCATCAAACACCCTGGCGCGTGTGGTACCAATTTGTTTGCTGGTAATATTCCTGATACTGTTTGTAACCTTTGGTAACAGTAAGGATGCCGTACTTGTGCTGATGAATGTACCTTTTGCCTTAATTGGTGGCATACTGGCATTGCACATAACCGGTATCAACTTTAGCATATCAGCAGGTATTGGTTTTATCGCCTTGTTTGGTGTGTGTATACAGAATGGGGTAATACTCATATCGGTATTCCGCAAAAACCTGCAGGAGGGCATGCACCTTGATCAGGCCTTGCTTGATGGCGTAATATCCAGGGTACGCCCCGTGGTAATGACAGCCCTGATGGCAGCGATAGGTTTGATGCCCGCAGCCATATCAACAGGTATAGGTTCTGAAACGCAAAAACCGCTGGCCATTGTAGTAATAGGCGGTTTGGTTACTTCAACCATACTTACCTTGCTGATACTGCCTGTTATTTATGCTATAGTGTATAAACTTATCCACAAGCGTGAAAACCGCAAACTATTGAAAAAAATTGGCGCTATAAGTTCATAGTAAATTAGCGCCGGTAATCAGCAAAATACCCCACGCCATAGCGAACTTCGCTATGGCGTTTTTGTTGCTATCAATATATCTAAAATAGCCATTAGACTATAAAAAACGCAAAACTGCTTTATTACCTGTCCTCAATTTCTTTTGAGCGATCAAAAGAAACAAAAATCGCCGGCTACGCCCTGCCCGGTGAAAGGGTGTGCTTTGGCAAGACTTGTGCTGCTCCGGGCATTCCTGATGCCGGTATAAAAGGTTATTTACGGTTTGTGCTTTTGATTAACAATCAATTTGTCATTCCGAACGAGGTATGAGGAGGAATCTGTCGATTTGTTAATACCTGTGTAATGATCTTTCGCTACCGCTCGATAATTTAACTCCCTCTCCTTTAGGAGAGGGCCGGGGTGAGGTAAAACAATTAAGCCTGGGTTCTGCAATTAAGCGGAACACCAGGCTTCTTTTTTAATTAACCCCTTAACTAAAAAAAGCTCTTTTAAAAATCCCAGCGTACAAAGGCCTCAATAGCTTCGTACTCGGCAAGGCCAAGTTCATCGTAAGCGCGGGCGGTTTCGGCGGTGCGCTGCTCGGCACGTACCCAAAACTCGCGTGCATCATCACCCGGAAATACTGGCAGATCCTTTTGCGACTGGTGTTTGAAAATGGCCAAACGTTTGCGCATCACCTCCTGCGGCGAAAGCGGAACAGCCATTTGTATCTCATGTATCTCAAACTCGTGCCATGCGCCGCGGTATAACCACAACCAGCAATCATCAACCCATGCTTCGGTGCCTTTAAGGCGCTGTAAGGCGGCCAAAATAACATCAAAGCAAACTTTGTGTGTACCATGCGGGTCGGCAAAATCGCCGGCGGCAAATACCTGTTGTGGTTTTACTTTACGTAATAACTCAATGGTTTGTTGTATATCATCCTCAAAACTTACATTGCTGTTAGTTTTCTGCCTGTCGTAAAACGGCAGGTTTTGGAAGTGTATATTCTCGTCAGGTAAGCCCGCGAACCTTGCACCAGCAATAGCTTCGCCCTTACGGATAAGGCCTTTAACCTCACGTATAGCTAACTGATCGGGCTGATTTGGCAGCTTTTTGCCTATAAATTCGCGACTTACTTTATAAGTATTTTCAAGCGAAGCGGTATCAAGTCCTTGCGCTTTGTTAAAATCAATGGCAAACTCCATAAAACGCAGCACATCATCATCCCAAACGGCGGTATTGCCTGATGTTTGGTAAGCTACGTGTACCTCATGCCCCTGGTCGGCCAGGCGAATGAAGGTACCGCCCATCGAGATCACATCATCATCCGGGTGCGGAGAGAATATGATAGAGCGCTTTTTAGCCGGGTCCTTACGTTCAGGGCGCTGGCTGTCGTCAGCATTAGGCTTACCACCCGGCCAGCCGGTAATGGTATGCTGCAGCTTGTTAAATATATCAATGTTGATGTTGTAAACCGGCCCTTTTTCGGTAGCCAGTTGCGCCATACCATTGTTGTTGTAATCTTCTTCGGTAAGCTTTAATATAGGCTTGCCGGTAGTTTTTGAAAGCCAAACCACGGCTTTCTTTATCAGTTGTATATCCCAAACACAATCGCGAACCAGCCAAGGTGTATCAAAACGGGTAAGCTCGGCAGCAGCATCCTGATCAAGGATAAACTCCACCTTGTCAGACAGTTGCAGATAAGTAGCCGGTACTTCGGCTGATACCGTACCTTCAACCGCTTTTTTAATGATGCTGGCTTTTTTAAGGTTCCAGGCCATCAAAATGATCTCGCGGGCTTTAAATATAGTACCCACCCCCATGGTGATGGCTTTGGTAGGTACGTTCTCTTTACCACCAAAATCACGCGATGCATCGCGGCGGGTCAAATCATCTAAGGTTACCAAACGGGTACCTGAATTTGGGGCCGAGCCCGGCTCATTAAAACCGATGTGACCGGTACGGCCGATACCCAGTATTTGCAGGTCGAGCCCGCCGTATGAATTTATTTTTTGTTCGTAATTGATGCAAAATTGCGCTACATCCTCTTCGGCCAAAGTACCGTCAGGTATGTGTATGTTAGCCGGGTCAATGTCAATATGATCAAACAGTTGCTGCTTCATAAAAGTAACATAGCTCTGTTCGGCATCAGGCTGCATCGGAAAGTACTCGTCAAGGTTAAAGGTCACTACGCTCTTAAAGCTCAATCCCTCCTCTTTGTGCAGGCGTATCAGTTCTTTATAAACCTTTACCGGAGTAGCACCTGTTGCCAAACCTAAAACGGTGGTTTCACCACGGCTTTGTTTGTCGCGTATCAGTGCGGCTATGCGCGCGGCAACACTATTTGAGGCGGCTGTTGAATCAGGAAATACCGTAACCGGGAGTTTTTCGTAACGGGTTTCTTCAAGCAGATTGAGTCGTGACATATATTGGGTTGTTGTTTGGTACTCTACAAATTAAACAAACTTACTTATATTTTTTAAATATGAAATAAAACTTATTAAATTTTTTACAAAGTATCCAAACGATGATTATCTCCTTAAACGCAGTAATTTATACTATGTTTCAGTAATATTATTTTTATGCGGATGCTTTGGCGCTTGCTTCGTGCACCTTGTTAAAACTCTCCATCACCAGTATGGCAGCACCTATCAGTTCGGCATCAAAGCCAATGTCAGAGATAAAAAGTTCGGTACCCTGCGCCAACCTTGGTATGCAATATTTATTAAGTGCTTGTTGTATGGGTGCCAGTAACAGTTTGCCCACCTTTACACCGCGGCCGCTTAGCACAATGGCCTTAGGGTTGAGTATATGTATCAATATGGAAAGCGCACGGCCTATCTTATAAGCCGCGTCAGACAGGAGTTCAATGGCGTACTGATCGCCTTTGTTGGCGGCATCCATCAGGGCATTGCCTACGGCCAGATTTGAGTGATCGTCGGTAATATATTGTTGCAGGCTTGATTTTTGCCCGCTCTCCACCCCTTCAATGGCTTTTTGGGCAACGGCCATCAGTGATGCTTCGGCCTCAAGGCAACCCTGTTTACCGCAGGCACATAATGCACCTTCTTCGGCAATGGGTATATGGCTAAACTCACCCGCAAAACCATTCTCTCCCCTGAATATCTGCCCGTTAATGATCATGCCAAGGCCTATACCCCAGCCTATGTTGATCACCATAACATCCTTTATTGATTTGGCTATGCCGAACTTAAGTTCAGATAAAGCGATCAGGCTCGAATCGTTATCGATATAAACCGGCAGTTCAACCTTATCTGACAGGTATTCGGTAAGCGTTTTTTTGCCTGCATCAAGGTATGTGTAGTTTATACCTTCATTAACATTCACAAATCCCGGCATACCTATACCTACCCCAATTATCTTCTCTTTATCAACGCCCGATTGTTCAACGTGCTTGCTGATAATATCTACCAGTGAATCCAGCGCCTGCGCATTATCCTTTAGTTTAAGGCTGATGATCTCTATCGGCGAAACAAAGTTGTTCAGCAGGTCAACAATACCTATACGGGTTGATAGCTGATCCATAGCCACGGTTACAATGTACAACCTGTTATGCCGTACCGAGTACATTAACGGCCTGCGCCCGCCGCTTGACGGGGCATAACCCTGCTCAACCACGAAACCCGCCTCTATAAGGTGGTTAACCGCTTTGGTAACCAATGGAATACTTTTATCAATACGCGCGCTAAGCTCGGCGCTTGATAATTGCTCGCCATAATACAATTGCTGTATTATCTCGGCATAAAGCTTAGCGGTTTTTTTGTTGGCGTTAAACATAAAGGTTTAAAATTCTCAATACAAAACGGTTGTAGCCTGCTAAAATTACAATCTTATAATATTGTAACGCCTTATGCTTACAATTACAACAATATAAGTTAATATATATGACGCTAATATACATACAGGCGTTACATTTTTTAGTAACTACTTATCAAAATTTATAAAACCCAAAAATCTTTTTAATTTTTTTTTAAAGTTTATCGTCCTTTTTATTAGTTTTGATTTAACTGACTACAATAAACTTAAAGCTGTTCCCCATCTAAAAGAATAATGTGTAGTAGGATATAAGCTTTGCCGTAATTAATTTTTCGGCATGGGCAGGTTGCAACTTTTAAACAGATCATTAAAATGAAACTTATTGCAGACAGTGGCTCTACAAAAACCGACTGGTGCCTGTTGGGCGACAACAACTCCATCACTTATTTTGATACCGAGGGTTTTAACCCTTACTATGTTGATGCCGAGTACATATACAGCACCATATTATCAAAACTACCTGCAACTGTTGATAGCACCAGGGTAAGCGAAGTATATTTTTACGGAGCGGGGTGCAGCGGTGATAAGAACCATATATTGGAAACCGCGCTTGGCCGTGTATTTACCCATGCGCACATTGAAGTTCAGCATGATTTGCTGGCAGCCGCACGGGCCGTACTGGGTAATGACACCGGTTTTGTAGCCATTTTAGGTACAGGAGCCAATAGCTGTATTTTTGATGGCAAAACTATTACCCATCAAATTGATTCATTAGGCTTTATGCTGGGCGATGAAGGCAGCGGTGCCTACATTGGCAAACAATTGCTGGTACGCTACGGCCGCGGCCAATTGCCTGAAGACCTGCGGGTGGAATTTTGGAACGAGTACGGCCTTACACCTGATGATGTTGTGGAACACGCCCACTCAAAACCCCTGCCCAACAGGTTTTGCGCAAGCTTTGTACGTTTTATGGCACCGCGCATGGAACATCCTTACATAGCCGGGATCATCAGGAAAGCATTTACCGATTGCTTTGAGAATATGATCTCATTATACCCTGATTTTAAACTATACTCGCTAAATTGTGTCGGATCAATAGGCTATATGTTTTCGGCAATATTGACTGACGTTGCTAAAAACTATGGTATGCGTACAGGTAATATTATAAAAGCACCTATTGAAGGTTTGATAAACTACCATGCCAAAGCAACCGTGCAGCCTTTGGGTGATGTGAATTAAGCTTGGGTATTACGGCATAGCAGCTTTTTTTATTTTTATCGGCAGGTTTTTTGCGACTGCATATATTTACGCGTATAACCAGGGGATATGTATCCCCTAAATATATATTTATGAGAAAACCGGTTTTAGTATTTTTACTCGTGATGATAGCCGCCACGGTAGTGGCGCAAAGCAAAAACCCATTTAATGCCGCCGATGTAAGGCTTACCTGGCAAATTGTTGAAAATCCTTATGCCAACACTACCCAAGCCAGGGCTAAGGTAACCCTGGTTAATAAAGGTGCTAAACCTGTACCTGCAAAAGGCTGGAAAATTTATTTTAACGCCACTACTACCCGCAGCGGCGGGCTTGACAAAAACCTGCTTGTTGACCGTGTTAACGGCGACCTTTTTATACTCTACCCCGGCAATGGTTTTAAAAGCGTAGCCACCGGGGATTCCATATCATCAAGTGTACTGCAAAGCCACGTAAAGGATATTACCGATTTTCCGAAAGGGTTTTATATTGTTTTTGACAGCGAACCGGAGAAGGGCTACCCCCTGCTTACCAATATTACCAACCAGGTAAATGTTGACAAGAGTGAAAAGGCCCTGGCCGAAAAGATTTATAGCCAAAACCAGCTAATTACTGATATACCTGCGGCTAATTTGTCGCCGGTGTTGCCTACGCCGGTTACTTATAAGCGCACTGCCGGTAATTTTAAGCTAACCCCACAGGTTAAAATTATTAACGACCCGGCCTTTATCAAGGAAGCCACTTATTTTAAGGATGAATTGGCCAAGGTATTTGGCAGCAAGCCGCAAACCGGTTTTACCGAAAAATACAATGTTATAGTACTGCAAAAAGGTGGCAACAACGGCCCCGAGGGTTATCAGTTGCAGGTTGCGCCCGGCCGTATAACTATCACAGCCACCAATGGCTCTGGTATATTTTATGGTTTGCAATCGCTAAAAAACCTGTTACCGGCTACGGCCTGGGCAGGTACGCAAAAGAATTTTGATATACCCTGCATCAGCATTACCGATGCGCCGCGCTTTGAGCACCGCGCCTTTATGATGGATGTGGCGCGTAACTTTTTGCCAAAATCGCACGTGTTAAAGGTTATCGACCTTTTATCATTATACAAATTTAATGTGCTGCACATGCATATTACGGATGATGAAGGCTGGCGAATTGAAATACCCGGACTGCCGGAGCTTACCTCTACCGGTTCAACCCGCGGGCACAGCAGCAATGAGTTAAAAAGCATAAACCCTGCCTATGGCTCAGGCCCAGACACTACCAACCAGGCTGGCAGCGGCTACTACAGCAAGCAGGAATATATAGAGATACTGCGTTATGCTAATGATCGCCATATAAAGGTTATACCCGAAATTGAAACACCCGGCCATGCACGTGCCGCCATAAAGGCCATGAACGCCCGTTACGATCGTTTTATGAAACTTGGCAAAAAAGCCGAGGCCGAGCAGTACCTGCTGCGTGATATTAACGATAAATCAGCCTACCGTTCGGTACAGGGTTTTAGTGATAACGTACTTAACGCGGGCCAGCCATCGGCCTACGCATTTTTGGAAAAGGTGACCGACGAACTGATAGCTATGTATAAAGAAGCCGGTGCGCCGCTGCAAACCATCCACTTTGGTGGTGATGAGGTGCCCGCTGGTGTTTGGGAGAAATCTCCGGTTATTGCCGACCTGATGAAGAGGGATTCGAGCATCAAGAACACTTCTGATGTTTGGTACTACTACTTCGGCAAGCTAAATACAATGCTGAAAAGCAAAGGCCTCTATTTGTCGGGTTGGGAAGAGATAGGGCTTACCAGCGGTGTGGTTAATGGCCGTAAACGCCTGGTGACAGATCCCCGCTTTGCTAACGAAAATTTCCATACCGATGTTTGGAACAACCTTGCCGGCAATGAGGATCTGGCTTACAAACTGGCCAACGCGGGTTACAAAGTAGTGCTTACTAATGTTACCAATATGTACCTTGATCTGGCTTATAATACCAGCTTTTACGAGCGCGGCCAGTATTGGGGCGGTTATGTTGATGTGAATAAGCCATTCTCGTTCATCCCGTACAACTATTACAAAAATCAAAAGGAAAACGAACAGGGACAGCCGCTCAAAGCCGGGTATTTTGATGGGAAGGAGTCGCTAACCGATGCCGGTAAACGTAATATTGTAGGTATACAGTCTCCGCTTTGGGCTGAGGTGATTACTTCGACACAGAAACACGAGTACCTGCTGCTGCCTAAATTATTGGGCGTGGCCGAACGTGCCTGGGCACCTGACCCGCAGTGGGCAACCGAGCCCGAGATAGCCAAAAGCGAAGCCCTGTACAACCAGGCCTGGGCGGCATTTGCCAACAAGATCGCTAAAACCGAATTGCCAAAGCTTGATCATTACGCAGGTGGCTTTGAGTACCGCATACCTACACCGGGCTTTGTTATTGAGAATGGCCTGGTTAAAGCTAATGTACAACTACCGGGCTTTACTATCCGTTATACCACCGATGGTACCGAGCCCGATGCCAACAGCAGCGTAATTACGGATAGCCTTAACTACTCGCCACAACTAAACCTGCGCGTGTTTAATGCCGAAGGCCGTGGCGGCCGTACAGTTAAAGTGGTACAGTAGTTTGGTGAATGGTGATTGGAGGTTAGAGATCAGTAATTGGAGAATAGTTGTTGGAGATTATAATTTAGAGTTTAGGTATTAGAATTTAGGATTTATAACTTACCATTTAGTATTTAACAACAAAGGCGCTGTTTTTGATAAACAGCGCCCTTTGTGTTATTTGGCGTTTATATCAGTTATGTACTGATTTTTTGTTCCCCAGCTTTTATCAGGCTTATTGCTTAGGGTAAGATTAAGCGTTCCGCCTTTGCGGAGTTCGGCGTAGGTTAGCCAGTTACGTTCGAGTGGTTTACCGTTAAGTGTGGCCGAGGTAACGTAGATGTTTTTGGGGCCAAAGTTGTTGGTAGTAATGTTAAACTTCTTTCCGTCCGGAAAGTTGAACTTTACACCTGAAAACAAGGGCGCGTTCAGGTAAAACACCGGTTCGCCAACACAGGCAGGCATAATACCGCATGCTGTAAATACATACCAGGCCGACATAGCGCCGCCGTCATCATCCATAGTGCGTACATAAGTATCAGTCTGGTTACGGTATATGCGGTTCACAAACGGATCAATACCCCGGCTGTTATCGTTAAAATAATACTGTACAACGGTATCAGCCGCGTATTTATGCGCCAGTTGCTGCGATTTCCATGGCTGCGAGGTCATGTTATACATAAAGGGTGCCTGTATATCCGGCTCGTTGGCATGATTGTACAGATCGTTGGCAAAAAAATAATCTAACTGCTCCATATACTTTTGCTCACCTCCTACCAGGCTTATCAATCCCTTAACATCAAACGGAACAAACCAACGGTATTGCCATATGGTACCCTGGTACAAGCCACGGGCTTGCATACGGTCAACATCACGCTTGGTAATATCCTTAAAATCCTTTTCCCAGTAATCTTTATACTTCAGGGCGATAGCATGGAATTTAGCGCTTTCGGTTTTACGCCCGGCTATGTCCATAAGGTGTGATAGTGCCCAGGCATCATAGCTCGACTCAAGCGCTTTATCAGGCTTGGCAAAATCAAGGCGGTTACCTTCGGCAATCAGCGAATCGGCAATGCCTTTAATATCAAACTTAAATCCCTTGCGCCAAGCATCAAGCAATACCACCAGGGCATGTTCGGTACGTACTGTGTTTGATGGTTCGTGCTGGGTAGCATAATCCTTTTTGCCGTATTTGTACATTGCCGCTATGGACGTTACCATATCAGCATACTTATCCGGATAGAGTAATGACATCAGTGGCAACTGCGTACGGTAATTATCCCATATCGACCAGCCGTTATACACCGTTGTACCGGTTTTTTGCAGCGAGCCATCGGTACCACGGTAAGCGCCATCAGCCTCAGATATAAGGTATGGCGATTGCACGGTACGGTAAAGTAACGAGTAAAAAAGCTTTTGTTTTTCGGCATCGCCGTTTACCTCAACCGCGCCGAGAATTTTATTCCATTCATTATTACCAGCGGTTTGCAGTGCCTGTCTGTCGTTATTTTTGGCTGATGCCTGCGCGTGTGCCACATCAACCGATGATATGCCGATGTTAAGCAGCACTGTTTTGTTGGCCCCTTCAACACGTGCGATAAGTTTATGATCTGTACCCTCTTCAAATTTTACAGGGCTGCTAAAATCAATGGAGTAATACAACCTGTAAACACCTGCGCCGCAGGTAGTTCGCGCGTCAACCCAACCACTCAAACTGTTAGTCGTGTTGGTATGTTCCTCGGCCACAAAGCCATTGGCCAGCGTATGGCTAAGGTTGATATAAAAACCACGCTTGCCATCTATAGGAAACGTATAAGCCTCGGTGCCTGAATTTTTATTAACGGCTATATTTACGCTGATGCCATTCTCAAAACCGATGCGGTAAAATCCCGGCCCGGCTGCTTCAGACGATTTTAGCAGTTCGGTATCATCTACATTATTGCCAATAAAAGGCTTAATGAGGATACTGCCACCACTGCCCATGCAGCCTACCCCTTCAAAACGGGTATGGGTAAAGCCCAATACTTTTTTGGCATTGTGCTCATACCCGGCATGCAGGTTAGGGTAAGTTTGCGGCGCAATGCTGAGCATCCCGAACGGATATGATGCCGCGGGTGATAGCTGCCCATGATCGCCGGAGGTACCCAGGAAAACATTTACCGCGCCCGTCGGATCATTAGCAGCCTTATCCTGCTGCGCAAAGCTGCCTCCGGCCTGCAATAGCGATACAGCGCATGCCGACCAAAGGATAAGTTTTGTACATTTTTTCATCGAAGCTTATTAATATTTTGTGATATGCTAAAACCTTTTATTTTCATAACAATAATAGGTAAGCCCAACTTAGCAAACAAAAAAGCAGGGTATATTTAACTTAAAGATTTTGTTACAACACCGCCCCTCCCTGAATTACAATCCCCCTAAATCCTACCCCAGGGACTGGAGAGTTCTTCGACATGCTCAGCATCACAAAGCGGTTAAACTTATAAGCTATTAGTACGAATCAACTTCTTTATGATAATCCTTTTTTCATCTGCACAAAACAAGTTTAGGTAGGCAATACAAATATTTCATCAACCCGATACAATTAAAAAAGCAGCCTTAGCTTTCGCGGAGGCTGCTTAAAAAATTAACTATTGGGTGTGATCAGAATTTATCAAAAAAGAGTTTGGTGCTTACCTCATCGCCACCAATGGCAGCGGCAGCCGTAGCATAGTTGGTGCCGTTTACGTTTTGCTCAACCACCGGGTAGGTCATCCGTACCGGAAAATCACTCACCGGGTCCTCGGGCGCGGGCAATTCCGGATAGTCAAGCCTGCGGTTCTCAATCCAGGCATCCCAGCCACGGTTGTACAACGCACGCCATTTTTGCAATCCTATTTTTTGCTTATAGTTGCCTGTGGCTGTAAGGTAATTAACCGTTGGCCTGGCCAGGTAAGCTGTAGCCTGTGTTTCGGTACCACCCCAATATTCAATTGAGGCCGTAATGGCATTGTTGTAATGGGTTTGCGCGGTACCGCCTACGCTGTAACCACGTTCAACGGCTTCGGCAAGGGCGAACTCGGTTTCTGAATAATCAAGTATATCACCCGGAAAATCAGGCGCGGTAATTTTAGTACCCGGTTTTGAGAAAGCGCCGAAACTATTGGTTGTGCCCATATCGCCACCTACATATTGCCCGGCGTTATTAGTAGTAAAATAAAACGTCAGCCGTGGGTCGCTGTCAGCCTTCATGGCATCAATGATGGTTTTGGCAGCTACAAAATCCTGCCTGCCACTTTGCACAAGGTCAACCCACACCGGGTTGGTATTAGGCGAATTGCTATCGTACTGGTAGTCGGCATTATCATCATTACTGGTAAATACTCCGGCCTGCACAGCCTCCTGTATAGTTGTACCGGCCAGTTGGCTATCATAATCGGCAATTGTTATACCCATTTTAAGTTTAAGGGTATTGGCAAATTTTATCCACTTTGCCACATCACCATCGTAAATACGATCGGCAGAGCCAAAGCTTGGATATGAGGTATCAAGCGCCTCTGTGGCAGCATCCAGCCTTACCAGTAATGCTTTATATACCGTAGCAGCATCATCATACTTAGGGGTGATGCTTGTTTTTAATGCTTCGTTATAAGGCACATCTCCAAATGTAGTTACCAGGTAATACCAGGTGTATACTTCCATTATCTCGATCAGTGCGTCATCATTTTTGCGCTCGTTCTCGTCCAGCACATATTCCGGCAGGCGTAAGCGCGATTGCTCAAAATTATTAAGTACGTCAGTATACAAACTTGTCCACTGTTCATCAGGTATGGCATTATCCTTTATGTTGTAGTTACTCTCGGTATAATAGGTTGTTTCTGTCCAGTACTGTTCAAACAGCCTGAAGGTGTTAACATATACGTTTGATGAATGCAGGTTATTTACCAATTGCCTTTGTGCCTGTGTAAACAATGTTGAAGCAGGTACCGTTAACGGATTCTTCGGGTCATCATTAAGGCTTGTTATATCTTTTTTGCAAGCTCCCAACAATAATAAAGGAAGTATTGCAGTAATTATTTTTTTCATGTTAGCTTTTTTCTTAGAATCTGAATTTAGCGTTTAATGCAAATGTGCGTACTGACGGGTATGCGCCGCTTTGAAAACCGGTAATGTTACCTGAGCTCAAACCATCTTCAGGATCAGCGTATGGCAGGTTTTTATGGATGATCCATAAGTTACGCCCTATCAGCGAAAGGTCGATACCTTTTACCGGGCCTAATTTTGATACTACCGAACGCGGTAAGCTATAGCTTAATGATACTTCTCTCAGCTTAACAAAACCTGCATCATATACAAATGCTTTGTTTGGCAAGGTTTCGTAACCATATAAGCCGGTATAAACGTTTTCAACACGTACATCATTAGGCTGGCCATTTTCTTTTACGCCCGGCAAGATTACACCACCACCCTGATCAAGCGGATTACGTGACGGGTTACCCAAATCATTTAAACCTGCTGATTCAGGATACAAACCGGTATCCTGACCGTAGTACTGATCTAATGAGAACACGCTGCCGCCTTTCCGGATATCGATCAAAAAGCTCAAACCAAAATCCTTGTAGCGGAAACGGTTATTGATACCGCCTATCCAATCCGGGTTTACATCGCCAATTACGTTATTTGATGTTGCCGTTTGCAGGTAATAACCATCTTCGCCAATAACCTTTTCACCATTTTCATTATAAATAAAATCAGACCCACGCAGGGTACCCAGCGGCTGCCCCAGGGTTGCATTAAGCGTGATATTACCCTGGAAAGACGCGGTTTGCATATTGGTAATGGCTGTACCTGTCGGATCAGTAAACAGATCAAGCACCTTGTTACGGTTACGTGAAAAATTCACATCAATACGCCACGAGAAATCATTACTTTGAATTGGCGTACCATTCAATGAAACCTCGATACCTTTATTTTGTACTATACCCGAATTAAAAAATTGCCCTACATACCCATAAGCAGGTGATGTAGTAACCGGGATAATCTGATTAACAGTTTTGTTTACATAGTATGTAGCATCAAGCCCTAAACGATTGTTAAAAAACGCCAGTTCAATACCACCTTCGGTACTTTTTGACCGCTCAGGCACCAAATCAGGATTGTTTCGTATTGTGTTGATGTATGACTGTGGCTGTCCTTTTATAGGAGCGCCTAACCTATAAGTTGTATAAAGACTATTAATTGGCGCATCGTTACCCACTTCCGCATAGTTTAAGCGAACTTTACCATAAGACAGCCATTTTTCATCTTTAAGCAATTCAGAAAATATGAAACCGCCATTAATAGATGGATAATAAAAAGTATTATTATCGCTACTTAATGTTGATGACACATCTCTACGTAAAGTACCATCAAGCACGATTAACTTTTTCCAGGTAAGCGTTGCTCCGGTAAATACACCATTAACCTGACGCCGCTGGGCTTCTTCAAACGGCGCCGCGGGCGCGGTTACCGAATTAGACAAAGCATAAATACCAGGCACCACCAAGCCATTATTTGTTGATGCTGATACAGTTTGATAATCCTGCTTGCGTATGTTAGTACCTAATAAAGCTTTCAAATTAAAATCAGATGAAAGATTTTTATCAACTGTTGCGATCAGATCAAAATCTGTTTGTGTCCACCCAAGGTCGCGGCGGGTATAACTGGATACGCCTGTACTACCTACAGCCCTGCGTTCCTGCTGTAGCTGGTTCCAATGGTCAACCGTTACACGGCCTAATATATTTAACCAATTAGTTACCTTGTAATTGGCATTTACGTTGCCAAAGTAGCGATGGCGGGTATCTGTTTCATAATTTTGATACCGAACAAAGTAAGGGTTATCCCAATAGATCGGGGTTGGGTCATCAATGTCAGACAGGTTCCAGGTAATGTTTTTGCCGCCTGATGAAAAGTAAGCATCCTTTAATTGTTTGATATCATTATTAACCTGCCACCACTGGCGAAAGTTGGACATCAGGTTGTCTGAATCATAACCGGTTCCATAACGGCCCAAACCATCAGTACGCGTATAATCAATATTAGCGCCTACGGTTAATTTTGATGTTGGCGTATAAGTACCACCAAAATTAATGGCATTTTTAAGTACGTTACTATTTGGTAATATACCCGAATCATTGTTACGGGTATAACCTAATTTAAAGGTACTGTTTTCGCCACCGTTTTGTATAAAAACGCTTTGGTTATTTGATACAGCGGTTTGGAAAAAAGTGCTCGGATCATTTTTGGCTGCTACCCATGGAGTAGCTTTTTGATAATTTGGTAAGCCTTCGTAAAATGAATCCCAATGGTAAACCAATAAATTCGGATCAAAACGGGCACCGTACGAGGCATCCTCAGTTAATGGCACTACCAGGTCTTCCTGCCCATCGCCATTAGCGTCGCGAAACCAGAAAAAGCCTGAATCATCCTCATAACCGGGGCCATAACCGCCGCCATATTCTTTTTGATATTTTGCGAAGGTAGACTTATCAACCTTACCAACGGTTACACCGGTATTTACAGTTACACCTAAACCTTTGGCGGCTTTTTTAGTGGTTATCAATATAACACCATTTGCACCCTGCGAACCGTACAGCGCGCTACCGGCGGCACCTTTCAAAACGGTTACCGACTCAATATCGTCAGGGTTAAGGTCATTAACCGGGCTACCATAATCGTACCCACCACCCGCTTGTTTTTGGGCTGACGAATTTACGTTGTTACCAGCTAAATTGTTAGTACTTGATGGTGCACCATTATTAAATGGAACTCCATCAATTACAAATAGTGCCTGGTTATTTGAGTAAATTGATTTATTACCACGCAATACAACGTTGGTTGAGCCGCCTATACTGTTATTCTGGCGTATCTCTAAACCGGCCACTTTACCCTGCAAACCATTTACAAAGTTTGATGAGCGCTGTTTGCTCACCTCATCGCCCCCTACCTGCTGGGCAGCATAGGCCTGTTGGTTGCGCGTACGCGTTATACCAAGCGCGCCCGTAACCACAACTTCGCCAAGTTGCTGGTTTGAGGTTGATAAAAGTACGTTGAGCGTGGTACCGGTTGCGGTAAGCTCCTGGTTACCATAACCGATAAAACTAAATACAAGCACCGGGTTAGCCCCGTTTACCTGTATTTTATAATTACCGTTAACATCGGTTACTGTACCGTTGTTGCTGCCTTTAATTATTACGCTTACGCCAGGCAAGGGTAAGCCATCCTCTTTAGCGGTTACCTTACCGGTAACTGTTCGGGATTGTGCATAGATCTGCGTAATGAACAACAGATTTAGCAAGAAGATCGGGAGTAGAGTTTTCTTCAAAGCATTCATTTTTCGTAAGGTGTGTAGTTATTATTTGCAAAGTATTGAATTTTTAACCAAAATTTAATAAAAACCAATATTTAATGTAACTTTTTTAATATTAAGATCATTAAAATACCAACTACATGAAAATAATGAACGCTAAAAGCAATTAATTTAACTCACATCATTCTTCTTCATCTCATCCGTATTACCAATAGGTTCATTTTGCAGTGCATCATTTATTTTAACGTGTATATTATGCACAATTTCGTCCATCTCTTTTATACTGGTGCCAAGCATGGGCAATATCTCTTCCTTTTCCTCGTCCTTTTCGGCAATGTCCATTAAACCCATGAGTCCCAGCATAGTGGCAACCGGCCTGCGCATCTGGTGCGAGCTCATCCAGGCCAGTTCGCGCAAAAAATTATTCTGCCGCTGTATCTCTACTTCTTTCTCCTTACGTGAAGTAATATTCTGGTATACGGCTATGTAACCGCTATACTCATTTTCATCATTATAAAAGGGGGTAAACTCGGCCGAAACCCAAACTACCTGTTGGTCAGCCGTATATATAACAAAATCAGTTGTAAAGGGTTTTCGTCTCAGCAGTTTTTCCCTAAATTCCGGATCAAGTGATTTATCAAACTCAGGCCCGTTAAGTACCTGGTAAGGGGTTTTCCCTTTAATATCATGTAAAAGATGGCCTGTATTGTCCTCAAATGCTTTGTTAACCCATGTTATGCTGTTATCTACATCGGTAACAATGATCATGTTATTTACCCGGGTAATAATATCAGCCAGCCGTTTATTCTCCTGGGTAGAGCGTTTAAGGGCATCAATATCACGTATCGCGCCTATCAGCCGCACAGGTTCATGCTGCTCATTAAACACAAAGTATCCCTGATCCATAATGTATTTGTACTCCCCGTTACCGCAGTAAATACGGTACTCGCACTCCCAGTTTGTTTTGCGCAGGCGCTTTACACGCTCCTGGCTGGCTACTACTTCCTCAGCATCAGCCGGATGTATCAATCCCCGCCACCATCGCAGGTTATAGCGTATATGCTCAAACGGCATATTTACCAACTGGGTTAAACTGGTGTTGTATATGATACTGTCATTCACAATATCCAGATCGTATATCACATCGCGTGTAGCCTGTGCAACAAGCTCGTAACGCTCAACAGCTTCTTTAAGCTTAATATCTTTAAGCCTATCTTCAGATATATCCGCAAAATAAACCGACACGCCATCATTTGTAGGAAATGCGGCCATCCGGATCCATTTATGCAGTACCTCCGAATAATCTTCATGCTTGATAATCACCCTCTCGCGAAGGGCTTTTTCATAGTGCTCATAAAAACGGTTATGCGCTTTAGGGAATATTTTAAATATGCTTTCGCCCAAAACTTCGGATGTTGGCTGCCCGGTCATCTGCCTGAATGCTTCATTGATACGTATTACGCGCATATCATTATCGAGCGCGAAAAAGGCATCTGATATACTGTTTAGCGTATCTTCAAAATTGTACAGGTATTTATTACGCTCTATTTCAAGCTGCTTTAATTCGGTAATATCCTGTGCCGAACCAACAACTTTCACTTCCGGGCTTACCGTTTCAAGCCTGGCCAACTGGCGCACATAACGCAGGCTGCCATCTATGGCGGTTATGCGGTGGGTAACATCTATCTGCTTACCCTGGGTTACCAGTTCATGCAATCCTTTAAGCATCATCTCCCTGTCTTCAGCAAAAATGTGGCTTACATATATCTCGAAAGCAGGCCGCTTATCGGCTTTGCTTACACCAAATATTTCATAAAACTCGTCAGACCATATGAGGTTATTTGCAGCCGGATAAAACTCCCACCCAGCTACTTTTGATATGAGCTGCGTTTCGCTCAGTTTTTTCTTTTCGGCCTGCAGGTCGCGGTTTATTTTATCAAGCGATTGCCGGTATAATATCTGGTCGGTCATGTCACGCACCATGGCCAGCATATGCGGCTTGCCGTTAAACTGTATCTTATGCAACGACAGGTTTACGTAAAACACCGAGCCATCTACTTTTATATGGCGGCGGTCGCCCTCCGTTTCGTTCGCAAAAACATCATTATCTTGTAGATGCACATCCTCACCTTCATCAATATAGGTGATCTGGGCCATGGTTTTTTTGAGAAAATCGTCGCGATGGTAACCATACACTTCGGTAGCCGCATCATTTACCGATACTATTTGCAGCGTTTCGGTATCATATATCCACATGGGTGTGTGGTTTGATTGATACATATCCCTGTACTGGCTTTCGCTTTGTTTTAGCGCCTTGTCATCAGCCCGTATAAGTACATACAAAAACAAGCCGGTACAAAAAATGAAAAAATACCCTTTAAAAGTACTTAACATCAGGATGTACCTGCCATTGGCATCGTTAAGCAAATAAATAAGCAACCGGTCGCTAAAGGTTATCCAGATCAGGCTTATTATTAAATATATCAGGGCTATTTTTAAAGCACCATATCTCATAAAGTATCTGAAAATACGCTCATACCAGGGTTTACGGATAAGCGTACCATTGGTTACATAATTTGGTTATATAGCTTTATTATTGGTTAATATATTTATTACAAATATGGTAGGAATTTGCTTTTATTAAACTATTAAATATTTTATTACCTTTTGCCAACCATATAAAACTATACTTTATGAAAAGCAAATTAATACTTACAGCTTTATTGTTATGCGCATCATCACTGTTTGCACAGGATAAACCGGCGGCAGAAGATTTCAGGGATGACTGGGCAGACCTGCGCCATTATGCTGCTGAAAACAAAACCCTGCCTGCTCCTGCAAGTGCTGAAAAACGCGTGGTATTTTTGGGTAGTTCCATATTTGAGTTCTGGAAAACGAGGATGCCCGAGTATTTTACCAATAACAAAAATTATATTGACCGTGGTATTAGCGGGCAGATATCGCCGCAACTGCTTATCCGTTTCAGGCAGGATGTTATTGATCTGAAACCAAAGGCGGTGATCATACTCGCGGGCAGTAATGACCTTGCCGGCTCAACCGGCCATGTAAGCATTGAAAGCATTATGAACAATGTACGCTCAATGGCTGAACTTGCAAAAACGCATAACATAAAGCCTATATTATGCGCCTATTTACCTGTGTTTGAATATCCGTGGAAAAAGGCCTATCCCGCTGCCGAAAATATTATCGCGCTAAATAAAGCCATTAAGCTATACGCCGAACAAAACAAGCTGGTATTACTTGATTATTTTACACCACTTGTTGACGAAAAGAACGGACAACGGGCTGAATTAACCCTGGATGGCGTACACCCTAACCGTAAAGGGTACGAAATTATGGCCCGGGTTACTGATGAAGCTATTAAACGCGCTTTAAAATAATTTAACTTAAAAACGAAAAGTTTTAAGTTCATTAAAACAAAAGCCGTATATTCAAATTATCCCTTTTACACGTACATGACATTAAGCGAGATTAAAGTTGTTGTTGACGCGCAGCCGGTACCTTGCCTGCTTATAGATATTTTGCAGCCTCATAATGTGATGTTTGCGAACAAGGCTTTTTTAAACGCTTTTAATGTTGCCTCAAAAACATTAACCGGTGTTGCACATAATGAGCTAACAGCGCAATATTTTGAGCACTCCGCGCAAAACGCAATGCGGCTTGCTGTTGAAACTGCTGGTAAAACTAAACTACCCTATACTGAAAAGCTGCTGGTTGCTTTGAGCAACAACAGCAGCATGATGGCTGTGGATACCTACCCGGTGTATAATGCCGATGGCGATGTTTTATGCCTGGCACAAAATTTTAACCATTATGGTACAGAGGTTAAAGATACCGATAACCCCTGGCGAAAGAGTTTTGACCTGTTTAACTACAGCCCGCTGCCCACCTGGGCTTATGATACCGTAACATTGAAATTTTTGGCGGCTAACCAGGCGGCGCAAAATACCTTTGGCTACACGCTTGATGAATACCTTAACCTAACCATTATGGATATGTGGTATGGTGAGGATGCGGACGCCCTGCAACAAGCCCTGGATGAAAAGGTACGCGAAGGGTTACCCAACAACCAGCTTATACGCCTTATTACCAGGGATGGACGGGCGCTTTACACTGAAATATCCTCAGCACCATTGCCATCCTGGGGCCCAAATACCCGTATAGCGATGGCAAATGACGTTACCGAGCAGATCAGATCGGCACAGAACGCGGAGCTATCCAATAACCTTGAACGCCTGGAAAAACGTATACTTGAACTTAACTCGCAGCCGGACACCCCCATACTGGAGGTATTGAACAGCTATACCAAGGGCATTGAAAATATATTTCCTGAGATGATTTGCTCGGTTATGCAGGTGCATGATGATAAAATTTACAACTGGGCAACATCATCATTACCGGCAGATTATATCAACAGTATTGAAGGTACAGCAATAGCTGAGAATACAGGATCATGCGGTACATGCGCTTTTTTAAAACAGCCTGTAATAGCCGGCGACATTGCTACTGATGCACGCTGGATCGACTATCGTGAATGCGCGCTGGCTAATAATTTACTGGCATGCTGGTCATACCCGATAATGGACAGCGCTAATGAGGTTGTTGCCACGTTTGGATTATACTACAGCCAGGTAAGGTTGCCTGAAAAGCATGAGATAAAAATTATTGAACGCGCCGCCGCCCTGCTTAAAGTAATTATTGAGAACAGACGATACGCCGCTACCCTTAAAGAAACCATGCAGTTGATGACGCTGGGGCAGGAACTGGCCAGCTTTGGTAACTGGGCCTGGGATATTGCGAATAATAAGGTAACGTGGTCTGACACGTTATACCAAATATACGGGCTTGATAAAGCCGGATTTAAAGCCACATTTGAGGGATACCAGGAGTTGCTGCATCCGGATGACAGAGAGCGGGTGTATAACATTATATCGGGTGTGCTCACCAATAAACAGGATGTAACCTTTGAGGAGCGCATTATCAGGCCGAACGGGGAGGTACGTTACCTCCGATCATGGGGAACTCTTAAATATGATAGTAACGGCACGCCACTTAAAATGATAGGTGCCTGCCTTGACATTACGGAAAGCAAACTTGTGCAGCAGGATCTGGAAGCGCTGAACAGCCGCTATAGCGATCTTTTTCAGCTAAGCCCCCACCCTATGTTTGTTTACGATATAAATACCTTGAGCTACCTGGATGTAAATGATGCCGCTATTGAAATATATGGCTATAGCAAAGAAGAGTTCAGGGCGATGACATTGTATGAGATCAGGCCGCAGGAAGATATACCGTTGTTTAAGAAAATATTAAATGATGATATTAAAGAGGGCGTACAACATACCGGCCTGTCAAGGCATGTAAAACGTAACGGCGAAATAATAACGGTAATGACGCGTGGCAACTCTATTAATTATGACGGCAAAGCCGCACGCATAGCCATAGCCATTGATTATACGGATAAGCTCAAAGCCGAGGATGCACTGAAAGCGAGTGAACGCCGTTTCAGGGCGTTGATACAGGAAGGATCTGACCTGATTTGCATAACCGATACGGAAGGAAGATGTAAATATGTTAGCCCGAATGCCGCTTTTGTGGCAGGGATTGATGCTGACGAGCTTATGGGCAAAAAAATAGGCGATTACATGTCAGCCCCGGATGCAGCTTTACTGGCCGATAAACTGGCAAAGATAACTGAACACAAACGTGTGGAACTGCCGCCGTTAACGTTTAATAATGCTGATGGTGAAACCCGCTGGCTGCAAACCGTGATTACCGACCTGCGTGAGGATACCGCCATTGATGGCATTGTACTAAACTCGCGGGATGTTACCCAGCGTGTACAGCAGGACATCGTTATAAAAGAACATCTCGAACGGTTCAACAGCGTATCAAAAGCTACCAGCGATGCCATCTGGGACCTGAACATCCTTTCCGGCGAGATCACCTGGAACCATGGCATAAATGGCATTTTCGGTCATAAGGCGTTAAAAAATGATTACCAATGGTGGTACAGCCATGTACATCCCGAAGATATTGATAATGTTACCTCGATAGTGAACCGCACTATCATTAATCGTTTTTCGAGGTGGACAAGCGAATACCGCTTTCAATGCGCCGATGGCAGCTATAAATCGGTTTTAGACCGTGGTTTTTTAGTATTTGATGATGACGGATGCCCGGTACGAATGATAGGCGCCATACAGGATATTACCGAAAGGGTAAATTATATTCACGCCATTGAAAAGCATAATGCCATGTTGCAGGAAATAGCCTGGACACAATCACACGTAGTAAGGGCGCCGCTTGCCCGTATACTTGGCTTGCTTGATCTGCTGAATAGCGGCCATTGCGATGCCGACAGTAAACTTATGCTCCAATATTTAAACATATCGGCAAAGGAGCTTGATGAGGTAATCCATAAAATCATCACAAAAAGCCAGCCTCAGCCAACAGAGATAAACCCAAATTGATGTAACAATTTTCTTCAGTACCCTTGAAATTGTCATGTACTGCCCAGGGGCAAATATTGTACAAAAAAGCGCGGCCTGTAATACAGGCCGCGCTTTTTTGTAGTGTTTAAATTATTCTTATTTTAACTCATTAAGTATTGGTTTAGCTAAACTGGTAAGCTCGGTTTGGCCGGGTTTTATCAGTTCAAATACAACCACCTCGTTTTTACCTTGTTTAAGCCACTCCGCAGGTACATAAATAGTTTGCTGGGGGCCTATGCTCCAGTAGCGGCCAAGGTTGTGGCCGTTTACCCATACCACGCCCTTACCCCACTTACGCATATCCAGGTAGGTATCCTGTGGTTTGCTTATCTCAAACTCGGCCGACATAAGTACAGGCTGATCTGTAACCGGCTGGTTTCCGCTTATCTTTTCGGCCCCTGCCTTATCAAATGGCAACTGGAACATCTTCCAGTTATAAACCGGTTTTTTGTCAAGCAAAACAGCCTCGGTTATACCTTTTTTATTTTTTAGCAGATATGGCCCAAAGTTGATACGCCCCATATTTTCAACCAGAATGTCAAGCGTAACATCGCCGGCGGGCAGGTTTATTTGCAAACTGTCCTGGTTTAAACGGCGGTCAAGCGTACCTGCTTTTTTACCGTTGATAAATATCACACCGTAATCGCGCAGATCCTTTATTTTTAAAAGGGATTTGCTGCCGCCTTTTATGGTAGTGCGGTAAAGCACGTAGCCGTATGCCTGGTTCATATCCTCAAAAGTTAGCGGGGTTTTGCTTTCCTTTGGAGTACCAACTATATTGAATACGCTTACCTGTTTTTGCATTTTGATAGCAGGTATAGCCACTGATGGTTTTGCCGCAGGTACATCCGGTATTTGCTGCCCGGCAGGCAGGTTCTTTTTAATTACCTCCCTAAACTGCATAAACTTGTCGGTAGCGTTACCGGCCTCGTCAAGCGGGGCATCATAATCGTAACTGCTTATTTGCGGTTCATAAGGAGTGGTATCTTTAAAGTTAGCCCCATTCATAAAGCCCCTTGTGGTACCACCATGAAACATATACATATTGATGGATATGCCTCCCTTTAAGGCCGAATCCAAACGGTTTACATAATCCTTAGCGGGTACGGTATGGTGCGGCGTGCCCCACCAGTCAAACCAGGCCGGATACCATTCGGCTACAAAATACGGGCCTTTACCTTTGTTGTATTTGTTAACCAGCTCTTTTACCTGTTTAGGGTTGTCAATACCGTTTACGCCGGGCAGCAGGCCGGGCAAATGCCCTCCTTCAAGCGCCGGCACCGGGTCGCAGGTTGATAATATGCCATCAAACCCGGCTTCACGAAACATCTGTTCATTAATTTTCAGATACTCCTTATCACTGCCGTATGAGCCATACTCATTCTCTACCTGAACCATCAGGATGTTACCGCCATGATTTATTTGCAAGGGCGCAAGTTGCTTGCCTACCTCGTTAATATATTCACGGTACTCTTTTAAATATTGTTTTTCCTTGCTGCGTACCTCAAGGCCTTTTTCATTTTGCAGCCAGTACGGGTAACCGCCAAATTCCCATTCGGCACAAACGTACGGGCTTGGCCGTAATACCACCCACAGGCCTTCCTGCTGTGCTATGCGTACAAACTCGGCCACATCATTGTTGCCGGTAAAATCATACTGATCCTTATTAGGCTCATGCAGGTTCCAGAATACGTAGGTTCCGATGGTGTTCAGGCCCATTGCCTTCGCCATCTTCATGCGGGCACGCCAGGCCTCGCGCGGTACGCGGGGATAGTGCATTTCACCCGAGATGATCTGAAAAGGCTTGCCATCAAGCACAAAAGTACTGTCGCCCAGTGCAAAGGTATGAAGCTGCTTTTTTTCGGACGTGCATCCGCCAAGCAGCGAGGCGGCAAGCAGGAAAATAAATAATGAGCAGGAAAATTGCTTCATAGATATTGGATTAAAGAATGGTAGAATAATTTAAATGGTTTGTTTTTACCAGCCGGATACTGAAAGTTAATTGATGATGCAAACTAAAAGGCCGGGGCCAGGGCCCCGACCTTCATCCAACCAACTTACTAATACCCATCGTTTTGGTCAAGCTGACCGCCCGAAGCCTGAATTTCAGATCTCGGTATTGGTAACCAATAGTGTTTGGTTTCAAAGTGGCGGCCATCAAGGGCAACTTTAGGTGTGTAAGTAAATCCGGTAGCGGTTTTAGTGATCGTTACACCGGCCGCGGGTTTATTTTCGGTAACGTTGGCTATCTGCCAACGCCTTACGTCGTAAAAACGATGTTCTTCAAAGGCAAGTTCAACGCGGCGCTCACGGCGGATGGCCTCACGCATATCATCTTTACCAGCGGCAATAACATCAGGCATGTTTACGCCGGTACGCTTCCTGATCAGGTTAACCGCCTGCCTTGCCGACATGGTGGCACCTGTTGGCACCGCATCGGGCCCGTAAGCCTCATTGGCCGCTTCGGCATAGTTTAACAACACCTCGGCGTAACGTATGTATATCCATGGTTGAAAGCCTGCATTACCCCATGGGTTTTGCAGCGGATAAGCATCATTCATGTACTTTTTAAGGTAGTAGCCGGTTTTGGTGGTATTCCAGTTATCAATACCATCGCGGCTATCCTTACCTCCCGGTACAAAGGTTTCGATATTACGCTCACGGTACGGTGCTCCATTGTACAAAATAGTGGCATAAAAACGCGGATCACGGTTTACATACGGATCACTCTCATCATAGCCTGATGTTGGATCAGTTATAAGCTTACCATTTGCCATCTCGTAATCATCAACCAGGTTTTGCAGCGGCGAATTGCCTGCCCAACCGCCATAACCGTTAGGGCCGTTGGCGATTTCAAGATGCACGTGGTTGGCATTCTTTGTATATAAACGCTGAAATATTACCTCGTTAGTTTGATCAACCAGAAACATATTGGCGTAGCCGCCATTATAGATACCGTATTTGTTAAGCGCGATTACAGCTTGCGCGGCACTCGCTGCATCGGCCCAGGTACCGGCATTATATAACGGGCTGGCAGCATATACTGCAAGCCTTGCTTTAAGAGCAAGTGCCGCACCACGGGTTGCACGGCCTGGTATCCACTGGTCACCGTTATCAAGCGGCAATTCCGTAGCGGCTGAATCAAGCTGAGCAAGTGTATAATCAAGCCCTTCCTTTATAGTAGCCCGGTTAAACAATGTCGGATCCTGCAGGTTATCGGTCAAATTCAATACCCTGCTACCCATAAGCACTACTCGGCCGTAATTACGTATCAAATCATGATATCTGTAAGCGCGGATAAATTTAAGCTCGCCATCCAAACGTTTTTTATGACCATCGCTCATAGTGATACGTGATAAAATACTTAGCGCGTAATTACACTCACGTATACTACGATAACTACGGGCCCAAAAAGAGCCTGCACTGCCCAGGTTTTCGGGAGCAAGTTGCCCGCGTTGTATCAGCCAACTGCCGTCATCATTATTATATATCGATTCATCGGTATATGAGCTCATCATGCTGTACTCAAACCCCCGGCCAAAACCAGGATTGGTGCCCTCACCCTCTTTATCCTGTAGCTTTGCACCAATATACCTGTTGGTTACAAAAGCTTCAAAAACCGCTGTATCTGTTTCAATATTTTCAGTGGAGATCCTGTCGGTTGGTGTAATATTTAAAAAGTCTTTTTTGCAGGCCGCAAGCGTTATGGCGCATAACGCAAAGTAAAACGGCTTTATATATCTCAATTTCATAACTTATCTTAATTTGTGGTTAAAATTTAACACTTGCACCTATATTGATT
The DNA here is from genome assembly GCF_020880975.1 of Mucilaginibacter sp. UR6-1. Taxonomy (GTDB): domain Bacteria; phylum Bacteroidota; class Bacteroidia; order Sphingobacteriales; family Sphingobacteriaceae; genus Mucilaginibacter. The sequence continues at coordinate 858,810 of NZ_JAJIWP010000003.1, read as the reverse complement.
ATTCGCTGCTGCGGGTAGAACTGGCCGCTACCGCTTGAACCTTCCGGATCATAATCCTTCACTTTTGTTATGGTGAACAAGTTAAATGCGCTGGCATAAATCCTCAAACCTGAAATACTGATTTTTGACAGGAACGGCGCTTTCAGATTATAACCCAACTCAACATTTTTAAGCCTTAAAAATGATGCGTTATTAAGCCAGAAAGTATTGTTGTATGAACCACCGCTTATGGCGTTTGATGCACGCTCTGTTACCCTTGGATAGCTACCATTCGGATTTGTAGGACTGAACCGGTTATCAGCCCAGGTACTATAAAAGTTACCTACACTGCCCGCTTCAGGCAATACATACTGTGTAACTTGAGCCTGACCTGAGAACAGCAATGATAGGTCGAAATTTTTGTATGACGCGTTCATGGTAAAACCATAGGTTATTTGCGGAATGTTACCATATTTAGTCCGTGTCTGGTCATCGGCAGTGATCTGGCCGTCGCCATTGTAATCCTCATAAATCAGGTCGCCTACTTTGGCACCGGTTACATGCGGATAAGCATCCAGATCGGCCTGTGTACGGAATATACCAATTGAGTTGTAAAGCAGGTAAGTATTTAAAGGCAAACCGGTTTGGCGCTGGTAATCAAGTGTGCCACTTGCTTCGTCAATAAATACGATCTTGCTTTTGGCATAAGTAAAATTACCTGATACTCCCCAGTTAAAATCCTTATTGTTAGAGCTATAACCTAATGTACCTTCAAAACCGGTGCTGTTTACTTTACCAATATTCTCTGACGGTACCAGCGGGTCGCTGCCGTAAGGATTTACAATACCTGATGAACCAGGCAATGAAGCATTACGCTGTGTTAATATGGATGAACGTTTTTGCTGGAAGTAAATAGCCTCAACGGTGAAATTATTAAATACAGTGGCATTGATACCTATATCAAGCTTGCGGGCTACTTCCCAGGTAATATTAGGGTTAGCCAGCTTAACCAGGTTTACACCCGGCTGTATGGTTGCGGCTGTTGCGTTGGTTGGTACAGCTACAAAGCCGTTGTTAACTAACACATAGTTATCAAAATACTGGAAACCGTTAACATTATCATTACCCAATGAACCATACGAGGCACGTATTTTAAGATCGTTGATAGCTTTTACGCTGTTTTGAAACCATTCTTCTTTTGAGATACGCCATGCGGCAGATGCTGATGGGAAATATCCCCAGCGCTTACCTTCAGGAAATATGGATGATCCATCAATACGTAGCTGACCCTCAAATAAGTATTTTTCATCATAGTTATAAGCTAACCTGCTTATAACACTTTGACGGGTGTAATTGGTACTGTAACCAGAGTTAAGATAGTCTGTTGCAGCTACCCCGCCTTGCGAAAGTTCAGGCAATTGAGTTGAAAGGAAATTGAAACGCTGCGCGTCAAAATATTCCAAGTGGTTTTTACTTTGTTCGTAACCTACAAATGTGTTAATATCATGCTTGCCAAATTTGCGCGCATAGTTTAATTTAATGTTTGAAGTAATAAGCGACTGATTGGTGTGGCTTTCAGATAAAGTTGCTTTTGAGTTGTTACCCCCGGTTACTACAGGCACATATGTTTCGGTACCTGCATCATAACGGTACAGGTTATAAGGCTTTGAAAAGCTTTTATTAAAAGCGTTTGATTTATCTACCGAAAAGAAACCATCTATCGATAAACCCTCAACCCCCGGTATTAAAAAGCTACCGCGCAATATACCGTTGAATACCTGCGTCGGGTTATCAACTGTACCGCCAATATCAGTAACCTGTACTGCCGGATTATTATTTTCGATGCCTACAGTAGGTAGGCCGTTTGGATAATAAGCGGCAACTATTGGTTTAGCCCGATAAATTGACCGGAATACATCTCCGGCACCAACTTGCGGAAACAGCCTGTTTTCCTGACGACCAGCTAATGACAGCCCTACCTTAAGGCGGCTTGATACGTTGGCATCAATATTTGAACGGAAGTTGTATTGCTTGTATTTGGTTACCCCTTCTTTATAAATACCATCCTGGTATATAGTACCCAGTGAAGTATAATATTTAACATTATCGCTACCACCGCTTATTGAAAGGTTTTGCTGATTTTGAAGGGCCACCTTTTTCAGTGTCTGATCTATCCAGTCGGTATTAGGATATAACAACGGATCTGAACCATCCCTGAATTTTTGGATCTGCTCATCAGTATAAGCCTGGTTTAAACCACCTGCCGGGTTTGAGTCATAAACTATCTCATTCATGATCTGGGCATAGGTAGGCGCGTCGGCCATTTTAGGCAAACGGGTTGGCGAACTAAAGCCCTGGTTAAAGCTGTAGTTAATAGTTGGCTTGCCTGTTTTACCCTTTTTGGTAGTTACTAATATAACACCGTTAGCCGCACGGTTACCATATATAGCAGCCGACGCATCCTTTAGTACCGATACGCTTTCAACATCATTAGGATCCAGTCGCTCTAAACCGCCTATCTGGCCCGGTACACCATCTACAACCACTAATACGCTATTGCTGCCTGTTGTGGCTAAACCACGAATATTGATGTTTGAACCATCATAACCCGGCTCGCCGCTGCGGTTATTGATCACCACGCCCGAGAAGCGGCCTGCCAGCGAGTTTGAAAGGTTGGGCTGCGGGCTCTTTACCAGATCCGATCCCTTAACCTGCGATATGGAACCGGTAAGGGTAGCCTTTTTTTGCGTACCGTAACCTACCACTACCACTTCGCTTAGTGCTTTATTGTCTGCCGAAAGCTGAACGTTTACTTTAGCACTGCCGCCCACAGGTTTTTCAATAGTTTGGTAGCCGATGAATGAAAACACGAGCACATCGCTTTCGGTATTGGCCTGTATGGTGTATTTACCATCAACATCAGTAATTACACCAATGGTGGTACCTTTTACCATAACGCTTACACCGGGTAGCGGCGCGCCTTTTTCGTCGGTAACCACACCGCTAACCGTAAATTTGTTCATTGCCGCGTTAACCTTGTGTAAAGGGTTAACTACAGCGGCATGTACCGGCCTCACCGCTATAACCGCGAGCGAAAAAAAAGCTGCGGCCAAAATGGCTTTTGACGATAAACATGGAGGCGATAATTCGTTCTGTAAATTTTTTCTCATGCTCATAAAAGGTTATTAAATATTAACAATTGGTAAAATATCCGCATTAGCGCGCAGCAGCACGGCCTGAGCCTGCACTAATCATTCTGCAAGAAAAAACTAAGCGGTTACTTTAGGTTTATGGAGCTAAGTTGCAGGTAAAATGGGCACAGTAAAAGGGGACAACCGGCAAAAAACAGGGGGTAAACTGATAATTCACCCCCGCTGTTCCATTTCAAAAAAACATGTTAATTATTAACTATCAATACATTACCTGTATTTTACCATATCAGGATTAACGGCAAGGTTGTGCGAAAAATTTTTACGGTATTTTTTGATGTATTGCGATGGGTTCATGTTAAACAGCTTGTTAAACTGCTCACGAAAATACTTAGGATCATTAATACCCACCAGGTACGAGGTTTCTAAAATGGTATTATCGGTATTGATAAATATTTCGGCAGCTTTACGCAGGCGAATGAACCTAATAAAGCTGTTTGATGACTGCCCTGATACCGACTTTATTTTTTTGAACAGGTTAGACCGCGACATGCCTATCTCATCAGCCAGTACCTGTATGCTAAAGTCAGGATCGGTAATGTGCTTATCAACTATGCTGATGCAATTGTCCAGAAACTCCTTGTACTCGGCGGATATGCGCAGGTTGTTTGAGTTGAGCGTAACCTCGTTATAAAAATACTTTTGTAAATGGTTTTTGCTTTTAAGGATGCTGGCTACCCGTGCCTTTAGTATCTCTTTTTCAAAAGGTTTACTGATGTAATCGTCAGCTCCCCCTTCAATGCCCTTTAACTTTATTTCGGGCGATGAACTGGCAGTGAGCAATATGATAGGAATATGGGATATGGCTACATCCTCCTTCATCACGCTGCAAAGCTCAATACCACTCATGCCCTGCATCATCACATCGCTTATTACCAGGTCAGGCAGGTATTCTTTTACCAACCTTAAACCGTCCTCACCGTTATCGGCCTCATAAATACGGTATTCCAGCTTAAATATTTGTTTTAAATACTCGCGCACATCATCATTATCATCTATCAGTAGCAGCGTTTTTACATCCGATGCCAGCTTATCGTCAAACAGCAATTCCTCGGCGGCCTCTACCTTGGCGTTGGCAGTTATCTCATCTTCTATCAACTCCTTCAAAAATTCCGACCGTGTATCAACATCTTCAATAATTTCACAATCATTTAAATGCGCCTTGCCTTTAAGTAGTACAATCGTAAATGTTGTTCCCTTATCCACCTTGCTTTGGTAGGTAATGGTACCCTTGTGCTTTTCAATAAACGTACGAACAATATACAAGCCTATACCAAAGCCGCCCTTTAGCGAGTTATTGATGCCCGGCTCCTGGTAAAAGCGGTCGTACAGTTTTTCGCCGGTAGTTTCGGGAATGCCGCAGCCGGTATCTGCTATCTCTATCAGCATTTCGTTACCTTTGTCTTTAATGGTAAAGCCTACCCTGCCGCCCTCGGGTGTAAATTTAATAGCGTTGGATAAAAGGTTGAAAAGTACGATCTCCAGCTTTTCGCGGTCGGCATACAGCTCAACAGCATCAGTATTGGTATTAAAATCAAACTGTATATTTTTTGACCGGGCCTGGTGGCTAAAGCATAAAAACACTTCCTTGCTTAGGTTTACAGCGTTTAACCCGGATACTTTAAGATGATCCGCTTGCAGATCAGCCTTACGGAACAGCAGTAACTGGTCAACCAAACCCAGCAGTCTGCGGGCATTGCGGTAAACCACGTTAAGGTTGGTGGTATCCACATTTTTATCATCCCGATACAACAGCTCTTTTACCGGGTTAATAATGAGCGTTAAAGGAGTACGAAACTCGTGCGAAACATTGGTGAAAAACGAAAGTTTTTTCTCGTTCAGCTCCTTTTCCTTTTCATTCTCAATGTGCGATATTTTGATCTCATACTCCAGCCTGGCCTGCCTTTCCCGATAAAGTATATAGGCGTAGATCACCCCTATAGCGGCAAGGGCATACAACGCATAAGCCCACCAGGTAAGGTACCATGGCGGTAAAATGGTGATGATTAACTGGCTCCCTTTATTATTCCAAACCCCATCATTGTTAGAGCCTTTTACCAAAAGTTTATAGGTGCCGGGGTTTAAGTTGGTGTAGGTTGCCTTGCGCTGCCTGCCTACATAGTTCCATTTTTTATCAAAGCCGGATAACTTGTAGGCATACTCATTCTTCTCCGGATGGGTAAAGCTTAACCCGACAAACTCAACCGAAAACACGCTTTGATGATAGTTCAATGTTACCTCGCGGGCCAGGTTCAGATTCTCTTTTAACGGAGCATCGGCACCCGGAATTACTGTTTTATTGAACACCTGAAAATCGGAGAAGTAAACCGGCGGCACATGCTCATTGTACTTTATTTTAAGCGGATCAAAATAGATCACACCATCGGTACCGGCAAGGTATATGCCATTGAGCCTGTCATTAAACATTACGCTGTTCACAAACAAACCATCGGCCTCATCAAAATTCCTGACTACTTTTTTAACCGGGTCTAAAACCGAAGCACCTTTTTCAGTAAGCGCCCATATGTTGCCTGCCTTATCCTCTGTAATATCATTGAACACATTACTGGCAAAACCGTTACGGCGCGAGTATACCTCGAACGTGCCTTTATTTTTATCAAACCTGTTCAACCCGTCGGGCGTGCAAACCCACAGGTTGCCCCTCGAATCAGGAAATATGGTTTTGATGATGTTATTGCTGATATTACCCTTAACATTGTTGTTGGTGGTGTATGAGTAAAACCGCCCCGTACGCCTGTCAAACCGGTTAAGGCCACCGCCGTAAGTACCTACCCAAACGGTATTGCTCCCATCTTTTAGCAAACTGTATACGTGGTTGTTGCTGATGGAATATTTGTTATTTTTTTGATTGAAATAATGCGTGAATTTTCCGGTTTGGCTGTTAAATATTTTAAGCCCGGCATCCGTGGCCAGCCAGTACTCGCCAGGCGCTACTTCAATAATATCCCTGAAAACATCCTCGTTAAACAGGCTGCCAATAGCCGAGTGGTGCTCGTGGTGAATAAATTTGTTCGCCTGCTGATCGTACCTGTCAAAACCATTTTCTGTTAACACCCATATATCACCTTTGCTATCCCGGTAAAGCTTAATGATATCATCACTATGCAGCGCGCCTTTAGCTGCAGCATGAAAATAAGTTTGGTTTTTACCTGTACGATAATCGTACTTAAAAAGCCCGTTACTTGTGCCAATCCACAAACATGAATCAGCAACCAGCATGGCCTTAACCGGGCGCTGCCCCAAAGCCAGTTTAAACAGATTGAATTTATATTGCCCGCGGTCAATCTTGATAAGTCCGCTGTTGGAGCATATCCAGATGATGCCATTCTTATCGGTATAACTGCTCCCGTTTGAAAAATTGGCGATATCGGGCAGCACCTGCCAGGTTTTATTAGCTGTATTAAGCCAGTAATAATGTTCGGAACCGCCTATCAGCAAACTGTTTTTACCGGCGGCCATGATACTGAAAACCGACGAATTTTTACCCGCGGTGCAGGAGTATGCGGTGAATTTTTCGGTTGAAGGATCAAAGCAGAACAAGCCCTTCCAATAGGTGCCCACCCATATACGGCCATCGCCGTCATAGCATAACGACCATACATCATTCGGGTTTTTATCGCCCGCGGTATACCTTTGCTGGTAGTTGCTGAATTTGCGGGTTTTAACATCAAATTTATTTAGTCCGCTGCTCCAATTGCCCAGCCAAAGGTTGCCTTGCCTGTCCTCAACTATAGCATTTACCGATTTACCCTTCATGGCCGTTACCGATGCCGCATCGGGCTGGTAAACGGTGAACTTATGGGTACTTTTCTCGTTATACTGATTAAAGCCATCATCGGTACCTACCCATATCCTGCCCCTGGTATCCGCCAATAAACTCCAAATCTTATTATTGCTTAGCGAGTACGCGTCCTTATCATCATGATAGAAACGAACAAACTTTTCGGTAAGCGGATCGAAGAGGTTTAAGCCATCCATAGTACCCACCCACAGGCGGCCCCTGCTATCCTCAACAATAGCGTTTACATAATTGCTGGTAATGGTGGTGCTATCACCGGGTATGGTAACAAAGGTTTTAAAAGTATAGCCATCAAACTTACAAAGCCCGTTTTCTGAACCTACCCACAAAAATCCCCGCCTGTCAGTATAGGCGCAGGTAGTTGTTTTTGACGGAAGGCCATCATTGGTAGTGTATACTTTTAACGCGTAATTACCCGGCGCGTTTACCTTATTTAACGATGCGCGCCAAACCTGTGCAATTACCGGCTTGCACAGGGCAAATGGCAGCACCAGGCATATCAAACTCTTTAATAATCCCCTCATTGCACTCGGTATCTTACCGCGAACGGTTAATTTTCATAGGTACAGGCAGAATGTATGTTACCTATGGTATATAATTGTTACGGTAAAAATATAAATTATGCTGATATGTTTATCGCAAACACATCTATTTAACATTTGGTGCTGTGCTATAACAGCCGTTATTTTGCTAATTAAACACTATGGTTGTAACCGAGCGTGGTTGTAACGCTACACTACCTTTTAACGGCTGCACAGGCGATGCCTTTAAGTTATCATCAGCCGCGGCAGATGTGGTGTATGTACGGTATGTTTTAGCCCCTTTAAGGTTACTTAAATTCAGGTTTAAAGCTGTAGGTTTTTCGGTGTAATTGATAGCCACAACCACCAGCTTGTTTTTACCGCCGGTATAGGCGGATACCATTACATCCTGCGCCTGCTTATACAGATCAAGCCCATCGCCGCGGCTTACCTCTACCCTTTTCATTTCCGGGCGAATGAACAGGCTGTAATTACCCATTGCCCACAGGTTTTTGGTGATAGCGAACTCGCCATCGGTATGCTCCTTATTAGGTTGCAGGGCAATCAGGTAGTATCGGGTATCAAACTCGGCATTGCCGGGCTCGTAGGAATTCCATAAATGCCAGGCCGAAGCGTTACCAACGGTTAAATCGTGATGTATCATTTTGGCCAAAAACAACGCGCAATCTATAGCGCTGCGTTTACCTTTGATGCCCTCTCTAAAACCATCGGCCAGCATAGAGTATTCAGACTGCCAATATTCGAGGCCATATTTTTTAGCAGTGTCGGCCACGTTTTTGCGCACGTTTACTATGCTGCTGTCACCACTATCGGTAAAGTAGCTGTGCCCGGCAACTACCGGCGGCACAAATTTTAGCTTCTTAATATTGAGTTTTGAAGTATCAGCATACAGTTGTTGTATCTGCCTTGACGATGCCGTTTTACCACTGTACAAATAGGTTAGCATACCGGCTTCGGTAGTGAGGATTTTGGTGGATAGCTTATTTTTGTCCAGTTCGGTATTGAGTGAACTGATCACACGGTGAATCTCGGTATTCGTCCAGGGGCTTCCCTCCTGGCTGGCCTTACCCGGCGGGTTTGACCAATCCCACTGCGGCTCATTTACCGGACTAATGTAGCTGAAGTGCAATCCCTCTTTATCAAAATGCTTTATCACCTCGGCTAAAAAAGCGGTGTAGGCATCGTACTTATCTTCTTTCAGGTTTGATATATAATCCTTCTCGGTTTTAAAGCCACGGCCATTCTTGGTAAACTGCACCGGTGGCGTGTTTGAAAAAGCGATCAGGTTTTCAACTCCATAACTTTTGGCTTTGCGTAAAAACCATTGGTAACCGGCCTGCTTAGTCCAGTCGTATTTGCCATCGGGCGATAAAAAGCTTTCAACACGTCTTCTAAAATCAACTATTCCGCTACTGTCGCCCTGCTCGGTTGTACCCCCGCCAATGTTAAAGCGCCATGCCGATAGGCCAATACCCTTTGGATTGCCCTGCGCATCAACCTCACGGCTGAATAGTAACTCCGCTATCTTTTCTCGCTTGGCTGATGGCCAATACTTGCCAATGCCCTCAGAAAACCAGCACCCCGATGCACCTATATTGTGTACGGCTTGGGCGGTGTTCTTTCCGTCAATAGTTATTGTAAGTTGCTTTTGCGCGGTTTGCGCCCGCGCATTAAATATAGTGCCGCAAACAAAAATGGCTGCGAGTGTAATGTTATTTATCTTCATGGTATACAGAGGGGTATTTGTTTTAGTAGATGCTGTTATTTTTTTACACTTACAGGTTTTATACCGGTATGGGTAGGTATAACCTGTTTAATGGTGCCATCGGCATTAAAGTACAATCTGTCAATACATACCTCGCGGTTGTAACCCGCCGCATCGCCCATGGTAATACCTTTAGGGTAGTTAAAACGATGGTAAACAATGTACCACTCATCCGTACCCGGAATTTGTATTACCGAATTATGCCCTGTACCGTATATTCCCTTTAAAGCATCCTTTTTCAGGATGATGCTGTTTTGCGGGATAATGATCTCGCCCAGCGGAGAATCAGCCACGCCATAAGCCACGCGGTAATCCGGGCTGCGGGTATCATCCTCCGACCACATAAAGTAATATTTACCCTCGCGATAGAATACATAAGTACCCTCGCGGTAATCCTTACCGGGCTTTAATACTTTGGTAGTACCTTGCTTTAGCGATACCATATCGTCACTCAGCTCGGCACCGGCCATGTAACCATTGCCCCAGTACAGGTAGCTTTTGCCGGTTTTAGGATCGGAAAATACATCAGGATCTATCTGCTGCCCGCCTGTTATGCCATCGGGGAAAGCATCTATCAGCGGCTTACCCGAATCAACGAACGGCCCCGCCGGATCATCAGCCACGGCCACCCCTATTTTTTGCGCTGCAGTAAAATAGTAAAAGTATTTAAACGCGCCGTTTATCTTCTTCTCTACAATGCAGGGGGCCCAGGCATTGCGTTTGGCCCATTTTATATCTTTTGGCAGATCGATAATCACGCCTTCATCCTTCCAGTTCACCATATCGGGCGATGAAAAGGTTTTGAAATACTTGCCCGACCAACCTGTAAAGCCATCGCTGGTTGGGTAGAGGTAAAACCTGCCGGTTTTCTCGGCATACAATATATCCGGGTCAGCGTAGTATCCGGCCAATACAGGGTTATGATTTTCAACCGCGCTTACCTTATACTTTACCGGGGCCTTACCTTTTATGGTAACCGTAAATATTTTTGGCCCTTTTGAAAGATCAGCCGTTTTTGGCGTAACCATTATACCCGGAAATGTTGTAAACTGTGGATTAAAAGCCTTTAAAGATGTGCCGGGTCTTACGGCAAGTTCCAGTGTTTTTGCAGCAGTGTCCAGCTTAGTATTGATTGTTTTAAGCGCGGGGTTAGTTGCTGATAGCAGTACATCTTCGGCACTCATCCATTTAGCGGCCAGCCTTTGCGCTTCGGCGGTGGTTATAGGCATTACGGTACCGTGGCGCGGGTGAAAGTTCATGCTCACCTCACCATCAACTACCTTGAACGTTTTAAAATCGGTACTTTTGGTAAACTGGTAACGGCCGCTGGCGTATACATCATACATCAGTATATAACCGCTGCCATCATTCAGTTTAAATACACCCGAGCCTTCAACCGGCTCTTTGGTTTGCTGCACATCCACGCTTTGCAGCTTATAACCTTCGGTAAGTTTGGTTGATATGGCTATGTTGATGCCCAGGTTGGCCCCTTCGGTTTTGTAGAACAAATAAAATAAGCCATCTTTATTTACAATCTCCCCATCAATACACGAGCCCTTATCCGGGCTAAAGAATAACTGCTTCGGCTCGCCCTCCAGATCAGTAAAAGCGGCATTGGCATAAGCATAATAAATAATATCGCGCCCGCGCAGGCCATGTTTCATAGACCAGTAGATTAGGTATTTGCCCTTCGCCGCATCGTAAATAGTTTGCGGCGCCCATACACGCATCAAACTATCATTACCCTTAAACCTCTTTTGTATATTAACTACGGATGACGACCAGTTAACCAGATCGGTTGATTTGAGCAGCACCATGGCGCGGTTAGAGTCCCACCCTTTGTCAGACACCATATCGGTAGCTACCATGTAAAATGTTTTGCCATCGGCCCCGCGCACAATGTGCGGATCGCGCACACCGCCTGATTCGCTTATTTTTGCCGAGTTAAGTATTGGTTTATCCTGATTTAGGGCGCGGTAGTGATACCCGTCAGCACTTAAAGCAAAGTGAATAGCTTCCTCATTTTTTTGATTGCCGGTAAAGTAAGCAAACAGGTAAGCTGAGTATTTTTGATTAACCTTTTGAGGTTGAGAATAAGCCGGTAAATAACCGGCAAATAAAATAAGTGTTAAAATTACAATTTTAAAAAAAGACGTGTTTTTCACCATCATATTTAGGAATTTGGTCTATACTTCCGAAAGTTTGAAGTTAATACTTTCGTTTAAGTTTCAAATCCTAAATGATAAAATATTTATCAACCACCTGTATTATAGGTGGCGATTGTACACTTATTGCGCAATAAATAACTTGAATTGATATGAAACTCAGGCAACCTGCTCGTTAAATGAGTATAGTTTCATTACGGCAGCATGGTCGGTATTGTCTTGAGATAAATGTTCGAACCTTTGTTTAGCCAGCGATAAGTCGGCATCAAAGCGTTGTAAATTCATATGCAGATCGGCCAAACCGGTTTGGTATCTGCTCAAATTTGCGCGGTAAGTATCGGCTTGTATCCTTAAACGGGTAAGGGTATCTTTAAAAAGTTCAGTATTCACAACACATCATTTATTATTGATGTGCAAAGCAAAATTTATTCCAATTAGTGGTGAATTTATTTTTTTTTGTGATGATGGTAGTGTTTTGTGAGTTCGAGCTTAGTATTGTGGTTATCGTTAGCCGCGTCAATAGAGTGTGTACACAAAATATCGTCCTCTTTTTCGGCCAGATCCGAAAGTTGTTCATAAAACTTATGCAGCTTGTCCAGCTCCTCCTCGTTCAGGTCCTCAATATCAACCATACGGTTGCTGGCTCCCTGGTGTGAGGCTATCAGTTCATTCAATTTAAGGTGTATGGCCTTTGAGTCCTTGTTCTGTGTTTTTTGTATCAAAAATACCATCAAAAAGGTAATTATAGTGGTACCGGTATTAATAACCAGTTGCCAGGTATCCGAGTAACCAAATATCGGCCCGGTAATGCCCCAAACTATTATTACACCAAAAGCAACTATAAACGCGGTTGAGCTGCCTGTGGCATTGGTAGCCCAGTTTGCAAAACGCTCAAATAAGTTCTTCTTTCCGGCTGGCATAAGTTTTTAATAAATAGGTATTAAACTAAAAAAGAGCGCCAAAGTTTAAACCGGCGCTCTTTTATATTACTTTAAAGAATAATTATAATTTGCTTGTCGCGTCGATACAGTTAAGATCGCCGAAGGCAACAGTTAACCTTTTTACAAAGTTCTCTTCAGCCTTACGTAACCAAACGCGTGGATCGTAGTATTTCTTGTTCGGAGAATCTTCACCTTCAGGATTACCGATCTGGCCTTGCAGATAAGCTTCTTTTGACTGGTAGAAATCTTTAATACCTTCCCAGAAAGCCCATTGCATATCGGTATCGATATTCATTTTGATAGCACCGTATGAGATAGCCTCGCGGATCTCTTCCTGGCTTGAGCCTGAACCACCGTGGAACACAAAGTTGATAGGCTTTTCAGCAGCTATACCATGTTTCTTTTTCAGGAATTCCTGAGAGTTGTGCAGGATAACCGGCTGCAATTTTACGTTACCCGGTTTGTATACACCATGTACGTTACCAAATGCAGCGGCAACAGTAAAGCGGTGGCTTACTTTTGATAGTTCTTCGTAAGCGTAAGCAACCTCTTCAGGTTGAGTATATAAGCGTGAACTATCAACATCGCTGTTATCAACACCATCTTCCTCACCACCGGTTACACCAAGCTCAATTTCAACAGTCATGCCCATTTTGGCCATGCGCTCAAGGTATTTGGCTGATGTTTCGATGTTCTCTTCAATAGGCTCTTCAGAAAGGTCAAGCATATGCGATGAGAATAATGGCTTACCGGTTTCGGCAAAGAACTTCTCGCCGTGCTCTAACAAACCATCTATCCAGGGTAATAACTTTTTAGCAGCATGGTCGGTGTGCAAAATAACCGCGACACCATAGTGCTCAGCAAGCAGGTGTACGTGCTTAGCTGCCGATACGGCACCTAAGATACAAGCCTGAAGTTTTGAATTATCTAACGATTTGCCGGCGTAAAACTGCGCGCCGCCGTTTGAAAGCTGAATAATAACAGGTGAATTTACCGCTTTAGCCGTTTCCATAACAGCGTTTACAGTGTTTGTACCTATAACGTTTACCGCAGGTAAAGCAAACTGGTGCTTTTTAGCTGCCTCAAATAGCTCCTGCACCTGATCGCCGTGCAGAACGCCTTTGTAATCTTTTAAACTCATTAATTATTTAACGTTTGGTTTGGGCTCCGAAGATATAAAATTAAACTTGTTATATGATGTAAACAGCTTAATTATATGCTGTTTTTTATAAACATAGTGTAATTTATACACATACATCATACCAGTACTTAAAAACTCAATTTATTAGAAACAATTAAGTAAACTATTTTTTTTGTTTCTTTGCATCACATTGACAGACACAGAAAACGATATGGCGTGGTTTAAACGAGAAATTAAGGGGATAATTACGACTACTCAGGAAAAGAAAGAAGCACCGGATGGTATCTGGAATAAATGCCCTGAATGTAAAAAACCCCTTCATTATTCGGAGCAAGTTGAGAACCAGTATGTTTGCCACTATTGCGGCTATCATCTGCGTATCGGCTCAAAAGAATATTTTTCAATTTTATTTGATAACAACGAATTTACCGAACTTTTTGGCAACCTGCGTTCGGGCGACCCTCTGCACTTTGAGGATACCAAAAAATATACCGACCGTATAAAGGAAACCACCAAAAAAACAGGCCTCACTGATGCTATCCGCTCGGCGCATGGCAAAATTGACGGGCAGGACCTGGTAATAGCCTGTATGGATTTCAATTTCATCGGCGGTTCAATGGGTTCGGTAGTGGGCGAAAAAATTGCCCGGTCTATCGACTATTGTATCCAGCACAAAATGCCTTTCCTGCTTATCTCAAAGTCAGGCGGCGCACGTATGATGGAGGCAGCCTTCTCGCTGATGCAGATGGCTAAAACATCAGCCAAACTGGCTTTGCTGAGTGAGGCTAAGTTGCCGTTCATCTCCCTGCTTACCGACCCTACTACAGGTGGTGTTACCGCATCATACGCTATGCTGGGCGATATTAATATTGCCGAGCCGGGCTCACTGATAGGTTTTGCAGGCCCGAGGGTTATTAAGGAAACCATCAAAAAAGATCTGCCTAAAGGCTTCCAAACCGCTGAGTTTGTTCAGGAACATGGCTTTCTTGACTTTATAGTTGACCGCCGTGAAATGAAGGAAAAACTGGCATCATTTATCAAAATGCTTGCCCCGGCAGCTTAATTGCCGTTCATAATATTAAAAAAAAGAGGCTGCTCAATTATTGGGCAGCCTCTTTTTTTTGAAGAATATTGAATAAAGCGGCGGCTTATGCAGCCGGGTCGAATTCTACGATCCATTCAATACCATACTTATCCCTGAACATGCCGGCGTAGGTACCCCACGGACTGTCGCCGATTGGGCCTTCCACGTCGCCGCCTGCTGATAGGCCATTAAATATCTTCTCTGCTTCGTCACGACTTTCGGCACTCACATAAATTTTCGACCGGTTCTCATTTTCGTTTACCTGTCCCATAAATGCCGGAACATCGTTGGCGATCAATACATTGTTTTTACCAAGCGGCAAGCCAATGTACATGATCTTGTTCGCCTCATCTTCAGGTACCTGAAACTCGGGGCTTGATAAATCTTTAAAGCGGACGATCTTCGTAAACTCGCCGCCAAAAACTGATTGGTAAAAATTGAATGCTTCTTCGGCATTGCCGTTAAAGTTGATCCATGGGTTGATTGCTCTCATGATTGGGTGTGTTTAATAATTGATTTATTTGTAAGTTTTAGTGTGATTATTGTTTGTTAAGATAAAGCGGCCAATAGGTTTTCCAGGTTTTTCAATGTCATGGTGAAGCCGATCCTGAAGCCTTCCAGTAGTTTTTCCAAACGCTCGAACGATTCGTTAAAAATCACAATATCAACCCGGGTAATGCCATCCTGCTCACTAAAATTATAATCCCAGTCTGATCCCGGCAATTCCCTGTTTTCGTCCTTATCAGCAAAGGTATTGTACATCTTAAAGTTGGTTTTCGGGGTAATGGAGGTAAATTCCTGTACAGACCAGCGCTCCTGCCCATCCGGAGCTATCATCGCGTAAAACCTGCGCCCCCCTATTTTAAAATCCATATACTTTGTTTTGGCGCGCATTGGCTCGGGTGCCCCCCATTGGTCAAGCAATTCAGCTTTGGTGAAGGCATCCCATACCAAATCAAGCCCGGCATTGAATTCCCTGGTGATGTATACCGTTTTGGCAGCTTTGTCAACATTAAAATCAAACAGCAGATCGTTATTCATTATTTTTCTTCTTTAATGGTTGATAATATTTTGTCGAGCTGATTAAACTGAGTTTGCCAGCTTTGCCTGAACTGCGCTAACCAATGATCAAATTCCTGCATCTTTTGCGCGTTAAAATGATAGTATATCTCCCTGCCCAAATGCCGGGGCTTGATCAGATCGCACTCGTGCAATACCTTGATATGTTTTGATACGGCCTGACGGCTCATATCAAATTTTTCGGCCATCACGTTTGGTGTCATCGCCTGCACTGCAAGCAATGTTAAAATGGCTCTGCGTGTAGGATCAGCTATGGCCTGAAATATATCCTGCTTCATTTATTATACATATTTGCAACCTTACAGTTGCAAATATAAACGCAACTTTTTAGTCGCGCAAATTTATTCGCAATTATTTTTTCTTTATTAGTAACGATAATAAACTGCCTCTCTATTCCATTACCTCATCCAGCAGGTAAAGTATTGATTCATAATCCTGCCCCACAGCGTGCGACATGGCCATCTCGCAGGTTTTGGTGGATGAATAATAACCGTCATATTGTTTCTGCTGCACTTCTAATGCTTCGGGCAAGGTGGCTGAGGCAGTAAGTTCAGGTACCAGGAAACCACGATCACCGGCCATACCACAGCAACCCGAATGTACCGGCACATCAACATGTGCGGCATAGTGTTGTGCTAAAGCGGTAAATTTGCCTTGGATATTCATTTTTTGCAATGAGCAAACCGGATGCAATACTACCGTACCTTTTTTGCTGATGTTTTGCGGCTTAGGCATCACAACATCATGCAGGTAATCCACGCAATCCAATATGGTCATGCTGTCAAACTTATACTGATTAGCTTCACTTAAATTTTGGCGCATATTTTTGATGGCGTAGGCACAGGAGCTTACATCGATCACTATCCTGATCTTACCTTCGCTGCTGGCCTCCCACATCCGTTCAATAAATATATTAGCCATGTATTTATTAGCATCGGCATACCCTTTTGATGAGAAAATCTGGCTGCAACAACTGCCAAATACGTTACCGGGGATATTTACTTTAATACCAGCTTTTTTGGATACGCTCATAAACGTATCCATCACGCTTTTTTTACCTTTAACCCCACTGCCCAGCATACGCGATATGCAGCTTGGGTAATAAATAACCTCAGCATCCTGCGGCTGCTTGCCCCTGCTTTGTTTTATCGGGTTTAAATTGGGTGGCGAAGCTAATTGCTCCGTCCATAAAGGCATGGCGGGAATAATACGTTTAAAGGCCGTGGTGACGTTTGCCATAGCCCTGGCGCCAAATACCTTGTTCAGCACATTACCTGCCGAGAGGGCAAAGCGCGCCGCGCCCATGGCAATGCCAAAGTTACGGGCAACAGTAAGCGCTACCTTGTTAGCCAGCGGCGAATGATTTTCGCGGCGCAGGCGTTTAATCAGCTCGCCGGTATTAATGTCAACCGGGCAGGCCGTGGCGCAAAGGCCGTCAACAGCGCAGGTATCCATACCATCGTATTGGTATTGGTCGAGCAGTAATTTATGATTAACCATATCGCCATTCAGCTCCATCTTTTTCAATTCCCTGCGGATAACTATCCTGCGCCGTGGCGTTGTGGTGAGGTTTCGGCTCGGGCATTTATGTTCGCAATAACCGCATTCAATACACTTATCCACCTCGTGCTCAACCGTTGGCAGGGGTTTGATATTTTTAATGTGGACGCTTTTATCGGCATTGATGATAACCCCCGGATTAAGCAGGTTAGCCGGATCAACCGCCTCCTTTATCTGCTTCATGATGGCGTAGATCCCATCGCCCCACTCGGTTTGTACAAAGGGGGCCATGTTTCGGCCGGTGCCATGCTCGGCCTTTAACGCGCCATCGTATTTGTTAACTACCATATCAACCACCTCCAGCATAAAACGATCGTAACGGGTTACTTCATCGGGCGAGTTGAACTCGGGTGTGATCAGGAAGTGGATGTTACCATCACGGGCATGGCCAAAAATGATGGCATTGTTATATTCATATTTTTTAAACAGTGCCTGCAGATCCAATATCGCATCGCCAAGTTTGGGCACCGGGAAAGCCACATCCTCCAAAATAACGGTTGATCCGCTGGCTCGCACCGCCCCTACCGATGGGAAAAGTCCTTTGCGTATTTTCCAGTAATATTCCAGCTCCTGCGGAATTGAGGTAAAAACAGGGGCATGCAACAAAGCTAAAGTTTCTGCCTGCTGCAAAAAGTCGTTCACTTTTTGTTCTATCTCTGCATAGGTATCTTCCTGAAACTCCACCAGCAGGCATGAGGCTTGTTCAGGCAAACCTTTAATTACCGCGGGCAAATTGGGCATATGCTCAATGGCGTGTAACGATGCCCTGTCCATCAGTTCAATGGCGCGTGCACCCGCATCCGTAAGCGGCACTATGGCCTGGCAGGCGGTGTATATATCCGGAAAGTATAATAGCGCTGCTGATTTAAACGGATATTCAGGTACGGTATTCATCACCGTTTCGGCAATAAAGGCCAGCGTACCTTCGGCACCTATCAGCAAATGGGCCAAAATATCCAGTGGGTGCTCATGATCTATCAGCGAATTAACGGCATAGCCCACCGTGTTTTTTATCTGGTATTTACTCCGGATCTTATTATATAGTTCAGCATCAGCCAACAATTGTTGCCGGGTATTTTTAAGCAAATGGTATAGCGAACCGCACTCCTGTTCAAAGCGGCGGTAATCGGCCTCGTTTTCGGTACTGAACACCTTTCCGTCAGGCAATATAAAGCGGATATATTTTACGGTATGATAGGAGTTTTGCTTTACCCCGCAACACATTCCGCTTGAATTATTAGAAAGGATGCCCCCCATCATGGCCGAGTTGATACTTGCCGGATCAGGGCCTATCTTTTTTTTATGCTTACGCAAATAGCTGTTCACCATACCGCCGGTTATACCGGGCTGTACGCGTACCTCGCTGCCGCTGTTCTCAATGCTGATCTTATCCCAATGCTGACTCAGATCAACTAAAATACCATCTGTTATGGATTGCCCGGAAAGACTGGTGCCACCGGTACGAAACACCAGCGGAATGTTATTCGCCTCTGAAAATTTAAACAGCGCGATCACCTCCTGCTCGTTCACCGGCTGTACTACGGCCTGTGGTGTGAGGGTATAAAAACCCGCGTCAGACGCGTAAGATACCAGATCGATGAGGCGTGTTTTTATTCGTGCCGCCGGTATTATTGCCTCAAGTTGTTTACCTATTTGCAAGACTACTGTATTAAACACCTAAATTGTGATATATTTTTCACTTACGCGTAATTTGTCGGAATAAAATAAGCAACGTTTATTAATTATTAATTAACAAACATTTCGGGCATCATAAAAGCATTATTCCGCTTAGGAGTAATTAAAATTAGATTAAATCTTAACTTAATCAACTAAAATAAAAGACAGATGTTAAACCGCCTATTTTTACATAGCACTTGATAATGTCAAAAATTATCTTACCTTTACATTAATTATTTCAATTCTTAATATAATTCAGACAATTCTCCCACCTATTAATTGCCTGTTTACTTTCAACTATAAACAAGATACAGGTATGAAAAAAAGTGTTGTTCTTATTGAAAATGACGCGGCTATCGCCGAGGTTGTTGATTATATTTTAACCGAACTTGGTTGTGACGTAATACAAACCCCTGCCAAAGATTACGCTAACGCAATATCGGCATATAACCCCGGGCTTATTATGCTTGACTACTCATTAGGCGGCGATTTAACCGGCGACCAGATATGCCGTAACTTAAAATCTGATTCAACCACAGCCAATATACCGGTAGTGCTGGTATCCGCCATAAACGGGCTTGAAGAAGCCGGCCGCATGTGCGATGCTGATGATGTACTTGCCAAACCATTTGATATTACTGATCTTGAAAAATTAGTAAACAAATGGCTGGGCACCGACCGTATAGCCAGCTAATACCCATACTATCCTCTCCCGCGCAGGGCAACTCCACCCTACTGATATTATTCATCATCCTGTTTTATTATTCTCATTAGCGTATCTGTTACAGGATAAGCAATGTTATGCTTAAACCATAACGCGCTTTTTAAGTTGTTATATTAGCACGCGTTACAATATATATCCATGAAAATATACCAGCAGCATATACGCCTTGCAGCCCGTCGCCGTGGCTTTCACCTCATAACCAATGATGTTTTACAGGCTCTACCGCAATTGAGAGAGATCAGTATAGGTATGTTACAGGTTTTTATCCAGCATACATCAGCATCGCTTACCATAAATGAAAATGCCGACCCTACCGTGCGTATGGACTTTGAGATGTATTTTAACAAGGCCGTGCCCGAGAATGACCCGGATTATGAGCACGATTACGAAGGATCAGACGATATGCCCGCGCACCTTAAAGCCGCCATGCTGGGCAGCTCGGTAACCATACCGATAACTAATGGCAGGCCGGCTTTGGGCACCTGGCAGGGCATTTACCTGTGCGAGCACCGTAACCATGGCGGTAACCGCAGCGTGGTAATTACCGCCTGGGGCACTTAAAAACCTGACAATTCGCTAACCATTGTTTGCCCGGCAAGCACTTACATTTGTTTTATGAGAGTAGACATATGGTCGGACATTGTTTGTCCGTTTTGCTATATAGGCAAGCGCCGCTTTGAAAATGCCCTTGAGGGTTTTGATGATAAGGTAGAGATTGTTTGGCACAGCTACCAGTTAGATCCTGAAGCCAAATACGAGGAAGGCCAAACGCTTGACCAGTATCTTTCAAAACGTAAAGGCTTACCGCTTGAAAAAGCCAGCGAAATGAATGCTTATGTTACCGCGCAGGCGGCCGAACTGGGCTTAAACTATAATTTAGATACCGCTAAAATAGCCAACACACTTGATGCGCATCGCCTGCTGCACCTGGCCGCTAAATATGGTAAGCAAAATGAAGTAAAGGAAACCTTGCTTGCAGCTTACTTTACCGAAGGCAAAAACATCAGCGATGCTGAAACGCTGGTAAACACAGGGCAAAAACACGGACTTGATGCCGATGAGGTACGCCGGGCATTAAATGAAGATGCCTACAAGCAGGATGTTGAGGAAGATATATACCATGCCCGCCAGATAGGTGTACAGGGAGTGCCATTTTTTGTATTTAATAATAAATACGCGGTATCGGGTGCCCAGCCTACTGAACTTTTTAAGCAGGTACTTGATAAGGTTAAGAGCGAAGAAAAACCACAGGTATTAAATGCCGATGGTGATTTTTGCGGCCCCGATGAAAATTGCTAAAGCTGACACTTTAATATATATGAATGAGAAAGGGCCGGTAATTATTACCGGCCCTCTTTTTTTGTAATACTATTTCTTTATCTATTGTTCCTGGTATACTACCGAAAGATAACGCTCTTCAACCGTGCGGTAAAACAAGGCCATCAGCGCGAGCACCGCGCATATAAAGAAGGTTACGATATGGTAATCGGCATTGTAAATATATAGCGCGCTGCCTATAACCAGCATACGCAAAAACTCCACAGCAAACACCCATTTCTTTTGCTCCATTATGGCACCACAGTTAATGAGCGTAAGTACGGTAAATGTAGTGAACAGGAATTTTTCCATCGCTCCCAGCTCAAACTCAAACAGGATGAAGAAAAACAGTGTGATCAGCATAAATATTACCTGCCAAACTACGTAATTGTTCAGCCTTTGCTGCATAGGCTCCTCATGCACCTTGATACCGAATATACGCTCGGCATTTTCACGCGCGGCGGGGTCTATCAGGTTAGGGCTGCCAAATATCATACGAATTTTTCCTTTCAGCGTTTTTTCGCGCTTAACCATTATCCAGAGCTCTATAAAAAAGTGGAAGTGCTGCCACATAAAGCTATACGTATTTAACTGGTGCGTAAGGCCGTAAACAGGCTTCTCGTCCTCCTTTTTAAAGGTACCGAATAACTTATCCCAAATAATAAGCACATCGCCATAGTTTTTATCCAGGTACTCATCATTACAGGCGTGGTGTACACGGTGGTGAGATGGGGTAACCAAAAAATACTCTAAAAAGCCCAGCTTACCTATTACCTGGGTATGCACAAAGAAAGGGTACAAACCATGTATCAGCAGCATAACCACGATCATTTCGGCCGGAAAACCCAATACGGGCAAAACACTCCAAAAACCGGTGCGTACAATAGCCTGCAAAAGCGTTATACGTGCCGACACGGTGTAGTTAAAGTCTTCGCTTTGGTGGTGTACCACGTGTACGGCCCAAAGCACATTCATTTCGTGTGCAAGCCTGTGGTACCAGTACCAAATAAAATCGGTACCTAAAAAAAGCAATATCCACATGGCTATGGTTGGCTTTATCTGGAATATGCCATAGGTTTTTTGCAGATAATCATACACGCCGTAAAATACCGCAGCGGCAAGCACATCAGTAAGGCGTTCAAGTATGCCTATACTAACGTTCGCTATTGAACGGTGAAGATCAAACAGCTTAAGTTTTTTTTGTTTTGCGACGAAATACTCCAGCAGCATAAATACTACAAAGAGCGGTACAGCAAAAGCGAGGATGTTGTATTTCATTACTCGTTTTTATTGTTTGTTTTAATATTTATTAAAACGAAAAAACACTCAAATATAATCTTAATTGATATACAAACACAAACTTTATGCCCAAAGGCAACAAATACACCTGTGAACCTGCCATTTATATATTTTAAATAATATTTAAACTTTAGCTGTTAACTAAATTACACAGTATATACTTAAAACAAAATACAAACCGTTTAAGTACGATTGTATAAATTTGTTACATGGGAAAATTTGAGGTGCCTGATAAAGTGCTTTATGTATGCACAGGCAGCAAGTGTGGTAAACGTGGTGGTAAGGATACTTACAAAATGGCATCGGGCTTTGTAAAGCACAGCAAAGGTAAGGTAGATATTGAAGTGATACGTATTGAATGCACAGACCGTTGCAAATTTGCACCGGTCTGTAACATACAGCCTGAAAATATATGGCTGAAAGAATATTCTGAAAAGGAGGTATTACGCCTGCTGGCGGGCCTCATGCAGCAGCAGGATTAGGCCTCGCTGCTGTAGCTGATTTTAGGGATATGATGATCAATTTCCCAACGGCCGGTACCTTCTTCGCCAATAACTTCAAATAGTTCAAGGGCGCGGCGTGCTTTGTACTCTTCTTCGCGTTGCTCTTTAAAGAACCAGTTTAAAAATTCAAGGGTTACAAAATCCTGCTCTTTGTAGCAACGGCTGGCGATGGCTTTAATAGATTCGGTAACGCTTACCTCTTGCTCCAAAGCATCCTCAAATACTTCGCGGAATGAGTTGTACTCAATTTTGATATTGGTAACCTCCGGAGAGATAGCAGTGCCGCCCATATCAAGCACGTATTTAAAAAATTTAAGCTGGTGCTCTCTTTCCTCTTCAGACTGTTTGTAAAAATAGTCGGCCGAGTTATCAAAACCATTACGGTCACACCATGAAGCCATGGCTAAATATATTGACGCTGATTGCGCTTCCTTTTTAATTTGCTGATTTAAAACCTCTTCTATCTCGGTTGATAAAAGTGATTTTATGCGAATGATATCTTTCATGATCTAATTGTTTTAATCATTTATAACAATACAAAGATAATGCTATAAACGCCCAAACAATTAAATATTAACAATATAGAAGCAATCTAAGTATAGTTAAACGGCTGTACGATAAAGCCTGTTGTAGATGATGTGGTTAAGCTCAAGCATTACAAAAGTACCTTGTAACAGCTCCTTAAAGTGAATGATCTGGGTAAGGGTGAGCACGTAAGTGTCATCACAGGCGCAAATAAAGATGATCTCCATATCAGGCGACAGGGCATCCATCAGTTTTTGCTCAATATCAATGCTGTTAATAGCCTTGTTAAGCTTTAGCAGGCAGCGGTAATCAAAACGGGCAAGTTTACCGGCAAAATCAATATACCAGCAGCTTTCACTGTCTGATTGATAGATAGCGCCCTGCGCTGTGGTAAAAACCTCTGTAAATGTTGGATTATCAACTACCTCTTTAACCTGCATTCCCTTTTTTGTGTAGAAGTGTGTTTAGCAAAAATAGGACTATTTAGATTAAATCCAAATACAAGTGCCATAAATGTTCATAAATATTTTACAACCATACCATTTAACTGTTACAGAGGCTGTAAAAAAAACCTTTTGGCAATAAATAGGTTAAAAGTTAAGTTTTAATAACTCACTATCAAAAACACATCACTACCGTGCAAAAACAATTGAGATATACCATATTAAAGTATTTGCTGATTACTATCCCCCTCAGCATAAGCTTGTACCAGCCTGCTTTGGCGCAGGTTCAGGCCACTACCGACTCACTTAAAACCGACTCGTTACAGCGTGATACCGTAAAAAAGCCAAAAGTTGAATATGCAGGGCAATATGACATCAGCGACCTGATACAGAATGTAATTCATCCCAGTAAGAAACCCGATTCGCTCAAGAAAAAATCGGGTATTACCCTAATGCCCAATGTAGCCTCAAACCCAAGTATTGGTTTTCAAATTGGTGTTAAGGCAGTTGCAGGGCGTGTGCTGGGCAGTGAGCCGGGTACATTAATGTCTGTAGCGGCAACGTCGGCATCCATTACCACTAAGGGTATTATCTATTTTTATTTAAGTCATAATGTGTTTACACCCGGCAACCACTGGAATCTACAAGGTAGCCTGGTAGCCGCCAAAACCCTGACACCCGATTTCGGCATAGGTATAGGCGAAGCCGCTAATGGCAGCGAGGCGGACAGGATATTATCTAACCCTGACCGCAAGGGCTATGTACTGCACTCCTACTTTTACAATCTCCGCGAAAAAATATACAAGCAGGTTACTAACAACCTATTTTTAGGCGCGGGCTTATCCTTTGATATCAGGCGAAGCATTGAGGACCGTAATAACCCGGTTGGCGAAAAACTTACGCCGTACTACATTTATAACGAACGAAACGGCTTTAACAACGCCAATTACAGCTCAAATGGTTTATTGTTCAACGCACAATACACCACGCGCGACAATCAGAACCGCGCGTACAAGGGTATTTATGCGGATGCCGGTATCAGGGTAAATCAAACCTGGATAGGCAGTACCAAGAATGCCACGCAGCTCACCACTGATTTCAGGAAATATTGGAGCCTGTCAAAACGTAACCCTGAGCACGTGATAGCCTTTTGGAACTGGACCTCATTTGTTATAGGTGGTGCCCTGCCCTACCTGGAACTGCCGGGCACGGGGCGTGATCCAAGCTTTCGCAGTGGGCGCGGATATACCGTTACCTACTTTAAAGGTACGCAATACGCTTATTCCGAGGTGGAATACCGTTTCCCGATCACCCGGAACAAGTTTATCAGCGGGGTAACTTTCTTTAACCTTCAAACGGCCAATGATGATCTGGGTACAAAGATAGGCCAGGTATGGCAACCCGGCGGCGGCGCGGGTTTACGTGTACTGTTTAACAAGGCAACACGTACCAATCTTTGTATTGATTACGCGTTTGGTAAATATGGAGCAAAGGGCTTATTTTTGGGCTTGAATGAGGCCTTTTAAAGCTTGCCGGTTTTAATATCGAAAATATCTTTAAGCGCGCGTTTGGCGGCATTGTAACCGCACATACCATGCACACCACCACCCGGAGGGGTTGATGATGAACAAATGTAAAGGCCCTTGGCTGATGTTCGGTATGGCGACCAGCGCAGGGCGGGACGAGTATATAACTGCCCGATATCGATTATTCCGCCATTTATATCGCCGCCTATGTAATTGGGGTTATGCTCCTGCATCTGGGCGGTATTAAAGGCATGCCTGGCGAGTATCCTATCCTTAAAACCTGGCGCAAACCGCTCTACCTGGTTCTCAATAATGGCCGTCATGTCTTTAGTCGAGCCGTTGGGTACATGGCAGTAAGCCCAAACCGTTTGCTTGCCTTCAGGAGCGCGTGTGGCATCATAAGTACTTTGCTGGGCCATTAGCACATAAGGTTTTTCGCAATGTATGCCCGCGGCGGATGCCTTTTCGGAGATCTCTATCTCTTCCAGCGTACCCCCAATGTGCACGGTGCCTGCCTTACGGCATTCTTCGGCTGTAAAAGGCACCGGGCCGTCAAGCGCCCAGTCAACTTTAAATACGCCATCGCCATAACGGTAACGCTCCAACTGCCATTTATAAATGGACGAAAATTTATGCCCGGCAATTTGCAGTAGTTGTTTCGGCGTAACGTCAAAAAATATGGCACGTGCCGATGGCAATTGCGAAAGCGAAGTGATGTAGGTATTAACCTCTATCTTTCCGCCTAATGATGTAAAGTAGCCTGCCAGCGCATCGGCAATACTTTGCGAACCACCTTTAGGAATTACCCAGCCGCCTATATGCCCGTTAGCCAGTAGCACCATGCCAATGGCCGATGTAGCGATATTGCTGAGCGGCTGTATGGAATGTGCTGCCATCCCTGCAAAAAGGCCTTTTGCTTGTACGGTTTTAAACTGTTTAGCCAGCATGGTGGCCGGTTGCAATGCCGAAAGGCCGAAATGCGCCATGGCAAAAGGCTTGGATGGAATATGCAGCGGCCCCAATATATCGGCAGCCATACTTGGCCAGTTTTTTACCACCGGACCAATCAGTTTACGGTAAGTATCCGCATCGGCACCAAGTAATGAGGCTGTTTCATCAACCGAGCGCTTTAATACCGCTGCGGTACCATCATCAAACGGGTGGGCGGCATCAACCTCGGGGGCTATATATTCCAAGCCATGCTCATGCAGCGGCAGCTTGCTAAAAAATGGCGAGCCTGCTGCCAGCGGATGTATGGCCGAACAAATATCATGCTTAAAGCCGGGCAGGGTGAGCTCGGCTGTACGCAGGCCGCCGCCAATGGTGCCCTTGCCCTCAACTACCAGTACCTGTAAGCCTTGTTGCTGTAACAGTATGGCCGCCGCGAGTCCGTTAGGGCCCGAGCCTACTACTACGGCATCATAATCCTTTTTATCAGCCATATCACTTAATTACCTGGTTAAATATGCAAAATAAAGGGGGATAAACATACAGTTTACCCCCCTGGCACTTTAACCTACTTGAAACTAATTATATAAATTCTTTTTTATTAACCAGCAGCGCCGAACTGTACACTGCCGATATTACCTCACCTGCCGAAAAACTGTTGCCCGTGTTATGATATACGTGCCGGTAAGTTACCTTGCGGCGGGCATCGGTAACATAAATTGCAGGCAGCAGTACTTTTTGAGCTGCCTCATTGTTCCAACCGGATAACAGCTCATGGTATAGCCCTAACTGCTGTGCTAAGGCATGCTGCTCATCAACATAAAAACTGAGTGTAAGGCTGTTAAGCCATGCTATCTGCTCTAAATGCTGCTCACCTTCGGGTATTATCACCAGCAGGTTACCACCGTTAGCTTTCACTTCGGCCTGTATGGTGTTAAGCGAACGCAGTAAGTTTAAACCGGTATCGCCCCATTTGCCCGAATAAAAGGCAATTACCAGCGGCTTGTTGTTAAACTTTTTAAGATCAATATATCCATGTGTTATGGCCCCGTTGTAGTACTCGTACCAGCGGTTACTATCGGCAGTAAGGCGCAGATCAGTATAGTTGCCTGATAGCGCGCTGTGCGAAACGGTTTGTTTATTGAGCGATAAGCGGGCCTCGTTTAGCGCCACTTCATCGTAAAGAGTATACGTGTTCATTTAAATTTGGTTGTTGCAAAAAAGTACGATCAATTGAGTTTATTTTTCAGTTCGATCAATTGCAACAACAACACATACCGGCACTTGGTTGGCAATGGAGCGTGATTTTTTTAACAGATGTTAATTGTTGTGTCTTCATGGCATGATGATACAAATGTATATAAAATCTATATACTTAGTAGTATACTAATCAAAATCAATCAATATTTTTTATAAAATACTGAATAACAGATAAATTATTTTTTTTCAGTGAGATATTGATCGTGAAAAAACATTCATTACTATAACCCCGCTAACGATCATGGTCATGCCGATGACGGCCGGTGCATCCAGCGATTGCCTGAACACGAATACTGATACCAGCGCGGTAAGCACAATGCCCAACCCGCCCCATATGGCGTAGGCCACCCCTAATGGTATGCTTTTTAATGAGATAGAGAAGAAGTACAAACAGGACAAATAAGCAACTACAGCAATAACAGAAGGTACAAGTTTAGAGAACTGATTAGATGCCTGGATAAAGCTCGAGCCAATCACTTCGCAAAGGATGGCCAACGCCAAAAAAACATATTTCATAGATAGAGGTGTTTACGCAAAAGTAAGATTATTGGACTGCTAAATGACAACGATTTAGTTAGAACCTTTCCTGTTTATGTTGTTATATTTGCCATAGCCACAATTTAAAGTTTTTTATGACGATCACTATTTTGGCATTCGGTGTTGCTAAGGACATTTTTAATGCCCCATCCATACAATTAGAACTAATGAACGATGCCACCGTAATGAGTCTGAAATATACTTTGGAACAGGAGTATCCACGGTTAAAACAACTGTCATCCTATCTTATCGCCGTAAATAATGAATATGCACTGCCTGAGGATTACATTCATCAGCGTGATGAAGTGGCCATTATCCCACCTGTAAGCGGCGGATAATGATGAGCAGCTCTCTTGTAAACATACTTATAACTGATGCGCCGCTGGATATTACCGCTTGCAGCCAATGGGTAATGACACCCGAAAGTGGCGGCATTGATGTATTTATAGGTACGGTACGCAATGCAACCAAAGGCAAAACCGTTTTACGCCTGGAGTTTGAGGCCTATCAAACTATGGCCATGCGCGAAATGGAAAAGATAGCCACCGCGGCGTTTGAGCAGTGGCCCTTGCAAAAGATATTGATACACCACCGTACAGGCGTTTTACAGGTTGGGGAGATACCGGTTATCATCGCCGTATCTGCCGCGCACCGGGATGCCGCCTTTACCGCCTGCCGTTATATTATCGATACCCTGAAACAAACCGTGCCTATCTGGAAAAAGGAATTTTTTGAGGATGGCGAGGTATGGGTAGCCGCGCACCCTTAAACCCGGCCAATCAACCGTTTTCGTCGAGCCACTCATTTAAGCCCCCCTTCAGGGATGCCGCTTTACTATCGGGCAGGGCGTTTTTAACTATCTTAACCGCTTCGGCACTGCGTTTGCCCGAGGCACAATAAAATACAGTGGTTTTAGCAGGATCAACTTCGTGCAAATTATCTTCAAGCCGGTTAAGCGGTATATGCTTTCCGCCGATATGATGCGCCTGCCGTTCTTCATCGGTACGTACATCTATCAACTGCGCATCGCCACGCGCCATTATTTCTTTAAGTTCGGTTTGATCAATATCCGGCACACTCTCATCAGCAACCGGCAAGGTA
Source organism: Mucilaginibacter sp. UR6-1 (assembly GCF_020880975.1). Classification (GTDB taxonomy): domain Bacteria; phylum Bacteroidota; class Bacteroidia; order Sphingobacteriales; family Sphingobacteriaceae; genus Mucilaginibacter. The sequence continues at coordinate 829,664 of NZ_JAJIWP010000003.1, read as the reverse complement.
ACAATATTGGTTTTTGTGTAGGTACCTATCTTTACAACCCGGCTTTGCAGCGTTTGGGCATCAAACACCAGCAGTTTACCGGCAAGCAGCTCGCCGGTTTGCGTGATATATTTTATTACCTCGTTGGCTTGCAGGCAACCTATTATACCGGCCAGCGTAGGTATTACACCGCCTTGCGTGCAGTTGGGTATCTGCGCTGCATTTACCTTCGGGTAAAGGTCACGGTAATTGGGTGAGCGCTCGCCATTGCTTTGGTCAACGTTCCATACTGCTACCTGGCCTTCAAATTGGTAAATGGCTCCGTAAACCAGTGGTTTCCCGCTGATAACCGCGGCATCGTTCAGTAGGTAGCGGGTTTCAAAATTGTCGGTACAGTCAACCACTACATCATACTCAGCCATAAACTCAAGTACGTTTTTGGGCGATACACGCTGCTCGTACGGTACAAACTCAATCCCGGGGTTTTGCTGTTTAAGCTTGCGGCAGGCTACGGCTGCCTTGTTACTTCCCGTATCATCCGGCCCAAACAACACCTGCCGGTGCAGATTACCCTCGCTAACCGTATCAAAATCAGCAATACCGATAGTGCCCACCCCCGACGAAGTGAGGTATAAAGCTGTTGGGCACCCTAAACCGCCCATACCCACAATTAAAACACTGGCCTGCTGCAAACGCTGCTGTGCTGCCTCACCAAAGCCGGGTAAGGCTATCTGGCAATGGTATCGTGCCCAATCATTAGTCATGTGATGCTATTTTTTGGTGTAGTAATAGTTTAATGCGGTCATGCTCGTCCGGTGTGTTCACATTTGTGAGCGCGTCGGGGTTTGCAGGTGGTATAAGCGAGGTATCGCTGTTTATCAGCACCTTGCGCGGGCAGCTATATCCCTGCGCTAAAAAAGCCAGCAATTGCGGGTAGCTTTTAGGCTCCCAAATGGTAATAAGCGGCTCGGGCAAACCATCAAACGTGCTGGTATACGCCGTGGCTATAGCGGCAGGGTTACGCAAAGCTATCAGGTGTTGTATTGTTGTTTCATCCAGCAGAGGCAGATCTGTGGCTACGACCAGCCAGGCACTGTCCGGCTCACTGCGAAAAGCAGACAAGATAGCCCCGTAAGGCCCCAGATCGGTGAAGGTATCGGGCAACACGGCATAACCTGTATGCACCTCATCCTGCTGCTCTGCACGGCAGGATATATATACGTTGCTGCAAAACCCGCGCAGCATATCGGCAACGTGATAACGCTGTTCCTTACCGTGCCATTTTACGGCGGTTTTATCAAAGCCCATGCGCTGGCTTTTGCCACCGGCAAGCACCAGGCCGTTAAGCTTAGGCTGGTTTTGTATGAGTTTACCTTTAAAAAAAGTAATTATCCCTTGCAGATCATCCACTTTAAGCATGGGTATATCGCGCCAATTTAATACGGCATCCTGCACAAAATCAAATACCTCATTAGTGTTATCACTTACCAGAATCAGCTCCACGTTTGTAAGGTTGGCCGCCCGCTTTTGGAGCGATGCCTTTTTGTTTTCATCCAACACTAAAACCTGCGCCTTAGCCTGCTGATGATTGCCGTTTACCAGCACAAAGTCAGCCTGCGAAAAATGCTGCCTTAATTGAAATGGCGATAACGGCGCGGCATAGCTTAACTGCGAATATTGTAACTGATCGGTATACTCTAACACCGCGCCGGCATTTAACCTGCCCGGCGGCAGTATCATGTCATCGGTATGTGTGGTATCGGCGTAAGCGCCTTTATAATCGGGAGCCAGCCCTTTGATCACATCATCGGCCAATAGCTTTATCACGGTACAGGGCGCTCCCAATATGGCCCACTCGCTACGCCCGAAATTTCCCAGCGACGGCCTCGCCATTTTGGTATGTTTATTATGCCCGTTTAAAATCATGCTTCCCTCCTGTTTTTTCAACAAGCCTTGTTTCTTTTATCACGATATTATGGCTCAAGGCCTTACACATATCATAAATGGTAAGCGCCGCTATTGACGCGCCCACCAATGCCTCCATCTCCACTCCTGTGCGGGCTGTTAATGCAGCGGTACACTGCACCACCACCTCACGCTCAGGGTTAAAGCTGATGGTTACCGAGCAGTTATCTAACCCCAGCGGGTGACAAAGCGGTATCAACTCACCGGTTTTTTTGGCCGCCATAATACCTGCTATAATGGCTGTTTGAAACACCGGTCCTTTTTTGGATTGCAGCTCATCGCCACTAAGTAAAGTTAAAACTTCATCGGGCAATAAAACAATACTTTGGGCTACGGCCCTGCGGGCGGTTACCTGTTTGGCCCCCACATCAACCATGGCGGGGTTGCCTTCACTGTCAATATGCGTTAAGTCCATATTTTATAACGGGTTAATGAGGTGCACACGATAAACTTCGCCTTTATTGAACACCGATTTACCGGCCGGTAATTCCATAAAGCCATTGGCATCGGCCAGGTTGGCAAAATCGCCGGAGCCATTGCCTGCAATTGGTTCGGCAATTAATTGTGCCTGCTCATTTACCAGTAACTTAACCTGCAAAAAGTATTTTAGCTCGGGTTTAAATTCCAGGTCATTATCCAGCATGGCGTAAACCGGCGTGGGTTGCTGCCTACCTAAAGTGGCATATAGCCAGGGTAGAAAATAACGGTGCATACACAGGTACACCGCCACAGGGTTACCCGGAAAAGCGAATACAGGCACGCCATTGCCATGTTTACCAAACCAAAGCGGTTTGCCCGGTCGCTGCGCTACCTTATGAAACAGTTGTTCAACACCCAATACGTTCAATACCTGCGGCAGATAGTCGAACTTACCGGCTGATACACCACCGGCCAGTATAATGGCATCGTAATACTGAAAACATTGCGATAACTGGTTACGCATAACTTCCGGATCATCGGGCAAATGCAGCACCGATGCCTCGTAACCCAGTGATTTAAGGATAGCCTGCGCGGTATAATTGTTTGACCGCCTTATCTGGAAAGGCGTCGGGCGTTTATGCACCTCTATCACTTCATCACCTGTCGAGATAACCACGACGCGCGGCATCTTTTTTACCCGTACCTCGGCCTCGCCTACTGACGCGATAAGGCTCAACACCGCCGGGGTAATTAACTGACCGGGCACAGCCAGTACATCGCCCTGCTTCCGGTCGGCACCTTTTAAGTGCAAGCCCTGCCCTTTTTCAATTGTGGCCAGGTTGATGATCGCCTCACCCTCGCCAATGGTGATATCCTCATAACGGATCACTGTATCCACAGATTCCGGCAAGGAAGCCCCTGTCATTATCTCTATACATTCTTCATCGCTGTCAACCTCAACGGGCGCTGCACCCGCCGCCTGTACCGCCTTTATTTTAAATATGCGGATGCCCTGCTCAAAGGCGCTATATTTTATGGCGATGCCATCAACCATCACCCGGTTATAGGGGGGCATATCTCGGTCGGCACGGATGGTTTCGGCCAGTACACGGCCTGCCGAAGTATCAAACATAGTGATCTCGGCACCGAGGTCGCTTTTATTTTCGAGTATTATCTGCTCAGCTTGTTCAACTGTTATCATAGTAAATTTTTATCCGCCAATGACGGCCATTGATTGGTGAATTGACGCGGTTGACTTTACCAGGCGCTCAGCCTCGTGGCCATCAGCAGCACGATGTTTCAGGGCATACAACAATGCCCGTTTTACTTCTTCATCATTGTTACCTGTGCGCAGCATATCACGCAGGTTAAGTACGCCATCATCATACAAACAGGTTTTTAATATACCCGTAGGCGTAACCCTGATGCGGTTACAGGTACCGCAAAAAGTACGTGAATAAGCGGCGATTACCCCCACATTGCCTTTATGGCCGGGTATATTATAATTGTAGGATGTTGAATATGGCCCATCCACCGCCTTAATTATTTGCGGATGATGCTGCCTTATTTCCTCCATAATACGCACATGATCCCATGCTATTCCGCTGAACTGGTGCCCATCGCCATTAAAAGGCATTTCCTCAATAAAACGAACGCTTACGGGCAGCTCACGGGTCAACTCAACCAGCGGCAGTATATCCTGCGTGTTGCGGCCTTGCATCACTACAGCATTTATCTTTACATCGATATCGTGCTTCAGCAGTTGCTCCAGCGTGTGCATTACTGCCGCGAATTCATCACGGCGGGTAATGGCAAAAAATCTTGCTGCATCCAGCGTATCCAAACTCAAATTTACCGAACGGATACCCAGGCGTTTTAACTCGCTCACATAAGGCGCGGTAAGTACACCGTTGGTGGTAATCGTCAGTTCATCCAACCCGGGCAAAGCGGATAAAGAGGATAACAACTGCATAATATCACGCCGTACAAAGGGTTCGCCGCCGGTAATGCGGATCTTATTCACGCCCATGCCTACCATTAAACTGCTGATGCGAAGCAACTCCTCGTAACTAAGCAGTTCGACACGTGAAAGCCAATCAAGACCATGCTCGGGCATGCAGTAAAAACAGCGCAGGTTGCACCTGTCTGTCACCGCAAGGCGCAGGTAATTTATTGGCCGGCCATGGTTATCTGTAAGCAAACGCGTTTAATTTTATTTGTAAAAGTAACGATTTAACGGTGGCTATGTTACAAAAAAGTCCTGCCGGTTGCGCGGCAGGACTTTAATTATGATAAGCCAGTGCTTATTTTTTTACAGTAAACTTATAGATGGTATGTGTTTTATAAGTTTCGCCCGGTTTTAATACCGTTGTTGGAAATGATGGCTGATTTGGTGAATCAGGATAATGTTGTGTTTCCAGCGCGAACGAGGTGCGGAAATCATCCTTTTTACCATACTTCATCTCATTTTTTGACTGCATAAAGTTACCGCTGTAAAATTGCAGGCCCGGCTCCTCGGTATAAATATCCATGGTGATACCGCTCTTATCGCCGGTTATGGAGGCGATTGATTTGCTGATATCGTGCTTATTCAGCACAAAGTTATGATCGTAACCTTTGCCGTTTTTTAACTGCTCGTTGGCGTTGGTATCAATACGGGCACCTATTTCGGTAGGCTTGGTAAAATCAAACGGTGTACCGGCCACCTTATCAATCCGGCCAAACGGAATTAAACCCGCATCAACCGGGATATAAGTATCGGCATCAACCTGTAAAACGTGTTCCAGGATGTCGCCGCTGCCGCAACCGTTCAGGTTAAAAAAGCCGTGGCTGGTAAGGTTACAAACGGTAGTTTTATCGGTAGTAGCCTCGTATTTAATATCTAAAGCGTTATCATCAGTAAACTGGTAAGTAACCTTTACTTTAAGGTTGCCCGGAAAGTTTTCCTCACCATCTTTTGACAGGTAGGTAAGCACCAGGGTTGATGAATCGGGCTGTGCGCCATCCCAAACTACATACTGAAAGCCTTTTTTACCGCCATGCAGCGTGTTAGGGCCGTTATTGGTAAACAGGCTATAATCCTTACCTTCCAGCTTGAACTTGCCTTTGGCAATGCGGTTGCCATAACGGCCTATAAGCGCGCCGTAATAAGGCTCGGTTGAATTTACAAAGCCTTCGGCACTGCCGGGGCCAACAATTACGTCAGTAAGTTTGCCATCCTTATCAGGCACTTGCAGGCTAACCAAACGGCCGCCATAGTTGGTGATGCCTACCTGGGCACCGCTTTTATTTTTAAGGGTGAAAAGCTGAACTTTTTTACCATCAATGGTGGTATCAAACGCGGCGGCTTGAGGTGCCGCTGCAGCGGTAGTACTGTCGGTCATAGTGTCGGTTGAATTTTTGCTTGCTTGCTGATTACAGGCAGACAAATATATTGCACAAACCGGTAATGCCATTGCGATTGAACGCAGAAAATGTTTTTTCATGTTTTGATTTTGGTTTATTGGTTTATTTTCCGTTGAGTTTTTTGATCAGGTCAACCTCGGCCTGTTTGTATGGGGTACCGTCTTTTCTAAAAACATCATGAAACCATAACGGTGGCTCACTGCCATCAGGTATTACTTTCTCCCATGAGAAGATGGTATTTGTTTTGCCTGATACAAAGCCCCAGTTTATGGCAGCTACATTTTGCTCTTTCAGCATCGGCATTACCGTTTCAAATGTACTGTTGCGGGTACGCGCCATGTACTCGGTACATATCAACGGGCGGGCGTGGAATTTTAACACCTTAACCATGGCCGTATGCGGCTCAACCGCGTCATAATTATGATAAGTGATCACGTCTGAATTATTGGCCTGAAACGCATTCAGGTCATACAAATCCCAACGCCATACACCGGCACTGATGGGTTGCGACGGGTTTACCGTCCTCGCCCATTTAAATACCTCAACCAGTAGTTCCATTGAGGCATTGCCTTTGTCTTTATTGCCGGGTTCGTTATATAAATCCCAAAGTAAAATGCGCTTATCATTTTTAAAGGTGGTTAGTATATCGGTAACATACTTTTTAAGATAGGCAAAGTCCTCCGGCTTTTTAACGATAAAGCCAGGATCCTGCAACCAGCCGGAATTGTGTACGCCCACCTTTGGTTCAGGCTGCTTGCCCGGCTTGGCACCGGTATTCCAGCAATCATCAAAAAACACAAACATTATTTTGATGTGGTGCTTATCGGCCAAGCCTAAAAACTGATCGATACGTTTTTTAAAGCCGGGGGCATCAGCCTTCCAGGCCTGGCTGTGTAAAAATACGCGCATCAGGTTAAAGCCTATGCCTTCAGCCCAACCGAATTCCTTATCAATAGCCGCCGGGTCAAACGTTTCGGCCTGCCACATTTCCATTTGGTTAATGGCATAGGCCGGTATGTAATTGGCGCCGCTCATCCACGGGTATTGGGCATACCAGGTGTTGGCTTTTTCCATCGTCCAACGGCCGGGGATGACAGGCGGTGTGTACGCAGGTTTCTTAGCAGCATCCTGCGCATTTGCTACCGTTGCAATACATAACATTGCCGCGGCTAAAATACTTTTGATTTTCATTTATAAGTAGTTTAATTGGTTTTTATTTAATTCCGGATGGTTTAGCCAAGGGCTTACTGGTACTTAGCGGAACGCCAAAATTGGGTGAGCCATCCTTATTCCAGGTAAACTTTTGCGCACGCGGCGAACGTTTATTGCCGCAGCCGTCGCCGGGATTTGAGTTGGCGTGATATAAAATCCAGTCCTCCTTACCATCAGGCGATTTAAAGAAGGAGTTATGCCCCGGCGCGTAAACGCCTGTTTCGGGCGATTGCTTAAATACCGGCTCGGGCGATTTAGTCCATGATTTAGGATCAAGCAGATTGGCATTGGCCTTTGTACGCAGCATACCCAGTGCGTAATTATCCGTCCAACAGGCGCTGGCCGAGTAGATCAGGAAAACATCCTTACCGTGTATCAGTATCTGTGGCCCTTCGTTCACGTCTAAATGTTTGCCTCCGGGCAAATCGCCGTCCTTTTCCCAGGCATAGGTTGGCGTGGCTATCATTACCCGTTCGCTGCTAATGGTCCAGGGGTTGATCATTTTGGCGATGTATATGTTCTGCTTTTCATTCACATCACCTTCCCAGCCTGCCCATATCATGTAAAGCTGACCTTTGAGTTCAAACACCGAACCATCTATCGCCCATTTGCCACTTGGGTCTTTTACCTGTCCTTTAAAAGTCCATTCGCCCTGCATCGGGTCGGCAGAGGCATTCTCTACCACATACATACGATGATGATCGTTATTGCCATCATCGGCTGCAAAATACATGTACCATTTTCCTCGGATGAAATGCAGTTCAGGTGCCCAGATCTCTTTGGAGTACATGGTGCCCGGTGGTGGTGTCCATATCGTTTTTCTTTCGGCTGATTTAAGGTCGGTAATGTCCTTAGTTTTCCAGATAGCTAAGTGGTTGCCAGTGGTGTGGGTGTAATAATAATATCCGTCTTTATAAGTATTCCACGGATCGGGCCCGCCCGGCAGCAGCGGGTTGGTAAATGTGGCTGTTTGCTGGGCAAAACCCGCACAAAATGCAAGGCAAAGCCCTAAACATAAAAGCGCTTTCTTCATTACGATAATTTAATTGGTAAAGGCAAATATAATTTTCTCTAACAATTAAAAAATGTAAAAGCTACATTTATTTAAGTTTTACAGGTTATAAACGCATCAAAAGCCGAAACCGCCATCCTCAACAACGGCACTCTGGCAAATATAAGTAGGCACTATGCCGGTTGAGTGGATGTTTGATTCCGCATCGCCGGGCAGGGTATTGCCTGATAGTACCAGCACAGTATCCAACCCGAACTTATTGCCGCCCATAATATCGGTAAACAGGGTATCACCTACCATAACAATATCTTTTTTGCTGATACCGCGGCGTTCGCGTATCATATCATAAGCGAACATGAACATTTGCGAATCGGGCTTACCAAAGCGGATAAACTCCTTGCCCACTATGCTTTCAACCATATTAGCGATACCGCCAATAGCCACGGCAATATCATTAGCGGTAAGCGGGTAGGCATAGTCGGTATTGGCTACAATGGCCGGGATAGGGCGCTTACGCAAAATGTTCACGGCCTTGTTGATATCCTCAAACCAGTTAAAGCCTTCGTCATCCATAAAAACGAGGGCATTAACCTTATCAATATTTGTACTATCAACTTCAGATACAGGCAATGTGTGCCGCCCGTTGTTCTCGATATAGTGTGCCGATTCGGGTGTACCCAAAAAGGCCACGATGCCGTCCTTAACTTTAAGATCCAGGTATTCCTTGGTGAGCATACCCGATGAAATGATACGTTCCGGATCAATAACAGTTAACCCTTTTTTATGGTATGACGCGGCCAGTTCTGCCGGGCTGCGCGATGCATCGTTGGTAACAATGTAATACTCCTTGCCTTGTTTGGTAAGGTATTCAAACGTTTTTTCAATACCCGGTACCAGGCCCTCATAGTTCTTTAAAACGCCAAAGGCATCAAAAAATATAATCTCGTAACGGTCAATTATCGATTTAAAGTTATCTATACGCTGCATTAAGTAAGCTTTAAGGCATCAATTATCTTTTCAGCATTAAAATCCCTGTCAACTGATGGCAGGTAGATCTCAAACGCCTCGGCCTGTAACTTTTTGGCATACTGCTCATGAAAAAAGTACTTGCCATCCTTAATTACATAATTAAGGATAAAAAAGCGATAAACCTCCTTTAAAAAGCGAATTTCATCAGCCTTAAGCGGGTTTATCTTGTGATACTCCTTCAGGAAAAGTATAAAACGGTCCTCCATCATGGTATCGATCACGTAGCTGAATACCGTACGATCACCAATGGTAGATACTACCCTGCTAAAAAAGTAAAAATCAAGTATGCGGTAACTCATCCTGAACCAATCATAATCCCAGCGTGAATACAGTTCCAGATCAGGCGTTACCGAGAAGTTACCGATGTTCCAGTCAATAAACACCGGGATGATCTCGAACGAGTTAAGGTTATATTTTGAGCGATTTTTCAGGAACAGTTCGCAATGGTATTTTATATAGTCGGCCTGCATACGGCTGCCAAACTGTTTTTCGTTTTTGGCTATCTGCTCCAGCAAAATATTAATATCCGTACGCAGCGTTTTTGATGATTTGGGCAGCACATTTTTAACCCTTGAACAGGCTTTGTGGAACTTGCCCACCTGCTGCCCCAGCTTCATGATATGCTCCTCCTCCAGTTGGCGGGGCAGGCGCGTCATGATGCGGGTGGGATTATAAAACACTACCCATACATCATTTTTACCCTGCTTATAGCGGTAGGTGTAAACCCGGTTATTTTTTAACAATGATTTTGAAAGCAGTGTTTCAAACGGGTAAAGCAGGTTGTTTGACAGGGCGTGGATCAGCCGGTGATCCTCTTTAAAATGCTCGTACTTACCAAAATAGGATAGCTTGGCGATGATGATATCGTCATCATCAAACGTAATGCGGTAAACGTGATTGGTTGACACCTTCGCACTGATATCGTCGATTGTTTTGATCGTTTTCGACGCATCGTATCCCTCCCATGCGGCCTTTATAATAACTGAGTAGTCCATTTAGAATTTATAATCGCCGCAAAGATTGGGAATTATTTTCAGTTTTACTCATCCCCTGCCCCTCTCTGCTGCGCAAAGAGAGGTGAAATTTCTTACATGATACTCCCGGAAATAAATCCGAAATCAAACCTCCGCAATGCGCAATCGTCTATATCGCTTCAAAGTAACGTTTCAGCTCCCAGTCGGTTACGGCTTTGGCATGCTGCCGGTGCTCCCATATACGGGTATTGGTAAAATGATCAACAAAGCCCTCGCCAAACAACTCTTTAGCTACCGCTGAGCTTTGCATAGAGATGGCGGCATCGTACAAGTTACTATGCAGGCGGCCATTGCGTAAATACTGGTAACCGTTACCCTCTGTCGCCGGGATATTCAGGTCCAACTTATGCTTTATACCATACAAGCCGGATGCCAGCGAGGCGGCTATAGCCAGGTATGGGTTGGTATCAGAGCCGGGAATACGCATTTCTGACCGGGTATATTTCTCGTTATCATTCAAAATACGGATGGCTGTTGTACGGTTATCAAAGCCCCAGGTAATGGTTGTTGGTGCCCATGCGCCTTCAACCAATCGCTTATAGCTGTTGATGGTGGGCGCGTACATGGGCAGCAAATGCGGCAGGCAATACAACTGCCCGGCAACATAATGTTTTAGCAGATCGCTCATGTTATTGGCATCGGCGGCATCGTAAAACAGGTTGCTTTTTTTATCCTTATCCCATAAACTTTGATGAACGTGCCCGCTGCAACCCGGCAAATCAGCATTCCATTTGGCCATAAAGGTAGCGGTAATGCCATGTTTTGAGGCGATCTCTTTCACCGCGGTTTTAAACAGCACAGCCTTATCAGCAGCGGCAAGGATTTCATCGTGCACTATGGCAGCCTCATAAACTCCCGGCCCGGTTTCGGTATGCAGGCCCTCTATCGGAATATCAAACCTGGTAAGCAGGTCAAACAGATCATTATAAAAAGCACTTTGCTGCGAAGTGCGTAATATGGAATAACCAAACATGCCCGGCGTTAATGGCTGCATGTTGGTGTAACCTTTCTGCTCCAGGCTATGCGGCGTTTCTAAAAAATTAAACCACTCAAACTCCTGCGCAAACTCAGCATGGTAGCCCATATCATGGCATTGCTTAACAATACGCTTTAGCAAACTGCGCGGGCATGCTTCAAGGTCGTTACCATCGGCCTTGCTAAAATCAGCCAAAAAAAACGGAATATTATCCTGCCACGGAATGTTACGTTTGGTTGTCAGGTCAATACGGCAATCCTTATCGGGGTAGCCGCTATGCCAGCCGGTAAGCTTAACATTATCATACGCGGCATCGTTTATATCCCAGCCAAACACCACATCGCAAAAACCATAGCCATCCTGCAAGCCATCTAAAAACTTTTGCACATTGATGGTTTTTCCGCGCAGGGCGCCATCAATATCGGCAAAGGCGAATTTTATTTTAGTGATGTTATTGTCTTTAATGTAGGCGAGTAACTGGTCTTTATTCATGCGTGTAAAGGTATAGCCAAAAGTGAAAATAATAAAGTTTTTGCAAAGCCGGTTATTAACCGATAAATTGGAGTTAAATAATGACTCACAACCCAAACTTGCTTTTTGTTTATGGCACGTTGCTGATAACGAACAATACGTTTGGCGCATACCTGCAAAGCCATTGCAGGCTATTAACCAAAGGTAGGGTTAAAGGCATATTGTATGATGCAGGCGAATACCCGGGTGCAATTATTAACAATTCAGGCAACTACATTTACGGCCATATTTATAGCATTAATAAGCCCGATAACGTACTGCCCATATTGGATGATTACGAGGGTATTAGTATTAATGAACCCCTGCCGCATGAATATCTGCGCTTGTTAATACCTGTTGAAACTGATGCAGGGATGATAAATTGCTGGATGTATGTTTATAACTGGCCGGTTGATGGGTTAAAGGTTATTGATGGCGGAGATTACTTGGTTTATAAATCTGCTTCCTCGTTATAAGCTACACGCATAAACCGCATTACTTCATCATTCACATCTTCCGGATTTAGCATCCTGAAATGGTGGTTATATTGTTCATCGCCGGGTACCTGCGCTATCTTCTGGAAACACAAATTATCTTCGTAAGCCTGTTTAAACGGAAATACCACGTGGATAAAATTCTTACCCAGTTGCGCTACCCATGCTACGCGCTTTTGCCCGTTGCTGATACCGATCATGGTTTTGGTTGGATGTAATTCAACAATTCCGACTTCATTAAACTTTGCCATAAAGTGATGGAATAAGCTAAGCGTATGCTCCGACTTGCCTATAAGAAAATCGTTAAGTTGATCATCCGTCCGCATATTGTAAAGATATGATTTGGATGTTAATTATTAGTGAGTTGTATTAAATGCGAATAATGAAATTTTATTGTAAACAAAATCACAAATAACATCTTCAAGTTTAAAAAATCGTTTTATCTTAACGGGAATTTACCTTTATACCCATCACAATGAAATTTTCAATATCTAAACTTGCAACTACCTTCCTGTTATTAATAATTAGCTTTTCAGCCTTGGCGCAGAAAAAACCAAGTGCAAAACCTTTGCATGATGTTGTTGAACAGCACAAGCAAATTTTTGACAACTCCTGTATCCCGATGTCGATCGAACTTGTATTGAAATATCATAACAAAGTTGCTCCTGATTTTTATGACCTTCAAAAACAATGGCAAAACAAACTGGACGGTACCTTTAGCAACTTTGACGGCAAAACAATAGCCGGTTTAAAGTTTAAACGCCAGTTTGATATGTCCAGGGGTGATAACTTTCCATTTAACAAGCTTTTCGCTACCATCGACTCCGAACTAAAAGCAGGCAGAAAGGTGATCGTTTCATTACCCTCCGGCGCTAACATGTGGCACATGTATGTTATCGACAGAAAAATAGAAGGCGGGGATTATCTGGCCTACTCAAGGGCATACAATTACAACAGTCATTTAACACTCGAGTACATTAAGAGGTGGATATTTGGCGTTAAAGGCACCGATATCATGACTTATTCTATTGTTAATTAGGTTGGATGATGTCTATTTGAATATTTCATTACTTGTCCTATATTTCTTTTGTGCGATCAAAAGAAACAAAACTCGCCGGCTACGCCCTGCCCGGTGAAAGGGTATGCTTTGGCAGGGGCCTGTGCTGCTCCGGGCATTTCTGATGCCGGTTAGATAGGTTATTTGCGGTTTGTGCTTTGGTTAGGTTAAAATAATTCCCTCCCCACGGGAGGGTTAGGGAGGGTTTCGCAAACTATTACTTCCTGATCATATCCCTTAGTCAGCGAGAAATCTACAAGCGTTTATAATCAGTCGACAGATTTCTCTCTCGTACCTCAATCGAAATGACAACTTTAGTAGTTTACGTCATTGCGACGTACGAAGCAATCTCTTTAGTGCATTCCTCATGATAAGTCGCTCGAGGATTGCTTCGTACCTCGCAATGACGTGATTTTAATTTTCAAAGTCCTCCCCCTCGGGGAGGATTTAGGAGGGATAAAAAAAATCCCCCGGCTTTTTCAAACCGGGGGACCAATTATTTATAAAAAAGCTACAGTATTAAACTTTAGCTGATTTTACAGTTTTGATGATAACCGCAGCTACTTTGTATGGATCGGCAGCCGAGTTAGGGCGACGATCTTCAAGGTAACCGCTCCAGTTGTGCTCAACTGCGTAAAGCGGGATACGGATTGATGCACCACGGTCAGATACGCCATAGCTAAAATCGTGGATAGAAGCAGTTTCATGCTTACCGGTTAAGCGCTGATCGTTATCGGCACCATAAACCGCGATACACTCGGCAACAGCCGGACGGAAGGCCTCGCAAACTGCTTCGAATTTCTCTTTGCTGTTTGCAGTACGTAATAAGCTGTTTGAGAAGTTAGCGTGCATACCTGAACCGTTCCAGTCAAGCTGACCAAGCGGTTTGCAATGCCAGTTAATTGCTACTCCGTATTTCTCGCCAATTCTTTCCAACAGGTAACGTGCAACCCAGATCTGGTCACCGGCTTCTTTAGCGCCTTTAGCAAATATCTGGAACTCCCACTGACCGGCAGCAACCTCGGCGTTGATACCTTCAACGTTAAGGCCAGCCTCTAAACAAACGTCTAAGTGCTCTTCAACAATCTCGCGGCCGAAAGCGTTGTTAGCGCCTACTGAACAGTAGTACGGGCCTTGCGGACCAGGGTAACCACCAGCCGGGAAACCAAGCGGTTTGTTGGTTGCTGGATCCCACAGGAAGTACTCCTGCTCAAAACCGAACCAGAAATCATTATCGTCATCCTCAATGTGGGCACGGCCGTTTGATTCATGCGGCTCACCTTTTGAGTCAAGCACTTCACACATAACCAGGTAGCCATCCTTACGTTGAGGATCAGGAATAACGAATACTGGTTTTAAGATACAATCTGACGAGCCGCCTGGTGCTTGCTCGGTTGACGAACCATCAAAGCTCCAGTTAGGAAGATCTTCTAATTTACCGCTAAAATCTTTTTCAATTTTTGTTTTGCTGCGCAGGCTTTGTGTTGGTTTGTAGCCGTCAAGCCAGATGTACTCAAGTTTTGCCATTGTTTTATTTATTTCTTTTTTAAAATAGTTGGGGTTTAATAACAGTTTGGTGTATTTCGCAACTAATTATTGAGGCGAATTTAAATTATTTTTATAGAATTCATAATAATATTACAAAATATTTAACTTTTTTTTGTGAATACCGTATAAATCCAATTCAAATTAATAAATAGTTACAAATTCGCTATTAAAGTTAACCACTACTACAATTTACCTTTGCAAACGCGACCAATAATTTTCCATAACTGTTTAAAACTATCACATCCGGTAATATTGTATCATAGCATGGTAAATACCGTAAATATCATCTCAAAATAAAAATGTATGTAAATACGCTATTACGATTTACCATAATGCGATCGATTGTTGTATTTTTTTATTAAAATTGCCTGATTTAAAAAAAGCGGCTGCACATAAATAGCCGATGAAAGCATAACAGATACATTTTTAAATCAAAAACCGTTTTGGTTTTAATCAGTTAATATTTTTGGCGCCCGTTATTAATTAACAAAGGGCAATTGTAGAGAGAATGAACAATACTAACAGTGTTGCAGGCAGCTATGCCGATGTTGTTTTAATTGGCGCAGGTATTATGAGCGCTACTTTAGGTGTAATGCTTAAAGAACTCCAGCCCGACCTCACCATTGAGATATTTGAACGCCTTGACGTTATAGCTGCTGAAAGTTCGGACGCGATGAACAACGCGGGCACAGGCCACTCCGCCTTTTGCGAACTCAATTACACCCCCCAAAAGCCCGATGGCTCTGTTGAGATAAAAAAAGCCATACAAATTGCCGAGCAATTTGAGATAAGCAAAGAATTTTGGGCACACCTGGTTGAAACCGGCTACATCTCATCTCCAAAGGAATTTATTACCAAAGTACCCCACATGAGCTTTGTTTGGGGCGATGATAATGTAGAATACCTTAAAAAACGCCAGCAGGCACTGGTAAAGCATCACTTTTTTAAGGATATGCGGTATTCAGAAGATGCGCAGCAGCTAAAACAGTGGATTCCCCTTATAATGGATGGCCGCCAGCCCGGCGAAAAGGTTTCAGCCACTTATATGGACATTGGTACCGATGTTAATTTTGGCGCGCTAACACGTTCATTGTTAAATAAATTAAAAGCCCAGCCCGGCGTTAACCTGAGTGTTAACCACGAGGTTGAGGATATAACACGCAATAAAGATAATAATAATTGGCAGCTTAAAGTTGCTGATAAAACCACGGGCAAAACCCGCAAACTCGAAGCTAAATTTGTTTTTGTAGGTGCGGGCGGTGGCGCTTTGCCTTTGCTGCAAAAATCGGGCATACCGGAGAGCAAGGGCTTTGGCGGTTTCCCGGTAAGCGGGCAATGGCTGGTTTGTACCAACCCCGCCGTGGTTGCGCAGCATAATGCCAAGGTTTACGGCAAGGCATCTGTTGGTTCGCCGCCAATGTCGGTACCGCATTTGGATACCCGAATGGTAAATGGCAAACGCGAATTGCTATTCGGACCATACGCTGGTTTCTCTACCCGTTTTTTAAAGAAAGGTTCGCTGCTTGATCTGTTTAAATCTATCAAGCTACACAATATAAAACCGCTGCTATCAGTAGGTCTGCATGAAATGGCCCTGACTAAATACCTCATCGGCCAGGTAATGCAATCACCCGCCGACCGCCTGAAAGCCTTGCAGGATTACTACCCGCAAGCCAAGCAAAGCGACTGGAAGCTGGATATTGCAGGCCAGCGTGTGCAGATCATCAAAAAGGACGACAAACTGGGAGGCAAACTTGAATTCGGCACCGAGGTGGTTACCTCTGCTGATGGCAGCATATCGGCCTTACTGGGTGCATCGCCGGGCGCGTCAACCTCAGTGCCTATCATGATACAGTTGATTGAGCGTTGCTTTAAAGACAAAGCCCGGTCAGCAGCTTGGCAGGCCAAATTAAAGCAGATGATACCATCTTACGGGCAATCCCTTTCAAATAACGAACAGTTAGCCAATGCTACCCGCGAACGGACGGGGAATGTGCTGGGGATATTGTAAGTTTAGATATTATATATGAAAGGCGTTTTGAGAATATCAAGACGCTTTCTTTTTGGCATATCGTTAAGACGCTATTGTTACTTAATACCATTCCCGCTTTTTTTATATTTTTGCATCGCCTCAAAACACGGGCTTAATAGATGGATATATCAGTAGTAGTACCTTTATATGATGAGGTTGAATCGTTACCGGAGCTTACCTCATGGATAGCGCGCGTAATGGATGAGCATAAATTCAGCTATGAGGTAATACTGGTTGATGATGGCAGCAAGGATGGTTCGTGGGAGATGATCTGCCGCCTTAAACTGAACAATCCGCATTTAAGAGGTGTAAAATTCAGGCGCAACTATGGCAAATCCGCCGCGTTGAATGTGGGCTTTGAGGCCGCGCAGGGTAATGTTGTGATCACTATGGATGCTGATCTGCAGGATAGTCCGGATGAGATACCTGAGCTTTACCGCCGCATAACCGAGGAGCGATATGACCTGATATCGGGCTGGAAAGCCAAGCGTTATGATCCGCTGACCAAAACCATCCCTACCAAACTGTTCAACTCGGCTACCCGCAGCATGTCGGGCATACATAACCTGCACGATTTTAACTGCGGCCTGAAAGCGTATCGAAAAGCCGTAGTTAAAAACATTGAAGTTTACGGCGAAATGCACCGATATATACCCGTTTTGGCCAAATGGGCGGGCTTTACCAAAATAGGCGAACAGGTAGTTGAGCACCGTGCACGTAAATACGGCAAAACAAAGTTCGGCCTAAGCAGGTTCATCAATGGTTTTCTGGATTTGCTTTCCATATTTTTTGTGGGCAAGTTTGGCAAACGCCCGATGCACTTTTTTGGTACTATGGGCGTGCTCAGTTTTTTTACAGGTTTGGTAATGGCCTTATGGATCATATTTGAAAAGCTTTACCACATTGCACGCAATGAGCATTATCGTGATACGACAGACAATCCGCTGTTTTATATAGCGTTGGTGGCTATTATCTTAGGCTCTCAACTATTTTTAACCGGCTTTGTGGCCGAACTGGTTTCACGCAATTCAAGCGACAGAAATAACTACCAGGTTGAGGAAACGGTTTAGATCTGTTGATGTGCAGATATTTTTTGATGTGCAGATATGCGGATGTGCAAATGTGCAGATCAAAAAAAACAGATACATGAAAAATATTTGGGAATACAATCAACTTAGATTACAAACAATTTAATCAAACTCATCTGCACATTTGCACATCCGCATATCTGCACATCAAAAAATATCTGCACATTAACAAAGCATGCATTATACCATCATTATACCTTTATATAACCGCCCGCAGGAAATAAAAGAACTGCTGGAAACACTCACCCTGCAAACGTATAAGCAGTTTGATGTGATGGTTATTGAGGATGGTTCAAAAGATGATGCTGCCGATATTGTAAAAAGCTTTCAGGGTAAGCTTGAGCTTACTTATTACGTTAAACCGAACGAAGGTCAGGGCTTTACCCGCAATTTTGGCTTTGAACGCGCTAAAGGCGATTACTTTATTATATTCGATTCGGACTGCCTGATACCGCCCGATTACCTGGAAACGGTTAATAACACCCTTACCACCAACTGGCTCGACATGTATGGCGGGCCCGACGCGGCGCACAGCTCCTTCACCCCTATCCAAAAGGCTATCAGTTACTCCATGACCTCGTCTTTTACTACCGGCGGCATCCGTGGCAATAAAAAAAATATGGGCGGGCAGTTTCACCCGCGCAGCTTTAACATGGGTCTGTCGCGCAAGGTGTGGGAAAAGGTTGGCGGTTTTATCATCACCCGCCTGGGCGAGGATATTGAGTACAGCATCCGGGTACATACCGCCGGTTTTAAGATCGGCCTGATACCTGATGCCATTGTTTACCATAAACGCCGCACCAACTTTACGCAGTTTTACAAGCAGTTGCATTTTTTTGGCAGGGCGCGTATCAATATTTATAAATTTTTCCCGCAGCAGTTAAAGGCGGTACACTTTTTTCCGGCGGTGTTTACGCTGGGTTTAGGCTTTACGCTGATAGCCAATTTATTGCAATGGCAAATAGCAGCGCTTTGCAATATTTTACTGTCTGTTTATATATTGTTAATATTTTTTCATTCGTTAACTAAAAATAAATCTCTAAAAATCGCATTTTTGAGCATAATAACATCCCTCATTCAACTGGTAGCCTATGGCTTTGGTTTTATGCAGGATTATTGGAAACATGTTATCATGAAAAAAGCTTAGCATCTATATATGTACCATCCGTTTTCTATTGTAGAAACTTTAAAATCTTCATGGCACATTTTCAAGGGTAACTTTGTAACCATCATTGTTTATTCGGCTATTACCTTTTTGCTGTTAGGTGTACTTTCTGTGGCTTTGGCGTTCACATTTTCTCCGGATGATTTTACGTCGACCATGATATTCTCCTTTATTATGCTGTTTATCCAGGCTTATTCAACCTTAGGTTTGTATAAACTGATATTCACGGTTATCGATAGTGAGTATTACGAGTTCGAGTTCTCGCAGATTATTCCAACCATTAAAATGGTGTTGAGCTACCTGGCTGTTGTTTTTTTGCTGGCATTTATTGTTACCAATTACAATATCGGCGTTAATATGCTTGAACCTTATGAGGATTTGCAAACCCTGGTGATGGTATTCAGTACCATAGTGGGGCTGTACCTTGCATTCCGCATCATGTTTTTCAACACCTTTATTGTTGACGACCATTCCGGCCCCCTTGAATCATTAAAGCAGAGTTTTATGCTTACCAAGGGTTATCTGCTTAAGATCATTAGCATACTGGGTATAATATTATTGCTTATCGCGCTGCCCATTGCCCTGTCAAACTTTTACCCTATTATTTCAATTGCTATACTGTTTACCTATCCCTTTGTTAACATTGTACTGGCTGTTACCTACCGCAAACTTGTATACAGCCACATGGATCTGGATGACAGCGTAGCCGAAACTGACTAAACTATGGGTTTAAAAGCTTCCCTGAGTAAAATATTTGCCGCCTACGTTAACCGCCAGCTTAACAAGCAACGCAAAAACGCGGTACCCCTGCAACATAAAACTTTTTTACAACTGATAGCGCAGGCTAAAGATACCGAATTTGGCAAGGCGCATAACTTTGACCAGATACGTACTTACGCCGATTTTAAACGCCACGTACCCGTACGCGATTATGAGGAACTGCGCCCCTATATTGAGCGCATTGTAGCCGGCGAACCTAACGTAACCTGGCCGGGCAAGCCTTTGTATCTCACTAAAACATCGGGCACTACATCGGGTGTTAAGTATATTCCCTTATCAAAGGAAAGCATGCCGGGGCATATCAAAGCCGCCCGCAACGCGCTGCTGAGCTATATACATGAAACGGGTAATGCCGAATTTGTGGATGGCAAAATGATATTTTTACAGGGCAGCCCCGAGCTGGCCGAAAAAAATGGGGTTCCTGTTGGTCGGCTGTCGGGCATTGTGGCGCACCATGTGCCGGGTTACCTGCAAAAAAACCGTTTGCCAAGCTACCAGGTAAATTGCATTGATGATTGGGAGCAAAAGGTAGATGCCATTGTAGCCGAAACCGGCCAGGCTGATATGCGCCTCATATCGGGCATACCGCCCTGGTGCCAAATGTATTTTGACCGGCTATCGGCCAAACACGGCGGTAAAAAGATAAAGGATATCTTCCCGAACTTTAAGCTGTACGTATACGGCGGCGTTAACTATGAGCCTTACCGTGCCCGTATGGAAGAAAGCATCGGCTTCGCGATAGATACCATTGAAACCTACCCGGCATCAGAGGGTTTTATCGCTTTCCAGGATTCGCAAAAGGAACGCGGGCTACTGCTACAGGTTGACCTGGGCATGTTTTACGAGTTTATCCCTGCGGATGAATACTTTAACGATAACCCTACCCGCGTCAGTTTAGAGGACGTGGAGCTGGATAAAAACTACGCACTCATACTCAACACCAATGCCGGCCTGTGGGGCTATAGCATTGGCGATACGGTTAAGTTCATTTCAAAAGATCCATATAAAATAGTGGTGAGCGGGCGTATAAAACACTACATCTCTGCCTTTGGCGAGCACGTTATTGGCGAAGAGGTAGAGCACGCGCTGATGAGCGTAGCCAAAGAGGAAGGGCTTAACGTGGTAGAATTTACCGTAGCGCCGCAGGTTACACCCGAAGCGGGGCAACTCCCTTACCATGAGTGGTTTGTGGAGTTTGGCAAGGAGCCCGCCGACCTGAAAAGCTTTGCTTTGAAAGTAGACAAGGCACTGCAAAAGAAAAATATTTACTATTTTGACCTTATTGAGGGTAACATTTTACAGCCTTTGATAGTCAATAGCGTAAAAAAGGATACTTTTATAAATTATATGCGGTCGCAGGGCAAACTTGGCGGCCAAAACAAAGTTCCGCGCCTGGCTAACGACCGGAAGATAGCGGATGAACTGAAACAATATATTAATTAACGCCATTGAGGATATACACATCTTCAGGTGCGACAGAGAATGCTTGATAATACATCTTATATAAAAAATATTGCCATTTTAGGCTCAACAGGCAGTATTGGCACGCAGGCGCTGGAGGTGGTTACTGAAAACCCGGACCTGTTCCAGATGGTGTTGCTTACGGCTAATAATAATGCCGACCTGCTGATACAACAAGCGCTGGAATTTTACCCTACCCACGTAGCTATTTGCGACGAAAGCAAATATGGCCAGGTAAAAGAAGCGCTGGCAAAAACCGAAATACAGGTACATGCCGGGCACAAAGCCATTGTTGAACTGGTTACCCTGCCCGAAATTAATGTTGTACTTACCGCTATGGTGGGCTTCGCCGGGCTTGAGCCTACCATTGCCGCTATAAAGGCAGGTAAGGACATCGCTTTAGCCAATAAGGAAACTTTGGTAGTTGCCGGTGAACTGATTACCGAATTAGCCCGTGAACACGAAGTAAAGATATTGCCGGTTGATTCAGAACATTCGGCCATATTTCAATGCCTGGTTGGTGAAGAACAAAATCCCATAGAAAAAATCATCCTGACCGCATCGGGCGGCCCGTTCCGTGGCAGGGATGCCGCGTATTTGGCCAATGTTACCCGTGAAGATGCCCTGAAGCACCCCAACTGGGTAATGGGCGCCAAGATCACCATTGATTCGGCCTCGCTGATGAATAAGGGCCTTGAAGTGGTTGAAGCCAAATGGTTGTTTGATTTGCAACCCTCGCAAATTGAGGTGATCGTGCATCCGCAATCCATCATTCACTCTATGGTTCAGTTTCAGGATGGATCGATCAAAGCACAGATGGGCCTGCCTGATATGAAATTGCCGATACAATACGCTTTGGGTTATCCGGAACGGATAGCTAATAATTTTAAGCGTTTCAGCTTTACCGATTACCCCTCGCTTAGCTTTGAACAGCCTGACATAAAGACATTCCGTAATCTTGGTTTGGTATTTGATGCACTGCAAGCAGGTGGTAATATGCCCTGTATAGTTAACGCGGCCAATGAGGTAGCCGTTGCAGCCTTTTTAAACAGGCAAACCGGCTTTTTGGCTATGAGCGATGTTATTGAGGCCTGTATGCAAAAAATGGAGTTTATTGAAACGCCTACCCTGCATAACTACCTGGAAACTGACAGACAGACACGCATGTTAGCACAAAATTTAATACAAACTTTGCCGTTAAAGGCTTTACAACTTGATACAAACTAATAAATGGACGTAATAGTAATGATAGGCCAGTTACTGCTTGGCCTTTCAATCCTGGTAATTTTACATGAGTTTGGGCACTTTATTGCCGCCCGCGCTTTTGGCATCAAGGTTGAAAAATTTTACCTTTTTTTTGATGCCTGGAATTTCAGCCTGTTTAAATTTAAATATAAAGGCGTAGAGTACGGCATAGGCTGGCTGCCGTTGGGCGGTTATGTTAAAATTGCCGGTATGATTGATGAATCAATGGATACTGAACAGATGGCCGGCGAACCGCAACCCTGGGAGTTCCGCTCGAAACCGGCATGGCAAAGGCTTATTGTGATGCTTGGCGGTATTATCGTCAATATTATTGTAGGTATCTTCATCTTCTGGATGCTTACCGTAAAATACGGAGAAACATACATCCCTAACAGCGATATTAAATACGGCATTGTACCCGGTACCATTGGCGAAAAGATAGGCCTGCGTGCCGGCGATAAAATTTACGCTATAAACGGTAAACCTGTTGATCGCTTTGATGATATCATTAGCTCAAAAGTACTGATAGATAACGCTACGCTGAATGTACAACGCGGTGATCAAAAGCTGGATGTTACTATTCCTGCTGATATATTAAACGATGTGTCTGATCTGGGTATAGAGCAGTTTATTAGCCGTATGCCCCGCTCAAAAATATTGGTTGACAGCCTTGCACCTAACAGCGGTGCCAAAAAGGCCGGGTTAGCCCATGGCGATGTGATAACCGCTATTGACGGCAAACCGGTAACTTTTTTGGATGAACTGCAAAAGGAGCTTAAACAACATAAAAACAAACAGGTAGCTCTTACCGTTAACCGCGCCAGCAAGATAATAACACTAAACTCGCAGGTGAGCAAAGAGGGTACTATCGGTTTTCAAAACAAATTTGATATTCCTGAGAAAACGATCAATTATAGCTTCTTTGCCTCGCTGCCAATTGGTGCCGAGCGTGCCATAACCTCTTTTAAGGATAATGCAAAGGGTTTGGGCAAGCTGTTTACCGGTAAAGTAAAGGCTACAAAAGCTGTATCGAGCCCGATTGGCATTGCTACCCTTTATGGCGGCGACTGGGATTGGGCCCGTTTCTGGAGCCTTACAGGCCTCCTGTCAATGGTATTGGCATTAATGAACCTGTTGCCTATCCCGGCACTTGATGGCGGCCATGCGCTGTTCCTGCTTATCGAAATGATAAAGGGCAAGCCATTGAGCGATAAATTCCTGGAGCGTGCACAGCTTGTTGGCTTTGTAATGCTGATATCGCTGATGCTGTTCGCCTTCGGTAATGATATTTTTAAGCATATACTGCCTAAATAAAGGCCGTTTACACAATAAACAAAAAGCGCTGATGGGTAACCCTGTCAGCGCTTTTTGTTTTACTTCATACCGTCATTGCGAGGTACGAGCAATCGCAAGCAGACTATCTTTAGGAAATATCCCCAGAGATTGCTTCGTACCTCGCAATGACGTAATTTTTCAGCCTCTTCTACTTTAATAAGCAGGCTGGCCGAGTTAAACAAAGCGGGCGAATTTCTTCCCTTATCTCGCTCAAGATAATATATATTCATTATCCTGTCATTTCGAGCGATAGCGAGAAATCTGCACGCATTCAATAACCAAGCGAACGGATTTCTCCTCGTACCTCGTTCGAAAGGACATACAATTCCATAAAAAAAGCGCCCGATTGAGCGCTTTATATAATTTATATTTTACGATAATCACACTGTAGGATCAGTTTTATCATCTGCTATTACCGCATCATCAAAATCATAAGCCGAACGTTCTTTTTTAAGGATAGCTGCACCTACAAGGCTTATAACAGCGCCAATTACCGCGGTACCGATAGCAGCGAAGAACGCGCCTATTATTTGTCCGTACTTACGGGTAATGTTCATGGCTGTTTCTATTTGGTCATCAGTCATTCCCTTTGCAACCATATCACTCTCCGCCTTATCAAGTGATCTTGCAAATACATCAGGTGCTAAAACTTTAGTGTAAAGAAATACAAACACTGCACCTAATAAACCAGCAAATACAGCAAACCGGAAACCCACGCTAAACGCTTTTCCAAAAGTTATAAAACCACCCTGTACATCGCGATACTCCTTTTGCGTCAATAATATAAAAACTATTAACAATACCATGTTTAAATAACGCAATGGTGAATCCTGCTCCAATCCCATCATATCAAAGCCATACGTAAGGATTATCGAGAATACGATGTAAATTAGTGCCCACTTAGTTGCTACCGCAGTAGGTGATTTTACTTGATCTGCCATAATTGAAATAATTTAGGGTTTATTTAAAGTTGATTAATATCTCGTAAACAGGCATATCAAACTCCGCGTCAACGGCGTTTTTGGCTACGGCTTCTTTTACACTGTCCGTAGGTTCAATATCCTGAAAAAAGGCAACGATAGGATAAAACAGCTCCTTTAGTTCAGAGTCTGCCGGAAGGCGGGTAGCTGTTTTCTTCACTTCTTCAAGCGGCGCATCAATCAATATCTGGTTAGCGATGATCGGCTCATAAATTCGGTGCTCATCCTGAAACTCGTCCTCATCAACCAATAAAAACTCCTTCAGGTAATCTTCTAAACCTGGTTCTATTTCTTCGTCTGCACACTCATTAAGGTATAGCAGTACATTAAGCAGTTCGGTACCACGATCAAGGGTTTCATCCTCAATTTTAGCCCATTCCGGGCTATCAAGATAATCCTCTTCGAGCTTTTTAACGTCGGCGCTAAAAAAGTTTATCAGCAGCAGGTCAAAGAAAACCTCACGCAGTGGTTCAAGCTGTGCATTGTCGTCAAATACACCGTCAAGCAGCTCAGCCTTAGCTAAAAAATCCTTTTCAGATGAAAATACCGCCTCAAAATCGCCCGAAAGCGTGGTGGCATCAAAACCGCCGTATTGTTTAAAAGCCTTTAAAGCCGCCTCAATGGCCGATTGTACTTTTGGAGCTACCATATGCTATTTTGATTTAAATAATTGTTTATTGTTACAAGTTAATAAAACTTTGCCCTTTAAAGTTTGACCAATGAACGGCGAATTTGCTGATTTTGAATAGTTGTTATCGCGTGTGTATTCCCACTCGGCTTCCGTATCAAATATTACAAAGTTAGCGGCCTCACCCTCTGCAAACGCGGGTAATTCAACCGATAATACTTTGCGCGGGTTGATGGCCAGTTTATCCACTATGGCCTCGGCAGTTAGCCCGGCTTTTACAGCCAATGGCAGTGCCGTTTGCAGGCCGATGATACCAAACTCGGCAATCTCGAACTCTACATCCTTAAACTCAATTTCGTGCGGCGTATGCTGCGATACAATGGCATCAATAGTGCCATCGGCCAGGCCTTCCAGCAAGGCGTCAACATCCTTTTGCGTACGCAGCGGTGGTTTTACCTTATACAGGCTATCAAAGCCTAACAGCACCTCGTCAGTAAGTACCAGGTGGTGTGCGGCCACATCGCAGGTTACATTAAGCCCTTTAGCCTTTGCTTCGCGGATAAGCTTAACCGAACTACCGGCAGATATGGTGCTGAAATGTATACCTGAATCGGTATACTCGGCCAGGTAAATATCACGGGCAATCATCAGTTCCTCGGCAAGGGGCGGGATGCCCTTCATACCCAGCAGAGTGCTGATATGGCCCTCGTTCACCTTGGCCTTACCCGCGATAGCGGCATCCTCAGGGTACGAGAATACTTTAGCGCCAAAACCATGCGCATACAGCATGGCACGCTCCATCAGGCCGGCATCCTGCACCGGGCGGGTGGCATCGGTAAAGGCCTTTGCACCGCTACGGTACATATCATACATTTCGGCAAGATCCTTACCCTCCCGCTTGTGCGATATGGTGCCCAACGGGTATATATCAACCAAATTACCTTTGGCGCGATTGATCAGATATTCAACCTCGGTTTTTGAATGCACAGGCGGCTGTGTGGCCGGCATCAGGGCAAGGGCGGTAAAACCTCCGGCAGCGGCGGCGGCTGTTCCGGTACCGATATCCTCCTTGGTTTCGAGGCCGGGCTCGCCTATTTTACAGTTAAGATCGAAAAAACCGGGAGCGATAACAGCCCCATTAACATCAATCACTTCGGCCGAATCATCTGTAATGGTTTCGGCTATTTGTTTGATAATGCCATCGGCAACTAAAACATCAACGGTTTTTTTATAAAATGCAGATTCGGGGTATAATACGAGGGCAGATTTGATAAGCAAATTCATCAGCGTTGCTTTATTGAGTAGTTTGGGTTGACGTTACCTGGCTTGCGGCAATGTTACCACCGGTTTTGTAGAACCTGATGAGCGCTATTTCGGCAGCCAGAAATATCAACGCCAAAATTATACAAAGTTTCCATAATTGCGTATCATAATTTGCCTCATTAATTGCAGAGGCTACCGGCTTATTAGCACCGATTACCCTGCCACCAGCCAATCGCAGCAGTTTTTGCAGTTCGGCAGGCGTTAAATAGCTTAGGTCCGACTCGCGACGGTTATCATTAAAGGCCAGTACAGCGGCGGCGCTGTCGCCTTTTTTAAGGTTATATAAACCGGGTTGCTGTAACTGGTCGGCCACATAAAGGCGGGTGCTGCCATCCTGCTGACGAACGTCAGGAATAATCTCATAACCATCACTGCTCAACTTTAACACCTCTTTTTCTGTTGAGCGCAGCGGTATCGTTTCGACTGACTCGCCACTACCCAGGGTATTGAATAAAGGCAAATTATGCCCACTAAGTAAGGCTATACGATACAGTAACGGCACAAACAGGCCATGGCGCTGCAGGTTACTAAAATCATCATTTAATGGCACGGCAGCTATGTAAACCATACCACTACCGCTTTTGTATCCTGACCAAAAAGTTTCGCCGCCGGGTAAGGCCATGATGCTTTCGCCCTGCCCCGCACCACTTAGTCCATAATATTTTTTAACCGATGGCAGATCCGGATTTTGCGGCATTGCATCAAACACCTCTTTAAAAAGCGGGTTTTGCAAATTCAGTTTTGATGCCTTTACCTCATTGGTAATTAAACGCTGCGGCCATGCAGCGCCTGATGGTTGCAGCAAAGCTTTATAACTTTCAACATCTGCATCGGCTGCCGGGAAAACAGCCAGCGTGTTACCCTTTTTTACATAAGTGCCCAGCTCTCTTGCCAGGCCTGCCGATATATTTTTCACATCCGTTAGTATTACCAACCCGTATTTGTTAATCCCGGTATAATCAACGTTTCCTTCGGGCGCACGGTCGGCCTTAAAAAATTTATCAGCACCGAATGCGGCTTTTATAAATGTATTTTCGGTACCGTTATCAATAACCAGCACCGGCATCTGCGGGCTCACATTAAAAGCTAAGTAAAAGCTGTTATCAAAGGTTATGGGGTTATCCTGCAGTTGCAGTTCGCCCTGCTGCCAGCCTGCTTTAAGGCCCGAAAAACTGAGCGTATCCGTAAGCGTGGCGCGCGGCGCGATGGTAAAACTCGCCAGCGCCTTTTGCTGTTTATTAACGAATAATTTTAAAGGGATACCGGCGGCTTCCTGATCGGCATAATTGTGCAGTTTTACTACCAGCTTTTCCTCGTCGCCGGGTTTGTGCACCGCGCTTAGTAACCATACCGAATCAATAGCCACATTGGGTAAGTTGTTAGCCTTTAACAGTATCAGGTTAATGCTGATGTTTTTATCAGCCAATACTTTACTATCTACAGATGAACTACGCTGAAAGTCAGACACGATATAGATATCGCCATTGCCCGGCGAATTGCTTTTTAATAATTGCCGCTGCCGCGATATTACCTGGTTAAGGCTACGGTTTTGGCCGCTTATCTTTACTTCATCAACCGCGTCAAAAAACTCATCGCGACTAAGCAGGCGCTGGTGACGGCCTTCAAAGTTGTAGGTAAGTAGCTGAAAGCGATCATTAATACCATACTGCGCGGCTATCTCCTTTGCCTTTTGCTTAGCCTGATCGAGCAGGTTACCCTCGCTGTTGAGGGTTTGCATGGAGTATGAATTATCAACAAATATGCTTACGTTACGCTGCTGCCCTGCGGCTGCTCCATCCTGCTTGCTGATGTATGGTTTTGCGAATGCCAGCACCAAAAACAGCAAGGCTAATAACCGCGCTACCAGTATCAAACATTCCTTAATGTTTCTACGAGAGGCCGGCTGCTCCTGCAATTGCTTTAAAAACTGCACATTGCTAAACTGCACTTTTTGGTATCGCCTGAAATTGTACAAATGCACTATTACCGGGATGGCAAGCGAGGCTAAGGCAAATAAAAACGCGGGATATAAAAAGTGCATAGCTATTTACAAATGTGCAAATTATAAACTGCCATACAAACCCGTATATTGCCTGCTACAAGCTTTATGCTGATAAATACTGAAGTATGCTCAAAAAGTTACCTATCACATTAGTGTATTCGCGGCTGGTGTTTGCCGCCGCCATAATTTTGTTGGCATTAACTCAGCCCTTATACTTTAGTACGATGATCATTACACTCATCAGCGTGGGTTTGCTGTCGGATATATTTGATGGTATCATAGCCCGCAGGCTCAACGTATCTACCGAAAAATTAAGACGGTTGGATTCAACCATCGACCAGGTATTCTGGCTAAGCGTACTGGCATCGGCATATATTATTTACCCCGGCTTTTTTAAGGATAATGTGGTTAAACTTGCCTTGTTATTAGGATTGGAGGGATGCTGCTACATTATTTGCTACATCAGGTTCCGTAAGGAAGTAGCTACCCATGCTATTGCATCCAAATTTTGGGCACTCACTGTTTTCGCTTCGCTGATTCAGGTTATCGCTACCGGTGATGCCGGTTTTATATTTGAATTATGTTTTTATACGGGCGTTATCACCCGGCTTGAAATTATTGCCATTATCCTGATCATTAAACAATGGACCAACGATGTACCCTCGGTATACCATGCCGTATTACTGCGCAATAATAAACCCGTTAAGCGGCATAAATTATTTAACGGCTAAACAATTGGGGATACCATGGTTGCTGAGTCCGTTTACAACGCCAAAGGAATGGTTAGGCTCACCGGCAATTAACCGCGATGCCTGCGTCGCCTTTTCCGGCTATGAGATGATGATCTTTTCTTTTTACCTGATCTGCTCACTGATGATGATCTTTTTTCCTGTTGTACAGGCTGGCTTACAGCCGCTGCCGGTTGTGTTTTATCGGTCGAGTCCTTGCTTAGCTGTTCAACGGTAAAGCTGTTGCCGCGTAAGCCGTACTCAAATACCCGTTTGGCGCCGGTAGGCTTTGCGCCTGTGCTGTCACTCTCATAGATCGGGAACTCGCGGATGAACTTACCCTCTTTGATATAAAAATTATCCTTACCCTGGTATCCCCTACGCTGCTTTTTGGTCAGCTTTGGGAAGTCTAACTTCCGGGCATCGTTACCATTAAATTCATACGGATAAATGCTTACGTAATTAGTGGTATCCTTGGCATTGGCCTGTACCAGCAGTTCGGGGTTACCGTCCGAATCCATATCGGCATTGTAAACATCCACTATGCCTCCTTCCAGGTCGCCGGTTGTGGTGGTATATTTCATTCCCGATGAATCGGAATGCAGGATAAGCAATGAGCCAACATCCTTTGAGCCCCTGCCCCAACTATACACATCAAAATCATTACCCGGCGCTACCACCACGTGTTTATGATACCTGAAGGGTGCCGGTAATGCTACTTTTAGCTGCTTTTTTACCGCAGAGCCTGCCTTTTTATCGTTGCCGCCACAGCCCCATAACAATGTGAGGCAGGGCAGCATGGCCACATAAGTTTTTATGCCCATGGCTTATCAATAGTTTATGTTCAATTAAATAATGACTCGGGCGAAAGCTCGCCTTTTGACTTACCCGGAATAGTTAGGTACACCCTGAGTATAGCCGATGGATTAATATTAAAATACTTAACAGTTAGTTTGTGAAAACCCTTTTGCAAGGCCACCGATCCGCCCTGCTCATACAGGTTATGGCGGCCATCATTATCAACCACAGGTTGGTCGTCTATCAGCAATACCGAGCCATCGTCAGACACGGTAGCGAAGCCGTACACGCCATCAGCATTAATGTTGATATAGCCGCTGTATATCACACCAAAATTGGTATTCTCCCTTTTAAAAGGTAGCGGGCTAAAGATTTTTGTGCTGCCGGTATCGGCTAAACCGCCGCTTTCTATACGCCCGGTGTTACCGAACGCGCCTGTATACAACTGGTATTTTACGCCCTTTGCGGTACCACTAAACTGTACCGCGG
The DNA here is from genome assembly GCF_020880975.1 of Mucilaginibacter sp. UR6-1. Taxonomy (GTDB): domain Bacteria; phylum Bacteroidota; class Bacteroidia; order Sphingobacteriales; family Sphingobacteriaceae; genus Mucilaginibacter. The sequence continues at coordinate 798,969 of NZ_JAJIWP010000003.1, read as the reverse complement.
GCAGCGGCCCAACATTATACACCGTAGTTTTGGTAACACGGCTGCGCTTGCCTGATGGCGATATCACAATGGTTTGCAATTCGCGGTACTGGCCTGCCGGTATGTTATAAGTGATTGGCGTGGTGTATTGTATATCCTTATCTGATACCTCATAACCATCAATATTGTAATACACCTTGGCACCCTCTACCGGAGATTTAAGGTTTACCGTAAGCTGCGGCGCAAACATGATGGTATCAATAGCGCCGATGGCCGGTGGTACGCGGTAGTTGTATTTCAACCCGTCAAGCCTTGCCAGGTGATGCGGCAAACGCTGCTGCGAAAAGTTAGTAAAATTCTTATTTGCCAGTTGTGACCATGCCACTTCTGACAGGGCGATCAACCTCGGCAACATCATGTATTCCAGCTTATTTTCAGTGCCGATGTACTCCGTCCATAAGTTGGCTTGCACACCAATAATGTATTTTTGCTGCTCGGGCGTAAGCGCGCCGGGTGTTGGGTTATAGCTGTACGTTTTTGCAAGCGGCGCGTAACCGCCTATGCCGAATGGCTCGCGGTAAAGCTTATCCTGCGCGTGATCGAGGTACAGACCATTGGTGCCGGGTGTCATGATAACGTTATGCTTTTGCTGTGCCGCCTCAATACCGCCCGACTCGCCCCTCCAGCTCATTACGGTGGCGTTTGGCGCAAGGCCGCCCTCCAATATCTCATCCCAACCGATGATGCTGCGGCCTTTGGCATTCACAAACTTTTCCATACGTTGTATAAAATAGCTTTGCAAACCATGCTCGTCCTTCAGCTTCAGGTCGCGGATCAGTTTTTGGCAAAAGGTCGATTTTTTCCAAGCCTCCTTGGGTACCTCATCCCCCCCGATATGAATATACTTGCTCGGAAAAAGCTCAATCACTTCGGTCAGCACATCCTGCAAAAAGGAGAACGTTTTTTCGCTTGGGCAAAAAACATTTTCAAATACGCCCCAGGTTTCGGCCACTTTATAAGTCTGGCTTGGGTCGCAGCTTAACTCGGGGTAAGCGGCAAGCGCGGCCATGGCGTGGCCCGGCATTTCAATTTCGGGCACTACAGTTATGTAACGGTCGGCAGCATACTTAACCACCTCACGTATTTGTTCCTGGGTGTAATAACCGCCATGCGGCGTATTGTCATATTGCTGTGGCGTACGGTCGTGGTAGTTACCAATAACCGTTTGCGCCCTGCGGCTGCCAACCTGGGTTAGCTTAGGGTATTTTTTGATCTCGATGCGCCAACCCTGATCGTCCGTTAAATGCCAGTGAAAATTATTCAGCTTGTAATAAGCCATCAGATCAATGTATTTTTTAACCGCCTCTACCGTAAAAAAATGGCGGCATACATCAAGCATAAAGCCACGGTAGCCAAAGCGCGGATAATCATCCACCACAACCGATGGCAGTTTTATAGCACCTGCCCTATCATCAGGGAATAATTGGATAAATGATTGTATGCCATAAAATAAACCGGCACCCTTGCCTGCAATGGTTACCTTTTCGGGCGTAATGGTAAGGCGGTAGCCATCGGCCGGCATATTTTCGGTACCTGTTGAGGTAAGCACAATACTGTTGTTAATATTTTTACCGGCATTATGCTGCGGTGAAATGGCCAGATTTGCGCCGGTCTTTAAAAAATCAGCCAGAAACTGAACGGCCTTGTTGCTTACCGTATCGGCAAGCAATGTGGTTTGCCTGCTTAATACAAACTCTCCGGCGGTTTTACGTACCGATACAGGTACAGGTATTATATTAAGATCGGTATTGAGCTTTTGGGCGGATAGCGGGTTCGTAAAAACGCTAAAAGCCATGGGAAGCAGTAAAGCAATTTTTTTATACATCAATTTAAAAACGAATAGTTTATATAATTATGATGTGGTGAATATAGCAGATTTTGCCATATTAATAATCCTGTTACTCAATTATTACAAAAGCGGTATAGCTAAAAGGAGATTCGGGTTAAAATATTGCCATATAAGCAAAAAGCCATATTCAAATTAATGAACATGGCCTTGCTGTATTTTTACTTATGTGATATTAAGCGGTTACTACGTGCTCCTTAGCAGCCAGGTAGCGCTCGGCATCAATGGCGGCCATACATCCTGAACCGGCGGCGGTAATAGCCTGGCGGTAAATATGATCCTGCGCATCGCCGCAGGCAAATACACCTTCAATATTAGTTTCAGATGAATCGGGCTTGGTGATGATGTAGCCTGTTTCGTCCATGTTGATCCATCCGCGAAAGATCTCGGTATTCGGGTGGTGGCCGATAGCAACAAAAAAGCCTGTAACGTCAAGGTTGGTTTCCTCGTTGGTTTGGTTGTTGATCACCTTAACAGCGTTCACTGTCTGGCCATCGCCCAGTATCTCCTTGGTTTCGGTATTGTACAATACTTCGATGTTAGGCGTATTCAATACGCGGTGAACCATTGCCTTTGAGGCACGGAATTCGTCGCGGCGAACGATCATGTATACCTTGCGGCAAAGTTTAGCGAGGTAAGTAGCTTCTTCGGCAGCGGTATCACCGGCACCTACTATGACTACATCCTGCCCGCGGAAAAAGAAACCATCGCACACGGCACAGGCAGATACGCCAAAGCCGTTATATTTTTGTTCAGACTCCAAACCCAGCCATTTTGCCGATGCACCGGTTGAAATGATAACCGTATCGGCAAGGATGGTTTTGCTTTCGTCAACCACCACTTTATGCGGCAAGCTTGCAAAATCAACCGAACTTACATAACCAAAACGGATATCGGTACCCAAACGTGATGCCTGCTTTTCAAAGTTCTGCATCATCTCGGGGCCCAAAATACCTTCGGGATAACCGGGATAATTTTCTACCTCGGTAGTTTGGGTAAGCTGGCCGCCGGCAAGCATACCTGTGTATAATACCGGTTTAAGATCGGCACGGGCGGCATATATAGCGGCAGTATATCCCGCCGGACCAGAGCCTATAATAAGGCACTTTACGTGTTCAAGTTCTTCAGACATCAATCTATATTGAATTAATATACAAATGTACAATTAAAGGCTGACCGGGTCAATACGGGATGGTCAACAGAGTGCAATTAGCATGATCACCTTTAACAAATCTAATTTTATTTATGGCAAGTCAATTTACTGTATTTAACTTTTTATAAAATAATCTAAACCAGCGCTATCCTATTTTGTTAGACCTTAGAATCATCTATAAAAAGGAAGGAAAGACATGAAAGATCAATCAAAATTAGTTGCCGCGTTATTAATAGGCGCAGCAGCAGGTGCGGCAGCAGCATTATTGCTGGCACCGGATAGCGGTAAAGCAACCCGTGATGAAATTGCTGATTATTTTAGCGACCTGCTTGAAACTACCAAAGAGAAAGCAAGCAAGGCAGCATCAACTGTAAAAGATTACAGCAATGATATTGTTGACCGTGCTAAATCAAAATTTCAGCACGTTAGCGAAAACGTATCTGACTATACCGACACGCTTGCAGATACCGCAAAAGCTAAAGGCAGCGAATATGCCGGTGAAGCCAAAGGTGCCGTTAAAGATACCGCCAACAACTGGAACAACGCTATACAAAACTCATAACGTTAACCATATAAATAAAAAACCCGACCATTTACCGGCCGGGTTTTTTATTTTACAGTTGCTGCTGTTATAGTTTAAAGGTGTTATCCTTAACGGTAGCATCCATAAATATGCCGCCATCAAGCGTTACGCTTTGTATGGCTTTGTTTGTTTTAAGGGCTATCGAAGCCTGTTTTTGATCTGCCTTCCAAACAGCGGCAGTTTGATGCACGCTTTCGGTACTGCCATCGGCATAAGTGATCTTAACATCAAACGGTACCGCGAAGCCCCCTACGTTTTGTACCGCGAGGCTGTAGCCGCCATCAGCTTTGTTAACGCCCTGTATAGCCAGATCGATGTAGTAATTGGTAAAGTACCAGTTGTTAAAGAACCAAGTAAGATCCTGGCCTGATACATTGCTCATGGAGTTAAAGTAATCCCACGGAATTGGGTGTTTGCCATTCCAGCGATCCATATAGCCATGCAGCGCTTTTTTAAACAGCTCATCGCCCAGCATATCCTTCAACGCTAAATGACTTAGCGCTGGTTTGCCGTAAGCATTATTGCCATAACCCATGCGCAACTCGCTGGATGGGGTGATAATGGGCAGATCCTGAAAAGTTGATTTGTTGTTGATCCAGCCTGCCACACGAAACTGCTTGAACAGGCTTTCGGCCTTTTGTTTGCCAAACTCGGCCGTGCCTATCAGCAATTCAAAGGTGGTTGCCCAGCCCTCGTCCATAAAGGCATAGCGGCTTTCATTTATACCCATGTAAAACGGCATATAGGTATGGGCAACTTCGTGATCCTGCACAAACTGGGTAAAATCAAAACTATCGGTATGGCTGTCGTTACACATCATCGGGTATTCCATATCGGCAAAACCCATTACTGATGTCATTTTAGGGAACGGATAAGGTACGCCCGGCCAGTTTTGCGATAACCAGCTCAAGGTATGGCGGCCAAATTGCACCACTTTATGAAAATCAGCAGCCGAATCGGCAAAGGCGGCCTGCATACTGGCACGGCGCTTGGTTTTCGGGTCAACGATTACGCTGGCGGCATCCCACACATAATTATCGCTTACGGCCAGGGCCACATCGCTAATATTGGTGCAGGTCCACGTCCAGGTGTTCAGGTCGTTCTGCGCGGTTACTTTCTTTTTGGCAATGTCATCAGCCGTAGCGATATGGATGGTCGAGTCGCTTGTGAATGATTTTTGCAGGCGCTTGTAATACTCAGGCTGTAGTACCTGCTTGGCATTTTGCAGGGTGCCGGTAGCCCAAACTATAAAATTCTTTGGGGCTTTTACGTTAAGGGTATAGTCGTTAAAATCGTTGTAAAACTCCTGCGCGTCTAAAAACTCCAGGGTGTCCCAGCCATTGTAATCATCATACACGGCTATACGCGGATAAAAATACGCCAGGAACATGGTTGACGGGTTGAGCATCCCTTCCCGGCCGCTTTGTACCGATGCCTGGAAATGCCAGTCAATATCCAGCTTCAGCGAATCGCCCGGGTTTAGCGGTTTAGCTAAACGTACGCCGCGGTTGGTGCCTGATGGCGCGTTGTTCCACTTTTGTGTACTACCGTTTATTTGCATCTTATCCACCTGGATACCCTCGGTCAGGTAATCAGCCTGGGTTGCCGAAAAGCGGGCGGCACCGGGGCGGTGCGTGTTCAGTATAAATTTCAGGTTTAACAAGCGTAGCGTATCCGGGCTGTTGTTAATGTAGGTAATCTGCTCGGTACCTTTAACGTTGCGTGTTGCAGGGTCAACCGTTACGGTAATGTTGTAACGGCCGCGGTTTTGCCAGTAATTTTTACCGGGCTTACCATCAGGCGAGCGGGTTTGTTTGGCAAAGGCCGCCTTAATATCGCGCGGCATGTAGAGGCTTTGCGCCTGGGTTTGGCAAACCGCAGCGCCAAGCAGCGTAGTAATGAGTAATTTTTTAAGCATAGTGTATGAGGTCAGCTAAATTTAATGCAAGTTAGGTATTTCAATTATATGCTATCATCATATTTTTCAAGTACCTCTTCACAGAATTCTTTAAGTTCCTTAGCCCGGTCAGGGTCATTGGCTATTTGCCTGATAACGTCAATATATTTGCCCTCACTACTTCGCAATAAGCCTAATATACATTCTACATATACTAAGAAAAAGCTATCATAACTTTGCAGTTTTTGCAACCGGCCTTCGTTAGCTTGTTCGCTCTCATTATATTTTAATAGTGATGCGGCTTTCCATGCCAGTTCGCCGGTATTGTTTAAAAGCCAATCAATCAAGTTCTCCATTAACCCGGCAGGAATGTCAAAATCCTGATCTATGTTATCGATGATCTCAATAGCAGCATACATAAAATCAGCACGCCATACATCAGTATCGATGGAGTGATTAATTTTTTGCAGCAAGGGTTCAACAAAATCAGGGCTGTTAAGCTCGGCTAACAATGAAGCGAATTTATTTGTATCATCAATTTTTTCCGGGTGATGGATTAGATCAACTAATTCAGCTTTAAGTACTGAATAATTGTCTACCAAAAAGTCATAAAGTATGGGTAACTTTTGATTTATACCGCTCATTAACGCTTAATTATTCAACACCCAGATACTCTTTGGCGATCAGCTCAAACAGGCCATCGTTATCAACGGCCTCGTCAAAACACTCCACAAGCAATTGTTTTACATCGGCATGTTCAAGCTTGTCGGCAAGTAGTTTAAGCATCCGGCAGGCACTAATGTTGATGTGTTCCAGCATCTGTAAATACAGTATAATATCGGTATCAACTATTACCGGCATATCTTGCGGCTCATCCAAACAAAAATTATCACGAACAATAGATTTTATCGGGTTACAGTTCGCGTCAGACGGCTTTTCGCCAATGATGCTGTATATCACCTCCATCCTGTCTATCTCCCGTTTAATATCATCGGCAAACTCTTCTAAACCCAATTTAAGCGATTTAATTGAGGCCAGCGTGATCAGATCGTCTATTTTACCTGCAAGATAACATTTGCCAAAGTACAGCCGGTTAAGGTTATGTACAAACAGTTTAAAAAAAACCTCGTTCTCGGGCTGTTTGGCAGGCACTATTGTCATAAAATATTTGTGATAGATACTTAGTAAGCGTACATCAAAATTATACTTAAAAAACATAAAACGCACTATTCACTGCAATTAGCTTGCTTTTTACCTTATAAGTTAAGCCACTTATTTTATTTGGAAATAAATATACGCCTGAGTAAATGACGGCAGGATGTTACTTATTGACCCCGATGCCGTAACTTTGAGGCATGAAGCATAAGTTAGGCGATTTTGTACGTTTTATTGATGAAAAGCTGGAAGGCTACGTTACCCGTATTATTGATGAACAGATGATAGGTGTTACCGGCGATGATGGTTTTGAGATACCCGTAATGGCCAGCAAGGTAACATCAGTATACGGGCACATGGATGCCGAAAATAACAGCAATACCAAAATTGCTGAAACCGTAGTGATGCCTGCCGGTGAATTTATAAGCAGAGGGATATATCTTGCCGCCGTGCCCGATACACGTGCCAGCTCGGTAGCGCATTTTCAACTGATAAATACTACCTCGTTTCAACTATTGGTTTCGCTGCATACCGAACGCGACAAGCAATTCAAGGGTGAGTATGCCGGCATTTTACAACCCAGATCAAGCATACAGGTTTATTCGGCGCAGTTGGCTGATCTGCAGGTTTGGCCTAAACTAAGTTTCGGCATTATTTACCATACCACGCAAAACGTGCAGCCACCGGCACCATTGGTGTATACCGAAAAATTTAAGGCAAAGGATTTTGCCGGTGCCAAACAAAAGCTGCCCGTAACCGGCGCGCAGGGCTGGCTGTTCAGGCTTGATGAGGATGAACTGGTAATTGATGCCGGTAAACTAAAGGAAAGCTTTTTTAAGACCGCCGAAGAAAAGACTGAGATTATAGGCAAACCCGATAACGAGGTTGACCTGCATATTGAAAAACTGCGCGACGACCATCACTTTTTAGGCAGTGCCGAAATTTTGAAGATACAGCTTGACCATTTTAACAAAAAGCTTGACGCGGCCATTGTTCATCAACTGCCTGAGATTGTATTTATACACGGCGCGGGCAATGGTATTTTAAGGCACGAACTACATAAAGCGCTGGGCCGCAACAATAAGGTGCAAACGTTTATGGATGCCCGAAAAGAAAAATTTGGATACGGCGCTACCAAGGCTATCTTAAAATAACAGGATATTTAATTAACGTTTGCGGCGGCCTGCAGATCGCTTTTTATAAAGCTATCGCCGCTGTGAACCTTTAGGCCGAGGCAAAAGGTAGTACCTTTGCCCGGCTCACTTGAAAACCATATTTTGCCACCCTGTAGCTCGGCAAACTCCTTGCACAGCAACAAGCCAAGGCCCACCCCTTTTTCGTTACGTGTACCATAGGTTGATCGTCCGCGTATCGAGAATACTTCAGCCTGCTGCTCGGCGGGTATGCCTATGCCCTTATCAATTATGCTGATACAGCATTCACCGTCTTCATAGGCCGATCGCACCTCTATCTCGCCACCCGTTTTACTGAACTTAATGGCGTTATTTACAAGGTTGCGTACAATAAGCTGCAACATATCCGGGTCGGCAACCACAAGGGCGTCATCCTGTAGGTTATTAACCAGGGTAATACCTTTATGCTGCGCCTCATTCTTTTGTATCTGCAAAGTGGTTTGCAGCACATCGCTCAATTTAACGGTTGCCAGGTTAACGGTAACACCTTCCATTTGCGATTTAGTCCACATCAGCAGGTTCGACAGCATTTTCTGCGTATTTTGGGTGGTATTGAGCAATTCCTTTTTGATAGACATACGCTCGCTTTCATCCAGCTTTAGTTCAGACAGTATCTCCAGGTAGTTTTGTATGGAGCTCAGTGGTGCGCGAAGGTCATGCGCGAGTATGGAGAACAGCTTGTTTTTGGTAATATTGGCCTGCTCCAGTTCATCGGCCTTATGCTCTACCTGTAAACGCTCAAAATTATAGCTCCGCCTAACATAGGTGGTAACTATCGATATAATGATGGCAATTACCAGGTATGAATACATCATATCAATAAAGCGGCTTTCCCTGTCGGGATAGCTGACCGGGGCAAGGTCGGCATCAAAATACTCCAGCCCTATCAGCGTAAGCATAATAATAATGTTGATGCTTATCCAAAACCAATACTGCTTTTTAGGCACTACCGATATATTGATAAAACAGGCTAATAAAAAAATAAGCATGGTAGGCCCCTGCGTGCCCGAATTATTGAAAAAATTGGCTATAAGCAGGCAGTTGCTGAAAATATTATAAATAACGATACTGCTGCTAAAAAGCCTGCGGTACCTTGATAAATAATAGGCTATTGATACAAGCGCAATACCTGCCACCATAAGCATGGCCAGGTAAGGCATATCCAGAAAATAATTGACAATAGTATTAAGGAAAAGCGCTAACAGCGTTACCGTGCAGATGGTATGAAAAATACGCTGCTCCAGTACAAAAGCCGTGCGCTCGCCTATCAATCGCCCAATTAAGGCCGGCAATTTATTTGGCATCTTGCAGCAATAGTAAAGTGTTTATCAGGGTCGCTTGCGTGAAGGTAACTGGCTTTTACGTAATTAAATATAAAAAAAAATACATTTTAATTAAAGGGAATGGTTTTTTACGTTAAGTTAAAGTTAATTGCCGTTTACTTACAATCAACTATTTAAAGTAAGCCGGGTGAGGTATTGGCCATATTCATCCTCAAAAATCACCTCGGTATTCCAGCCTTCTTCGGCGGCAATTTTAAGCATGGTTTGTTCATCAACATAAAGCCAGCTAAACCAATCGGTACGCTGCCCTTTATAAGCGTATTGGTACCATATCTCACCATAATACCCGTCATCAGGCAAGCCATCGGCATACAGGTAACTCACGTCAGACGAATCAAACAACAATTGCCCGCCATCATTAAGCAAAGTTTTGGCATGGCGCAAAAAACGGCGCATGCCATCCAGGCTGGCGGCAAGGCCAATACCGTTCATCAGCAGTAAAAGCGTGTCGAACTTCCTGTCGGCATAAGTAAAAATATCCGCCTGCAATACATTGCGTACCCCCCTGCCGGTTATTACCTCCGCGGCAAGCGGAGATATCTCGAGTGCGGTTACCTCTGTACCCCATTGTTGCAAAACCAAACTATGGCTGCCCGCACCTGCACCAATATCAAGCACGGTACCCTCACATCTGTTAAGCGCGCACCATTCCAGATCGGGCATATCATCCTCGCCCCTGAAATAGGTTTTCACGGGCATCTCCTCCCTTGGGCCATAGCGGTTATATATCCAAAGCTTGCTGGTTTTATCGCCGTGGTAGTAATTATGTATAGCCTGTCCTAAAATATCGCTCATATTAAGTGGCAAAGTAAATAATTTATATTTGATGCTTAACCATGAACAACACCACTTCATACCTTTTACTGGCGGCGTTACTTACAGCGGGTGTTACCTTTGCCCTTATTAAACACAAGCTTACCCCTTTGGCAGCCCTTACCGGCGTTGTGGTGGCTTTGCTGCTGTTTGCCGCGGGCGGTTTTACAGGGGTTATGCTGATGACGGTATTCTTCATCATCGGTACGGCGGTTACATCGCACAAAAAAGCATTAAAGCAGCAAACCGGGGCCGATAATATTAATGCCCCGCGTGATTCCCGGCAGGTACTGGCCAATAGCGGTATGGCAGCAATATTGGCCATACTAATACTATTATTGCCCGGATACAAAACGCTGTTTACAATGATGATAGCCGCCGCTTTCGCCACAGCATCCGGCGATACGGCATCAAGCGAACTGGGGATGGTATATGGCCGTAAATTTTATAACATTATTACCCTTAAAAAGGACGCGCGCGGGCTTGACGGGGTAATAAGCCTTGAGGGCACACTGCTGGGCATTGCCGCAAGCATGGTGATAGCCGCTGTATATGCTATATATTTTGGCTGGGGATGGAGCTTTGCCGTGCTGACCCTGAGCGGCCTGACCGGCAATTTAACCGACTCGCTATTAGGCGCCGTGCTTGAACGCAAGCATCGCCTGGGCAACAATATGGTAAACTTTTTGGCTACACTCGCAGGTGCTTTAGCCGCCTGGTTACTGGCATAAAAAAAGCACCGGTAACATACCGGTGCTTTTGTAGACGATCAATAAAAAATATATATTATTATATAACTTTTACTTTTACCGCATTCAAGCCTTTACGGCCGTTCTCAACCTCGAACTCCACTTTGTCGTTCTCCTGTATCTCATCGATAAGGCCGGTTGAATGTACAAAAATTTCTTGCTCGCCATTGTCAGGCACTATAAAGCCGAAACCTTTTGTTACATTGAAGAATTTTACTGTTCCTTGTTTTTGCATTGTATTGTTATTAAAGCGCGCAAGGTATACATAATATTTGGCAATGCGGCAATCAATTTAACGCATGGCCATTAGCTGACGTTGCCGTGATTGTTTACAACCGCTAAAGCAGCCTATAGCCTATTCAGAATACACGCTTTGAATACTATCTCGCAAATTATAACCCGAGGCCATTACCTGCCCGTAAGCGCCGGCGGTACGTACCGCTATGATATCGCCGCGGTATGATTGCGGCAGCTCCACATCCTTTCGAAAACAGTCAGTACTTTCGCAAATCGGGCCAACCACATCGTACTTAACCGCGTCAATAACATTCTCAGGCGAGCGGCTTAAATTATCTATCTGGTGGTAGGCCTGGTATAGCATGGGGCGTATCAACTCGGTCATGCCGGCATCCAGCACCAAAAAATTTTTACGCTGCCCGTTTTTAACATACAACACGCGCGATACAAGGGCCGATGATTGCGCTACCAGTACCCTGCCCAGCTCAAAATGCACCTCCTGGCCCGGCTTAACGTTTAAAAAATCATGAAATACCTTAAAGTAGCTTTCAAAATCGGCCACGTTATTATTGTCAGGACTGTAGTAATCAACCCCTAAACCACCGCCGGCGTTAAGCACTTTTATGGTAAAGCCACGGTCCTCAAACCACGTTTGTATCTCGTTTATGCGCATGCAAAGGCTCTTGAACACTTCCATATCGGTAATTTGCGAACCAACGTGAAAGTGTATGCCGATAAATTCGAGGTTGGCGCTTTTACGCAATTGCTCGGCAACATCATTAAGCTGCCAGGTGTTTATACCGAACTTATTTTCATCAAGCCCGGTGGTAATGTAATGATGGGTATGCGCATCAACATTGGGGTTTATGCGGATGGCTATGCGTGGTTTCTTGCCTCGCGCTGCAGCCAGCTCATTGATCACCTCCATCTCCTGCACCGACTCTACGTTGAAGCAGAATATATCCGCATCCAGCGAGGCTTTTATCTCTTTGTCTGATTTACCTACACCGGCAAATACTACCTTGTTTTTATCAAAACCATACTTCAGGGCCGTAAGCACCTCGTTACCGCTCACGCAATCGGCACCAAAACCGTATGATTGAATGGTTTTTAAAACCTGCCCGTCAAAATTGGCTTTCATGGCATAATGTACATGAAAACCATACTTACCCGATGCCTGGCTGCACGCGGCCAGCGTACGGCGCAGCAAATCCAGATCGTAGTAATAAAAAGGTGTTTCCAAACCCCGGAAACGGTTTATAACATTATCGTTAAACATCTTATCTATCAAATTATTTACCTGCTTAAACAGGCTATACATTAACAGCCATTAAAATAAGCGACTATGCAAACTGCGCAGCGCTTCTGTTTTTTCATCAGTTTTTACCAGTAACGACAGGTTGTGCTCGCTGCCGCCGTATGATATCATCCTCAGCGGAATATGCTTAATAGCCTCAAGTACGCGCGCGGCATAACCATGCTTATCGGTACCAAAATCACCTACTACACATATAATGGTTTGATGCTTTTCAATCTCAACACTGCCAAATGTAGTAAGCTCGGCCTCAATATCTTTTATATAAGTAGTATCGTCAATGGTTAATGATACGGCCACTTCTGAGGTAGTGATCATATCGATAGAGGTTTTATAACGCTCAAATACCTCAAAAACGCGCCTTAAAAAACCATATGCCAGCAGCATTCGGGTTGATTGTATACGGATGGCCGTAATATCATCCTTGGCGGCAATTGATTTTATCTTGTTCTTTTCGCTCTCGTTAGTGATCAGGGTACCCTTTGCCTGCGGATCCATGGTGTTCAGCAAACGTACAGGTATTTTATACCGCTGCGCCGGGAAAACGCTTTGCGGGTGCAATATTTTAGCGCCAAAATAGGCCAGCTCGGCAGCCTCGTCAAATGATAGCTGAGCGATGGGCTGCGTACCTTTAACAATGCGCGGGTCGTTATTGTGCATACCGTCAATATCTGTCCATATCTGCACTTCCTCGCTGCGTATGCCCGCCCCTATAAGTGATGCGGTATAATCACTGCCGCCACGGCGCAGGTTATCAATTTCGCCAAAGCTGTTGCGGCAAATATAACCCTGGGTGATGAACAGGTTATTCTCCGGATGTTTTTCAAGCAGCGGGGTAAGGTGCGAGGTAATGTAATCAACCACGGGCTCGTTATCCTCATCTATCTTCATAAAATCAAGCGCAGGCAGCAGTACCGATGGTACGCCTATCTCTTTAAGATAAACATGGTACAGCGTGGTTGACAGCAGTTCGCCTTGTGCCAATATTACTTTTTCTTCGATATTGGTAAACAGATCATTAGCCAGGCCGCTAAGCAGGTTAAAATGGTAATCAATCACCTCTTTACCCTGTGCCAGGTATTGCTCACCGGCAAAAAGCTCCTGTATAAAAAACTGGTACTTATCCTTTAATGCAGCAATTAACAAGGCTGCCTTTGGCTTGTCGCCTGCAAGGTATGCCTTTCCAATTTCAACCAAACTGTTTGTTGTGCCCGACACTGCCGAAAGCACCACGATCTGACGCTGAGAAGCATCAACAATGTCAAGCAGCTTTTTCATCCTTTCAGGGCTGCCTACTGATGTTCCTCCGAATTTTAAAACTTTCATTTTTACGTTAATTATTGATCGAAAAACTGATCTTGCTGCATCAATTTTAGCGGCGCTAAAAATAGGATTTTTAAGCGCTTATAAGCATGTTAATATCAATTTAATACACTTAGTGTATTACAAGTTGCATTATTTTGTTAACACAGAGTTTATATTAGCCAGTACACTAACCCCACCCTGTTACATTATAGATAATTTTTTATAACTGTAAATCAACACCTTAAACATCGTTAAAATTCACATCGAAACAATTGGCCGAAAATTTGCTTTAATACAGCGTTATTATGTAGCACCAAATACATAAAAACCTAAATTATAACTGAGGAATATATTGTGAGTATGAAGCTTTGCCATAGTAATGTGGCCGGGCTGTGTTTATTATCTAATTTTTTTATGAAAATCGAAAAATCAACGTTAAGGTGCACATGTGGCGCACCTTATCATTTCGAGAGCAAAACCAATCCTCTCGGAGCGCTATTGTTTTTCTTACCTATCCGCCGCTTTTTTTGCGCACATTGTTTAAAAAACGCTTATGTGTGGCTACCTGAAAGAATGGCAAGACGGTATCACCGAGTATAAGTGAGTATGGAGAAAAGTTACTAAAAAGAAAGAGCCGCTACGAAAAGCGGCTCTTTTGTTTTTATAATACTTCCCGTTCTTTTGATACGGTATGTATATCGGGGTTTTCATAATCCTTTTCAATCAGCCCATCGCGCATACGTACAATACGGTGCGCGTGCTGTGCTATATCCTCCTCGTGCGTTACCAGTATAATGGTGTTGCCTTTGGCGTGTATATCCTCAATCAGGCCCATTATCTCGATAGAGGTTTTGGTATCAAGGTTACCGGTGGGCTCATCGGCCAAAATAATTGATGGATTGTTGATGAGTGCCCTGGCTACGGCTACGCGCTGACGCTGCCCGCCCGAAAGCTCATTAGGCCGGTGATCAACCCTGTGGCCAAGGCCTACATTATCCAGCGCTTTATGCGCGCGGGCCAGCCTGTCGGTTTTACTGATGCCGGCATAAACCAGCGGCAGGGCCACATTCTCGAGCGAGGTATTGCGGGGCAGCAAGTTAAATGTTTGAAAAACAAACCCGATCTCGGCGTTGCGTACCTCGGCCAGGTCATCATCCGTCATGTGGCTTACGTTAATGCCGTTCAGTATATATTCGCCCTTGGTTGGGGTATCCAAACAGCCCAGAATATTCATCAATGTTGACTTACCCGAACCCGAAGGCCCCATCAAAGCCACAAACTCGCCCTTGTTGATACTCAACGAAACTGATTTCAGCGCGTGAATAACCTCGGTACCGATAACATATTTACGGCCTATATCTTTAAGGGTAATAAGTGGCTGCATGCGTTTTTATTGGTTTGACTGTGGTTAGGGTGGAATTGTTACAAGTAAAGTCAGAAAGTTGGGAAGTCCGTAAAACCGAAAGTTTCTATAAGAACTCTTTACTTCCGGACTTTCCGTTTTACCTACTTTCGGACTAAAGAACTACCGCTCAATTACCTTAGCTACCAAAAAGTGGCTTTCATCATGCTTAGGCGCGTTAAGCAGGGCTTGCTCGGTGGTTATTTCCTGTTTTACCACGTCCTCACGCAGCACATTGTCTTCGGTGGTCATATACACCAGCGGCTCAACGCCAGCCGTATCAACCTCGTTCAGTTTGGCCATAAAGTCGAGTATCTGGCTCATGTCCTTCATCAGTTCCTCTTTTTCAGTATCAGCCAGTTCAAGGCGGGCAAGGTGTGCTATTTTGTCAACGGTATCTTTATCAATGGTCATGCGGTATGCAGTTTTTGTTGAATGATGCTGTGCACCTGATCGCGCAGGGCATCGGTATCATCAATGGTTAAATGTGCCGTTTCAACAGGCTTATGTACAAATATATTACAAACGCCCGGTTTACTGCCATATTTAAGTCCGTCGTCCCATAAAATTTTCCAGGTGTTGAGTGATGTTACCGGGATGATGGGTATTTTATGCTCAATAGCCAGCCTGAACGGACCGTTTTTAAAGGAGATCATCTCGGGCGGATAAATATCAGGTATGGTACCTTCGGGAAAAATGATCATGGTAACGCCCTTCTGCAAACGCTCGGCAGTAGCCTTGAAGGCGCGGAATGATGACATTTTGCTTTCGCGGTTTACCGGTATATCAATGGTGCGAAAAAAAAGCCCGGTAACCAGGCCATCCAGCAACTCATCCTTACCCATAAAACAAATATTGTTTTTTATGGCGATGCTCATGGCCGTAATATCCAAATTTGAGGTATGGTTAGGGCAAATGATGTAGGTACGGCTCCAGTCAATCTTTTGTTCCAGATCGATATTGTAAGTAATACCCGCTACCAGCGAACTGATGAAACCCCAGGCGCGGCGCACTTTATTCATATTAAAATAACGCTCGGGTTTACGGGATAAATAATAAAGCAAAGGCCAGAAAACGAAGTAAAAAAAGCCTACGCTGTACCGGTAAAATCTGGCGTGGGCCTTTCTCAAAAACATTTTCATCGGTGCCAAAAATATAAAAATTCTTACTTTCGCCCCTATGGAAACAGTTGTTAGTGGTATACGGTCTACCGGAAATTTACATTTAGGCAATTATTACGGTGCGATACAGAATTTTATAAAGATGCAGCATGAGTATAACTGCTACTTTTTTATTGCCGACCTGCACTCGCTAACCACGCACCCAACCCCTGCCAACCTGCATAACAATGTAAAACAGGTACTGGTAGAATATCTTGCCGCTGGCATTGATCCGGAGAAAGCTACCATTTATGTACAATCAGACGTGCCCGAGGTTGCCGAATTGTACCTGTATCTTAATATGAACGCTTACCTGGGCGAGCTGGAACGCAGCACATCCTTTAAAGATAAAGTACGCGCGCAGCCTGATAACGTAAATGCCGGCCTGCTTACCTACCCGGTATTAATGGCGGCGGATATCATCATCCATAAAGCCACTAAGGTACCTGTGGGTAAAGATCAGGAGCAGCACCTTGAAATGGCACGCACCTTTGGCAACCGTTTTAACAGGCTGTATAATAATGATTATTTTCCTGAGCCATATGCCTTTACTTATGGCAGCAACCTTGTAAAAATTCCGGGGTTGGATGGTAAGGGCAAAATGGGCAAATCAGAAGGTGAGGGCAATGCCGTTTATCTGTCTGACACGCCTGAGGTGATCCGCAAAAAAGTAATGCGCGCCGTTACTGACAGTGGCCCCACCGTTGAGAACCAGGAAAAACCACAGGAAATACAAAACCTGTTCGATTTGATGAAAGTGGTATCAACCGAGGATACATACAAGCATTTTGACAACCTGTATAACACGATGCAGGTGCGTTACGGCGACCTTAAAAAGCAGCTTGCCGAGGATATGGTAAATGCTACAGCGCCGATCCGCGAACGCATAAACGATATTGCCGGCGATAGCGTTTATCTTAGCCGTGTGGCCAGTTTGGGTGCCGAAAAGGCCCGCGAAAGCGCCGGCAGAACCATCCGCGAGGTGCGCGAGATCATCGGTTTCAGAAAATTCTAACACCCGGGCAAACATTCCCGTAAACAGGAGTACTTATACGCAACACCTCACAACTTTTTTGACAGTTAAGGGTTGTTGGTGTATATTTAATGGTTCATAGCAAATGGATAATGGTTCATGGCCGCAAACATTCACTATGAACTATCAACCATGAACTATTAACAACATACACCACACATGCACATTGCTATTGTAGGAAACATAGGTGCCGGTAAAACTACCCTCACCGAAATGCTGGCAAAAAATTATGGCTGGGAACCACTTTTTGAGGCGGTTGACAATAACCCTTACCTTGAAGATTTTTACAGCGATATGAAGCGCTGGAGCTTTAACCTGCAGATCTACTT
Source organism: Mucilaginibacter sp. UR6-1 (assembly GCF_020880975.1). GTDB lineage: Bacteria > Bacteroidota > Bacteroidia > Sphingobacteriales > Sphingobacteriaceae > Mucilaginibacter. Next base: position 781,417 of record NZ_JAJIWP010000003.1, on the reverse strand, counting down.
TTTGAACAGCCGCTACCGCCAGATAATGGAGATACAAAAAAGCGGCCGCAATGTGATACAGGACCGTACCATTTACGAGGACGCCTTTATTTTTGCCGAGAACCTGCACGATATGGGCCTGATGACCTCGCGCGATTATGAAAACTACCGCTCCATATTTGATAATATTACCTCGTTTATTAAACCGCCCGACCTGCTGGTATATTTAAAAGCATCGGTACCTACGTTGGTGAACAATATACAACGACGCGGTCGCGAGTACGAAAGCGGCATCAGGCTGGATTACCTTTCAAAACTGAACGAAAAATACCAGAAATGGATAAACGGCTATGACCTGGGTAAATTGCTGATACTGGATAAGGATAACCTCGACTTTGCCAACAACACTGAGGACATGGCTACTATTGTGCAAATGATCGAGAGGGAGATACACGGGTTGTTTTAAAATAACAAGCCACAGCCCCCTAAATCCCCCTGAAGGGGGACTTGAGTAACTACAATATATAATGAGCGATATATCAAATATGCAAAATATCTCCTCCCCTTTAGGGGAAGCCGGGAGGGGCTCTGTTCTCGGTATAATACCTGCACGTTACGCGTCGAGCCGTTTTCCGGGCAAGCCATTGGTTGACATCGCGGGTAAGAGCATGATACAGCGTGTTTACGAGCAGGCATCTAAATGTATTGACCTTTCCGCTGTGATAGTTGCTACAGACGATGAGCGCATATTCGATCATGTTATCGCTTTTGGCGGGCAAGCCATCATGACCGGTGCCGACCACCAAAGCGGTACAGACCGCTGCGCCGAGGTAGCTTTACAGCACCCGGAATACGAGGTAATCATTAACATTCAGGGTGATGAGCCGTATATAGACCCGGAACAGATCAGCAAGCTGGCGCATTGCTTTGATAACGCGCAAACGCAGATAGCCACGCTCATCAAACGCATAAAAACAACGCAGGAATTACTGAATACCAACTCGCCCAAGGTGGTTATCAACAAACTATCCGAGGCCATCTATTTTTCGCGTTCGCCCCTGCCACACCTGCGTGGCGAGCAGCCCGAAAACTGGCTGGAATTTCATACTTATTTTAAACACATAGGCATATACGGCTATCGTGCCGATGTACTGCAGCAAATAACCAAACTCCCCCTATCATCACTCGAAACCGCCGAAAAACTCGAACAACTCCGCTGGATAGAGAACGGCTACCGCATAAAGGTTGCCGAAACAGAACTGGAAACCCACGCCATTGATACGCCGGAAGATTTAAAGTTGTTGAAGCTTTAGCCTCACCCCGGCCCTCTCCTAAAGGAGAGGGAGTTAAAAACAAAATTTATCTTGTCATTTTGACCGGTACGAGGAGAAATCTGTCGCTTGGCAATTGAACGCGTGCAGATTTCTCGCTATCGCTCGAAATGACAAGTGTAATATAACCGCGTCATTGCGAGGTACGAAGCAATCAATAGTTTACTAACCCCTCCCTAACCCTCCCAGGGGAGGGAATTATTTTTTAGAGTTTCCCTCCCTTGGGAGGGTTAGGGAGGGGTTAATTAAGCAATCCTCTTCAAACTTTAACCTCCCCCAAAAGTTACTACTTCAATAATATCAAGGGGATGAAAATACAGTTGCGCGGCATCATTGCGATGGTATGCTTATTAATAACACTCAGCGCTTGCAGTGACAGGGGCGGCATCGCTATCTTCAAAAAGCAATCGCCGCATGAGGCTTACGGGCAAAGGCTGAAAGATGCCGGGCTTGACCGTACCGCCATGGGCAGCCGGTGGCTGGTTAAGGCCGACGAGGTAATTGCCAAGCCGCTTGATGTTACCATACCATACAGAGAAACGGGCTATTTCGCCGCCGATAAGGCTGGCGGTACCGCTTTGCGCTTTACCGCTAAGCGTGGTAAAAAACTCAGCATCAGCATAACCAAAAAACCGCTTAACATTAATATTTATGCTGATCTGTTTGAAATTAACGGTAATGAAACCAAACGTATAGCCTTTGCTGATACCACCGGCAAGCCGCTTGAATATGAAATAAAACGCGATGGCAATTACCTGCTCAGGCTGCAACCCGAACTGCTGATCAGCGGGGAATACACCTTAACCATTACCGACGGGCCGTCGCTTGGTTTCCCGGTATCGGCAGTCGGAAAACCTCATATAGGCAGTTTTTGGGGTGCCGGCCGCGATGCCGGGAACCGCAGGCACGAGGGTATTGATATTTTTGCCCCGAAGGGCACACCAGCCATAGCGGCCGCGGCCGGTACGGTAAACAATGTTACCAACAACAACCTGGGCGGCAAGGTGATATTTTTTAGGCCCGATGGAAAGGATTACACATTGTATTACGCACACCTGGATAGCCAACTGGTGCAAAACGGACAAACGTTAAAGCCCGGCGATACCATTGGCCTGGTAGGCAATACCGGCAACGCGCGTTATACGCCATCGCACCTGCACTTTGGCATATATACCTCGGGCGGGGCTATTGATCCGCTGGCGTTTGTTGACCGGAAAATAAGCGAACCTGCCGCTTTAACAGCGGCGTTAAACAACCTGAATGCTACCGTACGTACAGCCAACACCTCTAACAAAATATATAATGCCCCTACTGATAAGGGTACCTTTTTGATTGATGTGCCCAAAAACACGGTACTTACCGTTGAGGCCGCGGCAAGCTCATGGTATAAGGTACATTTGCCCGACGGATTGAACGGCTACATCAGCAGTAAAGGCGTTACAGATATTAATACCCTGCGTACCATAACCTTAAAAAACGCGCAGCCTTTGCTTGACAGGCCCGACACCGCCAACGCCCCGGGCATACGCCAACTGGCAGCAGGCAATAAAGTAGCCATACTTGGAGCCTATAAAAATTACTATCTGGTAAAGGATAACCAGGAAACAGGCTGGGTAACTGTTAATCAATAAATTACATTTCAACATCACGCATTTTCTCAACAACCACAAAAAACTGTTAAAATTTGTTACCTTTGTATCCCGTACACAAACAATTTGACGAGAGGTTAAAACTATCGCCAAAATTCAAAAAACAACATGACCAAGTATATTTTTGTTACGGGCGGCGTTACTTCGTCGTTAGGGAAAGGTATTATTTCCGCATCATTAGCTAAACTCTTACAGGCGCGTGGTTACCGTGTAACCATCCAAAAGTTCGACCCTTATATCAACGTCGATCCGGGAACGCTGAACCCTTATGAGCATGGCGAATGCTATGTTACCGAGGATGGTGCCGAAACCGACCTTGACCTTGGCCATTACGAGCGTTTTTTGAATACGCCTACTTCGCAATCAAACAATATTACTACCGGCCGTATCTACCAAAACGTGATCAACCGCGAACGCGAGGGTGCTTTTTTGGGTAAAACGGTACAGGTTGTTCCGCATATTACGGATGAGATCAAGCGCAACTTTCGCATTTTAGGTGAGAGCGGCGATTATGATATCGTGATCACCGAAATTGGTGGTACTGTGGGCGATATCGAGTCGCTGCCGTTTGTGGAGGCCGTACGCCAGTTCAGGTGGGAGGTTGGCTCAAGCAATTCGCTGGTGATACACCTTACCCTGGTGCCATTTCTGGCTGCCGCTGGCGAGCTGAAAACCAAACCAACACAACACTCTGTAAAAATGCTTTTAGAGTACGGTATACAACCTGATATACTGGTTTGCCGTACCGAACATCACCTAACACAGGATCTTCGCAAAAAGATAGCCCTGTTCTGTAACGTAAATATCAATGCGGTTATCGAGTCGATAGACGCGTCGACCATTTACGATGTGCCTTTGCTGATGCTGAAAGAGCAGTTAGACAAAACGGTACTGACCAAATTCAAGCTTCCGCATAAAAACGAGCCTGCTTTAGATAGCTGGAAAGACTTTTTAGGTCGCCTGAAAAACCCGACATCCGAAGTGCGCATTGGCCTGGTAGGTAAATACGTTGAACTGCCTGATGCCTACAAATCCATTACCGAAGCCTTTATACATGCCGGTGCCAAAAATGAGTGCAAGGTTAAGGTGGAATACATACACTCAGAGCAATTAACTCCGGGTAACGCCATTGAGCGCCTTAAAGGCCTGCACGGCGTATTGGTAGCGCCGGGCTTTGGCGAACGCGGTTTTGAGGGTAAAATTGAAGCTATACGCTATGTGCGCGAAAATAATATACCTTTCTTTGGCATATGCCTGGGCATGCAATGCTCAGTAGTTGAGTTTGGCCGTAACGTATTGGGCCTTGAAAGCGCCAACAGTACCGAAATGAACCCTGATACCAAATACCCGGTGATCAGCATGATGGAGGAACAAAAAAACATTACCGCGAAAGGCGGCACCATGCGTTTGGGCGCTTACCCATGCGATCTTAAAAAGGGATCAAAAGCGGCAGCTATCTACGGTAAAACGCATATCAGCGAGCGCCACCGCCACCGTTATGAGTTTAATAACGAGTACCTGAAAAAGTACGAAGAAGCAGGCCTTATCCCATCAGGCATTAACCCTGAAAATGGTTTGGTTGAGATAGTTGAGCTTAAAAACCACCCATATTTTGTAGGCGCGCAGTTTCACCCTGAATTAAAATCAACAGTTGCTAATCCGCATCCACTTTTTATTAACTTTGTCGCCGCTTCGCTGGCCTACGCCCGCAAGAATTAATTATTGTTCGATTTTAAATAATGGATAGAAATACATTTACAGGACTATTCCTGATCATGCTGATAATGGTAGGCGGGTTTTACCTGATCAAACCATCACCAGAAGAAATAAAGAAAGAAAAAGAGCGTACAGAAGCTGCAGCAGCGGCAAAAAACGGCAAAAAACCGGCTCCTGCTAAAAAAACTGAAACCGTAGCGACCCCGCAACCGGTTGATTCGGCTGCCTTGAAAGGCCCATTTGGCGCGGCATTAGCAGGCAAAGCACAGCCTGTAATACTTGAAAACGCCGATGTTAAGGTTGAATTGAATACCCTGGGCGGTAAAGTACAATCAGTTGAGCTTAAAGGCTACAAAACATTTGATAAAAAAGCACTGGTATTATTTGATGGCGAAGGCAACAACTTTGGCACTACTTTAAACACCGCCGGCCGTGGCTTTAACACCGCTGCCTTATACTTTGCGCCGGTGCAAGCTGCACGCAATACCGTAACCCTGCGCCTGAGCTACAGCCCAACACAATATATTGATTATATATATACCCTTGCTGATAAGGGCTTTAAGCTTGCCCTTAATATTAAAGCTACCGGTATGGATGCCCTGATAGGCAACAACGGCGTGCTTAACCTTAACTGGGCTGCCAGCCTGCACAAGCAGGAGAAGGACATGACGCAAGAGCGTCAGTTCTCGACCGTTTATTACAAACTGCTGGATGATAATGTAGAGCACCTGAGCGTTACTGAGGACGAGCAAAAGGATGTGACCGAAAAAAAGGTGCAATGGGTATCATTCAAACAGCACTTTTTCTCGAACGTAATTATCAGCAAAACAGGTTTTGACAAGGCCAAGCTGGCTGTTAGCACTGATGTTAATACCCAAACCGATGTTAAGCAAATGAAGGCTGACCTGGCTGTATCCCGTGATGCAAGCGGCGTTTATCCGCTTGAGTTTTACTTTGGCCCTAACCGCTTCAGCACCCTTAAAGACCAGGGGTATGAGCTGCAGGACCAGGTTGATATGGGCTGGGGACCGCTTAAATACATTAACCGCTTTGCCGTATTACCTATATTTAACGCCCTGAACCAGTTTAACTGGAACTATGGTGTGATCATCCTGGTGCTTACTATTTTGCTTAAAGTAGTATTGTCGCCGCTTACGTATAAATCATACCTGTCAATGGCTAAAATGCGTGTGCTAAAGCCTGAGATGGATGAGATAAAAACCAAAGTTGGTGAGGATAACCCTACCCTGCTGCAACAGGAATACCTGAAGCTTTACAAAAAGGCAGGCGTTAATCCGCTGGGTGGTTGTTTGCCGCTGTTGCTGCAAATGCCGATAGTGATCGCTTTCTTCCGCTTCTTCCCGAGCTTGTTTGAGTTGCGCGGCGAGAGCTTTTTATGGATGAAGGACCTTTCAACGTATGACGCGGTACTTTCATTTTCGCCACTGCCGCTAATCGGCTGGTCGCACATCAGCTTAATGTGTTTGCTGATGACCATCTCAACACTGATCTACACTTATTTTAACAACCAGTTATCAGGCGCTACCGGCCAGATGAAATATATCGGTTACATTACGCCGCTTATCTTCTTCGGTATGCTGAACAGCTACCCGGCAGGTTTGAACTATTACTACTTTTTGGCCAACATGTTAACATTCGGTCAGCAATACCTGATCCGCCTGATGGTTGACGATAAAAAGATCCACGCCAAAATACAGGAGAACAAGTCAAAGCCTGAGGATGCTAAAAAGAAAAAATCAGGCTTCTCTGCACGTTTAGAAGAAATGATGCGCCAGCAACAACAAGCGCAGCAGAAAAAGAAATAATTTACCTCACCCCAACCCCTCTCCTAAAGGAGAGGGGCTTTTTTGCTTTGTAAATCTTACCTATATATGTTTTTCCGTTACGATGTGTGTGTGTGTGTGTGTGTGTGTGTGTGTGTGTGTGTGTGTGTGTGTGTGAAGAAAGCTGTCGATTAGCGAACCTAAACCCGGCCCTCTCCAAAACTGAGGGAGTTAAAAAGCAAAGCATAAACCCCTAATAACCTCAAATACCGGCATCAGTAATGCCTGGAGTAGCACAAGCCCTGCCGAAGCATAAACATTCACCAGGCAGGACGTAGCCGGCGATTTTTGTTTCTTTTGATCGCTCAAAAGAAATTTAGGACAGGTAATGAATTAATTTAATCAAGCGCTTTAACCTCGAGATTGTGCTTTATCTATTGTCAGCCTGCTCTTGGCCGCAGAGGCCAGTTACTTTACCTTAGATGCAAAGTAACCAAACATCAAGGCAGAAAAAACCTTCCGCCCGCAGGCCATACTCCCTGGCCCGGTTTTCTGCCAGCCCCGCGCTCTTTTTATCAATCACCCATTGTCATTCCGAACGAGGTACGAGGAGGAATCTGTCGCTTTATTATGAACCTGTGCAGATTCCTCTCTATCGTTCGGAATGACAAGAATCTACTTATAACTTTCAAATTACTTCTTTTGATCGCTTAAAAGAAATTTAGGACAGGCAATCAAGTGCTTTAATCAGGAGATTGTGCTTTGTCTATTGTCGGCCTGCTCTTGGCCGCAGAGGCCAGTTACTTTACCTTAGATGCAAAGTAACCAAACATCAAGGCAGAAAAAACCTTCCGCCCACAGGCCATACTCCCTGGCCCGGTTTTCTGCCAGCCCCGCGCTCTTTTTTCTCAAATTTTAAAAAGCATAAACCCCTAATAACCTCAAATACCGGCATCAGTAATGCCTGGAGTAGCACAAGCCCTGCCGAAGCATAAACTTTAACCAGGCAGGACGTAGCCGGCGATTTTTGTTTCTTTTGATCGCTCAAAAGAAATTTAGGACAGGTAATGAATTAATTTAATCAAGCGCTTTAACCTCGAGATTGTGCTTTATCTATCGTCAGCCTGCTCTTGGCCGCAGAGACCAGTTACTTTACCTTAGATGCAAAGTAACCAAACATCAAGGCAGAAAAAACCTTCCGCCCGCAGGCCATACTCCCTGGCCCGGTTTTCTGCCAGCCCCGCGCTCTTTTTATCAATCACCCATTGTCATTCCGAACGAGGTACGAGGAGGAATCTGTCGCTTTATTATGAACCTGTGCAGATTCCTCTCTATCGTTCGGAATGACAAGAATCTACTTATAACTTTCAAATTACTTCTTTTGATCGCTTAAAAGAAATTTAGGACAGGCAATCAAGTGCTTTAATCAGGAGATTGTGCTTTGTCTATTGTCGGCCTGCTCTTGGCCGCAGAGGCCAGTTACTTTACCTTAGATGCAAAGTAACCAAACATCAAGGCAGAAAAAACCTTCCGCCCACAGGCCATACTCCCTGGCCCGGTTTTCTGCCAGCCCCGCGCTCTTTTTTCTCAAATTTTAAAAAGCATAAACCCCTAATAACCTCAAATACCGGCATCAGTAATGCCTGGAGTAGCACAAGCCCTGCCGAAGCATAAACATTCACCAGGCAGGACGTAGCCGGCGACTTTTGCTTCTTTTGTTCGCACAAAAGAAGTTTAGGACAGGTATTTAAATTAAGTTTTAACGCCTCAATAGTTTAATTAATATTGTACACTATAATTACGTTCATGAAAAAATACAAATCACCCATTTCCGGACATTTAGATATCACAATAATTAAAAATGAAGATGAATTTGAAGGTGAGATTGATTACTGGGATAACATTATGATTCATGGCGATCCCGAGGGCTTGAGATCATTAGCTAACTTACTTTTTAAATTAGCAGACCTTAATCAAAGTACGGTTGCCAATCTGCCAGTTGGAGCCAGGGAACATTACCACTTACAACCAAAGTGGGATCTATCAAAAAGTTCAGTGCAGGTTATTGTGGGCCGGTTAGATGCTAATGGTACGGGTGAATTTTATAACAAATATATCGCAAAAGAAAAATAGCCAACCAATATCATCCACTAAATTATTTAGCAAATTGTTAAAAATTAGTACATTTGATTTATGTACGCTATTGTGGATATTGAAACGACGGGGGGGCATGCCAACGCTAATGGCATTACAGAAATAGCTATTTGTATTCATGACGGCGTGCAGGTGGTTAAACGTTATGATACGTTGGTAAATCCGCAACGCGATATTCCGGTTTACATACGGGCGCTTACCGGTATTACCAATGAAATGGTAGCCGATGCCCCGCTGTTTAAGGATGTAGCGCATGAGATTTTCCAACTACTGGATGGTAAAATATTCGTAGCCCATAACGTTAATTTCGACTACTCATTTGTACGCTACCATTTGGCGCAGGCTGGCTATGAGTTACATTGCAACAAGTTGTGCACTGTTAGGCTTGGGCGTAAAATAATGCCCGGCTTCCCTTCATATAGCCTGGGTAAATTGTGTTCGCAATTAGGTATAATAAATATCAGCCGTCACCGTGCCGCCGGTGATGCCGAAGCTACAGCTAAACTGTTTACCATGCTGCTTGCCGCTGATGCTGATAAACACATTGGCAAGGCGCTTAAACAAAACTCAAAGGAGCAGGTGCTGCCCGCCAATTTGCCTAAACAGTATATTGAACAATTGCCTTGTACACCCGGTGTTTACTATTTTCATGACAGTAAGGGCAAGGTAATTTACGTAGGCAAAGCCAAAAATCTAAAAAAAAGGGTTTGCAGCCATTTTACGGGCAACAATGCCGGGCGGCAACGGCAGGATTTTATGAAGAACATATATAGCATAAGCCACCAGGTATGCGGTACCGAACTAATTGCCTTTGTGCTGGAAGCCGTAGAAATTAAACGCCTGTGGCCGCAGTACAACCGCTCGCTTAAACGCTTTGAGCAGGGCTATGCTTTGTATGATTATATTGACCAGCGAGGCTACGTACGCCTGGCGGTTGACAAGCACCGCAAGCACCAGATGCCGCTGTACACCTGCAACTCCATGCTGGAAGGTTACAATTTGCTGAACCAGTTGATAGATACTTTTGGCCTTTGCCCTAAGCTTTGCTTTATCCAAAAAAACAATGCCGAATGTAACGGTATACACAAGGAGGCCTGTGCCTGCTGTGGCGGCATGACGGCCGATGATTATAACAGCCGCGTTAACCTGGCCATTGAATCACTCAACCAGGCGTTGCCAACTTTTGCCGTACGCGATGAGGGCCGCACTATTGACGAGCATAGCTGCATCCTGATAGAAAAAGGGCGCTTTTATGGCATGGGTTATATCTCCCATTATTTCCGTACGGATGATATTCAGCAGCTAAAAAGCCACCTCACACCCTACCCGGGTAATGATTATATCCGCAACATCGTATCTGGCTACGCGGCGCGCTTTCCGGAGCGTAAGCTGGTGTTTGCCGGCGCTTAATCATAAAAAAACGCAGGCATCTAATTATAATGCCCGCGTTTTACTGCTTAGTATTTTAATGTATAAAAGCATCCATGGCTACGGTAGGTTTGCCGCTGCTGTCAAATGCGCCCATGTTGTAACCCTTCCAGCTTGCATAGGCTTGCGGCTCCCAGTAATAAACGCCCAACCCGCCTGATACTGATTTGGTTTTAGCGATCAGATCAGTAAGGAAATATTTACAGGTGGCGGCGGCCGATACATCCATACCTGCCTCGCATATCATTACCTGCTTGCCGTAGCGGCTTACCATATCTTTCATATTGGCCAGCACCTGGTTGTTGGTTGTTTGCCAGCCGCTGGTTGACGGATATACCGAAAAACCACATATATCCCACTTACCGCCGTTGGCTTTTATGCCATCAAATATCCAGCGGGTGGTGGTATTGTTAAAGCCATTGGCTACATGAACAATCACCTTTGCCGACGGAAATATTGCTTTAGTAGCATCATACCCGCAATTGATAAGCCAGGCAAAATTTTTAAAATTGGTGGCCGATAACGATGCCCTGCCATCAGGCCATAACATGCCATCGCTGGTTTCATTACCTACCTGCACATAATCAGGTGTAATACCGTTTGATTTAATGGTATTCAAGGTATTGTAAGTGTAATTGTACACGGTTGACATCAGCGTTGTAAAATCCTGACTGGCCCATGCCCCGGGCTTGATTTGATTGCCCGGATCAGCCCATGTATCGCTGTAATGAAAATCGATCATGATACTTAGTCCGGCGGCTTTAGCGCGTTTACATTTAGCTACCACATCAGCCGTTGAATTATAAGTATTGGATGGATTTACCCATACCCTGAACCTGATAGCATTGATTCCCTTACTTTTAAGTATCGTAAATATATCCTGCTGGGTACCGCTGCTGTTATAGAATTTTTTATTACCGGCCTCCTGCTCGGTTATCCAGCTTACATCGGCACCATAGGCAAATGATGGCGCGGCGGCAGCCCTCAGTTTACTTTCAGCAACCGGCGCCTGTTGCGGCACATTTTCAACATTGGCTGATTTTTTACATGCCGCAAAAAAAGTTACGGCACCAAAAAGTACGAAAGCGATTTTCTTTCTCATAATTAAGTTTTAAGGTTAAAAACGGTGTTTATATGGTACTATCTTACTCCTTTTGCCGCATACACTTTTCCGGCTGATTATATATCAGCGGCCGCATTTTATAAGTACAACCGGCATGGTTTGCCGGGCAAAAAACTGAGAAACAGTACTATGGGTTTATAATTAAAGCAAAGTAAGTGCATACCTACCGGGATGAGTTAGCTCAAAACAGCTTTTATTTTGTTCTTATTGCCTTAATTTAGGCAACTTGGATACACTGCCATCATAAATAACAATAAACAATATAGAAGCGCGATCGTTATTGTATTAATAATTTACCTATAACGAAAAATATTATGGATAGCATTAATGCCAATCAGCCCGAAGATAATTTTGAGAACCTTGAAGGCAACGAAGCCTGGAAAAAACTTAAACAGTTAGCCGAAAAGGCCGATACCTGCTTTTTTTGCAGCAATATAAAAACAGGGCTGCCTTTTTCAACCCGCCCAATGTCGCCACAAAAGATAGACGATAATGGCGATCTGTGGTTTTTAAGTTCAAACGACAGCCACAAAAATGCTGAAATAGCCGCCGACCCGTTTGTGCAGTTGCTGTTCCAGAGTTCGTCATACTCCGGCTTTTTGAATGTTTACGGCATAGCTGAAATAAGCGAAGATAAAAACAAGATAGATGAGCTGTGGGACCCTATATTAAAAGTGTGGTTTACTGAGGGCAAAAGTGATCCGCGTATCAGCATAATCAAAGTAACACCAACCCAGGGCCACTATTGGGACAATAAACATGGCAACGCCATCGCCTTTGTTAAACAAATTGCCGGTGCAATTATGGGTACCACTATCGATGATTCAATAGAAGGTGATTTGAAAGCGTAAGTTCTCGCCGATTTCGGATTTCGGATTTTCGAGTGCGGAGTGATTACAGAATATTATACTTCAAAACCTGTCATTTCGAACGATAGTGAGAAATCTGTCCGCCTTCATTACAAAGCGACAGATTTCTCCTCGTACCTCGTTCGAAATGACAGATTACTATAATTTATTTCCCCCTCTCCTACAGGAAAGGGGTTGGGTGAGGTTAGCGGTAGATTTCTCCTCCTACCTCGTTCAAAATGACAGTTTATTGTATTTAAAGTCCTCCCTTTTGGGGGAGGATTTAGGAGGGTGATTAAATAATCCCCGCCTTTTCCAGCTCAGCCTCCATTTGCTTTTGCAGCTTTTGTGCTTCTGCCCGGGCGGCGTCAGCAAAATCTTCTCCGTTGGATGCGTAAATAATAGAGCGCGAGGCGTTAACGATCAGGCCGCAATCCCTGGTGATACCGTATTTACATACATCCTCTAAACTACCGCCCTGCGCGCCTACGCCGGGTACAAGCAAAAAGTTGTCGGGCGCGTACTTGCGGATGCTGGTAAACTCGGTGCTTTTGGTTGCACCTACCACAAACATCAGCCTGTCAGCACCGGCCCAGGTATTTGACTTTTTAATAACGGTCTCAAACAAGTGCCCTTCGGGGGTATCAAGGTATTGAAAATCCTTACTGCCTACTGATGATGTTAAAGCCAATATAATCACCCACTTACCATCATATTTTAAATAAGGGGTAACACTGTCATTACCCATGTAAGGCGTTACGGTAATGGCATCAAAACCCATTTCGGTTTCGGTTTCATCAAAAAAGGCACGGGCATACATATCAGATGTGTTGCCGATATCGCCACGCTTGGCATCTATAATGCTCAGGGTATCTTTGGGTATGTATTTATAGGTATCTATCAGGCTTTGCAGGCCCTTAACGCCACGGCTTTCGTAAAAGGCGGCGTTGGGTTTATAGGCGATGCAAAGGTCGCTGGTGGCATCAATTATACGCTTGTTGAATTCGAGCATCGGGTCAGGGTACTGCTTTAAAAAATCGGGGATCTTGTTAATATCAGTATCAAGGCCTACGCATAAAAAGCTGCGTTTTTGTTTTATCTGTTCAATAAGCTGTTGTCTGGAGATCATGCAAAATAATTTAAGGGTCAAAAAAACTAAAAATTAATAAAACTGTTAGCCTTAAACACGATAAATATTTTTGAGAATTTGCTATTTGAAAATATTTAAGTAACATTGCAATGTTTTCCTCTTTGAATTTTTCTTGCACTAAAGAAATAATTTAAAATCCGGGTATTTTATAACAGTTGTATAAGTTACGAAAGTGCTGCGTTGCTAATGCGGGGATAACCTTCAAACAAAATAATTCTCTTGAACTATAATCCAAATCATGTCTGATAAGATTGAATTGAACGACAAGCTCGTATCTGAGTTGCGTGATATCGCAAAAAGCTTAGGTATAGGCGAGGCCGATGAACTTAGAAAAGCACAGCTTATAACACGTATAAAAGAGCAGCAGCAACTTATTGAAGTTGCACGTGCTCAGCAAAGTATAGTTGAACAAAACTACGCCGAAAAAACACAACCCGAGGCCGAAGCCGAAGCAAGCACCGAAGCTTTTGATAAGCCGCGTAAAAGAACACGCTCTGTAAAAACGGCCAACTCACAGCCTGCGCGCAGGCCTGAAGTTCCGGTAACCGATACCAATTTGTTTGATTTGCCCGAGGATGATGCCCCGGAGAACGAGCAAACTGAACAGGCCGCTGCCGAAGCACCTGCACCGGTACAGGCAGAAACAGCACCGGTTGCCAGGCAGGAAGCCCCTGCCGAACAGCGCCCGCAAAAATTTGAGCGCCGTATTAACCCTAACCAGCAAAAACAGCAGGAAGCCATTAACCTTGATTTTGATAATGTTATCATAAACGAGGGTGTATTGGAGATAATGCCTGATGGTTACGGTTTCCTTCGCTCGTCAGACTATAACTACCTTACCTCGCCTGATGATATTTATGTATCGCAATCGCAGATAAAGTTATTCGGTTTAAAAACCGGTGATACTGTGCGTGGCAGTATCCGCCCGCCAAAAGAGGGCGAAAAATATTTCCCGCTGGTACGTGTTGAGGCCATTAACGGCCGTATACCTGCCGAAGTGCGCGACCGTGTTCCGTTTGATCACTTAACGCCGCTCTTCCCTTCAGAAAGGCTGAACCTGTTTACTGACGCTAACAACTACTCAACCCGTATTATGGACCTGTTTTCGCCGATAGGTAAGGGCCAGCGTGGTTTAATTGTAGCGCAGCCTAAAACCGGCAAAACCATGTTGCTGAAGGATGTAGCCAACGCCATCGCCAAAAACCACCCCGAAGTGTACCTGATCATTTTATTGATTGACGAACGCCCCGAGGAGGTTACCGATATGGCCCGCAGCGTACGTGCCGAGGTGGTATCATCAACCTTTGATGAACCGGCTGAAAGACACGTGAAGATTGCCAACATCGTATTAGAAAAAGCTAAACGTATGGTTGAGTGCGGCCATGATGTAGTAATATTGCTTGACTCTATTACCCGCCTTGCCCGTGCTTATAACACCGTTGCCCCGGCATCAGGTAAAATACTGTCAGGCGGTGTGGATGCCAACGCGCTGCACAAACCTAAACGCTTTTTTGGCGCGGCCCGTAACATTGAGGATGGCGGCTCGTTAACCATTATTGCTACCGCCCTTACCGAAACAGGCTCAAAAATGGACGAGGTGATCTTTGAAGAATTTAAAGGTACCGGTAACATGGAGCTTCAGTTGGATCGTAAGCTATCAAACAAACGTATATTCCCGGCTATTGATATTACCGCATCCAGCACCCGCCGCGACGATCTGTTGCTTGACCGCGACGCGTTGCAGCGTATATGGATACTGCGTAATCACCTTGCCGATATGAATTCGCAGGAATCAATGGAGTTTTTGCAAAGCCAGATACGCGGCACAAGAACCAACGAAGAATTCCTGATCTCGATGAATTCATAATAATTTAATAATCGCGAAGTTTATAAGTTAGGAATAATTAACTTGTAACTTCGCTATTATTGATACCTTCATGGCTTGAAATGAAGAAACGCGTCAGAAAACACCTTCCAAATTTTATTACCTGCGCCAACCTGTTTAGCGGCTGTATAGGCATAGTATTAACTTTTACGGCTGATAACCTGATATTTGCATCGTACGCCATATTTCTTTCGGCTATATTTGATTTTTTTGACGGCCTGGCCTCGCGTGTGCTGCAATCCTACTCGGGCATCGGTAAGGATCTGGATTCGCTGGCCGATATGGTGAGCTTTGGCGTATTGCCATCTGTTATTTTGTATGAATTTTTTCAGCAAGGCCCGCAATTGGGTATCGTAAGCGAGTACCTGCCCTTTGTTGCTTTCCTGATACCGGTATTTTCGGCCCTGCGCCTGGCCAAGTTTAATAATGATACACGCCAGGCCGAAAGCTTTATTGGCCTGCCAACACCGGCAAATGCCATACTGATCGGCTCGTTCCCGCTTATTTTACAGCAAATACCAAACGTGGGCGAAATTTTATTTAACCCGTATATGTTAACGGTATTTATACTGGTTATGTGCGCTTTACTGGTGGCCGAACTGCCGCTGATGTCGTTAAAATTCAAGAACCGCGACTTCAATAAAAATATTTACCGCTATTTACTGCTGCTGCTTTCGGCAATATTGATACTATTTTTTAAATTTGCCGCTGTTCCGGTGGTTATCATATTTTATATCACCCTATCATTAATTCAATTCAAATTAGCAAATGATAAAGTTTCAGGCTGAGATCGATGTAATGCCCAAAAAAGAAATATTAGACCCTCAAGGTAAAGCCGTAACCGGCAGCATGAAAAACCTTGGGCTGGCCGAAATTCAAAATGTGCGCATTGGCAAACACATTACTTTAGAGATCGAGGCTGAAAGCGAAGCAGCAGCTACCGACAAGGTTGACGAAGCATGCAAAAACCTGCTTGCCAACCTTATTATGGAAAGCTACTCGTTCACACTACGCCAGGCTTAATTTAAAGCCCAGCTTCTTTTTCCTGCTTTACCCTTTCAAGCTCGGCAAGGTTTACCGTAATATTATCATTAACGGTTTTAAACTTTTGTACCACATCGGCAGCATCAGGTGTGCCTGTTTTGCATTGCAATTCAATGTCCTGCAGTAAAGCCTGGCTGTTAAGCATCCCAAAAAAGCCAAGGTTTGGTTTTAATTTGTGGGCGGCGCTGGCGGCATTAGGCCAATCGGCGGCGGCTATGGCATTGCTTATGTTTTGCAGCAACTCCGGTGTTTGCTGTAAAAACATACCTACTGATTCTACAATAAATTCGTCACTTCCATCAGCTATCTCGTATAGAAATGAAAGGTCAAGGTCTTGATTAACTGGCATACAGAAAGATTATAATTTACAAATCTATAATTTTTTAACAATCAAGTTATCATGCAGTTCATTTAGTAGCTGCAAAACATTTTTTTTAAACACCGGGTGGATAAGGCCGGGCGCTATCTCAGTAAGCGGTTCAAGGGTAAAGCGCCGCTCGTGCAGGCGCTTATGCGGTACTTGCAGCTTTGGCGTATTGATCACGCCATCGCCATAAAATAAAATATCAATATCAATAACGCGGGCTCCCCAGCGTTCACGCCGTTCGCGGCCCATATCAAGTTCAACATTCAACAAGGCATCTAACAACAGCTCAGGCTCTTGGTTAGTATATAGCATAACCACCTGGTTTATATAATCAGGCTCATCGGTTTTACCCCATGCCTGGGTTTCATACAGGGCCGATGCCGCCGCTACAGGGGCCACACGCTGTTCAATAAGCTTTATGGTTTGTGCTAAAAGCGTTTTACGGTCGCCTAAATTACTTCCAAGCAATAAAAATACTTTCGTCATTGTAACAAATTATAACCCGATAGCTCTTAGTGTTATATGCTCCGAATTATTAAGTTTGCATAGATAAAAAAGATTAAGCGTATTTAATGAAACAATTCTTCAAATTTGTACTCGCCACGGTGGTTGGTATTTTTGCGGCCACTATAATAATGGGGGTACTGTCTGTAATTATTTTTGCGGGCATCATATCCTCCGCATCCGAAAAAGAAACACCTGTTGAGGCCAATTCCGTGCTGATGCTCGACTTTAAAAAGCCCATTGGCGAACGTACACCCAACAATCCGCTGGCTGACCTTAATTTTCTGGGGTTTGAAGATAAAAATCTGGGTTTGAACGATATATTAGCCAATATAAAAAAGGCTAAAACAGATGATAACATTAAAGGCATCTTTTTAAACGAGAGCTACCTGTCATCAGGCCAGGCCACTACCGAGGAGATACGCAACGCGCTGATCGATTTCAAAAAATCGGGCAAATTTATTGTTGCCTATGGCGAGGTTTACACCCAGTCATTTTACTACCTGGCATCAGTAGCCGATAAGATTTACCTTAACCCGCAGGGCTTTTTTGAGCTGAGCGGCTTTAGCTCTGAAGTTACCTTTTTAAAGGGAACACTTGATAAGCTGGGCATTGAGGCGCAGGTAATAAAGGTAGGTACCTATAAAAGCGCGGTTGAACCGTTTGTGCTAACAAAAATGAGCGATGCCAACCGTTTGCAGGTTACCTCGTACCTTAACTCTATGTTCGGGCACTTTTTGGATGGCATCAGCAAAAGCAGAAAGATAAACCGCGACTCGCTGTTTGCTTACTCGGATAACATGCGCGTGCGTTACCCCGAAGATGCTGTTCGCCTGAAACTGGTTGATGGCCTGAAATATAAGGATGAGGTACTGGAGGATCTGAAAAAGCGCACTAAAACCGACCTGAAGGATGACCTGAACGCGGTAACCATAAATGAATATGATGGCGCGCCTACCAATGGCGGTGCCGATAAGGATGGTGAGGACTCAGGATCATCACGCAACCGCATTGCCATGATATATGCCTCGGGCGAAATTAACGGCGGCGATGGCGATGATAATACCATCGGATCTGAAAAGCTATCAAAAGCCCTGCGCGAAGCTCGTTTGGATGATAAGGTAAAAGCCGTAGTACTGCGTGTTAACTCACCGGGCGGCAGCTCATTAGCATCGGACGTGATATGGCGCGAGGTTGCCATCACCAAAAAGGTAAAACCTATCATGGTATCAATGGGTGATGTTGCGGCATCGGGTGGTTACTACATCTCGTGCGCGGCCGATTCTATCTTTGCCGAGCCTAACACCATCACCGGTTCAATAGGCATATTCGCGGTATTGCCTAATATGCAGAAATTTTTTAATGATAAACTGGGCATGACGTTTGACAATGTGAAAACCAGCAAATATGCCGACCTTGGAGATATATCACGCCCCCTTACCCCTGCCGAGCGTGCCATACTGCAAAACCAGGTTAACCATGGTTATGATGTGTTTACCGGCGTAGTGGCCAAAGGGCGCAAAAAATCACAACGATATATTGACAGCATAGGCCAGGGCCGTGTATGGACAGGCAAGCAAGCCCTTAAAATAGGTTTGGTTGATCGCCTGGGTAATATTGACGATGCTGTGAAGGCCGCCGCTAAAAAAGCCAACATCAAAAACTATAAAGTGATTGAGTACCCAGAGCAGGATAGTCCGTTTAAAAGCTTTAGTTCTGCATTCAGCGCTGAGGTAAAAACCCGCATCATTAAATCAGAACTTGGTGTTGACTACCGTTATTACGATCAGATAAAACAGGTTAAAAGCATTATGCGTGTGCCGCAGGCCCGTTTGCCGTTTAACGTGGTGATAAAATAATTAATAAAACAATTTTTTACAAGCCGCCTTGTTACAGGGCGGCTTTTGTATTTTTACAGCCCGATACTCTGCATGGAAAATAAACCGATTGCCCGTACCCTGCGCCTGCTGTCGCAACTGATGGAACTGCACGAAGAGAACAGTTTCAAAATACGCTCAGTAGCTAACGCCGCCTTTAAGGTTGATAAGCTGCCTTTTAAAGTTGCCGACAAAACACCTGCCGAACTGGAGGCTGTTGATGGCATAGGCAAAAGCACCGCAGGCAAAATTACCGAGCTGCTGCAAACCGGCACCATTAAGGAGATGCAGGCTCTCATTGAAAAAACACCCGAAGGTGTTATGGAGATGATGGGTATTAAAGGCATCGGCCCTAAAAAGGTGGGTATTATTTGGCGTGAGATGGGAATTGAAAATACCGGCGAACTGCTGTATGCCTGTAACGAGAACCGCCTGATAGAGCTGAAAGGCTTCGGTGCCAAAACCCAGGCCGAAATAATAAAGGCCATTGAATTCAGGATGGCCAGCAACGGCAAATTCCTGTTTGCGCAGGTGGAGCAGCAAGCGCATGATTTTATGGATCAGCTAAAGGCTGTTTTTCCGGAAGCGTTAAAGCATATTACAGGCGAGTTCAGGCGTTACAGCGAAATCATCAGCGAGTTAAGCATTGTTGTTGGCAGCAATGACCGGGATATGGCATTGGCTACGCTTGAACAATCAGATCTGCTCAAATCAGTAAAAGTAATAGACCACCATGTAACCGGCGAGCTTGAAAACGGCCTGATGGTTGATATTTGGTGTGTTGAAAAGGGCGATTACTTTAAAACGCTTTTTCTTAATACCGGTAATGACGATCATGTACAGGCTGTGCTCAATCGCTTGTCTGAACCATTAGGCCAGCCCGAAACGGAGGAAATGATCTACAAAAAAGCAGGCCTGCAATGGATACAGCCTGAATTGCGCGAGGGCGATGCTTATATTGAAAAAGCGGCACAGGATAATTTGCCCAAACTGATAAAACTTGCCGACATGCAAGGCTCGCTGCATAACCACAGTACATGGAGCGATGGCGTACACACCATTGAAGAAATGGCGGTTTACTGCCGCGATGTGATGAAACTGCAATATTTAGGCATGTGCGACCATAGCCGCAGCGCGGTATACGCCAAAGGTTTAAATATTGAAAGGGTATTGCAGCAGCATGAGGAAATAGATCATCTGAATAAAAAGCTGAATGGTTTTCAGGTATTTAAAGGCATCGAGTCAGATATATTAGGCGATGGATCACTGGATTATCCGGAGGAGATACTGCAAAAGTTTGATTTTATAGTAGCATCAATACACGCCAATTTAAAAATGGATATTGATAAGGCCACTACCCGGCTTATCAAAGCTATTGAAAACCCATACACTACCATACTGGGCCACCCTACCGGCAGGCTGCTGCTTAGCCGTAACGGTTACCAGATAGATCATAAAAAAGTGATAGATGCCTGCGCCGCTAATAATGTGGTGATAGAGATAAATGCCAATCCGCTAAGGCTCGACCTTGACTGGCGTTGGCAACAATATGCGCTTGATAAGGGCGTTTGGCTATCAATAAACCCCGATGCACACCGCAAAGAAGGCCATAATGATATGCAGTACGGTGTATACGCTGCCCGTAAAGGCGGTTTATATAAAGAAAAATGTTTAAATGCCTTATCATTGCAGCAAATTCAGGAGTTCTTTAAACAAAAGCGAGCCTGAGCATATTTAAGAAACACAAATGCTGATCGATAAAATAACACAACTGCAGCAAGCAGGCAGCAAACCTAATATACTGGTAGTGGGCGACCTTATGGTTGACCATTATATAACCGGCAGCGCCAGCCGTTTATCGCCGGAGGCACCTGTACCCATAGTAAACCTGAAGGGTGAAAGCACTACTTTGGGCGGTGCCGGCAATGTGGTGCAAAACCTTATCTCGCTGGGCGCTGGCGTTATGGTTAGCGGTATAATTGGTAATGACATTTATGGCGAACAGCTTATACAGATATTACATGCTGATGGCGTTACCACTGATGCTTTAGTGGTTGACAGCAGCCGAACTACTACGGTTAAAACCCGCGTGCTTGCAGGCAGTCACCAATTGCTGCGTATTGACCGGGAAGTTACCGATCAGCTTAGCGAAGATTTGCAGCAGCAACTGCTTGACAGGCTCGAACCCTTAATTGAGCAGGCCGATATTGTGATACTGAGCGACTACAGCAAAGGCCTTTTTTCGCCCGGGCTTACCCAAAGGGTAATACACCTGGCTACTGCTCATAATAAAAAGGTAATTATTGACCCTAAAGGGTTAGATTATAGCAAATATAAGGGCGCTTACATGATAAAACCCAACCGTAAGGAACTGGGCGAAGCGGCACGTGCCGCCAAAGTAAACACGCTTGATGAGGTAAAACTTGCCGCGCAAACCATTTTCGCGCAAACCGAAGCGGAATACCTGGTGGTTACCTTGTCAGAAGAAGGTATGGTGATATTGAGCGAATTAACACATAAATTGCTCCCCGTAAAGGCTACATCTGTTTTTGACGTTACCGGCGCGGGTGATACTGTACTGGCTACCATTGCCTATTTTATGGCATCAGGTTTTGAGATTGATGAGGCTTGCGAACTGGGCAACCATGCCGCAGCCATCGTAATAAAAGAAATTGGTAGCGCTACTACCACTGTTGAACAAATAAAAGAGCATTTAATTACACGCCAATAGTTATGGTGATTGAAGAATTGATTGAACATCAGCAAACCCTGCAAAAGGTTATTGATACGCTGCAAGATGATATAAAAACAGCCTGTGAAATGACGGTTGCCGCGTTAAAGGATGGCAAAAAAGTATTGTTAGCCGGTAACGGCGGCAGCGCCGGCGATGCACAGCATATAGCAGCCGAGCTGACCGGACGCTATGTTAAAGAGCGCATATCCTTACCCGGCATCGCCTTAACCGTTGATACATCGGCACTTACAGCCATTGGTAACGATTATGGGTACGACCGTGTTTTTGCCCGCCAGTTAGAAGGCCTTGGCCAGCCGGGCGATCTGTTTATCGGTATATCAACCAGCGGTAACAGCGAAAGCATATTACAGGCTTTTGAAATAGCCAAACAAAAAGGGTTAAAAACCCTCGGCCTTTCAGGCAGGGATGGCGGTAAAATGAATGGTGCCTGCGATCTGAACATCATAGTACCATCAAACGTTACAGCCCGAATTC
The DNA here is from genome assembly GCF_020880975.1 of Mucilaginibacter sp. UR6-1. GTDB lineage: Bacteria > Bacteroidota > Bacteroidia > Sphingobacteriales > Sphingobacteriaceae > Mucilaginibacter. Next base: position 759,349 of record NZ_JAJIWP010000003.1, on the reverse strand, counting down.
AGGAAATGCACATACTTATAGGCCACATTATTTGCAAGGCCATTGATAATGCCTTTTAAACAACACAAATTATAACATGCGTATCGATCTGGAAAAAACACTGGTAAACAAAATATGCGGCGATATTGATAGCGCTAAAAAATTGGTTTCGGGCTGGCAGGCCGAAGGTAAAAAGGTGGTTTTTACCAACGGTGTGTTCGATTTGCTGCATATAGGCCATATTACTTACCTGGCCAAAGCGGCGGAAGCGGGTGATAAACTCATACTTGGCCTTAACAGCGATAGCTCCGTTAAGCGCATAAAAGGCGAAAGCCGCCCCATTAACGATCAAAACAGCCGTGCGGCGTTGTTGGCCGCCATGTTTTTTATAGATGCCATTATTATTTTCGGGGAAAATACCCCGCTTTACCTGATCAGCACGTTACTGCCTGATATACTGATAAAAGGTGCCGATTACTCGGTTGAGAATATCGTGGGTGCTAAGGAAGTGATAGCCAATGGCGGCGAGGTAAAAACCATTACCTTTGTTGAAGGCTACTCGTCAACCTCTATCATCAACAGGATAAAGGACCAAAACAAGGCCGGTTAAGTATGAAGATACTGGTGATCCGCTTTAGCTCAATGGGCGATATTATTTATACCACGCCTGTTGTACGCTGCCTCAAAAAGCAATTACCAAATGCCGAAATTCATTTTTTAACCAAACCAGCCTTTCAGTACATATACAACAACAACCCTTACCTTGATAAGTTACTGCTGCTAAAGGATACCCTGAGCGAAACCATCCGTGAGATAAAAGCTGAAAAGTACGATCATATTATTGATCTGCACAATAACCTGCGCACCACTATTATTAAACTGCGTACCGGTATCCCGGCATCAACCTACAAAAAGCAGCGCTTGCGTAAATGGCTCAGCCTTAAATTTAAATTAAAGCTGGTACCCCCTACTCATTTGGTTGACCGCTACCTTGAAACGGTTAAGTTTTTAGGGGTAATGAATGACGGCGAACCTATAAATTACTACATAAACGGGCAATATAATTTATCTGACCTGCTGCCGGCATCGCACCAAAACGGTTTTGTAGCTTTTATAATTGGCGCTACGCATTTTACCAAGCGGATGCCTAACCATAAAATCATCAATATTTGCAGGCAGATCAATCAACCAATAATATTGTTGGGCGGTAACGATGTGGCCGCCAATGGCGATGAAATAAGCGCCGCTATAAGCGATAGGATAATTAACTTGTGCGGTAAAACTACGCTCGATCAATCGGTATTCCTGGTATCGCAGGCTAAAAGCATTATTGGTTTTGATACCGGCCTTACCCACATTGCCGAGGCCTTTAACAAACCCATTGCTTCGGTTTGGGGTGGTACCACGCCCGAATTGCTTGGTGTACAACCGTACCGGGTTGATAAAACCTTGGTTGCCGGTATTGAATTGCCTTGCCGCCCCTGCTCAAAATTTGGTTTACCCAAATGCCCGCTCGGCCATTTTAAGTGCATGAACGATATGCCTGAAACGCTTATAGCTGATTTTGCAAATAATATTTAAAAACCGCTGCTTGCGTTATTGCTGCAAAAAATTACTTTTGCAGCTAATTAATCTTATCACAAGCACAATGAAAAAAATTTTACTCCTGGCCTGCTTTGCAGTGTCATCCCTAACAACTTTCGCGCAAAATGAACCCAAAAAAGTAAACTTTGGTGTTTTAGCAAACGTAAATCTGGCATTTTTACATGCAACTGCCGATTTTACTAACGACTACGATAACTCAAAAGCTACCGCGACTTTTACAGCCGGTGGTTATGCTGATTTTAAAGTGGCAAATACCTTTACCGTAAGGGCATCACTTTTATACGCGCAAAAGGGTGGCCGCGAAAATGAGGAAGGCGTTAACTACAAACTTAAACTGAACTATCTGCAACTGCCGGTGCATTTTGTTTACCATAAGCCGCTTAATTTGGGCGAGTTTTATTTAGGCCTGGGCCCGTATGTTGCATATGGCCTTTCGGCAAAAGTATCAGCTACCGAAGGCGGCAGGTCTGTTAGCGAAAGTATTGGTTTTGGGTCAGACACTGACACTTATAAAAGAGTGGATGTTGGCGTTGATTTTATAGCCGGATTAAAATTCAAAAACAACCTGTTTATTAATCTGAATAGCAACTCAGGCATCACCAGCATATCAAACTATGATAATCCGAAGATCAGGAATAACGTGTTCGGCTTAGGTATTGGTTACGCTTTTTAACAAAACAAAACTATCAACCCAAAAGTTAAAAGAGGAACCGAACATTCCTCTTTTTTTATTTCAAATTCTATGAAAAAGCTGTTATTGATACGCCACGCACAAGCCACGCACGAAGGTGGATATATTGATTTTGAACGCCCTTTAACACAAAAAGGCATCAGGGAAGCCACTACTATGGCCGAGCGGGTGAAGGCAAAAGGCATAATTCCGGAACTGATAATATCCAGTACAGCGACAAGAACACTTGCCACTGCCGATATTTTTACGCAGCACCTGCCGGTAAACAAGCCATTAACCAATAAGAATGTTTATGATGCCAGCCTTAAAACATTGCTGGAAGCGATCAGCGCGTTTACTGATGAGGCAAATTTTATCGCGTTGGTTGGGCATAACCCCGGCATCAGCGAAATTTTGTATTACCTCACCGGTTCGCCACAGCAAATGGATACATCGGGCGTGGCATTGATAGAGTTGGGTATTGCCAACTGGGCCGAAGTTAGCGAAGATGCCGGTGAGCTGCTTTTTTACGAGGCCCCCTAACCCAGCCGGTACACCTTGCCCGGCAATGAGGTAATGTAGCCCTGCATTTCCATATTTAGCAGTGCCATAGCTAACTGGCTCATGGGCATACCGGTTTTTATGGTAAGCTCATCAATAGGCAGGGTTTTATATTGCTGTAATATATTGAATATCAGTCGTTCATCCTCCGGCAGATCAATAGGCATAGCCAATTGCTGTTTTGGCCTGGCACTGCCTGCTTTTTCCCAACCCAGGCTAAAAGCCACATCGGCCATACAGGTTATCAAACCCGCTTTGTTGTTGCGTATCAAAAAATTACATCCTTCCGAAAACTCATCCCCCAGCCTGCCGGGGAACGCAAATACATCTCGATTATAGGAATTGGCTATCTCCGCCGTAATCAGCGCGCCGCCTTTTATGCTGGCCTCAACCACAATTGTGGCATCGGCCATACCGGCTACAATGCGGTTACGCGCCGGGAATTTCTCCCTGTCAGGCCGCGTACCCGACGGATATTCGGTCAGGATGCCCCCCTGCTCCAGCATTTTATCAGCCACCTGCCGGTTTTGGCTTGGGTACAACCTGTCGTGCCCATGGCCTAATACGCCAATGGTTGGCACGCCAAGCCGCAGGCACTCCTTATGCGCGGCCACATCAATACCAAGGGCAAGCCCGCTAACTATCAGCACATTGTATTGCTGCAGCTCTTCTATCAACTGCTTACACAATAATTTACCATAATCGGTAGCGTTACGGGTACCTACTATGCTGATTACATGCTGCTTATTCAAATCGGTATTGCCACGGCTGTATAGCAGCAAGGGCGCGTCGTTACAATTTTTTAAACGCTTCGGGTAACGCGGATCGGTATACAGCAGCACATCAATATGGTGCTTTTCAACAAATTTCAACTCGGCCTCAGCTTTGCGCAGTGCTTCGGCAAAATTTAACGAGGCTACGGTTTTTTCGCCGATGCCGGGCACCTTCATTAACCGTTTTTCATTACCGGCAAATACTTTTTCGGCATCGCCAAAGTAAGCAACGATAGTTTTTGAAAGCGTGGCACCAATATTTTTAAGATTGGTAAGGGCGATTTGGTGTAGTAGCGACATGGTTTGTATGCCCGAAAATAAATATTTAAGCTGCATATTCCTAATAATATTAGCATTAAATAAAAAAACTATAAAAATAGTTTGCAAACTACAATTATAGTTTATATGTTTACAACTATAAAAATAGTTTGCTTTATACGATGAAAGAATTGACCAAGGCCGAAGAACAAGTGATGCAGATACTGTGGCAGTTAAATGAAGGTATTGTAAAAGATATTATTGAGCGGATGCCCGAGCCTAAGCCTGCCTACAATACCGTATCAACCGTGGTACGGGTACTTGAGGGTAAGGGTTTTGTTGACCATAAGGCTTATGGCAACTCGCACGTATACTTCCCGCTGATGAGTGAGGATGAATATAAAAAATTCAGCCTCAATAAAATAATGAGCAACTATTTTGATAATTCCTATAAAAGCCTCGTATCATTCATCGCTGATGAAAAAAAGCTGGGTATAAAGGAGTTGGATGAACTGGCCGAACTGATTGACAAACTTAAACAACAGAAAAAATGAACTGGCTGTATTACCTGTTAGAAGCCAACCTGTACCTGGCTATATTTTACGCGGTTTATCTGCTCATACTACGTAACGAAACCTTTTATACCGCCAACCGCTGGTACCTGTTAACCACCAGCATACTCGCGTTTGTATTACCTGTTATACAAATTGGTTGGTTAAAACCTGCTGAAGTAATTACACAAATCAGCATGATTAACTTTAATACAAACCTTGCCCCTGCCGTGGCAGCAGGCATACCATCAAAACCAGAGCCGATGACTTTTGAATGGACGGAACTGATCCTTCCTTTTTATTTATTAGGTTCGATGTTGGCCATCATTCTGTTTGCCATTAAGCTGACCAAGCTTTACATGCTGGTGAGTAAAAGCTATAAAACAAATTTTGGCGGTTATGAGCTTATTGAGGTTGATGCACAAAATACCGGCTTTTCATTTTTCAGGTATCTTTTTATAGGCAAAAATACTACCGATAGGCAAACCATTATTACACATGAGCTGGTGCATATCAGGCAAAACCACTCGGCCGATATTGTTTTTTCTGAGTTTATCAAGATCGTCAGTTGGTTTAATCCACTGGTTTATATGCTGCAAAACAGCCTTAAAACCGTACATGAATACATTGCCGATGAGCATACCGCCCATGCTGAAAACGATAGCCTCACCTATTCCTCGTTTTTGTTAAATAACGTTTATGGTTTGCAGGGGCCAGCAGCGGCCAACTCGTTTTTCAATTATAACCTATTAAAAAATCGTATAATTATGTTAAACAAACCACGCTCAGGTAGTGCAGCAAGGCTGAAATACCTGATGACCATTCCGATTGCCGCGGGCACATTATGCCTGTCAACGCTTAGTTTTAGTAAAAATTATCCAACTTTTGACCTTTACAGCGGGGCAAACGAGTATAAGGCGAAAAATACGCCTTTGACAAATGAACAGCATCAGGCTGATACCGGTTTAAGATTGCCCGCCCCTGATTTTGTTAAAAAAGATTTTATTACGCTCACAAATTATCTGAGTAAGCATATAAAATTCCCTTCGTCAGAAATTAACAAGATTAAATTCGCGGGTTTAAGTGTAAGTTTTGACGTGGATAAAGCAGGTACCGTAGGCGATGTGAGATTGTTGGCACCCGCCAAAAATGTGTTGGGTAACGCTGCAGTAAGCGCTTTTAATACATTTTCGGGTAAGTTGAATGTAAAACCCGGCACTTACATAATGGGTGTAAACTTTGTTACCCTTGCAAAAAACTATGTGCGTTTCCCGGAGCCTTCTATAACTAAAAACGCCAATTTTATAGGCACGGTTACCATTGTAGGGTTAGATAAAGAGCAGAAAAAAATGCTGAAGGAACAATCTGTATCTCATGTTAAAAGATCAAATTCATCAGTGCAAATACCTCAGCCTAAAATTGAACGGGTTTCATTCCAAAACACAAATGATAATGATATAAAGGCTTTTAACAAACATTTAAGTCAACACATTGCGTATCCAAAAGCTGACTATGATAATAAAGTTACCGGCCGTGTGTTTGCTCAAATAACAACCAATGCAAATAATGAGATTGAAGATGTAAGAATATTGAGAGCTCCAAGTAAAACACTTGAAGATGCAGTTGTCAGAGCAATCAAATCCTACAAAGGCAGATTACCCGCTGCAAAAACAAGTAACGCCGATTATACTGTACCGGTTTCATTTAACTTTGCTGACAAGGATGGCAGCATGTTAACTGAAAAAAGTATAGTTGATAATAACATCCCTAAATCAAATCTGCAGGAAAAAAATACTGATGCAGATAATGCAAAAACCGAAAAGCTGCATTATTCACTTAACGAAATAGCGATAACGGCCTACCTCCCTAAAAACTAAACCTTAACATATATTACCTGCTTGGTTTCAAAAAACTCCTCATCAAAGTAGTTTTTGAGATAGAATTGCTGAACGGCTAAACCCGACTCGGCAATTTCTTCGTTTAGATCGCCCCCCTTTAAATACAGTATCCCGTTAGGTAAAACATTGCCTGATTGCTTGTTGAATTTACCCTTTACCCAAGGATAAAACTCCTTTAAACGCGTTACCGCGCGCGACACCACAAAATCGAACTTATCATTGATCTGCTCGGCACGTGCATGGGTAGCCTGCAGGTTTTGCAAGCCTAATGCTGCGGCAACCTCATTTACAACCTTAATTTTTTTGCCGATAGAATCAACCAGATGAAACTGTGTTTGCGGAAACATTATGGCCAGCGGAATGCCCGGGAAGCCGCCGCCGGTGCCTACATCAAGCACCTTTTCGCCGGGTTTAAAGGTCATTACCTTGGCTATACCTAATGAGTGCAGCACGTGGCGCTCATACAGTTGATCAATATCCTTGCGGGATATTACGTTGATCTGGTTGTTCCAGTGTGTATATAATTCGGGCAGTTGTTCAAACTGATTTAACTGCGCGGGGGTAATTTCAGGAAAATATTTTAGTAGAATTTCAGATGTCATCCCGGTTGTAACGGTTAATAATATTGCCCAGCAGATAGCGTGCCCTAAACAATTGCGCCTTTACCGTGCCCAAAGGCAGGTCAAGATGCTGTGCTATCTCCTCGTACGATAGTTCATCAAAATACCTTAACGTAATAAGGTTACGATAGCGCAAAGGTAAGCCTTCAATCAATTGTTTCAGCTCCTTGGTTTGCTGTTTTTTTATGGATGTTTCCTCGGGATTCAGTGTATCCGCCTTAATTTGCAGCGGCTTCTCCTCGCCCTCATCATCAAGCATACCATGGATTGACATGGTATTTAGCTTTTTTTTGCGGATAAAATCGATACAATTATTGGTGGCTACCCTAAACAACCAGGTACTAAAAGCGTAATCGGGCTGATACTTATCAAGCTTTTCAAAGGCTTTGGCAAAGGTTTCAACCATGAGGTCCATGGCATCTTCCTTATTATTTACCATTTTAAGAATCATAAAATAGATGGAATCCTTATAGCGCACCATCAAGTCGGCATAAGCTTTTTGATCGCCTTGCCTTGCCTTTACAACGAGGTGAAAATCGTTCTTGGCATTCTCGGTGAAGTTGGTATTTATTTCCATTGGGTAGTCTTTATAAATGTCCCAATCAGTCCAAACACATTCAAATATACGTAATAAATCAGGTCAAGGATTGGTAAGTAAAATAACAAGTCTTTTGCTTTTAAGTTTTTTAAAGTTTTATTATAAATTAAAATTTGCGTTACCAAACGCAATAAATACAATCCTAAAACCAGTATCGGTTCTATATTAAATACCAAACAAATTACCAGCAATATATAAAATAAAAAGCCGCTCATGGCATCCCAGCTAAGCATCCGGCGGTGTTTATTTTTGTACAATTTACCTACACCCATGTGGCGCTTTTTTTGCCTGTACCAGCCGCTCAGCGTAGTTTTTGAGTGGGTGTACATAAAGGTATCGGGGTGTATCTCAATGATGGTATTACCGGCCGTGGCATTCTGGTTTACAAACAGATCATCATCTCCCGGCAAAACGTGCATATGGGCCGCAAAGCCTTTATTGCTAAAAAACAAGGTTTTTGTATAGGCCAGGTTGCGCCCTATACCCATGTAAGCATCGCCGCGTAAGACTGCCGAAAGATAGCTGATAGCCGTTTTTATGGTTTCAAACCGGGTAAAAGTATTGATAATGCCACCGGTTTTATAATACGGCGAGTAGCCTAAAACAATTTGCGCTTTTGTAGTAAAGTTAATTGCCATACGCGTTACCCAGTTATCAGTAGCCGGGGTACAATCCGCGTCTGTAAATAGCAAATGTTCGTTTTTAGCGGCTTTTATACCCAGTGTAAGGGCAAATTTTTTGCCGGTTTTAAAGCGTGCGTGCTCAGTAATGGTTACTACTTTAAGGTGCTTGTAGGTATTTTGAAACTCAAGCAATAGCAAATCCGACTCATCAACCGAGCAATCATTCACCACCACAACCTCAAAATCAGGGTATTTTTGTTCAAGGATAAGGGGCAGGTTATACTTTAAGTTATCATACTCGTTACGCGCGCTTATGATAACCGATATCGGGATATTAACCTGCGGCAAAGCCTCCAGAGGTTTGTAACCCGCAAGTTTGCTGTGATAATTTACCAAATAATATAGCTGACTGATAAAACAGATCTGAAAAAACAGGAGTAGCGCGTCGAGTAAATATGTTTCCAACCCTAAAAATTATAGCTGCAAAGTTGTTAAAAATCAACCGATATAAGGCCGATATCAAGCTAAAAATAAACAAATATTTAGTATACAGTTATTTGTTAATTTTGCATTCTCATAATGAAATTCACTTTAGCAGCACAAGATAAGTTTTCGAAGGCCCGGGCGGGCGAGATAACTACCGATCACGGCACTATACAAACCCCTATTTTTATGCCTGTAGGCACAGCGGGTACTGTAAAAGCCGTACATCAGCGCGAACTGGCTGATGATATTAAAGCACAGATTATTTTAGGTAACACCTACCATTTATACCTGCGGCCGGGCCTTAATACCATTGAACAAGCCGGCGGCTTACATAAATTTAACGGTTGGGATAAGCCCATTTTAACCGATAGCGGCGGCTACCAAGTGTACTCGCTTACTGATGTACGTAAGATAAAGGAAGAGGGCGTTACCTTTCGCTCGCATGTTGATGGCTCAAAACATCTGTTTACGCCCGAGAATGTGATGGATATACAGCGCATTATTGGTGCCGATATTATTATGGCATTTGATGAGTGCACACCCTACCCCTGCGATTACCGGTATGCCAAAAATTCTATAGAGATGACGCACCGCTGGCTTAAACGCTGCTGCGAACGTTTTGATACCACCGAACCTAAGTACGGCTACAGCCAAACGTTGTTCCCTATTGTGCAGGGATCGGTATATAAGGATCTGAGGGTACGCTCGGCGGAAGTTATCGCTTCGTTTGAGCGTGAGGGTAACGCTATAGGCGGCCTCTCGGTAGGTGAACCGGCTGAGGAAATGTATGCCATGACAGAAATTGTATGCGATATATTACCGGAGCAAAAACCACGTTATTTAATGGGCGTGGGTACACCTGTCAACATACTCGAAAACATTGCCCTCGGGGTGGATATGTTTGATTGTGTGATGCCTACGCGCAACGCCCGCAATGGCATGCTTTTCACAAAAAACGGTATCATCAACATCAAAAACGAGAAATGGAAGAACGACTTTTCGCCTGTTGAGGCGGAAAGCGACCTGTTTGCCGATACGGCGTACAGCAAGGCCTATTTAAGGCACCTTATCCACTCGGGCGAAATGCTGGGCGCGCAGATAGCCACGCTGCACAACCTGCACTTTTATTTATGGCTGGTTGAGCAGGCCCGTGAACGCATTATTGCTGGCGATTTTTACGATTGGAAGAATAAAATGGTTAAAACCCTGGGGCAACGCTTATAAACTGTGAAGAAAATCATCAGGAAATATTTGCCGGTAATTGACCGGTATATCATCGGTAAATACTTAGGTACATTTACGTTTACACTGATGATATTTATCGTTATCACGGTTGTGTTTGATATATCCGAACATATTGATAACTTCCTCCAATCAGGCAGTTCGGTGTATGAGATAGCGACGGATTATTACGGCGGTTTCATACCATTTTACATGAATATGCTGTCGCCGCTGATAAACTTTCTGGCGGTAATTTTCTTTACGGCCAAGATGGCTAATCAAACAGAAATTGTACCGATACTGAGCAGTCGGGCCAGTTTTAACCGCTTTTTACGGCCATATTTTATATCGGCAACCATCGTATTCATTGTATCTCTTTACGCCAACGTGTACCTGATACCGTATACCAATAAGCTTAAAATTACCTTTGAGAACGAGAATGGCTTTAACGGCAGCGGCGACCCTACGCGCAGCGACGTACACATGCAGATTGACAAGAATACCTACGTCTATCTGCAAAACTTTGACAAGACCATAAACACCGGGTATACGTTTATTCTGGAGAAATTTGACGGTGATAAGCTGCGCGAAAAAATGGTGGCCGACCGCATTGTTTACGACTCCCTGAAACGCAAATGGAATATAATAAACCCTGATACCCGTTATGTTGACGGCCTGCGTGAAACCAGGGTAAAAAACGGCGCGCAAAAGGACACTGTGCTTGATATGCACCCTACCGATTTTATCAAGATAGATAATGAATATACGGCCATGCCGATGCACGAGTTGAATGCTACTATTGAGAAAGAAACACTGCGCAGGCCCGAAGTTTTACCCTCTATTTATTACGAAAAGTACCGCCGTTTTGTGTACCCTTTATCCACCTATGTGCTCACATTAATAGGTGTGGCACTGTCATCACGCAAGGTGCGCGGGGGTATCGGCCTGCCTTTAGGGATAGGGATATTTCTGTGTTTCGCCTACATCGTGGTTGATAAATTCGCCACGGTTTTCGCTATTCAGGGTGGAGTTGCACCACTCATTTCCGTGTTTATACCAAACGCTTTATTTGGCGTTTTGGGATACTATTTACTGCTGAAAGCACCTAAATAACCATGACCAAAAATACCCCGGAAACGGCCTCAAAAAACGCCGTGAACCGCAACCTTTTGATACTTCATTTCACGGTATTTATATGGGGTTTTACGGGTATTCTGGGGGCGCTTATTTCAGTACCGGCCATACAACTGGTATGGTACCGGGTGGTGATAGCGGTAGCCTCGTTATTCCTCTATTTCAAATTTAACCGTACCTATTTTGGGGTGAGCCGGCACTCATTTTTGTCACTAATATTTACGGGCGCTTTGGTAGGCGGGCATTGGATTTTATTCTTCGCCGCCATCAAATTATCAACCGTATCGGTAACGCTGGTATGCCTTTCATCTATCACTTTGTTCACTGCCGTTATTGAACCTTTGGTGAGTAAAAAGGCCATATCAAAGCTCGAAATAATTGCAGGCCTGCTTATCATCATTGGCATATTTTTAATATTCAAATTTGAATTTAATTACACTAAGGGTATTATAACCGCGCTTACAAGCGCCCTGCTTGCAAGCCTTTTTTCTATCATAAACTCTAAACAGGCACAAAAATTAGAAGCTCCGGTCATCGCATTTTACGAGCTGGGCGGTGCTGTTTTATGGATAAGTTTATATCTTTTATTTACCGGTGGCTTTAACAAACACATGGCATTAACTCCTGCCGATGCAGGCTATCTTATACTCCTGGGCACGGTATGTACATCCCTCGCTTACGTTGCCGGGGTATCAGTTATGCGCGAACTTTCGGCATTCAAAGTTGCGCTGATCACTAACCTTGAGCCGGTGTACGGCATCATTATGGCGGCACTTTTTTTTGGTGATATGAAGAAAATGACGCCCGGTTTCTGGGCCGGTGCGATCATCATTTTGTCAACTATTTTTTTGTTTCCTGTAGCCCAAAAACAGATCTCTAAACGCCGGAGCAAACGTTAGTTTTTTGCCCTTATTTAAACTCTAACCCATCGGGTAGGGGATTTTCACCGCCCTTAATTAAGGCCATTTTTAAGCCTTTTAAGCCACTCTAATTTTCCGACCATATTCCGGCACCTAAAATACTTTCGGTGCGCACACAGCAAAAATCAAATTTTAAGATAGTGTACAGTTACACATTTGCCATCCAGGCATCAACAACTACCACTCAATCGTATTTTCGTGAAACAAATTTTAAAAATCTACTTAAATTAAATAAAAAAAACATCTTAAAATCAGATACTTATCAATACTATCTAAAATCAATATTTAAATAAAGTAATTTAAAATAAACTATGAAATACTAATAATATTAGCATTTTAAAATAACACAATAAATAATGCCACTTAAATAATTACTAATCAGTAAAATATGTTACATTATTTAAACAATAAATTTTAAATAGATCCTTTTAAACAAGAAAGTTGATAGTGTATTGAACACTAAATTGAGGAATTGACAAAAACGGGCTCAGTAGTGTGGCTTGTATACAGTCACCTCATTTTTGGTCAGAAATTACGCGGGAATATGGCCGTTATTTCGGCTCGATTGTAAAGCAGATGTTCGCAACAAATCCTCCCACGCGGCAATCATCATCTGTTATATATCGTATTGCAAACACCTTGCCAAAGCAGTCTTTTATTTTTTATCCACCTAATATAAAAGAGTAGAAAATCTGAGGAGTGGCATCATTCTTTTTTTGCGTAGTCTATCCTGCTGCATTATACAGCACGCGCCAAAACAAGTGTTTTATAAAAACACATAAAATGCGGATATTGGTTATATACATAAACCAGGCACAACATGAGCATTAAAACAATCATAGCGATCATCATCGCTGTACTCCTCACCATCGTTATTATGCAAAACCGCGACGAGGTTCCGTTCACCATTTTATTCACTTCCATGTACGCGTCAAAACTCGTGGTGATGGCAAGCGTTGCCGTGGCCGCGTTTATTGTGGGGGTGATTATTGGCAGGCCCAAAAAACAGAAGTACGATATTGAGCAGTACCACGACACCATGTACAACAAAAACAAACCCGATACACTAAGCGATGAAGATCGTGATTACATCAGCTAATTATATATGGACAAAAAGATAGCATTTATAGGCCTCGGTAATTTAGGTACCCCGATGGCAAAAAACCTGATCGCCGCAGGTTATCACTTGCAGGTTTACAATCGCACGGCATCAAAAGCCGACGAGCTGGAGCAGGCATCAATAACTGTTTGCAGCACCCCGGCGCAGGCCGCGGAAGGGGTTGATTTTGTCATTACCATTTTGTCTGACGACGCGGTGGTGACCGAGATAGTTACCGGCACCAACGGCATTTTAACGACCATGAAAAACGGCGCGCTGCACATCTCCATGAGCACCATTTCGCCGCAAACATCTGAGCAGCTTTTGGCCCTGCATAAAGAGGCCGGAACAGGCTACCTGGCCGCCCCTGTTTTTGGCAGGCCGGAAGCCGCCGCCGCGAAGAAATTATGGGTGTGCGTTTCGGGCGAAGCAGAGGTAAAAAAATCAGCCGAGGATATACTGAACGCCATGGGCCAGGGTATTATTGATTTTGGTGAAACCACGGGCGGCGCCAACGTGGTTAAACTAACCGGCAACTTCATGATTATGGCAGCGCTGGAAACCATGGCAGAGGCTTACACTCTTGCCGAAAAGAACGGACTTGACCGCCAGCAGGTGGCCGACTTTTTTAGCTCCACACTTTTTGCCTGCCCGATTTTTCAGAACTATGGAAAATTCATCGCCGCCAAAAATTATGAGCCTGTTGCATTTAAAGCAAAACTGGGTTATAAGGACGCGCGCCTGGCGCTGGCATTAACGCAAAAAAGCGAGGTACCGGCACCACTGGTATCGCTGGTAAATACCCGCCTGCTTACCCAGGTAGCCAAAGGCAAAGGCGACAGCAGCGACTGGATAGCCGCGTTCGGTGAAGGAGTGTCGGAAGATGCGGGGGTATAGAAATTTGCAAGAATAACCCCTCCCTGCCCTCCCCGAGGAGGGAATTAAAAATTCTAAATTACAATATGCAAAATTCCCTCCCTGGGGAGGGCAGGGAGGGGTTTAGAGATTTTAAAGATAATACACCTGATTCTCCTTCTCCAACATCCCCAGCTCCGGCACACTCTCAAATATGCCGAAAACGGATGCTCCACTGCCGCTCATACTGGCGTATAATGCGCCGGCCTCGTACAAGGCCGCTTTTACGCCACGGATAACGGGATGATTTTTAAATATTGACTCTTCAAAATCATTTTTTATATGATGTCGCCAATTGGCTACGGGCAATTGCACCAACTCCTGTAATGATGCCTCTGACCGTTTGGGCCGCACGCCACGATAGGCCTCCCCTGTTGATACGTGGGCAGGCGGCATTACCAAAACAATTTTATAGGCCGATAGATCGAGCTGCACGGGTTTAAAAACATCACCCTTCTCATGGGCGTAAACCGGCTTGTTTTGAATGAAGAAAGCACAGTCGGCACCGAGCTGGCGGGCATAGCTTTCCATTTGCTCAATAGTTAAATTCAAAGCAAACTGCTGATCGAGCAATTTGATGAAAAAAGCAGCATCTGCCGAGCCGCCGCCAAGGCCCGCCCCTATCGGGATATTTTTGTGCAGGTGGATGCTTACCGGCGGCAGGTCGTGATCCTTTTTGATGAGGTGATAGCCCTTAACGCAAAGGTTATCCTCCACCCTGCCCGGAATACCGATGCCCGAAGCCTCGAACGTTAATTCACCGGCTTCCATAATTTCAAGCGCGTCTTTTATCCCGATAGGGTAAAAAACGGTTTCGAGGTTGTGGTAACCATCAGCGCGGCGTTCGGTAATGTTGAGGCCAATGTTTATTTTTGCATTCGGAAAATTGATCATAGAAAAAGATTAACAACGGCGGTTAGTTACTCACAACCGTAGGTTTCCAAAAATAGATTATTTTTATTTGCAGCAAACGCCGTAAAGGCAACAACCCATAAAACGATGAAACAGTATTTAGACCTGATGAGCCATGTGATAGCGAACGGAACCCAGAAGCACGACCGCACAGGTACCGGTACCATCAGCGTTTTTGGTTACCAGATGCGTTTTAACCTGCAGGATGGCTTCCCGATGGTGACCACCAAGAAGCTGCACCTTAAATCCATCATCCACGAGCTGATATGGTTTTTACAGGGCGATACCAACATTAAATATTTAAAAGATAACGGCGTGCGCATTTGGGATGAGTGGGCTGATGCCGATGGCAACCTCGGCCCGGTTTACGGGCACCAGTGGCGCTCATGGCCAACACCGGATGGCGGGCATGTTGACCAGATCAGTCAGATCATCGATCAGATCAAGAAAAACCCGGACTCGCGCCGCATCATTGTTTCGGCATGGAATGTGGCCGAGGTAAATAAAATGGCGCTGCCGCCATGCCACAGTCTTTTCCAGTTTTACGTGGCCGATGGCAAACTATCGTGCCAATTGTATCAGCGTAGT
This sequence comes from Mucilaginibacter sp. UR6-1, assembly GCF_020880975.1. Taxonomy (GTDB): domain Bacteria; phylum Bacteroidota; class Bacteroidia; order Sphingobacteriales; family Sphingobacteriaceae; genus Mucilaginibacter. The sequence goes on along the minus strand of NZ_JAJIWP010000003.1, from coordinate 743,938 downwards.
GCCGATATATTTTTGGGCGTGCCGTTCAATATCGCATCGTACGCGCTGCTCACCATGATGGTGGCACAGGTATGCGGCCTGCAATCCGGTGATTTTATACACACCTTTGGCGATGCGCACATTTACAATAATCACCTGGAGCAGGTAAACCTGCAATTAAGCCGTGAACCAAGACCGTTGCCTACCATGCGCATAAATCCCGATGTAACCAATATTTTTGATTTTAAGTACGAAGACTTCACTTTAGAAAATTACGATCCTCATCCGCATATAAAAGGGATCGTAGCGGTATAGTCATTGGGCGTTGGTCATTAGTCATTGGACTTTGTCGTAATTTTGCAATTGCCATTTGTCATTGTTGAACATTAGCGGGAGAATTAACTATTAATATTCAAAACATCTTCACTTTATCATGAGTAACCGCATCGAGGATTTAGAGGTTTACCGTTTAGCGGAGGCTTTTGGTGACGAGATATGGTTTGTGGTTACTGGTTGGGATTATTTTACCAGGGATACTATCGGCAAGCAACTCGTAAGATCGGCTGATTCCATTAGTGCAAATATTGCTGAAGGATTTGGCAGGTATCATTTTAAAGAGAATAAGAACTTCTGTTATTTTAGCCGGGGATCGATCATTGAAACAAAAGGCTGGCTTAATAAGGCACAGACCCGAAATTTGCTTCCTGCCGATACACATGCAACACTTATCAGCAAATTAGAACTCATACACATAAAACTTAACGCATAAATCAAACATATTGGCATTAAATCATCGGAAATTAATGACTAATCATCATTTAAATGACCAATGCCCAATGACAAATGACCTTACTCAAATGACCACATCCATCATAGTAGCCATTGCGCAAAACCACGCTATCGGTAAAAACAACCAGTTGCTCTGGCATCTGCCTACTGATCTGAAACATTTTAAAAATACTACCAGCGGCCATACGGTAATTATGGGCCGCAAAACTTTTGATTCGGTAGGCAAACCGCTGCCAAAGCGTCGTAATATTGTTATCACCCGCCAAAACATCAGCATTGAGGGTTGCGAGGTGGTAAGCAGTGTGGAAGATGCACTGGCTTTATGCGCCGGTGAAGATGAAGTGTTTATTGTTGGCGGTGCAGAAATTTACAAACTGGCGATGCCGCTTACCGATAAAATATACCTAACCATTGTTCATCATGATTTTGAGGGGGATACTTATTTCCCGGAGATAGATTACAGCCAGTGGAATGAAACCGCGCGTACTGACTATGAAGCCGATGATAAACACGCGTATGCCTACTCCATCTTAACGCTTGAAAGGCGTTAACAACCTGCGTTTTATTTTGTTTCAATTTAAAATTCCTTGCTTTAGAAATTTTATTAGATTTGCCGTCTTATTAAAAAAAGCTTTAAAAGTCTAAATTATAATATATTCAATAGTTACACTTCACGATGCAAGGTAAAGGGATCATCAAATTTTTTGCAATAGTGCTGGCTTTGCTCAGTTTCTATTATTTTTCGCTAACATGGGTTGTACAGAAGGTTGAAGGCGACGCCAGGGAATATGCTAAGGGCAACCCCGAAAAAGAGAAAGCTTACCTCGACTCGGTAGAGCAACAACCCGTATATCCGGTTTTAAACCACACTTACCAATACTGTAAAAGCCACGAGCTTGCTTTAGGGCTTGACCTTAAAGGCGGTATGAACGTTACCATGCAGGTATCGTTACGTGAGCTGGTTAAAAAATTAGGCAATAACAGCCCTGACCCTGCATTTAACCAGGCTTTAACCAATGCGGAAAAAGCACAGGTAAACAGCCAGAAGGATTACATTACCCTTTTTGTTGAGGAATATGAAAAGCTTAACCCAAGCGGTAAGCTGGCCACCATCTTCTCTACTCAGGATAACCAGGCCAACCTGAAATTCAACGCCAGCAACGACCAGGTAAAAACTTACCTGCAGGATCAGGCCAATGTAGCCGTTAAACAATCGTACACGGTATTGAATACCCGTATAGATCAGTTTGGCGTTGCCCAGCCTAACATTCAGTTGCAGCAAGGCACTAACCGCATATTGATTGAGCTGCCGGGTGTTAAAGATCCTGAGCGTGTACGTAAGTTGTTACAGGGTACCGCTAAGCTTGAGTTTTACAAAACTTTTGATAACCAGGAGGTATACCCAATCCTGGCAAATATTGATAAATTACTTGCCGCAAAAAGCAAAACAGCAACTACTAAAACCGCTGATACCGCTAAAGCAGCAACTGCCGCGAAAGACACCGCTGCCAAAGGCGATGGCTCATTGTTAGGCAAACTGGGCAAAGGTACAGGTAAAGACAGTGCTGCCGCTGTTGGCAAATTAAAGCAGCAAAATGCTAATCCATTGCTTTCAGTACTTACCCCGGCTGTGTATCAAGGTCAAAACGGTATGCAACTGCTGCCTGGCCCTGCTGTTGGTATCGCCCGATTGCAGGATACCGCCAAGGTTAATGATATGCTGAGAAGCGCCGAAGCAAAAAGCGCTACGCCTAACAATATTAAATTCCTGTGGGATGTAAAACCACGTACTGATGCTAAAGAAAAAGCATTCACACTATACGCCATCAAATTATCAGGTGCCGAGAATGGCCCGGTATTGACCGGCGACGTGATCACTGACGCGAAAGCTGACGTTGATGAAAAAGGCCGCCCTGATGTTCAGATGATCATGAACTCAAGCGGTGCCCAGTCATGGAAAAATATTACTGCCGAGGCTGCCCCTTCAAAAGCGGCTATCGCCATCGTACTTGATGATAACGTATACTCTGCCCCTAACGTGCAGAACGAGATCTCAGGCGGTGTATCATCAATCTCAGGTAACTTTACTGTTGAGGATACTAAGGATTTGGCCAACGTATTAAAAGCTGGCCGTTTGCCTGCACCTGCACGCATTGTTAACGATGCCGTGGTAGGTCCGTCATTAGGCCAGGAAGCAATCAGCGCCGGCTTATTGTCATGCGTGCTTGGCTTTGTAGTAGTACTGGTATTCATGGTGGTATATTACAACCGTGCCGGTAGCGTAGCGGTAGTTGCGGTATTAATCAACGTAGTATTCCTGATGGGGGTATTGATCAGCTTCGGCGCGGTGTTAACGCTGCCTGGTATAGCCGGTATCGTACTAACCCTGGGTATAGCGGTTGATGCCAACGTACTGGTGTATGAACGGGTACGTGAGGAGATGGCTTTAGGCAAATCATTAAAACAAGCTATTAGCGATGGTTTTAAACACGCTTTATCATCAATCCTTGATGCTAACATCAGTACCTTTTTAACAGCAACTATCCTGCTGATCTTTGGTTCAGGCCCTATAAAGGGTTTTGCAAGCACGTTGATGATCGGTATTGTTACCTCATTATTCTGCTCATTACTGATCTCAAGGTTGATATTTGAGTGGATGCTTGAAAAAGGCTGGGATGTTAAATTCTCGCACGCATGGAGCTCACATACCTTTAAAAACGCTAACTACGCGTTTGTTAAAAACCGCTTTAAATTCTATGCCTTCTCGGGTATATTCATCGCGGCAGGTATCGTATCTATCGTAACCCGTGGCTTTAACTACGGTGTTGATTTCCAGGGCGGCCATAACTACATTGTTCAGTTTAAAGATTCAAAGATAGATGCTGAGCAAACCCGTGAGGCGGTTACCAAATACCTGGGTGTTGGTAAGGCTGAGGTTAAAACTTTTGGTTCGGATAAACTGAGCATCACTACCAACTACCTGCTTGAAGATAAATCAGAAGACGCGGACGCTAAGGTTGAAAGCGCCTTAACGAAAGGTTTGAACGAGGTATCGCCAAATTACACCATAGTTGGCCGTACAAAGGTAGATCCAACCATCTCAAACGACCTGAAGACTTCAGCCAGCTTAACCGTTATATTCGCCATACTGGTTATCGCGGCATACATCCTCATCAGGTTCCGCAAATGGCAGTACAGTTTGGGTGCATTGGTTGCTACCGTGCATGATGCCTTGCTGGTAATGTCATTCTTCTCGTTGTTTAAGGATGCCCTGCCGTTCTCGCTTGATATTGACCAGGCGTTTATCGCGGCTATCCTGACCGTTATCGGTTACTCAATTAACGATACCGTGGTAGTGTTTGACCGCATCCGCGAGTACCTGAAATTCCATAACACCAAAGGCGAGGCTACAGAGGTAGTTATCAACAACGCAATTAACAGCACTTTAAGCCGTACAATAATTACTTCGCTTACGGTACTGTTTGTTTTGATCGTATTGTTTATCTTTGGCGGCGACGTAATCAAAGGGTTCTCTTTCGCCCTGCTTATCGGTATCACATTTGGTACTTACTCGTCCATCTGCGTGGCAACACCGGTAATCATTGACTTTGGGAAAAAAGGTCTTAAATAAAATTTGACAAATATTTAAGAAGCCCCAAAGAACATTTGGGGCTTTTTTGTTTTATACATACAGCAACTTTTAACATAAATATATACCCATAACACATGGATTTCGAAAATTCTAAATTTCCATTAGTAGTAATTGTAGGCGGAGGCTTTGGCGGCATTGAAGTAGCCAAAAAACTAAAGAACAAGCCGGTTAATGTATTAATGCTCGATAAAAATAACTACCATGGCTTTTGGCCCCTGCTATACCAGGTTGCCATGGGCAGTTTGGAGTGCGAATCCATAGCTTTTTCCATCCGTAAAAAATTTGACGATCAAAAAAACTTCCGCTTTCGTATAGCCGAGGTAAAATCAATAAATAAGGAAAACAACTTTGTTGAAACCAGCATTGGCGATATTAACTATGATTACCTGGTAATAGCCACCGGTTCAACCACCAACTTTTTCGGCAATAAAGATATTGAGCGTTACGCCATGCCGATGAAAACCATCCCCGAGGCGCTTAACATCCGTTACCTGATATTGCAAAACCTTGAGGCTGCTGTATTACAGCCATCAAAAGAGGCGCGCGAGCCTTACCTTAACTTTGTACTGGTTGGCGCAGGTCCAACCGGTGTAGAGCTTGCCGGCTCATTAGCCGAAATACGTAACCACATACTCACCAAGGATTACCCTGAGCTGCGTAAAGAAGAAATGAAGGTTTATCTGGTTGACTTTTTGCCAAAGGTATTGGGACCAATGTCAGAAGAAGCATCAAAAGCGGCCGAAAAATCATTGCGCGGCATGGGTGTTGAGCTATTGCTGGGCACCAAGGTTGAGAGTTACGATGGTGAGGTGATCAATTTTGAGGGTGGTAAAAGCATCCGTACCAAGAGCGTTATATGGTCTGCCGGGGTAATGGGCCAGGTACCGGGCGGTATTGAGAAGGAAAACGTAGTACGCGGTAACCGTATTAAAACCAACGCGATTAGCCAGATAGAGGGCAGCACCAACATATTCGCCATTGGCGACGTTGCCGCAAGCATTACCGAAGCTACACCAAACGGGCACCCGGGCGTAGCACAGGTGGCCATGCAGCAAGGTGTTAAGGTAGCCGAAAACATCCTGAACATTATTGAAAACAAACCGACAGAGCCATTCAAATACTTTGACAAAGGCTCGATGGCCACCATTGGCCGTAACAAGGCCGTTGCCGATATTGGCAAGATAAGAATGAGCGGTTTTTTTGCCTGGATGACATGGATGTTTATCCACTTAATATCGCTTATGGGTGGCCGTAACCGTTGGGTGGTATTTATTAACTGGGTAGCCAGCTATGTAAGCTACAACGGTGGTAACAGGCTCATCATCCGTAAATTTATTAAAGAAAAGGCCGACGCGCAAAACAACGCCGTAACCAAGGCTGATCAATAATCTCCGTTATAAAACAAACAAGGCTCACTATAAAGTGAGCCTTGTTTGTTTTATTTAGTACTGATAATGGCCTGCACTTGCCCTATCCAATCGCTATCAGCATTGAGGTATTTATCAGGTTTTACGCCAACATCCTCATACTGCAGGTAATTACCATCATCGCGCATATCGGTAAGGTATAATTTATACTTGCCGCTGGGCATGGTTTCGGTTTTGCCGTAGTTACTGCCGTAGGCTAACATGCCCTTGGTATCAGCACCTAACACAGTAATGTTTTTGCGTCCTTTTAATTTGAGGGTGAATTGCTCGGCATTGCTTACCGTAGCATAGTTTACAAGCACATATACCTGCGCCTTTTTACTATGCCCGGTAATAAGATCAAGGTATTTTTTTGAGGATTTCCAACCGCCGCCGCCGTTATTACGCACATCAACGATCAGGTTTGAAGCTGTAATCATCGTCTTCACGCTATCATAAAACCGTTGCGATTCAACCAGCGATCTGTTATCCGTAGCGAAACGCCCCAGGCGCAGATACTGGGTATTATTATCAATATTTTTAAGCTGATAGACCGGTGTTCCGGCCGGTATAGCGGTATTATCAGCCTCGGCCGGAAACTTGTTCCATACGTAATACAGGTTTAGCTTATTACCCGCGAACTTTATGCGATGGTTATATTCAAATATTTTGTACACCGGGTTAGCGCAAACACCCTCAAAACTACCGGGCGATAGCTGGTTAAACACAGCCAGCAACTGCCCGCGCTGCCATACAGGTTGTTTGGCTGATAGCACTACCGCTACCAAGCTATCCGGCTTTGCCGTACGGTAAACACCGGCCTTCATAAAATCATCCAAATAATAAATTCCCTCAACACCATTGCGGGGTTTGCCCGTTAATGCCTGCTCCAGCGAATCAACATTTACATTGGCTTTTGGAAAGTTATTGAACGTTGCTGAATTTACGTAAGTACTTACGTAAGCACTATCAGATAATTTTGACGGATCAACTTTTAACGCATCCCATTGGTAAAAACCTAAATGATTATCGCGCAAGGTTTGTACAAGGCGGGTAAGCAAATAAAATTCATTGAGCGATGATGTGGGTTGCTGAGCACGCAGCGAATGATACAGCGCTTCGTATCGCGTTTTGCGCTCGCCCTTTATTTGATCCTTGTAGGATGGCGTGGTTTTTAATGCCTTGTAGATCCCGTCCAGATCGGCCTGGTAGGTTGATGCCGTTTGCGCCGACGCGCCAATAGCGCATAACAATGCCAGCAAAATTGTGTAAAGGTTTTTCATATAATATTAATGACTACCGGGCAGCGAAATGGATTAAAGCGGGCAGTAAATTACCTGCTGCCCTTAAACACCATTTTGTAATGCTGTATGCCAGCTTCCTCAAACTCCGGCCCCTCGGCAACAAACCCGAACTTGCTGTACAAACCTACAGCCTGCACCTGCGCGTTCAGGTAAATATAGGCGGCATCAGCAGGCAGATCATCCAACACGGTTTGTACCACGGCCTGCGCCACACCACGGCACCTGTATTGCTGTAACACCGCGAAACGCTCCAGTTTATAGCCATTTTCGGTTTTACGCCAGCGGGCTGCACCGGCAGGTTCACTGTTAACGGTCGCCAAAAAATGTGTGGATTCTTCCTCATGCTCCCACTCCAGCTCGGGCGGGCAATTCTGTTCACCTACAAACACCTCACGCCTGATGGCAAAAACTTTTTCCAGATCGGCAGGAGCGCTAACCTTGGTTACTTTAATATCGTTATTCATTACAAGCAAAAATAGGTATTATCATTTCCCGGTAAAGGCATCCATAATTTTCATCAGCGTAACGGCTTCCTCAATGGTGCAGGGGTTGGTGGTTTCGCCGTTAAAATACCGTACAATATCAGCTATCATAGGCTGCTGTATGTGTTCCGGATGTACAAATTCTTCGGTTTGGTGCTGCCTGTCGCTGTGCCATTTAATATAGTTGCCAAAGCAGGCAAAAGTAATACGCCCGCGGGTACCTATTATCTCAATGCTGTCCACCTGCTCCTCATCGCCCACATTAAAACACCACGAGCCGTTGAACACAACGTTATTTTTAAATAGGATGGTACCGCAAACATGGTCATCAGCAGGCGTAGCGGCAGACTGGTTTAAGGAATAACCTGAATATTTTTCGGGCTCGCCAAAATAGTACAACATCAAATCTAACTGATGCGGTGCCAGGTCATGAAAATAACCACCACCCGAAAGCTCGGGGTTAACGCGCCAGTTATCAGCAACATTGGCCACCAATGCAGGCTTACGGCTTTGCCACATGCGCAATTGCACCGTACGTACCTCGCCTACCACACCCTCATCCAGCAATTGCTTCACCCGCAAAAATAATGGTACACGGCGTCGGTAATGGGCTATCACCAGTTTGCCATTAGCTTTACTGGCAGCATCGGCCATCGCTTTGGCCTCTGCAGCGTTAAGTGTTACGGGTTTTTCCACATACACGTAGTGCCCCTTTTTAAGCGCCTCAAGCGCGTAAGGCAAATGTGATGATGGAGGCGTGGCAATGTAAACCGCGTTAACCTCAGCATCGTTTAAAAGCGCATCAGCATCGTTGTACCATTTGGGTACGCCATGCCTGCGGGCATAATCTTCGGCTTTGGCGGCATCACGGCGCATTACCGCCGCCAGCCTGCTATCGGGCACTTTGTTAAATGCCGGACCGCTCTTTTTTTCGGTAACATCACCGCAACCTATAATTCCCCAAACTATGGTTTTCATAACGCCAAATATAATTGTTGAATAGTGGTTTAAAACATCCGGCCTTAATCTTTTTCGGCCTGTAATACTGCTTTAGCTTTGTCGAGCTTTGCACGCTCGGCTTCGGGCAGCTCAGGGTATTTAAGGTCAAGCCGGGTAAGCGTATCCAACACAATGGATGATATAGCTATGCGGGTGAACCATTTTTTATCAGCAGGAAGCACATACCAGGGGCACTCGTCGGTAGCGGTTTCGGCAATGGCCTTTTCGTAAGCTTTCATATAATCATCCCAGCGCTCGCGCTCGTAAATATCACCGTAGGAGAATTTCCAATTCTTCTCGCTATCTGCTATCCGCTTTAAAAACCGCTCCTTTTGCTCTTTTTTTGAAAGATGCAGAAAGAATTTGATCACCACCGTACCATTGGCAGTAAGGTGTTTCTCAAAATTGCGAATGCTTTGATAGCGTTGCTTCCAAAAAGCATCGTTTATATCCTTCGCGCTGTTAATGCCCGGCAACTTTTCGTTCACAATATTTTCAGGGTGCACTTTGGTGATCAGCACATTTTCGTAATGCGAGCGGTTATGTATACCAATGCGGCCACGCTCGGGCAGGGCCTTATAGTGCCGCCATAAAAAATCATGATCCAGTTCCTCAGTGCTGGGCTGTTTAAAGCTGTACACCTGGCACCCTTGCGGGTTTAAACCCGACATGGTATGCGCTATGGCGCTATCCTTCCCCGCCGCATCCATCGCCTGGAAAATAATTAATAACGAATGGCTGTTGGCCGCGTACAGCGCTGTTTGCAATGCTGCTGTTTGCTTTACCAGATCCTGCAATATGCCATCGGCATCGGCCTTAACATAATCGCCGGAAAAATTGGTATCGTATTTATCAAGCGAGAACTTGTCGCCATTGGTTACTTTAAAAAGTTCGGTTATATTTTTCATAGCGCGTATTTGCGCTTATATAATGATGATAATGCACATAAGGTTTTACCACAAGGGTATTGTATCGCCATTTTTTACGCTTGGTACATTTAATTACCTTTGCAGCAAAACAAAAAATCTTGTATTCAAAGGACGAGGCATCACAAATAAGACAGGCATTCTGGACAGCGTTTGGCCAGTATATAGCCCCTCAGCTATCGGCAGACGGGTTAAAGATCAACTGGATAAATTATAAAACCGGTATCCGTAATTTATTTTTTAAGATGTATACCGATAACCGCTCGGCCACCATCATGATAGAGTTTACCCACCCCGATGCCGAGATACGTGAGCTTTTTTACGAGCAAATGCTAACCCTTAAACGCCTTTTTACCGGGCACATGCAGGAAGAATGGGACTGGCAGCCCGATCATATCGACACTTACGGCAAAAGCACTACCCGAATCAGCAAAACACTGGACGATGTAAGCATTTTCCGTAAGGATGACTGGCCCGCGCTGATCTCATTTTTCAAGCCACGTATCATAGCGCTGGATGAATTTTGGAGCACGGCGCAATACAGCTTTGAGTTATTTAAGTAAGTACTTATGTAAAATAATAGCTCTTTGATGCCATATTTTTATATTTTTGAATTAAAAATAAGCAATGTTTACCTATTGCTTAATTAATATAACTGTGTAGAAAATCACCCCTGCTATTTGGTAATATAGAGGGCATTTTTTATTTTAGGCTCAGAGGATAAATTATGCAAAACATTAAAAATAGGCAAAACAAAAAAGCTTATAATTACGCTCTTGCACAACTTTTTAGCCCATCGTTGTTAAAAAAATTACAGAACTTTTCAGATGAAAAAAATATTGAATTCCTAATAAAGGATAGTGGCATTTACCCCAATGACGATGATTGGAATTTAATTAAAGGATTACAGTTGACTTACGACTACCTTAAATTAAATTATAGATGTGAATACATTTATATGAATGAAATTGCAAATCAACTCCTTTTAAAATATCACAACGACAATTCAGCAACACTACTCAAAGAAGTATCATCAAATTTATCGATTGCGGATATAATTATAATAAATGGAAGTACTGTAGCGTATGAGATTAAAACAGAACTGGACAGCCTTGACAGACTTCCAAGTCAAATTGATTCCTATAAAACAATATATGATAAGATTAATATAGTCACTCATCAAGCCGCAGTTAAATTATTAAAGAAAAAGCTTGATAATAGCATTGGGATTATAGTTTTAGACGATAACGGAACATTAATAGAAATCCGTAAAGCAGTATCAAACCAGGAATTGTTTGATCCAATAAAAGCAGTTTTTACTCTTCGACAATCAGAGCTTATTAAAGCTTATGAAAAGTATGTATCAAAAATTCCCGCTATGGGTACGGCTTTAATATATGGCTTTTGTCACAATTGGTTTATTAATTTAAACCCAGATGACGCTCGTAGAGTATTTACAGAGGCCCTCAAATCTCGTAAACCACTACCGTATCAGTTTGAATTGATTACAGAGTGCCATCCAGCTTTAAAGATGCTATTTTTAGGACGGGAGATACCAAAAAAAACTTGCACTTTATTATATGACAAAATATGTATATTTGATTAAGTAACCATTAAATCCTTAATCACATGTATTTCCCTTATTTAAGAGGTAAACAGTTTGAACTTGAAGCGTTAACTGAAGTTTCCTCTACCGTATTTTCAAACACATTACCGATTTTAGAACCAATCAATTTAACCAGTCGAGCAAAAGGATTATACGACCGAATAGCAGGTCAAGGAGTTCCACTTATATTAATAATTAATCCTTATTACGGTTCGCTTACAATTGCTAATGTTCAGAATTTGATAGACACAAATTTAGCCAATCATCAAAATTTAATAATAGGTTTTTTGATTGACGAGCGATTTAGTTTAGCAGACTTGAATGCTTTTTTAACATCAAATTCTAATTTAAGTAAGTCTTTAATATTCCGTCATGATCCATTCCCAGCTGAATTAGCTGCAATTAATTCAGCTATATTGGCAAACTCAGTAGATTATATTTTATTTGACGATACAAAAGTTTCAAACCAAACTAAAGCTGCATTTATTAATCACCCGAGATTGGTATTGATAAGCAATGGTTTCCAACGCAAATCCAGAAATAGAGATTATCAACAAACAAGTGCATTCAATTCAAATTTCGAAACATATAGAAACAACGGTTGGTTTGGTATAGGAGATTATCTAACTATAGGAGATTATTTTTCTGATGGTGGAGGTGCAACATATATAGTGACATTGCACATCACAAGGCATTCTCCGAAGGGTCTTATAACTCATCATTTTTCATCGACTTATCAATCTAAAACAAAAGGCTTAACCGCTCCTAAATTCGCGGAAGCTAATAGCTTGTTAGTAACAAATCCCAATATAACACCTCTATCTTCATCAGGCTTAACATTATACAGAGGTTGGCACAATACAAAACATAATCCACAATTAGGAGCTGCAAAAAAAGCTTCGATGATGCATCATATAGAATTGATGTCAAGTTTAATATAATTTAGTCATAATCTGATTTCATTATCACTTTTTAACAGTCAGTTCGTCCATCAGCGCGTAGCGTTTGGCCGTATCATCGGGTTTGGCAACAGTTTCGGCAGCCAACACCTGCACTGGTGGCTTGCCGCTTTTTACCTCATTCCACACGGGTAAACCTTTGCCGTTAGGATTACCGGTTTTAATAAAATTGGCAAAGTAATCCTGTGTTATTTGCGATGCTTTGTAGTCGGCCGGTGTCCATTTAAAAGCCTTTATGAGCGGCAGGTTACCCAGCGAATATTCGATATCCGAAGCATGGGGCGCGCCTATCAGTGTGGTATCCGGTCGTTTTTGTGAAAACAGATAGCGGTACACATTCTTTTTGCCCGACTTGCTGTGCATATCCACAATTTTCCAGGTGCTGTAAGCGATAAACCTGTCGGATGCCAGTTGGGTAGCCACCTGCTTTACTTCACTATCCGTAGCGGCGGGGTAAGCTTCCAATATTTTGGCGGCATTATCCGGGTAAAGAGTTTGAATAGCATCCTTATAAATGGCCAATGTTGGCGGATGCATACCCAACACGCCCTGGTAACCTACCTCGGCGGATGTCCACCCGGCAAGCAGTGGTACATTCATTTGCCTGCCCGCGGCAAAGGTAGCTTCCGGCTTCTCGGTCAAAAAGTAACCATCAATAATATGCGCGAAACGTGCGTTGCCCGATAGCTCGAGCAGTTTATCGGCCGGTATTTTGCGCAGATCGGCCAATGTAGTTGCCCCCGTAGTAGTAGCGAACTTTACGCCCATTTGTTCGGCCTGCTCGTGCGGCGTTGGCGTAAGATTGCCCAATATGGCACCGCTTTGGCAAATAGCGCCGCTAAATAAGCCTTTGGATAATGGCGATGCCATTTGCGCGCTAACCGACATGGAGCCAGCCGACTCGCCCGCTATGGTAACCTTTGACGGATCACCGCCAAAGGCCGCTATATTTTTTTTAACCCACTCCAGGGCAGCGTGCTGATCCAGCAAACCATAGTTGCCCGAGGCATGGTTGGGTGATTCGGCAGTAAGCTCAGGGTGCGCCATAAAGCCGAACACACCCAGGCGGTAATTCACCGTGATGCTTACAATGCCTTTTTGGGCCATGCTTTCGCCATCATAACGCAGTTCGGAACCATCGCCGGCCACAAAGCCGCCACCGTAAAAATAAACCAGCACGGGCAGTTTTTCATTGCCTTTTTTAGCGGGAGTCCATACATTCAAATACAGGCAATCCTCGCTTTTGCCATTGCTGCGAAAAAGCATATCGCTAAATATAAAGCGCTGCATGGCCTGCGGACCAAACTTATCGGCTTTGCGTACGCCCATCCAGTTTTGCAAAGGTTGAGGGGCCTTCCAACGCAGATCGCCAACCGGTGGCTGCGCAAAGGGGATGCCTTTATAGGAGCGTATGCCGCTGGCTTCGGTAACGCCTTCCAGTAAACCGTTGGCTGTTTTTACCTGTGGATTTTGCGCAAAGGCAGGCGAGATGCCGATCATCAGCAAAAGAAGAAATATGTTTTTCATAAGGAGATTATAATTGATATACAATGCTATACATTATATCAATAACCTGCAAGTTAAAGCCTGTAACCTTTTTACGACTGTACAATGCCCGGATCCATATTTACGGGCGGGAAGCCCCCTACCCGGCCAAAATGGCGCTCATGCTCAATGCCCGCCTCGGGCCCGAATGGATGCCCGCCAAACCCGTTACGCATCATGGCGATGGCGCGCGGCGCAATGTTAGCCCCATCTCGCGAGGCGATCAATTGCATAACTGATTGTGCTATAACCGGTATGGCTACTTCCATACTCATGGCATCGCTCACCAGCCAGTTTACCTCGCCGGTATCTTCCACGTACGATGGTACGTTGTAGCCTTGTTTTTCATCATACAACTGCTTCATCAGCTCCACCAGCCACGAGCGTACTACCGAGCCATGGTTCCAGGTGTGCAGTATATCGCTTACGTCCAGCTTTTCGCGGTAGCCCTCCAGCAGGGCCATACCTTCGCCAATAGCCTGCAGCATACCAAACTCAATGCCATTATGCACCAGTTTTACAAAATGCCCCGAGCCGGAGTTACCGGTGTATGAGTAGCCATGCGGTACAGCCAGATCGCGCAGCAAACCTTCAATCTGCCCAACGGCATCCTTATCGCCGCCTACCATAAAACAGGCACCGTTACGGGCACCGTTTATGCCGCCGCTGGTACCGCAGTCTATCAGGTGCAGGCCTTCTTCCTTCAGTTTTTCGGCACGGCGAATGCTGTCGCCCCAGTAAGAGTTGCCGCCATCGATAATAATATCACCCTCCTCAAGCAGGGGTTTTAACTCGGTGATCACGCTATCAATAGCCGGGCCGGCGGGTATGTAAATGAATATTTTGCGCGGGCGATCTAATCCTGCCACCAGGGTAGCCAGTTCGTCAACTATCTGCAGGTTTTGCTGTTCGGGGATGATCGGCACAAACTTATCATAGCCCAGTATGGTATAGCCTTTTTCGGCAGCCTGCAAAGCAAGGTTGGCACCCATTTTACCCAGGCCTATAATTCCGTATTTATTATTTTCCATATTATTTGGTATAACCGGATGTATGTTAGCCCGGCCAATAGTTTAAATGATGAATTGAGTACAAATTAACATATCAGTACTGATAACATTTGAGCGAATGAATGTGTTATATTAACCCATAAAAGTTTTTATAAGCATAACACCGCCCAGGCCAATAACGGCGATAAGCGACTCCATGGCGGACCATGACCGGAAGGTATCCTTCATGCTCAAATTAAAATACTCCTTAAACAGCCAGAAACCCGAATCGTTAACATGCGAAAAGGCCAGGCTGCCCGCGCCTATAGCCAACACCATCAGGTTAGGGTTGGCGTGCGACTGAATAACCAGAGGGGCCACAATACCCGCCGCCGTAAGCCCGGCCACTGTTGCCGAACCTAAACTGGCACGAATGATAGCGGCAATGAGCCAGCCTAACACCAACGGATCAAGCGGTAACTGCTGCAGGTGATAACCGATCTGCTTATCTACACCGCTATCAACCAATACCTGCTTGAACGCGCCCGAGCCGCCGATGATGAGCAGGATGAGTGCCACATCCTTTACCGCGTCAGTATAAATAGTGTTCAGTTCGCTCATGCTGCGGCCTTGGGCTGTACCCAAAAAATACGATGCGACGCCTAATGTGATGAGCATTACTACGGATGGATCACCGATCAATGTCAGCCATTTTGCCGCATCGGCAGATAGATTGATTATTGCGGGCAACGCCGAGGTACCCATGAGTAAAAATACCGGCAGCAGGGCTATGCCAAAGCTCCTGAAAGCACCGGGCAATTTATCAGCAGGTATATCCTCCGGCCTGAAGGTAGACAGCGGACTTGAAGGGATTTTTTTCAGGGTTTGCGCGAATACCGGTCCGGCTAAAATAATGGTAGGTATGGCGATGATTAATCCATACATGAGCGTGATGCCCATATTGGCGTTAAACTGTACCACCAGTGCTGCGGGCGAAGGATGCGGCGGCAGAAAACCATGTGTAACCGATAGTGAGGCCAGCATAGGCAGGCCAATGAAAACCGCGGGCAGCTTATACTTATATACTACCGAAAAGATAAGCGGCACCATCAGCACAAAGCCGATACCGTAAAACAGCGGGATGCCGATAATAAAGCCCGTAGCAACCAGCGCCCACTGTATATATTTTATACCTACCGCGTTAACCATTACCGACGCTATTTTTTGCGCCGCCCCGCTAACCGCCACCAGCTTACCCAGCATGGCCCCGAGGCAAATAATCACGGCTAAGGAGCCCAGGGTATCGCCCAGGCCTTTTTGTATGGACGACAGCAGCTTTGCCGCCGGTATTTGCAGCAACAAGCCCGCAACAATGGCCACGATAAGGAATGCGATGAAGGGATTGATCTTGAACCAGCTTACCAGTACAATAAGCAATACAATGCACAAAAAAACTATAAGCATGGGCAGGTATAAATGGTTTAATTAGTAAATAATTGATTGCGGCTGCCACTAAAGTAGCATTTTAGGCAGGCAAAAAAACGGCTTTTGCAAACTTGAAAAAAAACCGCACAATTTGGTTAACATCGCACACAGCAAGTATGGCAATTTAGCGCGGTATACCTTGCCAACCCATTCAATTACCGTGTATTATATTAACTAAGTATTGACAGTGCGTATTTGTTTACTATATTAGTTAAACCAATTTATAAATAAAAACCTGACCTATTTAATGTGTTACAGCATCAACCTTTATTGAATACCAGCGGCATTGTGTACCATGTTGCCTGCTGCTTTGTTGTGGCATGTTTGCCGCGAAAGCCATATAAAACTGATGCTATGTAACATGTTGACCTGTAAACCAAACAACGCTGAATTATGAAAGCTATCCTGAAAAAAGCTACGCCAACGCCCGACCATTCCTTTAACGTACATAAGGATGTTGGCGAGGCCATGCTGAGTTCTTGGCATTACCACCCCGAGATTGAGCTATTGCTGATAAAGCGCAGCTCGGGCACCTGCTTAATAGGCGACCATGTTGGCCCGTTTAAAAACGGCGATACCTTTTTGTTCGGCTCAAATTTGCCGCATACTTTCAGGCACGAAAAAAAATACATGCAGCGTACGGACGAAAGGATAGGCGAATCGGTAGTTGTACTGTTTCAGCAGGAATTGTGGGGTAATCACCTGCTTAGTTTACCCGAACTGAAACATATTACCCGTTTGCTGGAATGCGCTAAACTTGGTCTGCGCATACATGGCGAAACCCGTAAAAAAGTGGCCAAACTAATTGATGATATGCTGAACGAGCCGCCGGGCAAGCGCATTGTGCATTTACTGACCGTACTGGAACTTATCGCATCAACACAGGAATACGCAACCATATCAAGCAACGGTTTTAACCATGAGGCTAACAACATCGATAAATCGCGCATAAACAAGATTTTTGAATACACCTTTAATAATTTTCAAAACAGGATAACCATTGAGGAGGTGGCTGACCTGATCGCCATGGGTAAGCACTCGTTTTGCCGCTACTTTAAATCAAAGACCAAGAAAACCTATTTCGATTTTTTGATAGAGGTGCGCATAGGCCATGCATGCCGCCTGCTGGCCGAGCAGGACCTGAACGTGGCCGAGATAGGTTACGCCTGTGGCTACAACAATATATCGCATTTTTACCACCAGTTTAAGGCGGTAACCAACAAACACCCGCTTGAATACCGGGCTAATTACATCCACATTGAGCATGTGGCTTAACGCATATCATCTGCATGAATAAAACCCTACTTGTATTTATAGCGATACTACTCTGGCTTCCCGGCCGGGCGCAACAACAAAGCACAACCCCCGGCTGGTGGAAACGTAATAATTTAAGGGTGATACAAACCAACCTGCCCGATTATGAAGCAGCCACCCTCAACCCCGATTCGCTGGTTACCGACCTGGTTAAATTTTCGGCCAATACGCTTATCATCAACGCGGGTGGTATTATGGCCTTTTATCCTACCAAACTATCTTACCAATATCAAAACCCTTATGTTAAGCGCGATTTTTTGAAGGATGTAGTAGCCAAATGCCATCAGCAGGGCATTAAGGTTATTGTTCGGTTTGATTTTAGCCGTGTGCACGAGAGCATTTATAAAGCCCACCCCGATTGGTGCTACCTATCGCCCAAAGGTGAGCGCATGACCAACCCCGGCATGTATACCGTATCCATCAACGGGCCCTATGTGCAGCAGCGTGCCTTTGATATCGTGACCGAAGTAATGGATAACTACCCTATCGACGGAATATTTTTGAACATGCCCGGCTACCAGACCAACAATACCTACGAGGGCCGATACATGGGTATCGATCAAAATGAATATGATAAAAAACGCTTCGCGGAATTTAGCGGCGGCAAGGCATTGCCTGTTGAGGAGAACAAGGCTGATAGCCTGTACCAGCAATACCTGAAATTTAAAAAATTTACGCTGGATGAATGGGGCAAACGGTTATACACACTGGTAAAAAGTAAAAATCCGCAGGCGGCTATTTGTACCTACACCGATCAGTATGTGGACATCATCAGGCACGAAACGCAGGCTGTACCAACTTTACCGCTATGGCCATACAGCGCGGCGGATAATGTGAACAATGCGGGTAAAACCTTTCCGGATCACATCATCAGCAATGCCAGCATACAGCAGATCTCTTTTCAATCACGTTATAATGCTATTGAGCCGGAGGAGATATCAGTACGGCTTTACCAGAATATGGCGCACGGTTCCGGCCTCGACCTGAGCATGATGGGCGATACCCGCGGTTATGAGGACGAACGGAATTTCAAGGCCATCGAAAAGATATACGGTCTGCACAAAAAGTATGAGCCGTACTTTGGCCGCTATACATCTATCGCTAAAATAGCCGTGGTAGCGCCCGGTTCGTGGCCTAACGGCACGCCCGCGCAGGAGTATCGTGGCATACAGCAAATATTGCTGGAGGCGCACCTCCCCTTTGATATTATTGAGGACAACCAACTGCAAAACCGTGGCGATAAGCTGAAAAACTACAAGGTAATTATATTGCCCGATATTACTTTTTTGAACGATGGCGGCGTAAAACAATTAAAAACGGCCATAGCTAATGGCACCAATATCATCGCCACCAATATCGCCTTAAATGATAACCCGGCTTTGCTAAACGAATTATTTGGCGCTAAACTAAAAAGCCTCACTAATGACGCGGCAGGTAATTACCTGGTGCCCGAGGATAGAACCATCTTTAAAAACTTTAGAGGGCAAACCATGCTTTTTATGAAGTATAACCTGGCCTTATATGATGTGTCTGCCGCGGATAAAACAGGCTTGCCCCTGCTGGCTAAAGGCCGTACCGGTCCGCCGGAAATTATTGGCGGGCATGATATTACCGGCGACAAAATGCTGGCCATTAAACAACATGGCACAGCCAAAGCGGTATTGCTGCCATTTAACGTGGGGCGATTATATTATAACAACGGCTACCAGGAACACAAGCAGTTGCTACTTGATGTGCTGAACAATATTTACCCGGATGCCGGAAAGCAGCTCCTTACCAACGCGCACCCGAAGGTTGAAACGGTATTGCAGCAGTATGCTAAAAATACTACCACAAATAAAAGCGATAATGACGGACTGATACTCCACCTTATCAACCTTACGGGCGTAAGTTCAACCAGCTACCTGCCAGCGTTGCCGGTATACAACATCAGCCTGAAAATAAAAAGCGGGTATAAACCCGCCCGTGTAACCGACCTGCTGAGTGGCAGGCCGGTCAAGTTTACTTATGCCGATGGCTATGTAAGTTTCATTGCCGACCGACTGAATGATTATAAGATCATCGTTATGGATAAATGATTTATTTACTTGCCTGCTTGTTAAAGTAATCGTTATCAGCAAACCAGTCGGCAAGGCGCTGCGGCCATGCTTTTAGCGATTGCAGCTTTGCGCGTTTACCCATATTAAAAGCATGATCGCCTTTTGAAAAAATGTGCGCCTCAACAGGTACGCCGGCTTCGCGATACTTTTGCAGCAGCGTTACTATGGGCGGCGAGCAGCAAACATCATCATTAGCCGCTATGAGAAACGCAGGTGGCGCATCGCGTTCAACCTTTTGCGGCACGCCAAGCGGGCCCGGATAAACCAGTATAACAAAGTTGGGTTTGTAATTCAGTTTATCGATCACGTCGACAGGTTTTAGCGGTTGTTTATAAGTGTTAAAGGCAACCATATCCACCACTTCGCCACCTGCCGAAAAGCCCATCATGCCGATACGCGCGGTATCAACACCCCATTGTTGGGCATTGCTGCGGATCAGGCGCATGGCACGCATGGCATCCTGCGGGGCATGTACATCTAATTTGTATACAGAGTTGGTATCTCGCGCCAATCTGTACTTTAAAACCACAGCCACAATACCCAGGCTGTTTAAAAATTGGGCCGCTTCCCTGCCTTCTGAATTAATAACCAGCATACGGTGCCCGCCGCCGGGGCATACCAGCACCGCGGCACCGTTTGCCTTATCCTTAGGCGGCAAATAAACCGTTATGGTTGGGTTATGAATATTGCTGATGTATTTATCGCCCTTCTCGGGTTCGGTACGGCGGCTTTCAAAACCCGGCGCACCGTTCTTCCATAAACTGATAACAGTAGAATCAGCTTGTGCAAAAGCATCGCCATTAACACCGGCCATTATCGCTATCAGTAATAACAGGGACTTAAACAAGCGTGTTTTCATAATTACATCGATTAATTATGGTGATGTTGCGCAGGCGCTTCAACCTGCAGGTCTTCGGGCGGAATTTTGCCATGCCACCAGGTAGCTAATGATGAACCGGTAATATTCATCAGCGGACCAAAAATAGCCGGTGCCAGCCCAATAGTGGCCAGTCCGCCCATTAGCAGCGCAAGGCCTGATGCCAGTCCGCCGTTTTGCATCCCCACTTCGAGGGATATGGTACGGCAATCCTTTTCGGCAAAGCCCATCAGCCTGCCCAGCCAATAACCCAG
Organism: Mucilaginibacter sp. UR6-1; assembly: GCF_020880975.1. GTDB lineage: Bacteria > Bacteroidota > Bacteroidia > Sphingobacteriales > Sphingobacteriaceae > Mucilaginibacter. The sequence goes on along the minus strand of NZ_JAJIWP010000003.1, from coordinate 723,273 downwards.
CGCATAGCCGGATACGTTATGGATGAATACCGCCACTATAAGCAACAAGCCTACATTCAGTAAACTTTGATGCCCTGCCGAAGTAATTACCACGATGATGAGGCCGATACCGATCATGGAAATAAGTGGCATAATACTGTCCAGCCATTTAACCTTGCCACGCACCAAGGCATGGAACAAGGCTCCTGCGATGATGGGCAGCAATACTACCTTGGTGGTATCCCAGGCCATATCTAAAAAATGCACCTCAACCAACCGGCCTGCTAATAAGCGCATCAGCAGTGGTGTAAATACCGGTGCAAGCAGTGTTGATACGGTAGTAATAGCGATTGACAGCGCCAGGTTAGCCCTCGCCAAATATGACATTACGTTGGATGCCAAACCACTCGGGCAGCAGCCCACCAATATAATTCCGGCGGCAATCTCGGGCGGAAAGTTAAAGGTATTAGCCAAAATGTAACCCACCAATGGCATCACCGTGTAATGGCAAATCACCCCGATGATGATGGTTTTTGGCTGTTTAAGCACAGTAGCAAGCTCCTTCATGCTCAGCTCGCTCCCCATACCGAACATGATGATCTGCAATAACGGGATAATGAGCTTTGACAATTTAAAATCGCCCACCTGTACAAAATACTGCGGGTAGTACATGGCCAAACTCACCGCCGCGAAGATCATGATGGTAAACGAAAAGCCTTTGAGCTTGGGATGCTGCCTGAAGGCCATAGCAAGGGCTATAAAAAAAAGCATCAGCAACCAGCCACCCCATTGCGGGTGGCCCGTTGCTGATACCGTTATAAAACCCAATAAAATAAGAAACGAGAACGCGTAATAAACTTTAGCTGGTACCATAAGTTTTTAAGTTTTAAATTGGTTAATTAACTCCATAACCTATCCCACGATCGTTTCTCATCCCACTCCCTGGTGGGTACAAACCATGATTTGTCTTTCGGGTCGAGGTGTTGTTTCAGCACATCCTCGTTAAGCTCGATACCCAGGCCCGGCGAATCAGGCACTAAGGCGAAACCTTTATCGATCAGCGGTTTTTTATCAACCGTTTTCACGTAGCTTTCCCAGTAAGGCAAATCAATATTGTGATGCTCAAGCGCCAAAAAGTTTTGCGTAGCGGCAGCGCAATGCACATTGGCCATAAAGGCTACCGGCGTACCGGCAAAGTGCATGGCCATGGCTACGCCATGTTCTTCTGCATAATCGCCTATCTTTTTGGTTTCGAGCAACCCACCCGACGATGAAAGGTCAGGGTGGATGATATCAACCGCGTGATGGTCGACCAATTTAATGAATTCTTCTTTAAGGTATATATCTTCTCCCGTTAATGTTGGTGTTTCTATCGCATTGGTGATCTCTTTCCACTGCTGGGTGTACTCCCAGGGCACCATATCTTCCATCCAGGCCAACCGGTATGGCTCCAGCTTGCGGGCCAGCCTGATGGCGTTATTGGTATCAAAATGCCCGAAATGATCTGATGATAGCGGTACATCATACCCTACCGCGCTGCGCACCTTATCCACATATTTGGCTATTTCGTCAAGCCCTTTCTCGGTGATCTGTATCTGGGTAAAAGGGTGCTTGGTATTGCCCAGCGTCATGGGTTTATCGTTCCACTGGCTGCCTTTCCAAAAGCCGGAGTTAACGGTGGTACCGGGTATATCCTTTATCAGCTCGATACCCAGATCCATTTTTAGCCAGGTATAGCCTTTGGTAACCAGCCTGTCCTTCACCTTGGCGCTAAAGGCGGTCATATCCTCTTCCTCGGGGGTATCGGCATAAAGCCTTACCGTATCCCGATATTTACCGCCCAACAACTGGTAAGCGGGTACATTGTAAGCCTTTCCTGCCAAATCCCACAGCGCCATCTCGACGGCGCAAACGCCGCCCGCCTGCCTGCCATGAAAGCCGAATTGTTTAATCGCCTTAAATACCATCTCTACACTGCATGGGTTCATACCTAAAATGCGGCTTTTCAGCATAAGGGCATAGCGTGGGTCGGCACCATCGCGCACCTCGCCAAGCCCGTAAATGCCCTGGTTAGTTTCAATACGGATGATGGGGCAACGGCCAACGGTGGTCATGGGTACGATGTACCGCATATCGGTAATCTTTAATTCTGACGGAGAGCTATTACGGTTCACTTTTGAGGTTGATTGCGCCAGCGTATCCTCAGCAGAGGCGAATAGCATACCGCCCAACGCCAGGCCACCGCCTAATGCCGATTTCTTTAAAAAATCGCGCCTTGCCGAGCCCTTGGTTTCTTCGGGTTGGGTTGATGCGGGTGTTGCCTTTGATTGCTTATCCAATTGCTTGCCATTGGCTAACAGCCTGAGTAATTCGTTTTTCATATCATTATAGGTTTAGTAGGGTTACCAGGTACGGTTTTTCATGTAATCGTCGAGTTGTTTGCGGGTCATGGGCAGTTTGCCGGGGTAACTGTTTAGCCATTTGATGAAATCGTTTTTGATCTCCTCGGTCCACTGGCTGTCAATCTGCCCCGGCGTATACTTACCCTCGCGCAGGCGCTGGTGACCGTATTCGTCGCGCAGCACAATAAATTCAGCGGTGATAACTGCCTCTTCTGCCAAAGATGCGGGAATAAACAGCGTACCGCCACGCTTGGCCAGCACCACATCGCCGGGCAGTACCGTAGCGCGCCCGATACGTACAGGTACGTTGATACCCGCCAGCATTACCTGTTGCAGGTACGATGGATCGACCGCCTTGATCCAGCCGTTAAAGCCCTTGATCTCGTTAAGCCCTTCCAAATCGCGCACCGAGCCGTAAAATACCACGCCCCGTTTGGTTTTGGCATAGATGGAATTGCCCAGGTTATCGCCAATCAGCGTACCATCAACCACCTTGTTAAAACCATCGGCCACATAGATGTCGCCATTCTTCAAAACGTCAATCGGCCACGAGTTGGTTGGCCCTACACGGCCTTCGGCTTTGCCCTTATCTTTAATTACCTTATCCACATCAGGGCGCAGGGGCATATATTGGGCAGTTACCGCCCGGCCAACCATTACGCTGTCGGGATGCAGTATCATCCAATCGCCCTCAAACTGGTTTTGGTAGCTCTTGCCGCGCAAAAAGCCCCAAACGTCTTCAATGCCCACATTCTTAAAACGCTCCAGCACATCGTCAGCCACGTGGGGACGGCCATCAGGCGAGCGCTCACCTTTCCAGTCGGCGGTAAGCAGTTTGATCTGATCGGGCGTTAAGGTTACCTGCTGGGCCTGTAAATGCAGCGCCGCCAAAAGCAGCGCTGCAAGCATTATGATCCTGTTTTTCATAGGTAGTATTTGGTTGGTTATTCCTTATCCCAAAAAACGCGTGTGGCCAGGTTATCCGGCCCGTTATGCGATACGGCTGCCTGGTAGTTGGCAGCGTTTACAGTTTGCTCGCGTAGCGGATAGGTTAACCTGCGGATAAACGCGCCTTTTACCGAGGCATCAGCCGTTGGGTACGGGTTTGGCGTTAAGACCGGGTACCCGCTTCGGCGAAAATTAGCCCAGGCCTCGTTGCCGTTAAGGAATGATGATACCCAGTATTGTGTATTGATCTGCTCCAAAGCGTTTGCCGGGTTAAATGGATTAGCCAGCAGGTAAGCGTTTTGCGCATCGGCACTTATGGTTGCCGTACCATCATACTGCGCCAGTTGATCCATATGTGCCTTTACCCCATTGGCATACAAAGTTGCTACGGTACCGGTTGCCCAGCCACGTTGTACGGCTTCGGCCAAAAGCAAGGTAGTTTGCGAGTAGGTTACATAAAATTCCGGAATATCTATTTTACCTAAAGTGCGGCGGTTAACCTGCGAGTAAGCATAGCCCGCGCCAAGCCGTCCCGGAAAGCCGGGCGCGGTGCTGATGGTAGATTCATTATAACCCAAAGGCATCCCCAACTGATCGGCAGGGTTGGTATTTTCTGTACCCACCGTTGCCAGCGGATTGGCAGGCTGCGCGTATTTAACGGAGATAACACGCAGGCGCGGGTCATCCGTATCCTGCAAATACTCCACAAACGGCGCGGCCAGGTAAATGTTACCGCGCTCGGTAGCCTGGAACCAGCTACCGGTCGGGCTATTAAACGTGCTATTGAACTGTATCAAAGCATTATCGGCGTTTGATTGCATGAGGCCGCCACTTACCGCGATACTTACATATTGCTGCGCCTTTGTCGCGTCTATCTTGCTGTAACGCATTGCGGCACGCAGTAATAGCGAGTTGCCCAGTTTTTTCCATTTGGGGATGTCGCCTTTATAAAACAGGTCGCCGGCCTCAATGGCTTTGCTGGCATCCAGGGCTTTGGTGGCCTCGTCAAGCTCCTTCAAAATATCCGTGTAAATATCCTGCTGGTTATCATATTTAGGCAGGTTGATGCCTTCCAGGTAACCTTTACCCGCTTCGGTGTAAGGCACATCGCCGTAGGTATCAACCAGTATCATAAATACATAAGCCTTAAAAATACGGGCCATATTGTACAGGTTGCTTCGCGCAGGCTGATCTTTCAGCTTATCGAGCACGGTGGTAAGCAGCACCACCGGCCCGGTAACTATACCACCGGTAGTGTTACTGGTACTGCGGTACATATAGTTAAAGGTGATGTTGGCATTCGGGTCATAACTCACGTTGTGGTTGCCGCCTTCCAGTACGCCGGTGTTGGGTGTTATCAGTTGCTGAACGATCATGGGCTGATAGTAGTAATTAGGCAACGCGGCGCTGAACTGGGCGTTGGAGAACAGGTACGAAGGTTCAAGATCTGACGGCAGCACCGGGTTTACGTTGATCTCCTCAAAATTCTTTTTACAGGCTCCAAGCGTTACTATGGTTGCCAGTAAAGCGATGATATATTTCTTTTTCATGATGATTTCGGGATGGTTAGAGTTTAACATTTACGTTGACACCGTAGCTGCGCGTGGTTGGCAGCGTATGCGATTCAATGCCCTGCAGGTTATCTGACGCTGAAACGCTGGCCTGCGGATCGAGGTTATCAATGTACTTTTTGATCATCAGCACGTTGTTAACCAACAGCGATACATTGAGGCCTTTGATAAAGGTTTTTTTCATGTACTTGCTGAAATCATAACCTACCGATATGGATCTCCATCTAACAAATGCCGCGTTATAGATAAATGGTGTGGCTATGTTGGTGGTGCGGTAGTTGGAGTAAAAGGTTTCGGCCTCAACAGCGGTGGTATTGGGTGTACCATCAGGGTTAACACCATCAAACACTACCCCACCCTCGCGGCCAACCAATGATTGCTGCGACAAGCCCTCACGCAAAAAGTTGAGGTTGGAGTTTGACATGATCTTGGCACCGGCCTTAAAATCAACCTGCGTAAATACACGGAAGCCCTTGTAGCGGAAGGTATTGGTCCAGCCGCCTACCCATTTAGGTATAGCGCTGCCGAAGGTGGTCAGCTCGCCGCGCTGCGGTAAACCGTTGATGGTAACGATACGGCCCTGTGCATCGCGGCGGTAATCAAACCCACGCAGCGATGCCAGCGGTAAACCTACCTCATGCGATACGGTACCGAAGAACTCGCCCGTGCCTACATCAACCCTGGCCTGTCCGTTAGCCAGTTCCTGAACTTTTGAGGCGTTGTATGATCCGTTAAAGGCGGTTTCCCAATTAAAGCCGGTCTTTTTAATAGGCACAATGGTCAGTAATGCCTCAACGCCACGGTTGCGCAGCTTACCAATATTTACTTTGGTTGAATTGAAACCCGACGCTACCGAAACATCTACATTCAATATCTCGTCAACGGTGTTTTTTTCGTAAACAGACATATCCAGGTTCAGGCGGCTGTTAAATGTCCTGATCTCCAAACCGGCCTCCTTTTCCTTCACCTTTAACGGTCGCAGGCCCGCATTCGGACTAATATCGCTGTTAATGGAGCCCAGCGCGGTACCGCCAAACGGATTAGAGTTTAGCGAGTAATACAACGTATTGGCATAAGGGTCGGTATCGCCGCCTACTTCGGCATAAGCTATGCGCACCTTACCATAATCAATCCACGATGGCATGCGTATGGCATCACTAAACACAAAGCTGGCGCTTACTGATGGATACAGGTAGCTGTTGGAGTTGATATTGAGGGTTGAAAACCAATCGTTACGGGCGGTAGCGGTTACATACAAAAAGTTTTTGTATGATACCTCGAACGAGCCATAAACCGAGTTAACCCGTTTTTCAAAATAACTGTAGTTAGGGTTTTTTACCTGCCCGTTACTGATGGTGTATAAATCGCGTACAAAGAAGTTGGTAACCGCTGTACCCATAACATCGCTTACCTGTTTCATGGCATTGCCACCCAGGGTAAGGTCAAAGCCAAAATCCTTTACCTTTTTGTTAGCGCCGATCAGGAAATCCATATTACGTTCTCTGAAAGTGGTTACATCCTGGTAGTAATAGCCGTTGAAGCCGGTAGTTACCGCGCCGATAGAACGGGTACCTGTAGGGCGGTTATAGTTGTACGGGCGGGTAAAATAATCCTGCCCTATGCGTGCCTGCAAATACAACCAGTCGGTAAACTGGTAACGTAATGAGGCATTACCGAAAATACGGTCACGGTGCACATTCTCAAACCTTTGCATAGTCACCCAATATGGGTTGTTACGGTTGGTAAAGCGCGAAAGCGGCATCTCGTTACCGTTAGGGTCTTTATAATTCTTCAGCCAGTCGGTATTAATACTGTTGGCCAGGGTATAAATGGTGGTATTGGCATTCATATCCTGAATACCAATTTGCGGCGGGTTGTGGTTGTACTCGTTTGAGTAGTTGGCATTCAGTTGCAAACTAAGCTTTGGCGTAACCTTATAATTGAGCCCGAGGTTGAATATCTTTTTATGATAATCGGAATTTGGCATAATGGCGTTAGCATCATTATTAGCGAACGACAAACGGAAGCTACCCTTATCGCTGCCACCTGATATGGCCACCGAGTTAGAAAAATTACGGCCCGTACGGTAAAACTGCGAGATGCGGTTTTTAAACGGCGAGTAAGGTTGCGTTGAACCATCAAACTGAATGGTTGGCGCGCCATCAAACCTTTCGCCAAAACTGTGCACGCCAAAAGTTTGCGCCTCGGCAAGCGTGGTTTGGCGTTTGCCGTATTCGCCCTGGCCGTATTCGTACTGAAAATCGGTATAATCCAGCGCCTGGTCGGCCTGGTAGTTGGAGTTCAGCTCGATGCCTATACCCTGTGTTTTGCTGCCTGTTTTTGTAGTAATGATGATAGCGCCATCCTTAGCCCGAAAGCCGTACAGCGCGGCGGCGGCGGCACCTTTCAGTACTGTCATACTTTCTATGTCATCCTGGTTGATGCTCTGCAAACCGTCGCCCTGGTCAGACGAGCCGCCGGTTACGTTGCCCGCGCCATTACCCGCGAAACCGCCTGCCGAAACAGAGGTATTATTAATAGGGATGCCGTTAACAATAATTAATGGTGAGTTATTGCCGCCAAATGATGACTGCCCCCTGATGCGGATCTTGGTTGACCCGCCCGGGCCACCGGCGGGTGGCGTAACGTTAACACCTGCTATTTTACCCTCTAAACTGTTACCCACGTTGGTTGTGCGGTTAACCGTAAGCAGGTCGGTATTTACGGTAGCGGTTGAGTAGCCCAGCTTTTTTGATTCGCGCTTTATGCCCAGGGCGGTTACTACAATATCACTTAACTGGTTATTGTTCTCCTCTAAAATAATATCGAGCACATTGCCTGCACCCACGGGTACCTCCTTAGTGGCAAAACCGATGTATGATATTTGTAATACGGCCGAGCGGCTGGGCACTCTCAGGGTATACTTGCCGTTGGCATCGGTTACTGCGCCGGTAGTGGTGTTCTTTATCCGTACGGATACACCTGCAAGTATTTCGCCTTTGCCGGTTTTTACGGTGCCGGTAATCTGCACCGCGTCCTGCGCGTAAGCCTGCAGGCAGCAAAGGCATATAAATGCCAGCAGCCACACAATTGGTTTGTAAAATTTCAGGTTCATATTATTGAGGTTATTATTGGTTTCAATCGATTTCATTCAATAAATTATTAATAGCGCAACCCTTGCTGCAAGGAGCGTTAGCGAAACAGTCATTAAAAATTTATTATCAGTTGGTTTATAATCGGCCTAATTACTCAGCCCCGGCTCATCCTTTTACAGATTGGATAAGCATGAACAAATAAAGGCAATAGCTAAGTCACCCAAATTCAGTATCATAGCATATTGATGTAATATATTAACCTGAAAAGCTGCGCAGTTAAAACTATCGGCCAATAGCCCTGAAATAACAAAGGCACCCCAACCGGAGTGCCCCTGCAATATATATAGTACAGCGAGTGTTAAGGTAACTTATATGCCTGCCGGGCCAACAAAACCCATTGCTTTTGCTGCTTTTTCCATACCAGCAATATGCCCAGCTTAACGTTGCCCGGCTTACCGCCATCCAGTATCTCACCATTAAGTACATGCCTAACTATGGCTACATCCTTAACAATGGTTATGGTTTGGTTACCGGCAGTAATGCTTGTAAAATCAGATGCGCCGCTGGTAAGCGCATTTATAAACGCCGCTTTATCTTCCACCTTTCCGCTGGAGTGGCCAAAACTTAATTGGGGCGCGGTTAGTTTGTCCAGTTTATCCTTATCGGCATCAACCATGGCCTTGTAAAGTGTATCAACCGCGGCGGCTACCTGCTTTTGGGCCGGGGTTTGCGCTGATGCTATGCTGATACTTAGCCAGCTAATAAGTACTACCAGTATGCCGTATTTTAATTTCATATCTATCCTGTTAATTAAGTTTATAAGCCGTTACTGAGTTACCAAAAAATGTAGGCACATAAATTATTTGCTTTTTAGGATCGTACCCAATATCGGCGGTTTTGCTTTTGCCTTCATGTGTATCCAGCAATACCTGCTTTTTTCCATCCGGGGTAACATAATACAGGTAGCCTACCCAGGCCGTGATCAGCAAGTCGCCGTAACCAACAGGTTCAATACCATCGCCGCCATGCTCCAGGTCGCATATTTTGGTCAGCTTTTTATCGGCGCCGGCCTTGTAAGCGGCATCGGCGGTAAGTACGTACAGGTTATTACCGATGCTTTTTACACCATTAACACCTTTTAATCCCTCCAGATAAACCTCCTGTTTATCGCCCTCAAAACGAAATACACGGGCATTCTTTGGGTCGGATACATAGATCACGCCTTTGGCATCAATACTCACATCATTTAATCCGGCATTTTCATCGATCAGCTTTTTGTTAACCTTACCGGTTTTCAGATCAACCGATACCAGTTCGCTCAGATCAGCAACGTACAAGGTATTGTTATATATGCCCATGCCTTTAGGAGCGTTTAAGCCGGTAACAAAGGCCGTATCAATAATTTTCCCATCCGGAGATACTTTGGCTACGCCGCCTATGCCATCCTTAGCGCCCGAATTACCGCTGATAAGCGATACATATAATACCTTACCCGCAGGCAGTACAGATTCGGGCGTGGCCAGTACGCTATCCGTTTGCCAGAGTTTTTGTACTGAGTGTTGGGCGAACAAGCCTAACGGCATCGCCAGTAAAAAAAGGGAAGCGGTTATTTTTATCATTAAGGCAGATATTGGTTTATGTAAAGCTACAACACTGTTTTTACAGTATTTGTTATAAAATTATGCAAACTATCAATAGGTTAATATAGCACACAAATTGGTTAATTTATTAACCACGCCAGGTACGCTTAACAAAAGCTTTACATGGTTTATTTATCATCATTAAAACAAAAAGCGGATATTGCCCGGCTTATGAAATACTTGCTTTCTGTGCTTTTAAGCTGTAGCCTGCTGTCCGCATCGGCACAAAACAGCATTGACCTGCAGGCACACCGTGGCGGCCGCGCCCTGATGCCAGAAAACTCTATCCAAGCCATGATACATGCCGTAGACCTGGGTGCACGTACTATGGAACTGGACGTGGTAATATCAAAGGACGGGCAGGTAGTGGTATCGCACGATACGTATATGAATGCCGATTTTATGTTGAAACCTGATGGCAGCGAGATCAGCAAAGCGGAGCAAAAGAGCCTGCTTTTGTATACCATGCCTTATGACAGTATCCGCAAATACGATAGCGGCACCAAAGTTCACGCCGGTTTCACCGCGCAAAAAAAGATGCGTACCTACAAACCGCTGCTGACCGAAATGATAGACGCGGTGGATAAATACACAAAAGCCAAGCACCTGAAACCGGTTTATTATAACATCGAGATAAAATGCTCGCCCAAAGGTGATAATGTAGAACATCCTACCCCTGACGTAATTGCCGAAAAGGTAATGGCCATCGTAAAACAAAAAAATTTACTGAACCGCTGCAACATACAATCGTTTGATGAGCGCCCGCTGCAATACCTGCACGGCAAATACCCGAAAGTAGTGCTGGCCTACCTGGTATCAAACAAAAACACCTTTCAGCAAAATATTGATAAGCTGGGCTTTAAGCCGCCCATCATCAGCCCGGAATATAAGCAGATAGATGCCACTTTTGTGAATGACGCGCACGCGGCCGGTGTTAAAGTGATACCCTGGACAGTGAACGATGCCGAGGCCATGAAACAGTTAGCCGCCATAAAGGTGGATGGCATTATATCCGACAATCCGGACATTTTGGTTGAACTGTTTGGCAGCTACCAGAAAAAGTAAAAACAACAAGCCCCGCTACTATACGGGGCATTGCTGACTTTTTTTATTTATTGTTTTGCAAGGTAGATGCTGAGTAATTCCTGATCGGCTGTGTAGCGGCGCTGGTTTACCATTACCGTCAGTATTTTATTAAGTGCCTTTTGCACCTTTTTATCGCTTAGCTTTATTTTGGCGTTCACCGTTTCCTGGTACACCAGGTGGTGGTTATCATTATAAAACTTAACCGTATTGAGTTTGGGTGTTTTAACATTGCTTTCAATAACCCAGTAGCCTTGCAGCGAGTCGGCCTTGTTTTGTGCTATGCTTTGAGTAAGGGCCATAACTGTTACAGCCATTACAAGTATTAACTTTTTCATTGTGATGTATTTAAATTTTATGCCTCAAAACTAAATGCTCCTCCTACCTTAATAAAGCAGGTACGATACTCATACCCCAGGGCACTATAAGCTGACTAAAAAGCCGCGCAAAAGCCATCTATCCGTATATTATTACCATTGATGTACTGATGGATGCTGTTTGTCATGTTTAGTCTGCGTTTCGTCGGCCATAGGTTTATACATCAATTTTTTTGAAGTAATTTAGTACATGGCAAAGGGTGTAAACTTATCAGCTTTGGCAGGTAACAGGTGGGTGCAGCATGGAGCATTCTGGCTGGCAGTATCATCATTTTTTGTGATGATGTACTCGTTTAAAAGCACCTGGCAAATAGCACTGCACAACAATGTGTTTTTTATGCCGGTACACATAGCATTGTTTTATGCTATTGGCTACTGGCTTATACCGCGCTACCTGCTCACCGGCAAATACGTTCAGTTTGGCTTGCTGCTGATACTTACCAACATTATACTGGGCCTTACATCAAGGTTTGTGGATATAGTTATTGCTTACCCCTACCTGGCTAAACATTACCTGGGCAAATTTAATGACCCGTACGACGGGGAGCCGCTGAGTAAGCTATTTTTGCACCCGGTTTATTTTTTCAACGCTTTTAAAAGCCTTAACCTGGTGGCCTGCTTTGGTATAGGTGTAAAATATTTTAAGATGTGGCATGAGCGTAAGCAGGCTGCGCTTAAAGCCGAACTGGATGCGCTGAAAGGGCAGTTGCATCCGCATTTTCTGTTCAATACGCTTAACAATTTGTATTCGCTTACGCTGCAAAATTCGCCCAAATCATCAAACGCGGTGCTTGGCCTGTCTGAAATGCTGCGGTATATGCTGTATGAGTGCAATACCGACCTGGTGTCTTTAAGCAATGAGGTAAGTATGCTGAAACATTACACCGACCTTGAACAATTACGCTACGAAGAACGGCTTGACCTTACCTTTAACATTACCGGCAACCTTGACGGCTTGTACATTGCGCCCCTGTTGCTGCTGCCATTTATTGAAAATACCTTTAAACATGGCGCCAGCGAAAAGCTTGGCCATAACTGGATCAACATCAATTTATCGGTTAATGGTAACGTATTAAAAATTAAAGCGTCTAATAGTAAACCGGAACAGGTTAAGAGCAATGCGGACAGGCATTTTGGCAACATAGGCTTGCAAAACGTAAAAAAGCGGCTTGAGCTTTTGTACCCGCGGCAGCATAGCCTTAAAATTCTGGATGATGATGAAGCTTTTTTAATTGTGCTTGAACTAACGCTTATACGCCGCCAGCAAGCCATACCTACTGCCCAACCACATGAAAATACGTACACTTATAGTTGATGATGAACCGCATGCCATAGAGATCATAAGCAGTTACCTGCAAAATTTTAGCGATGTTGAGGTTGCGGGCAAATGCGGCAATGCCATGCAGGCCTTCCAGATACTGCAGCAAAAACCTGTCGACCTGATGTTTTTGGATATTAAGATGCCCGGCCTTAATGGTACCGACTTTTTGCGCAGCCTAAAAAATCGCCCTAAAACCATATTTACCACCGCCTACAGCGAGTACGCGCTGGAAGGTTTTGAGTTGGACGCGGTGGATTACCTGCTGAAACCCATATCCTTCGACCGCTTTTTGCGTGCCATGGATAAGGTTTACCAATTATATGACAACCGCGCCACCACACGCCTTTCCCACGAAACACCCATCGGCGATCAGGAAGCGTTTTTATATATCAAGGTTGACCGCAAAACCATCAAGCTGAACATAAACGCCATTTTATGGATAGAAAGCATACGCGATTATGTAAAGGTGATTACAGCCGACCAGGTATACATCAGCAAGCAAAAAATAAGCTTTTTAGAGGAGATGCTGCCCGACCGATATTTTGTGCGCATCCATCGCTCATTTATTGTATCGCTATCAAAAATCAACTCCTTTTACGCCTACAGCCTCGAAGTTAACGGCCATGAGCTACCCATCGGCCGCAATTATAAGCAGGATGTACAGAAGAAGTTAAAAGCGGAGCAGTTGTTTTTTTAGTGACAATTCAATTGTATATTAGGACGATGGCTACCTTATATATTATCGGCCTTATTTTTATTGGCTATTCCTTATGCACATTTCTTATTGTAACAACACATGAATTAGGACACGCGCTGGCTTATCTTATTCTTACTAAGCCGGATGAGATCATCATCAATATAGGTTCGCAAGAAAAGCCTAAAAAGGCTTTGCGCTTTAAATTAGGCAAACTTCATTTTAACATAATCGGTAAGGCATTTATAACCTGTTGCGGCTCATGCTCAAGCAGTGAGTATGAATTTAATTATAAAAAAGAGATATTTATCCTGTTGGCAGGTAATCTATTAACCTTGTTTCTATCGTTTATTTTACTATTTGCCGCATTCGGATTAGATTGGCATGGTGGTATAAAACTGTTTAGTATTGTTTTATTAGTTTATGCTTTGATTATAGCTTACTATAATTTATTATCGAATAATGGAAGAGCAAACACTGATGGCCGCCTGATAATTTCTACAATTAAATTAAGTAAAGTATACAACTATTATTCAGAGGGCCGGAAAGCATTTGGAAAAAACGATTTCAGCGATGCTATAAATCATTTTGAAATTGCCAACAATCGTTATCCTGATGAAATAAATATTCTACGCCCTTTATTTATCAGTTATTGTGCACTACGTGATATTGAAAACGCATTAAAAATATATCATCAATTTAAAAATCAGCCGAATCTGACAGAACACGATCTTATATCATTAGGATATATAAACTCGATCACCAGGGATAGCGAAACAGCTATTGGTTATTACAATCAGGCGTTAAGCTATCCTGCTACTTATAGGTTTGCCTCTTTGAATTTAGCGTTTGAAATGATTATTGCCGGGCAATATACCTTAGCAGATAAAAAATTGCTAAAGTTGATAAGTGATATGCCTGATGATTTTAATCCCTACGGATACTTGGGTTACAGTAAAATTATGCAGAATGAGCTTGAAGAAGGAAAAGCATTAATTGATAAATGCTTTGAATACGGAGGGGACGATAATGCTTATATGTACAAAGCTTTGGGTATTTATTATATGAAGATCGATGATCTTACTAAAGCAAGGGAGAATTTTGATAAGGCTAAAAAATTAGATAGCTGGGTAGATGTAGATGATTACATTACCCAGCTATCTGATTAAAATCTATCTCCTTTCATCAAAAACCTGGAATTCGGCTATTGATGGGTTTTCTTTAGAGCCTTCTATCTGGATGCGCACTTTGCTGCCCCAAACGCGGGCAAAACGATGGAGTTTTACACGCTCGGCATTATCTCCGCTGAATATCTGTTTCCAGGCGGCGCCATCCCAGTATTGCAGTTTGTATTTGTTGATGTTGGCTTTTGACTCGAATACCACGATGGTGTTGAATGACCTGTCCTTCTTAAAATCAATCTCGAACCAGGGCTCCTTTACACGCGGGTTTGATTGCCATGATGAGCCATAATCATCATCATTGGCAAAATCCATTATGTTCATGTCATCGCTCCAGCTTGAGTTGGCGGGCGCGTTTTTAGCGATATTGCTGGCAATGATCGGGTCTTCCAACGGCGAAAGTTTGGTAGTAGGGCCGTCGTTCTTCCACAACTTGCCTACCTCTTTCAGGCTGGCCAGGGCATTATCGTCAATCAGGCCATCGCGGTTTGGCGCAACGTTCAGGATGAAGTTACAGCTTGCCTCGTTCAGGGGTTTGATCAGTTCGTTTACTATTTTTTGCGGCTCACGCACCGGCACGGTCGGGAAATCCTCTTTCCAGAACCAGGCACTGTTTATTGGCAAACAAGCCAGGGTTGGCATACGCTTAACATCCTTAGCCATGCGCTGGCCTGCTCCCATTTCGTAAGTCTTTATATCAGTATAATACAAACCATCACCCGGATATTTGGCACCGTTCAAATCCATCACTAAACACTCGGGCTGTAGTTTTTTAATCAGGTTATAAATATCTTCAAACGGCACATCGTCATATGATATACGCGACCATGGCGCATCCCAGCCATCAATAATCAGGGCTTCAATCTTACCATATTTAGTTAAAAGCTCGGTCAACTGGGTTTTGATCATCTCGATATCCTGCGGCTCAATCTGGTGCGGGCGAATCTTGTGGTGCGTATCTAAAATAGAGTAATACAGCATCACCTTTAAGCCGTTGGCACGGAAGGCATCAGTAAATTGCTTTACCACGTCCTTTTTGTACGGACTGTTCATCACGCTATAATCGGTGCTTTTGGTATCCCAAATACAAAAACCGCTGTGGTGCTTGGTGGTTAAGCAACCATAAGTCATGTTGGCTGACTTAGCCGCCTTGGCCCACTGATCGGCATTCAGTTTTTTAGGATTGAACAGCGCGGGCGAAGCTTCCGGGTCAGGCCAGTCGGCATTCCAGTATGTTGGCATGTTAAAGTGGATGAACATACCGAAACGGAGGTCAACAAACTGCTGCTGCAATTTATTGAGGTTACTGCCTGATGCACTATTGTTTGATTGCGCGCGCAAAGCTACAGGCAATATCAGCACAAAAAGAAGTGAGAAAATGGATTTTACTTTTGTGTATCGCATTTTTTAGCAAAGGTTAATAAAAAACCAAAGTAGCGTAATTTGCCGAGTAAGGCATTAAATGTTTTTGGCAATATGATAAACCCTTTTACCATCACTCCTCAAATATGTAAAAGCCCTCCCCCTCGGGGAGGGTTGGGAGGGGTCTACTTCCCAAACGGCGGCCTGCCTGTCAACTGTTTGTACAGCGGCAAATCATTACGCTCCTGTGCCGGTACATGGAAATTTTTGCAATAGTATACCTGCAGGTGTAATTCATCCACCCCGTTACGCATAATGGCAATATCAGGCAGTTGCTCAACCGAATCAAAAAACGGTTTTACATCATTATCTACATTTACCTGGTGGCGCTGGCCTATTACTACGCAATCGTACCCCTTTAACTTGTTAGGATCAACCAGAAAAGCCATATTTCGCGGATCGTTATTAAAGCAGATAATATCTTTTTTGCCTTTTAGCGCCCAGTCAACCTTACCGGTTAGCCACCAGCGTGGCGCACCTGCAAACAGGTGGTCGTTATTAAACCAGCCTTCTTTTTCAAAGCGCTTGTAAATATCATCATAGTCGATTCCTTGTATGGTCGGGTCGTCGGTATCACCGGCCAGGCCTACTATCCATTTAGGGCCGTAGCTTTGCCAAAAACCGGTTACCATGTGCAAGCTCAATACCGTAATAACAATAACTGTAAACCCGGTTGAGAACCGCAGCCAGCGGCGTGTAGAGCGGGCTTGTTTAGGCTCGCCGTTCAAATTTTTGTCGATAACATAGCCCAAAGGCATAAACAGCATCATGTAGCCGGGTGCCTGCCAGTGAAAATGGTATTGCAAGTCGGCCCAAAGGGTAACCACGGTAAAGAATACGATAGGCAATACCGATGTCCAGAAAACAAAGCTGTATGATAAAGAAGTATTACGCTCCTTATACGAACGGATGAATTGCCTGATGATGGGCACCCAAACCCATGGCAGCAGCCACAAGGCCTGCCCGCCAATGCTGCGTAAAAACCATTCGGGGTGCAGTTTAAATTCACCGCCATCGCCCGCGCGTGAGCCCTGGAAAACGAATGATGCCCAGTCGTTTTTATAGTTCCACCAGATAACCGGGAAGGCGATGATCAACGTTAACAGCACAGCCAGGTACGGCCCCGGGTGGCGCAGCCAGTGGCGCTGATTTTTGTTAGCTACCACAAACATAAACACACCCGCGAACAGGAAAAGCACATGGTACTTGCTCAGCGTAGCCAAACCCATCAATACCCCAACCCAAAGCCATCCCATATATGCGTTGCGCGATGAGGCCTGATCCTGGTTAATATCCATTACGCGGGCTATATAGTATGCCGCCGCCATCCAAAAGAACATTAACGGCGCATCGGGCTGAAACCAGCAGGCAATGGCCACGGTAAATACCGCGCTCAAATTCATGATGGCAACTGCCCAAAAACCGGCCTTGGCATTAAACAACTTTCGCGACAACAAAAACAAGAACCAGCTTGTACCCGCGAACAATATTACCGCCGGAAAACGGAGCGCGAACGTACTCAAACCTAATACCTTTATGCTCAACCAGCTTAGCCAAAAAAACAAGGGCGGTTGGTCAAAGTAACTTAGCTCAAGGCTCAAAGCACCACGAAAGTAGTATGATTCGCCAATGCCCAAACCGGTGTAGGCTGCTATAAGTATTCGCACAACAAAGGTGATGGCTATAAACACAAGGGTGTACCGCGCGGCATTCTGTTCAGTAAGTTTTTTCATTTATGGAGGAGCAATGGTGTGATGGTGTCCTGCTTTTTCAACATGCAATATTAAGCAACTATTGTTAAATTAAATGTAAAATAACGGGCATAGTGCGGGCAGCGAATTAAATGCCGGTCAAAAAAAATTAAATTAGCGGGTGATAGTTGGCCGGTAATTTACACATCATTATAAAAAGCGAAAATATGGCAGCGTTCAATAACACAGCTCAAAACCGGGAGCAGCTTTTCGGCAGCCTGTATCAAAGCGCCTTTCCGGCGGTGGCGGCCTATGTAAGTAAAATGGGTGGCAGCTTTGATGAGGCTAAGGATGTTTTTCAGGATGCGCTGATAGCTTATTATGAAAAGGTACTGGTAAACGATAACACCATCAGCACTACTGAAAATGGCTACCTGTATGGTACAGCCCGCAATATGTGGCTGCAACGCTATCGTAACAAAAGCAAACAGGCGCCTTTAAATAACGATGCTGACTTTACCAACTGTGAAGATGCAGCACAACCATCAACTAATAAGATACTGACCTACCTGGCTACAGCCGGCAAAAAGTGTATGGATATGCTGAAGGCTTTTTATTATGATAAGCTGGACGCGGAGGAGATAGCCACTACATTCGGCTATGCGGGTGCGCGCTCGGCCACCGTACAAAAATATAAGTGCCTCGAAAAAGTGCGCGATACCGTTAAACAAAAATCACTACAGTATGCGGACTTTATTGAATAACATTAAACTTACCGAGGAGTACCTCACCGGCCAACTACCAACCGGCGATAAGCTGCTTTTTGAAGCCCGTATGCTGCTTGACCAAAATATGCTTACTAATGTTAATGCACAGCGACAGGCCGTTGAATTGATTAAACAATACAGCCGCGAGCAATTACGTGCCGAGATAGACACGGTACATCAAACACTTTTTAATAGTAAACAGCATAGCACGTTCGCTAAGCGGGTGATAGGGCTTTTTAAGTAACCCAAACAATAAAATATTTTGTCATTTCGAGCGATAGCGAGAAATCTGTCTGCGTTCATTACAAAGCAACAGATTTCTCCTCGTACCTCGTCGAAATGACAAACCTATAAGATTCAAGTAAACACACACCATTATGAATTACACTAACGAATTCCGCAGTTATGCGGCAGGGCACCGCCGTGTGCAAAAATCAGGGGTTGATGCTTATATCAACCACATCAACACCATGCAGCTACCGGTGGCTACCACCCCCTACATTATGGAGGAGCGGCAATTTAATGTAGCCCAAATGGATGTTTTTTCGCGGTTGATGATGGACCGTATCATCTTTTTAGGCTCAGCGATTGACGATCAGATCGCCAATATTATCCAGGCGCAACTGCTCTTCCTGCAATCAGCCGATGCCAAACGGGATATTCAGTTGTACATCAATTCACCGGGCGGATCGGTTTACGCCGGGCTGGGCATTTATGATACCATGCACTTTATATCGCCTGATGTAGCAACCATTTGCACCGGCATGGCGGCATCCATGTCGGCCGTATTGCTATGTTCAGGCGCACCGGGAAAACGTGCCGCCCTCAAACATTCTCGGGTTATGCTGCACCAGCCATCGGGAGGGGTGCAGGGTACACAGGCCGATATTGAGATTACCGCGAGGGAAATAGCCAAGATCAAAAAGGATCTGTACACTATTGTGGCTACGCATAGCGGCCAAACTTATGAAAAAGTGCATGAGGTATCAGACCGCGATTATTGGATGATAGCCCATGAGGCTAAAGAGTTTGGTGTAATTGATGAAATATTGGGCGAAGCAAAATAAAATGGCATCATCCTTGTACATATCTCTGCAACAAACAGATAAATACCATGAACATACTTAAATTTATTGCATTAGGTGCAGCCGTAGCTTATGGCGTAAGCTACCTAACCAAACGCGACGCCAATGGCCGCTCAGTAGTAGACGATGTTTTAGACAAAGCACCGGATTTAATAGACAATTTAAAAAAATACGGCCAGGACGCTTTAGAAAAAGCGAAGGCCAAAGCGGTATAAAACCGTAAGTATAAAGCAGCAAAGCCTCCGTGATAATCCGGGAGGCTTTGTTGTTTTACAGACTTTTTTATTTTGATGATAGCGAGAAAGGCTTATCACCCTCGCTGATACCCCGCGAGGTGTTCGGTTTGCTATCCATCGTTAAACTGAATGTGCCACCCTGGTTAATATCACCGTAGGTAACATAGTTTTGCGTATGATTCTTACCGTTCAGTTTGGCTGATTGTATGTATACATTTGCCTGGCTGTTGTTGGCAGCATCGATCACGAATTTTTTTCCGTTCTCCAGCGTGATGGTAGCTTTTTTGAATACCGGGCTGCCTACCACGTACTGATCCGTTCCGGGGCAAACGCTGTATAAACCCAGCGCGCTCAGTACGTACCATGATGATGTTTGCCCCTGGTCCTCATCACCGGGATAACCATCTTCGGTCGCATTGTACAATTTGCTCATGATGTTGCGCAAGTGATATTGCGATTTCCAGGGCTGGCCGGCATAATTGTATAAATAGGCCATGTGCTGTATAGGCTGATTGCCATGCGCGTACTGCCCCATGTTGATGAGTGCCATCTCCGTCATCTCATGTATCGGGCCACCATAGGTACCTACCTTAAACTTATTGGGTTCGGTAAATACCGAATCGAGCTTGGCTACAAACTTCTGGTCGCTGCCGATGAGGCCGGTCAAGCCCTTAATATCATGAAAAACCGACCATACCCAATGCCACGGCGCGCCTTCGGTGAACGGACCGCCCCACTCTATCGGGTCAAAATTAGCAGACCACTGGCCATCGTTATCCCTACCCTGCATAAAACCTGTTGTTGGGTTAAATACATTTTTGTAGTTATACATCTGGCGGGCAAAGATGCCCTCATAGAACGGGTTATCGGTCATTTTGGCTAACCGGTAACCGCAAAAATCATCATAAGCATACTCTAAAGTTTTGGCTGTTGCTTCGCGATATTTTGGATAAGGCACGTAGCCCAGCTCAAAATATTCCTTCCAGCCATCACGACCGTTGGCCGGGCCCCACGGGCCTTTGTTAAATGCCTCGTGGCGGTAGGCTTCCAGCGCCTTTTTAGGATCGAACGTGCGGATGCCCTTTGCCCAGGCGTCAGCAAATAATGATATGGCGTGATTACCGATCATGCTGCCCGCCTCGCCGGGAAATGACCATGACGGCAGCCATCCGCATTGATCATAAGCGGCAAGCATGGCCTGCATATATTGCCCGTGCATTTTAGGGTACATTAAAGCATTTAGCGGAAACTGCGCACGAAAGGTATCCCAAAAGCCGGTATCAGTATACATATAACCCTCGTATACCTTACCATCATACGGACTAAAGTAATAAGGCTTTCCATTTTTATCGTACTCAAAAAACTGGCGCGAAAAAAGGCTCGCCCTAAAAAAGCAGGAATAAAAAGTCGCTGTCTCTTCCTCGGTACCGCCCTCAACCAAAATACGGCTCAGGTGCTTGTTCCATACCTTTTGGGCGGCAAGTTTGGTAGCTTCCAGGTTTTTATCCTTGCCCAGTTCGCGTTGCAGTGTCAGGTCGGCCTGCTCGGGGCTTATGTATGATGACGCCGCCTTGGCCTGCACCGAGCGTTTACCGCTTTTAAACTGTACGTAAACGCCTACCTTTTTGCCTTGGATAGCCGTTTCGGACGGATTGATCTTATCATTCTCCTTAGTCCAGGTACCGCAGGCTACTATCGGCGAATCAAATATCACCTCGAAATAGCTCTTGAAATTATCGGTTAAGCCGCGCCCGTTGTGTACCCAGCCGGTTATCTTTTTGTTTTTTATATCGATCTTGATGTCGCTTTCCTCGGTATAGCCATCCAGCACCAAAAAGTTATCACCCTCGCCGGTAAAGCTGAAACGCAGGTGCGCCCCACGCTCGGATGGTGATATTTCGGTAGTGATGCCGTTATCAAACTTAACCTTGTAATAGTTTGGCTTGGCCACCTCATTGGCATGGCTGAACTTCAGCGCGCGGGCATCCTCATTCACCACCAGTTTACCGGCTACCGGCATCAGTGAAAAAACGCAGTAATCATTCGTCCACGAGCTGCATTGGTGCGCCTGCTGAAAGCCGCGGATGGTTTCCTTTTTGTACTGGTACTTCCAGCCATCGCCGTTGTTACCGGTTTGCGGTGTCCAGGTGTGCATACCAAAGGGCAATGCCGTTGTAGGATAAGTATTCCCCCGGGTTAGCCTGTGTTCAGAATTGGTGCCTTGCAACGTATTTACATACTTCACCAGGTCGGCATTTTGTGCAAACGCCGTGTTTACGGCACATAATGTTAATATGCCGGCTTTAATAAATTTCATAAAAAGTGATTGGTTAGACCGTATAGTTTAATTCGCCCTAAAATACTGCTATCATCCTTAAAACCATCATCTTCAACGTAAAATATTGATGACGGTGCAATAAAACCCAAAAGCAATATTCTACAAAGTCTATAATTTTAATAGATTTATTTTGAATTATGGATTTTGCCCATTACATTTGCTGCATCTGATATGACTACTCAAAATATCATAGGTTCAATAATGCGAATGCCTCTTTGTCAAGGGGTCATGTGTTGCTGTTGTTAATTCCCCCCGGCATCTGCCAAACAGCATATTTAGCATTATAAAAACTTACTGATATTTTTCCATGTTCGCTTCTTCCCGTCTACACTTACATCTTTTTCGCCTGGCTGCGCTTGTTCTGATAGCCTCCATCGCGGTTACACTTTTCAGCTCGTGGGGCGCCGCATCGCGCAATGCTACCTTTGCCGAAAAAGCCGGTTTAAAAGCGTTGAACGCCGTAATATCAAACCATAGCATTATTGTTAATGGCCAACAGTTAAACTATACCACTACGGCAGGTTACCTGCAAACAAATGATGGTAAATTTGGCGCTCATATTTTTTATACCGCGTACAAAGCAAACAACGGCAAAGCGCAGCGCCCGGTTACTTTTGTATTTAACGGCGGCCCCGGCTCGTCATCCATCTGGCTGCACATGGGCGCTTTCGGGCCGGTGCGCAGCGTGCCTGGCAAAGCCGGATATGAGCCTAACCAAAACACCTGGCTCGGTTTTACCGACCTGGTATTTATTGACCCCGTTGGTACAGGATACAGTCGCCCCGCGGATGGTACCGATGCCCGCCGGTTTTATGGGTATCATGAAGATATCAGGATAATAGGCAACTTTATAAAGCAATACCTTGCCGCTAACAACAGACAGCAAAGCCCCGTATTTTTAACCGGCGAAAGCTATGGCGGCGCACGCGCCGTAGGCCTGGCAGCATATTTGGGCGATGAGCAGCATATTAAGGTTGCAGGCCTTACGCTGATCTCGCCCGCGCTGAATTACCGTTTGATTAGCTTTAAGGATAAAAACACAGCAGCCTACCCGCTATACTTGCCAAGCTACACGCTGGCAGCGCAATATCATAAACGCTTAAACCCGGAGTGGCAGGCGTTACCTGCTAATGAACTTTATAAAAAGGCGACCGCATTCGGCAACACTACTTACAAAAGTTTCCTGGCCTCCGGCGATACCATAACACAGCCCATTGCCGATACATTACGATTAATTACCGGCCTGCCCGAACACACCATACGCCGCCTTAACGGCAGGATACCCGACCATGTATTTACCCGCCTGGTTTTGAACAACAATCGTGTTGGCATATTTGACGCGCGCGCAAGCGGCGAAGCCGACCAGGCCGACCCAAGTTCGGCGAGGTTAAGGGCGGTTTTTCCGCAGGCTTTTAAAGGTTATGTTGAGGATGTGTTGAATTACCATAACAACCTTCCCTACCTGGCTACCACAGCAACCCCTAACTGGAATTACGGCCCCGATGCCGAGAGTGGTTATTTGAATGTGTTGCCTGTTTTAACCAGTTTGCTTAACAAGCACAAAGAGCTAAAGGTAAACATAGTGGCCGGTTATTATGATCTGGCTACACCGGTAGCTACGGTAAACGCATCGTTAAAGCAACTATCAGCCAATAACGCATTTAAAAAACGGGTTAATGCTCACTATTACCAATCAGGCCATATGCCTTATATTGATGATGCGGTTAATACTGTTTTTGAGGCTGATAGCCGGGCATTTTATAACCAAACTTTAAATTAGGTTTTAGCCTGTTTGCTATACCAAACTCCGTAAAATACCCAGCTCCAGTCCGCGAATTTCGGCCAAACCACGGAGCCTGCCTATGGCGGAGTAGCCCGGGTTAACTTTTTTATACAGATCATCCAGCATTTGGTGCCCGTGGTCCGGGCGAACGGGGATAGCGATATTCCTTTCTTTAATTACCTGCACCACCTCTTTAATTACCGCGTACATATCTGTATCGCCCTCCAGGTGGTTATCCTCAAAAAAGTCGCCGTATTCGTTCCGTTTAACGTTTCGCAGGTGCAAAAAATTTATCCGGTTGCCAAATTGCCGCACCATTTGGGGCAGATCATTATCAGCCCGTACACCGAATGACCCGGTACAGAAACACAGGCCGTTGCTTAGTGAGGGCACGGCATTAAAAATATACGCCAGATCGGCGGCGGTGCTTACTACACGCGGCAGCCCTAAAATAGCATACGGCGGATCATCCGGGTGTATCACCATCTTCACGCCACATTCATCGGCAACGGGTACAACCTCCTGTAAAAAGTAAACCAGGTTAGCACGCAGCTTGTCAGCATTAATATTGTTATAGGTTGATAGCGCATCCCTGAAATTTTCGATAGTAAAATGCTCCTCGCTGCCCGGCAAACCGGCAATAATATTTGCAGCAAGCTTCGCTTTTTCGGCCTCGTTCATTTGCGCAAAGCGCTGGTGGGCGCGTTGCAGTTCGGCAGCGGTATAATCATTTTCGGCACCCTCGCGTTGCAGCATCAACAAATCAAAAGCGATAAAGGCTGCCTTTTCAAAGCGCAGGGCTTTACTGCCATCTTTTACCTCGTAATCCAGATCGGTACGCGTCCAGTCAAGCACGGGCATAAAATTGTAGGTAATCACTTTTATACCGCATTGTGCAAGGTTACACATAGAGATTTTATAGTTGTCTATCAACTCCTCAAATCCTGGCGCCTGGGTTTTAATGTGCTCATGCACGGGCAGGCTTTCAACCACGTTCCATGTAAGGCCGGCAGCGGCTATCAACTCACGGCGTTTTGTGATCTCCTCAACAGACCACTCCTCGCCATTTGGAATGTGGTGCAATGCCGTTACCACACCGGCACATCCGGCCTGCTTAATATCAGCCAAACTAACCGGATCAGCCGGACCAAACCAGCGCATACTTTGCTCCATGCGGATGCCTGTACCTTTATATGATGTAAATTGAGGGTTCATTTATAAGTGTATTTACAAGCTAAGGTAACGATGAATGGATGAAGATAAAATTACCAGTGATAAATATGGCAATTGTTTACGCTGCCTGTTGCTCAATTACAAAAGCCTTTAACTCAGCTAACTTGCCATCCCGTAAGCGCCAAACATCACAATAAGCGTAATGTATCAATACGCCTTCATCATTTTTTATGCTGATTTTACCGGTGGCAATAACATAATCACCTTCAGCTACCAAATGCTCAACCATAAACTGCGGCGGTTCTACATAAGCCTCGGACATGTACTGCCTTACCGCCTCTTTTCCGTGCAGCGTTCTATCGCCTATAAATTCCCACACCGTATCATCGGTACAAAAGGAAAGGAAACCTTCATTATCGCCAGCGGTAACAGCGGCATTGGCCTTTTCGAGTATTGTTTTATTGTCCTGATTCATGCTTTTATTATTTTCCCGGCACATGTATCTTGCCGTAATCTTAGCATTAACAATTATTTACTGCCTATATGTTTGCTGATTAATGATGGATTTATGTCAAATTTGATGCAGGTAATAATATAAAGCAATGAGTTTTAGTGAGCGGGCATCGGCCCTGAAACAGTTTTTCCGGAAAAACGGCCTTTTTTTGCTGATGCTTTCCGGAATGCTTGTCCTCCTGGTTAGCCCAACTGCAAAGTCGTGGTTTTTACGGCAGCTATTGCGCACAGGCATGTTTAACGCCAGTATCTCTGATAAAAAGCCTGAAAGCTCCGCCCGGCAGATCATTGATTTTTTGTACCGGGATGAAAACGGCCGGACACAGCATATAGCCAATTATAAAGGCAAGGTTGTACTTATCAATTTCTGGGCATCGTGGTGCCCACCCTGCAGGGCCGAATTTCCGTCTGTTCAAAGCCTGTACAATAAATTGAAGGATGACCCCGATATCATTTTCCTGACTTTTAATGAAGATGAAAACCTATCAGCCGCGCGTACATTCCTCGATAACGAAGGTTATACCGTACCTTTTTTAAAGGTGTTGAATGGCGTTCCGGAGGCTGTATTTACCGGCACATTACCTACCACCGTCATCCTCGATAAAACAGGCAGCATCAGGTACCACCATGAGGGAATGAGCAATTATGATGCAGCGGATTTTATAGAACAAATAAAATTACTCGCCAGGTAATAGTAGCCTGTTATATATTTAAGGGATGCTATATTTGTTCAATAACGCTCGTCAGCGCAACAAACATCTTATGAAAACATTGGCAGAATTTAAAGCATCACTAAGCGCACCGTACCCGCCCGGCACACTGCCGGTACAGTTAAAAAGCCTTTGGTATGATGCTAAAGGCGACTGGCACCAGGCACACGCGCAGGTTGACCAGTTAACCGATGCGGCATCCGCATGGGTACACGCCTACCTGCACCGTAAAGAGGGCGATGTATGGAACGCCGACTACTGGTATAAAAGAGCCGGGCAAACCAGGTCTGCATTATCTTTAGCGGAGGAATGGGAACAGTTGGTAGTGAATTTTATTTGATACAGGATAGTTTGCCGTTCTATAGAAAAGAGTAAAATATAAAATTAAATAACGATTTAGCTACCTGCTTACGATCCTTTTTTTAGTTTTGAAAAACTTGTTGACTATACCCCTATTGATTTATGATTTGTATTGCCCTTACCATCCGAACTTCTTTTCAAAACTTTATTATCGCATTGCTATTATTGATCCTGCCCTGTGTATCATTCGCACAACATAAAAGATATAACATCCAGGATCTTGGAGCAAAGGGTGATGATAAAACTTTGAATACCGACATAATTAACAAAGCCATAAGCAAATGCTTTACCGAGGGTGGCGGTACGGTTGTTATTCCGAAAGGTATTTTTTTGACCTCAACCATCTATTTAAAAAGCAATGTAAATATCGACCTGAAAAAAGGGGCTGTTTTAAAAGCAACCACTGATATAAACCTTTACCATTCCTTTATACCTGTAACTGATCTTACCAAGTACAGCACAGTAAGCTCAACAGGAGATAATGCCAACAGCGCGTATGACACTGTATGGACAAAGGCGATGATCATAGCTGAAGGTGTAAACAACATCACCATCTCAGGCGATGGAGTTATTGATGGCGAACACGTATTTAACGCAAAAGGCGAGGAAGGCATGAGGGGGCCGCACACCATTATTATGGCTAATTGCAACAACATCCGGTTTGAAAACATTACCATAATGAAAGCTGCCAATTATGCCCTACTTGCTTACAATTTGGAAAATACACTTTTTAAAAACATACACATACAGCAGGGATGGGACGGTATCCACATTCGCGGTGGCAGGAATGTGCTGTTAAAAAAATGCGAACTGCAAACCGGTGACGATGCCATTGCCGGCGGTTTCTGGGAAAACTTCAGGGTAGAAGATTGCATTATCAATTCATCATGCAATGGCATTCGGGTTATTATGCCTGTAAAAGGTTTTTTTGTAAAAAGCTGCAACTTTAATGGTCCGGGTAAATATCCGCACCGCACATCAGGCAAATTAAACCGTACCAATATGCTGGCAGGTATATACATTCAGCCGGGAGGTTGGGGCATAGTTAAGGGCGATCTGGAAGATATCCGTATTTCAAACCTCAAAATGCACAACATGAATAATCCATTTATTTTTGAACTGCATACAGGAAACAACGCCACCGATATTACCGTTGAAAATATAGTAGCCGATGACATTAAAAACCCCATAGCCATACATAGCGATGCCGGTTATAATTATAAAAACATTCTTTTTAAAAACCTATCAATACGTTACATAACCGATGGCGCTACACAGGCGCCCTGGGCTTTAGGCGCGGCCAACGTAAAGCATTTACGCTTACAAAACGTTAAATTTTATGCAACCGGCCCAAAACCGCAAACCGCCATTAAGCTGGATAATATAAGTGAGCCTTTATTTATCAACACAAATGTTTACAATACAAACAACACCCGTGAGGTAACATCATCAAACAGCGGAAAGATAGAATTGAGTAAATGATATAAATGAGGTAAACGACTTATACTCTCTCTTTTTGCCTCAACAGACAAAAACTAAAAAACCACTTTAAGTTAATAAAGTGGTTTTTTAGTTTTTTAGTGATCCCATCAGGATTCGAACCTGAGACCTACTGCTTAGAAGGCAGTTGCTCTATCCAGCTGAGCTATGGGACCAAACCTGCGTTTGTATTTCGCGGTGCAAATATGCTAATTTTTAGTGGAATTGACAATGCCTGTTTTTGGCTTGACTTTTTGATGGGACAGGGCTAAAAATAAAGCCCCCTTACACTCGCTGTTTGGGGGCTTCAAACCTAAACCTTATCACATTAGTAAGCATAAAACTTACTTAGTGTACAAACATAATAATTGTGTGTATCAAATACACCACATAAATGTAAAAAACTTATTATAATACTATTTATTTTCAACTCACTCAATATTTTATTTTATAATGAAAACTCACAACTATCACGAATTTCTTATAAAATATTATTACATAACAGCATAATAAATACCTGTCATGTTAACAAATAATGTGGTTTTATAGTATAAAAAAACGGTTTACCTGCTAAGCTCAGTTTTTTGTAACGGCAATAAATTTATCTGCCGCGTAGCTGTTATAATTAACAAAATGGTATAGTAAGGCAAAATACACGCCGTACATCATTTGGATGAAAACATTGTTCCACTGTTCTATCATGCTGGAGCCAAAAATCAGGAGCAGCATAACCACCACACCGGCTATAAGTGTATAGCGGGTAAACAACCCAATTACCAGCAATGCCCCAATAAGCAACTCGGCAAACGGTAATACATAAGCAAAAGCCTTTACCGCATTTTGTGGTAATACCGATTTACTGAATTCACTCATCATCCAGCCGCTAAATTTATCGAGCTTGGGTATGCGCACCAGGCCATGCCCCAACATGCTCACGGCTATGGGCAGCCTGGCCAGCAGGTAACTTATTTGCGGGTTATTCATTTTGCTTTTAGCAACACTTTACCGGCAATTTTGTTGGTGCCGTCAGTTTGCTCCTGCGGGGTTAAGCCTAATATTCGGGTAATAATGTTATATACATTTACATTGCTGAATGCCTTAACCTGCGTATGCTTTTTAAAGGCAGGCCCCCAGGCCAAAAACGTAGCATGAACATCCTTCACCAAAAACGGATCAAAACCATGCCAGCCGGGGTTGATATACGTTTTGCCGACGTACTTAAATACATAAGGCCAGTTGGGTTTTAACAAAATATCGCCTATGCGGTTATAGCGATCGTCCTTTGTACCGTAATGCAGGCGTGCAGGCATATCCTTCTTCAGTATCACGCTATAGTTACGGGCCTGCGCTTTAAGTACTTTGTAGGTGCCTTGTACATCGGCACCGGGTTTGGCGTACAGCTCAACCAGTATACCATCACCAGCCATGGTAAACTTTGTACTATCAACGGCGGGCAGTTGCATAGGGTGCTTGTTGTTAACGCGGGTCATGCCATGGTCGGATACGAAGATGAAGTTTACATCCAGCCCTGTTGGTTTAACCACCTTTACCAGTTCATTCACTACCGAATCAACATATTGCACAGCCTCCCCTGCCTCCTTTGAGTCGGGACCATATTTATGCGCGGCATCATCAACGTTAGACAGATAGAAGGTAATAAGGTGCGGGCGCTGCTCCGCGGGCAGCCTGAGCCATTCGCCTACTTTTTGTATGCGCCGCCCGATGGGTATCTGATTGTTATAATTATAGTAATATGTCGGGTTAACGCCCTGTATAGGCGCCTCGGCGGCTACCCAATAAAAGCTCGCGGCAAGCATTTGCTGCTTTTCAGCCAGTACCCAAAGCGGCGTACCGCCATACCATGAGCTATCGGCCACGGCCTTTTTGTCGTTATTATTATAATGTTTTTGAGTTGCAGGATCGTAAAAATTATTATGCACCAGCCCGCTGTGTGATGGGTACATACCTGTTACCAGGGCATAATGGTTAGGAAAGGTAAGCGACGGATATGATGGTATCATGGCATCGGCACGTACACCGCTATCACTAAATGCTAACAGGTGCTGCGCATTATACTTCTTTGCAAAATCGTACCTGAATGCATCTGATGATATGAGTATAACATAAGGCTTATTTTGCTGGGCAAGGCTATTTTTACGACCGGCAATAACTTTTTGTGTGGTATCCGTTTGAGCATAGCTGCTTATAAAAAGCAACAAAAGGGGAATTATAAAAAAGTGCTTCATACAATACAAAGTTACCTAAATGCAGGTTAACCCTATATTAATGCTTTAGTATAAACCTTTTAATTCATTTTATTATTCTCAGCAAAGCCTTTGAGCATAATGATGGCGGCATTTACTTTCTCGTTATTTAAAAAGCCTTTGCTCTGAGGGTCAACATAACCTTCAAACTCCTCCAGTACATCGGCATTTACAGACGCGAAACCCATGCTCCACTCAGGGAAGTTACGCGTGTCAAGCGGCCCGGCAGCAAGCTCTATCACATTTTTGTGCCGCTCGTCAAGCAATATTTTATGATAGGTGCGCATCACCTCTTCCTTTTCGCCCTCAAGTACCTGCATAAAGGTACCATCGGCATAAAGCAGCATACCGGTAAGCTGTTTTGCTACATTGTTATCACGACTTATCGAGAGTATCTCGGCCAATTCAAAATCATTAAGTAAAGTGGTAGCCGTGCTTAGGTAAATTATGTTGAACATGAAAAAAGCCTGTATTCGTTGTTATTAAACAGCAAACACAGGCTTTTTGTTATAATATGCCGATAAAAATTATCCTACACGCTTTAAATATACCGCGCCCAGGGGTGGCAATGCCAGGTTTACCGACTGCGGTTTACCATGCCATGCAACGCCTTCGGTATGCAGCTCGCCATTGGCAGTTGAGCCGCTGCCCCAAAATTCGCGGGCATCTGAATTGAATATCTCTCGCCAGGTACCTGCCGCGGGTACGCCTATGCGGTAGTTGTGGCGTACAACAGGTGTCATGTTCAGCACCACCATTATTTCGTTAGCCGGATCGTTACCTTTACGGGCATAAACCAGTATGGAGTCATTGGCATTGCCGCCATCAACCCATTCAAAGCCGCTCCAGTCAAAACCTTTTTCATACAGCGCCGGTTCGCTGCGGTAAATGTGGTTCAGGGCTTTAACGGTTTCTTTTATACCCTGATGGCACTCATACTGCAAAACATGCCAATCCAGCGAGTACTGGTAATTCCACTCGCCGCCCTGGCCAAACTCAGCACCCATAAAAAGCAATTTTGTACCGGGGTGACTAAACATATAGCTATACACCAGGCGCAGGTTGGCAAACTTTTGCCACTCATCGCCCGGCATTTTATTTAATAATGATTTTTTACCGTACACCACCTCATCGTGCGAGAAAGGCAGCATAAAATTCTCGGTGAAGGCATAAATAGTGCTAAACGTTATCTGCCCGTGATGATACTTGCGGTATACCGGATCATTAGCAAAATACTTTAGCGTATCGTGCATCCAGCCCATCATCCATTTCATGCCAAAGCCAAGGCCGCCGGTAAAGGTAGGGCGGCTTACACCCGGAAACGCGGTTGACTCCTCGGCAATGGTTTGCACATCCGGAAAGTGCGCGTAAACCGCCTCATTAAACTCCTTTAAAAATGATACAGCCTCCAGGTTTTCGTTACCGCCATAAATATTGGGCTCCCACTCGCCATGGTTGCGCGAGTAATCAAGGTACAGCATTGAGGCTACGGCATCCACACGCAAACCATCAGCATGGTAACGATCCAGCCAAAACAGGGCATTACTTATTAAAAATGCGCGCACCTCGTTACGACCGTAATTAAATATGTATGATTTCCAGTCGGGATGATAGCCCTTGCGGGTATCGGCATGTTCATACAAATGCGAACCATCAAAGCGGTACAAAGCATGTGCATCTCCCGGAAAATGTGATGGTACCCAATCCAAAATAACACCGATGCCCTCGTTATGCAGGCGTTCAATCAGCTCCATTAACTGCTGTGGCGTACCATAGCGGGATGATGCCGCGAAAAAGCCGCTCACCTGGTAACCCCAGCTTGGGTAGTACGGGTGCTCCATTATAGGCATAAACTCTACATGGGTAAAGCCCATATCCTTGAGGTATGGCACCAGCTTATCGCCAAGCTGTGTATAGCTTAAAAACTCATCAGGGCTTTCGGGGCTTCGCGCCCATGAGCCTACGTGCATCTCATAAACCGAATAAGGTTTATCCAGCGCGTTGTGCGCATTGCGGTTGGTCATCCATTGCTTATCCTTCCACTCATAAAAAGTATCAGCTACTATGGATGCCGTGTGTGGCGGTAACTCCCAGCGTAGCGCGAAGGGGTCGCTTTTTTCAAGCTCCTCGCCTGATGATGATTTTATAAAATATTTATAAGTTTCACCCACCCCTATATTCGGTATAAAGCCTTCCCAAATACCTGAGCTATCCCAGCGTACCAGTAACTGGTGCGAACCGCGGTTCCAGCCGTTAAAATTACCTGTTACTGATACATATTGCGCGTTTGGCGCCCAAACCGCAAAGTACGTACCCACTACACCATGATGCTCAACCACGTGCGAGCCAAATTTCTCGTACAGCTTATAATGCTTGCCCGCCTTAAAAAGCGATACATCAAACTCGGTAAAACGGCTGTATGGCTCCACTGCCTTAAAAGTATGCGTAGCAGCGGTTACATGTACATCGGGCATTGCCGTGCTGGTAGCTTGAGGCGTTGTTGCAGCCACGGTTTCATCGCCCGGTACAGGTGCCGATTTGGCGCTTGCCTTAGTTGTTCTCTTTACTTTTTTGGTAGTAATATCGGTTAGTTCTGATTCGGTTATCTTGGTTTGCTTTGCCATATTAAAATGCCTTCTTCAGGCGGTTGTACCCTGTACAGGGAGAATGATTGATGCTCAAATATATCATATTTGAACATACTTAACAGACCTTTGTTTTATAGCACCACACTATCGGCCCAAAATAAAAAAGGGCGTTATCTGAATTAACAGATAACGCCCTTTAAATAAGTAATATCAGCTAAATTATTGCTGTGGTGTTTGCTGAGGCTGCGGGGTAGTTGGCTGTGCTGTACCTTGCTGGCCTTGCTGATCGGGCGCTTTGCCAATCAAATCCATAAACTGATCAAGTTTTGGTGTAATGATAATCTGTGTGCGGCGGTTCTTGGTTTTACCGGCCTCGGTATTGTTATCAGCTATCGGGTTGTACTGGCCACGGCCTCCGGCTGTTAATCGCTTAGGATCAACCGCGTAGTTGTTTTGCAATGCCTGTACTACTGACGATGCGCGTAGCGCGCTCAGATCCCAATTGTTGCGGATGTTTTTTTGCGAGATAGGCACGTTATCGGTATTACCTTCAATCAGCACATCGTAGTTATTGTAATCCTTGATGATCTTGGCAATCTTGCTCAGGGTTTCTCCTGATTTATCAGAGATCTCATAGCTGCCTGATTTGTACAGCATATTGTCAGACAATGAAATATAAACCACGCCTTTAAGCACCTTTACGTCAACATCGCGCATTTCCTGCTGGTTTAGTGAGCGAGTCAGGTTATTGGTAAGCACCATGTTAAGCGAGTCGCTTTTGTTTTTGGCGTTAACCAGTTGCTGTATATAGCGGTTAGATGCGTTTATCTCATCAACCAGTTTTGAGATATTGAGGTTACCCTGCCCGCTTGAGGTTAAACACTTATCCAACGCCGATTGCAATTGCCTGTTGTTGGCACGCTCGGTATTGATCTGATCGGTAAGGTTTTCTACCTTGTTGGTTGCCACGGCGAGGTTACGCTCGGTAGTAAGGTATTTTACGCGCATGGATTTGGTATTACTGTCCAAACGGTTATAATCTGTTTGTAGCTGCTTGTATTTTTTGCTGCTTACACAACCCTGGCCAATTACCGCGGCAAGCAGCAGCACAGGTATTGTTGTTAATGATAGTTTCATAGTATAATATATTTTGTGATAAAAATATTTAACAATACTAATCAACTAATATTATGCCATAAAGTTTTAAAAGGCTATTTATACACTTGAATTACATTTTAACATTACAGATAAAACATAGTGTATTAAATTAAAAACGGCCGTTAATACCGGCCGTTTTTAATTATTTAACAATATTATTTACTTATTTGTAAAGTACTGAACGTTTTGGTGTATTTAAATTCCAGCACTTTTTCATTACTGATCACAAAATCAGCGATATCCTTACCATCAATAGTAATAGTTGCGGGTACAAATGGCAGGCCTATCACCTTAAAGTGGTAGCCATCATAGCGTGGGGTGTATAAACCTTCCATGCTTTGGTTAAGCGTTAATGAGCTTTCATCGCCGTTCACTACAAACTTTTTCTCGGAGTAAATATCCTGCTCGTAAGCGAATGATTCGCCGTGATCTTCAAAAAAGAAGGAATTGGCCTCGTAATCACTGTAATAAACATTGAGCTTTATCTCTTCAATAGGTTTTTCGCCCACGTATTGCATTACCGGGTATTCGGGTATTACTGAACCTGCTTTTATAAAAATCGGGATGGTTTCCAGCGGGGTTGGTACTTCAACCTCTTCGCCGCCGGTTTCAACCTCATTTGTCCAGAAATTGAACCATTTACCTTTCGGCAGGTATACCTTGCGGCTTTTTTGGCCGGGTTCAAGCACCGGGCAAACAAGTATCTTATCGCCATAGGTGAATTCATCCTGGCGAAAGTGGTTTTTCAGCACATCCTGCTCCTGCATTACCACAGGGCGCAGTATAGGGAAACCGTAACGGTGATGTTCCCAAAAGGCCGAATACATGTAAGGCAGCAGGCGGTATCTTAATTCAATAAAGTTACGGTTGATGGCCGTGAACGGTTCGCCAAAGCTCCAGGGCTCGCGCTCTTTGGTATCTCCGGCGGAGTGCGCACGCATAAACGGCGAGAAGGAACCTAACTGTATCCAGCGGGTAAACAGCTCACCATCGGGTTCGCCGCTAAAGCCGCCAATATCGGTACCGCAAAACGGTATGCCCGACATGGACAGGCGCTGGCATTGTATATTACCCAAACGCAAATGCTCCCACGAGGCCACGTTATCACCCGTCCATACCGAGGCGTAGCGCTGCAAGCCCGAGTAGCCCGCGCGGGTAATGGTAAACGGGCGCTTGTTCTTTAATATTTTGCGCATACCCTCGTAAGTAGCACGCACCATTTGCATACCATACACGTTGTGCGCCTTGCGGTGCGAACCACGGTAGCCATCATAATCGTGCCTTACATCAGCCGGGAAGGTACCGGAGCCGAATACGGCAGGCTCGTTCATATCATTCCATACACCGGCTACGCCATATTCTATCAGTTCGTCAAACAAACTGCCCCACCATTCGCGCACCTCGGCATTGGTAAAATCCGGAAACTGGCATCGGCCCGGCCATACGTGGCCTTCCATAAAATAATCGTCAGACCGTCTGCAGAAATATTTCTTCTCCTTGCCCTCTTTAAAAATAGGGTAGTTATCATCTACACGGATACCCGGATCAACAATAACCACGGTTTTAAAGCCCATTTCGGCAGCGTCGGCTATCATCTTCTTCGGATCAGGAAAGTAGCGGCGGTTCCAGGTAAAGCAGCGGTAACCATCCATATAATCGATATCCAGGTAAATGGCATCGCACGGTATCTTATTCTCACGGAAACCTTTAGCCACCGCCCGGAATTTAGCTTCGGGATAATAGCTCCAGCGGCATTGGTGATAGCCCAGCGCCCACAGCGGCGGCATGGGGTGCGTACCGGTAAGCAGGTGGTAGCTTTTTACCACGTCCATCATGTGCGGGCCGTGAATGTAGTAGTATTGCATTTCGCCGCCATCAGCCCAAAAGCTGGTTTTGGTTCTGTCCTCGCCGCCAAAGTCAAAGTGCGCCTTAAAGGTATTGTCAAAGAA
This sequence comes from Mucilaginibacter sp. UR6-1, assembly GCF_020880975.1. Classification (GTDB taxonomy): domain Bacteria; phylum Bacteroidota; class Bacteroidia; order Sphingobacteriales; family Sphingobacteriaceae; genus Mucilaginibacter. The sequence continues at coordinate 687,466 of NZ_JAJIWP010000003.1, read as the reverse complement.
AATACCGTGCGCTATCCCCTCATTTACGCTGATGTAAAAGGGTATACTGCGGTATAGCGGGTCCTGATTCCAGGCAAATGAGTAGGCATCGGTATTCCAGTTCACCAGGCGTTTGCCGCGCAGGTTAAGCTCGGTTGGCTTATCACCCAGGCCAAAAAAGTTCTCGTCGGGATGACATTCTTTGGTTGAGAATACATAATACCCGCCAAACTGGGTGTTCTCTTCCCAGTGCATGGCTTTGGCATCGCTGCTGGTTATTACATTATTCTGGTCAGAAAAGGAGATAAAAAAATCAGCCTTACGGATGTGGCAGTTCACCTTAGCGGTTGATACCCTGAACTCCTTATCATCCTCAAAAAAGTTAACAGCTATATTTTTAGGTTTCAGATCAGGCACAGCGTACGAGAAGTCTTCAAGAAAAACGCCGTGCGGGGCCAGCCTCACACGCATAATCTCCTCGTTCACCACGATCAGCTCCACCTTGGCATCGCCATCGGTAAAATAGTATTTACTGCCCGAGCCTACACCGTGCGTGGGTACGCCCAAATATTTTTTGGTGATAGGCTTGATGCCATCGGCGGGGTTATTTAAGTGCCTGAACCCTTCTTCCTCTTCAACAAACTCATTCAGTATCTCCTTCGGGTTAAGTATGTTCTCTTCCATTTAAATCAATTAGTAAGTGCTACAAAAATGCTGATTGCATAACTTAATCGCAATATAAGGTTTTCAACCATTAATGGGACACTTTTGCACACACCAATTAACTTTTTTGGGGTTAGCGTTAATTAAATTTAAACTTAGCATTACGGCTGTGTTTTATGTAGCCTTTATAGTAAATTTACCATACATCCTGATGCCAATGAAACCCGCGTTAACCTTGTTACTGTTACTGCTTTTTAAAACAGGCCTTACTCAAAGCAATGAAAAGTTAAAGGCCAGGATCGCTGAATTGAAAACTGCCGGTGTAGACACTACTATAGTTTATTATATGTACTGCGCCGACACGCGGCCTCGCCTTCAAGCACCGCTTATGCCCTGCGAGGTAGAGAAGATACGTTACCTGATGTGGCAGCAAGATGGCAAAAGCCGGATACAACGATTTGACGAATGCAAGAATTATCAGCCGCAACTGATGAATACTAAGCTGGTAACATTTATTAAAGCAAACTTTGAGAAAATAATAGCAGACTCGATACCGCCACCTTTATTTAAAAACGATGGCAAAAACGGCGAATTTGAAATTGCTGTAAAAAGCGCACACTATTGCGATAATGTGTTTGTGTTTAACACCGGTAACGGGGAGTACATGCAAAGAATATATAAGCCCTTTATCAACCAAAAGTATGTTGGCAGAGAAAAGAAGCTAAACATCTACCACAAACACAACATGCGCTCACCGCTAAAAAAGCTGATAGACATGGTGGAAAAAGAACCTTATATCCAAGCCCTTTAAAATGCCAGTAAATATCCTGCTGCCGCCGGAAGATTCAATTGTAGTCCGTTAGCGATATCCGCTGTTGTAAACGTCTTTTCGGATAATAAATCACTAAACATTATCTCACCTGCAATCCCCAGTTTCCCGATCAGATCATGAGGCAGCTTTACCATAATATCAACTGCATGGCGGTTAAAATTAACCACCGCCAGCACCCGCGCGTTGGCGGTGTAACGCAGGTAAATATACAGGCGGTTGTTAAAGCCCGGCTGATGTTCATTGGCGATCATCAACTCATAAAACGCGCCTTCGCGCAAGGCTTCATTATCGCGCACGGCATTGAGCAGCCTACTGTAAAATTGGCGTAAACGCACCTGGCTTTCATGTAATTGCGCACCATCGTAGGCGTGGCTGTTTACCCATTTTTGATGTTCGGGTACGCCCCAGTAATCAAATATGGTGGTGCGGCCGTCATCACCGCTAAAACCGGATGCGCCATGGGCGGGTTCCCCTACCTCCTGCCCCGAGTAGATCATCACCGGCCCGGTTGAAAGCGTAGCGCTAACAATTATACCCGGCAGGGCCAGCCAGGCATCGCCCGCAAAGGGTGCAGAGGCTATCCTCTCCTCGTCGTGGTTTTCCATAAAGCGCAGCATACGCTCATCAAATCCTTTAGTGTGATGGTTCCATACGGCGTTAATATCCCAGGTACTGGAATGCCCCTCATTACGGGTAAGGCGCTTTACGGCATCGTATAAGCCTACTTTATCATACAGGTAATCAAACCGCCCATTAAAAAGATAGTTGTGATATTCGTGCGGATTATAGGCTTCGCCAATAAAGATCACATCAGAGTAACGCTCTTTCATCTCAGCTATCAGCCATCCCCAAAATTCAAAGGGTACGTACTCCACCATATCGCAACGGAACCCATCGATACCCTTATCCGCCCAGTACGACAGGATGTGCAGCATTTTATGCCACAGCGGCGGCACAGGGTTAAAGTAGGTTTTGTATCCGGCCACGTAATCCACCCCATAATTAAGCTTAATGGTTTCAAACCAGTTGTTGATGGATGGGTATGCGTTAAATACGTTGTCGCCAGTGGCCTTGGCCGGATTTTCATCAAACTGACCATCCTTTAGCGGGCTGGAAAATTCATCGCCTCCCGGATTATATCCCGAAGGTATCACCAGCGGCTGACCGGGTATATAATAAAAATCGTTAGTGGCCGAAAAGGCTATCGTGTTATCATCATCCTCGCCAAAATCGCGCACGCCGGCCGGTTTTATATCCGAGTGATAGGTACGCGCCACATGGTTTGGTACAAAATCCATTATCACCTTTAAACCGGCAGCGTGGGTACGGGCTATCAGCAACTCAAATTCCTGCACACGATTGGGTACATCAACCGCCAGATCAGGGTCGATATCATAATAATCCTTAATAGCATAAGGCGACCCCGCCCTGCCCTTCACCACATCCGGATCATCTGGCGCGATGCCGTGGGCGGAATAATCCGTCATGGTGGCATGTTCAATTACACCGGTGTACCAAACGTGGGTAAAGCCCATGTTTTTGATCTCGCTCAGCGCCTTTTCATTAATATCGTTCAGCTTGCCGCAGCCGTTCTCTTCTATCGAACCGTAATATTTCCGGGTAGTATTGGTGTTGCCGAACAGCCTCGGCAGCAGTTGATATATGGTGAGTTTATGGTCGCTCATTTTACAATATTGGGTAATGCATTGCTAAGATATATTTTTTTAACTCACCCCGACTGCGCTGCGCTGGTCACCCCTCTCTGCGCAAGCGCAAAGAGGGGGAGCATCCTTAATAATTATATTTTTTTTATTTGCTCTGTGATCCTCCCCCTCTCTACCTGTGGGTAGAGAGGGGTGGCCAGCGCAGCGCAGTCGGGGTGAGTTAAATTTTATACCTTAGCCATCCGTTTTACACCGAATGAAAAAGCTACGCCTGCTCCTGATATTTCTAATTATAGCCCTTGCCGGTTGCAACCCTTTACCCGAGGATACCTACAAGGTGGTAAAAATAAAAGACGGCGATACTATTGAACTGTTAAGCCACGATCTGCAAAACATAACCGTGCGTTTGGCCGGTATTGATTGCCCCGAAAAAGCACAGGCCTTTGGCACCGCTGCAAGGCAATACACCGCGCAACTTTGCTTTGGGCAAAATGTTACGCTGGATGGCAGCGATAAAGACCGCTATGGCCGCACGGTAGCTTATGTAATATTGGCCGATGGCCGTAACCTGAACCACGAGCTGGTTAAAAACGGCTACGCCTGGGAGTATAAAACTTACTCAAAAGACCCTGAACTGGCCGGGTTTGAACAATATGCCCGCCAAAACCGTTTAGGCCTATGGCAGGATGAAAACCCGGTTGAACCATGGAACTTTCGCCGCAACAAAACAAAGAACAAGAACAAAAAACCGCGTAAAAAGCGGAGGCATAAACAAGAGGAAACAGTATCTTTAGTAAGCCTTTACAACATACCTGATGAAGTTTTTTAAAGCTTTTTTTTCGCTCGTCGTTACGGTTACCATGTTATGGGCGCTGCAAACCAATTTTGGCAGCATACCCGCTATTGGCCCTTTGCTGAACCCGGTAAGTGGTTTTTGGCAAAATGCCGAGAACCGTACCGAAGTTGGGGATGATGAACTAAGTCTGCCCGGTCTTACCAACGAAGTAACCATCAAATTTGATGAACGCCGTATACCGCACATCTTTGCCAAAAACAACCACGATCTGTATTACGCGCAGGGCTACATCACCGCGCGCGACAGGCTGTGGCAAATGGATATTCAAACCCGCAGCGCGGCAGGCAGGTTATCAGAAGTTGTGGGCGATAAGGCACTGGAGCGCGACCGCACCGCCCGCCGCATGGGCATGGTTTACGGTGCCGAAAATACGCTGAAGTGCATCATGAAAGATAGCGTAATGAGCAAGGTGATCAATGCTTATACTGACGGCATCAACGCCTACATAGCCGGGTTGGATGAAAAAGATTATCCGCTGGAATTTAAGCTGATGGGCTACAAACCCGAGCCCTGGAAATCTATTAACTGCGCTTTTTTGTTAAAGCTGATGTCGCAAACGCTGGCGGGTGGGTCTGATCAGTTTGCCATGACCAATACCCTGCAACTTTTTGGTGCAGATGTAATGCGGGAGCTATTTCCGGACAGGCCGGTGCGCGATGAACCGATCATTCCCGCAGGCACTAAATGGAACTTTAAGCCGCTGACCGTACCCCAACCCTCAAAAAGCTTTACAGCGCAGATGAATGCGGCTGCAAAACCCCGGCAAAAGGTAGAAGGCATCGGCAGTAATAACTGGGCTATCAGCGGCAGCAAATCGGCCAATGGCTACCCTATTTTAGCTAATGATCCGCATTTGAACCTCACCTTTCCATCCATCTGGTACCAGATACAAATGAGTGCGCCGGGTGTAAATGTTTATGGTGTATCGCTGCCGGGGGCACCTTGTGTAGTTATCGGCTTTAACAATAAGGTAAGCTGGGGCGTAACCAATGTTGATGCCGCCGTGCTTGATTGGTACCAGATAAAATTCCGTGACGCTAATAAGAATGAATACTGGTACAACAACCGCTGGAATAAGGTAACCAAACGCGTTGAAGCTATCGCCGTAAAAGACGGCAGCACCGTATACGATACCGTTTTGTACACCCACCATGGCCCGGTAGTTTATGAAACGGCGGCTAAAAAAGACAAAAATGCCCCTGAGTATATCCCGGTAGGCAATGCATTAAGGTGGATAGCGCATGATGAGTCGGACGAGTTCAAGACCTTTTACCTGCTTAACCGCGCTACCAATTATGCCGATTACCGCAAGGCTTTGCAATACTACTCTGCCCCCGCGCAAAACTTTATTTTCGCGGATGTAAACAAGGATATCGCCATTACACCTAACGGTAAAATTCCCCTTAAATATTCGGAACAGGGCAAGTACATAATGGATGGCAGCGACCCGGGGAATGATTGGCATGGCTTTATACCTTATACCCATAACCCTACGGTTAAAAATCCGCCGCGCGGTTTTGTAAGTTCGGCCAACCAGTTCAGTACCGATAAAACATACCCTTACTATATTAACTGGCAATTTGCGGGTTACGAGCGCGGTAAACGCATTAACAGCCGTTTGGCTGCTATGCACCAGGCCAACGCCGATAGCCTGCGCTTGTTACAATTGGATGATTACAGCATAGTTGCACAAGATGTGTTACCTACCATGCTCACCTATTTGGATACCACCAAGCTGGATGATGCGCAGATGGATGCATACCAAATTGTTAAAAATTGGGATAAACATTATGCCGTAAATTCAGCAGGGCCAAGTGTTTTTAACGGCTGGTGGCGCAAGTTTTACGCCATGACCTGGAACGACCAGTTTAACAGCAGCAAAATACCCCTGCGCGTGCCCGACCGTGATGTTACCGAGCAACTGCTCATCAAACAACCAAAATCAAAATGGTTTGACAACCAGCGCACCCCGGTTGTTGAAACCGCGGCAGATGTAGTAACCCGTGCTTTTATAGTTACCGTTGATGACCTGGTGCGCCTGCATGGCAAACCGGGCAATAACTGGGCATGGGCTAAGGTTAAGCCCTTTGAGGTTGCGCACCTTGCCGGCTTAGATGGTTTTGGCTCGGGCAACTTTGCCACGCCGGGCACAGGTTTAACTGTTAATGCCTTGGTTGACGGGCATGGTCCATCCTGGCGCATGGTGGTACAAATGGGGCCTCAGGTAAAGGGCTATGGCATTATTTCGGGCGGGCAATCGGGCAACCCGGGCAGTTATTATTATGATGACATGCTGGCCACCTGGCAGGCCGGCAAACTGGATGAGCTGTTGTTCCTTCTCTCGCCGCGCGAACCTTCAAAACGCATTAAGGCCGAACTAAAACTAACTGTAAGGTAATTAAACCATCGGCACAAAATTCACTCTTAAAATATTAAAAACCCCTGCGGCAATTTTACGTTAGGGGTATAACTATAACAGATACATGAAAAAATATATCATACTCGCGTTGCTGATTACCGTGCAGGCTTACGGAGCCTTTGCCCAAAAGGATGACGATGCCAAAACCATTTTGAGCGAACTGAGCAAAAAATACAGGTCATACTCTTCCATAAAAACAGATTTTACACTGACTGTTGATAACAAGCAGGCCGGTATACAAAACACCCAAACCGGTACGCTTGTATCAAAAATACAGGGTAATAAATTCAGGGTGAGCGTTTATCAAACCAACGGCAAAAAACAGGTGATCGATCAGGAGATCATCAGCGATGGTAAAACCCAGTGGAGCTATATGGTTGACGAGAAAGAAGTACAGGTAAATGATGCCGGCCAGGGCGATGATGCCTTTAACCCGGCGCAGATATTTACCATCTACGAAAAAGGATATAAATACGTATATAATGGCCTGCAAAAACAGGGCGGCAAAACCTACCAGGTGATAGACCTGACACCTGAAGCCGAAAAAGCCCAGTTCTTCAAGATCAGGCTGATGATCGATAAGGTTAAAAAACAGATCTATAACGTACTGGTGTTTGACCGCAATGGCTCACGCTACAATTACACCCTTAAAACCACCACACCCAATGCCCCCGTGGCCGATGCTTACTTTAGCTTTGATGCCAAAAAACACCCAGGCGTTGAGGTAGTTGACTTGCGATAGATTTGAAAACCAAGCATAAAAAAAGCGGCACTAAAATAAAGGTGCCGCTTTTTTTATGCTCGTTAAACCTTTTATGTGTATTTTTATCAAACCCGTATAAACCAACCAATCTTATATCATGAAAAACCTTTTCCTTTTTGCTGTATTGATTTGCTTTATGGCAAATACAGCCTCTGCCCAAAAACGCACACCTTCGCACGAATACAATTTTCAAGACCTGTCGGCACTAAAAATGCTGCCTAAGAAAAGCCGTGATAGCTTGATCCGCGCGATGCGAAAATCAAATAAAGAGCTGGCTAAATTAAAAACCGTAGATGTAAACGGCAAGCCGTCGGGCGGCAAAATAGCTAAGTTAACCAAGGATTATTACAGCCAGATGTCAGCCATGATGATACAGGTGCTTGAAAACCCTACAGATGCGACAACTAAGTTTAACGAGCGCAAATTTGAACGGCTGCAATCGCAATTCGAGTTTGAAATGCAATTATTTACCGAAGAGGAAAACTATAAGCAGGAGCGTAAACGCATCATCGACGACTTTAATAACGAAGAATTTGACGATGCCGAAGACCGCCGAGATGCCCGCGAGGACATGAAAGAAGAACTTAAAGACCTGGAAGAAGATTACAAAGACACCATCAAGGATTTAAAGGATGAACGTAAAGACCGCCTTGAGGAAGAAGCCGAGCAGGATAGCGAAGACGTTTAAACAATACCCTGCATGGCGTTTAACACTTTTGCAACACGGTCATCAACCGTTGTATCGCCGGTGATGCGCAATACCGGGCATGTTAACGTTTGCAGCCAGTTTTGCTGTTTTTGAAGGGTGCGGCTGGTAGGCGCTGTATTATCATCGTAGCCGGCCGCCCAGTTCATAAACTCAACAAACTGCCGGTTGCGTGAAGCATCAGTATATATAATATCACCATAACGCTCAAATTCGCGTTTTTTTAAGCGCGTCATCCTTATATTAGGTGGTACGTGCAAAAAAACCACCAAATCAAAGGTCAGCTCTTCTGTAAACTTCCAGCCCATTACAGGGCCGCCTAATATCCAGTTGCCATGGCTTCGCAATTCATTAAGCATTAACCGGTTTCGATGCTCAATGGGCCGTTTTATGGTAAACGGATCGGCATTGGTGGTGTTATCCCAATAATAAAAATCACTGTCAACATAGGCATAGCCTGTTTTATTGGCCAGTGCCTGCCCCAGCGTGGTTACGCCCGCGCCCGAGGCACCTAAAATATTTATACGCATGTTCAGCTATTTATCAGCGCTGCAAAAATTGCACTTTTATCATGCAAACGAAAACTTTTTCGCAAACATATCATCCTTGATCATTCTTTGTTATTTTTGAAGGAATACGATATTCAATGCTTACGCTAACAACCCATACGCTCGAAAAACTGGAACTGCTGCTAAAAACGGGCGGGTACAGGGTGCGTTATGAAAAGGGTAACTTTAAAACCGGGGCATGCCTGCTGCAAAGCAGTAAAATGATCGTGGTTAATAAGTTTTCAAACCTCGAAAGCCGCATACAATCGTTAGTTGAGCTGCTGCGCGAGCTGGAAATAGATCATAAACAACTGGACGATAAGCAAATTGCTTTTTTACACCAGCTTAAACAAACCAACCTGCAACTGTGACCATTACTTTTTTAGGAACCGGAACTTCACAGGGCGTACCTGTTATTGCCTGCCATTGCGAGGTATGCCAGTCGCATGATCCGCATGATAAGCGCCTGCGCAGCTCGATACTGATTGAAACCGAGGGCAAGAACATTGTGATTGATTCGGGGCCTGATTTCAGGTACCAGATGTTGCGTGCCGATGTACAGCACCTTGACGCCATTATTTTTACCCATGAGCATAAGGACCACGTGGCCGGCCTTGATGATGTGCGCGCCTTTAACTACATACAACAGGCCCCTATTGATGTATACGCCATGGAACGCGTACAGGAGGCCCTGAAACGTGAATTCATTTATATATTTGATAATGCTGGTTACCCCGGCATTCCGCAAATCAACCTGCACACTATCAGTAAGGATGAAGCGTTCTATATCGGCAGCCTTGCCGTTACCCCTATTGAGGTATTGCATTACAAGCTGCCGGTATTAGGCTTCCGCATAGGTGATTTCACGTATATTACCGATGCTAAAACCATAGCCCCCGATGAGGTGGAGAAGATAAAGGGCACCAAAATACTGGTTATAAACGCGCTGCAAAAACAAACCCATATATCGCACTTTACGTTTGATGAGGCCATTGCCTTTGCCCAAACAATCGGTGCCGAAAAAACTTACTTCACCCACATCAGTCACCGTTTGGGCAAGCACCACGTTATATCGCAGGAGCTGCCGGATGGTATTGAACTGGCTTATGATTCGTTGCAGCTATACCTGTAGCTGATCAGCTCTTTTTAAGGGGTAAATTGTATTGATTGCACCAGGTATGCCTTGCCAAAGCGCTGCGGATCATGCTTTACCGTAGCTTTTATAGCTTTCCATTTAGGCTCCTGGATAGTTTGTGAATGATTGTTCCGCATGTCCTGCGCGTTGGCCCATATTTCGGCAAGCTGGCTCCCGGTATGGTTATCAGCATAGGTAAATTGTATCTCAGGCGTGAAATAATAATCATTATCAACCTTATTTAGCCTGATAACAGGTCCGCCGAATCCATAATGATAAATGAGCTGAATTGTAAAAGGCTCATCTCCTTTATACTGATCTTTACTTACTATACTAACAAAATCATACCAGTAAGATGAACCATCGGCAGGTGGGTTTTCCTCGTAGTGAAACCTGGCTTTAACCTTATAGCTATATCCCGGTTCACGATTTTCAAACCCGGCCAGTACGGCTTCCGCGGGCTTTTTAGTATTGGCGGTTAACAATATATCCTGATCGGCACCGTAGCGATGGTCAACCAGTAGTTCAACCTCCTGGCCGTTCTTTAACTTTAACGGACCGTATACCGCCTCCTTTTTGCAGGAAAATAAACTTACGGCAATAAAAAGTAAGATGAGCTTTTTCATGTAGATAATGGTTTTGATCTGTATGAAATATTACGGTATAACTACGCTAAACGCTACACATCCAAATTAAAAAATAGCTTATAAAACAGCAAAGCCGGCTTTAAGGGCCGGCTTTGATATATAAAAGGGTTGGCTATTATAATTTGCCTAACTCTTGTACTAAATCAATCAGTTTGTTTGAGTAACCCCACTCGTTATCGTACCATGAAACAACTTTAACAAAGTTATCATTCAGGGCGATACCGGCCTTAGCATCAAATATTGAAGTACGTGCATCACCTTTAAAATCTTCTGATACAACTTCGTCTTCAGTATAACCCAGGATGCCTTTTAATTCACCTTCTGAGGCTTCTTTCATAGCAGCTTTAACAGCCTCGTATGAGGTAGCTGTTTTAAGGCGAACGGTTAAGTCAACTACTGATACGTCAGCAACCGGAACACGGAATGACATACCTGTTAATTTACCTTTAAGCTCAGGCAATACCAAACCCACTGCTTTAGCAGCACCGGTTGATGAAGGGATGATGTTTTGGTAAGCACCACGGCCACCTCTCCAGTCTTTTGCAGACGGGCCATCAACAGTTTTTTGCGTAGCAGTTACCGCGTGGATAGTGCTCATTAAACCTTCTTCGATACCGAATTTATCATTCAATACCTTAGCTATAGGCGCTAAACAGTTGGTAGTACATGATGCGTTTGATACGATATTTTGATCAGCTTTTAATTGCTTGTGGTTAACACCCATTACAAATGTAGGGGTATCATCCTTTGCAGGGGCGCTCATAACAACTTTCTTCGCACCGGCGTCGATGTGTTTTTGAGCAGTTTCCTGAGTTAAGAATAAACCGGTTGATTCGATGATCACCTCGGCACCAACATCACCCCATTTAAGGTTAGCCGGATCTTTCTCAGCAGTAACACGGATGGTTTTGCCGTTAACAACAAGGTTACCGCCTTCTACAGTAACCGTACCGTTGAATTTACCGTGGGTTGAGTCGTATTTTAACATGTAAGCCATGTAATCAGGCTCAACAAGGTCATTGATGCCTACAACTTCAATTTCCGGGCGTTCAACAGCGGCTCTGAAAGCAAGGCGGCCGATACGGCCAAAACCATTAATTCCTATTTTCATATTGTTTAATTTTTGTTTGCGTAATACGTTAATAAATTATTTATGGGTGACCTGACAATGCTGCTTACGCTTATACCGGCATTGGCAGTTATAGGTTGCAATACGTCCTGAAAGTGCATAGCTACTGATCCTGAAAAATGTACCGGTGCTTCCGGGTATTGCTGATGTAAGGGTACTAAGTACGTATTCACCATTTTTTCAAAACCTGTAGTTAAAAGGTTCCTGATATATTGATCGTCCCTGTTATCAATAAAGAAGTCGTTAAAAGAGCTCAAAAACAGTGCCGTTTGCTTTTGGCGGTACACTTTGTCCAAAATGGCATTACGGTCATAATTATACCTTTTGGCAAACTTCTTACAAAGTTCATCAGGCAGGGCCTTACTTATAAATGCTTTTAGCAGTTGCCTGCCCAGCCAATTGCCTGATCCTTCGTCGGCAAGTATATAACCAAGGCCGAAATTGTTGTTTTTAATCTTACGGCCGTCATACCAGGCGGCGTTTGTACCGCTGCCGCAAATGCAAACTATGCCCTGTTCACCTTTGCAGCCGGCCAGCGCAACTGCATCAATGTCATGCCCTACTGTAATTTTGGCAAATTTAAAAAAAGTAGTGAAAGCTTTGCGAATAATTTCTTTCATATCAGGCGATGAAAGGCCCGGGCCGAAAAAATATATCTTTCTTACTACCTCAGCATGGTGTATGAGGTTAATGTTTTTATTCAGCACATGGATGATGTGCTTCTCGTCATTCAAATAAGGGTTTATACCGGTGGTTTTAAAAGATGCCACGGTGCGCCCCTTATCGGCAAGGCGCCAGTGTGCATAATGCGATCCGCTATAAACAACTGCTATCATTAATTAGATCGAGAGTATTTCCATCATCTGCATCAAATCCTCTTCCAGTTTAAACTCGTGCTGGTTGAGTGCTTCCTCAAGCGAGGTTAAAACTATGTTGTTAGCCTGCAGGCCAACCATTTGCTGTGTTTTACCGGCTACCATGGCATTAACCGCCGCAAAACCTAAACGGCTGCCTAAAATACGGTCAAAACTGCTTGGGCTTCCGCCGCGCTGCAAGTGGCCAAGTATGGTTACTTTAATATCGTAGTTCTTAACTTCCTTTTCAACAGCTTTGGCAATATCATAAACGCCGCCGTGCTTATCACCTTCGGCAACAATTACTATGCTTGATGATTTTTTGTTATAATGACCGGCCTTTAAACTAACAATAAGCTCTTCAATGGCTGTTTCTTTTTCAGGCAGCAGGATAGCTTCCGCACCGCATGATATACCCGCACGCAGCGCTATAGCACCCGAATCACGGCCCATAACCTCTATAAAGAATAAACGGTCATGCGCGTCGGCAGTATCGCGTATCTTATCAATAGCTTCAATAACGGTATTGGTGGCGGTATCAAAACCCAGGGTATAGGTTGATCCGTAAAGATCATTATCAATAGTACCCGGTACACCGATCACTGATATATCAGGAAATTTTTTGGAGAAACGCAGTGCTCCGGTAAATGTACCATCACCACCTATAACCACCAACCCATCAATACCCCTGGCCTTTAAATTTTTGTAGGCCAGCTCCATTCCTTCTTCATTACGAAACGCCAGGCAACGCGCGGTTTTTAAGATGGTACCACCCAGGTTAAGTATGTTACTTACCGAGCGGTTATTCATATCATACATGTTATTGTCGATAAGGCCCTGGTAACCCTGCCTAACGCCAACTACCTGTAATCCATTATATAATGCCGTTCTAACAACCGCCCTTATGCAGGGGTTCATGCCGGGAGCATCACCACCGGAAGTTAAAACAGCAATCTTTGAAAGTTTTTGCATTTGCGTTTATTTGGTATTCGAAATTACGGTACGAAGATACTGTGTGCAATTTACACCATTAAATTTATTTTTATTTTTTTGTTTATTATTAACGCATATCTTTATCCTATTGTTATAAACTGATATTTTGGAAACTGTACTACCTAAATTCGACTCCGTATTTTCTATTGACTGTGTGATTTTTGGCTTCGAGGCCGGCGAGTTGAAGATATTACTGATAGAGCGTAACGAGGAACCTTTTAAAGACTGGTACGCCCTGCCCGGTAACTTTGTTGAGCAGAACGAAAGCATTGACGATGGTGCCAAACGTATATTGTACGAGCTTACCGGCCTGCGCAACATGCCTATTAAGCAGTTGCATACCTTTGGCGAGGTTAACCGCCACCCGCAGGGCCGTGTAATTACCGTGGCCTACTTTGCGCTGATACGCATAAGCGGCCAAAAGGACCTTACCCCTATTACCCAGTACGCCCGTAAAGCATTCTGGATACCGGTTAACGAGATGCCGAAACTGGCGTTTGACCATAGCGAGATATTCCGCAGCGCGTTCAGCAAGATCAGGAAACGGTTAAACTATCAGCCCATAGCGTTTGACTTGCTGCCCGAAAAGTTTACGCTTACGCAATTGCAATCACTATACGAGATCATCCTGAACAAGAAGCTCGATAAGCGCAACTTCCGCAAAAAAATGCTGAGCTACGGCTTTTTAAAGGAGCTGAGCGAGAAACAGAAAGGCGTATCATACCGCGCCGCTAAACTTTATAAGTTCGATCGCCGTAAGTACAACAAAATATTCCAGAACGATTTGAACATGGAGGCTTTGCCGGCGGCAGCGGTGGCTGTCGAAAAGTAGATCTATCCATACCCTATAAAACAAACAGCCCCTGCTTCATTTTGAAACAGGGGCTGTTTGTTTTATATGCTTTTGCCTGGTTATAACTGGCTTGGCGCAAGCTCAAGGTGAAATTTCACCAGGTCATCTATAGGTGAGCGGATGATTTTACCTACCGTCATGCCGTTCTCGGTAACTACCTCTTCTAACACGTTGCGGAAGTTATAACCTACCGAACCAATACAGTTAAAGGTATATTTTTGATAATCAGGATATTTGGTAACTACGTTTTTAAAGAAATCAACAAATGATGAACGTACCAGGTTGCGTGAGTACTCCAGGTGTACGTTGTTATCATAAACAAACTTACTGAAGCTGGCGCAAAAGCGGTTAGCCAATGGCTTGGTGTATACCTGCTCGTTCACATCATCAGGTGTAAGCTTAAAGGTTTCCCAAAACAGTTTGCGTACAGCCTCGGGCATATAGCCGCGCAGGTAATCAATAAGCAGTTTTTTACCAATGTGGCAGCCGCTGCCCTCGTCGCCTAAAATGTAAGCGCCTGAATCAATATTCTGTAGTATGTTCTTACCATCATAAGTACAGGTATTCATGCCGGTACCTAAAATGGCGGCAAAGCCTTCGGTATGGCCAAGCAGCGCGCGTGCGGCAGCCAGCAAATCATGGCCGATGTTTACTTTAGCTGCTGTAAAAACAACCTGCATCGACTCCTTTATCTGGTTGCGCTTTTCGTCTGTTGAACAGCCTGCACCGTAGTAGTTAACCTCAGTGATCTTGTCAATTTCTAAATCAGTCGGCAGGTTTTCCTGTAACGATTTAATAACGTATTCTTTGCTTACAAAGTAAGGGTTATAACCTTCAGTATTAAAGTATACTTTTTTGCCTTCCTCATTTACCAGGCACCAGTTAGTTTTAGTTGAGCCGCCATCGGCAATAATGATCATAATTGTTTTTTATTGATTAGAAATTCCGGTAAATGTATAATTAACTTATTGTAAAACGAACACTTTGAGGTTAAAAAAAACGTTTTTTCTTAATATAAATATCACCCCGTTCGTTATGCAATGGCAATTAATACAACAATATTATAGTTTATTACAGTTAAAATATCAAATATAAGCTTTAGGCAAACAACTTACAACATACAGGCATAGTGTACCGAAACCTTACATTATTATAATAAATAAAAAAGTTTATTTAGTTATATTTAAACCTGTTATCAGCTTAATTGTTTAAATGATATAAATTTATCAGGATGAAAAAGTTACTGCTTATGCTACTGTTAACCGGCGCAGTAGTGCTACCATCATTTTCGCAAACCCTGCCACGGGTTGACAGGTATGACCTGGAAACTGAAGAAGGTGTTATTGATGCCGACTCGATAGCACTGCCCGTTGCCGAATACCTTTTTAAGATACCGGCTATTAAGGATGACCCTGCCCGCCTGCGCGCTATGAGCTTTTTAAATAAATGGATGGAAGAAACGCCAAGCTATGAGTTTATACTGGATGAGGACATTATGGCCAATTTTGACGACGACAAGGACATAACCGACCTATACATGGCCGCGCTTACCAAATATCAACTGCAAAACCCGGATATTGAGGATGACCGTAAAATATCCATCGGCGCGTTAAAGCTGCTGCTTGACTATGCCGATAACGACGATAATTATGTACTGTTGCGCGACGACATGAACAAGCTGATGGCGGCCTATAAAGCCGGGCGTTTAGAGCAGGCGCTGTAATAATAACTAACTAAAACAAAAACGGGGAGCAAATGCTCCCCGTTTTTGTTTTATAAGCCTACCGGCTGTGTTTGTATCTTTTCTTTTAATTCAGCCTCGTTGGTTAAGTCAAGCCTTAGCGGGGTTATTGATACCAGGTTGTTATCAACAGCCCAGCGGTCAGTACCTTCTTCGGCAGGTTCAAGCGGGGTTACTGTAAACCAGTAATGCTTGCGGCCCAGCGGATCAGTACCGGGTATTACTGTGCCATCATATAAACGTACTGATTGCCTTGTCCAGGTAATATCAGTAGGGTGTTCCGGAAAGTTCACGTTATACAGCGCCAGCTTGGTATCTTCCAACAACGAGCTCAGTACTTTTTCAACAAAGGGTTCAAGTGCTTTAAAATCAGGTTCGGTTTTACCAACCGGGGTACTGAGCGCTATGCCTTTTATACCAAATAACACAGCTTGCTTGGCCGCTGCCAGCGTACCCGAATGCCACATAGAATTACCCAGGTTTGGGCCCATATTAATACCTGATAATACCACATCCGTTTTTGACCACAGGTGCGTACCCAGCGCAACACAATCAGCCGGAGTACCGTTTACCCGGTAAGCATCAATACCCGGAAATTCAATAGGCGATTTTTTATAACTTAACGGCCGGGAGTGTGTAACCGCATGGCCCATTGATGATTGCTCAACATCGGGTGCAACTACGCGCACCTCGCCAAACTTACGTGCTATTTGTGCCAGGGCGGCAATGCCGGGGCTATATATTCCGTCGTCATTTGTGATCAATATCCTCATAACATTTAACAGTTAGTTTATTATTTCAACCACAAAACAAAAAGGATGTTTTAATTGATTGTATTTTAAACATACTTACCGATGCCAAAAGCAAAGCTGTTGCACAACCCCAGAGCGGGCGATAAAGACCACTCGAAAGAGAATTTAATTAAGCTGATAGATGACGCCGGGTTTAACCCCGACTATGCCTCGATAAAGGAAGAAGGCTGGGAACAGATAACACCTGATACTGATATGGTAGTTATTGTGGGCGGCGATGGCACTGTACGCAAAGCGGCCAAAGCGATACTGAAAACAGATATGCACTGCCCCTACCTGATAGGGTTGCTGCCTTTTGGCACGGCCAACAATATTGCCAAAACATTAAAGATACATGGCGATATTAAGGACATTGTACAATCGTGGCATAACAAAAAAACCGCGCCATTTGATGTTACCTATGTTAGCGGCCTTGAGCAGCCGGTATTGTTTTTGGAAGGTTTTGGATACGGCATTTTTCCGCAGTTGATGAAAGACATGAAGCTGCTTGACAAGAAAGAATTGGACACACCTGAAAAAGAATTAAAAAAGGCGCTTGAGGTTTTAAAGGAGATCGTACTAAATTATGAAGGCCGGGAATGTATTATTACGGTTGATGATGAAACCATAAGCGGCTGTTACCTGCTGGTTGAGGCCATGAATATTTGCTCCATCGGCCCTAACCTGCATCTGGCACCTGCCGCCCAACCCGGCGATGGCCTGCTTGAACTGGTTTTATTGCCCGAAAAACAACGCCGACAGTTTGCCGACCATTTGCAGCACCTGATAGATGGGAATGACTGTCCTGACTTTCCTTATCAAACCCATACCGGTAAAAGCATTACCCTGAAATGGATGGGGACAGACCTGCACGCCGATGATGAATTACTGGAATACCAGCATCCCGCTAAGGTTAGCTTAGCTATAAAACCAGGCTTAATGGAGTTTTTGGTGCCCTAACCTGCATATACCCGGTAGTAGGTATTTTTTAAAACTAATATTAGTTATAGCTTTAGGGAATATCAGCACCTTAACCATATCCTTTAATAAGGCATCGGCCGGCAGGCTGTATGCTTAAACAACAAAGCAGAAGTACCAATGCACGCTTGCATCAGTACTTCTGCTTTGTTGTTTATAATTTGTTTGAATTACTTTTTTCCTGTCTGAAAATTCAGTTTCAGGTTGATGCCACCGGCACCAAATTTGATCTGCTGGGCACCAAGGCCATCAAGCGGGTATTTAACAAAAGGCTCAATAACCAGCCTGTTACTTTTGCCCAGCGGATAGCCGATACCAAAGGCCACATTCAGCGTTTTTGCGAAATAAAAGTTACCAACGCCCTGCTCAATTTTCTCGTTAACTACCCTGCTATCACGCCCGGATATAGATGAGTAGTTATATCTGTAGTTATAATTTTGATTAAGAAATGTACCCGAGCTTAAACCTGCCGATATATAAGTATCGCTCTTATCCGGATTAAACTCGTATTTCAGGTTAACCGGTATATCAAGCCCCATCAAACTGGCGTTGTAATTTTGCAATTCAGGCGCGGCTATCGAGGTGTTGAAACCCTTTTCATCAGTAGCTTTTATAGAATTACCTACCGCAGAAGCATCAAAAGCTACGGCAGAAAGTTGAGTGGTATTATCAACATTGTAATTAAAGGAGTTTTGCGCGATAGATACCCCTGTTGATAGTTTGAGGTTTTTAGATAACCTGAAATCAGACGATACACCTGCACCCACATTTACGCGGTTATCGCTGCCTTTGGCATAGTTAACATAAGTAGCGGCATACACCCCAAAGTTTATCAGCTTATCACCCTTACGCTCCTGCTTTTTAGCGGCATTTTTAGCATAGTCGCGGGCAAACATATCATCCATTGAGGGTTTAGTGGCAACCGCCGGTTGTTTAACATCGGGCTGTATGGCAGCAGCAGTATTGTCCGGCTTTTCGGCAGGCACTGTAACGGCGGCTACATATTGCTGGTTAGCCGCCTGCGGACGCGGAGTACTGATCACACTGTCTTTTTTCCCCCTATTAACAGTTGATGCAATGCGGCTTGTGGCCACACTGTAGTTTTCAGCAGCTCCGCGCCTTGCCGCAGTTACAGCTTGTTCGGTTGGTTGGTAGCCGGCAGCGCCATCTAACGTTGGCTCAACAGGCTTAAAGCGTCCGGAAGCCTGATTATCAGCAATTTGCTCCCCGACGGCACCGTTATCAAATGGTTCGTTATTTTGTTTTTCCGTTGCCCGAGCTTCAACAGTTTTTTTGATGACTTGCTGTTGTGTTTTCTTAACCGGTTTTACAGCGGCTACCTGGTTATCCTGATCATTTTTATCAAACCTGATCCACAGGCCAAGGCCAAGGCACAGGAGTATAACCGCGGCGGCCGAAATCCACCACAACTTCATTACACCGCGGTTATGTGCCTGTGCCGGGAACCGCTCTCTGAGCAGCATCCAGCCCGCATCAGCTCCCGGGTCTTCGTAATTATCAAAAACCTCGCTGATGCGTTTTTTTAAGTCGTTATTAAGCTCTTCTTTCATAAGCCTTGCTCCTCCGTACTTAAAATTTTTCTCAGCCTCTCCTTCGCCCTGCTCAGGTAAACTCTCGAAGAGCTAACCGGTATATCTAACATCTTGCCGATCTCATCATGATTGTAGCCGTCTATCTCATACAAATTAAAGATGGTGCTTTGTATCTCGGGCAAATGGTTAAGCAGCTTTAAAATATCATCCGCGTTCAATTTGCCGATCACCGTAGCACCCTGACCTATTGGCGGCACTTCGTCAATGTCAGTATTCGCCATAAATTTCAAACCTTTTCTCCGCTGATCAATAGCGGTATTCACCACCACTGTTCGCAGCCAGGCCTTGAATGGCTTATCATCGTTATAAGTATGTATAGCGTTAAAAACTTTTATAAATGCGTCATTAACTACCTCTAATGCATCATCGCGGTTAATGCTGTACCTCAAACTAACACCCATAGCGTAGCCATAGAACTGCTTATATAGCACTTCCTGGTATCGTAGGCTGCCTTTTTTACATTGACTGATGAGCTCACTCTCAGTAATGCCCTTGGTTAGATGCATTAAACGCTTAGACTGATTAGTTGTGTGATACTCCCTTTGGGGGATAGTAAAGGTAACTAATAACACAATTAATTAGCCCTTAATTAGCCGTTTTCCTCAAATCGTATATCCAGCGTGTAGTGTCGGGTTGTGAGCCACGCGCTATTTGTAGTATAGTACCATTATAATAGTAGGCATAAATACCAACCAGGTGGTTACTTTTTGAAGTATCGGTATAAGTTTTATCAGTAAACCTGATAGCTGAATAATCGTAGGCGAAGTTACCGTTGCTGTTTTTGTGCACCTGGGTGCTGTCAGTACGTAGCGTGTATCCGCTATCAGCCTTTAAACGTAACGTTACAGGTATTTTTTTAGCAGTATCAAAACCTGTACCTGATGTTTTCTTCTTTAATTTATAGAAAGAGCCCTTAAAATTGCCTGTAAGTTCAGCAAGCGGGGTAACATCATTATCATTGTTCTTTAAACATCCGGTGCTTAATACACCAATAAGCAAGGCGCCTACGGCCATCACATTAGTCAGTTTTCTTTTCATTTTCCTTAAGCTTTTTTACCATTACGGCAGCTTAAAGTAAAACGATACACGCTAACGAAAAAAACTTACATTTTCTTGGCCTCGTTCCAAAAAACGTCCATTTCGGCCAGCGTCATGTCATGAAGTTTTTTGCCCTGCTCGTTAGCCTTGGTTTCGAGGTACTGAAAACGCTTTATGAATTTACGGTTGGTTTTTTCAAGGGCATCCTCGGGGTTAATGTTAATAAAGCGGGCGTAATTAATAAGGGAGAAAAGCACATCACCAAATTCACCTTCGGCCTTTTCATGATCAAAATCGCGGTCGTCCTCCGGGTTGAATTCCTGCTTAAATTCGCGCATCTCCTCTTCTACTTTTTCCCAAACCTGGCTTTTATCCTCCCAGTCAAAACCCACGCCGCGGGCTTTTTCCTGTATGCGGGATGCTTTTACCAGTGCCGGCAGCGATGCGGGCACGCCACCTAAAACCGATTTATTGCCTTCCTTTAATTTGATCTGCTCCCAGTTGCGCTTAACGGCGGCTTCGTCCTCAGCGGTTACATCACCATAAATGTGCGGGTGCCGGTTGATGAGCTTATCGCTGATGCTGTTCAGCACATCGGTAATATTAAAATCATTGGTTTCGGATGCTATGCGCGCGTAAAAAACCAGGTGCAGCATAATATCGCCCAGTTCCTTTTTTACCTCCTGCAAATCGCCGCTTAGTATAGCGTCCGAAAGCTCGTAAGTTTCCTCAATGGTAAGGTGCCTGATGCTCTCGATGGTTTGCTTTTTGTCCCACGGGCAATTCTCCCGCAGATCATCCATTATTTTCAGCAAACGTTCAAAAGCTACGGTTGACGTAGCACCGGTAACAGGCGGAGTTAAAGGCATAATGCTTTGTTTTGGGCAAAGGTAGTTCCTTATTTCGGATTTCGAATTTTTCTTTATTTCGAATTTCGGATGTTCAATTTCGAATTTATGTTTTACAGTTCAGGGTTTATAATTTAGAGTTTAGTAATTAGATTTTAGAATTTGTCCTTCACCGCCCTCAGCATCTCCCTCTTTCCGGGCGCACCGGGTGCTTTTTCAACCTTTAGGCCGAGGGCTTTGATGCTGCGTTTCAGGTTACCGGTAATGGCATAGGTAACAAATACACCGCCGGGTTTCAAAAATTGCAGGGTGTGGGCAATGGCCGTTTCGTCCCACATTTCGGGTTGGTGTACGGCCGCGAAGGCATCAAAATAAATCACATCAAATTGCTTCGGCGATGTAAAATCAAGCAGTTTGGTATAGGCAATTTCGAGGGAACAGTAGTCGTTTAATTTTTCCTCGCCTGTTAAGGCATTGGCATAAGCGCCGGTAAACTGCTGCCATAACACAGGCGAGCAATAGGCATCATAACCGGTTTGCTCTAACAATTCCTGCGTTAGCGGATAGGCCTCAATGCCGGTATAATCAAGTTTTATCTGCTTCGCGAAGCAATAATCTGCAGTCAATAAAAAGTTCAATCCCGTACCAAAACCCACCTCAAGCACGGATACTTCTTTTACATCTTCGCCTGCCAAAAAATAACGTAGTCCGGAGTTCAAAAAAACATGCTGGCTCTCCTGCAAAGCGCCATGTTTTGAATGGTAATTCTCGCCCACGGCAGGGTTATAAATGGTTTTGGAGCCATCGGCAGTGGTGACAAGTTGTAAGACCTCACCCCGACCCTCTCCAAAGGAGAGGGAGTTTTGCTTTTCCTGATTATTCATAACTGTATTATTATAACGTCCTCCCTATCGGGGAGGATTTAGGAGGGGTTTTATTTCAGAAGGGCTTTTATTGCTTCCCCATAATCAAACACCGGGGTATTAGTTACAGCGGCTTCAATAATGCTGCTTGCCGCGGCCGAGCGGTAGCCTGCCGCGCAGTGTACTACAATGGGTTTGCCGGTTGGTATCTCGTTTACGCGTTCGCGCAATTCGGGCAGCGGTATGTTAATAGCGCTTTCAAACACCTTGCCTTTGGCGGTTTCGCCGGTGTTGCGTACGTCAACAATGGTGTAATTGTTTTGGTTAGCTACAAGGTCATCAGTAAAATCAGCATCTTGTATATGTTCGCCTTTCAATTGAGTTGAAGCGGCTTTGATATTCTTTTCGTACCCTATTTTAGCCGCCTTGGCAACGGCTTCGTTAATACAATGCTCGCTGGCAGCAATTAAATAGAATTGTTCATCAGGCGCCACTATGGAGCCCAGCCACGTTTCAAACTTTTCGCCATCCTGTAAATTGACAGCTCCGGATAAATGCCCGTTCTTGAATTGTTTGGCGGGGCGGCTGTCTATTATCAGAACGCCTTTTTCAACGCTTACGCTTTCAACTACCTTAACGGCATCAATGCCTTGTTTAAATGCAGGTGCGCCGCTTTTGTTAGTTTCTACATCGTACCCGAAATATTTAGGTACAAAGGGCTGATCGGCAATCAGGAGCTCCACAAATTCCGCTTCTTCCATGGGTTGCAGGGCGTAGTTCTCGCGCAATTCGCGGCCGATGGTACTTTGCAGATCGGCGCTCATGTTTTTACCGCACAATGACCCGGGGCCATGCGCGGGGTAAACAATTACATCCTTACGCAACGGCATCAGCTTATGGCGGGTGGTATGGAACATCCGTCGGGCCAGTTCTTCCTTTTTAGCGGTGATATTGCCTGCACTCTCGCGCAGATCGGGCCTGCCAACATCGCCTACAAAAAGGGTATCGCCGGTAAATATGGCGGCATCCTTACCATTTTCATCCTCTACCAAAATACAAATGGAATCAGGCGAGTGGCCGGGCGTGTTAATGGCTTTCAGTTTAATATCCGCCAGATCAATTATATCGCCATCATCAAAAGTTTCGTGCGGGTATTCGGCACCGGCCAGTTTGCTTATATAAACCGTAGCACCGGTTGTTTGATGGATCTCCAGGTGCGAGCTTACAAAATCAGCATGAAGATGCGTTTCAATAACACCTACTATTTCGGCTTCGTGCAACGAGGCAAGGTCATAATACTGCTGCGGATTGCGGGCGGGATCAATAACCACCATTTTGCCGGCGCGGATAACACCATACGAGGCATGGGCCAGGCCCTTGTCATAAAATTGATTGATGAACATAGTCGGCGCAAAGATAAGGTACCCCTCCTAAATCCTCCCCAATGGGGAGGACTTTTTTATTTTTCTTGTTGAGCCCTCCCTTTTGGAAGAATTACCACCCTAACCCTGTCATTTCGAGCGGTAGCGAGAAATCCGCCTGCGTTTATAGCAAAGCGACAGATTTCTCCTCGTACCTCGTCGAAATGACATTTTTAAAAAATAGTCCACCACCATGTCATTTCGAGCGATAGCGAGAAATCCGCCTGCGTTTATAGCAAAGCGACGGATTTCTCCTCGTACCTCGTCGAAATGACATTTAAAAGAATTAGGTGCGACCCCCCAACCTGTCATTTCGAGCAGTAGCGAGAAATCTGCCTGCGTTCATAGCAAAGCGACGGATTTCTCCTTGTACTTCGTCGAAATGACATAAAAAAAAGGTTTACCAGATCTTCGCCCTGTCCTCCGGTTTTTTGTACATCTTATCGCCGGGTTGCACGTTGAATGCTTTGTACCAGGCATCAATATTAGTTAACGGCGCGTTGGTACGATGCTCTTCAGGCGAGTGCGGATCGGTCAGGATGCGCTGGGCGGCGGTTTCGGCCAACTGCTTGCTGCGCCATACCTGCGCCCACGACAGGAAGAAACGCTGATCGGGCGTGAAGCCGTCAATCTTTTCGCCACCCTGGCCTTGTTTGGTTTTTTTCCAGGCATCGTAAGCAATGCTTAAACCGCCTAAGTCAGCCAGGTTTTCGCCAAGCGTAAGCCTGCCGTTTACGTGCATGGTATCTAATACGGTAAGCGCGTTGTACTGCTCAACCACCTTATCGCTGCGTTGCTTGAATTTTTCGGCATCAGCGGCGGTCCACCAATCGCGCAGGGTACCATCGGCATCATATTTACGGCCCTGATCGTCAAAACCATGAGTAATTTCATGCCCGATAACTGCGCCTATACCACCATAGTTAATGGCATCATCGGCCTTAAAATCAAAAAACGGAAAGCGCAATATCCCGGCAGGGAAAACAATCTCGTTATTTACCGAATTGTAATATGCGTTTACGGTTGGCGGTGTCATGCCCCAGCGGGTTTTGTCAACCGGTTTGCCCAGGCGGGTAACCATATAATTATATCGCCATACCGAAATATTACGCAGATTACCGGCATAATCATTACGGCTTATGTTCAGGCCATCATACGTTTGCCATTTGTCCGGGTAGCCAATTTTAACGGTAAAGGCATTCAGCTTTTTAAGCGCGCGGGCCTTTGTTTCGTCGCTCATCCAATCCAGGTTTTTAATATGCTCGGCATAGGCAACTTTAAGGTTGTTCACCAACTGTTCCATATATTGCTTTGCCGCGGCCGGAAAGTATTTGGCTACATATAGCTGGCCTAACAACTCACCCAGGCTACCATCAACCAGTGCCGACATACGCTCACTGCGCGGCGCCTGCACCTTTTGGCCGGTAAGCACACTGTTAAAATCAAAGCCGGCCTTTACAAACGGCGAGCTTAATGAGCCTGCCGCGCCTTTAAGTATATTCCATTTCAGATACACCTTCAGGTCGGCAATCGGCGTAGCGGTTAGTAATGAATCAACCGTTTTTATGAATGCCGGGTTTGATATCAGCAGCGAGTCCTGTCCCGGAGTTTTTAGCTTTGGCAGCAACTCAACCCAGTTAAGGCCTGGGGTGGTTTTGCTGAATGCAGCTACCGTAAATTTATTGTAGGTAGCATTCGGGTCGCGCATGGCCACACGGGTAAGCTGGGCGTTGGCCAAAGTTTTTTCGGCTTGCCAGATGATGGCCGCGTTATTTTCGGCAACATCCGCAGGCGTACCCGTCAGGGTAAATAACTGAACAATGTATTTTTTATACGCATCCTGTATCTTTTGGGTACGGGCATCGCTTTTCAGGTAATAATCACGATCAGGCAAAGTAATGCCGCCCTGGCCCAGGCTAACAATGTATTTGGTGGGGTTCTTTGAATCCTGCCCCACGCCAAAGCCAAACAACGGACTGCCTAAACCATTAACACGCTGATAAACCAGTTCATTAACCACACCCTGTATCGAGGCTATCTTATCAATACGTTTCAGGTCTGTTTTAATAGGAGTATAACCCTTCTTTTCAATGGCGATGCTATCCATAGCACTGGCATACAGGTCGCCGGTGCGTTGCTTTATACTGCCTTTAGGGTTATCGGGCGTTTTACTTACCTCATCCAGTATACTGATGAGCTTATCGGTACTCTCCTGCCTCAGCATAATAAAACTACCCCAGCGGGTTTGCTTGGCAGGTATCTCATTATGTTTTACCCAGCCGCCGTTGGCATATTCAAAAAAGTCATCACCGGGTTTAACGGCGGTGTCCATATTTTGAGTATCAATAAATTTTTGAGGTGGATTATTGTCAGCGCCACTTTGAGCAAATGTGGCGGTATTGGCGCATAGCACTGCCGGGAGCGCTAAACTCAGGTATTTTAATTTCATGTTAGTCAGTTAATATGAAATTAAAGTTAAGTAAATGCAGGTTAATATCGCAATTACTATTAACGGTTGAACCAGTTAACCAGAACTTCAAGTCCCGACTTTTTTAACAACTCGTGCACAAACCTATTGAACGACAGTGTTTTCATGCTGATCAAAACTTATGTACTATGTATAACTGCGTAATTGTAAAATTATTGTTCTTGTGGTCATTTGGCATTGGTCATTTGTCATTAGTACTTAGCAAAATGGCTTTTATTGTTCAACATTAAAACAATAAGTAAGAACAAATGCCCAATGACAACTGACTAATGACCACTCCCCCAATGACTATTGACAAATGACCACTGACAATAACCGCAGGATTATTATTTTTGCAGCCTATGAGTAAATATCAGCCGCAGGAATTTGAAGATAAATGGTATAGCTACTGGTTGCAGCAGCAGTTTTTTAAATCGGTACCCGACGAGCGCGAGCCTTACACTATTGTGATACCTCCGCCAAACGTTACCGGTGTGCTGCATATGGGCCACATGCTTAACAATACCATTCAGGATGTGCTGATACGCCGCGCCCGCATGAAAGGCAAGAACGCCTGCTGGGTACCGGGCACCGATCATGCCAGTATTGCTACCGAAGCCAAAGTAGTGGCTATGCTTAAAGAAAAAGGCATCAGCAAAAAAGACCTTACCCGCGACGAGTTTTTAAAATACGCCTGGGAGTGGAAAGAAAAATACGGCGGCATCATTTTAGAACAGCTTAAAAAACTGGGCGCATCATGCGATTGGGACCGCACCGCTTTCACTATGGACCCGCACATGAGCGAGGCCGTTATTGATACTTTTATTGATCTGTACAAAAAAGGCTGGATATACCGCGGCGTGCGCATGGTTAACTGGGACCCGCAAGGTAAAACCGCCGTTAGCGACGAGGAAGTTATCCGCAAAGAGGTAAACCAGAAGCTGTATTATATCAAGTATTTTTTGAGTCCGGAAGACGGGAAGTCCGGAAGTCAGAAAGACGGAAGTGAAGTAGAAAAGCCACAGGTTGTAATTGGTGATGATGAGAAACAAGAAGTAATTTCTGTTGAACAGGAGCTGCTTTCGGACTTACCGACTTCCGGACTTACGGACTTCTTAACCATCGCCACCACCCGCCCGGAAACCATTATGGCTGATAGCGCTATCTGTATCAACCCGAATGATGAGCGATACACGCATCTGCATGGCAAAAAGGTATTGATACCACTTATTAACCGCGAGATACCGGTAATATTGGATGAGTATGTAGATATGGAATTTGGTACCGGATGCTTAAAAGTAACCCCGGCGCACGATTTGAACGACTACCAGTTGGGCCAAAAGCACAACCTGCCGGTAATTGATATATTAAACGATGACGGCACGCTGAACGAAAGCGCGCAGATACTGGTTGGTACAGACCGCTTTGCCGCCCGTAAAAAAATCGCTGTTTTGTTAGAGGAAGCCGGATCATTAGCTAAAACCGAGGATTATAAATCGCAGATAGGTTTTTCGGAGCGTACGGATGCCGTTATCGAGCCAAAGCTGTCTATGCAGTGGTTTTGTAAAATGAGCGAAATGGCTAAACCCGCGCTTGATGTGGTACTGAATGGCGAGGTTAAGCTGATTCCCGAAAAATTCACTAACACGTACCGCCACTGGATGGAGAACGTGAAGGATTGGAACATCAGTCGCCAGCTTTGGTGGGGCCAGCGCATCCCGGCCTGGTACAATGAAAATAACGAGTGGGTAGTTGCCAAAACCGAAGAGGAAGCAAAGGCTGAGTTTGAAAAAGCAGGCTTAACTTATACAGCGCTTCGCCAGGAGGATGATGTGGTTGATACCTGGTTTTCGTCATGGTTATGGCCAATATCGGTATTCAACGGCATTGCCGAAC
The DNA here is from genome assembly GCF_020880975.1 of Mucilaginibacter sp. UR6-1. Taxonomy (GTDB): domain Bacteria; phylum Bacteroidota; class Bacteroidia; order Sphingobacteriales; family Sphingobacteriaceae; genus Mucilaginibacter. The sequence continues at coordinate 659,769 of NZ_JAJIWP010000003.1, read as the reverse complement.
CTGATAACGAGGAGATAAACTACTACTACCCTACTAACGATTTGGTTACCGCGCCGGAGATCCTGTTCTTTTGGGTGGCGCGTATGATCATGGCAGGCATTGAATGGCGTAAGGAAGTACCTTTTCGCAATGTGTACCTTACCGGTATTGTGCGCGATAAGCTGGGCCGCAAAATGTCAAAATCATTAGGCAATTCGCCCGATCCGCTTGACCTGATCAAGAAATATGGCGCTGATGGCGTACGCGTAGGTATGTTGTTATGCTCACCTGCCGGTAACGATTTAATGTTCGATGAATCATACTGCGAGCAGGGCCGTAACTTTGGCAACAAGATATGGAACGCCTTTCGCCTGGTAAAAGGCTGGGAAGTTGATGATAGCCTGCCATGCCCTAATACTACTTCTATAGAGTGGTTTAACAGCCGTTTTAACCAGGCACTTGCCGAAATTGAGGACAACTTTGCGCAGTACCGTTTAAACGAGGCGCTGATGGCTACCTATAAACTGGTGTGGGATGATTTCTGCGCCTGGTACCTTGAAATGATTAAACCCGCCTATCAGCAACCGGTAGACAGGCAAACCTACAAGGTTACTATCGGATACTTTGAGAATATTTTGAAAATACTTCATCCGTTTATGCCTTTTACTACTGAAGAATTGTGGCACGATGATTTATTTGGCGAACGTGGGGAAAACGACTGTTGCATTGTGGCGCAAATGCCAAGTTATGGGGAAGTAAATACACAGTTGATTAACGACATCGAAGTTATAAAATCAATTATTGGGCAAGTACGAAACATCAGGAGCAAAAATCAGCTATCCCCTAAAGAAAGTTTACAACTTATAGGAAAAATAAACTCAGGTATCAGCTATAATGCGTACGCCGGGGTTATCCAAAAGCTTGCCAATGTTGGCGAGCTAACTTATGCTGATACCAAAGTTAGCGGTGCAGTGGCTTTTATGGCACATACCGATGAGTTTTTTGTACCGCTTGAACTAAACGTTGATGCCGATGCTGAAAAGGATCGTCTTGAAAAGGAAAAAGAATACCTGCTCGGCTTCCTTAAAAAAGTTAACGGCATGCTGAACAATGAAAAATTTGTTGCCAACGCCAAGCCCGAAATTATTGAAAACGAGCATCGCAAAAAGGCAGATGCCGAGGCAAAGCTGACCGTGGTTGAAGAAAGCCTTGCATCTTTGGCCAGCTAATTGCATTATAAATTAAACACGGGCCGTATAAACAGGTTTAGCTGCCTTGGCCCGTGTTTTTTTTGAATGGTGATTAGCAATGAGTAACCCGGCAGGCATTTTCAATTTTTCATTAAAACGTATACTTAACAGCGAGCAATCATTACTTGATCAGGCGCGAATAAAACTGCTTTATTACGGGCTTGTTTTTGTAGCCGTAGCCATGGTACTGCTGCTGGCCAGCATTAACCTTACGCATCAACCCGCCATTGCCATTACCTCAACAGCCCTGCTTGTAAGCGTGCTGGTAATGTTCAAATACCTCACTTATAAACCCGATTGGGCAAGCATATCGCATGGTATGCTTATTATAGGCTCCTTTATTACTCTTGGCAATGTATTCGTGATACTGCAGGATGTGAATATGATCACCGTGCAGATCATCATCCTTATCGTGGTATTCTCCTTTTACATGCTGGGCCATCGCTGGGGCATTTTTTATTCGCTGGCCAACCTGTTGCCTGTGCTGGGCTTTTTGGTTTTGCAATACAAAACCAGTTATATCATCAGTTTCAGGCCCGAAAAGATAGATCCCTCAACGATGATCATCTGCGTGTTCGCTAACTTTTTGCTTACCATATTTGTGATAAGCCATTTTTACAATGCCTTTGTTACCAATATGCGCCAGCTTAAAAACGTGGGCGACGAGCAATCGCAACTGAACAGCAAACTGGAGCTGGCCATGCAAAAGGCCGAAAAATCATCGCACGCCAAATCGGAGTTCCTGTCAACCATGTCGCACGAGATACGTACGCCGCTTAACGCGGTTATCGGCATGACCAATTTACTGCTGATGAACAGCCCCCGGCCCGATCAGAAAGAAAACCTTGACATACTGAAATTTTCGGCAGCTAACCTGCTTTCCATCGTTAATGATGTGCTGGACTTTAACAAGATTGAATCGGGCAAGGTATCCTTTGAGCATATCCGTATGGACCTTACCGATTTGCTTAATAACATTTGCGGCGGCTTTATTATCAAGGCCGAAGAAAAAGGCCTGCTGTTTAAGCTCGATATTGATAGCCGGCTTAAAAACAAGGTATTTTTTGGCGACCCTACCCGCATCACCCAAATTATTTTTAACCTGGTAAGCAATGCCATCAAATTTACCCAGCAGGGTAATGTTTGGGTACGCGCCACTTGCGTTGAGGACAGGCATAATACCAGTACCGTATTGTTTTCTGTTAAAGATACCGGCATCGGCATTGCCCAAAATAACCTTCAGGCCATATTTGAGCCCTTTGCGCAGGAGAATATTACCGTTACACGCCAGTACGGCGGCACCGGCCTTGGCCTGGCCATAGTAAAAAGACTGCTTGAATTGCAGGGCCTGCAGCTTAGCGTAAACAGCAAACCCGGTGTTGGCTCCGAGTTTTCGTTCAGTATGGCGTTTGAAACATCGACCGAGGCGGTTGAGGCTGCCGTGGCACCTAAACCCGTGCCTGATGCCAATGACCTTAGCCACCTGCAGGTACTGATAGCCGAAGACAATATTGTGAACGTAATGCTGATGAAAAAGCTGCTCTCTAAATGGAAGATAGTACCAACCATTGCCGAGAACGGCGCCATGGCCGTGCAAAAGCTGCAATACGGTAATTTTGATATTGTGCTGATGGATTTGCAAATGCCCGTGATGGATGGCTTTGAGGCTGCCCGCGAAATTCGCAGGCTTACCGATCCCAAAAAAGCTAATACCCCTATCATAGCGCTTACCGCGTCGGCATTGTTTGATATACAGGAGCAGGTTTACGCTTCGGGCATGAACAACTACGTATCAAAACCATTTAAACCCGAGGACCTGTTCGAGAAGATGCAGTCGCTCGTATCCATAGCCGGCTAAAGCTCATTAAACCCCGGCAGGTCGGCAATAAACCGGTAGCTGCCTTGCTCATGGTCAATACGGCAACAATAGTGTTGCAACCCGTTGGTAACGGCCAACAAGCTCACCCTATGCGCCATATTGTAGCGGGCTATCTGGTCAAACACCTTTTGATCAATACTTACCGATGGGGCCTTGCATTCCACCATTAAAATACGCTCGCCGTCGCGGTTAAATACCACAATATCGGTACGGCGGCTCATGCCGTTCAGTTTAAGGCCGCCCTCCAGCCGCATTAAGGCTTTGGGGTATTGCTTTTGATTAATGAGGTATTGCACAAAATGCTGCCGCACCCACTCCTCGGGCGTTATAATGATGGTTCGCTTACGCAACTCATCAAACAGGGTAAGCTGTCCGTTAGCTTCGGTAATTTTAAAGGGGTACGGAGGCAGGGCCAGCGGTTGCAGCAAACTCATATATCAACAATCACAAATAATTTAGCGCCGCAAGGTACAAAAACCTTTATAAGTAATTTTAAAATGCCCGCCCGTGCGCCTCGCCTTTGCCATTTGTATTATGTAATTTTGACCCATACGATATGACTGCTACTGATATTTTAAAGGACCTGAAAAACCGCAAGTTTAAGCCTGTATACCTGCTGCATGGCGAGGAACCTTATTATATTGACCTGATCAGCAATTATATTGAGCACCATGCCCTGCCCGCCGCCGAGCGTGGCTTTAACCAAACCGTGCTGTACGGTAAGGATACCGACATCATGACCGTGCTTAACGCCGCCAAGCGCTACCCCATGATGGCCGACTACCAGGTAGTTTTGGTAAAAGAAGCGCAGGAAATGAAGTGGGGCAAGGATGATGACGACAAAAAGCACATTAACCCCATACTGGCCTATCTTGAAAACCCGTTGCCAAGCACCATACTGGTGTTTTGCCATAAGTACGGCAAATTCGATAAGCGCAAAAAAACTTACAAGGCCATTGACAAGAACGGACTGGTATTTGAGTCGACAAGTTTGTATGATAATAAGATACCCGGCTGGATAGAGGGTTTTATACAAGAAAAAAACTATCGCATTAACCAGCAGGCTTCGGCCTTGCTGGCTGAGTACCTGGGTAACGACCTGTCAAAAATCGCTAACGAACTTGAAAAGCTGATGCTGAACGTGCCGCAAGGCGAAGAAATTACGCTGAAACACATTCAGGATAACATCGGCATCAGCAAGGAGTATAATGTATTTGAATTGCAGGCCGCCCTCGCCAAAAAGGATGTGCTGAAAACCAACCAGATCATCAACTACTTTGAGGCCAACCCCAAGGCCAACCCCATTGTACTGCTGTTTGGTAACCTTAACAACTACTTTAGCAAGGTGCTGGTGTACCACTATGTAAAAGATAAAAGCCCGCAAAATCTGGCCAAAGAAATGGGCGTGAACCCCTACTTTGTAAAGGATTACGAGCAAGCTGCCCGCAACTACAACTTTGCCAAAACCATGCAGATCATCGGCCTGCTGCGCGAGTATGACCTGAAAAGTAAAGGCGTAGAATCAAACCTGCCTCCCGGTGAATTGATGCGGGAGTTAATGTTTAAGATTTTGCATTGAGGGGATAACTGTTAGTTATCCGCAATAGCCTTGTCGTGTTTTATTATTTGCCCTGCTCCTATTGCAAGAAAAGAAATAAACATCGGGTATAACACAAAGAAGGTTGTGTGAGCTGCCGGTATCGAAAGTACCAAGGCAATAACAACATGAAAAATAGCCGTAACTATCACGCCTACTGTTCCTATAATAAAAAATGGATTCAAAGCTTTCATTATTACAAACATTATTAAATTTTAAAAAACTCAAGTTTTATAGTTGACCTTTATTTTATCGCCTCTTTTTGACACCTTTGGGCTTTAATTGTTACACACATGAACTACTGGTTAGTAAAAAGCGAACGTGTGGTAGAAGTGTTCCTTTTAAGAATTGTAATGTTTCTGCGTTTTTTGTCACCAACTCTGTCACCATTGATATGAAAAACCGCTCTAACGATAGTAAAAACCCACAATTTTGGTTAGTAAAATCGGAACCCCAATATATATAAACCCACCTTACAATGTCAATAGGGCATTTTAAATATTAAATTTTTTCATTTTTTATACCTTTTTATATGCGTTTTGTCACCAAAATTGTCACCTACTTTTGTATAAAAATTGAAAGAAATTCGCTCACATACAGCGGGGGCTTGCTCAATAAAAATCTTTCAGTCGGTGCCTTAATACCTGCCCAATTCATTCGGGTCGAATGCACCTCTACCAAACACATAAATTAGTATAGCAACTAAAAAAGCTGATATGATACCAGCAATTAGAACCTTAAAGATAGAGACGTACCATTTTTGTGTATTGCTGTTACCAAAATACCAATGTTGTGTATAAACACCGCTACCTATAATAAAAGTAATTACTGATATCATAATAACAGATTTACCAATGACTGATACGGTGACTGAGTAATAGAATATAACTAATCCCAAAACGATAAATAATACGCCTTTAAGAACTGAGATTAGTTTATTAGACATTGCTTATTACTTATAGATTATAAAATCTCTTGACTGATTGGGTCGCCATACTGTGAAATTCAAATCAGCTTTGCGCTCTCTTATAGCCCTTACGTAAGTTTCAGTGACCCTTTTGATGTCTGCAAATACATCATCAAATCCACCTTCATCTGAAATAACAAACTTTATTACCCATCCATCAAGTTCAATAATGTCTTTGTACTGTACAGGTAATTCTTGCTTTAAATAAGTAAGAACCATTTTTAAGTAGTCAACCATCTCAATAAAGTTTAGTGTCTTAATATAGCTATTTGATAATTATTATATCTGATAATCGGGTGGTGTATTTGGGAGTTAAGTTCTCTTGCTTCATTTTCCATTCCTGTACAAACCCCTGTTGCGCTGACCTGATAGTATCTCTACCATTCAAACGGTTTATCCTATCCACTCTCCTACTAATTTCAATTTCTTTATCCCGGCTATTTGAATGAAACAGGTTTTGTGTACCGTCATCATTAGTACGTAAATCGGTAAGCATTACACCTACCCTCTTATATAGATAACCTTTCCTGTATATCACTTTTAAGCCATCTACAGCACGTTTAATCAGATAAGGTGTATAATCTGTTGGCACATCACAAACAGTGCTTATTTCAGGAAAATATTGAGCATCTGTTTTTGAGAAGTTGTTAGTGCCTAACCATACAGTAATGCCTCCGGCAACAAAGCCCTGTCTTCTTAGCTTTTCCGCTACCCTTGCCGTATAGTTGGCTAATGCTTCTACCATTGGTTCAAATTCAGTTTGGAACTTACCAAAGCTTTTTTGAGAGGCTATATTTTGTTTAGCTGGTTCAATTAACTCTAAAGGAATACAGCTTATGCCTTGCAATTCATAAACGGTACGCTGCAACACAACACTAAAGTTTTTCTTAGCCCAATCAGTGTTAACTTTTGACAAGTCATAGGCGGTATAAACGTTGAACTTATTTAGCCTTGCTGCTAACCTTCTGCCTATACCCCACAAATCTTTTATATCAGTTGTATGAAGTGCATCAATACGTTTTTCTTCGCTATCTAATATATACACGCCAATAGACCTGTATTTCTTTTTAGCTATCCGATTAGCAAGCTTTGATAGGGTTTTAGTAGGTGCTACCCCAATTGTTACTGGTACGCCTGACCAGTGAGATATTTTATCCCTTGCATCCTTAACATAACTAAACAAATCACGGTATTTAAAGCCCGTACAGCTTACAAAAGATTCATCAATGCTATAATCTTCAACCTCTGGAAAGAAGTTTCTTATAATCGATTTAATGCGCTTTGACATATCTCCGTATAAAGTATAGTTACTGCTGAACCCTTTAATGTTGTATACCTTCATCAGCTTCTTAACTTCAAATATGGGTACTGCCATATCAATACCTAAAGCTTTAGCCTCTTCGCTCCGGGCTATAATTGCACCATCATTATTTGAGAATACAACTACAGGCACGCCATTCAATGACGGCATAAAATTACGCTCACACGAAGCGTAGAAATTGTTGCAATCAATAATGCCAATCATTGCTCCGGTTCTTTATATCCTGAATAACAAATGTGATAACACCCCACACTCTAAAATCTGTCAACTCCTTTATCTCAATTGGTGCAAAATCAGGATTAGCCGATAATAACCGTATGCCCTGCAAAGGGTCTATATGCAAGATTTTGGCGTTGAATTCGCCATCAATAGCACACACCACTAAATCTCGGTGTACAGCAGTAAGGCTTTTATCAATAACTACTATATCACCTGAATAGATGCAAATATCTTTGAGTGATGACCCTGATACTCTGCCTAAGAATGTGCTTGCAGCGTTGCTGATACATATATCATCAAGTGATAAAACCTCTTCTAAATAATCTTCTGCCGGGGATGGAAAACCACATTGAATTGTGGATAAAAACAATGGTAGTTCTGTTAAGGAACTTTTAAATTTATATACTGATATGTTAGCAGGGGACTTCACCTTACAAATCTGCTAACATTTTTAGTATTTTTACAATTTAAACTTTAAACAATGCAGGAACAAAATACTGACGTATTAAAAGATACCATACTGCCCCTTCTTCCAATATATACTTTGCTGATTTTAATGTACGGTGCAGCTAAACAGTTTATATATTATTATGAATTCAATTTAGACATATTTTCATTTTTAGAAATCTCTGAATTGTTGCCTCAATCTCTGTTTGACTTATTTATAGGGGGGATATATAATTTAGCTGGCGTGCTTGTTGGTGCATATTATCTTCATAAAGTGACACCAAGTAAGAAAAAAATAGTTAAACCTACTTCTACCGCTTTAATTGTGGACGAAAGTGTCAGAAAAGCAATTTCAGAAGAACGGCATTCGATACAAATAGCCAATGCAAAAGAATTGCGCAAAGACTTGCCTAAAATTTTACTCACATTTGGTATATTTTTTTTATTCATTTGTACCCTATTATTTACAGCATATAATCACATTGTAGATTTTACAAGTCCTAATCAACCTAATTGGTTTAAGTTTATTATGACTATTGGATTCCAAGTTGGTATAGCAATCATATTAGGAATATTTACAATACTAATACTTGAATTTACGATACCATCATTTGATTTTAAATTCAAGTTTATTATTACTACATCCATTATTCTATTTGCATCGGGAATTGCTCAGGGGCACTTTAAGTATAAAAGAGTTCAAAAAACGTTGGCATATAAGAATTGTTCAATTGAATTTGAAAATAAAATAATTCAATCGAATAGTATGTATTATTATATCGGCAAAACTCATAGTAATGTTTTTTTCTATGACGTTAAAAGAGACATCGTTACGTGTTACTCGATGAATGAAATTACCAAATTGGATATTGGTGTAAACTAACTCAGACAAGCTAAGTATTATAAATAACATAAATGAGCGAACAAAACAAATGGCATTCTAAATGGTGGGCATCAAGTATATTATTACCTGTAGCTGCATCAGCAATTTATGACTGGATAAAAGAAAAACCGTTTTCAACCTCTCTTATCTCTTGGATTAAAGCAATTTTAAATTTCATAGTTGGTATTTTAACTTTTGAAATCGAAGTCTGGCATATCTTAATATTTTTAATTGTTATAGCTATAATATTTTTTGTTTCAATAAAAAGCAGGAAGAGTGTAGATAAATCTAAGCCACATAGTTTCTTGTCATACACCTCAGATAGATTTAAAAATTGGCTATGGAGTTGGGAATATGACGTTAATTATAGAACAAATACGTACACACTTAAAAAATTGGTTCCTGTATGTGAATATTGTAATATACCTATGCTTGAATTATATAACACTTGGGAAAGTGGCTATGTCTGTCCAAAATGTGAGCGCAAATACACTAACGACAAATCCAACTACGAAAATCGAGAATACATTCACGCATTGATAGGTAATAAAGTGAAGGAGATTCAGGACTCTGTTTAATTATTTTTTTTAATCGCCTCTAAAACGCTGGTAGCAATAACCGCTATCAGCTTTAAAATCTTAATTATTTTCATTTTTCTGTTTAGTGATTTTTGAGTTGAATAACTCTGTAACTTTATCCTTAATCATTACCCACAAGTTGGTACCTGTAATGATACTTATGTTCTCAATTCCACTTTGGAATTCTGTTAGCATAATATAACCGGCAACTATCCGGGCTAACATTAATTCACTATCCCCAAGCATAGCTATATCTACAATAAGACCTATAAACACTGCAAATGAATAGAAGATAAATTTAGTAGTGGTATCTTTCAACCGCTTGCTGGTCAACGGCTCCTTTTTGATAACCACTTTACTATAAATACCCGTAATTAAATCAACCAGTAACAATACATAAATAGTAATCAAGAATTGATGTATCGGGGTAGTAAAAACAAGGAACCATAAAAGGAACTTGCTGATGAATGACCATAAGCCATTGAAGAAGTTAAATAAGTTAAACATTAGGCAGTGAAATATAAATTGGCTTCTCTAATTCTACGTTTAAGAAGACCATCAACCACTTTACCACCGGCACGCTTCCATTTCAAAAATTCGGCTTTAATGTCTTGTTCAGTTGATTGAGAATTGATTTTTTTAAGTAAGGTTGAGCTTTTGAACGCTTGTATGCCTACGTTAAATGAAAATGATACAAGTGCGTTGAACTGATGTTGATTGATATTAATTTTAACAGCCTTAGAAACGGCATCTTCAAAGGATTGAACAATGATATTAAAGTATTCGGTGCATTGTTCTATAGTGATTGTATCGCCTAATTTAATCTTTCCACCATGTGGATAGTAAGTAAAGCCTACACCAATTGTAGGAATACCAGCAACATCAAGGTAAGCTTTAAGCTTAACACCCTCTTCTTTGTAAATGAAATCCCTTCCCGCTTTATCTATCCTCACAGGATAAATAGTCCGGGTTATGTTATATTTAGCTTATGAACCTTATTACAAAAATACTATTGTGGATTGCCGGAATAATACTTGGTTATTTACTATTGATGGGTATAGCAATGCAATTTGGATTTCACGGTTAATATCATTTTTAAACTATGAACCTTATCAACATTCTTAGATGGGTACTTGGCATACCTTTATCTTATATAATCACAGGATTATTTTTTTACATTTTATCTCAAATACTAAGGTTTAGAATTGACCAGTTAGAGGAATCAACTTATTTATCTTTTTTTGTAATAATTTGTGTATTAATTGGCTTTATTCCGGTTATTGCTGCTACTTATGTTGTACCATCACCTAAAAAATATGGTGCGGTAGCAGTTATTGTAATTGGTGAAGTTGTACTTGGAAATCGGCTTCTTAACATATTTATTGCCAATGTATCATCAGCATATTCAGACCCTTTAATACTTAGTGTCACGGGTGGCTTAACTGCTGGATTTGTATTAGGGTTTTTAGTAAGCTACAAGCTTTTTAAACATAGAGGTTGGAATAAGGCAAATTTAGTTGAAGAATTAGAAGAATATTAAGTATGAACTTCATTAAGATATTAAGATGGTCATTGGGCATTCCTTTCGCATTAGCCCTCACTGTTTCACTCTTGTATTTACTTATTCAGGTCACGGGCGCAACCGAGTTTTCGCATAAAATAAAAACTAATGGAGATGTAGTAATTGGTTGTTTTTTATACTTTATAGCTCCATACATAAGTTTTACTTTGCTACCAATCATCACTTGTTTGATAGTGCCCAAACCTAAGAAATGGGGTGTTACCGCAGTAACGATAGTCAGCGCAATATTTTCTATCTACGCAGTAACTTATTTGTTAAAGTCTTATAACTATTTAGGTATATCCAGTAACATAGGCTTGTCTGCTGGCTTAGGAACTGGAATCTTGATTAGTTATAACTACTTCAAAAACAAAGGCTGGAATAAAGCTGCGAAAATAGAAACCATTGAAGAATATTAGATGAAGCTGGCTATCAAAATTCTCCGTTGGATAGTTTGCATACCTATCTCATTATTTCCAGTCGCTTTTTCCAGCGCAGTATTGTTTGCATATGTAATGGGTTCTAAACCCCTTGAATTTTTGTTCGGACTTATTTATTCTTTGGTTCCTATCATCGCCTGTGCAATTGCTCCGGCACCTAAAATGATTGCAGGGATATTAGCAGTGATAATACCAATATTATTTAGTTTTAAATTCATAGCATCAGGCATATCTGATATGAACTCAACTACTTTCGGAATGTATTTCGGCTTAATAGTGGGTTTTTTATTCGCTTACTTAATGTTTAAGAAAAGGGGATGGAGTTTTAAAACTCCTGATTAAATTGCTCACCAAAAGGGCGGGTGTTATCGTTAGTTGGTATGATACAAGCATTCGCCTCACGGAATTGATTGAAGGTTAATACAAACACGCAACCCGCTACCCTATCAACATTAGCATCAGTAAATTTTTGAACACTTACATTTTCGTCAACCTCATAACCGGTATCAAACTGATTAGCGAAGTAAGTAACCACATCATCAGCAATCAAATTACAGTCTGAATAAATCTCAAATTCAGTCTCGGGCAAATTAGGGTCGAATAAGTCACCTATAATAATTTCAAATTGATGGCTAACGTTAGCACCGTTGATACGCTGTGTTACATAATCAATATGAGCAACCGGATAAACAATGTTGTCATAAGCTTTAAAATCAGCTTCATTTGATGTAATAACGGTGTTGATTTGCTGATGCTGCTTTAAGAAGTTTTCAATAAATTTTATGTATTGGTTAATGGTTATCATTAATAAATCACCCTTCTATAATAACCAGTTTTATAAGCAGCATCCCGGTAAGCTTCTGCTTCATTGTATTGATTATCCGGTATAGATATTCCGGTGAAAGCAAAACTGGTATCTATATTTTGAGGCGGTACAGTTTCTGGGTCGTTATCCGTTTCCATGTACTCTATCAATAGCTTTTTATAGCCTTCCAACTTTGCTGTATAGTTACTTCTGAGCTTATCAACATCACCTATTTGAGCATTGGCATCAGTAATGTTTTGAACTCCTTTGTTACTTACTTTGTGCTGTAATGGTGACAGGCTATAAAGTAAGCTACCATAGACCATTACCGGTTTGATGTGTTCAAACAACAGTGTATCATCATTTGAATAAGTAAAGCCTGATATAGTAACACCGCTAACTAACAGGTTAGATAATCTTTTATAAGTTGCTTTGCCCAAAATTTGAGATAGCTCCAAATCTTGAAACTCAATGATACTTTGATTCAAAATCTTCTCGTAAACATTGATTTGAATTATAGAGTTCTCTTTAAGCTCCTGTACGGTTAAGAATTGCACCCTCTTCATTATTTGTTACCCTTTCTAATTACTTTAACCATTTTCCATTCGTGCCTACATTGATTTTCCGCTTGGCCTGTATCAGAATTAAAATACCAGCCACCGCAATGCCTGAATATATCATATCCAAAAATTGAGCTCATTTGCTGAATGTCAGTACGTGTATACAAGCGGTCATTATTGATAAGCTTAGTGCAGAAATCCCTTGATGCTGCAATTAACGGCTTACCATATCCGCTACGCACAACATACTCATACATCACCTGCACCTCGTTGCTTACTTTAGGCTGCTCTACAGGCTTAATATTTACCTTACCATTGCTTATATCGCTTGAAATTATCTTTGCTTGTGTGAGCTTATTTATCTTTTCTGTGATAGCTTCATTGGTTGTATTAATGCCTAAAGTATTTTGAATATCTGCTTTAATGGTAGCGATGGATTTGCCGTCTATCTTTTCTGAAATCAAATAATTCTCAATAGCATCATCACCAGCAAAGTTTAGTGCTTCATCCGTTACAAATTCAAATTCACCCCGATGAACACCAAAGTCTTTAACCAGTTCAAAATCTTCCCCGGTTAACTTCTTACCGTCCTTTGCAAATCCATTTTCCATGTTAGGAGCTGCTGCACCAATTAAACCTTGACCGGCACCATTAGGTAGTGGCGATTTACCATCAATGTTCCTTAGTTCATCGATAGTCAACACCTTCTCTTTGGTGGCATTTTCTAATGAAGTGCTAAACAATGATGATTTATCTTTGAATTCAATAGCAGGTAAACCAGCATCAGCAAACAATTTATTCAATCCCGATTCAATTACATTCCGGGTATTTTTAACCCAAGTCTGTTTAAAAATCTCATATTGAATTTCAAGCTCTGTACCGTTACCACCTAATGAACCTTCGGTTTCAACACCAAAAAGTAAACGGGTAGCTGAATGTGATTGCAGTATTGAATTTTCAACTTTCTTAATGACTTCTGTCAGTTTAGTAGCATAGTCATCGCTTGGAATGCTATCAATTTTAACACTTGAAGAATCGCCACCGTTATCATAGTTGATAAGATATTTCAAGCCATCAGACCCTGAATAAGTAGCTTTAAACTTACGTTCAAAATCTCTCCCCTCTTCTGATGTTGGAACTCCCTTGAAAAAACTTATAATATGAGCTGGACTAAAGCCATCCTCAATATTATTCTTAAACCAGTTGTTGATAAGCATATCTGTTACCATCGCGGTGATAGCGGCCTTATAGTCAACATCAGGGTAAATATTATTTACACTTGGCGCGTAGCCTGTGTAGTAAAATATTTTGGATTTACGGTCTTCGTTATCGCCTTTTATCCATCTGTTATACGTTAACACATCCCTACGTTTAATCCAATCCTGACATACCCAAAAACGTGTGCGGTTCTTGTTGCTTCTGATATGATTTATGGGAATGTGATTAAAATAAAGCGGCTTATTGTTCAACAAATCGTACTGTACCTCAATTGCAAAAGCTTGGAAAAGAATAAAATCATAACTCAACTTCTGAATTAACTCTTCTGCTGAATCAACCTGATTAATATTAGCTACAAATGGTTTTGAATCCGATTTCGTTACAATTCCATCACCCATTAAGAAATTGAGCTTCTTGCCAACGATTCCCCGGTGTAACGCGCATTCACCATAAAGTTTTAGAAGAAAGTTAGGGTACAGATTATCTGTACCAAAGCTTACCCACCTATCATCACTGGTGCTTTGTATTACTTCAACTGGCAGTGGTGTAATACTTCTCGCAAACGTTATTAATTCCTGAAATCCTTTATCTCCCGCACTTTTCTCACTCATTATGGTTTGTAAATCAAATATTCTTCGCTTCTGATAGGGCTTATGATTTCAGGTTCAGCTTCTTTTATTTGAATTAGTAGCTTACCTGTTTCAATGATGCTGTTTGCTTTTTGATAAACTTGGTAAGTATAAAATCCGGCTGGAATGCCGTTGAAAAGCGAAGTATCAACGGTAAATAAATCATACCGACTATTTGATAAAGAGAGCTTATCAGAAAGCGTAATCTGATAAGTATCATTTGTTGCATCACCAGTAAAAGCCAATAAGTATTCCGGCTCATTTACCGTTACTTTTTCACTTAACGTAAGTATCAGTTGCTGCTTCGGCTTTGCTGTATCAATCAGTATCATAATCCCTTGAAATAAATAGTACGGGTACATAAAAAAACCCCTTAGCGATTAACTAAGAGGTTGAATAATAAAACCTAATTAAGCTTTTAAGCTGCTATCAATGCTGAAATTATTGCCGGGTCTACTGGTTGCAAAAATTCAGTATCTGAACCTGCTAAAGTGATAACCCTTCCATTAGAACCTGTACCCGCGGTACCTTCCATGGTTTTAGCCATAAATTGGTTATTTAAACCAAAAGCTACCCATGTACCAGTTTCCAAACGAACTAATGCAGCAACCGGATTTGACACCAGTTTTTCAACACCTTGCCTTGCAGCCAACGAACCAACATTTGATAAGGTAAAAGTTAATTCTTTAGCTATGTCATAACTACCATTGTCATTGTATGTATATGTTTCCTTAATCGATGATTGTTTTGCAACAGTACCGTATTTAACAAACTTTGTAGAGCCTGTTTTTAAAGCTATTTCCGTTATTAAACCTGATGCAGATGTTGAATAAACTTCTGTACTGCCTGATACCGCTTTTAAGTCAGCGAATGCAATCAGGTACACATCAGACTTTACACCATCCTTTGTATTTTTACCGCAATCTCTTGCGGTTTGTAATAATGTTTCACACATAATTCACCCTCTCCTATCCTTATTATTAAGCTACTTTAGAGTAGAATATTTCATTGTGCATAGCAGTTGCAGTACCCAAAGAGTATTGAAAATCGATGTACAATTGCTTAGTTTCAGGTGAAAAATATTTAGTTGCAGTTGAAGCATCAGAATCCAAATCGGTACCAGCGTATAAGCTGCGAAGTCTTGTAAATACAACTGTACCCGTACCTACTAAACCTTCAACAATTTCCATAGGGCAATCTGTACCAAATAATACTTTCTCAGTTGCAGGAACATAAAGGTTCTTTTCACTCAAAGCAGCAATGTATAATTGATAATCAGCTTTTGAAATAAATAAGCGAAAATCCGGTTGTGTTCGTACTTCGACTTTAGTGGATAAGAAACCATTTTTAAGTTTTTCAACGATGGTAGCACCGGTAGTTGAACCTGATAAGTTAATAGCTACACCAGTTGCACCTGAAACTTTCATTTTTTTCAAGAAACCATCAAACCTGTTTAAGTTTTTTGTTGCACCAGTGCCCGGTAAATTAACGTCACCTTGCCATAGAGCTTGTTCGTTGATACTTGCTATAGCAGCAGCTTGTTCATTGCCTATGAATTCAGCAAAAGCAGCGTTATCATAGTTTTGACCTTTAAATTTAGCTTTAAGCTCTTCAACGGTGAATTTGTCTGTTAATTGACGGTTTGACCAGTTAGTTAAAGATTTGATTTCAGCAGGTTCAATAATAACTTGGTCAATCACCATTCCGCCTTGAGCGTTGCGCTCTGCTGCATCAGTTGAATTGTCTTGCAAAACAACGTCAACATCCGAAATAGGAATAGCTTGTTTGCCTTTAACGTTGGTTAATAGTTTGCCACTTTGGGCTAAAATTGATAGCGTACTTGCGCCTAAAATACTTTTGGTAATAAAGTCTGTTGAATCCTGATTAGTATAGTCAGGTAATTTGGTAACATCAAATGCCATTTTTTGTAAATCCGTTATTGCTTGTAGAATAGGCTTGCTACTCTCTTGATTTTATCCTCTTCACTATCCTTCATCTCTGGTCGAGCATCAACGGATTTTTGAGTAGGTATTTTTGATAATGCTATTATTGAATCATTGACTGTTAATAGCTGATTTTTGAATTCCGATACATCTTGTTTAGATGGTACCGCATTGATTGAATCCATTAAGGTTTTTATGGTTTCTTCTAAAGATTTAACCCTGTCTTCTAAAGCTTTTACAGCTTCATCTTCTTTGGGTTTTTCATCTTCAGCGATAGGTTCTGCACCGGCTTCATCAGCCAATTCTTCATCTGCTGGTTTTGTTTCCTCACCACCTTGGATTGATTCAATTTTGCCATCCTTTACGGTGATTACTTTATCGTTTTCTAATGAGTAAACACCATCAGTAGCTGGCTCTGAACCATTGGACGTTGATATTGAAACATCAGCACCAACTTCCATGGCAGATTCAATTGAAACATCACTATCCTTTACCTTAACAGCCTCAAAAACTTCTTTCTTTTCAGTGAAAAACTTTAAAAGCTTATCAACTGAACCGATTAATTTTTCTAATTTCTTATTTTCCATTTTTTGGCTTATACCATAAATAGTATGTAAGCCCGGCTAATTAATTAACCAGTTCATCAATAGATGCTATAACATCATCAATAGCAATATCAAAATCATTTGCTTTGGATAAATTAACAGTAGTTTGGGTATCGATTGCTTTAAAGATTCCTTCAACAGAAAAGCCTTTTATTTTTCCAGCTTTAATATTCTGCCAAACTGAATCATTGAGAATCTTAACGCCTATAATCCAACTACCATCAGGACAATCAACCCCTTTAGGTGCGTTGATGCCTTTTTCTTGGTCGGTAATATAAGATTGAAATATTAGCGATTCAGCAGGTACTAACGTATGCTCAATATTGGTGTTATTGAAAAGCCCTTTTTGTGCAAATACCTGTGCAATTTGCCGGATAGTTTCTTTTGAAAACGTTGCCATGTATTCACCATTTTGCTCTGAATTTCTATAGATAGGCACATCAGGAATCATAGCAGCACCTAAAAGTTCTTTGCGCTCTTCATTAATTGAAAATTTTTCAATTGCTGTGTCCTTTGAAAAGGCAATAAAATCGCTTTCAATAGCCGGGTTTTCAACCAAAGCTACTGCTGAAACAAATGAGTTATCTTCAGGATTGATTAATAATTCTATAAGTGGTAATTTTTTCATTTTATGTGATATAGGTTTAGATTGTTGACTGAGAATTGAAGTAGCTGGTTTTACTTTTTTGCTTCTCCAAATCCTTGTCAACTATATAAGCTCTGATATTTTGTGTTTGCTTGGCAGTATTATCAATTGATTGCCTGATTTCATTGGTACCGTTATTCTCCCGGTTTATAACTTGACTATTGATAACAGGTGCGCTTACACTTGCACCACCAGTGTTGCCACCAGCAGTAGGTACTTTTACGCTCATTATCTTTCGTACTTGTTCAAAGCCTACAGCACCGGTTGCTATCGCTTGCGCTATTGCATAACCCGGTATGGGTACACCGGCAAAGGCTCTTAGCTGCCCCGCAATGGCTGAATAAGTGTTGATAAGAGAAGATGCCACGGCAAGTGATTTTCCGGCTAATGTGTTCTGTCCTAATATTTCTGATGCTGTACCTGCTGCTGCTCCAACGGCATCATACATTTTTAGCTTATTATCAAATTCAGCTTGTGCTATTTGTTTCTTAGCATCAGCAGCCTCTTTCTCTGTATCAGTTAAGGTTTTATTATGTTCAGCCGTCAATAATTCAATTTCTTCTTGTTGTCCTTCAAGCTGCGTTCGTTTAAGTTCAAATGCTGCATTTTCGGCATCAAAGCGGGCTTTAGCTAAATTTTCAACCTTTATTTTAGCTTCGTCCGGAGTATCAGTTTCACTTGGACGGTTTACATCTTCTGCAATGGTTAAATCGGTTTGCGCTTTATTATTGGTACTTGATGCTTTAGCTTCTGCTGTGTTCTGATTGAGTTGAAAAAATCTATCTTGCTGAATAACGGCTTGCTGTCCCGGTGTGGCACTTTTCAATAGTTCATCAGCCTTCTTATTTATCTCAATTGCTCTTTTCTCATAAGAACTTAAATAGGCAGTTTGAACTTCATCATCGTATGCTTTGATTAAATCATCATACTTTTTAGTGATAACCGCCTCTTCAGCTTTACGGGCTTCTGTCAAGGTTTTAAATTGCTGGTTATAATCTATTATATCCTTTTTACGCTTCTCTAATAGCGCGAACTCCTTTTTGTACTTTATATCAAGGTTTTCAAGTTCAATATCACGTTGAGATTTACTCGCATCAGTAACAATCTTTTTAGCGTCTTCGTTCTGCTTTTTGAGTTCATCCAAATCAGCTTTCAACTTAGCCTTACCATCATCAGAATACTTTTTGGCAAGGGCTTTAGTTTCATCATTACGTTTTTTCTGTTCTGCTGCCTGTGCTACTGCATATTCTTGTTTAAGCTTTTTAGTTTCCTCTTCATTGCCTTTAGCAAGTTCTAACTGGTCTTTGTAGAGCAGTTGCTGTAGCTTGGTAACATCTTTACCTGCTGCCTTTTGAATTTCAATTCGGTTCTTTAGATTTTCAACCTCTTTCGTTAGCTGTTCTTTTCGGTGGGCTTCTCGCTGGTCTGCCAATTTTGATGCTACACCTGATTGATAATTACCTATTACATTGAAGTCATTAACCAATTGGTTTGCCCCAGCTTTAAATTCAGCAATTGCCCCTTTAAAATCACCGGTCATTACTTTATACAAGACTTTAAACTGAAGGATTAGAGCATCAATAGGTGCTTTGAGTACGTTGATGATAACATTACCTACGCCGTAAACGACCTGCATAATCTTATCAAAACCACCTTTAGTATCGCTCAAAGCCGGTATGAGCTTTTGTACAGATGCTTTCAGATTATCCCAATTAGTAACCAAATAAGCTACTGCCGAAATAAGTAAACCTATGCCTATAGCAGATAAAGCACCACGTAATGTTACAGCACTGGCTGTAGCTGTATTATTTGCTGCTGTTACACCTTGCGTTGCTGTAGCTTGTGCTGTACTTGCTGCTGCCTGTACGTTTTGTGCTTGTGTTTGAGCTTGTGTTGCAGTAGTGGTTAATCCTAATAACCTACCTAAATCTTTGAAGCTGTCTTTAATATCCCCTAATGAATCTATAGCATCACTAAATGCCATCAGTGATTGAAGCTTGGCGGTTATTTTTGCAGCATCATCAGTTTCAAGTCCGATTAGATTAAGGGTTGCGGTGTATCCAGCAAGAGCCTTAGCCCCTGCACTGGCAAAATTGGCGAATACCTTAAATTTATTATCCGGGTCAAACGCACGTATAGAATTGTTGGCTTCATCAATATCATTTCGCAACCCGGCAACTCTTGCAGCAGTTTGAGCAAATTGAGCTGTATTTTGTTGCCCCAACGAAGCCATCCGTTGAAGGTCGTTATTGGCATCCCTCAATTGTTGGCGCAAAGTTCTCACAGGGGCGGCCATGTTGGCCTGCCCCGTTCTTTGCGCCGTGTTATTCAGTTGTTGTACTTGTTGTGTAGCTTGTTGAACTTGCTGCTGCCCCTGTACTCCAATATTAATTAAAACGTTAGATTGTTGAGTATTACCTCCGTTGTTTGCCATCTATCCTTTTGGATAAATAGTCTGCGAAAAATGTGATATTTGATTTGCTAAATCTTATTAAAATGAATAATGCCCAATGCCCAAATTGCAAAAACTATAATACAAAAACCGAAACTCAACAATACAGGTTGACTGTATTAATACTTAGTTTATTGTCAATCTCACTCGGTATCATTACAATGGATGGTTTAGTATTTATGTCATCCTTCTTTATTGCAGTGGGAGTTATTCCTGCAATAGTGTTTGCTTACAGATATTTCATTGAAAAAAAGACCTATAATAAATGTTTGAATTGCAATTATCGCTGGCAATCTTAAAGATTGATTTTTTGAAACTTAACCGTTGATGGTTCTAACCTATTATGGTACTCTACTTCCATCATTTTGTAATAGGCATTACCGTGTCGGTTATTAATAAATATTGGCACTCGCATATCTAAGTTTGATATATCTGCTTCACTTAGCAGCACAGTTGCTTCTAACAGTACATTATTTAAATCGGTAAGTTCCTTGATTTGGTTACTATAATACCTGTAATAGCTGTTTGGTATTGCTTCAATTTGCGGTATATCAGCCGGAAAATAATATTGAGCAGCAATACCAAAATTCAGGTCTGCCATGTAAGTATTATTCGTTAATCCGGTTGCAAACTTGATATGCCCTATTTGCGGGTAAAAGGTGAACCTATGATTAGGTTCAAAAGGAATAGGTATTTCAGGTGAAAAGCTGAAAGTACTACCGTTGTAGCTCATATTTCCGATTTGATAGCCCTCACAATCTTTTAAACCATTGTAGTACATTATCCTGATATTGCTTTTGTAAGTACTTCTAAAATTGTTGGATTCGAGTTTATAAATCTCCGGCGTAATTCTACGGGTATTATTATATTGCACCAAAGGAGTTGGTGAAAAAACAAGTTCAATCTTCTTTTCATCTGCTGTACCGATACTATCTGTTTCCGCATAAGAGCCGTATACTTCACCATACTTTGATGAATAAAGACCGTTGAAATAATCAGAATCTGCTTTATAAGTGAATGAATATTTCTTTGCCAATTCCCCATAAGATGAAAGGTTACTTTACTGGAATAATCAACCTTTTTAGTGTAGTCTAAAGCAGTTGCTTGTATATTTTCGGGCTTACAAAAGCTATAATAATCATTGTAGGTTTGGAAAATAATATGCTTAGGATTATCAAGGGTTGAATAAGTGTACAGATTTAATAGCATTGAAAGGCTTTTAACAAAATCTTTCTGCTTAATATTGGTTACTGGTGCCGGGGCAATAGAATCACCGGACTTCACATTATAGTTAACAACTGCCCCTGTTTCAAATTTCAAATTGGTGATGTTACTATTTAAGTTGATAACTGAACCATTGAAGTCAAATCTTATAGCAAATTGCTTACCTACTTGAAAAGCACGTTGTGGAATTATTAATTCAACATACTTGCTTTGGCTGTTATTATTTAAACTCATAAAGAGATTTTCCACCACTACCGTGAATTCTTTTGTTGTGCTTGAACGTTCCAATAGTTTGATACGGAAATCAGCATTACCATTAAGTGTTGCTGAATAATTAAAGCTTACTTTACCATCAGTTTTGAATTCCCTTACAACTGTAAATACGTTACCAGTTTCACCATCTTCATTGGGATAAGGTGTACTATTCCCTTCAATGCTTGATAAATAATCAACCCGGTATGGAAATCTTAAATAACGTCTTTGTTCTTGTAAATCACCACTTGTTTTATTAACAGGAATACTGAACAAATTGGACATCATTAAAAAAGTATCACCCGCCATATTTTGGTTCATTACATCACTGTTATTTGGTATGATAAGCCTGTTGAAGTCTTCAATAAATTCTGTACCTCCTTTAACCTCATAAGTAAATCCTGACAGCTCCGGCTGGTTAAATATCTTGTTCAAATATTCTTTTACGTAAATGGCTGGTCTAAAATTATTGATGTGGATTTTATTAACGTCTGATGGGTATGGTGAACTTACATCACCATAATTTATGAACGGGTATAAATAACCTTTACCGTACTCCATGGCAACAGTGTCACCACTGATTTTGATATTTGAATCCCAACTATCTATAATATGCCTTACATCAAACTGGTGGGTGTATTCAGTAAAATCTAAATCAGATAATAGCTTATCTCCCAACAGTGAGTAAAAATTGAAGATGTTACCGGTAATGATACATTCATAGCTTATTATACCACCATCAATGATAGCGTTACTAAACTTTAAATATCCTTTAAGTATTGGGGTTGAATTTTCGAGCACCAAACATTCAACAGGTTTATTAACTGAAAAATTGATAAATAAGCTCTCTTGAATATTAGGGTCAACATGGCGGGATTGATTAAATACGTTACCAAAAATCCTGTTATTATTCTTGGTACCAACAAATGTGATATTCTTTGATAAAGTGTCCTTTTTCTGTGATATGTCCTTAATATCAGTAAGTGAAAATGTGGTTGAGAAATCTAATCCCTCAGTATCAAGTTCAGCATAATTGCCATTAGGTTCTAATAAATAAATCTTGTAGTTTAAGCCCTGCATACCATAAATAGTATGCTTACTTAAAATGAAAATTAGATTTTACCTAACCCTTGCTATTTTATTCATCACATTTAATTGCTTCGCTAATAAAGAGAGAATTGATAGTAGTGCTTACATTAAAAAAAGCGTTGCAGAACTGCAAGACAGCTTAACAAGTGTCAATAAGCAATTGGCAGACATTAGGCATACCGTTGAAATTTCACAAAATGATATTTCAAGCACAAACAGTTCCTTATCGAACATAATAGCTTCAATAGGAATCACGTTGGCGTTAGCAGCTATTATAATTGGCTTTATTGCTTGGTTTGTCAATAAGAGAGCAGATAAAGCAGCTAAAACGCTTGAAGAAATAGATTTAAAGGTATCGGAGGTTAGAGGAATTCTTGCAAAAACTGATGCCATCAAAACAGATGTGGAAATCCTTTCCGATAAAGTGAAAAATAATATTAGTCAGCTATATCAAGACTTACAAGACGAAGAATTACGCAACATATTCGATATAATAATTAAGCACCCTCAATACTTTGATATTTACCTTCCATTACTTCGCACAAGACACAAAATTAATAAAAAGTTCATTCCTCTTATTGCACAGGTTGTTGACTCTTTAAGCCAAGGTCAAAAACAGGAATTCTATAAGCTCTTAGTAAGCATATTCGGCGATTACATAATTTTAGAGCAAAGTCAAATACTGGCAGTTTACATTAAAGACCCGTATAGCTTTGTCTTTTTTACAGATAAAGATGTTGATTACGCGATTAAGATTCTTAGTGAGAAATACAAAACGATTGGCTTAACGGCTGATGAAGATTTATTCATAGCACTCAAGATATTACCGGAGGCAAGACAATTTAGCTTCTATCACAAAAATCTGCGTTATGAGAAAATCTTATCAACCTTTGGGTTGGCATATTGGTTACGATTTGAGAAACCTAACTTAGAATTAGATGTACTAAAAAAGCATATTGAAAGCTTCTTCAATAGCAATCCCTTCAGATATAAAAAAAATGAAATCGGTATCGCTTATCAAGAGTTTCTTGCATACTTAAAGGACAGAAACGTAACCTATAATTTTAACAAAAATTTAGATGAGGATATAATATTTGAAGAATTTATCAAATATTCTATTAATCCCCATTTTTTTGTCCAAGACATGTAACTGACTTATCTTCCCAAACTCTGATTATATGCCTTTGTTAAATTGCTAAAATTAACCATATCAGAATCTGTAAATCCTTTAGCTATAAAAGCTGTACCCAAAGTAACATCGGAAAAATAGTTTAATTCAATTGTGCTGTTTTTATAAGCTAATAAATACACCGGGACATTACCACCTGTAAGCGGTATAGTTGCACTGGCTGTACCAACTATTGAAGTATCATCCCATAGCTTAACTGTACCGCTATTATTTGATACGGCTAAGAATCCGATTTTTGCTCTGTCTAATGTAGTACCTGATGTTAAACCGCCTGTAGTTCTCGCTAACTCACCTTGTGTTACATTGGAAAAGTTCCGGGCTAAAACTAATCTGCTGATACTTGTTGATGCGGATGATGTGCTGGCACCTCCCATTACAACCCGGCTGTTAGTATCTGCAACTTCACCAGTAGTATTATAAAACCCGGCACAAGTGCTGCTCAATGTACCAGTCCAGTAATAATTAGAATTGGCTGAACGCTGTGCATTTCTATCACCAACATAACCTGATGCAGTATGCGCACTGGTTACATCATTTGAGAATGTTAATCTGTATGCAGCATCAGTATCCTGATAGTTCTTGAAGTTGTATTTATGATAGGTTGCTGTTGAACCTATAAAAGGATAAAGAACTTCTATCTTATCCCAAAGGTTAGCACTAACTAATCCATCATAATATGATTGCAGTGCTGTTTTTTCGTTTGTGGTTAATGTACCACCACCTAAAGCATTAAAGTTGTTTATATAGGTTGAAACATCAGAAGATTGCCCTAACCCAAAGGAACTGAAATCAGCCCCTTCAATTATTAATTTAAATTTCATTATTAAGCTGCTTGTTTAAAGTGTAGGTTGAGAATGTTACCTACATAATCCGCTAACCTTGCGTGACCTGCTATGTTCGGGTGTAAACCGTCCGGTGACCACGGTGAAGTACCACCGCTGACCATATTGTAGTAATTGAATCCGCTATTCTGATTAGTATCAATGATGATGATACCGTAATCCTTAGCTACTTTTTGAATAGCATCTTGAAACTCCGACATATAAAAGCCGGTAGTTACATTAAGCGATGGAAAACCCCTATCCGCTCTTTGCATCGGGGTCATAAAGAAGATTTTTGAACCCTTATATCTGTCTTGAAGCGAGTGAAACAGGTACTTTAATGCGCTATAGAAAGTGGTTTTGCCTGTTTCAGAATCGGCATAAGTACCCAACGGGATATTCTGACCACCAAAGTCATTAGTACCGCCGAACACTACAACCGCATCAGGTGTAAATGTAGAGTTTAAGGACTGCCAACGGCTATCAGTTGTGAAGGCTGATACACCGGATTTCTGCGCAATACAAGAACCGGGTACTCCATTAGCGTATACATTGCAACCGTATCTATCACGGATTAAACCCCAATAGATATTATTAGCTGTTATACCGTCTTGTGAACGTGGTGCAGTAGTGATGCTATCACCTAAGAATGCTATATTCTTACCTTTAAGATTATTCCAGCTATCTGTTGCCCCGGTAACTTTATTGCGGTATAAAAGATTACCATCAATAGTTAATCTTAAAGCATTGTAACCGTTGGAATCTTGAATGCTGAATAAATCAGTATTGCTTTGCTGTAAAGCTTTAAGGTATTCCAGTGAACCAACAGACGCGGTAACACCTGATATTTGTGTTATCAAAGTGGCACCGCTGGCAAAATCAAACTTTGCTTCAACAGCGGTTTTAGTAAGGTTAGCAAGTTCTGAAAAAGCAGCACCTACAGTTGATGCCGGTATAGATTTAGGTTCGGTTTTGTTAGATATATTAGCTGTTACGCCGGAAACGAAATTTGAAATATCCATTTATCTCTTGTTTGAGATAAATAGTCTGTTTACCTGTTAGAACTTCAAGCTTGATTCGCTTACCTTAAATTCCAATTCCAGCCTTCTATTGCCGGTTGAATACTGCTTATTGCCTAAGCTGTATGACTTGTTTTTAATCGTTATAGGTAAGAAAACTCCATTGCTTAACTTCACATACACCTTTTCAGAATCAATAATTGATTTAAGCCATTTTGCAGTTTCAATGTTCAGGACATCTGAGAATACTTTATAGGTAGATTCACTTACTTTATTGTAAACAAAGTCCGTTTCACTATAAACGCCATTGGTAATGTTTGTGTAATCACCAGCGGTGTCAATTTGGTATGGGTATGTTTTGATTATAGATTTTTCAACGCTTATAGTTTCAGCCGGATTAAACATGGTTACAGAATCGAACCCACCTAAGCGATTGCTAAACACAATTTGTACGGGTTCACATATACATTTATCATTTTTCAAGATGTATGTTCTTAATTCGGATTTTGGAATATTGCTGCTGTCAAGAATTTGAACTGTGTAATAATTTGCATTGTCTATACCATAATTTGAACCAAACGTATCAGTAAACATATCATCAAAGGAGTAATTACCATACAAATTTGAAAGGGCATACCCATAGTGGTTTTGTATCGCATTAGGGCTTACATTCAACCGGTAAGCTTTAGTGTTTGCCGTAATTCCTGATAGCGTATGAGAGCCTAAAAGCGTATGCCCAAAGCCATAAAATTTAAATTCAACTTTAGCATTGATACCAGCATTAAGAAAATATAAGTATTCATTGCTTCTCCGATATATATTACTTATTTGTGGTTTGTCTGTTAGGAAATTGGTATTACCTGAAACTGCATTAATTGCATAATCAGAATAGGAAAAATCAGTAAATTGAATTCTGTCAAATTCAGCATTCCATACATTGTAGATACCTGTTGTTAATGTTGAACCAGTAATAACAGTGCTGCCGGAAACATAGTTATCCGTAATGCTTAATTGATATGCCTTTACAAGCTTGCTAACAGGCTGCAATAGGTCGACCGATGGTAGTAACTGGTTATCAACAAACGGGCTTAGAACCGAGGATAAATCACATACAGTACCGTTATTTAAATTAGGTAGGGTTTGGTATTTCTGATTAGCAATTAAGCCACCAGTATCACCATCAAGAACTTGAACACTGAAATATAAAGCACCCGGCTTGTCTGAAGTAAACTTGAATTGTATAGGCGAATCAGCCGGTGTAAAACTTTGGGGTTGCTTATCTATTGAAATCATCAAATGCTTTCAAATAAATAGTCTGCCTTTTAAGTATATTTGATTAAAACCTTATCAACGATGCAGATAGACAAAACCCAACTCATTACAATTTTAAAGGAAAAATATGATTATGAAGTTCAACGTAAGCTTCATTTTGAATCTATCTTAAATATTCCGGTAACCATGTTGGGTTTATTAAGTGCTGGTATATTTTATGTTTTAAATCTATCACCCAACCATAGCTATCTGTGGTTCAATGAAATCAAACCTTGGTGTGTAGGAATTAATATGGTGTCATTCACAACATCGATTGTACTGATTATTCTATTTTATTTCGGTTACAAAAGAGAGTATAAATCCTTTCCAAACAGCGACGAAGTATCAACTAACTTTACGGAGCTATCCGAATACTATGATAAGATAACTCCTGGCTTAACATTGCTTGAATTAATTTTTAATCCCTCTAAAAGAGAGAAGGAAATTGATGCAAAAACTAATGAAAGGTTCAAGCAGAATATCATCGGATGGTATGTTGAAATCAACACTCACAATTCAAGCATCAATGACTATAGGGGTACTCTATTATTCGGGGCAAAGTTTTTTATTGGAATTTCATATTTGATATTAATATTAACTTATGCGTTATCTTTAGCTAACAGATTTTAACATGTCAGAGCGAAAAAAACAGAGAAGAATTAATAAAGCTATCAAGCTAAGTTCGCTTTCAGATAGTCGAATAAAAATTAAAAATAAAACCTCTAAACAGGATGAGATAAAAACTTACAAACCAAGAAAAGAAGGTAGGACTTATAAAGCTAAAAGTTCTAAATTAGGTTGGGTATTAAAATTTAATTACAAACCTGCTTCACGACGCTCATTTCGTCGAGTAAAATTTAAAAAAGCTTCAAGCACTGTTAACGTTTCTGAACCTGTAACACCAAAACCTAAAAACGAAAAAAGAAAATAAGATGGGAAAACAACAAAAACCACCTCCACCTCCGCCACCACAGGCACCACCACCAAAGAGAGAAAAAGCAGATAAGATTCCGATTAAGATTAAATAGCTTTTGGAATAATCACTTCTTACTGGCTTTTTTAACCAAGTCATTACCATACTTGTCTTGAATTGATGATGTGATGAAACTGGCAGCAAAGTTTGTTACTGATTTCGTCACATCGTCAACCAGTTTTGGTAACTCTTTTGAGAAGATATTTTTAGGGGCTAATCCTGTTTGATATACGGAATTCGCCATGGCGAAAGCAATGCTGTTTATTGCAGCTTCATCACCCTCTGAATTATTAAATGGTGAACCAGCATTTGAATCATAAAACTCTTCATTCCTAAGATTTAGATTTTTACGTTTGATGTAATCTTTAAAAGAATTAGCCGGAGGCTTCTTATCGGTATATTTGAAAGGACTGTTAGGTGCTTTTGCGTTACTTACTGAACCCTGCACACCTTTATCCTGGTATATTAAATAAGGTTTACCTATTATTTCAATTCCGGTATTAGATACATTCATCCTTAAATCAGCTATATCACCTGTGTTGGCAATACCAGCATCATTGATATTTTGCTGAACACGTTGGATAAAATTTGCCACATCAGATTCCATAGCGGTAAAGACCTCTTCATTTGAAAACTCTGAACGGGTGGAACCTATGTTATCAAGTTGTGATAAAGCATCAGCACGGGCTTGCCTTGATGCGCTGGTTATTGATTGTCTTGGCATATAAGCGTATATTGGTTAAGAGTTAGTTGGATATTGTCAGATTAAAGATTTGATTTTTATTGGCTAACACACCGGGCAAGACAGGGGGTCTTGTCCGTTCTTTTTTACTTTTTCGCTCTGTTTTCTATCAATTCAACCTTAGCTGAAAGATAACCGGCTAATGTTAGTACCTCTAAAACTGGTTTATTCATCACAATAAAAAAGCTGGTTAATGTTTCTTTTGCCACCTGCATTGCAAGGTCAATCCACCCCCACTGCTCTTTAAATTTATCTTCAGTGTGTTTTTGCAATTCGCCCATTACAGACCCTTGAACATTGCCCAAATCACTTTCAAGTTCTGCTTCATCATCTGTTTGCCCAAAGAGCGTTTTAAGGATTGTATTGATTTGTTCGTTGACTTGTTCAGTATAAAAAAAACGGCAACCACCTCCGGGATTGTCAAAAGGCTTAACTCACCAGCGGTTTTATCTTTTATAATCAGATTTAAGATTTTTTCCATGTTATCCCATTGTGATAACCTTAACTTCTGATAACTCACAAATTCATCATAAGTAAGTTCAGATTCAGCTTTGAGTTTAAGCGTTGTTTTAGCTTCCGGGATAGGTTCATTCATAAACTGCAACCGTTGAAGCATTGGTACTATTTCTGTAGCTGGTAAGCGTTCTAAATCAATAACAGGGATATCGAGAAATATAGATAGCGGTATTAAAGTGATGTAGCTGTTATATTCATCTTCATCCCACCCTTCCGGTAATTCTGCCGGTATTGCTTGAATGATTTTGATATAGGTTTTATAATTAATGTCGTGGTAGCTGGTGGGTAATTTATCTATCAATTGCATATTGATAAATAGTATGCTACCTTCGCTTGTAACCTATTCACATAATGAGAAGAATCACTTACGCAATCCTACTACTATCCTTTATGGGTTGTAAGCCGAAACCACAACCATTAAACGTTTACAATATCAAATTAAAGCAACTTGAAAAGGATTTGCTTACTCCAAATTACACTGCTATAGAAAAGCACGATACGGTTATGGTAGCTAATGATACCGCCGCTTTTGAGCAAGGTTTAATTAGTTATTATGCAAGAGTGAAACAAGAAAAGCTATTTAAAGAAAAAAGGCTTGAAGGGTATTATCAAACTATAGCCTTTTCTGTTACTGATGGCTCAGGTACTGATGTGCGCTACAAGCTATCCGAAAAGGTAGTTGATAGCTTAACAAAAAACGTCAAAAAGATTGCTGGAATCAATTAATAAAAATTAATATTATGAACTCAGACGAACATTGCAGAAATCCTCAATTAATTAAAGAGCTACTCAAAAATGATTTCAAAAACGAGCGTTACGAAATAACTTTTACACAACTATCACCAAATGTTGTTAAAGGTAAATTTGTAAACAAATTCGATAAGGAGGTCTACGAATCAAACTTTGGTTTGCCGAATACTTATAATGGAGAAAAGATTAAAGCTGAAACGCATATCAATTTGCAACCATTAGTATTTTGGGGCTTTGATAAAGGGAGTAATGTACCTTACATTCCTGATTTTGAAATCAACTCAGATGACTTTGTTGATTTTCTTAACAATAAGCTAATTAGTGTTCAAGATAACAGAGGTATAGACAAACTAAATAACCCTAAACCGGATAACAACATCAAACACATTAATGATATTAAATATAATTAGTTTAACCAAAGCTAAATCCTGCTAAGAAATTAACCGGTATTTGCTTCTTATAGCGATTAGCAAGGGCTAAAGCTATTACGCAATCATCAAACCCGCCGGGTGCATTACCATACTTGATGTACCCGGTACTTGTATAACTGTACTCAAAAATCGATAATTCATTTGCGGTAATTTCATTGAATTTTAGATTGCCTTTTTCAATATCTAAAATTAGTTCAGTAATTAGCTTAGGCTTTGTAGCTGATGTGAACTCAAAGCCCCGGATGTTTGCTACACCTTCGTTTTGCAAGCTCTCAAATATGCCATCACCAACGCTGCCATGTGTGCTGTCAATTACTTTCAATACGTTTGATGGTAGTGCTTTAATACGCTGCTTCGTATATTCATTATCCCGCTGGAACCGCTCAAAATAACACATAGCACCATCTGAATCTAAACCAGCAATTACGCTGTAATCTTGATACTTTGCTATATCAATCCCGAACACTACCGGCTTCTTGGTTGACAAGTTTGTAATTGTATTGGCTTCTATAAAATGCGATGCAACAACTGAATTGCTATTAGCATTTGGTACCGCTAAATATTCCTGTTTAAATGCTGAATCCGGTAATGAAGCTTTAGCTGCTTCAATCTCTGATTTGCTTATGTATGGGTTATCGTAGGTGCTGTAATGGAATGATTCCCATTCTGTATTGGATTCATCCAAGCCTTTTAAATAAAGGCTATAGAAGTAGTTTTTGCCCCGTGGGGTTGAGATGAATAAAGCATCACCCTCATAATCCGTCAAACATGGTCGGATGCTATTTAACCAGGCTAATTCTAAATCCGGTATATAAGCAGCCTCATCAATGATAACTGTATGAAATTTCCTACCTCTAAATGAATCAAGCCTTTCACCGGTTAAAAAGCTTAATGAACCACCAGTTTTAAGCGTAATAATCAGGTCGGTTTTATTAGCTGATTGTATTAACTGAACCGGAATAATCTTGGTTATCTCTTGAAAGAATATCTTACTTAGCTGATATGTAGGCGTAACGTAAGCGATATGCTTTTTTTTAAGCATACCAAGTATTGAAATTATTTGAGAAACCAGCGATTTGCCCCAGCGCCTCCCACATAAAAGGCATTTGAATCGTGCTTTGCTATCAAGTACTCTTTGCTGTCCGGAATGTGGTTTAGGTAGATTAATGTTAACGTCCAATACGTTTTTGATGTCCTGATTTTCCCGGCTTTTATATACTAATTGGCTGCGATTTTGGCACCTTTCACAAAAAGATGCCCTTTACAGTATCAAAAACAGCATATATTGGTTAGTGATTCCTAAACCAGTAAGTAGCCGGACGGCTTAGACAGTACCGTTTATTTTAATTATCCCACCATGGGGCATTCTTTTTTGGTAATGGTTAAACGGCTCTTCAATATCAAGCCCGGCATCATCATTGGCTTTGTCATTTTGGGTATCTGTAAAGCTCACAGTGACATTTATTTCACCGGAATGCTCAACGGTATCATCTGATTTTGATAATTGTGGCATCACGTATTTAGCTACAGCGTTGAGTATAGTCCATTGCTTGAACTCACTCATTTGTTCAAGGTCGGCTTCCAAATCTTCAATCTTATTTGATAAAACAAGCTGTATTTTATCCCTAATTTCCTGTGTGGTTTTGTTTTTAACGCCCGGCTTTCTACCTCCGGTTTTGGCACGTCCTTTTTGAAATCCCATCTATTTATCTTCTGTTATGAATAAATAGTACGTGCGAGGGCAGATTGAGAATTGCGCCCTAACATTTATGAGTTTTTGTATTACTTATAACCTTATATATATGAAGAATTTATACCTGACCTTGATTTTCGCATTAACCACAGTGTTAACAATAGCTCAAACTACTGAACATCTTTCTTTCAAAGGCGTTCCAATAGACGGAACACTTAATCAGTTTGTCTCCAAAATGAAAAACAGTGGGTTTACTAATTTAGGAACCGAAGGTGGGATTGCAGTGTTGAAAGGAGATTTTGCCGGATATAAAGATTGTTCTGTTGGTGTTGTAACATTAAGCCAGCAGGATTTAGTTTACAAAATTGGAGTTGCATTTCAAGACAAAGACACTTGGTCAAGCCTTTCAGGCAATTACTTTGATTTAAAAGAAATGCTAACCCAAAAATATGGTAAGCCTACTGATGTGGTGGAAAAATTTGATGGTCTTATTTCTGAACCGAAAGATGATGACTCCAAATTCCGTAATGTTAAATATGATAAATGCAAATACTATTCGATTTGGACTACTAAAAATGGTGATATAGAATTATCAATAGCAAATAAGAATTTAAATTGTTATATCAAGTTAGCCTATTTTGACAAAGAAAACTCAGCCAAAATAAAAGCGAAAGCGATTGATGATTTATAAGCATTAAATCTATACTTTCTCATTTAGCCGACTATTTATGATAAATAGATAGTATGGCTAAATTGAGCAAGAATGAGATTAAAGAACATAATATTGCTGTATAACTTCTACAAAAAGATAACCTAACCTTTGAAGAAAAACTTATAGTATTTGAGAAATGTAATGAGGGTGCAACATCAGTTAATAGTGAAGCTGGTGCATTCTTTACCCCTTATGAATTAGCTAATGATTTTTCATTAAACATATATGATAATGCTAAGACTATAGATTTATGCGCTGGTATCGGTATGCTGTCTTTTGTTGCTTATCACTACAGAAATTGTAAAGATATTACCTGTGTTGAACTAAATCCTACCTATTACGAAGTTGGTAAGAAATTACTACCAGAGGCTAACTGGATTAATGATTCAATCTTCAACTACAAAGACTTTGGATTATTTAAACAAGCTATATCTAACCCCCCGTTTGGTAAAATCAAGACTGGCTTAGATAAGAATCTGCAATCTGAACTAAAATACAAGGGTGCAGAATTTGACTTAATTACTGTTGAGATAGCTTTTAAAATCGCTGATTATGGTTGTTTCATACTCCCACAGCAGTCAACACCTTTCAAATACTCCGGTTCAGAATTTTATATGGATTTACGTGAAACAGGTAAAGGTTATAATCCTTATGGCCTAACAGTACCCAATAAAGTGCAGAAGTTCATTAAGGAAACGGGATTGGATTATATGTTCAATATTGGTATTGATACCAGCATCTACAAGGATAGCTGGAAAGGTGTTAGTCCTATTTGTGAAATCGTGACTTTTGAGTTTAAATAAAAAACCCGACTTCATTAGCCGGGTTTTCCAATTTGCTGATTTCAAATTTCTTTGGATATAAGTGCAAGATTAATATTTAAGTTAATTTAATATTTTATCTCTTTGCAAATGATTGCAAGTAGGTTGCAAAAGAAAAAAATGCTGATATTATTGTTAAACGAGGCTCAATGGTATCCCAATTTCTAAGTATAGAATCTAATATTTGTGTATAATCAGCAAATAGATATAGAATAGCTGTTAAGAAAAGAATTATGAATCCTTTTTTCAACTTATCTAAAGTATCGCACTTATTAGATTGAGCTGTTGTTAAATTTTTAGTATTTTTTCTCTTATCAACCTTGTTTCTTCGCCGCCCGGACATTGCCCTGAGCATTAAAGGTCAACGATTTAATTAACTGTTTTTCGTTCATTTAACTCCTTCTTTTTTTTTGTTATAATCAAATATATTAAAAAATAAATTTAAAACAACCACCTCATTATTAATGAGTTTTCCACATCGCATTAAAATTGAGCCATCTTTTTTGAAGTTAGATAATTGAGATTATCTTAGCACTTAAATCTTATATAAATGAAAAAAACCTTACTTATCGCATCAGCAGCGTTGCTGCTATTATCTTCTTGTGGTGATAAAAAAGCCAGCTTAGAAGAAACAGCAAAAAAGAACATTGCAATTTATTTGAATCAACATTTGAATGATTCAACCAGTTACCAACCTGCATCTTTCGGTACGCTTGATTCCTTAACTGATAGCTTTTATGATGACCCCAACTACAAGAAAATCGATGACCAAATAAGCGATATTAGTTCGGAAAAGATTTCTGACATGGAAAAGAATTATAATGCTTATTCAAAGAAAGAGGCTGCCGGGTTTTATGATAAGAAAAAAGCAGCTTTAGAGGCAGAGCAAGATATCATTGCTAAAAACTACAAAGAAAAATTTATTGGTTACCGTATGGAACATAAGTACCGGGCTAAAAATGGTTTTGGTGCCTTAATGCAAAATGAAACCGTATTTGTATTGGATAGCTTAGGTAACGTAGTTAAAGCTTTGAAATAGATTAACAATGACTACTAACACTCAAATTGAAATTAGAGATTACATTACTTTAATCGTTTTGATTTGCACGATTGTATCTTCACATTTTTTAGCTTCTAAGCAAACGAGAAAAAACAAACGTGCAAAGTGGATTGATGATTTCAGAATTTCAATAGCGAATTTCATTTCCCTATCTCAACAAATAGACCATTTAAACATAGATACTTTTATAAAATTCTCAAATAGTGGCTATACTATAATCTTGCTTTTAAATCCGGAACTAAAAAAACACTCTGACTTAATCTTACAAATTAGGTCATTCATTAACTTATTATCAGATTTAAAAAATACCAATCCACGAACAGAATTTATGGCAAAGTACGAAGACATTTTCCAAAATATATATTCTTTAACTCGTGAAATAATAAAAATTGAAGAAAAAAAAATTTAGCTTTTATATCTGATTCTATGCTTTAAAAATTCCAATTCTTCAATCATATTTTCCTTAGCCTTTATTCGCTCCTTTGAAGGTGAACCCGGCTTTTGTTTGCCCATCAATTGATAAAAAACAAATTTAGCTTCCGGGCTTAAATGGTCAATTATTTGTTCGGGAGTAAAACCGTATTCAGTTTCAAAATCTGATTTTGCATCTGCATCATCAAAGATTATTAATTCTTGCTTAGGTTCTGTATCACCATCGCTTAGTGATTCTAACGGTGGGATGCTGTAGTTGGTAGTATTGAATACTGAACCAAACCCCAAGCGTGACACTAAGCAGGATTTTGGGTTGTTGGTACGTTTATCAATAGCAAAGCATTTTAGCACGATAATACGCATTAGTAGAGCTATAATTCGGGTGCCTTTTATTTTAGAATTTTCATAAGCATCAATGAACTTATCTGTGTCATAGTTCCATAGATGCAAAAATGCTTCTTGGTAAATATCCTCTATAAAATCATTTTCCTGTACGCCATTATTTTGTAGTAGGTAACTTTTATATAGACAGCCTTTAATATATTCTTTTATCGGATTAGCCTTTGATTTAGATTTAATCCCTAAGTAGTAACCGTCAATACGACCAGTACGGTAAAACTGATTTATAATTTGTTCTTTTTGTTGTTGATTAGTCATTAAACATTTAATTAAGGCACAAAGCCTAAGTAGCTACACCGCGTGGGAGTCATATAGCTTAATCCGTGAAACGGAGATATTATTTTGTCACTTGGTAGATGTATTTCCTACCTAATCTGTGCGGGATTTCAATGAAAATTTTGTCTTTTTTTCCGACATCTATCACAGTTTTACGTCCTGCATTTTTGATTACAATATTTATGTCAGTTATACTAATATTTCGAAGGTTATAAGAATAAGCAACCCCATCAGTATAAAAACATAAATAATACATGTTTGCTTTACCATTGGCATCTGCTATGGCTGTCAGATTTTTAAGTTTATCCGCTTCCAAAATTGAAGAATCGAATGCTGTGGAACTGATTTGCCGGTCTTTTACTTCAATAAAATAATTTAGTGTAGGTGTTTGCCCAGAAAAATCCCAAACCTCACTTATATCGGGGCTTTCCGCAAATTGGTAATTAGGAAATAGCATCTTCGTCTTATTTCTACCTATCTCTTCGCATTTTTCAAATTCGTTCATAGCTCTTATATATCCTCTCTCAAATCTCTCATAAGCTCCATAATACCGTAACTATCGGCGCAAATCAATCTGCATTTATCGTTTTTTAGGTCTATCATTAGATAAACATCGGCTGCTCTGTCGGCAACGAAATACCAATCGTATACCTTAATTACTTCAACTTCTTTTTCCATGTGCTCCTTTATTATAAATACTCGTTAACTTTGAAAAAGACAATTTTTTTCAGTGTTTTTTTTTAAAATTTTGATAGCAGGATAAAGTGATTATTAATGAGAAAGAGGGTTAGAAGTTTTGTTATTAAATTTTGCTAATTTTAATTATTCAACTAAAACATGGAACAATTAATTTTCCCTTTCAGGGACGTAATGATGGAACCCATAATTTAATCTTGATAGTAACAGACGATATGCAAGCTTCAATTGTATATAACGCTCTAAATATTACCAAAACCGTTAGCTTAGAATGCTCAATTACGAAAGAGTTAATTGATTTAAAGATTGTATTAAATGACTCCTATCAAGAAATTAGAATAACATTTGGCAAATTTCCTGTTTATGGGCGGGCAATTCCAGTAGTTCCATTATTTAGCTAAAGCAATTTTACGAGTTACCCATAGCTTTAAGCAGCAATTATTGATTTAAAAACTACTTTTTGATGGCTCCCATCAACCATCTTTTGAAAGTGTGCTTTCACTTTGCCTTTAATCGGTACAATTATTCCCACTCCGGGTTGATTAAGTAAGGTTGAAAATAACCTAACTTGTTCTGCCATATCCATCTTTTTTACCCATTCTTCAATTTCACTGTAGTTATCAATATAGCACCCCGCTTCATCAGACAGAATAACTAACTGATGGTCGTATGGTATAATGCTTAATCTATCTGTTAACCTTATTTCAATACCATCTTGTGAAGCCACAGATTCAATTATTTCATCTGGCAATACAACCGATAATGTTGGTTGAATTGGTGTCTCTATGGACTCAGATTGCTTTTTAAAATTCACTTCATCCATTGATGCAGGTATTGCGATATTATTGAATTTCAACAGTGCTTCAAGTTGTTGAATACGTGTAATCAATTTGCTTTCATTTTGCGATTGCGGGATTTTTTTTCGGGGCTGGAACTTTGAAAATTCTTTATAGGTAAAGCCATCAGCAATGAAGCGATTGATAAAAGTAGGTGTACCGGGGGCTTCAAATTGGAAAGATACTACATCGCAGATATCCGTATCAACGTTGAACGGCTTCACCATGGCGTAAGTCCTGCACTGCTCTTTATATTTGCCAGCCTGTACGAGCTTTATTATATCAGCCTGAACCAGCACATCAAAAACTTTATCCAATTGAAGTGTGTTTCTCCCCAACAGCTTTTTAAATTTGCGGACATACACATCATAGTTCCCGTGGTAATTTGTTTGTGATACAATAAACAGGGCAATGATTTTATCACCCTTACTTAGTGGTAAATTATGTAAATCAAGGTATTCCGCCACCTTTAGGGTAAGAAATTTGTTTTTACTTTTCATTTGTTTTAGAGTTTATCAACCAAAAAAGTTTCAAATAAAGTAGCAGGACTTGCAACCCCTGCTACCGTTAACTCTAAAACCTAATTGGTATTTATTATAAATACTTTCGAGATATGGAAAGTACCAATAGAGTTGAAAATTTTTCAAACTCCTAAAGCAAACTTAGTTCGGTTTTCAGATTTGTCAAGCGATTAGCACCACTATTTCACCACATAAAAAGGACTTACATCACCACGCTTTAACCCAAATATCACCACATTAATCCAAAATATCACCACATTTTCCCCGTATATCACCACGATATCACCACTATTATATTAATGTATTTATGTATACTTAATAATGTAAAATGTAATAATGTATTAGGCTTTGGCAGTTGGTATTTCCTTTTCTTAAACTTTTCTAACCGGAGGAAAATACTCTCAACTATTTGAAAAATACTTCAACCTATTATGAAAAATGCCGGACACGGCACAGTTACCAATTAATATTTGGAATCCTATTTCACCGTCTTATTTATTTTACATAAATGCTTAATTATCAATTATTTATTTAAAATAAAATTTGCATATTGAAATTTCTTGACTATATTTGCAGCAAAATATTAGGTAAATCTATATACGGTTGCAATAAATAATTGCACATCTATATTTAAGTTGGGTAGCAGAGATGCTGCCCATTTGCATTTTAAATGGTGTGGTGAAAAATAAATTTATTTTAAATAATGATGTAAAACAACAGCATCAAATGGTTTGATACTGAATTAATGAATATAAATATGGAAATAATAGAAAATCAAGTATCTGATAGTGCTGAAAACGAAAAAGAACCGAACGTATTAATTGCAAAAATTTACTTCACTGTACTACAGATTGATGTTAATAAAAACTATAGTAAGTACGTTAATCTTGTGACCGACCATCAAATAGATTTCAATTTCAAAAATTTAGAAGAGGGTCAAGAGTTTTTTAGTGCAGTAACAAAGGAATCTGTAATTACAGAAACTGTCGACCTCAAAGCCTTAGCCGGTATTGCGAACTCAATTTTGTCTCAATTGTAACATTATTAAGCCGATGTTTATATCTCCGAGGCTTAACATAAAACTATGGACTTAAAGCAGATTTTCAGTGAGATATTACAGGTGTTGGGTAATAATTTAGCCAACCAATTTGAATTCGGTCTTACCACCAAGATAGGTACTAAATGTAGCAGCATAACAGCTTATTACTGGTACAGTTCAGAGTCGGGCAAGAACAAAGAGATATACGTTAACATCTGTGATTTATATAAGCTTGAAATAGAGGGTAAGCAATCAGGTAATTACTTTTATGTTAACATATACTTATGAACGCTAAAATTTTGAGAGAGGTTGAATTTGGTATTGAACAACTGAAAAGAGAAATAGCAGAAGATAACCGTAATGGCCGTGAAGCAATGAGACGTTCAGAGGCTAAAAGGATTGCTTTTAAAGAATTTAATCCTGAAAATGACATTGTCATAAGCCGCGAAGTATTCGCTTCGTTAAATGAGCTAAAAACAGCTAAAAATCCAACGATGCAATCTGAGCAGATAGAAGAAATTAGAGAAACTGTTTTATTTCTTAAAACCCTGTTTACCGAAAGTGTAAAGGGTAAAACACCATCAAAAGCACTAAGTAAAGAAGAGCGCGTTAATGCGCTGCGCGCAAAAATGCTATCAAAGATTGCCAAAAGTAAAAGGGGCTAATTTCGCCCCTTTTACCTTAAAACATCTTACTTGCCGATGGCTGGATGATATTCTTCAACAATCGCTCTCTCACATATAGTGTAGTTACCTGTAAATTTGCGTGTCTATTACGTTGCCTTATTTCTTCGTATGATGCACCATTCTCGATGTCAAAATAATTGGATGAATGCTTTAATGCATATAATTTAAGGTGCTTGGGGATTTTATATTTTTTGCGAAACATACGCCACTTTTGCCCAAAATAATCCTGATGAATTTGTTCAGCCCCCGGTTTGCACCTATGCCCAAAAACAAAATGTGACTCCGGCAAACCTGCTGTTAATTCATCTAAGAGATTGTACATATCATCATTTAGTTGAAAAATTGCTTCACAACCATTTTTGGTCTTTGCTGGTGGTAACGTCAATTGTTTCTTGGTAAAATCTATATCGCAAATTTGGATACGTGAAATTTCAACAGGTCGTATGTTGTAATGAAATACCAATTTTGATGCAACGAACAAACCGAAGTAGGATTTGTCATTTTCTAATAACTTCACCACATGGTGAAGTTCGGATGATTCATAAATTTTGAACCTTGATGAATCTTTTCGTGTATTTTTTTTCACTGATTCAATCACCGGATTCTCAGTTATTAATTTTAGAGTTTTTAAATAGTTAAAAAAAGTACCCAAATCTGTACGGTAACAATTATAAGATACCTTATTCCATTTACGAAGATTTGCGGTGTGTTGTAAAAAGCTATCAATATCAATCCTTGTGAATGTTTGCGGTTTTCGTTGTAAGTAAGATTTGGACTGCAACCAAGTTTTGAAGTACCTGACCAAATAACTATTTAGTTCATAGGATTTCGGTTTCATCGCTTTGTTATCGCGTTGTTTCTCCCGCTCTTTCAACCAGTAGTCCAAGCATTCATCAATTGTTGAAAGTGGTGATAACGGACGGTCTTTAAAATTATCTGTTATTGGATTCCAGCCTTTGCTTAACCAATCAACCATTACTTCAATTGTATCTTTGGCATTGGTTTTTAATACCGATAATGACGAACCGGGTTTTAAATTAGTCATTTTCCTAATTCGTTGCGACACACCGGTATCAGGATTAATAAAGTAAAAAGAGATGTAAGGCTTACTTCCGGGGTGTAACTTAAATTCGTAAGTTTCCCATGTTTGAATCAGGATGGCACCTGATTGTTTTGTTTCTTTTTTTCGTTCCATTTGCGGTGATTTTTAATCAGCCCGCCGTATCAGAAAATAAATTTATTTTGAGTTCGGAAAGGCTTTTTTTTATTTAGCCCGACCGATGGAACTATGTCCAAAACTACTAAAAATAACCCGTTTTTTAAAATCTGATTTCGCTGACTGATACATTAATTATTCTGTTATCACCGACCTACTTATTTCAATTGAAAATTTTAACAACCGCTCTGAGGATTCTTCTTATTTTTGTCACCTTCCTTGTCACCACAAGGGTAAAAACATGGCAAACAATAGCAAAAACATACAATTCTGGTTAGTAAAAAGCGAACCGTTTAAATATAGCTGGGAAAAATTTAATGAGGATGGCCGTACCTTTTGGGATGGCGTACGCAATTACCAGGCGCGCAACAACCTGAAAGGCATGCAAAAGGGCGACCTCGTGATGTTTTACCACAGCAACGAGGGTAAAGAGGTTGTGGGCATTGCCAAGGTGGTTAAGGAGTTTTACCAGGATCCCACTACGGAGGATGCCAACTGGGTGGTAGTTGACCTCTCGCCGGTTGAGGCGCTGAAAAAACCGGTTACGCTGGAGCAGATCAAGGCGGACGAGCGCCTGAAAGATATTAGTTTGGTGCGCCAGGGCCGCTTGTCGGTTATGTCGCTCAAGCCCGAGGAGTTTGACCGTATTGTTGAATTAGGCAGCTAATATATAAAACCCACACCTATGGAATTTGGCCGAGTTACTCCCGAAGAGCTTTTAACTACCGACTTTACCTTGCAGCCTGATCCGCAGATAACTACGGAAACCTTAGCGGCATCAAGCCGCAAGGGCGACCTGCAGGTACATGTGGGCTGTGCCAAATGGGGCCGTAAGGAGTGGGTAGGCAAAATATATCCGCCTAAAACCAAGGATGCCAATTTTTTGGATGAGTACGTTAAGCATTTTGACTGTATTGAACTCAACGCCACCTTTTACCAGGTATACGGTGCCGAAACCATCGCCAAGTGGCGTGATAAGGCGGCTATTAATCCTGATTTCAGGTTTTGCCCCAAGTTTTCGCAGAGCATCAGCCATATTCGTCGCCTTAAAAATGCCGAGGAAATAACCACCAGCTTTTACGAAGGCATTACCGCCTTTGGCGATAAGCTGGGGCCGCTGTTTTTACAACTGAGCGATAACTTCACACCCAAAAGCTTCCCCGAGTTAAAGGCTTACCTGGAGCACCTGCCAACTGATGTTCCGGTATTTGTGGAATTGCGCCATAAGGATTGGTTTGCCGTGCCCGAGAACAGCGAAAAGGTATTCAACTTATTCAGAGAACTTAACATAGGCGCGGTAATAACCGATGCCAGCGGCAGGCGCGATTGTGTGCACATGCACCTGCCTACGCCACATGCCTTTATCCGCTTTGTGGGTAACAGCCTCGACCGTACCGATTACCTGCGGGTTGACGAATGGATTGACCGTATTAAACAATGGGCCGATAAAGGGCTGCAATCCGTTTGGTTTTTTATGCACCAGCACGACGAACGTTACTCGCCCGAGTTGAGTGATTACGTATCCGATCAATTCAACAAAAAACTTGGCCTGAACCTGATGCGCCCGAAATTTATCGGCAAGGAAAAAGGATTATTTGATTAAGCTGATTGAGGCCGCTCAACAGCCTTGCGTACCAATCTGCCGGTAAGCGCGGCGAAACCGCCAAGCAAGCCGCCAATTACTACGGTTACCAGCAGCAGATACAGCCAATGCGGCAATTGGAACAGCGTTGCCATACGTGTAGCCAAAACATTATTATTAGGCAGGCTTTTAAGTAATGCGAAAGCCAGCCATGCCAACCCCACCCCTGCAAACCCCGACCAAAACGCGCTGCCGCTTGTTTTTACAAAATAAGCCACTACCAATGCTATCAGCACGGCTACCCACCAGGGCAGGAACAATCCGCTGATAAAGGTTAAAGCGAGTATAATGGCGAATAGCATATATCTTATTATTGTTTGTGAAACCCCTCCCTGCCCTCCCGTGGGAGGGAATTGGATTTTTTTATATCTTTTTATACCCTGTCATTTCGAGCGATAGCGAGAAATCTGTCGCTTTGTTATGAACGCGGACAGATTTCTCCTTGTAAAACCCCTCCTAAATCCTCCCCGAGGGGGAGGACTTGAAAATACGTCATTGCGAGGTACGAAACAATGACGCATGAGTTATAATACTTTCAACTCCCTCTCCTACAGGAGAGGGCCGGGGTGAGGTATCTACTCCCCCTTCCCCGATAATGCTTCCAGATGGCGCTCCAGGCTATATTCATCCGGATATAACACGTCACGTGCCTTGCTACCTTCAAACGGGCCAACTATGCCTGCGGCTTCCAACTGGTCAATAATACGGCCGGCACGGTTGTAACCCAGTTTAAGCTTACGCTGTATCAATGAGGTTGAACCTTGCTGGTGCAGCACAATTAACCGGGCGGCATCCTCAAACATCGGGTCGCGATCGTCCGGGTCAAAATCTTTGGCTCCGCCGCTTTCTTCGCCGTCGCCAACGTATTCAGGCAGCATGTGCGCTGTTGGATAGCCCCGTTGATCGCCAATGTAGGATGATATTTTCTCTACCTCCGGCGTATCAACAAAGGCACACTGCAAACGGATCAGATCACTGCCGGTTGACAGCAGCATATCACCACGACCGATCAACTGGTCGGCACCACCGGCATCCAAAATAGTGCGCGAATCGATTTTTGACAATACCCTGAACGCCAGCCTTGCCGGGAAGTTGGCCTTGATGGTACCCGTAATAATATTAACCGACGGCCTTTGCGTAGCAATAACCAGGTGAATACCCACCGCTCGGGCCAACTGCGCCAAACGGGCAATAGGCATTTCCACCTCTTTACCGGCGGTCATCATCAAGTCGGCAAACTCGTCAACTATCAGTACGATGAACGGCAAAAAGCGGTGCTTCTCCGGGTTAGGTATTTTACGGTTGATGAATTTGGCATTGTACTCCTTCAGGTTACGTACCTGCGCATCCTTCAGTAAGTCATACCGCTGATCCATCTCGATACATAACGAGTTCAGCGTGTTGATCACCTTTTTTGTGTCGGTAATGATGGCATCAGCCTCATCGGGCAGTTTAGCCAAAAAGTGGCGCTCTATTTTACGGAACAATGTCAGCTCCACCTTTTTAGGGTCGACCAGTACAAACTTCAACTCAGCCGGGTGACGTTTATATAGTAACGATACCAAAATGGCGTTAATACCTACTGATTTACCCTGACCGGTAGCACCGGCAACCAGTAAGTGGGGCATCTTAGCCAAATCGGCAATAAATACTTCGTTGGATATGGTTTTACCCAGCGCGATAGGCAGATCCATCGTCGTATTCTGGAATTTTTCGGTTGCCAGTACCGAACGCATTGACACCATTTCGGGATGTTGGTTAGGCACCTCAATACCTATGGTACCCTTGCCCGGCATCGGCGCGATAATACGGATACCTAAAGCGGCAAGGCTCAGGGCTATATCATCCTCCAGGTTTTTGATCTTGGAGATACGCACACCCGGCGCCGGAATGATCTCGTACAGGGTCACCGTCGGACCAATCGTCGCCTTGATCTTGTCAATCTCGATATTGTAGTGGTTAAGCGTTTCAACGATCTTGTTCTTGTTGGCTTCCAGTTCCTCGGTATTAACGGCTATTTTGTTGGTGCCATAATTCTCTAACAACTCAAGCGGTGGATATTTATAGCTGGCCAGGTCAAGCGTTGGGTCAAACGTACCGAACTGCTCTACCAGGTCGTTGGCTTTGTCTG
The DNA here is from genome assembly GCF_020880975.1 of Mucilaginibacter sp. UR6-1. GTDB lineage: Bacteria > Bacteroidota > Bacteroidia > Sphingobacteriales > Sphingobacteriaceae > Mucilaginibacter. The sequence goes on along the minus strand of NZ_JAJIWP010000003.1, from coordinate 615,313 downwards.
AGTCGCTTTTTTCAATATTCAGTATAGCCGTAGGACGTTCGGTTTCTACAGTAAGCGGTATTTCTTCTTCCTCTTCAGGCTCGTGTATCACACGCTCGTTCACTACCGGATCGGGCGTAAGCACAACCGTTTCATGAAAAACGGGCACATCCTGCACCACAGGCTGCGGCCTTACAGGTTCGGTTTTTTGTACGTTAGCGGCCAGTTTATCGCGCAGGGTGCCATGGGCATTGGCGCGGGGCCATTCCACCGGCGCTGATGGTTCTTCGTCTATCAAATCTACCGGTTCGGGCACTACGTCCGGCACAGCCTCCGGCTTCACTTTTTGCTTGCGCTCAGGCAGTTTAAAGTCAATATTATAAGCAATTATCAATACCGTTAAGGCAGCAAACACCAGCAGGCCTAAAACGCCTGTTTGCCCTATTTGCGCCTCAAGCAAACGGTTGCTCCAAAAGCCGAATTGGCCCTCCAGAAAGTGCGGCGTATCATTAATAAACGAATGAAAAAAACCAAACGCTATTGAAAGGAATACAATGCTGAATAAGGTATAAGCCAGCATTTTACTCATGGAGAACAAACGCACCTTAAACAGCATACGGTAGCCCAGCACAAAAAACACAAACACAAACAGGAACGATGCCACGCCAAACCATTCAAAAATAAACTGGTTAGCCAGCAGCGCGCCAAACTTGCCCAGCCAGTTATCAACCACCGGGTCTATATTTTTAAGGGCCAGTTCCTGGGTTGTTTTAAACAGGTTATCCCAGCCGCCATTGGCTTTTGATACATAGCTCTGATCTTCCTGCCAGGTAAAAAGATAGGAGGTAAATGCCGTTAAAAAAAATATGGACAAGATAAGAAAAAACAAACCTGCCACTTTTATCAACCGGCCGTCCTTTAAGTCAAACGTGGGCAAATTCTCGGGCTTTACCTTAAATATACGGCCCTTTTCGGGCTTGCCCGCGGCGGTGCGGGGCTTGTTTTCGTCCCTTAAAGTATTTGTTTTAAACTGATTTCCTTTTGGCGGCATCCTGCAATATCTCTAATAATCTTCAAATATAAAGTTAATTAGTTAACAACTTATTTGGCGGTAGTTTTTAAAAAAAATGCGCCTTTTAATTACAGGCATTCAATCTGTTTAATAAAATATAAGCACATATTGTAACAAATTCATTTTCAATACCATCTTATCATCGAAACTTACTATCATGAAAAAACCGATCCTGATAATTACCTTCTTTTTAATAACCACGGCAGCATTCGCGCAAAACAGCATTAATAAGCCCCGGCTGGATAGCTTGCTTGATGTGCTTGCAGCTAATAACCGTAAAATGGTGAATATGGCTATCTCACAAAACGGAAAGATCATTTACCAAAAAAGTACCGGCATAGCATCATCAGGGGTTAAGGCAACGGCAAATACCAAATACCGCGTTGGCTCTATCAGCAAAATGTTTACCGCCACTATTATTTTTCAGTTGATTGATGCAGGCAAACTTAAACTGAGCGATCCGCTGTCAAAATGGTACCCCCAGTTGCCTAATGCCGAAAAGATCACCATCGGCCTGATGCTGAAACACCGCAGCGGCTTATTTAATTTTACGGCAGACAGTACCTATTTAACCTACTATACGCAACCCCAAACCGAACAGCAGCAAATAGCACGCTTTGCAAAGCTGCAACCGGCTTTTGCTCCCGATACAAAATCGGCCTACAGCAACACCAACTATGTGCTGCTGGCCTACATAGCGCAAAAAATTACAGGCAAACCATATGCACTGCTGATTAAAGAACGCATAACCGGCAGGCTTAAACTAAATGATACTTATGCCGGGGGCGCTATCGACCCGAAAAAGCATGAGGCACAATCGTACAAATACATTAACGGCTGGCAACAGGAAACAGCTACCGATATGAGCGTACCGGGAGGAGCTGGTGCCATTGTATCTACCCCTGCCGATCTGGCCCGCTTTATTGAGGGTTTATTTAACGGTAAACTGGTTAGCGATAGCAGCCTGAACGTTATGAAAACGCTTGACGGCCGGTTTGGCTCAGGCATGTTCGGTTACAGTTTTAACGAAAAATCGGGGTTTGGCCATAACGGCAGTATCGACTCATTTAATGCTGACCTGTCTTACTATCCCACAGAAAAACTAACTATTGCCATTTGCAGCAACGGCGGCACCTATTCGGTTAACAACATAGGCCTTGCCGCGTTAAAACTATACTTCGGTCAACCTTATCAATTACCCGTTTTCAGCAATATAAAACTTAATGAGGCTGATATGGATAAATATGTTGGCGTTTATGGCCTCGCCCAGGCGGCTATGAAAATAACCGTGGCCAAAAAGGACGACATGCTTACTGCCCAGGCAACCGGGCAAAACGCCTTTCCGCTTGAGCCTACAGCACCAGGCAAATTCAGCTTTGAACCGGCAGACATTGTGATTACTATTGATACCGCGAAAAAAGAATTAAACATAGCCCAGGGCGGCCATACCACCCTGTTTAAAAAAGAGTAGCTCAGTTGTAGCATTTTTGGCACCGCTCGCAATAAAAGCAGTGGCGTTTGGTTTTACCGAGGTCTTTTTTTACAAAGGGCACATGGTTGCGCGGGCATTCCTCCTGCTCATAAGCCTGCCAGTTACGGCTCAACGTTCCGGCCTGCTTCTGATCCAAAAACTTAAAACTGTAGGCAACTGTTTCGGCAATAAGTGCTTTAAGCCGTTTAGGAGGTATAGTATCGGCTATACTTGCCGGATGTATCTTTGATCGAAACAGCACCTCATTTTTGATAATATTGCCCACGCCCGAAAATACCTGCTGATCCAACAGTACATCGCATATCATGCGGCCGGGTTTGGCTTTAATTTTTTCAATGGCTTTTTTGGGATTAAAATCATCATTCATAATATCCGCCTGCCAATCGTAAACTTTATCCAAATCATCTTCAATCAGCAGTAATTTAGCTACATAAAAGTACAGTATACCGTTAGTGAACTCCAATTGCAACACGGCGTTACGCTTGCCGGGTTCATCAATTTTATAGGAGCCGAAGAGCATAAAATGCACCCGTACGGTGAGCTTACCAAAACATAACAGCAGGTGCTTGCCCCAGCTTTTAATATCAGTAAGCACTTTGCCCTCCAGCATAGCCGGCTCAAAAGCCGGGGTATAGCCAATGGCAGCCACAACCCGTTTACCCTTAAATTTTTGCAGGTTTTTTTTGGCGATGATAATGGTGGGTCCTTCGGGCATTTAATTGAGTTTTATATGGATGATAACAAGCATTATTGAATACGGTTGTAGTTAAGGCGCATGTTTTGTTAATTTGCTTTATCTACCATTTTTTTTATGAAAACAACAAACGTACTTGTAATTGGCGCAGGTGCTTCAGGCCTAATGGCCGCCCACAAGCTAACACAGGCCGGTAAAAGCGTTACCGTGCTTGAGGCGCGCAACCGCACCGGGGGCCGCATACATACTATTTACAATGAATTATTTTTTCAGCAGGCCGAGCTTGGTGCCGAGTTTGTACATGGCAACCTGCCCGTTACGCTGCAATTGCTGGATGAAGCCGGATTAAAATATCAGCCTGCCGGTTTTGAAATGTGGCAGTACGATAACGGCCGCTTTACGCAAAACGAAGAAATGATTGAGGGCTGGGACGAACTGCTTGATAAACTTAGCTCGTTGCAGCAGGATATACCCCTGAGCGAGTTTTTGGATACATATTTCAGTGATGAACGTTACGCGCCCCTGCGCAAAAGCGCCATCCGTTTTGTATCGGGCTATGATACCGCCAACCCTGATCTGGCCGGCGCCAAAGCCCTGGGGAACGAGTGGCAGCACGAAGAGGACGACCAGTACCGTGTTGCCCGCGGTTATTGCCGAATGATAAAATACCTGGCAGATACCTGCAAAGCCGCGGGTAACAGCATAGTTTTAGGTTCGGTGGTAAAACACGTTCGCTGGGAAAAAGGCCGGGTTAGCGTGGCGACCGAAGATGGCAAAGTGTACACCGCGGAAAAAGCCATCATAGCATTACCACTTGGTGTTTTAAAGGCCGAACCAGGCATAAAAAGCGCTATTGCTTTTACCCCGCAAATACCTGAGCAATTAGCTGCCATAAAAAAAATAGGCTTTGGGGCGATAATTAAAGTGCTCCTTGAATTTGATCATGCGTTTTGGCATGATAACGATATAGCCAAACTGGCCGGTGCTGATCTGAAAAATATGGGCTTTTTGCTGAGCAGTGAGGCCATACCCACCTGGTGGACGCAATCGCCCGACGCATCACCTATACTTACCGGATGGTTAGGCGGACCCGCCGCTTTTGATAAAAAGGATGTAAGTGATGAGGATTTGCTGCATTCAGCCCTGACATCACTAAGCCATATTTTTAAGATACCGCCGGGTATATTAAAAAGCAACCTGATAGCCTGGCACATTGCCAACTGGACCGCCGACCCTTTTACCCTTGGCTCATACGCTTATGACATGGTGGGCAGTGACAAGGCCCGCGAAACACTTTACAAGCCTGTTGACGATACCATATACTTTTGCGGCGAGTACTTATATGAAGGCACCGCCATGGGCACCGTAGAGGCGGCGCTAAGCAGCGGCAAGGATGTGGCGGGTAGAATTTGTTCAATTCTACCTTAACTACCGTCATTGCGAGGTACGAAGCAATCTCTGAGCGACTTGTCTAAGGGAATATCTTAAAGAGATTGCTTCGTACCTGGCAATGACGTATCTTTTCATAATTATATAATTTGTCATCCCGGGCGATAGCGAGGGATCTGCCAATGTTTATAGACGGCGACAGATTTCTCCTCGTACCTCGTTCGAAATGACAGGAGTTTTTATATATTCTTATACTCCCTTTCCCTTGGAGAGGGCTGGGGTGAGGTATCATTTTAAACGGTATACATTCCCTATAAATTACCATATTTGCAGCATGAGCAAACTTTGGCAAAAAACCACCTACGTTAACCAGTTAGTAGAAGATTTTACCGTGGGCCGCGACCGCGAGTTTGACCGCCAGATGGCCGCTTTTGACGTGCTTGCCTCACTGGCACATACGCGTATGCTGCAAAGTATTGACCTGATGAGCGCCGAGGATCTTAATGTGGTGCAGGCCGAACTAAAAAACATCTACAAAGAAATAGCCAACGGCGACTTTGTGATTGAAGAACATGTAGAGGATGTACACTCACAGGTAGAGTTGCTACTCACCCGCCGCATTGGCGAGGCCGGTAAAAAAATTCACAGCGGCCGTTCACGTAACGACCAGGTACTGGTTGACCTGAAATTGTTTTTTCGCCATGAGTTGCAACAAGTGGTTGCCGAAACCGAAAACCTGTTTAAGCAATTAATTGAACTCAGCGAAAAACATAAGGATGTATTGCTGCCGGGTTATACCCATTTGCAGGTGGCCATGCCATCATCATTCGGCCTGTGGTTTGGCGCTTATGCCGAAAGTTTGGCCGATGACCTTGAGCTGGTATTAGCCGCTTATAAAATTACCAACAAAAACCCATTGGGTTCGGCGGCGGGTTATGGCTCGTCGTTCCCGCTTAACCGCACGCTTACCACGCAGTTGCTGGGTTTTGAGCGCTTAAACTATAACGTTGTTTACGCGCAAATGGGGCGTGGCAAAACCGAGCGGATCATTGCGCAGGCGCTATCATCAATAGCGGCAACCCTGGCTAAAATGGCTATGGACCAATGCCTGTACCTGAGCCAGAACTTCGCCTTTGTAAGCTACCCCGAAAACCTGACCACCGGTAGCAGCATAATGCCGCATAAAAAAAACCCGGATGTTTGGGAGATTATGCGCGGTAAATGTAACCGCCTGCAAGCCCTGCCTAATGATGTGGCCATGATGACCACCAACCTACCATCGGGCTATCACCGCGAACTACAATTGCTGAAGGAGCTATTGTTCCCGGCGTTTACGGAACTGAAGAATTGCCTGCACATGGCCACCTTTATGCTGCAAAACATCGAGGTAAAAACCAATATTCTGGACGATCCTAAATATGCCTACCTGTTTAGTGTTGAAGAGGTAAACAAACAGGTGCTCAACGGTGTGCCTTTCCGCGATGCTTACAAACAGGTAGGCATGGCTATTGAACAAGGCAACTTTAACCCCGAAAAAACGGTTAACCACACCCATGAGGGCAGCATAGGCAACCTGGGTAATGAGCACATCAGCGCGGCGTTTAACGAGTTACTCTCAAATTTTAAGTTTGATAAGGTTGAACAGGCTGTAAATAAATTGGTTGAATAATTACTAAAATACGATCAGGTATAGGTAGATTTACAATAAAAGTATATCTGATCGTATGTATTTCACCACTCTGCCTAAACAAAAAACACTTCTCATTCTCGCATTTGCTGCGTTCCTTTTTGCATCCTGCAAGCAAAATAATACGGTAATCATCAAAGGTGATATTAAAGGACTTAATACCGGTATGGTGTATCTGGCCAAAACCTATCCTATCGGTGGCGAGCCGTTTGATTCTGCCAAAATCACTAATAGCCAATTTGAATTTAACATCCACCCAGATACCGTAATTGAGCCGGACCTGGTTATGCTAACCTATAATCGCGATGGTAAACAAGAGCCTTTATTTGTAACACATCAGGAAGCGAAGATTACGGCTCAAGGCCGAAATGGCTATGATAGTTTTATGCTCGAACCCGGCACTATTGAAATTAAAGGTGATTTTTCTAAACCGAACGCTAAAGCGATGGTTACGGGCGGGCCGCAAAATAAATTCTACTTTAAAAATTACGATCTTCCTTTTATACAGATCAGTATTGACTCCAATCAAAGGACAGCCCAGGCTGCAAGGATAAACAAACTCATAAAAGGAACACCCGATGCTTTTTACACAATACACGCTTTGCAAAATCTGCAGTATGATTTTGACCACAAAACGCTCGAAACCTTTTACAATAATTTTAGCGATGCCGTAAAGACCTCACACAAAGGGCGGCAGTTTAAACAATTTATTGATGACCAACCGGCCAGTAAAAATATTTTTTTACAAAGCCATTTTTTCGATGTAAAAAATCAGTCGCTGCCTGTGCTCGACAGTACCAAAAAGCTGAACATTGTAATTTTTTGGGCAAGCTGGTGCGGCCCGTGCAGAAAAGAAATACCATCCCTAAAAAAGATATATAGCCAGGTACCCTCTGATAATATACGCATGGTAAGTATATCTATAGATGATGAAAAAGCCGATTGGCAAACCGCCATGGCGCAGGAAAAAATGCCCTGGCAGCAACTTTTAATACAACCTGCCGAGAAAAACCGTGCCGACGCACGTTACAACTTAGGCTTCATCCCACAGATATATATCGTAGATCAGCACAATAAAGTGGTTAAAAAAATTAATGGCTTTGAAGAAGGCGGTGATAAGGAGATTATTAATTTTATAGATCAGTATCTGGCAAAAAGCTGATATTTGCCCACATGAACTGGTTTATCCTCATCATAGCCGGCCTTTGCGAGGTTGGCTTTACCACCTGTTTGGGCAAGGCCAAAGAAGCTTCGGGCAGCCTGTACTGGTCGTGGATCGGTGGGTTCCTGTTTTTTTTGACCTTGAGCATGATCCTGCTTTATAAAGCTACCCAAACCCTGCCTTTGGGCACTGCCTATGCAGTTTGGACGGGCATCGGCGCGGTAGGCACGGTAATTATCGGCATCATGTTTTTTAAGGAGCCTGCCAGCTTCTGGCGTTTATTTTTTATCGCTACGCTGATAAGTTCAATTGTTGGGCTTAAATTTGTATCCTCACATTAATATTATGGCAGGTATACCCACATTCAGGCTCAGCAGCGAAGGCGGCGGCAACAACGGCCAGCGCCGCGAAGATATTTATCCCGGCCTGGAGGTTGATATCATCCTGAAAAAAGATCAGCGAAGCGGCAAACGTACCCGCGGCATTGTTGAAAAGCTGCTTACCAGCGCGGCCTTTCATTCGCGCGGTATAAAGGTTAGGCTGGAAGACGGGCAAGTAGGCCGTGTAGCCGAAATTATCGGCGACTAAAAATTCATCAGCAAAGGCGTATAATAATTTGCCGCCGTTTACTCATATTTGATACATGAGCGGCATCACCCCAAATTGCGTAAACCCAAAGGATTATTTTTGCGCATAGACGCGAATTACCGTATCTATATCTCGCTGCTGGTAGCTTCAGGCGCATTCTTTATTTTCCGTGCCGAATCAATACCCGCAACCATCCTTACCACCTGGATAGGCTTTGCCCTGAGCATTATTATACTGGATTGGGTGGTGATATTTGGTGCCCATCCGCGCGAGATCCGCAAAATAGCCAGTCTGGAAGATTCAAGCCGCACGTTGATATTCATTATTGTATTAGGTGCCGCTTTGATCAGTTTATCGGCCATTTATATATTACTGAAATCAACCAAGGGCCATGCGGATGATGAAGTTACCGCGAACGTTTTTTTGGCACTTGGGGCGGTTATTACTTCGTGGTGGCTGGTACATACCCTTTTTACCATGCGGTATGCCCATATTTATTACGATTTACAGGCTGATAAACCTGACGCACCTACAGGCCTGCAATTTCCGGATGAGCCCCTGCCCGATTATCTCGATTTTGTATACTTCTCTTTCGTAGTCGGGATGACGTTCCAGGTGTCTGACGTGGAAATCTCCTCACGCCGCATCCGGCGTTTGGCGCTGGTGCATGGCCTGGTATCGTTTGTATTTAATACGGCAATCGTTGCATTAAGCATCAACATTATCTCCGGCCTGGTATCAAACTAAAAAAGCCAACCCTGTGCAGGATTGGCTTTTCGTATCGGTTTTACACGTTACAATAAATTACATCTTGGCCAAAGTAGCTTTAAGATTTTTAACTTCCTCGGTTGAGCTTTTTGATGAAGCGAATATATCCTGCGAGGTAGCCTTTGCGCCATAGTAGTTAGCAATAGATGTTTTATCAATTGCCAGGTTTGAACCATTGATGCTGATACCGGCAAATAAGCCTTTACTGCGCGAGTATGAGTAGATCTCGGCATCCAGTTCATGGTCAGTGCTTGCGCTCGAACTGCGGCCAACCGGACCAGCCGTTGCCGACACATCGCCACCGATAGTAAAGTCGCCGTTTTTAACCTTGGTTAACACACCCTTGCTTTTAAACACCAATACCAGGTCAACTGATTGAACACCAATCTGAAAACCGATACTACCGCCGGTCATGGTAATAAATACCGGATCGCTCCAGCTACCGTCGGCCAGTTTTACCATAGCTACACCCTTACCGCGTTTACCGCCAATGCCAAAACCCGCGTTTATTAGTTTAGGGATTACCACCAGGCCCTGGTATTCCTGCAAAAGTTCATGCGGTATGCTCTCCTTCATTTTGGTGAATGCCGTAAGCACCTCGGTTGATTTATTAATCCTTTCTGTTTCCTTACCTGCATCAGCGGCCGAAGTAAGTATAAAAAACACGCTTAACAAAAGCGGGAGTTTTAAAAATTTTAACGTTTTCATAAGCTCTTTAAATATTTGGTATCATCTATGTATTTAGCTGCAATATTACAACCACTAAGCATAACGCTTGTTTACCTAAACGCGCATTTTACTTTAATATGATAGGTACGGCAGCCGTTAAATTTGCATGGCCGGGCAATTAATTATCTTTGCAGTGATGAACAAACCCGGTAAAGAGCAAGTATTTTCTATCAGCAACGAGGCCGACTTCAATCATACTGCACTTGAAGTATTCAGGTATCAGGCTGAGTATAACATTGTTTACAAGGAGTTTTTAAGCGGATTGAATGTTGACGCAGTTTTGGTAAAGGAGGTTACAGCCATCCCTTTTATGCCGGTGGAATTCTTTAAATCGCAGGCGGTAGTTACCTCGCATGATGATATTGAGCTAACCTTTACCAGTTCGGGCACTACGGGCATGGTTACCAGCCGCCATCACGTTACCGATGTAAGCTGGTATGTGCAGAGCTTCCATAAGGCATTTGGTTTGTTTTATGGCGATATAAGTGAATATACCGTGCTGGCCTTGTTGCCCTCTTACCTGGAGCGTGAGGGATCATCACTTATTTACATGGCTGATGATTTGATTAAACAATCAAACAATCCCGACAGCGGCTTTTACCTGTACAACCATGCCGACCTGTTTCATCAGCTTAAAAAACAACAGGAGCTAAAAAAGCCCACTTTATTGTTAGGCGTAACCTTTGCCCTGCTCAACTTTATTGAACTATACCCGATCAACTATCCGGAATTGATAGTGATGGAAACCGGCGGTATGAAAGGCCGCCGCAAGGAAATGATACGTGATGAACTGCACGCTACGCTTTGCCGGGGCTTTGGGGTGAGTTCAATACACTCAGAGTACGGCATGACGGAGTTGCTCTCTCAGGCTTACTCAAAAGGCGAGGGTATATTTAACTGCCCACCCTGGATGCGCATCACCCTCCGCGACCCAAATGATCCGCTGAGTTTAATAGGCACCGGTAAAACGGGCGGCATTAATATTATCGATCTGGCCAACATCAATTCCTGCTCATTCATTGCCACGCAGGATCTGGGCAGGGTTTATGCTGATGGCTCATTTGAGATACTGGGCCGCTTTGATAATTCGGACATTCGCGGCTGTAATTTACTGATAGCGTAAACTTTATTTGCACCTATCAGTATTTTGCTATTTTTGCGTGAGCCCAAAAGCTAAAAATATGATAGAGAAATTTCTAAACGATCAGCAGGATGCCGCTGCCGTTGAAAAAGTATATACCCGCCTTGTTGACCTGCTTACAACCGGCGAAGAGATATTATACATAGCCGTACAAAAAAAACCGCTGGTAAACCTGTTTCCGGATTGTATTGCGCTTACCAACAAGCGCGTACTGTTTTTTACCCCGGCAAACCTTGGCCTTTCCATCAAGTTTATTGATTTTGTTTGGAAGGACGTTGTTGACGTGCACACCAAGGAAGAAATTATTGGCGCGGTATTCACTGTAAAAACCGTTAACGGTGCCGAAATGGGTGTTGATTACCTGCCCAAAGTGCAGGCCCGCAAACTTTACCAATACGCTCAGGAGCGTAAAGAAGCCGAGCGTGAAGCCCGCCGCCTGCGCGATCTGGAAGAAAAACGTGCCGAATCAGGCTCGGTAAATATTGATAACCCCGGTCATGTTGCCATACAGCCACCCGCACCTGCTCCGGTAATACTGCCTGAACCAACACCGGTACCTGAGCCTGTTGCTGTTAAGGAAGAACCTGTTGCCAAGCCCGACGAACTGACCGAAAAGCTCAAGAAACTAAAAATGCTTTTTGATAACAGCCTGATCTCGCAGGAAGAATACAATCAAAAGAAGCTGGAATTATTAAAGGACCTGTAAAGGTCCTTTTTGCTACAAAAGCCTGTCATCAAACCTGAAAGGCGAAACATTAACAATACGGGCCTTTTCCATATCGGGATGCCTCGGGTTGATCAGGTAATTAAATTCAGCCGGTACAATGATGGATGGAACGGATAAAATAAGATGCTCTCCTTTTTTCAGGAACTCATCACCTATTTGCCTTGTTATGCGCGATACGGATATGTCATGCCAGTTTTCAGGTAATGATTGCACATCTATCTGTAATATACTGTTCGCCGGCAGTTCAATTTCAACAAGGCAATAATTATCGGGCACTAACAAGGGCGGTAAATGCACCAATACCTCCAGCACAGCTAATGAGCGTGATGATGCGGTGTACAGCATCGGCCTGCCTTCGCTGTTCCAGCGGCCGCCATACAAGCGCGCGCCGGTTCCGGTAAGGTCGCGCCCGTAATCGTAGCTGGTAATACGGTAAACTATCATTTACACGCTAAGCAAATATACCATGCTCAATACGGCCCAACTCACGGAATACCATATCAAAACCTGCCGAGGTATCCAGTAATGAAACCGGCGTTTCACCTTTAAATATATACGATGGGGTTTTTATCCATTGTTTAAATTTATCGGCAGCGCCAAAAACCTCCTCGCCGCGTTTGTACAGGCGGGCCAGTTCAACAGCCTTTTCAGCATATTCCTTTTTGATGATGGCATCATCCTCATAGCGCTGTAGCGTACGCTCAGAGATATGCAAAATATTGGCCAGCTCCTGAATGTTGAGCGATATTTTTTTGGCAAGGCTAAGCAGCACATGTTTCGGAAAGCCCTGCCTTGCCAGGTTAACAACATCAAACTCGGTATTGAATTTTAATGATTTATTGCTGCCCAGCAAATTGTAATATGGAGTGGGCGATGGCAGATAGGCAACCATCGGCTCACTCAACTGATTTTTTTCATCCTTTTTCATAACTTACCGACATTTATACAAATATAAATACAAAATGTCGTAAATTATGTTTATTCAGCAATAATTAAAAAATAATTTTTCTTTCCTTTTTGTGCTACCAGGTATTTCCCGTTTATCAGGTGATCAGCATTAAATACATCATCAGGCGTAGCTATTTTATTTTTATTTACCGCAACGCCGCCACCTTGTATCATCTTTTTAGCTTCGCCTTTTGACGGAAACACGGCTGTTTTACCGGCTAATAATTCGGTAGCGCTGATGCCTTGATTAAGTTCGGCAAGTGATATATTAAAGTTAGGCACACCTTCAAATATGCCTTTTACCTCGGCATCGGTAAGTTCATTCAAAAATTCGATGCCTACGTTCCCGAATAAAAAGTCTGACGATTTGATCGCTTTTTCGTAAGCCGCTTCACCGTGTACGCGTATAGTTATATCCTTCGCCAAAGCCTTTTGCAATATGCGCAAATGCGGTGCGGCATCATGCTCGGCATCCAGGGCTTCGATTGTTTCTCGGTCCAGTAAAGTAAATATACGGATGTAACTTTTGGCATCGGCATCAGTACTATTCAGCCAAAACTGGTAAAACTGGTAAGGCGATGTGCGCGCAGGATCAAGCCATACTGCGCCGCTTTCGGTTTTACCGAATTTAGTACCATCAGCCTTTTTAATTAACTGGGTAGTTAGCGCAAAGGCCGAACCCGCGTCTTTACGGCGTATAAATTCGGTACCGGTAACTATGTTGCCCCATTGGTCGCTGCCGCCCATTTGCAGTATACAGTTATGGTTTTTCCAGAGGTAGTAAAAATCATAGCCCTGCACCAACTGGTAAGTAAATTCCGTGAACGACATGCCGGTATCACCCTCAAGGCGTTTCTTTACCGAATCCTTAGCCATCATATAATTTACAGTGATGTGTTTACCCACATCGCGTATAAAATCAAGGAAAGTAAAGTTTTTGAACCAGTCGTAATTATTAACCATTTGGGCGCTGTTGGCACCGCTGTTAAAATCCAGAAATTGCTCCAACTGCTTTTTAACACACTCCAGGTTATGCTGAAGCACATCTTCTGACAGCAGATTACGCTCCTGCGATTTGCCCGACGGATCGCCCACCATGCCGGTAGCACCGCCAACCAACGCGTAAGGCTTGTGGCCCGCGCGCTGAAAGTGGATCAGCGTCATGATCTGGGTAAGGTGGCCCACATGCAGCGAATCGGCAGTAGGGTCGAAACCGATATAGCCCGAGGCCATACCTTTATTCAGTTCGTCCTCAGTTCCGGGCATAATATCATGCAGCATGCCCCGCCAGCGTAATTCTTCAACAAAGTTCATTGTACGTAATTTTCAAAAGCTGCAAAGATAAAATAATAACATTATTGCCACCGTTCTCATTAAAAATTAGTAAATTGTGATGATCGCGTAAAATTTAATTCAAACGCCACCTATGAATTTTTTGTCGCATTACTACTATGAGCGTGATAACACAAACTGCTATTTTGTGTTGGGCACCGTGCTGCCCGACCTGCTCAAGAATGCCGATAAAAACGTAATTATTCATCCCGAGAAACTGGAACACCCTGACCCGCGCGTTAACGCCCTGATAGGCGGCTGGAAAAAACACCTGGAAGTTGACAGACATTTTCACTCATCCGCTTTTTTTGCCGAACACTCGCATGCGCTAAGGCTTGAACTGGCCCCGGTTATAGCAGGCTCGGCTGTAAAGCCGTTTTTTTTAGGCCATATTGCTATTGAGCTGATACTTGATAACCTGCTTATCACCACCGGTGAGGTTAACCCGGATGACTTTTACGATCATTTACAGGCTTGTAACAGCGATGTAATAGTTAACTTTTTGCAATTCAGCGGCATGGATGATCCGGATATATTTCTGCGGTTCTTCGCCATGTTTAAAAAAGAACGCTACCTGCACTCCTATGCCGAAACCCAGCACATTGCTTACGCGCTTAAACGTATATGTATGCGTGTATGGCCTACCCCTTTTACCCCCTCGCAGGAAAACGCCATTGATAATGTACTGATAGCTTACCGCCAAAACATCTTTAATAAATATATGGATGTATTTGATGTTGTAGGCGAAGGATTAGCATCCGATACCGAGAAAATGATGTGATGTTGATAAAAACTGCCTTAAAATCAACATTTAACATTAAATAAATTTTTTTGTACCAAAAATATATCTGTACCTTTGCAGTCCCAATTTATAATTGGGAAAAGGAGAAAATTTATTTAATGGCAAAAAAACAAGAAGCAGAAAAAGAATTAAAAGCGAAGCAAGCTGAACTCGATTCAGTAAATGCCTCTGCGCAAAAAGAAACAATTGAATCAGAAGCTGATTCATTTTCTATTGACGACATCAAACTACAACTGGCAACCCCATCAGCAGATTTTGACTGGGATGCTGATGACAAAAAATTCGGCAACTACAATGACGAAGAGCGCCAGAAGCTTGAGCAATTGTACGATGGTACATTTAGCTCAATCACTAAAGGCGAGATCATTACAGGTACTGTAGTGAACATCAACAGTAAAGATGTTGTGTTAAACGTAGGGTTCAAGTCAGACGGTTTAGTGTCGGCTTCTGAATTCCGTGATATGCCTGACCTTAAGGTAGGCGATAAAGTTGAGGTTTTTGTTGAATCGCAGGAAGATGCTAACGGCCAGTTAGTACTTTCACGCAAACGTGCAAAAACACAACAATCATGGGAGCGCATTAATGCTGCTTTAGATAACGATGAGATCATCACCGGTTTTGTTAAGAGCCGTACCAAAGGTGGTTTAATTGTTGATATAATGGGCGTTGAAGCCTTCTTACCAGGTTCACAGATCGATATCAAACCTATCCGTGATTACGATGTGTACGTTGGTAAAACTATGGAATTCAAAGTTGTTAAAATCAACCACGAATTCAAAAACGTTGTGGTATCTCACAAAGTTCTTATCGAGGACGATCTGGAGAACCAAAAAACTGAGATTGTTGCACGCCTTGAAAAAGGCCAGGTATTGGAAGGTACCGTTAAAAACATTACTGACTTCGGTGTATTCATCGATCTTGGTGGCGTTGACGGCTTACTGCACATTACCGATATATCATGGGGCCGTATCGAGCATCCGCGTGAAGTACTTGCGCTTGATCAAAAGATCAACGTTGTGGTACTTGACTTTGATGACGAGAAAAAACGTATCGCCCTTGGCTTAAAACAACTTACCCCGCACCCTTGGCAAAATTTGGATGAAAACATCCAGGTTGGCTCAAAAGTTAAAGGTAAAATTGTTACTGTTGCTGATTACGGCGCATTCCTTGAAATCACCCCTGGTGTTGAAGGCTTGATCCACGTATCAGAAATGTCATGGTCACAAAACCTGCGTAACCCTCAGGAATTCCTGAAAGTAAGCGACGAGGTTGAAGCTCAGGTACTTACTTTGGATCGTGAAGAGCGCAAAATGTCATTAGGTATTAAGCAATTAACGCCTGATCCATGGCAACAAGCTGCCGATAAATACGCTGTTGGTACTCAACACGTAGCTACAGTTAAAAACATGACCAACTTTGGTGTGTTTGTTGAACTGGAAGACGGTATCGACGGTTTGATCCACATCTCTGATCTTTCATGGTCTAAAAAAGTGAATCACCCTAATGAGTTTACTAAAGTTGGCGAGAAACTGAACGTAGTAGTTCTGGAGCTTGATACCGACAACCGTAAACTGAGCCTGGGCCACAAACAACTTGAAGAAAACCCTTGGGATACTTTTGAAACCGTATTCACTATCGACTCGATACATGAAGGTACAGTATTAAAAGTAACTGATAAAGGTGCTATCGTAGCTTTACCTTACGGTGTTGAAGGCTTTGCGCCAACCAAACACCTGGTTAAAGAGGACGGCACAAGCGTTAAAGCTGACGAAACTGCTGAATTCAAGATCATTGAGTTTAACAAAGAGAACAAACGTATCGTTATTTCTCACTCACGCATCTGGGAAGAAGCACGCGCCGAAGCACGCGTTCAGGACTTTGAGAACCGCAAGAAGGAAGCTAAAGCTGCCAGCAATGCTGTTAAAAAAGTGAAAGATTCTGTTGAGAAATCTACTTTAGGTGATCTTAGCGTACTTGCACAATTGAAACAACAGATGGAAGGCGCTGAAAGCGAAGCCCGCAAATCTCAGGAAGATTCAAAATAAGCATTAAGTAAATTTAATTCTTCATAGCAAAGCCGCTGTATTTAGGTACAGCGGCTTTTTTATATTGATACCGTGAATAAAATTTTTACCCCTAAGCATTCGGCACTTATCATCGTAGTTTTATTTTTTGTGTCGATAGCCGTGCTGTTTACCCCGCAAATAAATAAATCGGCGGTAGTTATATCTATGATCGTTAGCGCCGCGCTTGCCGCTTTAAGTTATGGCATGTTGGCAAGGCATATCATTTATAACTGGGCCGGTTATAATACCTCTTTAAAAACAGTCAACATTATAATAGCCCTTTGCCTGCTGCCCATGTTACTGCTTATGCTGTTTTTACCGTATGCGGTATCAACTATTCAATGTTAACAAACGTTACCGTTTAACCGGATGTATCACTTTGATTTTTGCTGCTCGCTGATAGTTATCTTTTCAACACGGCAGCCGTAACGCCCATCGAGCGAAGTACCTTCTATAATCAGTGTATATGTCCCCGGTTTTGCTCCTGCAAAAAAGGAGAAGTTTGCTTTACCCTTATCATCGGTTATAATGTTAGGTTCCCAGTGGATGGTTGAGCGATAATCGGGTACATTAACATCTTTTACAGTATAACGGGGGCGATAAAAATCCTTATGCGGCTGTAATGGCATAGGGCGATACACATAACTGCCAAAGGTGCTGCCACTCAAGGTTGGCCCCGCGCCACTGCGGGTGGTAACAGATAAAATGTAACTAACATCCGTGCGCATCATCTGAATATCTTTTACATCCTCGGCACTTAAACGGGTAAAAAATGAATTCACGTTAGTAAAGAACTCATCAGGAGCCGCGGAGCTAAATCCATTCCCGGTAGGGTCGCCAGGTATAGCATCACCTAATAATCTCCTAATACTCATGCCGTCAACCACCACATCGCCTATCAGGATCGACTCATAAACATAGTTATCCTGGCGTTGAATACCTATTTTAGTGAATATTGTTGGAGAATAAGTATTGGAAATACGGAAACGTTTAAGCTTGCTGTATAACAAATCCTTGAGCGTTGTGCGCCGGGCTTCAATAAGTTCCTTTTCTTCTATCTGTTTTACGGGCGTGGCCCAGGCCATACCTATTCTTTTACTTGCCTTTTTACCTTTAATATTTACCTCATCAAGTATAGGCCCTTTAACATTACCGGCATTGAGCTTATTATTCTTTTCGGCCTGCTGCTTGTTGGCTTGCAGATAATTCAGCAGGGTTGGGTCGCTTTTGTAAAACCATGGCACAGGCTTGAGTGGTTGTGCGGCCATTGGCCACATTGGCAAAGGCTCAAACACCTTTATAGCGCCGTTAGGTACTTTACCCTTGGCATTGTGTATCTTGAGTGTATAGGCTATGGTATCAGTAACAGGCAGGTCAGTAAAAGTAAACAGCCCGTTATCGTCTGTTTGGGTATCTGCAATAAACAAGTCGCTGCTCAGGGTGGACAGGATGGTGACCCTGGCATTCTTCATAGGCTTTTTAAATAATCCTGTCACCTTGCCCGATAGGCTATTATTAGCCTCGGCAATGTATTTAAGCCCGGTATCTGTTTTTAAAATATCAGTAGTATTATAATTCGTCCACCCTTGGGTAAGCAGCAATATATCCAACGCACGGCGGGTAGTTAACGTATCATCCTTAAAATACCATGCCGGTTGCTCAACATATCCTTTTAGGTTGGCGGTAAGCAACATGCGGCTTATTATATTGTCGACATATCCATCATGCCTGATCTGCCCGTCATCCGTTACCGAGGCCGAAAAACTGCCGATAACGGGTTTGCCATCCCTGCCAGTAACATCTAACCCGATGCTGATGCTATCTCTCAGCAAATAGCTTTGTGCAGTGGCAGGTTTAATATGCAGCCCATCATGATGATCAACAAAAAAGCGGCGCTCGTTAAGTGGCTGGTTAAGCTCATTCATCAGCATTACCTGCGCAATGCCGGTAGGGAAAAGCTGTTTGCTTATTACCCTGTTATAAACACCCTTGTTTAAAACCAGGGGCAAACCAAAATACACTACATCCCGCGACTGCGCGATCAATGAAAAATGCTTACCTGCCATATCCGGCGTACCGGTAACATAGATGATCACCGAGTCGGACTTAGAAATGTTATCAACCCTCAATACCAACCCTGAAGCCTGCACTTCGGGCAGCTTATGGCTGATCACGGTACTATCATTCACCTGTATTTTAGCCATATATTTTTCACCGGCCTGCGGCATCAGGGCAAACATGCCCATACCATTATGGGTAGTTGTAAATACGCTTACTTCCTCACTTTTTGAATTGAATACACTGCCTTTTATATTTACGCCAAGCCCATCCTCACCAATTACCTTGAGGGCTACACGGCTATAAAGCCCTGCTACGAGGCTGCCGCCCTCGGGCATAAACTGTACATCAATATTTTGCGCTACACCGCTGTAAAACGGAAAAGATGCTGTTTGCGCTTTATTTTTAATGTTGGCCAGGCTAATGCTTAAACTGCCCGTATCAGCCTTTGCAGGTATTATAAACGTAGTGTTGATGATGCCGTTATCAGGCGTAACATGTGTGCTTTTAAATAAGGGTTTACTGCCGCTCAATATGCGCATCTCAACATCCTTATAGCCCTCGGGGCGTTGCTGCATATCCTTAATTTGCAGAGATAGGTTAACCTCGGTACCATTGGCCACTTTTTTTATAGTGTGCGATGATGATACCAGCCACGAATCGGCAGCAGGCCTGCCGATGTAAAACTGTTTATGAAAAAAATGATCCTCATTAAAATTACCCATCCAGTTGGTATACGCGCGGATAGTATAGCCACCATCGGCCAGCGTTTTATCATCAAGCACCATATACCCCTGCGCAAGGCCTGATGCTACGGGCACGGCAAGTTTTTGTACCTCGCCGTTTTTATCATTTAGTAATGATACATACAGCTTTGAACTTTTAACAGATGGGGCCCCATTTGCAGCCATCAACAAATAAGCCTTAAACCAAATGGTATCGCCCGCGGCATAGTAAGGTTTATCAAAATGGAGATACAGTTTTTCAGCCGGATATTTGGTTTGATAGGCTTCGGCAGCAGCGATGTACTTTTTTATTCCGGCGGTATCTGTTTGGCAATAAGCATTGCTAAAACCGGTTATAAATACAACACATACAATTAATAACTGCTTAAAATAAGGCATAAGGCGGGGCGGTAAAATTAAAGTCAAGATAGGCATCTTTAATTAAACATGATGCAAGGGCTGGTATTAAACCCAAACTTTTTCCTATTTTTGCCCAAATCTATCCCAGCGATGCTAAATCTAACACTGCTCGACGGTCAGAAATTTCAGATAACAATACAACGTTTGTGTCGTCAGTTGATCGAGAATCATAATGATTTTTCAAATACCGTACTTATAGGCATACAGCCCCGCGGCATATTTTTGGCCAAACGTGTGGCCGAAGAATTGCGCAAGATATTACCTGACGATACCATTTTACAGGGCGACCTGGATATCACCTTTTACCGGGATGATTTCCGCAGGCGCGAAAGTCCGCTGGTGCCTAACCAAACCCGTATTGATTTTATTATTGAGGGTAAAAAGGTGGTGATGATGGATGACGTATTGTGGACAGGCCGTACCATACGTGCCGCCATGGATGCCATGCTGGCCTTTGGCCGCCCGGAAAAGGTGGAACTTTTGACACTGGTTGACCGACGTTACTCGAGGCATATACCTGTAGCTGCCGATTATGTAGGCATAGAGGTAGATTCTATTGCCTCGCAGCGCGTGGTGGTTAGCTGGAAAGAAACCGATGGAGAGGACAAAATAGAACTGCTGAGCGAGATAAAATAGGTTACAAGGCCGGCAGGCATACTAAAACATTAACGAAAATAAAAAAATTCGAGATCGGACATCCGAAATTCGAAATCAACATAACATGGCAGGATTAAGCACAAGGCACCTTTTAGGCATTAAGGATCTGAACCAGGCAGATATTGAACTCATATTACAAACTGCCGATACCTTTAAAGCGGTATTGAACAGGCCTATAAAAAAAGTGCCCTCGCTTAGGGATGTAACCATTGCCAACATATTTTTTGAAAATTCTACCCGTACCCGCCTGTCGTTTGAACTGGCGGAAAAACGCCTTTCGGCAGATGTGGTCAACTTCGCGGCCTCATCATCATCCGTAAGTAAAGGCGAAACGCTTATAGATACCGTGAACAACATACTGGCCATGAAAGTGGATATGGTGGTAATGCGCCATCCGTATGCGGGCGCGGGCATCTTCCTGTCAAAACATGTAAACGCACAGATAGTAAACGCGGGCGACGGCGCGCACGAGCACCCTACCCAGGCCCTGCTGGATGCCTATTCTATCCGCGAAAAGTATGGTGATGTTGCGGGTAAAAAAGTGGTGATCGTAGGCGATATACTGCACTCGCGCGTGGCATTATCCAACATACTTTGCCTCAAACAATTGGGTGCCGAGGTAATGGTTTGCGGCCCCACAACGCTGATACCTAAATACATTGGCACGCTGGGCGTTAAGGTTGAGCACAACCTGATAAAAGCCCTTAACTGGTGCGATGTAGCCAACATGCTGCGCATACAGTTAGAGCGTCAGGATATTAAATACTTTCCATCACTGCGTGAGTACACCATGCTTTATGGCTTGAACAAGCAGATACTGGACAGCCTGGACAAAGAGATTATGGTGATGCACCCCGGCCCGATAAACCGCGGCGTTGAAATAACCAGTGATGTTGCCGACAGCAAACAATCCGTTATACTTGACCAGGTGGAGAATGGTGTGGCCGTGCGTATGGCGGTATTATACCTACTTGCCGGGCAAACGGTATAAACCCCTCCTAAATCCTCCCCGAGAGGGAGGACTTTAAATAACACTTTCCATTTCGAACGGGTGCGAGGAGAAATCCTGTAGCCTGCTAACCCCTCCCTACCCTCCCCAAGGAGGGAATTATAACGACATCAAAGCAAAAACCGCAAATAAAAATAACAACCGGCATCAGTAATGTCCGGAGTAGCATATGCCCCGCCAAAGCATAATCTTTCACCGGGCAGGACGTAGCCGGCGACTTTTGCTTCTTTTGTTCGCACAAAAGAAGTTTAGGACAGGTGATAAACTGTGCTCTAATTAATGATTATGCTTTGTTTACGTTGATCTGCTCTTGGCCGCAGAGGCCAGTTACTTTACCTTAGATGCAAAGTAACCAAACATCAAGCCGGAAAAAACCTTCAGCCGCACAAGGCCATACTCCTCGCCCGGTTTTCCGGCAGGCCGACGCTCTTTTTTTATAGTTCGATGAAGTTATTGAATATAATTAAGCACAAACCACAAATAATCCTAACAACCGGCATCAGTAATGCCCGGAGTAGCACAAGCCCTGCCAAAGCATAATCTTTCACCGGGCAGGACGTAGCCGGCGACTTTTGCTTCTTTTGTTCGTACAAAAGAAGTTTAGGACAAGTAATGAAGTGATCTGAACTAATTACAATTCAGTACAGGTATTAATTAATTACTAAAATTTCAATTTATGCAACGGGCTCTCCGGCCACTCACTTTTTAATATGCTATAGTAAGCGGAGCTGCGTAAAAATCCATCATATAGTTTAATATGCTGCCTAACAGTGCCTTCATATTTAGCACCGAGACCCGCGATAGCTTTGCACGAGCGGATATTACGCTCATCGGCACGGAGTTGAATGCGGTTGAGGCCGAGCACCTCGAAGCCGTAGCACAGTATTTCAAACTTCATGGCTTTGTTGAGGCCGGTTCCGCGAAACTCAGGGGCTATCCATGTCCAGCCTAAATGTGCATGCTCATGCTGCCATGATATTTCGGCCAGGCGGGTGCTGCCTGCTATGCGGTTGGTTGCATCATCAATTATGGTGAATACAACGCAGATACCTGCTTCCCTTTCGGCAATAGCTTCGGCCATATATTTATGTAATGCGCCGGGCTGCGAAAGGTCTGTCGGGCTGTACATCCAGCATTCCTTATCATTTGCGATGGGTTGCAAGGCGGCTTCATCACTCAATTGCAGGGGGCGCAATATCACTTTAGCATTTTGCAGCGTGGGCGACAGGTTGAAATTCATATCAGCAAATTTGTTCCAGCATATCAATATATATACCTATACCCTGCTCTATCTCATTCACATAAATAAATTCATCAGCCGTATGTGAACGTGCCGAATCGCCGGGACCAATTTTCAGGGATGGAATATCCAGCAATGATTGGTCTGACGTGGTTGGCGAACCATAGGTATCTCTGCCCAAAGCAATACCGGCCTGCACTATCGGGTGGGCTTTATCAATTGATGATGGTTTTAAGCGAATAGAACGCGGCTTAACCTCGCAGTTTACATGCTCACGGATGATCTCCAGCACTTCCTCGTTACGATAAGCATCAGTAACGCGCACATCTACCGTAAAGGTGCAGCTTGCAGGCACCACGTTATGCTGCGAACCGGCATTGATAATAGTTACCGACATTTTTACCGGCCCAAACACTTCTGATTCCTTCGGGAACCTGTAGTTGCGGAACCATTCAATATCCGTAAGCGCTTTGTAAATGGCGTTATCGCCTTCCTCACGGGCGGCGTGGCCCGCTTTACCGTGGCTGGTACAGTCCAACACCATCAGGCCCTTTTCGGCAATGGCCAGGTGCATCAGGGTTGGTTCGCCTACTATGCCGAAATCAAGCTTACCCAGGTCGGGGATGATCAGTTCCAGACCATTAACGCCGGATATTTCTTCTTCGGCAGTAGTAGCCAAACAGAAGTTATATTTCAAACCCTCCTGCTCATAAAAATACATGAACACAGCTATAAGCGATACCAGGCAACCACCGGCATCATTACTACCTAAACCGTACAGTTTACCGTCCTCTATCTTAGCATCGAAAGGGTCGCGGGTGTAGCCTGAATTAGGTTTAACCGTATCATGGTGCGAATTAAGCAGGATGGTTGGCTTAGCCGGATCGAAATGTTTATTCCATGCCCAAAGGTTGTTAAGCTTACGATGAACCTCGATGCCATGCTGCTTTAAGAATTGTTCTATAAGGTCGGCAGTACGGTCTTCCTCTTTACTGAATGAGGGTGTCGCGATCAGTTGCTGCAGCAACTGCACCGCCTGCTGAAAAAGGTGCTGTTTATCGGTCATATAAAACCGGGTAGTTCCCGTTTGGTAAGGCGCAAAAATAAGCTTTTTTGCTGATTATTGATTTTTTGAAAAGCTATACCTCGCCGGTATATTCGTCCTCAATTTTTGATGACTTGCGGGTATCGCTCATGGTACCATATATAAGCAATGATATAAATATACACACCGTAACATAGTAGAAGAACCATTCGGGATGACCCTGACTTTTTAGGTACAGGGCGATATACTCCGCCGTGCCGCCAAATAATGATACCGCTATAGCATACGGAAAGCCCACCCCCAAAGCACGCACATTAGCCGGGAAAAGCTCGGCCTTAACCACGGCATTGATAGAGGTATAGCAGCTTACTACCACCAGTGCCAGCATAATCAGCATAAAGGCCGGCATAGCTTCGTGTGTATTACTCAATGCGTTAAGCACAGGTATGGTTACCAGTGTACCCAATATGCCAAAGGCAACCAGCAAAGGTTTGCGCCCTATCCTATCGCTCAATAAACCGAATAAGGGTTGCAGCAGCATAAAAAACACCAGCGAGAGGGTTGATATTAACGATGCCTCCGGCTTGCTGAACTTGCTGGTATCAACCAAAAATTTTTGCATGTAGGTGGTAAACGTATAAAAGGCCACGGTACCACCAAGCGTTAACCCTACTACGGTAAGTACCGCCCTTGGGTGTTGTGCCAATGCCCGTAGTGTACCCTTTAACGGGTTGGCGCTGTTTTTCTGGTTTTGGTATGATGATGATTCCTTTAAACTGCGGCGCAGGTACATGGTAATAATGGCCAGCATGGCGCCCACTACAAACGGAATGCGCCAGCCCCAGGCATGTAGCTGATCTTCGGACAAAAATACCCTTTGCAGCAGTACCAGTACGCCCATGGCCAGCAACTGCCCCATTATTAATGTAACGTATTGAAAGCTGGAGTAAAAACCACGGTGCTTTTTGTCGGCCATTTCGCTGAGGTAGGTAGCGCTGGTGCCGTATTCGCCGCCTACGCTGATGCCTTGCAGCATACGGGCCAGCAACAGCAACAGCGGCGCGAAAACGCCTATACTATCGTATGACGGAATGATGGCGATGATAAGCGAACCCAAACTCATCAGCAATACCGAAAAGGTGAGTGCCGTTTTACGCCCCTTTTTATCGGCAAACATACCCATCAGCCAGCCGCCTATAGGCCGCATTAAAAAACCGATAGCGAATATACCTGCCGTATTCAGCAGCCGCACGGTAGGATCAGTATCCTTAAAAAAGGAATCAGAAAAATACAGCGAAAATGACGAATAGGCATACCAATCGTACCACTCCACCAAATTACCCATAGAGCCGCCAATGATTGATTTAAGACGTTCGGCGGTGGTAGGTGCGGTTGCTGTTTGGTTCATGGGTTAAAAGTAGCTTTTTGGGAGGAAAGGTGAAAGGCGAAAGGTGAAAGGTGAAAGGCGAAAGGCGAAAGGTGAAAGGTGAAAGGTGAAAACTCACCCGGTCTTCACTTCGTTTGACCACCCTCTCTTCGCCTTTGGCGAAAAGAGGGTTATTACTTCTTCCCTCTTTTCGCTTGCGAAGAGAGGGATGTCGAGCGTTAGCGATGACAGGGTGAGTCGGAATAAAGCCGCTATTCAAAATCTCAACCAAAACCATTATTTTGCAGCATGCTTATCACCGAGGATTTTTTGCACTATGTATGGAAGTTCAGGCTGTTTGACCGTGCCGAGCTTAAAACCGTTGAGGGTGATGAGATAGAAATTTATTCGGCAGGCATGCATAACAAACATGCCGGACCCGATTTTCATAATGCACGCCTGCGCATTGGCGAAACTACCTGGGCAGGCAATGTGGAGCTGCACCTATCCTCGGCCGACTGGCAGCGCCACGGCCACACTAACGATAAGGCTTATGATAACGTAATACTGCACGTGGTTTACCGTGATGATGCCCCGGTTACCCTGCCCAATGGCCGCCGGCTGCCCACACTTGAACTGCATAACCGCATTTCGCCCGACCTGTATAACCGCTACCACAGGCTCATTTTTGGCGAGCGGCAGTTCATCCCCTGCGAGGCTAACATTACGGTTGTAGATAGCCTTACTATGAGCAATTGGCTGTCGCGTATATTGGTGGAGCGGCTCGAAAAACGCTCGGAAGCGGTTTTGAATACCCTTGAAACCAATCGCGGAGATTGGGAAGAAACTTTTTACCAGTTTTTGGCGGCCAACTTCGGTTTTAAAACCAATGCGCTGCCCTTTGAGTTGCTGGCCCGCTCGCTGCCGCAGATCACGCTGGCCAAGCACAAAAACAATCCGCTGCAAATTGAGGCGCTGGTATTCGGGCAGGCGGGCTTTTTGGATGGCGATGTAACCGACGATTATCCGCAGAAACTAAAAACCGAATACCAATACCTCAAACATAAACACGGCCTTAAACCCATTGATAACCATTTATGGAAATTCATGCGTATGCGGCCGCAAAACTTCCCGACCATCAGGCTGGCGCAGTTTGCAGGGCTCATTATGCAATCAAACCATTTGCTGAGCAAAATACTGGAGATAAGCGAAGTTGAAATTTTGCGCGGATTGTTTGACAGTATCAGCATACACCCCTATTGGGAAAACCATTACCGCTTTGATGCCGAAAGCAAGCCATCGCCCAAAAACCTGGGGCGGGCATCAGCTAATATTTTGCTATTGAATACGGTAGCGTTGTTTTTATTTACCTACGGCAAACAGCATAAGCAGCAGTACCACATAAACCGCGCATTAAAGTTGTTAGAAAGTTTACCTGCCGAAACAAACAACATTACCGCGGATTTTGTTAACTTGGGATTGAAAATAAAAACGGCTTTTGAAAGCCAGGCATTGCTCGAGTTAAAAAATAATTACTGCGATTATAAGAAATGCCTTGATTGCTCCGTTGGAAATAAAATACTAAAGCTGAACTGATATGTTGCAGAGGATAATCACCTTTTTTGAGCGTTACTCTTTTGGGGTATGTACCTACCTTGGGGGCCGCTTCAATGTATCTATCGCCAAAATTCGTCTTTTCTTTATCTACTCCTCGTTTTTGGCCGTAGGTTTCCCGCTTATATTTTACTTTTTTGCCGGTATTGTGCTTGATATCCGCAACTACGTTAAGCGTACCCGCACCCGCCTTACCGATCTGTAAGCCGTTTATAGTACTATTTTAAAGCAGGCACCCTCGCCTTGTTTACTGTGTGCTGATATGCTGCCGTTCATGCGGTCAACAAATTCTTTTACCAGCAGCAAGCCCAAGCCGTTGCCCTTTTCGTTTTGTGTACCCTGCGTGGTGCCGTTCTCGGTACCGTTAAATAATTGCTCGGCCTTGCCCTCTAACATACCTACACCCGTATCTGTCACTTTAATTTCGGTTTGCTTGCCATCTCTTACAGCACTTATGGTAATGGTGCCGTTCTCGGTAAATTTATTGGCATTACTCATCAGGTTACGTAAAATAAACTCAAGCACACGCTTGTCGGTATTTACTATAAACTCCTTGTCAACGGCATTAACCAGGGTATTGCCCTTGTCGCGGTTATTTAATACCTGCGAACCCACAATGCGCTGCACCAGGTCGCTCAGATCGATGTTATCATAATTGAACTTATCAAATTTAAGCTGCATCTCGCCCCAGTTCACCACGTTTTCTATCATATCTATCGTGCTGTCTAACTGCAAACTGATGGAGCCCATCATGCTTGATGTTTCAGCCTCATCCAGCAAATCGTTATTACGAAACTCGATGACTGATTTTAACGATGCCAGCGGGTTGCGCACATCATGCGCCAGTATAGATATAATGCGTTTTTGGGTTTGTGTTAAATAATTAAGATGCTTGTTCTTGATGCGCAGTTCGGCCACTTTTATCACGTTATCAGCCAATACCTTTAGCGCAAAACGCTGCCGCTCGTTTAAATGGCGGGGTACACGGTCAATAACGCAAAGGGTACCCAGGCGGCTGCCTGTACTGGTAACCAAAGGCACACCGGCATAGTAACGGATTGATGGATCGTGTGTTACCAGCGGATTATCGAAAAACCTGTCGTCCTGCCGGGCATCAGGTATCTCAAATATATTGTCCTGCAAAATGGCGTGGCTGCAAAATGATATATCACGGCTGGTTTCGGTGGCATCAAGCCCCACACGCGCCTTAAACCACTGCCGGTTGGCATCAACCAAACTTATGAGTGATATAGGCATGTTACACAGGTCAGATGCCAGCCTTACAATATCATCAAACTCCTGTTCCTGCGGTGTATCAAGCAATTCGGTTTTGTATAATGCCTCAAGTCTTGATAGCTCATTAGCTGGCAGTTGCGCGGTATTCATGTTTACTAAAACTATTAAATTACAGGGTGAATGTTATACGTATACTGGTGTTAATTGGTTACTTTTTGATCTGTTTAACTTTAATTTACAAGCACATGCCAATTAGTTTATAGGCAATATTTTAACATATCGTTAATTAAAAATTCATTAAAACAAATGTACAATCCAAGTGATTATATATAGTCAATTAAAATATAGATTATGGTATATATTTACAAGCTTTTATTAAAATAATGACCGGGACCTCCACACCTGACGCCAGTTTTAACGACGATATTTTTCGCACCCTCATTGAGGAGTCGCCTACGGCAGTTGGTCTGTATGTTGGCCCCGAGATGCTTGTAAGGCTTGTTAATGATGCTATGCTGAAGGTTTGGGGAAAAAGCAGCAATGTAATAGGCAAAACATTGCATGAGGCCCTGCCCGAACTGGAAGGGCAACCCTTTCATGATCTGCTGAGCAATGTATTTAACACCGGCATAGCTTATGAAGCCGCTGAAGACCGTGTTGACCTTGTTGTAGATGGACGCCTGCAAAGCTTTTATTTTACCTTTACCTATAAACCGCTAAAAAACACCGACGGCCGCGTTTGGGGCATACTTAAT
Organism: Mucilaginibacter sp. UR6-1; assembly: GCF_020880975.1. Classification (GTDB taxonomy): domain Bacteria; phylum Bacteroidota; class Bacteroidia; order Sphingobacteriales; family Sphingobacteriaceae; genus Mucilaginibacter. The sequence goes on along the minus strand of NZ_JAJIWP010000003.1, from coordinate 586,612 downwards.
ACCGCTACCGACGTTACCGAACTGGTACTAACCCGTAAAAAGCTTAACGAAAGTGAGCAAAGCACGCGCTTTGCCCTATATGCCGGTGAACTGGGCACCTGGGACCTTGATCCGCTTAATAACATTATTACATGGGACGAACGCTGTAAAGAGCTTTATGGCTTTCCGCCGGATGATGTAACAACCTATAACGAGGTACTTAACAATATTCATCCTGATGACGCAGGCCGTGTTAACCGTACAGTACAACACGCGCTTGATGTAAATTCGGGCGCTGAGGGCAAATACTTTTGTGAGTTTCGTACCATTGGCGCTACCGATAAAAGATTACGATGGCTGCAATGCAAAGGGCAGGCTTATTTTAATAATGATGGCATTGCTTACCGCTTTGCCGGTACCGCGAGGGATATTACCCGCGAGGTTGAAGATAACCGGCAGCAGCGCGAACTATCGGCACTGGTTGAAAGCAGTGATGATATTATTTACGTTGCCGACCTTAATAATAAACTTACTTATATAAATAAAGCCGGCCAGCATGCATTGGGCTTGCAAACAACCGAGGGAATGCCCGGCACGGATATTTTTATGCCGGAGGATGTTGAGCGCCTGCAAAATGAGGTGTTGCCGGTATTGCTAAAAAAAGGCAAATGGAGTGGCAATATGCGTTACCGCAACGTTGATAACGGCTTGCCCATACCGGTACATATAAACGCGCTGCGCATTGATGACCCTATGACGGGTAAAACCACCGGGTTGGCGGCGGTAAGCCGAGATATGCGCCCCGAAATACTGGCCAACAGCGAGAAGGATAAACTACTGGCCCTGGTTGATAACAGCAGCGTTTTTGTAGCTCTCTCAAACCTTGATGGTTTTGTTACCTATGTAAATACCTATGGCCGCCAAATGATAGGCCTTGACAGCATTGAGGATGCACAGCGCCCTAATACTGATTATGTAATGCCCGGCGAGCTGGAAAAGATAATGGCCGAACACCGCCAAAGCATGGCCGAAAAAGGCATATGGGCAGGCACGGTTGTTTATAAACATTTTAAAACCGGCGAGCCTATACCTGTTGAGGGCAGAACCATATTGGTGTATGACCCCATAACCGGCGAACCTGCAGGCCGTGCCAGTATAGCGCGCGACCTGAGGCAGGAACTGGCCGATAAGCAAGCATTACAGGAGAGCCAGCACCTTTTATACAACATAACATCCGCATCGCCAACGGCATTGTGGATGGCCGACCAGGATGGCAATGTTAGCTATGCCAACCAAACCTGGCTGGACTGGACCGGCCAAACCTATGAGCAGGTATTGGGCGGCGGCTGGATAAACGCTATTGTTGAGGATGACCGTTTGGCTGCCGAACGTGATTTTGCTGGTGCCCGCGAAAAAAGGGTGCCTTATGTATCAAATTTCAGGCTGATACGTAAGGATGGCGTAATACTGTGGTGCGTGGCCAAAGGCAACCCGCAATATTATGCCGACGGTAGCTTTGCAGGCTACATAGGCTCATGTACTGATATTACCGAGAAAACGCTTATTGACCAAAAATTACAGCAAACCAACGGCGAACTTAACGAGCAAATAAACCAATTTGCCTTTGTTACTGATTTTATGCCCGTGCAGCTATGGACGGCTAACCTTACCGGCGACGTTGATTATGTGAACCGCCGGATGGTTGATTATTTTGGTGCGGCGGCTGAGAGTATTAGCGGCTCGCGATGGCAAAACCTGGTACATACTGATGATTTACAAAATACGCTTGATACCTGGCAAACCGCGCTCAATACCGGCGAACCTTTCCAGGTAGAGTTCAGGCTGCGTGATGCCAGGGGTGATTATAAATGGCATCTTTCAAGGGCATTACCGTTTTACAGCGATGGGCAAATAATAAAATGGTTTGGCACCAATACCGATATTGATCAGCATAAACTGCTGCAACGCCAAAAGGACGACTTTTTAGGCATTGCCAGCCATGAGCTTAAAACGCCCGTTACCAGCATAAAGGCTTACGCACAGGTGCTTGGGGCCATGCTTACCAAAGAGGGCGAACATACCAAGGCATCAATGGTTACCCGCATGGACAGCCAGATAAACCGCCTTACCAACCTTATTGGCGATTTGCTGGATGTTACCAAAATAAATTCAGGCAAGCTGCAATTCAATAAAACCTGGTTTAACCTTAACAGCCTGGTTAAAGAGGTAATGGACGACTTGCAGCACACCACAGTTAAGCACACACTTGTAGAAAATTTTACCCACACCGGGAAAATATACGCAGATCGGGACAGGCTTAGCCAGGTAATTGTTAACCTGATAAGTAACGCAATTAAGTATTCACCCGCTGAGTGTGACATAATTGTGCGTACCCAACGTACCGACAGTGAAATTACTGTAAGTGTTGAGGATTTTGGTATTGGTATTGCACCTGATAAACAAAACAGGGTGTTTGAGCAATTTTACCGTGTAAGCGGTAACATACAACATACTTTTCCGGGGTTGGGGCTCGGTTTATACATCTCCTCAGAAATAATAAAACGCGAAGGCGGCAAAATGTGGGTAAACAGTGTAGAAGGCAAAGGTTCAACCTTTCACTTTAGCCTGCCTGCGCAGCCCGAAAATTAACTGATTATTGATAATGTACTTTACCTATTATAGATGACAGGCCTTAAACATAAAAAGATAATGATAGCAGACGATGACCCGGGTATTGTGGATGCCGTTGAGATGCTGCTTGAATTTGAAGGCTATGCCGTTACCTCAACCGTTGAGGGCTCGGCAGTACTTTCACTTAAAGATAACCTGCCCGACCTGCTGCTGCTTGATATATGGATGAGCGGCGAGGATGGGCGTGATATATGCAGAAACCTCAAGGCCGATGATACCAAGAAACACATCCCGGTGATCATGATATCGGCAAGTAAAGACATTAAGGACTCGGCCATGCAGGCCGGTGCCGACGATTTTTTGGCCAAACCATTCGAGATGAATGATCTGCTGGGCAAAATAGAGGCACTTATAGCGAAGCCGAGTATTTAAATAACATGTCATTTCGAACGAGGTACGAGGAGAAATCTCTCGCTTGATTACGAACGCAGACAGATTTCTCGCTATCGCTTCGAAATGACATCATTAAAAACCACGTCATTGCGAGGTACGAAGCAATCTGTTTAGGACAGGCAACGTGCAAATGAAAAAAGCATAGCCACTGTCACCCTGAGTCTGTCGAAGGACGAGCGAGGGACTAACCAAGCGGCGAATGCTTCGACAAGCTCAGCATGACAAAACGGTTAAACCCGCAATTGACGCTTAATTATACACTACCTCTCCCATGATAAAAACACTCCTCACAACCGCTATAACATTACTCCTAACACTAAACAACACGCCCCAAAACAACGGTGATGCTATACTGGGCCAATGGACATCAGAGGATAAGAAGATGGTGGTTGAAATGTATAAGCAAGGTAATGAGTATCGCGGTAAAATGGTTTGGTTTAAGGATGACGACAGCAAACCCATGAACGAATGGACCGACAAGCACAATCCTGATGAAAAACTTCGCAACCGCAAATTATTAGGTATGGATGTGGTAACCGGTTTGGTATATGATCGCGATAGCAAAAGTTACAACGATGGCGCCATATACGAGGCCAAAAGCGGCAAAACCTGGAATGCCTCGGCCAAACTGGCCGATAAGGATGTGTTAAAAGTAAAGGGCTACTGGCACGTAAAATTTATTGGCCGCACCATGATCTTCAGGCGGGTAAAATAGCACAGAAACAAACAGGGCGTACCCAATTGGATACGCCCTGTTTGTTTCTATATATCGAATACTGATTAATCAATATCAATTAAGCTTTACCGAACTCGCCGTTAGCTTTAAATTCAACTTCTTCGCTTACTACGGCTGCAGGTACTGTACCTACGCCAAAATCAGTACGTTTAATGGTACCATTAACCTGGAAACCGGCAACATCTTTTTTAGTCATCGGGCTAACTTTAGCACCACGGAACCAAAGATCAAGCGTTACTGGTTTAGTAACACCGTGCATGGTTAAGTTACCTGTAACTTTAAATTTACCGGCACCCGCTGGTGTTAATTTAGTGCTTTTAAAGCTGATGGTAGGGTATTTGGCAGCATCAAAAAAGTCGCCGCTTTTAAGGTGGGCATCGCGTTTTTCGTTATCAGTATCAACTGAGGCTGTTTGAGCGGTAAAATCAAATGTAGCATCGCTAAAATCAGCTTTTGATGAAGTGATGGTGGCATCAAAATCTTTAAAACGGCCGTCAACGTCAGACAGCATCATGTGTGTAGTAGTAAATTTCAGGTTAGCATGAGCCTTGTCAAGCTTCCATGATGACTGTGCAAAAACCGCAGTTTGCATTAATACAGCCGCTAAAAGGATAATCGTTTTTTTCATTGTCTTTTTATTGTTAAATGGTATTATTTACGTGTTTGGAGTACAAATGTAATAATAGGTTTAGTGTTTAAAAATTTATTTGTTTAAACATCTATTATATTACACATGGATGATAATCAGCTACAGAAGTTCAAATTTATACTTTATTAGTGTTAACACAATCCATTAAAGCGTTTATTAACAAGTATTATTATGCAACAAATACTTGCCCCGTAACATAACCGATACATATCCGTATAACACACTAAATCCCTGATTAATTTAACGATGCCGCCGGTACGTTAACCGGATGTATTGTATAAAGTGTTGGTTATGAATTTGTGTGAACGATCTATCTACCGTATTGTAAAAACAATTATTCTGCTGGCTTTACTGGCCTTTTCGGTTCCGGTATTTGCCCAAACTCCTGCCGGGCGTATTGAAACCGTATCAGTATCAACAAACAAAAACACCGGTCAAAATTACGCGTCATGGTTAAGTGATGATTTGACCTCGCTGGTGCCCGAAGCCTGGGAAAATAACTTTGTATATGCCGATGTTATGCTCAGGTTTAAATACCACAGCCGCATATCGCAATTAAAGCTTTATGATTACACCGGGGTATTTGAAGATAAGCCGGCTGAAATATACGCCCTGAATGGTACTGAGCGTACCTTGCTTGGTTATTTTACAGGCCCGGCATACGGCATCTTTCAAACCATTGATCTGCCCGCGCCGGTTGAGGCTGATGCCATCATAGTACATAAATACAGCAACAATATACCGCAAAAGGTATTTGCCTACGGCGAGCAGGATACCACGCTTGCAACGCCTGCAAGCATTGAGCTTGTGGCCGAGCAAACAGGCAGTACGCCTGCCACCCCTACCACACCGCCGGTTACTGAACCAACGGATAGCTATGTTAAGCTACCGCTTGAATTAAGCCGCTGGTACCAGCTAAATAATGTTAGCGATGGTTTAGGCGGATTGTTTGACGGCATTACCGAAACCGAAGTGACTACCGGTTGGGGTAAACTTTTTAATAATTACGATGCCTACTATCCCGTGCCTGATGGCCAGCGGATAGACATCGCCAAAATAAAATTCTTTAACTATACCGGCGCCCTGGGCGATTATCCGCTTACCGTATCGGTTATTGACAGTGCCGGCAAACGCACTGCTATTGGCACTTACCGCGGCGGATACTGGAACAGGTGGGTTGGCCCCTACCCTGAACGTGCGGACCAATTTACCCTGGATACCATTGCCACCAACGTAAAGTACATAGTGCTTAACTGCTGGTACCAGTTCCCTACCGAAATTGAGTTTTACGGTAATTATATTAACACAACCAGCGCACCCGGCAGTATCCCTGCCGACACTGAAGCACCTGCAACTACGGCATACCCTTTAAAGAATTTTATGGGTGTTAATGCCTTTGAGTGGGATTTTGAAAGCCCTTACGATCCGTTTGTGGTTGAGGCCAAGCGCCTGTCGGCCATGCGTACATTCTCGCAGGTGCGGCATTATATGGATTGGGAAAAGCTTGAATCACAGCAGGGCGGTTTTACTTATGCCCCTACACACAGCGGCGGCTGGAATTATGATGCCATGTACAAAGCCTGTTATGAAAATAACATTATGGTACTTGCCGATTTGAAAACGCTGCCTAACTGGCTGCTGCAATCATACCCCGAAGGTGAGCGAGATACGGAGAACATCCCGGTAAAATATGGCGCTGATTACGCTGACCCGAAATCGTACCTGGAACAGGCTAAAGTAGCCTTTCAGTATGCCGCGCGGTATGGCAGCAATAAATCAGTTAATAAAAAATTATTATCGGTAAACAGCTCGCCAAGGTGGACGGACGACCCGATCAATACCGTACGCGTAGGCCTTAACTACGTAAAATATATTGAGTGTGATAACGAGCGCGATAAATGGTGGAAAGGCCGCAAAGCCTATCAAACAGCCTACGAATACGCGGCCAACCTCTCGGCCTTTTACGATGGGCATAAAAACACCATGGGCCCGGGTGTTGGAGTAAAAAATGCCGACCCGAATATGAAGGTGGTAATGGGCGGCCTTGCATCAGCCAACCCCGAGTATGTGATGGGCATGATACAATGGTGCCGCATAAACCGCGGGTATAAGGCTGATGGTACCGTAAACCTTTGCTGGGATGTGATTAACTATCACTGGTACTCGCACGATGCCGAAATGATACCTAACTCGGTACCAACACGCGGTATGGCACCGGAGGTGAACAATACAATGCAAAAAGCCCGGGATTTTGTTGAACTGGCTAAAAAGTATTGTTATAATATGCCGGTTTGGGTTACCGAGGCCGGTTACGATGTTAACCCCTACAGCCCTATACGCGCCATACCTATCGGCAATAAAACCATTGAGCAAACCCAAGCCGACTGGATATTGCGTACCGCGTTGCTTTATGCCCGCAGCGGCGTTGAAAGGTTATTTTTTTACCAGGCTTATGATGATAACATTGATAACCCGGTACAATACAGCTCATCGGGCCTGTTAACCCAAAACCGTACCCGTAAACTCGCGGCAGACTATATTAACCAGTTTAACAAGGTGCTGGGCAAATACGCCTATGCCGAATCATTAAGCAGCAGCCCGGTGGTTGACCGGTATGTCCTTAATGGCGAATCAGCCTATATAATGTATATTCCGAATGAAAAGGGCCTTACCGGCAAATACACGCTTAACCTGCCGGGTATTGATTCGGCGCGGGTGTTTACACCACAGGCGGGCTCGCTTGCTGTAAGTAAACGTAAGGTAACTAACGGGCAGTTCGCGGTAAACATAAGCGAAACCCCGGTATTTGTGATGCCTGTTTATAAGGGTGATAATACTGATACGGTTAGCACAAGCAGCCTGTCAAAAAAGGTTATCATGTCGGTTAAGCAAGGCATTGGCAACATAAGCCAAAAGCCCGATACTATAGCTAAAGCTGCTGCCGGGTATACTATCAACCTGTTCCCTAATCCATCAACACAATATGTTAACGTAAGCTTTAAGAACGATAGTAAAACCAAGGTGAACATCAGCGTGGCCGATGCCATAAGCGGGCGTATTTACAGCAATAACGATTACGCTAAAGCCGATACTGATTTTTCGCAAACTATTGATATCAGCAAGATGCCGCAGGGCGTTTGCCTGGTGATGATAAAACAGGATGAGCAAACCATTGTAAAGCGGGTTATTAAAACCAATTAACGTTTTTAGTGAATATGCCCTATTGATGCGTAAAGCACATACAACGGAATAAACAGTACAAAAAATACCCTTGCCATTTGTTGCCTGCTGGCGTTACCTTCAACTAATACATTATATAAGTCGGTGCGTATGGTGTTTAATTTAGTTTTCATATTGTGTAAGTTTTATACACAATAGAGGGGCACAGGCAGCAAAGGTTTAAAACCGTAAAGTATCAGTTTAATTACAGTACTGATTATTAATCAAATAAACTGATTAAGCACCTGCTCAAGTTGCCCCGCCTGTATAACGCCGGATTGCCGCCACTTGCTCTCGCTGTTTTTAAATACCATCAGCGTGGGTACGCTTTGAATGTTATAGGCGTTAGCTACCGAAGGGTTCTTGTCAACATCTATTTTTATGATGGTAACCTTATCGCCCACGGCATTTTTTAACTGCTGCAATATGGGCGGCATCATTTTACAAGGGCCGCACCACTCGGCCGAAAAATCAACCAGTACCGGTTTCTCTGATGCGATGATATCCTGAAAGCTTGCCATAATAGTATGTTTATTGATGATACAACAGCGTGCGCCTGCACTTGTTTAGGCCGATGGTTTATTAAATGTCAAAAAAAATGGCTGTATTTGCAACCATTATCAAAACAATACCGTCTTGATGATATACAAACCATAACCCGTTAAATATGCATTCTAAAACTTACAATACAAGGTTAACTTTCAAAGTTCTTTTAACAATGCTGATCCTGTCGGTTACGTTAGCAGCGCAAGCGCAAAAAATAAAAACCATAGGCAATAAATTACGCTCGGGTACATCAAACAATACATTTAGTGTAGTAAAGGGTGGTGAAATAGGCATAAAAATGAAAGCCGGTAAAAAGCCGGTAAAACTGCTTAAACTTACTTTTGATGTGGAGAACCGACAGCAGGACAGCCTGCCCGTTAAAGTTAATGTTTACCGCTTTACGGATGAAAAAGCCGGAGAAAATATTGTTAAACAGGAGATAACCGGCATAATTGCAAAAGGCAAATCACGCCCGGTTATTGACCTTTCGGCTTATAATATTGAAGCCAGCGGCGATATACTGGTAAGCATTGAGTGGCTGAAAGACTCTCCGGGGCCTGAAGTTGCTTTTTCTATCGGCTTGTTTAATGGCGGAACCTATCATAAGGACTCGGCAACCGCTAATTGGGAGAAAATACCCGTTGCCGGTGTTGACTTTAACATGCAGGTAATGCAGTTAAAATAGTATGGAACATTTTACTTATCTGTAAAAAGTACCATACATACCCTGTTTATTACCATCAGCAATGGCAGATAACCGCTACTTTTGTAAGTATGATAAGCGGTTATCCGGTATATGATATTTGCACACTAAGCGGCCAACAGGAGCACGACCTGCTGGCCGACCGTTTTGGCGACTACCTGAAAAAGCATGATAAGCTGCATTTTCCGCACAAGCACAGCTTTTATCACCTGGTTTATTTTACCAAAGGCAGCGGCTCGCACGTTATTGACTTTGAAACCTATGATGTTAAGCCCGGCCAGATCTATTTTATGATACCCGGCCAGGTACATAGCTGGTTTTTTGAAGGAGAGATAGAGGGCTACATCATCAACTTTTCGCAAGCTTTTTTTACCTCGTTTTTGCTGAGGCCCGATTACCTGGACTCATTACCGTTTTTTAGCGGCAATACCGCTGATGCTGTGATACAGCTTAGTACTAAAACAATTGCTGCGGTTACTGAATTGTTTGAGAACATAACCGAGGAGAATAACGGCCATGACCGTTACAGCCTTGATATGATACGCACCGCCATGATGCGCATTTTTACCCTTGTGGCGCGCGAGCACAATAAACATGCAGAAGCTGTAACCCCCACGTATAACCATACTTTGCTGGCCAATTTCAGGAAGCTGATAGAGCAGCATTACAATTCTCTGAAGCTACCGAAGGATTATGCAGCCCTGCTGTACATCACCCCCAATCATCTGAATGCCCTATGCAATGATATTTTGGGCATATCTGCCGGCGAGGTGATACGCAACAGGGTAATATTGGAAGCCAAGCGTATGCTCATCAACCCTAAACTTACCATTGCTGATATTGGCGGCCGGTTAGGCTTTGATGATAACTCGTACTTTACCCGTTTTTTTAAAAAACAGGCCGGTATAACGCCCGATGAATTTAGAAAGAACTTTAACAAATAAAACCATGGCTACCCCAACATTAAATACCGACAAACGCTATATACCTCAATTTGGCGCATTTGTAAAGGCTAAATGCCCGCGCTGCCGCCGCGGCAACATGTTTGCCAACAGCATGTATAACCTAACCGGCCAAAACATGTACCATCGGTGCCCGCATTGCGGCCTTACCTTTGAGCGCGAACCGGGTTATTTTTATGTGGCCATGTATGTAAGCTATGCCCTTAACGTTGCCGAAATGGTTACCATAGCCGTGGCCACCATCATCCTCACCGGGTCCGAGTCGCCTTGGTTGTATGCAGGTTTGCTGCTGGGCTCAATATTGGTGTTAGCGCCATTTAACCTGCGTTATTCAAGGGTGATACTGCTTTACTGGATGACACCGAGCGCCAAATACCGCCCTGAACTATCCGGCGATCTGCCGCATGATCACGAGCAAAACGGGCATCAGCATTAAAATACTTAGTGTTTTGAATAATTTTTTTTAACTTTGAAAAAAAGCATTTAAATAACTAAATATCAAATAATTAAATTAAATAAAACACCACAACATTACAATTATTCACAAAACCTATAGTTGTAATTTACGGGGGCACGTTAAACCCTCGCTCTCAAAAAGTGTTTAATATTTAAACAACCGCCGGCGCCACATTTATTTTTGCCGATAATGATTGATAATTTTTTAGCGCCCGGTGGTTGTTTGCTTATGTAGAACTAAAACTTTTTTGAGAGATGAAAACTTTAAAATTATTCGCAATTACCTTAATAACATTCGGAGCTGTTTCAGTAGCTAATGCACAAGTTCAGGTTAGCGTAAGCGCGCACTTTGGCACTCCTGTAAGATATTACGCCCCACCGGTAGTTTACGAAGAACCGGTAGTGTATGAACGCCCCATAGTTTATCATCCACGTACTGTTGTGGTTGAAAGGCCGGTGGTGTATCGTCGTCCGGCGGTGGTTTATGCACCGCGTACCGTGGTTTATGAACGCCCGGTAAGATACCGTACCGTTAAGTATTATGGCGGCCATGGCCGTGGCCACGGATGGGGCCATTATAAAAAAGCCCATTACAGGTATCGTTAATAATATAACTGTTGATATCCCCTTATTTAGCAAGCCCCGCATATAAACCGCGGGGCTTGTTTTTTGTTAAGCACCCGGGCATGGTGCAATTGCTAACTATTTTTACGCTCTGATTACCATTGCTTAATTATCTTGCAATAAATAATTTAATATGCGCAGAGGCGGCTTTTTTATCTTCTTTATGATATTCGCGGCAGTTAGTTTACTGCTGGACTGGTATGTATTTTCGGGCCTGCGCACCCTGACGGCCGACTGGCAATCGCGCTGGCGTGTGGCATTGCTATCAACCTTTTTAATACTCTCTATAGGTGCTACACTCACCTTTGTTATAGGCATCGCCTTTACTGATACTTCACGCGGGCTATCACAGTTTCATATGTGGTCGCTCAGTGTGTTTATGGCATTTTTTGTAAGTAAAATAGTATTTGTGATGGTATTGTCGCTGGGTGATCTGGGCCGGTTTGTGGTCGGCATAGCATCAAACGCGGGCAAGGATGGCATTGAGCAAAGCAGGCCGTACTTTCCGGAAAGGCGTAAGTTTATCAGCGAGATCGCGGTATTGTTGGCCGCATTGCCTTTCAGCGGATTTTTTTATGCCATGTTCAAGGGTAAGTATGATTACCGTGTGCATCGCCATGATGTATATTTTAAGGATCTGCCCGAAGCATTTGATGGTTTTACCATCACCCAACTGTCAGACATTCATGCAGGCAGTTTTGATAACGCTGATGCCGTACAAAAAGGCATTGACAAGGTGATAGCGCTCAACAGCGACCTGTTTGTTTTTACCGGCGACCTGGTGAATAACACCGCCGACGAGATAGAACCATACATCAACCGTTTTGGTAAGATCAAGGCTAAATACGGACAATACTCCATTTTAGGTAACCATGATTATGCCGACTATATACAGTGGGATAGCGAGAAAGCCAAAGCCGCTAACCTTGATACGCTGAAACAGCACCACAAGGACATGGGCTTCCGCCTGATGCTTGATGAAAACATCACCCTTGAAAAGGACGGCCAAAAGCTGCACCTTGTAGGTGTACAAAACTGGGGGCATGGTTTTATTAAAGTTGGCGATCTGGATAAGGCGCTAAGAGGATTGGATAAGGACGATTTCAAGGTACTGCTCTCCCATGATCCTACACATTGGGAACATGTGGTACGCTATCACCAAAACCCGGTACATTTAACACTTTCGGGCCACACACACGGCGCGCAGTTTGGCATTGAGGCAGCCGGTTTTCGTTGGAGCCCGGTAAAATACCGCTACCTGCAATGGGCAGGTTTTGCCAAAGAGCATAACCGCAAATTATATGTAAACCGCGGCTTCGGCTTTTTGGCCTTTACCGGCAGGCTGGGCATATGGCCGGAGATCACGGTGCTGACGTTAAAGAAGAGTTGATAAGTCAAAATAACCTTTTCTGTATTTATTATAATAATTAATAGCACAAACCGTAAACAAAACTACACTCCGGCATCAGGAATGCCCGGAGCAGCACAGACCCTGCTAAAGCAAAAACTTTAACCGGGCAGGACGTAGCCGGCGATTTTTGCTTCTTTTGTTCGCACAAAAGAAGTTTAGGACAGGTAATTAATTGTGGTTTATTAGGGCCTGTACTACCTCAAGGGTTTGTGTTCTAACCATTGTCAGCCTGCTCTTGGCCGCAGAGGCCAGTTACTTTGTCTTAGACACAAAGTAACCATACTAAGCGTAGCGATCTCATGAACGCCTTAAAAAACAAATAATAATAATGTGAATAACGTCAAAGGCAGAAAAACCTTCCACCCACATGCCATACTCCCGGCCCGGTTTTCTGCCAGGCCTATGCTCTTTAACCCCTCCTAAATCCTCCCCGAAAGGGAGGGCTTTAAAATTCTTGTCATTTCGAACGAGGTACGAGGAGAAATCTGTCGCCTGATTATGAACGCGTACAGATTTCTCGCTATCGCTCGAAATGACATAATGGGATTTTTTAAAGTAAAAAACGCGTCATTGCGAGGAACGAAGCAATCTCTTTTAGGGCATTGTTCAAGCAAATCGCTCGAAGATTGCTTCGTTCCTCGCAATGAGGCAATTTACTAAAAGCCGTATCCTCCGAGATGATTACACATGGAAAGTAGCACTTTTCAGACAATAAGCCCCCTTGCTTTTACTACCTTTGCCGCCTATGGCAGATACTACAACATCACTAAAAAACAAGTACGACAGTATAATATTTGACCTTGACGGCACCCTTTGGGACAGTACCGCCAATGTGGCCGTGGCCTGGCAGGCTGCCAAACAAAAGGTTGATTTTATTAAGGACGATATTACCCAGGCTGATGTTCGCTCGATAACCGGGATGGCCTATGACGCCATTTTTGTAAAGCTTTTGCCGTATCTGGATGATGAAAAACGTAATGAGTTTAAGGCACATTGCTCCGTAAGCGAGCTTGAAACGCTTAACGCCTTAGGTGGTGAGCTTTACCCGCAACTTGAAGAAACCCTGCAATACCTGAAACAGCATTACCGCCTGTTTATTGTTAGCAACTGCCAGAATGGTTATGCCGAAACTTTTTTTAACCACAGTAAGCTACAGCATTATTTTGAGGGCTATCAGTGCTATGGCACCAAAGGCCAGCCTAAAGCTGAGAACATTGTGGATGTTGTGAACGATTTTGACCTGAAAGCACCCGTTTACGTTGGCGATACCCAGGGCGATTATGATGCAACCGTTAAAGCGAATATTCCTTTCATTTTCTGCAACTATGGTTTCGGCAAGGTGGAAAGTGGACAGGTAGCCACCATATCAAGCTTTGGTGAACTGAAGGAAATTTTGTAATAATTAAAATACATCAAAAACAAAAATGGGTAGTTGTATGCACAGCTACCCATTTTTGTTTTATCACTCTACCGGTTGCAAAACGGCGGCGAATTTCTGTTCGTATTCCTTTGCGTTTTTTTCAATTTTGGCGGCAAGCGCATCCTGATGAGCGGCTTTGGTATAGCGTACCATATTATTTAAAACATATACGCCTATGTTAACCAGCCGCAGGTCTACACTATACGGACTATCCTCATAAATGGTATGGTTATAATCCATTTCATCCGTCAGGTAATTATAAATATCGTCAGCCAGCTTATTGCCCAGCTTATAATCACCTAAGCGGAAGGCTATCTCCGCCATGTGCGATTTGCGGTTGGCTACATCAACAAACGGATTTATGTTAGGCATCACTTCATCAAAACGGTTTAATACTTTGCGGGCCATATCCGTTTTACCTTCGGCCATTAACCCATCAGCAAGGGAAAGAAACGTGGTAGTAAGCGCAGGGTAAAACATCATTACCGATTGCTGATCTAAATAGCGGGCGTGTTTAAAGTTGCCGAACCTGAACTTGTTCATCACATTATCATACATCACCTGTGTATTCACTTTCGCACCCTGATCCTGAAGGGTGGTATCAGGCTTCAAGGGCAGTAAGCGGTAGGTGAAGCCCTCGCGGTACAGGTAATCATCCAAACCCATCATATTACTTGTGCCGATGGTAACCGTAAAACAAACCGGCCTTTTCCAGTTATTATGGGCCAATATATCTATCAGTGCCAGGTTATTTTTTACGATAAGGTTAGAGTTGTACTGCCATACCACGCTATCGGCCATCATGCGGTTTTGATCGGCAGTTAATACTTTATTCTTAATAACCTCATCAGGCTTAACCGTAATTTTAAAGTTTTTTGTAGGCAGGTAATTGGCCACCATGCCGCTTTGGTATTGTACATGCGTGCGCGGATCGTCGGACGTGATGAAATCAAACACTTCTTTTACCTCCACATGGTCGGGTATGTGTTCATCATTTAAATAGATCACATCACGCACGCCTTCTTTATACTTATCATACGGCATAGTAATAGGTAACGGTGCCGACTCGTTTACCTTATGCTGCATCTGCTTAATGAGCCAGTCGATACCGAACAGGCTCAGGTTAACCAGGCGTACATCGGGCCTTATATTTTCCACTTCCTGCGCGTACCATAACGAGTAGGTATCGTTATCGCCATAGGTAAACAAAATAGCGTTCGGCGGGCATGATATCAGGTAATTATAAGCCATATCGTGCGCGGTAAGTTTGGTAGATCGATCGTGCCCGCGCCACTCCTTAAAGCCCATTAATACCGGGGCGCAAAGCAGGCAAAGCACAGTTGCCAATACCGATGCTTTTTGCCATTTAAAGCGTTGCTGCAACATCTCGCTAATGGCTACTACACCCAATCCTATCCAGATGGCAAAGGCATAAAATGAGCCTACGTATGAGTAATCGCGCTCGCGGGGTTGTATGGATGGCTGGTTTACATAGAGCACAATGGCTATACCGGTAAAAAACCATAACAGGGTAACCACCAAAGCATCGCGCCTGCGGCGCTTAAAATGATAATACATGCCCAGCAAACCGATGATTAGCGGCAGGCCATATAAGGGCGCGTATGATGGGCTTTGGGTTACTGATTTGGGCAGATGCTTAGCGCCATCCAATATGCCGGATGTCCAGTTACCGTCAAGGGCGGTCATGCTTTGCTGGCCATCCATATCATTATAGCGGCCTACAAAATTCCATAAAAAGTAACGGGCGTACATCTGGTATATCTGCCAACTGAACATAAAGCCCAGGTTATCCGCAAAGTTTGGTGTATGGCCCTCGTCCATCTTCATCCACTGGCGGTAGAACTGCGGGTCGTCGCCATCATCACTGAACATGCGCGGCAGTATGGTATTATGATCGTAAACCAGCGATTGCCTGTAGCCGGTTATTTCATATTTCTTTTCTCCTTTACGGTAGCGTGCCTTGCCCTGGGTTTGATCAATGGCCTTACCGTCAAAATACGGCCCATACAGCAATGGGCTCGGCGGATACTGATCGCGATTGAGGTAGCTGGCTAAGGTAAAGGCATTATCAGGGTGGGTATTGTTTAGTGTAGGGTTAGCTGTTGAACGTATGGGCACATACATAAAACAACTGTAACCCAGGTACAAAAACGATAGACACATTAATGCCAAATGCACATAATATTTTTTGTGTTTGATGCTGTATAGTATCCCCCAAACAATGGCACTGATCAGTATGGTAAAGAAAACGATAGCGCCGCTGTTAAAGCCAAAGCCAAGGGTGTTCACAAAAAACAGATCGAACCAGCCGGCAAACTTAACCGTGTATTGTATAATGCCGTACTGTACAAAAGCCAGCAACACCACACCCAACAAGAACACCATAAAACCCTTTTTTACGGTGATGTTTTTATACCTGCGGAAGTAGTATACCATAGTAAGCGCGGGTATGGTAAGCAGGTTAAGCAAATGTATGCCGATAGAAAGCCCCATAACATAAGCGATGAAAACCAGCCAGCGGTCGGCACCGGGTTCGTCGGCGTGGGCATCCCATTTCAGGATAGCCCAAAACACCAGGGCTATACATAATGATGACAGGGCGAACACAATGGTTTCGACAGCCGAGAACCAGAAGGTATCAGAAAAGGTAAAGGCCAGCGCGCCTACCAACCCCGCACCCATAATGCTGATCAGCCTTTGATTGGGCATAGCATCGGCATAAGTTTTGGCGGTAAGTTTTTTGGCCAGCGCGGTAATCGTCCAAAACAGGAACATGATGGTAGCGGCACTTGCAATGGCCGAGCACAGGTTGGTAAAATAGGCTACCTTGGTACGGTCGCCAAAGGAAAGCAGCGAGAACACCTTGCCAATCATGGCAAAAAGCGGATAGCCGGGCTGGTGCGAAACCTGCAAACGGTACGCGCAGGAGATGAATTCGCCGCAATCCCAAAAACTTACGGATTGCTCGAGCGTAAGCGTGTACGTTGTGGCGGCAATAACAAAACATAGCCAACCCAGCAGGTTGTTAATTTTAGTATAAGGCATGGTGGGGTGATGTAAAAGTTTCTTCAATGCCGTAAATATCCGCTTTTTATAAGTAGTACCACAGGCATTAACTTTTTTTAACAGGAGATGTTAAATCGGCGTTAATTGAGTTTGCTTAAATGAACATAGTCAATAAAAACCAACTGCTCAATCCAATGAAATGCACCCAAACCAACCATAAATTAGGTTTAGTCTTGTTTAAAGTATATCTATTAAGTACTACTATCATAAGTATGATACTAATAAATACAGCCAATACAAGGCTGATAATATCTAAATTCGGCCCACACATTCCTGTCCTGAACGATGTAGATAACCGAAAACTACACACTAATCCAATAGTAATAATGTAGTATATTATTGAATATATGATAAGTTTAGATTTGAAAATCATACGTTGTGAAAATAATCATTAACCTGATAAAAACAATAACACCCGGTTTGGCATTAGGTATCATAACTATTAGCAAGCAGGCCGTATTACTCAAATTATATATAAATATTGGCCTCCAATTTTCTATCTTGTACCCATAATTACTGTAAATGCAAAACATCTACACTGTTAAACGCTGTAAATTACTATTGGCTACGGCCGGTGCATTGCTGTGCGGCACCTTCGCCCGCGCGCAATCAGTTCAGCTACCCTATCAGTACCAGTTCTATCAAAAATTTAATGCCGATGTTTATTCAACATCTAACAATATACATACGGCATTTAAACCACTGCTGATTGACAGTTCGCTTACCGCACGGTACGATTCGCTGATGAATTACGGCGCCGACAGCAACCGCCACGGCTGGGTATACCGCAAGCTTTTCAGAGAGCATTTGTTTGATGTACGCAAAGCGGATTATACCTTTTATGCCGATTACCTGCCCGACCTTACCATTGGCCGCGACTTTAAAAGCAAGGAAAGCACCTGGCTAAACACCCGCGGTTTCCAGATTGGCGGTACTATAGGCACCAAATTTTCCTTTTACACCAGCGGATTTGAGAACCAGGGCCGCTTTGCCCCGTATATTGACGACTACGTGCGCACAACCCGTATGATTCCCGGCCAGGCGTATGACCGTAAAGGCGGCATTGAGCAAACCAAAGACTGGTCGTACGTAACGGCGGTAATATCATACACCCCCATAAAACAACTTAATTTTACTTTAGGGCAGGATAAAAACTTTATTGGCGATGGTTACCGCTCGATGCTTCTGTCAGACTATGCCACCAACTACCCTTTCTTTCGTACTACCTTAACTCTTGGCCCTATACAATACACGGCCATGTGGGCGCATATGCAGGACAGGCAGGCACCCAAGTTTGATACCTTTGGCGATAGCCGCCGAAAATGGGCCGCGTTTCATTACATCGACTGGACCATCAGCAACCGGGCATCATTAGGCTTTTTTAATGCCTACATTGCCTCAGAGGCTGATGACGAAGGCAACCGCCGCGGCTTTGACGTAAACTTTATAAACCCTGTATTTTTTGCCAGTTCGCTGGGCCCGTCAGGTATGCCGGGCAATTCCATATCAGGCTTTAACGGTAAATATAAATTCCTGAACAAACATGCCATTTACGGCCAGTTAGTGCTTGACCGTGTTAAGGGCCGCGAAGGCAAGGCTATTAACAGTACTGCCTGGCAGGTAGGTGTACGCGGTGCCGACCTGTTTGGGGTACGCAACTTAAATTACCTGGCCGAATATAATACCGCCCAACCCTACACCTACATCGGCGCGCAGCGCATGAGCGGCTATACCGCCTTTAGCGAGCCGCTTGCCCATCCGTTTGGTGCCAACTTCAGAGAAACCTTAGGCATCCTGAACTACTCGGCAGGCAGGTTTGACCTGCAGGGAAAAATGATCTACGCCAAATATGGCCTTGATGAAGCCGGCACGCTTGACAATTACGGCAAAAACATTTTACGCGGCTTTAATGGCGATGCAATACCAGGCACCAGTACCGGGCAGGGCATCAGCACATCGCTAAAATACGCTGAGGCTACTGTGGGCTTTATCATCAACCCACGTTATAACCTTAAATTTGAGGTTGGCGGTATATTGCGCCAGCAAACAAACCGCCTGGGTACATCAAACACCACCCTGCTTACGGTTGGCCTGCGCAGCACGTTCCGTAACTTATATTCCGATTTTTAACATATCGCGTAAGCAAATATTAAAAGGCGCTGAACATAATCTCAGCGCCTTTGTTTTTACTAAAAACACCGATATACCATGCCCGAACTACCCGACCTGCAGGCTTTTAGCCACAACCTCAATAAAAAGCTTAAGGGCAAAACCGTAAAGCAGGTTACTGCCCACACCGGTAAACTCAATGTTAGCGCCGATGAGCTGAACCATACCCTGCAGCACCAAAAGGTAGAGGAGATATACCGCGATGGCAAGGAGCTGCATATCCGCTTCGCTAAGGGTGATGTACTTGGCCTGCACCTGATGCTGCACGGCAAACTGTTTTTATTTGAGGGAGAGAATACCAATAAATACCCCATTATTGATATTCAATTTACTGATGATAGCGGGCTTACCCTTACCGATTTTCAAAAGGCGGCCACCCCTACCCTCAATCCCGAAAAAAAGGACGCGCCCGATGCGCTGGCCGGGGAGGCTGATGCAGCGTTTTACAAAAAGATATTGGGCAGCAAAAAATCAGTCGTAAAAAATATATTGCTCGATCAAAAGATCATCAAAGGCATTGGCAATGCATATGCCGATGAGATATTGTGGCATGCCGGAATATCGCCCTTCTCGATAAGTAATAAAATACCTGCGGATAAGGTAAAAGCCCTGGCCAAAGCGGTTAAGGATGTGCTTACCGATGCCGAAAAGCAGATACTGAAAAGCAACCCGGATATTATAAATGGCGAAGTGCGTGATTTTATGCTGATACACAATGCCAAAAAAACGCATAGCCCCGATGGTGCCGAAATCAAAATAAAAGACGGCACCCGTAAAACCTATTATACTGATGAACAGGAACTTTATACATAAAAACTATCAGCATGAAGATAAGTAAATACCTGCATTCCTGCCTGTTGTTTGAACTTGACGGTCATAAGTTATTGTTTGACCCGGGCAAGTTCTCGTTTGGTGAAGGACGTGTTACAGCCGATATATTCAGCAATGTTGACAGCATTGTTATTACCCATATTCACCCCGATCATTTTGATTTGGATATACTCAAAAGCATTTTAGCTATTACCGATGCCAACCTGTACACCAATAGCCAGGTAGGTGAGCAATTAAGCAAAGCTGATTTGGCATATACGTTAGTTGAAGATGGCGATATTAAGATCGGCCCGTTTAAATTAAAGGCCATACCCGTTACGCATGAGCCATTGCTGGATAACCCTATACCGCAAATGACGGCCTTTGTAATTAACGACAGAGTACTTTACCCGGTTGATACCCTTGGCGATGAACTATTGGCCTACAAAGGGATTGAACTGTTGCTGCTGGTAACGATGGCACCATTTGCCAACGAGCTGCGCATTGCCGCCTTTGCCGATAAAATGCAACCCAAACAAATACTCCCGGTGCATGATGGTTACGCCCGCGACTTTTTTATACTACAGCGCTATGCCAACTATAAAAAGCACTTTGAGCAACAGGGTATCACCTTTCATGAGGTTTACCGGGTTGGACAAAGTATTACTATCTGAAATAAAATTACAATGCCTGTAGTTTTACAAACTTCAGGTTTATTGTAAAAAATAAAAACCCATAGCGTTTAAGCTATGGGTTTCTATTTAATAGACACATGGTCTGTTAAATCAACACTAAATGGTTGAGGAAAATTATTTCCTCTTATCTTTTTTAGTAGTATCTTTCTTTACAGTGTCTGTTTTTGTTGTGCTTTTTGTAGTGTCTTTAGGAGCAGTTTGAGCAAATGAACCTAAAGTAAAGGCTGATAATACCAGCACGCTTAATAGCTTTTTCATAGTTTTCAGATTTAAATTATTTTATTATACCAAACAATTACTGAATAGTATGCAATAAGGTTACCAGTGTGCCGTCAGCATTATAAATTCTATTTGTAAACACTGTAAAAACTTAACACAAACTACTAATTATCAACTATATAAAATATTAAATATAATTATTTACAGGGTTGTGTGCCGAAGCCAGGCTATACTTAAATATGTAGACTTATTACACAAAATGGCTATAAATGCCCCTATTAAGGCCGTTTTTCGGCTTTAAACTCGGATGGCTTAGGGATGATCTTTACTATAGCCCATAATGTCCCGGCCATGATGCCCATAGTTTTTACACCGAATTTTACAAAAGGCTTCATCACCTGCCAAAAGCTATCATTATTTTGCGGTTTGGGTTGCTGGGCAGGTTGTTCAATATATTTGCGTTCCATAATGTTATGTATTTATATAACACAGGCACATACTATGCCATAGGCTTAAACACTGCCATCATAAACTTCATTTTCAACCAATTGTGTTAATATGGCCTTTAAAATAGCTTCGCGCGCCCACTGTTGTTCGGTGGTGGTGGCATCATCACGGTACCAGGCAACCGGCTCATTTATCTCGATACGGCTCTTATACAGGTACCCTTTTTTGGTGTGTACCTTTGTGCCCACGTAGCTGTTTAGGCCTTCGCTTTTAATAATGCGGGCAAAGCGGGCTATCGGCAGGTCAAGGCGCAGGCATTCATCCAACGTATTCTTATAATCCTGCTTGTCCTCAAGCCACAGGGTGAAGGCATCGTCGGTAAGGTCGTGGTCGGCAATGGCAATGCGGCTGTAATTGTAATCAACCGAAATAATTAACCACCATAATTGCTGTTTTAGTTTTTGTGATAATTTGATCATGACATATGCCCCCCAACCCCCTTCAGGAGGAGCTTTGTTTTTAATCAGTAGCGCGGCAAGGCAACAGCTACAGGGATTTAGATTTTGATTAATGATCGCTCCGCGGTAAGGAGCTGGTTAATTGGTTTTACTTTAAGCCCGGCCGTTCCGGAAGCCAGCCGGGCAGGTAACGCTGAATTGCGGCAATTTCTTTGCTTAGCCTCGCACATGCCATTACGTATCCTTCCATTTGCGCATTATGAAAGGCTTGTTCATCAGCATCAACAACATTATTTGTTTGATGGCCGGTTAGTGCTGGCAGGTGATCGGGTGATAAGTAGGCTACGTACATGCTGCAATTCTTTAATTCCTGTAAATTCTTTAGGCGATGTTTGGCGCTTTAATAAATTTGCTTTAGCTTAGCATCAAACAACGAAACAAATATAAAGATATTTCTGTATTTATATCAAGAATATTTATAATTTTTTCTTTATGGATCAGACTACAAAACCCAATAAAATAAAAACCATTCGCCCGGAAACATTGGAGTTTATTATACTCTATACTCAATTGAGAGGCAAGGCATTTTATAATAACACACAATTAGCAGAGGCACTTGGCTACAACTCAGCCAGTACCATTACAGAGATTGTAAAAAGCAGACAAAATATTGATCCAGAAAAATTAAAACTTTTTAAAGAAATATATCAAGAATATCTTTCTCCGGTAAAAAATAAAGAAAACAGCACCTCTGTTAGTATAAGTAAAAAAGCCTTTGAAGGTATACCGATGTATGAGGTAATGGCAACAGCTACCGGCGTTGAGGTTTATAATGATATAAACGACAGCAACCCGGTAGGCCACATGAATTTTCCGGGGATTGAAGATTGCGATTTCGCGCTACCCGTATGGGGCCACAGCATGTACCCTTACCTTGAAAATGGTTGCTGGGTTGCCCTGAAGGTGATACATGACATGAAGATACTGCCCGGCGAGGTTTACTATATTGAGTGGGGCGATTATCGCATGTACAAGCGCCTGCTTGCCGGCGACACGGCCGACGAAGTGATAGCTCACTCAGACAATACCACCGAAATGGTTGGCAACCGTTTGAAATACGCCCCCTTCGTTATCAAGATAGCCGACATTAAAAAGCTGTGCCTGGTAAAGGATATTCATAAAAAACATAACCATTAATAGCGATAGAAAAATATACAGGATGACGATACGTGAAGCTACCCTGACCGACATACCCGGGATAATGACAGTAGTTGCCGAAGTAGTGCCGTTAATGCAGGCAGCAGGTAACCGGCAATGGAGCGATACCTACCCCAACACCGAAGTTTTTACAAAGGACATTGAGCTTAAACAACTGTGGGTTGCTGAACATAACGGCCAGCTTGCAGGTGTAACCGCCATAACTACCGCCCCCGAGCCTGACTATGCCGCGGCGGGCATTGATATTACCCTGCCTGCGGTTGTTACCCATCGGCTGGCGGTTAGTCCGCGGTTTCAGGGCCTGGGCATAGCGGTGGCGCTGCTAAACCATGCTGATGAAGTGGCACGCAGGCATAACATAGGCAAAGCACAGGCTGATACCAATACCATGAACAAAGCCATGCAGCGCTTACTGGAACGATCAGGATATAAAAATATAGGCGAGATAGGCCTGGCACATAAACCCGGTTTAAGTTTTTACTGTTATGAAAAGGATATAAGATAAGGCGTGTTGAAAATTTTGTTCGCTCACGTAAAACCATTTAACTTAAAACCTCGTAATGATATATATAAATACCCCGATTACGAATGAATGAGTTGTTACCCTACGCCTATGGCGGCGCTGTTATACTTATACTGATATTGATATTTGATATTCGCCAGCGCAGAAAATTCAATACTATTTTAAAGCAAAGCAATGGAGTGGAGCCTTTGCTGATGAAACAAACAGCGGCTACAAAACTTAACAAACTGCAAAATGTACTATCGGCTGTGCAATCAGCAAATACGGCGCTTTATAACAAGGTAAGCCAAAAGCTTGATGAAACCATGCACGATTACAATACCGGCAAAATGCCCCTGCCCGAATATACCAACAGGCTCGACCTGATACTCAACTACATTAACAAACACGCTAAACGCTAAGGCCGGATATACTGCCTGGTAAAAAATATTCTTTAAGATTGGCTTAATGCCAAATTGTTTATACTTGCACCATCATGGGTGATGACGGCATTGTAAAAAGGCTAAAGGTAATTGTTAAGGAACATGGCGGCCAGGTTGGCCTGGCATCGGCCATTGGCGTTGATCAGGGCTTTATCAGCAAGGTTATCAATCACAAGCAGGAGATGAGTTATTACCTCATCAGCAAACTATGCTTTCAGCTTAAATATTCGCCCGAGTGGCTGATATTGGGCACCGGCGATAAAAAGATCAACAAAACCGACGGGGCCAAATTAATTACCGAAATACAAATGCTGCGCACCGAGGTTGATATTTTACATGCCCGTATGCGCGCTTATGAAATTGAACTGAATGAATTAAAAGACAAGCTGCCCGGCAAACAAGCCGTATAGTAATAAAAATATATCCGTTACAAAAAATGCCCGGCAAATTGCCTGGCATTTTTTGTTATAAGTAGTACGAGGTTTGCTTATTTAGCTGCGTCGCGCAGGGCCTTAATGGCATCGTGCGCGGCATTAATATCCTGAGATTGCGCTGTAACGGTTTGCAAAGCTTCGCCGCTCAGGCCACCTTCGGTAAGGGCGGTGGTGTAAGCTTTTTTAATAGCATCTTCACCTCTTTCGGCCTCGTTAAGAATACCGACACGATCGCTACCGCCAAATAATGATTTTACGTCGATCCAGGCGCGGTGTAATGTACCGCTTACGCTGTTACCGGTTTCTACATCACCACCACGAACAGCGGTAAGCGCGGTAAGCTCCTGGCTAAACTTGCGGCTTTGAGCTGAGTAAGTTTGAAAAAGCCCTTTTAAATCGATGTTTTCATCGTTAATATCAGCTAAGGCTTTTTCAAAACCTGCAACACGGTCATTATTGATCTCTATCAGATCATTTAATACGTCAATTGATTTTTCTGTAGTTTCCATAGTTTTTAGATGTTTGCATCAACATTTGCAATAGCTGTGCCAGCCTTACCGCAACATGGCTTTTATTATTAATGCCGATGCCGCCTCACCAAAATCCAAACCTGAATAATCGGGATTAAACCCGCCAATGTAAGGCACCGCCATAATATAAACACGCTCATTTAGTGCGCTATAACCATCCACCGCCTGAAAATCATCATTAATAGCCACCCCGGCAACATTCAAATAAAAATCGCCCGAGGCATCCTGTGTTACCTTGCCGTCGCCTTTGGCTAATGCCTGCTGTCCCGCTTTTGGGTCACTGAATTTTAGCTTTGCCGGGGTTAGCACCCTGTTATCTATCAGGCTTTTATAGGGTATATCGCTAAATGAAAGGTGCGGCTGCCCTATGCAATCAACAAAGGTTTGATAGTGTTTAGTTTTTTGTTCGCCGTCCTTATCAGTATACGTAACGGTTGCTCCACCATCATCGGCGGGCTCAACGGTACTATCTTCACCAACGGCTATAATATCAAGCACGCCAGCGTTATGCAGGGCAAGCATCTCAATGGCCGAGCTTTGGGGCACATAGGCAATAACGATGGAAATAAGCGGCATCAGCGTTTTTTGCACCCGCTGCATGTCCTCCGCCGAAAAATATTTAGCCGGGTAATTCATCGCGAAACTTAATATCCCCAGCATCTCTTTCCAGTAAATCGACTCCCGTTTTTCAATCGACCGATCGGCCTCATCATACTCCGCCTGTAGCAGCTCAAACGCGTCGCGCTCCTCACGCATGCCCATCATCAGGTCAACAAACTCCTCCGTTTGCATATCCTTAATGCGATGGTAAAAGTCAGGGTCATTCTCTTTAATGCCGTCTTTAAAGTTTTTATCGAACACATAATCAAGTGGCAAAAAGCCATTGTTGGCCTCACGTACGCGCGCTATCTCGTCCCGGCTAAGCACAGTGTCTTTACCCAGGTGCGAATCCTCCAGGTGAAAACGCACCGCGGGCAGCAAACCATTGCGCGAGTGCATCACCATCCTGAAATTCTTGCTTTCGGGATATGCAGAGTAGGTCAGGTTTCCTTCAGCATCCTTATCAAAGCTGCCGTTATATCTTGATAAAGTACGGATGGCATCAATAGCCGTTAACGATGAACCACGGATGGCTACCTCATGATCGACCTTAAAAGTGAGTTTTGATGGCGGGTAGGGCGAATCAAAATAACCGGCCACCTTACCCTCATTTTTTTTAGGCCAATAGTGCCCGCTGCAAATAGCTATGCGCTCGTGGTAAAATTTATCGCCTGCTGATGTTATTACCTGTACCCTGCCCCCGGCCGGATCGTCAACCAAATCAGCCACGGCGGCATTAAATTTAACAATAGTATTAATCCCTTTTTCCTTAGCCTGCTGCAGCAGTAACCTGAACTGCTCAGTAAGATATTGCCCGAACAGTAATCGCGGCAGCACCTTGTACTCATTAAAGCGTTCCGGATCAATTTTATATTTATCAAGCGTATCTTTAGGTACGGTCCATATCCAGTCGGACACGGAAGTGACCAGCTCAGGTATCTCATTGCCTGATACATTGGTAACATGCTCATCATTAGCACCGGCGGCACTGTACGGCATACCGGCACCCAGCCTGTTACCTTTTTCGTAAATGGTGATGTTCACGGTATGGTCAGATGCTTCAATAAGGCGTTTATACAGGAACATGGCGCTCGGCCCGCCGCCAATAATACCGATGTTCAGGTTTGTTTGGGTTGAATTCACAATTAAAGTAATATTTGTTTGAGCTGTTCGCGCAACCGGATCTAAATATTCTTTTGTTGTGGTTGGCGCTATAATAATTACTTAATAATAAAATTGTTTGCCTAATTCATTAATAAATCAAAAAAGCCGGAACATGTACATGCCCCGGCTTTTCAGATATCAAAATACTATATAATTACTTCCCGATCACCGTCATGATGGCATCGCCTACCTCATGCCCGGCAGCTTTCTTAAAATCAAAGCCAAGCAATAAGGCCATGGTTTGTGCCAGTTGCTTATGGTAGGTGGTGGTAGCGGTTTTAACCTCGCCGGTTGGCGCGGTATCGGGGCCAATAACGGCAAACCAGGTTTGCTCTGAGTTTTTAACATCCTCGCCATGGCTGCGCCAGGTTTCAATCGGCTCCTCGCCCCTGCCATGATCGCAGGTGATAAGCAGCGTTGTTTTACCTTTGTAAGCCGGATCATGCTGCACCATATCCCATAGAGCTTTGATATAGCCATCCTCCTGCTTAATCCTGTCGAGGTAAAAGCTGTAATTACCCTCGTGCGCCATATCATCCGTTTCATCAAAACCCAAAAAAACCACCTTGGGTTTATATTGCCTGATGTACTCTTTGGTGTATTCAAAGCTGATGAAATCCAACCGGGTTGAATCGCCTAAATAATGAGGCACATTATGCTGCAACTCGTTCAGGTATTTGATACGCTCATTAGCATCCTTATTTTTTACATCAGCATAACCTGAATACACCGGCAGGCCCGAACGCGAAGTATTTAATATCTGCGGAAAACGCTCCCATGATGAAAAGGCCACCACTTTGCCCTGGTAACCTTTTTGCTTGTTGATAAATTCAAGCACATTCATGTTAGGGTTAGTTATCGGGTCATTGGTATTCATCCGTCTATCAGGGAAACCGGTGAATATCTCGTTATAACCCGGGTAAGAAAAACGGTAAGGATTAGCGACCTCATCTTTATTACCCAGATCGCGGTTGCCGTAAACCTGCCCCTGTTTGCTTATTACCGACCATAGAAAGGGCATCAGTATGCTACGCCTTTCGCCCGGAGTAGCTGCCCAGTATTTCTTTTTAACACCATCCTTATCGCCGGTAAACGTTGAGGCTACAAGCACCGAATCCGCTCCGCGAAATACCTCCTGCCAGCGCAGGCCATCAAGTGTAACAATGATGAGGTTTTGCGTTTTGGTTTGCGCCTGTGCGTAACCGAGGGTCATGGCACCCAGCAGCACCAAGAATATTTTTTTCATACTGATCACTATTAAAACAAACGGCCATTATCGCTAATGGCCGTTTGCAAGTTTTATTTAATTATTGAAGTATCCACATAACGCCGTTAATATCGTCGTTACCGCCAAATTGCCTGTCAAGCGCATCCTGGTAGTTTTTAGCGTTCGAGGTACGCTCTACATCAGGGTATTGAAAGCGCTTGGCTATACGGCTGCCGTTACCTGTACCCGGGCCGGTAGTAAAGGTTGGCACACCTGTACGGCGGTAGTTAAAGTACGATACCAAACCCGAATGGCGAAACAAGGCCAGGTATTGCTGCTGCAACACTTTTTTCAAACCATCGGCACCATCAGCGTATTTTACGGTTGATTGATTGTAATAAGTATTAAAATCAGCATCAATAGTATAGGTATCATAGTTAGCATCAACAGTTACGCTGGTTGAGCCGGGGCGGTAAAAATACGCCGTAAAGGTGCCATCATCAGGTATGCTGTATGCTGCCCTTGATGCCTTGATGCCTTTTATATAGTAAGTTTCGGCATTGGCACCAGCAGCCCAGCCACGGTTAATACCCTCGGCAATATTCAGCATCAGCTCAGGGTACCCTATTTGTACACTTGGCTCGCCGGTATAAGTTGAATAAAAATGCTTACGGTTAATAAATGAATATTTTTGCAGACCGGCGTTGTTGTACATCACACCCTGGTCAAGCCCCGGATCGGCACCTACAAATGATGCAAAATCGGTAGCGCTTTGTTTTTTATTATCAACCAGATCGCGCGCTGGCTCGGCAGTTACAAATACACGCGGATCTTTTAACTGCGTTAATAAGCCGATATAAGTAGCGGATGTGTTTTTACGCGAACCGCTTTGTCCAAAGTTATTTGGGTTTTGCGGATAGTAGTTGTTAGGCGCCATAAATACATACTGCATGTTGTCATCATTGCTTTCCATCAACGGGTATTTTGTTGGGTTGTTAATGATGCCGACAAAACGGGTAGCTACTTTCAGGTCAGTATCCGCCGTTTTTTTGCTTAGTTGTATAAGCAGGCGTACCTGTAAGGCATTTACCGCCTTTTGCCATTTACGCAGATTGTTACCAAAATAAATATCATTCTTTAATATCGCGCCTTCACCGGTGCCAAAATCATTCGGCTTGCTGATGAGCTGACCCAAATCGTCATTTGCGCTTTCAAGCCACTCTAACGATTGCAGCATTACCTGTTTTTGAGTATCATATGTTGGCTCAAGGTTATCCAAACCTTTAAGGGCCTGGCTCATGGGGATATCGCCCATTTCCAAACTCATTTTGCTGAACAGGTAAGCTTTAAAAAATTTGCCCACTGCCTCATAAGGGTTTATGGCGGCACCACCGGTTGCGGCAGCCTGTTTTTCCATAGCCAGTACATTTTTTAATACGGTATAGTAATCATCACCGCCACCCAGATCGTAACGGTTGTTACCATAATAATCGTAGTTATAAAGGTAATACTGGTTGTATATTTCCTTTTGGCCATCGGGCAGTTCGGCAATACTGTTAAGCACGCCGTTAAACAGCAGCGATGCGGGTACATTGCCTGGCAGGTTGTTGTTTTGCGAAAGCTCATCAAAGCTTTTTTTACAACCCGTTACCGATAGCGCAAGAGCTACAGGTAATATATATTGTTTTAATATCTTTTTCATTTTGTTTACAGCTAAGTAAGTTTAGAATGACAGGTTAAGGTTAAAACCATAGCTGCGTACGGTTGGCGATTGCAAACCGGTTAAGCTGGTGGCATAGTTATACTGGTCAAGGTCAACATCCTTAAAGCGTTTATCTTTATAGAAGTACAGCAGGTTACGGCCATATACTGATACAGTAGCTTTTTGGATAAAGGTTTTTTGCAGCATCGGTTTCGGAAAATCAAAGCTTAAAGTAACCTCACGCAGTTTAGAGAAGGTTTTGCTCATCAGGTTGGCTTCGTCGGCATTGTAGTACTTGCTCACATAATCCTGCACAAAGGCGGTTTGTTTATTTGGCGCATATTGCAATTCACCATAATTTAACACCGCACCTGTTTTTGAATCGTAGTTGATAGAGCCTCCGTTTGAAATAACCACACCCTCACCCACGTAGCTACCGTTGTAACCGGCCTTGCCGTAGTTTTGCCAGTCCTTGTAACGGGCATCGCCAAGGGCACCTTCAGCAGTTTCAATGTTGGCACCACCACGCATCGTTTTGTTGTGCATGTAGTCAACAATTACACCACCTACCGAACCATCAAACTGGAAGCCCATGCTTACTGTTTTATAACGGATTTTGTTGTTGATAGCCCAGTTGTATTTGGCGTTCATGTTACCCAGGTATTGCGATACCGGGTTGATCAACGGCTTGCCGGCAGCATCATTAATGATCTGGCCGTCAGGCGTGCGTACAAAGGCGGTACCATATAGTTTGTCGGTACGGTCACCTGCCTTAAAAAAGGTTTGGTAAGTATCCTGACCGGCAGGCAGCTCTTTATACACCTCTTTAAAGGTGGCAAAGTTTACTAATACATCCCAGGTAAAGCCGCCCATGTTTTTAATTGGCGTACCGGCAAGCGATAGCTCATAACCATTCTTTTTGGTTTTAAGCGCGTTTACGTACTCAATGGTGTAACCTGTTGAGGTTGATATGGCGTTAGGTAATATACGCGGACCATCAATATACTGGAACGCTGTACCTGTTAAACCTAAACGACCCTGCAAAAATTTAATATCAAAACCTTCCTCGTAGTTTACACGGGTTGATGTTTTGATGCCATTTTGATACAAGTAATCGGGCGCGTAACCTGCGGTTTGGCTGTTGTATGGCTTGCTGGTTGAGTACGCTGATACCAATGAATAATCCGGACCATTATATGGTGAGTTATAAGTAGTACCATAACCCAACGGATTAGTGAACAACGACGAACCGGTTGACCCGCCAAGTGCCGTGATAGAATTAAACGGAGCGGGGCCGATAGTGGTTGAAGTAGCATCCGAACGGATGTTTGAGAATGACGCCCTTGCTTTCAGGAAGCTGATCGCTTCCGGCAGTTTAACGTAATCAGATATTACAGTAGCTAACGATACACTTGGATAAAAATAAGTTGTAGGTACCTGGAATGCCGATGATTTATCGATACGGCCGGTGCTTGATAAAGTAGCGTATTTACCAAAGCTGGCATCTAACGAGTAGTAAGCACTCATTACCCGCATATCCGAATTGAAGTTGGTTGACTGAACCGGGTTTTTAGAGTTGCTGAAGCTGTATACGCCCGGTACGTTCAGGTAATCAGTTGATGTCCAGTTAGAGTTATAAGTAAAGTTACGCATGTTACCACCTACTAAACCCGATAGGTTAAGGAACTTTTTAATGGTGTAATCGTAATTCAACATTAACTCGGTATTGCTGTCGTACAGGTTACGGCGATCTTCGCGGTAGTCACCTTCATTACCTTCACGGCCGTAAGGGTGTGCTGAGAAAGGCATTTTTTCGGTACGCAGAATATTGTAGGTATTGATCTGTGAGCGCAAGGTGGCGTTCAGGTTATTATTGATCTTGAAGTTG
The DNA here is from genome assembly GCF_020880975.1 of Mucilaginibacter sp. UR6-1. GTDB lineage: Bacteria > Bacteroidota > Bacteroidia > Sphingobacteriales > Sphingobacteriaceae > Mucilaginibacter. Next base: position 555,250 of record NZ_JAJIWP010000003.1, on the reverse strand, counting down.
GCAGACATCCAGCCATACAAATCATTTTTGTAATGACCGCGGGTCCACTCTTTCACCATAAACCATGGGTTATGGTAACGGGTGTACTCGGCAAATTGCTGCTGAATACCCTCTTTACCAGGCTGCCATATAGCTTTAATATCAGGCGCGTTAACATCCCAGTCGGCACCTGTCCAAACAGCAATGTTATAAATTAAGCTGTTAGGGCCATATTGCACGTCAGGAAAGTTATCTGTAGTTTGACGGTTGTAGTTTACGTTACCCTCAAATTTCCAGCGTGGGTTAGGGTTAAATGAGGCGTAAATATTAGCATTAGCTATATCCAGGTATTGCTCAGGTATATAGCTGTTTTGGTGCTGCTGTGAGGCCGATAAACGAATGTTGTACGTATCGCCGTTGGCACTCAGCGCAATGTTGTTGTTGGTTTGATAACCGGTGCGCAAAAAGTTATTCAGGTTATTGGCACCACGCGCGGTATATGGCGTAGCCTGGCGTACACCGTTAATGATCGGGCTATCGTACTGCTCAATTAACTGGCCGGCAAAGTAAGGGCCCCAAACGTCATAATCGGCATCAACGCCACCCGGCGCACCGCCTTTACCATCAACAAATTTGTAAAAAGTATTCTCGCCCGCGCCGTATAATTTTTGAACTCTCGGGAAGGCCAGGAAACCGCTGTTAATTACAGTACTGCTGTTTACATCAACACTAAGGCCTTTTTTGTTTTTGTTGCCTTTTTTAGTGGTGATCAATATAGCGCCGTATGATGCACGGTTACCGTATAACGCGGCAGCCGCAGGGCCTTTAAGCACAGTATAGGTTTCAATATCATCAGGGCTGATGTTGTAGGTATCGGTGTTAATAGGAATACCATCAACCACGTAAAGCGATATCTGGTTACCACGTATACGCACGCTTGGCGCGCCCAGCAACTCGGCCGATGGACCTACTGATAAACCTGCCACCTTACCGGTTAAGCCGGTGATAGGGTTAGGGTCGCGGGCCATGGTAACATCATCACCATTTACAGTTTGTACGGCATAGCCAATGCGGCGGGTTTCTTTTTTAACACCAAGGGCGGTAACTACCACCTCGTTAAGTGCTTTACTGTCGCCTTTAAGGGCAACTACCATGGTGTTGCTGTTACCTACGGTAGCTTGCTGCGGGGCAAAGCCTAAAAATTTAAACTCAAGCACATCGCCCGGGTTGGCCGTAATAATAAAGCGGCCATAAATATCGGTTGATGTGCCTTGTGTGCTGCCTTTTAACATTACAGTTACGCCCGGCAGGGGTTGCTTGTTCTCGTCAGTTACGGTACCGGTAATTTTTGTTTGGGCAAACAAAATAACCGGCGACAGGCAGCACATTATAAATAATGCAAGCCTTTTTAAATTTGGATAAAAGTGTTCCATGTTTTGCTGTTAAAAAATCGGTGGTGTGACTTTGATTTTGTTAACGGCAATTTTAGAGTTTGTTTATTATTTATAAACTAAGTTTAATTTAAATAAACTTTAACGTTTCATTGTGGAAATGTTAACACCCCGGGCTGGTAGTAACACTAAACATACATGCTTACCCAATTAAGTTAACAATACCTGTTTACCGGGCGTTGTTACGGAGATGGTTTACAGCCATTTGTTTAAGGGCGGCAACGTTAGTAACGGGAATATGCTCCAGCTTTGCCTCATCATCCCAATGCCTGAAACGGATGATCAGATCCTTATCCGGGTCAGTCTCAAAAGCACCTGCTTCATCGGCATTCATCACTCCACCCTGAAATTCAAGCGTTACCCTGCTTGCGGGCGAAAGCTTTTCATAGTATTCCGGGTATTTATAGGTAAGATAGCGCTTGGCGATAACATGGGCGCGTACCAGGTTTGCAACCCGTTCAGAAAAACCCCGCTCTGATAAATAATCAGCACCCAGCTTTTCGTGATCTACATTGCCCATACCGTCCATGCTTTCAGCTTCGCCCTGCGCAGCGCACAGGTGGCCAATGTCATGAAAAAACGCGGCCAGTATTACCTCATCATCATACCCCTCATGCTGTGCTAAAGATGCAGCTTGGGCCATATGCTCTAATTGCGATACGGGCTCGCCTATATAATCCTCATCGCCATGGCGTTCATATAAAGCAAAAACTTCGTCAACAATAATTTCGGGGGTGCGTGTGGTGTGTAGCATGGCTAAAGCAAAACAATAGCACAGACATTAATATCTTATTAAGCGAATATTATGTAATTTACAGTGACGTAAAAATTTTGTTCAAGCCCGGATTTAACATCCTATTATTTGTGTGTTGCTGTTATATTATATACTTTGCCACGGTTCAACCAATAACCTGATTATAGATGGAAGACGATATTCTGATACAGATAAGCAACCGCATTAAAGAACGCCGCCGCGAAAAAAATATCACCGTACAGGAACTGGCCAACATGGCCAATGTAAGCAAAGGCCTTATATCACAAATTGAGAACAGCCGTACCATACCATCACTCATCGTACTGATAGATATTATTAAGGCGCTTGATATTGACCTTAACGTGTTTTTTAAGGATATAAGGCATAAGGAAGACAAACAGGTGCCTATTATTAAAAGGAAGAGCGAGTACGAGCATTTTGAAAAGGAAGATGCCCACGGTTTTCACTACCAGCGAATATTCACCCAATCTATCAAAAACTCAACAGTTGATATTGTGATATTGGAACTTGAACCCGGTGCCAACCGCCCCATGGTGCAAACCGAGGCTTACGAATACAAGCTTATTTTGAACGGAACAATTGAGTACCAATTTGAGGATAATAATTACATCCTTAATAAAGGCGACTCCATGCTGTTTGACGGCCGCATAGCCCATACCCCTAAAAATACAGGCACCGATACAGCCAGTATGCTGGTAATCTATTTTTTTGAGGAACACCCAAACGCTTAAAGGTAACTTAACATTGGCTTTGTTTATTTTTAATAAACAAAGTTTATTATTGCTAAACTATTAAAGTTTAGCATGTCCCAAACAAACAACACCCCTTATAGAACAGGGCCGATAAAAATTCGCCTGCAAAAACGGTTAGGGACATTGCCTTACGGGTTAATTTCTGTACTTGCGGCGGTATCGGCATTCGGGGCTTACACCTGCATGTATGCTTTTCGTAAGGCTTTCGCGGCCGGCACTTACCCCGGTGTTGAATTTATGCACGTAAGCTATAAAGCATGGCTGGTTATAGCGCAGGTATTGGGTTACACCTTGAGTAAATTTTACGGCATCCGTTTTATTGCCGAAGTAAAGGCGCTTAACCGCGGCAAAAGTATCCTGCTTCTGATCGGCATTTCATGGCTGGCCCTACTGGGTTTCGCGCTGGTACCTGCTCCTTACAATATAATCTTTTTGTTTGTTAACGGCTTCCCGCTGGGGATGATCTGGGGGCTGGTATTCGGCTACCTGGAAGGGCGTAAGGCCACCGAGTTTATGGCGGCCGTATTATCTATCAGCCTGATATTCGCCTCCGGATTTGTTAAAACCGCCGGGCGCACCCTCATCAGTAATTTTGGCGTTAACGAGTATTATATGCCCTTTTTAACCGGGGCGCTTTTTGCTATCCCACTTATATTATTCGTATTGTTTCTGGAGATCATCCCTCCACCCACACCTGAGGACAAGCTTTTACGCACCGAACGTACCCCCATGAACGCCACTGAACGCCGGGCATTTTTACTGCGCTTTTTACCTGGCATTATCCTCACCGTAGCGGTGTACGTTATGCTTACCGTGATACGTGATATTCGCGATAATTTTGAGGTAGAAATATGGCATGGCCTCGGCATTAACAGCAACAGCATTTACACCAATATTGATTCGGTTATCTCCATCATTGTATTGGCCGGTATCAGTCTGCTTATTTTGGTGAAGGATAATTTAAAGGCATTCGCCATCATCCACATTTTTATTATTTGCGGATGCCTGCTTGCCGGTATATCAACCCTATTATTTAACGCCGGGAGCATCAGCCCCATTACATGGATGACCCTTGCCGGGCTGGGCCTTTACGCGGGCTACGTACCCTACAACGCCATATTTTTTGAGCGGATGATCGCCTCCTTTAACTACAAAAGCAACGTTGGCTTTGTAATGTACATTGCCGATGCTATTGGCTACCTGGGCAGTGTAAGTGTATTACTGGTAAAAGAGCTGGGCAACCCCAGCGTTAGCTGGGATACCTTTTTTAAGGATGCCTTGCTCATATTAGCCGTTACGGGTGGTGTTGCAGGCACGCTTTCACTTATCTACTTTTTACAAAGCGCGCGCCGGTCGCGGGTGCAAAATAAACCGTTAAATTTATCAGCAGTATAAAATGAGTAACAGATCTGCCATTATTATAGGCGCGGGCATTGTTGGCCTGGCCACCGCCCGTGCGCTGGCCACACGAGGTTATAAGATTACCGTATTTGAGCGTAACGAACGCGCGGTTGGCGCATCCATACGTAACTTTGGGATGATATGGCCCATTGGGCAGCCCAACGGAACATTATTTGAACGCGCCATGCTTTCACGCGGCATCTGGAAACAGTTAGCCACCGAAGCCGGTATCTGGCATGACGAGGTGGGCTCGCTCCACCTGGCCTACCATGATGATGAACTACAGGTAATGACCGAGTATGCCGACCTGAACAGAACGGTACGTGATTGCACCCTGCTATCACCTGCCGAAGCCTTGTCAAAATCGCCATCGGTAAATCCGGATGGGTTAAAAGGTGCGCTATGGAGCGGCACCGAAATGATCGTGGAGGCCCGTGCCGCTATTGGACAAGTGGCAGCATACCTTACCGAAAAACATGACGTTACCTTTTACTGGAATACCGCTATCAGCGCGATAAAGGGCACCGAGGTGCGCAGCGGCAACCGCACCTGGCAGGCCGATGAGGTGTTTGTGTGCGGCGGTGCCGAATTTGAAACCCTATACCCCGAACTGTTTGCCGAGGCGCCGCTCACCAAATGCAAATTGCAAATGATGCGCCTTGCAGCACAGCCCGATGGCTTACGTATTGGCCCATCGCTTTGCGGCAGCCTATCCATGATTCACTATCCCGGGTTTGGCGCCGCGCCATCATTACCGGCTTTAAAAGCCCGCTATGAGCAGCAATATGCCGAATACCTGAAATGGGGCATACACGTAATGGTTTCGCAAAATCATCTGGGTGAACTTACCGTGGGCGATTCGCACGAGTATGGCTTGGTGCACGATCCGTTTGATAAGGAGTTCATCAACCGCATGATACTGGATTACCTGGCTACCTTTACCCGCTTTACAAACAACCTGGTAATACAAAGCTGGAATGGCATTTACCCTAAGCTTACCAACGGCCAAACCGAACTAATACTGGAACCTGAACCGGGTGTTACCATCATCAACGGCCTCGGCGGTAATGGCATGACGCTCTCCTTCGGCCTTTGCGAACAATTTATCGCCGCGAGGCAATAAGGCTTAATATTCTTCATTAATAAAAAACGGGGCTTGCATTATCTGCAAGCCCCATTTTTGTTAACCCATTAGGCTTTATTTTTTTGACTTAACCACAAACCAGGTGTTCACCATATTGTACTTGCCTTCAATACAAACCTTATAAATTTCTGATGGGGCATCTTTAACCGGGATCAGCGCGTGGCCGGCATCACCGTTAAATTTACCCATCAGCTTGTAGGTGTCGCTTTTGCCCTCCTTAACGTTGTTGGTTGTTGCTACCCAAATATTTACCTGCTCGCCCTTATTCAAAGCTTTCCAGGTAACATCCAGGTTGCCTTGTATAAGGTTTACTTTGGGCTGCGCTACTGACACCTGTCCGGTTAAGGGCACGCCATCTATCTCCCGCTGATATTTTACGGGGATGCTGATATTCATAAAACGCGCCAGCGATGGCATAATATCAACAATGCCGGGCGTATAGTAATTCGCATAAGTATTTACATCCTTAGCGTTGGTAACTATCCAGGTGGAGCGCTGCCTGTCCGACTGGCCACCATGGCCTTTGCCTGTAGCTTCATCCCGCCCATGATCGGTGGTGATATAGATCTGCCAGCTTTCGTTAAACTTTTGCTCACGGTATTTAATGGCATCCCAAATGGTACCGATCTGCTTATCAAGCATACCGATGGCGGCATAGTATTGCGGACTATCGCCGTAACGGTGTCCCATATCGTCGGTATATTCCAGGTAGATCCATGACAGATCAGGCGCCTGCGTTTTTATGCTTGCTGAGGCCTCAGCCACCACTTTTTCATCAATGCGGTGCATGTAGGCGCTTTCCTTATCGTGCTTAAAGTTTATGGTATCCAACTCAAAGCCATCAGCATGAATATCAACCTCAATGCTATTGGTTTGCTTTAAACCATCACCAACCAGTTTGGTACGGTTATCTTCCCAGCTCGAAAAAACCGCTATCTTTTTCTGCGGATACTGATCCTTAAATATCCGGAAGATGGTGGGGTAGTTATAGTTTGGCGCTTTAATATCATTATCCCAAACGTTGTGCTTGTTTACCCATGTACCCGTAAGCAAACTGTTATACCCTACTGCCGATATGGTAGGCGTTTGCGAATAACCATCCTTTTCGCCGCCTACATGAGCACGAAGGTATTTGCCTTCAGCAGCTATTTTTTGCAGGTTGGGCATCGGTAATTTCTCAATCACATCCGCAGGAATGCCATCGGCAATTATAAAAACCGCTTTATGTGTTTTAGTTTTGGGCTGAGCCACGGATATGGAAACAGCCGCGACGAAAAATGCCGTAAGCTTTACTATTTTGGTGTTGATAAGCATAGATGAAACTTTTATGCAAGATAAGCACTCACCAATGATGAGGCGTTAAGCAAATATTATTTTATCAGGATAAACGATTAAACAAGCGGCAGCAACTCCAGCAGGTTATTGATGATGTGATCCGGCTGTGCTGATTGCAATTGTTCAACCGTATGCGCCCCGGTAGTAATACCAATGCTCATAGCGCAGCCCGCGTTTTTCCCTTCCTGAATGTCAATTACCGAATCGCCAACCTTTACAATTTCGGCAGTGCTTATGTTATACATTTGCGCTGCCAGTTTAATCATATCCGGCGCGGGGCGGCCACCTTTTACATCGCTGGCGGTTATCAGCGTATCAAACTCAACACCTTTTTGCCAGCCCAGTTTGTTAACAATAGCTTGCGCTACCTGGCCGCTGTAACCGGTGTTAAGCACCACCAAAATACCCTTTTCTTTCAGCGCCTTAAAGGCATCTGTGGCGTTAGGCTGGGGCAATATGGCATTTGTGCTATAGGCATTATCTAACTGGGTAGAGAATTTTTGAAAGATGCTTTCCGCAATCACAGCATCGTCAACACCGGCATAGGTATGTAATATACTTTTAATAGCCTGTAATTTTTCCATGCCTGCGCCAACGGCCAGTACATCGTTGAGGGATATGTTGTAACCGGCATCGTTTATAGCTTTGTGAAGTGTTTTATAAACAATATTCTGTTCGTTCACGGTTGTTCCGGCCATATCGAAAACAACCATTTTTATAATAGTATTCATTGTAAATTATGTTTAGCAAAACTAAACATAATTCATTATTGATAAACAAATTCTGTATTAAGTTTTAGTTAACGGGTTCATTTTTAACCAATGCATCCCATAATATTTCGGCAGGATGTTGTGCTGTTACCGCCGTTCCATCTTTAATTTGGTGGCGGCAACTGGTGCCCGGCGCGGCTATAATGGTATCGGTATCTGCACCACGAACCGCGGGGAATAGCACCAGTTCGCCTATGCGCATGGAAACATCATAATGCTTATCCTCGTACCCGAATGAACCTGCCATGCCACAACAACCCGAAGGGATAACCTCAACCTGATAATTAACAGGCAAACTCAACGCCATTTGCGATGCCGCCTGCACATTCCAGGCCTTTTGCTGGCAGTGGCCGTGCAGCAACACATGCCGGTGTTCAATTGTAAATTGCTCGCCGGTTATGTTTCCGGTTTTTACTTCACGGGCGATGAATTCCTCTAACAATAAAGCGTTTTTAGCTAAAACTTGCGCCTGTGGTAATAGCTCTTCTTTTACCAGGTCAGGATATTCATCCCGAAAACTCAAAATGGCCGATGGTTCAACTCCGATCAGCGGCGCATTATCATTAATCAGCGGAGCAAGCAGCGCCACATTTTTTTCTGCCACGGCTTTGGCCTGCCGCAACAAGCCTTTAGAGAGCATGGTACGCGCACTTTCCAGATGCTGCGGAAAAACTACTTCGTAACCCAGCGCCTGCAATAATTTTACAGCCTTTTGGCCAATGCTTACATCGTTGTAATTGGTAAACTCATCGCAAAAGAAGTAAACACGTTTGCCCTTCTGTTTTTTATCAGCCTGCTTTTTATACCACTGCTGCAAGGTTTGCGAGGCCAACTTTGGCAGAGTACGCTTTGCTGAAAAGCCGAGGCTTTTTTTTAATATGGTGCCGATAGCATTATCAGCCGTAAAAAAATTATACAATCCCGGCCATGCCATACCCAATTTATTAAGCCTGGGCAAAGCAGCTATCAGTCTGGCCTGCATGGGGGTGCCATTGGCATCATAATAATGCTGCAAAAACTCGGCTTTCAGCTTGGCCATATCCACGCTGGAGGGGCACTCCGACCGGCAGCCTTTGCAACTTAAACACAGGTCCATCACCTCCTTAATTTCGGGATGATCAAAGCGGTTCAGCTTTTCAGAATTGGTAAGGTAATGGCGCAGGGTATTGGCGCGGGCACGGGTGGTATCCTGCTCGTTACGGGTGGCCATGTACGATGGGCACATGGTACCGCCTGCCTGTGCCGACTTGCGGCAATCGCCCGAGCCGTTGCACTGCTCGGCATGTTGTAAAATATTTTGCCCGCGAAAACGGAATACGGTTTCAATTTCAGGCACCTGCTGTCCCGGCGTGTAGCGCAGGTATTCGTCCATAGGCGGCGTACCGGTTATTTTGCCGGGATTGAATATGCCCTGAGGGTCCCAGGTTTGTTTGATGGCTTGCAGCAGGCGGTAATTCTTCTCCCCTATCATCTGCGGGATAAATTCGCCGCGCAGGCGCCCGTCGCCATGCTCGCCGCTTAATGAACCACGGTATTTTTTTACCAGTCCGGCTATCTCCTGCGCTATCATGCGGAATTTCTGCACGCCCCCGGCCGTCTTTAAGTTCAGCATCGGCCTTAAATGCAACTCGCCCGAACCGGCATGGGCATAGTATACGCTGTACAGGCCGTGCTTCTCTAATATCCGGTTAAACTCCGCTATGTATGCAGGCAGATCAACGGCATCAACGGCGGTATCTTCAATAACGGCCACGGCCTTTTCATCGCCGGGCAGGTTACTTAACAAACCCAGCCCCGCCTTGCGTAACGACCATACGGCATTTTGCTGCTGCCCCGTTAGTAACGGAAAATGATAGCCTAAACCACCTTGCCTTAGTTCTCCCTCAAGTCGGGCGGCAGTGGCAATCAATTCATCATTACTTTGTGCCGATAACTCTACCACCAAAATAGCTTTGGGGCTGCCCTGTACAAAAAAACGGTTAAGCGCTTGCGAGGGGTTATCGAGCGTGCAATCCAATATATAATGGTCGATCAGCTCGCATGATCGCGGCTGATATTTGAGGGCGATGATATTGGCATGTAATGCCGCATCTACCGACGGGCAATGCACGCAAAGCAGCCCGGTTATTTGCGGGGGCAGCTCTTCCAGGTTCAGCTTTATTTCGGTGATAAAAGCCAGCGTACCCTCTGAGCCGCATATCAGTTTGCAAAAATTAAAATCATCGCCACCGGCGCTAAAGGGATTACTATCCAGCAGCACATCAATGGCGTAACCGGTGTTGCGGCGGTTAACGCTTGGTTTCGGGAACTCGCGGCGGATCTCCTGCTGTACTTCCCAATCGCCAAGCTGCTGCCTGATGGTTCGATATAATGATGCCTCAAGTGTGTCACCCTCGCCAGCGGCAATGAACGCCTCAAAATTCATCGGCCTGAAAACCGCTTCGCTGCCATCGCTTAGTAAGGCTTTCACCTCCAGGGTATGATCGCGTGTACTGCCGTAAACCATGGAATTGGAGCCGCAGGCATTGTTGCCTACCATGCCGCCGATCATGGCGCGGTTGGCTGTCGAAGTTTCGGGGCCGAAGTACAGACCATAAGGGCGCAGGTAACGGTTCAGTTCATCACGCACCACGCCGGGCTGCACGCGCACCCATTTTTCGGCGGTGTTTACTTCGATAATACCGGTAAAATGCCTGGATACATCAACCACCACGCCCTTGCCCACCACCTGCCCGGCCAATGAGGTACCGGCGGTGCGGGGTATCAGCGAGGTTTTGTAATTATTGGCGAAGACGATCAGCTTTTTCAGATCATCCTCGCCCCTGGGGATGGCTACGGCCAGCGGCATTTCGGAGTAGGCGGAGGCATCCGTGGCGTAGAGTACACGCATCAGTTCGTCCGAGTACAATTCGCCTGTTAACGCCTCCCTGAGTTCCCGAAGTCCGTGATCGAGCATCTCCTAAAAATCGAATTTTATACCCTGCGCCAATGGCAGCTCGGTTGAATAATTGATGGTATTGGTTTGCCTGCGCATGTACGCTTTCCAGGCATCCGAGCCCGACTCGCGGCCGCCGCCCGTTTCCTTTTCCCCGCCGAACGCGCCGCCAATTTCGGCACCGGATGTACCGATGTTCACGTTGGCTATGCCACAATCAGATCCCGCGCCGGAAAGAAACAACTCCGCCTCGCGCAAATTATTGGTCATGATAGCGGATGACAAGCCTTGCGGCACACCGTTTTGCAGGGCGATGGCTTCATTCAGGGTACTGTACTTTATAAGATAGAGTATAGGCGCGAATGTTTCGTGCTGAACGATGGCGTAGCTGTTTTGCACCTCGGCAATGCAGGGTTTAACATAGCAGCCTGACGCATAATCATCACCCTGTAACAAACCGCCCTCAACCACAAAATTGCCACCCTCGGCTTTGCATTTTTCAATGGCATCTAAATAATTCTTCACCGCGTCTGTATCTATCAGCGGGCCCATGTGGTTATTGCTGTCCAGCGGGTTACCTATCCTTATTTGCTTGTAGGCGCTGACCAGTTTTTGCTTAAAATCATCATAAACTGACTCGTGAATGATCAGCCTGCGTGTTGATGTACAACGCTGCCCGGCAGTACCCACCGCGCCAAACACAGTACCGATAAGCGCCATTTCCAAATTAGCATCGGGTGTTATGATGATGGCATTGTTGCCGCCAAGCTCCAATAATACCTTGCCCAACCTTGCAGCCACGGCAGTTGCCACAGCCTTGCCCATACGGGTTGAGCCGGTTGCCGATACCAATGCCACGCGTGGGTCATTAGCCATCAGGCTGCCTACCTCACGGTCGCCAATTACGAGGCAGCATACGCCCTCGGGTATATTATTGGCTTTAAATACTTTGCTGATGATATGCTGGCAGGCCACAGCCGTAAGCGGTGTTTTTTCGGACGGTTTCCAGATGCAGGTATTGCCGCACACAAGCGCCAGCATGGTATTCCAGCTCCATACCGCCACCGGGAAGTTAAAGGCTGATATAATACCAACAACACCTAACGGATGATACTGCTCGTACATGCGGTGCAATGGTCTTTCAGATTGCATGGTGAGGCCATACAACTGGCGGCTTTGCCCAACGGCAAAATCGCAGATGTCTATCATCTCCTGCACCTCGCCCAACCCCTCCTGCAGGCTTTTGCCCATCTCGTAGCTTACCAGCGCGCCCAGGTCATCCTTGGCCTCACGCAGGGCATTGCCAACCTGGCGAACGATCTCGCCACGGCGCGGGGCAGGTACAGCACGCCAGGCTGTAAAGGCCTGCTGCGCCTGATCGGTGGCTGTATTATAATCAGCCACGGTTGCCATATTTACCTTGCCGATGGCTTTACCATCAACAGGCGAATATATGGTATGTGCGTTTTCGCCGCTAACCTCTGCCCAAACACTGCCCGTGCTGTAGGCTGGGTTAACATCACTTATTTGTAATCTGCTTAATATCTGTTGTATATCAACCATTATTTTTTGGTTTGACTGGTGTATGTACTTTCAAAAATTTTATCGGCATTGCCGGTTTCAAAACCCTCGCGGCGTTGCGCGGTGGTAAGCTGCTGTGCCGGTATGTGGCTGTATTCAGGCAGTGGCCTGCGTTCGGCAAACTCCACATAGCTGCCAGCAATGGCCAGTGTTTCGCCACCGGCAAACAGGGCCTCCTTCATTTCGGCAACCGTACTGCTCTGGCTTAGTAAACCATCCGGGCTGGTCTTGATCTTGCCGCCCTCGGTATTCAGCCTGATGCCTAAACCCTCTGCGAAGTTATTGAAATCCTCAATGGTATTGTAACCGTTTTTAAGCGCATGCACGCTGATGGTGTAATGATTGAGGTAATAGCGATTGTAAATTACCCAGGCGGCATACTCATTTTCTTCAAGCAGGCGCAGGTAATCAGCTTTGGTTGGGCGGTCCCATAAGGGCTTTTGAAAAAATGCGCCAACCTCGGCACCATTATCCAGGTCCAGCGCATCTACCGGGTCGCTATTTATGGCAGCGGTATATTTTTTAATGATGTGCTGCGCTTCGGCAGACAATTCCTCCACCCGCAATTCGCTGATAAATATGCGCGGGTAAACAGGCTCCGGTGGCGAAAACCAATAGGCATCGAGCTTCTTTTTTTCAAAATGATAATGATCGCGCTGCGTATAGCCATAGTGCAAAAATATCTTGCCCAATGAGGCTATGCCCAGGTGCGGCAACCCAAGCGTGCGGAAGGCAACATGGTCATTCACAATATCCTGCTGCGAGGCCACTACGCCCTTTTCAACCAGCGCGGCGGTTATTTGCTTAACGGCAGGTACGCCTTCGCTGTAGCGTTCAAACAAGTCGTTAAGCGCTACGTCCAACGGTTTATTCTCATCAAATCTCATAATCCTGAATGTTTAAGTGAACCTTTTAAAACAGGCATCGGGTTTATAATTACAGGCTAATATCAATAAAATATGGCAAGCAACAATCATTTACAGGTAACAAATCATTGCCTTGCATGCCAAAACAAAATGCCATATTAATGTAAAATAATTTAAAACATATTATATCTTTATGCGTACCGATAATAAACACATACAGGTACTTCAATCACCCATACTATGCCCCTACATAAACTTATAGTATTACTGGCAATACTTTTTATTGCCCCGGCAGCAGCCTTTGCACAAGTTGCCGAGATGGACACCACACACTACGGGCGTAACACCACTACCGGCAAATATGCTAACATACGCGGGTTTAAAATGTATTACGAAACTTATGGCAAAGGCGAGCCACTGCTGCTTATTCATGGCAATGGCGGCTCTATCAATAACTTTATTTTCCAGATACCTTATTTCGCTAAAAACTACCGGGTAATAGTGGCCGACAGCCGCGCGCAGGGAAAATCAACAGACGCGACGGACTCATTAAGCTATGAGATGATGGCCGATGACCTGAACGCACTGCTGGATACCCTGCACCTTAAAAATGTTAATATTATTGGCTGGAGCGATGGCGGCATCAACGGTTTGCTGCTCACGCTGCGCCATCCTGATAAGGTAAAAAAACTGGCTGTTACCGGCGCTAACCTGCGCCCCGATACCACCGCTGTTGACCCGCAGGTATACAGCATGGCCATGGGCTGGAACCTCCAGATACAGGATTCGCTTAAACTGATGAAACCGGCTTCGGCACAACTTAAAAATGTGGCCAAGGTAATGCACCTGCTATCCTACCAGCCCAATATCCCGGCATCGGCATTGCATAAAATTAATTGCCCGGTGCTGGTTATGGCCGGAGATCATGATGTGATCAAGAATATACATACGCTTGAAATAGCCGATAACATACCCAACTCCTATCTGTGGATCATCCCCGGCTCGGGCCACGCAACACCTGTTTATAAAAAGCAATGGTTTAACAGTACCGTAAGCGATTTCTTTTCAAAGCCTTATCGTAAAATTGAGGGCGAGGCACGTTTTAATTAAGTAGCTGATTTATGCGCATCTATAATATACTAACCGTACTGCTGCTGTTATGCGGCCTTACCCTTACTGCCAGTGCACAAAAATATGGCAGCAATGCCGCCGTGGGTAAATACGTAAAAATTAGGGGCTTTAAAATGTACTATGAAACCTATGGCAGCGGCAAACCGCTGCTGATGGTACATGGCAACGGCGGCTCTATCGGCAGTTTTGAAAACCAGATACCCTACTTCGCAAAAAACTACAAGGTGATAGCGGTTGATAGCCGGGCGCAGGGAAAATCAACCGACCTTAGCGACTCGCTAAGCTATGACATGATGGCCGATGACCTGAACGCCCTATTGGATACACTGCAAATAAAGGATTGCTATGTAGTGGGCTGGAGCGACGGCGGCATTAATGGCCTTGCCTTATCACTCCGGCACCCGGATAAGGTGGCCAAGCTGGCTATAACCGGCGCTAACCTGCGGCCCGACACTACTACACTGCATCCTTTCGTTTATAATTTGATCGCTAAAACAGATAAGGATTATAGTGATTCAATAAAAAGGTTTGGCGCTAAACCCCTGCTTAAAAATGCCCGTAAAGTAAACCACATGATGCTGGTGGAACCTAAAACCATTTTAGCCGATCTGCACAAGGTACAGTGCCCCGTGCTGGTTATAGGCGGCGACCATGATGCCATACCTACCCGGCACACCATCGAGATCGCGCAACACATTCCGCTATCGTACCTGTGGATCATCCCGAACTCGGGGCATTCAACACTTGTTAATTATAAAGATCAGTTTAACAATGTTGTAGAACATTTCTTTAAAACCCCATACCGCCCGATAAGCGGCGAGGACAGGTTTAATTGACCGGTAACACATCGCCATAAAAAAAGATCGCCCGCCTGTATGAAACCAGCGGGCGATCTTTTTTTTATTCAGCATCACAGCTATTTTTTGTTCAGCTTATCATTCAATATCTTGATATAAAAGCCCCCTACCACACTACGCGCGGTAAAGTTTTGGCGGCGGGCATCCTTGGTTTCGTGCCAGTCGCTCATGGGCACGCGGTCGGGTGTTTCTAAAACATAGGTGTAAACCGGCGCTATCAGTGCCTTAAAATCAGCAGGGTTGTCGGCCAGTGTGGCGGTCCAGGTAATCCAGTCGCTTTTGGTATAGGTTTTACGGCTATCAAGCGGCAGGCCGTATTTTTCCTGTTTGGTGAGATAGTACTTCACCTCCCTGCTGTAAACCTCTTTCGAGAACAAGCCCATATTCAGCACCTTATCCCAAACCAGGTTATACTTTTGGCTCCAGGTATTTTTGTTGTTAAATGTTAGGGCATAATGATCGCCCGCGTCGGCAGCTTCCATCCAGCGTTTGGCCATATCCTTAGCCATGGCGGTGTATTTTTGGCCGATAGCCTTATCGCCCAGCATATTAGCCAGCGTGCCGTAACCACCAAGGGCTACAATGGCTTTAACAGAAAGGTTGGCATTACGTGCCAGGTGACCGGCAAAATCATCGGTTGATAGCTGGTTGGCCGGGTCAAAACCATCCTTAGCTAAATATTCGGCCCAGGTAGTCAGCGTTTTCCAGTGCTTTTTGGCGTAGTTGGCGTTACCTTCAACCTTAGCTATCGCGGCAGCTAAAATCAGCATATTGCCTGACTCCTCAACCGGCATATCCTCGCCGTAGGTTTGTCCGTTGGCTTGCGGATAGGTACCCAGATCATGCGATGAATAAGGTTTTGTCCATTTGCCGCTTTCGCTAAAATAGAAGATACCGTTCATCATGCCTTTAACCAGGTCAGGGTTATAGATCAGGAACAAGGGTGCCGATGGATAGGTAATATCCACGGTACCGATAGAACCGTTGCTAAAATTCTCTTTTGACAGGAACAGCATCTCGCCCTCCGGGCTTTTTACCAGTTTGTGGGCTGATACCGCTTGCCTGTAAGCCAACTCGCAGAGGTTGGCATACGCTTCGCCGCCGCTTTTAAGGGCATCGGCATACAGTTTTTTATCAAAGGCGCTGCATTGCTGGGTTACGGTTTTGTATTGCGCCGCTGCTAAGGCTAATTGCTGCTCAATGGTATGCTTGCCATCGGCGTTCCACCACGGGCGCAAATTAGTTTTGAAATACTGCACCGGGTACAGGTCATCATAACCAAGCATTACAAACTGCTCTTTAGCGGTTGCGCCTACACTGCCCATAGGTATAACGGTATTCAGCATCAACTGCTCCCCTTTTAACTGATCAATTTGCGATACCTTTTGGCCAAAAAGCGTTTTCAGCGCGTCGGCAGTGTTAGTGATAGATTGTACGGCATGGTAGCTTTGCGGAACGGCCACATACATGTACCCCCAATCAATACGCACATCATCCCCGGTACGTTTTAAAAGGGGCTGCTCGGTAGTGCCTGCTTTTAGTACCGACAGGCTGTTAGCGGTATACTTACTTGCCGCTACTTGTTGAAACGCGTTGTGTACCGCCACGTTGGTTGATGCGCCAAAGTACAGGCTAACCTTATGCGCGGCACCATCATTAGCGCGCACTTTGGCAGCGATATAGCTAACCGGTCTGGCCAGCAGGTTCAGATCATTCATCAGCAGCGGCGAGGTAAAAGTAACCGTCAGATCGGCCGGGCCGCAGGTAAACTCATAGATGGTTTGTGTAGCATTAAACTGCAGGCTTTTTTGTTTCCCCTCGGCAAAAGTCATTGATCTGCTTGCCGGAGATTCCTGAACCAAACCAAAATCAACAAATGACGGGCCACCGGTGTTTACCGCGTAAACGCTTAATACATTACGGCCTTTTTTCAGTGCTTTGGCTAAATTGCCGGTTAGCGGTATATAGGCAAACTTTCCTTGCAGATCGGGCTTGATATATATCTGTTGCCCGTTAAGGTAGGCTGTCGCCTTATCATCATGCTGTATTTTCAGGTACACGGTACCGGCGGAGAGATCATCAAAAGTAAATGTTTTACGCACCCAAACCTCATCCTTAGCCCAAACGGTTTTGGCTATGGAGCCGCGACTGCCCAAAGCGCCCGCGCCTTTTTGCCATTGCGCATCGTCAAAGTCAGCATTTATCCAGTTATCACCGGGCTTGGTTTCGGTATAAGTTAACGGGTAGGCTTCCTGATCGCCCGCCGGAACTATGGTTTGCCAGGCTTTTTCTGGCTTGCCTAAAAAGCTGTATACCTTACCATCAACATTAATTAAACCGGTGAGGGATTGGTTGGCACCTGTCCAGTGGCTGGTGGTGCCTTTGTTCAACTCATCAGTGGTTGACCATATACTGAAATAAGGATCGTGGGTAACTAAGGGATAAGCCGGGGCCTTGCGCTCCTGGGCAAAAGCCACAGTGCAGCCAAGCAACCATGCGAAAAGAATTTTTCTCATGCTGAGTAACGGGGTTAAGAATTTAATTTATTGGTTTTAAAGGCCGTAAGTTAAAACGATTTAGGCAGTTAACCAAAAACTAAATTAAATTACCATCAACCCAGACTACTTAACCCGGAAACGCATCGTAACTACAATCACACCTATGCTTACTTACTGGCTTTAAACATATAAATACCGCCCGCTTTGGTAGCAAATGAATAGACTGTACCTGTTTTTTTACCTGCCGCATCGGTCAGCTCATCAGGCAACCTGAGCTTGCATATACCGCCATTTTTTGATACGATCACCAGTTTGGTAATACGTTTGTTTTGCCATTGTAATTCGCTGAGCACAAAACCGCCGCGGGCAACCAGGCCTTCAACCGTCCCGGCAGACCATGCATCGGGCAGGGCAGGCAACAGTTCCAGTTCGCCGGTTTGGCTTTGCAGCAGCATTTCGGCAACGCCTGCCGCGTAGCCCAGGTTACCATCTATCTGGAATGGCGGATGCGCGCAAAACAGGTTGGAATAAATACCGCCGCCCTCGTTATAATCAACACCTGCGCCGCCAACAAGGGTGATGAAGTTGCGCAGTATTTTATGGGCATGGTTACCATCGTGCAGATGGGCCCAAAAGTTCATTTTCCAGGCCATTGACCATCCGGTTGACTCATCGCCGCGGGCCTCTAAAGTTACGCGAGCGGCCTCGGCCAGTTCGGGTGTGGTGGTCGGGCTTATCTGCCTGCCCGGATGCAGGGCATACAGGTGTGATATGTGGCGATGATTATCTTTCGGGTCGTCGCGGTCGGTTTCCCACTCCTGCAACTGGCCCCACTTACCTATCTTGGGTTTAAGCAGGTGCGCACGCATATCAGCCACGCGATCGCGGTATGGCTTATCAATATTAAGTATGGTGGCGGCCTCAATATAATTAGTGAACAGGTCGTATATAATTTCCTGATCGTGCGTAACGCCATCCTCCGTAGGCCCATGCTCCGGCGACCAGCCCATCGGGGCAACCAGCGTACCATCATCTCGGCGCTTCAAGTGGTCGTCCCAAAACTCAACAATTTCCTTAATAACCGGGTAGGCCGTGTTACGCAAATAGGCTACATCCTTTGTAAAAGCGTAATGATCCCAAACGGCCTGCATGTACCAGGCACTGCCGGGGGTGTTCCATAAATAGGTTTGTCCGCCAAATACACCGTTCTCGGTACGTACCGTCCAACCCCTTACGCCCGGGTACTCCTCAAGTGTACGCTCCTTTTTTACCGAGCGCATACTGTTTATATAATCAATATACGGCCACTCGCATTCAGCCAGGTTAGTTGGCCCTGCAAGCCAGTAATTCATTTGTATGTTGATGTTGGAGTGATAGTCAGATCGCCATGGCGGATTGTTGCTATTGTTCCATAACCCCTGCAAATTGGCCGGTAAATTGCCCTGCCTTGATGAACTGATAAATAAATATCGCCCATACTGAAACAGCAATGCTTCGAGGCCGCTATCATTACTCTTTTTATAGTCGACTATACGCTGGTAAGTTGTTTTAGCAGCGCTTGGCTGCGCATTACCTAATGATATCTTCACCCTGTTAAATAGTCTTGTATAATCGCCTATATGCCTTGCCAGCAATTGCTGATAGGGTTGGGTAGCGGCAGCGGCCAGTATCTTTTCATTTTTCGCGGATGGCATTACTTCATCGCGCCACTTTTTAATACGCTGGTTACTGTAATTCGTGGCCGCCGTTAGCAATACCGTAAAGCCATCTGCCTTAGTGAGCGTTAGCTGTGCATTACCATTGGCATCCTTAACCAGTGCTAACCTGCCACCATTTGGTATCACTCTTACTGATGCCGCGTAGGCCAGCCCATTATCAAGCGTACCGTTAATGCTGAGCGTACCGCCGTCGCCTGTAATTTTTGCGCCATGCGCATCTTTTAACCTGAGCACCGCATTATACGCCCCTTTTTGCCCGGCGGTATAACGCAACACCAATACCCTATCAGGGAAGGAGCAAAAATATTCCCTGGTATAATTAACGTTATCGCTTTTGTAGGTTATCTGCTGCACCGCTTTACTTATGTCAAGCTGCCTGCGATAGGCCGTACTGTCGCCCGTTTTAGCGAGATCAATAAACAGATCGCCGAAGGCCTGGTAGGCACCGGTTTCCTTTTCGTCACCCGTCCATAAACTTTGCTCATTAAACTGAATGTGCTCCTGCTTAACACCGCCAAAAACCATGGCGCCAATACGCCCGTTACCTATGGGGTAAGCCTCGGTCATCCAATCGGCGGCGGGCTTATTTGCCCAAAGCAACAGGCTGTTGCCGGCAACTGTACCGCTGCGCTGGGCTATACTTAATTGTGCGATGTTGATCAGCAGAAATAACAGGTATATCT
The DNA here is from genome assembly GCF_020880975.1 of Mucilaginibacter sp. UR6-1. Taxonomy (GTDB): domain Bacteria; phylum Bacteroidota; class Bacteroidia; order Sphingobacteriales; family Sphingobacteriaceae; genus Mucilaginibacter. Next base: position 535,374 of record NZ_JAJIWP010000003.1, on the reverse strand, counting down.
TCCTCATTATGTTATAAATGGTTTACAGGCAATCAGGTTTATGCAAGTTTGCAAACGCAATGTACATTATCAAAAGCGTTAATACAGGCACTTGCAATTATTGCATAATAATTAGCCAATAAAATATAGCGCGACTCACACTTTTGCACTATTGATCATTCATCAAATACTCCACCGTCAATATATTAATTCGTATTATTTTTTAATTATAGGTTGACAATTTGATACTAAAACCGCATTTTTGCCACCATAGTGAAAATGAAAACAAATAAACAGGCCAAAAAATTAAGCGCGATAGTATCGCTGCTATTGGCATTTGTTTTCATGGCCATCACGGCGGTTCAGGCTTTTCACAGGCACAATTACCAATCATTAAATGATAATAATGACGATGATACCGAATATGTGTACGCGTCAGAAAAATGTGCCGTGTGCGATTATATCGTTCACAAACAAAGCCATCATGCCCACCTGGCTTACCCGCCGGTAATAGGCATCCCCGTTACTAAAGCTGTTACCTTACTGAGCAAAACCTTTGCCGGTAACTATAAATTCACCCTACAGGGCTTTACCAATAAGGGCCCGCCTGCAATTTGCTGCTAAGCTACGTTACTGAAATTTTTATTGCCTGTTAAAATTGTTGTGGCTGAACTGCGTATTTACGTTTTTCATCGTAACACAATAATCGCCTGATACAGAAAGAATTTCCAACGCGTCGCTTTTCTACTCGTACCCGTGCATTCCGCATACGGGAGTAATTAATTCATTGCATTTAATTCCAATTAATTAATAATGATGCCTTTACGGGCATAAAAATTCCATTTTTCGTTTTGATACCAAGCATCCATCCTGCCGGCTGGGGTAACAGGCTGTATAACACCCTGACCCATACCGGCATTATTACCCTGACCATTTGCATTGTATTGCTGTGCCAGCAAGCTTTTGGGCAAACCCACCGCTTAACAGGTACAGTTACCGACCATGGTGGGCAACCGCTATCGGCCGTGGCAGTACAACTGAAAACTACCGGGCAATCGGCAATTACTGATAGCGCCGGAAAATTCAGTTTTGCTGTTGCAAATGCCGGAAATTACCAGCTTGAGGTATCGCACCCGGGCTTTAAATCCTTAAAAAAGAGTGTTAAGGTTACGGATGAACAACTGATAATCAACATTATGCTTCATCCGCAAAGCCATGAGTTGGAAGAAGTGACGATACAGGATAAGCATGCCGCCCTGCGCAAGCAAACCGAATCACTAAACGTAGAAGTTGTTAATGCCGATTTTATACAGCGTAACCTGGGCGGCAGCTTGATGGCTACCATGTCTCGCCTGCCGGGGGTTAAAACAATCGGTATAGGCTCGGGCCTGTCAAAACCGCTTATACGGGGGCTTGGCTTTAACCGTGTGGTAGTGGCCGATAAAGGTATAAAGCACGAGGGCCAGCAATGGGGTGCTGACCACGGCCTGGAACTCGACCAGTTTGCCGTAGGCGAAATCGAGCTGATAAAGGGTGCAGCCTCATTCATGTACGGATCTGACGCTATTGCCGGGGTTGTTGATGTTAAACCCGGAGTGTTGCCTGCCCCTAACGCCCTGGGCGGCTCGGTTGATATGATCGGCAAAAGCAACAATAATTTGTTCGGCACATCAATAAACCTGTATGGCCGCGGGAAAAAATGGTTTTTTGATTCGCGGTTCACCTATCAAAACTATGGCGATTACATGGCACCTACCGATACGGTTTATGTGTACGATTATGCCGTAAAACTACCGCACAACAAGCTGCGCAACACTGCCGGGCGCGAAACCGGCCTCCACTTTAATACCGGCTATGTAACCGAAAAATTCCGTTCAATTTTCTATGTATCAAACATCTACACCCACAGCGGTTTTTTTGCCAATGCCCATGGCTTGGAACCAAGACGGGTTGATACTTTGCTGCACGACAGATCAAACCGTGACATACAACTGCCCAGCCAAGAGGTTAACCACTTTAAGATAATAAACCGCAGCCAATACCAGGCCGGCAGGCATTTATTACAGGCCGACGTAGGGTATCAGCACAACTTCAGGCAGGAGTTTAGCCCGTACGTTAACCACGGTTATATGCCGCCGGTTTACCCTGATACGATGCGTATACCTGCTAACCTGGAGCGGGAATTCGAGAAACGCGTTTACTCGCTTAACCTGCGCGATCAACTGTTGTTTGGCCGCCATGAGCTTACTTTTGGCATAAACGGCGAGTATCAGGATAACAACATAAGCGGATGGAGCTTTTTGGTGCCCGCGTTTAACCAGGCCATTGCAGGTGCCTTTGTTTATGATAAGTACAGGCTGAATGAGCAAGTGTTGCTGCATGCGGCTTTACGTTACGACCATGGCCGTATACGTACATTTAAATATACCGATTGGTTTGAAACCGAGGGTGTAAAACAGGTACGGGCCGATAACCTTACACGCAATTTTAACAGCCTGGTATGGTCGGCAGGTATAAATTACACGCCGGAAGGGTATTTTAGTTTGAAAGCCAACATTGGCAAAAGCTTCAGGATGCCTATTGCTAATGAATTAGCGGCCAATGGGGTGAATTACCACTACTTCAGGTTTGAAAAAGGTGATCGCAACCTCGATCCCGAACAATCATACCAGGCCGACCTGACCTTGGGCTGGGATACCGAAAAGCTATCAATACAGCTTAGCCCGTTCTATAATTACTTCTCCAACTACATTTACCTTAACCCCACTGCCAATCATGATTACCTGCTGGGTGCCGGCAACCAGGTATTTGTATATACCCAAAGCAGCGTTGCGCGCTATGGCGGCGAGTTGCAGGTAAGTTACCGGTTTACACCTGAGCTAAGTTCAGAAATATTGGCAGAGTACCTGCGCTCGCGCCAGCTATCGGGCGATAAAGAGGGATATACCCTACCCTTTTCGCCGCCCCCATCGGTATTATTTAATCTTACTTATCAACCGCACCATATTGACAGGTTGAAGCATAGCTACATATCTGTTGATTACCGCATTACCGGCGCGCAGAATGACATTGTTCCGCCCGAACTAAAAACACCGGGCTACCAGGTATGGAACATACAGGCGGGTACCAGGCTGCGCTTTAACAACAAGCCATTAACGGTAAGCCTGCAGGTGCAAAATGTGTTTAACACACGTTACCTCAACCACACCAGTTTTTACAGGCTTATTCAATTGCCCGAAGCCGGGCGCAATATCATCCTGTCGGTAAAAGTACCGTTTGGTACCGGCGCAAATAATTAACAAGCATTTATTCACCCAATTTATTAATAACGTAAAACATGAAAACAACAAAACAACTGATCTGCCTGCTGCTTGCAGGCGTAACCCTGTTCTCGGCCTGCTCAAAGGATGATAACGAAACGCCGGTTGGCGCACCCGCTATTGAGGGGCTTGAGGTAGGCGCAAACAACAACAAAATTGCCCACCCGGGTAACGATCTGCACATTGAGGCACAGATAACCGCCGCCGCTAACATTAAGGATGTGGTACTGGAAATCCATCCTGAAAATGGCAGCGGCTGGGAAGTGAACACCACTTATACCGAGGGCTTTGCCGGATTGAAGAACGCCGAGTTTCACAAGCACATTGATGTACCTGCCGATGCTGCCGTAGGTGATTATCATGGCCACCTAAAGGTAACCGACCAAAACGGCCGTGTAACCGAGGCGGAATTTGAATTAAAGGTTGAGGCCGACCCTACCCTGCCATCAGTAACCGGTTTTGAGGTTGGTTATGGTAACGATTTGCATGTGGAGGCTACGGTTGCCGCGCCGAATAAAATAGCACAGATAGTGGTTGAAGTGCACGGTAACGACTTTGAGAAAGAAGTGGTTTATACCGATGCCGCAATGGTTGGCCAAACCACTTACAACCTGCATAAACATGTTGATGTTGCCGCCGCCCCCGCAGGCCACTACCATGTACACTTAAAAGTGGTTGACCAGGCCGGCAAAGAGAACGAGTTTGAGGAACATTTTGATAAACCCTGATATTCAGCAGCCTTAATTAGTACGAATCAATAAATAGTTAACAACGGGCAGGCCATAACAGCCTGCCCCTTATTGCTTAAATAATTATGAAGAATTTTTTTAAAATAAGCACCTGCATTTTTGCCCTCGCGCTTTTTGCGGCAGGTTGCAGTAAAAAAAACGACGACCGGGTTGATACCGAATACCCGGTGATAGATTTATCGGCAAGTAATGCCTTTCCGCAGCAATGCAGCGTAATTAACCGTGGCGAAAGCTTTACTTTCAGGGCTAAGCTTAGCGATAATGTGCAGTTAGGCTCGGTAAGTGTTGATGTACATAACAACTTTGACCACCACAGCCACAGCACCGAGGTTAACGATTGCCAAATGGAGGCTGTAAAAACGCCGGTGAACCCATACCTGCTTATACGCAGCTTCCAGATAGCTGAAGGCTTGAAAGAAACAGAGATCAGCCAAACCATTGCCGTACCTGCCGATGTTGACCCCGGCGATTACCACTTTTTGATACGCCTTACCGATAAAGAGGGCTGGCAAACCATTAAAGGCATCAGCATAAAAATACAGTAGGTAAAATAGCTGCCATTAATTATAAAACCGAACTTTTTTTAATACTACGGGTTAACAGGTAAATAATTAATATTGCGCCCATAATTTAAACAGTTGATACATGGCATCAGGCTTTTTTGCGATATTGGATGATATAACGGCCTTAATGGACGATGTTGCGGTTACAGCCAAGCTGGCATCGCGCAAAACCGCTGGCATATTGGGTGATGACCTGGCCGTAAATGCCGAAAAGGCTACCGGTTTTTTGGCATCACGGGAGTTGCCTGTACTTTGGGCCATTACCAAAGGCTCGTTCATCAATAAGGTGATCATTGTACCTATCGCCTTATTATTAAGCCTGTTTTTGCCCGCGGCAATTAAGGTGGTTTTAGTTTTAGGTGGATTTTACCTGGCTTATGAAGGTGTCGAAAAAATAATTGAGTACTTTTTTCATCGCCCTAAAGAGGGGCACAAGGTTATTGAAGAAAAGGAAAATGATAAAGCCGCCGAGGACGCGAAAGTAAAATCGGCCATTACAACTGATTTTATATTATCAGTTGAGATAGTGATTATTGCCCTGGGTACTGTTGCCGATGAGAGCTTAACACTGCAGGCTATTACGGTATCAGTTGTAGCGCTGTTGGCCACAATAGGTGTTTATGGCATAGTGGCCCTGATTGTACGTATGGATGATGCCGGTTATCACCTGATGAAACGTGCAAACAACAAAGGCTTTTTAGCCGGGCTTGGCTCATTGCTGGTAAAACTACTGCCGATCATTATCAAAATACTGGCGGTTGTGGGTACCATAGCCCTTATACTGGTTTCGGGTGGTATATTTACACATAACATAAATTTTTTACACCATATAGCACCTAATGTACCGGCAACCCTTAAAGAGTTTGCTATAGGTATAGCCGCAGGCCTGGTGGCTGTGGCAATCTTAAGCGGCGGTAAAAAAGCCATAGCCTTAATAAAGGGATAAGGTTTTGAAATATAAAAACAAGTAAGGATGTGGCCTGTAGCCACATCCTTACTTGTTGCAGTTAATTATTTAACGGCTGTTGCTTCCAGTTCTACCTTCAGGGTTTCAAAAAGTGTTTTTACCTCAAAAAAGGTACTTGCCTGTTTAATACCGTGTTTAGTGATCCAATCCTGCAAAATATTAAAGCAGGTAAAGAACTCCTCGTGCGAGGTGGTATAAACATTAAGGCGTACAATATTTTTACACTCATAACCGGCTGTAGTTATTACCTGCTCAAGGTTTTGAATGGCTATTTCAAGCTGTGTTTTCATATCTGCCGAGCTTGATTCGCCATTGGCCAGTACGGCTGCCTGTCCGGCACAGTAAAGTGTACTCTCAACATTTTTCACTTCAACTGCCTGTACATAATTACGATCATCCTGCCATTGCCAGGGGTTAATAATGCGCTTTTCCATTTTGTTATTCTATTTTATTGTTAAACAGCCATATGGCTGTGATTTTCATCAATACAAAGATCAAAAGAATAACGTGTATGGGCACGTGATGTACCGCACAATTATGATGTGAGGTACATCACGCCGTCAGGTAAGCCTGCTCAGGGTTTCGCGGGTAACACCTAAATAAGCGGCAAGCAAGGTTTTGGGCACACGCTGTAGTAAGGCAGGGCGCTGCTTAAGCAACTGCTCATAACGCTCCTGCGCGCTGGCTGTCATTAACGCTAAAATACGCCGCTGGGCTGCTATGTAACTAAATATGGTTTTTTCGAGAAAAAAATGCTCTATTTTAGGCATAGCCGCGCATAATGTACGGTAATCATTAAGCGAAAGGCAAAGTACCTCGGTATCCTCAACACACTCTAATGACATGGTTGCCGCCGTTTGCGTGTAATAGGCCAGCATATCGCTCTCCCACCAATCCTCCATGGCAAAAGCCAGTATGTGCTGCTTTGCAATGGCATCAGTATATACCAGCTTTAAAAGCCCGGTAACAACATAAAAATTAAACGGAACCTTATCACCTTCCTGGATAAGGAATTGATGTTTTTTATACTTTTTGGCGATGAAGTGGCGCATTACAAACGCGAATTCATCATCGGTTAGGGGTACAACCTTTTCAATATGTTCTCGTAACGCTTGCGACATTGGATAACAAACATACAATAACAGCTACAGGTTTGCTAATTAGCTACTATTAATCATTACATGAGCGTGCAACACCGTCAATCTCACCTATATTTAAAAACCTACCATCAACTACACCAAGTGAGTTTAAAATAAGGCCGGCATTTATTTTTTCGAGGTATTCTTTAAACGGATACTTCATACCGCCGGTAAGCGCGCATATTTCGCTGTATGCGGCGTAGTCAACCACCTGGGCATATCCCTTTTCAGGGCAATAAAATTCAGGCAGTTGAGATATGATCTGCGCGTCGAGGCACTGGTATTCGTCGTTAATGTAAAATGCTACCAACAGTTTATCCTTGCTGAATTCGGTTTCGCAATCAGCAATAAATTGTATTTTATGAATATCATACGCCGGATTACTTTCGCCCCTGCTGCCTAAGTATGACGATGAAAATATCACGTATGAACTTTGAGGTTCAGAAAGCTTGTTATAACTAATAATTTTAAAACTTTCAGTTTCGTTTGTCTGAGTGTTTTTAATAGCTAATTCCATGCTACATTTTTTTATAAATATAGCTTAATTGTTTATAACTAATTGAAAATTAGTAAATTAACTAAAAATTAATTATTTACTATAAGTAATATTACAGCTACTTAATCAAGGCCCGGCGCTAATAAACGCGGGTTAACGCTGCCGCTGTTGGCCTCGGTTATTTTATGCAGGTTGTAGCGTGTTTCGCCATGCTCATTGTTAACAGTTACAAGGCCTCCCTTATCCCATGTTGCCAGTAGTTGCTGTGCCTCCTGTTTGATAGCGCTATCGTCTTTTCCTTCAAGCTTCAACAAATGGCCGGTAACTTCGTCGGCAGTGCCTTCACCAATATCTGCCAGGGCAAATGCCAAACGCTCCTTTAAAGGCGCGGCCTTATCATAGTGCGCGGGTACGTGCAGCGGCTGGTGCTGCTCCCTGAATTGCTCATCGTTCATGTCCTGATATTTTTGATAAAGACAATCAGATCATCAAATTGTTGTAAACACCGGCTTTACCTGCCACGTAAATCTATCAACATTGAATATTTGATCAACACAGCCACGCAATAGCCCAAAGTAAACTAAAACTGTGTAACCAATAACCAAAACCATTATTTTAGCAACATGCTAACTGTAGAGAAGATCGGCGGCACCTCAATGAGCGCGCTGAAAGAAGTAATTGATAACATAATTCTGCACAACCCCGAACATATTTATAACCGGGTTTACGTTGTTTCTGCCTTTTCGGGCGTTACCAACCTTTTGCTCGAAAACAAAAAAACCAAAGCGCCGGGCGTTTACCAGCAATTTGCCCATGGCGGCGATTATAAAAGCGCCCTGCAACAACTGGCACAGCATTTAAAAAGCCTGAATGCGCAATACGCCTCTTTAGGCCTTGACACTGCCGATGCGGATACTGTGGTTGACAGCACCATCAAACTTGCCATACGCTACCTTGACAGCGCCACCACCATGCTTGCTTCGGGCTACCTTAATGAAGGGGTTTTGCTCGCCGTTAGAGAGATACTCGCTTCTATTGGCGAAAGCCACTCGGCCTATGTACTTGCCGGCATTTTGCAAAAACGGGGTATCAACACTTATCTTATTGACCTTGCGGGATCGCATGACAGCCGGGCACTTACCATTAACGAACGCATTACAGACGCTTTTCAGGGCCTTGACCTGGAGCATAATGTTTGTATTGTAACCGGTTACGCCAAAGGCAAGGAAGGCATTATGCGCGAATTTGACCGTGGTTACTCTGAAGTTACTTTTAGCAAAATAGCCGAAATACTTAAACCGCAGGAAGCTATTATACATAAGGAGTATCACCTGTCAACCGCTGATCCGGGTCTGGTGGGTATTGAAAATGTTAAACCGGTTGGCAATACCAATTATGACATTGCCGATCAGCTTGCTGATGTGGGCATGGAAGCCATACATCCAAAAGCCTCAAAACCGCTGGAAATGGCCGGTGTTCATCTGCGTATAAAAAACACCTTTGAGCCTGAGCATCCGGGTACGCTTATAACACGTGATTATATTTCAAAACTAAAACGCATTGAGGTAATTACCGGCACCGACCAGCAATTACTGATAGACATTTACGACCCGCTGATGACCGGCAACGTAGGCAGCGACCTTAAGATAATGCAATGCTTTGCCGGCCATGGCATCAGTTATACCTTTAAGGCTACAAGTGCCAACAGCATCAGCATTGTTATATGGGAAAACGACTTTAAGGAACAACTCATTACCGACCTGCAACAACAGTTTGAGCGTGTAACCGCCCAGCCTATTGCCATGGTTTGCCTGCTGGGCACCAATATGGACCAACCTGGGCTGCTTGCCAACGCTACCGCCGCCTTAGCAAGGGCCGATATTTCAATTATTGCCGCGGGCATGGCCAGCGGACGTGTTAATATTCAATTTGTAGTAGCCCGCGAACAGTTTAAACCAGCTATTATTGCGCTGAACAAGGCTGTTGGTTAACAGTGCCGGATGGTTTGATCAGTATATGGTGGGTAACAACATTTATTATAATTGTGTAAACATATAAACTCTTTATAAGGTTTATTGCATGTTGGTTTGTACGATATATAATTCATATCATTAAGTTCATAAAACATTATTATTAAAGTGTGCCACGCTCTATAAAAAGTATCAGTTATGAAAATCAATTATATCGCTACTAAGCAAAAGGCGCTGGCCATTAACCTGGACCCGCAGATCTACGGATCGTTCGCGGAGATAGGCGCCGGACAGGACATCGCCGCTCATTTTTTTAAGGCGGGCGGCGCGGCCGGTACAATAGCCAAAACCATGTCTGCCTATGACATGACCTTCTCTGACGCGATATACGGCACACAGCAAATTAAAAGATATGTAAGCCGGCAACGGCTCGTTGCCATGCTCGACCATGAATACCAGCTACTGATAGAACGGCTTGCCGAACAGCGTGGTAACAATACTACATTTTTTGCGCTTTCAGGTACATTCTCTGCCCTTAACTACCACAAAACAAATGAAGGCCATGGCTGGATCGGCGTAAGGTTTCAAACTGTACCTAACGGCCCGCAGCATGAAGTTATATTACACGTAAAGTTGCTTGATAATGATAATATATTGCAGCAGCAGGCTGTTGGCGTACTTGGTGTAAACTTTTTGTACGCCTGCTTTTATCACCGCGATTCGCCGGAGGACTTTTTGCTATCGCTGATGCACGACCTTAACGTGAGTAGAATCCAGATCGATATGATCCATTTTGAGGGACCGGATTTCGCGAAGATCGACAACCGTTTAATGAGCCTTTATTTAGTAAAATACGGCTTTTCTGACGCGGCTCTTTTCGGCCCTAACGGAAAAAACCAGCAACCCTCAGAAATACTGTACAAAAAACACATTGTTGTTGTGCGGGGCAGATTCAGACCGCTTATTAATGTTCACCTGGAGATGCTTGAACGCGGACTTCAGCAATTTACCCAGGAGCCCGATATTGATAAGGACAATATTGTGGTACTCTCTGAGCTTACGTTACGCTCACTTAAAGAAAGAGACGCAGGCGATACGGCCAGTATTGACGAAAAGGATTTTTTGGACCGTGTGGACATTTTATGCAGTATGGGCCAAACGGTAATGATCTCGAACTTTCACGAGTACTATAAGTTAGCCGCCTATCTCTCCAGCATTACAAAACTCAAGATAGGCATCGTTTTAGGCTACCCGAATTTGCAGTACATCTTCTCCGAAGAGCACTACACAAATTTGCCGGGCGGCATCCTTGAATCATTTTCAACCCTGTTTAGCAGGAAAGTTAAGCTATACATTTACCCCACACTACGCGACGGCGAGATATGGAACGTAGCCAAATTTTCATTACCCCCTAAACTGATCGACCTGTACGAATACCTGGTAGCTAACGATAAAATTGAAGACATCCGCGACTATAACGCAAAAAACCTGCAGGTAGAAACCGATAACGTATTAAAGCTTATAAAAGACCATAGAACGGGCTGGGAACAGTATGTACCGGCCAAGGTAGCCGAAATCATTAAAGAACGCCGTTTGTTTGATTATGATCCTGATACGGCCAATAATAACGGGGAGGTACATTCATAGCCTGCACAACGCACATTTATTTACCCCTGATGCCCCAAATAAATACATATAAGCCGAATAAAAACAAGGCACCGAGGGAAATGAATTCAAATGTTAGATTTTCATGAGGGAATAAGACGCTATCAGAACCATCAAGATACTTTACTTTGATCTTCTCACCAATATGGTGGTCGTCACAGTATCCTCCGGGTATCTGCTTAGTTATAATTTGGCCACGAACCTTTATCTTCATATACCACTTTGCTTTAGTCCCGAGGCAAGAACCAGGCAAGTGCGTAATTTCCGCTTCAACCAAATTGCCATTTTTCAGCACATCTAATTCTTCCTGTTTATCCTGAAAGCCTAACGTGGTGATGATCATGAATATGCCTCCTATTAAAAGTGATGAAAATTTGATCGCAGGTTTTCTTACCATTATTTAGTTTTCATTTATTTCTGAGGATACAAAAAAAGCCCCTCTAATTTCTTAGAGAGGCTTTCGTTTTTTCCGTGATCCCGCTGGGACTCGAACCCAGGACCCCAACATTAAAAGTGTTATGCTCTACCGGCTGAGCTACGGAATCATCCTTTAAGTGTCTTGGATTGTTATATCCGTTTCCTTTAAAGTGGTGCAAATATAGGACTACGATTTAATGTGTGCAAGCCCTATTTTAAAATATTTTCATAACAATATATTAACCTCCTAATGCACAGCCACTAAAATTTTAAAATACCTATATTCCCTTTATCTCCGGCCAATAAAACCAGGTTTCCCTTGCGTGCTTTAAGGCAAACGTTAAAACTTGTCTTGTCTATTTGAGACCACGTTTTACCACCATCGGTAGTAATATTGGTTCCGGATGTACCGGTAGCCACAAAAGTTTCCCCCTTAATATGCTCCACACATGACTGAAAACCGGCAGGCATCGGTGCTGAAAGCTCAAATTTATTATACCCTATTAATATCGCGGCTACCGAGTCTTGTTTTAATGGCTGCTCATAATCTCCACCTACAACAATAACACTACCATTATTACTTGTGATACCAAAAGCGCCCTGACTACTTTTGCTTTGCAAAAGCGGCGTGTTTGTATACTGCCATTTTATTTTTTTAATGGGCGAAGAAATATATCTTGAAACAGAACCACCTGTGCCTATAATTATTTGCCCGTTTTGCACACGCATGCAGGTTCCGCTGGCGGCAAAAGCGGCCTCTCCCGGTATTGCATCGGGCGTGTTACTCATTTGAGTCCAATTACTACCGCCGTCGGTAGTTTCAAGCAGTAAAAATTTATTATTGATCGGGTCGCCCATAATATAACCGTGTTTTTTATCGGCAAAATCCATCGCGTCTAAAAAATACGCAGCATCATTATTTTGAAAAACAAGTTTCCAGTTTAATCCGCCATCAATAGTTTTTAACACCAGTGCCGGCGTTCCAGAAGCTATGATGACTGCCTCCTTATCAGAAAAAGCCTGTATATCCCTAAAATCGGCCTTTTCATAACCTTTTATCTGCTGCCATTTCCAATTATTACCGCCATCGGTTGTTATGGCTACATAACCTTTGCTACCGCTTATCCAGGCAACATGATCGTCCACTACACACATCCCCCTAACGCTTGCCGTAACAGTTTGCGGAAGCAGTTTAATTGATTGTGCGTTGATGATATATACATTGCAAAACAGGATCAAAAAGGTGTAAAAAAATTTCATGTATTTATTCATAAGCACTAATATACATCAGCCCATACAATGATTTAACAATTTCTTTTCGCTTTTTGCTGAAAGCGATTATATTTGCAGCCTCATTTGAGCCTTTGGCTCATTTAAGCCCGGGTGGCGAAATTGGTAAACGTTGCGGTCTCAGAAGCCGTTGAGAATTGTCTCTTGAGAGTTCGAGTCTCTCCTCGGGCACGCCCCAAAAACAAAAACAGATCAGCTTATTGCTGATCTGTTTTTGTAATTAATATATAGCAGGCCCAGGTGGCGAAATTGGTAGACGCACCATCTTGAGGGGGTGGCATTCGTAAGGATGTACGAGTTCGAATCTCGTTCTGGGCACTAACTAACTCGTAATTAGCTTATACTTATTTTTATAATACCATTCCAATAGGTATACTCCATCACTCCAGGTTAATTTTTTTTCGCTTGCAGCTTGCGCACAAAGCACTGAAATACTATGAAGATATGCACGTTTAACATCGGCATCCATTTTATTTAACTCTTTCGCGGCTAATGCAACTACACGTTCATCATCGGCTATAGCCAATTTGAGCTTGATCAATATTTGCGGCAGTGCCTGCCTGAGCCATGTTTTTAATTTATCATCTATTTCGCCAGGAATTAATAGCGTCAAAGCATCTGCGCCAGGTGAATCAACAAACTTTTTTAAATTTTCTGTTATCAGCACACCTATCTCAATTGCCTTCTTAACATCAACGGGCATTTTTGAAAATAGGTTTTTAATGAATTTCACTATGCTATTTATTATTGCTTTTATATTCATTTCAATTATTTATTTCTTTCATCTGCTCCTGTAGCAATACAACCTGACCTTCCAGTACATTTAACCTTATTTCATTAATTCGTGATTGTGCATCTTGCTGTGTTTTCAGCTCCCTTATATCATTCTGTAGCTTAAAATAAGTACCCATAACTGATATTACGATACTTATCATACTACAAATAGTAACTATGAGGTTCTTTATAGTTATGCCTTTTATCTCTGTATGCTCAATATTTGTCATTTTACTTCTTGGTTAAAAGGACCATATTGTTTAATGGCAAATTGAGATAATGCCACAATTGTTGCCCCTATTGATGATAATATTGTGGACAGGGTTTCAGGTATTCCATAAATTTGAGAAAGCGAAACAGCTAATGTCACTAACCCTGCTCCAAATAATTGTGCTCGCTTAAAAAATGCAGGGGTATCGGCAATAAATCTTTGCCATAAAGTTATCTTTTTCATTTTGATCAGGGTTTAATTTGAATATCAAACAATAAATTGTTAGAGCCTGCAGGAGGGGGATTTAAGAATGTTATACTAACATTCGATGCATCTACGGATGCGTAACCAATACCAACAGATGCTGCATTACGTGGAGTTACAGACAATACACTATTTGATGTTATCCCGGTTAATCCATGAGGCATTGTAATCAAATTGCTTGTTCCGTTTCCACTACCTGTTAGCTTAACAAAATATGGTTGATTAGCTGTAACAGCATAATAGTTTGCTGGTATTCTGCGAATGGCGTTACTCGAATCGTCTTTCACAAGCAAACTGTCTGTACCGGCAGCCCCTGTAGGTGTATTAATAAGTATTGGCGACTCCTTAAACGATACTGATTGAGTAGCCCTGTTTGCACTAAATACAGTAAAGGGATTTATACCCGCATCATCCCAGGCATAAAAAATGAAATTGGAGCCATTGTTTGCTCCACTCTCGGCTGTTGCAGTTAGGCCAAATGTAAACCTGTTTTTGTTAGAACGACCTAATGAATATCCTACAATGTTGCCAGAATTTTTCTGTAGCATAACCGGATAATCGCCAGCATTTGCAACAGTGAATAAACGGTTACCCGAATTATTTTGAAGGTTCAAGATATAGTTATTGGCCACGGTGCTTCTTACTGTCAATCGATCCGCTAAACGACTCGTATCAGTAAACCCATTTGAGGTACCGATTCCGAAATTTCCTGCATAATCCATCTCAAATGGATAAATATAATTTCCCGTTGAATTTACCTGCCTGAAATATAACCGGCCTTTATTTTCATACCCTCCTATATCTAAGGTCATTTTTCCCACAGAAGATGAAGTAGCAAAATCTCTACCCCACATGGAAATTGTTGGCCCCTGACCTGGAGCATTCGTAGCACGAAGGTTTAGCTGGCCATCGTTACCGCTTAACTGATAACTTCTGATTTTATTCGCAGAACTAACATCTAAACTCACAGATGCAGTCGTTATACCTTGACTAAATATTGGATAATTATAACTACCTTGAATATTAATATTAGTGGTTGACTCTGGTGCTGAATTTGGAAATGATTCAGCACCAGACCTTAGTTCACCAACGTTTTCAACCGATGCCTTCCATAAGGAATACCCACTATTAAATCCTGTATTATTTGACCTTTTAACATTTATCAAATCAGTTATGCGATAGGCATTTTGATTATTAGCCGATTCAACTGATGACAAACAATAGTTTACGAATGAGTTATTTACAAATGTTAAATTGCTTCCACATCTGCTTACTATACCATTCCACCTCGTCTCATTAATCTTATTTCCATCATATATTTTATTATCGATATAATTATCCGTCAACGCTACACCATAAGTTGTGTTACCCTCATAAATAATATCCTTAAAATAACTTCCACTTGTGGCTGTTCCATTTACTGCGGTTAATACACGTTTTATGTGATCGGTTGTCTTAAATATGTTATCCTTTATATTAAATTGGGCATTACATTTACCGGTTCCATAGGTTAAATTGTAACTTACAAACAAGACATAAGCTACACCGTTATCCGCCATTGCCATATTATCATATAGCACGGTGTTATTATTAAAAGAAAAAACTGCTGATGTATCTACCGACTTGTATAATCTCATAGCCACTCCCTTGCTGTCATCGTTAATATATTTTGCTCTAAATATATTACCGGATATATTAAAAGCTGTACCACAAGGTTCATTAATATACAAGGATGTGCCCGGGGAGTTAATGGTATTTCCAACGTCACCAATATTCCAGCCTACATTGTTATTGACAAAAGTGATATCCTTGCCGCCTATTGAAGCTCCTGTAGGCATATTATTACCATCTATAACAGCAAATTGGGTATTACCATGTATGTTAAAACCAAACTCTCTGGCCGATGATGATTTAGTGTTTTTTATGTATATAAATCTGTTTACATAAGATCCTCCGGTTGCAAAACCGTGGCGGGCCCCAAACAGATCAGAGTTAAGCACCTGCATATCCTGGCAACCGCTGTTAAACGCCAGACCATAGCTTGTTTCACTTGCCGCATTTGTTTCTTCATCAAACTTATACGAATAAATATGATCAAACTTTAAACCTAAACATTGGTTGACCGATATATTAGCCCTTGCAGCATTATAAACCGCTACATCTTCAACTGATGACCTGAATACATAACTCAACCAAATACCATTCATTGTTGATGCCGTATATGGTATGGCATATAATGAAAATCCTTTCAAATCACACTGCTGCATTTTTACTGAATACAATTTGGTACCCGCCAATGTGGTGTAGTTTCCGCTTACCGGATGATCCAGAACAATTTTATTGCTGTTAGATACAGCATTACGAACAATAAAATATTCACCCTCCTTATAGTAACTTCTCCAAAGATTGAACGAAGAATTCACAGTATCTATTAACCTGACTATATCACCACGTTTAAGGTTTACATTAACAGGCAGCGTTACCGAAGTATCACCCTTTTTAACAGCGGTACTTACTGACGATATTAATGATGCCGAGCCTTCAACCTTAAGTACTCCCCGATTTTCAGGAAAACGGCTCAGATCAGTACCAGGAGCTATTTTAATAGTTGTAAGATTACTCCCGGCACCAATAACCGCTCTTAGTCCGGAGGCATTTAATGCACTATCCACATAAATAGTACCTGCCGGCAGTATCAATCTTAATTTTTTGGTTACGGCATAAGCGGCAGCTTTATTAAATGCCTTAACATTAGCATTTGCGCTGCCGGGTAAGCTATCTGCCTTTAATCCGAATTTTGTAACATCTACACCAAAAAATGCTATAGTATCATTCTTGCCATTTGTACTGACACTATCAGCATACTTATTAGCTGACGTACTGGCCGATTGTATCAGCTTATTTGTTTCTGTGGCCGAATAAAACCTATTAGTGCCATAAAATGGGAAGTTGACCCAAATTTGCCGTGAGGTATCAGCAGGATTTTTTATCCTGAACTGTGGTGTGGTTGGTATTGTGCCTTCAGGTAATGTTGTTGTGTTTTGCGCATAGCCTATGCTTACCCACAAGCATAAAAGCCATAAGGTTAAATTAATTTTCTTCATCAAATTTTATTTAATCGTGATTATCAGATCATCAATAGTGGTTGATCCGTTGCCACTGTCGTGACCATATATGTGGAGCGTATTTAAGCTGCCTGCCGAGTAGCGCTTTTCTACAAGTACATCATTTACTGACCGGCGGATATTGTTAGCCGCTACCATTTCAACTAATACAACCGGATCATTACCATATTCACTATATTCTGTACTGTAAGCAATAATGAAAGGTATAGGCGAGCCCTCCGGAATACCAATGGTGATCGCCTGCGCAGGTTGATATATGAGGGACACACCTTGCGGCCAGTCGTTATCAGCCTTAGGACCATAGAGTGTGTAGGTAGTGGTATTTAAAAAGAAGTCGCCATTTTTGCCGATGCTGTTTGATGGGTTGCCCGTACCATAGAGCAAAGCATTGGCTGCTTCGCCTTTTATGGTTATACCTGCCGGCCAAATGCCTGATATTTTAGGACCAAAAATGGTAAGCGTTGCCGTATTAAAATAGAAATCGCCATTTAAGCCTACGCTACTCAGCGGATCAACAGCGCCGCTCAATATCGCACTGCCACGAGGGCCTTGCGGACCGCTCGCCATCGAAAATACCTGTAGCCATACACCATTGCTTTTTTTATAAAATATACCCGTATCAACATTTACATAACTATCTCCGTTTGCACCTATGCCTGTAGCCGGAATACCTGAAGCAAAAATGGTTGTATTACCTGTTACACCGCCCGATGCCGGAGTATAAGTACTCACCCAAACCGCATTTATCTTTTGATACATCGCTCCTGTTTGGGTATTCACAAACACATCGCCGTTTTTACCTGAATTATTTTGAGGCAACGTTGTACCAAAAGTTACATTTGCACCTGCGTATATATTGCTGCTAACAAAGCCAAGTAACTGATCGAGGTTAAACTGATAATCAGTACCACCTTGTACAATCACTGATACATCATCAGCCGTTAAACCGGCAACTATAGGCAGTTCGCTTATTTTTTTATCTGTTGCCATCAATTTAAAAATTCGGTTATCGGATAGTACAATTCAGGCGTTGAGCCGGTGAGTGGGTAATTGTAGCGGGTTCTGTCAACAGCGCGAATACGTGGACCCGGCTGCCTTGCCGTGCGGTTTTTATTGTTTTGCTGCCACTGTATAAAATACTGATGGTGATCGTCCAAAAAACGTTCAATATCATTAGCATAAGCATTGGCTATACTACGTTGTTTCTGCACCAGTTTCATAATCTCTGATGTGGCCAGCGCCTGCCCCATATCCTGCTGCTTGATCACCGGGCCTGTTGG
The DNA here is from genome assembly GCF_020880975.1 of Mucilaginibacter sp. UR6-1. Lineage (GTDB taxonomy): Bacteria > Bacteroidota > Bacteroidia > Sphingobacteriales > Sphingobacteriaceae > Mucilaginibacter. The sequence goes on along the minus strand of NZ_JAJIWP010000003.1, from coordinate 517,165 downwards.
TGTATAATGCACAGCATCGTTCTCAATAAAACGGGCAAATGTAAAATATACCAATGCCGGGATGATGCCTTCATACAGCACAATGTTTCCCTTATCATCCAGGTATTCGGCTCCGTTTAACAGATCCTTAAAATGTTGCGGAGCATCCGGTTTTAATATACCGGCATCATCAAAATGGCTTAACAGGCTATTGTATATATTTCTGCCTAACAAAGGTTTCAGATCGAGGTCCTGTGCTTTCTTTATAAAAGCATTAAGCCTTTCGGGTTTAATGTTTACTGATATGTCCTGATATTGCTGGAATGTGCTTTTGTCAATTAAATATATCTGGGTCATGTTTAAAAAATGTAATTAGTGATAAATGACAGCGCTTGAATGAGCGCTCCTGTTAATGAGTAGTGAGAAAATCAGTTAAACTGATCCGCAAATAATTGTTGACAGGCTATAGCAGTCCTTGAACCATAGCTTTAGCTTCGGCCTGCTTAAAGCCATAAGCATATACAAGTGTTGCTATTTTATTTTCTGCAGGCAAACCAGCAAGCAGCAATTGATTAATGGCCGAACCTGCTTTTACACCTATACTATCCTCAGCAACATTAGCGGGCACGGGTATTATGCACCAGTTTCCGGATGGGTTTAACAATTGATGGTAATGGCTGAATAACTCCTCCAGCACCTCGGCTATCTCTGCCCTGTCGGGCGCTGTGTTATCATTAAATTCACGTATGGCTTCCTTTTTCTCGCCGCCGTTGCTTAGGCCTGATGATTTTTCAGGATTCACCAGCTCTTTAGGCACTGAGAAGCCTTTAATAATACGTGCTTCAACAGAGCGTTCGGTACTTTCAAAAAGCTTATCGTTATTCTGGATTGAATAGGGCTGAAATTCAGGTTTTGATCTTTCATCTTCATATTCTATTACGATGATCTTTTGAGCACTCTTAGCACCCTGAAACGTACCCAGGTCTTTTTCCAATTGTGATGGAGAATTGTTACTCTCTCCAACGCCGCCGCTATTGTCCGCTTCCTCGCGGCGAGCCGGCATAAACAGCATGGTTGACGGCAGAAAACCTGTGGTAACCTCACGATTGTTAAAAGCCTTTATACCGGCCTCGGTTTCAAAATCCTCCCAAACACTATCAGCTTCTATTAGCGGGTAATCATCTATCTGCGGATTAAAATAATACAACTGGCCTTTGTACTGCCCCCAGCCTCCGGCTGCTGATACCTGCTGCTTTATTACTTCAGGATCAGGGTCATACCGGTCAAAAAAGATCACTTTGCTGCGCGATATATGCTTCCAGGTCTTTCGCCCCCAATCGTTGTATACGGCATACTTACCTGTGGTATCTGCATTATCAATATCGCCCATGCGGATATCCTCAAACTTTACATAGTTTACCGAGCATATCTTAAAATTGGCGTTATAATTTACGTGGATGCCAAAACCGGTAAACAAAGCCTTATCCGTAGCAATAGCCTTTAAAAGTTTAGCCAGGGTTAACCCTTTACTGTTGATGACCTGTTTACCAAGCTTAGCATCCTCAAAGCCTATACCGGCTATAAATTTTGCCCGCTTATTCCAGCAATCCTTTGCAGTGGGCGACGCGGCCACCAGTTCGAGCATGCGTTGCGGGTAGGCATTATCAATATCAAAATTAAGTATACCGAAGGTTTGATTGGGCCTAACCAGTATACGGCGCTCTATTTGCGGCAAATACGTTTTCATTCGCCCTCCCCTCTACGCTCAGCATCAACTTGTGGTTTAAGTGTTTTTTCCTTGCCGGATGCTTTTGGCTTCGGCTCCTGCTTTACAAAGAGCGGCGCTATGTGCGGATATTTATTCAGATACCATTCCGCCGCCTCGTCCGTCAAATTATCATTGGTATGAGCCGCCGTCTCGCCGGGTGCAAACTGGTGCCTGCCGGGCTTTAACACATATTTTTTTGGTGTACTCATTTATTAAAATAGTTAAGATCATTACCCGCGGCCCATTAATGCTGATGGCCTGGTTACGTGATAAGGTTATTTGAAGGGCCGGGGCAATGATGTTGTTTTAAGCCATCAGAATAGGTTAGGCTACTAATTCTTCGATCGCGGCAATGGTGCTGGCATAGGTGGCCGTGCCCGATTGAGGCGCTATTGACACAGCGCGCGGCGGATAAGGCTCCTTCAGCTTTTCAGGATTGCTCAGTTTTACTTTGTAACCGCCATCCAGTGTTTCGTCAGCAGCATTACGCTCAGCCTCAGTTAGTACCAGGCCATTTACCGCGCCGTATAGCTCCACGGCCGAATCACTGGCTTTATAATTATTTACCACAATGGCACGTACCCTGCCATAACCCATGGCTTGCAGTTGTGCTTTAATTTCAACCGACAAGCCGGCCACATTAAAATCAATCTCCTCGGTATAGCGTGGGCCTACCTGTGTTTTGGCCAGTTTTGAGGTAGCGTTAAAACTGTTATTAGTACCCTCAAACTTGTACACTTTGGCTGTGGCAACGGCAGTAAGGCCGGTTACTATAAGTGGGTTAGTAGTGCTGTAGGTGAGGGTGATTTCATCCTCGTTAAAAATGTATATCACATCCTCAACACCGGCGGTTACAGGCTCACTCGCGCCCAGGGCAAAGCCCGCGTTTATTTTATTATAAATCGACATATTGTTTTTTATGAATTAGATTTTTGACAGAATAGTACCTACACACGGTACCAGGACGATCCGCTTCGGTAAATGCGCTTTGATTACGCGCTCAGGTAGAAAAGTTCGTTAGCGAACTTAAAATTAACGGCGGCTTTCATACGGGCCTTCATGCGTACCACATTGTCATTGGTATAAGGCTTCATGTACACGGTTGAAAGTTCGGAAGCATCGCCAAGCAGATCAACACCCAGGAACAGGTTTGATGAACGCGCGCCCAAAATGGTATTGGCCTGCCAGTGATTCATCAGTTGCAGCGGAATGCCCAGGTAATCCATTTTCTTTTTATCAGTAAAGGCATTCAGCACGTTCACCGCCTTATCGGCTTGTGCCTGCGCGTAAGCGTAGCCTACATGTAAAGGCACCTGCAGGTTAAAATCATCCTGACTGCGATCGGCAGGGTCAAGTTGCGCATATACCTCGCCCAATACGGTTAATACATTGCTGGCATTGATGTAGCTTACCGTTGCCCCAGTAGCTGTACCGGTAAAGGTGGCAGGCTTGCGGGTGTTGATCTCATTAAAATTACGCACCAGCTTAAAAGTAGTAGCGCTGAGAACTTTGATAAAGTACGATTGGCCCTGAACATTAGGCGCTCCGGTGGTACCATTAGTAGTGTCCTTGCTGCTACCTGTAACCGCTGTTACCGTAACTACATCACCATCAGCCAAAGTAGCAGTGCTTGATACGGTTACCACACCATTCGCATCAATAGCCGTTGCAGCCATTGAGGTTGAAGGTTTAGCCAAGCCTACTTTGTATACGCCCGATGCTGCCGCTATGCTCGGCAACAGGCCGGTGAACGGTGCGGTAAACGTAGCCTCTTTGGTTGCGCCCTTACCCAGCCAATACAAACGCTCGTTAGCGATCTGAATTTTGGTGAGGTAGCGCTGCACCATAAAATCCGACAGGTCAACAACGCCTTCATAATCGCTGAATGCGCCGGGGCTTAGCCTTTGGGCTTCCCATGATTGTACGAGGTTATCCCACTGCTCCTGTTTCATAAATTCGTATATCACCGGGTCAAGGTAGCTTTCGGTTTGTGAGGCCGTGGTACCCTGATCGTTAAACATGCCCGATGGATCCTGCAGTTTTACGTCATCATCAACATCAAGGATGATCTTGCGCGATTTAACGTCGTTAATTACTGTAAGCAACCCGCGCTTAACCGAATCGGCTTCAAGCAGCGTGCTTGCCATAAAACCCGCCAGCGCTTCGCCGGCATAGGTGTTGTTTGTAAATGTAAATTGAGCCATTTGTTAATTTAAAGTCCTCAAACCCCTAAAGTGAGAGCGAGCCCCAAACCCTAAAGGGGAGTTAGGAATATTTATAGGTTATATTAATATAGATGATAAGGTTTAATTAATGAGCAAGAGTTCCCCCTTTAGGGGGTTAGGGGGCTGTGGTTTTATCCTGAACAGCTTTTTTAACGGCGGTACGTGCCAACTCGCTTTGCGGGGTAAAAAACGGCACTTCTTCAGCTTTACCTTTTGCGCTCCTTTTTGAGCCTACAGGCATAAAATCTGAACGGATCTCGTTACGTACCTGTTCGGTTGTTTTATTGAGCTTTGTATTGGCGGTTTCTAAAGCAGAACGGGCCTCGGTAAGCAAAGCGTTTTGGGCGTGCAGCCGGGCCTTGAGCTCCTGGATACGGTTCTCTACCTCCATCTTTTTAGCCTGAAATTTTTGCTTTTGTTTTTCGGGTAATACTTCTTCATCGGGTTCTGTTTGTGCCGGTTGCTCAATCTGTTCAACCAAGCCATCGGTTACCTTTAGCTTTTTGCCGTTCGCCGTGGTGTAAGTGTCGGTACCGGCAGGTTGCAGCATTTCCTCGTCCTGGTAAACCTCGCTGCCCTCGGCCAGTTCACCCTCGTGGTGCAGGGTACATTTGTCGGTAATGGTGTGTTTGTTTACCACCCGTTTAAAGAAATTCATAATCTTATCTAACACCGTAGTGGTTTTTTCGATAAGCTCCTTGTTCTCCGTGTTCATGTTTGTATTTGTGTTTAGTATTTTGTTGATGCAGCGTTGGTATACCGCGGGCGCGGTTGAAGCGAATTGCTTAATGTGCAGGCTGTTGGTAATGGGCATACTATAATCATCCACCCGGTCAATAAAACCCAGACTAAGCGCCTGGTCGGCCGTCATCCAGGTAACGGCGTTTATCAGGCTATTAACTGTAACACCGTCCAGACCCGACCGATCCATGTAGATCTGTGCCAGGCGCTCCTGCACCACGTTCAGCATCTGTACATCTTTCAGCAACTCGTCGGCGTTGCCGCCGCTGCCTACCATGGGTTTATGGATCATCAGCAAGGCGTATTTGCCCATCACCACTGTATCGCCGGCCATCGCCACTACTGATGCGGCCGAGGCGGCCAATGCATCAATATAAACTGTAACGGCACCAGGGTATTTTTTTAGCATATCGTAAATGGCTATGGCATCAAACGCGCTGCCACCTGCCGAGCTGATATGCACATCCACATCGGCACCCGCAGCAGCATTTAACTGGGTTTTGATGTGGGCGGATGACAGGCTGCCCGAGCCTATGCTGTCCGTTTCGTTATCATATAAGTATATCTTCATTGTTAATTTGGTTATTTGTCATCAAGTATGATGCGTGGCTGAAAAAGCCTGTTGCCGGTATGGCTATCTCCTGAAATTCTGCCTGTGATATGCAAATCAGAAATTGCATCAGCAGATAAGCTATTTTGATTTTCGGTTGTTGATCATTCCCGTTTTGTGGAAGATCGATTTTATCGGTGGCGATATGTTATTACAAATCTCGGAAGAATTTTTCGCCCTGATGGTGCCGGTGTTTTGGCAGTGGGTCTTTTATCGTGCTGCCTGTTTAGGCGATCAGACAATACAAATATCGTGAGTATTTATTGATGTAATGGTGCCATTGGTGTGGCAGTACCCACCCAACCCTCCCGAAGGGAGGGCTTTACTAACAAGTCCTCCACTTTGGGGAGGATTTAGGTGGGGTTTACTGCGTAAAAGTATTGAGCGCCCGCCATATAGTACGTTCCCCCTTTTCGAACTGAACCTCCGCCTCCAATACAGCTTTATTCAGGCTGATGCCCCGGGTTTTTACCTGGGCATGTACCCATAAGTAGATCTCGCGGTAAGTAAATACTTTGGCGCTGATCAAGCCGGATTTAAACAGCGTAGTCAATACACCGGTTTCGTAAAGTGAATTAGCGGTTTGAATATTCATACAGATATGTTATTTATGCCTTTTGGCATATTATTATTAAAAATATCGCCTTATCGCGATATTCCGGTTAGCTTCCCGTTCTCAAAATAAAAATAGCTTTGGATGGCTGTTTCGCCGTAAACCCATTGCTCCTTGCGGATATTGCCTATAACACTTTTATTGCGCTTGGTGGGCCGCCCTTCAATTAATTGCACGGCATCCATCGGCATACCTATTTCGGTACGGCCTGCTTTTACCGCCGCCCAGGTTTTATCGCTCAGCTTATACTTGGTTTGCGGGTTTTCGGTGAAGAATTTTTCGATGAATAAATCCGGCAATTCTATTGTCGAATTGGTACCACTCATATTTGCATTCTCATAGCCGACCCGGCCTTTATCATCTTTAAATATAATAAAAACAGGCACGTTATTACTATATGATGCCAACACATCAATCACCATAACCTTTGCAAAACGTGCATTTTCAATAACAGTACCTTTATCAGCATATGGATCACCTACCACATACTTTTTTATATTCAACCATAACGGTTTGTTAATTAAGCGTTTTTTTGTACTTAGAATATCATATATCGGAGCAAGCTCTGTAAATCTTTCTCTAATAATCTCACAGCGATATTCAGTTCCTGAACTATCTATAAAAAATCCTTCCTTTTCGTTTAAAGAGGTTAGTTTTAAAAGTTTACCCTCGCCTTCCTTAGCTGATATATTTTTAGATGCACCTTTTAGAAACAAATTTGAGTATCCATCTTTTAAAAAAAGATCCATTAATGGTAATACAATGTATGTCTCTCCTACAGTTTCCGCTAACGTACGATAAGGTAGCGGCCCATAAAGGAGTTTGTCCTCCGACTTTTTCTCTTGTTTAACCGCGGTTTCTGCGCTTGCATAGGCACCTCGTTTTATATAACCATTACTTTGTGCAGATGCTAAGTTTGCAAGCGCTAAAAAAACGACGGTGATAAATGATGGGGATATTCTTTTGTTTAATTTTCTCATCTTGATATTCCAGTTAGCTTTCCATTCTCAAAATAAAAATAGCTTTGGATGGCTGTTTCGCCGTAAACCCATTGCTCCTTGCGGATAGTGCCTACCACGCTTTTGTTGCGCTTGGTTGGCCGCCCTTCTATCAACTGTACGGCATCCATCGGCATACCTATTTCGGTACGACCGGCTTTTACCGTTGCCCAGGTTTTATCGCTCAGCTTGTATTTGGTTTGCGGATTTTCAGTAAAGAATTTTTCGATGAATAAATCCGACAATTCTATTGTTGAATTGGTGCCGCTCATATTTACATTTTCATAACCTACCCTGCCCTTATCATCTTTACATATAATAAAAATAGGCATCTCATTGCTATAAGAAGCCAAAACATCTATCACTATAACTTTTGAAAAACGTGCATTTTCGATGACTGTACCTTTATCTGAATATGGATCTCCAACTACAAACTTATTTACATTAAGCCATAATGGCTTATTAATTAAAAGTTTGCGAGAGTTTTCTATGTCTGATAATGGAGCAAGTTGAGTAAATGTTTCTTCAAAAATTTTGCAAATGTATTCTACACCATTACTATCTGTAAAAATTCCTTCATTTTCATTTACAAATATCAACTTTAATTTTTTACCGGCTCCTTCCACAGCATCCACATTTTTTTTGTCACCTTTTTTGAAAAGCTCTCTGTAACCTGATTTCTCATCATATTTGGATAAGGGTAATGTTATGTAAATTTCACCTATAGTTTCTTTTAAAGTACGATATGGTAATGGGCCATAAAGAAGCTTACCTACTTGGTTTTGCGTTTCTTTAATCTCAGTGGATATGCTGGTTTGCGTATTGTTATTTTGTGCAGAGGCAATAGTTACAGTTATTCCGAAAACCAATGTAAAAAAAGATTTATGCATTTTGCTAATTTTTTTGGTAAATATAATTAGCGAAAATGATATTGCCAAACAATGTTTAAAAACTACAGGTTAACACGGTCAACCGTTCGGGCAAGGATACTTTGCTGTGTGTTAATGTCCTTAACATCAACATATACGGGCGGAAAGTTGTTAATAATTTGGTAAGCCAGCGTATTGGCCATTTCCTTAACATCATTTACCGGCTGGCTGTAGTAACGGCCGGCGTTGCCGCCATCGGTATAAACACCGCCAAGCGCATAAGCCGGCGAAGTATTACCCGTCGAAAAATCGCGACCGCCGTATGCCACATTTATGGCGCTTACCAGGTTGCGTGCCCAGGGGTTGCGCATAGCTTCAGAAACCACTACCGCCTCGCCCGAACGCAGGTAGGCATTGGTATCATCTGTACGGCTATAGCCGCCTAACAGTGCCCCCCGCCCGTCGGACATGAAACGACCGCCACGGGCATAACCCGGTTTTTGCTTCACAATATCGGCAATGGATGTAGCGCCCTGCGCGGCCATGAAAGCCGCCTGGGCTATACCCAGTGCCTGGCCGATAAACGGAATGCCTGAATAGGCTTGTAACGATTCCATAATGGCTTTACGCGTACTGATAATAATATCGCCAACGGCGGTGGCTTTTTTGGCTATAAAAGCGGCCTTAAATATGGCTGAATCCTTTTTGGAGTTTTTGAGTACGTTATCCAGAAACTTATCGCCCAGGAGCATACGCGATTGCGTGAGCTGCATCTCAATATCAAACTTTTGTTTGGCGAATTTTTGCTGCATGTCAACACTTTGTATTCCGGCCAATTGTTCGGCTACTTTTATGACATCCAAGCGTTTTTGTAATTGAATTATCTCTGAATTTTCCGCGCCATTAGCATATTGCCCTGTAGGCGTTTCGGGTTGGGCGTTGTTTTGCTGGCTGTTTGCGTTTATTTCGTTTTTCTTTTGGGTTTGGCGGATTTCGTACTGCTCTTTCCACTTCTCCATCCCTGCCAAAAGTTTTTGTTCTTGTTCTATAGATTCAGTCAACTCTGCTATCTTAGTTATATCGGTTGATTTAAGCCTTCCTCGGTTCTTTAAATTGCTTTTAATCTGCTTTTCTAATTCATCATGCTTCTTTTGATAGGCAGCTAACTCTTCTTTACTTTCCAGTTCAATTAATTTGATAGCCCTTTCCCGTGCGTCAGTAATATTTTCAACCTGTAAACGCTCAATCTGCCGCTGGTAATCCTCAAGTTTTAGCAGTTCCTCATTTTGGTAACGGGTAGTTATACCGGCCAATACGGCGGCGCGTTCCTTTTCAAGCTGCTCAATGGTTTTTTTGTGCCCTACATGCTTTTTTACCAGGGCATCAAAATGGTCGTTAGTTTCCTTAACCTCTTTGGCGTAGCCGCTCAACGTCAGGGCAGTTAAGCGGGCTATAGAGGCAAGCTCTTCTTCCTCAGCTTCCTTATTACTATCCTTGTCAATCTTGTTTTTATCCTTTACAAACTGTTTGTGTTTTTTTAAACGGCTATCAAGCGTTTTTACTATTGTGCTGGTATTCTTTACTTCGTTATCTGCCGCACTATCTGAATCTTTTTTATTGTCTTCGTAAGCTTTTTTGAATTCCTTCCCGGTTTTTTCGGCAAACTCTTTTACGGTGTTCAGGCCATTCTTTATCTTATCGGTGCCGTTGGTTATGCCTGTACCCATTTGTATCAGGCCATCACCCATCTTTTTAATATCGCCTTTAAACAGGCCGTCAAAAAACACGCTAACTCCTTTAAAACGGTTGCCAATGTTATCCAATACCGCGTTCCATACCTTTTTAACGGTTTCGGCCGGGTTCATTACAGCATCAACAATGGCTTTGCCGAAGGACATAAAAACACCCTTTACCCCATCAACTACTTTGCCCACGGCGTTAAGGGCAACTTTCAGCATGGCAACGCCCTGCGAACTTTCGGTAAAATACTCCACTAACGATTGCAGCACCAATACCAACAAACCAAAGCCTGTTGTTTTTATGGCCCCCCCCACGCTTTGAAAGCCTGTTTTTACGGCACCCAGCCCGGTCTTCATCGCGTTAAAACCTTTGGCGGCATCATCAAGAACACTTTTTTGCTTTTCGTCGAATAATTCTGATTTTTCAACCGAGGCTTTGATTTGGTCAAATGATGATTTTAGGGCATCCAGCGAGTGTTTTTGGTAATCAAATGCCTCACGGCTTTTGGCTACTTTTTTCTCCTGATTGTCTATTGTTTTGTTAAGGTTTACAATTTGTACATTCAGATTATTTACCTGGCTGATATTGCTGCCCTGTGTTTTTGAAAGTTCATCGTATTCCTCTTTTATAGACTCAAGCAGCTCCTTGTTCTGCTTTATTAAATTGCTGTTTGAGTTAAGCACTTTCGAGTTTTCAGCCATCTGGCTGTTAGCCTTTTTGAGTGATACCTCGGCAGCAGCAACACGATCAGTAAAATCATCAAATGATTTTACTCCCTGCTTCATGATAACCGTTAGCTCGTTTATACGCTGACGTACCTCATCCAGCAATTCCAAAGTTTTTTTTGATTCCTCATTTAAGGAATTATCCTGACCGGGCCTGCCCATACCCGATTTATTATTACTATCAAGCATATTCATATATGTTTTAAATGCCAATTGGCATAATTTATTAATACCGAAAGAAACTTTTCTTTCGGTGTGCAATTAATTTTGAATGCTCGTTAACTTACCGTTGCGAAAATACAGGTAGCTTTCGCCGTATATCCACTGGTCGGCAGTACCGGCACCGGTTGAGCGGTTAATCTTGTCAGGAAAGCCACGGCTCAGTTTTACCTGGTCTTCCGTCATACCAATTTCTGTAACTCCGGCCTTAATCTTCGCCCACATAGCGGGTGTAAACTTGTAAGTAAGTTTAGGATCTTTTGTGAAGAAAATATTTGTGAACCTACGTGTAAATAAAAATTCAGGGGCTGAATTAGTGCCGCTTACAAGAACATCAGTCAAGCCAACCTCACCGTTTTTAGTTTTAACTATAAACCTTGCAGGCACACTTGATAGATAACTTATTACAATATCAGTCACTAAAACGGGTTCAAATCTTAGATTTTTTATTGGTGTGTAAGATTGCTTTTCTTGATCGAAAGTATAAATCTGATCTTGGTTCAACCATAGTGTTTTACCTAAAAACAATTTTCTGGCCTGATCAATATCATACACAGGTACAATATCTTTTATAGATCCCTCAAATAATTGCGATGTATAATCCATCCCCACACTATCTTTAAAATGTGCATATTCATTATCTAATGATTTTAATATCAATATTTTTCCTTCACCTTCTGTTTCTAAAACCTTTTTATCCCGGTCAAAAACAGTGCCTGTTGACAAATATGTATAACCATCAGCAGCAAACCGCTTCATTAAAGGCACAACTACGTATTTTTCTCCAACTGTTTCACTTAACTCTCGGTATTTTACAGGGCCGTATAAAAACTTGTCTTCCTTTTGAGCAGGCTTTTCCTGCGGGGTTTTACCTATGGAACCGCTTTTAATGTAACTGTTATTTTGGCCAAAGGCTGTATTGATAAACAGCGTAGTTAAGGTGATGAGTATAATCTTTTGCATTGAGGTTAATTTTAATTTTGAATACTGGTTAACTTACCGTTGCGAAAATACAGGTAGCTTTCGCCGTATATCCATTGGTCGGCAGTACCGGCACCGGTTGAGCGATTGATCTTGTCAGGAAAACCACGGCTTAGTTTTACCTGGTCTTCCGTCATACCAATTTCTGTAACTCCGGCCTTAATCTTCGCCCACATGGCGGGGGTATACTTGTAAGTAAGTTTGGGATCTTTAGTAAAAAATATATTTGCGAATCGATGTTTGAATAAATATTCAGGGGATGAGTTTGTGCCACTTACAATAACATCCATTAATCCAATTTCACCTTTTTTATTCTTTAATATAAACCTTATTGGTACGCTTGAGTTATAGCTTACCACAATATCAATCACTGTAACCTGTTCAAATCGTAAATTTTTTATTGGCGAATAAGATTGCTTAATTTCATCAAATATGTATATCTCAGTTTGATTCAACCACAATATTTTATCCAAAAATAACTTGCGCGCTTGTTCGATATCATATACTGGTACAAGTTTATTTATATAACCATTTAGTAAATCGGATACATAATCATTACCCAAGCTATCGATAAAATGAGCATACTTATCATCTATAGATTTTAATATCAACACTTTACCTACCCCCTCTGCTGCCGACAGCTTGGTATCAAAATTGTAAATTGTTCCTTTGGATATTGATCTGTAACCGCCTGATGCTAATTCCTTCATAATAGGAATTATTAAATATTTTTCGCCAACTGTTTCTCTTAACTCTCGGTATTTTACAGGGCCATATAAAAACTTGTCTTCCTTTTGAGCGGGCTTTTCCTGCGGGGCTTTACCGATGGAGCCGCTTTTGATGTAACTGTTGTTTTGACCGAAGGCTATAGCAACGGATAAGGCTGTTATTATTGTTAAGAGTATTTTTTTCATCAGTTTAAAAATGATTCTTTTTTACGTGATAAACATAAAAAATGTTACTCATAAAAACTAATATAATTAGCATTACAATCTTATCAACTCAACCTTTGTGGGCTGTCCTTTACGCCAGCTATCTATTTTGTTGATGTAGTAATACGCGCCATCCTGTTGCAGGTAAACGGGTATAAGCAGGTCAAGCTCCAGTACATCGCGCGGGGTAAGCGTAAAGTAGCGTACCACCTTTTTAGTTTGCTGCAATACTTTTTCCAGCTCAGCGTAATACCGGCTTTTAGTACCCGGGTATGTTGTATTGCCGTCAAACATATCAGCATAACATAAATGCTGCTCTGCTCCTTCCTTGTAAAAGTAGGGTGTGCTTATGTAATCGTTTTTTACGATAACCTCATTAGTACCATCGAAAAACTTAATGGGTGTTGCATCACTAATGTAGCGTATTTCGTTTACAAGCAGTCGGGGCGACACTTCTATGCTAAAATCATCACCTTCCTGCTCCATCATCCTGATCTGCGCCACCGGCCCACCAATGTATGGCGTGTTAAGGCTTGGTGCAAAAGGAGATTTAAATAACTCGGCCGATGCCGGTAACGAGGCGTCCTGAATATCAATCTGCGCCTGGCCAAACTTTGGCGGTATGGCATCATCCTCTTCAAACAGCATGTAATTCATCTGGGCATAATTACCTAACTGGTAAGTGATCTGTTTGCCCTGGTCAAGGCATTTGCCGGTCCAGTCTTTAGCGTTCGGAATATTCTTCACAATATCCCGCAAGCTCGAAAAAACGATCGTACGTTCAACCGCGTTGGTTTGGCAAATAATACCGAAGCGTTGCAGTATATCCTTCAAAAAATCTTTCTGACTCAGATCAGGCAGTATACGTTCGCATTGTACGGTTTGGCCGTATTGCACATCCTGGTTAATGGGTTTTATGGTGAGCGAAGCACCCTGCTTTAAAGTGAAGCCCGAAGGGCGGTCGCCAAAAAATTCGTAATCCATCCGCAGACTATCATTTTTTTCAAGCGGGATTTCAAGTGACAAGGTTTGATTTCTGAATATCCGTGATCCCACCTTCAAAGCCTTTATTGTGATGGTATAATCGGCCGAGAGATCAAAAAACATTTCCTGCACAATCTGTTCTGTACCCTTACGGTTTACCCTTAAAATAAATTTAAAGGTTGAGTTAGGACTGCCCTTATACACTCCCGTAAATATAAATTCAGGTATAAAAAACTTAACCTCTACTTTCATGGTTTCTATGGCCGTAAAAGTCGTTCCGTTTTTAAACTGCTTCCCTTTGTCGGCATCTACACGATTGAATTGAACAGTCCCCTTATTACTGTGAATATCCGGATGCTGCCTTGAAAAATCGGATGCTAATGAAACGGCGGAACTCAATTCATCCGGTTGATTCTGATAATCAGTACCGTGCTCCCATTTACTATTGCTAAACTGGCATATCAATTTATCATACAACAGATCTTTTGTTAATGAGCCGCTCGCCCTGTAACCGGTTGACGATACCAGCATATTGACCGCTGTTTTCACAAAAAAACCGGGGCGTAGCTGGCGTACGTTAATTTCGTGCTGGCCGCCCGCCGGGTTGTAGGTAAGTTTACCATAATCAACAACCGGGTAAATCCAACCTTCGGTATTTTGTTGTGATGATATTACACTATGCAGGTTCCACTCATGATCGTGCGATTGCCAGAACAATTGTTTTCCGTACTTACTCCACTGGCTGGTGCTATCGCCCATCTCGTAAATTTTGCCGCCCAGCGCATCAAAAAAATCAACATTTCCTGATAGTATGGTGATGTTCACAACATCATTATCAATACTATTAAGCTCGGCAATGCCATACGGAATAACCTCTAAACCATCCTGCACCAGCTTGGCATTGTATCGTTTGTATAACTCACCTGTATTAAAAGCCACATCATCCGGAAAACCCAATATGCGCCGGTTACGCTGTGTTAAGGGCAGCTTAAACTGGTTAGAGGTATTGCCTTGCTGGTTTTTAACCTCACCAAGGTTATTGATCTGAAAAGTTAAGGCAATGGCGTTATCGTCGGCCAGGTCAACCAATTGATCGTTTATAAAAAGTTGCATGGTATATGTTTATTATTGTGCCTGAATGTTGATGGCCGGCATATTAAAGGTGATACTGAATGGGGCCTGCCCGTTCCGGGTTTCGTATTCGCTATAAGTAGCGGTATTTACTACGATGGTTTGCCACTTGACCGGATTTTTGCCCACCAGCATTTGCACCTTTGGCGAGTACTTGATGGATTGCAATCCTTTAATATCCTGAACTGGCAGGTCCTCGGCCATTACCTTTACCTTTTGACCCGCGCTTTTGCTGATCACCTCCTCAATACCCTGCTGGTTTTCCCAATCGTGTACGTAATTTTTAATGATAACGGCATTCTGAACATCTAACGATACTTCCTGATTATAAACAAAGCGATAATAGTTCCATGAACCTGACAAGCCTATCCACCGCAGGTAAACAGAGGCATCATCAATGGCCTTATCTATCCTTATGGTTTGTAATTGTGTTACAGTTTGCTGCTGTTGGTTTGTGTCAACATATTTCAGGGCGATGGTAACGTAATGCGCTTCCGCCGGAAATTGCTGGTTAATAAGCAGCCTGTTAAGCCCCAATTGCGCCGGCACTGAAACATCACCTGTTGTTTGCCTTGAGATTACCATTTTACTGCCATCCTGGTTAAGCAGCCACGAACCATTCTCGTTGAGCAGGTACTGGTTTTGCAAGGCGCCGGGCAGAGGCTGCCGGTTAACGTCGAGCAATTTTAGTTCACAAAACAAAGCCAGGCCCAGCATATCCTCACTGTAAATAAAACCAACATCAAACGGATAACCATTACTGTACGCAGGCTCTATAAAATCGGCAATCCATTTTGCACGTAATGACGGACCCGCGACCGATTTAAATGGCACGTATGCTGCCAGGTTGCCGCCATGCTTTTCGCCCAATTGTTTGGCCGCGTACAGCACATAGTAGTTGCCTGCCACAACAGTGTATTTGGATTGAGTACCATTGGCATATTTACCATCCCATACCTCATCATAAGCAATACTGTAGCTGGCGCTCAGGTTGGTATCACGGTGATTAACCTGGGTGTAATTGCTACTATCCTTTACCTGCAGCAGGCTTTGCAAAAAGGTAGATATATCAGCCCTGGTAAGGCCTGTGCCATCCGGACGATGGGTAGCTATAATGGTTTGTTCCTGACCGGTGTCTGCATCCTGGTAAGTTATGCGGGTTTGCATTTTATAATAAGGACGTATACTGTTGATGTTAACAAACCCTGTTTGATTAATTTTATAAGGCGTATCGAGCACCAGCTTACCGGCATCTTTAGTTTTTACTTTAAATACACCCTGATATACCCCGCAGTTTATATATACTAAATCGTCGGCTTTTACCAGGCTCATGTCACCATTGATATGCAAACGGGCCTTATTGCCTTCATCACGAATATAATAACTATCAATCTTCAGCACATCAAAATCGCGCCGCTGGTAGCTGAATATCACCGGATTGAATGCCGCGTTCCAGCGGGAGGTATTATTGCCCACTGTAACAGATGGATCATCAATCAGCAACCCGGTTTGTATAGGTACTTGTATAGAGGTTTGCTGCGTACAGCCTAATGGGTTTCCATCTTTTACGGTTATTTGAACCAAACCACCGCGAAGGTTGGCAAATATTGGCGAGAGTTGAAAAGTGTCGCCGCCATCAATACTATAAGTTATAGGCCCGTAGCTTGATGCAGCATTAACAGTGATTTGCCCATCAGCAGCACCGGGAGCACTTTCCGGCTTGTTTACGGTTACGTAATTGATCTTCAAATCGCATACCGTAGGATTAACCGGTTCTGTTGCCGGGATAACTGATTTGATAGCGTAGCTTTTTGAATAGGATGAAATAAGCACGCCCGTATAATCATACCGGTATTCGCTTATCATCCCGCTAAAAATAAGGATGCTTTGGCCGGGTATGGTTACCGAATTGGTGATGAAACCGTCACCCTCAATCTCGTTGTAAAAAACAACGGTATTATTGCCATTAACCGCTGCGCCTGTATTGGAATCAGTTAAACGGATGTACACATTGGCGTAGGTTGTTTGGCCACCGTTTTGGTCGGGGTAGGAATAGGAGTAATCGGTTATATCAATTTTTGCGATTATAGCCATTTTGGGTTGATATTGAATTTTTAAGAATTGGTTGCGGCAAGCATTACATTAAGGGCCACACCGGTTGTATTAACATTGAACTTATTGTACAGGGGGCGGCACCTTGCCCTATCTCCTGGTTTAATTTTAAAGTACCTTTTAGTACCAACCCGATACGAAGCCGCCTTTTCAATAAATTGCGAAGCCATGGCAAGCGCCTGTGCAACATAGGTTTCATTATCGGCGGTGTACTCACCAAAGTCGGTTTGGTATAAAAACTCAAGCGTGAGATTAAACAGGTTGTCAACCTTTCCATTTATCTGTGGCGATAGCTCAATACCTTCAACAGGATACATAAATACGCAGGGAAATGTGGCGGCATCGGCCATGGTGTTCAGCTCATTTGCGGTGCCGTGTATAAACCCCGGCGCACCGTCCAGCATGTGTACAATAGCCTCGATATGATTGCGGATAGGCATAATATTATTTATTTTGAGATTGATTGATTTTATGATTTATTGGCCTGCAGCATTTCGGTATACCGGCGCTGATATTCGGCCTCAGTTTTGTTGAGCAGCAGCTTGGTAAGCAGCCTTTCGTAGGGCATATTCATGATGTCGTCCCATTTGGTAACGTCGCCGCCCGATAGCGCATTCAGGGTGTTAATGTGCTTAAACTTTTCAAACGCCTGTATTCCCGCACGTTTCTCCAAAGATGACGGAACTGCTGCCAAAAGCCTATTTTCTTCCTCGATAAGTCGGGATAACAGGTAAAAAAATGTTTGGCTATGGGCAGAGCCTCCGTTACCTTCATGGTGTTTATCACATCAATAAATGCCGCTGCCTCATATTCGTTGTATGGCTTTCCTGTAGCGCGGCAATAAAAGTATTGCGCCAGTAGCTTACCGCACGCCTGTAACGCCGGACTAAAATTGGCCTGCCAATCCGCCTCACCGAAGGCTTTTACATGCGCGGCAATTTCATCAGCAATAATATCCCGGGCTGCCCAATACGCTCCGGCCGGTTCAATTGCCAGATTATTTGAAACCTTTACTTGCTTAATATTGCCGTTGATGTTGAATGTAACCTTTTGTGGTATATTATCGCTGTTGTAAAGGTTTTTTATGGCAAAGGCCAGCTTTAAAATCTGTTCGTTAAAGATGGAAAGTTCCGTAGCATTGGTAACCTGCTTCAACTCGTCAGCAGGCACACCTGATAAAATACTGATGGCTTCAACATCACCTAAGTTTTCCGCAGCTTGCAGGGCAATCATTTGCTCCAGGGTTATCTCATCCAAATTTTCGGGCATACGGATGCTCAGCTTACCCTTGGGGGTTTGTACACTTTTTTCGATCATATAAATTTACTTAATCTGTTATAAAATACCATTGAGCAACGGGTCAGTACCTGTATGGCTTTGCCTTACAGGTAACTTTGAACGTACCGCGCCGTTATTGCTTATCCCGAGCTTGTTGAGCGCTACATAGCGCAGGGCATCTATCAGGTGGTTCCAGGCATCAACCGGCTCGTTTATAGTACGGCCTGCCCTGTCGCTTTTCCATTTATACCGGCCAAGCTCGTTACGTAAATTGGTACTGGCGCGGGTAATATTAATCTTGTACCGTTGCAAAATATCAATGGAGTTGGCTACGCTATCGGCACCCTTTTTTGCCGGACTGATGTACCAGCCCATACGCCTCAATTCTTCGATGGATTTAGGTTCGGCACTATCGGCAATCACTTCACTGTTAACACTTAGGCCATTATTCCGGAGCTTTGCACCTATGTCAGTATTGGTAAGCCCGTGCTCATAAAAAAGCTCATGCACCCATAATTCGCCGTTTTGCCGGTATACCTGTAAACAGGCTGTAGGGTCATTGGTAAAGCCAAAATCGAGGCCGGTGGCTATTAACCGCGCGCCATCCGGCACGGCTTCGCATACCTGCCAGTTGGCGAGTATCAGTCCGTTAATTTTGCCGGTTAGTCCACGTGCATAAACCTTCCATAATTCAGTATCAACATGTTTTAAAGCCTCAATTTTTTGTCGCACGGCATCATCCACAAAAGGGTTATGCCGATGGTCGGAAATGATGAGTTGCACACCCTGCCGGCCCAGTAATTTATCATGCACCCAAAATTCAGTATTGGGATTATAATCAATGTATACCCGCAATTTTGTACGCAGGGCGAGCTCGTTATACACTTCCCAACTGATGCCGTTGGCTTCGTTAATAAACAGATAATCCCTCTTTCCTGATTTGGCATCCTGGGCGTTGTCATAACTCCTGAACTCTATAATGCTGCCATTTGCAAACTCAAAAAAGCGATCGCTTTTATTGTAGGTTTTTACAGCGGCCATCAGCGGAACGTTACTTTTATATATATTAAGCGCATCGCGTATGGCACCGGCTTTCAGGTTGGGCATATCCTGCCCGCAAACGGTAATTACCAGCCCACCTGTTTCACAAGCCAGGCAAAACAGCACCTGCAATATGGCATAGGTTTTACCGGATGATGTACCGCCCTGGTTCACCACAATATGTGCAGATGAATGAAAATTATGATCAAATAATACAGATGTATCCATGTAAACAATAAAATATGAATTGAATGATAATTGGCATATATATTCAATTATAAACCAACTTCACCCTCGCTATTAGCGGGCAAAATACCCGTACTTTTTACTTCAATTTGTAATAGCGGCTGATTAATGCTTACGGAGCCATACGGTTGCTCACCACCCCAACCCATACTACGCAGGGCAAACACTGCCCCTGTTGGCGATGACAAATGCAAACGCTTTTCATACTCCGCTTCTATTTGCAACCTTGCCTTGCGGGCGGTTTCGGCAAAGCGCCCTTGCTGCTCATATATGCCGAATTCCTCCCTGCTGGTAAATCCGAGATAGAGAATCATCCCGCAAAAAGTGGGAGAATCAGCTTTTTTGTCAGTCGGAGGGATATCAGTACAAAATTGTCTAAAATAATTGTCGACCTTTTGTTGAAAGGCTGTAGACGATGAAAATTTGACAGGCATAGGTTATGTGAGTTTTAAAGAACATTACAAATATACAGATATTTCTTTATATATAAAGAATAATTTAAGAAATTTTTTAGAGCAAATGCCACTTTAACTTTTATTAAAAATTTAACTTAGTTAAATAATGTTAAATTGACATTTGGCCATGCTTTTGCTATTGTTTATTTGAGTTATTAATTTGTACTTTTAACTATAATCTGTCCGGATGGGAACTAAAAAGTTTACGCATTTATTTTTCTCCCTTTTATTGCTCGTTTCGGCGGTTATAAGTTCGTGCCGTAAAGATGAGGATCTGCAGAGTTTTAATAAAGATGCCAAAGACAGTACCGCCCTTGCCTCATCATCAGGAAGTTTTATTGCTACCTCCGGCGAATTAAGCATTACCTTTAACGACAGTACCTACGTTTTTGATGCCGCTACAGATAGCATTGCCTTTGTGCGTGTTGATACGGCCGGCAATCAATATTTTGGAATTACGGCCATTAACGATGATCATAGCATGAGCTTTGGCATAAGCGGCCTTGGCGAAGCGGTTAGCAAAGCCACCACAAAGGTTGAAGGCAGCCAGTTTTTATTTAAGGATGAAAAACTGGCCCCTACTTACACGCTAAGCAAATCAGCCCATGAGCTTGACCTGGGTAAGCTCTCGCTTAAAAAATATGTTAACGAAAAGGATGATGTTGCCGCAAAGGGCACCTTCACCACCTTCCTTGCATCAGATACCAGCAAAAATGCCGTACTTTATAAAGTTACCGGCAAGTTTGATATCAAATTCAAATAAACTTTATTCAGCTACGCTGAAGCTGGGATTATAGATCAGGCCGATCACGTTTCCCCACGGATCTTTAACAGTTGCCACCCAAATATCTCCACCTACGTTTTGTGGTGTTTCGTACGCGGTGGCACCAGCCGCGGTAAGGCGCTCAAATTGTGCGTTTATATCAACAACACCCCAATAAGTAACCACGTTATCGCCAAGTGTACTTTCGTCAGGCTGCAAACCAAGTTCATATCCACCAATGTTGAAGCCGATATAGTATGGCTCATCAAAATAAGGTTCAGCCTCAAAGGCCTTAATGTACCATTCTTTTGCCGCTTGCAAATCGGCCACTTTGTATATGGTGGTCCGTAATCCTAAAAATGCTTTGTTCATTTTGCTAATATAATTATCATTTTGCTGAATTCAAGCCGATTGTTTACTCATTATTAACTTATCAACCTTAGTTAATAATTTTTAATAATGGGTTAAAACACTGTATATCAATACAAGAAATACACCTATTCGGAATGTTTTTATTTTTTTTATGTAAATGTCAACAAATTAGTGTATATATTTGTAAAGTAATAACAAACACATCTGTTTATGGAAGATATTATAAAATTCAGAATTTTTTTAACCTTCCCGTTATTAGGCCTGCTTATTCCGGACCTCGGGTTGTTCTTAACCGGTTCATCAGCATTAGCTGCGCTACCTGTTACACATCGTATTATAGCATCAACATTGCTTATATGCATAGCGGTACTTACCGTTGGCATCTCGCTTTACAAAAAGAAACACAATATTGGAAAAACAGCCACACCTGTGTTTGACCTGTAAGCGAACAATGAATTAACCGCCCTGTATGCAGGTTTGTTGAACGGAACCGTGCAGGGGCGGCGCATTTAAAGCCCGATTATTATTAAGATAAATTTCTTACTTTTTCTCTGCCGAAGGCAAAATGCAATAATAACGCTGCTAATACCAGTACGCCACCTAACACTGATACGCCCATCCATTTCCAGTTTTGCCAGCACAGGCCACCGAGCCAGGTGCCCAACGCGCCACCTATAAAGTAGCATACCATATATACGGTATTCAGCCGGTTACGTGCCTCCGGGTGCAGGGCGAATATAATAGCCTGGTTGGTTATATGCATAGCCTGCAAACCCAGATCGAGCAGGATAACGCCAACAATAAGTCCGATAAAGTAGTAGCCATATACACCGAAAATCAGCCATGATACGGCCATCATACCTAATGTTATGGTGATGATGAATGACCGGCTTACTTTATCAGTAAGCCTGCCCACCACTGATGCCGCTATGGCACCGCCCGCCCCTATTATACCAAACGCGCCGCTTACATCAGCCCCTTTAAAAAACGGCGGCCCTTCAAGCAAAAACACAAGCGTTGTCCAAAACGCGCTAAAACTGGCAAAGGCCAGCATTCCACGCGCCGCGGCAAGGCGCAAAGCGGGTTCGGTGCGTACAAAGCGCACCAGCGACCTCATTAACGAGCCATACGTACCACTAAACTGCGGCCTTATATCAGGAAGCTTAATGAGCAGGGCTATCCAAAGCAAAACCATTAAACCCGCGGCTATAAAAAATATAGCCCGCCAGCCATAATGCTCTCCTACAAAACCACTCACTGTGCGCGACGTTAGTACCCCGATAAGCAAACCACTTACTACGGTACCAATGGCCTTGCCACTTTCTTCGGGCCTGGCCAATTGTGCTGCCAGCGGCACAAAAAGCTGCGGAATAACTGATGTTAGCCCGATAAAAAAACTGGCAACCATAAGCATATGTATACTCCCGGCCCAGCCGGCGGCTAATAAAGCGATTACGATAAATATAAAATCAACCAATATCAACTTTTTACGCCGCAGCATATCACCCAGCGGAATAATAAGCAGCAAACCGGTAGCGTAACCTATTTGCGTAAGCATGGCTATCAGGCTGGCCTTAGCTTCGGTTACTTTAAACTCCGCAGCTATTTTGGCAAGCAGCGGCTGGTTATAATAATTATTGGCCACCACCATACCCGCGCCAATGGCCATTAGCCAGGTAAGTGCCGGGGTAAGCGTGGGTTTTGTATTATTGTCAGTCATCATAATAAGTAGAACGCTAAGATAGCAACACCCTTAAAATGATTTGTCAGTATGTTATAAAATGTAGCAGCATGAACTTTTTTAGCCGGGTGACGTTATGATAATATGGATTCGGACCAAATACATTACCGCTATTTTAATAAGCTAAATAATAACACGCTTTACGTACAATCGTTAAGGCTTGACCCTGACTTGAATATTGATACCCAGTTACGTTCAAAATTTGATGAGCTTGCAGCCGAACATCATTTACAGGCCGATGAAATAGGCATGGAAAGCGTTGATGACCCATCTACAGTAAGCTAAATTTTTTCTGATCGATATACTTACGTACTTCGGGCGCTACCTTTGTACCGTACAATTCAATGGCTTTTAAAACCTGCTTATGCGGCGTATGGCCGGTAACCAACTGTGCCAGGAAACGGGTATTGCCAAACAGCTCATATTGTTCCAGTATCTTGTCAATAGCGTTTTGCACATCACCAACAACTAACGGCCCCTGCTCGCGCAGATAGTTGAATGACTCGCGGTTCATGGGTGACCAGCCACGATCACGACCGACACGGTTCATCAACGCCTCGTACGATGGATAGAACTCCTTTTGCGCCTGCCCGGTTGTATCAGCCACATAAAACTGCGAGCTTATGCCTAATTGCAGCTTGCTTACATCATGCCCTGCCTTTTCTGCCGATTCGCGATATAACTCAACAAATGTTATAAAGTGCCTGGGCGCGCTGCCTAATATGGCAATAATCATGGGCAAACCTAATGCACCCGCACGCTTGGCAGAGGCAGGCGTTCCGCCAACACCAATCCATACCGGTATTTGTTGCTGTAACGGCCGCGGATATACGCCCTGACCTTTTACAGGCGCACGGAATTTACCTTCCCAATTCAACTTCTCGCTTTCATTTATTTTAAGGAACATCTCCAGTTTCTCGGTAAACAGTTCGTTGTAATCATCAAGGTTAAACCCGAAAAGCGGGAACGATTCAATGAACGAACCCCGCCCGGCAATGATCTCTGCCCTGCCGCCGGAGATCAGGTCAACCGTGGCAAAATTCTGGAAAGTGCGCACCGGATCAACTGAACTGAGTACCGTTACCGAACTGGTGAGCTTTATATTTTTAGTGACAGATGCCGCGGCGGCCATCATTATCTCAGGCGATGATATTACAAAATCAGGGCGATGGTGTTCGCCAAAGGCAAATACATCCAGGCCAACTTCATCGGCAAGCTTTACTTCTTCTAATAATTGCTGCACACGCTCATGCGCATTTACCGCGGCGCCTGCTTTACCGTCAGGCGTTACCTCGCCAAAGGTGCTGATGCCTAATTCCATCATTATTTGTTTACGGGCGAATGATTTGTGGGCCTGAATATTTGCAGCTCCTCACCCTTACCGCGTATGCGCTGCGCCAAACGCAGGCTTTGATCGGATGTGAAATACTTGTACGCCCAATTAATAAATATCTGCAGTTTGTTTTTGATGCCTAATATTAACATTAAGTGCAAAAACATCCAAATAAACCAGGCAATGCGGCCTTTAAAGTGAATTTTTGGTTTCTCCAGATCAACCACCGCTTTGCGTTTACCTATTGTGGCCATTACACCTTTGTTATCAAACTCATAAGGTACCGGTGGGTCGCCGGCGGCTTGCCTGATCAGGTTTTTGGCCAAATGTTCACCCTGATCGCCGGCCACGCTGGCTAACTGCGGATGCCCGTTAGGATACTGATCTGTTTCCATGTAAGCAATATCGCCTATTGCATAAATATTACCTGAGCCAATCACCTTGTTAAACCTGTCAACATGTACACGGTTACCGCGGGCCACATTTTCGGGCGGGATACCATCAGGCAAATTGCCCCGCACACCCGCCGCCCATATCACTGTTTTTACGTTAATGATCTCACCGTTATCCTCAACTATCCTTTCACCATCAAACTCCTCAACACCGGCACCAAGTTTAAGTACAATACCCATATCTTCCAGGTACTGCCTTGCCTCTTTGCTTGATTTTTCGCTCATGTTTGATAGCGGGTTCTTGTTATGGTCAATGAGGTAAATGTGCATCAGATCCCAGTTCAGTTCCGGGTAATCTTTAGGCAAGGTATTCTTACGCATTTCGGCCAATGCCCCGGCAAGCTCTACTCCTGTTGGCCCTGCACCTACTATGGCAATACTCATTACACGGCTTTTCTCGGCATCGTCTTTTACCTCAAGCGCATCCTCAAAATTATTGATAATACGGTTCATCAGCCTCAGCGCCTCAAAGGTAGTCTTCATCGGGAAGGCGTGCGACTGGATTTGCTGGTTACCAAAAAAGTTGGTTTGCGTACCGGTGGCCAATACCAGCAAATCATACTCAAAATCGCATATATCGGTAACTACGGTATTTATTTCGGGCTTGATCTCCTCCACCTCGGCAAAACGTATGCGTACATTTTTGCTGTTGTGAAAAACCTTGCGTAACGGGAACGATATATTACTGGCCTCTAAACTGGCGGTAGCAACCTGGTAAAAAAGCGGCTGAAACTGGTGAAATGTTACCTTATCAAGCAACATTATATCAAACCCCTTTTTGTTATTTAATTCGCGGGCCAGTTTTAAACCGGCAAATCCTCCGCCTATGATAACTATCTTCATGTGGTGAACGGCTTAAATACACTACCACACAAGTTGGCAATTAGTTTTGGTTATTTATGTTAATATTCAAAAATTGACATGAGTTTAATCATAATATGATAATCAGTCAATATTGTTAGTCTTATTCAGGCTTCGCAGTTTTAAGCGTATATAAATGCCTGCCGGGGTTAGGTGCTGCTCTTTCCAATTGGCTGATATGGCTGCCCCCGGTTTAAGCAAAGCGGTGGTTTCATTCTTATCGGTAACGTTCCAGTTGGTCCAGCTTAACCGATTATCTTCCAGCCACTTTAACCACACATCAGTTTTACCTTTGTCAAAAACACCATTGCCGTCAGCTTCACCAACGCCCCACTCGGTTACAAACAGCGGTAGCTTATTTTTTATGGCCATGTTTGCCCTGTTACATAATTTCTGCTGATGATACGGGTCTGAAGCATAAAAGTGAAAAGAGTAGGCGATATTTTTAAACCCGGTAATAGGGTCGGCAGAAGCGATGTCCACATCCTGATCCCAATGCGGGCTCCCCACAATGATCAGGTTTTCGGCATCAAACTTCCGTATTGTTTTAATAATTTCAACAGCGTAATCTTTAACCACGGCCCAGCTCACCCTCTCGGGTTCATTCCATATCTCGTAAATTACATTGGGCGTACCCTTATATCTTTTCGCCATCATGGCAAAGAATTGCCTGGCTTTATCTATATTTTTATTGGCATGATGATCGTGCCAGTCAATCAGCACGTAGGCTCCTTTCCTGATAGCCTGATCGGTTACTGTAGTTATGAGTTGCAACTGCCGGGCAGAATCCTGCAGGTATCCGCCTTTAGGTTCAACCGCCATTGATACCCTGATCACTGATGCCTTAAAATCAGTACAAAGCCAGCTAATCACTTCGGGGTTATAATATTTTTGCCCCTGCCATATACTCCATGACATACTGATGCCACGGAGTTGCGGCGGATTACCATGCTCATTAACCACCCGCCCATTATCAACGCTAAGCCTGCCATTAGCTTTAACCGGGGTAGTAACCGTTTGCGAACATGCCGCCTGTGTCATCAGCATTAAAACTAAAGCGAACAGCATCGTAACCTTTTTCATTATTGGCGTATTAGTTATGGGCTTTAAACAAAAAACCCCTCAGTGAGAGGGGTTTTACTATTACATCAAATATAATTATAATGTTTTACCATCGGCATCAAGCTCTACAATAGGGTAGCCTAATTTTTGCAGGCCCGGTAAAACCCTGGCCTTATCGCCTACTACCAGTATCACCATTTTATCAGCACTCAGGTATTTTTTGGCAAGCGAGTTAATTTCAGCATTGCTGATATTGGTCAGTATCTTGTTCTGCTCGTCAACATAAGTCGGTTTCAGATCGTACTCCATCAGCATTGACAGGAAGTTGGCTTTTTGTCCGTTGGTTTCGTACTTACGGGCATCACTCTGGCCAATTGACTGCTTGGTGAATACCAACTCATCATTGGTAATACCTGTGGCGTTGTAGTTCTTGATCTCCTTAATAAATTCAACCACAGCACTATCAGTTGATGAGGCACGTACACCTGCGCTGGCTGTAAAGTTACCGCCAAATTTGCCTGATGCGAAACCCGAACGCGCGCCGTAGGTCCAGCCCTTGTTTTCGCGCAGGTTCATGTTAATACGGCTGTTGAAAGCGCCACCTAAAATGTAGTTGGCTATGCCCAGTTTATAATAATCGCCGGTTGCATCGTAATTCAAACCGCTCAGGTAACCAATACGGATCTCTGATTGTGCGGCATTAGGCACATCAACCAGGTAAAGGGTAGTTTTATCGAATGATTTTCCTTCGGCAGGTTTTGGCAGATCAACCTTTTTATCTTTCCAGGTATTCAGGAAAGCCAGTTTGGTTTTAACGGCGGCCTCGTTAATATCGCCAACCACAACCACCTTTGCCAATGATGGCACAAAGTAATTATCGTAGTAGTCCTGCACATCCTGCAAAGTAATACCCGGTACGGTTTGCTCATTACCTGTGGTTGAGAAGGTACGCACGTTAT
The DNA here is from genome assembly GCF_020880975.1 of Mucilaginibacter sp. UR6-1. GTDB lineage: Bacteria > Bacteroidota > Bacteroidia > Sphingobacteriales > Sphingobacteriaceae > Mucilaginibacter. The sequence goes on along the minus strand of NZ_JAJIWP010000003.1, from coordinate 489,975 downwards.
CAACCCCGTATAAAATTTTATTATACACGCTCGATGCAACACCGGCAGGCTGGGTTTTAGCTTGTTTAAAGCCTTCCATTATCTGTGTTTTGTTACGGTCAAGGGCTTCCTGGATAAATTTAGGGTTAAACAGTTTTTCCTGTAACAGGGCGATTGTTTTATCCAGGTTTTTGGTCAGGGATGATACCTCTATACCAATGTTATCAGTACTTGCATACGCGCTGATATCGCTACCCAGTTTTTCCAGCTCGGCATTGTACTGCTCGGCAGTGTAATTCTTGGTATCTTCATTCAGCATACGTGCCACTATGTTGGCCAAACCTGCCTTTTGCGGGTTGTTGATAGCCCATAAGCCACCACCATCAATTGAAAGTGATATGGTTACTGTCGGGATCTCCTTGGTATCAGTACCTACCATTCGGATACCGTTGGCTGTTTTAGCCGTCCATATAGCCGGAACTTTGATGGCCGGGTTAGCACCGGTGCCGGGTACTTTGGCACGGTCAAAGTTATCCTTAGCTTTGGCATATTTCAGCCCGTTATAACCGTAATCGGGTGCTTTGTAGCCTGCTTTATCAATGGTATAATTGTCAGCGGCTACAGGCTGCACAGTACCGCCTTTTGGCAATACGCTTAACACTACAGCCGGTTTGCCTTTTACGTATTGGTTGTATACACGCATTACATCAGCCTTGGTTACCGAGCGGATATCATTCAGCTCCCTGCCGATCTGATTTGGGTTACCGGTAAAGGTTTGCGCTGCGGCTAATTCAGATACCTTACCGCTGATGCTTTGCAGGCCGTTGATGTAGTTAGCCTCGGCACTGGCTTTAAAGCGGGTCAGGTCATCATCACTAACACCTTTTTTCTCAAACTCGATCAGTGACGAATCAACCAGCTTTTTCATGTCAGCCAATGACTGGCCCGGGAATGGCACAATGCGAATGCTGATCTCGCCCGCCAGTTCGGTATTTGACGAACCCATGTACGCCTGAGCGGCTTTGCGGGTTTTTACAAAGTTTTTGTAGAAAATAGAATTTTTACCCTGACCGATGATATTTGAAAGCACATCAAGCGCCGACATATCCTTGGCATACATTTTAACACCCGGATAGCTTATGGACAGCAAAGGCAGCTTGGCATAGTTATCAGTGTATGATACGTACCGATCAGCCTTTAGCACCGGTGCAGGTAAGCTTACATTTTTAACTTCGGGGCCTTTTGGTATGCCGCCAAAGTATTTGCTAACCCAGGCAAGGGTTTGTTTCGGGCTGATGTCGCCACCTATGGTAATGGTTGCATTATTTGGTCCGTACCAACGTAAAAAGAAGTTCTTTAAATCGGCCAAACTAACGGCGTTTAACTCCTCAATGTAACCAATGGTTAGCCAGGAGTACGGGTGCCCGTAAGGGTATAATGCTTTTGACGAATACTCGCCTACCAAACCATACGGGCGGTTATCATAATTTTGGCCACGCTCGTTTTTCACGGTTGCGCGCTGCACCTCAAATTTTTGCTGGGTAACAGCATCCAGCAAAAAACCCATCCGATCCGACTCAAGCCAAAGCATTTTTTCAAGCTGATTGGCAGGCACGGTTTCGTAATAGTTGGTACGGTCGCGGTTGGTTGAGCCGTTAAGGGTACCACCCGCCGCGGTAATGATCTTGAAGTGATCGCCGTTGGCCACGTGGTCTGAGCCCTGGAACATCATATGCTCAAAAAAGTGCGCAAAGCCTGATTTACCTATTTCCTCGCGGGCCGAGCCTACGTGATAGGTAACGTCAACGTGTACAATGGGGTCTGAGTGATCTTCGGTTAAAACTACGGTAAGGCCGTTAGGCAAAACATATTTTTCGTAAGGGATAACCAACTCGGTACCTTTACGGGTAACCTTTTCAATGAGTTTAGGTTGCGCCTGTTGTGCATTAGCGGTTAGCGATGCCGCCAATACCGATGCTGCAAGCAAGAAGCTTTTTAGAGGTCTGGTCATTTTTTAGTATTTAATCAACTGTAAGTTATAACAAGGCCGGTTGCTGCCGCGCGCTTGCAAGGGAAGCCATAATATTACACATTTTCGCTAAAAATACTTTGTAAAGGAGTTGTTACAAGATAGCATGATATCCCTTTATGATTTTATGCTATCTATCAAGAACTACGTCATTGCGAGGAACGAAGCAATCTCATTAGGATATGTCGCTCGAGGATTGCTTCGTACCTCGCAATGACGTGTTTGCTATACTACATTGTCATTTCGAAGCGATAGCGGAAATCTGTCTTCGTTCATAGTGAGGGGACAGATTTCTCCTTCGTCGAAATGACAGAAAATCTTATTACTCCCTCTCCTAAAGGAGAGGGCCGGGGTGAGGTGGCTCCTTTGAAAAAGGCTGTGGTAAAGTCTACCTCATACCCTCATCCGGCTGCACATCTCCCTGGTTTTGATCGCGGTTTTGCTTTTTGTTATTTTCGCTCTTGCGCCCGGTTGAGCCGAAACGATACCCTATTGAAAATGATATTACCCGCATGGAGAACCTCCTTGAAGCATCCTGGTAATATGGATACTGTCCCACCGTATTATATATCTCTGAACGAAAACGGCGTGTGTTAAATGCATCACGTACGTTACCGCTTATGTTCAGCTTATCAGTAATATCATACTTAATACCGGCATCCAAACCGTACATGGCCTTCATTTTACCTTGCGCTATTACCTGCGGACCCTGGTAATCATACCGTAACTGTATACCCAGTTTTTTAATGGGCTTTATGTTGCCGGTAATATTGGCATTCCAGGCATAGCCCGATGTTTCCTGCAAACCCAGGTCGGCATCGCCGTCTATCTGGCGATAGTAAACATTTACGTTACCCGTTACATCAAATGCTGATGAAAAATTCCATTTGGCTATCAGCTCATAACCGGCATTACGCGCACTGTTCACATTCTCAAAGCGGGTAAGGGTACGGCTGCTATCCAGCCCGATGCTGATACGCTGAAAGTTCTCGTTAGTAAGGCGGTAGTATAATGACGATGTGAGCGTAAGCGCTTTCCAGTAGTTGATGTAACTCAGCTCAAACGAGTGCGTATCCTCCGGCCTTAATAATGGGTTACCCTGCTGATAGTTCAGCGGATCACTCCTGTCTAAAAACGGCGAAAGCTGCCTGTCCCTCGGGCGACTTACACGGCGGGTATAGCTTAATTGCAGGGTTTGCGCATCGCTCAACTTCTGGCTCAAAAAGATGCTTGGGTACACCCGGAAATAATCCTGGTTATTGCGTACCGTGCTGGCACTATCTATCAGCGAGGTGCGAATATTGGCATCCTCCAGCCTTACACCGGCCTGTATACCAAATTTACCGAACTGGCGCTGGTAGTTGGCATAAATGGCGTGTATATATTCGTTGTATAAAAAGCGATTGGTTTGGCTCAGGTCGCGCTGAAACATGCCTTGCGTAAAGGCCGTATCCACCAAATAATTATTATCGTTTTTAGCAATGGTGCTGCGGTAACCCGCCTCAAACCTGCCTTTATCATCGGCAAACGGCAATACATAGTCGGCCTGAATGTTCCAGTTGTTTTCCTTTTCTTTATTAAAGTTATTCTGCAAAAAATTGGTTGACGATGCCGGCTCGTAATACCGGTATGCCGTGTTCAGGTAGTCGTAATTATCCTCGTCGCCGCGCGAGTAGCCCAGGTTAGCGGTTAACTGCTCACCCTTGCGCTTAAATTTCTGATCCAGGTCAAGGTTGATATCATAGTTGGTACCGCTGCCGTTGCTCACATTATCCTGCACGGTTTGCTGGGTAAGCGTGCGCGATTGGCCAAACAGATCAGTTGAGCCGGTTTGATAACGGTCGCGCTGGCGGGTGTTTACATTGCCCGACAGACTGATGGTCGTTTTTTCGGCAGCGTTCCAGTCAATTCCCGCCCTGATGTTATGCGAATCGAACACAAAGCTTTGATCCTGCACCTGGTTTTGAAACAGTGTATCAGCACCAATAAATGTTTGCCTGTTGGTATACCCGTTACCTACACGCTTACCGTGGCGATAGCTGTAGTTAGTATAAAGGTTAAATTTTTCGGTTTGATAGCCCAGGTTAAGGTTACCGTTGTAAGTATCATAATTACCCGCAGTAAATGCCGCCTGCCCGCTAAAGCCAACGCGGGCATTCTTTTTCAGAATAATGTTGATAATACCCGACTGCCCTTCCGGATCGTACTTTGATGATGGATTAGTGATCACCTCTATATTTTCGATAGCGCTTGCAGGCAGCGATTGCAGGATATCGCTCACGCTGCCGCCTGTCAGGGCAGATTGCTTGCCGTTTATCAGTACCCGCACGTTGCCTGAGCCGCGCAGGTTTACGTTACCGTCCACATCAACCTGTACCGATGGCACATTGCTGAGCAGATCAGTAGCCGAACCGCCCTGGCTTACCAGGCTTTGGTCAACACTGAAGGTTTTTTTATCAACCCCAAGCTGTATGGTGTTGGGCTGGGCCTTCACCACCACCTCTTTAAGTACACTGGTAGCACGGGCTAATTTAATAGTACCCAGGTTATACGCTTTTTGCGCAGGGCTTATAATAATGCTGTCCTTAGTAAAACTTGTATAGCTTACAAATGTAATACGCACCTGGTAAGTACCATCGGCAAGGCCGTTAATGGCAAACTTACCATCCAACCCGGTTTGCACACCCTTTACAGGCTGATTGGTGGCTTTATCAAACAAACCTACGGTTGCAAACTCAACCGGCTTATTAGTTTCGGCATCAGTAAGTGTACCGGTAACCGTACCGGTTTGCTGTGCATATAAATTGGTAGTAGTTAGTATCAGAATACTCAGGATCCCCTTTATCAACATTCTCATGCTGCAAAATTGCCCATTTTAATGTGGCAGGGCGAGCATATTCTGTAACTTTATTAATATGTAACTTAATTGATAGGATAGTTTAATAACTATGCCTCAACAGCATCATACACAATAACCTTCTCCCACAAATGGCTGTGGTTCTTGATGAACTCCTGGTGTATGGGGTGATCCTGATAAGTTTTTTGTCCTTCCAGATCGGCAAAGAACATGAGTTCAGATACGCCCCAGCTATTATCCACCACGTCGCGCTTTTCGGTACTGGCCACTATGCCCACATGTATCTGCTTAATGGTTTCAATTTTAGCAAGGCTTTTAACCCCGGCCACCAGCTTATCCCTATCCTCAACCGAACCCGGGTTTTTAAGCCAGAAAAACACATGGTGTACAATAGGGTATTTACTTTTTGCCGATGCTAACGGTAGTGCCGATGCTGCTGTTCCTGCTGCCATAACTGCTGTAGTTGTTATAAAGTTTCTTCTGCTTTTTGTGCTCATAGTATCAGATTAAGGAGAGCGTAATTTAGTAAAAGTTTGGCATCCCTCCTAAATCCTCCCCAAAGGGGAGGACTTTCTTTTGCTCCCTCTCCTTTGGAGAGGGTTGGGTGAGGTTGATTAAAGCCCTCCCTTCGGGAGGGTTGGGTGGGTTCTCCTTTGGAGAGGGTTGGGATGGGGTACTGTCGCGTGCAGCCCCTGTATATGTCGCTTTTGCACAGCACGGTTAAACACAGGTGCTGGTATGTTTGTATAGTAAATACAGCTAACCACTAAAACATAAAACTATGCAAAGATAGCGCCTTTTCTTTGGTTTGATAACAACGCCGAAGAAGCCATGAACTATTACCTGAGTGTATTTAAAGATTCAAAACCACTGAGCATAATGCGTGCGACTGAGGGCATGCCCGGTGCACCCGGCTCGGTACTTGTAGCTTATTTTGAATTGAATGGTGTGGAATTTGCCGCGATGAATGGCGGCCCGCAATTTAAGTTTGATGAGGCCATATCATTCGTGATAAACTGTAAAGACCAGGAAGAAGTAGATTATTACTGGAACACATTCATTGGCAATGGCGGCACCGAATCGGCTTGCGGATGGCTGAAGGATAAATTCGGCGTATCATGGCAGGTAACCCCTACCCGACTGATTGAACTGATGCAGGATAAAGACCCGGTAAAAGCACAGCGTGTAGCACAGGCCATGATGGGCATGATCAAGATAAACATTGCCGAACTGGAAAAGGCTTACGCCGATTAATGATGAATAGCAAGGAAAAGCCCTTTGTACCCAAAACGGTTGATGAATACCTGGCTGCGCTTGCCGAGCCTGCCAAAGGCGCGCTTGCTAACGTACGTGCCGCTATAAGGGAGGCAGCTCCGCAAGCCGAAGAGTGTATAAGCTACCAAATACCTACCTATAAATACAAGGGTATGCTGGTACATTTTGCGGCCTTTAAAAACCACTGCGGCTTTTACGGGGTAAGCAAGGTGGTTATTGAACAGTATATCAATAAATTACCGGGCTGTAAAATAAATGGCACTACCATACAGTTCAAAGCCAGCCAGGGTTTACCTGCTGATGTGGTTAAGGAGATCGTAACCATCCGCCTTAAGCAAAATGATGAAAACTTTGAGCATGGCCGCAGGCAGTACGGCAAAAAAGAATAAACATTTTGCTAAAAAAATTATCAAGCTAAAAAACAAACCGGTATTTTTGCTCCAATGTCATTATACATTGCAGCACTAAATTCGGGCAGTAACGGCAACTGTTATTACGTTGGTAATGAGCACGAGGCCGTGCTGATTGATGTGGGTATATCCTGCCGTGAGGTAGAGCGCCGCATGGCCCGTTTAGGGCTGCAAATAAGCAAGGTAAAGGCCATCTTTATTTCGCATGAGCATAGCGACCACATTAGCGGCCTTAGCGTGCTTTGCCGCAAGTATAATATACCTGTATATATAACGCCCGGCACCATGCTGCATGGCCGCCTGATGCTTGATTGTGTGGTGAACTTTACCGGGCATCAACCTATAAACATTGGCAGCCTTACCATAACCGCGTTCAGCAAACTGCATGATGCCGCCGATCCCTACAGCTTTGTTGTAACCAATAGCAACATCACCATAGGTGTATTTACCGATCTGGGGGCTGTTTGTGCAAACCTTACCCGCTACTTTAAGCTTTGCCACGCTGCTTTCCTGGAGGCGAATTACGATGAGCAGATGCTCGACGGTGGCCGTTACCCCTATTTTTTAAAACGACGAATCAGCGGCGGTAAAGGTCACCTTTCAAACGCGCAGGCCTTGCAGCTTTTTATTGAGCACCGGCCGCCATTCATGTCGCACCTGCTTTTGTCGCATTTATCAAAAGACAATAACTGCCCCGACCTTGCCCTGGAGCTTTTTAAACAGCACGCCGGTGATGTGCACGTAGCCGTAGCCTCACGCTATGCCGAAACAGCACTATACAAAGTTGATGGTCAAAAAGCCGCCCCTGCCAGGGTAATTCAAACCATACAAATGAGTTTTTTTGATTAAAAGCGCTATTTCCGCAGGCCTTACATACTTTACCCATGCCCGAAACTTTAGAATTTACTTTAACCATCGATTCGCCTGAGAACAATAATTATGTTGAACAATTTCTGAATAGCCTTGTATCAATAAAAGATAATCACGCGCTTATGTGTAACCGGTTAGAGCGTTATCATTGGGGTATGGGTACCAGTCCGGAAGTAAAGGCGTTCAGTATCGAGCTGGTTAAGCCCGCCACCGATGTATCAGGATCGTTCAGGTGCCGGTTCAGGGTTAATTATAGCTTTACCTGTTCGGGTATCGAGAGTAGCGAAAATGACACCATTAGCTGGGAATATAAAATAGATAAGTTAAAAGGTACCATATTTTTACAGGGCGAAACACCGCTAACCCGTGATAGTGATGATATTTAAGCCGACCGCTTTTTCAGCAAAGCATTTTGCCACTTAGGCGAGTGCAAAAATTGCTTGCTATCTATAAAACTTAACCATAATACGGTTACTATTACACCCGTTACCGAGCCTGCTACCACGTCCTCAAAAAAGTGTTCGCTAAGGTACATACGCGAGTAACCTGCAAACACCGCTAATATAAAAAACACCATACCCCAGGCCTTTTTCCGTGAAAAATAGGTGAGCACCACTGCCGTTGAAAATGCGGTTACCGAGTGGCCCGACGGAAAACTATGCACCAGATAAATATGTACATCTTTAACAAAGTGTATATTCTGTAAATGTTCGGCAAAGTATAGCTTAGGGCGTGGCGCATCAAACGCAAACTTTAGTGCCTGTGCTATTAATGATGATACCGCGTAACTGCTGGCCAGCAAAAATGCTTTACTGTAACTAAAAAATAATATAAGCACAACCACTATCGCAATGGTAAAAAGCCCATCGCCAATATTTGTATAAAAGCGAAAGAAAAGATCGGCAACCTCGCTATAGCGTGAATTTACCGCGAAATATATCTCCTCGCGGGTGTAAATAAGTTTGAGGCTCAAACAAATAATTAAAAACAGCAGATACAGGATAAAAAAAACATCGATACGGCGCAGCACACCTTTTATTCCTATATTCATGGGTGCAAATTAAACCTTATACAAATGCTATGCAAAAAAATGGTTATGTTTGGGGTTGATTGGCCCTCATAAAGCATTGATAAATGTCGAAAAGTATATTTCGTAGAAAATCAGTTTCCAAAATTTTAGCCGATGTTGAAAGCGGTTTCAGCGACAGCGAACATTCCGGCGGTTCAACTCATCTCACCAAAGCACTTAAAGTAAAAGACCTTACCCTGATGGGCATTGCCGCCGTTATTGGCGCCGGCATTTTCAGTACCATTGGCGAGGCCTCTTTTCATGGCGGGCCGGGTGTGAGTATCCTGTTTATTATCACTGCCGTTACCTGCGGCTTCTCTGCATTATGCTATGCCGAATTTGCCTCACGCATACCGGTAGCAGGTAGTGCTTATACCTATGCCTATGCCTCATTTGGCGAACTGATAGCCTGGATAATCGGCTGGGACTTGCTGATGGAATATGCCATCGGTAATATAGCCGTAGCCATATCATGGAGCACCTATTTTGTGAATTTGCTGGAGGGTTTTAATATCCATGTTCCATCCTACCTAACCATGGATTATTACACTGCCCTTAAAGCGCACGAGGATATTGAAACCTTAACCGCGGGTGGTAAGCTGGCCGAGATAACTGATAAGATGCGCCACGCCGCGGCCGCCTTTGCTGATGCGCCCGGTGCCGGCAATTTTAAGCTGATAGCCAACATACCTGCGCTGCTTATTGTAGTAGCCATTACTTACCTCGTATATATCGGCATACGCGAAACCAAAAAGGTAACCAACGCTATGGTGATGCTAAAAATAGCTGTAGTTATAACTGTAATTCTACTTGGGTTTTTCTACGTAACACCAGCCAACTGGAACCCTTTTATGCCCAACGGCTTTAGTGGTGTGATGAAGGGCGTTTCGGGTGTTTTCTTCGCTTACATCGGGTTTGATGCCATATCAACTACGGCCGAGGAATGCGAGAACCCGCAGCGCGATCTGCCACGTGGCATGATCTATTCATTGATTATTTGTACCGTACTTTATGTACTGATAGCCCTGGTATTAACCGGCATGGTAAGCTATAAGGATCTGCAGGTTGGTGATCCACTGGCTTTTGTATTCGCTAAGGTGGGTTTAACAAAAATCAGTTATGTAATTTCTGTCAGCGCTGTTATAGCCACGGCCAGTGTATTGCTTATATTCCAGTTAGGGCAGCCCCGCATATGGATGAGCATGAGCCGTGACGGATTGTTACCGAAAGCATTTTCACGCATTCACCCCAAATTTAAAACCCCATCATTCGCTACCATAGTTACCGGTTTTGTAGTAGCCATACCGGCCCTGTTCATGAACCTTACCGAGGTTACCGATCTGACCAGCATCGGCACCCTGTTCGCTTTTGTACTGGTATGTAGCGGGGTACTGCTATTACCAAAGGAAGCTGCCGTACAAGGCCGGTTTAAACTGCCGTATATTAATGGTAAATTTATAATACCTGCATTGTTTATTGGCGCGGTTATCGGCTTTCACAAACCGGTGATGGAACTGTTATCCGGCGAGAATGTACACGAGCGTTTTCCGCTTATCCTGTTTATCATCGTTAGCGCGGGTATTGCCGTAGTATCGTTCATTAAAAACCTATCGCTTATACCCGTATTAGGTTTATTAAGCTGCCTTTATTTAATGACAGAGCTTGGCTACATTAACTGGCTGCGCTTTTTGGCATGGCTGGTAATAGGCCTGGTGATTTACTTTACTTACAGCTACAAAAACAGCAAATTAGGTAAGGATAACGGCATTGAGCTGCCTGATAATAAAACCCTTTAAGCGCCTAATACCTGTTGGTATAATTTAAAATAATCATTAGCCATTTTATCGCATGAGAATTGCGAGGCTGCCCACTCATGGCATTGGCTCCTGTTAATATTTGGTAATTGCCCTACGGCTTCTATAGCTTCATCAACGTTATTTACAAGATAGCCGGTTTCCTGATGCTTTATCAGTTCGGGCATCGAGCCCCTGTTAAATGCGATAACCGGCGTACCACAAAGCATGGCCTCGGCTACGCTCATGCCAAAGGGTTCATTAAAATTGATGGGGTGCAACAAAGCTGATGCTTTGCCTAATAACTCCTTACGCTTCTCAGGTCCGGCATGGCCTACATATTGTATCTGATCGTCAAGATACGGCTCAACCTTTTCGCGGTAATAACCTTCGTCCTGTATAATTCCTGCTATCAGCAATCGTTTGCCGGTGCGTTTAGCTATCTCAATAGATTCCGCTGTGCCTTTATGGTGATGTATCCGCCCAAAATATAACAGGTAGTCCTCCGGTTCGGCATTAAAAGCGAAATCCTTTACATCAAGACCGTTATATACCGTTGCCAGGTATTCCAGCTCCGGGCTACGGTCTGAATTACTGATGGACACATAATACCCTCTCGAGTTATATTTTTTATACACCGGGATGATCTTCTCAGACGAAAAACCATGAATGGTAGTGATCAGCGGCGTATTTATCAACCCCGAATAAGTAAGCGGCAAAAAATCAAAATTGTTATGGATCAGGTCAAACTCACCCGCCTTTTCCATCAGGTTGCTGATGTGCAAACACTCCAAAACTTTGGCATCCTGATTACGGTCTTCCTCATAACCCTGCTCACATATTGCTTCCAGCTTTCCGGCTGTTATAGAATCGCCCGTGGCAAAAAGGGTAACATCAACGCCTAACTTTATCAGTCCTTCGGCAATGTTTGATGCTACCTGCTCCCACGGCCCGTAATGCCTGGGCGGTGTTCGCCAGGCTACGGGGGCTAATACGGCTACCTTCATTTAGCAGATCTGTACACTATGGCCAAACTTGTTATACTCGTATTCAAGCTCAAAAGCTTTTAGTACGGTAAGGTGCGATATCAGGTAAGCCAATGTACTCTCGGCACCCTGGTTACGGTTTATGCCTGTTGGCAGCAAGCCATCGCAGCAGCCCTTGGTTTCATGATCATACAGCGGTGCACGTAGCGTATTCTCGCCCAGGAACCATTTATAGCTCAGGAACATTTTTTCGATATACTCCGGCGTGCGGAATATTTTATAGGCCTGGAAGTGCATCAGCACCATGGCCATGGTTTCAATAGCCTGCTGATCGTAAGTAGGGAATGTACCACCACGGTAATACCAGCCATCGTTACCAACAGGGCTCAGGTAACTGTTTGAGAGCGTTAACTTATCAAGGAATGACATGGATTTCATAGCTACCACACGCACCTCTTCATTCCCGGTTATCTCGCATGAGTGCAGCAGTGCCAGCGGTAGGATAGCGTTATCATAGGTCATGCCCTCCTCAAACCACTGCCAATCGTCGCTGGCGGTGCTATTGAACGCGTCAACCAATGGTTGTGTTAGCCTAACCAGTTCCTGCATCATGCCTTCATCGGCAGGTACGGCCTGCAGGTATAAGCTGATGCCTATTATAGTATTGGCCATGCCGCGCAGGTATTTAAGATTGCGGAAGTGCGGAAATGATTTCTGGAATATTTCTAACGCGAATTCGCGGTATGAGTTACTTGCCGCGCAGCCAATTAAATGACCCAGGGCCCAAACAGTACGACCGAATGAATCCTCCGACCCAACCTCATCAAGATATTTTCTGTCGAAACTTAAAAAGTTACGGAAGTTGCCATCATCGGTTTGCATGTAGTGAATGTAGCTCAGGTATATCGGCAATAATTCAAACGCTTCCTCACTTTTGTTACGTTGGTAAGCCATTAGCGCCATAATGAGCGCGCGGGCATTATCATCCAAACAATACCCCTCTTTTAGGTTAGGTATACCATATTTAGCATGCTGAACAATACCGGTATCATCCGTTAAGCGCAAAACGTGCGTCAGGCTGAATTTTGGTAGTATTTCAGGATCAACAATGCTGTTCTTTAATATCTTGTCGCTAAAATCATGGCTCATGCATGATTCCTGCGCTACTTTAATAAATTCCGCACCAATTACCGGGTAACGCAGGTGCAGGCCATATTGATAAGCATTGGTTTTAAGATCGTTCAGCACAGCGCTGTTATCAAGCAGTTCGTTCACGATCTCGGCAAGGGCCTCTGAATTCTTAAAATCGAACAACCTGCCGCGGTTATGATCAAGCAGCTCCTGAGCATGCCAGTATGGAGTTGATACCACGGCTGCGCCCGAACCAACCGCGTAAGACAGGGTACCGCTGGTTATCTGTGCCTCGTTCAGGTACGGTGTTACGTACACCTCACAGGCGGTCAGGTAATTTATCAGTTCTTCCTCAGAAACAAATTTATTGATAAACGCCAGGTTTTTTGAAACACCTAACTGGGCAGCAAGGCTTTTTAATGATTCGCGATACTCCTCGCCCGAGTTTTTAAGTACTCCGGGATGGGTGTTACCTAAAATTACATACATCACATCCGGATGATTTTCAACTATTTTAGGTAATGCTTTTATAACGGTTTCGAGCCCTTTGTTACGGCTTAATAAACCGAAAGTAAGTAACACACGGTGGTTTTTGAATGATGAAAGGCTCTTAACCGGGTTTTCAACCGGCGCTTCCAAATCAGGCACACCGTGTTCTATGATCTGTATTTTTTCTTCAGGAATGTCATAAACAGTGGTTAAAAACTCAACAGCGCGCTGGCTCATTACCACTACCTTTGATGATTGCTCAGCTATTTCGCGAATGATGATACGCTGCACATAACTTGGCTCCTTTAATACGGTATGCAATATGGAGATCAGGGGTTTCTCTAACCGGTTAATAAGCGGTAAAATATAAATACCACTTTCGCCGCCATAAATACCAAATTCATGCTCCAATATACAGGCATCAACGGTACTGGTGTTGATGTAATTGGCGGCACGTATGTAATCTTTTTGATTGTTTTGGCGCACCACATATTTTACTTCCTCCGGGTATTCATATTCCTCAAGATCTGACGAATCGTTCAGGGCAACTACATAACCTCCGTCCGATGGCGTTTTCCTTTCAGGAAAATTAGCATTGATTGCACGCATCAGGTTTTGATTAAACGTAGCTATCCCGCACTCTCTCGGCGGATAGGTTGATATGTAGGCGATCTTCATTGGTATATATGATTTTTTATTTTTAGTTAATACTTTTTGATACAATGTGTCGGCACGAACGGCTAAAAAAAAGGACACGGAATTATCAAAATAATGCGCTAATAGGCTTTAATAGCTGTTTTATGGCATCATACGGCTTATGGTGCACAAAGCGTACCAAAACATGGCAATTTTAATTAAAACTCAATAGCAGACCGGTAGATAGCGGAAGTAGCCTACAAAAGAATAACGAAAAGTAATTTGTACCTGAGCAAGTTAGGTATAATATTCAACAGCCTCGATAATAATTTCACAAGCTTTTTTAATATCGGCATGGGTAATTATTAGCGGCGGGGCTATGCGCATGGAGTTTGAGCAGTGTAAAAACCAGTCGGTTATTATACCATTTTCTATACAGCGGTCAATTATTTTTTTGTTCAGCTCAAAGCTTTCAAATTCTGCCGCCAGCATCAAACCCTTACCACGCACCTCCTTTATAGCCGGATGAACCAATAACTCTTTAAACAAATGCTCTTTTTCAGCAACCTGCCGGGTCAGGTTCTCCTCAAGTAAAGCCTCCAGGGCGGCCAGGCCTGCGGCACAGCTTACGGGGTGCCCGCCAAAGGTGGTAATGTGGCCCAGTATCGGGTCGTTTTTTAACGCGCCCATTATCTCTGCTGATGATATGAAAGCACCTATCGGCATACCGCCACCCAGAGCTTTGGCTAAAAGCAAAATATCAGGCTCTATACCGTAATGCTCAAAAGCGAATAGTTTGCCCGTGCGACCCATTCCGGCTTGTATCTCGTCAAGTATCAGCAGCGTTCCGGTTTTATCGCATTTGTGGCGCAGCGCCTGCATGTATTGTATCTCTGGCACGCGGATGCCCGCCTCACCCTGTATGGTTTCAACAATAACACATGCTGTTTTATCAGTGATCTTTTGCAGATCGCTCAACCTGTCAAACTGAATAAAATCAACATCAGGCAGCAGCGGACCATAGCCACGCTTAAACTCATCACTGCCCATTACACTTAACGCGCCATGTGTACTGCCATGGTATGAGTTATGGCAGGCGATGATTTGCGAACGACCGGTGTGGCGCTTGGCCAGTTTTAATGCCCCCTCGGCAGCTTCGGCACCTGAATTTACAAAGTATACCGACTGAAGATGCCCGGGTAAAATGGATACCAGTTTTTCGGCAAAGCGCACCTGTGGCGTTTGCACATACTCGCCATACACCATCAGGTGCATGTATTTATCAACCTGATCTTTAATCGCCTGTACAACCCGCGGATGCCTGTGGCCTATACTGCTTACGCCAATGCCGGAGATCAGGTCCATATACGCCTTGCCATTAGTATCGTACATGTACAAACCCTCGGCACGCTCAAACTCCAATAGTAGCGGAAAATCGGTAGTTTGGGCATTGTGCGATAAAAATAGCTGGCGTAGCGTTGGCATGAGCGGGATGAGTTTGAATTATTGATTGCTGCAAAGATATTGGGTTTGTTGTATGGGAGAACAGATAAAGTATAGAAATAAAAGAACGCTTAATTTTTTATTGTCATTTCGAGCGCCGGTGAGAAATATGTACACGTTCATTACCAGGCGAATATATTTCTCCTCATACCTCGTCGAAATAACAATATAATTTTAAGTTCACTATTCGGGGAGGTCTTTGAAAGGGTTACACACCCTCCGCTAAAGCCAGCAGTCCTTTTACATCCAAAGCCTTAGTGTACATTGTTATTTTGCCATCCTCATCAAACGGCCATTGCTCGCGGGGGCGATCCCAGTATAATTCTACACCATTTTTATCCGGATCATCGAGGTAAATAGCCTCGGATACGCCATGATCAGATGCGCCGCTGATCGGGTAGCCCGCGTCAAGCAATCGCTTCAATATAACCGCCAAATCCTTACGTTCAGGATATAAGATAGCTGTATGGAATAACCCTGCTGTATGTTGCGGTGCCGGGCCGCCATCCTTACTGTACCAGGTATTTAAACCTATATGATGATGGTACCCTCCCGCCGAAATAAATGCCGCCTGATCGCCATACATGGTAACCAGTTCAAAGCCCAGCAGCCCGATATAAAAATCCATAGCGCGCTGCAGATTGCTCACCTTTAAATGTACGTGGCCTATGCGTGTTTTGGCAGGAATGATGTAGTTATCCATAAAATTGCATGTTTAAACTTCAAATTTACAAATAAGGCCAAACTGTATTGGTAATCAGTTTGTAAATATAACTATAGTGAGGCATACGCACCGTATTTCAACTGCATATCGCCCATGTGTGACCACTAATATCTATCTTTGCAGCATGATCGTCAAATCAGCGGAATTTATTTGCAGTAATACCCAGATCTCAAAACTCCCCCCTCCGGTAAAGCCCGAGTACGCTTTTATCGGGCGGTCAAACGTGGGTAAGTCATCTCTCATTAACATGCTTACCGGCAAAAAGGGGCTTGCAAAAACTTCGCAAACACCGGGTAAAACACAATTGATCAATCATTTTTTGATCAATGATAACTGGTACCTTGTAGATTTGCCGGGGTATGGCTACGCCCGTATCTCCAAAAGCAAGAAGGAAGACTGGAATAAGTTTTTGCGTACCTACCTTGACAAACGCGAAAGTTTGCAATGTGTAATGGTATTGGTTGACAGCCGCCTGGAGCCGCAAAAGATCGACCTTGAATTTTGCAACTGGCTGGGCGAGCATGGTCTGCCTTTCGTGTTGATATTTACCAAGGCAGATAAGCAATCATCCATTAAAACAGATCAGAACGTGGCCAAATTCCGCAAGGCTTTGTCAGTTAACTTTGAGGAAGTTCCGCAGCATTTCATCACCTCGTCCGAAAATCAGATTGGTAAAGATGAAGTTTTGGGTTTTGTTGACCAGATAAACCAGAATTTTGAGATACCTGAGTATAAGCAGTTTTAATACTACACCCCGTACATGAAAAAATATTTATCCTTAGTTACGTTTACGCATACCATATTCGCCATGCCGTTCGCTTTCATAGGCTTTTTTTTAGCGGTAACCACAACAAACCGCCCTTTTGAGTGGCCCAAGCTGCTAATGATGGTGCTGTGTATGGTATTCGCCCGTAACTCGGCCATGGCCTTTAACCGCTATCTGGACAGAGATATTGATGCCAAAAACCCGCGCACCTTGCAGCGCGATATCCCGGCAGGCCGTATCAGCGCCCGTAACGCTTTAATATTTACCTTAACTAATTGTGCATTATTTATCGGCACAACATGGTTTATTAATCCGCTTTGCTTTTACCTGTCGCCGGTTGCTTTATTAGTAGTATTAGGCTATAGTGCTACCAAGCGCTTTACAGCTTTATGCCATATGGTGCTGGGTCTGGGCTTATCGCTTGCTCCTATCGGTGCCTATTTAGTAGTAACGGGCGAGTTTGCGTTAACGCCTATTTTCTTCTCGTTATCGGTTTTATGCTGGGTAAGCGGGTTTGATATTATTTATGCCCTGCAGGATGAAGATTTTGACCGCAGCCAAAGCCTGCATTCTATACCGGCGTACCTGGGTAAGGCAAGGGCGCTTAATCTGTCTACTTTGCTGCACGTATTTTCAGCCATATTTATTATGATGCCTGCCCTGGTTACACAGGTAGGTTTTTTATACTATATCGGCATCGCTTTCTTTTGCGCCATGCTCATCTATCAGCACCTGCTGGTAAAACCGAACGATCTGAGCCGTGTTAACTTCGCTTTTATGACCACCAATGGCATAGCCAGTGTAGTGTTTGCCGTATTATTTTTACTGGATAGGATATGGATCAGGTAAACCAGCTACAGGCCTTTAAACAGCATGTGGAAAGCTATGTGCTTTTCAATGCTGATGAATGGCTCGAACTGGAAAAATACCTTACCTACATCCAACTAAAAAAGAAGGATTACTTTGTTGAAAAGGGCAAGGTATGCCAGTATTTCGGTTTTATCGCTGCCGGTTCGGTACGCTATTTTAATATACGGAACGATGGCGAAGAGATCACCAACTTTTTCAGCTTTGCCAATGAACTGGTAAGCTCCTACAAAAGCTTTGTAAAGCAGCAGCCCAGTATAATTTATGTACAAGCGCTTGAGGATACGTCGCTGGTTTGCATCAGCCACAGCAATATTCAAAAACTGACCGAGCACCCGCTATTAGCCCATAAAATGGAACGCTTTGGGCGTTTGGTAGCCGAGTATTACCTCTGCTGCTATGAAGATCGTGTACAGGCTTTTATTACCCAATCGCCGGAGGAAAGATATGTAGAGTTGCTTAAAGACGGACAAGACGTATTACAGCGTATTCCTCAGCACTATGTAGCCAACTATTTAGGTGTAACACCCGTTTCGCTGTCGCGCATCCGAAAGCGCATTTTTATTCCGGCCAAATAAATTACTTATCTTTTGTTAACGTTTTAAGCCTGTTAAGCCGGTTAGCTTTGTATCATACAAAAACAGAAAGCTATGCACACTATATTAGGCGCGGGCGGTCCGGTTGCTAATACACTCACCCGCCAACTTATCGATCATAATCAAAACGTTAAACTGGTTAGCCGCCGTCCCTCAACCTTTACTGGCAACAACGTTAGCTGGCAAAAGGCTGATCTGCTTAACCGTAACGAAGTACTAAATGCCGTAAAAGGTTCAACCGTTATTTACTTGTGCGCCGGTTTGGTGTATGATAAGGATATATGGCGCGAACAATGGCCTGTCATCATACAAAACGTAATAGACGCCGCCAAAGAAACACAGGCCCGGCTGATATTTTTTGATAATGTTTACATGTATGGCCTGGTTAACGGCGCCATGACTGAAAATACACATTACAACCCAACAAGTGTAAAAGGCGAAGTACGTGCTAAGGTTGCGACAACTTTAATGGATGAGGCTAAAGCAGGCAATATCAAAGCCTCTATATTGCGCGGTGCTGATTTTTACGGTGCCGAAAGCATGAACAGCTTTTATGATATGATGGTGCTTGACAAATTCTCCAAAAGGCAAAAAGCGCAATGGATAGGCGATGCCAACACCAAACATTCATTTACCTATGTACCGGATGCAGGCCAGGCTATGTACCTTTTAGGCCAAACACCCGAAAGTGATAATCAGATATGGCACGCCCCATCAGCACCCGCGTTAACGGGTAAACAATTAATAGAGCTGGCTGCCGGTGAATTTGGCGTAGCGCCCAAGTTTACAAGCATTAACAAAGCAATGTTATGGATGGTTGGCTTATTCAACAAAACGGTGATGGGTACAGTTGAAATGTATTATCAGTACGATCATGATTATATTTTTGACTCCTCAAAATTTGAAAAAGCATTTGGCATAAAACCAACCACTTACCGCGACGGTATCAGCCATTTAGCGCAAACACAATTTAAACGCTGAACCTTTTACGTGCACATGATGTTCAATTGTATAACTTAGCATTTTAAAACGTTTACGTTACACCATGATACACAAAAAAACACGCAAATATATTCCTGCTGATCTGGAAATAAAGTGGGAAAACCTGGAACCTTTTTATACCGAATTAGTTAATCGCCCCATAAATTCTGTTGATGAACTGGAGCAATGGCTGCGTGACCGCAGTGAGGTTGAAGCTGCACTGGAAGAGGATTTTGCCTGGCGATACATCCGCATGACGTGCGATACCACCAGCGAAGAGTTATTGCAAAACTTTCAATACTTTGCTACTGAGATAGAGCCTAAAACCGCGCCGTATAATAACGACCTGAACAAAAAACTGGTAGACAGCGCGTTTGTGAATGAACTGAACCATGATAAATATTTTGTTTACCTGCGCGGCATACGTAAAGCGCTTGAGCTTTTCAGGGAAGAGAACATTCCGCTGCAAACCGAAATACAGATAGAGCAGCAAAAGTACCAAGGCATCACCGGTTCCATGAGCGTGCACATTGGCGATAAGGAATTTACGCTTGAGCAGGCATCGGCATTACTAAAAGGCACCGACCGTATTTTGCGCCAGGAAGCCTGGGAAAAGATAACCAACCGCCGCTTGCAGGACAGGGAGAAGCTGGATGAATTGTTTGACCACCTGCGTTCGCTAAGGCATAAAGTGGCATTGAATGCCGGGTTCGAGAATTTCAGGGATTATATGTTCCAGGCTTTAGGCAGGTTTGATTATACCCCGCAGGACTGCTACGAGTTTCATGCCGCTATTGAAACCGAGATTGTACCTATATTACGCGAACAGGCCGAAAAGCGCAAGGAAGCTCTCGGTCTTGAAACTCTTAAACCATGGGATGTTGACGTAGATATATCAGGCAAAGCACCGCTTAAACCGTTTAAGGATGGTGATGACCTGATCGAGAAATCGATACAGTGTTTCAGCAACATTAACCGCTACCTGGGCGAGCGCCTGGAGATCATGAAGGATAACAGCCTGTTTGATGTAGAGAGCCGAAAAGGCAAAGCACCGGGCGGCTACAATTATCCTCTGTCTGAAACCGGCGCGCCGTTCATATTCATGAATTCGGCCAATACTTTCAGGGATCTGACCACTATGGTACACGAAGGCGGCCACGCGGTACATACCTTTTTAACAGCCGACCTGGAGATGAATGATTTCAAACATTGCCCGTCTGAAGTGGCTGAGCTGGCCTCCATGTCAATGGAGTTGATCTCCATGGATAACTGGAACGTTTATTTTGATAACGAGGAAGACCTGAAACGTGCCCGCAAAGATCAGCTTATTGATGTGTTGAAAACCCTGCCCTGGGTAGCCGTGGTCGATCAGTTTCAGCACTGGATATACACCAACCCCGATCATACCGCCCAGGAACGCCGCGAAGCATGGATCAAAATTTATGAGCCTTTTGGTGCCGGCTTTGTAGATTGGAGCGGGCATCCGGATGCGGAAGCCAACCTGTGGCAAAAGCAATTGCATATTTTCGAGGTGCCTTTTTACTACATTGAATACGGGATGGCCCAGCTTGGCGCTATCGCAGTGTGGAAAAACTATAAGGAAGACCCTGAAAAGGGTTTACAGCAATACCTGGACGCGTTAAAGCTGGGTTACACCAAAACCATACGCGAGATATATGAAACCGCGGGTATTAAGTTTGATTTTAACGCGGCCTATGTTAAAGAACTTGCGGAGTTTGTACGCAGCGAAATGGAAAAACTGTAGCAAATAGCAACAATATTTAAAAGCCTGTCAGTGTACTGAACAGGCTTTTTTTGTGTAACAATACCGTAAAGTTAATAAAGTGTTAAGCATAAATATTTTATAATTATCCACAATTTTAAATTAAACATAAATACCTTATATTCAATTATTTATAATAATTTTTGCTTTACAATATATTTCCAAATCAATAAATTTACACGTGTTACATATGCTATTTTGTACACAAAAACATACGTATTGGCATAGTTATAGCAATGCTTAGTGTATGAAAAAGATAGCATTATTTATACTCGGCATAATGGCTTTCAGTTTTGCAGCAAGTGCGCAGGAATTAAAGCCGATAAAAATTGATAGTGTTGTTTCTGTCAACCTACCTGTTGAACATGAAGTAAAAGACACATTAGGACAAAAAATATATTCAGGCAGTGGTTCGTTAGGCTATATGGTTGTTATACGTTCATCAAACGGAAACAACAAACCGCTTGAAAAAGAAAAAGACTTGAACAATGTATTTAAGGAATACATTAAAAAAGTTCAGGGTCAATCATCAGGTAGTGTATTAAATGCACGCGATACTACCATTGGTAACCTTAAAGCCAGAATATTTGCTCTTGAAGCTGATAATGGCAGTGGTGTTGAGCTGAGGGATTTCGCGGTGATCTACACTAAAGATGCTACGTATACCTTTGAGTACATGTACCCTGAAAGCCGTAAGGATTTGGTTAAGGCCGAAAACAAAGCTTTTTTTAGCTCAATTAAAACCTCTGAAGCTTTACAACGTACAGATCAGTATGTAAACACCGAACCAAGCGGCGTTTCGCAAACAGGCAAAATAGCCATATATGGTGGCGGCGCGCTGTTGCTGGGGCTTATAGCATTCTTTGTATTCCGTAAAAGGGAGCAAACAGCATTATCATAAACACCCCAAAAATTTAACATATAAAAGGGGCATATTCAAAATGAATATGCCCCTTTTGCTTTTACTATAAGTTAGCCGGTTATATCCCGTCTGCCTTTAGTTTATTGATCAGCTCATCCATATCAACTTCAACAAATGAGGTTGAGTAGTCTGACAAGCCGTACGGAATGATGAGTTTATTATTGTTTACTATAGACCCGCATGAGTAAATAACGTTTGGCACGTAACCCTCACGCTCATCACTGTTAGGGATGATAAGCGGTTCCTTTAAACGGCCTATCTCAATTGATGGGTCATCCAGCTTTAACAAACTCGCGCCAAGTACGTAACGGCGCATTGGGCCAACACCGTGGGTTATCATGATCCAGCCATGCTCAGTTTCAATTGGCGAACCACAGTTACCTATCTGTATAAACTCCCAGGTAAAGCGTGGCTCCTGCAACAGCACCGGTTTTTCCCAGATGTTTATCTTATCCGAGTACATGATGTAGTTATTGCAGCCATCAATGCGAGATATCATGGCGTATTTACCATTTATTTTGCGCGGAAAAAGGGCCAAATTTTTGTTTTGGGCCCCATCGCCATATAATGGCATTATCCTGAAGCTATAAAAATCAGTAGTTTGCAGCAGCTTAGGCATAATCAGCGCACCATCATAAGCCGTATAAGTAGCGTAATAGGTGGTACTGCCATCATCATCAGTAAATTTTACAAAACGGGCATCCTCAATACCTTTTCGCTCGTATTCAGATATCGGGAAGATCACCCGGTCTGATATATCAGTATCTAATGAAAATACGATTTCGTAGTATGAATCAGCCAGCCACAATATTTTATCATACTCCAGCTTATATGCGTCGCTTTCCTGCATTTTTTGCGAATCGAGAATGATACGGCGCAGGTTTGAATATTCAAAATGGTGATCAAGCTTTGATTCAAGCTCTTTAAGTACACCAATATCAATTTGGGTAGCTATAGCCTTATCAAAAAACAGTTTTTTATTGTAAACAGCGTTACGCACAATTTCGGCTTCATCAATATAGTTACCGGCAGGTAGTACAGTGATGTTGTTCTTTTCATCAAACAAAGCCCGGCGAAAGGTAATTGAGGATATGTGCCCCTCGCCTACCGCCCTGAAACTCATGATTACGCGGCGCTGGCCCTCTTCCAGTTCGGTTTGATCAGGATCATCAACAATGGATGGGTTAAAGAAGGCGGCCGACTCAATTGAGTATTCATGCGTAAAATATGACCCTATCAGCAACTTACGGTAAACCGAAAGCGAATCAAAATCAATACCCAGCTCCTCAAAAAGCGGCTTTAACTTGCTGCAATGGCGGTTAAGCACGCGGGTAATATTACGGTGGCGTTTTGAATACTCCTGCAATATGGGCGATACAATGCCAAAGGCGGCATCCTCACTTATCACCATTACTTTTTGTATTACCTGCTTGGCGCGGTCATTACCATTAAAGAAAAATCTGGCTATTACGCGCCTCGAATCCGGGTTAACTCTTATTGGCTTGCGTACAATAGGAAGTCTCATATATAATAAATAAGTTTTATCACTAACAGCTATATTGGCAATTTGATTGCCTTGTTTTTATTGTTTTTTACTCAATAAACGCAAAAAATGTTGCGTATACCACTAAACACAATCCGCAAAACGATTGGTTTATTTTTTTTTATAATTGTGATTGGGCGTTGGTCATTAGAGTTGTCATTGGGCATTCGGCAATGATATTTATACAGCTATCATCAATGTAAATAATTCATTAATGATTAATTATAAATGCCCAATGACTAATGACCAACGCCTAATGATCAAATAATTCTGTTTCGTTTAATAAGGTACGCTTTCAGCACATCATTGTATCCCGCACTAATGTCGGCATCAATTATGTCTATGTTGTACTGGGCGCATTTGAGTTCGAGCTGATGGCGGTATTGCTGTAAGGATGCGCGATAGGCTTCACGTATGCGGTTAGGGTGTACTTTGATCTCCTCGCCGCTCTCCATATCAATAAAATGATGCGGGCGGTTATCAAACTCAAAATCAATTTCGTGCTTTTTATCGGTTACGTTAAATATCACCACTTCGTGCTTGCTGAATTTGAGGTGTTGTATGGCGGCAAACAGTTTCTGCAATTTATCGTTATCAACACTATTCTCGAGCATATCGCTAAAAACAATAATGAGCGAGCGCTGGTGTACCTCGGCAGCAATATGGTGCAGCACGCCTGTAATGTTTGTAGTAGTATTAATCTGCGCGTTGGTATAGGCCTTTTCCAGTTCGGCAAACAGGTAGTATAAATGTGTGCCTGTTGATCGTGCGCTACTTAAAAAATCAATTTTGTCGGCAAAAGTGCATAATCCAAAGGCATCGCGCTGTTTTTTGAGCAGGTACATGAGCGATGCTATCGCGTAAACAGAAAACTGTAATTTACTGGTACCCTTTTCAGGATAATTCATGGATGATGAGGTATCAAGCAATAAGTAACAACGCAGGTTGGTTTCCTCCTCAAACTGTTTAACAAACAGCTTATCGGTACGGGCCATCAGTTTCCAGTCGATATTCTTAACCGACTCACCATTATTGTACAGCCTGTGCTCGGCAAACTCTACCGAAAAGCCATGAAACGGACTTTGGTGCAAACCGGTTATAAAACCCTCAACCACCTGCCTGGCCAGCAATTCAAGGTTAGCCAGTTGCCTGATATGCTGATCGTCGCTTAATTTTGCCATTATACTAAAGTAGTTATTTGACCGGTGAAACCATAACGCATAAAAAAAGCGGCACTATATAGCACCGCTTATTTTATATTAAAGAAAACGACAGGAGCATTATACCTGAGCGCTCAGTTTATTTGCTAAAATTGATTTTGGCACCGCGCCGATCTGTTTGTCAACGATCTCGCCATTCTTAAAGAACAACAACGCTGGAATATTACGGATGCCGAACTTCATTGATATGCCGGGATTGTTATCTACGTTAACTTTACCTACAACGGCCTTGCCATCGTATTCTTTAGCCAACTCCTCAACTACCGGGCCTACCATGCGACAAGGGCCGCACCACTCTGCCCAAAAATCAACCAATACCGGTTTATCTGATTTTAATACAAGTTCCTCGAAGTTTGCATCAGTTATTTCTAAAGCCATGATTTCTTCTTTTTAAATTTTGTTATACAAATATATACTAATCAAATTGCTTGCCACAAGTACAGGGCTGACATTGTGACAATCAGATTATCTACACCTGCCAGAGTAACTTTTGGGTGACGCTAAAGGTAATGGTTTATGCCAAAAGGGCGCAAAGTTTTTATTAACATGTTAACCTATTCCAAGTTCTTTCATGTATTAAGTATCCGGATGACTTATAATAGCAGGACATATTTTATCAGCATTATAACCACCCTTTGCGCCTGAACCAAAGGTAAATCAGCACTGTAATAATTACCATTACGCCTAAAACCCCAGGATAGCCATACTTTTCGTGCAGCTCGGGCATAAATTCAAAGTTCATTCCGTAGATGCCCACTATAAAGGTCAGCGGCATAAAAAACACCGAGAATACGGTGAGTATGCGTACCGTTTCGTTAGTGCGCTGCGCGGATACGTTAAAATACAGGTTAAGCAGGTGGTTTATATTTTCGGACAAGGCATCATAAATATTTTGCAGGCGTACATACAGGTCGCGGGTATCGCGGGTGTTCACATCCCCCTCCTCGGCATCAATGGTATCAATAATATCATATGACAGCATCAGCATACGCCTTACCAGGTCGGCTTTGCGTTTTAAAAAATACATACCTTTTAAAAGCGGCGCCTTTCGGGTGCGTAAAAATATCTGTTCCTCATAATACTCCAAACTACGCGACAGGTGATTTGATGGTTCATCATAAGTAAGCAGGCAGGCTTTAATAATATTGTTAAGCAAGTGATAGCTACTGTTGCATTTTCCCTTCTTCACTTCCTCGCCCAGCGTATCTATCAGCTTGTGCGGCTTACGGTGAATGGTCACAATAAAATCCTTAGCATAAAATATGGCTACCTTATGGGTAAGCTGCTGCACGGTATCGGCCTCACGTACCCTGGTATCGGTATGTATCCTGAAAATAATGAAAGCGTAATGCTCCATCTGCTCATACTTGGGCAGGTGGTCGGGTTGCAGGCTGTCATCTAACAGTTCCTCGTGTAAACCATACTTTTGGGCGGTTTCATGTATCTCCTCATGCTGTGGTTCATATATATCGATCCACTCAAAATCATTATCCTTTTTGCTGGCAAGTTGTCTAAGCATTACACAAATTAAAATAACTAAACATCATCACCGTAAATAAGTTCGTGATACTGATGGTGTATTTTGATGGCTAATTACAATAAATTAATTTAAAACTTACTGATTTAGAGTTTATTTAACCTTGATTTTATCATTTAAACATACCCTAAACCGACATTTGAATTAAGAAATTTAACTTAATATGCGAACGAAAAGTTTGATAGTAAAATTCCTTAAAACCGCCACCCTGTTATTCCTCATTGGCAACGGCTTACCCGGCCAGGCTCAAAAAATCCCGCTTCAAAATGGCTTTGCCCACAACGATTACTGGCACAAACGCCCATTGTTTGACGCGCTGGATAATGGTTACACCCATATTGAGGCCGACATTTTTTACATCAATGGCGAAATGGTGGTGGCACATTTTTTCCCGTTCTTTCAGGGTAACCGAACGCTCGAAAAACTGTACCTGAAACCACTGGCTGATCGTATTAAAAAGCAGGGCAATGTATTTGAGGGGTACGATACGCCCGTAACCCTGATGATCGACATAAAAACCGGTGCTGAAGATACTTATCGCGCCCTGAAACCTCTATTGCAAAAATACAGCTCCATACTGTCAAGTTACGAGAATGGCAGGTTGCAAAAGCGGCAGGTAACCATTGTACTATCAGGCAATAAACCTTACCGGTCCATAAAAAACGAAAAGCAGCGCCTGGCTTTTATTGATGAGGACCTGCGCGATGTAGGCAAGGATAAATGCGATGCCAATGTTTACCAGATGGCCAGTTGCAAATACAGCTCATTGTTAAACTGGGACGGCAACGGCACCATGCCCGATGACGAACGCAGACTATTGTGCAGCTACGTTACCAAAGCGCACAGCATGGGCAAAAAGGTTCGGCTGTGGGCATCGCCCGAAAAAGAATGCGTATGGAAGCAATTACTGAGCTGCGGTGTAGACCTCATTAATACCGACGAACTTGCGATGTTACGTAAATTCCTTATCACCAATACATCAGTTAATGAAAATATCAATCTCACAAAAAAGGCGCGGGTTGCATCGCTGTAAGTTCCTCAAAGCAATCCAGGTATTCTTTTACCATTTTATCCCAACCGAAGTGCTTCATCGTGTATGCCTTTATCTGCTTTGGTTGTAGTTTATAGTGCCGTGGTTGGCTGTTCAGCTTGCTGAGTGCATCTATCCACGCAGCTTTGTTGGCAGCAGGCAGCAAATAGCCATTATGCCCGTGGCTTATTACATCCTTTATTCCCTCAATGTTTGAGGCAAAAACTTTGGTACCGCACAAACAGGCCTCAAGGCATACCAGGCCAAAACCCTCCAGATCGCCGGGTACACGTATGTTAGGCATTATAAATGCCTCGGCCGCCATAAGCAATTGCAATATATCCTCAAAAGGTAAGCGCCCCAGGTGCTTTACCCGGTTAGCCGTACCTGATTTTTGCAACAGCCTGCGTATCTCCTCCTCATCAGTAGGCCAGCCTAAAAAAGAGGTTACCTGCCTGCGCGTTTTAGGGGGTAACGAACGTATTATTTTATCTGCAAACGGGGCGCGTGGTTTAAACGGGCCTATAATAAGCAAGGTAAAATCATCACTCAATGCGGGCATAACGTGTTTTATGAGCCACGCAAAACCTTTACGCTTTACAGCCCTGCCCATGCATATCAGTACCCGTTTATTATCAAGCTGAAGGCCATGCTGGGCGGCTATATCGTTAACCAGCGCGGGTTGCGGCAGGCAATCAGCAATGGAGGCATCAACGCCGTTGCTTATCACCTTTATTTTTTCTGCCGGGATGCCATACTTTATACAGGCATTTGCCGTGGCATTGCTTACGGCAAATATCTTGTCAAACTTTTTATATTCGGGCAGCACCGAGCGGCGGTAAGTGTTGTTAGGAAAAACCACATCCAGCCCGTGCAGGGTAACAGTACGTTTTAAGTGCTCGTACCCTTTGTGGCGCATACATATGGCCGCCATAAGCCCATCGTTGTAATGAATAACGCTTATACCCGGGTACTTACGGCACATAGCCACAATACGCCTGTTAAGCGACATAAAAAAGCGCAGCTTGCTTGTGCCCGTTTTATAAACAATGGCATGTATGCGGGCATGCTTTTTCATCCCGCGTACCAGCTCGTAGCTTTGCTTTTCCATACCGCCGGTTGCGGGCGGGTGTTTATGACTTACAAACAGGATCTCCATTTTGGTAAAGTGTGGTCGTTCGTTTCCTGTCGATAAAAAAATAAGCCACCAGGCCCAGCAAAATCCAGAATAACTGGCGGGCACGGCGCAGCAGCGATGCCGTTACCCAGGTTTCGGCAGCGGTTATGCCTACAGTAGCAAGCATCAATTTGTTGCCATACTCCTCCACCCCTATTTGCGCGGGCACAAACGCCCCGGCCGATTTAAATATGATCACGCTCATATCCACAAACATGGCGGGTATAAAACCTGCTCCGGTAGCCAGCAAGTGCAGGATGATGTAGAACTCAAGCGAGCCCAATGCCCAGTGCAGCATAAAAAAGCAGCAGGCTATCAGCATATCCTTTTTGTTGGTATAATAAAAAGCGCGGATAGCTGCACTTGCTTCGCTAACCTTTGTACGCAGCTTTTCGGTACTATTGGCGAACCAATTGCCCAAACGTGTTTTGCCTAACCCTTTAAATAATACTATCAGCAGGTAAATAAATACTGCTACACCGGCGAGTATGCCCAGCACCATACCGGCTATACTTAACGAAAAATGCAGCGCAGGTACAAAAGCAAAGGCCAGTATGGTTATGATAAGTAACGAGAGTAGTTGTGTAGCCATCATCAGCACTCGCGATAGCAGTACCGAGGTAACCACTACCTGTTTTTCTATCGGATGATCGCGCAGCAGATAAATCTTGAGCGCCTCGCCCGCCACAATACTTGTGGGATTGATGATGCCTACCGTTTCGCCAACATGTCGTACCCAAAACAGTTGGGCAAGTTTAACATGCTTACCATCCTCACCCATACAATTGCGCCATGCAATGGTACCGCATATATATGAGGACGCGCTTATCAGCAAAAGCCATATAAAGTGGAATCCTACCTGCTGCAGGGAACTACCAACTTTGTTAAGATCGGTATGGCGAAGAAATACCCAGGCGCATATCAGTATGGCAACAATAATTAATACCTTCAGATACTTCATTCAGCAGGCAGTAGCCGGCCACGGGTTTGCTTGGCCAGTTGGTTAACATCATTAAAGTATACCGAGGCAAGCTCATTCCAGTTAAATGCGCTGCTATATTTTAAGCCTGCCTGTACAACCCTGCTATGCAAGGCATCATCATTTATAAGCAGCATTATTTTGCTGATGTATTCATCCGCATTGTAAGGCTTGCATTTAAAACCATTAACATCCTGCTCAATAAAATCGGCCGAACCGCCGCCATCGGCAATAACGCATGGCAGGCCTGATGCCATGGCCTCTAAAACCACATTACCGTATGCCTCGGATACCGATGGAAACACAAACACATCTGCCGAGGCATACAACACAGATAGCGTGTCATGATCTACCTTGCCGGTAAAAAAAGCATCGGGCATACGCTCCCGGCAAACGGGTTTCTCTTTACCATCACCCGCTATTACCATGTTAAAAGGTGTGTTGGCCGCTTTTAAACCATCGTATATATCAAATAAGGTTTCCAGGTTCTTTTCCCAAACCAGGCGGCTGGCAAACAGTATCACCGGGGCGTTATTGCCGGTTACATTTCGCATAAAGGAGGCATCATACTTTGCCGGCGAGAACAAACCGGTATCAATACCACGTTTCCAGCTTTTCATTTTATGCGGTTTTACACCGATACCTGCCAGCCATTTACCTATCCCCTCGGACGGCATATAGATGGTATCACATCCGTTGTAAAAATTGCGCTGCCCGTCAATCACCCTTGAGCGCACAAAATCTATCAAAAAGGGCGTGTGTTTAAAGTAATAATCAATGTATGATATAAAGTGTGTATGGTAAATGCTGATCACCGGCAACCGCTCCTGCCGGGCATATTTCAGCGCAAACTCACCTAATAACGATGGTGTTGCTATATGTACCACATCGGCATCAAATGTCCGTAGTTTTTCTTTCAGGCTTACTTGCACCAGCCCGGGTAAGGCCAGTTTATAATTACGGTTAACAGGTACGGTAAGGGCAGGTACCTTTACACATTCAAAGCCATATAATTCATCAGGCCCGGTGCCGCAAATAAATAAAAATTCAAAAAACTCCGGGTTGATGCGGCTGATGAGCTGGTACATGGTGCGCACAGCCCCGTCATGGTCCTTATCCAATATTTCTGAAAAAAACACAACCCTTGTTTTTCTGCGGTACATCATGCCCAAAACTATGGCTGTTGTGTAATCTCATTATTAAAATAATATTGTTTATGGCTTTTTAGCAGGCTGATTAAAGTTGGATAATGTTATCAAATTATGAACAATCAGCGCTGTTTTGTAACATTTTGTTTAGACATTACAGTAATTTTTAAAAACAAGCTAATCAAGCTATTCAGGTATCTCCAAAATATCTATATTAGCCCACCTCGATAAAAATGATTATGAGAAAAAACCTTTTACTAAAAACAACATCCCTGTTGTTTCTCTCGGCTGCTGCTTTACCTTTTGGCGTTGCCGCACAGGACACACAGGTACCTCTGAGTGATCTTTCGGCTTTTAAAAAGCCATCAGCCAACTGGTCAGTTGCCGGTTCGGTAAAAAGCGATTTTAGCAAAGATGAAGTTCTGGAAAAAAAAGACGGCCAGGGCATATTGGTAACCATCCCGGGCAAGGGTAAAAATGAAGACATCTTTACCAACTTTGAGCATGGCGATATTGACCTAAGTGCCGATTTTTTGATGCCTAAAGGCTCAAACTCGGGTATATACCTGCAAGGCCGTTACGAAATTCAATTAAGCGATGCCTGGGGTAAGGATAAACTTACCTATCAGGATCTGGGCGCTGTATACCCGCGCTGGGATGAAAGCCGCCCACAAGGCCAGTTTGCTTACGAGGGTGTGGTACCACGCATTAACGTGAGCCGTGCACCGGGCCTGTGGCAAAACATACATATTGTTTTTCAGGCACCTAAGTTTGATGCGGCAGGCAAAAAAACAGCCAATGCGCGCATTGTTAAAATAGAGCTTAACGGCGTAACCATTATTGAAAATGCCGAACTGCAAGGCCCAACCCGCGGCTCTGCATTCCCTAACGAAGCCGCCACCGGCCCTATCCGCCTGCAAGGCGATCATGGTGCCGTTGCCTTCAAAAATATTAAATACAGCACTAACGTAAGTAGTAAGGTGACTGACGGCTCAGGCCGCACCTTTAGCGAAAAACAAGTATTTGTTACCGTTACCGATGAACCTGTATTACTGCGCAGCTTTGTTGACATTAATGATAAAAAACGTGTTACCCATGCTATTAACGTAGGCTATCCGGGCAACATCAGCTACTCGTACGACTTGGGTACCGGTGCCCTGTTCCAGGTATGGAAAGGCGGCTTTGTTGATGGTACGCCAATGTGGCTTTTCCGTGGTGATGGTAATACCACTGTTATCGGCAGCAAAATACCTTTGAACGATGCGCCATCATTGGCCGTATTAGCTTCAGAAACCAACGCATGGCCTGATTCGCTGCTTGCCAACCAGGCATTTCGCAGCCGTGGTTATGAGTTGGATGATAAAGGCTACCCAACCTTTAAATACGAGGTTAGCCAACTAAAAGTTGATGATAAACTTACCAGCGATGGCGGCAGCAGCCTTACCCGTGTGGTAACGGTTAACGGCCCCGTTAAGGATAAACTTTACCTGCGCGCCGCAACCGGCAGCGATATTGTTGATGCCGGCAACGGCATGTACGCGGTAAACAACTACGAGTACTACGTACAGTTTGATAAAGGCACCAAGCCGGTACTGCGCACAGCAGGCAACGGCAAGGAGCTGCTTATCCCAATAAAAGATGCCGATAAAGGTGCTTCGGTTAAATACTCACTTATCTGGTAAACTCAACAAATACTGTTATAAATGAAAGCTACTGTAAAAAATATACTACTTACTTTATCTGTAACTGCCGTTGTTGGGTTTACAGCTAAAGCGCAAAATAAGGAAGCCGGGGCTACCGAAAAGGATTTTTACCGCATAGTTACCCTGCCAATACCCGAAGGTATTGAGCTTGAGGTTGGCGGTTTGGCCCTGTTGCCTAACGGCGATATGGCGGCATCAACCCGCCGTGGCGATGTGTACATTATTGAAAACCCGTACATGCTTAACGGCACTACGCCGCACTACCGCAAGTTTGCAACCGGCATGCATGAGCTGCTGGGCCTTGCCTATAAAGATGGCGCGTTATATGCCGTGCAGCGCGGCGAGTTGACCAAACTGGTTGACAAGAATGGCGACGGTAAGGCTGATGTTTACGAAACCGTATTTGCATGGCCATTAACCGGTAACTACCACGAGTACTCGTACGGCCCTGTAATTATGCCTAACGGTAACTTTATGGTTAATGCCAACGTTGGCTTTGATGGCTTTGAATGGTGGCGTGGTAAAAGCCATGTGCCCTGGAGAGCATGGACAATGGAAATTACCCCTGATGGTAAAATGATGCCTTTTGCTACCGGCTTACGTTCACCTGCCGGCCAGGGGCTGATTGATGGTAAATATTTTTACTCTGAAAACCAGGGCGACTGGGTAGGCTCGGGCCACATGATGCAGTTAAACAAAGGCGATTTTGCAGGTCATCCCGCAGGTTTAAACTGGGCTGACCGTCCGGAATCACCGGTTAAGGCACGTACCCAGGATATCTATTCTCGTGTTGACCCTCGCTTTAACCAGGGTAAAATTGAGGATGATGATCCGAACCGTCCGTACAAAACATTTTTTGAGGTAGCTAAAGAAGTACCTGGCATGAAATTGCCAACGGTATGGTTACCACATTCTATTTTAGGCACATCAACCTCATCAATGATACAAATACCAAAAGACGACCGTTTTGGTCCGTTTGCAGGGCAGGTAATTATTGGCGACCAGGGCCAAAGCCGCCTAAACCGTGTTTACCTTGAGCAGGTAAAAGGCGAATACCAGGGCGCTGCCTTCACCTTCCGTGAGGGTTTTGAATCAGGCGTATTACGTTTAGCCTGGGGTAATGATGGCTCACTCTTCGTAGGCCAAACCAACCGTGGCTGGGGTTCAAAAGGTCCGAAGGATTTTGGACTGGAGCGCGTAGTTTGGAGCAAACGCACTCCGTTTGAAATGAAAGCCGTTAAGGCCATGCCTGATGGTTTTGAGATTGAGTTTACCAAACCTGTTAACAAAAAAGCGGCTGCCGATCCGGATGCTTACGCTATTACCGGCTTTATTTACAAATACCACCCGGTTTACGGTAGTAACACAGTTCGCGAGCAGCAGCACGTGGTTAACGCGGCAATCGTATCAGAGGATGGTACAAAAGTACGCCTGGTGATTGACGGCCTGCGCGAAAAATATGTTCATGAGATAACGCTTGACGATAAGATCGTTTCGGCTGACAGCGCTGCCAAGGTATTACACCCTGTAGCATACTATACGCTTAACAACATACCTGAAGGCGCTAAGCTGAACGTACCTAAACGTACGCCAAAAATGGCTGGCCATGACCATATGAACATGGGCAAGCCAACACAAACCCCTGCAAAAGCAGCGGCAGCCAAAACCCCTGAAGGTTCAGGCCTGAAAAAGAACCAGCTTACCAAACCTGCTTCATGGACAAGCATCGATCAAACCATAACACTTGGTACCAAGCCGGGCCTTAAGTATGATAAGAGCGAGCTTACCGTAAAAGCGGGCAGTAAAATAAAGCTTACCTTCAGCAATAATGATGATATGCCGCACAACTTTGTGGTAGTACCCGACGGGCAGGCTGTTCCGGTTGGCGAGCTGGCCATGAAGCTTGGCTTGCAAAGCGTTAAACTGAGCCATATACCTAATACGCCAAAGGTATTATTCAATACTACACTGGTAGGGCCTGGCGGGTCACAAACCATTTACTTTGTGGCACCAACCAAACCCGGAAAATATACTTATGTTTGTACTGTACCAGGGCACTTCTACGTGATGCAGGGCACACTAACAGTGAATTAACCAACATTACACCATACATAATAAACCGGTACTTAGTTACCGGTTTATTTGTTTTAAAACCAATTTTAACTGTGAAAAGTACGTTTTATTTACGCTTATCGGGCTTTGCCATTATGGGCATTAGCATCGTGCTGTTTTTATGCGGAAAAATAGCGCCCAAGCCACGGGTGCTGGTATTCAGCAAAACAGCGGGCTTCCACCATTCGTCCATACCCAAAGGGCTTAACGCCATTATTAAACTGGGTACCGAAAATAATTTTGATGTGGATACCACCACCAACGCGAAAGCGTTTACCGAAGCTAACCTGAAAAAGTATGCCGCCGTTGTGTTTTTAAGCACTACAGGCGATGTACTCGACCAATACCAGGAGGCTGATTTTGAACGCTACATACAGGCCGGAGGCGGTTTTGTGGGCATACATGCCGCAAGCGATACCGAGTATGGCTGGGGCTGGTATGGCCGTTTGGTTGGCGGTTATTTTAAAAGCCACCCGGCACCACAGCAGGCCGTGTTGAATGTGGTTGATAAAAACCACCCATCAACCAAACACCTGCCTGATACCTGGACACGTACCGACGAATGGTATAACTTTAAAAAGCTTAATCCAAACGTTAAGGTATTGATCAACATTGACGAAAAAAGCTACAAGGGCGGCGAGAATGGCGACAAGCACCCAATGGCCTGGTATCATGAATTTGATGGCGGCCGTGCATTTTATACCGAACTTGGTCATACTGATGAATCATATGCTGACGCGCAGTATTTGCAACATGTTTTAGGGGGCATAAAATACGCTATTGGCGATAACAATGCAATCGATTACAGTAAAGCCAAAACGCAACGCGTGCCCGAAACTAACCGCTTTGTAAAGCGTGTACTGGTAGAGGGCGCTTTTTTTGAACCTACTGAAATGGCCATACTGCCCAACTTTGATATACTGGTAGCG
Organism: Mucilaginibacter sp. UR6-1; assembly: GCF_020880975.1. Classification (GTDB taxonomy): domain Bacteria; phylum Bacteroidota; class Bacteroidia; order Sphingobacteriales; family Sphingobacteriaceae; genus Mucilaginibacter. The sequence continues at coordinate 454,931 of NZ_JAJIWP010000003.1, read as the reverse complement.
CAGCGCCGCGGCGAACTGATGAAGTACGATGCCGTTAAAAAAACGGTTAAACAGGTTGGCCTGCTAAATGTGTACTTTAAAACCAGCGTACCCAACGTAAACAGCGAAGAAGGCCTGCTGGGCATTGCCGCCGACCCGGCATATGCTACCAACCACCACATCTACATGTACTACAGTCCTGCGGGCAGCGAGTCAATTGATCGCCTGTCGCGCTTTGTATTTAAAGGGGATACGCTGGATAACAGCTCAGAAAAAGTGATATTGGAGGTAAAAACCACCCGCGAGATATGCTGCCACACCGGTGGTTCCATTGCGTTTGGTAAAGATGATAACCTGTACGTTTCGGCTGGAGATAACTCTACACCGTTTGATGAGCCCGGCGAAAAATACCCGACACAAAGCTTTGGCCCGATGGATGACCGCCCCGGACATGAGCAGTATGATGCCCGCCGTTCGGCAGGTAATACTAATGACTTACGCGGCAAAATACTCCGTATAAAAGTGAAGGCCGATGGCACTTACGATATTCCGGATGGTAACCTGTTCCCGAAAGGCACGGCCAAAACCCGCCCCGAAATTTATGTGATGGGCAACCGTAACCCTTACCGTATATCGGTTGATAAAAAAACAGGATATCTGTACTGGGGTGAGGTTGGGCCAGACGCTAATGTTGACAGTATTGGCACCCGTGGTCCGCGCGGATATGACGAGGTGAACCAGGCACGCAAAGCTGGTAACTTTGGCTGGCCGCTGTTTGTAGGCAATAATTATGCCTACAACATCCACAACTATACAACCAATGAAAACGGCGCGCCATCTGATCCGGCGAAGCCGATGAATAACTCACGCAACAACACCGGTTTAACCGAGTTGCCGCCTGCGCAACCGGCCTACATCTGGTACCCGTACGCCGTATCTCCTGATTTTCCGGAACTGGGCAGTGGCGGCCGTACAGCTATGGCAGGCCCGGTGTATTATACGGCAGACTATCCGGCAGGTACACGTTACCCATCTTACTATAACGGCAAGCTGATTATTTACGATTTTGTGCGCGGATGGATCAAGGCCGTATCACAAACACCGGAGGGTGACGTAGATAAGATAGAGCCTTTTGTTGACGGTATGAAATTCAATTCCATGATAGATATGGAAGCCGGCCCTGATGGCCGTATTTACGTGCTTGAATACGGTAACGGCTGGTTTAATAAAAACCCCGACGCTGCCATATCACGTATTGACTACCTTGCCGGTAACCGTCCGCCTGAAATAGCTGCTTTAAATGTTGATAAAACCAGCGGCAACGTACCGCTTACCATATCGGCAAGGGTAAAAGCCACTGATCCTGAAAAGGACGCGCTTACCTACGTTTGGCACATTGGCAAAACTAAAAAGGTTACCAAAATGCCTGTTTTAAAACACATAGTAGCCACAGCAGGCGAGTATGAACTGAGCGTTGATGTTATAGACAGTAAAAAGGCATCAACCACAAGCAATACGGTAACCGTTTACGCCGGTAACGCGCGGCCAACAGTAGCTGTTAATGTAAGCAGTAACCGCAGCTTTTTCTTCCCCGGCAAACCTGTTAAATACAATGTAAGCGTTGCCGATAAAGGCGCAACAGTTAACCCGGCTAACCTGTATGTTTCTGCCGATATGCTGAAAGGTACTGATAAAGCCGGTGCCAACCTTGGCCACCAGGTAATACAGGCAACAACCATTGGTAAAAACATTATGCTAACGCTGGATTGCAAGGCTTGCCATAAGGAGAATGAAACCTCGATAGGCCCTGCATTTGTTAAGGTTGCACAAAAATATAAAGATGCTAAAGATGCCGACACGCATCTTACCAATAAAATCATCAAAGGCGGCGCCGGTGTTTGGGGCGAAGTGGCCATGCCTGCGCATCCATCATTAAAAGAGGACGATGCCAAGCTCATCGTTGGCTGGATACGCTCACTGGCGGATGATAACAAACCAAAATCATTGCCTGCCAGTGGCATGATAACCCCTAAAACCAATGATGCAGGCAAGCAAAATATGGTGTATACCATACAAGCTAACTATACCGACGAAGGCGCGAATGGCATAAGGCCGTTAGCAGGTACAGGCGCTGCCATATTACGCAGCAATATTATTGAGGCCGGTGAGTTTACCGCAGTAAACGGTTTTGCATCCAAAGATTCAGCCGGTACCAAATACCTGGTGTTTCCTGCCGCTACAGGCAGCTTCAAGGCCGGTAAGTTTGATCCGGCAGGCATTGCCTCCCTTGAATTTAGCGGCGTAGGCAACAGTGCAGCATCAAGCTACACCATAACCGTTTATAATGGTAAAGGCGGCGCTAAATTAGGCAGCGGCACTATCAGTTTCGCGGCCGGTAAGCAAAACGCTACGGCAACCATACCGCTGGTAAAAGCCACCACCCCTGCCCTGCGCGATTATTTTATTGAAGTAAAGCAAACCACGGCAACTAAGAACCCGCCATTGCTAAAAGCAATAAGGTTTGTGCCCTTGTAGCAAAAACCATTATTATAAAAGCGCCCTGTTTAATAGCAGGGCGCTTTTTGTTTTATTCTTTTTTATATAAATTATTTTTGCTTTTCTTGATGAGGTCGCTAACGCTAAGTTTTGTTTCTTTTGATCGCTTAAAACAAATTCAGGACAGATAATAAAGCGATTGTTAAATTTAATGCCTGTGCATAATCATCGTCGGCCTGCTCTTAGCCGCAGAGGCCAGTTACTTTGTCTTAGACACAAAGTAACCAAAAGTCAAGGCAGAAAAAACCTTCCACACACAGGCCATACTCCCGGCCCGGTTTTCTGCCAGTCCCTCGCTCTTTAACTCTCCAAATTATTCACAAAAGAAAATTTTCCTTTTAAGTACAACACGATCATAATTTAAATTTCCGGCCTTTTAATTTTCGGATAGCAGGATGATGCACTACCTTTAATAGAAAATTAAACAGCCGGCGATTTATTCGTTATTGTTTATTTTAGTTGTACTCATGAGATCGCTAACGCTAAGTTTTGTTTCTTTTGATCGTTCAAAAGAAATTTAGGACAGGTAATAAAGGGATTTTTTAATTAATACCTGTGCATAATCATCGTCTGTCTGCTCTTAGAGGCCAGTTGCTTTGTCTTAGATACAAAGTAACCAAAAGTCAAGGCAGAAAAAACCTTCCACACTCACAGTCCATACTCCCGGCCCGGTTTTCTGCCAGTACCGCCCACTTTTTCTTATTATATTTTTAATGTCATTCTAAGAGTTTCGAGGAGAAATCTACCGCCTTACTATAAATTTGTGCAGATTTCTCGCTGACGCATCGAAATGACAAGCTACTTTTATAATCTATCTATTTCGTCAGCCATTCATATAAACGGTCAACATCTGCAGTTTTAAACAGTTCGGTACCATGGTTCATGGTGGCCGCGCTGCCGCAGGCTATGCCCATGCGTACTATATGGCCCAAATCGTAATTGTTTACACAACCGTAAACCATACCGGCCACCATACTATCGCCCGCGCCTACGGTGCTGCGCTTTTTTACTGATGGAGCGCTCACAAATTCAGCCTGATCTTTAGTAATGGCATAAGCGCCCTGCGGCCCCATTGATACTACCACAATACCGCATTTGCCTTTGTTAACAATAATACGGGCCGCCTCTTCCAGCGATTCATTATCGTCAACTTCCATACCGGTAAGCTTACGCAGTTCGCTTTGGTTGGGTTTAAGCAGATAAATACCTTCTTCAATGGCCTGTTCCAGTGCTTCGCCTGATGTATCAACCACTAAACGGGCATCTTCCTGGTGGGCAATACGTGCTATCTTAGCTAAAAAGTCGGCACTTACACCTTTTGGTATACTGCCGCTTGCCACAATATAACTGGCTTTTGCCGCCATTTGCTTTACCTCTTTCAGTATCTTATCCTCTTCGCCGGCAATAAGGGCAGGCGCGGGCATACCAAAACGAAATTGCTCATTTGAGGCACGGTTAACTACTATAAAGTTTTCGCGTGTGGGGTGATATGTTTCTATCGGGTGCTGCGCTATGTCCTCATGTTCAAGCAATTCCTGCAAAAGCTTGCCGCTTAAACCGCCCGAGGTAAATACCGCTGTTGATTGTAAACCTAACCTTTTTAACGCACGGGATACGTTGATGCCGCCGCCGCCCGGTTCAAATTTAGGCTCATTACATTCCAGTTTATGTTCGGCAACTATTTTCTCAACCGATGTACTCTTATCTATTGTGGGGCTTAATGTAAGCGTTAATATATGTTTCATAACAAGGGGTATGTTATCTTTATCAAATTCGGGCGCAAAGATACACATCCTTTAGCGGGCATACATGTTTCAACTGCTTTTTAATGGTATTCTAACGTTCATCGTGCTGTAAAAACTGTACTTTTGCAGCACGAGAGGATAGTGCTTATGACTGTATTAACGTTTACTTTGATATTACTTGCCGGTGCTTACGCCGCCGGATTATTAGGCTCATTAACCGGCCTTGGCGGCGGGTTTGTGGTCATTCCGCTGCTTACGCTTGCTCTCGGGGTTGATATTCATTACGCTATCGGCGCCTCATTGGTATCGGCTATCGCCACGTCATCCGGGTCGGCCGCGGCCTATGTTAAGGAGGGTATTACCAATATGCGGCTGGGCATATTTTTGGAGATAGCCACCACCATCGGCGCTTTCACGGGCGCTATATTGGCCGCCTTTATACCCGCACACTTTATTGCCATACTTTTTGGTACTGTGCTCATATTTTCGGCCATTATATCCTTAAAAAAGAAATCAAACGAAGTAAACCTTAAAAAAAGCTACCTGGCTGAAAAACTGAAGCTCGACGGGCAGTTTCCGGAAGGCGGGGGTTTTATCGCGTACCGGGTTATTAACGTTGCCGGTGGTTTTTGTATGATGATTGTAGCCGGTATCATATCAGGCATATTAGGCATCGGTTCGGGCGCGTTAAAGGTTGTGGCCATGGATGGGGTAATGCGTATTCCTTTCAAGGTATCAACTACTACCAGCAACTTTATGATAGGCGTAACCGCAGCCGCAAGTGCCGTGGTATACCTGCAACGCGGTTATATTGATCCGGGTATTTGCATGCCGGTGGTTATAGGGGTTGTGCTGGGTGCTTTAAGCGGTTCAAAAATATTGGTGCGCACCGCATCAGCCGCATGGCTTAAATACCTGTTTGCAGGCATTATTTTAATATTGGCCATACAGATGATCTATAATGGCTTATTAGGGAGAATTTAAGATGAGGATACAGATAATTATTGGCCAGTTGCTGCGCATAGGTGTATTTACATCAATAGGCATCGCTTTTTTGGGCGGTGTTATTTACCTATCAAGGCATGGGCACGAGGTGGTTGACTATGCAACCTTTAAGGGCATTCCGGATTATGTAAAACCGGCAAACCTATTTACCAGTGTTTTTGAATTGCGGGGCAGGGCCATTATACAGGTAGGTATTATGCTGCTGATAGCCACCCCGGTAGTACGCCTTATATTTTCGGCTATAGGCTTCGCTGCCGAAAAGGATTACCGTTATGCCGCCATCACGGTACTGGTACTGGGTATCATCATATTCAGTATGCTTAGCGGCAAGGCAGGCTAATTCAACATGGTACATATTTTGATAGTTTACCGGATAGTTTATGAAACGCGTGCACGTAGAATCATCAGCCCTGGAAAGTATTGGTTACGATACCGAAAGCCAAACCCTCGAACTGGAGTTCAGGGATAATGGCGGCGTGTGGCAATACTTTAACTTCAAACCATCCGCTTTCAAAAAATTTATTGACTCCGACTCGCTGGGGCGATTTTTTGTAAAAAAGATCAAGGGAAAATTCAAAGAGCGACGCATGCCTTAATTCTCGTTACTGCTGCCGCCCATACGGGATAATTCCTCGGCAGCACCGCCTGTACGCTTACGCGCGGCTTTCAATGTACTATTGCCAAAACGATAATTGAACGTTACGGTTACAAAGCGTGTTCCCGGCTTTTCGCGCCCTCGCATGTTCAGGTTTAAATAGCGGGTATCATACCTGTCAATCTGCGTGTTAAAAATATCGCTCATAGCCAGCCGTATGGTACCCTGGTCGTGCAGAATGATATGGCTCATACCCGCGCTGAAGTAGTACTGCTCCCGGTAATTCTTGATACCAAAGTAGGTTGGCGTTTCGTAATTGGCATTCACCTCGGCCTTAAACTTATCGGTTATACTGAATGACTGGTTGATTTGGGTCAGAAAATCATAAGCGTGTTTATTACCGGCATTTTCATCCTTATAAAAATACCGGCTGTGGCTAAATTCAAAGTAACTGTTTATTTGCCACCAGGGCGTAACATCAAAAGGCGCAGTGATCTCTAACCCGTACACATGGCGGTTAGCCACGTTACTTTTGGTAGTAGTATAAACACCGGTGGCATTGTTCTGCTCGTAAATGGTGGTATAAAAATCGTTGGTTGCGGTAAAACTTAAAGCAGCCTTAAATTTGATCAGATAAGTATCGGCAAGCTCAAAGTAGTTTACGTATTGCGGTTTAAGAAATGGGTTGCCGGTACTGAAAGCGTACGGATCGATATAAGCTACAAAGGGGTTAAGGTCCTGGTAATTAGGCCTGCTTATACGGCGATTGTATGACAGGGTGAACTGGTGCTTCTCCCCCACGCCCCTTATTAGTTGGATACTCGGAAAAAGGTTGAAGTACGAAGTATCAGCCACGCGGTTAGGATTATATGATGTACGGTTGGCGTGGGTTTGCTCGGCACGCAACCCGGCGGTAATATCAGTAGCACCTATTTTTGTGTGATAATTTACATAACCGGCTTCAATGCGTTCCTTATATACAAAATGATCGGTAAGGCCGGGTACAAGCTGAAAATTACCGTCAACCTGCTCATTAAAATCTATCCGGTTATCACTGTTTACTTTACTTACCTTAACACCGGCATCAACACTGCCCGATGACGATAGCACCCGGGTGTAATCAATCTTGGCCGAGTAGATATTGATGTCGGCAGGAGATATTACCCGGTAAAACAAAGGGTCGCGCACCTGCACACCGGCAGGGTTGAAAAAGTCGTTACGTAATTCCTCGTCAGACCGGCGGTTATAATCCGAGTAATCCATATCGGCAGACAGTACATGCTTATTATCCTTACCGAAAAAACCACGGTAGTTGAGGTTATAATTCAGGTTATAAATATTCCTGCTGATGCCTGACCTGGTGGTAATCACCGAATCGGGCACACCGTTATAAGCTATGTTGGTGGTGTTGCGCTTATCAATATCGGCCGGTGTGGCGTAACCATGCAATATAAAGCCAATATTTTGCTTTGGCGATACTGCCCAATCAGCACCGGTATTAAAGGTGTAACTTTTAAGGCGGGTGGTACCTTTGTAGCGCATTTTATAATCAGATGTATTCGGGCCTATGGTGATCAGCCTGTCAACATCCCAAAAACGGGGCACCTCGCTGGCTGTAAAAATATAACTGCCAAACAGGTTCACTTTTTTAGCGCGATAGTTAAGATTTATGCCTGAGTTAAACTTATAATTTTCGCCTACGGCAGCACTTTGCGTAGTGCTGACGCGCCAGCCCAGGTCGCGGTTTTTTTTAAGCACAATATTGATAAGGCCGCCACCCGCGGCATCATACTTGGCCGATGGATTACCGATAAGCTCTACCGAACTGACCATACTGCTATTATAGCTTTTCAGCAATTCGGCTAATTGTTCGCCGGTAAGCTGGGTTACCTTTCCGTTGATGGCTATCAGCGCTTTTTGCCCGCCCTTGAACAACACCTCCTCGCCCGATACCTTTACCCCGGGCGCGTTCTTCAACACATCCAGCATATTATTACCTGCCGATACAATGCTTTTTTCAACATTGATAATGGTTTTATCAGGCCTTACCTCCACAAACTCCTTTTTGGCGGTTACCTTAACCTCTTTGAGCTGATAGTTGAGGGGCACAAGTTTTACATCGGGCGTTTTTATATTGCCGCTACCCTCGGCCACCACATATTGCAACGTATAAAACTTGTTATAGCCTAATTTATTTATAGCGATGAAATATTTTCCGGGCTTAATATCCCTGAATTCAAAAAAGCCGTTCTTATCGCTTATGGTAGTGGCTATTAGCAGAGAATCAGGATGATGAAGTAACCTTACCGTAGCAGCATCAGCGGGTTGCATAACCTCTGTTAATACTTTACCTTCAATCCCTTTTAACCCGGTTTGCGCCAAACTTTGCGTGCACGCAAATGCAAAAAGGATCAATAAAAAGGATCGGGTCAGTATATTCATTAATACAATCAGGAAGAAGATCTGCAGCGTACCATCAGGGCAATTGATTATGATGGTATCACAATAATAAGCTTTTTACGCCAATCATCGAAATATGTTGTTGCCATAACAGGCTTAACACACACGTTTTTTTGATTAGCTTTGCCTTGTACCTAATTATACATGACGTTTAAAAATGACTACTTTAAAAACGCTCGTTACTTTCATCGTTCTAACTATAGCATCGCTTAACCTGTTTGCCCAGGCCGAGCCTGAAGCCAACAAAAAAGCTGTTCAGTATTTTATCAAACAATACAATACCGGCCACCCGGATAGCGTGTACGCTCGCTTTAGTACCGAAATGAAAGCGGCCTTAACCGCCGACCAGTTTCGTACCACTACCATACAGCTCAAAAACCAGTTGGGTATGTTAAAAAATGCCGATTTTTTGAAGATGGAAAAAAACGTATCCGTTTATAAAGCCAATTTTGAAAAGGCCACTTTTACCCTTAATGTAGCCCTGAATGCGCAAAACCAATACATGGGTTTGCTGCTTAGCCCGTATGAGGCATCTGCATCCTCAGTTCCGGCCGTAACAGCCATTGATGCCTCGCTAACTGAAACACCTTACACGCTCAAAACATTTTCGGGCAATATATCGGGCTCACTGGTAAAGCCTAAAACTGATGGCAAGGTGCCGTTAGTGCTCATTATTGCCGGCTCAGGCCCTACAGATCGTAATGGCAACAGCCCTAAGCTGGGTGTTAACAGTAACGCTTATGTACAGTTAGCTAATGAGCTGGGTAAAAAAGGAATTGCCACTTTAAGGTATGATAAGCGCTTGATTGGCCAGTCGGCAAGTACCACCAAAGAGGCAGAACTAAAGTTTGAGGATATGGTTGAGGATGCCGTTGGCCTGATAAACGATGTTAATGACAAAGGCGAATTTTCAAAGATCATAGTATTGGGTCACAGCGAAGGCTCGTTGGTGGGCATGCTTGCCGCTAATGATGCCCCTGTAAAGGGCTATGTATCAGTTGCCGGTGCCGGCGACCCTGCCGAGAAGATATTAATTGAGCAGATGAAAACACAGCCAAAGTATATTGCCGACGGCTTTAAGCGTGTGCTCGACAGCCTTAAAAGAGGTAAAACCACTCCCAATGTTGATGCTTCGCTGTATTTTATTGCCCGCCCCAGCATACAAAACTACCTGATGTCGTGGTGCAGGTATGATCCTCAGCGTGAGATCAAGAAACTTAAAATGCCGGTGCTCATTGTACAGGGCACTACCGATATTCAGGTACCTGTTGCACAGGCCGAAAAGCTAAAAAAAGCTAAATCGGATGCGCAATTGCTCATTATCACCGGCATGAACCATATATTAAAGGAAGCACCTGCTGATACCAAACAAAACATGGCCACCTACAGCAACCCCGACCTGCCCCTGAAACCCGAACTGGTTAGTGGCATAGTTGATTTTGTTGGAAAGGTGAAGTAGAGCTCACATGCTTTAAGCCAATCACTTCAAAGATTGCCTGGTACCTCGCAATGACGTTTTTGATTGTCATTCCGAAGCGATAGCAGGAAATCTATCCGCGCTTATTAATATAGCGACAGATTCCTCTTCGTACCTCAGTCGGAATGACAAAAATCTCCTATTACGTCCATGCGCACAGCATTCTCCTTATAGCTAAGATCTCCCCGGTGTGATAGGCGGTGTGATCGGCTATCTGCAAAGCTTCGCGCAGCAGGTTTTGACCGGAACCATGGCCAAAGGGTTCATAAATATTATCTGCATTTTTTAACAGGTTGATAAACTCCTGCAGATCACTATCTATTTTTTTAAGCGACGCATCCCAGGCATCATCACTCCCTGGCGCGGCTTCATCGGGCCAGTATTCATCCGGCCATTTGGGCGATTCATGGCTGGTATCCCGGCTAAACTCCAGCATATCCCATTGGGCAATACGTATATGCTCAACCAATTGCCAAATGCTGTAAGGCATATTATCGGGCTTTACGCCGCGCAGGTTTGCCGGCAGGCGTTCAACAGCTTCGCTAAAACTTACATGTGCCCCTTTACCTGTCAGCAACGTAATCAGTTCATTTATCAGTGTATCGTGGTTTGAATTCATAAGTGCGTATTTTGAATGATAACAATCGCGATAGCGTAAGGTTGACTGAAATTTTAAACCTTTGTTTAGGTTTACACTGTATTATTTAAACTAAATGCTTTAAGTTTATGGGCATGATTATTAGCGCGCGTACCTTATATAAATTACTGCTTATCGCCATTTGCGGCTTCACCTTTTTATCAGCCTGTAAAAAGGATGGCATGGGCGGCGAGCTTTCTGATGAAGAAAAGAATAACGACTCGTTTACCCGCTATGAAGGTAAATTTTTAGATGAACTTTGGAAACTCAACCCCGATTGGGCGACTTCCGTAGGCTACCATAAGTATGATAGCGTACTGGTGCTGCCAAGCGAACAGAAAAAAAAGCTGACTGACTTTGCCAAAAGCAACCTCGACTCGCTGAGCCACTATCCTCAAAATGAGCTTAGCGCCAGTAACCGTATGGATTTTAACCTTATTCAAAACTACCTGCGCAAAACAGAGTGGACATACGGATCGCTAAAAGCTTATGAGTGGGACCCAACAAGCTATAACATTATTGGCGGCTTTGCTTATATTTTAAATGAGAAGTATGCGCCGCTTTCTGAAAGACTGCAAAGCTTTTACGAAAAGATGGCCGCTATACCGGCTTATTATAAGGATGCGCAAAAACTCGTAAAAAACCCTGTGCCCGAACTTACTGACCTGGCAATAGACCAAATGACCGGCGGTGTTGATGTTATTGAAAAGGATTTTATTGACTCGCTAACCAAAAGCAGCGTGCCCGACCCTAAGCAAAAGCTGATGCGCGAAAGGGCAAAGGCCAGCGCGGCGGTGATCCGCAATTTTACAGCGTGGCTAAAAACCATCAGGAGCGATAAAGGCCGCAGTTTCAGGCTGGGTAAGTCATTATATGATGAAAAGTTTAATTACGAGATAGAATCGGCCCTTACGTCGCAGCAAATGTTTAATGCCGCTGTTGAGCGCAAAAAATTTCTTCATAAAGAGATGATCAAGCTCAGCAAGGAACTTTGGCCCAAATACATGGGCGATAAAAAGATACCTTCAGACTCACTGGCCATTGTTGAGGATATTATTGGCGCACTATCATTAAAACACGTAGAGCCCGCACAATTTCAATCAGCTATTGAAAAGCAGATACCTAAACTAAGTGCCTTTGTTAAGGAAAAAGACCTGTTGACCATGGACCCAAGCAAACCGCTGGTTGTGCGCCGCGAACCTGCTTACATGGCCGGTGTGGCCGGGGCATCGGTATCATCACCAGGCCCGTACGAAAAAAATGGCAACACTTATTACAACGTAGGCAGTTTGGATGGATGGGATAAAGACCGCGCCGAAAGTTACCTGCGAGAGTATAACGACTATACCCTGCAAATACTGAACATTCACGAAGCTATACCCGGCCACTATACCCAATTGGTTTACGCCAATAAGGCGCCAAGTTTAATAAAATCGGTATTGGGCAATGGTGCCATGGTTGAGGGCTGGGCTGTTTACGGCGAGGAGATGATGCTTGATGCCGGATACGGCGGGAACGAGCCCGAGATGCGCCTGATGTGGTGTAAATGGAACCTGCGCACCGTTTGCAACGCCATATTGGATTACAGCGTACATGCAGGCAGCATGACACGTGAGCAGGCGCTAAAGCTACTTACTAAAGAAGCATTCCAGCAGCAGGCTGAGGCCGAAGGTAAATGGAAACGCGTTAGCGTAAGCAGCGTGCAGCTTACCAGCTACTTTACGGGCTACCACGAAATAAAACTGCTGCGCGAGGAGTACAAGAAAAAAATGGCCGACAAGTATCGCCTCAAAGAATTTAACGAGAAGTTTTTGAGCTACGGCAGCGCCCCGGTAAAATATATAAAAGAGGCTATGCTGACCAACGAAGTTGAAAAGCCAGGCGATAAAAAAGCCGATCAGCCTGAAGAAAAAAACGAAAAGAAGGCACCAAAAGCCGAAGAAAAGAAACCGGCCAAAACTGATAGCGGCGCACAATAAAGCTTCATAATTAAACCTAAACAAAAAGCGATGCACCACCTGCATCGCTTTTTGTTTGTTCAAAAAACAGGGCTGTTACAACAACTTTGCAAGCTGTTCTTCAAGTGCTTTTTCGTTTAAATTTTTGGCGAGCACTTTGCCATCTTTATCAATAAGATAGTTAATCGGTATCGCGGTGACGTGATACATTTTACTGACATCGCCATTCCAGAATTTCAGGTCAGATACGTGCGTCCAGGTTAGCCCGTCGGTTTTGATGGCCTTTAACCAATCATCCTTTTTACGATCTAACGATATGCCTAATATTTTAAAGCCCTTCGCTTTAAATTTATTATATACCTTAACCAAACCCGGGTTATTTGCCCTGCATGGCCCGCACCAACTGGCCCAAAACTCAATCAAAGTAACATTACCCCTAAAGCTTTTTAATACCACTTCTTTCCCGGCAACATCTTTCAGGCTGAAATCAGGCGCTACCTTACCAAGCAGGTTAGTTTGAAATTGATGCCGGTCAATAGCATTATACACAAAATGGGCACTTGGCAAGGCCTTTATCCTGTCTGTAAAATTATTATACAATAACTCTAACGCATCATAATTTACCACAAAAGTATATGAGTATTCTTCCAGTAAATGCAAGGCCGTAGGTGAATCGGGATGCGATTTGATATACGGAAGCACTACATCATCGTAATGTTTACGATAGGCTTCTGTCGACATATTTTGCATCACTACTGACAATGAATCTTTTAACTTTCCGGTAGCTGATCGTAACTTTGCATACTTGTCGGCATTTAGTTGCCAAAAGTTTTCCTGAAACTTGCTAAGCTTCAATTCCATGTTTGCATAATCTTTTTGATACTGGCTGGGATTTTCAATCCGGCTGGTATTTATAAAATTGTTTACAGTGATGTTAAAGTTGCCCGGGTGCGAAAAAAAAGTATAATAGTCATTATATCGCACCACTATATTATCTGTTGACCGGTTCGGATCAACTTTAATACTATCTCTCGGATAAAATGTTAAATAAGCTCTTCTTGGCTCCTTTAGATAATGTTTGACCGTAAGCCTGCCATCTTTTATCACCGGGAACACCGTTTCGCCACCAAAGCGAACTTTGAAAACACCGGCGGTATCTTTAAGCGTGGCCACATCAATATTAAGAGTAATATATCCGCTTAGCGAATCGGCTGCACCGGTTTTTGGTTGCGAAAAACCAAAGTTGCTGAGCAAGCACAAGCTTATAAGTACAAAAATTGTTTTTAAGGTTGACATACGGCTATGAGGTTTAGTATTAAAAATAAGATTTATACTTGGAGATGCATAGATGAATAAGGTTTAAGGACAAGTAAATTTATTTTATTTAGCAGACTATTAAGCAGTTAATAAAAATTACAAATAGGCGTTAAACCATCCATTTTCGGCGCCGTCATACTGACAATTAAACACACAATTTCAACTTAACACACTACACAATTTTCATGAAAAAGATCATTGCTGCAATGCTGCTATGCGTTGCTTCCTCAACTGCCTTTGCCCAAACCGAAAAGGGCACACAAAACATCGGCGCCTCATTTTCCATTCAAACCTCAGATAGTAAGAATAACTATTTTGATGGTGCAATTAACATATCAAGCAACATCAAACTAAACATATATAACGCGGGTATCAACTACGCCTATTTTGTTGCGGATAAATTGGATTTGGGTGTATTGGCCGGTTACAGTTATCAAAAAAACAGTCAGGATAATAATGACACAGAGTTTTTACAAAAAGTTAATGGATATTTTGCCGGAATACAATTACGTAAATATGTTTTATTTAATGATAAGATAGGTATACGTACAGGCCCGTCATTCACATACGCTCGTGATAAATCTACCAGCAAATACTCCATACAAAATGATCAGGTAACTAATACGGATAGCTATAACGGGCGCCTGGGTCTTGATTTTGTTTTTTACCCTACTAAACACCTGGGTATAACTTCATCAATCGGCAGCATTTATTACACCCACTCTAAATCAAAAGGATTTTATGAAGGCTCATCTAATAACTTCGGTGCAAATTTTGTCAATAACCTAAACCTCGGTTTTTTCTATAGCTGGTAATACCGGCGCGCCCTCTCTGTACAAAATACAGAGAGGGATTTTGAAAATTTATCGTAACAAGCCCGCCACATCAACTGTCATACATTATAATCAGGTAATAATATAATCAGCTTATGACACAGTACGAAGAGCAGGCCTACATACAACTGGAGTTTTGGCAGCATCGGATGCAAAAAAAGCCTTCGCTGGGTAACCGCATAGCTAAGGGAGTACAAAATAAGATCAATAACATTATACCCGAAAAGGTACACCTGGCTATTACTGTAGCCATTGAGAAAATGGTAAAGGGTGTTTTATTTGGTGCCCGGTATGTTACTAAAACTCCGTTAAATGATGCCTCATTACACATGCGCGAGATACAGGTTAAGGAGCAGATAGCTTTTTACAAACGTACGGCATCAGTTGAGGGGGCTATTACCGGCGCCGGCGGCATACTGATGGGACTGGCCGACTTTCCGATACTGATCGGCATAAAAATTAAATTACTGTTTGAGATAGCCGCCTTGTACGGTTACGATGTGCACAATTATAAGGAGCGTTTATATATACTTTACATTTTTCAACTGGCATTCAGCAGCCAGCAGGGGCGTAACGAGGTATACCAAAAACTTGCCGCGTGGCAGGGTTACAGCCAAAGTTTGCCCGATGATGAGAATGAATTTGACTGGCGCGCATTTCAGCAGGAGTATCGCGATTATATTGACCTTGCCAAGATGGCGCAACTGATACCCTTTATTGGCGCGGCCGTTGGTGCCGTGGTGAACTACAGATTGATTAACCAACTGGGCGAAACTGCCATCAACTGCTATCGCATGCGCAGGCTTAGTCCGCTAAAAATTTTAACCGTCCCTACACCTTAAATAACAATTGATGAAAAACGAAAAAAGCCGCATTAAGCGGCTTTTTTTATGGATTTAAATTTAACGTTTTAAAACATTAAAAAGTGTAACGGAAACCAAGGCCAAAACGGGCTGCCTCGAAATCTGAGTCGTTATTTAACTGCCATGCCGGGCGCCAGTCAAGCGTCATGCTGATAGGTGCTGATGGTACTTTAAAATCTAAACCTACCATAGGGCGTAAAAATACAAATGTGCTGCTGCCGTTATCAAAGCCATTGTCATCAACAAATGCTAATTGCGGACCAACACCTAAATACCACTTTAAAGGTGTGCCTTTTAATGGTTGATGGTATTGATAGTAACCACCAAGCCAAACGGCATCAGCGCCAAATAACAGATCGGCTTGGACAGCGTCCTTACCATTAAAAAAATGCTTGTAAGACGGGCCAACCAAAGTTGAACCATCACCAAATTCAATACCCAAACCCAAGCCGGTTTTGTAGCTTTGGGCGAATGATTGTGTTGCTGACAACACAATTGCGGTTACGGCTAAAAGAAAAAATTTTTTCATAAGTTGAAAATAAGGTTAACGATAAATATTAATTGTGTGTGCTTTAACAATTTTTATGCCACAGCACGGTAAAAAAGCACACACATATTTTTAAATGCTACAACATTGCGGCGATCTAAAAGGTTTCGCAAAAGTTAAAAATAATTCAAATACACTGTGAGCCTTTGCATTAGCACTGCGCACTTGCAGCAAAAGCGGGCAAAACTGTATCTTCGTTGCTATGTCATCCAACGAGGTAAAAAAACAAATTGAAGCGCTTACTGCCGAACTGAAAAAGCATAATTATAACTATTATGTGCTGGCTATGCCTACTATTGCCGACTATGATTTTGACCAGAAACTAAAGCAACTGGCCGAACTCGAAAAGCAGCACCCGGAGTTTGCCGACCCCGATTCGCCTACGCAAAAGGTAGGGGGCGAAGTAACCAAGGAGTTTGTTACCGTTAGGCACCGCTGGCCCATGCTATCATTAGGTAATACCTATAACGCGCAGGAGTTACTTGATTTTGACCAGCGTATACGCAAAGCCATTGGCGATAATTTTGAGTATGTATGTGAGCTGAAATTCGATGGCCTATCCATGAGCCTGACCTATGAAGAGGGTAAGCTGGCCCGTGCCGTTACCCGCGGTGATGGTGTACAGGGCGATGACGTAACCACCAATATACGCACCATACATACCATCCCTAAAAAACTTAATATGGGCGATTACCCCGCACTTTTTGAAATACGCGGTGAGGTATTCATGCACCGAAAAGCTTTTGAACGCCTTAATGATGAGCGTATTGAAAATGGCGAAGTGCCTTACGCCAATCCGCGTAACTTTGCATCGGGCACGGTAAAAATGCAGGATTCGGCCGAGGTAGCCAAGCGGCCTCTGGATTGCTTTTTGTATGGTTTATACACTGACAAAACTTTATTTAAAACCCATTGGGAGAGTTTGGAAGCCTTGAAAAAATGGGGTTTTAACGTGAACGATCATAGTCGCCTTTGTGGTAATATCGACCAGGTGCTGGAGTTCATCAGCCATTGGGATACCGAACGTTTTAACCTGAGCTATGATATTGACGGCATAGTTATAAAAGTAAATAACTACGGCCAGCAGCAGGAACTTGGTTTTACGGCCAAATCTCCACGCTGGGCAATATCTTATAAATTTAAAGCCGAGCGTGTTGAAACCGAATTGCTTAGTGTAAGCTACCAGGTGGGGCGCACAGGCGCGGTTACGCCTGTTGCTAATTTAAAACCGGTTTTATTAGCCGGCACCACGGTTAAGCGTGCCACGTTGCATAATGCCAACGAGATTATCCGGCTTGATTTGCACGAGGGCGACAGCGTTTTTGTTGAAAAGGGCGGCGAGATCATTCCTAAGATCATTAGCGTAAATACCGAAAAACGCCACCAGAATGCTGTGCCTGTTGAGTACATAACAACCTGCCCGGCATGTGGTACGCCTTTAGAACGCAAAGAGGGCGAGGCGGCGTTTTATTGTCCTAATGATGAAGGATGCCCTCCACAAATTGTTGGTAAAATGCAACACTTTATTAACCGAAAGGCCATGAACATTGATGGCCTGGGTGATGAAACCATTGAAACCTTGTATCAAAAAGGGTTGCTGCACCATATCAGCGATATTTATCGCCTGCATGAACATGCCGACGAATTAAAGCAGATGGACAGGTTTGGCGAAAAATCGATCACCAATATGCTGGATGGTATCGAAAAATCAAAACAGATGCCTTTTGAAAAGGTGCTGTTTGGTTTGGGTATACGTTACGTAGGCGCTACCGTTGCCAAAAAGCTGGCGCTGCATTTTAAGAACATCGACGCGCTGGGCAAGGCCACTCATGAGGAACTTATAGCCGCCGATGAAATTGGCGACCGCATAGCCCAAAGCCTGACAGAATATTTCAGCAGCGAAGATCATCAGGAGGAGATACAAAAACTGAAAGACCAGGGGCTGCAATTTGTTGTTGAGGAGAAAGAGGTTACCCTTGCCAGCGATAAGCTCGCCGGAAAAACCTTTATAATATCGGGCGTATTCGAAAAATTTTCGCGCGATGAGTTGAAGTATATTATTGAGCAGAACGGCGGTAAAATACTCAGCAGCATATCAGCCAAGTTGAACTACCTGGTAGCCGGCGACAACATGGGTCCGGCCAAGCTGGAAAAGGCTAATAAGCTGAACGTGCCGATTATTAGCGATGAGGATTTGATGGGGATGATTTAGCGAGATTGAGGAAGGTTGATTACGGATTAAGTTTAAACTTTAGGTTTTATGATTACTTTAAAACAATACTTGCCTTTAGCACTGCTGATTACCGTTTGGAGTTCATGTATTAAGCCAATAACTTATAAAGAGGCTACTGATGCTTTAATAAAAAAGTACGACAAAACTGACTTTAGTCTTTTTAACCAATTTTACATACACTACCAAAGTTCTGGCAATAACATTAATTCTAAAATATACTTTGCAGGAGTAAGGGTAAAGGGATTCAATTGCGCACCTTATGCTGTAGAGCATAGCAAATTCATTATTATGGACTTTTTTGATATTAGTAATAAGCTGGTATTGCAAAGTAACTGTTCGGATTATATGAGTGACAATCAAATAAAACATATGACCTCAGCGATTGACGAGTATGATTTCTTTATGATTGAGGCAGACAGCGTCGGAAACGTATATATCAGGCCTTATGAATCAGATCATCATGTTTTATTAAGATCAGTTCCGTCGCCGCAAAAATCAGTATTGGAAGGATTTAAACACTATAAAGGACGCTGGTATATTCACGAATCTGCTTTATCTAAATTACAAAGCGAGCAATAGTAGTAGTATCTATAACAATAATCGCTCTTGATATGAGGCAGATAGCTTATCAAGCTGCTTATTTTTGCAAAAAAATTTGCACTAATTAAAAAGAAACGTATTTTTGCAGTCCCAATCAAAAGGGGATAAATAATACGGACTTGTAGCTCAATTGGATAGAGCATCTCACTACGGATGAGAAGGTTAGGGGTTCGACTCCCTTCAAGTTCACTCAAAATAATAAATTATAGCCTTTCCGTAATCGTACAGAAAGGCTATTTAAATTTTATAAGCATGCTAAACTTGGTTTTGTTCGGCCCTCCCGGCGCAGGTAAGGGCACTCAATCACAAAAACTTATTGATAAATACGGACTGATCCACCTCTCAACCGGTGATTTGCTGCGTGGTGAAATATCACAGGGCACCGAGCTTGGTTTAGAGGCCAAAAAGCTGATGGACGAAGGTTTGTTAGTGCCTGATGCCGTGGTTATCGGCATGATCAGCAATAAGCTGGATGCTAATAAGGATGCTAAAGGCTTTATATTTGACGGTTTTCCGCGTACGGTAGCACAAGCCGAAGCGTTGGATACACTGCTGGAGTCAAAATCATCAGCCATATCGGGCATGGTAGCCCTGGAGGTTGATGACGACGAGCTGGAGCGCCGCCTTTTATTGCGCGGTAAGGATTCAGGCCGCCCGGACGATGCCGACCCGGCCATCATCCGCAAACGTATTAAAGAGTATAACGATAAAACAAAACCGGTAGCCGGTTACTATAAAAATCAAAATAAATTTACCAGCATCAACGGCATAGGCTCCATCGAGGAGATCTTCAGCGCCATTGTAGCGGTAATTGAAAAATATTAATTTTAAGTCCGAAAAGTCGGTAAGTCCGGAAGTCAGAAAGTAATTAATCTTTCGGTTTTCCGGACTTATTGTCTTTTCAGACTTCCGGTCTTTCGGACTATACCGACTTCCGGACTAAAAAACTTACAACGCCATGTCCCAGGGTTCCAATTTTGTTGATTATGTGAAGATATGCTGCCGTTCGGGGCATGGGGGTGCGGGCTCTGCGCATTTACACCGCGATAAGCACACCGCCATGGGTGGCCCTGATGGTGGCGATGGAGGCCGTGGCGGGCACGTTATTGTAAAAGGCAACGCCCAGTTATGGACACTGCTGCACCTTAAATACCGCAAGCACGTAATAGCAGGCAACGGCGATCCGGGTGGCAGCTCATTATCTACCGGCAAAACCGGCAGGGATGAGATATTGGAAGTACCACTGGGTACTATTGCCAGGGATGCCGAAACCGGCGAAGTGATATTTGAAATAACGCAGGACGGCGAAACCAAGGTGCTTACACCGGGTGGCCGCGGCGGGCAGGGCAACTGGCACTTTAAATCAGCCACGCAGCAAACCCCGCGCTTTGCGCAACCGGGCCTGCCGGGGCAGGAAGTGTGGAACATACTCGAACTTAAGTTACTGGCCGATGTTGGTTTGGTAGGTTTTCCTAACGCGGGTAAATCAACCCTGCTGTCGGTAGTATCTGCCGCCAAGCCCGAAATCGCTGATTATGCCTTTACTACCATAGTACCCAACCTGGGCATCGTATCTTACCGCGATAGCAAATCATTTGTTATGGCCGATATTCCGGGTATTATTGAGGGCGCATCAAAAGGCAAGGGGCTGGGCTTCCGTTTTCTGCGCCATATCGAGCGTAACTCGGTATTGTTGTTCATGATCCCGGCTGATACCACGCGCACCATTACCGAAGAGTACCAGATACTGCAGCACGAACTGCAAGAATATAACCCGGAACTAATGCACAAACCACACGTGCTGGCCATCACCAAATCAGACTTACTGGATGATGAGCTGACCGAGGAGATGAAACAGCAGGTACCTAAGGGTATACCTTACGTTTTCATATCATCGGTAGCGCAAAAAAATATTGATAAGCTGAAGGATCTGCTATGGCAGGCCATTAACCAGTAATTGCTGTTTATTTCTCTTAGATAAATGCCTTATATATAAGGATATGTTTATTTTAACAACATCAATATCGAGAAGTTAAGTGGTTTTTAATTAAATATCTTTTAATTGATAATTATATTTTGACAAAAGGGAAAGTATTTATATTTTGTGGTAGTTAATCTTATCACAAAAAGTAAATCCTAACCAAAATCAAAAAATGATTATCAAAACCAAAATTTACATCGCCATGGCGGTGCTCCTCTTTCTGGGTGCCTGTAAGAGAAATCAAATTGAAACTCAGGACAATTCTAAAAAACCACAAAACAAAGAACATGGTCGAGGCGCTATACTTGACCGTGAAGCCTATTTAAAAGTTCCGGAAGTGAATGTCGAGGAACTGATCGCATCGCTTCAGGCTAAAGGGGTAAAACCTAAATTCCAGTTAAATGTTCCCGGTAAGCGCGTTGATGCCATTAGCCCGAACCCTGCCCCGCCAAGCTCTGTAATACTATTGCACCCCGCTATCGGTAATCAATTAGAGACAGGTACTTGTGTATCATGGTCGGTAGGCTATGCGGCTAAACAAATATTGGATATGACCTGGCAAAGCTCCACTGCTGATGCAGGCCAGCGCAGCGGGTGGTACATCTATAATAGAATATACGCTGCTGGTTTATCCGGATATAGCTGTTCCATAAACGATAGTCCGCCAAATGGTGGTTATGGACTCAATACTGCGGTAGGTTTAAACTGTGCAAAAAATTACGGTGTGGCATCAGTAAGCAAACAGCCATCTTATGCAGCTTGCTCACCGGCACCTACTACGGCTGCCAACACATCCGCTTCTACTGACAAAATAGCGAGCTACGCTACTGTAAGTAATTATTTTGAAATAAAACAGTTGTTAGCTGCAGGCCTGCCTGTAGTTTATAGTTTTGCGTATTATAATGATTTCCAAACGGCTTTTGATTATCATACAACATGGTCTACAACAAATTCGCCTGCCACAGGCTCGGGTCATTCAGTATGTTTTATAGGTTATGATGATAGCAAGGCAGCTTTTTTATTACAAAACTCGTGGGGAACTGGTGGTGGTGATAGCACCTATCCTGGTTGTATGTGGGTTTCCTATAGTCTTATAAATACTATGCTGGCTCAAGGCCGCTCAAATGGAGGTGCCGAAGCGTATGTAGTGCAACCGTTTAGCTCAACTCCTGTAAACTCTTTCTACAATACGCAACAGGTTGGCGTATTTTATCCATCTTGCAGCGTTGGTATCGGCTCTGGCCAGGTAACATTTACTGTTCCTGCTAACACTTATTCGTCGCCGGTATCGGTTGCTGCGGCTAACGCCCTTGCCCGCAATTATATTGATAACAACGGCCAAAATTATGCCAACCAAAACGGTACTTGTACTCCAGCCACCGTTTCAATAAACTTAACCAGAAGCAATTCAATAAGCGGCACCTATAGTATTGAATTTAATGGTGCGCCAGGCGTGTTTCAAAAACCGTTTAATACGGGTACTGTAACAGTTCCGGCTGGTAAATACACCGTGAGTATTTTTCCAATCGGTGGTTCTACTATTTCTCGTTCTTTTTCCGGATCATCATGTACAATGTCTTACAGTAACTTCGGAACCTCTGTTTCATTCACTAACGTGTTGCTGAATTGTGGTACAAGTGGTGCATCATTTGCCATAAATCCATAAAAAAGGCTTAGCGTTTTATTAATAATGAAACAGCTAACAATCTTATAACTAACAAATCGTCCCTTGACTATAAATCAAGGGACGATTTGTTTACCGGCAATATTGCCTTTAACTGAATATTGCCGCGCTTTAATTGTATAATTTTGTATTTCATTAAAGCTTATACAATGAGGATAGCTATAAACGGATTCGGGCGCATCGGCCGTATTTTTCTGCGGAATATTTTAGATAAACCCGGCATTGAGGTCATCGCCATAAATGACCTTACGGATACCCATACCCTCGCCCATCTGTTTAAGTATGATTCGGTTCACCGGGGCTTTAAGGGCTCGGTTGAGCATACAGATGGTGAGCTTGTTATTAACAGCAAAGCCATCAAAGTTTTAGCTGTGCGCGAACCGGCACAACTGCCCTGGAGAGAACTGGAAATTGACCTGGTGATAGAATCAACCGGAAAATTCACCTCGCAGCAAGGTGCCGAGCAGCATTTGCAAGCCGGCGCAAAACAGGTCATCATATCCGCACCGCCAACTGATAAAAGTGTGCCTACAGTAGTATTGGGTGTTAATGATGAATATATCGATCTGGCAGCACCCATACTGTCCAACGCGTCCTGTACAACCAACAATGTGGCAGCCATGGTAAAGATACTCGACGATAACTGGGGGATTGTGGATGGCTATATAACCACCGTACACTCCATGACGGGCGACCAGAATTTGCACGATGCCCCGCACAAAGATCTGCGCCGCGCACGGGCAGCCTCGGCATCCATCATACCTACAACCACCGGCGCGGCAAAAGCTATTACCAATATTTTTACACATCTGGAAGGTAAATTGGGCGGCGCGGGCATACGTGTGCCGGTACTTAACGGCTCGCTTACTGATTTTACCTGTAGCCTGAAAACGGATACTACCGTTGAGCAGATCAATACCGCTTTTAAACAAGCGGCATCAGGATCAATGCAACATATATTGGAGTATACCGAGGATCCGATTGTATCAACCGATATTTTAGACAATCCTCATAGTTGTATATTTGACGCGCAGCTCACCTCCATAGTAGGCGGGCTGGTTAAGGTAGTAGGTTGGTACGATAACGAGATGGGCTACTCGAGCCGCCTTGCCGACCTTGTTGTTAAAATAAATGCCCTTAAATAATGATCAGATTTATACAGGTTGAAGATTTGTTAGCTGTACGTAACCAGGTGCTGCGCGAAGGCCGGCTGCAACCGCATGAGTGTATCTTCCCGACGGATAAGATAGACGGCGCATTCCACCTCGGTTATTATGTTGATGATGAACTGGCCTGTTTGGCCTCATTCCACCCGCAAAGTTATGGTGAGTTTACCGGTAAGGGCTACCAGCTACGCGGCATGGCCACTACCGAAAATCATCGTGGTAAAGGCCTGGGCAATCAATTGCTAAACTTTGCTATTGTTTATTTGCGCGGCCAGCAAGCCAACTACCTGTGGTGCAATGCCCGCAAAAAAGCTATGAATTTTTACTTTAACGTAGGCTTCGAGGTAATATCACCGGAGTTTGATGTGCCCCGCATAGGCCCGCACCATGTAATGTATTTAAGGGTGAGATGATATCCCTCCTATCCTTCCATAAAGGGAGGACTTGAAAAGAATAGAAACCTAAGCGTTATAATGACGCATAAGTTAGATCCATTTGTCATGCTGAGCTTGCCGAAGCACTAACCGCTTAGCAGGATTCCTCGCTCGCCCTTCGACAAGCCCAGGGTGACTTCCCTACGCCACTTTTTATCTTCAAATTTGCTCCTCCTAAAAAAGATTGCTTCGTGCCTCGTAATTACGCATTTTTGAATTTTAATGGCACCCATACTATTGTTAACATAAAATGAATTTTGCCAAAAACCGGTGGCCTTTTTAACTTTTACGTTCCGTAATTGAAATAATTTGCTGATTTTGCGGCACTGCTGAATTTTACAACCAGTTTTGAATATGAAAACAATTGATCAGATAAGTTTTTCCGGTAAAAAAGCCCTTGTGAGGGTTGATTTTAACGTTCCGCTTGACGGCGATTATAACATTACCGATGACAACCGCATTACCGCGGCATTGCCTACCATCAAAAAATTATTGAAGGATGGTGGTTCCGTTATCCTGATGTCGCATCTGGGCAGACCAAAAGATGGTCCGACCGAAAAATATTCATTAAAGCATGTAGTTGCCCACCTGTCTGACCTGCTGGGCCAGCAAGTTGAGTTTGCCGATGACTGCATTGGTGAACAAGCCGTAGAAAAAGCCGGTGCACTTGAAAAAGGTGAAGTTTTACTGCTTGAAAACCTGCGTTTTTACAAAGAGGAAGAAAAAGGCGATAAGGATTTTGCCGAAAAGCTTTCAAAGCTGGGTGATGTTTACGTGAACGATGCCTTTGGTACCGCGCACCGTGCGCACGCTTCAACCGCGGTTATAGCACAGTTTTTTCCTGACGCTAAATACTTTGGTTACCTGATGGCTGCCGAGCTTGAAAATGCCGAAAAGGTATTGAATAACGCGGCTCGTCCGTTCACTGCTATTATGGGTGGTGCCAAGGTGTCTGACAAGATACAACTGATCGAAGCCCTGCTTGAAAAGGTAGATAACCTGATCATTGGCGGTGGTATGGCTTACACCTTTGTTAAGGCGCAAGGCGGCGAAATAGGCACTTCGCTGCTCGAAGCTGATAAGCTTGACCTGGCTAACGAGCTGGTTGAAAAAGCTAAAGCCAAAGGCGTTAACCTGATTTTACCTACCGATTGTATTGTTGCTGATAAATTTGACAATAACGCGCAAACAGCGGTATCGCCAAACAACACCATTAAGTCTGACTGGATGGGTTTGGATATCGGCCCGGATTCAAGAGAGGCTTTTGCCAAGGTGATCGAAGAATCAAAAACCGTGTTGTGGAACGGTCCGATGGGTGTATTTGAGATGGAAAGCTTTGACAAAGGCACCAAAGCGGTTGCTGATGCCGTAGTTAAAGCTACCGAAAAAGGCGCTTTCACGCTGATTGGCGGTGGCGATTCGGCCGCGGCTGTAACCAAATTCGGCCTGTCAAACGAGGTTAGCTATATGTCAACCGGTGGTGGTGCTTTGCTGGAATATATGGAAGGCAAAGAATTACCGGGTGTAAAAGCGATCAACGAGTAATATCTGCATATCGAGATAAACAGAAGGCGGCCACATGGTCGCCTTTTTTATTTAGCTTTGAACATGAATTTACCTAACCTAAAAATAGTATTAGCCATTGCTTGTGT
Organism: Mucilaginibacter sp. UR6-1; assembly: GCF_020880975.1. Lineage (GTDB taxonomy): Bacteria > Bacteroidota > Bacteroidia > Sphingobacteriales > Sphingobacteriaceae > Mucilaginibacter. Next base: position 429,209 of record NZ_JAJIWP010000003.1, on the reverse strand, counting down.
TATTACATTTATAGCCTGCCAACAGCCTGCAAAACAAAGTGAAAAATATAAGCTTGCTGAACTTGAGCGAGAGGATAAACAATTTTTGGCCTTAAAAGACACGGCACAAAACCACATCAACGAATTTGTAACAGGCCTGGAAAAAAACAAGCTTGATACTAATTATAGGTTTATGGTAAAGTCAGACTTTATAGAAGGTCAAACTCACGAACACATGTGGAGCGTTATACTGAATTTTAAAGAGAATAAATTTTATGGCCTGCTGGCCGACTCAGCTTATAACCTGAAAAATATAAAAACCGGCGATAAAGTAATTATCCATAAGGAAGATGTTGAAGATTGGGCGATATTTGATTACGAGCATCAAACGGAAAAAGGCAATTTCTCCGACAAGTATCTACGCAGCAAAATGAAATAATTACCACACCACCTCATACATGAAAATACGCTACACCATAGCTTTATGCCTGATGTTTTTCGCCTTTGGCATAACGGCCTTAAAGGCTCAGCCCAATAACCCCGATGCCGAATACATAAAAGCCAACTACCAAAAATTTGAGTACCATATACCCATGCGCGATGGGGTAAAGCTATTTACCTCGGTTTATGTACCGAAGGATAAGACGAAGAAATATCCTTTCATGATGGACCGTACGCCATATAGCGTTGCGCCTTATGGTACCGATAAATATAAAGGCAGCCTTGGCCCCTCTCCTTTATTTTTAAAGGATGGCTATATATTTGTTTATCAGGATGTACGCGGCCGCTGGATGAGCGAGGGCATTTACGAGGAGATGACACCCGAACTTGAAAAGCACAAAAGCAAAAAGGAGGTTGACGAGGGCACCGACACCTACGATACCATTGACTGGCTACTGAAAAACGTTGCCGGCAATAATGGCAAGGTAGGCGTTTGGGGTATCTCCTATCCCGGCTTTTATACTACAACGGCCTTACTGAGCCGCCACCCGGCATTGGCAGCCGCATCGCCGCAGGCACCCATTGCTGATCTGTATCGCGATGATGCCTTTCATAACGGTGCGTTTATGCTGGTGGCCAATTTTGGCTTTTACCCGGGCTTTACCAACAGGCAGGATAACAAGCCTACCCAGCGCCGCGGCAGCCGCGTCGACTTCGGTACTGAGGATGGTTATAAATTCTTTTTAGAGATGGGCTCGATGCGTAACAGTAACGTGAAGTATTTTAAGGATACCATCCGCCTGTGGAACGAGATGATGGACCATCCCAACTACGACAAGCACTGGCAGGACAGGAATGTATTGACCCACCTGCACGATATAAAAACTGCGGTACTGGTTACCGGCGGCTGGTATGATGCAGAGGATTTGTATGGCGGCATCAATACGTATAAAGTTTTAGCCAAAAACAACCCTAAAACGCCGGTTTATTGGGCTATCGGTCCTTGGGTACATGGCGGCTGGGCAAGGGGCACAGGTGATCATTTAGGTGATGTTGACTTCGGTGGCGAAACAGGCCCTTTCTATCGCGAAAGCATAGAGTTTAAATTCTTTAGCCATTATCTGAAAGGCACAAGCGATTTCAATCTGCCTAAAATAAACGCCTTTGAAACCGGTGCTAATAAATGGAACACTTACACTACATGGCCGCCCAAAGAGGCTACAGAGAAAAATCTTTACTTTTTGCCTGGCGGTAAGTTATCGTTTTCCCCTCCGTCTAATACAAGAGAAATTTTTGAGGAGTTCGTGTCTGATCCGAACAAACCGGTGCCATTTGTTAACAACATCAGCATGGATATGGATCGTGAATACATGACCGCCGACCAGCGTTTTGCCGCTCAACGCCCGGATGTACTGGTTTATCAAACCGATGTATTGACTGACGATATTACCCTTGCAGGCGATATATGGGCCAACCTTAAAGTATCAACCACGGGTACCGATGCCGATTGGGTTGTGAAAGTAATTGATGTTTATCCCGACTCGGCAAGCAGCAATAAGTTTGCGGGGAAAGGTGTAGTTATGGCTGGCTACCAACAAATGGTGCGCAGCGAGGCCATGCGTGGTAAGTTCCGTAACAGTTTTGAAAAGCCAGAACCTTTTAAACCCGATGAAATAACCCCGGTAAACTTTGAGTTGCAGGATGTGCTGCACACTTTTAAAAAGGGGCACCGTATTATGGTACAGGTACAAAGCACCTGGTTCCCGCTTATTGACAGGAACACGCAGCAGTTTCAGGATATTATGAAAGCTAAAGATAGCGACTTCAAGAAAGCTACGCATAAGGTATATACCTCTAAATCGAGCCCAAGCTTTTTAAAGGTAAGGGTGATAGAGAAGAAATAATTTAAACGGCAGGTGGCTTAATACTCAAGCCACCTGTTTACTTTGATGTGCAGCTTTTCACTAACATGATGAGCACCTTTTTTCAGGTTGATGGTGCGCAGTAAAACGCCATCACGCTCAAGCAGCAATTCCTCGTAAAAACCTTTAAACAGTATTTCGGTAACCGTCCAGTCGCGGTGGCTAAGGCTACTGGTAATGGTTAGGTCATCAGGGTAAATAACTACGGTTTGCTTTTGTGATGATATGTTGAGCAATTTGGCTTGCTGTGTTGTAAGCACATTACAGTTGCCCAAAAGTTTGGCGGTATACAAACTGCCCGGGTGCTGATACAACTCCTGTGGAGCACCCGATTCAATGATCTCGCCATCCTTCATCACCACCAATACATCAGCCATAGAGAGTACCTCTGCCGGGTCATGCGATACCATTACCACGGTAATGCCCGTTTCCTTAACTATCTGCCTTATATCGCGCTGCAAGCCATCCCTGAATGAGGTATCCACCTGGTTAAAGGGTTCATCTAAAAACAACACCTCGGGCTGGGTAACCAAAGCACGGGCTATTGCTACGCGTTGCTTTTCGCCGCCGCTCAGGTCGGCTATGCGCTTACCGGCCAGGTGCAGCATATTGAGTTGCTGTAATACCGTTTCGGTCTTTTCCTTTTTTGCCTTTAGGTTCGTGCTGGGCAACAGTATAGAAACATTATCGGCCACCTTGGCAAACAGGTTCAGGTCATCGGTATGCTGGGTTACCATCTTCATGCTGTCGTGCCCCGGAATCAGCTTTTCCTCAGGGCCCCAAATACGTTCGCGTTTAAAGGTAATCAACCCCGAGTCAGGCGACATCAAACCATAAAGCAAACGCAATAAAGTTGTTTTGCCGCTGCCGCTTGAACCTACTATGGCCGTAATAGCATGTGGCCGTATATGCAGATCAACATTGTTTACACCCGCGTTATGTACACCCGGGTAACGCATGCTTACGTTTGCCGCCTGCAAAAATGAATTATCAGTCATCACCGGCAAATATACACAAAACAAAAAGGCCACCCGAAGGCAGCCTTGTAAGTGGAATTTGTATTCAATTTAGAATCCAACGGTAGCGCCGAACGAGAAGTTCTTTAAGCCCTTTTGCGCCGGACTATCCTCAAACATATCGTTAGCATAATATTTGGCAAAGAAACCTATACCGCCGTAGCCCGCGCGTAAAAAGCCGCCATACCTTACTTTAGCCATGTTAAAGCCGGCCCTGAAGTGCTGATCGCCGTTCTCCAGGCTTTTTTGGCGTACGTGGCCATCAATTAGCAAACCGAATATTGGGCCTGCCACAATATGGAAGCGATGACCGGCATTATCATTTTTGCTTCTCCAGTAAAACGATAGCGGCAGGCGCAGGTAGGTTGATGAAAACACATTTTTATTATAATCAACATCATCAACGCTGTAAGTTAACTGATCCTGGAAACGAAGCGGGGTAACGTTCTCACGCAAGCGAAAACGCGTCCAGTCAAAACCGGCAGAGGCGTATATTTTAAATGAGCTGTTAAAACGGTAGCCAAGCTCCAGCAAGTCAAACCCGAAGTTGCTGCTCTTCCATGATCGGTAGCGCAAAAATTCGTTCTCGGGCGATAGCGTAAAGCTGCCGTTGTCAACCAAGGTGGCAAACCCGATATCCACGCGTGAAAATGTTGGCGTGAAAGACCATCCCGGATGTTTAGATACCTCGCGGATAGTATCATTATTATTAGTAGTAAAATGGAAAGTCATTTTACGTTTTTTACGAACAACGGTATCCGTAACCGTGCCTTTGGGGCTTGTAGTAGTAGTTATTGTGGTGGTAGTAGTAACCACACTGTCGGCATTGTTTTGCGCGAAGAGCGCGGTGGTAAAACCAGCGGTTATTAGTGTAAAAATCAGGCGTTTCATATATATTGTGTAGTGTATATTTAAGTTGATTTATTCTTCTTCAGTTTCTATTTTAATGATGCCGAGGTTAATGCCCGTAAGCCTTTGGCCATCGCCGTTATCTTCAAATTCTATTATCTTATCCTTACGTTTATCAATTTTTGATACGATGGCGTTAAGCAAGCCACCCAAGCCCCTGCGCTTCTTTTTTTCCGGTTGCTCAGCAATTGTTTTCTGCATTTGAGGCAGCCCTGCCGAAGCAATTATAACAGGCTTTGTTTTAAATGGTTCGGGCTCGGCCGAAATACTTTTTTCGCTAAGCGTTACCGCTGCATCAGGCAGTACCGGTGTGCTGATACTTTGCTGCGGTTGTTGCGCCACCTCGGCAATAAGTATAGGCTTTGTTTTAATACCCGCTATTGGTTTTAGAGGTGTTGCACGTACCCTGGCTAATTTGGCCGGGGCAGATTTTTCCTTTTTACTATGCTCATTTCGCATTTCCTCAACAGGGGTTGTTACCGGGGCACTGCTTTTTTCAGTATTTTGAGCAAGAACCGGCTGCTCGGCCGGTTTAGTTACATCAGCTACTTTTTTTGCAGGCTGCACTTTAGTAATACGTTGGGTATTATTCTCAGGCTTAACCTCCTGCTGCTTCATGAGCAACAAACCGGCTGTAGCAATTATTATAACCGATGCAGCAGCGCTAATGTAAGCCCATAGCGGTTTCTTCTTTTTGTCCACATCAAGCCCGGCCACAATATTGCCCCACACGTTGCCGGATGGTTCTACTTCCAGCCCGTTCAGCTTGTTTCTGAACAGATCGTCGAGCTCGTTATCCTGCATATTCATACCTTTTTCCATCGCTTTTAGCAATTAATTCCTTTAAAATAGCACGCGCCCTTGATAGCTGCGATTTTGATGCCCCCTCTGTGATGCCTACTATTTCGGCTATCTCCTTATGGGTGTAACCCTCAATAGCATACAGGTTAAACACCATGCGGTAACCCGGGGCTAACTGCTGCACCATGGCCAGCAAATCCTTAGCATCGAGGTTGGCCGCGGCAGCCGGGTTAACCGATTGCTCGTGCCCATGCTCGGTAATATCAACCACTTGCATCATTTTATGATGCTTGCGGTAATATTCAATGGAGCTGTGTACCATGATACGACGTATCCATCCCTCAAATGATCCTTCGCCGCGATAGTTCACCAGGTTTTTAAACACCTTGATAAAACCGTTCTGCAGCATATCTTCGGCCTCCATCCTGTCAACCGCGTAACGCATACATACCGCAAGCATTTTTGAAGCGAATTGCTTATACAGAGCTTCACATGCCTTTCGGTCACCCGTTTGGCATCGCTGTATCACATCATCAATTGTAAAGGTTGGCTCCAAAAACATCATTTAAAGGTAAGATGAATGTTTGCAGGAAATGGTTGCAAGAGGTAAGAAAAAAAGTAGAAAATTATTTCTTCTCGCGGAAGTGTTTATAAATCTTCACGGCAGACATGATGATCATCGAGAAAACGATAATGCCGATTACGCCGAAGATCCAGTTAAGCGAGTTTTTAAGTACTACTAAAAATACAATGGCGAAAAGGAAGATAGTCGCCAGTTCATTCCAGATGCGTAGCTGGGTGGACGTCCATTTGAAGATGCCTTTGCGCATCTGTTTTATTTTGCTTTGGCAGATGTGGTGGTAAACAATTAGCCCTACAACAAAGGTGAGCTTGATGTGCATCCAGCCCTGGTGCAGCCAGGCGGGTACCATTATCAGCATACTTATACCGGCCAGCAGGGTTAGCACCATGGATGGCACGGCAATGATATACCACAGCTTGCGCTCCATGATCTCGAACTGCTCCGACAGGATGCGGCGATCCGGCTCGGGCTTTTGCTGCGCTTCGGTATGGTAAATAAACAGGCGCACAATGTAAAACAGCCCCGCCATCCAGCAGACTACAAATATAATGTGTATGGCTTTTATGTATTCGTACATTGGCGCACTCAGTTAAGCATCTTCATTACCTGTCCCAAATTTCTTTTGAGCGATCAAAAGAAACAAAAATCGCCGGCTTTTTAATTTTCTATTAGCGGTAGTGCTTCAACCTGCTACCCGAAAATTAAGAGGCCGGAGGATAGGGTTATGAGAGGTTTTTGTTTTTTTTAATAACTTGTTAATTGCATCCGCCATGTCATGCTGAGCTTGTCGAAGCATTAGCCTCTTTGTCACCCCCCCCACTCACCCTTCGACAAGCTCAGGGTGACAGGCCTCCGCTTTTATTTCATCTGCACATTTGCATATAAACACATCTGCACATCCAATTCCCCCTTCAGGGGGTTAGGGGGCTGAGTTTAATATCTAAACTCCTTTATCACCCCAACCGCGTACTTCACGTTATCAAACGGAATATCGGGCATAATGCCGTGGCCGAGGTTGAATATAAAACCATCTTCGCCGCGCATACGCTCAAACAGGCGGTGTATGCGCTCTTTTATCACTTTTTTATCAGCGTATAATATGTGCGGATCAAGGTTACCTTGTACAGCGATGCCTTGCGGCAGGCGTTGCTTAATATCCTTCAAGTCGACATTCCAGTCGATAGAGATCACATCCGGTTTAGCCTCAGCCATCAGCGGCGCGAACACCGAGCTGCCTTTACAGAACGATATCACCGGAATATCCTTACGGTTCAGCTTACTGATGATCTCGGTGATGTAACGGTGCGAAAATTCGGTATAATCATCCCACGATAGCGCCTGGGCCCAACTGTCAAATATCTGTACGGCGTTTACACCGGCAGCAATTTGCAGATTAAGGTAGTCGGCTGTTACAGTGGCTATTTTTGCAAGCAGGCGATGCGCCAGCTCCGGCTGGTTGTGCATTAAAAGCTTGGTCAGCTTAAAATCCTTTGACGAGCCGCCCTCAACCAGATAGCTCATTACGGTAAACGGCGCGCCGGCAAAACCGATCAGCGGAATTTTACCATCCAAACGTTGCTGTATCACTTTAATAGCATCAGCAACGTATTGCAGGCGGTGGTTTACGTCGGTTTCCAACGCGTCAATATCGGCAGCGGTACGTACCGGGTTGGCAAACTTGGGGCCTACGCCCTGGGTAAAGCTCAGATCTCCGCCCATGGCTTCGCCGGTAACCAATATATCTGAGAACAGGATAGCGGCATCAATATCCAGCAAATCAACCGGCAGCATAGTAACATCAGCGGCAATCTCGGGCGTTTTGCACATCTCCAGGAATGAGTATTTGTTTTTGATTTCCCAATACTCTTTCATAAAACGGCCGGCCTGGCGCATCATCCACACGGGTGGGCGCTCTGTTTTTTCAGATAAAGCTGCCTTAATAAATAACGAATCTTTCATACCTCTTAACCCCTCCTAAATCCTCCCCAAGAGAGAGGACTTGTTTATCTTTTTGATAATGATGGGTACTATTTCTTTTTATTGTTTAACTCTTGTTTTAACGTGTTCAGCACCTCGCGCATTTTGGCGGTGATGTTGTCACGATTTTTTTCGGCCAGGCCTAAAAATGCGGTGGCCTTTTCATAGTTACCGTTGCGGTAGCTTATGGTAGCCACGTGCACCAGCGCCGCCACATGATCGTTAACCGTACGCAACGGGTATTGGGCGGCTATTTCAAAATGCTTTTCGGCCTCTTCATAATCACGCTTTTGCAGGCTGATGCTTCCGAATATGAATTCGTAAAATCCGCGACGCTTTTTTCCCAGGTATTCAGGATTACGTATTTGCAGCAAAAGCTTCTCCGCCTTATCAAATTCCTTGTGATGAAATTGTTTGGCGGCTAAAATCACGGTACCCTCCTTAAAATATCCCCATACTACAAAACCGGCCAGCAACACAGCAACCGCGCTGAGCTGATAGGTTTGATAGTACGCAAACACAGCGGCCAAAGCCAAAAACAAAAGCGTTACTATTATACGCGCCTTGTTAGTGAACATTAGTGATGATCTTCGGTAAACTTATACCCTACACCACGTATAGAGTGGAAATACACCGGATTTTTAGGATCAGGCTCAAAGTATTTGCGGAAGGTAAGAATGAAATTATCAATGGTACGGGTTGACGGATATACGTCATAATTCCATACGGTTTCCAATATCTGCTCGCGCGATACAGCCTCATTACGGCGCTCAATCAGCAGTTTAAGCAGCATGGTTTCCTTTTTGGTAAGTGCGGTGATTGAGCCATCCTCATTAATCAGCTCAAATGAGTTGAAGTGGATGGTTTTATCGCCAATTTTATAGCTATTAAACTCTTTCAGGTCCTCCCCTTTCAGGCTGCGTTTTACCAGGTTATTAACGCGCAGTATCAGCTCTTCCAGGTTAAAAGGCTTGGTCAGGTAATCATCAGCACCTTTTTTAAGGCCCGATATCTTGTCCTCGTTGGTATTCTTGGCGGTCAGGAACATAATAGGCACCTCGCTGTTCTCAAGCCTGATGGTTTCGGCAACCACAAAGCCGTCTATCTCGGGCATCATCACGTCCAGTATGATCAGGTTAAAGCGCTCCTCTTTAAAAAGCTGCAGCGCTTTTTTACCGTTTTTAGCGGTAGATACCTTGTAGCCTTCAAGCTCAAGATTAAGTTTTATAGCTTCGAGCAGGTGTTCTTCGTCTTCTGCTAATAATATACGTTTTTTGTGTTGCATGTTATGTGTTTTAGGTTAATCCGAAAGTAACTTCAAATATACTGCCTGCCGGATCATTATCTTTTACCTTTATGCTGGCCTGATGCTTATCAAGCACCTGCTTAACAATGTATAACCCCAAACCTGTACCTTTTGTGTTACGGGTTTCTTCGCTGCCTACGCGATAAAAACGGTCAAATATACGCGCCTTTTCCGTATCGGCTATACCGATGCCGTTATCAGCCACCTCAAAATATATTTTACCATCGTTACGATAGAGTTTAACATCTACCGACTGGCAGGGGTTTGAATATTTTACAGCGTTCTCTATCAGGTTGGTTACTACCGAGGTTAGGGCGAATTTATCGCCGGTTATCTCAATTTTAGGCTCAATCTCGGCATTGATGATCTGCTGGTTGCAATCGCATTTGCTGATCTGTAAACGGTTAACGATATTATCAACCAGGTTTGACAGGTTGAAGCTTGCCTTGGGGAAAGTGTACGAGCTATTCTCAATTTTTGAGGCCAGCAGCATGTTTTCAACCATATCGTCCAAACGCTCAATATCGTTAAGTGATTTGTCGATAAAATCAAGCACCTGGGCTTTGGTCAGGTCGCGCTTTTGTATGGTTTGCAGCAATAATTTTATTGATGCCAGCGGCGATTTAAGCTCGTGCGTTACGGATAGCAAAAAGTTCTTTTTCTGTTCCTGCAACTTGCGCTCCCTGTTCATGGATTTGTGCAGGTAGAACGCGCCTAAAAAGAACACGCCCACAAACATACACCCCTCACCCATGATCATGCCGCTGCGTTCGGGCTGCATTTTAACCAGCATATACCCCCACCAGATCAGCTCGGCAACTGCATAGGTTATTATCGCGTAAAATATAACCAGTGACCTTTTCATCCTCTATATACTTTTGTGTGCGTTTGTTTATAATTGATACTGCTAAGTTATTAACTATTAGGCCTGAAAACAATGTCCAAACTGTCAAATATAGCACGTTTAGCCTTTTCAAGGTCAGTTTTTGTATGGGCTGATGAAATAAACCCTACCTCGTAGCCCGACGGGCCAAAATAAACGCCCCTGTTCAATAATTCACGGTGCATTTTTTTGAATTTTTCCATGCTTGCAGGTTCAATATCTTCGGCGGTACGAATGTCCTTATCCGTAAACGCGAACCAAAATATAGATCCAATGCTGAACACCTTTAATTTATAGTTGCGCGCGGTTGCAAAGCGTTGTATAGCCTCGGCAAATTCCTGTGCCTTATTGTTCAGGTCGCGGTAAAAACTCATGCGCAGCAGTTCGGTAATTTGCGCTATACCCGCGCCCATGGCTACCGGGTTGCCCGATAGCGTCCCTGCCTGGTATACACTGCCTACCGGCGATATATGATCCATGATTTGTGCCGATGCTCCGTAAGCGCCAACCGGCATACCACCGCCTATGATTTTACCGTAAGTAATAATATCCGGCTTGATCTGATAATAACCCGCAGCGCCCTCAAAGCCTACACGGAAACCCGAGATCACCTCATCAAATATCAGCATGGTGCCGTTGGCGGTACATATTTCACGTAAAAATTGCAGGTATTCTTTATGCTGCAATAATAAGCCGTTGTTGGCCGGTATCGGCTCGATAATAACAGCGGCTATCTGATCCTTAAATTCTTCAAATGCTTTTTGCAGGGCATCCTTATCATTTAAGGATACCACGATGGTTTCATCGGCGAATGATTTGGGTACACCTGCCGACGATGTTTCGCCAAAGGTTACCAGGCCTGAGCCTGCTTTTACCAGCAACGAATCGGAGTGGCCGTGATAGCAGCCCTCAAACTTCAATATCTTATCGCGTTTGGTATAACCCCGTGCCAGCCTGATAGCCGACATTACCGCTTCGGTGCCCGAACTTACAAAACGTATCTTTTCAATGTATTTATTGTTTTTCAGGATCAGATCCGCCAGTTCATTCTCCAAAGCAGTTGGCGCACCGAATGACATGCCGTGTTGTATGGTTTCAATCACCTTTTCGCGCACCTTGGCATTGTTATGACCAAGGATCAACGGCCCCCATGAGCAGCAAAAATCAATAAACTGGTTACCATCGGCATCCCATATATGGCAGCCATCACCTTTCTGAATAAAAAGCGGCGTACCGTAAACTGACTTAAACGCCCTCACCGGCGAGTTTACCCCACCCGGAAAGTATGTTTTAGCCTTCTCGTACAATTCGGCAGATTTTTCCCTGCTTATATCCGGCTTGGCAGTAGTGCTCACCGGTTTTCCCTCGTCGTCTGAAAATATCTTTTTAATTGAATCGAACATTTTATTTTATGCTTAAAGCTGAAAGCATAAGGCTTAAAGCTTTTTGTTTGTTTATCTGTTATACCCATCCCGTCATTGCGAGGTACGAAGCAATGACGGCTTTATTATTCCTGTCATGCTGAGCTTGCCGAAGCACTCGCCGCTTTGTTATTACCCCTCTCTCGCACCCTTCGACATGCTCAGGGTGACAAGGCCTTATTTATTCCTCTTAGTGACAGGCTTTATTACTGCTGTCATGCTGAGCTTGTCGAAGCATTCGCCGCCTGGCTATTCCCCCTTGCACGCACCCTTCGACATGCTCAGGGTGACAGCCTACAGCCACTTATTCTCCAACACCTCTTTGGCGTGGTAGGTTAAAATGGCGGTAGCGCCTGCCCGGCGGATGCTCATCAGCACCTCGGTAATGGCACGCTGTTCGTTAAGCCAGCCGTTTTGTATGGCGGCTTTAATCATGGCGTATTCGCCGCTTACGTTGTAGGCCGCTATCGGCAGCTCGGTGCTATCTTTTAACAACTTGATCACATCAAGGTAGGGCAATGCCGGTTTAACCATCAGGAAGTCGGCACCTTCGGCTTCGTCCAAGCGGGCCTCGATCAATGCCTCTCGCTGATTGGCGGGATTCATTTGGTAGCCTTTTTTGTCGCCAAACTTTGGCGCAGAGTTCAGGGCATCCCTGAACGGTCCGTAAAAAGCACTGGCATATTTTGCCGAATATGACATGATGCTCACGTGCTTGAACCCATTTTCATCCAGCACCTGGCGTATATAACCCACACGGCCGTCCATCATATCCGAAGGGGCAATGATATCGGCACCGCTTTGGGCATGTGCCAGGGCCATTTTGCCTAATATCTCCAGCGTTTCATCGTTCAGGATCTCACCATTCTCCACAATACCATCATGGCCGTCGCTGCTGTATGGGTCCATAGCCACGTCGGTAATTACGCAAGCTTCCGGGAATTCCTTTTTCACCTTGCTGATAGCGCGCAGGTATAAACTACCCTCGCGGTGGCTTTCAGTAGCGTATTTATCTTTCAGCGCTTCCTCAATATTCGGGAACAGATCAAACGATGTTAAACCCAGCTTCATGCAGCTTTCTACCTCGCGCAGCAGGTTATCAATTGAATACCTGTAGATGCCCGGCATAGAGGCTACTTCGCTCTTCTGGTTATTACCCTCAATAATAAACAACGGAAAGACAAGGTTGGCCGCGCTCACATGCGTTTCCTGTATCATCTGGCGTATCGCCTCGCTTTTCCTGTTTCTTCTTGGTCGTTGTAGCATTACAGCCCCCCATCCCCCTAAAGGGGAAGTTTTTCAATAGTTATAATTATATATATACCCACTCCTACTCCCCCTTTAGGGGGCCGGGGGGCTTCAAATCCCAAACACCGCTTCAGCCAATCCTACCTCGTCTGGCGAGAAGGGTAGCGTGTAGCGTACACCCATTTCTTCAAATTTCTTTCCGGTTGATTTACCTATGGCAATCACTTTTTGATGCGGATCAAGCAGGTTATCAGCAAAATAGGCATCAACGTTTGATGGGCTGGTAAATATCACCACATCTGCCGAGCTTGCCTCAACATCTTCTTCCAGCACGGTTTCATAAACCGGCAGGTCGATGATCTTGGTATCGGCCGATAAACCCTGGTGAATGCTCCTCATCGGGCTTGCCGCACCCGGGAAGGTTACCGTTGTGCCATTGGCCAGTTTGGCAAATTCAGCGGCAACATCGGCAGTATCATTACCTTCGCCGGTAAATTCGGCAAAGTAGCCGTGGCGGCGCAGTGCATCTTCAGAGCCACTGCCCATTACGCCGAACTTTACTTTTTTAGGTAATTGCGGCTCGAGCTTAAAAAAGTATTCAACCGCGTTTTTGCTGGTAAAAAACACCCAGTCGGTATTGCGCAATATAAACGGATCGAGCTTGGTGATCACCGCTACGGTACGTATCAGCGAACGGGCCTCGATCTCAATATTGTTTTTTGATAATGCTTTGCGGAAATAACTATTCTCGCTTACCTCGCGAGAGATGAACACTTTAGCCGGATGCTTACGTTCGGCACCAAACCTGGCTACTACCTTTTCAGCCAGGCCTTCGGTGGTATCAGCCTCTATAAATAGGCGGTCGGGGAAGCCCTCACCGGTATCGGCTTTTGAGGTAAACACCTGGAATTTATCTTCATCCTTGCGGCAATAGCAGCCTAAAGGCAGGTGGCAACCACCACCAAAAAGCTTGAGTACGTTACGCTCTACCGCCAGTTCTTCGGCAACATCGGCATGGTTGAGGGCTTGCAGCGCCTCAAATAGCTCCGCGTCGTTCTCTCTTATCTGGATAGCCAGCGCACCTTGCGCGGGCGCGGGTATCAATTCGGTAGGTGTTAATTCCTCTACATAAAACTCGCTCAAATCCAAACCTAAACGGGCAACACCCGCCTTGGCCAGCATAATGGCATCGTAATCTTCATCGCGCAGCTTACCAATACGAGTAGGTACGTTGCCGCGCAGATCCTCAATTTCCAAATCGGGGCGAACGGCCAGCAATTGCGCCTTTCGCCTGTTGGACGATGTACCCACAATAGCGCCGTATTTAACCGACATCTTTTGGCGCACATCCACACAATCCTTTAATATAAGCAGCAGTTCGGCAGGATCCTCACGTTCAGATACCGCCGCTATTATCAGCCCCGGAGGGTTCTCAGTAGGCAGATCTTTATGTGAATGTACGGCCAGGTCAATGGTGCCGGCAAGCAGCTCTTCTTCCAACTCCTTGGTAAAAAAGCCTTTACCTTCCAGCTTATCAAAACTTAAATTCAGGATACGGTCGCCCTGTGTTTTGATGATCTTTAATTCGGCCCTGATATTGATAGCCGCCAAACTGTCCTTAACAAAATTGGCCTGCCATAGCGCGAGGTCACTTCCGCGGGTTCCTATAATGAGTGTTCTATCCAAAGAGATCATGTATTAGCGACCACAAATTTAGCTTTTTAGTGCTTTGGTTTATTTAATAATTAACGATATGAAATTGAAGTGACCGAAAGCCTTACAAGCTAACACTATAGATACTGTTATTGCAGATATTTATCTAACTGGGCAAACAAGGCTTTACTATCACTCGGCCGTTTGGCATCGGTTTCAACTATTTCCCCTTGCGCATTTACAATAACATAGGTTGGCATTGCTATTTGCGCCAACTTGTTTTGCACAGCATTATGGTACAGCTTATCGTATTGTTCACCGCTTAAAAAAAGATGAGTACCCTCTACATCATATTTGGCAACCTGCTTTCGCCATAAATACTCATTACCCTGAGAGATGTACAGATAGCCTATTTTACCTGATTGCCGGTACTTTTCCTTCAAAGGTTTTGTAAAATCCCTGAATTCGGCCAGGCATGGCCCGCAGGTTGTTCCCCAAAAATCAATGTAAACTACCTTACCCTTAAAGTTTTGGGTTATTACGTTATTAATATCTGTTTCGCGATCATCAATACTTATAAATTTTATCTTTTGATTTTGAGGATTAAGCGTTAAGGCTATGCCGAATTTTGCACCCGTGAATAATACCATTAAAACCAAGGTGAAAACCAGCGGCTTAGCTATTTTACCGCTTTGGCGTTTGTATTTTATAAGTAACCATACTCCCCCTATTAATAACGCTAATACCAAAAAGCTTTTTAAATAGATAAGCATATTAAGCGTGTGGTTACGTTCAAGAATATTATCCAGAATGTGCGCTTTTTGCTCGCGGCTAAGTTCATATACATTTTGAACTACGTTAATCATCTCCTCCCGTACATCCTTCTCCCAAGCCAGGCGGTGCTCGGCAATATCGATACATAACAAAGGAATAACAGCCAGCATGATTGCCGCAGTCCAAAAAAGCTTTGACCTTATCATACTGCAAATTAAATATTTACCATATTAAAGCACAACTTGTTACATGCTAATAATTACTTTAAACGTTATATTGCAACTATGCGCCCACTATACTGCCTTATAATCGGCCTTTTTACATCGGCATGTACCGGTAAAAAAATTAACGACCATACTGTTGCAACAGCAAATGCCAACGCAAAACAATGGGCCGCAAAAAACCTTGCCGATACACCGGGATATAAACCACTTGGTTTTGACGGACCGGACAGCATCATCCTGTCATACCGTAACGATAGTGCTTACATACGCCTTGAAGATTCTATTATGCAGATCGAAGCCCTGCGTTTCCAGGAAATGGGCGAAAACTTTAAATTGTTTAACGAGCGGAAGGAGAGCGGGTATTATGAAAGGAAACAAGCCGGATTCAGGAAACTACAGGCAGGTATTATTAAAAAGGTAAAGCCACAATTTATAGGCTATAAAATAGAACACCACTTTACAGTGACCGACAGCAGCGGGGCCGCTTTACTTAATAAATATGTATTGTATTTTGACAGACAGGGCAACCTTACAAAGGCTGCACGCTAAACGGCTTAGTTACCGTTAATCAATATATCCTTCGCCATAATCATGGGTACGCTGATATATTTCTTTTCCATATAGCTGATCACCTTTTCAAGTACCTCGCGCGATTGCTGATCAAGGCCTTGAACCTCATCAACAAAAACGGTATTTAAGGCGGTGCTGCGTATTTCCTTAATCTTTTCAGGCACCTGGCGCATGGCTATCTCTACACGGCGCTGTTTAAGCTGCAGGCTAAACTCGGCCATATTATCAACAATAATAGCCTCAGCGTGTACCAACTCCTGGTAACGCTCCTGCAGGTTGCGTTTGGCTACCTCATTAAGCGAGTGCACCTCGATAAAGTTAACCGGAAACTGCTCCAATACTTCGGGAGCGGTATCATTAGGTACGGCAAGGTCAACAACAGTCTTGCGGCCTGTTTCGCCGTTTAGTAATGAGGCGTACAGCTCCGGGGTAATTATTGGCAATGTTGCCGATGTACAGGTTATAATTACATCAAACCCGTTTTTATAGTTGGCAAGCTCCTCAAGCCCGTAAGCTTCGCCACCCAAATCAGCAGCTAACTGCCGGGCATTAGCTACGGTGCGGTTAAATACCACAAAGTTGCTGAATTTATGTTTTTGAAGATATTTGCTGATGTTGCGGTTGGTTTCGCCGGCGCCGATGATAAGTACGCGGGCGTTTGAGCAAAGTTTAAGATCCTTTAGTTTACGGTAAGCCAGGGATACTACCGAGATAGGGTTTTTAGAGATATTGGTATG
Organism: Mucilaginibacter sp. UR6-1; assembly: GCF_020880975.1. Taxonomy (GTDB): domain Bacteria; phylum Bacteroidota; class Bacteroidia; order Sphingobacteriales; family Sphingobacteriaceae; genus Mucilaginibacter. The sequence continues at coordinate 412,765 of NZ_JAJIWP010000003.1, read as the reverse complement.
GGTGTAAACCTCTTTAGCTGTTTTAACCACACAGTTCATCACCATTCGCAGGTAATCCCCGGTTAGGCCACCTTCCCTGCCTTGCTCATATGCTTTACGTATCTGGGCTAAAATTTCCTTTTCGCCTACCACTAAACTTTCTAACGAGCATGAGGTGCGCAGCAAATGGTTCAGTGCATCCTTACCTTCATAAATAACGGCGGCATCCATAAAGGTACCCATATAGTGTGAGCACAAGCCCATCTCAAGCGAACCGATAAATTTTTCGGCAAAAGGCCTGTCCACATTTTGCGAAGTGGCCATAACAAATACCACACGGTTACAGGTAGCCAGGTAAAACAATTCGGAAATACCGAACTCAACCTTAACCCTTTGAAGTTTAACGGTCAGATCCTCCTGGCAAATCACCAATTTCCCCAACTCCTTCAGCTCGATCTGTTTGTGCGTAAAAGCTATAACCTTTAAATACTTCAAAGCAGTTTTAAATTTAACCCAACAAAAATAACAGGAATAAATACCCCTTATGTCAACACTTTGTCAAACAGCCGTATTTAGAATGTATATAAATAACATTCATCTATTGATTACGGGGCTGCAAATAAACATTTTTCGACCCGCACACGCAACAACACAAAACAATATTTTGCATTTATTACTTATCAGTTACCCTATAAACAATTACCTGTAAAAAAGCTTTGAGGTTGCCTGTACGTATTATTATTTAAAAGCAACTTAGCTGTAAGGCAGTTATCATATACAAATAAAAAATTAACCCATGAAAAAGGCGGCGCTTATACTCATGATCATTGGCTATGCGCTGGCAGGTATTAACCATTTTATCAGCCCGGCATCATACATAAAAATTATACCGCCTTACCTGCCCTTTCCCGAAATATTGAATTTACTGGCAGGCATATTTGAAATATTTTTTGCCGCGCTGCTTATTCCGGCAAGTACCCGTAGGTTTTCAGCATATGGTATTATACTGATGCTGATCGCTTTTTTACCCGTGCACATCAGCATGGTTGCTAACGCGCCGCTGCAATTGGGCTCCCTTAACGTTACCCCGCTGCTGGCCTGGGTAAGGTTAATAATATTACAACCCTTACTGATAGCATGGGCCTGGTGGTGCGGCACAGCAAACCAAAGCCTGATTAAACAAAACGGTAACAAACAGGTTAGCTAATTACAGTAATTATTATAATGATCGTACAGGAAAACTTTGTTACTCCAGGCGCTAAAGGCCGCCCCATAGCTCTTGATATTACCGTGGATACCGAAAAGCGGGATGCCCCGCTCGTCATCTTCGCGCATGGCTTTAAGGGTTTTAAGGATTGGGGCACTCATAACCTTATTGCCCGGTATTTTGCGCAACAGGGTTTCCGTTTTTTAAAGTTCAACTTTTCGCATAACGGTACCACGGCTGATGAACCTACCGAGTTTGCCGACCTGACCAGTTTTAGCGAGAACACATTTTCAATTGAATTAGATGACCTGAAACACGTATTGGATTTTGCGGCCAGCGGCGCTGCCTTTAAACGTACCGACCAGGTTTATTTAATTGGGCACAGCATGGGCGGCGGCGTAAGCATTATACAAACGGCTGAAGATTCGCGCATAAAAAAGCTGATTACCATGGCCGCGGTGGCCACCTTTAGAAACCTGTGGCCGCGCCAGGCCGAAAAGCAATGGAAGCTGATGGGTGTAATGCACTTCCCGAACCAGCGCACGGGGCAGCAAATGCCGGTTAAGTCGACCCTGCTTGATGACCTGGATAAAAACCCTGAACGGTTAAACATCATTGTTCGCGCTACGGAGATCGCGCGGCCCTGGCTTATTGCCCATGGCGATGCAGACCCGACCGTACCGCTATCGCACGCGCAGGAATTGCATGCCGCGCAGCCAAATGCCGAGCTATATATTATTCCAGGCGGCGACCATGTGTTTGGCGGCAGGCATCCGTATACCGATAAACAGTTACCCGCTGTATTGCAGCAGTTTTGCGACAAATGCATTACTTTTTTACAAAACGATTGAATTGTAAAACGCCATATTAGCCCTGTACAAAAACACACCACAACTATGGGCATACAACCCGCTAAAAAACAGGGCAAAAAATTTGTCAACATTATCCCTACCGATGCCGCGGGCTTTGGTAAAATGCCGTCAATACTGCGCGAATACATCAATAATAAACAGGAGAATGTACCACTTAAAAAGCTGGGCCCGTTTACTACCGATGCCGGCGTTTACAATACGCCACCTGCAACCGGCCTGCGTATTACCTGGATAGGCCACTCGAGCATTATTATTGAGATTGACGGCAAACGCCTGCTTACCGACCCGGTTTGGAGCCAGCGGGTATCATTTTCGCAAAGTATAGGGCCTAAGCGCTTTTTTGATGCCCCGCTTGCACTAAACCAACTGCCGCATATTGATGCCGTGATCAGTTCGCACGATCATTATGACCACCTGGATGAGCACACCATCAAATACCTGGCAACCAAAAATATTCCGTTCATATGTTCATTGGGTGTAGGCCAATACCTGCGCAAATGGGGCGTTAAAACTTTTACCGAACTTAATTGGGGCGACAGCACCCAACTGGATAACCTGACCATAACCGCTGCCCCGGCCAGGCACTTTTCGGGCAGGGGCTTGTTTAACCGCGATGAAACCTTATGGTCGTCATTCGTGATAAAAGGGCCGCAGCATAATATTTATTTTGGTGCCGATTCGGGGCCATCCCCAAGCTTTAAAGATATTGGCGACGCGTTTGGTCCGTTTGATTTGACCATGCTTGAGGTTGGCGCCTATGGCAAACACTGGCCCGATATACATATGGGGCCTGACAATGCTACCAACGCGCATTTAGCCTTAAAAGGTAAAATAATGCTACCTATACACTGGGGTACGTTTAACCTTGCCCCTCATGCCTGGTACGAGCCTGCCGAAAAGGTGCTTGACTTTGCCGCGCAAAAAGGCATCAGCCTGTTTATGCCTTCGCCGGGCACACCTACAGATGTTGAAGCGAATGAGGTATCTAACTGGTGGAAACCTTACATGAGCATATAAAAAAAAACAGCGGCCGGGTTATCCGGCCGCTGAAAAAATAAAGCATTAATCAAAAAACTATCTTGTATACCTGCTGATGATGTCAATGATTACCTTGTTTTTTTGCAACTGAGGCAAATAATCAAACAGGATATAATGTTTTTCAGGATCAGTAGTAAGCGCCATTTCCAGTTGGTTTAGCGCCTCATTGTAATCGCCTTTGGCAAAAAGATAAGCCACCATACGGTAATATAACTCTGCCGCGTCGGGGTTATTTTTGATGGCCTGTGTCATCACCTCTATGGCCTCGCCCAGTTTTTCCTGCTCATATAGTATGGATGAATAATCCAACCAGGCATCTACATCAACCGGGTTAAGTTCAACTACTTTTTCATAAGCCTTTTCAGCCTCTGGTATATGGCCCAGCTTATACTCGGCATCAGCAATAGCAAACCAGTAGTCGGCGTTTGACAGGTCGAGATCAAGCGCTTTTTTATAAAAATGCAGCGCCTCAAAATAACGTTCCTCAAAATCGAGCGTTACCCCGATACCAAACCAGGCATCGGCCAGCTTGGGGTCCATCTTAACCGATTTTTTATAGAAGGCACGGGCATCATCCATTTGCTCCAGCTTTTCGTAGCATTCGCCAATAGCGCAATAAGTGTCGGCATTAGGCTGCTCATACTCAAAAGTCTGGCGGTACACTTCAATGGCCTCAGCATATTTCTCGAGGTTAACCAGCGCGTTACCTTTGTTAAAGTAGGCTGACGCGAAGCTGTCCTTGATGAGGATGGCATAATCATAGGCGTCTATGGCCTTTTCAAACAAACCCAGTTTGGTAAAGGCATTGCCGAGGTTATACCATGCGGCATAGCTGTATGGCTCATTATCAATATATTGCTGATAAAACTGTACACTTTCGGCCTGATTATCAAGCACGTCATAGCAAAATGCCAGTTCGTACAGGGCATCCTGGTTCTCCATATTCTGCTCAAGGCAGCGTTTAAGGTACACCACGGCCTGTTCATAATCGCCCATGTTTTGATGAACGTAGGCCATATGCAGCAATACCTCGTCGGTATCGTCGGCCAGTTCAAGGGCTTTTTCGTAATTCTCAAGGGCTTCGGTATAGCGCTCCATGCTCTCGTACAAGTTACCGCGGATAATGTAGATATCCGGGTCAGACGCTTCGAGCATGGCGGCTTTTTCAAGAGCTTCAAAAGCATCACTCGCACGGTTTGTAACCATTAACAATTGCGCCTGCTTTACTAAAAATACAGCGGCAAACGGATGCTGGTTACGGGCATACTCCACTACCTGTAATGCTTTCGGCGGGTCGTTCTTCTCGATGTAGTAGTCGATAATGTTCTCAAACGCCTGGGCATCAAAAAAGTACTGGTCGTGGTTACGAATCATCTCTTCGTAACGTTCTACCGAGAACTTGGGATCCTCAGTAAAACCAAATTCAAATTCTTCTTCCATTCACTATTTTGTTTGCAGAACATCTCGCTTACAAAGCAATTTTAATTGCCTGAAGGCTTATTTGCGTTCAATTTAATAACTATAATTATCGTCAGGATAATTAAGTTTTCCACATCCGAACATTAGCTAACACCTTTCGGTTGTAACTACCTGATAATAAACAAATATCAATGGGTACGAATGCGAAGGAGGGTTGCTGATCGAAATCGGATTAAAAAATTACCTTTGATAAAGGTACAACATAATACGCAACCTTACTGTTATTACGTTGACGATTTACATATAAACGACAAAAACTATAATTTTAGTACACGTACATATACCATGACCGATCTGACAAATTAACACCGGCCAACAACCGGCATTCATCATACAAATAACTTACATCATATAATAAATATTAAAACAATCATTTATTCATGCTTAATATAAAACGAACGATAGCCGCACCGCTGCTGGCTGGCGCTTTATTGCTAAACCTTGCTACATACGCGCAAACACCTGCAACTCCACCGGCTCCCGCCGCTGAATTACCCAAAAACTGGCACCTGCTCGACCTGAAAAGCGATGGTTTTTTTGGCATAAGCCTTACGCCTGCTTATGAACTTGTAAAAGGTAAAAAAAGCAAAACCGTAGTGGTTGCTACTATTGACAGTGGTATTGATACCGCGCAAAAGGATCTGCAGCCCATACTTTGGACAAACCCGAAGGAAAAAGCCGCCAACGGAAAGGACGACGACAAGAACGGTTATATTGACGATGTGCACGGCTGGAACTTTTTAGGCGGCCCGGGCGGCAAAGCCGATTATACCGAAACTACCGAAGAGGTGCGTGAGTATAATCGCCTTAAACCCAAATATGCCGGCCTTACCGAAGCTACTGCAACCAACAAAAAAGAATTTGCCTACTGGCAACAGGTAAAAGCTACGCATGATACCACCGTAGCCAAGGCAAAAACCGAAACCGAACAGCTATCGCCGGTATTGAATGTACTGATGGCTACCAGCGGCTACCTTAAACGTGAATTGAAACTCAACTCCGATGGTTCATTTAAAAAAGGCGACCTGGAGAAGATCACCTCCGCTAATGATACCATTATGCAGAGCAAAGCCATATGGCAATCAATATTTACCCAGCAGGGCGGCGATGACGATGCCGCGGGTGTTATTAAAGAACTGAGTGAATACCTCACTAAACTGAACAACGACCTTAACCCCGACCTTACCTCACGCCAAAAAATAGTGGGAGACAACCCGGATATTTGGGATACCAAGCCTTATGGCAGCAACATCGTTAAATTTCCTGACGCATCGCACGGTACAGGTGTTGCCGGTTTAATAGGTGCTGTACGCAACAACGGCTACGGTATTGATGGCGTTGCCGATAATGTGCGCATTATGGGTATTAAAGCCGTACCTAATGGTGATGAGTATGATAAGGATATAGCCAAAGCCATACGTTACGCGGTAGATAATGGCGCGCAGATCATCAACATGAGTTTTGGCAAAAAGCTGTCGCCACATAAAAAATGGGTTGATGATGCCTTTAAATACGCGGCATCAAAGGATGTATTATTAGTGCAGGCCGCAGGTAACGATAACCAGGATGTTGATGCCAAGCCACAATTTCCGAATGATACTTTTGAGGATGGCTCGGTTACCGATATGGATAATGTGATTGTGGTGGGTGCATCGGCCGCGAAGAACGACCAGGAACTGGCCGGATCATTCAGCAACTATGGTAAAAAGAATGTTGACGTATTCGCGCCGGGTGTAAAAGTAACATCGGTTGATAAGGATGCCGAGTTTAACACCGCCGATGGCACCAGCTTTGCCTCGCCAATTACAGCAGGTGTTGCGGCATTGGTACTTGAATATTATCCAAAACTAAGCGCAAAGCAATTGAAACAGGTTATCCTGCAATCGGCAGCGCCGCTTAACGGCACCATGGTTTTAAAACCGGGCAGCAAAACAGATAAGGTTGACTTTACCACCCTATCAAAAACAGGCGGCATTGTTAATGCTAAAAAAGCGTTAGAGATAGCTGCGACCTTGAAAGGTGAAAGAAAATAATTCAGACATTAGGCATTGAGATCATTAGTCATTAGTCATTAGTCATTGAATGAAATACTAATGACAACTGCCTAATGACTAATGAACATCGCAAATAAAAAAAGGGAAGGCCCCGGTAATTCCAGGCCTTCCTTTTTTTATTTGCGCTTAATGAGGTAAGTGCCGCTCAGATCAATTCGGGTTATCTTTTTATTTTCATAACTGTAGCTCAATCGGCTCAACACCAGTTTTACTTCAAAACTTTTTGACTGCTCCGTAAGTGTTAATAATGATGCCGGGATGGTAACCGCTTCAATATTTGTATCAGCTCCCTCATCATCTTTTTTAGGGTACCTGGCAGTCAATGTAGTGATCAACTCATTCGGATCAAAAGTAATCAGTTCATTATTAATCCATATTGAATACTTATAAGCTTTAGATTGTTGTTTGATGGTTAAATCCGATCCCCTTGATATTACACCGGCAGTATCGGTATAAGCATTCACATCAACTATATAATCATATCCTTTTAATGCCAGCACTTCATCTATATTCGTAAAATTATAATTCACAAATGGCAAATTAACTTCTACAATGTCACCATCATAATATCTGCCGCTGAATTTATTAAGATTTAACTGTTTTTTTACCCAGGTTAATTTGTTCATCCGCAATTCGTACCGGTTCACAATAAAGCCTGTATTCCATTTGCTTTTCCGCTTGCCTATTGAGTCACTTACCGCTTGCAGGTCTGCTTTAAAATAAGGTTGCAGCGAAGTAAGGTCATGCCGGTTTACCAGGTATTCCAGCACCGCTACTGCACGGTTGCCATCCTGCTTGCTTATTTTTTTAACAGGAATGAACCGGCCATCGCTATAACTGTTATTACGCTTCATGATATTGGCAAGGATGCTTCGCTGAGAAAATTCAGACACCGAGTACGCGCTTTGCGGCCCGTAAACCGATAGCAGGGCAAGGATGCTCAACGTTATCGGTATCAGCTTAATGTTCTGCTTTTTAAACAGCAAAAAGTATATGGTGATGAACAGCAGCCAGCATGCCAGCGTTATTAAAAAGTACCTAAACTCGGTAATACCATACTTAAATACCCTTGCACCAATGGCTACAAAAAGCAGTACCAGCAAAGGTAGCATCAAAAAGTAAAAGCTGCGGGCGTATGTTTTGAGCCACTTGTTTTCGGCTTGCTCACGTATAGGATAAACCAGTAACAGCGAAAGGATGCCGAATACCGAGTAACCCATAATCAGGTAGCCTACATTACCTTTGGGCAGGTTCCATTGAGTTATTATTTTAACCTCGTAAGCCAACAGTATGGCCACATAGATGGTTGCCAGCGGTATAAGCACATATTGGGTAAATACTTTTAAACCTTTAGGATAGCTTACATCCTGATCTAACGCCTGCAAACCCACAGGCACGCCCGATAAAAAGAAAATGGTGCCGAACATGAACACGATCCATGTCCATATAATCCGGTAAGTATCAAACTCAAATTCAACCCCGAAAAGATAATTGACCGCTCCGATAGCTGCCGAAATACCCAGGCCTAATACCACGCAATAAAGCGCCGATGTTAAAAACCGCAGAAACAGGGTTTTATTGAACTGCCAAAAGCCCTGAATATGCCCTTTAGCGGTAAAGCCGGCATAAGCTACCATGAGGTGAAATGCCAGGCTCAGTAAAAAGAAACGGGTATAGTCGGATTCGCGCTCGGCAGGATTTATCACGAACAATATAGCTATGGCTACACCCGAGGCTATTACGCTTAAAATCAGCTTTCGGGCCTTGGTTAATCCCTTTGCTTCGGCGTATAGGGTTGCCGACAGGTTGAGCAGCAAACCCAGGTTACCCATCATGGTAAGGCGCAGGCACCAGCTTTCGGCATTGCGGGCAATATCATTTAACTCGATATTTACAGTAGTGGCGATGGTTGCCGTGAGCGCGAAAAACAATTCAAACGGAAAGCGCTTTGCGGTTTTGGCGGCGCTTTCGGCCAGGTTTTTAACCGATGGAAATTTCATGCTGATAAAGTTTATAATGGCTAATGTAGCAATTTGTTTAAATACGGTTTAAAAAAACAAGTCTGCACCCGGGCTACTGCAATCCGAAAACTGTTTACCGCTCACTATTGTAACAAACCTGTAAAATAAAATTGGAACCACGCCACAGGTTGTATTTCAAACATTATCGATTATATTTGCGTCCGTAAAAAATCATTTTTCAAAGTACAATGAGAGAAATACAATTCAGAGAAGCGCTTCGCGAGGCAATGCAGGAAGAAATGCGCAATGACGATAAAATATACCTGATGGGCGAAGAGGTTGCCGAATATAACGGTGCCTACAAAGTAAGCCAGGGTATGCTTGATGAATTTGGCGCGAAACGCGTTATTGATACGCCTATCTCTGAATTGGGTTTTGCGGGTATCGGTATCGGCTCGGCCATGAATGGTTTAAAACCGATCATCGAGTTCATGACGTTCAACTTCTCGCTTGTAGCTATTGACCAGGTGATCAACGCAGCAGCTAAAATGATGAGCATGAGCGGTGGCCAGTTCTCTGTGCCTATCGTTTTCCGTGGCCCAACCGGTAACGCGGGTATGCTTAGCTCACAGCACAGCCAATGTTTTGAAAACTGGTATGCCAACTGCCCGGGCTTAAAAGTGGTTGTACCGTCAAACCCTTACGATGCTAAAGGTTTGCTAAAATCAGCCATCCTTGATCCGGACCCGGTTATCTTTATGGAATCTGAATTAATGTACGGCGACAAAGGCGAAGTGCCTGAAGAAACCTACTACATTGAAATAGGTAAAGCAAAAGTGGTTAAAGAAGGCACTGATGTTACCCTGGTTGGTTTTGGTAAAATAATGAAAGTGGTTAACGCCGCTGCCGAAGAACTGGCTAAAGAAGGCATCAACGCCGAGGTGATCGATCTGCGCACCGTTCGCCCTATTGATTACGCAACCGTTATCGAGTCGGTTAAAAAAACTAACCGTTTGGTGATTGTTGAAGAAAGCTGGCCATTAGGTTCAATTGCTACCGAGGTTGCTTTTAAAGTACAAAAAGATGCGTTTGATTACTTAGACGCGCCTATTCAACGTATTATGGGTGGCGATGTGCCCCTGCCGTACGCTCCTACCCTGATACAGGAGTACCTGCCAAATGCCGACAGAGTGGTTAAGGCGGTTAAACAGGTAATGTATGTTACCAAATAAGACCTCCAAACCAAACTAAATACAATTTTTAAGCCTGCTTTTTAAGCAGGCTTATTTTTTTAACCACCTATTTAATAATGGACGATAAAGTAATAGTAAAAGACAGCAACGGCAATCAGCTTAATGATGGCGACTCGGTTACCCTTATCAAGAGCCTCAAGGTAAAAGGCGGTAACACCACCCTTAAACAAGGCACCCTGGTAAAAAAGATACGCCTCACCGATGACCCGGAGGAAATTGATTGCCGGATAGAAGGTATGAGCATTGTACTCAAAACCGCATTTGTAAAAAAGAGATAAACGAGAACGCCCGGCACAAAACCGGGCGTTTTGCTTTAAGTAATTAGTTTTTCATATATTGAGGTACTTAACCTTTATTATAATCAAAACATTGCTGCTATTTCTTCTGCTTACAGCTACTGGTGCATATGCCCAAAACAGTGCAAAATCCTTCAAAGCCCCTATGCGGGACACGGCTATAAAAAGCAACCCCGTCATTTTTTTTAACACCCTTTTTGGCGCCGGTAACCATGGGCTTAATTTAGGTGCTGAACTTAACTATCAATACAACCAGCACATCTTTACTATAAAAGCGCTACATGCAACGCAAGGCGAACATCTTTACACCACGCCGCCGGTAACTTACTCTCCTGATTATGATGAGTTTGGCATATTGTATGGCCAAAGCATCAATAACATGAGTGCATCAATAGGTACATCATTTAATAAAAGGAACCAGTTATCATATACATCCCAAGATGCAATTAACCATAACAGCCGTTACATCGGTTTTCCGTGGGAGATCAATATAAACTGGTTCAGGAAAAAAAAGGCACGATATAGCATTGGCGGCGCAGTTGGCCTAAAATTATTCGGCAATATTTCAAAATACAGCCACGTTGGTTTAGGAGCTACATTAGGCCTCGGCTATTACAAAAGGCATGCTGATTGATGCAGCTTCAGCAATGCTGATAACATCAACATTATATAGCACAGCGTAATCTGAATGCCATAAACGCTGTAATGATCAAATCCAAACGCATTACGGGTTTATTTTTGCACCACGAAAAGTAATCATGGGTACAAATAAATTAACACTTAGCGTTCTTGACCAATCGCCGGTGCGCAAAGGCGCTACTGCCGTGCAGGCCGTTCAGGAAACTATAGCACTTGCACAACTTACTGATAAACTGGGCTACCACCGCTTTTGGGTGTCCGAACATCATAACACCGGCATACTGGCCGGCTCAACACCCGAAGTGTTGATAGCCCACCTGGCAGGCGTAACCAAACATCTGCGCATTGGCTCGGGTGGTATTATGATGCCTAACCACAGTACGCTGAAGGTTGCAGAGAATTTCAGGATGCTGGAAGCCCTGTTTCCCGGCCGTATAGACCTGGGGATGGGCCGTGCGCCGGGCACCGACCGTATTACCGCAGGCATACTCAACCCATCTAACCAATTCAGGGAACAGGATTTTATTGAACAGCTTGCCGATCTGGTGGACTATTTTCATGACCGAGGCGAACCGGGCACCATCAAAGCTAAGATACGGGCTATACCACAGGTACAAACCGTGCCGGGCATGTGGCTGCTAAGCTCCAGCGGGCAAAGCGGCTTGTTTGCGGCTCATTTTGGCATGGGGTTATCATACGCCCACTTCATTAACCCTAATGGCGGCGCAGCGGCTGTACAGCTCTACCGCGAGCGCTTTCAGCCATCAGAGGATATGCCTGAGCCGCAGGCTAACGTAGCGCTGTTTGTTTTTTGCTCAGAAGATGAAGAAAAGCTTATGCAACACCGTGCGGTAATGGAGCACCGCTTTTTACAGTTTGAGCGTGGCGGTCCTATTGGTCCGCTAACGTATGATGATGTAAAGGATTTTGTGTACAGCCAACCCGAGGTGGACAGGCTTATTCACCATAGCAAGCGTATAATTACCGGCAAGCCCGATGAGCTCAAACAAAAACTTACCGCCCTGGCCGAAGAATACCAGGTAAACGAAATAATAGCGGTAACCATTTGTGAGGATTTTAAGGACAGATTGAGATCGTATGAATTACTGGCGGAGGTGTTTGGGCTGGAGAAGAGGTAGTTCTTAATAAGTTTTTGACTCAAAAACCTTATAAAAAAGCAAAGCCCCTGATGGGCAGGGGCCTTTACTAACCAATTATAAACCTAAATTATGAGAAGAGCTGTAGGAGAAGGAGTCGAACCTCCACGGAGTGGTTATTCTTATTGCTAAGAGTTTCCCAGGTTCTCCGCCACCGGGACAAGGAGGTGTGTCTGCCAAAATTTCACCATCCTACAGTATTTATCCGAGCCATCGGATGCTGTTGGGGAAGGATTCGAACCTCCACAGAGTAGTTAGCCCGCTTCGGGTTTCCTATGATCTCCGCCACCGGGACAAGGAGGTGTGTCTGCCAAAAATTTCACCACCCAACAGTATTTTTGTTAAAAAAGAACGTTAAGCATTTCTCATTTGCTTAATACAAATTTAAAGGAGTTATTAAATTCTTGCAAATATTTCAACAAAATAATTTTATTTTTATGCAAGTTTTAATTAAACTTGTATTAAAATATAGATTTTCTAATTTATGCCCCACAGAAAAGCCCAAAATTTAGAAATTGATAATCTGGATATTCAGATATTATCAATCCTGATGAAAAATGCAACTACCCCGTATACCGAGATCGCTAAAGAGTTGATCGTATCAGGCGGTACCATACACGTACGTATGAAAAAGCTTGAGGAGATGGGCGTGATCAAGGGCGCGAGCCTTGAGGTTGATCCTCAAAAACTCGGGTATGACATAACCGCTTTTTTGGGTATCTATCTTGAAAAAGGCTCGCAATACCAGGAGGCAGTAGCACAGTTAAAAAAGATCAACGAGATTGTTGAACTGCATTATACCACCGGTAGCTGGAGCATTTTTGCCAAAATTGTATGCCACGATACCAATCACCTGCGCGAAGTGCTGAACGAGCATATACAAAGCGTAAGCGGCATTCAGCGTACCGAAACATTCATTTCACTCGAGGAAAGCATTAAACGCCAAATAACACTGGAATAATTTTTTACTTGAACTTACTTTTTAAAGCAGCCAGCTTAGCAGCCATATCCGTTTCCGGGTGTGGCTTACTTTTTTGGGTGGATGCCCCCCTGTTGTTATCGTTACGACGATGTGCGGCAGGTTTTTCGTCATCCTTCATTGATAGCGAGATGCGTTTGCGGTTAACATCAACCTCAGTAACCCGCACCTCCACCTTTTGATGTACCTTTAATACCTCGTTCGGATCTTTAATAAAACGGTTGGTGATCTGGCTCAGGTGCACCAGGCCATCCTGGTGTACGCCAATATCCACAAAAGCACCAAAGTTGGTGATGTTGGTTACGATGCCCGGTAGTTTCATGCCCACTTTCAGGTCGCTGATGGCATTAACACCATCGGTAAAGCTAAAGGCCTCAAACTGCTCACGCGGGTCGCGACCCGGTTTAGCCAGCTCGGCCATAATATCGTTCAGGGTGGGCAGGCCTACCGTGTCCGACACATATTTTTGCAGGCTGATGCTTTTGCGCAGCTTATCTTCGGTCATTAATTCTTTTACAGAGCAATTATGATCCTTAGCCATTTGTTCTACTAATTGATAACGCTCGGGATGTACGGCACTGGCATCAAGCGGGTTCGCGGCATCGCGGATGCGTAAAAAGCCAGCGGCCTGCTCATAGGCTTTATCACCAAGGCGGGCAACCTTACGCAGTTCGTCACGGCGTTTAAAAGCGCCGTTCTGATCACGATAGGTAACAATATTTTGTGCTAACTGCGGCCCGAGGCCTGATATATAAGCCAGTATCTGCTTTGAAGCCGTGTTCAACTCTACACCAACGGCGTTTACGCAACTGATCACTGTATCATCCAGCGAGGTTTGCAATTTATTTTGATCCACATCGTGCTGGTATTGGCCTACGCCTATTGATTTCGGATCGATCTTTACCAGCTCGGCCAAGGGATCCATCAGCCTGCGACCGATAGATACCGCGCCACGTACGGTAACATCCTTATCCGGAAATTCCTCACGGGCAACATCTGACGCGGAGTAGATCGAAGCGCCGCTTTCGTTCACCATCACGATGGTAACATCCGCTAAATTCAATCCACGTACAAAAACTTCGGTTTCGCGCCCGGCGGTGCCGTTGCCTATGGCTATGGCCTGTATTTGGTATTGATCTGTTAAGTACTTAACCGTTTTCTCGGCTTCCTTAACGTTGCCTGCACCGGTGTGCGGGTATATGGTGGCGTTTTCGAGCAGTTTGCCCTGTTCATCCAAACAAACCACCTTGCAGCCGGTACGGAAACCAGGGTCGATAGCCATAACACGTTTTTGCCCAAGCGGAGCGCTCAGCAACAACTGGCGGGCATTCTCGGCAAATACGCGGATGGCCTCTTCATCAGCCTTCTTTTTTGTGAACAGGCGCACCTCGGTTTCCATCGATGGTTTGAGCAGGCGTTTATAACTATCCAGCAAAGCTAACTGTACCTGTTGCGATGCGGGGTTATTGCCTTTTATAAACACCTTCTCTAATAAACCGGTCGCTTCATCATCTGCCGGTTTAATATCAAGCCAAAGTACTTCCTCCTTTTCGCCGCGGCGCATGGCCAGTATACGGTGCGATGGCGCGGTTTTTACCGCTTCGCTCCAATCAAAATAATCTTTATACTTAATACCTTCCTGCTCCTTACCGTCAACCACCTTGCTTTGTATGGTGCCTTTTTCGATGAACAGTTCACGCATTTTGGTGCGAGTATCGGCATGTTCGCTAATGTACTCGGCAATAATATCACGTGCACCGGCAAGGGCTTCGTTAACATCGGCAACGCCTTTTTCGGTATCGATATATTTTTCAGCTTCGGCATCCACATCAAACCTGTTTTGCTGAAGCAGGGCATCGGCCAAAGGCTGTAAACCCTTTTCGCGGGCGGTGGTAGCACGTGTTTTACGCTTAGGGCGATACGGCAGGTAGATATCCTCTAACGATACCATCGTTTCAGCCTCATTGATCTTAGCCTCCAGCTCCGGTGTTAGTTTACCCATATCAGCCAATGATTTCAGGATGGCTTCCCGACGCTTATCCAGATCGCGCAGTTGCTGCAGGCGGTCGCGCACGGCGGCTACCTGCACCTCATCCAAACTGCCTGTCAGTTCCTTACGGTAGCGCGATATAAAGGGCACGGTAGCGCCTTCGTCCAGCAGGTTAGCGGTTGCGCTTACCTGTTTTTCGGCAACAGCAAGTTCGGCGGCAATTTTTTTGAAATGGGTTACCATAAGCATCATTTTTTCGGACTGCGAAGTTGGGTTTCTTTAGGCAATTATCAAAGAAAAAGCCTCCCTAAAAATTTCAGGGAGGCTCATCATATAAACATTATCAGTTTTATTTTACGTACACAAAGCTCACGCTATCCTTAACGGTTAGGCCGCTTACGCCTGTGCTGTTGTATACCACGGTGTATTTACCCGGTTTTTCAATAGCGTATGATTTTGACAGGTCGGCTGTAGCAGAAGTGCTGTCGCCAGGGGCAACATTAATGTAGCTGTCGGCAGGTGGCGGCATCATACGTTTAGCCATAGCGCCTTTGTAGTTGGCTTCCTGCCCGTCTTCTCCCTTAATATCAACATATTTGCTTAAAGGCGGCTCGAACGGGGTATGCCATTTCAGAAATTTTGATGCGGTATCAGCAGGGTTGTAAACTGTAAATTTCAGGTTCACCGGCTGGCCAATCTTTACAGTATCGGCAATTTGCATAGTAGCATATATTGTTTTTGGTGCATCCTGATTTTGGGTAGTTGAATCGATACTGCTGGCGGTTGAATCGCCGTTGTTTGAACTATTGTTGCTTACACTGCATGATGCCAGTGCCAGCGCCGCGGCAGATAATAATATTTTGTAGTTTTTCATATAAAGGCAAAAATGCTAAAATCTAAACACTAATTTCTAAAATCTAAATATTAAACGCTGATGAGTAATTTTTAAATCTCAGGGTTTAAGTTTGACAGATAAAATACTGAAAGGTTAATTCACCGGCGAATATTATTTAACCATATCATCAAAATACGACTCCAACATTCACTAAAATAACTCACCCTGTCATCGCTACGCTTGACATCCCTCTCTTCGCAAGCGAAAAGAGGGACTGGAGTAAGCTTCGCTAAAAATGCCATATCGCTTTTACACTTAAATTGCGGCCCATGTTATAGATACCCAGCCTGCCGTTAGGTGATGATTGGTAATACTCGAAGTATTTTAAACGGTTAAGATTGGATTGATATACCTTATCAAATACATTGTCAGCCTGAAAAAAAAGTTCGAGGTATTTTTTGTCGGATGTGGTTTTGATGGTGGTGCCCGCGCTTAAATTAATAAGTGTGTAGCCGGGGGTATAGGTTTCGGTATTATCAAGGGCGTAAAATTTATTTTGTGCCGAGTAGATGTCAGCCTCAACACCCGCGTAAATTTTGGAGAATGCACCATATTCAGCATCCAGCTTAAAGCGCAGTTGCGAGCGCACATGCAGCGGCGGTATAAATGGCAGGTTCTTGGCGGCGCCGTTTGATTGTTCTATCAGCGCCTCGTTTTTATTGATCCCGCGCACGTAGGAGAGGCTATTGTTAAAGCTCAGCCATTTTAATCCTTCGGGATGCAGGTTGAGGGTGAACTCGGCACCATACAACCGCGCTTTTGATTGCTGGTATTGATACGTGCTGTTACCCTCAACAATTACCACCGGGTTGCCGTTAGCGTCGGTTAAACGAGCCTGGTATATATAATTATCGATGTTGTTATTAAAAAGCTCGGCCATAATATCCATATGGCGCAGGTAAGCAATAAAGCCAACATCCTGCTGCAGGCTGAACTCCGGCTTAAACGTGCGGTTACCCAGGTACACGATGTGCGCCCCCGGGTCGAGCCCGTTGGAGCCAATCTCGGTAATGTTTGGCGCACGATAGCCCCGTGCCACATTGGCTTTTATCAGCAATCGTTCGGTTATGTTATAGGTTAAGCCTAAACTTCCGGAAAAACCGGTGTAGTTTTTATCAAACTCCGGGAATTGCAATTGTGCACCAGGAGCATTTGCTTGTTCTTTTTTACCGAATCCGGTTTGCTTGTCAATTCCTACGTAAAAATCGTTCCACTTAATGTGGCGGTTATCATACCGCAATCCGCCCGAAACATCAACCTTACCCCAGCTTTTTTTGGCAAAAATGTAAGTGCCTATATCAAACAAATTATAATCAGGTATCGGGAAATCAGTAGCGTTTTTATTGCGGTTGGTTTGGTAAAAGCCATTAGCACCTATGGTGCTCTCGATACCCGCAAATACCGGCATATTATAGCGGGCTTCGTAGTTCAATGTGTTCAGTACAATATCCAGCGCGGCTTGTTTTAACGCTGTAGGGTGCGTGTACTCCTGCCTTATGTTTTGCTGCACACCCACCAGCGCGTTGATGCTCCCCTCGCCTACCTTGAATTGGCTTTGCGAATACACCCGGTAATGCTTTATGTTTTGATGCAATGGCGCAATGGCATACGTACGCAATTCATCATCAGTAACCAGCGGACGGTTCTTGATATCGTCATTCGCGGCCACCTGTTTGGTAAACCTGCGGGTAAGCGAATCACGGCTACCATCGGGTATCTCCTGCAAATTGTGGTACAGGGTGGCGGCTATCTGGGTATAACCCCATTTTTTATCGGTACGGGCAATGCCGGTAAAGTTCAGTTCGCGAAAGCCGCTGTTATACACATAGCCGTCGGTTTGGTTGCGGTAATCGTGCGCCATTTTGTAGGTGCCGCGCACGCTGTACTTCCAATCGTTTTTGCTGTATGCCAACCCTAACGAAGTAGCGGCCATGCCGTTGTTGTTATGATATTCGGTGGTAACATCGCCCCTGAAACCGGTGCTATCCGGCTGAATGTACGGGATCATGTTGATCACACCCGCCAGCGCGTCAGACCCATAAGTCAGGCTCGCCGGACCTTTAACCACTTCTACCCGGCCTAAACCGTCCGCATCTATTTCAATACCATGTTCATCGCCCCATTGCTGCCCTTCCTGGCGTATACCATCATACAGGGTAAGCACCCGGTTATAGCCCAATCCGCGGATGAACGGTTTGGATATGTTCGGTCCTGTAGTTACCGCGTTAACACCGGGCACCCCTTTTACTATGCTCTCAATAATATTGGTGCTTACCTGCCGCTCCAGCGTGCTTTTTGACAGTACCGCCACCGGCACCGGATTTTTTCGCAACTGCGTAGCACGCGACACACCTGTTACCACCACCTCGTTTAGTTTGGTATCAAGCGGTTTAAGATTTATGTTGATGGTTTGCTGCTCCCCGCCAACAATATTTACGCTGATACGCTTACTCTCAAAAGTTACACTCGAAAAATTTATGCTGCGGTTACCTGCCGGGATGCCTTTCAGTTCAAAATAACCATTGGCATCAGCCCGGGTACCTGATTTGGTACCGGCAACACTTACAGATGCATAAGGCAAGCCAACGGTATCGGCAGTTACACGGCCTTTTATTTCACCTGTTTGCGCCATAACTATAACAGGCACAACTATCAGCATAAAAAACAATAAAGTGTATCTCATATATTTATTTTGCACAAACATAAATATTAAATTCAATAAATAACATAAATATAATTAGTCAAGACTAATTTTATTTATTTAAACTATTAACTATGTTTGTGTACTTGTTGTTTTAAGGATGTATACACTATCAGAAGAAAATTATTTAAAGGCTATTTACCGCCTATCGCAGGATGAGGGCAAAATAACGCCCACAGCCATAGCCGAGTCACTGGGCAATAACCCGGCATCTGTGGTAGATATGATACGCAAGCTTAGCGAAAAGCAACTGATAGAATACGACAAGAAAAAAGGCGTGGAACTAACTCAGCAGGGGCAAAAAGATGCGGTACTTATAGTGCGCCGCCACCGCCTTTGGGAAGTATTTTTGCTTGAAAAATTAGGCTACCACTGGGATGAGATACATGACATTGCCGAGGAGCTGGAGCATATTAATAATGATACCCTGGCCGACCGGTTAGACAAATTCCTGGGTTTCCCGGAGTATGACCCGCATGGCGACCCGATACCCAAGGCTAACGGCAAAATGGCCAAACCCTATTCGGTTACCCTTGCCGCCATGAAAACCGGCAGCACCTGCCGCGTGGCTGCCGTGCGAGATACCAGCAGCGCATTTTTGCAATACCTGCTTAAACTCAACATAGGTATTGGCACACAAATACAACTTGTAGAAAAAATAACTTTTGATAATTCGTTGGTGATCAGCATTAACGGAAAGGATCATACCACCGTATCGCAAAAATTTGGCGAGAATATTTTGGTGGAATAGATGATTACAGGCTGGTTCAGGCTGATTGTTCCCTGCTTAGCTTAATAGCCCTGATAACTAATACGGTTAATGAAATAACGAAAAGTACTGCCGCTATTGAAGCAATAATTACTTTCCACATTTTGTGATGTTCAACACCATCTATAATATTGACAATATTGAGCACCAACATACTACAAAATATAATAACCGGAACTATTAGCTTTTTAATAACTGATGATTGCATAAGCTAATATACAATATGTTTTAAACAAAGAAAGCCGCAGTAATTAAACCGCGGCTTTCCTTTTGATCTCTGACTATCAGCCGTTAAAAGAATTTATAGCCAACACTCAATGCCCAAAGGCTCTGGCGCTGATCAAAGTAGTTGCTCACCTTGCTCAGGCCGCCTTCGTAACGCAAATCGACCGTAATGTTACCAACGTCAACACCGCCGCCGGCCTGAAAGCCCAGCGTGCTGCTTTTGTAGTTACGGAAAGCCTCGTTCACATTATCGCCAAAGCTGCGGCTATCGCTCAATATGGCCGAGTAAACCGGACCGGCAACCAAATGCAGGTTCAGATCTTCCTGACCGAAGCTTTTACCTATCAATACCGGAATATTGAGTGTAGTAAAGCGCACTTTGCCGCTGTAAGTATTATCATCACTCTCGAATTTACCACCGCTGCTGCCTAAATAAAGCTCGGGCTGTAAAAACCAGTTTGAACCAATGCGGGCAAAACCACCTACCTGGTAGCCTGCAACGCTTGATTCCTTTAACTCATCGGTATTAATTTTTGAAAAGGTAACGCCTGCCTTTGCCCCAACTGTAACCTGGGCCTTTGCGCTGATGAAACATGCCACCAGCATTGCTACTGATAAAAAGTACTTTTTCATGTTGTGTAAAAATTTGGTTCAACATCGGTTTAGATGTTCGATAGTTAACAATAGTTTAACCGGTTTGTGTTAAATTTAACAAACATCAAGTTGGGATAGCTTATTAAACCCCTCCCTGACCCTCCCCGAGGAGGGAATGGAATCCCTTCATCATATTGACTTTCTTGTCATTTCGAACGAGGAGAAATCTGTCGCCAAACGCATACAAAGAATAGCGCAGGCCATGTCACCCTGAGCCCGTCGAAGGGCGAGCGAGGGGCCTTACAAGTGGTGAGTGCTTCGATAAGCTCAGCATGACAAAGCGGTAAAGCCAATACGTGATTGAAATGACATGATTATTTAAGGCCTACCTCTCGGGGAGAATTTAGGAGGGGTATCCCGCCAACACGCTATTCCATAAATTACATTTTTTTATATTTTTGCATAAACTCATTATAAGCATGGCCGAAATAAGCATTAGCAACCAGGACTGGAACCGCGTAAAAATAAAACTGCAACGCAAGTACAACCATCTTACTGATGCGCAGCTACAATATACCGAAGGGCAGGAAGATAACCTGATAACACGGATTATGGACCTCGTTAACCGCGACCGTAATTATGTGGTGTTCACCCTCAAAAAAGCGCTGGTTAATATTGATAACAACCGCTTGTAAAATTTCAGAGCCCTCCGCTAAAACCGGGGGGCTTTTTTGTACATTTATATTTTTAGTAACGACGAACAGAGCCAAAGTGAACATCAAGAAATATAAAGTACAGTTTTTAGTAACCGGCATTGTTGCCGCCGCCGCCATTACCTTCAGTTTTAAGGATGACCTTTTCCAGATATCAAAAAATCTTGATGTTTTTGCCTCGTTGTACAAGGAGGTAAATATTAATTATGTTGACGATATCAACTCGGCCAAAATGGTAAAAACCGGGGTTGATGCCATGCTTAACGGCCTTGACCCTTATACAGAATTTGTACCTGAGTCAGAAATTGAGGATTATAAGCTGCATTATATCAGCACGCAATATGGCGGCATTGGCGCATCCATATTTACGCGCGACGAAAAGGTTTATATATCTGATGTATTCACCGGCTTCCCGGCGCAAAAAAATGATGTACGTGCAGGCGATCAGGTATTAAAAATAAACGACATTACCCTTAACGGTAAAAATAATGAGGAGGTTAGCCAATTGCTTAAAGGACCAAAAGGCGCGCCCATAAAAATTGTGCTAAAACGCCCGGGTGAGGCTAATCCTATCGAAAAAACGCTTTTACGTGATGAAATTAAGCAACCTAATGTAAGCTATTACGGCATGGTTGATGGCAATATGGGCTATATCAAACTTGATAAATTCCTGGAACGATCTGCCGAAGAAGTAAACACCGCATTAACCGCTGTTAAAAAGAACAACCCGGCAGGCATCATCCTCGATCTGCGCTCAAACGGCGGCGGTATTTTGCAGGAAGCTGTTAAAATTGTGAACCTTTTTGTACCCAAGGATATAAAGGTGGTATCGCAAATGGGTAAAATAAAGGAGAAAAACTACGTATACGCCACCCAAAGTGCCCCGGTTGAACCTAACCTGCCGCTGGTAGTACTGGTAAATAACCGCTCGGCATCAGCATCAGAAATTGTGGCCGGCACACTGCAGGACCTTGACCGTGCCGTGGTGATCGGTCAGCGTAGTTTTGGTAAGGGGCTGGTGCAGCAATCGTTTAGTTTACCTTACAATAGTTTGGTTAAGATAACGGTAGCCAAATACTACACCGCATCGGGCCGTTGCGTACAGGAGCTTGATTACGCACACCGTAAAAATGATGGCAGCGTGGTTAAGGTAGCCGATTCATCCATCCATGAATTCAAGACCAAGAACGGCCGTTCGGTATATGATGGCAGCGGTGTATCGCCGGATATTGAGATAAAGCGTGATAAATATGCCCGCATCACCCAAACTTTAGTAGGCAAACTGCTGATATTTGATTACGCCACACAATATAAAAACACGCACCCCAAAATTGCCGATGCACGCTCGTTCGCGCTTACGGATGCCGAATATGACGATTTTGTAAAATATCTGTCGGGCAAGGATTATAAATACACCACCGTTACCGAAACCCTGCTGAACAGCCTGAAAACACAAGCCACAACTGAAAAGCAGTTTGGAGAGATACAGGCCGAATATGAATCATTACGCAGTAAGTTACTTGCCAGCAAAGGCAACGACCTTAAACAGCATAAGCAGGAAATAAAGGAGTTGCTGGAAAATGAAATATCCGCCCGTTACTATTACGAGAAAGGGCGTTACGAAACCCACTTTAAATACGATAAGGAATTGGCCGAAGCCATAAAAACCATGCAGGACAAAACCCTGCTCACCTCAGTACTTACCGGCCAGGGTAAATACAAAACAATCGGCAAACCCCAGTTAGCCGCTATGGCCGTAAAAAAAGACGCGGCAGCAAGCGATAATGAAGATGAAGACTAAGCACTTCGATACACTATGAGTTAATTATTTAATTAACATTTCAAGTATCAAAACATCAATTATACATAATAATATATTTTAAATATCTAATTACAAGTAACTTATAAAAGTTTATAATAAATAACTAATGAGTGTTTAAACTTTTTATATAACATGGTTGTCTTACCTTCAAACACAACAAATAATGTTTATGAAAAAGCTCATTATAACTACAGCCATATTACTAAGCTTTTTAACTATACAAAAAGCAAGCGCGCAATTAAGTGTAAATATAAATATTGGCAGCCAGCCGGCTTGGGGCCCTACCGGGTATGATTACGTAAATTATTATTACCTGCCGGATATTGATACCTATTACGATGTGCCTGCACGCCGTTATGTATATTTAGATAATAATGTTTGGGTACACCGCACTTACCTGCCAACACGTTACCGTAATTATAACTTATACAAAGGCTATAAGGTAGTATTGAATGACCGCGACCCCTGGCGTAACCATACGGTAATACATAACAGATATATTACCTACAAAGGCCGCCCAAGTACAACCGTTATTCGCGATAGCCGCGATGTTAAGTACACTAAATACCGTGGTCACCACGCCAAGGTTACCCATGTAAAGTATAAAAGTTATGGTAAAAAAACACCTTTGCTAAAACGCGGCGGTAATAAGCATCAAACTCCATTACTTAAACGTGAGGGCCATCAGCACCAAACGCCTTTGCTTAAACGCGGCGGTCACGATAAAAAAACACCTTTACTAAAACGCGGATAATAAATCTGCGTATATATAAAAAAGCGAAGCGGCTACCCTTTTGGGCAGCCGCTTCGCTTTTTTAATACAGTTTAGTGCCTTACCATTTAACACCCATATTGTAAAACATGAACGACCATTTATCGGCCTGCTCACTAATTACCTGGGCGGTTGAACGGCCCGCGCCATGACCGGCATTGGTTTCAATACGGATCAGGATTGGCGCACTGCCTTTTTGCATCTCCTGCAAACGCGACCCGAATTTGAACGAGTGCGCCGGTACCACACGGTCGTCATGATCGGCAGTGGTGATCATGGTAGCCGGGTAGCTTGCCGGTTTAATAGCATGATATGGCGAGTATTTGTACAGGTACTCAAACATCTCCTTTGAATCTTCGGCGGTACCATAATCATACGCCCAGCCTGCACCGGCTGTAAATTTATTGTAGCGCAGCATATCCATCACCCCTACCGCCGGGAAGGCCACCTTACACAGGTCAGGGCGTTGGGTAATGGTAGCGCCTATCAGCAAACCTCCGTTAGAGCCGCCTGAAACAGCCAGGTAATCCTTTGAGGTATATTTATTTTTGATGAGGTATTCGGCAGCGGCTATAAAATCATCAAACACATTTTGCTTTTTAAGCTTGGTACCGGCAAGGTGCCATTTTTCGCCATACTCGCCACCACCACGTATGTTTGGTACGGCGTAAATGCCGCCATGCTCCAGCAATACAATGTTCGAGGTGCTGAAACCCGGTGTCATGCTGGCGTTAAAGCCACCATAAGCGTAAAGCAACAGCGGGTTTTTACCGTTCATTACCGTACCTTTTTTATAGGTGATGATCATCGGTATTTTGGTACCATCCTTTGAGTTATAGAATACCTGCTTTGATTCGTACAATTCAGGATTAAACTGCACACCCGATTTTTTATATAATTCAGATTTACCGGTGGCAATATCATACTTGAATATGGTTGACGGGTAAATGTACGAGGTGAAGGTGTAATACAATTCCTTCTCCTCCTTTTTTGCCCCAAAACCACCGGCCGAACCTACAGACGGCAGGGCGATATTACGCTCCAATTTGCCGTTCATATCATACTGCTGCACAAATGTGGTGGCATCTTTCAGGTACTCGGCAAAAATTTTTCCGCCCCCAGTTGAAACATTCAGCACATTTTCAGTTTGAGGAATCAGGTCTTTCCATTGTGATGATTTCGGGTTGCTGAAATCAACCGTTACCAAACGGTAATTAGGCGCTTTGAGATTGGTATGTATGTAAAGCTTTTCGCCTACGTTATCAACAATACTATTATCGTTATCAAAATTATCTACAATGTTAATTATCGGGCTGCCCGGTTTGCTCAAATCCTGAATATAAAGCTCATTACCACTGGTAGAAGTTGCCGCGCTTATTACCAGGAAACGCTCGTCCTCAGTTAAACCCGCGCCAATGTAGCGTCGCGGTGTTTTATCGCCGCCAAAGATCAGTTTATCCTCGGTTTGCGGTGTGCCCAGTTTGTGGTAAAATAGTTTGTGGTATTGGGTTAAACCCGCCAACTGACTACCTTCTTTTGGTTTATCGTAGCTGCTGTAATAAAAGCCATCGTTGCCATGCCATGCGGTGCCCGAAAACTTTACGTCGATCAGCGTATCGCCAACCACGCTTTTATCATCCGTTTTTAAAACGATCACCTTGCGCCAGTCTGACCCACCTTCTGAGATCTGGTAAGCGGCCAAACTACCATCCTTGGTAAAGCTGATGCCCGCTAATGACGTGGTACCATCCTTTGAGAATTTATTAGGGTCAAGAAAAATCTCCGGCTGGCCATCCTTAGTTTGGCGCCATAGTACTGATTGACTTTGCAAGCCGTCGTTTTTATAATTGTAGGTGTATTTACCCTCTTTAAACGGGGCGCTGTATTTTTCGTAGTTCCACAGGGCGGTAAGGCGTTCTTTTATCTTTTCGCGATAAGGTATCTGCCCTAAATAGTTTTGGGTAACCTTGTTTTCCTCCTGCACCCAGGCTTTGGTATCCGCGGCGCGGTCATCTTCAAGCCAGCGGTATGGATCAGGCACGGTGGTACTAAAATAAGTGTCGGTTACGTCGCCCTTTTTAGTTTGGGGGTAAGGTAGTGTTTTAATATTCATGGTTTGTGCATGCGTGTAACCGTATAGCATTACGGCAACGCTAAGTAGTGAGGTAAATTTTTTCATCAATAATAAATGGTTATGAGGCGTAGCAAGATACAAAAAATACATTAGCCCGTCCTAAGATAACCCCTCCCTGCCCTCCCGAGGGAGGGAATTGAAAAAACTTCCTATAAAAAGCTCGGCCAGGTGCGATTCCTTCCTTGGGGAAGGGGGAGGAAGGGGTTTTAAATAAGCGGCGATGCATTGATGGCGCCACCCCTCCCCACGCTCCCAAGGGAGAGAATTGAAAAAACTATAAAAAAGCATGAGCATGTGCGATTCCTTCCTTGGGGAAGGTGAAGGAAGGGGTTTGAGAAAACAGATAATAAAATAAGTACGTTGTCATATCGTATTTTTTGCCATGCCTATAGCGTTACATTTTCGTACTTTTGTTTAAATATATTTCTGATTGCATGAATGCTGATGCTGTAAAGCTGCTGCAAGGCCGCTACTGTAATTCGTTAACTCAATACTCGCGCTTTGTTACCCGTGAAGTTAAGATAGGTGATGTACCGATGGGCGGCAATAACCCCATCCGCATACAAAGCATGACCACTACCGACACGATGGATACCATTGGTACGGTAGAGCAATCCATCCGCATGATTGAGGCCGGGTGCGAATACATACGCATTACCGCGCCCAGCATTAAGGAAGCACAAAACCTTGCCGAAATAAAAAAGCAACTGCGCATGCGTGGCTACAATGCCCCATTGGTTGCCGATATACACTTTACCCCCAACGCCGCCGAGGTGGCCGCACGCATTGTTGAAAAGGTGCGTGTTAACCCGGGTAACTATGCCGACAAAAAACGCTTTGACCAGATAGATTATACCGATGCCGAATACCAGGGCGAACTGGAGCGTATCCATCAAAAATTTGCGCCGCTGGTTGGTATTTGCAAGGAGTATGGTACTGCCATGCGTATCGGTACAAACCACGGCTCGCTGTCCGACCGTATTATGAGCCGTTATGGCGATACGCCGCAGGGCATGGTGGAATCGGCTATGGAGTTTATAAGGATTTGCGAACTGCTGGATTACCGTAACCTGGTAGTTTCCATGAAATCGAGCAATCCGCAGGTAATGGTGCAGGCCTACCGTTTATTGGTTGCAACCATGGTGGCCGAGGGCATGAACTACCCGCTGCACCTGGGTGTTACCGAGGCGGGCGACGGCGAGGATGGCCGCATTAAATCTGCCGTAGGTATAGGTACCTTATTAGAGGATGGCCTGGGCGATACCGTCCGCGTATCCCTCACCGAAGAACCCGAAGCCGAAGCACCGGTAGCCATAGCGCTGGTGGAGCGTTATAGTAAGAGGAAGTCCGAAAGTCAGAAAGTCGGGAAGTCCGAAAGTGAAATTATAAATATAACTCCCTCTCCTATGGAGAGGGCTGGGGAGGGGTATTCTCCCTACGAATACAAGCGCCGTGAAACTATCGAAGCTAACGCCTTTATTGGCGGGCATATGGTACCGAGGGTAGTGGTTGATCTGTCGGCGGCTAATTTGAAAGACCCATCAATATTGAATGATGCCGGGTATCTGTATTCGCCTATATTGGATAAATATAATATGGCCGAGCAATCGGTTGATTTTGTTTACCTGGGCGATAATTTGCCATCGTTCAACTTTCCGGGCAACCTTAAACAGTTATACAATTACAAAACCTGGCAGGGGCTGAATAACAAATTCCTTTGTCACCCGGTATTTACCCTGAATGAATATACGGATGCTTCAGCCGACCGTTCATCGCCATTGAATTTAGTACGTGTTACTACTAACGATCTTCAAGGTGAAGCTTTAACTAATATTCCTAATAACGGATCATTAGTATTCGTTTTGGAAACCGATAAGGCACACGGCATGGCCGATCAGCGTACCTTGTTTTTTAAGCTGATGGAGTTGGGGCTGAATACGCCGGTGATTGTTAAGCGTAAGTATAACCTTGTGAGTCCGGAAGTCGGAAAGTCAGAAAGTCAGGAAGATGAGTATATCACAAAACTTCAACTTTACGCCGCTACGGATATGGGCGCTTTGCTGGTTGATGGTTTTGGGGATGGTATCTGGATTGATGCGCCGGGATTACCTGTACAGGCTATTACCTCTTCATCATTCGGCATATTACAGGCCACACGCTCGCGTATCTCAAAAACGGAATATATATCGTGCCCAAGCTGCGGGCGAACCTTGTTCGATCTGATGATCACCACGCAGATGATCCGCAGCCGTACCAGCCACCTTAAAGGCTTGAAGATCGGCATTATGGGCTGCATCGTAAATGGCCCCGGCGAGATGGCTGATGCCGATTATGGCTATGTAGGCTCGGGTACTGATCGTATTACGCTATACCGTGGCAAGGAAGTGGTGAAAAAGAACGTGACATCCGAAAACGCTCTGGACGAACTGATCAACATCATCCGTGAAGATGGCAATTGGATTGAACCGGTGGAGAATTAAGGATTTGATTGTCAACTATGCAAACAATAAATATAAGGCGTAGGTCTTTAACATATCTAACAATATTTTTAGTTGTACTAACTCTGTTGCTTGGTTTTGGTTGGTTTAACAGCATGGTAAGTTACAAATACGAGGTACAGGATTCCATACATTCAGGCGAAACGCTTATACAGTATCAAAAAGATATTTTACAGAACACCACAATCAGTAAAATTGCATTTTTATCCTGCTTAGCATTATTTGTATCTGCCGCTTTTATTTATATAGCCGAACCCTCATTTAAAGGCAAGATATTCTATTACGATAAAATGTCTCGTAAATAAGCTTTTTATAATGATTAAACATTATAAACTAATAACTGTAATTACTTTCTGCGCTATTTTATCCGCCTGTTCTGTTTACCGCCAAACCGTGCAAACCCGCTCTATCGCCAATAACGGCAAAGCTTGGGCATCGGCATGGCAGCAAAGGGCTGCGGAGTATAAGGCATTGTGTTTCCAGGCGTATAACAGTGCCCATTTTCAGATTGATCAGGCTATAAAAATACCGGGCACCAAGCCACCGGCCATTGTAACGGATATTGACGAAACCGTGTTAGATAATAGCCCTTACGATGCGCAGCGCGCCCTCAATAATTTAGAGTACGATACCAAAACCTGGAAGGAATGGACAGCCAAAGCTATTGCCGATACAGTAGCCGGTGCGCCATCATTCCTGAAATACGCGGCAGCAAAGGGCATCACTATATTTTACATCACCAACCGCGATGAGGACGAACGTGCCGCCACGCTAAAAAACCTGCAGCGCTATGGTTTGCCCAACGCCGATGATGCACACTTGTTGCTACGCACAACATCATCAAGCAAGGAGAGCCGCCGCCAGCAAGTATTAAAAACGCATAACATTATTTTGCTTTGCGGCGATAACCTGCCCGATTTTGATGCCTTGTATGATAATAAACCCACCGAGCAGAACCGTGATAAGGCGACTCGCAAACTGACCAATCAGTTCGGTACAAAATATATTGTATTGCCCAATCCATCATACGGCGACTGGGAAGGTGCTTTATATAAGTGGAATTATAAACTCAGCCCGGCACAAAAGGATTCCGTAATTCGTGCCGCTACCAAAACAGATCAATAGTTGCAGGTTGTTATAATTTTAGCATTTTTGGTGTATCATAAACAATCTACCATCAGCTAAAGTTATCAGTACATGACAACCATTCAAAACGATCACTTAAAAGTATCTATCCGCACCAAAGGAGCCGAGCTAACATCGGTATACAATAAAAAAACAGGCGTTGAACAGCTTTGGCAGGCCGATGAATCGGTATGGCCATGGCATGCGCCAAACCTGTTCCCTATTGTGGGTATGGTATTAAATAATGAACTGCTGGTTGACGGCGAAAAATACTCCCTCCCCCGCCATGGCTTTGCCCGCAACAGCGAGTTTGTTTTGATTGACGAAAGCGAGGTACACGCCGTTTTCTCGCTACCCAACAGTGCCGAAACGTTAAAGGTTTATCCTTATAAATTCGATTTTCAGATAATTTATACTTTGATTGAGAATGCCTTGCGCGTTACCTACAAGGTTATCAATCATGATGATCGTACCATTTACTTTTCGGTTGGCGGGCATCCGGCATTTAATGTGCCTTTTAATGCTGGCGAGAACTATGAGGATTACTACCTGGAGTTTGAAACGGAAGAGGAACTTAATCGCTACGTACTGTCTGACGGTGGTTTTTTAACAGGCCAAACTGAACCTGTAGTGCTTGATGGCAAAAAGCTACATCTTACTAAACCCTTGTTCGATCGCGACGCACTGGTTTTTAAGAACATAAAATCAAAACTACTTATTATTAAGAGCGATAAGCACGATCAAACCTTAACGGTGGAATACCCGCATTTTGATCATTTAGGTATATGGGCTAAACCCGGTGCAGATTTTGTTTGCATTGAACCCTGGCTGGGTTATACAGATACCGAAGGATACCCTAATAACATCAACGAAAAAGAGGCTATACACTCCCTTAAACAGGGCCATACCTTTGAGGCCGCGTGGTTCATCAGCATTTAAAAATGTGCTGTATTAAATTATTGCAAATTCTTAAAACATTTCAAAGCGTTTAAATATTATCAGTGTAAAACTCACAATAAATTAACTGCTATGAAAAGGAAAATTTATCTATTAGCTACTACTTTGCTGCTAACTTTTGCAGCTTTTACCAGCAACGCTGCTACTTATAACGACGACAAGAAAGACGGCGTTAACAAGGAAGCTATTGCTAACATGACCGAAGAGCAAAAGCAAGCACGCATTGAAGAGATAAAGCTGCGTGTTGCCGAGATCAAAGCGATGGACAAATCAGAAATGAACAAAGCTGAGCGCAAGGAATTGAAAAACGAGCTTAAAGGCTTAAAGAAAGAAGCACAAGCCATGGGTGGCGGCGGCATTTACCTTTCAGTAGGTGCTATCATCATCATCATCCTGGTACTGATCCTGATCCTGTAATCAGAAAAAGAAATATTTTTTAAAGGAAGCGGCACTTTATGTGCCGCTTTTTTTATGCGGTTTTGTTTGATTGCAATTTTCGTAGTTCGGTATTGGCATAGCTAAACCATTTGCGGTTACTTTTGCGCTCCACGGGGGTAAGGTGCGGCTGTTCTTCCAGCATGTCAGCCAATATGTCGGCAGCATCACCCGGACGATCGTTACGCGATAGAAACAAAGCGTATTCGTAACGTTGTTCAAAATACGAGTATCGGCCTTTCATCAGCTTAAATTCAGCCTCGGCCTGTTCTGTGTTACCTGTTTTTTCGAGCGCTACAGCATACAAAATATGCGACCGCGAGCGGATAAACTGAGGCAGCTTGTATATTTTTTGCGCGGTAGCAATAGCATCTTCATACCGCTCGCTTTGTGTATAGGCAATGATCAACTGCTGCAAAACATGTTCATTTTCGGCAAAGGCACCGGTGAGGCTGTTTTCATACAGCTCAATTGCCTGCTGGGTAAAGCCGCCCTCAAGGTAGGCATCGGCCAGTTTTATACGGTTGGCAAAAGTATCGCTAAAGCGTAGCTGCTCTTCCAGGCGCTTGTACTTAACACCCGGGTTAAGCATAGCCTTTACATCAATATTAGGCTGGCGCATTCTTCGGCCCGATATAACTTCGGAATACAGGTAGGCAATGCAGCCAATAACCGGCAGCACAATTATTACCCATAACCATTTTTGCTGATGGCCGTTACGAATGCAATGTATGGCGCAAATACCCTGTAAAATAAACGGTATATAATATAGATAGCTATTATCAGCAAAAAACATAAAAGAGAATCAGTTATATATATGATAAAGTACTAAGTACCCTCAAATATAATTAATTCCCCTTTAGTTTAAAACAGGCCTAACTGGCCTTTATCGTCCATATCTATATCATCCGGATTAGTTATTTCCAGGTCGATCTTTTTAACCGGTTTTTCCTCAGCTACGTTATTAACCGCTGCATCGGCGGCCGGCGGGGCATCAACAGTTGTTTTTTCCTCCGGTGTTTGTATAATCTCGGTCGCCTCAACACTGTCCGGTGCCGGGTCGGGCACATCGGCGGCATCATCATGTTCGGCAATCAGCTCAACCGTTTGCACCACGTGTGCCGACAAGCGGTTACCCATCGCTTTCATGCCCTTTACATCTATCAGGTCGGCCAGGTTAAGTTCGGCGGTTTCGGCTACCTGGGCTTTGCCCTTTAACTGATCAACCTTTATCACAGCCTGCGCAGCGCCTGATATGATAACCAGTTTTGAGCCACTCTCGTCACTTATAATGCTGGTTTGTTTGCCAATGGCCGTGTTTTCAAATACAAAGCGCTTAACCATGTAGTTTTTGGCCTTACCTTCAAAGTGTACTACGGTATAAACCTTTTCAGCATCATATTTTTCTATAACGATCATCTTATCGTCAAAGTGGTTATTAAGGTCAAAGCTGGTAAGCTCATACACCCCGTTGCTTAGCACGGTAAGTATACGGTCATCACCGTCAAACTCGCCCAGGTATTTGCCCCGCCCATCGGCATTAAGGCGTTTAAGCACATCATCATACCATATTTTACGGCCGGCAAGCGTACTCACACCCTTACTTTTTAACGTTATTTTTTTAACCGGATACTTGGTTACGATGTTACCCATTGAGCCACGGCCCTTAATGCCTATCTCGGCAAAATCAACATCGAACTGTAGTTTTTTTAGTTTTGAGTGAGGCTTTAACTGTATGTTAATCACTTCGGCCTCACCGTTAGGGTTGGCGGTAAAGTATAATGCTTTTGAACCTTTGGTACCCTTGGTCAGATCGTACTCCTTATCGCGGGTGATACCAGTTACCGCAAAGCGTTTGATATAGCTTACACCACTCTCGCCATCCTTATATATCATGTTATAGATGGTGCGCTCATCGTTCTTTTTAAACACGGCAACATGTTCAATACCCTTACCCACAAATACCTTATCCTGTATCCTAACCACGCTAAACCGGCCATCGTTACGAAAAACAATGATATCATCAATATCCGAGCATTCGCCTACCAGTTCCACATTATCGTCACGCTTTAAGCCTGAGCCTACAAAACCATCAACTTTGTTTACGTACAGCTTAACGTTTGCCAGGGCTACCTGTGCCGCCTCTACCTTATCAAAAGTGCGCAACTCGGTTTTACGGCCACGATCTTTACCATATTTATCCTTTAGTTTTTCAAACCAGGCAATGGCATAGTCGTTAAGGTGTTTCAGGTGATGCTTTACCTCTTTTATCTCGTCCTGCAGGTTTTTAATCTGCTCATCCGTTTTCTTAACGTCAAAACGGGTGATGCTGCTCATTGGTTTATCAATCAGCTTTTTATAATCCTCCGGCAGTATCTCACGGTAAAACTGCGGAAAGAAAGGCCCGAACAAACGGTTAAGCACGCCCACTACTTCCTCAAAATTGGTTGAGCTTTCATAGTCGGGATGCTTGTACATGCCCTCCTGAATAAATATTTTAAGCAGCGAGCTGAAGAATATTTTTTCCATCAGCTCCTTCAGCCTTATCTCAAGCTCCTGCTTAAGCAAATCCTTAGTGGTTTCGGTACACTCCACCAGCATATCGTTCACGCTCACAAAGCGCGGCTTATCATCCTGAATTACGCAGGTGTTAGGCGATATGGATACCTCACAGTCCGTAAAGGCATACAGCGCGTCAATAGTAACATCAGGAGATATGCCCGGTGCCAGATGAATAATGATCTCTACATCCTTAGCCGTGTTATCCTCTATTTTTTTGATCTTAATCTTGCCTTTATCATTGGCCGCT
This sequence comes from Mucilaginibacter sp. UR6-1, assembly GCF_020880975.1. GTDB lineage: Bacteria > Bacteroidota > Bacteroidia > Sphingobacteriales > Sphingobacteriaceae > Mucilaginibacter. Next base: position 379,412 of record NZ_JAJIWP010000003.1, on the reverse strand, counting down.
ATTACGCTATCTATTAATCCGCCTGTGGTGGTACTGAAAGGTATCTCGGTAATGGCCAGTGTTTTTTTATCACGCTCCACAATTTTGGCGCGCACGCGCACACGTCCGCCACGCTGGCCTTCATTATAGTTAGAGCAATCAGCCATACCGCCTGTAGTAAAATCGGGCAGCAGGTTTGGGCGTACACCACGCAAAACCCCTACCGAGGCATCAAGCAGTTCAACAAAGTTGTGCGGTAATATTTTAGTTGCCAGGCCTACGGCAATACCCTCGGCACCTTGCGCCAACAGCAGCGGAAATTTGACAGGCAGGGTTAGCGGCTCTTTGTTACGCCCATCATAACTGGCCTGCCAACTGGTAGTATCCGGATTGAAAACCACCTCATTAGCGAATTTTGACAGGCGCGCCTCGATATAACGCGGTGCTGCCGCCGAATCGCCGGTTACCGGGTCGCCCCAGTTACCCTGGGTATCTATCAGCAGGTTTTTTTGCCCTATCTGTACCATGGCATCACCAATAGAGGCATCGCCGTGTGGGTGATACTTCATGGTATGGCCAATAACATTGGCGGCCTTGTTGAAACGGCCGTCGTCCATTTCTTTTAACGAGTGCAGGATACGGCGCTGTACCGGTTTTAAACCATCATTAATGTGCGGCACAGCACGGTCAAGTATTACGTATGACGCGTAATCAAGGAACCAGTTTTCGTACAGGCCATCAAGTGAGGTAACATTATGTAATTTTTCTTCGCCGTTAGCAGGTATATCGTTAGTCAGATCGTCACTCATTATTAGCAATAAAAAATATGGATTGGGTAAAGATAAGGCATATCGGGCTATTATCTAAGCTAACTTATACACAAGTTAAGCTAACGTGTTTACAATTAACACTTTTCCTGAAAATAATCTTTGCTGCTTGTAACCTATTTGAAATTGAGCGTGTCTTATAGATACAATCAATAAGAAAACAAATTAACCCCTTTTACTACCACGTCATGAAAAATTTAAAAGTACTGCTCACCATACTGCTGTTAGTAGTTGGTGGATTTGCAAAAGCAAACGATGATGATTACAAACTAACAAAAACATACGCATCAAACATATACATTGAAGCGGTAACGCTTGGTAAGCTCGAGGGCTTTGAAAGTGTTGTTGATAAGGATGCCAAGTTTTGCATACTGATGGGCAATAAGCGTGTAGCTACTTACAGCAAGGCCGAGATGCTTGAATTTATGCAAACCAACTTAAAAGGATTAAAACAACTGTGCACCACCAACAGCACCGTTGTTGAAGAGAACGGACAAATGTCTGTACTCAAGGTAGAAATGAAGTATGGTAACTTTACGCGTACCAACTACGTAACCTTTGCCGACACAGGCAAGGGCTGGAAAATTACTAATGTTTGCTCGGTATATAAGTAAGCGTTGGTGTATAACAATTGTGTTTAAAGGGTCCCGATTTGGCTTTCAGGGGCCCTTTTTATTTTCACTCCTTACGGGATGCGCGAATCATCTGCCCGTAATCCCAGCGGTTCATTAGGGCATTTACCGTGAGTGCGATACGCTTATCGCGGATGGGCTGGGTTTTGGCGCTATCTATCCATTTAACAAAATAGCCTCGGTGCGATGGCGTAAGGCCATAAAAATACTCGCCTGCTTCGGGTTCATACTCCAGGCATTCGGCCAGGTCATCAGGCACCTCTATTTTAAAATCTTTATCTTCCTGCAACTGTACTTGCAGCATGGCACCCTCACCCTTGCGGATACCTTTACGCATCTGCGCGTTTACCGGCATTATAAAATTGCCCTCCCCTTGCGGCAACAACGCCACGCCGGCAATGGCCAATCCATCAAGCATACCTTTTACCCTGAACGACCGCTTGTGGCCTGGTTTTAACTCTGCTGCCAGATGAGCGGGTACCTGAATATACGTCCAGCCTGTTTTATCGCCGTTCTCGGCAAATTGCAGTATAATGGTTTCAAACGCTATCATTACATTCCGGGCTTTACCGGTATCCAGATTTCTTCTTCGGATGCCGGATCGTTATTCTTGTATTTTTCGCCAAGTAACTCAAAGTGTGGCCGCTCATCCAATACATAGCTTGAAGCAGGCAGCCATTCCGAAAATATATAATTAAATATGCGCGTGTCCGCGCTTGAGCCTTTGTAATTAAATACAGCATACAATCCGCCCGGCAAATTAAACTCATCCATACCCTGAGGAAGTATGGCATCACCTTCAACTTCAACCAGCGCCCACTTTTCAAACTCCGTTTCCGGATCGAAATGCAAAAAATAACCTGCCGGGTACACCTGTAATGAATATAAACAGGCATTTAAACCGCTTATTTCTGCACGCCTCGGCATAAAGCTTTGCCATAAAACACCTGTTTTATTATGAGTGATGCTGGTAGTTACATGCATACCAACTAATTTTTTGGAGAATACCTCCTGAAAACGGGGTTGCTCAAATGCAGATGTTTGCAATGTTAAGGGCATATGTTACAATTCGGTTAAAACTATCACGCTTTTTTAGCCTTAAAACAGGTCATTAAGCCACGTTTGTTAAATATATGTTAAAAGTGAATCTAATAGCAAAACTACTGTAACGTTTGCAATAGTGCCGCTGTCTTATAGATATAAAAACAAAACATAATTTATACAAACCTTTAAAAAAGCAATATCATGAAAACCTTAAAATCAATCCTGTTAGGCTTAGCATTAATCATAACCTCAAACTTTGTTAAAGCTGACGACATCGCTAAATTAACAAAAGATTACGCTGTTAACACATATATTGAAGCTGTTGCACACGGCAAGCTTGAAGGCTTTGCCCAGGTGCTTGATAACGGTGCTAAATTCAGCATGATGCGTGGCAGCAAAACGCTAAGCTTCAGCAAAAGCGAGATCCTTGAGTCAATGAAAGCAACAAAAAACACTGATCAGGAATGTAAAGTAAGCACTTCAACCATTGAAAGCAACGGCGAAGTAGCCATTGTAAAAGTTGACCTTGAGTATGACGGTTTTACCCGCAGCAACCTGGTAACCATCAGCAACACCGGTAACGGCTGGAAAATCACCAGTGTACACTCTACCTTTAAATCGTAATTAGTTTTAGTTTATTCTTTCTTTAAGCAAAAACCCCGGCCTGTTGGCCGGGGTTTTTTATTTTATCTATCATTCACAAACCCCTTCCTCCGCCTTTCCCAAGGAAGGAATCGCACATTGCCCCTTGTTTTAATAATTAAATTTTGATTCCCTCCCCCGGGAGGATCAGGGAGGGTATCGCAAATTATATATTGCAGCTTTCACAAACCCCTTCCTCCACCTTCCCCAGGGAAGGAATCGCACATTGCCCCCTTGCTTTAATAATTAATTTTGATTCCCTCCCTCGGGAGGGTTAGGGAGGGGTATCGCACATTATATATTGCAGCTTTCACAAACCCCTTCCTCCACCTTCCCCAGGGAAGGAATCGCACATTGCCCCTTGTTTTAATAATTAAATTTTGATTCCCTCCCCCGGAAGGGTTAGGGAGGGGCGCCTTATTGCTCTTTCAGCACCACATGTTTAATATTCTTCCGGTCATACGTATAGGTGATATGCACCAGCCCGTCATTAGTTTGAATGATTGCGGGGTAACTGTACTCTTCCTTATCACCATTTTCAAGCACGGCAACATCCGTCCATTTCTGGCCATCGGTACTCATGGCAACGCGCAGCTTACCGCGGCCGTTAAACCAATCTTTCCCCGGCACGTCCGGATTGTAAACTATTAATTGCTTGCCGCTTTTCAGCGTAACGGCATCCGTACCCGAGTTTGGGTTGAGCAGTGAGGTTGCCGAAAGTTTGCCCCAGGTTTTGCCCCCGTCCGCAGACCAGGCCTGCACTACCGTGCCTTGCCTGCTACGGCAAAGTATCTGTAACTTGCCACCCGAATAGGTTAATATACTCGGTTGTATTACATCAAACTTACCGGCGGTATCAACCGGGATATTTGCCCAGGTTTTTCCGTTATCTGTTGATCGCTCCATATGCGCTTTCCATCGGCCATTTTCGCCCATTTCCTCAATGCTTGAGGGGGAGAGTATCACACCATTTTTTAACTGAACGGGTTTATTTTTAATCGGCCCTAAAATACCGGCAGGCAATTTCACGGGAGCCGACCATGTTTTACCGTCATCATGAGAGGTTTTGTACATGCCCCACCATTCGCGCGGGTTGGGGCCAACTTTGTAAAACAGGGTGATGGTACCGGCTTTATCCTTAAAAAGCACGGGGTTCCATGCAGGGTAGCGCAGGGTATCGTTCACAACGCCATCGGCCACTTTCGTTGTTGAGGTAGCCTTGCCGTTACTCAATGTGGTAAGCCAAATGGAAACATCATTTTTACCCTCCTGCGTGCCGCCAAAACAAGCCAGCAATAACTCGCCCGCCTTGTTTTGCACAATGGTTGAGGCATGGCATTGCTTAAACGGCGCATTGGTAAAAACCAGGTCGGATGATAGTTTTTTGAAAGATTGTGCCTGAACAATACCAGGCAGCGCAAGTAATAAAACAGCTAACAGCAGGGAACGATTTATGATCATCGGCCTAAACTAAGGCTATTTCACGTATTTTTTCAAAACTTTTTCCCATCTGTCATATCCTTTACTGTTCAGGTGCAGGTAATCGCTTTTAAACAAACCGGAGTCAGGACGCATGGTTTTTTTGTTGAGAATGGGCGTAGCTACATCAATAAATTTGGTTTTGGGCTTACTGTCGGCATATGCCTTGATCAGGTTATTGGCCAATATCACCTCGTTTAAAAACCTGGCACGGCTGGGGCTGGGTTTTATTGACAGGAAGTAAATCTCGGCATTGGGTAACTTATCATGGATCATCGTCCATAGCTTTTCAAAGCTACCGGCCACGTTCTGCGCGGTACGGCCTGAGGCAATATCGTTCTCGCCCGCATATATAAATACTTTTTTAGGTTGATAAGGGAACAATACATAGGGCGTATAATACTCCACCCACTGCCAAAGCTCGGAGCCGCCAAGGCCACGTTTTATTACCGGCTTACCCGCAAAGCGTTTTTCCAGGTCGTCCCATAAACGGATAGACGAACTACCGACGAACAATATACCGTCGGGCGCTGGCATCTGCAAACTATCCTGATGCTTGAACTGGCGCACCTCGGCATCAAAAGGAAAACCTTTTTGGGCGCTGGCGTTAAAGGTAAATAAAGCAGCAACTATTGCTAACAGCAGTTTAATTTTCATTGGTTAATGTGTTAAACGGTCTTCAAAAAACAGGAATGGCAAAAAGCTCTGCACCCCCTCAACCACCCAAACCGGGCCGTTTATACAATATAACAGTACGCGCAAGGGGCTGTTTTGCTTTTTTTCGCATTCGGCCATCACCTGCAGGCATGCCCCGCATGAGGTAATGGGTTTCAGTAAATCAAAATCATTAGTTTGCGCGGTAACCGCCATCGTAACAATAGCATCATCGGCATGGTTGGCACCCCAGTTAAACAAAGCCACACGCTCGGCACAAAGTCCTGATGGATAGGCTACATTTTCCTGATTACTGGCACGCAATACCGCACCACTTTTTAGTTGCAAAGCCGCGCCTACTTTAAAATGCGAGTATGGCGAGTGCGAAGTATCCAAAGCTTTTACCGCTTCAAGGCATAACGCCTTGTCGGCTTCGGGCAATTCATCAACGGATGTATATTCTTTAAAAGCTATATTTATTTGTCTGTCGGTCATTAGCAGATGCCCTTATGGTTAAGGGGGATACAATATAAGGGTTTAGGTGGTAAAAAGCAATTTATAAGAAAGATTGTAAACTCATAAATAATGAACTGTTAATTACCTGTCCTAAATTTCTTTTGAACGATCAAAAGAAACAAAAATCGCCGGCTACGCCCTGCCCGGTGAAAGGGTGTGCTTTGGCAAGACTTGTGCTACTCCGGGCATTTCTGATGCCGGTAATGGGGGCTTATTTATGGTTGTGCTTCTGTTTTATCTCATTTTTAACATTGTCATTTCGAGGCGATAGCGAGAAATCTGTATACGTTCATAGTAAAGCGACATATTCAAAATCATACTATTCAAAATCTCCACTCCCTTGGGCAGGGTCAGGGTGGGCTTTTCACCTTTTTTAAAACCGATACATCCCCCGTTGGTTGCTACATAAGTGTTTAAACATAAACAAATACAATTATGGCAAAAACAGTGGCCGACCAGTTGGTTGAAATGCTTGTTAACGCGGGCATAAAACGCATATACGCCGTTACCGGCGATAGTTTGAACGAGGTAAACGATTCCGTAAGGCGATCGGGAAAAATACAATGGATACACGTGCGCCATGAGGAAGCTGGCGCCTATGCCGCCGCCGCCGAGGCGGAACTTACAGGCATTGCCTGTTGCGCGGGCAGCAGCGGACCAGGGCACGTGCATTTAATTAACGGCTTGTATGATGCCCACCGATCAGGTGCGCCGGTTATCGCTATCGCGTCAACCATAGCCACTACCGAGTTTGGCACTGAGTATTTCCAGGAAACCAATACGCTGAAACTATTTGCCGATTGCAGCCATTACAACCAGATAGCTACTACGCCAAAACAACTACCGCGTATGCTGCAAGGTGCCATACAGGCAGCCCTGCATAAAAAAGGCGTAGCCGTTGTAGGCTTACCCGGAGATATTACCGGGATGGATGCAGAAGAGATAACCACCGCAACCCAAAATTTCAACCCGATTCCGGTTATTAAACCATCAGATGCTGATTTGAGTAACCTGGCATCAGTGCTTGGCCAGCATAAAAAGATTACCATTTTTTGTGGCATAGGTGCTGCCGACGCGCATGATGAGGTGGTTGCGCTTTCGCAAAAATTACATGCTACGGTAGCTTACTCCTTCAGGGCAAAAATGGATATACAGCACCATAACCCCAACGAGGTGGGCATGACAGGTTTATTGGGTATTCCATCCGCCTACCAAAGCATGCATCATTCGGACCTGATATTATTATTAGGCACTGATTTTCCTTATGCTAATTTTATACCTACTGATTGTACCATTGCACAGGTAGATACCAAGCCGGAGCGTATTGGCCGCCGTGCCAATGTGGATATTGGCCTGTGCGGGTCAGTAAAAGATACGCTGCAAGCCTTGCTGCCGCTGGTTAATCAAAGTACCAACGATAAATTTTTGCGCGAGCAACTGGAGTTTTACGCCGAAGTAAAAAAGAAAATGCACACCTATGTAGAGGATACCGGTGATACCGACAAAATTCACCCGGAATATGTATCGCACTGCATTGATGAACTGGCTGATGACGATACCATTTTTACGGTGGATACCGGCATGTCGTGCGTATGGGGTGCGCGCTACATTAACGCTACCGGCAAGCGTAAAATGCTGGGCTCGTTCAATCATGGCTCCATGGCTAATGCCATGCCGCAGGCCATTGGCGCGTCGCTGGCATTTCCGGGCAGGCAGGTAGTTGCCTTTTGCGGTGATGGCGGTCTGTCCATGTTATTGGGCGATCTGGCTACTATTACGCAGTATAAGCTACCGGTAAAAATCATCGTGTTCAATAACCGCTCGCTGGGTATGGTAAAACTGGAAATGGAAGTAGCCGGCCTGCCCGACTGGCAAACCGATATGCACAATCCCGATTTTATGCTGGTAGCACAGGCCATGGGCATGAAAGGCTTCACTGTTAATGAGCCAACGGGCGTAAAAGCGGCAATACAAGCTGCCTTTCAGCATGACGGCCCTGCGTTGGTAAACATCATGACAGACCCTAACGCGCTGGCCATGCCGCCAAAAATTGAGTTTAAGCAGGTTAAAGGTATGGCGCTTTCAATGAGCAAGCTGATACTTAACGGCGAAATGAATGAAGTGCTGGATACCGTAAAAGCCAACTACAAACACATTAAGGATATCCTGTAAAGAATAATTTTGTGATTGAAGAGCCGGGCATTAGTCCGGCTTTTTGCATTTAGGTATTTGCTTATCTTTGTACATCTATGACGATTTGTGCGGGATTGCCTTTTAACCTCTTAGGCGAAGATCTGATTTTATTACCTCAGCGTGCCATATACTGGCAACAGCAAAAAACTTTAATAGCTGCCGATGTGCATTTGGGCAAGGTAGGCCATTTCCGTAAGGCGGGCATTGCCGTACCAAGAGATATGGAGCAGGATGACCTGGCCATCCTGTCAGACCTGATAGAAGAATATCGCCCGGAAAAAATCCTGTTTTTAGGCGACCTTTTTCATAGCGACATGAATGCCGACTGGGATTGGTTTGCCCTATGGCGACACCGCCATGCCAAAATTGAGATCATACTGATCCGCGGTAATCACGACATTATTCACGACCGGCATTACACCGAACTGAATGTTGAACTACACGATGAACTACAGGTTGGGCCTTTCCTGATGCTGCACCACCCGCTTACCGCCAGGCAAATGGAACAAGCTACGGCTTACACCTTTTGCGGGCACATACACCCCGGGGTATCCTTAAGCGGGCGCGGCAGGCAACATATCACCCTGCCCTGCTTCGCCTTCGGCGCTAAACAAGGCATCTTGCCCTCGTTCGGCAGGTTTACCGGCCGGGTAGCCATCCGCAACCAAAAAACGGACAGGATATTCGGGGTACTGAAAGATAAGGTGATAGCGATAGCGTAGTCTTAATTAGCTTATAAGAGTATAACTACTGTAATAAATTAACTTATTAACACTACTAAAACTATGAAAATAAGCTAATTAACTTAAAAACAGACATGTACGAATGTTTAAAAGCTATCCCCGATGTTAAAAACTATCATTACCTCTGAAATCTTTCGCTTTGTATCTTTACATCATTCTGGTAGGCGATATAAAAGGTAAGACCGACTGTTGGAAGCAATCGGTCTTACTGCGAGTTATTTGTTGAACTACGCTTTATAAATATTTAAAACAAATGTAGATCAAAAGGAATAATTAAATTACACAATTTAATTTATTTTTTCAACAATTCAAGAACGACGCATAAAAATCAGACTGTAAGCCATGGAAATATTGGTGATTACTTTAGCTCTGTTGATAATATATCAACAGACCCGCCTGATAAAAGCGGTGATTGAAAAACTTTAAGTTTATAGCCCCATCCCGGGGCTTTTTTATAGCAGCAAGCTATGTAATTGCTATTATACTAATTTAATATTTATTGAAATAAAAGTTACACGTGACAATAAAAAACGCGCCCCTGCCTTTTGGCCAGGGGCGCGTACACTATTAATACTATATTGTATCGGGCTTAGTTGCTCGCTTGCTTAGCTTCTTGTTTCATAGCATCATTAGCAACAATTACTATCTCTACACGGCGGTTTTGCGCACGGCCATCAGCAGTTGCGTTTGATGCAATCGGTTCGTTCTTACCTTTACCTGTAGTGCTTAAACGTGAACCGGTAACGCCATTATCAACCAAATAGCTTTTTACTGATGCTGCACGGCGTTCAGATAGTGTTTGGTTATAACTTGCAGTACCGGTGCTATCGGTATGGCCAATAATAGAAATATTGGTTTGCGGATTATTTTTTAGCGATGTAGCTAAGTTTTCAAGGTTAGTACGGGCTGCTGATTTAAGGTCGGTTTTATCAACATCGAACAATATACCCGAGTCGAACTTAACAATGATACCTTCACCTTCGCGGGTTACGGTTGCACCAGGTACAGTTTGTTTAATTTCGGCTGCCTGACGGTCCATTTTACGGCCGATGAAAGCACCCGCGGTACCACCAACAGCACCACCAATTACAGCGCCTAAAGCGGTGTTACCGGCTGCTTTACCTATAAATGCACCTATAGTACCACCGGCACCGGCACCTATAGCGGCACCTTTTTGTGTTTTGGTCAACGAGTCGCAACCCGATGCTATGATGCCTACAGTAGCTACAGCAATACTCAACTTAGCTATTCTTAATTTTAACGTTTCCATTTTTTGTGTATATGATCTTGATTATACCTGTAGGACAAAGGCAGTGCCAAAAAGGTTTAATAATATTTATTGCAGTTATTACACCTTAATGAATACCTGAACAATAATTTTTTAATATTTAGGAAAACAAAACATCATCATTGCAATTATGCATTATGCCATTATTACACCAATGCACACTTTTTAGTACAACCTGGCATTGCTTAACCTGACAATCAGAATCAACCCTTCAATATTGCCGCAGGGATAATCAGGCTGAAAACACTTCCCTTATCCTTTTCTGACGATACTTCGATCTGTATCCGGTGAAAATCAGCAATGGATTTTACTATAGGCAAGCCCAAACCAAAGCTATCCTGCTGTAACGAGCGTTTGAGCTTTTTAAACCTGTTAAATATATAGGGCAATTCATCAGCGGCTATACCTATACCGGTGTCGGCAATATTTAATATCAGGTTAGCAGTATTTTTTTGCGCGGTAATATTTATGCTGCCCCCCTCGTGGTTGTATTTTATAGCATTGTTGATCAGGTTAAACAGCAAATTAAACAGCAAAAACTTATTCACCTTTTGCAGCGCTACATCAGCAGGTACATTAATATTACAGGTGATCTCCTTTTGTTCAAGGCGAATGGATATTTCGTCCTGCACATCGTGCAGCATCTCGTTCAGGTTTACTTCGTCCTCTTTCAAAAACTGCTCATTCTCAATTTGCGATATAAGCAGCAGCGTTTTGGTAATACTTTTTAACCGGTTGAGGATGCGCTGCATTTCCAGCAGCCTAACTTTCAGGTCGTCGGCAATGTCCTCCTCTACAAACATATTCTCAATTTTTGTTTGCAGTATGGATATCGGGGTCATCAACTCGTGCGAAGCATTGGATATAAACTCGCGTTCCTTTTGAAATTTATCGGTTATGGTTTCCATCATACGATGGATACTGATATCGAGATATTGAAAATCGGCAGTACTTGTGCGCACCTTACGATAACTATCCGTATACGGAAAACGGCTGCTGTTAAGCTTTGTACGGATAATTTGCCGCAGCGGGCGCAATACGTAATTAGAGTACACCTGATCGGCCAAAATGGTAAGCAATATCATGCTCACCAGTACCTGGAAAGCTATGTTTTGCAGCGGGCCGCTGGTATCATCAAGGGTTGATACGCTTTTGCCAACCTCTAACAGGTAATTCTTTTTATTTACCTTGAACGTATGGCTCAATATGCGGTACTCAATGGTATCACCCTCTACAATACGGCGCTCATTTAAAATGGTATCCAGGTACTCATCCGCTGCCACTTCATCCAAACTGATGTATTCTTCCTTTAGCAAGGTGTAGCTGCCGTAACTTTCGCCATCGGTAATGTAGTTGCCAATGCCGAGGGTCTTCACAATTTGCAGTACCTTTTCTTTTTGCTCTATCAGCTTGCTATCGGTGTAGCCTAAATTTATTTTGGTGATAAGCAGGGGCAGTAACAACACAAAAAGCACCACAATTACCAGTTTTGAAATGGTATTGAACAGGGTGAGTTTAGTATTGAGCTTCAAATATTTACCTGTTAATTGTTTGCTACAATTTTATAACCAAGCCCGCGCACGGTTTCGAGCCAGTTAGGGGGCGCAAAGGCGTTCAGCTTTTTGCGTATATTTTTAATATGCGCGTCAATATAGTTCGAGTCGTAATCATCATTAACCACGCTGCCCCAAATATGTTCGCTTAACTGTGTGCGGGTAAGGGTACGGTTTTTATGCAACAGCATATAGGCTATCAGGTCAAACTCCTTTTTGGTGATGGTGGTAACCACATTCCCTTCATAACTGATAATACGCTCGGTAAGGTTGATCTGGAAATCGCCAAGGGCAACGGTATTGTGCTTGAGGCCAAATTTGCGGCGGGTTATAGCCTGCATACGGCTTTGCAGCTCAAGCAGCGAAAAGGGCTTGGGTACGTAATCATCCGCACCCAAATCAAGCCCTGTTATACGGTCATTAACCTCGGCACGGGCGGTAAGGATAATACAGGCAGCTTCGGGGTTACTGGCCTTGGCTTCTTTAAGCAGATCAAGCCCCTCATAATCAGGCAAACCCAGGTCTATCAGTATAAAATCGTACAGGTTTACCGATATTTTTTCGGAAGCCGTGCGCCCGTTGTAGGCTACCTCACAAACGTAGTTGTTGTTGGTCAGAAAAATATCTACTTCCCGGGCCAGTGAGCGTTCATCCTCTATAATGAGTACATTCATCAGTTTTAATAAAACAGGTAATAAAACGTTAAATTGAAAAAAGATGCGTGCCTGTTTTGCAACGCGTTTTCAACATTTACAGGGATAGAGTAACGGTAGGCCGCCTCAAGGGTATAGTGCGGCGTGTTGTAAGCCACCGGCACTTTCAGGTAATAATTTAATACGGTAAAGCGCCCGTTATTACGGCTTAGCATAGCCGAACTGAATATCTTATCGCGGTTATGCAGGTAAAACCGGTCTTCAGAGTACCGGTTAACAAAATTTTGCGTACCCAGTATAACGTTTACTGATGGGTTAAAGGTCAGGTAATCGTTATCGGTAAAAATGCTCCAGTTGGGTTCAAAGTATTTGGACTGGCTTACGGTCAGGAAAAAATCGTTCGATTTGCCAAACAGAAAATCGGCCGTAACGCTTGATTTAAGTATCTTCCAGTCGTATGAGTTCTTGAAGTTGATATCATTTGATGATGCCGATTTGATGATACGGGCATCATTATTAAAAATAAAACGGGTGTAGCTGATGTTGCTTGAGTACTTTTTATTTTTTGATTTGAAGTAGTATCCCGCACCCAGGTCAACCTCGTCAAAAACCGGATCGTAACCTAAAACCTTTAACGCCGAGCCATATATAAAAAAGCCCGACTTATCATTATACACCACATCCGTTGCTACATAAGGATACTTTACCGGCCCAACCCGGCCAAAAAATATGGCATCGTTACCATAATTTATACCTACAGATACCGAGCGTTTACGCAGTTGTACACTGTCAGTATCGGCTACGGCGGTTTTGGCAGCGGTTAAAAAATAGCGCGGCTCAATAGCGGCGGCATCAGCCACAGTATATAAAAACGAAATAATAAATAAGCCTAAATACTTCATTTACCGCTTTAATAAATTAACCGCCATTACGCCTGATGATCTCGGGAGGACGCTCCATACCCTCCGGCCTGCGTTGTTTACGCTTTTTGGTTTGATCGTCTTCCTCGCCTACCTTTTCGGGCTTGTATTGTTTTTTTGCTCGTGCAATTTCCTTTATTTTATTCTTTTCGTCCTCGTCTTGTTGTTTTTTTGACTGCTTGTTGATAATTGTATCCTTTCGGGTTTGGTAAAACGAGGAAGAATAAGCTGCAAAACTAACTGAATGAGATGTAGTATAGCTATTTTTTTTTGCAGCAGATGATAATAGCGGCACTGCCAAAAGCAACAGTATTATGTAAAACCACTTTATCATTTAACGGAGGAAAGTAAAAATATTCTCAATATCACACAAATAACAATAATACTATCGCATAAAAAACATAAAACCGCTATAATTAATACAGCGGTTAATTAATTTAATTGTATATAAATTGTTTGGTTGAAAATACTTTTTAAAGCGCGATGCCCTTTGATGGGTAAACCCTGTCATGATCATCAACAATAACGCAAGCCACCTGGTTAAGCCTGTTAATAAGGTACAAGCCGGCATTAATACCAATACTTATCACCGGGGCGGCCATAGCATCGGCCATTTCGGCGGTAGGACTTAAAATGGTAACACTTTTTATAGTACTAACTTCAAAGCCTTTGTTGCTGATGGCAGTAACATTCTTTTTAACGTTAACCGCGTCAACATTTACTGATGTAGCCAAAGCCAGGTTACTGATGTTTAGCTGCGCATAAGGCTTATCAGCTTGTTCCGGGTCGGCGGCGGCAACTGTCCATGGCTCGCTGTCGGGTTGTGTACCCCAGGCTACCATATCGCCACCCGCGTTAATAACACCGCTGCTTACACCACTCATTTGCAAAATATATTTTGCCCTGTCGGCAGCATAACCTTTACCGTTGGCGGCAAAGCTGATGCGCATACCCTTTTGTGTTAAAAACACAGTTTGGGCTTTTTCATCAAGCACAACATCCTTATAACTAATGCCGGCAACCGTTTTTGGCGCGGTGCTGTAAGTAATATCAAACGTGCCGTAAGTAAGCTCGGCAATTTGCAATGAGCGGTTTACCAGCCTGAATAGTTCGCTGTTAACCTTAACCGGGGCTATGCCCGCGTTGCCGTTTACCCGGTTAATGGCGCTATCATCACCAAAAGTGCTTAACAGCTTATCAACACGATTAATTTCGGCAATGGCAATGTTAATGCGCTCAGTAGCCCAGCCCGGGTTTTCACCAACAACGGTGATCTCGAAACGGGTACCCATCAACATGGTTGAATGCCTATATATGGTTGATCTGCTTACTAAATTCTTTACAGCCAGCATAGTTTTGTTGTTTTAAATGAAACTTTTTTATGCCAATACGAAAGCTAAAGTAAAGTCGCTACATGAAATTAAAATGAAATGTCAGTTTCACCATTAAAATCAGTTAGTGCCCTATCAATGTGCCGCTAAAAAAATGCTTGTAATAGTTTACTTTTGCCAGGCATGGCTACACGCAATAAATTATACTTCGCATCTGATTTTCATTTGGGTACTGACAGCTACGGCCCGAGCCGCAACCGTGAGGCCCGCATCATTCGCTGGCTGGATAGTATTAAGCATGATGCTGCCGAAGTATTTTTAATGGGCGATGTATTTGAGTTTTGGTTTGAGTATAAAACCGTAGTACCCAAAGGCTATATCCGTTTTTTGGGTAAGCTGGCCGAATTGGCCGATGCCGGTATAAAACTATACCTGTTTAAAGGCAACCATGATATGTGGATGTTCAGCTATTTTACCGAGGAACTTGACGCTACCATTATTAGTAATGAACTGGAGATTGAGCGCGGCGGCAAAAAATTCTTCCTTCACCACGGTGATGGCCTTGGCCCCGGTGATGGCAGTTATAAAATACTGAAAAAGGTATTCCGCAGTAAATTATGCCAATGGCTGTTTGCCAGGCTGCACCCTAACCTGGGTATAGGCATCGCGGGCTCGTGGTCGCAACACAGCCGCGATACTAACTTAAAACAGCCTGACCTTAAACCCGGCGAGCATGAATGGCTGGTAACCTTTAGCAACGAGGTGCTTGAAAATAAATATTACGATTATTTTATCTTCGGCCACAGGCACCTGCCTATGGATGTACAACTAAACAAGGGCAGCCGCTATATTAACCTTGGCGAGTGGTTCAACTATAACTCATACGCTGTTTTTGATGGTGAAAGCCTCAGCTTAAAGTATTTTGAAAATACAACTGTGCGCCCATAACGTTTACCTTCCGCTGAAAAAAATCCCGTAAAAAAACTGTACTTTTGTGCACTTTTTAGCATAGCCCTTTGCCATGCTAACTGACTGATACTTTTATGTTAGATAAATTAGAAGCTATACACCAGCGCTGGAAAACAGTTGAAGGTGAACTGAGCAGCCCGGATGCCATGGCTGACATGAAGCGTTTTGCCCAGCTTAATAAAGAATACAAGGATTTGAACAAGATTGTTGACGAGTATTTCATCTACCGCAACATCATGAGTAATATTGATACTAATAAGGAAATTCTGGCTACTGAAAAGGATGCCGAGTTTCGTGATATGGCTAAGGAAGAGCTTGATTTATTATTGGTTCAACAAGAGGAAAAAGAGGAGCAGATACGTTTAATGCTGATCCCGAAAGATCCGGAAGATACCAAGAACGCCATTATTGAAATACGCGGCGGCACGGGCGGTGATGAAGCCTCATTATTTGCAGGCGACCTTTACCGCATGTACATGCGCTTTTGCGAAAAACGCGGCTGGCGTACCGAACTGGTTGATTATACCGAGGGTACATCTGGCGGTTATAAGGAGATTGTATTTAACGTACTGGCTGAAGATGCCTACGGTACATTAAAATTTGAATCGGGCGTACACCGCGTGCAACGTGTACCCGATACCGAAACACAGGGCCGTGTACATACCTCGGCAGCATCAGTAGTGGTATTGCCCGAGGTTGATGAGTTTGATATTGAGCTTAACATGAGCGATATCCGCAAGGATCTGTTCTGCGCGTCCGGCCCGGGTGGTCAATCAGTTAACACCACGTACTCTGCCGTAAGGTTAACGCACATACCTACCGGTTTGGTTGCCCAGTGTCAGGATCAAAAATCGCAGTTAAAGAACTTTGATAAGGCCTTACAGGTACTGCGCTCACGTGTTTACGAAATGGAGCTGCAAAAGCATCTTGAAGAAACCTCTAAAAAACGTAAAACCATGGTTGCCACCGGCGATCGTTCGGCTAAAGTACGTACCTACAATTTCCCTCAGGGTCGTTTAACCGAGCACCGCATCGGCCTTACCATTTACAACCTGCCCGAGGTAATGAACGGCGGCATACAGGATATTATGGAAGCCCTGCAATTTGCCGAGAACGCCGAAAAACTAAAAGAAGGAACGGTAGCTTAATTGCACCAACCAATACCCGGTATGCAAGTGTTATAAATTGTTAAACACTTGCATATCATTACAAAAGCACATAGATTTGTTTTATGCTTAAAAGATCAGGCGTTATAACTTTACTGCTGCTGTACTTTGCTACGGTATCGGGGTTTGCCCTGAACTTTCATTACTGCGGCAAAACGGTAGCATCCGTAAAAATTGAGCAGCCTGCCAAAAAATGCCATACCGAAACAGCGGCTTCAAAAATGAAATGCTGTAAGGATAAAAAAGTAGATGTTAAGGTAAAGGATGCCCACCAGGCAGAAAAACCACAATCTCTTTTAAGCAAAGTATTTTCATTTGATATTGCCGCGTTGCCGTTCGAGGAGTTCTTCCTATCGGCACAAAGGGCTTTGTTTGAAAAGATTTTTGACCGTGGCCCACCACCTGATGCGCCTAAAGGCAAAAACTCCATCTTTCTTATCAACTGCAATATTCGTATCTGATCAAAAAATTAGTTTAAATCAATTGCACATGCTGTTTAAACGGCTCGTGATATAGTTTTTTACATTAATTTTTTTGATAACGATATGAAAACCTTAAAAATATTCATAGCCATAATGGCTATCTCTATAAGCATTGCCAAAGCTCAATTCACCAAAGCCGAAGTACAGGTAAGCGGCCTCACCTGCTCCATGTGCTCAAAAGCTACCGAAAAATCACTCCGCTCGTTAAGCTTTGTGGGCGATGTAAAACCCGATCTGAACCGCAACATCTTCATCGTAACCTTTAAAAAAGATGCGGCTGTTGATTTTGATAAATTAAGCAGCAAGGTGCAAAGCGCGGGCTTTTCGGTAAACAACCTGAAAGCTACCTACAACTTTGCCGGCACCAAACTCAGCAACAACATGTTCGAGTACTCGGGCAAGCATTTTCACCTGGTAAACGCCAGCGACAAAGACCTTAATGGCCCGGTAACCATTACCTTTTTAGACAAAGGCTTTGCCCCGGTAGCCACCAACAAAAAGTACGCCCCGCAAAAAACCGCCGCGCCTGATGGTAGGAAGGTTTATTGTGTAGCGATATAAGCAAGGTTACTGTAAAGCGCGTCATTGCGAGGTACGAAGCAATCTCTTTAGGATATTCTTTTAGACAAACCGCTCGGGGATTGCTTCGTTCCTCGCAATGACGTGATTTTAAAAACATCTTTATTACCTGTCCCAAATTTCTTTTGAGCGCTCAAAAGAAACAAAAATTGCCGGCTGTTTAATTTTCTATTTACGGTAGTGCTTCAACCTGCTACCCGAAAATTAAGAAGCCGGAGGATTGGTTATGATCGGTTTTTGCTTTTATATTTTCCCATTTTTTAACCAATGTCATCTCGAACGATAGTGAGAGATCTGTCTGCGTTGATAATCATGCGACAGATTTCTCCTTCGTCCTTCGTCGAAATGACAAAATATTCAACACCACACGTCACTGCGAGGCACTAATCATCTCATATATAACTCCCTCCTCGGGGAGGGCAGGGAGGGGTTCGCGAAGCATCCATCCTAAAGAGATTGCTTCGTATCTCGCAATGACGTGATTTTAATCAAATCCTGCCCTCGGGAGGATTTAGGAGGGGTTTATGAAAAAAACACTATTAATCGCCATACTAATGGCAATCACTATAACAACCTACGCCCAGGAGCTATACGTTAATACCGAACCGGCCAGCAACATGGCGGCGCGGTCATTAGGCATACGGGTGGAAAACCAGGGCTTTTTTAAGCCTGAATATAAAAACCGCAGCACCATTGAGCTGATGTACGGCGCAAGCAAATACTTTATGTTTCATGGCTCGGCCTACATGTCAAACTTTTACCGGGAGGGGCAACGGTTTGAGGGTGGCAGCGTATATGCCAAGTACCGCTTTTTATCTGTTGATACGGTACAGCGGCATTTCAGGGGAGCGATGTTTGTTAAAGCGTCCAGCATTAAAAATCCGCTGGTCAATCAGGAAATATCATTGGAGGGCGATAACTCCGGCCTGCAAAGCGGATTGATATTTACGCAGTTAATGCATAAGCTGGCATTATCGGGTTCGGCAAGTTACCTGCGCGGCTTTGATAACCGCGGCGGATATAACTTTGCTGATGGCTACTCGCAAAACAGCATCGGTTATACCCTATCGGCGGGTTACTTGTTATTACCTAAAAAATATGAGAATTACGACCAGGTAAACCTCAACTTATATGTTGAATTATTAGGCAAAACCAACCCCGGCCATGCGCAAAGCTACCTGGATGTGGCACCTGCGGTACAACTCATATTTAACAGCGTTTGCCGGTTAGATCTGAGCTACCGCACACCTTTATATAATGATATGGTGCGTAATAGTAAAAATATGTATTTGCTGAGGTTTGAGTATAATATTTTCGGGCTGTAGAAGCCCCCCAGCCCCCTAAAGGGGGAGTTAATAATCAGGCTCTGTATAATAGGGCTTGATTATCAAAACCCATACTTCTTCCTTGTTTCGGTAATATGTGCCAGGTGATGACGGCCGTGCCATGAGTAGGTGGCCAAAGTTTTTTTCAGCGAGTTTGTAGCACCTGTTTCCGGGTGGATGAAGGTACGTTCCCACTCATTTTCGGTAAAGCTTTCAAACAGGGCGATCATGCGCTGATGGATACCTTCCAGCATTTTTAATGATGGTTCCACAGGCAGGTGGTAATCGGCCTGCAGGGCCCAGTAGGCCTCTTCGTAGGGTTTTATGGTTGGGTTATCCTCGGTAAGGGCAAGCTTAATGCGGGTAATGGAGTTCATGTGGCTATCGGCTACGTGGTGTACCACCTGCCGCAGCGTCCAGCCCCCCTGGCGGTATGGCGTGTTCAGGTCATCATCATTTAACCCAATAACCGCTTGCCGCAATTGCCCGGGCAACATGCGTATATCGTTCATCCAGCGGTAAAGGTCATCATCGGTGTACGAGGCCGGGGGCTGAAATTTACCTATCGGGTAGCGCATTTGTTCGTCGGTAAGCATAAGCTAAATATATTATGTATTAATTTTTCAGTTCAACAAGGTTTTGCCCAAATTAGCGTTTTGTATTTTGTTATTTAAAGCCTGATGTTAAAAAAGTTACTGCTGCTTTGTATTATCCTTCAATGTTCTGTTTGTTTTGCCGAAACCATTAAAACCGATGTACTTGTTATAGGTGGCAGTGCCAGTGGTACCGCGGCAGCCATACAATGCGCGCGCAGTAACGTAAAAACCATGCTGATTGAAACCGGCCCCTGGCTGGGCGGCAGCATGACGGCGGGTGGCATTTGCGTGCTTCCGGCTAACAGAAACTTTCAGTCGGGTATATGGGCCGAGTTTCGCAGGCATATCACCACCTTCTACAAAAAAACACCGGGGTATGATACTACGCTAAACGCCATACTGCGTTACGAACCTTACACCGGCGCAGCCATACTGAAAAAGATAGCAGATACGGTTAAAAACCTTACCTATAAACTCAACACACCTTATACTAACCTTAAAAAGGATGGTACCGGCTGGGAGGTTACCATTACCGAGAAAAATGAACCCATCACCATTAAGGCCCGTGTATTGATAGATGCTACCGAACTGGCCGATGCCGCTACTGCCGTAGGCGTTAAATTCGATGCCGGTACCGATAGCCGCGCGCAAACCGGCGAGGCGCTGGCTCCTGCTAATGCCACATCCGAAATTCAGGATATCAGTTTTGCCGCCATTGTAAAGGATAACGGCCGGGCGGCTGACCGTACCATCAAAAAACCCGATGGTTATAACGCGGCAGCATATAGTTGCCTGAAAGGTGCCGACGTAAAAAAACTATTAGCCGATAGCAAATTGCCTAATGATAAATACCTCATCAACTGGTGCGCTAACCAGTACACCGTTTCGGTAGAGCAGCTAACGCCCGAAAACCGCGCCCAAACATTTAAAAAGGCAAGATTGCATACCCTCGGACTGATCTATTACCTGCAAACGGTGCTGGGTTACAAAAGCTTTAGTTTAGAGGAATACCCTACACCCGATAAACTGCCGTACATCCCCTTGATACGTGAATACCAGCGGGCAAACGGCATCCTGAAATTTACGGTAGATGATATTTATCAACCGTATTCGCGGCCAAATAAGCTATATCGTACCTACATAACGGTTGGCGATGCCTTACCCGTACAGGCCTATAGCGATGATAAGAACAAGGTGAAATATCCACCTTTCCCGGCATATGGCATTCCGCTTACCGCTTTTGTAGCGCGTGATGCCGAGAACCTGGTGATTACCGAAAAAGCCCTATCAGTAAGCCACCTCGCCAATGCAACAACAGCCGATCCGGCCGTACAAATAACCCTGGGCCAAAGCGCCGGGGCTACGGCGGCATTCCTCGCATTTTACAAAACCACCACTAAAAACCTGCATGTACGCATTATACAAGGCGAGGTGCTGGATCATAGAGGGTACATATTCCCGATAAGCGATATTCCTTTCAGCGATCCGTACTTTCGCGCCGTTCAGCAGATTTGCGCTACGGGTTTGCTGCAAGCCGAATTTAAGCCGGAAGGAGATCGTGTAGCCGTGATATTTCAACCTGATTCAACCATTAATACAGCCGACATCAAGCCCTTATTAAATGAATACTATACCCGCGCGTTTATCTGGTTCAACCAAAATAAACCGGGAGAGAAATTTACGGTTGGCAACCTCATGTCGTTCATCAGCGATGTTACCCTTACCGACCCTGAAACGCTGAAAAAAATTATGCAGAAGAACTGGCAAACAACCTATAAGTTTAAAACCACGTTTGATATGAACCGCCCGGTAACCCGTTATGAGTTTGCCGCGCTGGCCAATAAATTCATTAACCCGTTTGCCCGCAGGGTTGACCTAACCGGCCGCGTAATTAACTGATCGGCATGAAAAAAGCATGGTGCATACTGTTGGTATTATTCGCAGCCTGTTCATCCGCGAATAAGGATGAGATCACGGTAAAGATAAGCGGTAAAAATGAGATCAGGATACATGGCCTGCCTGCCGAAGCGCTGAGCAAATTAGCCCACGATACATCGAATGCAAAATGGTTAAGCCTGCTGCCGGTATACCGTTTGCCTGCCGATGATGAGCTGAAAGACTATCAGCCGGAGCAGCCGGGAAGGTATAAAATAGTTAATAACAACATATGCTTTACACCCGATACGGCTTTTGCCAAAGGGCAGTCATATTTTGTGCGTTATTACCGCTATGCCGAGGGCGGCAGCCTGTGGGATATCATCCGTAAAAAGAATAAACCCGGCGATCATCCACACACGGATCTGCCCTTCAAACTATAACAAAGTACTTGAATAACAAATAAAAATATTTATATTTGCATAAAATACGGAGGGGGCTGGGTAGCCCCCTCTTTTATTTTACCAATCAAACGGAAAACGGATACATGAATATTGAGCAAAGGGTTACCGAACTGGTTGAGGAAAAATTAGCCGACCGGCCGGACCTGTTCATTGTGAGCATTAAGTTTCACTCGAACGGGAAACTGATGATACTGGTTGATGGTGATAATGGTATAGGTATTGACGATTGCGTGAAGATAAGCCGCCATGTAGGCTTTCACCTCGAAGAGGAAAACACGATAGACACCGCCTACAACCTTGAAGTATCATCACCGGGTATTGATATGCCGCTTACCTTGCCAAGGCAATACAGTAAAAACATTGGCAGGGAATTATCGGTTAAAACAACAGCGGGTACCAAACGCGAAGGCAAACTGCTGGCTGCTGACGAGAACACAGTGACCATTGAAGAAAAAGTAAAAGAAAAAGGGAAAAAGGCTGAACTTGTTGAAAGCGTTATCCCGATAAATGAAATAAGTGAAACCAAGGTTTTAATATCATTCAAATAAGTAAATGAGCAATATTAATTTAATTGATTCCTTTCAGGAATTCAAAGATTTTAAGAACATTGACCGCCCTACCATGATGAGCGTTCTGGAAGATGTTTTCAGAAGCATGATCAAAAAGAAATATGGTACCGACGAAAATTGCGACGTAATTGTTAACACCGACAATGGTGACCTGGAAATATGGCGCACACGCCAGATTGTTGAAGACGGCTTTAGCGAGGACGACGATCTGGAAATTGAATTGGCCGAAGCGAAACTGATTGATGAGGATTATGAAGTTGGCGACGAGCATGTTGAGCAGATAACGCTTGAAAGCTTTGGCCGCCGCGCTATACTGGCCGCACGCCAAACACTGGTATCAAAAATACTGGAGCTTGAGAAGGACGAGATATTCAAGAAATATAAAGACCGTGTAGGCGAAATTGTTACCGGTGAGGTTTACCAGGTTTGGAAAAAAGAAACCCTGGTGCTTGATGATGAAGGCAACGAGCTTTTATTACCAAAAACCGAGCAGATACCTGCCGACTACTTTAAAAAAGGCGACAGCGTAAAAGCCGTGGTATCAAAGGTTGATATGATGAACAGCAACCCAAAGATCATCATATCACGCACCGCGCCCGAATTTTTGCAACGTTTGTTTGAACAGGAAGTACCGGAGATATTTGACGGTTTGATCACCATCAAAAAGATCGTTCGCGAACCGGGCGAAAGGGCCAAAGTAGCGGTTGAATCATACGACGACCGCATTGACCCTGTAGGTGCCTGCGTTGGTATGAAGGGTTCACGTATACACGGTATCGTTAGGGAGTTGAAGAATGAGAACATTGACGTGATCAACTTTACCAACAACGTTCAGTTATACATTCAGCGTGCTTTATCGCCGGCCAAGATAACTTCAATAAAACTTGACGACGAGAAGAAAACAGCCGCTGTTTACCTGAAACCTGATCAGGTATCATTAGCAATTGGCCGCGGCGGCCACAACATCAAGCTTGCAGGTAAATTAACCGGCTACGAAATTGATGTATACCGTGAAGCGGATGAATTGGAGGAAGACGTTGATATTGAAGAATTCTCAGACGAGATTGACAGTTGGATACTTGACGAGTTTAAACGCGTTGGTTTAGATACCGCGAAATCGGTTTTAGCCCTTAGCGTTGATGAACTGGTTAAACGTACTGACCTTGAAGAGGAAACCATAAAAGAGGTTCTGTCAATTTTGCAAGCTGAATTTGAATAAAATCAATTAAGCCGATATAAAATCGTATTTTTGCAAATATATAAGCAGAGAAAGTATAATAAATGTCAGAAGACAAAAGCATAAAATTAATAAAAGCGGTAAAGGAACTGAACATTGGTATGGGTACCATTGTCGATTTTCTTGCTTCAAAAGGGTTTAAAGTTGAAAAACAACCTATGGCGAAGCTTGATAGCGACATGTATACCACCTTGTTGAAGGAGTTTGCTGCTGACAAGATCATTAAGGAAGAAGCCAAGCAGATCAGCATCGGCAAGATCAGGAAAGAGGAAGTGCCTGCCACCGCCGAAAAACCTGCTGAGCCACGCCGTTCAAAGGATTTTGAGAACGAGGAGATACTGATAAAGAACGCGGGTAACTTTGCCGCACAACAACCGGAGAAGCCAAAAACGGCCGAACCTGCCGCGCCTGCTAAAACAGACGATCGCGGGGATAACCTGCCGGGTGTAAAAGTAGTAGGTAAAATTGACCTTGACAACCTGAATGCAAGGCCGCAGCCTGCTGCGCAAAAACCTGCTGAACAGCCAAAACCGGAACCTGCTCCGGCAGCACCGGCACCGGCACCAACCCCTGCCCCAGCACCTGAAGTGGTAAAAGCAGAGGTTAAGCCCGAAGTTAAACCGGAACCACCTGTTGCTGCCCCACCTGTTAAGGAAGAAGCGCCGGTTGCCAAAGCACCTGAACCGCCAAAAGCGGCACCTGTAGTTGCTGAAAGCAAACCTGCACCACAACCGCAACAGCCAGCAGCGCCTGAAACACCGGTAAATGACCCCAACCATGTGATACGTGCCAAGGCCGAGCGCCTGACCGGCCCGAACATCATAGGTAAAATTCAGCTTCCGGTTAATGAGCCGAAGCGTAACCCGGTAGCATCATCATCAAACCCTAACTCAGCCGACCATAAACGCAAAAGAAAGCGTAAAGAAGGCGGTGGCCCTAACCAACCCGGCGGTCAGCAACAAGGCCAGGGACAAGGTCAAGGCCCGGGGCAAAACAATGGCCCTGGTGGTCGTCCTGATTTCAGGAACCGTAATAACAACAATACCGGTGGTAACAGGCCGGATAACCGTAATCGTAACGCTCAGCCGAACACCCCGAAAGAGGAACCGTCTGAAAAAGATATACAAGATCAAATTAAGGCAACACTTGCACGTTTAAGCGGTGCGGGTAAATCAGGCAAGTTTGCACAGCGTGCAAAATTCCGTCGCCAAAAACGTGATGACGTAGCCGCCAATGCCGAAGAACTGGCAATGGAGCAGGAAGCACAATCAAGGGTACTTAAAGTAACCGAGTTTGTAACCGCTAACGAGCTTGCATCAATGATGGATGTACCTGTAACACAGATCATCTCAACATGTATGAGTTTGGGCATGTTTGTATCCATCAACCAAAGGCTGGATGCGGAAACACTGACCATTGTTGCCGACGAATTTGGTTACCAGATTGAGTTTGTTAAACCGGAGGACGAGGAAGCCAACCTTGAAGAGGTTGACGATCCGGCAGACCTGATCCCGCGTGCGCCTATCGTTACCATCATGGGCCACGTTGACCACGGTAAAACATCATTGCTCGATTTTATCCGCAATACCAACGTAATTGGCGGTGAGGCGGGTGGTATAACCCAGCACATTGGTGCTTACGAGGTAACTTTGCCTGAAAATAAAGGCAAGATAACCTTTCTGGATACGCCGGGTCACGAAGCCTTTACGGCCATGCGTGCACGTGGTGCCCAGGTAACAGATATTGTAATTATTGTGATAGCTGCTGACGATAGCGTGATGCCGCAAACCCGTGAGGCCATAAACCACGCGCAGGCTGCCGGTGCACCAATCATCTTCGCTTTCAACAAAATTGATAAGCCGGGTGCCAATGCCGATAAGGTACGTGAGCAACTGGCTACCATGAACATATTGGTTGAAGAATGGGGCGGTAAATACCAGTCGCAGGAAATTTCAGCCAAATCAGGTCTTAACGTTGATAAACTTCTGGAGAAGATATTACTTGAGGCCGAATTGCTTGAACTTAAAGCCAACCCTAACAAACGTGCCGTAGGTACTGTTATTGAGGCAGCCCTTGATAAAGGCCGTGGTATTGTTACTACGGTGCTTGTACAGGCCGGTCGCCTTAAAGTGGGCGATCCGATACTGGCAGGTTGCTACAGCGGTCGTGTTAAGGCACTCACCAATGAACGTGGTATGCGTGTTGAATCAGCAGGCCCATCTACACCTGTACAGGTGCTGGGTATGCAGGGCGCCCCTACCGCGGGTGATAAGTTTAACGCGATGGACAGCGAGCCTGAAGCACGTGAGATAGCCAACAAACGCCTGCAATTGCAACGTGAGCAAGGCTTACGTACTCAAAAACACATCACGCTTGATGAGATCGGCCGCCGTTTGGCAGTGGGTAACTTTAAGGAGCTTAACATTATTGTTAAGGGTGACGTGGATGGCTCGATCGAAGCATTGTCTGACTCGTTGCTGAAACTGTCTACCGAGCAGATACAGGTTAACATCATCTCAAAAGCTGTTGGTCAGATCTCCGAGTCTGACGTATTGCTGGCTTCGGCATCTGATGCGATCATCATCGGTTTCCAGGTACGCCCATCAGGCGGCGCCCGTAAACTGGCCGAGCAGGAGCAGATCGATATCAGGCTGTACTCTATCATCTACGACGCGATCAATGAGATCAAGGCGGCGATGGAAGGTATGCTTGCGCCAACCTTTGAAGAGAAGATCGTGGCTAACGTTGAGATACGTGAAACCTTTAAGATCAGTAAGGTGGGTACCATCGCGGGTTGTATGGTGCTGGATGGCAAGATCACCCGTAATAGTAAAATTCGTATCATCCGCGAAGGTGTGGTAATTTATACCGGCGAGCTTGCATCACTTAAACGTTATAAAGATGACGTAAAAGAGGTAAATGCCGGCTACGAGTGCGGTTTGAACATCCAAAACTTTAACAATATTGAAGTAGGCGACATTGTTGAAGCTTACGAAAATGTTGAAGTAAAACGTAAACTGTCATAAAGTTTAAAACACTGATATATTTAAGGCTTGCCAAATGGCAGGCCTTTTTTTGTTGACATAAGTTTTCGGGCGGCAAATATTTTATTGAAAATCAAACTGACACTTGTATTATTACGAAACTTTCGTAGATTTACGATATAATAGTAATCTGTAATGGAAAAACTTACACAACAGGAAGAAGAAGTGATGCAAATTGTATGGCAAGCCCGGCAAGGATTTGTTAAAGATTTTTTAGATGCCATGCCCGAACCTAAACCACCTTACACCACCCTGGCGTCAACAATAAAGAATCTGGAGAAAAAGGGTTATGTGCAAAGCGAAAAGCTGGCCAACTCCTACCGCTACTCCCCGCTTATAAAGGCTGAGGAATACAAGCGCAGGTTTATGAAAGGCTTTGTGCAGGATTACTTTAAAAGCTCGTACAAAGAACTGATTGCGTTTTTTGCGAAGGAAGAAAAGATTAGCGCAGATGAGCTGAAAGAGATCATCAGCATGATTGAAAAAGGCGACCACAAATAATTAAAACCCTTATGCCGGCCATATTTGAATACCTGCTAAAGCTATCGTTAAGCATAGCCCTTATTTATACATTTTACCTGCTGGTATTACGCAGGCTAACTTTTTATAACCTTAACCGCTGGTACCTGGCGGGTTATACCCTGCTATGCTTTGTAATACCATTTGTGGATGTATCAGGCATCACAGCAGTGGCCAATGAGCGATCGATCGTGCATTATGTACCTACGGTGCAGGCAATCACTTCAGCAACAATAGCCAGGCCGATAGCTCAACCGGCAGAATCTACAAACTGGTGGCAAATAATGGCATTGATATTGGCCATGGGCTCCGCCGTTATGCTGGTAAGATTGCTTACACAGTTATTTGCATTGCGCAAAATAAAACAAACGGCTGTGCCTATAAGTGAAGGCGACACGGCCATTTATCATACCGATAGCGAAGTTACACCCTTCTCGTTCGGTAACAGCATCTACCTGAATAAAAACCTGCATACTGGGGCCGAACTGGAAGAGATCATTCTGCATGAATATGTGCACGTAAAGCAAGTGCATACCTTTGATATTATTTTAGCTGAACTGCTGTGCATCGTTAACTGGTATAACCCGTTTGCCTGGCTCATGAGGCATAGCATCCGCCAAAACCTTGAATACATTGCAGATGATAATGTGGTTAATACCGGTATCGATAAAAAGGCTTATCAATACCACCTGCTTAAAGTGATAGGCATACCGCAATACCGTATAGCTAACCAATTTAATTTTTCATCCCTAAAAAACCGTATCATCATGATGAATAAAGTACGCTCCGCAAAAATTAACCTGCTTAAATTCATGTTTATACTGCCCCTGCTGGCGGTTACCCTGGTAGCTTTCCGTAACCAGCTTATGCCACAGCAAAAGGGTGAGTTAACCTATGCCGTTATATTTTATGATCTGGATACCTATCAACGCGTAGCCAATGTGGAGGTTAGCGAAATTCATGGTACCAAAAGTTATAAAGCTGATGCTAACGGTTATGTAACCATTCCTGTTAAAATCCAGAAGGATAAAGCGCTTCACATCAGCATGAATATCAGGAGAAATGGCTACCTGAAAGCCGAACGCCGCTTTCAATACCCTGTTTACAGAACACAGGAAAGATCAGTTATTGAATTGATAGGATTGAGTAAAAGCAAGAATGCTAATTGTAAGGAATGCCTTAAATTTTTGGCAACCATGAAGCCAGCAGCAAACACAGGTACGGCTTTAAAACAGGATGCTGATGATTTTTACAATTTAGTTTCAAAAAGCAGGTCTGCTACATTAAGAAAAAAGAAGCAGTCTGTGGCTTCAAAACCTAAAACCGGGAAAATATCAGCCGTATCCATTTCTATTATCGAAAAAGGCAAACCTGTAACATCCATCAGCGCGCATGACTCGCTGGTGATAGATACCTCTAAAAAGATGATGACCTTTTATGGCAAAGTAAAGGTTCAGGATGGCGACAAAACTATTACCTCCAGCAAAATAACTATACCACAAAGTACCTGGCTTGGCTGGACCAGCGCGCTCATTTTTATTAACGGGGTTGAACGACCGATTGAGGACTTGCAAAGTATCGATGAAAAGAGCATCACTTCGTTCACATTACTAAAAGATGCTTCAGCTACCGCTATATATGGCTCTCGCGCAGCAAATGGCGTTATATTAGTGCAAACCAAAAAACCTGCAGTAAAACGTTAAGAACATACTATTAAACCTTTAATAAATTCCCGGCAAACGTATGCCAGTGCGGGGCTGACAGGCCATGACGGGCGGTCAGTCCTACCACAAAATTGCGGGCCTTATCTAAAAGGTTACCATCAGTATTGGGCTTTTCGTTACGGCCATGCACCTCGGCACTGAGCTTGTTACCACTGCGCTCCACAATAAAGGTATTGGTTGAACCATGACCAAAAAAGTGCGCCACTTCCCCCTGCGTATGCGGATTGGCTACCGGCCGTACAATCATTACATAGTATTCGCTGTCGCCATTTTCATCCTCGTGCTCGTGCACTTCCTCAATGCGTACCCAATCATACCCATCGCCACCTGCCGGACCGGGGCCGGGCATATCTATGTAAAATATATCCCCCTTTTCGGCTGCCTTATAGGCTACATTGCCCTGCGCATCGGTAATAGCAAAGGTTGAACCCGCCTGCCCTACAAACTGGTGCCAGTTGCCCACATCCCTAAGCCGGTTTTTAACCAGCATAAAATGCTTGTGCGCCTCAGCGTACGAGCTTTGCCCGATGTACTCAACAATATCGTTATGCTCGCCTTCTGTTTGTTCGGGAATAAATTTAGCGGTAGCCTCCATGCGGTATGTTTTGGGTGATAACAAAACAAGGGCCACTGTGTTCGGTAAAATATTAATTAAACCTTGTTATTGCAGCAACAGCTTCAGGTTAATACCAAAGTTGGTGAACGAGGTATTAAAGCTTTGCGATGTGTAAGGGCGGGTAATGTTCGAGTCGTAAAAAATGTTCAGGTTAAAGCGCTGGTTTATCACATAATCAATAGCCGGGCGCAGCGTAATATTTTGCGCGCCCGATGATACCTCGGCAGCCTGCACATCGGCACGGTAGATCAGCGTTTTGTTATCACGAAGTGCCACATCAAGCTTAAAATTCACATCATTGTTATTACGCGAATTACCGAACAACCCAAATGGAAATTTAAATTTAGTGGTACGATAACCAAAGCCCAGCACCACAATACTCTCGTTTAACTGCGCCAACTGGCTGTTGAGCAAACTGAGGCTTAGCGTGCGGCTTTTACGGTATTCAAAATTGGCCGTCATTTTATTTTTAAAGCGAACATCCATACCCACCAGCGGCACAAACTGCTCAAATATGGTAACCTGCGAAAACTGGTAAAACGGCAAAAAGTCGGCATCAATATCACGCGAAGCTACCGCGCCGTTCTGCTCCTGGTATTGCAGCAGCGTAGTGTAGCCATTTACGTTGTATGACGAACGGTAACCATGCCGCAGGTCGAACGAGTCGAATACATCCGAAAGCAGCGGCATACGGCTTAATCCGCTGTAATTGATCTGCCAGTTAGGTATCGGGGTTGACGGGAATGGATTAAGGTTATAGCTCGACGCATTTTTGCCCGTATAAGCTGCCAGGAACGAGGTGACCAGTACATCCTGCGAGTTTGGCCCGTAGCCATCAGCATAACCGCCGCTTACCCCTGCCGAGTTAGGGTTTGCCCTGCCCAAGCGCTGTGACACTACCGACCTGTTTTGCAAAAACTGCTGGAATACGCTTGATATGTTATCAATACCACTGGTTCCCTTAAAAGCGGTTGCCAGCGACAGGAATGATACGCTATAGCTACCCGTAGTAACCGGACTCAACTCTTCAAACTGGTTGGAGGATTGCTGGAATTTATAATTTGTTTGAAAATTTCGATCCTTGGTACGGAAAGCGATCAGCTCGATACGCAGATCCTTGATAGGCTCAATGGTACCCTTCAGCCTGATGTCCTCATTATAGGTTTTTACGTAAAGCTGATTTTGCAGCGAGTCGGTAGAGAGCCAACCATTAGCTACTGCCTTGGCCCGGATATCCGCCTGACTGCCGAGCACAAAGGCCAGGCCGGGCGCGCCATAACCCAGATCTTGCCCGAAAACGTCAGTTATAGGGAGATAGCCCGGCAAAAAGGTTCCCTCCGTTCGGGTTAACGTGCCGCTCAAATTCTTTAAACTGGTAAGCAGCCCTATCCAAAAGTTGCCTTTGTTGTTGGGGTTATTAGCCTTGCGGATGAACGGGAACTTATTATACAGGCTTACAAAATTAAGCGTAGGGTTAAGCTGCACCGTACGCGCGTTCTGTATACTGTTACCCACCTCCAACTGCGGATCGCGCAGGGAAAACTCCGGCTGCGATTGCCAGTTAAAGTGCGTGCTGTAACGCAATATGGCTGATGTCCAGTTCAAACCCGGAATCTTACTTATCGGCGTGGTATAGTTAAAGTTAAGCGTATGGCTGTAATTGGTGGTACGGCCCAGGCTTTTCAGGTTCTCCCACAGGGTATCCCGTTTCAGGCCGTTAATGCGCCCGGCAGGCTCATCCACTACAGACAGGTTGGTGGCATCAATATCCATCTGTAATGATTTGGATATATTCCAGCCGATGCCATAAACGCGGGTTATATTAAAATTCTTGTTAAAAGTAGTCGGGATGGTGCTTGCCGGTATGGCGATAGCGTTAAGCGGATCATTATTCAGGCGCAGGGTATTTTCCGAATAAAACCTGTCGAAATTGATACTAAAGTTCAACCTTGACGGCAGTAAACTAAAGTTAATATCGCGAAACAGGGCCAGCAGGTTGCTTTTGATACGCTTCTCAAAAGGCGCGTAATATTTAGGCTGATTGCTGTAATTATAGGCCAGGCCAAACCTGTAGGTTTTTTGCAGATCGAGCTCGGTAACGTAATCATGGTGTTGATACTCGGTATAGGCATAGCTCACGCTAAAATTCTCCACATCCCATATACGTACCGGTGCCGATGGATTGGTGCGGGCCTTGTGTACGTTAGTAAAGTTAAAGCTTTTACGAACGGTATAATTTTCAGACACCTTGCGGATCGAGTCGCGCTGTAGCTCGTTTTTGGCGGCGGCCAGCCTGTCTTTAAGTTCAATATCACCGCTGGCGGGGTCAAACTGTGGTGTGCCTTTTTGGGTGGATACGTTGATGTAGGCCGGTATGCGGATGCCGCTTTTGTCCGGGAAGAACTTACCCAGCTCGGCATTGGCGGCAACATCAAGCAACTGGTTATCGCTGCGGCTGCGTTCGCTAACGCGGGAATCCAGCGCGCCAAAGCCTACGGTACTTTTACTGCCCGATACAGTTACATCCGCAAAGTCGGCGAGTTTGGCGTTAAAGCGCACGGCTGCCGCCCATCCCCCACGCTGGTCAAAATCAGTTAAACGCAGCTCATCATACCACAGGGTAGCGGTTTTATCAAGGCCGTCATCATTATCATTGGTTTTTAACGGGTTGCGGATACCCAGCATAATAGTACGCAAACGGCTCAAATCCGGCTGACCTTTGATGAGCACTTTTTTACCATTCTCCACATACTCATAAATAGTATTAAGGGGTACACCGGCGTTGTTACGCGCCAGCTTGGCACGGGTAAGCAAAGCCAGCTCCAGGTCTATCTGGTTTTGCTCGGGCCATATCGCCCCGGGATCACGCGTGCCGGGCAGGGTTATTTTTAGCGGCACTTCGTACTCATAATAGTTATCCTGGTAATCAACCCCTAAACGAATGAACGCGCTGATATCATTATCCCTTAACTGGTCACCCTCGGCATGTACAAATGCCTGTAGTTTTTTGTACGAGCGCAAATCGTTATAAAAAGTTTTAAACGCCGCCTTTGAGTAACCATCGCGCAGGCGGTCAACATGTAAGGATAGCGATTGCTCGTTAAGCAGCGTATTGGTTTTTAAGTTATTATAATTACGCTGACGGTTTATGCCCGGCGGTACTACATACGGTATCGGCGTACGGTTGCCGTTCTCCTCCAGGTTTACGGCCTGTACATCAATAATGCGGTTATCCGGTGTAGGGTTAGCAATGCCCGGGTCGGCAATAATATTCAGCGGATTATTCTCGCGATTAAAGGCACGCCACTCGCCGCGCACCAGTTGCAGGGTAGCAAAACGCATCACCGCGGTATCGGCAAAGTTGGTCAGGAACATACGCATAAAGCGGATAGCCTTAAAATCCTGAATGTTACCTACAGCCTGTTCATATTCATTGATCGGTATCCTAAACTGGTACCAGGTTACCGCCTGTGTATTGCCGTCAACCAGCTTTACCTGCGATGTTACCTTATCCGTAATAAAATTCTGGCCAACCAGCATATCTGCCGGGCGGATAGATACACGGTACTGAAAGTACTCATCCGTTTGGCTCATGTTATTATCCCGGTTAATGTCTTCGCCATCCGGCAGCGGAGTTGATGCCGATGTGGTAACGCCCAGCTCACTTTGCGATTGCTCAGTAGTTTTGGAGTTACCCTCAGTACCGTTGAATTTAATATAACGGTCCATAATAGGCACTGATGCCTGGTTAAGCTCCGCCCCCTGGTAGTATTGAAAATTATCTGATGATGGGTCGGCTGCATATTGTGTGGCCGCCTCAGCGCTAAGCTGGCCGTTAACCTGCTGTACTACGGTTGAGAATTTGTTACGTTCATCGCCATCATTCAAGCCATCCAAACCCACATCCTGGCGGGTACGGGCGGCTGGGTCGGTATCAAAAGCGTTAATTACCGGTTGCAGGCGGGTTACACGCCCCCATGCAGTTTCATCAACCTTGGTAAAATCATTATCAACAGGCAGGGCATTTTCCAGGCTTTTGCGTCCATCCTTCAATATATCTTCGGAGATACTGCCCAGGTTAAAATACAGGTCGCCGCCGGGTGAGTTTGGTTTGTAGATGAACGGATCGAGCATCCAAAATTCAATGTAGCCTACGTTGAGCGATTCAAAATCGTTGGTTTCCAACTTGCGGAATATACCGCCCCAGCGCGAGCGCGGGTTTTGCAACGTACCATCATTATTAATGCCGGTTGTGGTATAGTTATATTGTCCGCGCAGGTTAGGGTAAAAGGCCAGGTTAAAGGTTGGCAGCAACAAAGGCTGCCCGGTTACTGATTGGCGGTACGGAAACACCTCGGTTTCTAAAACCTGCCTTACGTAGTGGTTGGATAGCTCGGCACGTGAAACGTTAAGCGTACCCGCGCTGTTATAAAATATCGGGTCGATATTGTAGAATGCCAGCCTTGCACGGTTGTAACCATAGCGCAGGTCATCATTAAATTCCGACTCGCCAAACAATTGCGGCGTACCCGATATCTGCCAGTTGATATAGCTTTTTACATCAATAACTGATTTGCTGTTCTCAAAATCATCCAGGTAGGAGGTGCCGTTTTTTGAACCCGCATAAGTAAGCGCGCCGGGCGCGCCGGGCAGTAACTGCGCGAATTCGCCGCTTACGTTAAAAGATGATTCCTCTTTGGTATTAATGAATGGTATCTTATCAACCCAACGTGTTAACAGGCGCGATTTAGACGAGTAATTACCATCAAAACCCCAGATGGTGTTAGATATGGACTCAGACCCTACCGCCTCATTTTGCGATATGGGCTGCTCCGTTAAGTGCATCATGGTAGCACCCAAAACCAACTTCTCACTGGCAAAATAATCTAAACGGGTACCGAACAGTGTTTTTTGCTGAACGCCGAAAAGCTCATTGTTTTCCAGCTTGATGTTGATGGGTTGGCCTGATGATAGCAAAGCCTGGTTAATCATCCGTAAACGGCCTGCACTGTAATCAACCGTATAATCAGTACCCTCAGTAAGTACCAGCGTACCCGCCGTTACCACTACCGAGCCCTGCGGAATATTTGTGGCATTTAACTGGTACTCTGACCCGCCCTGCGAACTATAAGTACCTTTTATGATATACCGGTTAAGCTGCGGAAAGTATTGCTGCGCGATGGTTCTTGTAGAATCATACAGGGGCTGGTAAACATACCGCCTTGATATGTCGGTTTCACCGGGCAATATTTTAGCGGCCAGGTCGCTGCCGAAAGGCTCTACCTGCGGAAACATCACGCGCCCCTGCTGCGAATCAATGGTTACGCCCTCAATAAAATCGAAATAGCCGTCAGGCTCACGATCGTTTTGTATGTTCAGGTTATCGAGGCCGGTTATGCTGAGCCACAACTTTTGGTTAAGATTTTGCCCTTCGTCGGCCACATATTCTTCAACGCTGCTTTTATCATCCAAACGGGCAATACGCAGCCTGAAATCCGTCGGACTGATCTGGAACGCCCCCAACGAGTAGATGTTCTTCATCATCAAATCCCACGATGGCAGCCGGGGCTTCAGCAACTCGTTCTTTAACAGTTTTACATATAATACCCGCGGCGTATTCGGATCAACCGATACATCACTGGAAAACTCCCCTACCTGGTAGGTTTGGCCGTTGTAAGTATATTGATAAGCCACGGCCAGCACTTCATCATTATTTAAAGGATAATTAAGCGATATATAACCCAGTTGCGAATGCAGGGTAAACTCCCTGTCGGTTAATTTACGGGCGTAGGTGAGCTTGGCAAAGTTATCGGTATTGCCGGTGCTGCGAAACAGGTTGGGCACATCGTTTGAGTTAGTTTGCCTTGCCGATGCCGGCAACTGGCTCAGCAGGTTGTTGGATTGCTGCGGAAAGCCCGGCCCCGAAAATGCAGCCGGTAAAGTTGACGTACCGGGCTGTACAATGGTGGTATTATAAGGCCGGCTCTCACCCAAATCCAAAAAGGCCACAATATCGCGCGAGTCGGTGGTATTATTGGTACGGTTAGTTGTCCAAACCTCAATTTTAGTGATGTTGATATTTGAACTAATGAGCGGCAGGTTGCGCAGCGCATTGTTATAATTGTTACGGAAATACTGCGCCAAAAAGTAGTGTTTGTTGGCCTCATAATCAGCAGCAGTTACCCTGAATTCGCCCTGTTGCTGCCCGTTGGTGATGGTAATGGTACGCGATTGCGACCGCTGCTGTGAAAATATACTCGTAACATCCAACCGGCCAAAACGCAGCTTGGTTTTTACACCGAACAAAGCCTGGCTACCGGTAATTAACGAAGTATTGAGGGGCATGCTTACGTTACCGGCCTCTATCTTTTGAATAATATCATCCTCCCGGCCGGTATAATCCAGCTTAAACTGGTTATCAAACTGGAACTGGGCATCGGTATTATAATTTGTCGTGATCTTCAGCCTGTCTCCAATATTACCGGTTACGTTTAATTGTATACGCTGATCAAAATTAAAATTGAACTGGCTGCGCTGGCGCGAATTAAACAGCGGGTTTTGGTTCTTGTTGATCTGCCCGGCCAGGATCATCTCCGCCGATCCCTGTGGTTTGATAGTAATATCATTACTGCCAAATATCTTTTCGAAGGTTCGACCCCGCACCTGTATACGCGGCACAAAGCCTTCCTGCTGCGAATCATAAGCATACTGATCTGCAGAGGAACGAAAATTTTGACGGATAGATTCCTTTTGAGAAAGGCGCAGATATTCGGCAAAGCTGATGTAACGCGGCGGGCGCAGCAGCAAATTGCCAACACGCTCAACCAGCATGTATTGGTTAGTTACCGGATCGTACTCCACACTGCGGTCAAGGTTCGGAGGATCGGGCAGAAAATACCCCTCACGCGAACGCTGACTACGGGATTGCGGCGCTTTAATTGGAACACGCACTTTAGCGCTATCCCGCTTTACCGGTTTTTGCTGGGCAAATACATTACCAAGGCCCCCTAAAAGGCAGCACAAAGCAACGCAAACAAAAATTTTCCCGGTAAAAGTCCCTTTCAAAAGTAAAATTTAAATAATGGGTAATTTATGTACTTTTTAAAATTCAAAAACAGTAATGCCCATAAAAAAGTTGTCGGGGGTTTAACTTATAAGGGGGAGAGAAACATATATAAAACCAAGCAGACATTGGTTAAGCCTGCTCAGCCTTTATAAACTTTTTAACGCAAACTTTATCAGTTGCTCAACCGTAAGTTCATCGCTGCTGCGCTTAATTTCCTGATCTATCACCTTTTCGGCAACGTTGCGTGTAAAGCCAAGGGTAACCAAGGCTGTAAGCGCTTCGTCCTTAACGGTTTTATTTACAACCACTCTGGTCAGGGTATCCGGGCCCTCTTTACGCAGCTTATCCTGCAGCTCCAATATAATGCGCTGCGCAGATTTTGGGCCGATGCCCTTGATACGTTGGATGAGTGAAACGTTACCGTTAACAATAGCCGCCTGTATCTCATCAGGGGTGATGGATGACAGCATTGTACGCGCGGTGTTGGGCCCTATGCCCGATATGGAAATTAAATGCAGAAACAAACGCCTTTCTCCCTCTTCAGCAAAACCATACAATGTATGGGCATCCTCTTTTACGTGGAGCCACGTAAAAAGTTTAACGCTTTCATCATTGAGTTGTGAAAAAGTATTGAGCGAAATATGGATATGATAACCCACACCACCGGTTTCAACCACTACGTAAGCAGGGTTTTTAAAAGTAAGTTTACCACTAATGTAGGCGTACATCTATCTGCGTTTTGATGAGGTTTGGGTTGCTGCCTTTTCTTTTTCCTGCGCGTCAACAACGGCAATGGTTACCATATTAACAATTTCCCGTACCGAGCTGCCTAACTGCAATACATGCACCGGCTTTTTCATGCCTAACAGTATTGGCCCAACCGCCTCGGCCCCCCCCAGCTCCTGCAATAGCTTGTAAGCAATATTGCCCGATTCAAGGTTAGGGAAGATCAGCGTATTAGCCGGTTTGCCATTAAGGGTTGAAAACGGAAAGTTATCCGCAAGCAGGTCGGCATTTAAGGCAAAGTTGGCCTGCATATCACCGTCAACAACCATTTGCGGGTATTTTTGGTGCAGTATTTTTACTGCCTTGCGGCTTTTTTCAGGCACATCGCCATCGTTTGATCCAAAGTTTGAGTAAGACAGAACCGCTATCCTCGGATCAACACTAAACTGGCGTACAGTACGCTCAATAAGTACGGTAATATCAACAAGTTCTTCAACGGTAGGGTCAACGTTTACAGTTGTATCCCCAAAAAATACCGGCCCTTTGGGCGTTATCATCAGGTACATACCTGCCACACGGTTAACTCCATCCTCAATACCGATGATCTGTAAAGCAGGTTTTATGGTTGTCGCGTAATTTTTAGTAAGGCCGGAGATAAGCGCGTCGGCTTCGCCAAACTGAACCATGCAGGCACCGTAGTAATTACGATCGGTTATCATCTTGCGAGCCTCTAACAAGGTAACCCCGCGGCGCTGGCGTTTTTTATAGAGGTACTGCGCGTATTCTTCAAAACGCTCACATTTACCTTCGCGCGGATCAATGATCTGCACATCATCCAGGTCAAGGTCGTTATCGCGGATAATCTTTTTTATCTTATCAATATTACCCAGTAAGATAGGCTGGGCAATACCGTCATCTTTTACAATTTGCGCGGCACGCAATATCTTATAAGTGTCGGCCTCGGCAAATACTACCTTTTTTGAGTTTTGTTTAGCCTTGCTGGTAAGGTTGCGTAATAACTTATCGGTACCGCCTAAACGATTGCGCAATTCCTCGGCATATGCATCCCAATCGGTTATTACCGAACGGGCTACGCCTGAATCAATGGCTGCCCTGGCCACCGCTGCCGATACCTCGGTAATCAGCCGCTGATCCATCGGCTTAGGGATGATATAATCCCTGCCAAATTTAAGGTTGGTAAGATTATAAGCCAGGTTAACCTCTTCCGGTACCGGCTTCTTAGCCATTTCGGCAATGGCGTGTACCGCGGCTATCTTCATCTCCTCGTTAATGGCGGTTGCACGTACATCAAGCGCACCACGAAAAATGTATGGAAAGCCCAATACGTTGTTTACCTGGTTAGGAAAATCGCTGCGGCCGGTGGCCATAATAATATCCTTACGGGCAGCAACCGCCAGGTCGTAATTTATCTCGGGCTCGGGGTTGGCCATGGCGAATACTACGGGGTTTTTGGCCATCGCTTTCAGCATGTCGGGCGTAACCACATTACCTGCCGATAGGCCGACAAATACATCGGCACCCTTCATGGCATCAGCCAGTGTTTTTATATCCTTACGGTCGGTAGCAAATTCAAGGCGGATCTCGTCCAGATCAGTACGGTCAGGCGTTAGTACACCATTTATATCAAACATCACCAAGTTCTCTTTTTTAACCCCCAGTGACAGGTACATTTTAGAGCAGGAAATGGCGGCGGCACCCGCGCCGTTTACCACCATTTTTATCTTGTCGAGCTTTTTACCCTGTATCTCACAGGCATTCATCAGCGCCGCACCGGATATGATAGCCGTACCGTGCTGATCATCGTGCATTACCGGGATGTTCATCTCGGCCTTTAGCCTGCGTTCTATCTCAAAACACGTTGGAGCCGATATATCCTCGAGGTTAACGCCGCCAAAGGTTGGCTCAAGCGCCTTAACTATATTTACAAAGTCATCAACTGATTTGGCGTTCAACTCCAGGTCAAACACATCAATGTCAGCGTATATTTTAAATAACAAGCCCTTACCCTCCATAACAGGCTTGCTGGCCTCCGGACCAATATTACCCAAACCTAAAACGGCGGTACCGTTGCTTATCACCGCTACAAGGTTACCCTTGGCGGTATATTTATAAACATCATCGGTATTATCGGCTATACGCAAACAAGGCTCGGCAACGCCGGGCGAGTAAGCCATGGTAAGATCGCGCTGAGAATTGGTAGGCTTGGTTGGTACTACCTGTATTTTACCGGGACGGCCCTTGGCATGATAATCAAGGGCATCCTGTTTACGGTTGGGTTTATTCATCATCTCAAATTGAAGGTCAACGGGTCAAAATTACAATACTTTTAGCAAGCGATGCAATTTAATTTTGACCTGTTGATAATGAGATAATTACACTTAAACGCCGCTTATTTTAAGCATCATTCCGGGTTGTATACGGCCTTTGTTTAAACCGTTAAGCTCTTTTATTTTTTCAACCGAGGCACCTTCAAACTTGGCGGCTATTTCGCTAAGCGTATCGCCGCGCTTTACTTTGTAAGTAACAAACTCCTTTAATTTTTTGGCTGATTTTGCCGGGGTAACATCCTGCGGCGCGCTTAAACGCAGCACCTTGCCAACAACTGCTTTGTTGCCGCGCAGGTTGTTCCATACCTTTAAGTCCTGCACTTCTACGCCATAGCGGTTGGCAATAGCGCTAAGGGTTTCACCACGGCGTACTTTATGGCGTGTAGCTTTAGCGGTTGGCGCATCGGCATCCTCACCCCCATCATTATTGCCTGTATTTGAGGCAAACCGAACCTTAGCATCGGGCACTACAAAGCCCGGGCCGTTCAATGCCTCGTATAATGCGGCATAATTTTCTTTAGCGGCCTGCGGTATTACTAAGCGGCGTGGCAGTTGTGCCGTACCATTAACAATTTGCTTTTTATATGCCGGGTTAAGCAGGCAAAGCTCCTTCATATCCACATCAAGCACTTTAGCTATGCCTTGCAGCGGTACAAACTTATTTACCATAACGGTATCGGTTTTTACCGAGAAGTTGCAGGCTTGCGGTGTTATATTATGGTGCTTATAATAATTCATTACATATGCCATGGCTATAAACGCGGGCACATAGCCACGGGTTTCGGCAGGCAGGTACGGGCGTATCGACCAAAAATCATTAGCGCCCGCCTTTTCAATGGCACGGGTTACCGCGCCCTTACCGCAATTGTATGAGGCAATGGCCAGCAGCCAGTCGCCAAATTCCTGGTAAGCATCGCGCAGATAGGCAGCGGCGGCATAACTTGCCTGTATAGGGTCCTTACGGTCGTCAACATAATTATCCATTGATAAACCGTAAAGGCGTGCCGTAGCGAACATGAATTGCCACGGACCGGTAGCGCCTACACGCGATACGGCGTTAGGGTTAAGTTCTGATTCGACAATAGAAAGGAATTTTATTTCTTCGGGAACACCCATGTCACGAAAAGCCTTTTCGTAGATGGGGAAATAGTATTGCGATTTACCGATAACATCGGCCATGCCACCCCTGCGGCGGGTGTAAGCATCAATATAACTTTGTACGTACTCGTTATAATCAAGCTGTATATCTTTTTGTACCGAATCCAGGCGGCGCTTAAATATGCTGTACTCCTGGTTAGCCGGCGGAATTACCTGTGCCGCAATGGGCACAATAATGGTATCTTTTTGTTGCTGATAACCTGCTGTAGGGGCTATTCTTAATAATTTATACCTGCCGGAGTCGATAGAATTAGCTTTAACAAGCTGTATGGATAAAAAGCAGATAAAAAACGTAAATAATCTCTTCATTCGTTAGGGATTTTTATACGGCTAATAAAAGCGCATGGTTGCGCAAATTACTAAGGTATTAATTTTTTATAGTTTGAGGAAATATTCAGCGAAGTTGAATAGCTCCTGCTCTGCAAAGTGTTTGGCTAACAATTGTAACCCTAACGGCAATCCCTTACTATTATTGCCCACGGGTAATGATATTGCCGGCACACCGGCTAATGATGCCTGTACGGTAAATATATCGGCAAGGTATGAGCGCACCGGGTCAGTTTCACCTTTACCTATCTCAAAGGCAGGTTCAGGAGCCGTTGGTACTAATAAAAAATCGTACTGGTTAAGTATCTCCTCGGTTTTTGTACGGATCAGCCTACGTACCTTTTGCGCCTTGGCGTAATAGGCATCATAGTAACCGGCACTCAACACAAAGGTTCCCAGCATAATGCGGCGCTTAACCTCCTTGCCAAAACCCTCAGACCGTGATCTTTTGTATGTTGATTGCAGATCGGTAGCTTCCGGGCTGCGGTAGCCGTAGTGCACACCATCATAACGTGCCAGGTTTGATGATGCCTCGGCTGTGGCCAGTATATAATAAGTAGGCACCAGGTAATCCAGATATTCAAAGCTGATGGGCTCAACGGTATGGCCTTCGGCACGTAGTTTATCAATAGTATTTACCATTGCCGTTTTAACATCATTATCTACGCCCCTGCTTGATACGGCTTCCTGTAAATATGCAATGCGTTTTTTTGATGGATCGGCAACTACCGGCGCGGCATTAACCGCCTTGCGCGACAAGGTGCTGTCATAATCATCAGCACCGGCCATGATCTCGTACAACAGGGCGGCATCCTCAACCGAACGTGTAATAGGCCCAACCTGATCAAACGATGAAGCGTACGCTATAATACCATGACGGGATATACGGCCATAGGTAGGTTTAAAACCAATCATTCCGCAAAATGACGCGGGCTGCCTTACTGAGCCGCCGGTATCTGTACCGATAGCGGCATGGCACATGTTGGCCTGCACAGCTACCGCCGACCCGCCTGACGAGCCACCAGAAACACGGTTATTATCAGCAAAGTTACGTACCGCACCATAATATGAATTCTCGTTAGCGGCGCCCATGGCAAATTCGTCGCAATTACAACGACCAATGATCACTGCATCCTCGGCAAGCAAACGCTTAACTATGGTTGATGAGAATATGGAAGTAAAATTTGAAAGGATTTTTGAAGAGGCCGATACCTTATGGCCTTCGTAACAGATGTTATCTTTTATGGCGATAACCATACCTGCAAGCCTGCCTGCGGTGCCTTGCTTTAAACGGGCATCAACCTGTTTGGCCTGCGCGGCGGCTTCATCAGCAAAAACCTCGTTAAAGGCATTCAGGTGAGCGTAGGTACTGATCTGTTCAAGATAACCGGTAACAAGCTTTGCAACCGTTACCTCTCCGCTTTGCAACTTACTTTTAATTTCAGTTAAAGAGGAATAAAATTTAGCCATGGGGCTAAAATAAAAAACTTATCCGTTGAATGTACAATTATCAACAGATAAGTTTTAAATACCTTTTTCGCAGATAGCGAACTTACGAAACCTTATGAATTGGCTTTTGTAGTGTTTGTATGCTCGTTGGTATGCGTGGTTGTAACATTGTCATCAGATGGATTGTTGCTCGCATCTTTAAACTCCTTAACACCCTTGCCTAAACCTCGCATAAGCTCAGGGATTTTTTTACCCCCAAACAGCAACAAGATCACCACAACGATTACAATAATTTCCGGTGTTCCTAATCCCATGATCTTTAATTTTTATAGTATGATAAATAATTCTGTTCAATTAACCTTTGTACTCAAACGTATTGGCCGGCCTGCTAAAATCAGGCGATTTAACTTCGGGCTGTTCGTCCGCGCTGTTATCATCAGCATGGTTAACAGCAACCTCTGTTTCAGTATCTACGTTATTTTCAGGCTCGTGGTTGTTATTAGTTTCAGTTATTTCGGCAACTGTAGTATTTTCTTCAACAGGCTCAGTGCTTGCAAGCTGTTTTGGCTTAGCTGGCTTTTCGTCGTCAAAGTTATTGATCTGTTTATTGATCTCGCGCTTCACATCTTCTGATGCATCCTTAAAATCACGTATGCCTCTGCCCAGGCTTTTGGCCAGGCCCGGCAACTTATCACCGCCAAACAAAAGCAGCGCAACAAAAAATATCAGCATCAGTTCGCCCGTACCAATATTTAAAAACAAAAAAACTGAATTGTGCATGATATTCAATTAGCTTACAAATATATACAATTACTATCTTATATAGTTTCTCAATTAATCAGGCGCAAGCCATATTTTGGGGTTAACCGGTGTTTGGCCTTTGTAAAGGTCAAAGTGCACCTCGGTTTCGCCCGTGGCCCCATCAGTAGCTACAACTCCTACCGCCTGCTTGGTACTTACCTTTTGCCCGCGCGCCACACTTGCCGAGCGCAGGTTTGAGTATGCTGTAAAGTACTCGCCATGCCTTATTACCACCAGGTAAGTACCGCTTACGTTAACCACATTACTTACCTCGCCATTAAATACGGCGCGTACGGTAGCACCGCTGCTGGTGCGTATATCAACCCCGGTATTTTCGGTTTTTATACCCTCTATATAATACGTACCAAAGCCCTGTGTTATTGTGCCGTTGGTTACCGGCCATGGCAAACTGCCGCGGTTACCCAAAAAATCGTTTGATAAACGGGCCGCTTCCGGCGTGGCGTTCAACACATCACTATTACTTGAGCTTTTGGTAATTTCTTTCGGTTTGTTTGATGCAACAGGCGCCGGTTTGTTGTCCCTTTCCGCTGCCGCTATCCTTGCACGCTCGGCCGCAGCACGTTCACGGGCTTCGGCCTCCGCTTTACGCCTTGCCTCGGCAATTTCTTTACGGATAGCCGATGAGATCTGCCTGTTAATAGCGCTGATTTGTTTTGACTTTGTACGCTGCTGCTGTTTAAGATAACCTTGTTGCTTTGATAGCTTGCTTACTACCACTACCTGGTCTGACCGTTGCTTGTCAAGGTTTCGTTTTTCTTTCTCCTGATCCTCTAACAGCGTACGCTTTTCCTTCTTGGTACGATCGAGCACGTTGATCTTTATACCCAGATCTTTTTGTGTGCCTTGTATTGACTCGGCCTGGCGCTGGCGATAGTTACCAAATTGCTGCAAATATTTAAGCCTTTTATATGCCTGGTTAAAATCACTGGCGGCAAAAATAAACATCAGTTTATTATAGGCGCTTTTGTTATGGTAGGCAAAAAGTACCATACCGGCATAATCCTTTTTAA
This sequence comes from Mucilaginibacter sp. UR6-1, assembly GCF_020880975.1. Lineage (GTDB taxonomy): Bacteria > Bacteroidota > Bacteroidia > Sphingobacteriales > Sphingobacteriaceae > Mucilaginibacter. The sequence goes on along the minus strand of NZ_JAJIWP010000003.1, from coordinate 334,887 downwards.
GCTGATCTAACTGGCCTTGCAGGGTATGTACAGTATTGGTATTTTCCGAGATCTGGTTATCAAGGTTGCGCACCTCGCTGTTAATGGTACTGATCTTATCCTCCCGCAGGTTTATTTGCGCCTTCAGGATATTAAGCTGTTTTAACGAAACGCTTTTATCTTTTCTTACCTTATCATACTCGCGGTTAAGCTCATCAAGCTCATCATTAAGCTTTTCGCGGCGGCGCTTTAATTCGGCACTGCTTTGCGCAAACGAGTTTACGGCTACGCAGGTGCAAATAAAGATCAGTAACAGTCTAAAAAATTTCATTAAGCTTATTTAAGGGGTCAATCTGCCGCGGGCGAATACTTATCAGGAATACTGAACGGATAATCTAACGGCTGATCAAACTCAACTTTATTGTAACGCAAATTAACCTGTATTTTTTGTTTTTTCACAACAGAAGCGATATCAATTTGCGATGGCACCACTTTGTTATCTGCCGTTTGTATAAATACGTTGTTAGTTACCTGTAAGGATTGCTGCAATTGCTCATTAGCCAAACTGGTTTGTGTAACCCGCATATCGGCACCCAAAACAAGCTTATACACCAGCTCATCCAGCTTGCCCGAACCGGTTAGGTTAGCAGCGCCGGGCTCAAATATTATATCCTCATTAAGCAGTTTAGGGATGGCATTACCCACCAGTAACGATTGCAGGGTAATATAATCTATTTGCCTGCTGGCAAATTTATGAATGTAGCTGAACGGCTTTTTAAGGTATACGCCCTGGAATTTATTAATAACCTGTATGCTATCGGGCGTTATCAGCGCGCGGGCCACCTCAACGCCTAATAAGGCCGTTACCGATACCCATATCTTTTTATCGCGGTTGATGCGAAAATTTAGCGTAACATCCTGATCGTTGCCATTGATGTTAAGCTTTGTTTTTGCCTTGGCCGAAAATGTATTGAAGGTAAGCTGCTTTGAACGGATGGCTGCCAACCGTGTTTCTACATCGTTTACAGGCTTTGCCGTTGTTGCATTACGGTTAACCACCACCTGCTTTTTCGACTTACAGCTTGCAAAAACAAGCAGGCCGAAAATTATTATCAGAATTTTATTCCACGTATTTTTTTTCATTGATCTTTCGCTCTAACACTGCCGATTTGCTACCATTTAACTTCGCTTTCTTCCAGTTTTGCATGGCAGCCTCGGTATCGCCTAAGTAAAACATTATATCGCCATAATGTTCTGTTTGTACCGCACTATTATTTTTATCGTGCACCAGGGCCTTCTCCATCCACACTTTTGCCTCGGCATACTTTTTTTGTTTAAACAGTATCCAGGCGTAGGTATCTTCAAACGAAGCGGTGTTGGGCTGAAGCTCATTGGCACGCTTAGCCATCTGCGCGGCTTTATCAAGCAGTTCTCCTCTTAACGATAAATAGTACGCATAATTGTTCAGCGTATACGCATTATCCGGATTATAGGTAAGCGATTTTGTATAAGCATCGTCAGATGCCTTGTCATTCTTCAACTCATGAAAGCAATCGCCCAATATTGAGTAAATATAGCCGCCCAGGTTATTATCATCACTATTAAGCGCGGCAGCAGTTTTAAGATAGCTTAAAGCCTTAGAAAAATTCTTTTTTTGATAGTAGGCCGTACCCAGCAAATAATTCATCCAGGCCTGGTTCGGGAAGTAGGTCATGGCCTCCTCACCGTCACGTATGGCATCGTCTACCTTGTTTTCAGATAGTTCAATGCGTACAAGCTGCTCAAAAGCTGCATAATTATCCTTACTCAGCAAAATAGCTTTTTTAAAAAGCGGCTTGGCATCAGCATACTTTTCATTCTGCACCAGCATATCGGCATACAGTGCCTGCGCCTTGGCATCATCGGGATGCGTGGTGGCCAGTATACGGCTTAGCTCCAATGCGCTGGTACGTGCGGCGGGGTCCTGCAGTTTGGGCAAGTAACCTAATATGATCTTGATCTTTTGGTTAACATCAATATCCGGACTGGCAAAAGCGATGGAAAGTTGCTTAAAACTACCTTCCATATCCTTTTTATCCCGGTAAATATCCGCCAGTGCCAAATGCAGCATACCGTTATCCGGGTTAATTTTGGCGGCCTGTTCAAGCACTATCAATGCCTTATCGCTAAACCCGTTTGAGTTATACAGCTCTGCCTTGAGCAAATAATAACGCAACTCACCGGGGTTGGCGGCTATCATGGTATCGAGCTCAGCCGTTGCCTTGTCGAGCTTATTTTGTTTAAGATAAACCTTTTGGCGATTGATCAGCAGATCGTCAGTTAAACCGGTTATGCCTTCCAGTTTATTGTAAACAGCCAGGGCATCATCATACTTTTTCAGCAAAAAATAGGCATTGGCCTTATCAAAATAATAGTCGGGCTTTGGGTTGATGCGCGTTAATTCATCATACACATATTCCAGCTTGTCAAGGTCATTGGTTTTTTGATAGCTATCAGCAAGTGCCACCCAATACCACTCGTTATCGCGGTTTACAGTAACGGCACGTTCAAGCAGTATCTGTGCATCAGCCTCACGATTTTGCGTTTTCCGCAGCGCGGCAAGCTCATACATGGCGGCATCATTGGCTGGGTCAATCTGCAGGCAACGGTTAAACAGATCGGCAGCCAGGGTAAAGTTCTCGATGGTTTTCTCCCTTATGGCCGAAAAGAAAAGCTGCTTTACCATAATACTGTCTAACGAGGTCATGGGTTTACCCACAACCATTACCACGCCGCCGCCCTTTGCCCCTTTTTTATTTTGGGCAATGGCCGCCACGGGCAGCAACAGTATAATGATGAAAAGCTTTTTCATTAATGTTTATTAACCGATACCGGTATGACCATAACCGCCTGTGCCGCGGCTTGTTTCGTTCAGCAGTTCAACTTCCTGCCATTCTACCTTTTCATGACGGGCCACCACCATTTGGGCTATGCGCTCACCAGCGTTCACCACAAAATCCTGGTTTGACAGGTTGACCAGCAGTACCTTGATCTCGCCGCGGTAATCGGCATCAACCGTACCCGGCGAGTTTACTATACTGATGCCATGCTTAAAGGCCAGGCCGCTACGCGGGCGGATCTGCGCCTCAAAACCCTCGGGCAGCTCAATGTGCAGGCCGGTAGGTATCAACTGGCGCTCCAGTGGTTTCAGGGTCACGGGTTCTTGCAGGTCGGCACGGAGGTCCATACCGGCGGCATGCAAAGTTTCATAAGCCGGCAACGCGTTAGCCGACTTGTTTATTACTCGTACGATCATCTCTTAAATATGCTCAATAATTGTTTACGTTCAAAATAAAAGGCGGTTGCCGTATAAGCAACCAAAAGGGCGTTACCCACAAAAATGTTACGGCTAAACACCACAAACGACAGGTAAACAATTACTGCCGAACTCAATATATAAGCCAGATTTTTTTTAAGGTTATACGGGATAGGATAATTGCGCTGCCCCCACACGTATGATAGTACCGACATCAGGGTATACGCCCCTAAGGATATCCAGGCTGATGCCATATAACCGTATGATGGGATGAACATCAGGTTAAAAACAATGGTAAACAATGCCCCAAGGCCTGATATGTACAGGCCATACTTAGTTTGATCGGACAGTTTATACCAAACAGAAAGGTTCATGTAGATACCCAAACTAAGGTAACCAAAAAGCAAAATAGGCACCACCCGCAAACCCGACCAGTATAAGTCGCGCTGTATAGCGCCTTTGGCTTTAATAAAATATTTAAGCAGTTCAATATTAGCTACTATGCCAATAAAGATGACACAAATCGCGATCACAAAATAATTCATGATGCGGGCATATATCTGCCCAGAATTTTTGTTTTTTGCACTGCTGAAAAAAAATGGCTCGGCACCCAGCCGGAACGCCTGTATAAAAATATTCAGGAACACCGATATTTTGGCGCAAGCTGTATAAATACCTACCTGCTCACCGGCTGTATCAATGGACAACAATTGCCCTAAAAGTAATTTATCAAGATTTTCGTTAATAATAAACGAAAAGTTGGCAATCAATACAGGCCAGCTATAACTTAACATTTCGCCCAACATCTGCTTATCAAAACGCAGTTTAAAGCTAAGCAATTCGGGTAGTACCATTAACACAGTTATAGCGCTGGCTACCAGATTTGAGATAAATACATAACCCAACCAATGCGGGCGATACCAACCCGCTATCCAATTTGCGCCGGGTAAGCCATTATCAATAATAAAGGGCACACCGAATATCAGGAACAGGTTAAGCCCCACAAAAATCAGTATGTTGGCTACTTTAATAAAGCCATATCTGCCCGGCCGGCCTTCGCCCCGTATCTTGGCAAAGGGCACCACGCAAATGGCATCAAGCGCCATTACGCTGATAAATAATTTTATATAAAGCGCGTACTCAGATACCGGGGTTTTATCATCAATAGCTATCCACGCGGCCAAATGATTAACCCAGGGCAATGTTATGAACAGCAATATGCCTATCATCAGCAAAATAACCCCAAAGGAGTTATCATACACATGCTGCTTTTTTTCGGGATGCTTATTCAGGTACCTGAAATAGGTAGTTTCCATACCAAAAGCCAGCAGCGGGTTTAGCAGCGTGGTCCAACTATACATGGTATTTAAAATACCGTAGGTATTGGTAGTGAAGGTTTTTACATATACAGGCGTTAAAAAAAACGTGAGTATTCGTGGTAAGATGGTAGTTAAACCATAAACAGCGGTTTGCCCGGCAAATTTTTTAGCAGTTGACAAATGACTATGAGTTTTTAACCCCTACGCCCCAAGCGTGCGGTTTATTTTTACAACCTCAAAATTACGATAGTTTTTTAATTCGCCCTCATGGGTTTCAACGGCGGCAACCTCGGCATCCTCGGGGCCTTCGTGGCACCAATCTAAAAACATGCTCATGGTGCCGGCATCGGCTTCGGCCTCAATAAAAACACTACCATCGGCCTCGTTACGTACCAAACCCTTAACGCCTAACTGATCGGCCACGGCCTTGGTTGATGCCCGGTAAAAAACATGCTGCACTTTGCCGGTAACGGTTATATCGAGGTGTTTTTTCATTGATTAGGATAAATTACACGGCAAAAATAGTTTATCTGCAATTAAACACAGCGGTTACCACACAAAAAAAGCCGACCTATCAAGGTCGGCTTCGTGATTGTATATAGCAATTGTGAAAAGGGTTTTAATATTTGCTTACGTTAAAGTCGGATATGCCGCCTTTCATTTTGATGTACATTTTGTTTTTGGCTGATGCAAAGCCCGGGGTTTCATAACGGTTATCATCTACCTTGGTAAAACCGTTGATGTTGGTTGATGATAAGCCCGAATCGGTAGTTATGCTGCAAGCGGCCCCCTCAGGTACCTGCAATTTGATCTCGGATACACCTGTTGATACCTCAACCATGGTAGTAGCCAGCGGCTGGCCCATTTTAACATCAAATGATGCCGCGCCGCCACTGATGTTAAGCTTACGCACCTTGAATTTCGACAGGTCAAAATCGATCTCGGCCGCACCTGTTTTTACGTTGATATCCCAAACCGGAAGGGTATTCAACTTAAAATCCGCTTCATTGGCATGGTCACTGTCCCATTTAAAATTATGGCTTTTACCATTATCGCGCATCTTGAAGTTCAATACAGCCAGCGAGTCGGTTTTACTGTTAGTGAATTCATAACGGTTCAAAAACTCTTTGGTTGAAGCGCTGAATAGTTGCGATGAGGTAGTATCGCTTAACTTGTATGTTGCACCGCCACCGCTAATGTTCAATTCGGCTACCTTAATATCGGGCGAGTAGGCATACTTAAAATTGCTGTTGCCTTCAACCTTAACAATATCGCGGTCGTTATCATCATCGTCATTATCATCATTGTCGTCATCACGATTGTTACGGTGCCAGCCTTTATCATCCAGGTGGTAACGAAAGTTGCGTGGCTCCCAAAAATAACGACCACCGGTATCGGCAAACAATATCACCGCTAAACCACCTACTAAAACAATGGCTCTGATAGCCGTTGCCGTGCCCGACTTATTGTTGGCGAATATTAAGTTAACACCCGCTATTACCAGGAATATAGGCCACAGGCGCCAAAAGTTCATCCAGTGTATGTGAACATATCCAAAGTGCGACAATAAGTACGCTACGCCTATTAAAACAAGCACTAAGCCTGTCATCAGTTTATCGTTTCTCATGGCTTATACAGTTGGAGGGTTATCATTAAAAGTTTGCTCTTCCTTTTTCTCAGGCTCGGTTGCGGCAGGCTGCTCAGGGGCGGGCTGGTTCCAATCCTTACGCTCCCAGGGCTGCGATTTAGCGCCCGATAATATAAAGGCTATACCCGCGCCAACCAAAAGTAATGGCCAAAGCACATCAAAATCAACATCAGGTATCAGGTTAAACTCATCAAGCAAAAAAGCACCGCCGATGATTATCAGGATAGCACCCATTATAACACCTACGCTTGAGGTTTTCTTTACCGGAGGCACACTGCCAAAAGGCTTGCCTGCTTCATAGTTGGGCATGGTAAAGTTTGGCTCGCTGCTGCTTTTAAACGGATTGTATGGCTCCTGCGGCGGCGGAACGGTATAGCCAACGTTAGGGTCAAAATATACGTTACGTTTTGGCAATACAATCCACAGGATAACATATATAAGGCCGCCAAAGCCTTTTACAATAAAGGTTACCAAAAATATAACCCTGATGATTGATACATCAACACCGAAGTAGTCGGCTAAGCCAGCGCAAACACCACCTACCTTTTTGCGGAGTTCGTCGCGATAAAGTTTCTTTTCCATTGCTTTGTCAGTTTGTTTCTAAATCTGGCCGTAGGTTGGTTTGATGATGATCTCGTCAACGTTAGCGCCATTACTCATGTTTAATATAGTTGTAATGGCCGATGCAACATCTTCGGGTAAAACCATCCGGTTGGTATCAACCTGTGCGCCTTTCCATGAGTCGGTATACGTTGACCCCGGAATTATCGCGGTGACCTTTACACCGTGTGGCTGCATTTCGAGCTTCATTACCTTATTAAGACCTACCAAAGCATACTTTGTTACGCTATACACACCTGCCTCAGCTATAGGATCAAGCCCCGCTACCGAGCATATATTGAAGATATGCCCTTTACCGACAGAAACCATGCTTTTACCGAAGAAACGGTACAACTCATAGGCCGGGCGCAGGTTGGTATCCATCTGTTTTTGGTATGATCCTTCATCATCATCAAGTATAGCCGCAGGCTTGAACATACCCACATTATTCACCAAAATATCGACGAAGCCCATGTTTTTCTCGGTGAATTCGGCAAAATTTTTCAGCTCTGTGAGGATGCTGCAGTCAGCAACGGTGGTAAATACCTTTATTTCTGGATTAATGGCGATCAATTCGGCCTTAAAAGCATCCAGCTCGGCAGCATTACGCGAGCAGATGGATACATTGATACCCTGTTTAACCAATGCTATAGTAATGGCGCGGCCCATACCCTTGGTGCCGCCGGTGATGATGGCGTTCTTCATATTATCGTGTGTTTGTGGTTGATTTTTGGCTAAGATATAGCTTAAAGTTAATACAAATTTTACCTTTACTTTTTCACCCTTTATTTTGATGAGTACAAATACTACCATTTACGATATATGCTGCATTGGCCACATTACGCACGATAAGGTTGTCACTCCGCAGCACGAGGTTTATATGCCCGGCGGTACAGCCTTTTACTTTTCGCACGCCGTAAGGCAAATGCCGGTTAGCTATAAGCTGATAACCGCCCTGGCGCAGGAGCAAATGGCTTATGCTGAGGGCTTACAGCAAGCAGGTATTGAGCTTACCGCGCTGCCCAGCAGGCATACCGTTTACTTTGAGAACAGCTACGCCGAAAATTCCGACCACCGTACCCAGCGCGTATTGCAAAAGGCAGATGCCTTTACAACTGCTGATGTTGCCGGTACCTCGGCCCGTTTTTATCATTTAGGCCCTTTATTAGCTGATGATATTGACGCGGAGATATTTAAGGCGCTATCATTAAAAGGAACCCTATCGCTTGATGCGCAGGGTTTACTGCGCGAGGTTGTGGGGACTGAAGTTATGGCTATCGACTGGGCGGACAAGGCGGCACTTCTACCTTATGTGCACATACTCAAGGTTAATGAACATGAAATAACCGTACTTACAGGTACCGAAAATATACATGAGGGTGCAAAGTTGTTAACCGCTATGGGTGTTAAAGAGGTGGTGATAACCTTGGGTACACAGGGTTCATTAATTTATGCCGATGGTGAATTTTACAATATCCCCGTTTATAAACCCACTGAATTTAAGGATGCCACAGGTTGCGGGGATACCTACATGGCAGGCTACTTGTACAAACGCGCTACGGGCTCAACTGTTGATGAAGCCGGACATTTCGCTTCGGCTATGGCCGGGTTAAAGGCAGGTATATCCGGCGCATTCAGGGGCAATGAGGCGGATATACTTGGCTTTATGAATCATTAAAATCTATCCCGGGAATACAAGCACAGGCACATGCAAGCTGTTCAGCGCGTCGGCGGTGAGTTTGCCTTGCAGCACTTCCCTAAAATGGTACTGGTGGTTGGCCAGTGCCAGCAGGTCGGTTTTCATGGTATTGATAATAACGTCCGTAGCTTTCTGCACATTGCGCTCGGTGGTATTACTAAATTTCAGGTTATCATAATTAACAAAACGGCGTATGCCATCGTTAAAAACGTCGAGGGCGTAGCTTTCATCCATACGGGGCAAACCGCTGGCCGGTAAGTGGGCCACGTGCACACTGGCATTGCTGCCTTTGCCTAAATTAGCCAGATACCTTACAATAGGCAACTGGCAATAACGCAAATCGGCCATGTATGTAATGCGTTTAAGGCTGCTGAAGGTGTAATACTCGGGCAGTACCAGCACCGGGCAGGTAACCCTGCTTAATATACTATGCAAACAAATGGTAGTATTGTTACTCAAACCGCTTATAAGCAATGATGAATTGCGCTGATTGATAAGCTGCGCAAGCTCGGCTTCTTTAAGACCGCAGGCCTCTATCTGCTCGCCATAAGCAGTAGTTTCAGGCCCCCGCGATTCTGTTTCATCAAACTCGCCTGAAACCAAAACTTTAACACTTGCCTTAACATCGGCCACATTGGCCACCACTAAAGGCACTCCGGCAAGCCGTGCAAGTTCGGCAGCCATGCGCATAGCCCGGTCACTGTGTATCGAGCCATCACTTAATAACAATACTTCTTTCATATACGGTAGTTGTAGTAAAAAAACACAAACAAAACATTACACGCCAACAGGGTGCATCAGCAAAATTCTAAACGGGAACTTCTAAAAATTAATTTGTCAGGTTGTTTAGCGTAGTGGTGGGTTCGCTATTCTAAAAAAAGAAACAAGGCGTGTTTTAAATGGTTTTAATCAGGATTAAAAAAATAATTAAAAATTAAATTCAGGTTACAATACCCTTCTCCCGGCAATGCCTTACAACCTTAATAATTGTGGCGCAGCCTTTGCTGATGCTAATATATGAGAGTAGAAATTGAAGCAAGCTGGAAGCAACTGAACACATTGATCGCCTTAACTGAAGGCAACCCTGAACTGGAAATAATTAAAAACCAACTGATGACCGCCAAACAACTCGCGGGCGATAGCCAGGCCGGTGAAATACCCGAAGAGGGAGATAACGCGATCATTAAACGTATGGAGTAATATACAGTAAAAATTAGTGGCCGGGATAATTTATACTCCTTACCAAACAATTTTTCCCTTCTTACTCTTTAATACATAATTTTAGTACAACTGCTAAATTCACGTTACCATGCGGGTTTCAAAAAACAGTTTGATATTAAAAATGTACTTTTAACCCGATTTATATAGCAACAAATGTTTACCAGTTTAGGCAGATATATACTTTTATTACGATTAAGTTTTAAAAGGCCCGAGAAATTCAGTGTTTACTGGGCCGAGATTATGCGCGAAATGGTGTCCATCGGCATAGGGTCGTTGGGTATCATCAGCATCATATCCCTGTTTATTGGCGCAGTAGCGGTTATCCAGGTGGCTTTTCAGCTTACCAGTCCGCTGGTACCGGCCACTATTGCAGGCAGCATCTCTCGCGATTCAACCATTCTTGAATTCAGTCCCACCATATCGGCACTGGTGTTAGCCGGCCGTGTTGGTTCAAGCATCGCCTCTCAAATAGGCACCATGCGCGTAACCGAGCAGATAGACGCGCTCGAAATTATGGGCGTTAACGCTCCGGGATACCTTATATCGCCAAAAATACTGGCCGGTATTACTATGGTGCCCATGCTTAATATACTGTCAATATGCCTTGGCCTGGCCGGCGGTTATATAGCTTGTGCCGCTTCGGGCGATATTTCTCCTGCTGATTATATCCTCGGCCTGCGCGATGGCTTTTTGCCCATCACCTTACAGGCATCGCTGGTAAAATCATTCACATTCGGTTTCATCATCACTTCGGTTTGCGCTTACCAGGGTTTTTATACTTCGGGCGGTGCTTTGGAGGTAGGCCAATCAGCCACCCAGGGTGTGGTTTGGAGCTGTATCATGATCCTTTTTGCTGACCTAATTATATCCCGCGTAATGTTATGATCGAGATAAAGGATATTTTTAAAACATTCGGCGATAACGAGGTGCTTAAAGGCATCAGCGCTAAATTTTTACCCGGTAAAAATAATTTGATCATCGGTGGGTCAGGCTCAGGTAAAACCACCTTACTTAAATGTATAGTGGGCCTGCACGAGCCTACCAAGGGCCAGGTATTTTTTAATGAGCAGAATTTTACCGAGATGAGCTTTGAGGAGCGTGTGCCCATACGTACCGAAATAGGTATGCTATTTCAAAATTCGGCTTTGTTTGACAGCATGACAGTTGAGGAGAATATTATGTTCCCGCTTAACCTGTTCACCAACCAATCAAAAAGCGAAAAGCTTGACCGTGCTAACTTTTGCCTTGAACGGGTTAACCTGAAGGGTAAGAATAAACTTTTCCCGGCCGAGCTTTCAGGTGGTATGAAAAAGCGTGTGGGTATTGCCCGCGCCATATCCATGCAGCCCAAATATTTGTTTGTGGATGAACCCAATTCAGGCCTCGACCCTAAAACATCCATCCTGATAGATGAACTGATTGCCGAGCTTACCAAGGAATACGAAATTACCACTGTTATAGTAACCCATGATATGAACTCGGTAATGGGTATAGGCGACCATATCATCTTTTTACACCAGGGCCAAAAATGGTGGGAAGGCTCAAACAAGGAAATTGCCCATACCGACAACCAGGAACTTAACGATTTTGTATTCGCCAGCAAATTTATGGAAGCGGCGAAAGAGAAGCTGTAGTTTTTAAGTCCGAAAGACAGAAGTCGGGAAGACCGAAAGAAAGTAGTTCGAAAGTTCATAATTCGAAAGACAGAAATATCATTAACTTTGCGGTAAAACAACTTCCGGACTTTAGGTCAACACTGACTTTCGGACTAACAAAACTTCCGGACTTTCGGTCTTTACCGACTTCCGGACTTCAACAACAACAATGATCCAACTACTTACGCCTACGCACTGGAAAGATTACGAACTGATTGATTGCGGCGACTTTGAGAAGCTGGAACGTTTTGGCGATACCATACTCATCCGCCCCGAGCCGCAGGCCGTGTGGGACAAAGCCCTGCCCGAAAGTGAATGGCAAAAGCTGCACCATATAAAATTCAAAGGCCGTTCGGCAACTACAGGTGAATGGGTCAAGAAAAATCCTAAAACGGCTGACCGCTGGCACATTGAATATAAAAACCCGGATGCTGCAATTAAATTCCGTTTAGGCTTAACCTCATTTAAACACGTGGGCATATTCCCGGAGCAGGCCGTAAATTGGGATTACATCAGCAGTAACATCAAAAAATTTAAAACATCTACACCAAAGGTGCTTAACCTGTTTGCATACACTGGCGGTGCATCATTGATTGCTAATGCTGCCGGTGCCGAAACCACACACGTTGACTCTATTAAACAAGTGGTTACCTGGGCCAATGAAAACCAGGAACTATCAGGCTTAACTAACATACGCTGGGTGGTTGAGGATGCCTTGAAGTTTGTAAAGCGTGAGCTTAAACGCGGCAAAAAGTACAATGGCATTATACTTGATCCGCCGGCTTACGGCCACGGCCCCAATGGCGAAAAGTGGAAGCTGGAAGACCACATAAAAGAGATGATGCGCGATGTGGTACAACTGCTTGACCCGGAAGAACACTTCCTGATACTGAACACCTACTCATTAGGTTTTTCATCAGTAATTATTGAAAACCTGGTAAAGAGCGCCTATCCGCAGGTGCAAAACTTTGAAACCGGCGAGCTGTATTTGCAAGCCACTGCCGGGCCTAAACTGCCGCTTGGTGTATTTGGTAAGTTTTGCAAAATAAAAGCTTAACAGGCTAACCATTCAATTATATTTACAACAAATACTAACTATAAAACTGTTTTTACCTGCCATGAGAGCAAAGCATCTATTTTTACTGTTGTTACTCAGTTTATCAACTTTAACCCTATTTTCAAACTGTACCGGCAACGGTAAGTCGGCCTCAAAAAGCAGTGTAACAGCCGCAAAAGGCGATGATCAAAGTGGCGACACGATCAACAAGTCAACCTATCCACCGTTGGATACAGCGCTTTATGATTCATTGAACCGCAAACTGGCCAATGGCGATACCAATGGTTACTGGCCTGTAAAAAAAGCTGCTTACCCCCTACCGGGTGCTATACTACCGTTTAAACGCGTGGTTGCCTTTTATGGCAACCTGTTCTCAAAAAAAATGGGCATACTGGGCGAGCTTCCGCCCAACGAGATGCTGGCCAAACTAAAAACCGAGGTTAAAAACTGGGAGAAAGCCGATCCTACAACCCCGGTTGTACCTGCACTGCATTATATTGCCGTAGTTGCCCAGGGAGATGGTGGTAAGGATGGCAAGTACCGCTACCGCATGCCATTTAAGCAAATTGATACTGTGCTTTACCTGGCTAAAAAGGTAGATGCTTTAGTATTTTTAGATGTGCAGGTGGCTTTAAGTGATATTAAAACTGAACTGCCGCTGTTAGAAAAGTACCTGTCCATGCCTAATGTGCATTTTGGTATGGACCCTGAATTCTCCATGAAGGATGGCAGCAAACCGGGTAAGCGTATAGGCACCTATGATGCTGCCGATATTAACTACGTTAGCAACTACCTGGCTGATTTGGTTAAAAAGAATAACCTGCCGCCTAAAATATTAGTGGTACACCGCTTTACCCGTAAAATGGTTACCAACACTAAAGACATTAAAACCCGCCCCGAGGTACAGGTGGTAATGGATATGGATGGCTGGGGCGAACCATCATTAAAGCTGGGCACATACCGCCACTGGATCTATCCGGAGCCGGTACAGTTTACCGGTTTTAAATTGTTCTACAAAAACGACATTAAGAAAGAGCCTAAGCGTATGCTTACTCCCGCCGAACTGATGAAGTATAAGCCGATACCGGTTTACATACAATATCAATAATCAACAAAAACGCCGCCTCAAAAAGGGCAGCGTTTTTTATTGATATTCCGGCTATAAATTTACTTGAAAAATAAAATTCAACTTGAACTTAATTATCATATCTTGTGGTCATAAAATTTATCCCTTATCACAAGTATGAAAAAGATCTACTCTTTGATGGCCGTAGTGCTTATCGCGGCATCATCATGTAAAAAAGACCCGGTTGCGGGCTTTTCAACCGAAAGAACAATATTTTATTTAACAGAATCGGTAGCGTTTAACAACACCTCTAAAAATGGCAGCAGCTACAGTTGGGACTTTGGCGACGGCAGCACATCAACCGATGCAAACCCCACCCACGCTTACACTAAAGCAGGCAGTTACACTGTTAAGCTTACCGCCGGTGGCTCAGTTAGTACACATGCTATAAAAGTGGGCAATGGCACGGCCAGTTATGTTGTGAAAAACAATTCATCACTGGCTTTTGAGGCGGTATCCTATTACGTTGATGCCAATAATGACCTGTTTGACTTTATTGAGCATGGTGCTTTGGCCATATCACGCAGTACCGATACGGTTTTTACTTCACGCAATGCCATCCACCTGGGCGGTATGGTAAACAACCAGATATTTATTGTTGTAAATGGCTATAGCATTACTAAGTTTCAAAACAACGATCTTGTTATAAACGATAATACGCAAGTTTTCTTTGGCGATGGTACGGGCGTTAACAGCAATTCAATCCCGGCAATAACACGTGGTAAAGCATCGTACAAAGGCCTTATGGCTAAAAAAACTAATGTCAGGCCGATGATCTACCTCCGGTCAGCAAAGTAATTTAATGTGTGAACCTAAATAGTGATTTTTTGAAACGGCGGGTATTTATATCCGCCGTTTCTTTTTGGTATGTGATCATCAAAAGTAAAAAACACCGGGCTTAATTTTCCGTATTTCACGTACCTTGTATTACTAATATACCTGTTTATGAAAAGTGCTTACTTCAGTATTACTTGTGCCGTATTATTAAGCGCATGCCAAAATTCAAAGCCCGAAAACAATTTTAAAACAGTTACGGTTGAGGCCATTTCCTTTCAAACCGAAACCATGTTTAAAATAAGCTGCGAAAAGTTTGATACTTATTACGCTGATAAGTGGCGCAGCAAAACCATAACCGACAAAGCATCACTTGATAAACTAAATGGCTTGCTTCAAAGCCTGCGCAAAACGGATAACGCTTATGAGCCTGATGTACGGGTAAAACTTTTACTTACCAATACCAGCGGCACTGCCGATACCGTTTGCCTTGATGATAAGATCACCCGGTATAAAAATGCCAGCTACAAAACATCTGTTGAGCTGGCCAATTTTGTGCAGCAGTAAGTTTCCTGTTCATTATCCTGCCATTTTGAGAAATCTGTTTGTTAAAGTGATAATTTTTAAACGCCCTCTCCTTTAGAAGAGGGCTGGGGTGAGGTTAGCTAAGCGACAGATTTCTCCTCGTACCTCGTTCTAAATGACAATGCGTGTTAATATCGCTATTAAATTATTCCGTAAAGCGCTCCGCCCTTTTCACCCATTTTATCAACCAACTTTTCGGTAGCCGGGTCTTTTTCCAGCACGGGCGCATGGTGTGGTTTTATACGCGCGTCAATAATCAGCGGCCCCGTACATCCCCAATGTTTATGCTCGGTAAAGCTGCCAATGCCATATATATCATGCGATGGATTGCTGCGGGTAAAGGTTACCCACACCAGGTTATTGATGTTTTGCGCGGTAAAGGCGGCATCATCACAAAGCACTACCAGGGGCAGGCCATTCAGTTCCTTATCACTTAATGCTTCTTCAAGTATCTCCAGCATCAGGGGCATATCGCTGGTGGTAATATTTTTGGGCACCTCAACAGCAAGCACACCCGGCATAGCCATTTTAAAGCCGCTGAAAGGCCTCGGTAAGCTGAACCAGGCTGGCAGTTCATTCCAAAGTTCACGCTTAATGCTACCAGCTACCGTAATGGCCACTTTACTGCCACTGTTTAGTCCGCTGCCACTGTAGTCAAGGGTATCAATGGTGGTTTTGGTATAAAAGTGCAGGTCGCGGGTAAGGTCAACACGCTGCAGTATGTGTTTCAGAAAACCGCCTATATCATGTATGTCCAGCTCCGGGTCATCCTCCTTAGCGGCAATAAACAGGTATTTGGCCAGGCTTAGCTGGTTTTTGCCTAAAATATGGTTGGCTATAGTGAGTATCTCCTGCGGACGGCGCTCATTCAGATAAGGCGTATAACGCTCACTGCCGATAGCAAATAACAGCGGATGCACGCCTGCGGCGTCAACAGCGTTAACGGCTACAAGGCCCGGAATTTCCTGTGGCAGGGCAGATCCGGCTATCTCATGGATCAGCGCGCCAAAGCTGGTATCCTCCTGCGGCGGGCGCCCTACTACCGTGAACGACCATATGGCATCCTTACGGTGATAAACATTGTGCACCTTCATCAGCGGGAAGGGATGCGTTAAGCTATAATAACCGAGGTGATCACCAAAGGGGCCTTCGGGCTTATTCTCATGCGGCATTACGGTACCGGTTATCACAAAATCCGCTTCCGCCGAAATACAAAAACCTTCATCATCATAAAAATAACGGAAACGGCGGTTACCCAACGCGCCGCCAAACGTCATTTCAGACAGGCCCTCGGGCAGTGGCATTACCGCAGCAACCGGGTGCGATGGCGGGCCACCTACAAATATGCTCACCTTTAACGGCTGGCCTTTAGCATTGGCCTTGGTTTGATGCACACCTATACCACGGTGCAACTGGTAGTGCAGGCCTATCTCATTGTTAAGCACATACTCGTTACCGGCAAGCTGGATGCGGTACATGCCCAGGTTGGCATTCATAATGCCGGGCTTGTCCATATCTTCGGTATACACCTGGGGCATGGTAACAAAGGGGCCGCCATCCATAGGCCAGTTTACTACCTGTGGCAGTTCACTTATGCGGGTACGCCCAAAGCTGATAGGTGCCGAACGCCTGCCTACCTTCATAGGCAGGGCTGAAAGTGCGGTAAGACCAACATTAGCGTATTTAAACGGATTTTTAATAGCCTTTATTGGATCATTCTTTATATCGACCAAAGTTTTTACCTTATCCAGCGTATCTCTGAAAATAAATTTCGACCTGTCAAGCGTACCAAACAGGTTTGATACCGCCGGGAACTTGCTGCCCTTAACATTCTCAAACAATATAGCCGGTCCCTGGTGCTCAAAAACGCGCAGGTGTATGGCTGCCATTTGCAGGTACGGATCAACTTCTTCCTTAATACGTATCAGGTGGCCGTTGCGCTCAAGGTCGGCAACGCAGGCTTGTAAACTTGAATAACCCATTGCGGCTAAATTACGTACAAAAATATCATTAAGGGATACCGAATAGCTAAAGGCGTTAAAAAGCAACACATCCGGGCATTATTTTGAAATAATGATGAGATTATTATTAAATACTTTTTATTATTGCGTTAAGAGTGTTAAATTTTCAATAAAACCTGCTATCGCATATAATTCCGGATATTACTGGTTATTATTGTTAACAATATCACTTAAAAATATTACATCTTCACTTTTTTAAAACCAAATGCTAAAAATCGCATTCAACAATAATTAACATACTCCAATAACATAAAACACAATGAAACCAACTTTACTGATACTTGCAGCGGGCATGGCCAGCCGCTATGGCAGCATGAAGCAAATTGACGGCTTTGGCCCCAACGGCGAAACTATTATTGATTACTCTATATACGATGCCATCAAAGCAGGTTTCGGTAAAATAAGCTTCATCATTCGTGAAGAATTTGCTGAGCCATTTAAAGCCATATTTGAGCCTAAATTAAAAGGCCGTGTTGAAACGGATTACGTTTTTCAAAACTTCGACCTGAAACAATACGGTATTGATAAAGAAATTGAGCGTGCTAAGCCATGGGGTACCGCCCACGCGGTATTAGCTGCCCGTAACCAGGTGAACGAGCCATTTTGCGTAATTAATGCTGATGACTTTTATGGTTATGATGCCTTTGAAAAAATGGCGAAGTTTTT
Source organism: Mucilaginibacter sp. UR6-1 (assembly GCF_020880975.1). Lineage (GTDB taxonomy): Bacteria > Bacteroidota > Bacteroidia > Sphingobacteriales > Sphingobacteriaceae > Mucilaginibacter. The sequence goes on along the minus strand of NZ_JAJIWP010000003.1, from coordinate 317,242 downwards.
AACCACCGAGGTTAGCGACGATACTTACTCGCTGATAGGTTACCAGATAGACAAAACCCTTTCAGAGCACGGTTCGGTATCGCGCGGTGTATGCAAGGTAGAGGATGGCAACATGGTTGAGATCAACGAGCGTACCCAAGTATACTTTAAAGAAGATGGCAGCGTGGTTTACGAGGATGGCGGTGTTGAGTATCCGCTACCTAATGATACCCGTGTTTCTATGAACTTCTGGGGCTTTACTCCGGCTGTATTTAAACAAAGCGAGCCAATGTTTGTGAAATTTGCTCATGCCAATGAGGGCAATCCTAAATCAGAATTCTTTATTCCGCTGGTAGCTGACGAACTGATCAAATCAGGTACAGCATCATTTAAAGTGATCCCTACCGCCAACAAATGGTTTGGTGTTACATATAAAGAAGATAAACCAATTGTTCAGAAAAGCATCTCTGAACTTGTTGAGAACGGCACCTACCCCGCTAACCTTTGGGAATAAGCATCCGATAAACAGATACAGAAAAGGCTCACCTAAACAGTGAGCCTTTTTTATGCCGAAAACTTCCTGTTGCCATATCCATCAATGTAAAAAGACTATTGACCAATGACAACTCCCTATCAAGCCTGCCCTACCGGCCCGCCAAAGTTCATGGGGAAACCGCCGTTATCATCGGGTATGCGTATGCGGCCGTTCGCGGCTTCAAATTTGGCTACATTCTCTTCAATAGCGCTTAAGAGCCGCTTGGCGTGTTCGGGGGTAAGTATAATGCGCGATTTTACTTTTGCCTTGGGCACGCCCGGCATAATGCGTATAAAATCGAGCACAAACTCAGAGGTTGAGTGTGTAATGATGGCCAGGTTTGAGTATATGCCCTCGGCCATCTCTTCAGACAGCTCTATATTCAGTTGATTGTCGTTTTGTTCTTCCATAACACTAAAGTACTAAGCAGGGTTAAAACAGGCAAGTAATAAACAAAATAGCCTTACCTGTATGCAGGCAAGGCTATTAATTAATTGTTTAAAACGCTTAAAGTTTGCTCTTAAAATCTTCGTAAGCAAGTTTAATGCCTTCGGGCAAATCAATGGTATGTTTCCAGCCGTAACCGTGCAGCTTGCCAACATCCATCAGCTTACGTGGCGTGCCATCAGGCTTGGTGGTGTCAAAATCAATATCGCCTTCAAAGCCAACTATATCTTTTACGAGGTAAGCAAGGTCTTTTATAGCGATATCTTCGCCTGTACCTATGTTTACCAAACCGGGCTCATTGTAATGCTCCATCAGGTAATAGCAAGCCTCGGCCAAATCATCAGCAAACAAAAACTCACGTTTTGGCGAGCCTGTACCCCATATGGTAACAGTAGCCGCGCCCGACTCCTTAGCCTCGTGAAAACGACGGATCAAGGCAGGCAGCACGTGCGAGTTTTGCGGGTGATAGTTATCGTTATAGCCATACAGGTTGGTAGGCATTACCGATATGTAGTTACAACCATACTGATCGCGGTAAGCATCGCACATTTTTATACCGGCTATCTTGGCAATAGCATAAGGCTCATTGGTAGGCTCAAGCGGACCGGTAAGCAAGTAATCTTCCTCTAAGGGCTGCGGAGCCATTTTAGGGTAGATACAGCTTGAACCCAAAAACATCAGCTTGGTAACACCATTTAAATGAGCGTTATGGATGATGTTGTTTTGAATCTGCAGGTTATCATACAAAAACTCGGCGCGGTAGGTATTGTTAGCAACAATACCGCCTACCTTAGCCGCGGCCAAAAACACATAATCAGGTTTTTCGGCAGCGAAAAAATCAGTTACCTGTTTCTGATCGCGCAGGTCAAGCTCTGCTGATGTACGGGTTATAATATTAGTATAACCTTCTTTTTGCAGTTTGCGGTAAATGGCCGAACCAACCATGCCGCGATGGCCTGCTATATATATCTTGGAATTCTTATCCATTTAAAATTATACAGAATGTTTAATAAAATAAGCTACAGCTTATTCAAACTGGTTTTTAATAGCATAGCCCGAATCTTTAAGCAGTTTTTCGCGCTCAAACAGTTCAAGGTCGGCAGCCATCATTTCCTTAACAAGGCCTTGCAGGTCATATTTAGGTTTCCAGCCCAGTTTTTGGTTTGATTTGGTAGGATCACCTATCAGCAACTCAACCTCAGTAGGGCGGAAATATTTTGGATCAACCGCTACCACTTCTTTGCCAACAGGTAATTGGTACAGCGGGTTGCTGCAGCTTACAACATATGCTTTTTCGTCAGCGCCTTCGCCTTTAAATTCAATTTCGATACCGGTTTCAGCAAATGACATACGAACGAACTCACGTACACGTGTGGTTACACCAGTAGCGATTACGTAATCTTCAGGAGTTTCCTGTTGCAGTATCAGGTACATGGCCTCAACATAATCTTTAGCGTGGCCCCAATCGCGTTGCGCGTCAAGGTTACCCAGGTAAAGTTTATCCTGCAAACCCATCGCAATTTTAGCGGTACCGCGGGTAATTTTGCGGGTTACAAAGGTTTCGCCGCGCAGCGGGCTTTCGTGGTTAAACAGGATGCCGTTGCAGGCATACATACCGTAAGCTTCGCGATAGTTAACAGTGATCCAGTAACCATACAGTTTAGCCACAGCGTAAGGCGAGCGTGGGTAGAAAGGCGTAGTTTCTGATTGTGGTACAGCCTGTACCAAACCATAAAGCTCAGAAGTTGATGCCTGGTATATCTTTGTTTTTTGAGTTAAGCCTAATATGCGTACAGCCTCTAATATACGCAGGGTACCGATACCATCGGCATTCGCGGTATACTCAGGGGTATCAAAGCTCACCTTTACGTGGCTCATAGCACCCAGGTTATATATTTCATCGGGCTGTACATCCTGTACAATGCGTATCAGGTTGGTTGAGTCGCTCAGGTCGCCGTAGTGCAAAACCAGTTTAGGGTTAAGTTCATGCGGATCCTGGTAAAGGTGGTCGATCCTGTCAGTATTAAATAATGAACTGCGGCGTTTAATACCGTGAACCTCATAACCTTTGCTCAGCAACAATTCGGTTAAATAAGCGCCGTCCTGTCCTGTTATGCCTGTAATTAATGCTTTTTTGCCCATATTTTTGTTTAGTAGAGTGATAACTTATTTCGTATAGGATATGTTATTTAGATGATTTATTTTATTATTTACATAATTCGATAAAAAATCATGTGAAGATAATAATAAAATTGCTTTTTATTGCCAATATTATAAAATTAATATATTAATTATATCCAAATTGTTTGGCCGCCATTCCGGCTATCTCATTACCTATTGCCAATGATGCTGTTGCCGCAGGTGATGGCGCGTTAAGTACGTGTATCATGTTGCCCTGCTGCTCTATCTTAAAATCATCTATCATTTCGCCATTGCTGCTCACCGCCATAGCACGAACGCCTGCACGGCCGGGTACAATATCATCCATTTGCAGACTGGGGATCAGTTTTTGAAGCCTGTCTAAAAACAAGCGTTTTGAGAAGGCGCGCTGATACTCGTCAATACCAAATTTCCAGTGTTTGGCAAAAAACTTCCAGGTGCCTTTAAAGCCGAAAGCAGCGGCAGTATCACGCAGCGAAAAATCGGTTTTACCGTAGCCTTCACGCTTAAATACAAATACAGCGTTAGGGCCGCATTCCACACCGCCCTGTATCATGCGGGTAAAGTGTACACCCAGGAACGGGAATTTAGGATCAGGCACGGGGTAGATCAGGTTACGCACCTTGCTCATCCCTTTTTCTGACAGGTCATAATAATCGCCACGGAAACCAATGATGCGGGCATCTGTATCGATGCCTGTTTTCTGGGCAATACGATCGGCTTGCAAACCGGCACAGGCTACAATATTTTTTGCCCTAAACACGCCTCTTGGTGTAGCCACTGTGGTTATGTCGCCCTGCCTTTCAAAGCCGGTAACTTCATAACCGGTGAGCACTTTGCTTTGCGGAAATTTCGCTTCAATAATTTCTTTGTACTTAGCGGCAACGCTGGCAAAATCAATAATACCGGTACACGGCACCCATATACCTTCAATACCGCTACAGTACGGCTCGATCTCCTTTATACGGTCAATACCTATTTTTTCAATGCCTTCAACCCCGTTGGCCAAACCGTTGTTAAACACGCGGTTCATGTGCTGCAGCTCAGATGGGTCGGTAGCCACGATCACCTTACCGCATATATCATGCGGAATGCGGTGCTCTTTGGCAAAATCAACCAACTCCCTACGGCCCGAAATACAAAGGCGGGCTTTGTATGAGTTTGGCTTATAATATATACCGGAGTGAATAACACCCGAGTTATGCCCAGTTTGATGTGCGGCTACATGATCTTCCTTTTCAAGCAACAGTATTTTAAGATCAGGGTTACGTGAGTTTATTTTATATGCTGTGGCAAGGCCTACTATACCTCCGCCAATCAATATCAGGTCATAATCGTTACCCATTGCTTATTAAATACTGTTATTTGCTTAAATGTAATTATTAAATACTTATTTCATTAACACAACAGACGAATAAGGCTGTAATGTAACCTTGCCTGTGTAAGTTTTGTTATTTGCATCACGGTAAGTACCGTTAAGTGTAACCGTTTTTGGCAATGCACTGGCATTATACTCAAAGCGCGAAGCATCATCACTCATATCCTGAAGTTGCTTGTTGGTATTTGCCAATGATAGTGCGGAGCGAAGTAACCTTGTACGGTTTAATGACATGGTTTGCTTTTTTTTGCCGACCAAAATATTACCTAATATGGTGTTGTTTTGTGAGTCGGCATCCTTTGCATAACTAACCAAAATTTGGTTGGAATTGTTATAACAGGTGTTACCATCAATATTGATATTACGCGCACCGTTTAAAAATATGCCCGAACCAGTACAATTAGCTATCGTGTTATTTTTTATATCAACATCATGTGAGCGCTCATCCATATAAATACCATGCGCATTAGGGTTGGCATTGTAGGATCCATCATATGAACCTACTGAGTTAAGGATAATATTTGATACAATTTTTTGATTGGTAAAGTTATTGGCTTGTTTACCGCTAAAAGTATATATACCGCCGCCATCACTTTTGGTTAGGTTTATATTTTTTACAAGATTATTTTTGATAGTGACATTGGCTGATCGAAAATCAATACCACTGTATCCAACACCGTCAATAGTGTTATTTTGAATTAAGGCACTGCCTGCTTTAGCATTATATCTCACACCTACAAAACTGCCCGAGCTATTGGTACCCCGGCCTGCTACCAAACCAATATTTTTTATGGTATTGTTAAGCAACTTAAAACCCGAATGATCATACACCACAACCGCGTTATTATACACGTCATTTATAGTACATCCGTCAACAACCACATTGTTACCTTTCCCCAAAATGGATATACCATCCTGCCCAACATCGCTGATGGTAACATTACGCACGGTAAAAGCCTTGAGGTTTTTACCATTTATACCAAACTGGCGTTGCTGTGCAATAGCTATATTTTGTATTACGATGTTTGATTGCCCCACAACATTAACACCGGCTGTATAAATAGATGCCTCTATGCCTCTCCCGCCCGGATCACTAACAGAATACAGCATTACCTGCTTGGTTGACGGGTTAAAATACCATTCGCCATCCTGATCAAGGGTTTTAGGGTTATCCTGGATAAAGTACCCCCAGTTATCATTCATAGGTGTTTGTGTACCTTTAAATATAAGTGTGTTACCCTGCTGACTGATAATTCTGTCACTATCTATCTGCCAAAGGTTTTTACGTATCACTACATCCCCACCTGTCCAATCGGTAGTTAGCGGCTCCTTGCCTGTTAACTGGGTTTTGCCAATGTGCGAACGGATGGTAAGAAAACCTTTGTTAGGATACCTGCCCAATGGCAATGGCTGATTATTGGCAAAAAGGTTGATAGCCGAACCAGTGTATCCGGCACAATCAGCAACCCATATATTGCCTGATGAACGTTTCCAGCCGGTAAGTGGTACCGTGCCATTTATAACCGGCTTATTGCCTGTGCCATAAGCACTGATGGTTATGGGGGCACCACTCGTACCTGATTGCCTTATGTTGAGCTGGCCGTTAAAAGTATCACCTTTTTTAAATGACAATACATCGCCGGGATTAAGCACCAGTTGATTAGCCTTTGCTATTGATTTGATTGGCGCGCTTGCTGATGTACCGGCATTGCTATCATTGCCATCAGCAGATACGTAATAGGTTGACTGTGCAAACACGGGTGTGCTTGCAACCAACATGAACAGATATTTTATTAAAAAAAAATTTTGCTTCATCACGATACGTTTTTATAGTCAGACAATGTTTAACTGCGTAAGTTTATTATTGTTTACTGATCACCTTAAACTAACGTGTAATATCGTCATCTGTTGCTATATTGGTTTATCGTTTTTTGAATACATATTTACTTTGGTAAGGACCAAACGGAATATGTGTAAATACTGCCTTATTGATCATTCCCGGAGCAGCGTCAGCAGGGCAAATAAAATCACCCGTTTCGGTTGTGAAACCTTCGGCACTGTCAAGCCGCTCATAATTGCCAAAAGCTTCATCAAAGGTTGTAAAATTACTGCCCGGAAGCACCATATCCACAAATAGTTTGAATTGCTGCTCTTCTGAAAAGCCAAGCACATCATACATATTTACGCGGGGATATTCTTCCATCACTCCGCCAAACGAAGCGTTGTATATTTTCTTACCTTCCTTATCAAAAAACTCGCGCCCGGCTTTAAAGTTATCAATCATATCCTCAACCGTAGGATTGCGGTAGGCCATGCCTTTACCATCATAACGCGGGTCAAAATGGTTAGGGTCGTCATCTTTTTTACCTACCCAGTCGCGCTCGCTTATTTTTTCAACGCTACGCTTGGCAAAGGTCATATCAACACCAAGCATATATATTTCCTCAAAACCCAGGTAAGCCAATATTTGCAAGCCACCGTTAACTACGGTTTTGTTAATACCACACTGAGGCAGGTTTAACGAGTATTCGGGCTTATCCATGTAAAGCCAGTGTATTTTTTCTGACTCGGGGAGGTAGCTTTTAAAATCAACATTTGAGGGATGAAGATCAGGAAAGAAAGCGTATTCAACAACCGGCAGTATCTCGTCGGCTATTTCTTTATATATCTCTTTTAGTTTAAGATCGTCAGTAACCAGGTAAAAATCTGGCAGCCAGTTAAGGCGCTCATACAACAGGTTAATACGGTTAAAGCACATGGTGTACTCATCCTTTAACAAATAAAGGGGCGTTTTATTGATGCTTGGTCCGGCACCAACAACAAACACGCGCTTACCTTTATATTTATCTTTTAAATTCTTCCATTTTTGAATATTATGCTCATCAGTCTTTTGAAATGCACGCTTAAGCTTAACAATACCATATTTAACCAAACGTTCTGAAAAAACTTTCAGCCCGTCGGTTTCCATTATTCTTCTTCCCTTTTTAATTAAGCTTTGCATAGAACATATTATACTTTGTTTACTGACTTACCATTTCCTCAATAACAGGAATGTATGCCTTATTTAACTGATATTTACTGGCGAATTAACATTTTATTTTGATTACCACTTTTTTTATCTGTTCAGGCTCGTTCACACACAACTGGGGTGCATGCCCATCCGAAGGATAGAATACAGCAAATATGCCGTTACCTGTTAATACAGGGGTATAATTGCCGGTGTTGTTGTGGTAAAAACGCCTGTCCTTCTCCTCATCATACGGGATGTAGGGTGTAAGCGTATCAACATGTGCCCAGCGTATAAGCTCAGTATTTACAATGCAATACTGCACATCAATAACATGCCGATGCGTTTCATAGCCAAAATCGTTCTCGTACGATGTACCGTACTCCATCACGATGGCTTTAGCTGTTGGCGATACGGTGTAGGTGCCGGGTTCAACATCAGCGCCAAGGCCTTTTATAAATTTTAAACCCAGATAAATATCCTCGTGGATATCTTTATAAAACTCCAGGTTATCGAGCGAATCAACGATCATGTTATTGTTTGATTAAACTGTTGTAAGCATAAACGTTCAGGAAGTTTTTACCTGTACCGTTGCTTATATCGGCCTTGCCACCGGCCGCCAAAACAAGTGCAAGCCCGGCAGCCACATCCCATATAGCGATGTTATTTTCGGCATATGCCTCAACGCTACCTTTGGCCACATAGGCCAGTGATGTTGCTGCCGAACCAAATAGCCGCACTTTTTTATAGTCTTGAATATTCTTTACAAAATCCTGCAAAACTGCTGTATCAAATTTTAGGTAAACCGGAAAGCCGGTAGCCAGTATGCTGTCCTTCTTTTCGGCTACGCTGCTAACGCTGATAGGCTCACCGTTCAGGTGAGCACCCTCGCCTACTATGCCTGTAAATAGCCTGTCGTGCATAAAATCGTACACCACGCCCAATACCGGCTCGCTACCGTTCCATAAACCGATAGAGGTACAGAAAATATCGATCCCTCTGGAAAAGTTGAGGCTGCCATCCAACGGATCAACTATCCATTGGTATTGGGTATCACCTTTTGTACCATCTGCATTAAGCACCTCGCCTGCTTCCTCGCTTAATATACCAAATGCCGACTCGGCATGCAGTGTATCAAGTATAGCCTTTTCGGCTACCAGATCGGCCTCCAGCTTAATATCCTTACCTACGCTGCTGTTAATTTTAATATCAGCATTCAGTAATTCCCTTAATGCCTTACCGGCTTTGGTGGCTGCTTTTACAGCGGTATCAAGGCTTTGCCTAACTAATTCTTTATCCATTTATACAGCGGTTGTTTGGTATTACAGGCTCAAAAATTCTTCGTCCTTAGCCAGGTAATTCACAATAATGTGGTTAATGATCATGTGGATATCCTCGATCGGCCCATAATCTTTATCCTGGTTTGGCGTATAGATTTTGTATTTGCTGTTCTCTTTTAGTTTACCACCTTTAAAGCCGATGAACGATATAGAGTTACCGCCTTGCTCATTAGCAAAATCAACCGCGCGAACAAGGTTTTCAGAGTTACCGCTTGCTGATATAACAACCAGGGTATCGCCTTCGCCAAATACACCGCGCATTTGCTCAACAAAAATATCGTTGAAGTCGGTATCGTTACCAACGGCGGTCATCAAAGGTGCATTGTCAGTAAGGGCCAGTATTCTTGGGCGGAATTTAGAGAAATAACGTACGAAGAAACGAAAATCAGCCTGCATGTGCGATGCAGTAGCCGCGCTGCCGCCATTACCGGCAACATACACAGTTTTACCGTTTTTAAAGGTATCAATAAATACAGTAATTACCTGCTCAAGCTCTGCCGGATCGATCAGTTCAAGCAGATCAACGATCTTTTGTTTGTAGCTAACTAAGTGTTCGGTTACGGTGTTCTTTCTATCCATGATTGATTGTTTTATTAAAAGTCTTTTTGTTTATATACTTCGTCAATGATTCGCATTAATTTCTGAGCATCGTCAGACGTGCCGATAACCACCGGCTGATCTTTAGTAACGGCATCAAAAAAGTGGTCAACCTCATAACGCCAGCTATTGTTGTTGGTGTATTTGGTGGTTACCTCATCCTTCCAGGTTGCGGCAGGCGCGGTTGAACGGTTACGTGCGATAGACAGTGTTTCTTCGCCGTATGACATGGTTGAGGTGATCAAGCCATTCAATACCATATATCCTTGTTCCAAAAATATCTCTAACGAGAACAGGTGGCGCCATTGCGTCATGGTTGAGTGCAGTGATGCTACCTTACCTGTTTTAGTATCTTTTAATATAACGAAGGCGTTATCCTCAACGTCCATGTGCCAGTACAGGTTGGATACCTCGGCCTTAACCACATCATAATCACCTGAAAGGTACAGGAACAGATCGAGCATGTGTATACCCTGGTCCATCAGGATGCCACCACCCGCCAACTCCTTTTTAGCACGCCATTGGTTAAAGTAATCTGCAGTAACGCTTTTGCCATAGCGGCCGCGCAGCCATAATACTTTACCATACTCGCCACTGTCAATCAGCTCTTTCATGCGGATAACGCTGTCATGATGGCGGTGGTTAAAACCGTACATCAGCTTTTTGCCGCTTTTTACTTCGGCTTCGCGTATCTCAGCAACATCAGCCTCGGTAAATGCCGGTGGTTTTTCGCAAAAAACGTGCTTGCCTGCATTTAAAGAGCGTATGGTAAGATCCTTATTTAAAAAGTTAGGCGTACAAACAAATACAATATCTATATCAGGGTGTTTGATGATGCCATCGTGATCAACATTGGGTAAGCCATTTATTTCGGGCTGGTTGTTAGGTTCAGATACTGCAATAACTTTTCCGCATTTTAGCTCATCAATAGCCTGGTGCCTGGTTTTACCCATTACACCATAACCAATAATACCAACTTTTAAGCTCATACTAATTTATAATTTATGTTTTTCAGTGTGTTATTCTTTTACTCGTAAAAACCTGCTCGGATGACCACCAACAATTGAATTGGCTTCAACATTCTTTACTACCAGACTTCCTGCCCCAATAATCACATTATCGCCTATGGTTACATCACCAATAATCAGGCAACCAGGAGCTATAAGCACATTATTGCCTATTACCGGATACCTGTCGCCATTGGAGCCGATGGTTACGCTATGCCCTATGTAAACATTATTACCTATAACAGCCTTGCGGTTTACCACCACACAGTAACAATGGTTAAGCCTGAAACCCTCGCCTATACGCGTGTCTACCGGCAAATCAACACAATACCTGTTGGTCATAAGCCTGTAGTACAAACTCAGGGGCAATAATAGCAACGATGCTAAAGTACTTTTATGGAAATGGTTAAGTATCCTGTACAGAATAACTATCCTGTAGTTTTTTTTGGTGAGAAAAAGTATCACCAAAGGTTTTTTATCCTTTCCTCTCAGTTGCTTTATATCAGCTTTTAACTTGCCCGATAAGCTGCTCATACTGTTATGCTAATGCGTCAACTAAATTTTGAGCGGCGTCTATCTCCATCTGCAGCTTGCCTTCGGTAGCGTACGAGCCCAGGTGCGGCGTAAGTACAATATTATCCAGCTCACAAAGCGGCCCGTCATACGGCTCTTTATTGTATACATCAACCGCTGCGGCTGACAGCTTGCCTGATATAAGGGCATTATATAATGCTTCCTCATCAACAACACCACCACGGGCTATGTTAACCAGGAATGCGCCATCCTTAATTTTTTCAAATTCTTTAGCGCCTATTACCGCTGATTTATCGGCATTGCCCGGTACGTGTACCGTAATAATATCGGCTTGCGAAATCACGGTTTCAAAGTCGGCTATCTCAACACCGGCTTGTTCAGCCCAGGCTGTATCCGGATAAAGGTCAAAACCAATAACCGGGTTGCCTATGCCCTTGAAAAGGCCTGCAACCATACGGCCAATACGACCTAAACCAATAACACCAATCTTTTTGTTGATGATAAGGTTACCTGTCTGCTTTTTCCAAACCTTATTTTTCATGGCGGCATCAGCCTGCGGTATTTTACGCAGCATGGCAAACGTCATGGCCAGGGTCAACTCGGCAACGCCACGGGTAGGGCCGTCAGGCGTGTTCAATACCTTGATACCTTTTTTTGCGGCATGGTCAAGGTCAACACTATCCATACCTACACCTACACGGCTTATTACTTTCAGCTCAGGCAGGGCATCCATTACAGCGGCGGTAAGCGGCTCAACACCGGCTACAATGCCTACGCAGTCCTTAGCAAGCTCAATAGCTTCTGCTTCGGTAAGTTTGCGTTTGTATGGGTTATTTATAACGGTATAACCTGCATTTTCAAGCAGTTCAATGGGCTGTAAGCCACATTCGCCAAAAGATGAAGGTGAAAGCAATACTTTATTCATAATATTCGGGTGTTACATCAGCGTTAGCTGATTTTGCTGATAGATATAATTCTGCAAGTTTAAAATCCTCCTCAGTACTCACTTTTATTGAGCGTACAGGGTCAAACGGGTAAAGGCCATAGTTGCCTACAAACACCGCGTAACCATGCTGCTGGTAATGCTCAATAAATTTTTTAGCGTTCCAGATACACACCGTCCAGGCGCAAAGCTGCACCGGTTTCAGGTTCTGTGTCATCGGCAGCAGGGCCTGATCGTTAAAGTTGATTGGTTTACCATCCAAAAACGACTGTAATTTTTCTTCACGTACCGAGATCAGGCAATCAAGCTGGTTATCTTCGTAATACTTGATGGCGCTGTCAATGTCCTCCGGCAAAACCAAGGGCGATACCGGGTTAACCATTACCAGGTTCTCGGTTTCAATATTCAATAAAAAATCATAGTTAAACTGATCCTGAACAATGTGATCTTCGGCCAGCTCATCCTTACGTTTGTAAAACTGCACGCCATAATCGTCGCACAATTTTTTCATGATATCAGCCTCGGAGTTGATATAGGTTTCGCTGATGTATTTTGAGCCTTTGCAGGCTTCAATAGCGTAACCTACCATTGGTTTGCCATTAATAAGGCGAAGGTTTTTCTTTGGGACCCGTTTGCTTCCTAATCGTACAGGAATCTCAGCTACGTATTTCATTAATAATTTATTTGTACTTTATATTATCAGCTTATGCCAACTGCTCTTTGGTAAAAAACGAATCGTAATCCTTTTTCTCAAAAATATCAAGCATACCACCTATTGTGGCATCGTAAACCTTGCGGCCATCTTTCTCAAAAGCATCACGCGCCAGTTCGTAGGCCAGCTCTTCACCTTTGTAATCGGGTATCTTCCAGCCTTTGCCTTTAGGTATATAGTCTTTTATAAAATGGTTCTCTTCCTTATCAGTTGCCGCTACAAACTGGCCTGGTACGCCCTGCCCTTTATAGCTATGATCCTTACCTATTAACACCACTTCGGTAAAACCCATATGATAAGCTAACTGCAGGCACAAAAAGGTTACGCTATGCCCACCCCAGCCTGACTCATTAAGGTTGGTTGAAAAGCGCGCGTTATAATCCAGGTTAATAAAGGTAAGATCGGGTACGTTCTTAAACCAGTTGCGTGTGCGCCAGTTATAAAACTTTGGCCCGCCACGCTCTCTAAACTCGGCAGTAAACTGCTTCAGCATGGTTTCAATATCAGTAACCACCAGGTAGGTTGGCTCAAAACCTGAAAGGTAAATGCGGTTCATGCCAAAGGTAAACTCTGTATCGAGTTTTGTAAGATCGGTTTTCTTTAAGCTGGGGCCGTTGGCTACAATAAAGCAACGTTTGCCTTTATGCAGATCGCGGTAATGATCGAGATTGATCTTGCTTTGTTTTGCAGGTGGGGTATCCAGTTTCCAGGCCAGCGAATGCGGAATATATTTTAAACGGTTCATGATTACCTTTTTTATCCGTTGAAAGGATAGGTCAGATAATTTTACTGTTTTAATATATTTCCATCTACTCATAGGTGTAATGACGTGGATAACTGTTTTAAAATATGTTTTGCCAGGGTTTCATTCCCTGATCATTGCTTTTTAATACTTATAGGCCGATATTTATCGATATAGATATTTTCATTAAAACGCGTATAAAAATACTATTTTTTTAATAAATGATCTAATAAAATAAAATTTTATTAACGCAACAATTAATTAACACCCAGCAGGAATAAGGCATAGTTAACTTGTTGCCATAACGTTAAATAAATATTTATTTAAATATTTTCAAGCCCGGATACTCAGCCGGGCCTTTTCCATCGCGCAATACCTGTTTAAATGCTTGGGTAAATTCCTCTTTACCGTCCTCATTTAAATGGTCGGCATTGCTGTATAGTGCTATATTATCAGCCATTTTTTTATATGCCGAAAAATCATAATAGGTTGTACCTGTTTGTTTACAAAGCTCAGCCATCACCTTTTCAGTCTCTTCAATATCCTTTGGCGGATAATTATCAGTATATGCTTTATAAAACGGCGGTGTATAAAATATACATTTTATTTTTTTTGCTTTCAACTCAGTGGCTATTTGTTTAAGATATGCCAGGTACTGTTCACGTATCTGCGGATTATATTGCAGTGCCAGCTTTTTATCCTTACTGTGATCAAAAGCATCTATTTTGCCTGATTGCAGTATCTTGGCTGTATCAACCACAATATGGCTTACTTGTTTTGATGCTTTTTTTTCTTCTTTATCCTTGAGTGCTTTCACCAGTTTACGGAAACCGTAATCGGCCTGTATAAAGGCGAACAGCTTACCAAAAACCATGTTGTTATAATCATTTGCGGAGATTAACGTGTACGAAGGTATTGCCGCATATAAACCCTTGCGCGCATCATTCAGGTTACCGTTTGAAAGTGCTTCATTATCAAAATATAACGAAGAATAGGAAATACAGATAAGCACCTCTTTTAGATGAGGCAGCTCGGGCGACAGATAGTCAAGACTGTATTTAATGGAGGCGATATCCTGCCCGCCCATTGACAGGTTTTTGCCGGTTTTATCCCAAATATTATAATCAAGCGAGCCGCCATGCGAACGGCCAAAAGCAAGCGACTCAATTTTATCGCGCCGCAGATACACGGCATTGATCATGTTTTTTTGCACGGTCACACTTTCTGCCGGAACAATAAAGCTCAGCAGTTCACAAATAACCACAACCGTTACTAAGTATATTGCCCCTCTGCTTAATATCTTCTTTTCCATTATTAAAACTGAAAGTACACAAACTCGTTAACACCAAATTTTCCGAACCATAATATCAAAAAGGTAACGCCTATGTAAAATACCCAGCGCGGCACGAGTGACATGTTCAGCACGGCATCTATAACCCCGGTTTTGCGTACGGCGAATGATATGGTTACCAGCATAATTACAAAAACGATGGCCAGCACAAAATCATAAAATTTAAGGCCGATCAGGCTTTCGGCGCCACCGGGTACAAACAGGCTTTTAACATCAGTCGCTATATTGCTAAACTCAAATATTTTACCAAATACTACAAAACTGTCAGACAAGTTGTTGGCCCTGAAAAATACCCAACCTATAATAACGATAACGTAGGTAACAGCCCACCTTAAAATATTTTTAAGGTTTACACCCGGCTTTATATTGCGGATACTGCGACCGTATACATAACGCTCAACAACCAGCATTATGCCATGTATGGCACCCCATATTAAAAAAGTATAGGCGGCACCATGCCATAAACCACTAATTACAAATACAAACACGGTATTGAATATCCACCTGCCTTGTGATACCTTGTTACCACCAAGCGGAATGTACAGGTAATCGCGAAACCAGGTTGACAGCGATATGTGCCACCTGCGCCAGAATTCAGTTACCGTTTTTGAGAAATACGGCGACCTGAAGTTCAGCATCAGATCGATACCAAAAAGCTTTGAAACACCCAGGGCAATGTCTGAATAACCTGAAAAATCGCAATATATTTGGTAAGTAAAAAAGATGGTGGCAATGATAAGTGAAACTGACGAAGCCTGGTCAACATGGTTATACACATGGTTAACGGCTATAGCCAACCTATCGGCAACAACCATTTTTTTGAATAAACCCCAAAATATCAGTACAAAGCCTCTCCTGAAATTTTCGTATTTATAATTATCAAGATGCCTCAACTGCGGCAACAGATCTTTTGTACGTGCTATAGGTCCGGCAACCAACTGCGGAAAGAAGGATACGAATAACAGGAACCTGAAAAGGTTTTTTTCAGTTTGCACCTCGCCCCTGTAAACATCAATTACATAGCTAATAGAGTGGAAGGTATAGAATGATATACCTACAGGCAGCAGAATATCTAAAAAATCAAAATGATACGGGTAGTGAAAATAGAATGATACATCCTGAGCAGCCTGTACAAAAAAATTAAAATACTTAAATATAAAGAGTATAAGGAAGTTGACAACTATACTGAGCGTGAGGAAGAGCTTTTTCCGCCGTTTATCGGGCGATTTTTCAATGAGCAGGCCTGACAAAAAGCAGGAGGATGATGTAAAAAATATGAGCCCCAGGTAACTAAAACTCCAGCAGGCATAAAAAAAGTAACTTGCCGCCAACAGAAAATATAACCGGCCCTTTTGATTGAGCAAACGGTAAACAACTAATACTATTACTAAAAAAACTACGAATTGGATAGAGTTGAAAAGCATTAGCTAAATAATTACAACTAAATTGTTTATAACGATTAACGAGGACCCCGACTACACCATTTATCCTCAGTTATTGAATGTTTGTTTAATAACCCGGTTTGTTAACTATAATTATAAATAAAATTTAGGCAGGTATTAATGTATTCAATTTCACGAAAGTAATAATTAAATATTACTTTTTTAAAAATACCTTTAAAAAAATAGAATATTAATAATAAATTAATCAATTATATGTTTTTTCTGCAAAACAGCTCATATCAATCAATTAACCCTTTATTGGTTGTCATAAATACGTTTTGCATCCCAGGTAATATTTTCTTTAACTACCCTGGCCGGCACACCTGCTATCAAGCTGTTAGGCGGATAATATTTACCCGGTACTAATGATCGTGTACCAATAACGGATTCGCTGCTTATTTTAGCCCCTTTAAGTATAGATACATCACGGCCTATCCAAACGCGGTCGGCAATGGTAATATCAACGGCGTAGTTGATGCGCTTCCCGGTGGCTTTATCTAATATGGAGTGCGAATCGCCATTGCGGATGTCAAGCCCGGCGGCAAACAGGCCACCCGCACCTATAGTAATTTTGCCCGATGGTTCAGTAACCGCTATGGCAGCCCCGCGCATATCAGTACCCTGGCCTATGGTAATAGTACTGTTATCATCCTCAAACCAAAGCTTAGTATTTTGCATGATGCAATTTTCGCCAATGGTTAAAGTATGGCCGCTGCCCTTAATATATATTGATACGTTTAGCAGCTTTGAATTTTTACCCAATATCACCGTATTGTTATTGCCATTAAACTTGATGCTAACTGTTTTGAACAATACGTTGCTGTATTCAACCTTGTTCGCCTTACCTTTATCGGTAATTTTAAGCATAAAAAGCTCGGACGAACGGCTGGCCATATTGAGCACTTTACCGTGTAATGACGGGCTCAGCTTTTTTAACGATTGCGATAATCCCCTTAAATAGCGTAACGGACTGCTCATACCAGTTTAAATCTCCTGAGAAATTTGCGTGAATGCGCCATTAAACTAAATGTAAAAAAGGTAAGGAACTGTACCGGGTTATCAGCCACTATTTTTGAGTAATAAAAACGGTATTTTATATAGGTTGATGACCTGAAATCCCAAAAGAAAGGTTTAACATCTTTAAAAGTATATTTTTGCTTGATGTCAACCCCGTGAGTTTTATCAGGCATTTCAAAAACCAGCGGTTTAAAGGATAGTATAAGTTTATAGCCCGCTTTTCTGGCCCTCAAAGGCAGCTCAGTATCACCACGATGTTTAAAGTGCACAGCATCAAACAGGCCTATTTTATGAAATACCTCAACCGGTATCAATATGCCACGGCCAATAAGGTCGAACGGATAGATAGGCAGTTCGCGGTCTATTTCATCCAGCTTTTTACCTTTATAAACAAAACTATTAAAGGCAAACCAGCTATTGGTATACTTACCTGCATAGGTAATTGATTGCTTATCGCGATAATCAACCGCAGCACATCCTACCAGCGCTTTAGGGTTCTGTTCTCCCACTTCTATCAATGTTTCGAGCCAGTCATCAGCAATGATAACATCGTCGTTTTGAAGAATGATATGGTCAATATCCTTATGATTATCAAGCACGTATTGTATGCCAAGGTTTACTGAACCTGTCCACCAAAGGTTACCATCTCCCTTAAGTTCAATAACCGAAGGATGGGCAGACAGTAATGCTGATGTATTATCAGTAGATCCATCATTCACTACAATAAAAAGATCGGGCTTTACTGTTTGATTTTCGATGTAACCCACCAGGTTCATCAATATCTGGCTCCTGTTAAATGTTGGGACAACTAATGCTACTTTCATATATTAATAAACTGTACCTTTTAACTCAATAGCTTGTGCTAAGTGTATGACACTTTGACCGGCGGGATATTTAATCCGGTTTTTACTGCTGATCTTGCCTTATAATCTGTGATAACATATAAAAATGCCAGACTCATAAAAAATGGTATGGTATAATATGTTTCAGAAAAACTGATAAGCAGGAAGATAAAATAAAGCGGGACCACCGAACGCCGCTGATAAAATTTACTCAACCGCTTTAAAGAGTAGATCATCATCCACGAAAAGGCTATCATGTACAAAAGCCCCATACCGGCCAGTGTACTGGTTAAACCATTATTAGTGGTGGCATCGCCCGAAGTGGCCTGCCCGTACGCACTTTCCGCATTACGGCCCTGACCAAAAAGCGGGCTTTCGATAAAAAATGCAAGATCACGAGCGGCAGAGCCAAAACGTGATTTATCTGAATCGCGCGCGCTTTGGTCTTTAATTTTGTTGTTAAGAAATGCCACATTAAAAAACGCAAAAAGAGAGACCGCTGCAAGTAAGGGTATAACGATTACTTTATATCGGTTAAATTCAGCCTTTAATAATACATATAACGACAGCATAAGTGCTAAGTAACCTGTTGTGCTGTATGTGGTTATCATAGCGATAATAAATATCAAGCCTTTTTTATTCTTGATGGTTCCCTCAGAAATGTACAGAAAGAACAATGCCATTATCAAAAAACCTACAAAGGCTCCCGGCTCCCAAAACGGCCCGCAATTACGTATCATTTGTAACGACTCATTGGATTGAGTTAGATACCTGTAGCCATGAAAATTATATATAATAATGTGAAAAGTTTGCGCATTTTCAACTGTTGGTGTGAATGGAAAAAAGGCAAATGGTGATGAAAGCTTTTCAAAAATGGCTTGTGAGTTAGGTATCAGTACCATTGCCAGGTAAAAGAAAATACTGATGTAAGAAAAGAAATAGAGTATTTTAACGTATAACTTCAGGAAGTTAATTTTTGTAACACGTATAACCAGGTATCCCCATATAAACCGTATGATCAATCCAAAATATGTTGACCAAAAGTATTGCCCACCGGTTGCGCCTTGAAATATTTGCAACAAAAGCACTAAAACAACAAAAAAAAGAAAGCGCCTGTCAACCTGCCTGTTGGTATGCATTAAAAAGGTAAGCCCGGTAAGCATTAGGCTTATAAGAATTAATGGTAGCTGCCCCTGGAAGAATGGTATCCCGGAGGTAGCTATCAGCATAAAAACCGAAATAAAAGCTAAATTCTTTTTTAGCGTCATGTTATAAGTTTTGTTGGGATGCACGCGCCGGACGCATTACACCAACCAATACCTTTATAAATCTTTTTACAGAATCGATACTCAATACAACCGGGTTTAACAGTTTAAACGAATAAGAAACCGCTTTTAACCTATTATTTGTAGCTATAAGATCGCAAGCATAAAAATAGTAAGTTCTGCGCAAAAATATGCTTTTAAACGCTGACATGTCTACCTTACTTTTCCACTTTTGTACTACCTGGCTCAAGCCCTTTAAACGTTTATCAATTGATTTTGATGTGCGTACGCCAAAATGCTCCCTGAACTTAATGAGCGATTTAGCCACATGTGCAAATTTGTATTTATGCGCTATACGGAACCACATATCCCAATCCTGGAATGATATAAGTTGTTCATCAAATAATCCGCTCTCCTCTATCGCCTGCTTGGTAACGGTTACACAAGTAGTTGTTATGGGGCAAAAATCACCCTGCCGCATAGCATTCAGCACATCTGCAGGCAGATCACGCTTCGCTTCGCTCGTTTTATCGCTTTCATCACTAAACAATATACAATCCGAGTATACCAACCCTACATTTATGCCAGCCTGGTGAGCCTTAAAATGCTCTTCGAGCTTGGTTGGCAACCACAGATCGTCATCATCCAGAAATGCTATTAGCGCCCCGTCCGACTGTTTGATACCTGTATTGCGGGCAGCATTACCGCCCATTGATACCTCGTGGTGTATAACCTTTACGTTGTTGAACTCGCTGCACACCTTGTTTACAATATCCTCATCAGGCTTATGATCATTAACCACCACCACCTCATAATTACTATAAGTTTGCGCGGCAACACTGGCTAATGCTTCCCTCAAAAAATCGGGACGGTTATATGTAGGTATAATGACCGAAAACTTCATGCCTAAAATCTGCTGGCTTTTTTGCCTGTTAATACTTTATATCGCTCTGCCGAACGTACTGCCTTGAGATAATACCGTACAAAAAAAACGTCGAGCTTTTGGCTTAATGAAAGATTTTTGCCTTTCTTCAGGATATACCGGATATCGCCACCTGTGGGCCTAACCTCTTTCACAAAGCGGATCATGTAACCCAGCTTGCTTACTTTTTTGTTTTCCTGGAAACCGGCTTGTCCGCCACCCACGCGACGCGCTTTGTTAGCAATTTCCTTCAGATCATGCCGGGCCGGATGCTTGATGATCAGTTCAGGTACATAATCAATACCAAAACCGCCTTTTAATGCCCGCACGCCCCACTCATAATCTCCACCGGACATCAGCGTATCATCAAACACACCTACAGCATCAAATACTTCCTTTTTGGTAAACATATTGGCAGTAATGCTCGTACCTTCAACGTTAACATAACGCTCCTGGTTAAATGCGAAAACACTTTCGTACAGTTCGGCCTTTGTAAGTTTAGCCGATTGATAGAACAACTCAACACTACCACCAATACGGTAACACTGCGGATGATTATTAAAATGATTGACCGCGGTACTTATCCAGTTAGCATATGGTATACAATCAGAATCAGTAAAACCTAATATCTCTCCTTTTGCAATTTTAAGCGCTGCATTACGCGCCGCATATGACCCTGGCTTAGACTCGGTGATCACCTTACAATTGCCAGGTAGATCATATCCATCCGGCACCTTGTCATTCGCATTATTATTAGCCACGATTATCTCAAACCTATCAACCGGATAAGTTTGTCCGGCTAACGCCCCCAAACATAGCGCCAACCGATCCCAATCGTTAAAAGTGGGTATGATGATGGTAATATATGGGGTATGGGAGGACATGGGGGTTATTGGGTTAGGGTGGTGTATAAGTCTATATGTTGCTTGACCGAATAAGACAAAGAAAATTGTACTTTATCTGCTTCTGAAATATCACAAAACTCTTCCGTGCATAATGCTTTCTCTAATGCAGCTATTACAGATGATTCATCTGTTGCATTAAATTTTGGAAAGCCAAACTTATCTAACATCTCAGTAATATTTCCGCTTTCAGGCCCAACTATAGACTTATTAAATGCCAGAGATAAATAGATTACTCCAGATGTCAAATTTTCGAGCCTCGGTATTAGAACAGCATCAGCAGCATTAAAAAAAATCTGTACCTTATTATGTGGCACAAACTTAAAACCAAGCCACTGATTGGAAAACATTTTTTTTAGAATATGTTTTAACCTTATAGATATTTTTTTTAACGGATAGTTTTTAAAAGACAATCTTTCAAAAAACCCTGGTATCAAGAGATATTTATTAGTTATGTTTATTTTTGAGAATGCATTAAAAATAAATTTCTTTTCATCCTGCGTCCTGATTTTACCAAAACATAAAATAACTTTAGCTTTTTCAGGTATGCCAAGCTCATTTCGAGCTTCCTTACGATTAGCTGAATTTGGATAACTTGTATAAATATGATGTGGTATGATTCGATTAATTGTTCTACCATCAGCTAAGTGTTCAAAACTGTATTGGCCTAAATGTACTACTGCATCAGCTATCGAATATGATAGATCATAAAGTGGCTTAAAGCTGAAAGCATTCTCTTTATTTGGCAATTCATTATGCCTTGTAACCACAATTTTAGCCCCTCGTTCTTTCCATATTTCAAGGCGATATTTAAACTTGTCCACTTCCTTAGCAGATGGTGGCAACCATTTAAATAACTCTTCGGGCCATTGTATATGAACAACATCAAAAATGTCATCAGATTCCCAAAAATCATTAACTGAATTCTTGATTTCCAGTGCTGTCGACAATCCTTTTACAAGTTCAGTTATGTAAGGATTATTCGCATTTGATGTCATTAAAACTTTCATATTCAATCCTCAATGCATTTTTTCAATACTTCCAAATATGCATTCTCTGTTTCACGGTCAGGCTCAATATAATTGCCCTCAGCCCATTCATTCCATGATTTAAGGAATGCTATACGCTCTTGTTCTGGTTTACCTTGGATCGATTTAATAACATTATTAACATGCACTTCAAACAGTTCTGATGTTGAATCCATCAGCACTACTCCTCTTTTTTTACTTCGTGGCGTATTATCCCAACGTGGTACTATATTAGGCAAATAACCTTCGGGCAGTCCATCTGCTTCTTGTTGGGCGATAAAATCTTTATATGATATTCTGCGTGGTAAAAAAAATGAGTTATACAACGGAAACTTCCGTCGAGCTTTCATCTGAATATTTCCGTATTTTTTCTTTTCAACTTGCGTTACCACCGGGCTAATAGCATTTGATACAAGGGCATCCATGCTCACTTCAGATGGTTTTTTTCCGTTAAGTACACCAACGAAATATACTCCAGGAAGCCCGTTTTGCTTTGCAAGCCTTTGCCACGTTTCAACAAAAAGCTTTATATCAAAATCTTTATCCCCCGGACGATATATAAGAAATAATGGTTTACCATCAACGGTTAAATATCTTTTATCCAAAAAAGCCGGTAAAACTGTATTAAAATGATCTTCAAAATCCTTCACATCCGGATATTCCTGTTTTATAAGCACGGTACCCGGTGAACCATGCCATATACCCGACCAAGTTTCATTACCCCATCCAAGACAAAATGGAAAATCTGGTGTACCTGATTTTACTACTTCATCAAAAACACGGTCAAGTATACGACGACCTCTGCCAAAC
The DNA here is from genome assembly GCF_020880975.1 of Mucilaginibacter sp. UR6-1. Classification (GTDB taxonomy): domain Bacteria; phylum Bacteroidota; class Bacteroidia; order Sphingobacteriales; family Sphingobacteriaceae; genus Mucilaginibacter. Next base: position 294,282 of record NZ_JAJIWP010000003.1, on the reverse strand, counting down.
CAATAATGCCAGTAGCAGAAAGCCTCCACTCCATGTTCTTTCGCCAATTTAGCTTGTGCCTCTCTAATTTCAGGTAATCGTAAATCATAAAAGCTCAAATCTCCAGGAATAACCGGTTGTTTATGACCTTTATAAAGAGGCTTGGCTGCCGCTACATTTGTCCACTCTGTAAAGCCTTTACCCCAAAAATTATCATTTTCAGGTATAGGGTAAAACTGTGGTAAATAAAATGCAATTACTCTGGCTTTTTTATTCATGATAAATTTTTACAGGATATAATTTAACTTTTAACAGTTTGGCTTAATAATGTTTGTATACTTTTTTTATAGGAGTACTCTTGCTGTCCAAACTGATGCTTTAACAATGCCGCCACTCTTTCCAATTTCTCATTCTCAAGAACATGATTATTTTTGATGATTTTATCTAAAAGCTCATCTTCATTATTAAACATATCATCAAGTCCACCATAATCAATAAAATATTCATCGCTATATCTAAAACATGCTTTTCGTTTTAATAGCGACGTAAAGTAAACCGTAGTTGAATGACAAATGCAGAAATCGGAAGTTTCAATTAAACTTAAAAGCATTGAGGAATTTTGATACACTTGATTGAGGTTGTTGTATTTGTCAAATTCATAATGCTCTGGTTTATTAGTAGGATGCATTAGTACATCAAATCTATAACCTGTTTGCATCGCTACTTTTCCCGCAATGCGCAACATATCAGTATTTGATTGTTTAAGCGTACTACGAGAAAATAGTAGAATAAACTTATTTGTTGGTATTGGCGCTACATTCTCAGTATTATAAAAATTATCTATTTTATAATCCTCAACTGAACTACCTGATAATAATATGTTTTTGGCAGGTGTATTATTAGAATTAAAAACACTTACAACGCTGCTTCCCCAACCAAGTAAATAATCAGCCGGTGAATTAAGATAATTTATAGCTGATTGCGAATATTGATCATCTCTGTGCTTAATGTATATACCATGTTGCAATGTTGCTGTAAGAATACTTTTCTTCTTTGCCGCTTGAACAAAGATATTTCCGTACTGCTTCATATCTGAGAATACAATTAGCAAATTCAGATTATTCAAAAAATCTTTTGAACTTATATATTCAATTACATCATAGTAAAAAAGACACTTCGCAAGTAAATTGATGTTTTTAGCTACTGATTGAAACTTGAAAGAATGGCGCGTAGGCACAATGAACAGCGCCTTTACTATTATAAGAAATTTATTAAACACGGAACCTATAACAAATCGTTTTTGAGCTTTATTATCATTTTTTATTGTAAAAACGCGTACATCATAATTATCTATCTGATTTAAAACGTTATTACATTGCTTAATATAATCGCTACGATTGTCATCGTCCATTACAAAACCTATAATTTCATTATGTAACCCATTTCCAGACTTTTTGATTATTGAAATAGGTATGCTATGGTTTATATAAAGTAGATTTTTTAACAAAAATTTAAGTTCAGCTATAATCCCATACTTTTTATTCTCCCCATCAACATGATGCAAATGAGATAACTGATTCGCAATTATTCCCCCATAATTATAGCCGCGGAAAGTTACACGTTTCCATTTTTCCCAGTGGGGAAGAAACTTGTCTTTATATTCTTTTCCGATGATCATGTTATTTTGGGATAATTGCTACTGATAGGTAGTTGTTACGAATCCAGTATATCTTTTTTGGCCTGGTATAGGGCGCGAGCCATTTCCAGGTCTACAGGCTCGTCAATGTCTATTGAGCGCCATTTTTCCATTTCTACATAACCGCATTTCGGGCCTATACGGCCAATGGAAAACAGTATATCACGTTTGGTGGCATAGATGGCTTTATTCTCTGCCCATTGGTTCCATGATTCTTTTTGGCGTGGCATACGTTTGTTAGGATCGTAGTTACGCGGTTCAACAGTTGTACCTTCGTCTGTTACGCTCCATAGGTAACGGGTATCATAGTATAAGCTCAGTGCCGAATCATAACCCTGGTTTTTCACCAGATCGATAGCAGCGTCAATAGCTGATACATTACGCAGCGGCGCTGTTGGATATAGTAACACCACAATATCAACATGCTTGTCAGGGTTCGCTTCCTCAAACTGTTCAACTGTCCATTTCAGCAACAGGTCAACCTCTTGTAATATCTGATCATGGGCATACATATCCGGACGGGTCATGGTATTGGCACCCCACTTTTCAGCTACCTGGCGAATTTCTGCATCCTCACTGTTAACAATGTACTCATCAATTAATGCCGATTTTTTAGCCTGTGTAATAGTATGTGCAACCAGTGGCTTACCACCCAGATCGATAATATTTTTACGCGGAACGCCTTTTGAACCTCCTCTTGCCGGTGTAATGGCCAGTACTATTGATTTCTTCTCCATGTCAAGAATATGTATATCAGTTTAAAATTATCTCATTAATTCCGGTTACATTCAGTTCATCAGCAACCGACTGCAACGATGCAAAAATCTCGGGCTCCAAAGGTATGCCTGATGCTGCGCGCTCGGCGCTGATCAGTTTCTCCGGATCACCGGGCGCCATAATAGCGCGACCATCAACTGAAGGTAGAGCGCGTAAACGGTCCATTTCTTCCTGAAGTTCCTGCGCAAACGCCTGTAAGGGTCTGAACCTGTTAATATCAAACACCAGGTAAAACTGCCCAAGCAGCCTTTTGCCCGATATATCAGAGCCATACATGGCACTTACCTGATCGCCATTGGGCATACCGCACAATGCGCCGCAAAGTATATCAACCAATAAAGCAATACCAAAGCCTTTATAATCACCAAATGGTACCAGCAACTCAGCTATTTTAGCGTCAGTCGTGATATTGCCATCCTTATCGGCAGCCACACCATCAGGTAAGGCAAGCCCTAACTGGCGGTATAACTGAATTTTGTTACCTGTAATTTGCGTCGTCGCGGCATCATAGCATAAAGGCTCTTCATTTTGCAACGGAAAAGCATAACAAAACGGGTTAGTACCTAAAAATGCTTTTTTTGAACCTGTCGGGATAAGCCTTGGCGTAGTATTAGTTACCGCTAAGGCAAAAAAACCGTTTTTTGCAGCTTGTATGGTATAATAAGCCAGCATACCACAGTGCGATGAATTGGTAACCGTTACCGCTGCCATACCTTGCTGGGCAGCTATTTCCATGGCTTTATCAATTGCTGTTTGCCCTGCCGGGAAACCCAGCGCATGGTCGGCATTGATAATGCCGGTAGTTGGCCCGGTCTGTTCAAATTCAAACTTAGGCATGGCGGTTAAACGCCCTGCCTTTAATGCTTTTACATAATGAGGCAATAAACGTATACCATGCGAATCAACACCACGCAATGATGCCTGCACCAGCCCCTCGGCTGCCGTGCGCGACGAAAGCTCATCAAAACCCGCAGCCAAAAGCAGCTTTTGGGCGAAGGCCTCCAATGCGGCTGCATTTACATTTATAGCTGATTCTGTAACGTTCTCCATTATGGTTTCGGATATGTTTTTAAGCCATTGATGGCCATAAAATCTTTAATAATCTCTTCGTTCTCTAAAAAGTAGTTTAGCCCCTTCCAGTTATACTGGTTAATTACGGAGTTGGCACTGCCTGCCTTGAATACCTCTGTATCCTCACAATTGGCACCGCTGCCATCCAGGCCTATATTTTCAATAACGGCCTCTTTTGGGTAAACCGCAAAGGTTGATGTAAGGTAATGCAGCAGTATCCAGCTTACGCTCCATATATCTACTTGTCCTTTTAAAAACTTTTCAGATTTTGAGAGGATGGCCATATCGCTCGAAAAATCTTCTATCGAAAAGCCTATCGTATCAAACAACGCTACAACCTTGGCCAAGTCAACCTCGTATTGCTGCCACCTGTCTGCCCAGGTTGCCCAACCCCATGTTGAAAAGCGGTTAAGCAGCAGCAGATCCGCCTCGGGGTCAAATATAAAGTTACAATTCGGAAACAGGTAGCCGCAAAGGCTGCGTATCTTCTTGTTATCCTTCAGTTCGGTTAGGCCCTGCCTGAAAAATTCATAGCCGCCCGGCCTTAATACACAATCATCCTCAAGCAATATGGCCGCATCAGCACCATCGGCAAATGCATCGCTCATGGCCGTGCGTACACTTTTTGCCAGGCCAAACTTCTCTGTACGCTGGGTAAGCGTAATGTTCAGCCCTTTAAAGTTGTGTACAATATCAAGTATGCGCTTTTGGTTTTCGATCACCTCGGGTTTATCCGAGTAATCAAGATAGGCTTTAACGTGCTCAACGCCGTTTACAGCCAATCCCTCAAGCGTACTTAACGTGTGCTCCGGACGATTGTACATCAGAAGTAACAAGTCGATCCTCATTACCCATTGAAGTTAGGATTCGGAATGATATACGCATGACCAACCTGGTGCAATGGCCTTGGCGGGTTATGCATCTCGTCAATATATTTTATTCCTTCTTCCAAACCTTCCAAACGTATAGCCGGCTCAATCAGGTGTTCCTCAATAAACGCGCTCGCACCGGCCTTTATCAACTCAATAACCTCTTTACGGTTACGGATGTTACCCACCCCGCGAGACATCATGATGTTCAATCCTGAAAACTGGATCAGATCCTTATTCAACAATATATAGTGCGACCCGAAACCAAAAGGTATACAATGGGTTGACGGGCTCAGTATGTTCTTGTTATCCCATATAGGCGCTGTGTTGCCTGATGAACTATCAAACAACAGGTTACAACCACGGCCGCCGAAATGTGTTTTCATTTTTTTGGCGATATCTTCAATGCTGCTGTTCAGTTCGTGCCTGAAACCAAGGCTTTGCTGTTTGTTGTTCAGCTCGCCTACTATTTCTTCAGGTAAAACATAGGTTTCGATAGATTCCGGATCAATGGCTTTAATTACTGCCAGGCGTTCTTCTGATGAATCAAGCACAAATATTCTTGATTCCGGACAGGTACGGTTATGTATATAAGCGGCAATAAGGCCAGAAAAGCCTGAACCTACCAGCAATAGCCTGCGCATTCTTAATGAATCAGCATGGCGGGTAAGCGCGTTACGCACATCGGCAATCAAAAAGCCGAACATGAAAGGCATTAATTGCTGTATGGTTGGATTTTCGTGTTTACGATAGCATATCTCATATGAGTATTTTGGCAATACCACGTATTTGGCATATGAGCCATCGTAACTGTGTTTACCATGGCCTATGATAGTACTTTCGCCGTAATCGCATTCGGTATATCGGTGTAGTACAGTACAGGCATAGCAATCATAATGCTCGCAGGGTACGTGGCCAAATACGGTTACATAATCGCCTACGGCTATTTCACGAGCATCTGCATTTGATTGTATAACACGGCCAACGCCACCGTTACCAAAAACAAATTCATCATCGATCATAAATTCATCACGACGAGGGTGTATGCCATCCGGGTGCGAGGCCAGCCAAAAGCTTCCGTGCATAGGTATGGCAAGCATCTCAACTAATATTTCACCCTGCCTAAGCTCACGAACACCGGCTTCTTCCAATGTTGTTTTGAGCGTTTTTTGCTCCTTATTTAACCAGCGGGTAGTAATTTGTAAGTTTCTCATCTGAATTTACTCAATTTGATTACAATTGTTTTAATACTGTTATATATCGCCCCGGCACTATCCCTTCAATGTTAATTATCTGATTATGGGTGTCGCGGGTACCGCCGTACCCGGCTTCTCTTCCTTAAAATACTTATCGCGCAATGTCAGGAAAGGTTTTTCTATCCATTTGTACAGGTAACTTGCTATAAATAAATTTAAAGCGAAGAACAGCACAAAAAATATCAATGAATAAACACCACCCTTTAAGCCGAATTTTTCCTCCACTTTATTAAGCACATATACTACCGGAAAATTAACCAGGTAGATGGAGTATGACCATAGCGATATTTTATATATCGCCGTAATAACAAAATTTGAGCTTTTTGTTTTGAGATTGTTGCAGGCCGGTAAAAACAGCGCGAAAGCAACGGTCATTACAGTTAAAAAGAAAACCTGTATAACCGGGTTAACGCCTTCCATGGCATTGTTATTTAAATAGAACACAAAAAGCACAGCCGCTATAATGCCGCCGATAATGGCGCCAGGGCCAACCAGTTTTTCATATGCCTTACGGTGATAAAATTTCAGGAAGGCCACAAATACACCGGTCATCATGGCATCCAGCCTGCTGATCACGATCATACGGGTTTCCCAAAAATGGTAATGCTTAATGGTTAAACAATAAAAACGGAAACCGATAGGCACGGCTATGAACAATAGCATTGCCGTAAGAAAAGAGTTTTTGATACTGAATTTAAATACGTACCTGAAAAACAACACGGCCAACGGGTAAAACATGTAAAACCACTCCTCAATACAAAGGCTCCATGATACATTAAAGAATGATGGCTTGACCCAGGCAAAGTTTTGCAGAAACACAAGGTACCAGCTTAAATGCTGTATGCGCAGGTGCGGTGGTTTAAGCAGCAATACACAGGCAATATTTACCAATATAAAAAAGTAATAATTGGGCAAAGTGCGCATCCAGCGGCGAACCCAGAATGTTTTTAATGAGCCACCTGTAGCTTCTTTTTCAAAAGTTTTGATAAGTATGCCCCCTATCAAAAAACCGCTTAATACAAAGAAAAGCTCAACGCCCCAAAAACCAAGTACGGTAATGCTTTGCTGATCGGCAATTGGCAGGTAAAACCGGGCATGACTGAACAGCACAAACAATATCGCTATGCAGCGCATCAGGTCGAGTCCAAAAATTCTTTCGTTCTTATTCATCTGCAAAAATTATAACCGGTTTAAACTTCCTGCAACTCAACCATCCGCCTAAAGCGCTCAGATGTTTCAACCATCTCATCAAATGTGCCGCTGGCAGCTACTTTGCCCTGCTCAAGCAGGTAAATGGTATCAGCATTCTTTATGGTTGATAAACGGTGCGCGATAATCAGCATGGTGTAAGTACCGTGCAGTTTCTCAATATTATCCTGTATCACACGTTCAGTTTCTGAGTCTAATGCCGAGGTAGCCTCGTCCAGTATCAAAATATCGGCATCCTTATACAATTCACGCGCTATTGATATACGCTGCTTTTGCCCGCCCGATACCAGGGTACCATGATCGCCAAGCATAGTATTTTCCTTATCAGGCAAACCGGCAATAAACGTGGTTAACGATGCCAGTTCAACCGCTTTATTAAAGCGCTCAATATTTTGAGGAGTACGCTCCGCCCAAAAGGTGATGTTGTTGTAAATGTTATCATTAAATACCACCGCTTCCTGTGAGATATAACCGATACGGTTACGGAAGGTATTTAAGTTAAAATCGTTAAGAGCGGTATCATCAACCAAAAGCTGGCCCGAATCGGGTTTTAACAAACCTACCAATATATTGGCCAGCGTAGTTTTACCCGAACCGCTTTCGCCCACAAAAGCTACTGTTTTATTTTTAGGGATCGAGATGTTAACATGATCAAGTATCGGTTTAACTTTATCATATGAGAATGAACTATCGGCTATCATGATACCGCGTTCAAAACCGGTGTAGGTTTTGGTTTCGTCATGCTCCTGCCCTGCAGCCATCTCGGTATACAAGGTAGCAACCGAATCCATTGAACCGCTGTTTTGTATAAAGCTTTGCCAATAGTTTTGCACCAGTACTAATGACATTAACGCTCTGTAAAACAACAGTAAACTTAACAATATGGTACTCAACATGGTACCCATGTAGCTTACCTGCAAGTAAATTACCCCGGCAACTATAAGTATAATAACCGGCTCCTTAACACTGTTGGTAATAGCCGCGTTGTAACCCATCTTCTTATTAAATTCCTCAGAATCGCGAATAACATTTTTAATGTGATTAGAGAAACTTTCAAAATAATTGGTTGATTTAAGGTACTTAAAGTAGTATATAGATTGCGTAATAAGCTTATTGAACTGGTTACCGGTTTTTGATATGCTCATTGAAGCACTCTTGGTTGATTTGTAGATGCGCCTGTATAATAAGCTTGATATACCTGCGCCCACGCCTACAATAAGCGCAAACTGATAGTTGGCCAAAAACGCCAGCGCCACATAGGTTAAAAGCATTACGGCAGACTGTATGGCGTTAAAGTAAAACTTTACCGTTTGGTTTAAGCGCCCCACCTCGCCGGTAAGCGTGTTTTGCACCCGCCCGGTATCTAACTTTAAAAAGTTACGGTAAGTTAAGCCCTGCAATTGTGCCAGCAGCGCGAAACGGATACGCCGCATAAAGTAAAACCATAATTGCACCTGGCCATTTTGCTGAAAAAATTTAAGCCCCCCTTTAACTGCAAATAACAATACCAGTACTACCAGTATTGAATTTAAGTTGATCTGGAAACCGAATGAAGTGATAGCATCAGTCAAAAAGTGAAGTTTACCCATTGATTTACCTGATGACTTCATCTCGCCGGTATCACTTACTGATTGCAGCAGCGGCATAAACATGGCTAAGCCCATACCATCCAAAAAGCTTACCATAATGCCCAAACCGGTATTTAAAAGCAGCTTGTTGCCTATAACATTATAGTAAAATTGAAAGTAGCCTATAAAGTTGTTTTTAAAATTCAGTTTCATTTATCAGTGGTATGCTTGGTCATCTCTTATATTAGTTATCGCTCCCATATCAGTAAAGCCTGATTGGTGGCTACATAATTACCGGCCTCATCGGCCTCCATTATCAGCAATCGTATTTTGCGCTTAATTACCTTTTCGGCCTTTTCTATCAGTTTGGCGGTGTAAGCCCGGTTTAACTCGGCACCAACCAGCAACAGATCTATCACCTGGCTATCGCGGCCGCGGGCAAAATCACCGGTTATATAGGCCGATTGTAAGTCGCCTATCCTGCGTAATACTTTTTCAATAATTTCATCAATGCCTACAAACTTGAACAATATGTTATTCAGTTCGCTAAAAAAGGGGTGAGAGCGGTTTGCCTGGTATAATTTTTTGTTGCCCGAGGCTGATGATACCAACAGGCCGGCATCTTCAAACCTGTTAAGCTCCAAACGTATGGCATTACTTGATTCACCGAACTCCGCCTCGAGGCTGCGCAAATAGGCCTTGGTATCGCTGTTAAGAAAAAACTTTAACAGCAATTTAATGCGGGTTTTCGATGTTATCAGCGTTTCGAGCATATTTTTTAAAGCGTGTTACGTAGATGTTTTAACTCACTTTTTTCACATCGTAAATGAGTAGTATTATTACTCATTTATTATCTTATCACAAATTAAGGCAAAAAAAATGATTAAATGCAAAAAATAGTTTACATTTTTTGCATTTAATCATTAAAATGGCCATTCTGTTAATAAAATACTTATTTACCAATAAGCATTTGTTAACTAATATATTTTTAAAACCGGCTCAGGAATTTGGCGATCTTCTTTTTGAACGACATTTTGGTGCGGGTATTATCGTCAGAATAATAACCATAGCCGTAGCCATAACCGTAGCCATAACCATAACCGTAACCATAACCGTAGCCATAGCTGCCTGATGATTGGATAGCATTCATAACAATACCCAGTTTAGGCAATTTACGTTCCTCGTACAACTGGTTAAGTATTTGTATCTGGTTCTTTTGGGTATAACCGTGCCTTACTATGTACAAGCTCAGGTCGGCCAGGCGGGCCAGGATAAGCGTATCTGTAACCAAACCTATCGGCGGTGAGTCAATAATCACCTCATCAAAGTTCTCTTTCAGGTACTCTATCAGTTCATCCATCGCTCTTTGCTCCAGCAACTCTGCCGGGTTTGGCGGTATAGGGCCTGAACTTATGATGTAAAGATTAGGGTGTACATCGCTTTGCTTAATGATCTCTTGTTTGGTTGCTTTACCTATCAGGTAATTGCTTATACCAAATGAGTTATCGATACCTAAGCTGCTTGATATTTTAGGTTTACGTAAATCGAGCTCGAGTACCACTGTTTTGCGGTTGGATATAGCAAACGCCGCACCAAGATTCAGCGCCACAAAGCTCTTTCCCTCGCCAGACATGCTGGAGGTAAACAACGTAACATGTGATTCCTGCTTGGCACCAAAAACAAACTGCAGGTTAGTACGGAATGCCCTGAACTGCTCGGCAATTGCTTTACGGCTTTTAGGCTTAACTACTATAGGCTCAAAACCATCACTGAACATGATCTGGCCTAATATAGGCGCTTTGGTTTTATCCATCACATCCTGCTGGCTGGCTATCTTGTTGTTAAGCTGATCCTTAATATAAACGTAACCGGTTGATACCACTAAACCCAATACCAGTGCAAGGGTATATACAATTTGCGCTTTAGGCTTTATTGGCGAATCATTAACATACGGCTCGTCAATAACGCGGCTGTCGGCAATGGTTGCAGCGTATGAAAGCGCCGCCTCTTCCCTTTTTTGCAACAGGTAGGTAACCAGGTTATCCTTAATTGTTTGCTGGCGCTGCAGGTCAATAAACTGGCGTTCCTGCTTAGGTATCTGGCGTATAGCACCTTCCATCTTGCTGTTTGTAGATGTAAGATCGCGCTTGGTGAGCAATAACGAGTTTTTCATTACCTGCACACTCTCACTTATCGCTCTTTTTGATGCTTCTATTTGCGATTGCAAAGGCTCAAGCAATGGGTTATTAGGGGTGCCATTTGCTAAAATACTGCTCTTTTTTGCCTCCAGGTCGGTAAGGGTTGATATCAGGCCTAACATAACCGGGTCATTCATACCCAGGGTAGTTGGTACCGAAGCTGATTGATCGGCATTGGCCACATATTTTTCAATACCCTCTATCACACTTAACTGTATGTTAACCTCGTTAAGTTTGGCATCAACGGTTTGCATGTTCTTCAACACCATATCCGCCTCAGATGATATATTGGTTAAACCGGCGCTGCTTTTAAATTGCTCAACGCGGCGCTCGGCAATGTTCAGTTCGCTTCCTAATGAGTCCAAACGGTCCTGTACAAATTTAAGCGTACTTTCGGTAACCAGGTTCTTATCCTCTATCGCGGCTTTGTTATACTCAAAAATCAATCGGTTAAGTATATCAGTACCTCTTTTAGGTATAACATCCTCCAGCGTTATTTGCAGTACTGTAACGTTTTTTGTAGGCAATGTTATAAGCAAACTACCTAAAAGCCGGTTAGCGATCAGGTATGGTTTGGCTATTTTGATCTTTATATCATGGCCTTTAAACGCGTTAACATCCTTGGTATTATCTATTTTCCAGGAGCCAAAAAACTTGTGATATATCTTTCCGAATTCGCCATTGAACTTTTCTCCGTCATTGTTTTGTACCACAAACTTGTTACCACCCAAATAAGTAAAGTGAAGTTCATACGACCGTGAGTTTGGGTTAAACTCTATAGCGAACATCTCGATAGGGCCATTCTTGTACAAAGGCCTTTCAATAATATCGTTGGTTGAGTAATATTCAATACCGAGGTTAAGGTTGGTTACAACCTTTTCCATCAGGGCTTTTGATTTGAGTATCTCGATCTCATTTTCAACCACTTTTCCGTTCGAAAAAAGGTCAATCTCACTAAGAGCCATTTGCGGTGTTGAACCGTTCTTTGAGTCATTCTTTATCAATACCGACGTTTGCATCTGGTATACCGGAGGTGTGTACCTCATATAAAAGAATGCGGCGCACATGGCAATTATGCCTGCTACCAGGTATAGTGGCCAGTGATAAAGGTACCTGAATAATATTTGCTTAAAATCAACCGATTCTTCGTCAGTATTTTGCACATTCTGAGCAGTTACTGTTCCGTCTTGCATAATTAGATGATGGTGGCTTAATTACTAAACCGGTAAATTAGTAATGAAATGGTAGTTAATATACTTACTATTAAAGTAGTGTTTTGATATAAGTTTTCGTTACGTTCCAAACGTTTGATATTTGGCTCAACGTAAATCACATCATTGTTATTCAAATAAAAATATGGCGATTCAAATACCTTTTTTGACCGGAGATCTAAACGTGCGAACTGCATCTGATCTCCGTTTTGGCGTATAACCAAAATATTTTCGCGGCGTGCGGTTACACGAAGGTCGCCGGCAAGGGCAATAGCTTCAAGCACGTTAACCCTTTCGTTGGTGATCTGAAAGGTTCCTGCCCTGGCAACTTCACCGGTAACCGATACCTTAAAGCTAAGCATACGTACAGTAACCGTTGGATTTTTAACATATTGGGCAGCTAACGCGGCAACTGTATCTTTAACCTGGGTTGTTGTTAACCCCTTAACTTTGATTTTACCAAGGGTTGGCAATTCAACCTCGCCTTTTTCATTAACCAGAAAACCTCCGTATTGTAAAGTATTGGCATTGTTGTTATTGTTGCCGCCCCCGCTCATACGAGATTCCGTCATGTTATCGCCAAAAAGCACACTGCTTTCTGAACTTAACGAAGTGATTTTGATACTCAGTACATCATTTGGCTGTACAATTTGTGGCCGGTATTGTTCAAGAGCGATTTTTACCTGGGTAGAATCCAGATCCTGAAAATACGGAACGCTCTTGTATGATACACATGAAGAGAAGCAGTAGCTAAGCAAAATAAACGCGAAGAGTACCCTGCAAGTACGAAAAATTTTATACATAGATTAAATGATCATGATACAATACTAACAATTTTTTTCAATAGCAAAAATCACCTCTTATAGGTATGCCATAGCTAAACTGCGGATATATATAAAAAGAGCTTGAAACCAAGCCCTTTTCTTAATTTAATTTATAAAAAACGAATAGTTAAATTACTCAATTCCATATATAGAACATGAATTATATATCGTTTAGTATTTTGGTTGTAATTTACTTACCTATTGTGTATACCTTGAAACCTATTTCAGTTAACGCGGCCGAATCAATTATGCTGCGACCATCAAATACAAAGGCCGGTTTTTTCATATTATCAAATATACGTTTCCAGTCATAAGCCTTAAACTCATCCCATTCTGTAAGTATGGCAATAGCGTGTGCATCTTTACAAGCCTCATATGGGTCAGTAAAGTTGGTAACCAATTGCCTATTTTTTTCGCCGCTGCGGCTTCCTAAATAATCAAGGTCAAAATAAACTTGCGACTCAGGCACTTTCGGATCATATACTGCTATTCCGGCTTCTTCATTTAATAAGGCATCAGCTACATAAATAGCCGCCGACTCACGGGTATCATTAGTATCCTTTTTAAAGGCCCATCCTAAAAACGCAATCTTTTTGCCTGATACGGTATTGTACAATGTTTTAACAATGTTGTTAGCAAAACGGCTTTTTTGATGATCGTTCATGATGATCACCTGCTCCCAGTAATCAGCCACCTCTTGCAAACCATATGAGCGGGCTATGTATACCAGGTTCAAAATATCCTTTTGAAAGCAAGAGCCGCCGAAACCTACTGATGCTTTCAGGAATTTAGGGCCGATACGGCTATCGGTACCAATTGAACGGGCAACTTCAGTTACATCGGCACCGGTGCGCTCACAAAGCTCAGACAGGGCATTGATTGATGACACACGCTGCGCAAGAAACGCGTTAGCGGTAAGTTTTGATAATTCAGACGACCAAAGGTTAGTAGTCAGGATACGTTCGCGTGGTACCCAGTTGGCATAAACTTCAACAAGTGAGTTCAGCGCGTCCTGCCCTTCAGGTGTGGTATCGCCACCTATCAGCACACGGTCAGGCGCGTGCAGATCCTCAACCGCGGTACCTTCTGCCAAAAACTCCGGGTTTGATAGTATCTGGTAATTTACACCGTTACCCGTGTTTTGTAATATATTTTTAACAGCCTCGGCAGTACGTACCGGAAGCGTTGATTTTTCAACCACAATTTTATCATCCTTGGCAACACGGGCTATCTGGCGTGCACATAGCTCTATATACTTCAGATCGGCAGCCATACCCTTGCCTGAACCATAAGTTTTGGTAGGTGTATTTACTGATATAAATATCATTTGGGCCTCATCAATGGCCTTATCCACTTCAGTTGAAAAAAACAGGTTACGGCCGCGTGCTTCAGCTACCACGGCAGATAGTCCTGGCTCATAAACAGGAATATTTTCTGTATCGGGGTCGTTCCAGGCAGCAATACGCGCTTCATTAAGATCGACAACGGTTACTTGAATATGAGGACACTTTTGCGCTATTACAGCCATAGTAGGCCCGCCAACGTATCCAGCACCAATACAGCAAATTTTAGTGATTTTCTTGTTCATATATAGATTGAAGTGATTTATAAAGCTTGAGGTATATTACCGTATAAAAAAATAATTATTATCAATTTATTACGCAATGTATAAAAGCACAGTTTTACCTCGCTAAGATAGATATTAAATTAAAATTTCTCACTAAAATAGAAAAAAATTCAAAATAAATTTATTTATACCCTCGTTTTATTATCAATATTGCAAACTATGATAATAGTAACAATAGTTACGAGGTATATACGCAATAGCGGCAGCTTTGTTTTAAAACGTGAATTTTTTTATTATTAAATTTAGATACCGAATAACTCACGGTTCCTGAATTCATAATTTTTCACCTCATCGTAAACGTCTTTCCAAAGGCGTGCATCCAGGAAACCCTGCAAGTGCTTATCATGATGAAAATCAGTACCGGCAAGTGAGTATACACCTTCTTTTAGTAGTTTTAACGCGGTATGCTTCACTTCGCGACCATAATATCCGGTTACTGAAAGGAGGTTAAGTTGCAGCAGGCAGCCCATATCCTTAAAACGCTTTATTTTTTCGGGCTTATGATGGTAAAAGTTATAGCGCTCGGGGTGAGCGAGTATGGGTTTATAGCCCTGTACATTAAGTTCAAACACGTAACTTTCAATATCAGGAGTTTCTGACAGGTATGACATTTCAATAAGCAAATGTTTACCCGGCAGTTCCATCAGTCCCTCCTCAGCATTCATCAGCGGGGCAAAGTCATTATCTACCATATATTCTGCTGCCGCGGATACACTTACACCCATTTTTTTTATTTCATCGGCTGCAAGCACTTTGTTAAGCGCGTCGGTTATACTATTGCGGTTATTAGGGTGTACTTCCATAAAAATATGGGGCGTACAAATAAACTTGTTAAAACCAAGCTGGTTTAAAGCGGTGAAGTAACTTATACTGGATTGCAGATCGGGTGATCCGTCATCAATTCCAGGCAATAAATGTGAATGAATATCTGTGCCCAACCAATCAAACCGCACATCAGGCAATGCCTTCTTCTTAAAAAAACTGAACATATTATAGCTTATAGAAACGTAAAAAACACTTCTTAGGTTTTTTATTGATACCCTAAAAATAACAAAGCCTTCCGTATTAACGGAAGGCTTTGAAAAATATTTATTTGTGAAGTTATTATGCTTCTACATCCTCGGTTTTTGAAGCCATCAGGCGATCAAATTCCTCCTGAGAACCTACGCGGATATTCTCGTATTCGCGTAAACCGGTACCTGAAGGAATCAGGTGACCTACGATAACGTTCTCTTTCAAACCAAGCATCTTATCACGTTTACCGGCGATAGCAGCTTCGTTCAGTACTTTGGTAGTTTCCTGGAACGATGCGGCCGAGATGAACGACTTGGTACCTAATGATGCCCTGGTGATACCTTGCAGTATCGGGCTTGAAGTTGCCGCGATGGCATCTCTCACCTCAACCAGTTTCAAGTCACGGCGTTTAAGGGCTGAATTTTCATCGCGCAGTTTACGCATTGAAATGATCTGGCCTGCTTTAAGCGTGGTTGAATCACCCGGCTCAATAACAACTTTCTTGTCGAATATGTCGTCATTCTCAAGCATGAAATCCCAACTGTCAACAGCTTCTTTTTCAAGGAAACGGGTATCACCTGCATCCTCGATAGATACTTTCTGCATCATTTGGTGAACGATAACCTCAAAGTGCTTATCGTTAATTTTCACACCCTGCAAACGGTAAACCTCTTGTATACCATTTACCAGGTACTCCTGCACTGCTGCAGGGCCTTTAATGGCAAGAATATCGGCAGGTGAGATAGAACCGTCAGACAGTGGCATACCGGCTTTTATAAAGTCATTATCCTGTACAAGGATGTGCTTTGAAAGTGGTACCAGGTATTTTTTAACCTGACCGTCTTTTGATTCAATGCTGATCTCGCGGTTACCACGTTTAACACCACCTAAAGTTACCACACCGTCAATTTCAGTAACAACGGCAGGGTTTGATGGGTTACGTGCTTCAAATAACTCGGTTACACGCGGTAAACCACCTGTAATATCTCGCGTTTTACCGGTTGAACGAGGTATTTTAGCAATAACCTGGCCTGTTTTAAGTTTATCACCTTCGTCAACAGCAATGTGCGCGCCTACCGGGATGTTGTATCCCTTAATGATCTCGCCTTTGTTGTCAGCCACCTGGATAACCGGGTTCTTGGTTTTATCCCTGGTGTCGATAATAACTTTTTCGCGGTGACCGGTTTGCTCGTCAGATTCCTCACGGAAGGTAATACCTTCTAATACCGCCTCAAACCTTGCAGTACCTGCAAACTCAGAGATGATAACCGCGTTGTACGGATCCCATGAACAGATACGGTCGCCTTTAGTGATCTTGCTGCCATCCTTAATATACAGGTATGAACCGTATGGGATGTTATTGGTCATGATCACTTTATTGCTGCCGGCCTCAATAATGCGGAACTCGCCTGAACGGCCTAATACCACATCAACCGGACCTTCTTCTGTTTCGTATTCAACAGTACGTACGTTCTCAAATTCAATGATACCATCAAACCTTGCGTTGATCTGTGATTCAGCCGCGATGTTTGACGCGGTACCACCCACGTGGAAGGTACGAAGTGTAAGCTGTGTACCCGGCTCACCGATTGACTGTGCCGCGATAACACCCACAGCCTCGCCTTTTTGCACGCGTTTACCGCTTGCAAGGTTACGGCCGTAGCAAAGGGCGCATACACCACGTTTGCTTTCGCAGGTTAATACCGAACGTATTTCGATACCCTCCAGCGGAGAGTTCTCTATCTTTTTAGCTATTTCTTCAGTAATGTCCTGTCCGGCTGATACCAATAACTCATTAGTAAGCGGATCAGTAACATCATGCAGAGAGGTACGGCCTAAAATACGGTCATACAATGGCTCAACAATATCCTCATTGTCTTTAAGCGCAGTGGTATAGATACCTCTTAAAGTACCGCAATCCACTTCACCAACAATCATATCCTGGGCAACGTCATGTAAACGACGGGTTAAGTAACCCGCATCCGCCGTTTTCAACGCCGTATCCGCCAAACCTTTACGGGCACCGTGGGTAGAGATAAAGTACTCCAGTACCGACAGGCCTTCTTTAAAGTTTGAAAGGATCGGGTTTTCGATGATCTCGCCACCTGAACCTGATTTTTGAGGCTTGGCCATCAAACCACGCATACCTGCAAGCTGACGGATCTGCTCTTTTGAACCACGTGCACCTGAATCAAGCATCATGTACACTGAGTTAAAGCCCTGATTATCGGTAGACAGGATGTTCATTACATTCGCCGTTAAGCGGTTGTTGATACGTGTCCAGATATCGATGATCTGGTTGTAACGCTCGTTGTTGGTAATGAAACCCATGTTATAGTTACCCATAACTTCTTCCACTTCTTTTGAAGCTTGTTCAATCAGCGTAACTTTTTCTTCCGGAATGTTGATATCCTTCAGGTTAAATGATAAACCACCCTGGAATGCCATTTTAAAACCTAACTCCTTAATATCATCAAGGAATTGGGCCGCACGTGCCATACCGGTGTTTTTAACTACGTCACCAATAATATCACGCAGTGATTTTTTGGTAAGCAGCTCATTGATGTAACCTACCTCTTCAGGTACGTGCTGGTTAAACAGTACGCGGCCTACAGTGGTATCAATCAGTTTATTCACGATGCTGCCATCGCGCTCTTTAACGTTAGCTTTAACTTTTATAAAGGCGTGCAGGTCAAGTTTCTTCTCGTTATAAGCGATAATTACCTCTTCGGCAGAGTAGAATGATAAGCCCTGGCCTTTTACCACGCGTGTTTCGTCAGTTTTACGGCCTTTGGTTATGTAGTACAAACCAAGCACCATGTCCTGAGATGGTACGGTGATAGGCGTACCGTTTGCAGGGTTCAGGATGTTGTGTGATGCAAGCATCAAAACCTGAGCCTCCAAAATGGCCGCGTTACCCAGCGGTACGTGAACCGCCATCTGGTCACCGTCAAAGTCGGCGTTGAACGCGGTACAGGTTAACGGGTGTAACTGGATAGCTTTACCCTCAACCAAACGCGGCTGGAACGCCTGTATACCCAGCCTGTGCAGCGTAGGCGCACGGTTTAGTAATACAGGGTGACCTTTAAGTACATTCTCTAATATATCCCAAACAAGTGGGTCTTTACGGTCAACTATCTTTTTGGCTGATTTTACTGTTTTAACCACACCACGCTCAATCATCTTGCGAATGATGAATGGTTTAAACAGCTCGGCTGCCATATCTTTTGGCAAACCGCACTCGTGTAATTTAAGGTTTGGCCCTACAACAATTACCGAACGGGCAGAGTAATCCACACGTTTACCCAATAAGTTTTGACGGAAACGGCCTTGTTTACCTTTCAGGATGTCTGAAAGTGATTTAAGGGCACGGTTACCTTCAGTTTTTACCGCGTTAACTTTACGTGAGTTATCGAATAACGAATCTACAGCTTCCTGCAACATACGTTTTTCGTTACGTAAAATTACTTCCGGCGCTTTGATCTCGATCAAACGTTTTAAACGGTTGTTACGGATAATTACACGGCGGTAAAGGTCATTCAAGTCAGACGTAGCGAAACGGCCACCTTCCAACGGCACCAACGGGCGCAGTTCAGGCGGGATAACCGGAACGATCTTAACGATCATCCACTCAGGGTTATTCTCGATACGGCTTTTAGCATCACGGAAAGCCTCAACAACCTGTAAGCGTTTTAATGCCTCGTTTTTACGTTGTTGTGAAGTTTCATTAGCTGCCTGGTGGCGCAGGTTGTATGAAAGTGAATCCAGGTCAAGGCGTTTCAGTAATTCTTCAAGCGCCTCGGCACCCATCTTGGCCACAAATTTCTGTGGATCTTTATCGTCAAGATACTGGTTCTCTTTTGGTAAAGTATCTAATACGTCAAGGTATTCTTCTTCAGTAAGGAAATCCATTTTCTGGATGCCGTCACCTTCTTTAATACCCGGTTGTATAACTACATATCTTTCGTAGTAAATAATAAGGTCGAGCTTTTTGGTTGGTAAACCTAAAAGGTAACCTATTTTGTTTGGTAATGAACGGAAGTACCAGATGTGCGCTACCGGAACCACCAGGTTAATGTGGCCCATACGCTCACGGCGTACTTTCTTTTCAGTTACTTCAACACCGCAGCGATCGCACACGATGCCTTTGTAACGAATACGTTTGTATTTACCGCAATGGCACTCATAATCTTTAACCGGACCGAAGATACGTTCGCAAAACAAACCATCACGCTCAGGCTTGTAGGTCCTGTAGTTGATGGTTTCCGGCTTCAAAACTTCACCGCTTGAACGCTCAAGTATAGACTCCGGAGAGGCCAGACTGATCGTGATGCTGGTGAAATTACTTTTGATTTTATTATCCTTTTTGTAAGACATAGCTCTTTTTTTAAAGGTCAAAGGTGAAAGGTAAAAGCTGAAAGGTTATTACACCGCTTCTTCTATATTCCTTTTCCTTTTTAGCTTAATGTTATTTAAAGGGTGAAAGGTTAAAAAAAACTTTAACCTTTCACCTTTATCCTTCTACCTTATTCCAGCGTGATATCTAAACCTAAGCCGCGAAGCTCATGAACCAGTACGTTGAATGATTCAGGAACTGATGGTGTAGGCAGGTTTTCACCTTTAACAATGGCTTCGTAAGTTTTGGCACGGCCGATAACATCATCCGATTTAACGGTAAGTATCTCCTGCAGGATGTTGGCTGCACCGAATGCTTCAAGTGCCCAAACCTCCATCTCACCAAAACGCTGACCACCAAATTGTGCCTTACCGCCCAATGGCTGTTGTGTAATAAGCGAGTACGGACCGATTGAACGGGCGTGCATCTTATCATCAACCATGTGGCCCAGTTTAAGCATGTATATTATACCTACTGTGGTTGGCTGGTCAAAACGGTCGCCTGTTAAGCCATTGTACAAATAGGTCTGCCCTGATTCAGGCACGCCTGCTTTCGCGATCCATTCTTCTACCTCATCATGGGTTGCACCATCAAATATCGGGGTAGCGAATTTTACGCCAAGCTCTTTACCTGCCCAACCTAAAACAGTTTCATATATCTGCCCAAGGTTCATACGCGAAGGTACACCCAGTGGGTTCAATACAATGTCAACCGGTGTTCCATCTTCCAGGAACGGCATATCCTCATCACGTACAATACGTGCAACAATACCTTTGTTACCGTGGCGGCCTGCCATTTTATCACCTACTTTAAGCTTACGCTTTTTAGCGATGTAAACTTTGGCCATTTGCACAATACCTGATGGCAGTTCGTCACCAACACTGATCGCGAACTTATCACGACGGTAAGCACCCAGTTCCTCATTTATCTTGATGTTGTAGTTATGAAGCAGGATCTTGATCTGCTCATTCTTGTCATCATCAGTTGTCCACTTGGTTGGGTTAATGTTATCGTAGTTAAGCTCGGTAAGTATCTTTTGCGTAAACTTAACGCCTTTAGGCACAAAAAGCTCTTTGTAAACGTTGAATACACCTTGTGAGGTTTTACCGTTAACTATTTCAAACAGTTTCTCGATCAAAGTATTTTTCAGTTCTTTTAAAGCCCTGTCATGCTTGGTATCCAGTTTCTCTAACTGTGCTTTTTCTTCAGCTTTTGAAGTCTTTTTAGCACGAGAGAACAACTTGGTATCAATTACCACACCGCTGATAGACGGCGGAGTTTTTAATGAAGCATCTTTAACGTCACCGGCTTTATCACCAAATATGGCGCGTAACAGTTTCTCTTCCGGAGAAGGATCTGATTCGCCTTTAGGCGTGATCTTACCGATCAGGATGTCGCCTTCCTTAACCTCGGCACCAACACGGATAATACCGTCTTCGTCAAGGTCTTTGGTAGCTTCTTCTGATACGTTAGGAATATCAGCGGTTAACTCCTCCTCGCCACGTTTAGTGTCACGAACTTCAAGCTCGAACTCCTCAACGTGTAATGAAGTGAATATATCCTGAGATACCACACGCTCTGAGATCACGATAGCATCCTCAAAGTTATAACCTTGCCAAGGCATGAATGCTACTTTAAGGTTACGGCCTAATGCCAGCTCACCATCCTGTGTAGCGTAACCCTCGCAAAGCACCTGGCCTTTTTCAACCCGCTCGCCTTTTTTAACGATAGGTTTAAGGTTCATGGTAGTACTTTGGTTGGTTTTCTTGAATTTGGTCAGCCTGTATGATTTTGAATCACCATCGAATGATACCAAACGGTCAAGCTCGTTACGGTCATATTTAATACGGATCTCGTTAGCGTCAACATACTCAACCACACCATTGCCTTCGGCATTGATCAGGGTACGAGAGTCTTTTGCTACACGGCCTTCCAAACCGGTACCTACAATTGGCGCCTCAGGGCGTAAAAGCGGTACGGCCTGGCGTTGCATGTTCGATCCCATCAATGCACGGTTAGCATCATCATGCTCCAGGAATGGGATCAATGACGCCGCGATAGATGTGATCTGGTTTGGTGCAACGTCCATATAATCCAGCCTTTCAGGCTCAATTACCGGGAAGTCACCCTCAAAACGTGCCTTAACACGTGGGGTATCAAAATTACCTTTATCATCGTACATGGCATTTGCCTGCGCGATGGTTTTGCCATCCTCATCCTCTGCCGACAGGTATACCACAGGCTCATCAACCGCTACCTTACCATCAACAACGCGTTTGTAAGGTGTTTCGATAAAGCCCAGGTTGTTGATCTTGGCGTGTACGCAAAGAGATGAGATCAGACCGATGTTCGGACCTTCAGGAGTTTCGATAGTACACAAACGACCGTAGTGGGTGTAGTGAACGTCACGAACCTCGAAACCTGCACGCTCACGTGACAGACCACCGGGACCTAAAGCTGAAAGACGACGCTTGTGCGTAATCTCCGCCAATGGGTTGGTTTGGTCCATAAACTGTGATAGCTGGTTGGTACCAAAGAATGAATTGATCACTGACGATAGTGTACGCGCGTTAATCAGGTCAGTTGGTGTGAACACCTCGTTATCACGAATGTTCATACGCTCACGTATGGTACGGGCCATACGTGCTAAACCTACGCCAAACTGAGCATAAAGCTGCTCACCTACGGTACGTACACGACGGTTTGACAAGTGATCGATATCATCCACCTCTGCTTTTGAGTTGATCAGTTTGATCAGGTATTTAACAATGGCGATGATATCCTGCTTGGTTAACACCTTGATCTCGTCAGAAGTATCTAACTTAAGCTTACGGTTGATGCGGTAACGACCAACATCACCCAAATCATATCTTTTATCAGAGAAGAACAAACGATCGATGATACCACGGGCGGTTTCCTCATCAGGTGGTTCAGCGTTACGTAACTGGCGGTAGATGTGCTCAACCGCTTCTTTCTCCGAGTTTGAAGTATCTTTTTGTAGCGTATTATATATAATGGTATAATCACCACTGGTTGAAGCATCTTCCTTGTTCAGGATGATGGTTTTTACACCAGCGTCAATTATCATATCAATATGATCGTCTTCCAGTATGGTTTCACGCTCAAGGATGATCTCATTACGGTCGATAGACACTACCTCACCGGTATCTTCGTCAACAAAGTCTTCAACCCATTTTTTAAGTACCCTTGCGGCAAGCTTACGGCCGATATATTTTTTCAGACCTGATTTGCTTACCTTAACCTCGTCAGCCAGTTCAAACAGCTCAAGGATGTCCTTGTCTGAATCATAACCGATGGCACGAAGCAGCGTGGTAACCGGGAATTTCTTTTTACGGTCAATGTAAGCATACATAACGTTGTTAACGTCAGTAGCAAACTCGATCCATGATCCCTTGAACGGAATTACACGGGCTGAGTAAAGTTTGGTACCATTAGTGTGGCGGCTTTGGCCGAAGAACACACCTGGTGAACGGTGCAATTGCGATACGATAACGCGCTCGGCACCATTTATAACAAAAGTACCTTTAGGTGTCATGTACGGGATGGTACCCAGGTACACGTCCTGTACTATTGTTTCAAAATCTTCATGCTCCTCGTCATTACATGATAACTTAAGCTTAGCCTTTAATGGCACGCTGTAAGTTAATCCGCGCTCAATACACTCTTGTATATCGTAACGTGGCGGATCAATAAAATAATCAAGAAACTCAAGAACGAAGATGTTTCTTGAATCTGAGATAGGAAAGTTTTCGGCAAATACTTTGAACAACCCTTCTTTATAACGGTTGTCTGAAGTTGTTTCCAATTGAAAAAATTCCCGGAAAGATTGTAACTGAACATCCAGGAAGTCCGGGTATTCCAATACCTTACGGCTGGTTGCAAAGTTTACTCTTTGATTTTTTGTGTTTGCCAAGGGATTAAAATTTAGTTTAATTATACTATCAGATATGTATTACCTGTACTAAAATTTGAGTGTTGCCTGTGCGGCCATATCTGATCTCTCAAATCTAAAACCTGTATAAACAGCAATAGACCCCGACCTAAAACGGTCGGAGTCTGATGCTATTGTGTGTTGGGTTAAATTATTTAACCTCAACTACCGCTCCGGCTTCTTCTAATTGTTTTTTAAGAGCTTCAGCTTCTTCTTTAGATACACCAGCTTTTAATTCTTTTGGTGCACCGTCAACAAGATCTTTTGCTTCTTTCAAACCAAGACCGGTTAAGTCTTTAACTAATTTCACTACAGCTAATTTTTGACCACCAGCTTCTTTCAGGATAACGTCGAAAGCTGTTTTCTCAGCAGCAGCCGGAGCAGCGTCATCGCCACCAGCAGCAGGAGCAGCAACAGCAACAGCTGCAGCAGCAGGCTCAATGCCGTACTCGTCTTTTAAAATCTGAGCTAATTCGTTTACTTCTTTTACTGTTAAGTTTACCAACTGTTCAGCAAACGCTTTTAAATCTGCCATTTTATTTAAATTTTTACTTTAATACTTTGTGTGTTGTTAATTGCGAACTTTAATGAGGTGTTCGTTAACCTTCTCTCTCTTGTAATGTTTTTACAATACCTGCCAGTTTGTTTCCGCCTGATTGAAGCGCTGAAACAACGTTCTTTGCTGGTGATTGCAGTAATCCGATGATCTCGCCGATCAACTCTTCTTTTGACTTTAGTTTGGTCAAAGTATCAAGTTGGTTATCGCCAATAAATACAGCCGAATCAATGTATGCCGCTTTTAATACCGGTTTGTCACCTTTTCTTCTCAGCTTTTTGATCAACTTGGCCGGAGCGGTTGCTGATTTAGAGAAAAGTATAGATGATGAACCTTTTAATACGTCATATATCGGATCGAAATCGCCGCCTGCAGCTTCCATAGCTTTTTTGATCAAGCTGTTTTTTGCTACCTGTATTTTGATGTCATTTTCAAAACACTGACGACGGATATCATTGATTTTTGCAACCGTTAAATCAGCAGTATCAGTAATATAAAAGTTACCGTACTCTTTGATTTGCTCAGTAAGGGCAAGAACAAGTTCGTATTTTTCTTCTTTATTCATGATTAGATCCCCGCTACTGTTTTGGTTTCAATTTCAATTCCTGGCGACATAGTTGCAGAGAGGTGGATACTCTTGAAATATGTTCCTTTTGCTGCTGATGGTTTTAATTTTGAGATGGTCTGTAAAATTTCCAGCGCGTTCTCATAAATTTTTTCAGCAGGGAAAGATGACTTTCCTATTGAGGCATGGATGATACCGGTTTTATCAACCTTAAAGTCGATCTTACCAGCCTTAACCTCAGTTACAGCTTTACCGATATCGGTAGTTACTGTGCCTGATTTAGGGTTAGGCATAAGGTTACGCGGGCCTAATATACGACCTAAACGACCTACCTTAGCCATAACACTTGGCATAGTGATGATAATATCAACATCAGTCCATCCGCCTTCAATTTTGGCAATATAATCATCCAAACCTACGTAATCTGCACCTGCGTCCTTTGCTTCCTGCTCTTTATCAGGAGTACAAAGTACCAGTACACGTACAGTTTTACCGGTTCCATGAGGTAGTGTTGCAATACCACGCACCATTTGATTGGCTTTACGCGGGTCAACACCTAAACGTACATCTATATCTACTGAAGCGTCAAACTTTGTTAAGGAAATTTCCTTCACCAAAGCTGATGCATCCTGTAATGAGTATGCTTTATTGGCCTCAATTTTGGATAGTGCCGCTTTTTGATTTTTTGTTAATCTTGCCACTGTCTTAAACTGATTTTATAAATTAATTGTTCCAGGGAGCCGTACCTGATACGTTGATCCCCATGCTGCGCGCAGTACCTGCTACCATTTTCATGGCCGATTCAACTGTGAACGCGTTTAAGTCAGTCATTTTATCTTTAGCGATGGTTTCAACCTGATCCCAGCTTACAGTTGCAACTTTTTTACGGTTGGGTTCTGCTGAGCCGCTTTTCAAACCTGATACCTCAAGCAACTGGATAGCTACAGGAGGGGTTTTGATGATAAAATCAAATGACTTGTCTACGTAAACAGTAATAACCACAGGTAACACTTTACCAGGTTTATCCTGGGTACGTGCATTAAACTGCTTGCAAAACTCCATAATGTTCACACCTTTTGCACCCAATGCAGGGCCAATCGGAGGAGATGGATTTGCAGCGCCGCCTTTAACTTGTAGTTTTACTAACGCACCGACTTCTTTTGCCATTTTAAATTTACTTTAATAATTACTCAATGTTAGTAAGTGGAAGCTATGTAACATTTTGTTTGTGAGTGGTGATTTATAAATAGTGAGTTGTTAAACCTTCTACCTCTAATCCATTCACTCAACTTCTTTTTATATATTAAGTTAGCGGTAAAGGTAAACAGCTATTCACTGCTCACTAATTACCGCTTACTAAATTATTCTTTTTCTACCTGCATGTAATTCAACTCAAGCGGCGTACGGCGCCCGAATATCTTTACCATTACCTTCAGCTTCTTTTTCTCTTCGTTCACCTCTTCAATTACACCGCTGAAACCGTTGAAAGGTCCATCCATTACCTTTACATTCTCGCCCACATAGTATGGTACGTTAATGGTTTCGGTTTGGGCGGTCATTTCGTCAACCTTACCTAAAATACGGTTAACTTCTGATTGGCGTAACGGGATAGCGTTTCCGGCTTTATCACCTAAAAAACCTATTACGCTGTTTATGTTTTTTATGATGTGCTCAAGCTCACCATCCAGAGCGGCTTCCATTAAAACGTAGCCCGGAAAGTAGTTGCGCTCTTTGGCGATCTTTTTACCATCGCGCATCTGGTAATACTTTTCAGTAGGTATAAGCACCTGAGGTATCAGGTTTGATATACCTAAGCGGCTAACCTCGGCATCAATATATTGCTTTACCTTTTTTTCTTTACCACTGATGGCCCTAACTACGTACCATTTTAACTGATCACTCATCCTATTCAAATATTAAGCCAGTGAACTATAGAATTGTTTAAGGATGTAACCAATCAATTGGTCCATACCAAAAATAACCGCAGCAATGATGATCGCTGCTACCAACACTAAAATAGCGCTGTTAAGCAGTTCTCTCCAGGTTGGCCAGGTTACCTTTTCGGTCAACTCTATGTACGACTCTTTTATATACTCAGTTACGTTAGCCATTTTAATGTTTGCTCTCTCTGTATAAGCACGGGAACAAGGATTCGAACCCTGATCAAAGGTTTTGGAGACCTCTATTCTACCGTTGAACTATTCCCGTGTGATTAGTATTGTTATATTAAACAAAGTACTCAGAATTGCTTCCGAGTACTTTGTTTTATAATTAACCTAACCTTTTACTGCTATTGCAGGATAAGGAGAGATTAGTTTAAGATCTCAGTTACCTGACCAGCACCTACTGTTCTGCCACCTTCACGGATAGCGAAACGTAAGCCTTTTTCCATTGCGATAGCGTTGATCAGTTTTACAGTGATCGTTACGTTATCACCTGGCATAACCATTTCTACACCTTCAGCAAGTGAAATTTCACCTGTTACGTCAGTAGTACGGAAATAGAATTGCGGACGGTATTTGTTGAAGAATGGAGTGTGACGGCCACCTTCAGCTTTTGAAAGTACGTAAACTTCTGCTTTGAAATCTGTGTGAGGAGTTACTGAACCTGGTTTACAGATAACCATACCACGACGGATATCAGTTTTCTCAATACCACGTAACAATAAACCTACGTTGTCACCAGCTTCACCACGGTCAAGGATCTTGCGGAACATCTCAACACCAGTAACGGTTGATTTTAAGTTCTCAGCACCCATACCCAGGATGTCAACTTGCTCACCAGAGTTGATCACACCACGCTCGATACGGCCGGTAGCAACTGTACCACGACCAGTGATTGAGAACACGTCCTCAACCGGCATCAGGAATGGAAGATCTGTCAAACGTGGAGGGATAGGGATGTAGTTATCTACAGCGTCCATCAGCTCCATGATTTTACCAACCCATTTCGGATCAGCATTTAAGCCACCAAGTGCAGAACCTTGGATAACTGGAATATCATCACCTGGATATTCGTAGAATGATAATAATTCACGAATTTCCATTTCAACTAATTCTAATAATTCCGGATCATCAACCATGTCAACTTTGTTCATGAAAACAACAAGTGCAGGTACACCTACCTGACGAGCTAACAGGATGTGCTCACGGGTTTGTGGCATCGGACCATCAGTAGCAGCAACTACGATGATTGCACCGTCCATCTGAGCAGCACCGGTAACCATGTTTTTCACATAATCCGCGTGACCTGGACAGTCAACGTGTGCGTAGTGACGGTTAGCAGTTGAATACTCAACGTGTGCAGTATTGATAGTTATACCACGCTCTTTTTCTTCAGGAGCAGAGTCGATTGAATCGAAAGAACGAGCTTCAGATAAACCCGCATCAGCTAATACTTTTGTAATTGCAGCTGTAAGGGTGGTTTTGCCGTGGTCAACGTGACCAATAGTACCGATGTTTAAGTGCGGCTTACTACGGTCAAACTTTTCTTTTGCCATGATTTATATTAATTTGTAGGTTAATTTAACTTTTATAATTCTCTTACCTGAGCCAACAATGGGATTTGAACCCATGACCTCTTCCTTACCAAGGAAGTGCTCTACCCCTGAGCTACGTCGGCTTATATTTTAGTTCCAGTTTACAGTTGCCAGTTTTTAGTTTGCAGTTAAACTGCTTACCGCGAACCGCCTTCTGCATACTGTTAACTGAGCGGAAGACGAGGTTCGAACTCGCGACCTATAGCTTGGAAGGCTATCGCTCTACCAACTGAGCTACTTCCGCTTTTT
Source organism: Mucilaginibacter sp. UR6-1 (assembly GCF_020880975.1). Lineage (GTDB taxonomy): Bacteria > Bacteroidota > Bacteroidia > Sphingobacteriales > Sphingobacteriaceae > Mucilaginibacter. The sequence goes on along the minus strand of NZ_JAJIWP010000003.1, from coordinate 265,727 downwards.
TTTTAAACTCTAAAATCTAAATCCCAAACCCCAAGGATAACCTTTTGGATTTAGTATTTAGATTTTTAGAATTCATAATGTGGGGGGAGAAGGATTCGAACCTTCGTAGCCGAAGCAACGGATTTACAGTCCGTCCCATTTGACCGCTCTGGTATCCCCCCGTTTTGTTATTCCATATTATTGAAATTAACAAAGAGCCTCCTATCGGGATCGAACCAATGACCTACTGATTACAAGTCAGTTGCTCTACCAGCTGAGCTAAGGAGGCTTATACTTTTCAACCCTGTCCCCTCTGCATCGTCCCGCAATTGTGGGTGCAAAGATATCAATGGTTTATTAATTACAAACTTTATTTTTTTTATTTTAAAGAACGTCCTTTTTCGTGTTGTAGCGTACTCAAAGCACCCTCCCGAAATGGACTGCAAATCTACAAAATTTTAATGCGTCTGCAAATTTTTTAATAAAAAAAATCGGCAGGCAAAATACCCGCCGATTGGCTGTTTGATTTACAGTATTTTACAAATTATATTTCGTACTCAGCATCGGTTAAAATCGACTTTTTGGCCGCTGCTTCGTTGGCATTTTTCTTCTGTTTATGTTTTTCTATTTGTTTGCGTAAGCCTTCAATGGCAAGGTCGGTTGCTTCTTCAAACGTCTTGCATTGCTCCTTGGCAAATAGCTGGCTGCCCGGAAGCTGCAGTTTTATCTCAGTTATCTTGTTTGCTTCGTCTTCAACATTTTCCAGTTTAAGATAAACCTGGCCGCTTACAATATGATCATAAAACGTGTCGAGCTTATCGGCCTTTTTCTGGATAAAGTCTAACAATTTCTTGTCTGCGGTGAAATGGATTGATTGCACTGTGATTTTCATGTTTCCTCCTTTTTATGCCTTGGGATGGGCGAGTTTATAAATAGACTTTAATCGTTCAACAGAGTTGTGTGTGTACACCTGGGTTGCACTGAGATTGGCATGGCCCAAAAGTTCTTTTATGGAATTCAGATCAGCCCCGTTGTTCAGCAAAGCAGTAGCAAAGGTATGCCTCAGCACGTGCGGGCTGCGTTTTTTTTGGGTTGATATATAGGAGAGGTACTTTTGCACTATTAAATAAATTAGTTTCGGATACGCGTTTGCTCCTTTATTTGTAACGATCAGCGTTAACAAATTGTTATCAAAATTTTGATTTTTCTTTAACGCCACATAATCAGCAAGTAACAATGCCAATTCGCGGTTAACCGGTATAATGCGTTCCTTATTTCGTTTGCCCAAAACCTTTATTGTGCCTTCATAAGGGTTAAAGTCGGTTTCTTTAAGCCCTAAAAGCTCGGCCAAACGTATGCCTGTACCAAATAAAAGCTCTATCACCAGCTTATCGCGCATGCCTTCAAAACCATTATCAAAAATGATGTCGCTGTTTAGCATTATGGCCAGCTTGGCATCCTCCACCACTACGGGCAGGTTTTTAGCTATTTTAGGTGTATTAACTTTTGCTGCCGGATTGGCCGTAATAAGTTGCTCCTGTAATAAAAACTTAAAGTATTTGCGCAGGGTGGCTATCTTGCGGTTTATGCTGCGCGGGCTGCGCTTGTCCTCATCCATAAGGGCAACCATCCAGCCCCGAATATCATGATGGGTAATATCGGCGGGGTTTTCGGGCGGGTGCCCATCCCCTGTTAAATGAGCGAAGAATTGTTCCAGATCTGTACGGTACGCCACAACGGTGTGCGGCGAGTATCGCTTCTCAAACTGTAAGTAATTTATAAAACGCTCTAAAAACATAAAAACTATTTGCGCATCCGTAAAATTGAATGTACAAATAGTTTTTAATATGTTTTATAGAAAAACTGAAATTCTTATCGGCTGAAAGAATTACGCAGTAGTATCTAAGTTTAAACCTTGTTTGTAGATAGCGTTTTTAACTACCGTACGGCGGGTAACTGATTTTTTCTCGAAAGCCTGACGACTACGAAGTTCTCTAAGAACACCAGTTTTTTCAAATTTCTTCTTAAAGCGTTTTAACGCCTTGTCTAATGATTCGCCTTCTTTAACGTTGATAATGATCATATACTCCTTAATACCTCCTTTCAGGGACGACAAAGGTAGGAATTATGTTTATATTTTAAAAATACTAATTTGGTTTTATTTTAGTGACTAATAAGTACTTGCATTTTTAATACTCGGCCAGTACTATTATGGTATCGCTTAAAGGCTTTATGCGCTCACGGCCATTTAAAAAACCGAGCCCAACCACAAAGGTAAAACCGGCTACTTTGCCGCCCATTTCCAGTATCAGCTCGCTTGCCGCACTTACCGTACCGCCTGTTGCCAGCAGGTCATCATGTATCAGTACATGGCTGCCGGGCTCAAAAGCATCGGTATGCAATTCAATAGCAGCGCTGCCGTATTCCAGCTCATAAACCTTTTGAGTAACCGCATGTGGCAACTTACCTGCTTTGCGCACTGGCACAAAAGGCACGCCCAGTTTATTAGCCAGCGTAAGGCCGAATAAAAAGCCACGGCTTTCAATACCAGCAACTACATCTATTTGCAGCCCTTGCAGCTTTGCTACAAATTCATCCGTTATGCTGCCGCATAAACCGGCATCCTTTAATATGGGGGTTATATCCTTAAACACAATTCCCGGTTTCGGAAAATCCGGAATATCGCGTATGGCTTGCTTTATTTGCTGCTCTATCATTTATATATGAGGTATGGCTTTATTTGTTGTATAGTTCGGGGGTCTAATATCACAATATCCGCCAAATCATCGGCAGATAAATATTCGCCGTGCTGCACACGGTACTGCACAATGGCATTTGCCTGTTTATAATTAAGGTACGGCAGGCGGTTTAATTCATCTGCTTCGGCCATATTAACGTTTATCTTTTTTACAGCATGTGCATCTACCCGTAACTGATCACTTATCACGGCATACTTTTCGGCATTAAGGCCATAAACTTCCATCAGTTGCTGCTTGGTGTTGTAGCCACCAAGCAATGTACGGTATTTGATTATGCGCGATGCAAATGCAGGGCCTATACCGTAAACTGTAGTTAACGTGGCCGAGTCGGCATGGTTAAGTTCAACCGGTACAATAAGCTTTTGCTTATGCGGATAGGCGCCACCTTTTACGGGCAGATCAATAAACGGTTCAAGCTGTTTATATTTTTCGGGTGATATGGTGTAAAGTTTAGCCACATCAGCCTTACTGTAAAAACGCCCTCCTTTTTGTTTATAGTGCATAATCACTGCTACCTGGCGCTCACTTAAACCCAGATTACGCCAACCTGCAGATGATAAGGTATCCGGGTTGAACTTTGATATTGTTTTAATAAAATTATGGTGCTCGCCCGCTGTCGAGCTTAAGTGCTTTGATAAGGTTATGATTTGCTTTTTATCGATAACGGGTTTGGCATAACCGTTAAAAGCATTTTTAATAAATGGCACCGCGGCTACAATGATGAACAATACAACCAACCCGTTCCACGTTTTCTTGCTTATTGCCAGATGATTTAAAAGATATGCCATTATAGCGTGTGTTGAACAGCCGATATTTAGATAAAATTGCGGATATTTAGTTTTTTTGTAGACAAATTACCTGATCATAAAGACAGATGAAGATAATAACTACCGACGAATTTGCAAAGGCGACCAAACTGGACAAACTAAAAATGCCCGGCCTGGCCTCATTGCTGATGGAGTTGATGAAAATAAACCAGGTGAACGATTTGTTTGCCCAGGCCCAGCCCAAACAAGGGCCTGATTTTGTAGATGCCATACTTGAAGGCTGCGGGGTAAGTATTGAATATGATGAGGCCGACCTGAAACACATACCCAAGGATGGCGGCTTTATAGCCATTGCTAATCACCCTTACGGAGGTATTGAGGGCATGGTACTGCTTAAAATACTTTGTACTGTTAGGCCTGATGCCAAAATAATGGCCAACTTTCTGTTAAAAAAGATACCTAACCTGGCCGATTATTTTATCGCTGTTAACCCCTTTGAAAATGTTGAGCATTCATCAAGCATAAGTGGGTTAAAAAGCACACTCGAACTATTAAATAATGGCACACCGCTGGGCATCTTCCCGGCAGGTGAGGTATCAACCTTTAAGTTTGATAAGCGCGAGGTTACCGATCGGCTGTGGCACCCTGTGGTGGGTAAAATAATAGCCAAGGCAAAACTGCCCGTTGTGCCTATCTATTTTCATGGCAATAACGGCTTGCTGTTTAATTTGCTAAGCATTATTCATCCAACGTTACGCACAGCCAAGTTACCATCTGAGCTTTTTAACAAGCAGGGGCATACTATTAAACTTCGTATTGGTAAACCAATACAATATGCTGATATACCCGACAACAACAACGGCCCAAAACTACTTAACTTTTTGCGCGCTAAAACTTATGCGCTGGGCGCCGGCCTTGCCGAAGAGAAAAAGCTGTTTAGCCCAAGCAACCTGTTTAAGATACGTAAAACGCCTGAGCAGATAGTTGCTGAAACTGACGCTGCCGTAATTGAAAAAGAGATTGAAAGTCTACGCGAAACCTATCGTTACGTTGCTGAGGGCACGTATGAGTTGTTTATTGCACCTCCATCAACCGTACCTTGTATCATCAGGGAGATAGGCCGGCTGCGCGAGATCACCTTTAGGGATGTTGGCGAGGGTACCAACAAGCAAATAGATTTGGATGAGTATGATATTTATTACCACCACCTTTTTATTTGGGATAATGATGCTAAAAAAATAGTAGGTGCTTACCGCATAGGCCTTGGCGACGAGATATTTTACAGCATGGGCAAAAATGGTTTTTATGTAGCCGAGCTGTTCAAAATAAAATCGCAGTTGATGCCGGTGCTCAGAAAAAGCCTTGAATTGGGCCGCTCATTCATCCGTAAAGAGTATCAGCAAAAGCCGTTGCCGCTGTTCCTGATGTGGAAGGGTATATTCCGTTACCTGGTTGAAAACCCTCGCTACCGTTACCTTATCGGGCCGGTAAGCATCAGCAACTCGTTCTCCAAGCTATCTAAATCACTCATCGTTGATTACATTAACCGCAATCATTTTGACCATGAATTGGCGCAGTACGTAAAACCACGCAAAAAGTTTAAGGTTGATTTCTCAAGCGTAGATACTGACATATTAAAAGGCGGCGAAGATAACTTTAAGATGCTGGACAGTATTATATCTGACATTGAGGTGCGCAGCATGAAGGTACCGGTATTACTCCGCCAGTATATTGGCCTCAACGCCAAGATAATTTGCTTTAACATTGACCCTAAGTTTGCCGATTCGCTCGACGGTTTCCTGGTGCTTGACCTGGAGAAGGTACCGCAGGAAATGCTGGAGAAGCTGGCAAAGGGATCTTGATTTTATCACCAAACAAAAAATGCCCCTGTTAACATAATTAACAGGGGCATTTTTTTATCCTAAATTGTAAACTGACCTGAATTAGTTTACTACAATATTTTTAGTTGCAGTTACTTCTGTAGTATACTTTCCGCCAGAAATAGTACATTCTAAACGATAATTACCTGCAGGTAAACCAAAATCATACAAAGCCGGATTGCTGCCTGACTCCTGGTAGTTATAAGTTGTACCATTTATGCCGACCGCTTTCCATGCGTAAGTAATACCTGCTTCGGCCGAGATATAGCTTGAACGGAAGGTTACTGATGCTGAAGAGCTGAATGTAGCCGGACCGTTTATATATGAATTGATCACACTGTTGGCGTTAACAGGATATCTCGAGTTAAAATAAGTTACATCATTTGCGAAAGGTAAACCATAGTTACCAACCAAGTAAGACCACGCACTTGTGACCTCAAATGCCCTGCTCATTATAGAGTTTTCATGATTAGGTACTGTTGAAGATGTATGACCTAATGCCATTGTATGAGCAATAGCATGAAAAAGATGTAAAATATCGTCACCACTTGGAGCAAGCGTGTAACCTGGGTTGGTATTTACTATGATTTCACCACCCGGATTTCCGTTACCTTTTACCCATTCAGCCTCAAACGGAATTTTAGTAGGTGAAACCGGAAGTGAAGCACCTTTAACTACAACATCGACCCGTGGTGCAATACTATAAGTGAAACTATCATATATAAGATTTATTTTGATATCTGTATTAGCTGTATTCCATACACGGGCAGCCTCCAAAATGCCATTATACCAGTTACTGCTTGACCAAACCGAAGCATCAACCTTTATATTTATATTATGATCGTAAGTGTTGTTTACCCCATAATAAGGATTTGTTACAGCTAATAAAGCTTTGGTAATCCTTATATCACCCTCTACAACATAATAGGTAGAAAAGGTTTGCATACCTATTGTAGAAAATCCCATATTCTGCATTTTAGTAATATCTGTAGGCGGATTAGGGTTAGTAGGATTGGTTGGGTTAGTAGCAGTTGCACTTATACTATAAGTTGTGGTTGAATTTGATGTAACCGGGTTGGTAGATTTTACACCCTGGCTCCATAAGTAATATGAATATTTTAAAAATATCAACCCGCTGGTTTTATTTGCAGGCAATTTAGCTTCAAGACCTGTTTTGCTATATACCAAAGGATTGTTTGTTGAAAAGTCAGACTCGGTTACACGAAAAGGATCAGATATTGCAACATTATCACTGGCACCTGGGCTGCTTGATGCTGAATACATTACTGTAACTGTCCAGTCAACTTTTTCTGGTTGATTTTGATTATTTACATTTATATACTGCCTTGTAATATCAAAATCTACTTTAAATGTAGTTATAACACTTGAGTTAGGCACATTTAATTTACCCGAAACAAGGTAAGTTGACTGTATTTGAAATTTTGAAAGTGCACTTGAAAAAGCCTTACTGGCTCCAAACAATGAAATAAAAAACAAAGAAATAATAAAATACTTTTTCATGATAGGTACAGGTTAAATTAATTTGTTTGAGATTCGTATTTTGCTTTGTATTCATTAGCTTGATCATAATTCTTTTCAACTGAATCTCGCTTTAATTTCAACTGGCCGAACAAAGTATATTCTTTTGATATTGCATCATAGGTAATATTTGCTGTATCAACACCAAATGATATTGACATAAATTTTTTGATCGCCTGATCTTTTGACTTGCCTGCTTCTATTGTTAATACTGAATCTTTATTTGTTGCAGATGGTTCAACATTTTGATTTTTTTCGCAAGCAGAAAAACTTAAAACACAGATAGTGCTCAAAGTGAATAATATTGACTTATTTTTCATGGTAATTAAGATTTTAGTTTAGGAATGTTAAGCCTGATAGGTTTGGCACATAGGTGTGTACCGCATTGGGAAGTGTTGCTTGGTATTTATTCGCTCAGACTAATAACTCATAAATACAAAAGCATATAAATTACTTTTTGTCCATGTGATATTATTAAGGTTCGGGTTATTTAGGTGTGATTTAGAAAAGGTAAATGTCAAAAATCAGTGCCTCTGTTTTTATGCCGGGGTTGTATCTGTTATAGCTTAAAAAAAGTATACCTATAAAAAATAAGGATTTATTATTCCAAAGATTCTGTGATACAGATTAGATATAGGTTTAAAAAAAAAGAACTGCAATGGTTCTTTATTGCAGTCCTTTTATGATTAGTATTTAATTATTTTAATCCAGATATTATCTGCTCCAAGATACCCATGCAGCTTTTGTCCAGTCATTTGCCGGATCAACAGCACCAAGGTAAGTTACTTTGGTAAAGAAAGCATCATTGATTGAGCCTTCAAATTTAGCAGCAGTAGTTAATGCAGGTGTACCTGTTTTTGGAGCCAGGTTTGGCGTTGCATTATTGAAAGGATCTGTTAAACCTACGGCAGCAGCATCAGTATATGATTTTGTACCATCACGGCCTTCAACAAGCGTTTTTAAACCAGCGGCATCAATTAAAGCTGTGTTAGTTAATTTATCAACCTTGTAGTTTGCACCGTATGATTGCAGTAAGCTGTTTTTAAAACCACTTTCGCCAGATATGTAGTAACTTGCAGTTACATCGTTATCAATAACGATACCTGCTTTTTGGCCACCCATTACCACTGAATTAGCCAGGATAAATTTAGCACCTCTTCTGAAACGGGCATTGTTACCATAATCAGTTGATGTACCGGCTGCATTGTTAGGACCAATAGCAGTAAAGTTTGACATCAGCGGGAAGGTGTTTGGAGTTAACAAATAACCTTTAGCATCAGTAGTGTTATCAAACTCAAAGTTGTTTGAAATATCACCGCTTGTACCTTTGTTATCAGTAAATGCAGGATCTTTTACCGATACAGCAAACTGAATTTTACCATGGTAACCGTCATCAAAGTCAAAATCATCATCAGCGCAATTGTAAGCGATAAGATATTTTGCGTTGAATGAACCACCAAAGAATTCAAAGGCATCATCAAGGCCACGTACAATCTGAACGTGATCAACAGTAGTACCGCTACCTACAGTGTACATACTTAAACCGTTCACCTCATCACCAGGGTTAACCGCTTTACCAGCGTATTCAATACGTACATATTGTAATATACCTGAGTTATCAGCATCGTTATCACCACCAAAAGACTGGTGATTAACATCAACACCACCTTCAATTACTGCGTGGTTACCATTACCTTTAGCTCTACCAACAAGTACTAAACCACCAAAGTCACCAGGTTTTTTCTCAGTTTCGTTCGAGGTAAATACAATTGGTTTATCAGCAGAACCTGCTGCTTTAATTTGAGCGCCTTTGTAAATGATCAATACACCGGCAGAATCTTTATTACTTACTATTTTAGTACCCGGATCAATTGTTAAAGTAGCACCGTTATCCACATACACATAGCCTCTTAAACGGTAAGTATTCTCGGCAGTCCAGTGAGTATCTTTGGTAATAGTACCTCTTACATCAAGGTTACCACCTGCCGGAGGAGTAGGAGTTGGATCATCATTGTTGCTGCTTGAGCAAGAAGCTAAAGCCATCAATCCCGCAATTCCAAATAAATAAAAGTGTTTTTTCATTTGTCTGTTTCTAATTTTGATCAAATATCCCATTAGGATGTTAACTTAACTTAAAGTGTAGTTAATCTTAAAATTATGCTTGGGTTAAGCCGCTGTTAAATGCAGATTATTTAAAGTTATATTTAAATGAAAGTGTTGAGCTAAAACCGTAGTAACGATTTTGTATAATCCTGTCTTCGCTTGGGTTGTAAGCGGTTTTGCTTTGATCGCCATAATTATAATACAGCGCGTTGGTTTGTGCCAACAGGTCAGACAGGGTTAACTTCAATTCGGCACGTTTGTTAAGTATACGCTTGCTGATCTGGAAGTCTATCACATCACGCGGTTTCTCGTATATATCAATACTGCCGGTTACACCACGGAATCTTAAACGCTCACCTATACGGTTGTACAATACGTTAAATGTAAAGCTGCTGCTTTCAGGAGAGTAATATAAACCTGAGTTGATAAGGTAAGGCGACTGCCCTTGCAGTGGCGTTGATACTTCCCTGTCGGCAAATTTTACCTTTGCATTTATATATGACGCGTTCAGGTAAAAAGTAATGTCGCGGAAAAAGTTAGCATCACTTATAAAGTTAAGCTTCTTCCTTAATTCAACTTCGGCACCAAAATCCTTGGCACTTTCAGCATTGGCGTATGAAAGGATATCGTTGTCAAGGTTGATCTGCTCGATAGGATCCTTGAATTTTTTATAGAATGCTGATACTGATATTATCTCACCACCGGTAGGGAAATATTCAAAACGCAAATCGGCATTGGTAATCACAGCCCTTTTCAGGTTAGGGTTACCGGTTATGTTAAAGTTTGTTTGATAATCAAAGTACCTGAAATCGGCCAACTCCCTAAACTCAGGCCTGTTCAGTGTTTTTGAGAAACTGGCACGTAAGTTTGATTTATCACTCAATGAGTAAGTTAAGTTTGCTGATGGTAAAAGGTCGGTATTAACATACTTGCGTACTGCTTTACCTCGTGCGTCAAGCTGTTGGTTATAATACTCGATACGGGCACCCCATACCAAACGCAGCTTTTCGGTAAGTTTATTGTCAAGCATGGCATAACCTGCACCCTGGTTAGCGGTACCGGTATAATCGGTAGATGACAGATCGAGCCTTGAAAATGCGATGTTGTTTTGCCCGATGCTTTCAGGACTAAAGATATTATCAACAGTAACGCCATTGGTTAACGGAATGCTTTTACCGTTGCCTACAATATCAACATAACCAAGCGCATCAATGGTAAAGTCGCGGTCACGACGATAGCCTAAACCACCTATTTTTAAACGCTGTAATTCATCAAGCCATTTAAATGAATAGGTTGCATTTACTTTTGCCTGGTAAATATTTTCATTCAGTTTTGAGTAAACACGGCCAAGTGTATTTGGCAGCGGGCTGTTTTCGCTTGAAAAAGAGATATACTCAGGCGCATTTTCCGGCGTAAATACGGTTACGATACGCTGATCCGGCTGGTTACGGTATGACAGGCCGTATGAAGCAGCCCAGTCAATATTCAATTTATTTTCGCCAAGCGTGTGCTGACCTTCAAGCAAGGTATTGAAAACACCGTTTTGAGTGCTCTCGCTCGAGAAACCACGGTAAAGGGTTGGCGTGGCATCATTATCACCACGTATCAAACCATTCTTAGTTTCTTCATAGTCTATCTTGAAATCGTTATTGAACAGTGTACGCATGGCCAGCTTATTTTTGCCATAGGTATAACCTAATGTAAGCAAGCCGCCCAGGGTTTTAACATTCGAGAAAACATTACGATCAAAGCTGTACGGAGGCAGTTGCTCACGTGCCGAGATGTTGTATTGTGTACGGTCGCCATCGCTTATACGGTAACCGGTGTTATAATTAAAGGCGAAGTTGTAACCCAGGCGATTTTCATTTTTAAGCGTTTTTGAGTTACCCGTAGCAAACTGCAAGCCTAAATTTGGCAGTGTATTTTGAAGCTGCGAACCGAATGTATTTGGAAACTGCTTAGCTATCTCAATTTTTTGCAGGCTGCTTGTACCTGATGTGTAGTTTGATTTTACATTGGTGTAAGCACTTGGCAATTTGCGTGAGCCGTCGTCAAAACCCAAAAAGTCATACTTACCGTTTGGCTGCGGATCAACAAAATTATCCTTAAAGGTTGATTTGCTGTTATAACCAAAACTTACGGTACCTTCCATAAATTTAGTATCCGGAATGTCGCGGGTTATGGTGTTGATGGCGCCACCGGCAAAATCGCCCGGAAGGTCAGGAGTAGCTGTTTTATAAACTACGATGTTATCAATAAGCGAAGCGGGGATGATATCAAAAGAAAACGCTTTTCTATCCGGCTCTGAACTTGGCAGTAACGAGCCGTTTAGCAGGTTTACGTTATAACGTTCGGCCAAACCACGTATTACTACAAATTTACCATCCTGTACGCTGGTACCGCTTACGCGTTTAAGCACATCACCCGTGTTACGGTCGGGCGAACGGCGGATAATATCTGCAGATATACCATCAGTAACCTGTACACTGTTTTTTTGACGTGAGTATAATGAGGCAACAGACTCCTGCCTGTAAGTAGCTTTAATAACTACCTCGCCCAGCGCGTTCGATGCTGATTCGGTCAGGGTAACATCAAGGTTAGTTACCGCATCGGCCTTAACAATAACATCAGATATCGACTTGGCTTGATATCCTACATATTTTACTTCTACAGTATACTTACCGGGTGCCAAACCACCCAAAACATATCGGCCTTCAACATTGGCCGCGGCACCCTTAGTAGTACCCTGCACCACTACGGTTGCACCAATAAGAGTTTCATTGGTTTTTTGATCGATGATCTTACCGGCAATTTTTCCGGTTGATTGAGCAAATAAGTTATCTGCTGATACGCTTAATGCAAGCAGGATAACCAATAATGATAATAGTTTTTTCACTTGATCTGATTTTTTATCAAGCGCAAATCTATTAACCCAATGTTAGCTGCATGTTACAGGTACATTACCTTAATTTGGTATAAATGTTAATTGAATGTTAACACTCTAAAAGCGGAGAGGCAATCGCTTCAAAATGAGGTACCACAGATATATAGGGGCAACAATTATATTTTTGAGTTGCTTGGCCATGCTTAACTTACCTTTTTCAAGCGTTTGCGAAATAAACATGGCCGTTATGCTTATAACAAACAATATTAAAGGCACAACAAATAATGCAGGCCCGCCGGCCTTTTCAACCTGCTCTAATTGAATAATGAAATAGCTGAAAGCAAAATAGGTGAACAATATAAAGTAGGAAAGCACCGGCGACAGGCGGTAGTAATAGAATACGCTAAACGCCAGCAGGAATGATGCCCAGTTAACAAAACCATTATACTTACCCAAAAATGCTATATACGGAAATGGCAATGCCCATATTAATGCAAATACCGAAAAAAACAGCAATGGTGTTGCTGTACGGCTAACCAGTTTATTTACCGGATGCTGGTGCGCAGCCTCATAAGCTGCAAAAAGCATATCAACCCGGCGCTGGGGTTGCGCTTTAGGTTTTGTTTGTGATGATCTGTTATGTTGAGCCACCGTAGTAAAGCGAAAACCCTCCGCTTAGCACGGAGGGTTTGTTATTATTTTGCGTATGATACCGAACGGGTTTCCCTGATAACGGTTACCTTGATCTGGCCGGGATAGGTCATCTCGGTTTGTATGCGGTTTGAAATATCGGCAGCCAGTACTTCTGATTGCGCATCGGTTATCTTTTCACTTTCAACAACTACACGCAGCTCACGGCCGGCCTGTATAGCGAAGGTTTTTTCAACACCGGGGTATGAAAGCGCCAGGTCTTCCAGCTCCTTTAAGCGTTTAATGTAGCTTTCAACCACCTCGCGGCGTGCACCCGGGCGTGCGCCCGATATGGCATCACACACCTGGATGATAGGTGACAGCATTGAGGTCATCTCTATCTCATCGTGGTGAGCGCCTATGGCGTTGCAAACTTCAGGATGCTCTTTATACTTTTCGGCCAACTGCATACCTAAAATAGCGTGTGGCAGTTCCGGGTTATCATCAGGCACTTTACCAATATCGTGCAGTAAGCCGGCACGTTTGGCCAGTTTTACGTTCAGGCCCAACTCGGCAGCCATAGTGGCACAGAAGTTAGCTACCTCGCGCGAGTGTTGCAGCAGGTTTTGCCCGTATGATGAACGGTAACGCATACGGCCAACCATACGGATCAGTTCCGGATGCAGTCCATTGATACCAAGATCGATCACGGTACGCTCACCTATTTCTACAATCTCTTCTTCAATTTGCTTTTTGGTTTTGGCAACCACCTCCTCAATACGTGCAGGGTGTATACGGCCATCTGTAACCAGGCGGTGCATAGCCAAACGGGCTATCTCACGCCTTACCGGGTCAAAGCCTGAAAGAATAATGGCTTCCGGTGTATCATCAACAATGATCTCGATACCCGTAGCCGCCTCAAGCGCACGTATGTTACGCCCTTCGCGGCCAATGATACGGCCTTTGATCTCGTCATTCTCGATGTTGAAGATAGATACCGTATTCTCGATAGCTGCCTCGGTAGCGGTACGCTGTATAGTTTGAATAACTATCTTCTTAGCCTCTTTGGTAGCGGTAAGCTTAGCCTCGTCAACAATATCCTTTATTTGAGCCATAGCCTTGCTGCGTGCTTCTTCGCGCAGGTTGTCTACCAACTGGTTTTTGGCTTCCTCGGCAGATAAACCGGCTATTGATTCCAGTTGCTTTACATGCTCCTGTTTCAGTATGTCAACCTCTTCCTGCTTTTTAACGGCAATCTCGGTTTGCTTTTCCAGATTCTTGCGAACATTGTCAAGCTCCTGCTCCTTACGGTTAGCATTCTCCAGCTTTGAATTAAGCGATTGCTCTTTTTGCTTGATACCATTCTCGCGTTGAGAAAGGTTATTGTTTTTTTGGTTTACTTCCTGCTCATGCTCAGCTTTCATCACCAAAAATTTCTCTTTGGCTTCAAGCAACTTATTCTTTTTTAATATCTCGGCATTGTTCTCAGCATCCTTCAATATTTTTTTAACCTTGTTTTGTGCTGATACTTCCTGATCCTTAAACAGCTTGCGTAACAGGAAGCGGCCGACAACGATGCCTACTCCGACACCGATCAGCAGCCCGATAATAACATATAAAAAATCCATTCTTTAAGTTTATAAAATAAAAAAACCGCAACTAAATCTTAAGTGTCATGTATTGAAAAACCTCTCATCAGAATTACTTGGCCGGTGCTATCGTTAAATACACGAAGTAACGTATGCTTCCACTGGCGCCCTGATATTGAAGCGTTAAGTTTTTAATAGTGAAACTCAAGATTTAACCGCGGCCAAATCTTAATTCGCTCATATTATGTAAAGAACATTTATTACTACTTCGAGAAAAAGTCAGTCAGTAACTGATCAAGCTGATAAACCTTATCGGCCACTTCGGTATCCTCCGCCGTGACTTTTTTCTCTGCTTTTAACGTAGATGTTGCATAGTGCAGCACACACATCGACAGCAGATCTTGCTTATCCCTTACCGCATAATTTTCCTGGTATTCTTTTATACGGTCGTTAATCAATTTCGCTGCCCGCCTTATTATTTCCTCTTCCTCCATGTTTACCTTTAAGGGGTAAACTCTGTCAGCAATATTTATTTTTATGGAGATCTCTCCCATTTGAGCTATTCACGTTTTTATATTACTTTTTCAGCAATACAATACACTTGTCAATTTCCTGCACAAAGTCGTTAATTTTTTGCTTAATGTCAAGGCTTTTTTCATTTGTTTCTGAAAACGACCTTGCCACTTTCAATACACGAAGCTTCTCTTCAAGCTCCGCGGTTTTATTTTTACTGGTTGTTAGCGCCACACTCAACGACTGATTTTCAAGCCTCATCAGGTCATTTTCCTCCTGCAAGGCAGCGCAAAGCTCCATTAACCTTTCGGTTTTATCAATTATTGCATTTAACTGTTCGCCTAATTGTGGCATGCGTTTTAATTATTGATTTATTGAATTATTGATTGAATTAATGAGTTATTGAATTATTGATTTAAGACTTGATTCAATAATTCAATAACTCATTAATTCAATAATCCCTTCCCCTACTTCCTGATCTCCGCTCCTGCTTCTTTGCCTAAATTAAGTATTAATTTCTGCATTATGGCATCAATAGCTTTATCGGTAAGGGTTTTTTCGGCATCCTGCAAAACAAAGCTCACCGCGTATGATTTTTTTCCGGCGGGTAATTTATCGCCCTCATACACGTCAAACACATTCACTTCCTTCAGTAGCTTACGCTCTGTTTTTTGGGATACCTGTTTTATTTGCTCAAAGGTAACCACCTTATCAACCAGCATTGACAGATCGCGCCTAACAGCCGGAAACTTTGATACCTCCTGGTAAACAATGGTGTTTTTACGGGCCAGCGTTAATATCATATCAAAGTTAAAGTCGGCGTAAAAAACCTCCTTGTCAACATCAGCCTTTTTAAGTGCCGATGCCGACACCGCACCAAACTTAACCAGTGTTTTGTTACCACGGGTATATTGCAAGCCATAAGCAAACTCATTGCCCTCAGCATCGGCCACGGCAATATCCTTAACATTCAGTTTTTCAACTATGCCGTCAACAATAGCTTTCAAATTATAAAATGATACCGCGGTAACTTTGTTATTCCATTGCTCGGCAGTTTTAGCGCCGGTAATAAATACCGAAAAGCGTTGCACCTCGTTGTACTTATCATCGGCCAGGCTGTACACCTTGCCAAATTCGTAAAGTTTCAGGTCGGCATTTTTACGGTTCTGATTATAAGCTACAGCTTCCAAACCTGAATACAGCAGTGTTTGGCGCATCACATCCAGATCACTGCTAAGCGGGTTCAATATCTTAACCGCGCTGTCCAGATCATCTGAATATGCTGATTTAGTCAGCGAGTTTGATAATATCTCATTAAAGCCGTTAGCGGTCAGCAAATCCGACAAAAGATTTTGAACCGTGTCTTTTTCCGGGCGTTGCGATGTATTAAGAGATGCCCTGATCTGCGTAGGTATCTCAATGTTGTTATAACCGTAGATGCGAAGTACTTCCTCTATCACGTCAACCTCGCGGGTTACGTCAACACGGTAAGGCGGTACTTTTAATGAAAGGCCTTCTACTGTTTCGGCAACCACTTCAATATCCAACGCCTCAATGATGCTTTTTATCTCGCTATGCGGAATATCCTTCCCAATAAGTCTTGTAGTATTTTTGTATGATAACTCAACGGCAAAGGGTGCAACAGGTGCAGGGTAAATATTAACCACATCTGATGATATTTTTCCGCCGGCAACTTCCTGTATCAGCAGCGCGGCACGTTTAAGCGCATAAACCGTATGATCAGGATCGGTGCCACGCTCAAAACGGAAAGAAGAATCCGTTTTTAAACCATGCCTTTTAGCCGTTTTACGCACCCATACCGGGTTAAAGTAAGCGCTCTCTAAAAATATATTGGTTGTACCCTCGCTAACACCCGAATCAATACCGCCAAATACACCGGCAATGCACATCGGTTCGGTTTCGCTGCATATCATCAGGTCATCTGCTGATAGTTTGCGCTCCACACCGTCAAGCGTTTTAAATAAGGTACCTTCGGCAGTAGTTTTTACTACTACTTTGCCACCGGCTATTTTGTCCGCATCAAACGCGTGCAGGGGCTGCCCCAAATCATGGAGTACATAATTGGTAACATCCACAATATTATTGATGCTGCGTATGCCGATAACCGCCAGTTTTTCTTTTAACCATTTTGGCGATTCTTTTACTTCCAAACCGGTTATAGTTACACCGCTGTAACGCGGCGTAGCTTCACTGTTATCAACCGTTACATTAATAACCCGGCTGTTATCATCCATCTTAAAAGCCGAAACATCAGGTTTTTTTAAACCGATCTTTAAAAAGGCGGCTATATCCCGCGCGGTACCCAGGTGCGATGCCGCATCGGCACGGTTAGGGGTTAAGCCTATCTCGTACAGGTAATCATCATTCAGTTTAAAGTGCGCTTTGGCAGGTGTGCCTACCACGGCATCATCACTCAGTATCATGATACCTTCGTGCGAAGTGCCTAAGCCTATTTCATCCTCAGCGCATATCATGCCCTCAGAGAGCTCTCCCCTTATTTTTGATTTTTTGATAGTAAACGGTTCGCCTGATGTTGGGTAAACCGTAGTGCCCACCGTAGCTACCACAACTTTTTGGCCGGCGGCAACGTTTGCAGCGCCGCAAACAATATGCAGGTCTTCGGCACCGCCAACATCAACGGTAGTTACATGCAGGTGATCAGAGTTGGTGTGGTTGGCGCAGGTTTTTACATAACCTATTACCAGGCCCTCCAGGCCACCGGGAACGGCCTGCACCTTTTCAAGGCTCTCCACCTCAAGGCCGGTGCCTGTTAATATCCGCGATATTTCTTCGGGAGTTTTATCTGTATCTATGAAATTCTTTAGCCAGTTGTATGATATCTTCATTATGCCTGAAAATGATAATCGGCAAAGATATAAAGATTTCGGTAGTGCAGGGGCGTAGCCATGTACTCCTTACAATAAATTAATTTAAAAGCGCCCGTTATTGTTTTTGGTAGCGGCTAAGTTTGCCGTATAGTGTTTTAGGGTCAAAAGGCTTTAATATATAATCATTCATCCCTGCCTCGGTAATGCGTTCTATTTCGGTATTCAACATAGACGCGGTGAGGGCTATAATAGGCAGTTGCTGAAAGTAGGTTTCAGTTTTTGACCGTATGATCTGCGTAGCTTCAAGGCCGCCCATTATCGGCATGTGTATATCCATCAAAACAGCATCGTATTTGGTATCTGATTCTATCTTCTCAACCGCTTCCTGCCCGTTTTCGGCAAAATCGGCCTCGGCACCCCACTTTTTAAGCACCTTGTTAACCAGCAACCTGTTTATCTGGTTATCATCAACTACCAATACATTTATACTCAATGCTGTTTCCACGGCGTTATCCATAGTGTTCGTTTGGCGCTCGGCCTTATCAAATGTTATAGTGAACCAAAAAGTTGAACCCTGCCCCGGCGTACTGTCAACATTTATACGCGAGTCATGCAGTTCTATCAGCCGTTTGGTAATAGGCAACCCCAGGCCTGTACCGCCGTATTTACGGGTAGTATCAGCCTCGGCCTGCTTAAACGATTCAAAAATAGTGCTTATTTTATCGCTTGCAATACCTATACCGGTATCAATAACGGCAAAACGTATGCGTACTGTTTTTTGTGTTTGCTCAATAACCTTCAGGTCAATGGTTATGCCACCATCAGAGGTAAATTTAACCGAATTGCTGGCCAGGTTAAGCAATATCTGGCTGAGGCGGGTACGGTCGCCAAGTATACAATCCGGAATTTCATCATCTACACGCGACCGTATGTAGATATCCTTTTCAACAGCTTTGTAATGTACCGAACTGGTTACGCTTTTTACCAGGTCGCGCATGTTTACGCTTACTTTTTCAAGTTCAACGTTACCTGTTTCTATCTTGGTAAAATCAAGCACATCATTTATTAGCCTCAACAGGTTTTCGGCCGAGAATTTCAGGATGTTAAGATTTTCTTTTTGCGACTCAGACGGATTATCCTCAATCAGCAGGTGCGACATGCCGATCACCGCGTTAAGCGGCGTACGCATTTCATGGCTTAATACGGATATGAACATATCTTTAGCCCGGTTAAGCTGTATGGCCTCCTCTTTAGCGGCGATAAGTTCAAGCTCAACCTTTTTCTTTATGGTGATGTCAATAATTACCTCGATGTACTTATCAACCCGGCCATGCTCATCCAGTATTACGGAGTTGATCACCGAGATCCACAATGGCTGCCCATCCTTTCGGTAAATAAGCAGATCGACCTCGAAAGATTGTTTATTTTTTGAAAGTTCGCGGCTGCGCTCAATAATAGCGCTGTCGGTAAGTTCGCCCTTTACTATATCGCCCAGGTGATGCCCGCGTACATCATTAATAGCATAACCGGTTATTTTTTCAAAGCCGGTGTTTACCCACTCTACATTACCTTCATTATTATTGATAATAACACCGCTGGTAATACTGCTGGCCACCAGCGAAAGCATTTTGAGCTGTTGCTCGGTTTTTTTACGCTCGCTGATGTCAACCATTACACCTACATGGCGGTCAACCTTGCCTTCCTCATTAAACAGTGGGCTGTTTGATATCCACACCCACACCGGTATCCCATCCTTGCGGTATATCTTTATTTCTACCTCATACGGCAGGTTAGCATCAATGGCCTTTTTAGCCGCCTTGAATACTGACATATCGCTATCCTCACCTAACAGCATGGTACCAAACTGTTTGCCCTCCATCTCGGTAAAGGTATAGCCGGTAAGGTTTTCCATGGTTTCATTCATCCACATCACGTGGCCATTGGCATCGCGAATAAGGATACCACCCGGAGATTTACGCGCGGCGAATGACAGTATTTCCAGATCGTGCTCGGCGCGTTTACGGGTGTTGATATTTATAATAACACGGATGTATTTTTCAATATTTCCATCGGCATCATAAACTACGGAATTGGCTACCTTTATCCACAGGTCTTCACCATCCTTGGTAGTCATGAGCAAATCCATCTCGTACGACTGCTTTTTCTCCAACAGTTCATTAAGCTGATCTATTGAATAATGCTGTTCGCCACCCTTCAGTATCACGCTTCGCAGGCGTTTACCTTCAACATCGGCCTGGGTAAAGCCGGTAATTGTTTCAAAGGCGCTGTTTGTCCACAACACCCTGTCATTGGCATCGCTAATTACCACCCCGTTGCTTACTTTGCTGGCCACCAGCGAGAGCTCCTGCAACTCGCGGCTTACCTGTTTATGCTGGGTAATATCGCGGCCGCTGGCGTACCATTTATCCTGCCTGAAGGTGAGCGACCAGCTTAGCCATTTAATGATACCGGCACTGGTTGTTACCTGTGTTTCTACCTCAATGGCCCGCTTTTGTTTACTTAACGCGCTTTTTATAACGGCAAGTGATTGCTCTTTACTTTCATCAACAAAAAAATCCCATATCAGCCTGCCTTTAGCTTCTTCGGGTTTGTAGCCCAGTACCGGCTCAATAGCCTTATTTACAAGCTGCAGCCTGAAATCCTTATCCATGATGCAGTGTATCTCTGATGAGGTATCAAACAGAATATAAAATTCCTGGTGCGCCGCCAGGCTTTCTTCAAGTTCTTTTTTTTGTTTGCGGAGGATAAGATGGGAAATTACCTCGCCTGCCAGTGTTTTGAGGGCTTCCTTTTGTTCATCGGTAAGCGTGTGCGATACACTGTCAATAACACAGAGCGACCCTAAACGGTAACCGTCAGGATCAATAAGCGGCGCGCCCGCGTAAAATTTTACGTTAGGCGCGCCGGTTACATATTTATTGTCTTTAAAGCGGTCATCAGTGGTAGCGTCATTGATCTCGAGGATCTCATTGCCCATGATGGTATGGTTGCAAAAAGCATCCGAACGCAGTGTTTCGGTACCTTCCATCCCTACTTTTGACTTAAACCATTGCCTGTCTTCGTCAATCAGGGTGATCAACGCGATGGGCGCATTGCATATGTATGATGCAAGGCGTGTTATGGCATCAAACTCCTTCTCCGGTAAGGTATCCAGTATCTGATATGATGCTAACGCCGACAGCCGTCTTTCTTCGTTATCTGCTAATGGTTTATTTTCTATCACTTATAGTTATTCTGCTCCTTTTTCGCGGTATAAAGGATAATCCGCCATTAATTTATGCACCTTTTTACGTACTTTCTTTAAAGAATGTTCGTTTTCAGGGTCAACAATTACCGCGTCTATAAGTTCTACAATCTCTTCCATTTGTTTTTCTTTTAAGCCGCGGGTGGTAATGGCAGCAGTACCCACACGTATGCCCGAGGTTACAAATGGCGATTTATCATCAAACGGAACCATGTTTTTATTCACGGTAATATCAGCGATAACAAGAGCGTTCTCGGCAGCTTTACCGGTAATGTTCTTGTTACGCAGATCGATCAGCATCAGGTGGTTATCAGTACCGCCTGAAATGATCTGGTATCCACGGTCAACAAAAGCTTTGGCCATGGCCTGGGCATTCTTTTTAACCTGTACAATGTATTTCATGTAGCTTTCGCTCAATGCCTCGCCAAACGCAACGGCCTTAGCAGCGATGATGTGCTCCAGCGGGCCACCCTGCGTACCCGGAAAAACGGCCATATCCAATAATGATGACATGGTACGAATTTCACCTTTCGGAGTTTTGTGGCCCCAAGGGTTCTCAAAATCCTTACCCATCAGGATCAGACCGCCACGTGGGCCGCGTAATGTTTTGTGAGTAGTAGTGGTAACAATATGGCAATGCGGCAGCGGATCGGTCAGTAAACCGCGTGCTATCAGGCCCGATGGGTGTGATATATCAGCCAGTACCAATGCACCAACCTTATCAGCCACGGCACGGATAAATTCATAATCCCAATCACGTGAGTATGCCGAAGCACCGCAGATGATCATTTTCGGTTTTTGCTCCAACGCTACTTTTTCAAGTTGCGCGTAGTCAATCAAACCGGTTTCTTTATCAACACCGTAAAAGTGCGATTCATATAATTTACCCGAGAAGTTAACCGGCGAACCATGGGTTAAGTGCCCACCGTGCGACAGGTCAAAACCCAGTATCTTATCGCCCGGCTGCAGGCAGGCCAGCATAACCGCGGCATTGGCTTGCGCACCTGAGTGCGGCTGCACGTTAGCCCACTCGGCATTAAATAATTGCTTGGCACGCTCAATAGCGATGGTTTCAATTTCATCCACTATCTGGCAACCGCCGTAATAACGTTTACCCGGCAGGCCTTCGGCATATTTATTGGTTGCTACTGAACCTGCTGCCTCCATTACCTGGCGGCTCACAAAATTTTCTGACGCGATTAGTTCAATGCCTTCTTCCTGGCGTTGCTGCTCATCATCCAGCAGTTTAAAAATTACTTTATCTCTTTTCATGTGTTAAGTAAAAACGCCCCTAAGTTAGGTATAAGATGTTAGATATGAGCTTTCAGATTGATAATAAGACCTAAGCATAGCAAAGCTTATTTAAACCATCAGGCTATATTACATCGGCCCCGCTTTTGGGCGATATCCAAAAATTATTATATCCGAGGCCTATCTGTATATCTATCAGCTCCTGCTGCAGCATCTCCAGCATGGCCAAAAAATTGTAAACAAAATGCACCTTATTTTCTGAACTGGCGGCCATCGCCCTGAAATCAAGCCGCTGGTTAATCCGCAGCAGATCGTCAATCGCCTTTTTCTGCTGCTCAATAGAGTACGGGTATTGCACAACGGTATGCTTTACCTCCTGACTGCGGCTCAAATAGTTTTTCATTACCCGCTCATAAACTACCATCAGGCGGTACAAAGTGAGTTCCGATAGCTCCTCCCCCGGCAAGGCTGCCTTTTCCATACCCTCAACATCAGCTTTAATGTTGCCGCGCTTTTCCTGCTTAAAGCGTTCATCTTCCAGCGGGCGCAGTTCTTCGCATAAATCCTTAAAGCGTTTGTATTCTATCAGTTTGCGTATCAGCTCCTCCTTGGTATCTATTTCATTGCCCTCGGCATCAGTTTCATAACGGGGCAGCAGCATTTTAGCCTTGATACGCATCAGCGTGGCGGCCACAAAAATAAACTCGCTGGCCACCTCCATATTCAGGCTCGTGAGGTGATGTATGTATTGTAAAAAATCGTTGGTAATGCGGGCTATAGGTATGTCATGAATGTTCAGCTCATCGCGCTCAATAAAAAATAAAAGCAGATCGAACGGACCTTCAAACTGGGGTAACTTTATCTCAAAATTATCATCGGTCATAACCTGCTCAAAATTAATTAAATTGATGCTTTTGCTAATATGCGGTAAATTATTTAAAACAATTATATGTTACAGCTTGTCCTGTTTTTATCATATTATTTCACGTAATTTGCAGGTTAAAATATTGTAATTGATGTCGATGCAGGTACCGGCAGGTAATTTGTTGGAAAAAATCAACAATCCTTCTGATTTAAAGCAGTTTAGCGAAGATGAACTTGAGCAAATATGCCAGCAGCTTCGCCAGTATATTATCGATGTAGTGTCGGTAAATGGCGGCCACTTCGCGGCCAGCCTTGGTGTGGTTGAGCTTACAGTTGCCCTGCATTATGTAATGAACACCCCTTACGATCAACTGGTATGGGATGTTGGCCACCAGGCTTACGGCCATAAAATTTTAACCGGCCGCCGCGATATATTTCATACCAACCGTGTTTATAAAGGCATAAGCGGTTTCCCTAAACGTGGCGAAAGCGAGTATGATACTTTTGGTGTAGGCCACTCCTCTACTTCCATATCAGCGGCACTGGGTATGGCTGTGGCATCGCACTATAAAGGCGAAACCGACCGCCAGCACGTTGCCGTGATCGGCGATGGTGCCATGACTGCCGGCCTTGCCTTTGAAGCATTGAACCATGCGGGTATCGAAAAATCAAACCTGCTGGTGATCCTGAACGATAACAACATGTCTATCGATCCTAACGTTGGGGCTTTAAAGGAGTATCTTACCGACATTACCACCTCAAAACCGTACAACCGTTTCAGGGATGACGTAGCAAGTGTACTCTCAAAGTTATCATCAGTTGGGCCGGATGCCTTTAAGGTGGCCAAAAAACTGGAGAAAAGCATAAAAGGTACCTTACTTAAAAAGAGCAACTTTTTTGAGGCGCTTAAATTCAGGTACTTTGGCCCGATAGACGGGCACGATGTTAAGCACCTGGCAAAAGTATTGCGCGATCTGCGCAATATACCGGGCCCAAAGCTGTTGCATTGCGTTACCGTAAAGGGTAAAGGCTATGCGCTGGCCGAAAAAGATCAGACCAAGTGGCATGCTCCCGGCTTATTTGATAAGATAACCGGCGAGATCAAAAAAACATATCACGAAAAGCCGCAGCCGCCTAAGTATCAGGATGTGTTTGGCCATACCATAATTGAGCTGGCCGAGCAAAACCCGAAGATTATGGGCATCACCCCGGCCATGCCATCGGGCTGTTCGCTTAACCTGATGATGAAGGCTATGCCGCACCGCGCTTTTGACGTAGGCATTGCTGAGCAACATGCCGTTACATTTTCGGCAGGGTTGGCAACACAGGGTTTAACACCTTTTTGTAACATTTACTCGAGCTTTATGCAGCGCGCCTTTGACCAGGTGGTGCATGACGTAGCCATACAAAAACTAAACGTAGTGTTTTGCCTTGACAGGGCCGGCATTGCCGGTGCCGACGGGCCTACACATCACGGTGCTTATGATCTGGCTTATATGCGCTGCATACCTAATATGGTTGTATCAGCACCGATGAACGAGGAGGAACTGCGCAACCTGATGTATACTGCCCAGCAGGAAAACATGGGCCCTTTCACCATACGCTACCCGCGCGGCAACGGTGTTATGGTTGACTGGCAGCGCCCTATGAAAGCCATCCCGGTAGGTAAAGGCCGTTTAATTACCGAAGGTGAGGATGTGGCTATTTTAACAATCGGCACTATAGGCAACGAGGCTACTAAAGCTATTACCGAATTGAATAACGAGGGCTACTACCCTGCCCATTATGACCTGCGCTTTGTTAAACCATTGGATGAGGCTTTATTGCACAGCGTTTTCCAAAAGTTTGATAAGGTGATAACCGTTGAGGATGGTTGCCTTGAAGGCGGCATGGGCAGCGCGGTGCTCGAGTTTATGGCAGACCATGGCTACAGTGCCAAAATTAAACGCCTGGGCATGCCTGATGCCATTATTGAACACGGTGAACAACCTGAGCTTTGGGCTGAATGCGGTTACGATGCCGCGGCTATCTCCACACAGGTTAGGCTGATGGGGCTGAAAAAAGATACAACACATACCATTGCATCATAAATATAACGGGCGGTTTTTACCGCCCGTTTTTTGTTTATACATGCCCGCGGGTTGTAGCTGTAAACCTTTACGCCTGTATGGGGTTATGTTAAGGTAACAAACAACTACCTGCGCATGGAGCATGAAAAACGACCCTACCAACCTATAGAAAATTATGGCATTATAGGCAACATGAAAACTGTGGCCTTGGTGTCGCTTAACGGGTCAATTGATTTCATGTCCTTCCCGAGGTTTGATTCACCTACCATATTCGCGTCAATGCTTGATGAAAATAAGGGAGGCTATTTTTCGGTAGAACCACAACTACAGGATTATAATACCCGCCAGCTTTATATACCGGGCACAGCGGTGTTGCTCACCCGCTTTTTTTCAGAAGATGGTATTGCCGAACTTACTGATTACATGCCTATAACCCGTGATCCTAAAAGTTCAGTATGCGCTATTGTACGGCGAATAAAAACCATCCGGGGCAATATCAGCTTCCGTATAAATTGTGTACCCCGGTTTGATTATGCCACCGCTACACATGAGGTAGAAGCTAAAAGTGAAAACGAGCTTATTTTTACCAGTATTAATGATGGCGGTGCAAAGCTTCGGCTCATATCAAATTTTCCCCTTGAGATCAATGATCAAAAAGGCTGCGCGGATATTACCCTTAACGAATCAGAAGATGCCTGGATAGTTCTTGAATCCATCAAAACAGGTGATGAAAAGGAGCTGAAGCATATTACCTATTATACTGAAAATACTTACCGCGAAACTATAAGCCAATGGCGCACCTGGCTTAACAAGGCCGCCTATAAGGGCCGCTACAGCGAGGTGATCTACCGCTCGGCCATCACCTTAAAACTGCTTACCTCCGCCGAGTTTGGTTCGGTAATAGCCGCGCCTACTTTTGGTTTGCCTGAAACAGTTGGGGGTAACCGCAACTGGGATTACCGCTTTACCTGGATACGTGATGCCGCTTTTACCATGTATGCTTTTTTAAGGCTGGGCTTGAATGAAGAAGCCACTCAGTTTTTAGATTGGATATACGAGCTTTGTAAAAATAACAACCTGCAATTGCTGTACGGTATTGATGGCGAAAGATCCTTATCCGAAAAAGAACTTGACCACCTGGATGGTTACAAAGGCTCAAAACCTGTACGTATAGGTAACGAAGCCGCCAACCAAACCCAGTTGGATATTTATGGTGAATTGATAGATACCATCTACATCTACAATAAATCGTACAAACCAATAACTTTCGCCTTTTGGGGCATTATTGAAAAACAGGTACAGCATGTTATTGAACGCTGGCGGGAGCCCGACCACGGCATTTGGGAAATAAGGAATATGAAGCGCGAATTTTTACACACGCGCCTGATGTGCTGGGTTGCTATGGACAGGGCCATTAAAATTGGCGAGGACCGCTCATTCCCTTTCCCTGAAAAGGAATGGAGGGCTGTGCGCGATGAGATATATACTGATATTTACCACAACTTTTGGAATAATGACCTGCAGGCCTGGGTGCAGTATAAAGGCGCTAATAATGTTGATGCCAGTGCATTGCTGATGCCGCTTACCCATTTCATAACGCCGTTGGAGCCACGCTGGCAATCAACCATGAAAGTGATAGACCGCGACCTGCGGCTGGATGTACTGATATACCGGTACCACAATCACCTTGAAAAAATTGACGGACTGGATGGTGAGGAAGGTACTTTTAATATGTGCTCGTTTTGGTTTATTGAAGCTTTGGCCAAAAGCGGCGAGATTGACCGCGCCGTTGAAAATTTTGAAAAAATGATGGGCTATGCCAATCACCTTGGCCTTTTTAGCGAAGAGCTGGGTAAACGTGGCGAACACCTGGGTAACTTTCCGCAGGCATTCACACATCTTGCATTAATAAGCGCGGCCGTTGAACTGGATAAGCAGTTGGGCAGAATTAAAGGGTTTAATTTATAAACCCTTTAATCTATCGCCATACCGCTTTTACGTGATTTAAACCCGGCCAAATCATTATAAAAGCTGCGGAACGAACTGCGCAGCCCAACGGTGATCATGCCTGTACGGCTTTTAAACTCGTTGTTTACATCGTCACGTATCAAGCCGCCAAGCTCAATGCGCAGGTTATATTTTGGGTTGAGCAAATACGCCACCTTACCTTCAAGTAAATACATATTGGTGGTTAAACCCTGCCCGGTCCAGTTGCCGGTAAGCCGTGCAGGTTCGCGGTAATCATCAAACAAATTTTTACCGTAGTTAAGTCCGTTTATATCCATACCGTATCTGCCAAAATCAAACTCTCCCGAAAAATCAAAGCGTTTGTATGAGTAATTTAATAATCCTACTACTTCCCTGAAATTAGCACCCCATGGATGCGCCAGAGATTCGCTGTTACTGGTATAATTTATCGCTGTTGAACGCTCAGAGAAGGTATACGGACTAATGGTATTGGTTTCCAGTAAATAATTTAATCCTTGTATGCTAAACAGGTTTGCGCCGCGCACGCCCAGTTGCCAGCCAAACTTATTACGTGAGCTGCCATTGCCTGAGAAAAAATTATCCGCCTCAAACTCATCCAGCATAAACTGGCCGTAGGCAGTAAGGTGGTCACTGATCTTATATTTACTTGTGAAACCGATAACGGCATTATCCGGCGATCCGCTTGATGCCTCAAGAGGGCGCAAAAATATAATAGGGTTGATATAAGTAAAATCAAACCCGCGTTTATGGCCTGCATCGTCCTCATTGGCCCATACAATTGCATCAAAAAAACCTAATGACAGGCGGTTGTTTACATTCCAGTCTAAAAAGTGAAATATGCCCCATTTACGCCTGTCGTGTGTATAATTATTCAGATCAGGATTCATCGGGTCGCTCATGTTCGTCCACATGGCCATGTAACGCACATTGCCCAACGTTCCGGTCAGCCTGAAGTAATTAGAAGGAGAAGCGTAATCAGATAAAAGCAATGAACGGTAACCATCGCCTATAAATGTACGGTCGCGGCCGGCAGAGATATTCAGATACTTTACAGGAGTATAGGATATATTGGCTGTTATGTACGACCAATCCTTGGTATCGCTGCTATTCGGGCTGCGAGAATATGCCTGGCCGGGTACAATACCCACCTGGTTAATGTAAGTGGTTAAATATTCAGGAAATAAAGCACGGTTTAAAAAGCCGCTTACGTTGTATGATACCTTATCGCCAAAAGTACCGCCTACTTGCAGGCCTAATGATGTAATACGGGTTGTACGCTTAAACTGCCTAAAGTCACGACCAATAACCAGGTCAGGCAGCAGATCAGCGTAGAAAGTACTGTTAGGGGTTTTAACATCTATCTGATGCTCGGTAAACAGCTTACGGTACCCGGCCCCATGCTCACCATCGCTGCCATAATTCATTAATGAATCGTAACTGTGGCGCAACAGGCTGTCATCAACTAAAAATGGCTTTAAGGCACTATGCACCCGTGTTTTAGTAGAGTACACATCGGCATTCAGCTTTTGATAGAACTGGTATGAGTACGGCTGGTAAACCGATTGCGCCCTCGCGGCAATAGCAGATGAAACAATGATGAGTACAAGCGTAAATATTTTTTTCATTTGAGGCTGTTGTTTTTACCTATTCAAAATAATTTAGTGTTTTAAATCCGCCTTTTTGCAGGTGGCCATCCTTTTTAACCTCAAGCAGATCGGCATGTACCATATCGGCAACCAGTGCATCCAGATCATACTTAGGCTGCCAACCCAGTATTGTACGGGCTTTAGTGGCATCGCCTATCAGTAATTCCACTTCAGTTGGGCGGTAATATTTCGGATCAACCTTTACAACCGTTTGCCCGAATTTAAGTTTTGCCGCATCAATATTTAATTCGGTAAGGCGGTCTTCGTCCAGGTCAATGATCACCCCCTTCTCGTTTTCGTTCCTGCCGCTAAACTCAATTTCAATACCCAGTTCGGCAAAGGCCAGCCTTATAAAATCACGCACGGTAGTGGTAACACCTGTAGCTATCACAAAATCCTGCGGCTCGGTTTGCTGCAGCATCAGCCACATGGCTTCCACATAATCTTTTGCGTGTCCCCAGTCGCGCTGTGCCGAAAGGTTGCCCATATACAGGTGGCTTTGTAAACCCATAGCTATCCTGGCCGCAGCGCGGGTTATTTTGCGGGTAACAAAGGTTTCGCCGCGTACCGGGCTTTCGTGGTTAAATAATATACCATTGCAGGCATACATATTATATGCTTCGCGATAGTTAACGGTGATCCAATAACCATACAACTTGGCCACCGCATACGGCGAGCGTGGATAAAAAGGGGTGGTTTCGCTTTGCGGCACAGCCTGCACCAAACCATACAACTCCGATGTTGATGCCTGGTAAACACGCGTTTTGCTGGTAAGCCCTAACAGGCGCACAGCCTCCAGTACCCGCAACACACCTATACCATCGGCATTGGCCGTATATTCGGGCGTATCAAAGCTCACCTTTACATGGCTTTGCGCGGCCAGGTTATAGATCTCGTCAGGCTGAATTTCCTGAATAATACGGATGAGGTTGGTTGAATCGGTCAGATCGCCGTAGTGCAGCCTGAACTTTACCTCCTGCTCATGCGGATCGGTGTATAAATGATCAATACGATCAGTATTAAATAATGACGAACGCCGCTTTAGCCCATGCACCGTATAACCTTTTTTCAACAGAAATTCGGCTAAGTAAGCGCCGTCCTGCCCGGTAATACCTGTTATCAGAGCTGTTTTCATGCGATGTTAGCTTATTAGTTTACAATAATATTTAATTTAATTGTAAAACGCCTTGTAAACATCAGCTAACCATTCACCTAATTTACATGTAACAATATATACTTATCTGTATCTTAATTACATACATCACATAAACAATATTAAACCTATGGAACCCGCATTTTTAAGCTTAGGCACTCCGGAGATAATACTGATCTTCTTTGTCGTAATAATTCCAATCCTGACCTTAATAGACATTGTCCGGTCAGACTTTAAAGATCAGTTTACAAAATTGCTTTGGGTAGTGATCGTATTACTTGCACCATTTATAGGGTGCCTGCTCTATCTCCTGATCGGCAGAAGCCAAAAGGTAAGCAAATACATATAGCTTTATAAAAGAGAGAGAGCGATGAATATTGTTCATCGCTCTCTCTCTTTTATGCTTCAGCAGCTACGGCTTCTTCAAGCTCTTTGTACCAATCCTCACCGTATTTACGAATGAGCGGTCCTTTTAAAAATTCGTGTACATGTACTTTAAGCTGATCGCCAAAGGTACAGGCATCGCTGCAAATACTCCAGCGATCGTAATGCAACACATCAAACTCCGGGTAAGCGGTAATGCGTATAGGGTACAGATGGCATGATATAGGTTTTTTCCAGTCAATATCGCCGGCCTCATATGCTTTTTCTATGGCACATTTGGTGATGCCGTTTTCCATGATTACGTAAGCACACTCTTTATTCGTGTCAACACACGGCGTGGTGTAGTCGCCTTCAAAATCGGTAACATAAGTACCATCCTGTTCAACGGTGGCAATCCCCTTGGCCGTCATGTATGGTTTTACCTTAGGATATATCTCATCCAGTATGGCACGTTCCTCATTCAGCAACGGCGCACCCGAGTCGCCTTCAATACAACACGCGCCCTTGCATTTGTTCAAATTACAAACAAAATTCTCCCTCACTACATCCTCATGCACCAGTACGCTGCCAACTTCAATCATCATTATTAATTACTTCTTTATAGGATTTAGCGGATATTTTAGCCCTTTGGCCCCGGTGAGGTCCATAGTAAGGCTACCCACAATTACTTCAACATGTGCCCTTACCGGTATGCGGTTGGCATCATCCGTTATCCAAAGATACAGTTTACTATTCTTTTTAAATATTTTGCCGGGTATAATAGTTGGGTTGAACTTTAAGCAATTAAAGGTACCCATTGAGCATTTAACCTGCTCCTTGCCCAAATATGTTATGCTCAGCTTATGTATGCCATCCTCTAAAAAGTAAGGCATATCAATAGTTTGGCCAATCTTGATCTTTGATATATCAAGCGAACGGGCAAAATAATAAGCCGATACAAAATCAAACATCTGCCCCTTAAACTCAAACTCACCTTTGTCGGCTTTTATTTTACCGTCCTTATGGTTAAACGTAACCTTATCGGTATGCTTATAACTCCCCTCCTTACGGTTTTCGGTGTAGAAATAGGGCATCAAAGTTGTTTTGTCAACAAAGCTCTCATAACGGTTACGCACTTTGTAAAATACGTTGAACGTACCGGCCGTTTTACCATCAGCAATGATGTGGTACGCCGGTTTACCATCAAATTTTTGCGCGCTTTCCGCCACCTTTAAGTTGGCCTCGGCGGCAGTGAAAATGCCGTATTTAAGTTTGTAGTTCAGCTCCTCTCCTACGCCAAAAACAGCTTTATCAACGTTATCAAGCGTTTGAGCGTAGTTTGGTATAACTGCTATTACAAGCAGGCTGCATATTAAAATAAATTTCTTCATTCGGTGTATTCCGGGTTTATCAACATGCGCTTTATACGCAGTTACTGTGCAATTTGACGGCTGCGCGCCAAAATAGTTTAACATGCCGCAGCTTACTCAAATTGTATCACTATTTACAGTCACAAAAAACACACCGTTTTTATAATAGCGTAAATATTAATCCTTACGCTTATAGATAGGCACGGTTGAGCACGGCTCACCAAACATCAGGCTTTTTGCCACCGGGGTAAGCTTTTTAGCAAGTTCAACGTAAGCGGCCACAGGCACCGGCACATCACCGCAGCCTTTTATAACAAGGCGCTGGTCGCGATATTTCTCTGTATCAAGGTTTGCGGTGGCTTTTACAAACAGTACCGTTTCAAGAACCTCTGCATCACCAAACACTACCTCGCGGGCGTAAGGTGCCATGCGGTTGGCCAGCAGCATGTATGCCCATGCCGGTACAATGGCATCGGCCGTGCAGGTAACGGCTACAAACTTATCCTGATACTGGCTCCAGTCATGCCCCTTAACAAATTCCCTGAAATCCTTTTCCTTTAGTATCAACCCGTGAAAAAGATTATCCTTTATATCGTACACCACACGTTCGCCCTGCTGGTAAAACTCCGCCGGATCAAGCGTTACCAACCCGCTTTGGGCAACCTTATTTATGATATTTTCCTGAATTTCCATCTTTCTTTAAAATAAAAAATCCGGGAACGTTATATAACATTCCCGGATGCAAAATTACTTTAAAATACGGTTATAAGAACTTAGCTCTGTAATCTTTTACATTCGCCTTATCTTGCAGCGCCTCGAACAACTGGCCTTGTGAGCGTTGCAGTAATGCCTGGCCAAGCTGTTGTTTTTGTTTAATGGCATTGGTTAATGGCGCCGGTTTAACAAAACCATCAACCACAAAAGCGTAAACGCCGTTAGTGCCTTCAACAGGTTTTGATACTTTTTTAGGTTGTGAGCCGAATACTGAACCTATAACACTATACTCAACACCAACACCCGGTATTACAGGGTTAGCAAATACAATGTTTTGTGCGGGAGCTACCTTGCCACCCACTTTTTGGGCTACCTGGTTAATACTTGATGCCCCGTTAACAGCCCCCTGCATTTTTTCAACAAGTTGTTTTGCTTTAACCTTGTTGCGTACCGCAGCCTCAATAGCTGTTTTAACAGCATCAAGCGGCAACTGGCCTTCAGGTTTTATTTGAGTTAACTGCGCAACAATATATTGATCGCCGGCAGTAAACACCTGCTCAGATACATCACCAACATCGGCTTTAAATACCCAGCGTACAAGCTCACGGGCATTATCTAAACCCGGCAAGCCTGATGCAACACCGTTAACATCATTAGCCGGCATAATGGTTAATTTATCTTTTTTGGCTTCGGCGCTAAAATCGCCATTGTTAACACCGGCTAAAAATGCCTGTGCTTTGCTGTAAGCGGTTGTGCGTGTTTTTTCGCTTGGCGCTATCGGTTTATCAACCACGGCAACCTTAACTACTTTTGACGAACCTTTTTGATCCTCTATACGGATCAGGTGAACACCAAACTGGGTAGTAACTACTTTAAGCTCGCCTTTGCTGCCGTTAAAAGCAGCCTCATCAAACGCGGGCACCATGGCACCACGGCCAAAAGTACCCAGGCTACCGCCTTTTTCGCCTGATTGTTTATCTTCTGAGAACAATTTAGCCAGCTCATCAAATGAACGGCCGCCTTGTATCAGCTTTTTCAATGAGTCTACCTTAGCCAAAGCTTTTTCTTCACCGCCTGCTGCCTGGGCAGAGATAAGGATGTGGCTTGCTTTAACTGAATCCGGACCAACACGTGAGTCGACCAGTTTGGCTACTTTGTAACTGCCGTTTGACAGGTATGGACCATATACAAAACCTTTTGCAGCATTAAACATTACCGAATCAAGCGCAGGGTCAAGCTGCCCTTTTTTGCGGTAAACAATAGGCTCCTTGGTTTCGGCGTTTATTTGTACAAATAACGAGTCGTTATTGCTGGTTTTAAAATCAGCAGCCAGTTTTTCGGCTTGCGTTTTTATGGCCGCGCTGTCCTCTTTTGAGGCCGCGCCGTTCACTGCCACATATTTAAAGCTGCGCAGTTCCTGTTTATTCTTAAACAGGTTTTTATGCGCATCGTAATACTCCTGGTAATCGGCATCAGTAATGGTAACTTTATTATCAGGTATTGACGCATAATCAAGCGCTACATACTGAAAGTTGGCCAGCTTGTTCTTAGCTTCATAATCGTCTTTAGCTTCAAGCGAATTTACATACAGGCCATTGCTAACAAGGGCCACATATTTTTCAGCCTTTTTTGACTCGATGATCTGAGCCACAAAATCACGCCATTGCTTTTTCATCGGGTCGCCATCCTTAGCCGCGTTAATGTTGCTCAGCACGTTGTTAAGTTGCGCGCGGTCAAGCTCGCCGGTTTGCGGGTTGCCAAACATCTGCACAATTTGAGGGCTTGGGTTATTACCGCTGATAAGTGATTTGGTTTCGCTTTCGCCTACGGTGATGTTCAGTTTGGCTATCTGGTTAGTGATAATAGCACGGCTGATCATCTGGTTCCAGGTGTTTTCCTGTACGTAGCTCAATATTTGCGGCGTAATGCTTGCCTGACCTGATTGTTGTTTGAATTGTTCTGAATTTTGCTCAACCCTGGCATTAAAATCCTGAATGGAGATATTTTCATCACCCACTATACCAACCGTGTTGGCATCACCTCTGAAAAACGAGCCACCAAAGTGGATAACCTCGCCTGCAACAAAAGCAAAAAGCGCAATACCGATAACGATGACGAGTATCACCCCCATCTTCTCGCGCAAAAAACTCATAATTCCCATATAAACTCTATAATTATTAACTATTTAAAAAGAGGGCGCAAGATACAATTTTTAGTAAAATTCTCTCAAACAAATTTGACGTTGAAATTATTTATTGCTGCATGGCTTTTTCATCCACATTCCAGATGCCGGTAGTTTGGTTCATGCTGTAACGGGTAAAGTCCTGGTTGCTCTCAAAATTGGTACCGTTTGAAATATTGCCATTGGCAAAAACTATTTGTACGGGCTGGCTTGAGGTTATCAATTGGGTTTTGGAATTCCAGATAAGTTCTTCGGATTTAAACACATCTCCCTGCTGGTTTTTTGATACCACGTTTTTGTACAGCTCAATAAGGCTGTTATCGTTTTTAGTGATGGCATACTTTGAGGTAAGTGTGTTGATCACTTTAAGATCCTTATCATAAAAAAGGATCTTAACACCATTGGGCATTTCGTAATACGGGGTATCAACCTTATGGTTGATCATCAGCGGGGCAAAAACCACGGCCTTAACATGTGCCGAGTCGCTGTAAGTGATCTCGGCATCAATGGTACGCTCCTGTGGTTTAATATCCTGCTCAGACAGGGCTTTGATCTTTTTAAGATCATTCTCGCACGAGGTAAAAAACAAGCCTGCAAACAACACTGCAAACCACCATATTGATGCCTTTTTACCCCTGTGCAAAAACATGTTAATCAAACTTATAACGGGTAAACCACTTATCATTAAGCGTAAACCCTAAACGTATGTTAATGTAATTCTCTTTAACCAGATTATTGATAAGTGAACCGCGTTTACCTATCTCGGCCGATACGTTGATCTTGTAGTAGCTGGTGCTTGTTTGGCTCGGGCGCAACGGAAGACCTAAACCAAAAGTAGCGGCGTACTGGGTAATATCGGTACTGTTAACACGCAGGTTGGTTTGGTTATACATAAAACCAAAACGGTAATCAACCAGGGCCCAGTAGTTATTAAGCTTGTTGATATTTGGCGTTATTTGCGCGCCAATGTTATAGGTTTTGCTATCCTTCATGTTTTGGTTAACGTTTTCATAACCATCGCCCGCGGCAGACAGATCAGACCATTTACCCATTGTGTAATCAGCACCTATCAATAACTTTTCGCCGGCTTTGAATGATACACCAAACCTGTTTACCGATGGTAGTTTAAGTTTTGATTTAGGGCTTACGGTACTCACCACACTGTCAAGCGGCAGGTTCTCGCTACCGTCGGTACTGTTAATGGTAAAGTGCGAAACGTAGGTGCTGTTTTGAATATTAAGTTTGGTTGGCGCCGAACCTGAATAACCGAAAGTAACTACATTACGTTCGCTTACATTAAACATAAACTGCGCGCCGTAATCGTAATTAAGGCCCTGCACACTTGCATTATTCTCGATACGGGTATTGAAAGCGCCGTACAGATCAGGTATTGACGTTACCCGGTAATCCTTCATGCTGCCGAATATGTATGATACATTGGCACCCAGCATTAAATGCTTACCAATGCCAAAACCATAACCGATGTGCGCTTTGGTTAAACCGCCTTCGCCGCTGTATTTTAAATTTACCGCGTTGGTATCAGCCGGGTCACCTGTACCCAGGTTTGATTGTGTTTGGGTATACTCATAACCACGCTGGCTGTATGGCTGCAAGCCAAAGCTCAAGGCCGAACGCTTGGTTACCGGGAAGGCGAAAAGCAGGTGGTTAAGCCTGAAGTTGGTACTTTTTTCTGACCCCTGCCCGTCGCGGGTAAGTTTAAGGCTGCTGCCAAACGCGCCAACATCAATGGTAGTAAGCGCAATGGCCCCGTATGATGCCGGGTTAATGGTATTGATAGTGGCAAAACCACTGATAGTATTAGTTGCTGTTGCTATACCGCCCATACCGGCTGTTTGCGGTGTCCAGTTCGGGTCAATATCGCCAATACCGTATCGTGAATAAGGCGAACTTGTGGTTGCACCGTTTTGAGCGCT
The DNA here is from genome assembly GCF_020880975.1 of Mucilaginibacter sp. UR6-1. GTDB lineage: Bacteria > Bacteroidota > Bacteroidia > Sphingobacteriales > Sphingobacteriaceae > Mucilaginibacter. The sequence continues at coordinate 229,435 of NZ_JAJIWP010000003.1, read as the reverse complement.
TGCGCCAAAGGCACTGATAACAAGAACAAGCGTAATAAATAGCTTAGTGTATTTAGTCATTATGTTGTAGTAATGCAGCATTTAATCCTATTAAAACCAAATTAGGTTCAATATTAATTTGGGGGGCAAAGATGCTATTTTTCAACAGAGTATCAAAAAAATCGCTATCACCGCCGGTTAGTATAATGTTCAGTTGTTTATCAGTTTTGCTGTAAGCCTTAATAAAGCCTTCAAGCTCGTATTTTAACCCGTTTTGCACACCGGATTGTATGGCGGTTAGCGTACTGTTGCCATAATCCATTCCGAAAGCGGCATCGGCTTCAACCAACGGCAGCCCTTGTGTGTAATGGTTTAAAGCCTTATAACGGGTATTTAGCCCCGGCGATATACTGCCGCCAAAATAATTTGCACCGGCATCAACCCAATCATAAGTTATTGTGGTGCCGCCATCAATTACCAGGCTGTTTTTTTGGGGGTACAAATATACCGCGCCGTTAACCGCGGCAACCCTGTCAAGCCCCAGGGTATGTGGTGTAAGGTAATGGTTGGTAATGCCCTGAGCCATAGCAGCGGCAAAATGCACTACTGTTAACCGTGTGCCTAATACAGAGAGCCAGTAAGGTGTATCCTTTTTTACTGATGATATGATGGCTTTGCTGATGGTGTACCTGTTAAGCAACTCATCAAATAAAGCGGTATCAGCATCGGCATAGTGCCCGGTTTCAAGCAATTGTTGCTGCTCAAAAACGGCAACCTTGGTAAGCGTATTCCCTATATCAATTACCAGGTTAGCCATCAGGCCTTCACCATTGATAATATTGATTCAAAAATAGCCAGGCCATCCTCATTGGCAAGCACAGCATCGGCGGCGCGCTCAGGATGTGGCATAAAACCAAACACATTACGGTTTTTATTGGTGATGCCTGCAATGTTTTGCAGTGTACCGTTAGGATTGGCATCATCAGTTATATTACCCGCCTCATCACAATACCTGAACAATACCTGGTCATTATCATTAATTGATTTCAGTGTATCCGCGTCAGCAAAATAATTACCCTCGCCATGCGCTACCGGAATTTTCAGTACACGCTGCGCATCAATCTGCGCGGTAAGCAATGAATTTTGGGTTTGAGGCAACACAAAAGTGTTATGACAGATAAATTTACGGTTTTTGTTATGCAGCAGGGCACCTTCAAGCAATCCTGATTCGGTCAGTATCTGGAAACCATTGCATATACCCATTACATAACCGCCTTTTGCAGCAAACTGTATAACCTCCTGCATAATTGGCGAAAAACGGGCAATAGCGCCAGAACGTAAATAATCACCAAATGAGAAACCACCGGGCAATACTATAAAATCACAACCTTGCAGGTCGTGATCCTTATGCCAAAGGCGTACTACCTGCTGACCCAATATCTTATCCAATACGTAGATAATATCTTCATCGCAATTGGACCCCGGAAATATAACAACTCCAAATTTCATGTTACAAAGCTAACATAACGGCTCAAATTTGGACGAATATTATAGTTAAAAAGTGTTAAACTGAAAGTAAATAATGCCCGCCACTAATAAAAAATACAGCGTTTCGTAAAACCAGCGGCTTGTGGCATGCAAAAAATAATAGGCGAAAGTAATGGCCACAGGCACAGCGCAAAGCAAAAAATGGTTGAGCTGAAACTCAGGTTTTACATAAAATGCTAAGCCGGCCACCACAAAATACACCAGCAATAACTGGAACGATTTGCGGATGTGTACATAGCTCTTAAAAAAGCCCTGCTGCAATTTATAGGCCGATATGGCCAGTATAACTACTACCGGTATAAGCAGCGTGTAAGTATAGTTATTGATGCTGATGCTTGTTGGAAATTTACCCGCCAGCGGCAGCCATATACCTGAGAAACGGCCTATCCTGTCATTACAATAATACACTACGGCTAAAAAGAAAAATACGGTTGCGTAACCAATAATTACTGCCGCCCACTCGCGCCAGTTAAAAGGCCTGAAAATAATGAGCGCGATAAACACCACCAAAAACACCCAACTGAATGGCAGGTAGATAAGTGAACCGAGAGCCACGATCAACCCCATATCATAACAGGTGGATTTTACCTCGCTGCCCTTATAAAGGCTGAATAGTTTATACAGCAGCCATATCACCAAAAAATTACATATAAGCGGCGCGCTCAGCCTTAAAAACGGGGTAAACAAGGCAGATACCGTGATATACATCAAGGCAGGCATATACGAGGGCTTGTTGAGCAGGTTAAAGTAGTTCACCATGGTATTAAGCAACAAAGCCTGTATAAATACCAGCAACGCTGCCAGCAATACATTAAAGAATGGCGATAAAGCATACTCATAGGATACCGGCACCAGCAGGCGCGAGAACGACTCGACAAAGATAAACTCCAGCTTATCGGGCACATTAACTAAATAACCTATACGCATGGCAAAAACCAGCACTGCCAGCCACAGTATCACTATCGGGTTGTACGATCGGAAAATATTGATCATGGGTGTGCTGATTTGTTTTTTTATCTGAGGATCAACATTCAGGTAAGCTGATCGGTATGTTTACCGCCAGGCCACCGTCAGATGTTTCTTTATATTTTGAGTTCATATCCTGCGCAGTTTGCCACATGGTTCTTACCACCGCGTCAAGGCTTACCTTGGCATTATCGGGATTGGTTTGCAGTGCCAGTTGTGATGCCGTGATGGCCTTGATGGCGCCCATGGTATTACGCTCGATGCAAGGTACCTGCACCAGGCCGCCAATAGGATCGCACGTTAGGCCGAGATGATGCTCCATAGCAATTTCGGCGGCCATTAGCACCTGCCTTTGCGAGCCGCCCAGGCACTCGGTAAGTGCCGCCGCGGCCATGGCTGATGATACGCCGATCTCGGCCTGGCAACCGCCCATGGCGGCTGATATGGTTGCGCCCTTTTTAAAGATGCTGCCAACCTCCGATGCCGTCATCATAAACCTGATGATCTTATCATCACTAAAACCATCACAAAAAGCGATGTAATATTGCAGTACCGCAGGTATAACCCCTGCCGCGCCATTGGTTGGCGCAGTAACTACACGGCCGAACGAGGCATTCTCCTCATTAACAGCCAGCGCGAAGCAGCTCACCCAATCCAGTATATTTTTAAAACCGTCACCGCTTTGCCTGATCACGCTAACCCACTCCTCGTAGTTATTGTATGGCAAACCTTTGGTAAGGCGCTTGTTAAGGCTTGCTGCACGGCGTGCCACGTTAAGGCCGCCGGGTAATGAGCCTCCGGTATGGCATCCACGGTAAATACATTCTTTTATCACTCTAAATATATTGAGTACACCCGCGCGGGTTTCGGCTTCGGTGCGCCAGGCAAGCTCGTTCTCCATCACCACCTCAGATATTTTGAGGCCGGTTTTCATACACCATATCAGCAGATCGCGGGCAGTATCGATCGGAAAAGGCAGGTCTACCTCCGCTCTGGAGCTGTTATCATCCCCTTCCTTAATTACAAAACCTCCGCCAATAGAATAATATGTGGCCGATATAGCCTTACCATCGCTCAAAAAAGCCTGGAAGGTAACGGCATTGGGGTGGTAAGGCAAACTTTGGCTAAACAAAAATAACAGGTCATCATCCTTATAAAAGCTGATGGGCCTTACATCGCCCAGCACTAATTGCCTCGAGGTGATGATCTCGTTAACTTTCGGCTCTACCTGGTTAACCTCACAGGTAACCGGGTCATCCCCGCTTAGGCCCAACAGTATGGCGATATCGGTACCGTGGCCCTTGCCGGTTTTTGCCAGCGAGCCGTACAACAGCACCTTTACCTGCACCACCTGCGGCAAGGCACCCGCATCAGTCAGCAACTGTACAAATTGCTGTGCCGCACGCCAGGGGCCTAACGTGTGCGAACTTGATGGCCCTATGCCTATCTTGAATATATCGAATACCGAAATCTGCTCTCTTTGCATCTGAACCGCGAAGTTACATATCATAAGGCTATAAATTAAATTTAAGCCTTGTATATAGATTAGTTTTATGTAAGTTGCATTAAACTTTATTACAATGACCGATTTTGTTGTTCAGCCTAAAAAAAGGGTCGACTCAATAGATATTACGCGCGGCCTTATTATGGTAATTATGGCGTTAGACCATGCACGCGATTTTTTTATGCCGCAGCAATTTGATCCTACCGACCTCACCAAGGCTTCAACATCATTATTCCTGACCCGTTTTATAACACATTTTTGCGCGCCTACTTTTGTTTTTTTAGCCGGCACGGGCGCTTTCCTCTCTTTTAGCAGGGGTAAAACCAAGGGCGAGGCCGCCAAATTTTTGCTAAGCCGCGGTATATGGCTGGTGTTACTCGAACTAACGGTTATACGCTTCGGCTGGTCATTAAATATTAAGTTCGATTTTGTATTTATACAGGTGATCTGGGCTTTAGGCATCAGCATGATGGTATTAGCCGGACTTATTTATTTGCCACGCGCTGTAATTGCCACCTTTGGGCTCATCATGATATTCGGGCACAACGCTTTGGACGGCATCAAAGCCGACCAGCTACAAGCTCCCTGGGGTACTGTTTGGAGTATTTTGCACATACAAGGCATTATACAATTAACAGGCTACACCAAAGTATTTGTTTTGTACCCGCTGATACCGTGGATAGGCGTTATGGCCTTAGGCTATGTATTTGGCGGCATCTTTAAGCTTGATCCTGCTAAAAGGCAGCCGCTGCTGTTAACCATTGGGCTGTCATCATTAGCGCTGTTCGTGGTGCTACGGTTTATCAATATTTACGGCGATCCAAACCCGTGGACGGATCAAGGGGTGTGGCATCGTACCATCCTGTCGTTTATCAACGTACAAAAATATCCGCCATCGTTAGATTACCTGCTGATAACGCTTGGCGCATGCAACCTGCTTTTAGCAGGCTTTGAGTATGCAGGCAACCGTTTTACCAATATTATGGTGGTATTTGGCCGGGTGCCCATGTTTTATTACATACTGCACCTGTACCTGCTGCGCCTGATGGCTTTTATCGCCTATTTAATAGTTATGGCAGGCAACAACGGCGAGGGGCCAAAACAAGGTGCCCCGTTATACTTTGTTTACCTGATGTGGCTGCTGTGCGTATTTATTTTATACTTCCCCTGCCGGTGGTATATGAAGTATAAAATGACGCATAAACAATGGTGGCTGAGTTATTTATAATCTTCAGGCAAAAAGTTCAGCAGCAAATTAGGGTCGGCAATAATTTCGAGGTATTCCGCTTTTTGAGATGGTTTGCACACGCCAGGAAAATCGCCCTGATTGCCCTGCATATCCAGCATTAACTGAAAATGCAGATGCGGCGGCCAGTTGCCGTTCTCATCGGCAGCGCCAAACTCCGCTATTTTTTGCCCGGCATGTACCTGTTTCCCAACCTGCAAATGCTGCAGCGAAGCCCGGTTTAAATGTCCGTACAAACTATAGAGTGTGAGTCCGTTTACATTGTGCTGAAGTATGATGGTGGGGCCATAGTCGCCTTGCCCGGCATTATCCTTAAAGCTATGCACCGTACCATCAAGCGCAGCACGTACAACGGTACCGGCGGCTGCCCATATATCAACGCCCAAATGCAGGCTACGGGCTTCACCGGCATCGCTGAATAATTGCCTGCCTGCGTAAATAGTTCGGTTCTCCAGGTAACCACCAATACCGTACCGGCAGGCCGCATCGTCAAGATTGGTATTTACCCAGTTACTGAATGCCTCAACATCATCAACTATTTGCGGCGTGAGGGCGGTATTGGCATCGGTAAGGTCAATACGCAAAAGCTTATCTGTACCGCTGTCAAAATCAACTACTACCGAAACGGGCACTTCAGCAATTGCCAAATGTGCCGCCAATGTAACCGATGCTTTTCCCATGGCTAAAAAAATTATTCAGTATCGGGCTGGCGCGGCTCTTTGCTGATTTTATCAAAAAGCTTGTCCATACGCTCAACATATTCGCTGGTATCATCCACAAAAAACTCAAGCTGCGGGATGATGCGCACCTGATCTTTAATACGGGCACCCAGTTTATACCTGATCTCGGAGGCGTGCGATTTTACCAACTGCAAAGCCTGCTGGTTATTTTGACTGTTAAAAAAGCTCAAAAAAACACGCGCTATAGCCAAATCGGGCGTTACACGTACTTTTGTTATAGTTACAAGCGTATCGGGCAAGTAAGCCGCGCCTTCGCGCTGAAATATAGCGGCAAGATCCTGTTGAATTACTCCCGCAAATTTTTGCTGACGTTTTGATTCCATGATAAGAAGTTTATAGGGCTAAAGCCGCATGGTTAAAAGCTTAAAGCTAATATTAAAAGCTATAAGCCGCTAATTTGTTTTGATTGTTTAAGCGGGTACAGTTAATGGCAAATATCCTGCGGAATTTCCCGGGTTATTTTGATGAGTTTGCGCACCACCAGCGTGCTGTCATACTCCGCTCCAAGGCCATCCTTATCTGACGGTACCTTTACGCCCTCAACCTCTACATACACCGGTTCATACGGTTTTTCAAAGTTAAGTTGCGAGTATTCAAGTTCAAGCTGCGCTGAGCTATCGGTAACCCAAAACTCCTTTTCGCGCCCGCACTCGCTGAATGATTTTATCTCGGGGCCAAAACTGTAAAGGCCTTTATAAACTTTAGGCTTGTTGCTATAGTTACCGCCACCGCATGATGCCATGGCCATTAACAAAACGGCGCAACCTAAAAACACATATTTAACAGATGATGAATGCATCATTTAATTTATAGATCCTGCTTTATTTCACTTAATCCTTTAACACTAAGCCTGGCACTTATGCCCGAGGCTATTACCGCTATTATTAAAACGGTTAAAAAAACGAGGCCAAAATCGGCTATTTTCAAATCCACAGGGTAAGCATCAATAACCGTTAATGCCCCGCCCATGCGTATCAATCCGTAATGTTGCTGTAATATACAAAATATCAGACCCACAATAATACCGGCTACACAACCTATTATTGATATCATCATCCCCTCAAAAAAGAAGATGCCCTGTATCAGCTTTTTACCCGCGCCCAGGCTGGTAAGTATGGCAATATCCTTACGTTTATCAATTACCAGCATGGTTAATGAGCCAATTATATTAAATACCGCGATGATGAGCACAAATGTTAATATCATAAATACCGACCATCGCTCGTAATTCAACGTTTTATATAGTTCGGTATTTTGCTGCATGCGGCTTTTTACATAAAATTGTTTGCCAATATGCTGCTCAATATCCTGCTGAACCTGGTTAATGTTAGTACCCTTTTTAAAGTTGAGCTCTAATGATGATACCTGCTTGGGTTCGTCTAACAAATCGCGGGCAAAGCTAAGCGAGGTTACTACAATATCATCAAAATCCTGCTGTATACCAAACACGCCCGACGGAGTAATATTGCGTACCACAAACTCATTAAGCGGGTTAGATGCGGCGGCGGCATTGCGCCGCGGCGAATAGATCTGCAGGTTGGCATTAGGATCATAAACGTTAACCCCAAGGCTTGATTGTATGGTTGTACCTATAACGGCGTAATTCTTCCCATCCATCATCAGGGTGAATGAACCCGACATGATGGTACTGTCCAGTTGTGTGTTTTTTAAGAAGCTATTGCTAACGCCTTTTAATGTGCCGATAAATTGCTTGCTGCCATAACGCAGTAACACCTTCTCCTGCAATACCTCGGTGTACGAAAATATGCGTTCATCCTTTTGCAGATTTGTAAAGTAGGTAGTATCAGGGTTAAAGGTTTTGCCCAGTTTGGCCTCTATCTTCAGTTCAGGACTAAAATTGCTGTACAGCGACAGTATCACTTTCTCAAAACCGTTGAATACCGACAGGATAATGATCAGCGCCGCGCTGCCCACAAACACACCAAGCATGGATATGCCCGATATGATATTGATGGCATGCACCTTTTTACGCGAAAAAAGGTAGCGTTTGGCTATGTATACCGAGGTGTTCAAGTTGAGGGCTGTGTGCTAAGTATTAATCGTTAAAAAAGGGATTGTATTGTTTTTCAAACCCGATAGTGGTTTCAGGGCCATGGCCGGGATATACCGTACAATCCGCAGGCAGAACAAATAATTTTTCGCGAATGTTTTTTAATAATTGAGCATGATTGCCTCCCGGCAGATCAGTACGGCCTATGCTGCCCCTGAAAAGCACATCGCCGCCTATCAAAATATCATCCTGCTTATCATAAAAGCACAAGTGCGCGGGCGAGTGGCCGGGGGCGAAAATCAGTTCGAGCGTGGTATCACCAAAACTGATGGTACCGCTTTCGGGCAGATATTCATCCGGCAAAGGTGAGTTTTCATAACGGAACCCCATTTGCTGCGCGCTTACCGGAGCGTGGTTAAGCACCACAGTTTCGCCGATATGAAACTTTGGCTTTAAACCGTATTGATCGAACACGAACTTATTGCCCAGTACATGGTCAATATGGCAATGGGTATTTAATAGCAATACGGGCTTGAGGCTATTTTCGGCAATAAAACTTACTACGGCATTTTGCTCGGCACCGGTGTACATACCCGGATCAATAATGGCGCATTCGCCGCTATCATCATACAACAGGTAAGTATTTTCCTGAAATGGATTGTTTACGAAGCACTGAACCTTAGCCATGGCAGCAAAAGTATTCAAATTAGGCTAAAAAGGTGGCGGCGAAAAGTATTTTTTGGCTGGGCTTGTTATATTGTACTACATTGTTGATCCCGCCATGATATATTGACGGCCTACTTCCACCTGAATGTTTTGATCATCCTGTCAACATCCTGCTTTACAAAATCAAGCACCGGTTATTAAAATCATTTAATTCGAACCGAAGAATCAAATAACATAAATAATTGACAAACTATTACAGCAATTAAAATTAGAGAGAGATAACCTGATCTATCTGAATATTCGGTAAAAGCTCTGCGCCCGGCTTTTATTTCATTTATTGCAGCAGCCTTTAAAGTATCAACATTTTGTTCTTTTTTTATATTTTCAATACGCTCCATCATAAGTGCATTGTTTTTTGATGCCGCTATATCTACCTGTAAGCGCAAGCACCCCCAAACATAAACAGTTACAAGCAATACTATGATTTGCAGATATCTGGCAAATTGTTTCATACTCTACTTCCACCTGAATGTTTTGATCATCCTGTCAACATCCTGCTTTACAAAATCAAGCACCGGTTGTATAGAATCCAAACGTGGTTCGCTGCTAAAGTATAATGCCCCGCGCAGATAATGTTTGGTGCTGTCGGTCAAAAAAAACTGTACAGATGATGCCGCGTTACCATCAATGGTGTAATACAGGCCGTAAACTTTACGATCGGGGTAGCTGATATAACCTTCATCAATAGAAGTAGCCTTTACCGTGTGTTTAAAAGCAAAGGTGTGGGCATCCTCAACCAACTCGTTAAATATTTTTTTTGAGGTTACGGGCTGATAGCTTAAATGCAGCACTCCTTTAAACTGCTTAAAGTTCATGTTTATCCAGCAACTATTGGTCGCGGCTTTTGGGTCAGGGCTGATATTGGCATATACGGGATATTGAAAGCTGTAAGGGCAGCCCTCATTATATAAGCGGTATGCTTTCTCAGGGTAATAAATCCGAAAATATCCCCTTGGCTTGGGCGAATAATCTTGATCATCGTTACAGGCCGCCAACAGCAATATCAGCGCCGCCAATATAGCTGCAAACCTCATGGATAACGTTCTTTGGAGTTCCATATCGTCCATGCTTTTTCGGCTTGCAGTATCAGCATCTCATGGCCATTCTTTGTATCGGCCCCAACTTGAGCACCCTTTTGCAAAAACAGGGTTTGCTCGGGGTTGTATATCAGGTCGTATAATAAATGTCCGTCGGTAATGGCCTCATAAGGTATAGGCGGGCATTCATCAACATTAGGGTAAGTACCTACCGGGGTAGTATTAATGATAAGCTTATTTTCAGCAACCATATTTGCTGTAAGCTGCTCAAACAGGATGCTTTCCGGTTGTTCTTTGCGGGTTACTATGGTATATGGAATCTCCAGCTTATTCAATACATAATACACCGCCTTGGCCGCGCCGCCATTACCAAGTACCAACGCGCTGCTATGGCGTGACTTTAATAATGGCTTAAGCGATTCCTCAAACCCGTAAACATCGGTATTGAAACCTTCGAGCCTAAAATCATCCCCGCCAAAACCAACCTCGCCCTGGAATGCCACCGATACCGGCGACTCCTTATCTATACGGATAGTATTTACCGCGCCAACATGTTTTGCCCCGGCATCAAGCCAGTCAATATACTTCATTACATCAACCTTATAAGGTATGGTAACGTTAAGGCCGCACAAATCCGGGTTTTGATGCAAAAAGGCGTTAAAGTTCTTGATATCCTCTATCGGGTACAGTTCGTAAACGCAATCGGTGATACCTTCGCGCTCAAATTTATCGGTAAAGTATTTTTTTGAAAACGAATGGGAAAGCGGGTAACCTATAAGCCCATATTTTTTCATGCGGGTAGCTATTATTGAACGGCTAATATAAGCAATTGGTAAATAAATACCGTTGACGGGTTCAATTTTCACTGCTCAAATTTTATTGGCTTAATGTAACGGCCATATTGAGCTAAACAGCCTGTAATATTATTATATGTTGTTTAGACACCTATTAAAAAAATTTTGGCATCGATTGCAAAAAAGTATCAAACCTCCCCTTTTTGCATGTAAAACGACTAAAAAGCATCGAAAAATGATAATTTAATACTATACCATTGTAGTGCTGTCTGTTAAATTTGTTACATACAATTAATAAACCCAGTTCTCTAATCAAATTACTGTCACATGAAAAGAAATTTACTGTTTTTCAGAAACAGTGGGTATCTCAGGCTGTTCCTGTCTGTGTTACTTGCTGCTTTTACCTTTTTAAACGCTTCTGCGCAAAGCAAGCGTGTTACAGGTGTTGTTTCTGACAATGCAGGCCCAATACCGGGGGCAAGCGTGCGCGTAAAGGGCAGCACCACGGGTACCACAACTACCCCAACCGGTACTTACAGCCTTAACGTGCCAGATGGCGCGGTACTGGTAGTAACTTATGTAGGTTACGCCACACAGGAAATACCCGTAGGCGACCGTACTACCGTAAACATTACCCTGCAATCAAACAGCCAGGCGCTGCAGGAAATTGTGGTTGTAGGTTACGGCACCACCCAGCGTAAGGACCTCACCGGTTCGGTAAGCTCAGTTAGTGCCGACCAGGTGGCCAAAGTACCCGTTACCCAGCTTGACCAGGCCCTGCAAGGCCGCGCGGCAGGTGTGCAGGTAACCAATAATGATGGTGCACCGGGTGCAGGCGTAAGCGTGCAGATACGCGGTGTGGGTAGCTTAGGCAGCAACGATCCGCTGTATGTTGTTGATGGATACCCCATTACAGGTGGCCTAAACAACATTAACCCGAATGACATTGCCTCAATGGACATATTAAAGGATGCATCGGCAACCGCTATATATGGTGTACGTGCGGCTAATGGTGTAGTTATTATTACTACTAAAAAAGGCCGTAAGGATGGTGTTCAGGTTTCTTTAGACATGAATGGTTCCATACAAAGCGAACCTAAAAAATATAAAGTATTGAATGCCGAACAATGGGCAACCCTTGCTAATGAAACACCTATAGATAAGCTGCCTGAATGGAGCAACCCATCAGCATTAACTAATGTTAACTGGCAAGATGCCGTATACCGCACAGGTTCAAGGCAAAATTATAACTTGGCCATACGCGGTGGCAATGAAAAGGTACAAACCGCTTTTTCAGCCGGTTACTTTGACCAAAAAGGTGTTGTATTGGGATCATTCTTTAAAAGGATCAACCTGGGTTTGAATCTTGATTACAATGTAAATAAATGGCTAAAAGCCAATGCAAGTGCTAAGTATTCAAGGCAAAATAATGCTAATCCATTTGGAACTGGCAGTTTGTTACAGCTTGCAGCCCTTATACCAACAATAGGTGCTAACAGTGCCACCAAAGAGGCCTCGGATGGTAAAGGCAACTATGGTTTTTATAACCCGATAAACATTTACACCAAAAGCTGGAACAACCCTGTTTATTTTATAGAATCATTAGATACTAAAAATCAAACCAACTATTTTTTAAGCACTACCTCGCTTGAAGCAACAATAATTGAAGGTTTAAAAGTAAAAACCAACCTGGGTATCAATGCCTCTGATTATTCGGGATATTATTTTACCCCTGCCGATTTACGTACGCAGGAACAATATGGTGTAGCGAGTAATAATAACCTGAGTACCTACTCACAAAGTGCCAATAATACTTACGAGTGGCTATGGGAAAATACAATATCATATAATAAAACCTTTGGCAAACACACTTTAGACCTTTTAGCTGGTGTTTCTGAACAAAAAAACAACTTCAGAACCATTGGCGGTAATGGCAATAATTTACCAAGTAATTCCATTCGTGATTTAAGCCAGGTACAAAATCTGGTAGCATTTGGTAATCAAACTGTTTATACGCTGGCATCTCAGTTTGGTCGGTTAAGCTATAAATACGATGATAAATACTTATTAACCGCTACGGTTCGTCGCGATGGTTCATCAAGGTTTTATCAAGGCAATCAATATGGCGTGTTTCCTTCGGCATCTATTGCGTGGCGAGCTAAGCAGGAAGATTTTTTAAAGGATGTAAACTTCGTATCTGATCTGAAATTACGCGCTGGTTATGGCGAAGTAGGTAACCAGTCAAACATTCCATTATTCCAGTACCTTGCGCGTTACGGCTCAGGCGGTCCGGCGGCATCAGGCACCAACGTTGGTTATCCTTTTGGTGGCAATTACCAAACCGGCCTTGCTTACCTGAACCTTGATAACAGAGATCTTACCTGGGAAACGTCACGCCAAACCAATATTGGTTTAGATATGGCTTTTCTGAACAATGATTTAACCCTTACTGTTGACTGGTACCGTAAGGACTCCAAAGACTTTTTATTGAAGGTGCCAATTGCCTCACAATCCGGCGTTACTACGCAGGCCCAAAATGCAGGCAGTATACGTAACCAAGGCTTTGAAATTGCACTGAACTACCGCAAAAAAGTTTCTCAGGATTTTAATTATGGCGTAGGTTTAAACCTTACCACAGTAAATAATGAATTATTAAGCATTAACAAAAGAATAAACTCGCTTACCAACCTGGTTGTGTTAAACTCAGCTTCGGCAAACGGATGGAACCAGTTTAGCCGTACCTACATTGGTCAGCCTGTTGGTGAGTTTTATGGTTATGAAAGCCTTGGCATATTCCAAACTCAAGCTGAAATAGATGCATTGAATGCCGGTGCACCTGACGGCCATTATCAAGGTAATGATACTCAGCCAACTCAACCCGGCGACAGAAAATTCAAAGATATCAATGGCGACGGACAGATCACGGCTGATGACCGTACCAGCTTAGGCAGCCCGATCCCTAAATTTTATGGCGGCTTTAACCTTGACCTTAATTATAAAGCTTTTGACTTTAATGCTTTCTTTTACGGCAGCTATGGCAACAAAATATTTAACTATTCAGCCCGTAACCTGGAGAGCTTTCAGGCAGCCGGATTTGTGGGTGTGCAAAACGTAAGCCAGGAGTATGCTGAAAACCGCTGGACACCTACTAATCCTTCAAACCGCTATGCAAGGTTGAACTATAATGATGATATCAGCGCTAACAATGTACCATCGAGCGTATATGTTGAAAACGGTAGTTACCTGCGTTTGCGCAACGTAACTTTAGGATATACCTTACCGGGTGAAATTGCTAAAAAATTAGCATTGAGCAAAGTACGGATATCACTTTCAGCACAAAACCTATTCACAATCACAAAATACTCTGGCTTAGATCCTGAAATTGGCCAGCCAACCGGTAATGATGCTAATGATGCTACTGCTACTGCAGCAGGCCCAACCGCTGCTGGTATTGATGTAGGCACGTATCCCCTGTCAAGATATTACACCCTTGGCTTAAGTGTAACATTTTAAGTAAGGCCTTAAAAAATATAATAATGAAGATTAAAAAATATTTATATGTACTGACAGTCGGACTGGTAGTACTGCTCCCTTTAAGTTGCCAAAAAGGGTTTTTGGATCAAAGAGACACTGCCAATGGCACTGAACAAGCTTATTTTGATAAACCAGCGGACGGCATAGCGCTGGTAAATGCAATTTATGACACTTACCAGAATGCTGACTTACTAAAAAAATCGCTTTGGTATTATGCCAACTTTCAAACCCACGACTTTTTTAACTGGGGTAATGATCGCTTTTATAATACCTATTCAATACCTGCTACGTTTGGCGCTATACAGGTATTTTGGCAACGTGCTTATATTGGCATAGCCCGTGCCAACTCGGCCTTACCTATCATCGCCAAAATGAAGGATAACGGCATTTTAACTGAAGCGCTTGCTAACCGTTTAACCGGCGAGATTTACTTTTTACGCGGCATGACGTATTATTACCTGGCCTCAAGCTTTGGTGGCGTACCCCTTGAATTAACTACCGGCGCTAATGACGGCCTTAAACCACGTAGCAGCCAGGATGAGGTATTTGCACAGGTTGAATCAGACCTTAAGCTTGCGGTTGACCTACTACCATGGAAAGAGCAATATGAAGCGGGAGACTTGGGTCGTGCAACAAAAGGCGCTGCTTTAGGTTACTTGGGAGCTGCCCAAATGTGGCTTAAAAAATATACTGAGGCTTTAGCCAGCTATAACCAACTTGATGGTAAATACACCCTGCTGCCCAAATTTATTGATGTACACGAAGCTGATAAAGAAAACAATGACGAATCAATATTTGAAGTTCAATTTATACCTGCAGGTACCCAAAGCTGGGGTGCCGGTAACGAGGTTGCTTGGATAGGCTCATTCGGAATGCCCGAGGAGGTATCAAACTTTGGTTATGATTATGCCAATAAGGGTTTATATGACGGTTTTCAGGCAGGCGATCTACGCAAGATAGCAACTGTAATAGGTCCTGGTGATGAAAATCCGAGCCCTGGTATTATTGCAAAGGGAGGAATAAAATCATATCCATTAGTAATTGCTGGTTTTAACAGAAAAGATAATAATGGCAATCCTAATCCTGACCCTAAATATGTAGGTGCTGACGGCAAAATCATCAATACCTGCGGTACCGTTGCCCGCCCTTGGATAGGGTCGGACGCTACACAGTTACGCAGTGGTTATTACAATGAAAAAATGTGGCGCGACCCTACCCTTACCGGTAACTCTGGCGATGGTATCATCTTCGGCGCACAAAACCAAATATTACTTCGTTTTGGTGAAGTACTATTAAGTAAAGCCGAATGCCAGATACGTACCGGTGACGTAGCCGGCGGCCTGGCAACCTTAAAACTGGTTCGTGACCGTGCTTTCGGTGGCAGCGCCCCTGCAACTTTCATCAGCGAGGGTAAAACCATCACTGATCCGTTGCAGATGATATATCATGAATATCGTCATGAACTTTCAGGTGAGTATTCAACCTTTTACAACCTGCGCAGGGCTGGTGTAGCAACTTCCTTTATACAGGAGGTGTATAACATAGCCATCCCTACAGGCCGTGAGTTATACCCAGTCCCGCAATATGAGATCGGCTTAAATCCTAACCTGACGCAAAATCCGGGTTATTAATAGCCTGACACCTTATTATCAAAAGGCCTCTCTCCACAAAAGAGGGGCCTTTTTGGCTTAATAACCACTTGCTTATTTAAAAATACCTTTTAAATTTGGAAAGGTAGCCGCCAGGTAGCCTACCCTAATTATAAACGTACATGATTAAACTTTACCCTTCGCTGTTAGCGGTTTTACTGCTTGTGCTTTGTGCCTGTCAAAAGCAACATCCGCTGTTTGAGGATATGCCCTCATCGCACACCGGAATCAATTTTCGTAACGACATCACCGAAACTGATTCTATCAACCCGCTGGATGTAGTGAACGTATACAACGGCGGCGGCGTTGGCATTGGCGATTTTAATAATGATGGGCTGCCCGATATTTACTTTACCGGCAACATGGTATCCAACAAGCTATACCTCAACCGCGGCAACCTTAAGTTTGATGATGTTACTAAAACCGCTAATGTTGCCGGCATGGGGCATTGGGGGCGCGGCGTAGCCGTTATCGACATTAATAACGATGGCTGGCTTGATCTGTATGTTTGTAACTCCATTTTGGCCAACCCTAAAATGCGTACTAATCTGCTTTACATAAATCAGGGTAAAAGCGCTGACGGCATACCCCGTTTTAAGGAGATGGGCAAGGAATATGGCCTGAATATGAGCGAGCAATCGGCCATGGCAAGTTTTTTTGATTACGATAATGATGGCGACCTGGATATGTACCTCACCGTAAACAACGCCACCGCCACCTATAACCCCAGCATTTTTGGCAAAGGCTTTTACCAACCCGACCGAAAATCAGGCCGCTTGTACCGTAACGATCAGGATGCCGCACTTAAGCACCCGGTTTTTACAGATATAACCATTGAGGCCGGTATAACCCGCGATGGTTACGGGCATGGCGCATCTACCGTTGATATTAATAACGATGGCTGGAAGGACATTTACGTTTCTAACGATTTTATATCGAGCAATATCCTGTTCATCAACAATCACGACGGTACTTTTACCGACCGCTCGATGGAGTATTTTAAGCATACCGCTTACAACGCCATGGGACAGGATGTGATAGACATTAACAACGATGGCCTGCCAGATGTAATAGAACTTGACATGAACCCCGAGGATAACTTCCGTAAAAAAATGATGCTTGGGGCCAACATGTATCAAACTTATCAGAATTTTGATAATTACACCACGCAATACCAATATGTGCGTAACACCCTGCAGCTAAACCAGGGACCGAGAATGGTGAATGGTAAGCCGGGCGCGCCCGCATTTGCCGAGATTGGTTTTTTAAGCGGCATATCGCAAACCGACTGGAGCTGGACACCCCTTGTAGCCGATTATAATAATGACGGCTACCGCGATGTGATCATCACCAATGGCTTTCCTAAGGATGTATCAGACCATGATTTTATGGCCTATCGACAGCGCGCTTATTCCGTGGCCTCAAAAAAGGAAATACTGGCGCAAATACCGCAGATCAAACTACATAATTACGCTTACCTCAATAACGGCGACCTTACTTTTCAGGATGTAAGCAAGGATTGGGGCTTCGAGGTAAAAAACTTTTCGAGCGGCGGTGTTTATGCTGATCTGGATGATGATGGCGATTTGGATGTGGTAATAAACAATATTAATGACGAAGCATCGGTATATCGTAACACCTCGAGGGATGATAAAGAAAAGCTAACCAATCAGCATTACCTGAAGATCAGCTTTGCAGGCGATAAGTTTAATATAAACGGTTTGGGTGCAACGGCTGAGATATATTACGATCACGGTAAAACACAGGTTTACGAAAATACGCCTTACCGTGGCTATGTATCAAGCCTTGAAGGTAGCGCGCACTTCGGGTTGGGTAAAACCCAAAAGCTTGATTCGGTTATTATTAAATGGCCGGGCATCAACAAATATCAAAAACTGGTTAATGTTAAAGCTGACAGCAAACTAACTGTAAAACAAGCTGATGCTAAACAAAGCTTTACCTGGGGCTACAAACAAACCGCGCAACCACTGTTTAACGAGGTTACCGATTCACTGGGCATTAAATACACCAATCAGGATATGGATTTTATCGATTTCAATATCCAGAAACTATTACCTCATAAGTTTTCGGAGTATAGTCCGGCACTGGCGGTTGGTGATGTTGATGGTAATGGTGTTGATGATATGGTGATCGGTGGCAGCCTGTATAACCCGGCGCAGGTGCTTTTGCAGCAAGCTAACGGCAAATTTATACAGCGTGCGTTTACCAAACCTGCGGTTGATGTTAAAAGCAATTACAAAGATGAAGGTTTGTTATTATTTGATGCCGACGGCGATGGCGACCTTGACCTGTACGCCAGCAGCGGCGGCTATCACGAAGGGCCGGAAAGTGCCGCCTACCAGGACAGGTTTTACCTGAACGATGGCAAAGGTAACTTTACTTTAGCTGATAATGCTTTGCCTGCGAATACCGCCAGCAAACTATGCGTTCGCGCATGCGATTATAACCTGGATGGTAAGCCTGATCTGTTTGTTTCCGGCCGTGTATCGCCATGGAATTACCCTAAGCCTGTATCGAGCTTTATTTTAAGGAACGACAGCCAAAACGGGCAGGTTAAGTTTACGGATGTTACTAAAAAGGTAGCCCCTGCCCTGCTCAACATCGGCATGGTGTGCGACGCACTTTTCTCCGACTTTAATAACGACAACAAACCCGACCTGATATTGGCCGGAGAATTTATGCCGGTAACTTTTTTGGCTAACAAAGGCGGCAAGTTTGAAAATGTAACTGCATCATCGGGCATTGAAAATAGAACCGGCTGGTGGAATACTATTGTAGCAGGCGATTTCAGGCACACAGGCCGTATGGACTACATTGTGGGTAACGGCGGAACCAACACCATTTACCAGGCCAGCGAAAAATACCCGGTATCCGTTATCGCAAAAGATTTTGATAAGAACGGCAGTTTCGGGGTAATACCATCTATCTACTTCCCTGACTCGAATGGTATAAAGCGGGAATATCCCGCCGTTGGGCGCGATGACCTGCTCAAACAAAATATCAGCTTTAAAAAACGGTACACCAATTACCGCTCGTTCGCTACCGCTACCATGGATGAATTACTTACACCCGAACAGCGTGAAGGTGCCATAAAGCTTAGCGCCAACACCATGCAATCATGCTATCTGCGTAATGATGGTGGCGGCAAATTTACTATCATTCCGCTACCGCAAATGGCGCAAATATCGGTACTAAACGGTATGGTGGCTGATGATTTTGACGGTGATGGCAACCTTGATGTAGCTATTAACGGTAATGATTACGGTACAGAGGTATCAACCGGGCGATATGACGCGCTGAACGGCTTATTGCTAAAAGGTGATGGCAAAGGTAACTTTAAACCACTTTCAATAATGGAAAGTGGTATATACCTGCCGGGCAATGGCAAGGCACTTGCCAAGCTGCAAAACAGTAAGGGCGGCTATTTAATGGCAGCCACACAGCACCGGGGCAAGCTACAGGTATTGCAGTTAAACAAATCCACCCGTAATATTGGCATAAAGGCTGATGATATGAACGCGAAGATCAGCTACCGTAATGGCAAATCGCAAAAGCAAGAATTTTATTATGGCTCATCATTCCTGTCGCAGTCGGGCAGGTTTTTAACACTGGGCAAAAATGTATCAGCCGTTACTGTAACCAATAACAAAGGTCAAAGCCGGAGCATCGCCCTAAAATAACATTCTATGAAGATCAGTAAAACCTTTACTATTTTATTAATTGCCGCTACTTGCCTATATGCCTGCCAGCAGGATAAAAAGGCAGCCACCATTAAAATTATTGATGCCGACGTAATCCATCAAAATGAAGATAAACTGACGCAGTTAATAATCTACGATGTGTTTACGCCGCCTGTGGCCAGTCGTATTTACGCTTATGCCTCTTTAGCCTCGTATGAAGCGATACGTTATGCACAACCGGACTATCTGTCGCTTACGGCGCAGTTACAAGGTTTTGCCCCTATGCCCAAGCCCGAAGGAGGCAAAAAATATAATTTCACCCTGGCTGCAACACAGGCATTTTTTAGCGTAGCCCGCAAGGTTACCTTTTCTGTCGATTCGCTAAAGGGGTATGAAGATGGCTTGCACGAGCGTTTTAAGAGTACCATGGATGATTCAACCTATGCCCGCTCGATTGCCTTTGGCGATACGGTGGCTAAGGTGATCATTAAACGTTTGGTAAAAGATAATTACCTGCAAACGCGTGGCAAGCCCAAATTTTTGGGCAGCCAGTTACCTGGCAAATGGCACCCTACCCCACCCGATTACCTTGACGGCGTAGAATATTGCTGGGGAACGATGAAAACCTTTGTGCTTGATTCATCAGACCGGGTAAGCATCCCCCCGCCGCCGCCGTATAGTGAGGATAAGAACAGCGCCTATTTTAAACAGAATGTAGAGGTATACCAAACCAGCAAAAGGCTGACCGATGAACAAAAAGATATTGCCCGCTACTGGGACGATAATCCCTTTGTGCTTGAACATGCCGGGCACATGACCTTTGCTAACAAAAAGATAACTCCCGGAGGGCACTGGATAGGCATTACTGCCATTGCCTGCAAAAAAAACAAGGCCGATGCGGTAAAAACAGCGCAAGCGTACGCACTTACATCCATCGGCATGTACGATGCTTTCATTTGCTGCTGGAATACCAAGTATGAAACCAATTATGTACGCCCGGTTACGGTGATTAATGATAAAATTGATGCCGAGTGGACACCACGCCTGCAAACCCCGCCCTTCCCGGAATATCCGAGCGGGCATAGCACCATTACCCGCGCGGCAGCGGTTATGCTTACACACCTGTTTGGCGATAACTTTGCCTTTCAGGATACCAGCGACCTGCGCTACATCGGCATGAAACGTGATTTCAAATCATTTGTTCAGGCGGCAGACGAAGCCTCGATCAGTCGTTTTTATGGCGGGATACATTATAAGAATAGTGTTGACCAAGGCGCCCTCCAAGGCAAAAAGGTGAGTGAGTACATCATCTCGAAATTGAAACTGAAGAAATAACCAACCTGCATCCAGGCATAAAAAAACTCCCTTACCAAATGGCAAGGGAGTTTTTTTATTATCAGGATTTCGATTATCCTAAAAACGGATAGCGGTAATCCTTCGGCGAATCAAAGGTTTCCTTAATGGTGCGTGGAGATACCCAACGCAGCAAGTTGATCATTGAACCGGCCTTATCATTAGTGCCTGAACCGCGGGCACCGCCAAATGGCTGCTGGCCAACTACGGCACCGGTTGGTTTATCGTTAATATAAAAGTTACCGGCAGCGTTACGCAGGCGTTGTGTTGCCTGTGCAATGGCATACCTGTCTTGCGATATAATTGAACCTGTAAGCGCGTAAATAGATGTTTTGTCGAGGATATCCATGGTTTCCTCAAACTTATCGTCCTCGTATACATAAACGGTAAGTACCGGACCGAACAACTCCTCGCACATGGTTACATAATGCGGATCGTTTACACGGATTACGGTAGGCTCAACAAACCAGCCTTTTGATTTATCATGACCGCCACCGGCAATCAGCTCAACACTTTCGTCGGCCTTGGCGGCATCAATGTATCTGGCAAGCTTATCAAATGATGCTTCGGTGATCACCGCGTTTACAAAGTTGCTGAAATCCTCAACCGGGCCCATTTTGATAGAGGCCAGATCGCGCTGCACATTTTCTTTAACCGCCGGCCATGATGAAGCCGGGATGTAAGCACGTGAAGCGGCTGAACATTTTTGACCCTGGTACTCGAACGCGCCACGTACCAGGGCGGTGCTTACTACCTCAGCATTAGCGCTTGGGTGGGCAAGCACAAAATCCTTACCACCGGTTTCGCCAACTATGCGCGGGTAGGTTTTGTATTTATGGATGTTGGTACCAATAGTTTGCCAGATATTCTGGAATACGCCGGTTGAACCGGTAAAGTGTATACCCGCAAAATCAGGGTGATTAAAGATAATCTCACCGGCAACAGGGCCATCAACATAAATAAGGTTGACAACACCTGCAGGCAGGCCGGCTTCAATAAATATCTGCATGATAACGTTAGCCGCGAAAATTTGCGGATAGGCAGGTTTCCAAACTACTACGTTACCCATCATGGCGGCACTTGCAGGCAGATTACCGGCAATGGCGGTAAAGTTAAATGGCGTTAAGGCGAACACAAAACCCTCAAGCGGGCGTTGCTCAACCCTGTTCCAGATACCTTTTGGCGATACCGGCGGTTGCTGGCCGTATATCTCCGTCATGTACTCTACGTTAAAGCGCAAAAAGTCGGCAAACTCGCAGGCGGCATCAATTTCGGCCTGGTAGGCGTTTTTTGATTGCCCCAGCATAGTAGCGGCATTAATTTTAGCACGGTACGGGCCAGAGATCAGATCGGCAGCTTTTAAAAATATGGCGGCACGTTGCTCCCAGGCCAGGTTTTCCCAATCGGCTTTGGCGGCCAGGGCGGCATCAATAGCGGCTGTTACATGGCTCGCGTCACCTTCGTGAAACGTAGCCAGCAGGTGCTGATGATCATGCGGCGGGCGCAGTTCAAGAGTTTTACCGGTGCGTACTTCCTGGGCACCAATGTACATGGGTATGTCGGCCACAACAGCGCGTGCCTCTTTAAGCGCAGCTTCTAACGAAGCACGCTCAGCACTGCCCGGAGCGTAATTTAATACAGGCTCGTTCTGCGGCTTAGGGACGTTGAAAAATCCTTTAAGCATAATTTTATGTGAGTCAAATTAATATGTGGCAAAGATACGGGTTAATGTGCAGATGTGGTAACGGGTGGGTGGCTGTAATGTAAAAATGTGTTAGTATAATAGAGCAGGTAACCATCACCCAATTGTTAAAAACGTTAAATAACAAACCAATGTGGCTTAAACAGGTTATATTTAGCAGGTAACTACTTATAACTATGAAACTGCACTACCTTGCCCTCACCTTTATATTTTCTATTGCCTTTATGGCAGCAAATGCCCAAAAATTAAAAGGCACCGTTTACGAGGGCAGCGGCAGCACCCGTATACCCGATGTTTTTGTGCACGACCTCACCAACAAGCAAATGACGCTTACTGACAAGAACGGTAATTTTGAAATATCGGCAGCATCGGGGCATTTGGTGGTTTTCAGCGCGCCTACTTACGCGCCTGATACGGTTTATGTTACTGATATGGCTAATAAAAAGATCAGGCTTAACCCGCAGGGCATACGCCTTAGTACAGTTAATATATCGGGCACCCGTAAAGCATTTGATCCGCAGGCCGAGTACCCGGAGGTTTACGAAAAAAGCAAGGTATATCCGCTATCGCCATCAAGCTGGTTCAGCCGCGAAGGCCGCAATGCACGCCGCTTGAAAAAATACTTTAAACGCGAGGTGCAGGAGCGCGAGATAGACCAGGCCTTTAATGCCAGAACTGTTACCAGTGTAATACCCCTTAAAGGCGAAGATCTGGAAAATTTCATGACCCTGTATCGCCCTAAATATGATGACATAAAAAGCGGCGATCAGCAATCGCTTACCGTTTATATTAACGATGCCTATAAAAAATACCAGGCATTACCGCCCGAAAAACGCCGCCCCCAACGTTTACAGGAGTAAGCCCCGTTAAATATTACACCGATTATAAAATCAATAGATTGGTATAACGTTTTACCTGAAATTCAATGTCATACTTCAGCATTTTAATGCACTTATTGTAGCCTGCACACTATGAAGTAACCCCTAAAAGTTGCACATTTGCGCTTTGCCTTTTGTAACTGATGGACTACTTTATAATAGATTTTGACAGCACCTTTACCCAGGTGGAAGCCCTTGACGAACTTGCCCGCATATCGCTTAAATCGCACCCGGACAGGGAGAGCATTTATGAGCAGATAGAAGGGTTGACCAACCTGGCCATGGAAGGCAAGCTATCATTCAGCGAGAGCTTACAGCGCCGTGTACAGTTGCTACAGGCTAACCGGGATCATCTCAAACTGCTGGTAAGCCATCTTAAAAAGAAGGTTTCCCGCTCATTCTCACGCAATACCGCGTTCTTTAAAAATCATTCGGATGGTGTGTTGATCGTATCAGGCGGGTTTAAGGAATTCATCACACCGGTGGTTACCGAATATCATATTAAAAAGGAAAATATTTACGCCAACACCTTTGTGTTTGATGATGAAGGCAACATCATTGGTTACGACAGGGAGAACCCCCTATCTAAAGAAGGCGGCAAGGTGATATTGCTTAAACAGCTAAACCTTCCCGGCGATATTTTTGGTATTGGCGATGGTTATTCTGATTTCCAATTAAAGGAGTCAGGCCTGATCAAAAAATTTTTTGCCTTTACGGAGAACATCGAACGTAAATCGGTAGCCGAAAAGGCCGACCATATTACACCAAGCTTTGATGAGTTTTTGTACATCAATAAGCTACCTCGTGCCATATCATACCCTAAAAACCGCATTAAGTGCCTGGTAGTGGGTAATGTTGATGAAGAGGCGCTGGCTCAACTGAAAAGGGAGGGCTATAACATCCGCCATAAGGATACTATTGAGGATAGCTACCTGCATGAGGCCGGTGTATTGCTTTGCAGCGAGACAACCCAACCTACGCCGGAGCAATTGCAAAACGCAGGCAGACTAAAGGTGATCGGTATATTTGGTAAGATACAAAGCCGCAAGCTGGCCGAAGTAGCCTGTGAATATGGCATCATTGTTTTTGACGACCCGAAGCATAACCCGCGCAATGACGACTTTATCCCGAAAAGGGTGATCGCGTTTATGAATGAGGGTAAAACGCATACCAGTTGCAACTTTCCCGACTTGCAGCCACCACGCGTAAACAATGCCCACAGGTTGATACACATCCACAAAAACGTACCGGGCATACTGGCCAAAATAAACGATGTATTCGCACGCCACAACATTAACATTGTAGGCGAGTTTTTGGTGACTAACGCACAGATAGGTTATGTTATAACCGACGTTAACACCGGCTACGATCCGCAGGTATTAAATGAGCTTAAAGCCATTGAGCAGACTATAAAATTCAGGTTGCTTTATTAAGGTCATCGGGGATTGGTCATTAGGCATTAGGCAATTGTCATTGGTCATTGGGCAATTGTCATTAGTCATTGGGCATTATGGAATATCCAAACCAATGACTAATGACAGCAACGCAACCATGACCAATGACAACAAAGCGAAATGACTAATGACAGCAATAGCTAATTACCCTTCCACAAACGGCACTACCAATACCGGTACAGTAGCACGGCGAACTACACCTTCAGATACGTCGCCCATCAGCAGGCGGTCGAGGCCGGAGCGTTTATGGGTGCCGATCACGATAAGGTCTGCATGAAATTCTTTGGCACATTGCAGTATGCCATCGGCTGTTGAGCCGTATTCGCTAAAATAAGTTACCTGCAAATCAGCAGCCAGCTCATTAACGGTACGCTGTATCAGTTTTTCGGAGTTATCAGATTGTGAAGTAATCAGATCAATTTCCTCCGGTCCGCCAACGTTAGCCAAGGGTACGCCCAGCAAATTGTCCGACGTATCCATAGGCGTAACAACAGGTTCAATAATATTTACCACCCCAACGGCAGCGTCAAATTTTCGGGCGATATCAAAACCATACTTAGCCGCGTGTTCGGCGTACTTACTGTCATCAATTCCGATGATTACTTTTTTGATCTGCATGATTTCCTGTGTTAATCATCTTATAACAGCTAATAATAGCAAATGTGTTTTTGGTGATGCAAATATTAGCCGCCAGTTTTTGTACCGATCAATTTTTGCGCGCCATATATGCCCGAAGGGCCGCTGAAGTAATAAGCAACAAAACAGGCCACGGCAAACAGCAGCGCATGCTCACTGCCAAACAACTCAATACCCATAAGGGTGCAGGCCAGCGGGGTATTAGTAGCCCCGGCAAAAACAGCGATAAAGCCCAGCGCGGCAAACAGGCTTACCGGCGCATCCAGCAAGGAAGCCAGGGTATTGCCCAGCGTAGCGCCTATATAAAACAGCGGCGTAACCTCACCCCCTTTAAAACCCGTACCCAGGGTAATGCAGGTGTATATCAGCTTCCAAAGCCAGCTTAACACATCAGCCCCGCCCTGGTGAAAGGCGGATACAATGGTTACCGCACCGGGGTATTCGGCATCAACACCAAGACTCAAATAATCAGGTTTGCCTAACAGCAGCGTAAGCGCTATAATAATTGCGCCACCGCAGGCAGGTATCAGCCAGCTTTTTTTTATGCCTTTTACAGCGATAGTTTTTACCTGGTGCACGGCGAATGAGAACAGATAAGCAACGAGCCCAAAGCATACAGCGGCTACCACCACCTTGAGCAATAGCAGTAAATCAAGGTGAATGTTATATCCGTAAAATTGCTGCTTGGCAGTAATAACATCTATATGATATTGGGTATGATGCAAGCCCCAGGCTAATACAGTCAGATCACCAAACATACCCGCGATAAGGCAGGGCAGCAGGGCATTATACCTGATCCGGCCGATAGTTAACACCTCCAGCGCGAAAACCGCCCCGGTTAACGGCGTACCGAAAACCGCTCCGAACCCTGCCGCAATGCCGGTTGTTAATATTACTTGCCTGTCGGCATTATCCAGCTTAAACCAACCGGCAAACAAGTTAGCTACGCTTCCGCCTATTTGCACGGCTGTACCTTCGCGACCGGCCGAGCCACCAAATAAATGCGTTATTACCGTGGTAAGTAAAATAAGCGGAGCCATACGTTTGGGTACGCCTGCACCGGGCTGATGGATCTCGTCAATAACCAGGTTATTGCCTCTTTCGGCAGATGCGCCATACATCTTATACAAAAAATGGATAGCCACACCCGCCAACGGCAACAGGTACAGCAGCCAGGTATGCGCAAAGCGGTAATGTATGGCCAGGTTTAAAAGCCACAAAAATAACGCCACCATGGAGCCTATAGCCACCGAAACCGGTATGGTGATCAACGACCAGCGCAAAACATATTTAAGGGTTGAAAGGTGCCCGGAGAAAAGATTTTTAAACATAACCTACTTGCAAATAAATGAATAAAACTTATTTGTTGGTAGGCGTCATCAGCTTATTAAAAGCGGTTCAAATAGGCAGAACACCATTGCCTTTGTTGTACAATACAAATATGTGCTAAAAAACATCAATCTGCAACTGTATTATCTTCAAACCCCAAAAATATAACCACCGGTGGTTATATTTTTGGGGTTTATACGTTAAAGCTAAAAACAACATCTATATTAAAAAAATGCAAACAAATAATACAGCTAAGTTTTTTGTGATGATCGCCATTGCGTTACTCACAATTTCAATTAATAACAGAGCCGCTGCGCAGCAACAACAAATGGTAAGATTAGCTAAAGTACAGGTAGATCCTGCTCAGCTTAAACAATACAGTGCTGCCCTTAACGAGCAAATGGCCACTGCCATTAAAGTTGAACCCGGAGTAATTAGTTATTATGCCGTTGCCGATAAAAAACGCCCATCGAGCATTACCATATTGGAGGTTTACGCTGATACCGCCGCCTATAAGTTGCATATTAAAACCCCGCATTTTAAAAAATATAAAAAAACTGTTGAGCACATGGTAAAATCGCTTGAGCTTGTTGATGTGAATGTTGTAGCAATAGCAAAAAAACCGGGCATGTAAACACTGCTCTGCATACTTTTTATAATTTTGAGGCATGATCTCTCCCGAAATAGAAAAGCGGCTTGCCCAACTCCAGGAAAAGTACGAGGCCATGGGCCAGGACATGACATCCTATCTTGACGGCCTGCTGTATGCCGATTTTTTAACGTATTGGGATTATATACATCTGGATACATTATTGAGCCTGCAAAGCCCGAAAACGCCGTTTCCGGACGAGGAGATCTTCATCATGTACCACCAGATAACGGAACTGTATTTTAAACTCTCGTTACATGAGTGCAGGCAGATCAGCGAAAAGGGAACGGAATTAACCACTGAATTCTTTACCGCACGGCTAAGGCGCATTAACAATTACTTTGAGGCGCTAACCCATTCATTCATTATTATGGTTGATGGCATGGAGAAGGAGCAATTCCTGAAATTCAGGATGTCGCTGCTGCCTGCAAGTGGTTTTCAGTCGGGCCAGTACCGCATGATCGAGATCTACGCCACCAACTTTATTAACCTGGTAGCAAAAGATAAACGCGAACAACTTGCCCATGCACCGTTTGAAGAGCAATTTGAATACATATACTGGAAGTTTGGCGCTACCGAGCTGGCTACCGGCAAAAAAACGCTTACGCTTAAACAGTTTGAAAAAAAGTACGCTAAAACCTTCATCGAACTGGCACAAAATACAGCTACCACCAACTTTTATACCCTTGCCCTGCAACTACAGCAAAAAGGTGAATTAACTGATGCACTGAAGCATGAGCTGCATCGTTTTGATGTGAATGTGAATATCAACTGGCCGCTGTCGCACTATAAATCTGCCGTGCGTTACCTGCACCGCGAGCCGGAGGAGATCAGCGCTACCGGCGGCACCAACTGGCAAAAATACCTGCCTCCGCGTTTTCAAAAACGCATCTTCTTCCCCTCGTTATGGACGGATGAGGAAAAGGACAACTGGGGCAAAGCCTGGGTGGAGCATGCCTTGCGGGGCGAGTAATTATTGCTTTCGCATAAGTACCTTTATTGTATTTATTTTATCCGGTGTGTTGGGATCAAGCTTTACATCGGGTAAAATTCCAATATTATCAATTGGATGTTCAGGCAATCTTTTTGAACGGCTTATGGGTATTACGAGGTTCAGATCCTTACAAGGAATATCAAAGTACTGAGTATTTGCATAATCTAAAGTTCCGGCTGAATTCTCTCCGTACACCTTTACTTTTTTACTTTGTTTTGCAATGATCAGAAATGACTCAGCCGAACTTGCTGTGTTCCTGTCAATAAGCACAGCCACTTTAGATGGATACTTGTGCACCGTATCAAGTTTTATCTCGAAGTTTTCTTTACCCGACGGATTCACAAAACCATCTGGGTTCGCTTTCATCAGGCCGATCAGGTTATTAATTAAGGACTTTGCTTCTTTAGAAAGATCATCGTCTTTCAGGTTTTCCTCCAGTACCTCGATATTACCCTTAGATGAGCGATATTCATCAGGCTTAATTTGAATCGGGTTGGTGTATAGATAGGGCAATACCGCACTAAAAGCATAATCAGTACCGCCATCATTACCTCGCAGGTCAATAATCCAGTTAGGTATTTCCTTTAATTGCTTACTGTAAGCCTGAATTACGCTATCAATATTCTTTTTCTCATCCCATACAAAACTTGGCAGCCTGATAAGTAATGTATTGGAGTCTGGTTTGCTGATATTGGTTTTGCTGCCGGGCTTATCATTATTATCAGCCTTTACTACCGGTTTTGCAAATCGCCCGGCTAATTTCTTTGCTTCTTCCGGGTGTTTCTTTCTGTATTGCCAATCAAGCTGAACCCTGAGGTGATTATCTTTAAAGTAATTGGTCCAGGTTCTTAAAATAACAAAGCACGAATCAGTGTTGTTTAAACCGGCTGCCCGCTTGCGCAGCGATTTGGTGAACAATTCAAACTCTTTACGATTATTGTTTTTGACCTTATCGTTGAACCCGGCATAATCAGATTTGACATGCTTAACAGTATAGTCAAAGTTCAGGCCACAGTCGCAATCCTGTGCTACCAACGTTATTGGCAGTAATCCTATTAAAATGGTGAAAAGTATTTTCATTAATTTATATATCGTATAGAGCGGCTAAAACTAAATTAGGTTTAATATATAATTTATAAACCGTTACTGCTGATTTGTTATTACCCTGACAATGATTTGACCTTTGTTTCCGCTTAAAAAGAATAAAATTCATAACTTGCATACCGGAATAAATTTTTACAGCCATGACTGAGACTTTGGATATACAGATCACCAAAACAACGCAGCCGCGTTTGCAGGAAACTGATTTTGACAACCTGCCCTTCGGAAAAACATTCTCTGACCACATGCTGATGGTGGATTATGCCGATGGCGAATGGAAGAATTTTCAGATCATTCCTTACGGTGAGATTTCGCTGAGTCCGGCAATTTCAGCTTTACACTACGGCCAGGCATTTTTTGAGGGCATTAAGGCCTACAAACACGAGGATGGCAAAGTGGTTATCTTTCGCCCCGAAAAAAACGCGGAACGCTTTAACCGTTCGGCCGAGCGCCTTTGTATGCCAACTATCCCCGAGGATGTTTTTGTACAAAGCATTGCCGCACTGGTTGATATTGACCGCGGCTGGATACCTACCAAGGCTAACCACGCGCTTTACATACGTCCGTTTATGTTCGCTACCGACCCTTACCTGGGCGTACAGGCATCAACAACCTATAAATACATGGTGTTAACCGGCCCGGTTGGTCCGTATTTTTCAAAACCGTTAAGGGTTAAAATAGAATCGCACTATACACGTGCCGCGCAAGGCGGTATGGGCTTTGCCAAGGCTGCCGGCAACTACGCCAGCTCCATGATGCCAGCTAAAAAAGCGGTTGAAGAAGGCTTTGACCAGATCATCTGGACTGATGGCAGCAATCATGAGTATATTGAAGAAATGGGCGCGGCCAATGCCATGTTTATTTTAGATGGTAAACTGATAACCCCAAGCACCGGAGATACCATACTTAAAGGTGTTACCCGCGATACGGTTATTAAACTGGCCCAGGCATGGGGCATCCCGGTTGAGGAGCGTAAAGTAGCCGTTGCCGAAATTATTGAAGCAGCCAAAGCAGGCAAACTTACTGATGCCTTTGGTGCCGGTACAGCAGCTACCATTGCCCCTGTTGGTTCCATCAACTATAATGGTGAGGAATTTACACTTAGCGATCCGGCAACACGCGAGTTCTCTCAAAAGGTATTGAAAACACTGGATGATATACGCTATGGCCGTGCCGAAGATACTTACGGCTGGAACTACATAGTTTAAAACCCTACAGCTACATATAAAAAGCAAAGGGCCTGAACAATGTTCAGGCCCTTTGCTTTTTATTATCTTTTATTTATTCAACAGTAACGGTAAGGCCTTCCTGCTGTAATATTTTGCGGTATATCTCCATCTCGGTGAACGAGCCTTCCAACACAGCGCATTTACCTTCGTTATGCACTTTCACCGCTATTTTTTCGGCCTGCGCCTCTGAGTAATCAAGGTACTTCATCATGCAATAGATCACGTGTTCAAAGGTGTTCACATCATCGTTCCACAAAATAAGGCGGTGCATTTCTTTAAGTCCGGCCAGTAGCTCTTCAAGCGTAAACGTTTGTTCCTGTACTTCTGTTGGCATAGTGGCCGCAAATTTACTCAAAAAATAGCAAACCACATGCCTTATTGCACTTTATAGCGATAAACCTGCCTGCCAATATGGCCCGCGTCGTCAATCCCTTCAACCACTACGCGGTAAGATCCTTTGCCGTCGGCATTAAAATAGCTTACCTCGGCTGGCGTTTTACCATCGCAATAAATATTAGGGTTCCAATATATGGTGCTGCGCATATCAGCCATATTGGTGTTTTTGTCAGGCACATCATACTTAGGCGAATAAAACGCGCGCGATACATAATACCCCAGCGGTGTATACATTACCACTCCCGGCGGGTTGCCATCATATGATGACTTAAAGCCGCCGTCGCCACGCTTGGTAGTTATTATAATAACACCGTTAGCACCCTGAAAGCCATAAATAGCAGATTTTCCGCCCGAACGCAATACCTCTACCGTTTCTACATCAAACGGGGTAATATTACGTAAAGCGTCATCCCCCTGGGCCATTCCATCAATCAGCACAGTCATTTGTCCGCCACCACGGGTGGTATAGGGTATACCGTTTCTGAACATTACACCCACCAGGCGGCCTTGCAGGCACTGCTCAAGCGTAGAGCATGCCTGAAGATCTTTGGCGGTGATAACCTGATCGGCATTACCGGCACCGTTAAGGTTGGATGAATGCTTAACCACAGGCTCTCTTCGCGAAGTTATCTTTACCTCGTTCAGCAAATTATTGCGGCTTGCTATACCATACTTCACCTTCTCGTTAAAATAAGCGGTACTCTGGCGCAGGTAGCCCATCATATCGCCATCAACATTAACGGCTACATCTGCCCTGTTTTTGCTGATGGTAACACTTTGGCGGGGATCAGCATCCAACTTTACATCAACATAGCGCTTGCCTTTTGGGGTGGTTGCCTGCACCATGAATTTCAGGCTGTCGGTAAATATCAATCCTTTAAATACAAAATGCCCGTTGGCATCGGCCACGGTATCTATCATAAATGGGCGACCTTTATTTGTATTGTTAAACAACATTATTTTAGCACCGGCCACCGGCTTTTTGCTTTGGGTAACCGTACCGGCAATATCAATAGTTTGCTCGGGTTTATATATCATTGGGCCCATGTTGCCTGCCAGTAGTTGCTTCCACTCAAAACGGCGGTAGCCCTGGGTAAGCATCAGCAGGTCAAGGTCGGCACGGGTTTTATCGCTAACGTCATGAAAGTAATAGTTTGGTTTTTCTACGTAACCTTTTAAATCGCTGGTAAGCAATATGCTCGCGAAGATGCTGTTCTCCTCATCTTCATCAACCTTAACCTTTGATTCGTCGATAACCGACATGGAGAGGTTGCTCACCCCCGCGCTATCAGCCGAGAAACGGCCTTCAATACCAAGGCTTACCTTTTCTCGCGTGGCATAGTCCTGCTTTGAAGGGCTGAGCTTAATTTTAAGATCATCAGCCTTTTGTATGAATGCCAAACGCTCGTTAAGCGGCTCGCCCGTGGCGGAGAATAGCGTGAACTGTACAATACCCGAGGTAAGCCTTGTTTTTGGGATCACCGCTGTAAAAGCGGTATCAGCCCCTTTAGGTTTTGCCGCATAACGCACCTTACCGCCAGCCTGGGCGACAAGAATAAGATCCTGAGCGGCTGTACCCGCCGAGGTTATTTTAAACACCAGCACAGCCGGGTTATTGTTATTGATATTCATCACATAGCCCGATGTACGCATGGCAGGCATATCCACATCTTTTACTGATCCATCCGCAAACGTAAGTGATGCCTTGTAAGTTTTACCGGCGGCAGGTGTAAAAGTAAATGCCCCCATGCCCAAATGTTCAGTAGCGAACGAGGCCACAGTATTACCCTGCCCATCCTTTACTACGCCTTTTACCTCTTTGCCCAGCCCATCGGCACCGGTTGCTTTAAAGGCTACCTTTGAGGTAAGACCGTTTACGAGATAGCCACTCTCCGGAAAGAATTGCACATCAACCGTATTTGCCACCGCTTTAAGCGGGATGCTTTTGGTTACTTTTTCCTTATTATCAATACTTATAGTAGTGATTAGGTTGCCGGGCTTAAATGTACCGGGCGCTTTTACATCAAAGCTTATTTTAACATTACCTTCGGCATTAGTAACGCCTTTGCCTTTGGCGATGATCTTACCGTCAGATACTACCCGGTATATTACCTCCCTGTCAGCATAAGGGCTGCCATCAAACTCACGGTAGTTTATGGTTGCGGTTACCTGCTGCTGGCCATTTACCGCAGCATAGCTGTACGTGGTATTGGTAAATACTTTGTTTGACATTGCTTTGCCAATGGTGATGGTTTTATCAAAAAAGTATTCCTCACCGGCGTTGCGCATCCAGTTGGTATAGGCGCGAATACGGTAGCTGCCACTCTCCAGCAAACTGTCTGACAGTATAAAATCGCCCCAGCCGAGGCCGCTGGTAAGTGATATCCTTTCGCGGCGGCGCACGCTGTCGCGGTCGTTAACCAGTTCAACGGTAAGAATGCCGCTTAATGCCGAAAGACGGTGATCTTCGCCAACGGTTACGTATGCTTTATACCATAGCGTATCGCCAACGGCATAATAGGGTTTATCAAAATGGAGGTATACCTTCTCCTGCGGGCGCTGCACAAGCCATTGCTCAAGGCTTTCAACAATTTTCTGCACCGGGTCATCAGCAATAATAAAACCCACAGAAAGCGAGCACGCGGCAAGCAGTGATAAGATAAGCGGTTTAAATTTCATTGGTTTAAATTGTGCGCTTAAATTACACAAAAACCGCATTAACCGCGAGTTAAATCAAAATTGTTGCAATACTGAACTGATCCGGCTTAAAACTTGTTCTTCCACATCATACTCTCTACCGGGCGGGTAGTTGGGTTGTTGTACTTGGCGTTGCCTTTTGAGTTGTAAAAGGTTTCAATATCGCCCTCAACTACAAAGTAAATAAGTTGGCCAATAGGCATACCCGCGTATATTTTTACCGGCTGCGCGCATGATATTTCAAGCGTCCAGGTGTTGCAAAAACCTACGTCGCCTTTACCGGCGGTGGCATGTATATCAATACCCAACCGCCCCGTGCTTGATTTACCTTCCAGAAAAGGCACATGACGGTGTGTTTCGGTATATTCCATGGTTACGCCCAGGTACAGAGTATTGGGCTGCAACACAAAACCATCCTTGGGTATCTCAAAATAAGTGATCTCGTTATGTAATTTGGCATCCAGCACCCTGTCCTTGTAAGTAGCTAAATGCTTGCCCAGGTGTACATCGTACGAGTTGGTGCCCAGGCATTCGCGTTTAAAAGGCTCAATAATAATGTGGCCTTTATCAATTTCTTCGAGGATGCGCTTATCAGATAATATCATGACGAGGTATGTTACCCGGCTAAATTAAAACTAATTACCCAAACAGCAAACCCTTTAATACTAAAACCGGCCCTTTAGCGGGGCCTGGTAATATGCGCGTTAGCATGGGGCGACTGGCGGATGATTTTATCGCTCAGGGCAACATCATTATTAAGCTGCTGTTTGCAGCAGGCTTCGGTAGCGGCAAGTATCAGCAAAAACGATACGGCGGTATATATCTTTTTCATTGCTTTTTAATTGTGATAGTGTTCAATAGCTATGACGGAAGTTTGCCTGCCGATGTTACACCACCGGCATTATTTTTTAACGTTGATGCCCCTGTTAAATGATAATTATTTGATATAATTTTGCCTTTCAAATTGCACCTTTACATTTATGGCTATAGCGTACAGGCAACGTATTGATGATGACACAGAATTTGCCCTCTGGAAAATTGAGGAAGCGGCAGATGACCTGTACGTTAAGCTACAGTTAAAGGATGATGAAAAGGCCGTTTTTGACAGCCTTGGCAACAGCAAGCGCCACCTGCACTGGCTGGGCACACGCGTGCTGCTACGCACCATGTTAAGTACCGATGAGTATATTGACTGCAAGGTTGATGTGCACGGAAAACCATACCTGGTAAACCACCCCTACTACATATCATTCAGCCACTCGTTTGATTATGCTGCCGTTATGATAAGCCGCAGGTACCAGGTGGGTATTGATATTGAACAGGTAAAGCAAAAGGTGGAACGCATTGCCCACAAATTTATGCGCCCCGAAGAGCTTGATTTTATTAGCGAGCGCCGCAAAATTGAGGAGCTTTATGTTTGCTGGTGCGTTAAGGAGGCAGTATATAAATGCTACGGCCAAAAAACCGTATCATTTTTAGATAATATTTTATTGGAGCCCTTTAGCTTTGAAGGGCACGGCGTGGTTAACGCGGTGCTTGATAAGGGCAATGTTAAGATAGATTACAAGGTAGGCTATCAGCAATATGAGGATTATATGATAGGTTACGTTATACAGGACGGCAATGAAGAATAAGAAGGTTATTTTACAGGATTGGGGGCTGATTGATTATAAAAAGGCCTGGGACAGACAGGAAACTCTTTTTGCCGAAACCGTAAACCTTAAAATGGAGCTGCGTAACCGCATGGTAAGCGCAGGAGATAATTATGAGGAGAAAACACTCACCAACAATTACCTGGTGTTTTGCGAACATCCGCATGTATATACTTTGGGCAAAAGCGGCAAGCCTGAGCATTTATTATTAAATGAAGCTCAGCTTAAAGAAAAACAGGCCTCGTACTACCCTATTAACCGCGGCGGCGATATTACCTACCACGGGCCGGGGCAAATTGTAAGCTACCCGATACTTGACCTTGACAACTTTTTTACCGACATACACCTGTACCTGCGCACTCTTGAAGAGGCCGTTATACTTACCATGGCTGATTTTGGCCTGAAAGGCGAACGCTACCCGGGCTATACCGGCGTTTGGCTTGATGCAGATAACGAAAAGGCCCGCAAGATATGCGCCATGGGCGTACGCTGCAGCCGTTGGGTTACCATGCACGGCCTGGCATTTAACGTAAATACCGATCTGGATTATTTTAAAAATATAGTACCCTGCGGCATTGATGACAAAGCTGTTACCAGTATGCAGCACGAGCTTGGCGAACAAGTAGATATAAGTAAAGCTAAAGAAATCCTTAAACACCACATTTCCGTACTTTTTGGTATGGAGATGATATGAAGATAATTACCCTTGCTTTTACGTTGCTTAGCCTCACCGCGTGCGATAAGCGGCAAACCAATATGGAAACCCCGAATAACGTAACCACTCCGCCAGCAACTGATACCTTACGCAGCGGGCTTACCTACCTTGCCCTCGGCGACTCGTACACCATTGGCGAAGCTGTTGAAGCCGACAAAAACTTTCCGAACCAGTTAATTACCCGTATGCCGCAATACGGTTTGCAATTTAACAAGCCGCAAATTATTGCACGTACCGGCTGGACGACGGATGAACTTATACAAGCTATAGATCAGCAAAAACCTACAGGTACGTTTAATCTGGTAACTTTACTCATCGGGGTTAATAACCAGTACAGGGGATATAATATTGACACCTATCGTACTGAATTTAAAAAATTACTCAACACCGCCCTTAATTATGCCGGTAATAATAAGGCGCATGTTTTTGTATTGTCGATACCTGATTACAGCGTAACGCCTTTCGCCCAAAATTCCGACAGGGAAAAGATAGCCCGCGAGATTGACCAGTATAATGCCATCAACAAAGCGGAAACCGAAAATATGGGTATCGCTTATATTGATATTACCCCCATATCGCGCCAGGCAACTGCAAAACCGGAGCTAATAGCCAATGATGGGTTGCACCCTTCGGCACTGATGTATAAGGCATGGATAGACCTATTTGCAGGTACCGTAGCTACCCTGTATAAATAAAATAAAACCTTACAAAATTTCTACAAAAACAATATTTTTAATTATAAATAAAGTTTATATCTTTGCCGCCCCTAATTATGGCAACTAAAATATTGGTCATTGAAGATGACAAGGATATTCTGGACGTGCTGGAGTACGTACTGGAAGATGCAGGCTATGAGGTTATTACCGGTAGTGATAGCTCAATGCTGGCTTACGCCGATCAGCTTAAACCTGACGTGGTATTGATTGACGAATGGCTTGGAGCCGAGCGAGGCAGCCATTACTGCAAAACCATGAAATCAAGCATCGCGATGCGCAATATACCTGTGGTACTAATGTCTGCCGCTATGGATATTGAGCATATTGCTAACGAATGCGGAGCTGATGCCTATATCAAAAAGCCTTTTGATATTAATTATGTGATCTTTATTGTAAGCAGCCTTTTGGGTGATAAGGCAACAAAAACCATGTCTGCCTGAGTTAGCGGGCATATTGCTTAACCATACCGGCAACTATCCGCGCGGTTTCATCCGGAAAGTTAACCTGCACCACCTTGCCGTGGTTTACCCATTCGCTTAAAGCACCGGTAAATTGCTGATCAATAGCATTTACTACCGGTACGCCCATTTTTGAGGCTGCCAGCGCATTGCATTGCTGCTCAAACTGCCCGCGCATGGGTATCATCATCACCTTTTTTTGCAGGTATAACGCTTCGGCAGGCCCCTCGAAACCACCACCGGTGAGCAACCCCTCGCAGGTGGCAAGGCTTTTATTGAACGCCTCATTATTTACCGGGAAAATCTGCACGTTACCTTCACGCAGCGGTTGCTTTTGCCGTTTTGAGAACACATGCCATTCCACATCCTTTACCTGGCTCAGGTATTTAAGCAGGGTTTTATCCTGGTAAGCAGGCAGGTATACCGAGTAATGCCCCAGGTTACTTGTTTCCATTGCCCTTATTTCACTGCGGATAACCGGGGTATGTATAAAATCGGCATATCGCTCAAAGTGAAAACCTATGTGGTGTGTAGTAGGCGAGTAATATTTAAATAGCCATTCGGCATAGTTCCATTTCGGTGGCCGTGGTGTGTTTTGAGAGATAAATGAACATTGATGGCTCAATGATACCGATGGCAACTTTTGCACCTTGCAGGCCCAGGCGCTTACCGGTTCAAAATCGTTCACTATCAAATCGTATTCATTAAGTGGCAACCGGTGTATATCTTTCCATAGCTGTTTCAAATTCATGGTTTTAAAGGTGGCCCATTTATCAACCCCGCCCTTTTTACCAAAAATAAAACTGAAACCATGAAAACGGTATTTCAGTGGTTGCGACAGGCTCACCTCGGCCTCGGTGCCGCTCACCAGCAAATCAACTTCGCCATGTTGCTGTAAAAGAGGAACTATTTCCCGCGCACGGCTAATGTGCCCGTTGCCTGTTCCCTGTATCGCATAAAGTATCTTCATATTAATGCCGGGCTCAAGGTAACAAACAAATTGGTGCTTAGCAATTACTGTTGCTCTTGTCTGAATTTTTCTAACAATACATTCACATCCAGCCGTTGCGAAAGATCCTCATTGTCAGTTTCATCATCGGTTGTAAGCTCATCGGTAAAATCTTCAGGTTTGTATCTGAAAATTTTCCATTCACCCTGGCTGTACTCCAGCGCGGTAAGGCTCTCCACCCAATCGCCCGAGTTAAGATACAATACTGAGCCCGTTCCCTCGGTTGAATTGATGCGCCTGATCTCGGCATGGTGTATATGGCCGCATATCACGTAATCGTATTTTTTATCAACGGCAAGGTCGGCCGCGGTTTGCTCAAAGTGGTTAATGAATTTTACGGCGTCCTTAAACTTAGCCTTTACCTTTTGCGAAAAGCTCATTTTTGGCCTGCCTATCAGTTTCAGAAACCAGTTGGTAAGGCTATTAAGCAAAA
This sequence comes from Mucilaginibacter sp. UR6-1, assembly GCF_020880975.1. Taxonomy (GTDB): domain Bacteria; phylum Bacteroidota; class Bacteroidia; order Sphingobacteriales; family Sphingobacteriaceae; genus Mucilaginibacter. The sequence goes on along the minus strand of NZ_JAJIWP010000003.1, from coordinate 190,599 downwards.
TAAGTGAATCATACCCTATAGCGCCCAGTTTGGCCAGCCATTTGGAGTGCTGCATGGTAACGTCAAACACGTCGCCATGAAAAATCCAGGCTTTTTTGCCATCCACATCAAGCACTATTTTATTGAGAAGTTGAAACGCGCCCAAATCAAAATCGGCAAACTTACGCAGCATTTCATCATGGTTGCCGGTAAGGTAATATACGGGCACGCCTTCGGTAACAAATTTTAGTATACGGCGTACCACCTTCATATGCGCCTCGGGCCAGTACGATTTACTGAACTGCCAGATATCAATAATATCGCCATTCAATACCAGCGCCCTGGGCTTGATACTTTTTAAGTATTTAAGTAATTCCTTAGCATGGCAGCCATAGGTACCCAGGTGCACATCAGATATTACCGCTATATCAACTTCGCGTTTTGCCATTGATCAAACTCGGGAGAAAAATTTTTATGCCGGTATATGCTTATACGCCGGCCTTTCAGAAAAAGATATAACGTTCACTCGTTATCCTCATCCTCATTAACACTTAACTCGTACGGACTGAGATAAAAGATACCGGTAAGCCCCAGCAACGCTATCACAATCAGGTAAGCAATTTCAAAATTCATGGTAAATAAATTTTTACAAATATCAGCAAATCAATATTATCTGATTATTAAGACTGCGTTAAAGCAAATAAGTTAATCGTAATTTCAGATTTATTTTATCCACATATTGAGGTTATTAACAGTTAGAAACCCGCATTAACCAATACAATTTTTCACCACGTCATTGCGAGGTACGAAGCAATCTCTTATTAGCGAATAAGTGTTGGACTGTTTTAAAGATTGCTTCGTACCTCGCAATGACGTGTTTTTAACTCCATCTCCTGTAGGTGAGGCCCGGGAGTAAGGCGACGGATTTCTCCTCGTACCTCGTTCGAAATGACAATTAGCCCTACGTAGGTGAGGGCCGGGTGTGAGGTTAGCAATGCGACGGATTTCTCTTCATTTGAAATGACAAATTAGTCCTACCCACTCTCCTTCAGGTGAGGGCCGGGGTGAGGAGTTATGCCGGTTCCAGCATCCGTAAAATAGCATCAACATACTGGCGGTCATTAGCCAGGCGGGGTACTTTATTTTGGCCGCCAAGTTTGCCTTTCCCTTTAAGCCAGTTAAAGAAAGTGCCTTCGGCTACGCGGCGCACTATCGGGCGGCGCAGGGCCATATCCTTAAATCGCTTGGCATCATAATCGGAGTTGATCTGCCGCAGGGTTTCGTCCAGTATATCTACAAAACGCTCAAACTCGGCCGGAGCTTTAACAAACTCAATCAGCCACTCATGCGCACCGCTTTGCTTACCATCAAAATAAACCGGGGCGGCGGTATAATCGCGTATAATAGCACCGGTGCTTTTACAGGCTTCTTCAAGCGCGCGCTCGGCATTATCAATAATCACCTCTTCGCCAAAGGTATTGATGTAATGTTTCGTACGTCCTGATATTTGAATACGGTAGGGTGCCAAACTGGTAAACTTAACGGTATCGCCTATCATGTACCGCCAAAGCCCGGCATTGGTAGTAATAATCAGCGCGTAGTTTTTACCGATCTCTACCTCATCAAGTGTAAGCGTCTGCGGGTTATCATCGTGCATATGCTCTACGGGCAAAAACTCGTAAAAAATACCATAATCAAGCATCAGCAGCATATCATCATGCTCTACCCTGTCCTGTATACCAAAATAACCTTCGGAGGCATTGTAGTTTTCCAGGTAGTACATCTTATCGGTAGGGATCAGCTTTTTGAACTGTTCCCGATACGGCGTAAAACTCACCCCGCCATGAAAGCAGAATTCAAGATTAGGCCATATCTCAAGCATGTTATCCTTACCTGTGATCTCGAGGATGCGGTTAAACAGTACAATATTCCAGGTAGGTACACCGCCGATTCCGGTAACGTTTACATCGAGCGTGGTTTTGGCTATCTTCTCTATTTTTTCCTCAAAATTATCCAGCAGCGCAATATCCAGATTAGGGGTACGGCCAAACTCGGCCCAAAAGGGCAGATTTTTCATAATAACAGCCGAAAGATCACCAAATGAAGTTTCGGGACTGAACTGGCTTACCTGCTGGCTGCCACCAATGGTGAGCGATTTACCGCTAAACAATTTAGCGTCAGGCCGATTGTTATAGTAGATGGTCAACGCATCCTTACCGCCCTTAAAATGGCATTCGTCTAAAGCTTCTTCACTTACGGGGATAAACTTGCTCCTGTCGCTGGTGGTACCTGATGATTTGGCGAACCACCGTACTTCTGACTGCCACAATACATTTTGCTCTCCTTTGAGCATTCGCTCGATGTATGGCTTCAGGCTGTCGTACGTTTGGATGGGTACGCGCTCGCGGTAATCGTTAAGGTTTTCAATGGATTTATAATGATGCTTTTTACCCCACTCGGTATTTTCGGCACCCATTATCAGGTTTTCAAACCACTCCTCCTGCACTTCATTGGGGTATTTCATAAAAAGCTCTATCTGGTGGATACGCTTTTTCATGAACCAGGAGATCACAGAATTAAAAATGGACATGCTTGTCTATCTTAGGTTAAATGGCAAAACTCTTGCGCTTAAGCACAAAGTTCGCACCAAGATACACTTTTCTTACCATTTCATTTTCAGCTAAAACTTCGGGTACGCCCGACTCCAGGATTTTTCCTTCAAACAGCAAATAGGCCCTGTCTGTAATGGATAATGTTTCCTGCACGTTGTGGTCAGTGATCAGGATACCGATGTTGCGGTGTTTCAGTTTATATACCATCGCCTGAATTTCCTCAACCGCTATAGGGTCAACACCGGCAAAAGGTTCATCCAGCAATATAAAGTTAGGTTCAGCAGCAAGCGCGCGCGCAATTTCGGTACGGCGGCGCTCTCCGCCGGATAGCAGGTCGCCACGGTTTTTGCGTACTTTATGCAAGCTAAACTCATCAATTAATTCTTCCAGCTTATCGCGTTGCTGCTCCTTGGTCATTTTGCCCATTTCGAGCACAGCCTTGATATTATCTTCTACAGAAAGTTTACGGAACACCGATGCTTCCTGTGCCAGGTAACCAATACCTTTTTGCGCACGGCGATACATCGGGTCGCCGGTTATTTCCTGGTCGTCAAGGATAATACGGCCTTCGTTAGGCTTTATCAAACCCACTATCATGTAAAAAGAGGTAGTTTTACCGGCACCATTAGGCCCCAGCAAACCCACAATTTCACCCTGCGCTACATTGAACGATACATCATTAACAACGGTACGCTGCTTATATTTCTTTATTAAATGCTCTGCCTGCAGGATCATAGTGGATGGATAAATTCTAAATGCTAATATCTAAGCTTTTAAACTCTAAAATACTAAAACCTAAACTCTAATTTAGAGCTAAGCTATAAATTAGAAAGCTTTAAAAATCTTAATGTTAATACCTAACTCTAAACAAGGCTAATTTATTGCAGTTTGATTTTTATATTGACTTTATAAAGCCCTCCCCTCCGGGGAGGGTTGGGAGGGGTTTTTTACGCCGTAAACGCCTCCAAAGCCTTCTCAATCCTCACCACCGTTTCATCCCGGCCAAGCATCTCGGCAATATCAAAAACATGCGGACCGAATTTGCCACCTACCAGCATAATACGGAAAGGCAGCATTACATCGCCTATCTTAAAACCCTTTTCGTTGGTAAATTCTTTAAACTGAGCTTCCAGATCAGTTGCCTGCCAAGCATCAGCAGTGGTATATTTAGCCTTTAGCTCCTTAAAAAAATCGGTTTTAGCATCTGTCCATTTTGGTTTAACGGCGTTGAGGTCATATTCCGCAGGTTGCTCAAAAAAGTAAGCGCCCTGGGCGTAGAAATCCGTCAGCAATACACAACGGTCTTTAACCAGCTCGATAACTTTCAGCAATTTGGCATCATCACTAACAGTGATGCCTTTATCAGCAAATACCGCTTTAACTTTTTGCTTTAAGCTTTCTGCATCAAGCTTTTTTATCCACTCGGCATTAAACCACTTGGCTTTCTCAAAATCAAACTTGGCTCCGGCCTTGCTCACACGCTCCATGCTGAATTTTTCAACCAGTTCATCCAGCGAAAATACTTCCTGGTCGGTACCATCATTCCAGCCCAGCATAGCCAGCAGGTTCAGGAAAGCCTCGGGCAAAAAGCCCAGTTCACGGAAACCCGGGGTAAGCTCGCCTGTTTTTTGATCCTCCCAATTCATTGCATAAACCGGGAAACCTAAACGTGCGCCATCGCGCTTGCTCAGCTTGCCGTGGCCATCAGGTTTTAATATCAAAGGCAAATGCGCCCATTGCGGCATACTATCCTTCCAGCCCAGGTATTCCCATAGTAAAAGGTGTACCGGCGCTGATGGCAGCCACTCCTCGCCACGCAGGGCGTGGGTTATCTTCATCAGGTAATCATCAACTACTACAGCCAGGTGGTATGTTGGCATACCATCGGCCTTTAACAATACCTTATCATCAACCTGGTTGGTTTCAAAACTAACGTAGCCGCGTATCATATCCTTAAAACTGATGCTGTCATCCTCAGGCATTTTTATGCGGATAACGTGCGGCGTACCATCATGTAATAACTTCTCTACCTCGTGTAAAGGTAAGGTAAGCGAGTTACGCATATCATAACGGTGGCCATGCCCGTATTGAAAATTAGGCACATCCTCACGCTTTTTAGCCAGCTCTTCGGGGGTATCAAAGGCATAGTAAGCATGGCCTTCGGCTACCAGCTTCTCGGCATACTCACGGTACAGCGGTTTGCGCTCACTTTGGCGGTACGGCGCGTACGGGCCACCTACTACCGGACTTTCGTCGGGCGTTAGGCCGCACCATTCCATGCAATCCAATATATATTGTTCGGCACCTTCAACATAGCGGCTTTGGTCGGTATCCTCAATACGTAAAATAAAATCGCCGCCATGTTTTTTGGCGAACAGATAATTGAACAATACGGTACGTACACCGCCTAAATGTAAACCGCCCGTTGGGCTGGGCGCAAATCTTACTCTTACTTTGTTGTCAGCCATGATGCCGCAAAGATAATTTTAATGAGCGATTAAGCGAACAGTTGATGCACAGCCATGTTTATTATGGCGGTATACTGACTTGCCGCAAACCTGCCGGTACCAAAATATACGCTTTTACGTTTCAACCCAATTGTGTACTTTGTGCACCTTAATATGAATCCGTACCAACAAAAACGCCGCTGGAAATACCTGTTACTTGCCTTTGCCGTGGTGATAGCCAGCGGATCATTATTATACACCAACTACCTGGTTAAAAACATTGCCCAAAGCGAGCGCACCCGCGCGCAGGTATGGGCGTTAAGCATGCGCCAGATATTTTTGAGCGATGATAACGATTTTTTGAATTACGTTTTTGCCGTGCGCGACAGCCTTACCGTACCGGCACTGGTAGTTGATGATAAGGGCGAATTTAAATACAAAAAAGGGCTGGACAGCACCAAAACCTTTATTAAGCTTGAAGCTGAGGAAAACAAGAACATTCAATACGATACCACCTACTTCAGGCAGGAACTGAACTACATGAAGGAGCAGCATGAACCGATAAGGCTCGAGGTATTCGGCTCGCAGTGGCTGGTTTATTATAAGGATTCGGCCTTGCTCACGCAGCTTAAATATTTCCCATATGTGCAGCTATCGGTGATAGCCATATTTTTGCTGACGGCGTATACGGCATTCAGCTCATCCCGAAAGTCAGAACAAAACCAGGTTTGGGTAGGCCTTGCTAAGGAAACCGCCCACCAACTGGGTACGCCCATATCATCGCTCATGGCGTGGATAGAGCTGATCAAGGATAAATTCAACGCCGAAAACGACCAGTTAATTGCCGAGATGGAGAATGATGTTAAGCGGCTGGAAATTGTGGCCGACAGATTCTCCAAAATAGGTTCGCGCCCGATACTGGAAGAACATGTGGTATTTGATGTGGTTAAGGATTTTACGGACTACTTCAGGGTGCGGGTAAGCGACCGTATTACCTTTAATATGAGCGGTAATAGCGATGTTAAGGCCGGCCTGAACATCCCGCTGTTTGACTGGGTGCTGGAAAACCTGTTGAAAAACGCCGTTAACGCCATTGCCGACAGGGGCACCATCAGTATTGAGATAAGCGAAAGCAAAAAGCAGGTGTTTATTGATGTTACCGATACCGGTAAGGGCATACCCCGCTCAAAGTTCGATACTGTTTTTCAACCCGGATATACTACCCGCAAACGCGGTTGGGGTTTAGGCCTTTCGCTCACCAAACGCATGGTAGAGAATTACCATAACGGGCACATCTATGTAAAGGATTCGGAAGTAGGTAAGGGCACAACTTTCAGAATAGTTTTAAAAGCCATAAAAAATGATCAGCAAACCACAGCCTGACGAGTACGCCCCTCAACCGGGCGGCTATATCAACCTTATTAACAATAATGAAGATGTGCTGGAAATATTGCAGGCACAAACAGATATTATACAACACCTGTTTTATAAACTCAGTAACGAGCAGGCCATGTATGCCTATGCCGAAGGTAAATGGACGTTGAAGCAAGTGCTTGGCCATTTAACCGATACCGACCGTGTATTTAGCTTCAGGGCGTTTTGCTTTGCGCGCGGGCAGGCCGAGCTACCGGGCTTTGACCAGGATGTATACGTAAACAACGCAGGATTTAACTCGCGCAGCATCCAGGAATTAACTGATGAATTTATAGCTGTACGCAAGGCCACCCTCTGTTTTTTCCGTTCGGTTACTGATGAGCAGCAAACACGCCGTGGCATAGCCAGCGGCCACCCTATAACAGTACGTGCCCTGGCTTATGCAGCGGCAGGGCACGTAAGATATCATTTAAACCTGCTCAGCGAGCGGTATGGTATACGTTAATTAATTATACCACTTAGTACGGCGTGTACTATTAGTGTCGTTATTATATTTTGATACCATTATAAATTCAGCATCAAGCGCCTGGCCTTTATAAGCCGCAGGTATCCAGCTTACTAAAAACTTATCGCTGTCATTATCAAGTTTAATAGCTTGCTTTTCGTAGTCACCCTTATCAGTTTTATAAGCAACCGTATATTTTGCTTTACCATCAGCTCCCACACGGGCATCTATCACTACCTCTATTTCGCCACCCGGCGCATTTAATATTTGAGGCACCTTGTTAAGTACAAGCGATGCCATATAATCTACCGAACACAAAGGCAGCGGGGCCGAAGCATTTTTTTTAGCCTCATCATTGCCCGATGATATTTTTACCTCTACGTTGTCAAGCTGTTTCTTATCATAATAAAGTATTTTTTTACTATCGTAGTTGTAGCGCAGGGCCAGCTTTTTATCGTTATCAAAAAAGTACCAGGTACCGGTACGCTCTCCGTTTTTATAAAAACCCTGTACTATGGCGCCATCGTCTTTGGTATTACGCACGGCGTACATGCCTTCTTTGGTTTTACCATCATCAGCTAAAGCAAAAACAGCCTGGGTATTGTATGTTATCGGGAGGGTTTTTTCTTTTTGCGCAAAAGCAACGCTGCTGCTAAGCAACAAGGCGGATAAGATCAGATTTTTCATTGATTTTTGAATTATTATATAAATATAACAAACCGCTCAATTAAATAACAACTAAAAGTTTAATTAAAAAAGCATACCCGGCTTAAATCAGGTATGCTTTAATAATAAGTTGCAGTGGTGTTACTCTTTATCCAATACTTCCTTTTTTTCGATGCGGTATGACAGGAACAAACCCAAACCGCCGAACATGAATATCAGGCCGAAGTAAATGGCTACATTTTCGTCTTCGTCACCAGTTAAAATGGTACGTGTTAACACACTTGCTAAAAACAGGCCTAAACCGGCACCTAATAAAAGCAAACCCCATTTTAAATTTTGGTACGGTGCTGATTGTGGTTTAACGTGGGGGTTCATGCCGCGCTCAATCATAGCCATGCGTTCGCGGTTGCGGAAATAGTAAATACCAAAAATTAAAGCAAACAATCCCAGTGTAATTAAAATCGGGATTAAAATTTTTCCGTCCATAACTAAGTTTTTATAAAGTTGATAATATTTTGTTTATTAATCACACCGTAATGGTGTATTTGCAAGCTATGACCACATCATTTTAAAAGAGGTTACACCTTATTTGAAAAAAAATTCTAAAACCTGAATACTAAATTCTATTCTGAATGCTATCTATCCGGAAATGTTAAATTAAACGTGTAATGCAATCTATCTGCAAACGCTGCAATTTTATAAGGTAAATAATATTTGCTTTTGAAGTGCTTGAACATTTATAGTGTTTATTGCAGGGAATTAACGAAATTTAAAAAATGCTGTAACCTGATTTGCTCAGCACGCGTCAGAGTAGTTGTTATACATGCAACACAAGCCAACAGATATCGAACTTATTGAGCAAAGCCTCACGGGTGATCAATCGGCCTATGCCGAACTGATCAGGCGGAACCAGCGTTTTGTATTTACCTTAGCCCTGCGTTTTACCAAAAACCGTGAGGATGCCGAAGAGGTAGCGCAGGATTGCTTTGTAAAGGCTTACCGCAATTTACAGGCATTTCAGGGGCAATCAAAGTTTAGTACCTGGCTGTATAGCATTGTGTATACTACAGCCATGACGCATCTGCGTAAAAAACGGATAGCTACTGACTCGATAGACGACGAGGGAACCTTTATACAGATAGAGAACAAACCCTCGGGCTATGATATGAATAATGTGGAGAACCGGTCACGGTCATACTACCTTAACCTGGCCATTGAGCAGCTTTTGCCTGATGATGCCGCCGTTATAACCCTGTTTTATAAAGGCGAACAATCATTAGATGAAATTGCACAGGCACTGAACATGGAGGCCAATACGGTTAAGGTTAAACTATTTAGGGCGAGGCAGCGTTTAAAAGAAAAGCTGGAGCGCCTGTTAAAACACGAAGCTAAGGAATTGATATGAACAGCATCGAAGAAAAACTCTGGAATTACATTGACGGTACCTGTACGCCTGCCGAGCAGGCCGCCATTGCCTTGCTTATAGAGCATGATGAGGTGTACCGCCGCAAATACGGGGAGCTACTGGCGCTGAATGCCGAGTTTACCAACATTGAACTTGATGAACCACCAATGGCGTTTACCTACAATGTATTGGAACAGATACGTGCCGAACAGGCCTTAAAACCGTTAAAGGCAAATATTGATAACCGCATTATAAAAGGTATAGCCGCGTTTTTTATTTTAACCATATCGGCACTGGTCATTTACTCCATATTGATGGTCAATTGGTCTGCCGGTAACATTGAATGGAAAATGCCGCAATTAAACTTACCCAAAGTATCAGGTTTATTAAGCAGCGGTGTAATAAAAGGATTTTTATTTTTTGATGTGGTATTAGGCTTGTACCTGTTTGACCACTTATTACGCCGCAAGAAAATTGCCAAAGCGGCATAATTACACACAGTGTACAAAAATACTGACACTTTGTGCAAATGGATACACACAACAATAGCAATAAACCCCAAATATCGGCCTCTGAATATATTTTAAAAGGCTTTAAACTTTGGTATAGTAATTGTAATACATTATATGAACTGGTAAACTTACCGGTTTAATTGTGATAAGGTTTAGGTTGAAAGTCCCCCGGAGCAAGTCTGGGGGGCTTTTTATTTTTATATCGGGGCCATCCCGATTAAACCTTCATCAACTTTTCATTTCTAATACATACCTTAGTTGGCAACTTTGCGTTAATCACAATATTATTTATTAACTCACCACCATGAAATTTTTATCAGCTTGTATAGCTACACTTGCACTAATTACGTGTTTTAACACCAGTTTACACGCACAGCAACAAGCCCCCCGTATACCCGAAGCAAGCTCCACACAAACCATTATTCAGGATTTTGGCCTCGGCAAAATAACCCTTACCTACTCGCGCCCTAATGTTAGGGATCGTAAAATATTTGGCGGCATACAGCCTTACGGCGATGTTTGGCGTACCGGCGCTAACTGGGCAACAACCATTACCTTTAGCGAAGAAACCATTGTTGAAGGCAACAAGATACCCCCGGGCACTTACTCGTTGTTTACCATACCCGGCGAAAAGGAATGGACTATAATACTGAACAAAACCGTTAAACAATGGGGCGCATATGATTATAACCAGGAGGATGACCTGCTACGCTTTAAAGTACCGGTTATAGCACTGAAAGAAAAACGTGAAACCTTTACCGTTGCCTTTGCCAATGTAACCACTAAAAATGCCGATCTGTACTTATTATGGGATTACACGGCCATAGCCATTAAAATGCAAACGAATGATAATGCACAGATACTTGCCAATATTGATCAGTTAATGAAAGCGCCCAAAAAGCCTTACTTTAATGCCATACAATATTATTACGAGAACGACCAGGACCTGAACAAAGCGCTTAAATGGGTATACGAGGCACAAAAGGCTGAGCCAAAAGCACCATGGTTCAAATTATGGGAATCGCGTGTACTGCTAAAACAAGGCAAAAAGGCCGAAGCCATCAAGGCCGCAAAGCAAGGCATAGCACTGGCAAAAAGCTCAAATGATGAGGAGTATGTACGTCTTAATCAGGGCGCTTTGGATCACGCCAATCAGCAATAACAGAAATCTATTTATCAAACATAAAATATAGATAAAAACTATAAGCTATAAATTATTCATATTTTGATGGGGCACCTTTTTGGGGTACATTTGTAAAAAAATCAAAACATCAAATATGATAACCATAGGACAGAAATTCCCTACATTTTCTAAAACAGCAGTAGTTAGCATTGAAAAAGGCAAAGAGTTTGAAACTTTAACTTCTGACTACCTTGTTAATGATGATAACGTATGGACCGTGATTTTCTGGTGGCCAAAAGACTTCACTTTTGTTTGCCCTACCGAGATTGCTGAGTTCAACAAAAACTACGGCGAATTCCGTGACCGCGAAACCCGTTTGATCGGTGCTTCAACCGACTCAGAGTTTGTTCACCATGCATGGAGAATGAACCATGACGATCTGCGTGATCTTAAATTCCCGATGCTGGCTGATACTTCAAAATCATTAGCTGAAGACCTGGGTATTTTAGAACCTACCGAAAAGATAGCTTACCGCGCTACTTTTATTATTGACCCTACCGGTATTGTACGTTGGGTATGCGTAAACGACCTGAACGTAGGCCGTAACGTTAAAGAAGTACTGCGTGTGCTTGACGGTTTACAAACTGACGAGCTTTGCCCTTGTAACTGGGAAAAAGGCCAGGAAACCCTTAACGCTTAATACTGACACTTACATATATCCCCGCACTATCATTAGGAATAATGCGGGGATTTTTTTGACCTCAATTTTTATAATATCATGAGCGAAAGCACTGAAATAATAACCGAATTATTGCAAGCAACAGGCCTTGAAGCCGGTTACCGTACCGAGAGCCTTAGCCTGCTTGAAAAAGGCGAATCACGCTACCTGCGCGATCTGAAACTAAACTTTACCAGCACCCTTACCAGCGAGCATTTGAGCGCTAAAGAGTGTGGATTAATTGGTTTGAGCATTGCTGCCAACAATAACAATACCCCGCTTACAAAGTATTACACCAAATACAGCGAAGAGCAGGGCGCAACCGCTGCCGAGATTGCCGAAGCCGTTGGCTGTGCATCATTATTGGCATCAAACAATGTGTTTTACCGTTTCAGGCACTTTACCCAAAAGGAAAAATACACCCAGATACCTGCCCGCATACGCATGCAACTGATGATGAAGCCTGTAACCGGTAAAGAGTTTTTTGAATTGCTGAGCCTTGCCGTATCGGCAGTTAACGGCTGTGAGATGTGTGTTAACGCCCACGAGGATTCGTTAATTAAACTTGGCACTACCGAGGAGCGTATTTTTGATGCCGTACGCATAGCATCATTAGTTACCGCAACCGGTAAAGTGATATTTTAATACACATTACCCCCTGTTTTTTTATAAACTATAATGCCCCGTGCTTAAAAGCCGGGGCATTTTTTTTAAAAACTGTTTGCTGCTAAAATAAAGTTTGTATTTAAGGCAGATTAAAGTAACTTTAGGGCAAGATTAAACAACCTCGGTTTCATAATATATTACTTGCGACTGTGCTGCTGGGGTGAAATTAATTTAATTGTTAATTTTTTGGGGAAGCCGTTCCGTATTCAGTACTGGAACGGCTTTTATTTTTATAACAATTATATTGATAGCTCCTTTTTTGCCTCTATTTAGTGTGCATCAGTTACCGCTTTCAGTTTTTTAAATGGCTGTAAGTATAATAACGGTATCGAAAACAGCATGATCAAGCCTGATATCCAGTATGCATCATCATAAGTTAACAACATGGTTTGCCTTATTACTGTACCTTCAATAGCCCGGTAGGCCATCTCGGTAGCATCAAGTACTGATTTACCTTTGGCCACAAAGCCCTGGGTAAGCATATGCAAACGCTCGTTAAACTGCGGGTTATACGGGTTTATATTTTCAATCAGTGTACTGCGGTGATAGCCCTGCCTGATATGTATAATGGTTGTTAAGGCCGCAATACCGAATGAACCACCTAACTGGCGCATCATATTGTTCAGGCCTGATCCCTGGCCAATTTCCGGACCCTTCAGATCAGCCATGGCAAGCGTAGTAAGCGGTACGAATAGTAAGGCCATACCCACACCACGTATCAGTAAGGGCACCATCACATCCTTTTCGCCGGTGGCAAGGGTGGAGTTGCTTAGCATCCAGGTAAATACAAAGAACAGGAACATACCGGCCGTAGCCATAAACTGGGCAGGCACACCCTTATTAAGCATTTTACCTATAAAAGGCATCATTACTATGGTACACAAACCACCCGGAAATAGGAGTTCACCCGTTTGCTGCGCGTTAAAGCCCAGCAAATTCTGGCAAAATACCGGGAACACGAATACCGACCCGTATAAACCGAAGCCCAATATAAAGGAGGTGAACATACCTACGGCAAAACTTCGGTGCCGCATAATGTTAAAGTTCACCACAGGGTGATCGGTACTCGTTTCGCGCCACACAAACAGGATGGCACCTAATATGGCGGTTACGGTAAGCACGGTGATATAACCTGTAGCAAACCAGTCCTCGCTCTCACCTTTCTCCAGAATGGTTTGCAAACTGCCTACTGATATAGCCAGGAGTAATATGCCCCACCAGTCAACCGGCCGGCCGATGACCTTGGGCGTTTCCTTAATGTAAGTGATGGTAAGGAATGCCGCCAAAGCACCAACGGGAATATTTACGTAAAATATCCACGGCCATGAATAGTTCTCGGTAATCCAGCCACCTATTGTCGGGCCTACAGTTGGGCCTACTACCGCACCCAAACCAAAAAGGGCGGTTGCGGTACCAATCTGCTCACGCGGCCAGGTTTCAAGCAAAATAGCCTGTGCTGTTGATATCAAACCACCACCTGCTATACCTTGCAAAATACGGAAGAGCACCAACTCCTCAAGCGTAGTGGCATTACCGCATAAAAATGAGGCAATGGTAAATACTATGATCGATGTTAAAAAGTAATTCTTTCGGCCAAACCTATCGCCCAGCCAGCCCGACATGGGCAGTACAATTACGTTGGCCACTGCATAGCCGGTTACTACCCAGGCTATGTCCTCGAGCGTAGCACCCAGGTTACCCTGTATGTGCGGGATAGCCACATTCACAATAGTGGTATCTATCAGCTCGAGCAGCGAGGCCATAATTACCGTAATGGTAATTATCCATTTTTTAAAGCCTGTTTCAGCCATGGTGTATTATTTAATATTAACCGAAGCATTTACGCTCATACCAGGGCGTAGTTTGGCTAATTGTTCTGGAGTTCCGTTTATTTTAATTTTAACCGGTACACGTTGTACAACCTTTACAAAGTTACCTGTAGCGTTATCCGGCGGCAGTAATGAAAATTTTGCACCTGTAGCAGGCGAAAAATTGTAAACCGTACCTTCAAGCTCCATATCAGGGTAAGCATCAACCTCAATATTTACCTTTTGGCCGTTACGTATCTCGTTTAACTGCGTTTCTTTAAAGTTAGCGGTAACATACAGGCTGTTATCATTAACAATAGCGAACAGGGTTTGCCCCGGCTGCACTAACTGGCCTACCTGTACATTCTTTTTGGCAGCGGTACCGCTTGCCGGTGATTTTACCTGCGCGTAGCTTAACTGCAGCTTGGCATAATCAATATCAACCTGGCGCTGATCAACACCGCTGTTGGTAACCTTTAACTGGTTACGTGTAGTACCTACCTGTTGCGATGCGGCTTTGTATTGTTCCTGAGCGGCACGGTAAGCAGCACGGGCAACAGCCAGGTCAGATTTTGCCTGATCGAATTGTTGCTGTGTAACTGATCCGTCTTTCACCAGGTTGGCATAACGCTCGTAATCTTTCTCCACCTTCTCTAACCTCGCGGCGGCTGATGTTACTTCGGCCTTAGCACTGGCTGAGTTAGCGGCGGTTGAGTATATCTGCGATTCGCTCACGCCAATACCAGCGCTTGCACCTTTTTGTGCGGCCTGCGCTTGCTCCAAACGTACCTTAAGGTCGCGGTCGTCAATTTTAACTAATAACTGGCCTTTATTTACGTGGGTGTTTTCTTCAAACAAAATGCTGTCAACGTAGCCGCCAACGCGTGCTACAACCGGGCTTATGTCGGCATCTATCTGCGCGTCGTCAGTATCCTCATGCGCGCTGAAGTAAATGTATTCTTTGATACCGAAAATGATACCGCCCAGCAATACAATGCCTAATATAATGGGTACTATCTTCGATTTCTTTTTTGGTTCCTGTGTGTCTGTATTCTGTGCCATTTTGGTGATGTTATAATATTATTTGTTTAGTGTTCCGGTTGATTTTAGTAGAGTGTAATATGCCAAGCCCGCATCGGCTTTAGCAAGCTCAAGGTTAATTTGTGCCTGGTAAAGCAGGGTTTGCGCATCGGCACGGTCAACAGCCGAAGCGATATTGCTGCGGTATTTTGACTGTAATATCTTATTGTTCTCACCCGCCTGCGCTATAGATGTTTGCAGCAGCTTTATTTTTGATAGTGCCGCTATATATCCCTGGTAGCTTTGGTTAACCTCATTTTTGATACGGTCAACCTCAATACCTTTGTTAATATCAACCTGTGTGCGTTGAATTTTTGCTTCGGCAACCTTGTGCTTATTGGTCCACAGCGCGCCAAAGTTCCATGAGGCGGTAAGGCCTACTGATATTGGTGTAATGTAATTGCCTGATTTTGGTAGCGGGTTAGCTGCCGCATCAACATAATACGCGCTTGCCGCGGCATTAAGGTTTGGCAATAAATTACCTTTTACTGAGCCTATGTTTTTATCAGCTACCTGAGCCTGCAAATCAGCCTGTTTTAATTCAGGGCGATTGGTGATGGCCGTATCAATATAACTTGCCAGCATATTTACCGCGCGTTGGGTGGTATCTATCTGGTCTATCCTGATCTCGGTAGTTTCGGGTAAGCCAAGCAATATATCAAGGTTGTAGTTAACTATCTTACGGTTGTTCTCCAGGTCAATGCCGTTCAGCTCAATGTTTGAACGTTGTAACTGAAACTGCAATACATCATTCTTGGTAACCAGGCCCTGCTCAAAAAAACGTTGCGATTGTTTAATTTGCTGATCAACAGTGGCTAAATTTTGCTCCACTACCTTTTTACTCTGCAATACCTTGTACAGGTTATAATATGAGTTGATGATGTTGTACACGATCTGATCCTTATCGTTCACCTCATCCAAACGGGCTATCTGGCTTAATAACTCGGTAGACTCGCGGGCGTATTTTAATTTATTGCCCGAAAAGATGGCTTGATTAAGCGATGCGATACCCAACCAGGCATCAGCGTGCTTTGGCAGGTTCAGGCTTTCCTCGCCAAACTGCAGCCTGTTGGCCGGTATTTGCGCACGGTTGTAGCCAAAGCTTACACTACCGGTTGGCAATGATCTGTCCTTAGCCTGGTTATATTGCTCAACCGCCTGATCAATTTTTGATTTTGATAATTTTAATTGTTTACTGTTGGCTACGCCCAGGTTTATTGCTTCGTCAAGGGTCAAAGCCTTATCCTGTGCGTTGGCCGCTGTTGAGATGAGCAAGGCCAGCAACACACCGAAGATGGCATAAACAAAAAGCTGCCGGTGTAAAAAGTGCGGGTTTGTGGTGTTGTTATGAGTTATCATTTTACGAGTAAGTAGGTGTTAAGTAACTGTTTAAGGTATTTTTTTATGCGGGGTTTTAATTCCTGTTCCATATACTCCGCATCGTTTACATCCCGCTTTAGCAATTTTGATGCTAAATGCGTGCTGTTGGTAATATAATTTTTGGTGCCAAAAATGGTAGCGATAGCCATCTCTACATCCGTATCCTTATGGAAGATGCCGGTGCTTATGCCTTCATCAAAAATGCGTTTGAATTCATTTACGTTGCCCATAATAATATCGCTTAGCTTATCAGTAAGTTCACTGCGGCGGCCGAGCCATATCTCACGGTTCATCAGGCGCGAAAAGCAACTGTTTACTACCACCTTATCTATAAAGCTATCAATACACTTTTCAAGCTTATCCCAGGCGTTCATGCTTTCATCATTGCCAATGTTATTGATCACCGTGCGGAACACCTCTATTTTACGTTCAAACACAGCCACTAACAATCCTTCTTTTGATCCGAAGTAATAGTTAAGCATGGCCATATTTACCCCTGCTTCGCCTGATATCATCCGGGTGGAGGCGGCATCATAACCTACGTCAGAGAATACCCTCTCGGCAACGTCGAGTATATGATCTTTCTTATCGGTTTTTTCCTTTTCCATTTTTTTGATGGCACAAAATTAATCAAGCGATTGATTAATTAGTGTAATCAAATTGTAAACTATATTCAAACTACTGATAATCAATTAATAAAAATTAATCAATCGATTAATTAATTATTTTTTTACATAGATTTTAACACGATTGTTATGTTGAAAAATAGAAAAACTGTACATCTTTATATATTTTTACCGGCATGAAGAGAATTCTTTTATCTGCCTCACTACTATTACTATCCATATATAGCTATTCACAATCGGCCCCGGCGGCTGATGTTGCCTCTATTGAACAAAATTTACAGGGACTTAATACCCTTGGCAGTGTGCTGTACGTAGCAGCTCACCCGGATGACGAGAACACCCGGCTTTTAGCCTGGCTTGCACGTGAAAAACATTACCGAACGGGCTACCTCTCGCTTACCCGCGGTGATGGCGGCCAAAACCTGATCGGTACTGAGCAAAGCGAGTTATTAGGCCTCGTACGTACACAAGAGCTACTGGCCGCGCGCCGCTATGATGGCGCCGAACAATTTTTTACCCGCGCCAACGATTTCGGCTTTTCAAAAACACCCGAAGAAACCCTTAAAATATGGGACAAAGAGAAAGTACTTGGTGATGTGGTTTGGGTGATCCGCAAATTCAGGCCTGATGTAATGATCTGCCGCTTCCCTACCACCGGCGAGGGCGGGCACGGGCATCATACCTCATCGGCCATACTGGCGCAGGAGGCATTCGCCGCCGCCGCAGATCCGAAACGTTTTCCGGAACAATTAAAATACGTGCAGGTATGGCAAGCCAAACGCCTGCTATGGAATACCTTTAATTTTGGCAATACCAATACCATTAACCCTAACCAATTTAAGGTTGATGTTGGAGGATATAATGTATTTATGGGTAAAAGCTATGGCGAAATAGCCGCGCAAAGCCGCTCCAACCATAAATCGCAGGGCTTTGGTGCCGCCGCCCAGCGTGGCGAGTGGTTTGAATATTTTAAAACCATTGCAGGCGAAGCTCCAAAAAAAACATTATTGGATGGTGTTGATACTACCTGGGCACGCACTAAAGCCCCCGCCGAGATAAGTGCCGCCATTGTTAATATACAAAAGAGTTTTAGCCCCTCACATCCGGAGCTGTCGGTAAACGCGCTGGTTGACCTGCTGGGCAAAATTGAGGCCACCGGAGATGTTTACTGGCGCACCCAAAAAGTAAAACAGGTTAAGGATTTAATTGCGGGCTGTGCCGGTTTATGGTTTGAAAGCTATGCCACCGAGCCTACCTACGCCGTTGGTGACAGTATGGGCGTAATGAACCAGTTTATTATTCGCAACCCGGTACAGGTAACTTCAGTAGCTATTGATAACGGGCGGATGCGCAGCGTAGTAGCCGGTATCCGTACACCCAATGTGCCTACCCATGAATTCCGTACGGTGGCGTTTGACGCGGTGAAGAACCGCATTCCGTTCAAAAACACCTCTCAGCCTTACTGGCTGGGCAGCGCGCATGGCATAGGCCTGTATACGTTACCTGCCGATACCCTTGCAGGGTATCCCGAAAACCCGAACACGCCGTCAGTGAGTTTTGAATTTACCATCAACAATAAAAAGATACGTTATGAGGCACCGGTAGTTTACAAATACACTGACCCGGTACGTGGTGAGGTGTATCAGCCTGTTGAGATCGTTCCGCCCGTTACAGCCAATGTGGAGAACCCGGTTTACCTGTTCAGCGGGCAACAACCGCAGCAGGTACGTATCAAGCTAAAAAACTTTACGCCTGATGGCGAAGGCTATGTGAGCATAAAGCCCGTTAACGGCTGGACCATCAGCCCCGAAAAAATAGACTTTGCAGATAAAAAGATAAACGATGAATGGACAGTAAGCTTTACCGTTACCCCTACCGGTGCAGACCCTTTAGTGAGTAAGCTACAGGCTGTAGTAAACACGGTGGGTAAGGATTGGTCGCTTGGTTTACATCGTATAAAATATGAGCATATTCCAAACATCACGCTTTTTCCGCCTGCGGAGGCACGTTTGGTTAACCTCGACATTAAAACCGCGGGTAAAAATATTGCGTATCTGCCCGGCGCGGGCGATAAGATACCCGAGGCTTTAAGGCAACTGGGTTACAACGTACATATTTTAAGCGAGGATGATATTATGAATACCGACCTGGCTATTTATGATGCCATCATTACCGGTGTACGCTCATTTAACGTTAACCCACGCCTGGTGTTTGAGCAACCCCGCCTGCTTAATTACGTAAACAATGGCGGCAACCTGGTGGTGCAATACAACACCGCAGGGCGTATGGTTACCGATAGTATTGGCCCCTACCCCTTTGAAGTGGTTAACCAGCGTGTAACCGAGGAGGATGCTAAAGTAACGTTTTCAGATCCGGCCAGCCCGCTTCTCAATTATCCCAACAAAATAACCAATGCTGATTTTGATGGCTGGATACAGGAGCGCGGCCTTTATTTTGCCGCAAGTATTGATAAGCGTTACAGCACGCCATTGCAAATGAACGATACCAAAATGCCGCCCAACAAAGGTTCGCTTATTACGGCAGATTATGGCAAGGGCCGGTTTGTATATACATCGCTATCATTTTTCAGGGAATTACCTGCCGGGGTACCGGGCGCGTACAGGTTGTTTATCAACTTATTAAGCAAACCGCAGCCACCGGTGCAACAGCCATAATGCTGTATCAAAACCGAACGATTATTGTATCGTATGCGAACAAATAAACAATTATCACATACACATAAACAACTGATTTACAAATAGATAAATAAAGGGCACAGCGTATGCAGTTTTAACATAGCTCAATTAAACAATCATCATTATCATGATAAAAAGCTATTTTAAAACTGCATGGCGTAACCTGTGGAAAAGCAAGTTCTTTTCGGCTATTAATATTATTGGCTTATCAATAGGCATGGCAGCGTGTATCGTTATCATGCTTTTTGTTTTTTATGAGAAGAGCTTTGATAATTTTCACAACAAAAATATATACCGTTTAAGCGAGGTACAAGCGCCTCCGGGCATGGCGGCTTCTCAAAAAGTAGCGCTTTCAATGGCGCCAATGGGGCAAAGCTTAAAAAATGATTATCCTGAAGTAAAAAACTATGTAAGAGTAAAACGGATCGATAAGTACCAGCTTACCAATCAATCAAAGAAACTTTTTTTGCAGCAGGGCCTCTTCGTCGACTCTACATTTTTAGAGTTATTCAACTTTCCATTGGTTAAAGGCGATAAGCGCACCGCCCTGCAAAAACCTAACAGCGTATTACTTACACAGCAAACCGCGAAAAAGCTTTTTGGGGATGATGACCCGATAGGTAAAACAATAACGCATTACGCCGCAGATACAACAACATACGCTGTAACAGGTGTGCTGGCCGACGTACCCCAAAATTCGCACCTACAATTTGAAGGCTTATTTACGTTAAGCACCATGTACCAGCAATGGCAGGGCCGGTTTAACAGCTGGGGCGGCAATTGGCTTACTACCTACATTGAGCTTGCACCCGGTGCCGATATTGCTCAACTTGAAAACAAAATGCCGGCTTTCCTGAAAAAATACATGAGCGAGGGCGGGAACTGGAAATATTACGAGCTGTTTTATACACCGTTAAAAGATGTACATGCCTCAACAACCGATGTTGGTTTGGATTATATGAATTATCAAAAATTCGATAGCAAATCAACCAACCTTTTCAGCCTGGTGGCTATTGTGGTACTTATCATCGCCTGCATCAACTTCATGAACCTGACCACCGCCCGCTCGGCAGAATGGTCAAAGGAAGTGGGTATCCGTAAATCCATCGGTGCGCAGCGCAACCAGTTGGCCGCACAGTTTTTAGGCGAAACAGTAATGCTGGCCTTGCTTGCATTGGTATTAGCGCTTATAATGGTAAAGCTGTGTTTGCCTTTTGTTAACCAGCTTAGCCAGCGCAGCCTGGAGCTCTCCCTTTTCAGTGATCCAATAATTTTGTTAGCCATTACCGGATTAGCCATTGTGGTGGGTTTACTTTCGGGCTTGTATCCAGCGCTGTTCCTGTCATCCTTTCAGCCTGTTAAGGTGCTTAAAGGTGCCATATCATCATCAGGCAAGGGTAAGGCCGGCTTGCGCAATGCATTGGTGGTTGGGCAGTTTAGCAGCGCGGTTTTTTTGATGATAGCTACTGTTTTTGTGGTAAAACAACTGCGCTACATGCAGCAGCGCGATCCCGGCTTTAACCGCGAACAAATTGTAACCATACCGCTTGATAATGTTACCAGCCAAAAGTACGATCTGTTAAAACAGGAGCTATCAGGCAATACAGCCATTGCCGATATTACCGGCGCGCAGGATGTATTGGGCAGCCATATGGATCAATCGGGCGTTCAATATAAACCCGCCAACGGACCAACGCGCGAACTGGCCACAACAAGGCTTATTGTGGATAATAACTTCCTCAAACTGTATAATATTAAACTGGTAGCCGGTAAAAACTTCTCGGCTGATAAATCAGGCTATGGCAGGGAATACATTGTTAATGAGGCTTTGGCCAAAGAGCTTTTAAAAGATGAACCAAAGGCTAAGCTAAGCTCATTGCTGGGCCGCCAGTTTGGGTTTGACTCGCTGGGTGTGATCACCGGCATCGCAAAGGATTTCAACTTTAACTCCATGCACCATAAAATTGAAACCATGTTTATGTTCAACGTTAGGGAATGGGGTTTCAGCCAGATGTCCGTCAAGATCAATCCCGGTAAAACCGCCGAAGCGCTTACACTGATAAAAACCAAATGGGCAGCTACCTTTCCTGACTATCCTTTTGAATATACGTTTGTAGACGATCATTTTAAAGAGGTGTATCAGGCCGATAACCAGGTAAGCCAGGTGATAAGTATACTTACAGGGCTGGCTATTTTTATATCATGCCTTGGTTTATTAGGCCTCGCCTCCTACTCTGCCGAAAAACGTATCAAGGAGATAGGCGTACGCAAGGTGTTAGGCGCATCGGTACAAAATATAGTGCTGCTGCTGTCAGGCCATTTCCTGAAACTGGTATTACTGGCCAACGTTATTGCCTGGCCGCTGGCCTGGTATGCCATGCATAACTGGCTTGATAACTTTGCCTTTCGCATTAATATTGAATGGTTTGTTTTTGTGATGGTGGCGGCAATGTCTGTCATTATCGCCTTACTTACCATCAGTTTTCAGTCGGTTAAGGCGGCTATTGCCAACCCGATAAAAAGCCTGCGTACCGAGTAAATATTAAACATTGTGGCCTATTGCGGGTTTAACTCATGGTAAAGGTTAATTAATGTTGCCAATGAAAATATAATCGATATTTTTGCGGGTAAATAAACATAGATAAAACATTATGTCACATCATCACCACTCACATAAACACGAAGAAGAAGCAAAAAAGAACGACTACATCTATTTTGTTGTAGCACTTATCAGCGGCATGTTTGTTGGCGCTATTGTTGACAGGGGCTTGATCTACATACCTGTTGGTGGTGTATTTGGTTTATTAACTGCCGCGGTATTTATAAAATTCCTGGTTAGAGGCCGTGAAAACGTCTGATAATAACGGGCTACCCACATTTATACGTAACTGGAACCAGTTTTACATCTTGGTAGGTGTTTGGCTGGTTCTTCTTATTTCTGTATTTTGGCTCGTTACCAAAATATTTGAATGAGCTTTACCGACTGGATTGTACTTGCCGTAACCCTGCTTGCCATTATTGGCTATGGCTTATGGAAAAGCGGCAGTAATAAAAATGTAGACCAGTTTTTGGTAGGCAACCGCTCGCTGCCCTGGTACGCGGTAGGGCTTTCGGTAATGGCTACGCAGGCCAGCGCCATCACCTTTCTTTCAGCACCCGGGCAAGCTTATGGCGATGGGATGCGCTTTGTACAATTCTATTTCGGGCTGCCGCTGGCCATGATTGTGCTGTGTATAACCTTTGTACCCATATTTCACCGGCTAAAAGTTTATACCGCTTACGAGTACCTGGAGCAACGCTTTGACCTGAAAACACGCGTGCTCACATCGTTTCTGTTTTTGGTGCAGCGGGGCCTGTCAACCGGTATTACCATATATGCGCCGTCCATCATCCTGTCAACTATTTTACATATCGATACTACCTACACCACCCTGGCTATAGGCGGACTGGTTATTTTTTATACTGTTTATGGCGGTACCAAGGCGGTATCATACACCCAAATGCTGCAAATGAGCATTATATTTTTAGGGATGTTTTTTGCCGGGGTGATGGTGGTAAAACTATTGCCAAATAATGTGGGCTTTGTTGACGCGCTGAAACTTAGCGGCAAGCTCGGCCGCATGAACGTGATCGACTGGAAGTTTGACCCCGATAACAGCTACAATGTATGGAGCGGGTTGATCGGTGGTTTCTTTTTGCAGTTATCCTATTTTGGTACTGATCAAAGTCAGGTAGGCCGGTATTTAACCGGAAGTTCGGTAGCGCAAAGCCGGATGGGCTTAATTATGAACGGACTGATCAAGATACCGATGCAGTTTTTAATATTGCTGATAGGGGTGCTGGTATTCGCGTTCTACCAGTTTAACAAGCCACCGGTATTTTTTAACAGTTATGAGGTTGACCGGGTAAAAAACAGCAGCTACGCCCCGCAATACAATGCCATTGAGCAAAACCATGCCAGGGTATTTGAGCAGCGTAAGGTAGCGGCGCAAAACCTGGTATCGGCTTTTGAGAGCGATGATGAAAGCAAAATCGCATCAGCAAAAACCGAACTGAAAAAAGCTGATACCGATGCGCTGCAACTCCGCAAGCAAGCCGTAGCGTTAATGAAAAAGAATAATGCCGCCGCCGACACTAACGATACAAATTACGTTTTCCTGAGCTTTGTTACCCAATATTTGCCACAGGGATTGATCGGCTTGCTCATCGCCATTGTGTTTTTAGCATCCATGGGCTCAACGGCCAGCGCGCTTAACTCACTGGCATCAACCAGCGTAGTTGATATTTATAAGCGGGTGATTAACCCTACGGCAAGCGACAGAAATTACCTGAATGCCTCGCGCCTGGCAACGGTGATTTGGGGTGTGGCCAGCATTGGCATGGCGTTGTACGCCGGCAAGCTGGGTAATTTATTAGAGGCCGTAAACCAATTAGGCTCATACCTGTATGGCACCATACTGGGTGTATTTGTAGTTGCTTTTTACCTTAAACACATTAAGGGTACCGCAGTATTTTGGGCAGCCATAATTAGCGAAGCCATTATTTGCCTGATGGGTTATTATGAGGTGGTGGCTTATTTATGGCTCAACGCTATAGGGTGTTTGGTGGTGGTGATCGTAGCATCGGTATTCAACATGTTTAACAGGGGTAGCTCAACGGCAACTCCGGGTTATGAATAAGCCGGTACACCAGATTATTCAGCAGGTGAATGTAGACGTTAATGCCCTCGCGTATCTCATCCATAAAAATATATTCATCGGCCATGTGCGAGCGTGCTGAATCACCGGGCCCCATTTTCATGGATGGTACCGTTAACCATCCCTGATCTGAACTGGTTGGCGATACATAGGTTTTGCGACCCAAATCAATGCCCGACAATACCAGCGGATGGATATGGCTGATAGATGATGGCTGCATTACGCCCGGCCTTACGGTTATCTCGCAACCGGTATAGCTTTTTATTACATCCAATACTTCGTCAGCCGTGTAGCAACTGTTCAGCCGCACATCTACCGTAAAGCGGCACTCATGCGGAATGATATTATGCTGAATACCGGCATTGATTTGCGTAACGCTCATTTTTACCGGCCACATAAAGGCAGGCTGTTTCGGGAATTGATAGGTACTAAACCATTGTATGGCTTTAAGCGCTTTATAAACCGCGTTGTCCCCCTCGTTACGGGCGGCGTGGCCGGGCTTGCCGTAGCATACGCAATCAAGCACCATGTTACCCATTTCGGCAGTGGCCATGTGCATTTGGGTAGGCTCGCCTACTATGGCAAAAGCAATATTACCAAGCTGAGGCAGAACAGCGTTTAGCCCGTTATAACCCGAATTTTCTTCCTCGCCTGTTGCCGCTATGCACAGGTTAAAAGGCAGATGCGCATCATCATAAAAATAAACAAATACCGATAGCAGCGACACCAGGCAGCCACCCGCATCATTACTGCCCAAACCATACAAACGGCCATCAGCCATAACCGGCTCAAACGGATCGCAGGTATAACCCTCATTAGGCTTCACGGTATCGTGGTGAGAGTTAAGCAGGATGGTAGGCTTAGCAGGATCATAATATTTATTAAAAGCCCAGATGTTGTTATAGTTGCGGTGCACCGGAATATGATGGCCGTACAAAAAATCAGTAATAAGGGCGGCTGTTCCATGTTCCTCGCCGCTAAAGGATGGTGTAGCTATTATGCGTGTGAGTAATTTCAGGGCATCATCAGCTAAATTATCTATACGTTCAGCGTCATCCACCACGGGATGAATAAGTACTTGTTCCATAATTCAGAATGTTTAGTTTTTTGAGGGATTGAACAGCATGGCAGTACACAGGCAGTTGCAGCGGCATTTACCCTCCAGTATGTTATGGTTAACGCAGCTTTTGCACCCTTCCCAAAAATGTTCATCGGTAGTAATTTCGGAGTAGGTTACCGGCTCAAAGCCCAGGCGGGTGTTAAGTTTCATAATGGCCAGGCCGGAGGTAATGGAGAATATCTGCGCATCAGGATATTTTTCGCGCGAGAGTCGGAATATCTCTTCCTTTATGGCTGCCGCCACACCCAGTTGCCTGTATTCAGGCGATACAATGAGGCCGCTGTTTGATACGAATTTACCATCTTCCCACTCCTCTATGTATGAGAAGCCCGCCCACTGCCCGTTATCGCTTACGGCTACCACGGCTTTACCGCCGTGTATCTTTTCAATAATACTGTTTACCGGGCGTTTAGATATGCCTGAGCCACGGGCAATGGCAGAGCGTTCGGTTTCTTCAGAGATCTGTTGCGCGTAAATATCATCATCAGGTGTTGCCAGCCTCACGATGAAGGAATTGTTTTCCATGGTTATTGATATTACTTGATGGCTGCATTATATCATCAGCCAACAACTATCAATAAATCAAATGCCAATCACGCTTACAGCTCAACACCACCCGCAAGTAAACTCACTATCAATACATTACATACCAAAGCACGCAATATGGCAATTAGCTAACCCTTCCATTTTGAAAAGGTTATTATCATAACGATATAAAAAAAGCGCCTGCATATTTATGCAGGCGCTTGCTATAATTAAAAAAATAATTTACTACCAGAAAATGCTGTAAAGCGCAACCAGGATACCCCCTATAAGCAGTGCACCAGCGGTAAACGCCCTTGAGGTACGGAACATGGATGATTCAATTTCCAACCCGTTGGTTTTAATGCCTTTTGATGCATCAATTTTTGAGATGATATACATACCGATGATACAGATCAGGAACACAAAACCCATACGGTCAAGAAACGGGATCTCGTAAACGCCGGTACCGTTATCCTTTGAAAACCCGTAAGGAGCCATGAATGACAGATCAGCCCATTGCGGTAAGAATTTGAATATTACCGAAAATATAAAGCCGCCAATGGTAGAGAATAACGCCGCGTTTGAAGTAGCCTTTTTCCAGAAAAAACCCAGGATAAACATGGCGAAGATACCCGGAGATACAAAGCCGGTATATTCCTGAATATACTGGAAGCCTTGCTTGCCTTCGCCCATCAGCGCATCGCCAATAAGTAGGGATAATATCACACCCAATATCATGGATACCGCTACAGACCATTTTCCTAATGATACCAGTTGTTTATCAGTAGCATCAGGCTTAATGGCTTTTTTATAGATATCAAGTGTAAAAATGGTAGCTATACTATTGGCTTTTCCCGCTAATGAAGCTACAATAGCCGCCGTTAATGCCGCGAATGACAGGCCTTTTAATCCTGAAGGTAAAAGGTTAAGTAATGATGGATAAGCTTTGTTTACATCAACAACACCTTTAGCGCTCAGCATTTCCTGCTGAAACATGCCTTTTTGGTACAAATAGTAAGCCGCTATACCCGGTAATACCACGATAACCGGCATCAACAACTTTAAAAATGCCGCGAACAGGATACCACCGCGCGCCGTATTCAGGTTAGCCCCCAAGGCACGCTGCGTAATGTACTGGTTACAGCCCCAATAGTTAAGGTTAGTGATCCACATACCGCCGATCAGTACTGAAAGACCCGGCAGATCCATATAGTTAGCATTGTCCTTATTGAATATCATGTGGAAGTGATCGTTCACCTCTTTATGTAAAACGCTTAAACCGCCTACTATACCTGTACTGCCTGATATATTATTGATTTGCCCGATAGCAAGGTAGGTAGCCACCAAACCACCTAATATCAATACAAAAACCTGTATAACATCGGTATAACCAATTACCTTCATACCACCCAGGGTGATGATGATGGAGAATACCGCTAATAAACCGATACACAATTCCAGGTTTAAGCCTGAAATACCGCTTACCGCCAGTGCACCCAGGTAAAGGATAGACATGAGGTTAACCACAATGTACAGCAACAGCCAAAATATAGCCATAATCATGGCTACTGTGCCATTATACCGCTGATGCAAAAACTGCGGCATGGTAAATATTTTATTACGCAGGTAAACCGGGATAAAAAATATAGCCACAATAACCAGTGTAGCTGCTGCCATCCACTCGTAAGTTGATATAGCCAAACCCATTTTAAAGCCCGAACCACTCATACCGATGAACTGCTCGGCCGAAATATTGGAGGCGATCAATGAAGCGCCAATTGCCCACCATGTTAGTGATCCTTCGGCCAAAAAGTAGTCTTTTGAAGTAGCATCTGCATTGTGCTTGCGTTTGTATACCCAAAATCCGTACAGCGACACGATGATCAGGTACACAAAAAACACGGTGTAGTCACCGGTAGAAAGTGTTTTCATTAGTTATTTTTAGGTTTAATATGTCTGTTTGACAATTATAGTTTTTAATTATTGGTTTAGCAATAGCATATACAATTTGTTGTGCAAATTTTTCAAGTTTATAAATATAGGTGTGCAATGTTAACAAATCCGTTAATAACAGATTAATTACAAAAAAGCCCCCGTTTATACAGAGGCTTTTTACTGTAGTAGCATTTGATACCTAAAGGATAAATTTTGTACTTAAAAAGTTAGAATCGTTATCGTGCACTATCTCGTTGATGATCTGCTTATTGACATCGTTCAGCTTGGTAGCTACCAGCGAGCGGATGGAGAACGAGCGCAGGGCATCATGAACTGACAATGTGCCCTCGGCGCTATCCTTACGGCCTGTAAAAGGGAACACATCCGGCCCGCGCTGGCATTGGGCGTTGATGTTTACACGGCTCACCAGGTTAACAAACGGATCGATCAATGAGGAGATCTCCTTGGCATCATTACTAAAGATACTCACCTGCATACCATGCGGCGAATCTATCTGGTATTGTATCGGTTCTTCTATCGATTCATACGGCACCACCGGTATCACCGGGCCAAACTGCTCTTCACGATACAGCTTCATTTTATCGTTAACCGGGTAAACTACCGCCGGGAACACGAATGATTCGGACGTTACGCCACCGTTCTCATTCATTACCCTGGCACCGTTGGCGGCGGCATCATCAATACACTCTTTCAGGTAATCGGGTTTATGCGGCTCGGGCAGCGGGGTTATTTTTACATCCTTCTCCCACGGGAGGCCTATTTTCAGGTTAGATACGCTTTCGCTTAGTAAACGCAAAAACTCGTCGGCTACCTCCTTATGTACAAATATCATTTTAATGGCGGTACAGCGTTGCCCGTTAAAAGATAATGAGCCCAGTATACACTCGCTTACGGCAAGCTTCAGGTCGGCGTGTTTGGTAACAATGGCAGCATTTTTAGCATCCAGACTTAAAACAGCACGCAGGCGGTTAATTTTAGGGTGGCTCTTTTTTAATCCGTTGGCTACCTTGCTTGAGCCAATAAACGCCAGTACGTTAATTTTGCCGGTTTGCATTAGTCCGGGAGTAACATCGGCACCACGGCCATAGATGGTATTTACTACTCCTTTGGGGAAGGCTTCCTGGAAAGCCCTCAACAGTGGGTAATGCAACAAAGTGCCATGCTTAGGTGGTTTAAATAGCAGGGTGTTACCCATAATAAGTGCCGGTATCAGCGTAGTAAAGGTTTCGTTAAGCGGATAGTTAAACGGCCCCATACAAAGCACCACACCAATAGGCGAACGGCGGATCTGGGCTATGATGCCCTCGGCCATCTCAAAACGAGATGATTGGCGGTCGATATCCTTCAGCCCATCAATAGTAGCGTTGATGTACTCTACCGTACGGTCAAATTCCTTTGCCGAGTCGGCGTATGATTTACCGATCTCCCACATCAGCAACTTCACCACAAATGTGCGCTGCTCAATCATTTTGTACACAAATTTTTCCATGCACTTAATACGCTGGTCAAGGCTCATAGTAGGCCATTCGCCGCGGCCGTTATCGTAGGCGGCAATAGCGGCATCAAGGGCTTCCATGGCTTCTTTTTCGGTACAAACCGGGTAGGTGCCAATTAATTTGCGTTTAAGGCCTTCGGGAGTTGGTATGCAAACGGGCGAATAAACTTCGGTTACATCGCCTTCCCAGGGCTTCATTTCGCCGTTGCTGAGGTATTCACGCTGATGCACTTCCTCAATCCTGAACTCGTCAGGTATCAGGCTTTCATCAACAAAAAGTGAACGGAGCTGATCTTGAAAACTCATGGTGTATAGTTTAGTTGTTTTATCATAAAGTGAGACATCTAACCGCACAGCATCGCTTTCACATAACGCAAGTTAAAAATTAATACCCTTACATTTACCCGGTACATGTAACTTTATATTGATATGATAAAAGCCATAATATTTGACCTGGGCGGTGTTTTGATAGACTGGAACCCACGACTTTTATACCGAAAAATATTTAGCAACGAAGAGCAGATAACCCACTTTTTGGATAACGTTTGCACACCCGACTGGAATGAGGAGCAGGATGCCGGGCGAAGCCTTGCCGATGGTACCGAGCTACTGGTAAGGCAACACCCGGAGCATGAGGATAACATACGCGCTTTTTACAGCCGATGGACAGAAATGCTTGGCGGAGAGATAGCGGGTACCGTTGAATTGTTTAATCAGTTGCGAAACGATGACCGCTTTAAACTTTACGCCCTTACCAACTGGAGTGCCGAAACCTTTGTAATTGCCGAGCAGGAATATCCATTTTTGAAACAGTTTGACGGTGTAGTAGTATCGGGCATTGAAAAAACACGCAAGCCACATGCGGAATTTTACCGGATATTGCTTGAACGGTATAATGTAAAGCCCGAAGAAGCCTTATTTATTGATGACAACCTGCGCAATGTTGAAGCTGCCATTAAGCTGGGCATTGACAGCATACGCTTTACATCAGCAAATGAATTGAAAACAGAATTACAAACAAGGGCCATACTATAAGTACGGCCCTTGATAATTATTTAAAATGGTACCTGAACGTACCGCCAAGTATTGATGACGATATACTAAACATGGTGTAGCTTGTAAAAGCGGCGTGCCCGGTATAACCGGCAGCTATTTCAAAACGGTTATTTATAAGCGTGCCTACTTGCAACGGAAAATTTGCCCAATATTGCTCCAGCTTGTACGGGCCATAAAGATAGCCCGGTGTAGAGCCCTCGGCAAAAAACCGATTATTTTTATAAAAAGACAGGTTTAAGCCAAGACCTACTGAAGCAAATAACCGCAGCTTGCTGGTGCTGTAAAAGTTATATAGTACCTGTGGCGTTATGGTTACGTTATATTGCTCAAAGGCATAATACTGCCGTTCGGCTAAACCGGTATATAGTGGATCCTGGCCTGCAAAGGTGGGTTTATTGTATGCAAATGATACCTCGCCTCTTAAAACCAGCCTGCGTGTAATACTATTGGTATAAACATCAACACCCGCGCTTATTTTTGGCGAAAAACTATTTACCGTACCGGCTTTTACAAACTGATTATCGCCGCCGAACTGGTTACCTGATACTATACCACCCAAACCCACAAAAAAATCGTATCCGCCGGCACTCTTTTTTACCACGGCACCGCCACCATTTATTTTTTGTATTACTCTCAGCAAGTCGTCTCGCTTGTAGCCTAAATGGTCAAAATCGGTAAACTTAACGTTGCCGCCTAAGTACTTACGCTGCAACTCAAATATTTGCGAGATGTAAACAGGCAAGGTACGGATGGTGCTGCCATCTTCGTAGTAATTATAGTAGATGAGTTCTACAGGCGCCTGATCGCCTTCTTTGTAAAAGAAACTACGCTTGTTATCCTTAAACTTATCATACAATGACACTTTTGAACCGCTAATCAACTCATGCAAAAACACAGTATCAATGCGCGTTGTAGTATCACGATAAGAGTCCAGATCGGGAAAAACATTCTTATTATTACTAACATGGCCTACATACGCCAGGTACGAATAATCGCTTGCTGAAAAACCCTTAATGGTAAGCGGTGTATACTTTGCTTCTTCTCTATATGTATGATTTTTTTTAAAGCTGACAGATTGTGGATTGGTTTCCCATTCCTTTACATTAATATAGCCCTTAACAGTATCGCCATTATTATTTACCACGTATCCTTCGCGGTAATTTTGTTGGGCAGAAGCAATTACAGGCAGCATTATAGCCGCCAAAATTGTGAATAAGGGTTTCATGAAAAATGTGTAAGGTTCAGATCAATAATATAAATTGTAATAGTTAAAATATTGCCTCGGCAATGCGCTTAGTTGGGCCCGGGTTACCCATGGTATAAAAGTGCAGTACCGGCGCGCCAAATTTAACCAATTCTTTACATTGATTGATCATCCATTCAATACCCACATCTTTTACCTGCTTTTCGTCTTTACAACCCTGTATGGCATCTACCAGATCCTCGGGCATATCAATAAAAAATGTTTTTGAAAGGCTAACCAGTTGTTTTGACGCGGTGATAGGCTTCAATCCCGGAATAATTGGCACGTTAATGCCATGTTCGCGGCACTTGTTCACAAACTCAAAGTATTTTTGGTTATCAAAAAACATTTGGGTAACAATAAATTCCGCACCCATATCCACCTTTTGTTTCAGGTACTTAAAGTCTGATTTAAGGTTGGGTGCCTCAAAATGCTTTTCGGGATAACCGGCTACACCAACGCAAAAGTTAGTTTTTACGCTATCTTCATAATCTTCGTGCAGGTAAATACCATTGTTCATATTAACTACCTGTTGCAGCAACTCGGTAGCATAGCAGTGTCCGTTAGGTGTTGGGATAAAAGTAGCATCGCCACGGCGGGCATCGCCGCGCAGCACCAGCACGTTATCAATGCCTAAAAATTGCAGATCAACCAGCGCGTTTTCGGTTTCGTCCTTAGTAAAACCGCCGCAAAGCATGTGCGGCACGGTATCAACCTTATACTTATTCATGATAGCCGCGCAAATGGCGATGGTACCCGGGCGCTTACGGTAGCTCAGCTTTTCGAGCAGGCCGTTATCATGCTGTTTATAAATATAATCTTCGCGCAGCGAGGTAACATCAATAAACGGCGGGTTAAACTCCATCAACGGATCGATAGCGTTGTAAATACCCTGTATGCTCTGCCCTTTTAAAGGCGGTATCAATTCAAACGAAAAAAGTGTTTTGCCGTTGGCGTTTTGGATATGTTCGGTGATCTTCATTAGCCCCTAACCCCTAAAGGGGGATTTTTTGGATATAGATTATGTTAGTTGTCAAATATAATATAAAGCTCCCCCTTTAGTGGGCCGGGGGATCAATAATTCAAATTAGGCCCCAGCCATCTTTCGGCATCTTCAATGGTCATGCCTTTGCGGTGGGCATAGTCAGTAACCTGATCCTTGCCTATTTTACCCAGGCCAAAATACCTTGCCTGCGGATGCGCGAAGTAGAACCCGCTTACCGATGCGGCGGGCATCATGGCCAGGCTTTCGGTAAGGTACATATGGGCATTGTCTTCGGCTTTTAACAGCTCAAACAATGTAGTTTTTTCGGTATGATCCGGACAAGCCGGATAACCCGGTGCCGGGCGAATACCCTGATATTGCTCTTTGATCAGGTCGATATTATCCAGATGCTCATCTTTGGCATAACCCCAGTATTCCTTACGTACCAGTTCGTGCATTTTTTCGGCAAAGGCCTCAGCTAAACGGTCGGCAAGGGCCTTGGCCATGATGCTGTTATAATCGTCATGATCCTTTTCAAATTCGGCCACCAGTTCGTCGCAGCCGATACCGGCGGTTACTGCAAAGCCACCCCAGTAATCAGTTACGCCGCTTTCTTTTGGCGCAATGAAATCAGCAAGGGCGTAATATGGCTCATCCTTAGCTTTTTCGGCCTGTTGACGCAGGGTATGTATCTTTGTGATAACGTGCCGGCGTGTTTCATCAGTATATAGCTCGATATCATCGCCCACGCTGTTTGCCGGCCAAAAGCCGATAACGCCGTTGGCGTGCAGCAGCTTTTCGTCAACAATGCGTTTAAGCAGTACCTGCGCATCATCAAACAGCTTTTTAGCTTCCTGACCCACAAACTTATCCTCAAATATTTTTGGATAACTGCCGCGTAGCTCCCAGGTATGAAAAAACGGTGTCCAGTCGATATAAGGCAGCAACTCCTCCAATGGGTATGATTCAATAACCTTTGTACCCGTAAACGTTGGTTTATTGGGGATAGAACCATTCAGGTTGATGTTACACTTCATGCGCCGGGCATCATCAATGCTTACAAAACGCTTATCGTTACGCTTGTTTAAATGCGCCTCGCGGGCTTTGGCATATTCATCTTTTATACCCTGAATATAGTCATCTTTTACGTTGGCGTTCATCAGGTTGCTGCAAACCGTTACGCTGCGCGATGCATCCAGCACGTGTATGGCGGCTCCAGAATAGTTAGGCGCTACCTTTACCGCGGCATGTATGCGTGAGGTAGTTGCGCCACCAATTATCAGCGGAATGGTAAAGCCTTCGCGTTCCATCTCCTTGGCAAAATGCACCATCTCATCTAACGATGGGGTGATCAAACCACTCAAACCAATAATATCTACCTGGTGCTTTTTAGCTTCTTCAATAATGCGTTGCGCAGGCACCATTACCCCAAGGTCAATCACCTCGAAGTTGTTACAGGCCAATACCACGCCAACTATATTTTTACCAATATCGTGCACATCGCCTTTTACGGTGGCCATCAGCACCTTACCAGCATTGCTGCGCTGTGAGGCATCGGCATTTTTAGCTTTCTCGGCTTCAATAAATGGCAGCAGGTAGGCTACAGCCTTTTTCATCACCCGGGCCGATTTTACCACCTGTGGTAAAAACATCTTACCGGCACCAAACAGGTCGCCTACGATGTTCATGCCGTCCATCAACGGCCCTTCGATCACCTCAAGCGGACGGGCATATTGCTGCCGCGCTTCCTCAACATCGGCATCAAGATATTCTATTATACCTTTTACCAGCGCGTGCGACAAGCGTTTTTCAACCGGCTCCTTGCGCCATTCCTCATCACGGATGATCTCCTTGCCTTTACTCTTTATGGTGTCGGCAAACTCAACCAAACGTTCGGTAGCGTCTGGCCGGCGGTTAAGCAGTACATCCTCAACCAGTACCAGCAGGTCTTTCGGGATTTCCTCGTAAACCTCCAGCATACCAGCGTTAACAATGCCCATATCCAAACCGGCGCCAATGGCATGGTATAAAAATGCCGAGTGCATAGCCTCGCGCACCACATTATTACCACGAAACGAGAAAGATATATTACTTACCCCACCGCTCACCTTGGCGTAAGGCAGGTTTTGCTTTATCCAGCGGGTAGCTTCAATAAAATCAACCGCGTAATTGTTGTGTTCCTCTAAACCGGTGGCTACGGTTAATATATTTGGGTCGAAAATGATATCCTGCGGAGGGAAACCAACTTCGTTAACCAGTATATTGTATGATCGCTGGCAGATTTCGATACGGCGTTCCAGCGAATCGGCCTGGCCGGTTTCGTCAAACGCCATCACCACTACGGCAGCGCCATAGCTTTGTACCTTGCGCGCGTATTCCTTAAATTTTTCTTCACCCTCTTTTAGCGAGATGGAGTTTACAATGCCTTTTCCCTGTAAACATTTGAGGCCTGCCTCGATCACTGTCCATTTGGATGAATCGACCATGATGGGCAGCTTGGAAATATCAGGCTCAGATGCTACCAGATTCAGGAATTTCACCATTACGGCTTCAGAGTCGATCATACCCTCGTCCATGTTAACGTCGATCACCTGGGCACCGCCTTCAACTTGTTGACGGGCAACAGTTAAGGCAGCCTCATAATCCTCAGCCAGTATCAGTTTTGAAAATTTTGGCGACCCGGTAATGTTGGTACGCTCACCTATGTTCACAAAGTTAGTTTCGGGGGTAAGTGTTACCGCCTCCAAACCACTCAGGCGCAAATACGGATCGATCTGCGGCAGTTGGCGCGGCGGGAATTTTTCAGCCCTCTCGGCAATACAACTGATGTGATCGGGCGTAGTGCCGCAGCAGCCGCCTACTATGTTTACCAGCCCGGCCTTGATAAAATCATCAACCTGGTGGGCGGTTTCGTGCGGGGTTTCATCATACGCGCCAAACTCATTGGGTAAGCCGGCGTTAGGGTATGCTGAAATATATACATCGGCCTTGGTGGAAAGCTCTTCCAGGTATGGCCGCATCTCTTTAGCACCCAAAGCACAATTTAAACCTACTGATAACAAGTTGGCATGGCGGATAGAATTCCAGAACGCCTCAACCGTTTGCCCCGAAAGGGTACGGCCCGAAGCATCAGTAATAGTACCCGAAATCATGATAGGTAGGTGCTTGCTGCTTTCTTCCGCATAACGCTGAATGGCAAACAGGGCCGCCTTGGCGTTCAGGGTATCAAATATGGTTTCAACTAATAACAGGTCAGAGCCACCGTCAACCAATCCGCGCACCTGATCATAATAAGCCCCGGCCAGATCGTCAAAGCTCACGGCACGGTACCCGGGATCATTTACATCCGGCGATATGGATGCCGTACGGTTGGTTGGGCCAACGGCGCCGGCCACAAAGCGCGGCTTTCCGGGTGTTTTTTTATTGTATTCGTCGGCCACCTCGCGGGCAATGCGGGCACCTTCGTAGCTCATCTCGTAAGCCAGCTCTTCCATGTGGTAGTCGGCAAGCGATATGTGCTGCGTGCTGAAGGTGTTGGTTTCAATAATATCGGCACCTGCATCCAGGTACTCGGCATGTATGGCCTTAATAATATCGGGGCGCGTAAGGTTAAGCAGGTCGTTGTTACCTTTTAAGTCCGACGGATGCGCGGCAAAACGCTCGCCACGAAAATCAGCCTCGGTAAGCTGGTACCGCTGTATCATGGTACCCATTGCCCCGTCAATAACCAGTATGCGTTTTTTAAGTTCTTCTCTAATGTCCATTGCTCAGTTTACAGTTTGCGGTGGGCAGTTAACCACCAGCAATAAGCATACAAGTAAAGTTTGGATATGCATAACTGCATACTGCCAACTACTAACTGCATACTATACTAAAGCTTATCTCGAAAAGTCGGGTGTACTATTTGACTTTCGCTTATCTTTCCTAACCGCTTAGTTTGCTGTTAAGTAGAATGTAGCACCTTGTAAGCACAGGTTGCTAAGACATCGCAGGGTCTAATCCCTCCGTCTTTCTCCATAAGCGTTGCAAAATTGCACAATAAGTTTATAATGTGCAACTGTTTTTACCTGATAGCTGTCAGCGCTTTGTTAAATGCGCTGTCGTTATTATTTACAGCCTGAAAGTACGCGCTATCGCCCCATTTAAAGCGGGCCGCATAAGCTTTTAATAGTGTTTTTATAGCAGGAGCATTGCTCAATACATCAGCCTTATTAGCCGGTTTAATTAAACCCGTAGCATATTGCATAAACCTATCTAATTCGGCATCGGTTACATTATAGGTATTAACAAATTTATCAGCTACGTTGTATGAGCGCAGCGTGGGCTGCATTCTATCAAGCACGTACGATGTAAAAACCTGTGCATCGGTCAGCTCGATTATAAGCGGAGTACTTTGCGCGGTATCGGCAGGCACAAAAATGTCGGGCATGATGCCGCCGCCGCTAAACACCCGCTTACCACTGCTGGTACGGTATGGCGATCTTTTATTCAGCGCGCTATCGTTCAAACTCA
The DNA here is from genome assembly GCF_020880975.1 of Mucilaginibacter sp. UR6-1. Lineage (GTDB taxonomy): Bacteria > Bacteroidota > Bacteroidia > Sphingobacteriales > Sphingobacteriaceae > Mucilaginibacter. The sequence continues at coordinate 153,413 of NZ_JAJIWP010000003.1, read as the reverse complement.
TTTCGGCCGAAAATAGCTCTCCTTTACGCATACGCTCTGCCAGCTCATTACGATAGCTGGTGATGCCACGGCTGTATGATTTTTGTATCGACCTGCCCGAAGGGGTGTAATACCGGGCAACGGTTAAATTAACTGCCGAGCCATCATCAAACGGAAACTGCTGCTGTACCAAACCCTTGCCAAATGAACGGCGACCCACGATCACGGCACGATCCAGATCCTGCAAAGCGCCTGATAATATTTCACTGGCGGAGGCTGAGTATTCATCGATCAGTACGGCCATACTTCCCTCCTGGAAACTACCTGAATCTGTAGCAAAATAGTCTGTACGTGGCTCATGCACCCCTTTGGTGTAAACAATCAGGTCGCCTTTGGGTAAAAACTCGTCGGCCAGTTCGGTAGCCGCGGTAAGGTAGCCGCCGCCATTGCCGCGCAGGTCAAGTACCAGTTTTTTAACGCCTTCGGCCTTTAGCTTGGCTATGGCCTTCTTAAAATCGGCATTGGTAGTTGCCGCAAACTTACTGATCTTGATATAACCAACCTCATTACCGGCAACATAAGCTGCGTCAAGGCTGCTTAACGGTACACGGCCGGGCTTTATGGTAAATGTTTTTTTGATTGAATTATCATCAGGCAATAATGCGCTTATGGTAACCGCATTTGTTTGCTTACCCTTTTGTAGCAGCAGTTTGGTTACTGCACTATCGGTAATGCCGATACCTGCAAATGGTTTGCCGTTAACGGCAATTACCCTGGTACCGCCCGGTATGCCTGCCTTAGCTGCTGGTCCGCCGGGATAAACCTGCGTGATCACCAACGTATCACGAAGCAAACTGTACTCAATGCCCAAGCCGGTAAAACCACCCTCCAGCCGCTCGTTAACCGCGCTGGCCTGCCTTGGCGGCAGGTATAGCGAATGCGGGTCGAGCTTTTGAAGCAGCTCATTAACAGTGGCACCCTCAATACTATCCACATTAACTGAATCCACGTAGTTGTACTGCACCAGTTGCAATACTTTCGACATTTTATCGTTCCGGTTTAACGACAGACCGAAAGGCTGGCCGTCCATATCGCCGCGACCCAGATAGATACCCAAAACCACCCCTGTTAAAATCAGAAAGGCAGACCTGAATATTATGGAAGCGGTTTTTTTCATCAGTATTATATTAACACAAAGATAATTAAATTAAGTTCTGCGTATAATTTACACATTACTGTATTTGATGAATTTTACCGAATTTTGTTAATCTAAAATCTACAATAAATGGAAGCTACTACCGAGCAAAGCTCATACTACAATGATCTGGAAAAGATGAGTGTGGGCGAGTTGCTGCAAAATATAAACCGTGAGGATAAAACCGTACCATTAGCTGTTGAAAAAGCACTGCCCCAGATAGAGGCGCTGGTTAAGGGCGTTACCGAGCGCATGCGTGCCGGTGGCCGCCTGTTTTACATTGGCGCGGGCACCAGCGGCAGGCTCGGCGTGGTTGATGCTTCGGAATGCCCGCCTACCTACGGTGTACCCTTTGATATGGTGATCGGCATTATAGCCGGTGGCGATGGCGCCATCCGTAAAGCCGTTGAGTTTGCCGAGGACGATGCCGAACAAGCCTGGCAGGATATGCTGGCCTATAACATCACTGCTAAGGATGTGGTGGTAGGCATAGCGGCATCGGGCAAAACACCTTACGTTATCGGCGGCTTAAATACTGCCAATGCCAATGGCTGCCTTACCGGCTGTATAGTATGCAATAGCGGCAGCCCGGTTGCTGCCGAAGCGCAATACCCGGTAGAGGTGGTTACCGGCCCTGAATTTGTAACCGGCTCAACCCGCATGAAGGCAGGCACCGCGCAAAAACTGGTATTAAACATGCTTACCACCAGTGTTATGATACAATTAGGCCACATTAAGGGTAATAAGATGGTGGATATGCAGTTATCAAACAATAAACTGATTGACCGTGGCACCCGCATGGTAATGAGCGAAACCGGGCTTGACGAGGCCACCGCCGCCAACCTGCTGAAACAGCATGGCAGCGTACGCAAGGCTGTTGAAGCCTCCGGAGTAAATAATTAATTACAGGAATACACAAATGCACGAGATAGAACCATATTACAAATGGCGTGACGATTATATAGCGGCGGAGGATGAACACTCGCCCTTTTATGCTACCCAATACAGCGAGTTTGAGTTTGATAAGCAGATATACAATTACCTGCTGCATCCGCAATGGGATACCTTTGGCTCGAACACGCTTTACCTAAAGGTTATATTTGTTGACTATGACCGCAATTTTGCCATCATTGAGTTTATTGGCGAATGGAACGATGCCATAAATAATGATATTATGCTGCTGAAGCGTGAGCTTATTGAGCTGATGATGGACGAAGGCATCAACAAGTTTATACTGATAGGCGAAAATGTACTGAACTTCCATTCATCCGACGATTGTTATTACGAGGAGTGGTTTCAGGATGTGGAGGATGGCTGGATAGCGGGCATCAACTTCAGGGAACATGTGATAGAGGAATTCAAACGCAACAACATAGACTATTACATTAACTTTGGCGGCGAACTTGACGAACTTACCTGGCGCGGCCTTAAACCCGTACAGGTATTTAAAAAGGTAGAAGAGCAGCTTACCAAACGGTTAAACTAAACAGGCTTAACATTGTCTAACAATTCACTAACAACCTAACAAATTAAATAATGCAGGATAACACTCAACCCTACGTTTATAACAACGTAATTGAAATTGAAAACGCTGATGCATCGCGCAGGTTTATTGCCAATGTATTCATGTGGATGTTTGTAGCCCTTGGCCTTTCAGCCGGATTGGCCTGGATATTCGGACACGATATAACTTTGTTTAAACTACTGATAGATTTAGAAACAGGGCAACGCACTGGCCTTGGCACCGTAGTAATGTTTTTACCTTTGGCATTTGTACTGCTAATGTCATTCGGTATAAACCGCATAGCTTACCCACTGCTTATTGTGCTGTTTTTTGCATTCGCTTTGGCTATGGGTCTAAGCCTAAGTTTTATATTTGCAGCTTATGCAGAAACTACTATAGCCGGCGTATTTATCACTACATCTGTAGTGTTTGGCATAATGGCCGTTGCGGGCTACACCACCAGTCAGGATCTTACCAAATTTGGCGCTATACTCACCATGCTGCTTGTAGGTATGATCGTGGCATCACTTGTTAACTGGTTTATGCACAGTGAAGGCCTTAGCCAAATCATCACTTATGTTGGTGTGGCTGTTTTTGTTGGCCTTACCGCTTATGATGTTCAAAAGCTTAAACGTATCGGTTCGGGCATGGAATACGGCGAGGCATCAACTAAAAAGATGGCCGTTATGGGCGCTTTAACCTTGTATCTTGATTTTATCAACCTGTTCTTACTATTGCTACGTTTATTCGGTGGCGGCAGGAGCAGGAACTAAGTTCAACATTTTATAAAAAGCAAAAGGCGGCAATTAATATTGCCGCCTTCCGCTTTCTATATTGGAATCTGATTTACGATCAGGCTACCTTTTTCTTACGGACTTCTGTATATATCGCCCCACCTAATACCAGCACCAACAGAATTGATCCGGCGAGTGATATGTTTTCACCGGCATAGTAAGAGGTTGGGTGGAAGATGAACTCGATCTTATGGTTACCTACCGGTATCTGCGCGGCACGCAGCAGGTAATCGGCACGGAAATATGGTTTCTCCTCGCCATCTATCAGCATCTTCCAGCCTTTGTCATAATATATTTCAGAGAATATGGCTATCTGCGCAGCGGTTGAGCCTGTTTCGTAAACCAAATGCTCCGGGTCATAGCTTACCAGTTTGATGCTGGCGTTAGGATCAATACCGATATTCTTTTCATCAATAAATGATTTGTACTGCTTATCAACAATGGCCTCATCCTTCGGGTTAAAGCTGGTAATAGCCTGCATTTCCTGATCGGCATTATCGGCATATTTAATACTCTTTACAAACCAGGCATTGCCGCAAGCGCCATCATTATGCTGCATACCTGTCTGGCCGGTTTTAGGGTCAGCAGTGATGATGTATTTGGTGTTCAGCATATCCAGCACATCAGAGTTAATGCTTTTTGATAGCTGGTTTTCCATCAGTTCATCAAAACGGCGTAAACGTGCCGAGTGGAAACCACCTACTGTTTTATGAAAGTACGATGCATACGAATCACGGAACGGATCAGCCAAGCTCAAATCCATTACACGGTAATATGTAGTATCGCGCGAGATGATGTTATCTACCTCTCTTGCTTTATAAATGTTCGCAAAATCCGACTTGTCAACAAAATTGGTATCCTTTAGATAGCGCTTGTCAACCGTCCACATATCAGCCAGTATCACTGCAACAAATGCGAAGGCAAGTGCGGTTGCGTTCAGTTTGCCTTTGATGTATGCCCACAGTATACCAAAGGTAATCAGCACGAATATCAGCGAGCGGATGGCATCCGCCTTAGCCAACGACATCCTGTCCTGCACTAAGGCTGAGGCCACCGTGTTGGCCATGCCGCTATCGCCATTAAAGGCTTGCGACAAGCTGCTTACCAATGTTTCCTGGTTGCTGCCTTTAAAGCTGTAGAAAATATCAGGTGCTACAGCCATAATAATCAGCAGGCCGCCGGTAATGTATAATGATATTTTAAGTTTGTTGAACAATGGCTTTTTATCCTCCGCGGTTACCACCTCGTTAATGGCCAAAAATGCCAGTATCGGGAAACAAAGACTTGCGATTGCCAATATCGACTCCACAGCGCGAAACTTGTTGTACAGCGGGAAGTAGTCAAAGAATATATCAGAGAATACAATAAAGTTTTTACCGAATGACAGCAGCACGCTCAGCAGCGTGGCGCCAAGTATCCACCACTTTATACGGTTTTTTACTGCTATCAAGCCAAATATGTACAAAAAGCACACGATAGCGCCAAAATACCATGGGCCCGCGGTACCCGGCTTGTCGCCCCAGTAAACGGGCAGTTGCTGTGCAAAACCTTGTGCCTGCCCTGCATCAACGCCTTTATCAGTAAGCGCTTTTACTACTTTTGAATCTTCGCCAAGTGGCGTATGGTCGCCGCCGCCATAAGCGTTAGGAACCAGGAAGGTGATGATCTCGCCCACCCCTTCGCTCCAGTTATAGGCATAGCCTTTATCAAGCCCCTGACCGGCTTCGCTGCCATCGGCTTTCGCTGTCAGGTTGGCTTTGCCACGAATGGTGTACTGGCTATATTCGTAGGTAGTCCACAAGGTACCGGCGTTAATTAAAATGGCCAGCACAAATGAGGCGGCCAAAACACCTATCGACTTTAAAAATGGTGCGGTTTGTTTCGCCTTTATAGCATGATATGCCTCAATAGCCACTAAAATTATCAGCGACAGCATAAGGTAATACGTCATTTGTACGTGGTTCGAGCGTACTTCCATCGCCATAAAAAAGGCGGTGATAACGCCACCCCACAGGTAGTTGCCACGCAGGGTAAGCAGTATACCTGCCAGCAGTGGTGCAAAAAAGGCTATGGCGTAGGCCTGGTTGGCGTGCCCCGCCATAATATAAATAAAGTTGTATGATGAAAAAGCGAAAGCTATAGCACCGGCCGCTGCCATTATTGGCTTAAAGCGCAGCACGCTGAACAGCAAATAACCACCCAGCAGGTACAGCAACACCGTATCAACCGGGTTAGGGAACACGGTTTTTAGCACATCAATTACATGGGTGGTGATGTTTGATGCATAAGGTGCCCATATCTGATATGATGGCATACCGCCAAACATCTGGTTGGTCCATAACGGGGCATGGCCTGTTTTTTCTTTAACAGTCATTATCTCGCGCTGCATGGCCTGCGCCTGAGATACATCGCCCTGGTAAAGCATTTTGCCTTGTACCAGCGGACTAAAGAAATAGGCAAATGAGATTACCAAGAAAGCTGCTATTACAGCTAAATGCACGCCATTGCGCTTAAACCAGTTGTTCATCAATATAGTTTAAATGAGTATGAATGCTCAAAAATAAAAATTTGACCCGGATTGTAAATTAAAGTTAAAACGAATGTTTAACAAGGGGTTGCCCTGCTGCGGAATAAGAAAAACAAAGCCACCATACCCAGCAGGCTTATTATATAAGCAATGATGCGAATAGGGTCGAGCTCTTCGCGGTTGCGGCGAACAATATAAAAGTTATAAAGTACAAGACAGCCAAGCACTACCCAAAAAAAAGTATTGATTTTGGTGCACATGGCAAACAATTGTGTTGATATAGAAAACACCACATAGTTAACGATGATGAGCATAATAGTTTCGGGAGTATTATTATGCTGTGGGCGACGCCTGAAAACCTGCTCGGGTACCATAGCTATTTAACTTCCTCGTAGCTTACGTACTCGCCTTCACTGTCAGGCACTGATGAACGTTTTTCGTGCGGAACATAGTCAACACGGATACTTCCCTCGGGCTTGCGCGGAGGTTGCTGCTGTTGGCGGTATTGGTTATTAGCCTGTTGTTGTGCTTTGTTAACAATTTTTTGAAAAAACATAGGCAGCAGCAAACGTGCTATTATACGCACGATGTATAAAACCGCTATCGCTATGAATAAAAAACGTAATAATCCCATGCGAATTAATATTGTGCCTGCAAATATAAGTTAATAACGCTAAAAATGTTTGGTTATGATTGGTGGTTGGTTTTTACTGCCCGGTCATTGGGCATTGATCATTGGTCATTGAGGATCTTTAGGGTAAACAAACTTCAAATGACTAATGACCAATGCCTGATCGCTATTTCCCCCCAAACCTTTCTTCCATCATTTTCTCCAGGGCGAACATTTCATCGCGGAGCTTGGCGGCTAACAGGAAGTCCATATTCTTGGCGGCGGCGAGCATATCCTTGCGGGTGTTGTCTATCGATTTTTTAAGATCGGGCTTGCTCATGTACTGCACTATCGGGTCGGCAGCCAGGCTAACGGTATCCTGCTCTACATAGGCTTTTTGTACACCACCCTTAAAGTCGACCACCGAGGTTTGCTCAATAATGGCTTCTCTTGATTTACCTACCGTGCGCGGCGTAATGCCATGCTCGGTGTTATAGGCAATCTGCTTTTCGCGGCGGCGGTTGGTTTCATCCATCGTGATCTGCATCGAATCGGTAATGGTATCGGCATACATAATTACCCTGCCCCGATCATTACGCGCGGCACGGCCGATGGTTTGTATCAGCGAACGCTCCGACCGCAGGAAACCTTCCTTATCGGCATCCAAAATGGCAACCAGTGATACTTCGGGCAAATCCAATCCCTCACGCAATAAGTTTATACCGATCAGCACATCAAACTCACCAAGGCGCAAACCGCGCAGTATCTCCACACGTTCCAGCGTTTTTACTTCGGAGTGTATATAGCGGCATTTAATACCCAGCTTATCCATATACTTGGCCAGTTCTTCGGCCATACGTTTGGTTAAAGTGGTAACCAATATACGGTCGCCCTTTTTTATGGTTTGATCCACCTCTTCCAGCAAATCATCTACCTGGTTAATTATAGGGCGTATCTCTATAACCGGGTCAAGCAGTCCGGTTGGGCGTATCACCTGCTCTACCACCACACCTTCTGATTTTTCGAGCTCGTAGTCGCCCGGTGTGGCACTCACATAAACCGTTTGCGGGGCAAGCCTCTCAAACTCCTGGAAGTTTAACGGGCGATTATCCATAGCGGCAGGCAGGCGGAAGCCATAATCAACAAGCGATATTTTGCGCGAACGGTCGCCGCCATACATGGCACGGATCTGCGGCACGGTAACGTGGCTCTCATCAATCACCATCAGGTAATCATCCGGAAAATAATCCAGCAGGCAGAAAGGCCTGGCACCGGGCTGGCGGCCATCAAAAAAGCGCGAATAATTTTCGATACCCGAGCAATAGCCCAGTTCGCGTATCATTTCGAGGTCGTAGTTCACCCTTTCTTCCAAGCGTTTGGCCTCTAAAAAGCGACTATCATCTATAAACTGTTTCTTACGGGTTTCCAGTTCCTCCTGTATGGCCCATACCGATTGCTGAAAACGCTCGCGCGGGGCAACATACAGGTTGGCCGGGTACAGCACCATGTGCGTCATCTTCTCGATTGTTTTACCGCTGGTGATATCAAACGTGCTTAGCTCCTCAATATCATCACCGAAAAAGGATATGCGGTAGGCATGGTCCATATACGCCGGGAAAATATCAACCACATCGCCTTTAACCCTGAAGGTACCACGCTTAAAATCGGCCGTGGTGCGGGCGTACAATATCTCTACCAAACGGTGCAAAAACGCGTTACGACTAATACGTGTACCTACCGCGAACTTAAATACTGAGTTGGCAAAATCCTCCGGGTTACCCATACCGTAAATGCACGATATGGACGATACCACGATCACATCCCTCCTGCCCGACATAAGCGCCGAGGTGGTGCGCAGGCGCAGTTTCTCGATCTCGTCGTTTATCTGCAAGTCCTTTTCTATATAAGTATTGGTTGTGGGGATGAAAGCCTCTGGCTGATAGTAATCGTAATAAGATACAAAGTAGTTCACCGCGTTTTCGGGGAAGAACTGCTTGAACTCGCCGTACAATTGCGCGGCAAGGGTTTTATTATGGCTCAATATCAGCGTAGGGCGTTGCGTTTGAGCTATCAGGTTGGCCACCGTAAAGGTTTTGCCAGAGCCGGTAACACCCAGCAGGGTTTGGTACTGATCACCATTATTAACGCCCTCAACCAGTTGCTTTATAGCTGTAGGCTGATCGCCTGTGGGTTGATATTCAGAGGTAAGTTTAAAATCCATCTATAACAAAAATACGAATAAGTTTAACAGCGAAAAGGCGAGTATGTTGTATTAAAACATAACAATGAAAAGCTGACACAAACCATCATATAACTAAAAACGCTTTCGTTATAGAAAGCGTTCCTATCCTTATACCAGTTTATGTTCCTTTAATCGTGTTAAAGCCTGTTGTACAAATCTCTCGTTCGAGAAAAGGGTTTTTTTTCGATTACTCCATTGTGTTAGATGAGAAGAAATAACTTCAATATCCTTCGTATTATGCTCGGATGACAAGAAATCAATTGTTGATAGCAACTCCAAACCAAATGAGGAATAAAAGCCGGAAAGAAAAGACTTTGTTTTATTAACTATATTGAGATATATTAAATTAGACTGCTCTGCTAAATAATCAAGTACATCTTTCTCAGCCTCTAACATCAGCCCCAATTCTTCAAAGGGCTTTTTATCCATAGCACTATAACCGCTGATGTAACTGCCATTAAGATAATATAAAACACGCCTCACCTTGCCTGAATATGGCCCATAAAAATTAGGTTTAAAGTTTAGTTTAAATATATCTTTTGCGCCAAAACGCTGTAAAAAATAAGCTATTTTTTCAGCGGAAAATTCAGAAACAAACTCTCCATCCCTTACAACATCAAAAAGCACGGCTAACAGCATGGCCCTGGCCGGTGTTAATTTGGCTCGTTCGGCTTTCATTACCTCTTTTATCACAACATTAGGTAAGTATACCTGCACGTCACAATCCGTATTACCAACTATGTCCTCGATTATATTTTTTACCCTGCCCCAATCTAAACCACCATGGCCTGTACCTAATGATGGTATAGCTACAGATTTAATGTTTCGCGCAGCTATTAACTCGGCTATTTTTTTTAATCCGGTTTCAATATAGCTATACTCTGATGGTTTGCGCCAATCAGTTTTGGTTGGCAAGTTCACTATAGTTTTCTTACCGTATAACAGAGAATCTTCTTCGGTAACAACCAAATCACCAATATCAAAACGACCCTCTTTACACGCTGTTTGATATATTTTAAAATTTTGAGGGAATTCCTTTTTGAATTGCAAAGCAAGGCCTTTACCCATAATACCCATAGTATTTACGGTATTTACCAAAACTTCGGCATTACTTTCTAATATATTCCCTTCAATATATCTAATCATACTAAAAATAATATTGTGGTCTTACAGCTATCACCCTTTCCTGAATTCCGTACGCTATCAATTTTTGTTTAGCGGCGTCATTAAAAACGGCGTATCCTAACAACGCACTAACAGGCAAATCATCTTCCAATAAAAATTCCGCTTCTTTTCGCCTTTTCAAATCGAGATCATTATCGTCTTTCCAATATGTAACACCTATGGCTTCATGGTCAATTGTGTTGTGAATATTTTCCAACATCTTCAACATTAAAAAAATCTGTAAAAGCACTTAAAGCGTGTCCATTTGAAAATGCAAAACCTAAACCATGATTTATAATCTGATCTAAATTTGTTATACAATATACAACATCTTCATTAGATATTGAATTCATATTATAGGTCGCACTGTTGTTTCCATGCTTAATTACATATAACATCGGCATACGATAACCGAAATAGAATGGGATGTAATCACTCAATTTATTCCTACCCAGCACAATTACTTTCTCTCGTTTTGTAATTAAACCAGGAAATCCAATTTGTACATAATCAGGATTTTTATTGGGTGAATTTTGATGAGTAATGCCGTGCTTAAGAATATGCGGTATATTCTTAACATGTGTCATTCTATATAAATATATTCTATTCAATCCTTTTTATACAATGTGACAATTATAGCTATTTAATATTTACACGAGAAAAAAATATCTAATTTTTTTAGCAATTTATAGTATTATTTATTTTGTTTTTACACCGATGATTCATCTCTAACAGCTCCTCCACTAACAAAAAACCCAAACAAGTGAAACCCAATACTTAAATGCGCCGTTTAACCTATAACCAATTTTATTAACTATACCTATCTATCATGAAAAAACTTTCAGGACTTATGCTCATGCTGTGGGCTGTGATCACTATTTTATTGGCAGGTTGTAAAAAACAAGAGACACCCGCTGATAACCCAGCCGACACCGACACTATCAAGAAAGAAACTGCCGCATCGCCTATTTTCACCAACGCGCTACCCTCAGTTGATAATGGCAGCTATTATGACCCATGGGTTATCCACATAGGTGGTTTTTATTACTACTGCGGATCAGACGGCGGGCGGCTGTACATCACCAAATCTGCCACGCTGCAAAACCTGCTGCAGCAAACTAAAACATACATTTTTACGCCTCCGGCAGGCACCGGGTATTCATCAAACCTGTGGGCGCCTGAGCTGCATTACCGCGGCGGCCACTGGTATGTTTACTTTGCTGCCGACAACGGCAATAACGACAATCACCGCATGTATGTGCTTGAGGGCGGCACCAACTCCGGCGATCCGCTTGCGGGTGGCTACGCCTATAAAGCCAAACTCACCCCGGCTACCGACCGCTGGGCTATTGACGGGCACCCGTTTGATTACAATGGTGAGCAATACTTTGTATGGTCGGGCTGGGAAGGTACCACCAATGTTTCGCAATACTTATACATCGCTAAAATGAGTAACCCCTACACCATTACCGGCGAACGGGTTGAAATATCCCGCCCGGATTACGCCTGGGAAAAGGTAGGCACGCCTACCGTAAACGAAGGGCCAACATCCCTCATCAGCGGTAGTACAGTGAACATTATTTATTCGGCCAGCGGTAGCTGGACGAATGACTATTGCCTTGGCCGCATTACATGCACCAATGGCAACCTGATGGTAAAATCATCATGGGTAAAGCAATCTACCGCGGCGTTTTCACGCTTTGGAAACGTTTACGGGCCGGGCCATGCCTCGTTCGTTAAATCGCCCGACAATATACAGTGGTGGATAGTGTACCATGCCGCTAACTCAGATGGCTCCGGCTGGGACAGGCGCATCATGACACAGCAATTCGCCTGGGATGGTGATATACCTTATTTTGGCATCCCGATAGAAAAAGGTATCCCTATCCCGTCGCCATCCGTAGGTACAGCTTATGCCATGCCGATCGCCAACGGCACCTATCGCATCAAATCAAAAGTAACCTCGCAATGTGTTGATGTGCCCAGCGGCAGCAGTACCCCGGGAGAGCAGATACAACAGTACACAGACAACGGCAACATTGCGCAAAAATGGGTGTTCACCAGTTTGGGCAATGGCTATTACAAGATTAAGTCGGCAGCCTCAAATTTATGCCTGGATAACGCCGGCGGATCATTATCGGCAGGAAATATATTGATACAATGGACGGATAACAACAACATAGCCCAGCAATGGCGTGTACAGGATATGGGCAACGGCTACTTTAAGCTGATCAACCGCCGCAGCCTGTTCGCTCTAAACGTACCGCAAAGTAATCAAACACCCGGCACCAAGCTGGAGCAATGGTTTGAAAACCAGTACGACGCGGAATTGTGGCAGATAGTGCCGTAAGACATCACGATAGTTTAAACCAGAGAGCCTCTTCAATTAAATGGAGAGGCTTTTTAATTGGTTAATAGGTTTCCCTAAAATCAGCTCATCAAAAAAGTAAAGTATTTACAATAATATATTTATTAGTTTGATTTGGTGTTCAGCAATCCCTTAAGGCGCAGGTAATTTTTAAGCAGATCGGCAAAGGTATTGTCGTTCATTACCAGGCGCACCTCTGATGACAGGCCCAGTATGTTGCACACTATTTCGTCAATACGCATCCCGCCGGCTTCGTCAATAGTTTTCAGGCAGCGGCCTAAATTATTTATCGCGCGCTCCTCGTTCAATAATTCGTTAGGTATAAAATCAGGCAGGTTAAACTCATCCTTCTTGCTGCTCCATTGTACTCTCATTGGGTAATGTTATTGTTTACAAATACACATTCTAAAACCGAGCCAAATAAACTATTAAGCAATATTGATCACCTGTGTGATAAAACAATGGCTGTGTTTACACGAAACGGGGAAGCAAATTCCCCAACTGATATAGTTTACAATATATTTTCCCCGCTTTTACATAGGTTTTAACTTAAAAAAGCCGCTGGTATAGCAATTGCATTTACCTAATTACATAATAGAGGTAGTATGGTAGTTTTAATTTCAAGCTTGGTGATTGCCAACGTAGTGGTACTTGTTTCAAGGAAACATGCACCCAGGAAAGAATTTTAGCGGTAGGATGTGTGATGTAGGGTAGCAGGTAGGCAACGCCTACCTGCTTTTTTAATTATTTATGGAACTGATATTAATTTTATTGGTATTTATTACCATATGGAACGTTGCGCGGTATTTTGAGATATGGTGAACCCCTGAACGGGAAAATGTACTCGAATCTATGTCCTTTGGGTTAATGTTATGAAATGCCTTTGTTACTAATAAAAATATCTATTTATTAAGCTTAACTACTGCTGTTGTGGTTCGCCAGCCAAAGGCATCGGCGCTGTTGCTGCACAGGCACTTAAATTTTAGCAAACCGTAAGGCCGCGTCAAAACATTGAACAAATTTGCTGAAATTATTGAGCCAAAGCCAAATGTTTAATTCGCACTTTAGTGGTGAATTAAACGCTGAGTTAAAGCCAATGAACAAGCAACATGATCTCGCATCTTTTCGTAATGCAATTTTCAACATGCAGGTTTTGGATGAGGATTGTTGGGCTGCATTAGCTGAGATATTACTGCTGAAAACTTTAAAGAAGGGCGACTACCTGACCAGCGAGGGTGGAGTTGAAAAAAACATCTATTTTATTAACGAAGGGTGTACCCGAAGTTTCTTTAGCCGTGACGGTAAAGAATTTACCGTTGATTTTCAGTGGCCTGCTGAATTTACAACGGCATACTATTCTTTAATAACAAGCGAACCCAGCAATGTAAATATTGAAGCACTAACAGATATGCAGGTAATTGTAATCAATTACCTGGCCCTATTGAGATTATACCAGCAATACGCGGACTTAGAAAGAGTAGGCAGGAAAATAGCAGAAGCTCAATACATCCGCAGGCTAAGGAAAGAAATGGATATGCAATCACTTACAGCAGAAGAACGATATACAAAGCTACTGGATAGCAACAAGTTAATGGTAGCCCGTATTTCTGTAAAGCATTTGTCATCATACCTCGGCATCCAGCCTGAAAGTTTAAGCCGAATTCGTAAACGCTATGCACGAAACTAACATACATCATTTACCGGCTGAGAAATATTAACGTGTTTTGTGCTTTATTAAAGCAACATGAAACCACTAATCGTTTTAATATCTGTTTTTTTGGCAACATCAGGTGTATTGATGTTAACCCCTGCGGGGCTGAATTTGATGCTGGCAGCAAACATTTCCATGAGTGCTATGCTACTTTTTACCGCAATTGGCCATTTTAAATTTACCAAGGGCATGGCTATGATGATTCCATCGTTTATTCCATATAAAACGCCACTGGTTTATTTGACTGGCCTGGCAGAAATAGCTTTTGGCTGCGCGCTGCTTATTCCGTTTTGCCGTGCAAATACAGTTTATATACTGATAGTTTTTTATACCCTAATACTGCCTGCCAATATTTACGCTGCGATAAAAAATGTTAATTACGAGCAGGCCGACAATACTGGCCCCGGATTGAAATACTTATGGTTTAGAGTTCCTGAACAAGTATTTTTTATAGCATGGCTGTATTTATTCAATATCGGCCTGCAATAATTGTTGAGATATTCAGATTGACTTTTCTAAAAATTCCCTTCACCAATTACTACAAATGGTTTGTGGACTATAAATGCCGCTAACAGCATCAAACGGGTTTAATTAATAAATGATTAACCTATCATTAATACATAGGTATTATTCGCTTTTTACTTTTGTTTGGTGTAAAAAGTAACGTTGATGGCTTATAAAGATTTACCAGATCATATTCTTTTAGAGAAATTCCGGGAAAATGATATTAAGGCTTATGACGCTCTTTTTTTTCGCTATTTTAGAAAGATCCATGCTTTTGCCAAATCCTCTGTCAGAGATGACGAAACGGCAAAAGAACTTGCTATGGATGTCATGGTTCGATTGTGGCAGAAGAAAGGTGAAATAGTGATTCAGACCGACCTCAACGCCTATCTTTACCAGTCAATAAGGAACGCTTTATATAACAACTGGAAAAGAAAAGCTATTATCATTTCACCTCTTGCTAATCTTGCGGAATCTTTTGAACCAATAGCGCGAACTGCGGATCATGCACTGAACTGTAAAGAGCTTCAACAATATTACCAGGAAAAATTAAATCAACTAAGTCCGCAACGTAAAGAAGTGTTTAAAATGAGCCGGGAACAAAATATGTCCTATGCCGAGATCGCGGATCATTTAAACCTTTCAGTACACACGGTAAGGAACCATGTAAGTGCTTCCCTGCAATATTTCCGTGAGCATCTTAACGAATTCGCCACACTGCTCCTTCCGGTTATTTCCCTGCTGACGGTTTTAAAGAGGTAGCAGACCATTACTAAAACGGCCTGCTTCCCGGATTTTTACATAAAAATATTTTTTTTCATTTGCATTAGTACGCCCATTCATTTTGCCTGTTTACCTCAATAAGAAACGAGGTATGCAAGAACCCATAAGCAAAAAATCAATTATTAGATTTTTAAGCCACGAATGCAGTGAGGCCGAAAGGCAAGAGGTATTACATGCCTTAAATACGCCCGAAGGACAACGCTTATTTGATGAAGTGCTGCAGGAGAGATGGGATGCAACAAAGGCAACGGATGACCTGAGTGACCTACAATTGTCGGAATTGTACAAAGAGCTGCAGCAAAGGATCGGGCATGCAAAAGACAGCAACGTTTTCAGCATTTTTCGTTCTGATTTATTTCGTTATGCCAGTATAAGCGCGGCTGTTATCATCAGCCTGATTCTGGTTATCACACAAAAACAAAGCAAACCTGCTGAAAACAGGCTTGTCAGGATGCGCCAGATCGTTAACCCTTATGGCAAAAGATCTGTGATCACACTGCCGGACAGCTCGGTTGTGTATCTGGGTGCCGGAAGTAAGATAAGTTTCCCGGAGAATTTTGAAAGCGATAACAGGGATATCAACCTGGATGGTGAAGCTTTTTTTGATGTTAAACACAAGCCTGAACAAGCCTTTATTGTTCGCACCGGCAACTTGCAGACGAGGGACATCGGTACTTCATTTAAAATCAGTGCTTTTAAAAATCGTCCGGTTACCGTTGCGCTGGCAAGCGGCGAGGTCAGCATCGAACGCCTGAAAGGCAAGGAAATTAAGGTACTGGCTCACCTGCAGCCTGGCCAACAGTGTGTATGGAACAATGAAACTTTTAAAACAAACCCGGTGCCTGTTAATGATATTACCGATTGGAAAGACGGCCATTTAGTGTTCGATGGTGTTCCTTTAAGTGAAATGACCGCGGTAATTGAGCGATGGTATAATGTAAAGATCGCATTTAAGCACAATTCCAGAAAAGAGTTACTGGTAACTACCCGGTTAACTGTAGCGAATACTCCGGTCACCTCCATTATGGAAGCTTTAAGCGTTATGGCGCATTTTACCTACCGTATTGACGGTCAAAAAATCACTATAAATTAACCAACAGCAGAAAGGACATATATGTAAACATACTTACACAAAAAAACCGCCCTGCTATTAACAGAGCGGCAATTCTTTAGTAAAAGCCTCTGGATTGGAACCCCTTTGCGGCTTATTCACGAATTAACCCTTCAGCATTTTTGCTTTAGGGGAGTAACAGCCTATGTTCAAAATGAAAATAAACCATAACTGGTGTAAAATTATCGAAAAAGGATCACAACCCGCTAAATGTATCCTGTTTTTTATGAAATGTTCACTTATCGTACTTATTGTTCAACTCACCTTTCTGAGCATGCTGTATGCAAGTTCAGCCAAAAGTCAGACTCTTGATCAAAAGATCGACCTTAATCTGGAAAATGCCAGCGTAAAAGAAAGCCTGAAAAAGATACAGCAGCTCAGTAAGGTTAACTTTTTGTTTGATGATGTTTTATTAAAGTCGATAAACAAAAAGGTTTCTATCCGCGTTAATAACATTACCGTTAAAGATGCCCTGGAATCAATACTGGACCGTACGGTGTTACAGTACCGTATAATAAATGGTTTTGTAACTATAGACAGGAAACCCATCCCCCCGCCCCCCGGCGTCATAGAAGGTACCATTTATGACGCCAAAACCAATGAATCACTGATAGGTGCCATTGTTATTGTTTCAGGCCGTTCATACCCCACAGATGTTCAGGGGCATTATAAGATCAATATCAACCCCGGCACCTATTCGGTAGAAGCACGGTTTATTGGTTATGATTCTAAAACGATCAGCAGCGTTATCGTTAAATCAGCAACTGTAACCACTTTAAATATACAATTACAACCCTCTTCTACTGCACTGGGCGAAGTTAAAATTGAAGCGCGGCGCAGGGCGGGCAATGAGGTTGTATTGCTTAACGACCGCAAGAATTCTTCGGCTGTTACTGATGGTATATCGGCACAGAATATTGAAAAAACTGCCAGCATTACCACCACCCAGGCGCTGCAACGGGTAACAGGCGTTACCATAACGGATGATAAATATGTAGCCATTCGCGGCTTGGGTGACCGCAGTGTTATCGCGCAGCTCAACGGCGCAAGGCTGTCATCGGCCAACCCGGAGCGAAGCACCGTACCTTTAGACCTGGTACCGGCCGCCTTGCTTGACAATATCAATATCTATAAAACATCAAGCCCGGACAGGCCTGCTGATGCCTCTGCCGGATTGATAGAACTGAAAACCAAATCGGTACCGGAGCACCTGGTGTTCGAGGTTACCGCGCAAACCGGTTATAACTCAAACGTAGGTTTAGGAGGACAGTACAATAGTTTTTATAATGGCGACCCGGGTTTCTTCGGGCAGAACGTCAGTAAGCATAATTTAAGCAGCGATTTTCTCAACTTAAGCCGGCAATATCCCGGAGGCCTGGTGCAGATACAAGACCTGTTCATTCAGAGCCGTAACAGCCCGGCGCTAAAAGCTGAAGCACTGAGGGTAAGCAAGGTAATGCAAAGCCTCGATCCGGTACTGACCACAAGTTACCGTAAGGCCGATCCTAACCAGGTTTACACGATATCCTTTGGTAACTCTTACAAGGTATTGGGTGGGCATACACTGGGTGTTATTGTGAATGCCAACTATTACCAGCGCACTACTGATATTTATAATGGTGAACGCAACCAGTATAGCCTGTACCAGGGCGTTGTTACCGGCTCCCCATCCATTTATAACCCTTTGCGTATTCCCGGTACCATAAGCCCTAACTACCCAAGGCTTGGAAAATACATCAGTTATGCCGAAAATACCGGCACCAAAACGTTGAATTATGGCGGCTTGCTTGGATTGACCTACCAGTTCAATAAGCGTAACGAAATTCAATTTCAATATATAGGCAGCCGGGGTGCCGAAGCAGAGGGCAGTAATCTTAATGGTACCTGGCAAAATACCGGCCTTAATTATCCGGTATATAATACCGTAAACCAATTACGGAACACGTACCGTAAATTCAATACTTTTAACTTCCAGGGCGAGCATAAAATACTGGACAAGGAGTGGTCGCCTAAGTTGAGTTACAACCTTAGCAGCTCTAACAGCTCACAGAACGATCCTGATTTTCGCTCTACCAACGTGGCTAATCTCCGCACTGTACAGTACCAGGACCCTAATGGTGTAGGTATCGGCACCAATACCTACTCATTCGTGAGCGGATTGGTACATGGAGCCGGTTCTGATCTGAATAATGTTATTGTGGCTGACCCCAATGGCCGCCAGTACCGCAAACTGGATGAAACCAATTATAATTTAAAAGCGGATGTTACGCAACCTTTCAAAACGGGTAAGCTACAGCAGGCTTTTAAATTTGGTGTTAACTATTTAAAAAGAAACCGGGATTTTACACAGAATATTTTAGGCCTGCCCGGTTCAACACTTACCGGTGGCAATGCACAATTACTTAATAATGTAAAAGGCGATATCAATCAACTGGTATCACCCGCAAATATAGGCTTACTGGCACCTGACCGTTATGATAACGAAGGGCAGCCAATGGCAGGTGGGTTTTTATACCAGATACGTAAGGCCCCTAATAATTACACAGGTACTTATGAAACACGTGCCTTTTACAGCATGCTTGATGCGCATGTACTGGAGGCGCTTCGTGTAACAGGAGGTGTTCGGTTTGAATCGACAGACATCAGGGCGCAGGTAGATACAGCCAATGTATTTGTTCCTTTAAACCTGAATACCATTACCGGACTGCCAACCGAAAAGGTAGGTTATAACACCACCATGCCCAATACCCGGTACTCCAGAAATTACCGGCCGTATTATTCTGTAAACATCACCTATTCAAAAATAAAGAACATGAACTTCAGGCTGGCCTACAGCACCTCGCTCGCCAGGCCTGAATTAAGAGAGCTGACCAATATTTTTGAGTTCGACCCATTTCAGTTCGCGGTGATCGGTGGTAATCCTAACCTGATCAACCAGTTAACCAAAAGCGCGGATTTCAGGTGGGAATGGTTTGACAGCCCTGGCGAGATTCTCTCTGCTTCTGTTTTTACAAAAACCATTGAAAACCCTTTACAGCGTGTATTCAGGTATGCATCACAGGGCAATCTGTCCACCGCTCCGGAATTTCCGCTCATTATTTACGAAAATGACCCCAATAACGGCAAAGTATACGGCGTTGAAATGGAAGCCCGTCGTGACCTTGGTAAAATTTGGGATCCGCTTAAATACCTTTTTGTTGGAACCAATCTTTTGTTCAACGTAAGCAGCATACAAAAAAACCCGGAACGTTTGGATGCCGCAAGAATAAATGACCGCCGTTCGCCCGAAACCAGCCCCGTGTTTGAACAGGCACCTTATGCCATCAACACCTACCTTGATTATGCCAATACACGAAGCGGCACCAACATTACGGCCAGCTTTAACATAGTGGGGCCGAGGCTTATACAAGTACAACTGGACGGCACACCCGATCTATACGACCGGCCGGTGCCAACCATGGATCTGGTATTCAGCCAAAAGCTGGGTGCAAAATGGATCATTAAAGGATTTGCTAAAAATCTTTTTGACCCGGCGTATAAGCAGGTATACACCAGTCCCGGCCAAAACGGTAAGTTTTACGGCAGCGAGTACATCTACCGCAGTTATCACAAAGGCGCTGAATTCTCATTAGGGCTCACCTATAAATTATTCTGATCATTATGAAACAAAAATCTCCGATCATATCCGGCAGCTTTCTTTTTCTGTTAGGCATCGTGGCTTGCCTGAGTGCCTGCAAAAAGGAAAAGCTGGACAATACACCCCTACAAACTGAAGTTGGCAATAATTCGGCTTCGGCAATACGTTTGTTCAATTTGGCAACATCAACAGATGTGACAGTTAACAACATCCCCCTCACGGCCCGGCAAAACAATGGCCAGAACCAGGGAAGTACCGACATCGGCCTTTCCTTGTTTCCATCAGGAAAATGGTTAAGCGGCGAGGATGGGGCGCCCTTCGTTTTGCCAAACAACCTGCTTGATAAAAATGGCAAGGCCCATTTTATCATTGGTACACTGGATACCACTATTGTTAACAATGTTGAAAACCCCAGGGACTATTACCTGATGGCAAACGGCCATTTGCGTGTAGTGGAACGGAACAATACGCAGCCGGCAGCCAGTCAGAACTTTAAGATACGCGTTATCAACTATGGTAGCCAGGCATTTGGCAACCAACTGGAACTGGACGGCCCGGTAACGCTGACCTATGCAGATGGCAGCGTGGTGGATCAGCGATTGAGTAATATAGCGCCGGGAGCATCCTCCGGTTATATTGAATTACCCTATGGTGCTTACCAGTTTAAGTTATTTGTAGCAAGCGGGGGTAATATTGATGTAACCAAGCAACTGGCGGATGTTCCTACAACTCCTTACTACGACCCATGCAACCCTTCCTTTCACCCACAGCAGGGCATCAACCCCAGGGTACGCACCTTTAAGCCGGGCGGGGTATATACCATTATGATTTCGGAGAACCGGCATGCTTTATATAGCGATTGTGCCAAAATATTACCGCCCATAATATACGCTAATTCTTACCGGGTACTTACCGAATCTAATCCCGGCGTAAACAACACATTCGCCCGTATGCAAGCGATAAACGCGCTTCCCGGGAAAACCATCTCCGTTAGTGTGGACGGCAAAGCATTGGGAGGTACATATC
Organism: Mucilaginibacter sp. UR6-1; assembly: GCF_020880975.1. Taxonomy (GTDB): domain Bacteria; phylum Bacteroidota; class Bacteroidia; order Sphingobacteriales; family Sphingobacteriaceae; genus Mucilaginibacter. Next base: position 132,258 of record NZ_JAJIWP010000003.1, on the reverse strand, counting down.
CGTACATAGGCCAAGCAGCCGGTACAAAAGCATACCAGGCCGACTATCAGATTTACGTACAGGGCAAACACCACATTGTTGCCAGAGATGAGGGCGGCAGTTTGCTTGCGGAGGCTGACCTGACACTTTACCCTTATGACAACTACACGATATGGTTATACAATAACGGAGAAGGGAAACCGGAACTGGTATTTCAACCCAATGATATGACCGGGACTTTGTACAGTAGCACCTATCATCCCAACGGGCCCATTGTGCCGGACGATGGCACCAATGGCGCAGCAAGGCTCATTCAATACCCTTATGCTTTGCAATCCCGTTTTATTAACCTGTGTGCCGATGTGCCTTTTGCGACATTTACCAATGACCATCAGTTGCTGCTGCCTGCCATAGGCCCGAATTTGCAGGATTCGATCAGGTATTTCAGCGCCTATGTTAACATGAAGCCGGGCGCATTGCCTTTACGCAATGCTTCTGTTATCTATTCGCTACCTAACTATTCACCAGCATCTACCGGAGTGCCTTTTGGTAATACTGAGAAAGCGTATTTGCCCAGCCTGATACGTGTTTTTCGCTCCAAACCAGCCCCCCAGGCAGAAGTGCCGGGTAGTGTTGAACAAGGTGTTTTACCCATACAGGCAAACCAGGCCTTCATCGCCAATAGTAATCTATACTCATTCCCGCAATTTAAAAGCCCTGAAACGGGCATTTATACCGTGGCCCTGGTGGGGCGAATGGCCGGTTCAGTAAACGGAGCGAAGCTCATGGTAATTAAACATAACAAGTAAAAGAAAATGAAAATAAGTCAATTAATTTTTTTACTGCCTTTTTTGCTGAGCGCAGCGTTTTCATCATGCAAAAAATACGAGCTTAAGCCGCAGGTGGAGGATGCTTCTTATATCAGGGTGTTCAACAATCTCACCTTTACGGTAGATTTTTTGAATAATCAGCAAACACCGCCGTTCCTTACCTTCCTGATGGACCCTGAGCTTGATGCCGACGGAGTGCCCAACAATGCAGGCATCATTGGCGATTACCTGGGAACAAGGCAGTTATATAGTATCTCCTACCCTATCAATGCCGGTAACAGTTCAACAGGCAATGGTACGCTTAACGAGTCAGGCCAGCCTAACCCGCCGTTAGGCTATCCGCAAAATTACGAGTATCCGGGCAATGCACATGTATTAACGGCGCCTGTTATCAACGGTTTTGATCTCTCGTCATGGGCGCAGATCTCATCCGGAAAGCACCGTATCATGTTTGTGGTACGGCCGCAGAGCAACACGCCCTTCAGAGATCTCGGTAGCGTGCAGCGCGCAAGCATCCTGGTAGATACCACCATCAACCTTGAAAAAGGTGAAGTATATACCCTTGAAGTAGTATCGCGTGATCTGGATAACGGTAAATATGGGCTATACGTCCGCAAAGAGGAATTTATCCACAAAGCCTTCGACGAAAATAAATTGTATGCCGGTTTCATTAACCTGTCCGGAAAAAGGCCCGAACAGAGCAAGTACGGCACCGCCTTTTTCTTCCCGGATAAGGTACGCATCAACAGTACTTATAATATTTTTAACGATGCCGCATCAAGCTCAGCAGGATCATATTATCACCCGCTGGAGGGTTATGATAATACCTATTATACTACGCTTAGTTCCAAATTCGATCAGTCCATATCGTATCTGCCATTACCGATGCTACCGCAGAGCGCCTTTTTTTATCAGGGTGTTTTACGTACGTACTCCCCGATAGTATCAGTAGCGAACCAGAACACAGGAACAATGCCATACATTAGTTTTAACATGCTGGATGCCGATCTGCCTGTTACAACGCCTACAGGTTTTAAACTTAATTGCTGGAGTGATCCTGCTGTATTCAACAATTACACCTTCCGCAATCCGCATACTACGCCAAACTTAAACCTGGTGATCAACAGCAACAATCAATTTAAGGTATACAGCACGGTCAATATTTTCGAAATGGTGTATAACCGTGTTTACCTGATGCAGATAAAACGGGGGATTGACCACGCCCCACAAAATTAAAAGCCATGAAACTCAAAAAATATATCATTACACCGCTGCTGTTTTCTGTATTGTTATTGCTTGCTTCGTGCATTAAGGATTATGACACCCAGCCGGAACCCACGGTGGCTCAAAGACCGCTGTTAACGCTACTGGAAAACAATTACAGCTTCAGCATTTTTTACCAGGTAATAAAGCGACTGGGAATGGATAAAATGCTTAACGGTACCGAAGCGTATACGCTTTTAGTACCGGATGATGACGCTTTCGCACTTGCAGGTATTACGCCGAAAACTGTTTCATCTGTTGATACAGCATCGCTCCGAAAGATCATCGGCTATCACATTATTAAGGGAGCCTTACCTTATAACAAAATACCGCAAACGGTAGACTATCGATTTACCGCGCTTACAGCACAACCGGTTTACTTTTCTGTAACCCTGCCTGACCCGAACCGGACAAGGCCACAACTGCTCCACGTTAACGGCATTACCGCAAAAAAAACTGATGTGGTGGCATCTAACGGGGTAATACATGTGCTGGAAAAGGTCTTAACCGCTCCGGCCGCATCTGTTAAATCAATATTGAACAATAATCCCGATTACAGTTTGTTTGTACAGGCGCTAAAGCAATTCGGGTTATTTGACCAGTTGGATAAGGCAGGCCTTTTTGTTGTACTGGCACCCGACAATGAGGTTTTCATGCAAAATGGCATTGACGAAAGTACCCTGGCTACACTTGATACGCTGACCTATAAAAAATTCCTGTTTGCGCCTTATGTGATACCCGGAAAGTTCTTTTTCAGATCTGACCTGGACGATGCGCCTTTAACCGGCATAGGGCCTAAAGGTGTAAGAGGGAGTGATTACCTGCTGCAAATTGACTATTACAATTTTAGCTTTCAGCTACTGCCCGATAAGGTTGACCCGTTTTATTTCCCGAATACCGTACAATTTACCTCTTCTGATCAACTGGCATTTAACGGCGTTGTGCACGGGATAAATAATCTGCTCATCACTCCTGATTATGCATTAAAGCAATAAAGAAGTTCATCATGAAATTACAAACCATATATATTAACATCATCATGCTTATTGGCTGCCTGGCCATATTACCAGGCTGTACCAAATCAATAGAAGCTATTATTCCCACGTCGGTATCTATCCGGTACGAGGAAAAGGAACTGGCTGACGTATTGGCCGGGGAAAAAAATCTTCTGCTGTTCAACCAGGCGTTTAACCGCCTTGCATTAGCCGGGCAACTAAGTGCAAATACAGGCTACACCATTTTTGCACCTACCGACTCGGCATTTAACGCCGCGGGTATAACCACCCAGTCAATCAGCAGTATGCCTGTAAAGGATCTGCAAAAATTAATTACCCAGTACATTGTAGTAGCGGCTGTTGACAGGGCTGCGCTTGAAAATACGATTACCAGTGTAGGGCTCAATACATTGAGGCAGGATACCATACCTACTGCCAATGGCGGCACTACTATCCGGATCACCCAGCTATACGCCCGGATGAGCGGTTCAGTTTATTTAAACGGTGATAATAAAGGCACGCCCAAAACAATCATCAAAGCATCTAATGGGTATATCTACCCTGTTTCCGGATTAATCCGCCCCTTTGATAACCGCACTTTGCTGGATGCCATCAAATCAGACCCGGATTTAAGCCTTTATTATGAAGCGATCCTGATCGGCGATAGCGTTCGCCAGGCTGGTTTGGGTTATGATGATAACAGTATCACCGATATCAACATGCTTAAAAACACAGGTTCATTTATGCCTACCATCCTTGCGCCAACCAATAAAGCATTTCGCGATGCCGGGTTTAATACGGTAGATGATATCAGGCAGTTTGCTACAAGCGGATATGTGGGTTATGACCTCGACACCTTTACTTTTTTTATTTATTCTAAACTGGATAGTGTGCTTAAACGACATACGCTGTACAGAAGCGGCAACCTGTCTGCCACTGTCCGGATATTTTACAGCGACCTGCTTAACCCGGCTATTAACAATGGATTTTACAATACATATTTCGGCCCGGGCGGATCTTTAGAAAGCGTAGAGTTAAAGTATAGCACACCGCTGGCGTTCTCTGCATCGGGTAACGATGCCTATGTAAAATGGACGGACGACAGCAGCCAGCCTATATTACGCATACCGCATGATGCAGCCGGCAGTACACCTGCTATTAACCGCAACCTGTCTAACGGTACCCTTATTAAAATAGATCAACTCTTTTACCCGGCCGTAAAATAATTCCTATGAAAAAAGTACACCTACTCAATATTTCCGGGATGCATCTGCTGCTCATCATGATGATGGGTTTAGCGGCCATTACTGGCTGCCAGAAAGACGACGCGATAAACGCACAAGCCGCTTCGGAAGATGGCAATACCATAAAGTTCGTACTGAACGATAATTTTAACTTCAGCATGGCCAATGCCGCAGTAAACAACGTTCGTTTAAACAGCATACTGGCCGAAAAAGGACCTTATACCTTTTTCGTACCTAATAACAATGCCTTTGCATCTGTTAGTATCACCGAGCAGTCGCGTTTGTCGTTTTACAGCAACAGCCAGCTTACCAACCTGATGAGTTACGGCATTGTTAATGAAAAACTGGAACTTAAAAAACTACCGCTAACGGATAACAAAGCATTTAAGACACGCAGTGGTGGTAACATTTATATAAGTAAATACCTGAATGGTACCGATACCGTGATCACGGTAAACGGTGTGCAGATCATCAGCACGGACAATCCGGCATCTAACGGAACGGTACAAGTGCTGCCGCAAATGATGAACCCGGAAGTATATTCAAAGGTCACGGGGTATCTTCGGGCCGATACTTCGGTAACACTTTTTAATGCGGCGCTTGAACGATCCGGATTGAGCACCACCTTACTTAACGGTAACGATGTTTATACCTTGCTGGCGCCTTCAAACCTGGCCTTCCAGCAATCTGCTCAACTGGGCCTCAACCTGGGAATTAGTACTCTGGATAGCATTGTTCATGCCCAGCCCGCCAGGCTTGCTGCTTTGTTAAGATACCACATCATCAAAGGCCGTTATTTTGATAATGATTTTTTTAACCTGAGTAACAATGGTACAAAGGCCATTACCATGCTAAGCGGCGGCGAAATGAACATTGGTGGCCTGCAGGGCGGTTTTAAAGCCATCAACTTTATTGCCGGCGGCGCTAACGGCATACCTGCGCAGATATACGTGCCTGTTACCTACAGCCCGACAACCATTAACGTGAATTTGCCCTGCGGCAATGGCGTTGTTCATATTATTAACAGGGTACTCATCCCATAAACAGCAAATATGAAAACCATGTTTCGTACTTACCCAAGTCATAAATTATTTACCTTTTTTACCGGGGGCTTATGCCTGTTATTAGCCCTATTATCGGGCTGTAAAAAAAACGACCCTGAAAATTTCAATAAGGCTACACCAACTCTTTTTCAGTATATAGATACCGGTAAGCATTTCGGTTTGTATCGCGCCGCCTTAAAGCGCGCCGGTTTATATAATGCAGCCACTTTCAGCAACGATGGCCCGTTCACCGTTTTTGTACCGGTTGACAGTGCTTTTATCCATGCAGGACTAAACCTGGTTGCCATCGAAAAATATGATACTGCTGATCTTTCGGCGCTGCTGAAATACAGTATTGTTAATGGTAAGCTCAGCAGCACCAGTTTACTTGGCTTTTATAGCCAGGAAGTTACCAGCCTTAACACTAATTACCGACCCACCATTACCAAAAATTACTACGGTATTTTTTTTAACGGCATACCGGTGGCATCGCAGGGAAGCATCAGCCTGAATGATGGGGTAGTACATGAGTTGGAGCGCCTGCCATTGGTACCAAAAGGCAACCTTTATGAAACCATTGCCAATACCCCCAGCCTTTCACTTTATGCGGCGGTACTTAAACATACCGGAAATGATACGCAACTGACCACTTTATCAACTGACGGCCGCCCGTTCACCGTATTTGCACCTGATAATGAGGCCTGGCGTAAAATGGGATATAATTCCGTAGCGGATATTTATAATGAAGATCCGGCTAAGCTGAACAACTGGCTTGATCAGTATATCAGCCGCGACGTTAAGTTCACCGCTAATTTCAGGGGCGGGTATGCATTTTTTAATGAACTGTTTTATGTGCGTGCTGACGGCATGTCCATAGTGACCCGGGGAAATATAGCACCCACGCATATCATTCGGCCGGATATTATAGCCAATAACGGCGTTTTACACATCGTAGACCAGGCTTTCGTGCTTTAATTTATTATAGATCATTACAATCACGCAGTACTGTTACCGGTACTTTAACAAATACTACAATGAAAAGGAAATTTACCTTTAATACCCTTGTTTTGCTTTTTTTTAGCGTGCTGGTATTGTTTTTTGCAACCCATGCCAGTGCCCAGGAAACAAGCGCCGGGCTTCGCGGCCGGGTTACAGATGCATCCGGTCAAACCTTACCAGGCGCTACGGTTACCGCGGTACATACAGCATCGGGTACCCGCTATGCTACATCTACCGGGGCTGACGGGCGGTTTAACCTGCCTGGCTTACGCGTAGGCGGCCCATACTTAATTGAGGCAAAATTTTTGGGAATGAATACCGAAACACGACCCGTTGAGAAGATCAGCCTGGGTGAAGCCCTGACGATCAACTTTGCACTGAGCGACAATACCAAAACGCTAAGCGAGGTGGTAATAAAAGCACAAAAAACCGGCCCAAAGGCTAATAATTATGGAACGGGGCAAAACATTTCACGTGACCAGATCAAAAACCAACCCACTATCAGCCGGAGCATTACCGATATCACCAAGCTTGTTCCGCAGGGATCGAAAGATAACTCTTTTGCAGGTACCAACTTCAGGTATAACAACGTAACCATCGATGGCGCGATCAACAATGACGCGATTGGCTTCAGCCCCTCGGCCGGCGGGCAAACCGGCGCCTCGGGCATGCCGGGTTCATCAACCCGTACCAACCCGGTGTCACTCGATGCCATTGAGGACATACAGGTTTACCTGGCCCCTTATGATGTTAAGATCGGTAATTTTACGGGCGGCAGCGTGAACGCGGTTACCCGTTCGGGCACCAATACGGTGCATGGGTCAGTTTATGGTTTCGGGCGTAACGCTTCATTAGTGGGGCCTGATCATACCGGTACGGAGCTGAACAGGAAACTACCATCCTCCTTTTACGATTATCAAACGGGTTTCAGACTGGGTTTTCCATTGATAAAAAATAAACTTTTCTTTTTCACCAATGAAGAGATCACCCGCCGGCGCGACCCGGTATTGCAGGTGGCCGGCAGCCCGGGGTCATCAGGCATCCTCAGCGCTGCTGATGCGCAAAAAATCAGCGATTATTCCATTCAAAACTATGGATTCGATCCCGGAACGGCAGGATTGTACAACGCAACGTCTAACTCGATCAAATTTTTTAACCGGTTAGACTGGAACATCAATGACAAGAATCAACTGGCCATTCGCAATAACTATATCCGGTCTGATGCCATCAATATGGAGCGCGACCAGTTAAATTTCCGTTTCGGCAGCATTGCCTATAAACAAAACAACAACCAAAACTCCACCGTGGCCGAACTGAAAACCAGGTTCAATAATAATTTTTCGAACAGCGCGGTGGTAGGTTACAGCCATATCCATGATTACCGGACACCGACCGGGGATCCGTCTTTTCCGCAGGTACAGATCGTTGGCCGCACACCGGGCAGTACCATTTTTTTCGGTACAGACCGGGAGGCGTCGATATTTAACATGAAACAAAGCACCATCGAGATTACCGATAACCTGGTGTGGAATTTGGGTAAACATACACTAACCGCCGGTACACACAACGAGTTATACAAGATCAACTATGGCTTTGTAAATGCCTGGAACGGCAGGGTGACTTATCAAAGTATCGACGATTTTCTGAACAATAACCCGCAACGGGTACAGGGCAGTTACAGCTACACCAATAACAACCGGGATTATTTGCTGGCCAACCCGGGTGCAAACTTTAATGTGAACTTTTATAGCGCTTATGTTCAGGATGAGATACAAATTACTGACAGGTTCAGGTTTACACCGGGTATCAGGTTTGACTACCAGGACATACCTACCAAACAGATATTGAGCGATAAAACGCGCAACGCATTTACCGATCCTTATTTTGGAACAACTTATACTTACACACCTTTGAACCAGATAAGCGGGAATTACCTGGGCAAAGTACAGGTATCCCCAAGGGCTGGTTTCCGTTTTGATGCCCGTGGCGATCAAAGCCTGGTATTACGCGGCGGCCTGGGTATGTTTACTTCACGTATACCTTTCGCCTGGCTGGGGTATGCTTTCTATAATAACGGCAACACCTTTGGTGCTTACGATCAGCGAACGAACGGTAATCCGCCCTATGTATTTGTCGGCGATCCGCTTAAACATCAGCCCGGTACCGGCATAGGCGGCTTTGCCGGCCAAAACGGACAGATCACCAATGATGTAAATGCAGGTAAAACACAGGTAGATGTGATCGCTAATGATTTTACCATGCCCAAAGTATTGCGCGGAAGCTTAGCGTTGGATTACAGGGATAAAAATGGCTTTAAATACAGCCTGGAGGGTATCTACACCAAAACCATTAAAGACGTTATTTTTAAACAAGTAAATATAACCGATAACCCTACTTATTTTGCCTATGATACGGCGGCTACGCAACGCAAACAACCCATATTTCCGGGCCAGAATTCACGTAACCCGCAATTTGCGAACGCTTACGAAATGAGCAATACCTCACAGGGCTATCGCTACAGTATTACCGGGCAGGTTTCAAAAAACTTTGATAATGGTTTTGGTTTTAGCGCCGCCTACACCTACGGCCGGTCAAAAGATATCTCGAACGGTATCCGTAACTCGTTTGAATCCAATTGGCAACTGAACCAGGCGCTGAACCCGAATGACCCGCAACTGGCCAATTCCAATTTCGATATCCGTAACCGCATCGTGATCAGTGCCAACTACCGTAAGGCCTGGAATAAAATGTGGGTGAGCAACTTCGGGCTGTTTGTTACCGCGCAATCAGGTAGCCCGTTCACTTATGGTTTTGTGAACTATACCCCGCAAAACACCCCGCAGCAAATCGGCCTGGCTTACATCCCGGCTAAAGGCGAAACCATCAACTTTTTTGCCGCCACGCCAACACAGACCGCCCAGCAGCAAGCTGAGGCCTTCGACCGTTTTATTGATGGCAATGACTACCTGAATTCACGCCGGGGCGGCTTCACCGAGCGTAATGCTGCCCGAACGCCGTGGAACAATAACGCCGACTTTCACTTTGCACAGGACATTAATTTTGACAATCAAAAAAGCACCGCTATACAACACACCTTTACCATAAGTTTAGACATCATGAACTTTACCAATCTGATCAATAAAAACTGGGGCAGGGTATATTTCTCACCCAATACCTATAACTCTACCTCAAGCGTAGGCCTGGTACCCTATATACCGGCACGGTCGTCGCAAGGGTATCCGCTATACCAGTTTGTTGATCCGGGTAAACCTTATTCGGTTGATCCGTTGGCTTCGAGGTGGCAAATGCAGTTGGGTGCCAGGTATACCTTCTAAATATAAATTCAAAAGGCAGGTTTTTTACCTGCCTTTTATGAGATAATATCCAAAGGCCTGTACAATCATTAAGCAAATCAAACCGAATCATCCACTTAGCAAAACGTTTATGATCAACATACTTTTGTGATAATGATAATCCCTTTATGCTTCAGGTTAACTGTGAGATAATTTCTGTCTAAATTGAATTTTTATTTGATTTTCTTAGCTTTGATTTATGTCAAACCAGATTAAAAGAATGGAACAAGCAATTAAAACAGAGCACATTACTAAGAGTTATGGTTTCAATGCATCCTGTTCTGATGAAACAGATAGCGTGGTTAGAACATACAGCAGAAAGGATTTTTATAAAGTATGCCTGTATCGTGGTAAATGCATAATTGAATATGCAGACCGAGGAATTGAACTCGATGGACTCACTTTGTTTTTTGGAACACCGCACATTCCGTATTCATGGGAAGATATTGAAAAAGAGAAAGCATATTCAGCACTGTTTACCGAAGAATTTTTAAAAACAAATAACAATTCAGAAAGCCTACAGCAGTCTCCGCTGTTTAAAATCGGAGGTACCCCGATATTTAAGTTGAATGAAGAACAGGGAAAATCGATCACTGATATTTTTGAAAAGATCATTACTGCTTACCATACTGATTATATTTATAAAAGCGATCTGATCCGCAGTCATATCAACTTGATTATCCATGAGGCGCTGCAGATGGAGCCATCCGCAAGCTATACAAAACACAAAAACGCCTCATCGAGGGTAACTGCACTATTTTTGGAACTACTGGAGCGTCAGTTTCCAATCGAATCGCCACAAAATCCATTAAAACTTCGTAACGCTGCAGATTTTGCCGGAAGCCTGGCAATACATGTAAATCACCTTAACAGATCTGTAAAAGAAGTTACCGGGAGGCCTACTACGGCACACATTGCAGAGCGGATTATTACTGAAGCAAAAGCATTATTGAAGCATACAAATTGGAGTACAGCCGAAATTGCTTTTAGCCTGGGTTTTGAATACCCTACCTATTTTAATAATTACTTTAAAAAACTGACAGCAACAACGCCTACGGCATTTAGGGGTTAGTTATTCGAAAGAATGGCGTGATCACTATTACCTCCGCGTTCCGTAAACACTTTACTTGGACGTGGCGGTACTGAATGCTGTAGTAATAGAAGACTGCACGTTTTAACGAGTGCGTTTGATAGAAAAAGACCTTGATATTTAATTCCGAAAATTAAGCCTCATGAATTATTTTAAATTATTTACCTGCATTTATTTGTTTTTCGTCTTTAACGTTAAGCCTGTATCAGCACAAAAATTCAGTACCGGCAAGTTATTGTACGGTGTAGCATATTATGATGAGTATATGCCTGCTGAACGCCTGGATAAAGACGTAGCGATGATGAAAGCAGCGGGGATTAACGTGGTTCGGATAGCTGAATCCACCTGGAGCACTTTGGAACCGCGGGAGGGGGAATTTAATTTTACCCATATCGATCGCGTATTGCAGGCCATGAATCATGCCGGTATAAAGGTAATTATTGGTACACCAACCTATGCTATACCAGCCTGGCTGGCAGCAAAGCATCCGGATGTGCTGGTTACTACATCTCGCGGGCAGGTTGGCTACGGTACAAGGCAGAATATGGATATTACCAACGAACATTACCTGAAAGCGGCTGAGCGTATAATTCGTAAATTACTGGAACATGTTAAAGATCATCCTGCTGTAATAGGATACCAATTGGATAACGAGACCAAAGCTTATGGAACTGCCGGGCCTAACGTTCAGAAATTGTTTGTGTTGTATTGCAAACAAAAATTCCAATCGCTTGATACGCTTAACAAAATATGGGGCCTTGATTACTGGAGCAACAGGATCAATAGCTGGGACGAGTTTCCATCAACAAACGGAACCATCAATGCCAGTATGGCTGCCGAGTTCGCAAAGTTCCAGCGTAAACTGGTTACTGATTTTTTAGCCTGGCAAAACAATATTGTTGCAGAGTACAAACGCCCCGAACAGTTTACCACCCAAAATTTTGACCTTGGATGGAAAGGTCATTCTTTTGGCGTTCAACCAGAGGTTGACCACTTTGCAGCGGCCGCACCACTGGATGTTGCCGGGATAGACATTTATCATCCCTCCCAAGATGAGTTGACCGGGGTAGAAATATCGTTCGGGGGAGATATGACACGTTCAATGAAAGGTGGTAAAAACTATTTAGTGCTGGAAACCGAGGCGCAGGGTTTTCCGGAGTGGGTTCCATATCCCGGACAATTGCGTTTACAGGCTTTCAGCCATTTAGCTTCCGGGGCAAATATGGTTGAATACTGGCACTGGCACTCTATTCACAATTCAGCGGAAACGTACTGGAAGGGTTTGTTAAGCCATGATTTTTCGCCTAATGCAACGTATAACGAAGCAAAGGTCATCGGGAAAGAATTTGAACGCCTGAGCCCACACCTGATTAATCTGAAGAAAAATAATGAGGTTGCAATTCTTTTTAGTAATGAAGCCCTGACTGCCTTTTCTAACTTTAGCCAGGGGATGTCCTACAACGACATTCTAAGGTCTTTTTATGACGCCTTTTATCGAATGAATGTAGGAACTGACCTGGTTGACCCATCAAGTAAACATCTTGAAAAGTATAAACTGATCGTGGTGCCGGCCTTATATGCCGCACCGGATAGCTTGTTGCGCCGGCTAAATAACTATGTTAAAAACGGTGGCCACATTATCTACTCCTTTCGGAGCGGATTTTCAGATGAGAACGTTAAAGTACGTAGTACACGACAACCGGGTGTAATTGCGGAAGCCTGTGGTATAGGATACGACCAGTTTACGATACCAAAGAACGTTGGGGTACGAAGCAGCAGTTTTGATATTACCGAAGAAGATGCGCAAGCCAGGCAGTGGATAGAACTGATTACGCCTACAACAGCTAAGGTTTTGGCATATTACAAGCATCCGGTATGGGGTAAGTACGCAGCCATAACAGAGAACCAGTTTGGCAAGGGTAAGGCAACGTATATAGGGTTTATGCCTTCACAGAGTTTGGTAAGTAAAATTATTGATGACGCTGTGAAAAAGGCACAGATCAGCAGGGATAGTGACCTGAAATTCCCGCTGATCAGCAAATCCGGCATGAATGAAAAAGGCAAACAGGTCCATTTTTATTTTAATTATTCAGCAACACCAAAAGCAGTTAAGTATTTCCGTAAAACAGGCAGGGAATTACTTTCAGATAAAGATATTGCAACGAACAGCAGTTTTGAGATCGGCCCGTGGGATTTAAAAATTATTGAAGAAAACTAATTGGCATTAAGCGCTCCATTCATCATTAACAATGATGTTATCATGACAGACCTCATGCTATAAAATTAGTTATACCTTCATTAAAAATCCAGCGGAATAAAGTCGTTAATAGCCAACCCACAACATAAGGTTAATGTTTGAAACCCTTAACCTTATGTTTGAATATCTTTATATCAGCGGCCGGTGATCAAGTAATTTTGTATTATGAAAAAGATAATACCATTACTTTTTTTTGCCTTTATGTTAAACAGCGCCTTTACCTCGTGCAGCAAAAACGGAGATGATATGAATACTGACACCGATACGGAAAATAGCGGCACCGAACCCAATGTTCCTGCCGGAAGGATCACCATCACCGCGGGTGGCCAAACCTATAACGCAACACTGGCTAATAATGCTACAGCCAGGGCGTTTCTTGGCCGGCTTCCGTTAACGATCAATATGCAGGATTTGAATAATAACGAGAAATATTTTGATTTTGCCGAAAGCCTTCCTGCTAACGCCTCAAATCCTGGCACCATAAACAACGGAGATATTATGCTTTACGGCTCAAATACGTTGGTGCTGTTCTACAAGGGGTTCTCAACATCCTATAGTTACACCAGGATTGGCCGGGTAGACAATCCATCCGCACTCCAGGCGGCATTGGGTACCGGAAACAGCACGGTTACATTCGCGGTAAACCCGTAATACTGTATATATCAATTTTTATAAATAATTAAACTCCGATAAAAACAGGCCAGCGAATTGGCCAGCTTTTACAGAGCAGGCTATCTTTTACAGATAAAAATCAAATATGGACAGAAACCATTTTTTAAAGAAAAGCCTTTTAGGCTTGGGTGCTATGGCAGTATTGCCAATGGCTGTTTCATCGTGTTCTAAAGGCCGTGAGGGCAATAATTCGGACATGATAGATACAGGCAATGCTGGCGATTGTGCGCTTTCGCCAGCCGAAACACAAGGCCCTTTCCCTATAAGAACGCCTGCCGAATATGTACGTGCAAGTATAATTGGCGACAGAACAGGTATCCCTCTTTTAATGAATTTAACTATTCAGGATCAAAGCAATAGTTGCACACCGCTTGCTAATGTATTAGTAGATGTGTGGCAATGCGATAAGGATGGGTTATACTCTCAATACAACACGCAAACGGGTGCCAATTACCTGCGCGGAAGGCAAACTACCGATAATAATGGGCAGGTATCTTTCATTAGTATATTCCCGGGTTGGTATCGGGGCAGGGCACCGCATATACATGTTGAGGTGTTAACGCCCGGTGGCAACTCGCTACTGGTTACGCAAATCGCTTTTCCGGTTTCCGCTTATACAGCAGTTTATGCTACAAACGATTATAACGGCGCGCCGGATACCTCCAATACCCAGGATAGTATATTTGCCGATAGCCTGAGCAGGAATATGGCTGATTCAATTACCGGAAATATTACGGATGGTTATACCTTAACTAAAAGGATTGTTGTAGCATAATAACAGAAAGGGTCAAAATTTGTCAGGAACATCGTTGTTCATTTTGGCAATAACGATGTTCTCTTACTTCATAAAAGCGATGTGCAGTTTTACTAAAACCGGTTATTTTTTACTGATACTTTCGTTTATCACGTCAATATCTTTTGCCCAAAAGTTGCCGATTAAAAACACGGCGAAAAAAGTAGATTCTAATTGGGTGCATCACTTAGACGAGGTTGTCGTTTCAGCTTCGCGTACTGAAGAGAGTATTCTGAAATCCCCGGTAAGCATCGAGAATATAAACGCTAAGTATTTTAAAAGCACTGCTTCGCCCTCATTCTTTGACGCGCTTGAAAATGTAAAGGGCGTGCAGATGCTTACACCCAGTTTAGGTTTCAAGATCATTAACACCCGCGGCTTTGCAAATACCACCAATGTTCGCTTTACTCAACTGGTTGATGGTATTGATAACCAGGCACCGCACATCGGCGCGCCAATAGGCAACGCCATGGGGCCAAGCGATCTGGATATCGAACGGGTAGAGATCATTCCCGGAACAGCATCGGCCTTATATGGACTGAATGCCGTTAACGGCCTGGCCAACTTTATTACCAAAAACCCGTTCACCAGTACAGGTATTACTATACAGCAAAAAACAGGCATCAACCATGTAGGCGATAACAATTCCAATGTCAAACCTTTTTCAGAAACCAGTTTAAGGATCGCTGAAAAGTTATCCGATCGTTTCGCCTTTAAGATCAATGCTACTTACACCAAAGGGTATGACTGGATAGCCGATAACCGGACAGACCTGAACCCAAATGCCAATGCGGGGGTTAACATACCCGGCGGCATTGATAACCCTGCCTATGACCCGGTTAACGGTTACGGCAACGAATCATCAAACCGCCGCACTATCACGCTACAAGGAAGGCGTTATGTGGTAGCCCGAACCGGCTATGCCGAACAGGATGTAACCGATTACAATATCCGGAACATTAAAGCCGACCTTGGCCTCTATTACAAGCTAAGCCCGAAAACTACAATTAGCTATACTTATCGTTTAGCCAACCTGGACAATGTTTACCAGCGTGCCAACCGGTTTGCGCTGAAAAATTATGTGCTGCAACAACATGCTGTCGAAATAATGAACGACATTTTCCAGGCGCGTGCTTTTGTAACCAGCGAAAATACCGGCAAGTCATACAACCTGCGTTCAGCCTCCGAAAATATGGACCGCCGTTTCAAAACAGATGATAACTGGTATACCGATTACACCACCGCGTTTAACAGCGCCACAGGCGTAGCCGGAACCTCAACCATACAAGCACTTAACCAGGCAAGGCTTGCTGCTGATCGCGGCAGGTTACAGCCGGGTACAACCGCGTTTCAAAACACATTGAATGAACTGGCCGATATTAATAACTGGGACCAAGGTGCTGCACTGCGCGTAAAAGATGACCTGGTACATGGAGAAGCCCAGGTAGATATTACTAAAGCCCTTGGCGGCAACTTCAGGCAGCATACCGGCCTGGAATTACTGGCCGGGATGGATTATCAGGCCTATATTATCCAGCCGGACGGTAACTATTTTGTGAACCCGGTAGGCGGTGATCCAAACAAGACCTTTTCCTATGGTAAAACCGGCGGCTTTGTACAGGTAGGCAAAAACTTATTTCACGAGATGCTGAAACTGACCGCAACCCTGCGAGCAGACAAGAACGATTATTTCCGGGTCAAATATAACCCCCGATTTACGGCAGTGTTGACCCCGGATGATCATCAGAGCGTCCGCATGTCATACCAAAGCGGTTCCCGTTTTCCCAGCATTTTTGAGGCTTACTCCAATGTTAATAGTGGCGGCGTCAGGCGGGTTGGCGGGTTGAGGGTCATGTCCAACGGCGTATTTGAAAACGCCTACCTTCGCAGTTCTATTGATCGTTTCCAGGCCGCGGTAACCAACGACTTTAATAATGGCGGACTAACGACGGCGCAGGCTATCGAACAGGAAAAAGGTTTGCTCGTCAAAAACTATTACAGTTACCTCCAACCGGAACACATCAAATCCCTTGAGCTGGGTTATAAAGGCATTTTCCTTTCACGCACATTAAAAGTAGATGCTGACGTATATTACAATAAGTATAACAACTTCATCGCGCAGATCGAGATGAACGTTCCGGGCACCACCCGGCCGGATTCGATACCCTACTACCTGAATAACCGGAGCCAGCAAAGCCGCTACCGCATTTATACCAATTCGCGCAGCGTGGTATACAACTATGGTGGCAGCCTGGGTTTAAGTTACCTGTTTATAAATAAATACACACTTGGCGGTAACGTTGCTTACGCTAAATTAAGCCGCACCAACAATTCGGACGGGTTTGAGGATGGTTTTAATACCCCGAACTGGATCACCAATGTTTCCTTTGGTGGTGAGCATGTGGTCAGCAGCCTGAGTTTTAACGTCACTTACAAACACCAAAGCAGTTTCTACTGGCAGTCGTTTTTGGTAAACGGCGATGTTAAGGCTTACGGCAATATAGATGCACAGGCTAATTATGACTTTTTAAAGGAGCATCTGAATGTAAAACTCGGAGCTACCAACCTGCTTAACCATTATTACAACTCGTATCTGGGCGGACCTTATATTGGCGGGTTATATTATACTACCCTTACCTATAAATTATAAAATATACATGAGCGGAACCCAATTAATTGATCAATACGGGAGAAAGCTGGATTACCTGCGGCTATCGGTAACGGACCGCTGTAACTTCCGGTGTTATTACTGTATGCCTGAAAAAGGGATCAATTTTGCACCGCGTACAGAACTGCTTTCATTCCAGGAAATGTATGACCTCGCCGCCATTTTTGTGCAGCTTGGTATCAAAAAAATCCGTATTACCGGTGGTGAGCCTTTTGTTCGCAACGGAATTATACCTTTCCTCTACCGCTTATCCGCTTTAAGTAAACCGGAAGAAATTACCATTACCTCTAATGGCACTTTGTCAGCTAAGCATCAGTCTGCATTAAAAGAGATGGGCATCCGCAAGATCAATATCAGCCTGGATTCTCTTGACCCGGTTCGCTTTTTCAGTATCACCCGCCGGGACTGTTTTCAACAGGTTTATAAAGGTATCTTTGATTTGCTGCAAAATGGGTTTGAAGTAAAACTGAATTGCGTAGTGGCTGAAAACAAGAATGTAGAAGATATTATGCCTTTTGTTAAACTAACTAAAGATTATCCGCTATCGGTGCGCTTTTTAGAGGAAATGCCGTTTAATGGAAGTGCAGAAAGTAATGAAAGGATGATGTGGGACCATCAAAGGATCTATGACCATATCAGGTTGCATGAGGCAGCCATCATTCCTCTTATTGATCCTGTTAATTCTACTTCAGTTAATTACCGGGTTAATGGCTACCAGGGAACCTTCGGCATTATCCCATCATTCAGCCGAACTTTTTGCGGTACCTGTAACCGTGTAAGGTTATCAGCAACAGGCGAATTGCGAACCTGCCTGTACGGGCCGCCGGTTGCAAACCTGCGTGATCTGATCCGTAATGGTGCCGATGTCATAGATATCAAAGAAGCGATACAACAAGCCCTGAGTTATCGGGCCAGGGATGGGTTTGAAGCAGAAAAATTGAGCGGATCAAATATTCACACCTCGATGTCTTCATTAGGAGGCTAAACAAAAATGGCATTCACGAAATTATAACCCAACATGAAAGAGCTTACAGCAATCATAAAAGCTTTTGACCAGGCAGAAAAACTCGGAAAAAAAGCGGCACTGGCAACCGTGGTACAGGTTGAAGGATCTTCGTACCGCAGGGCCGGTGCGCGAATGCTGGTTACTGAAGATGGTGAGTTGACCGGGGCAATTAGTGGTGGTTGCCTGGAGGGAGATGCTTTGCGCAAAGCCCGGCTGGTGATAAGCCAGCAAAAAGCCATGCTGGTTACTTACGATACCACTGATGAAGACGATGCCAAACTGGGTGTAGGCCTGGGTTGCAACGGCATCATCCAGATACTTATCGAACCGATCAATGCCGGGGAGCCATTAACCCCTATCCGTTTGCTCCGTTCGTTTTTGAGCAAACGTGATCCTGCTGTGCTAATCACTGTTTTTAACATGGATGACCGGCAGAAAACGCAATTCGGCACATGCATGCTGGTTGAAAGAGGGGGGCATGTTACAGGTGAACTGAACCACGAGATCATGTCCGAAGAAATTTTAAACGATGCGGTACACGTGCTTCAGGAGGGTAACCGGGATCATAAAACCTACGTTTATAAAAACGGCTATACCTGCTTTATTGAACTGCTGGAACCTGCGGTATCACTCATTATCGCAGGGGCAGGAAACGATGCTTTGCCTCTTGTTGAAATAGCCAAGGTTTTAGGTTGGACCGTTACCCTTGCCGATGGCCGGGCCAATTACAACACCCCTGAAAGATTCCCAATAGCCGACAAGCGGATCATTGCAAAACCGGAAGCGGTAATGAAAGAATTACAACCGGACGAACGCACGGTTTTTATGTTGATGACCCATAATTATAATTACGATCTGGCATTGCTGGAACAGTTACTGCCATTAAACCCGCCCTATATTGGGGTATTAGGCCCCAAAAAACGGCTCGACCGGATGATCGAAGAACTAACTTCATCTTTACTATCCGCAAAAATACCCGAAAACCTGCATGGGCCGGCAGGCTTGGATTTAGGTTCAGAGAACGCCGAAGAAATAGCCCTTTCTATTGTTGCCGAAATTCAGTCCGTTATGAAGCAACGCGATGGTAGGCCCCTAAAAGAAAAAGTGCTTGTTCATAAACGTACAGAAGTTCAAAATCACTAAAGGCGGAGAATTAAAAATGTTAAGTATAGTCATATTAGCCGCGGGTGCATCCAGCAGGCTGGGCAGGGCAAAGCAGAATTTAATCGTCAAAGATCTGACCTTGCTGCAACAAGCAGTGATCAATGCTCAGCAGGTCAGCCATAATGTGGTTGTTGTGTTGGGCGCTGATCATGAGGCTATAGCCGGTACCATTGATCATCTGGAGCCAACAATTTTGCATAACGCGGAGTGGGTGGAAGGAATTGCATCGTCTGTACGGAAAGCGATATGCCAGTTATCTGACGACCTGAAGCTCCGGGCCGTGCTATTTATGGTCTGTGATCAGCCATTTGCAAATGCCGGCTTCTTACAGTTAATGGTGGATACGGCCAAAGCGTCTGACCGCAATATCATAGCAAGCGGCTATGGCCATACCATCGGTGTGCCGATACTATTTAAAAGAGCCTATTTTGATCACCTTAAAAATTTGAAAGGAGATGAAGGTGCTAAGAAAATAGCGATCACCCACCCGGATGACCTACTCGTTATCCCCTTCCCCGAAGGCGTTATCGATATTGACACCGAACAGGATTACCAGGCTTTTAAAAAATATGGAGATTAATATTATCAACTTCGGCAGTATAACCGAAGTGATCACTGATCGGTGTGCGGAGCATGGTTAAAAAGGAACTGCCTATCTGGAGGAAGGAAGTATTTGAGGGCGAAACGCATCAATGGAAATAAAATACCTGAACAACGATTGATATATATTATTCATACATAGCATTCATCAGCACAAAAGTCATGCTTTTAGCAGTGTTTGAAAATTGCAGCGTTTTGTTTGATTTTCTTTATGGCTAAACAACTCCTAAATGATAGTTTTATGAATAAAAAAACAACCCGGATTCTAACTCGGTTAATATATTCTAAAACATTAAAGGATCATGCCCAAATATACGCTCTCTGTCAATGGAAATTTATTATCAGCAGAAGCAGATGCTGATACCCTCTTACTTTGGGTCCTGCGCGACCATTTAAACCTGGTAGGGACCAAATTTGGTTGCGGTATGGCACAATGTGGTGCTTGTACTGTTCATGTTGACGGACAGGCTGCCCGTTCATGTGTGCTCCCGGTTTCGGGTGTGGGCACCCGCAAGATTGTCACTATTGAAGGGTTAAGTTCAACTGGCGACCATCCGTTGCAGCAAGCCTGGGAAGAGTTAGATGTTGCCCAGTGCGGTTATTGCCAATCCGGCCAGATCATGTCTGCCGCAGTACTGTTGAAAGAAAACCCGCATCCAAGCGACGAAGATATCGATAATGCCATGGGCGGAAACATCTGCCGGTGCGGAACTTTTGTCAGGATACGAAAAGCCATCCATTTAGCAGCTAAAAAAAACAAAGCAAAGTAACATGAAACCAACTATATCGAGAAGGCATTTTCTTAAAGTCTCCGGCATATCAACCGGGGGAATGCTGCTGAGCTTTTCTTTCCTGAACCAGGCTGTTAAGGCGGATACTGCGGTCGATTCTTCTTTTGATCTTAACATGTTCATCAGGATAGGCTCTGACAATACCATCGTATTACTTGCACCAAATCCTGAGATCGGCCAGGGCGTTAAAACATCGTTGCCGGTTATTGTGGCCGAGGAACTCGCCGTTGACTGGAGAAAGGTAAAGGTTGAACTGGCACCGCTTGATGCTAAATTTGGCAGGCAAACAGCGGGGGGAAGCGGATCTGTGAGGGGCAGGTTTACTGCCTTGCGTACAGCGGGCGCCACCGCCCGCGAGATGCTTGTAGCTGCCGCCGCCCAAACATGGAACGTGCCTGCTACAGAATGTATAGCAGATAATGGAGAAGTGCTGCATAAACCCAGCGGGAAGAAATTAACCTATGGCGAACTGGCTTCAAAAGCGGCCACTATGCCCGTGCCGTCCAGCCCCGCGCTAAAAGCAACTAAGGATTTTAAACTCATCGGTACCCGCATTACAGATGTGGATGCGCATAAGATAACCACGGGCAAGCCTCTTTATGGCATTGACACACGCCGTGAAGGTATGTTATTTGCCATGGTTGCCCGGCCACCGGCTTACGGAAAAACACTGGCATCGGTTGATGATACTGCAGCCCGCAAAGTAAGCGGTGTTAAGCATGTTATTAAACTTAAAAATTCGGTAGCCGTTGTTGCGGCTTCAACATGGGCAGCTAAAAAAGGACGCGAAGCGCTGGTTATCCGGTGGAACGCAACAGAAAAACTGGAAAACAGCGCCGAACACTTTGCTGCCTTTAAAGAAATGCTGGACAAAGGCGCACCATCCGCAGCAAGAAATGACGGTGATGTGCAAGCTGCTATGCAAAGTGCAAGTAAAGTACTGGATGTGACCTATGAGTTGCCTGCGCTATCTCACGGACAAATGGAGCCGCTTAATTTTTTTGCTGATGTGCAGAACGGGAAAGCGGAACTGTATGGCCCGACACAGGTTCCGGGGCAGGTTAGAAACGAAGTTTCAAAAGCTTTGGGCATTCCCGAAAAAAACATTACGGTTGGCGTGCCACGCCAGGGCGGCGGATTCGGGCGTAAGTTAATGTCTGACAACGGCCTCGAAGCAGCATTAATTTCCGCCGCGGTGCAAAGCCCGGTTCAGGTACAATGGACGCGTGAAGACGATATGCAAAATGATTTCTATCGCCCTGCTGAAATGTACCGGTATCGTGCTGCACTTACCGAAGATGGCCTGACCGGATGGCATCAGTCAGGCGTAGGTATCGGCGGAGGCCCACGTGGGGATAGTTATGTGGCCGGCGCGCTGGCCAACTATCGTTCGGAAGGGCAAGGATTGAAAAGTAATACCCCAACGGGCTGGTGGAGGGCACCGGGTGCGAATACCTTAGCCTTTGCAGCGGAAAGTTTCCTGGACGAGGTATGTTCGGCCTTGAAAAAGGATCCTGTCGCCTATCGTCTCCAATTATTAGCGAAGGCCAAAACAGATCCCGTCGGACGCCTTGGATATGATCCTGAAAAATATAAAAGCGTGATCGATCTGGTAGCCAAAATGAGCAATTGGGGAGCTACTCCTGACGGCATACACAGGGGATTTGCTACCTGGTTTTCTTTTGGCTCTTACGCAGCCCAGGTTGTTGATCTGAAAATGATCGGCGGCAAACCTAAGGTAATGAAGGTGTACTGTGCAGTGAACTGCAGCAGGGTTATTAACCTGAGCGGCGCTGAAAACCAGGTTGAGGGTGCAATTGTCGACGGTATTTGCCACGCAATGTTCCCCAAAATAACATTTGTAGACGGAGCCGTAGCCGAAAGTAATTTTCACGCTTACAGGTTCCTCCGTATAAATGATGCTCCTTTAGCCATCGACGTGAAATTTGTTCAAAGTGACGAAGCGCCAACCGGATTAGGAGAGCCCGGCCTCCCTCCTGTAGCGCCTGCTTTGGCGAATGCTTTATTTTCAGCAACCGGTAAACGATTCAGAAAAATGCCATTTGCAGAGTATTTGGCTTAAGTCTGAAATATATCAGTGCTACCATAGGGCATTATTTACGAGTAAGCTCAGATAATGAATCATCTATAAAACATATCATGAAAACAAGTATCAATTTTTGCCCCAAAATAACCACTTTACTTGCTGTTAGCTTGATTACACTGGCAAGCTGTTCAAAAAATAACGCAACATCTGATAACGAGACTAACCCTACAACAAGCGTAAACCCTGTTGAAACCGGCCGTGCAAACGCCAGTTACAGGCCGGCGTTTGACGGGCAAACGAGGATTTCAGGCATCCGCACAACCACTGCTATACAAACGAGTGTCATTACCTCTTCCCTAACTGCCCCGTGGGGAATCGCTACGCTTCCTGATGATCGTTTCCTGATCACGGAGAAAGCGGGCAACATGCGCATAGTTACTTCAACAGGTACTGTTAGTTCGCCTATAACCGGGTTTCCTGCTGTAAACAGTTCGGGTCAGGGCGGTTTGCTGGATGTAGCCGTAGATCCGAACTTCCAATCGAACAGAATGATATACTGGACGTATGTCCGTTCAGTAGGTGGCGGCAATGCCATAGCTGTGGGCAGAGGGAGGTTATCAACTAATGAAAGCGCTATAGAATCACCCACCGTTATCTACAGCTCCACCACTCCATCTTCACAAACCAGCAATTATGGCTCACGGATCATTTTTGATGCCATGGGAAACCTGCTCGTGTCTTTTGGAGATCGTACTTCAAATGAAGTAAGAATAGAAGCACAATCTGTAAATAGTAGTATAGGTAAGGTTATCCGCATAACAACTAATGGAACAGCCGCCGCCGGAAACCCGCCATTTAATCAACCAGGTGCCTTGCCGGAGCTTTATACCATAGGGCATCGTAATCCCCAGGGCCTGGCTATTCACCCGGTAACCGGTGACATTTGGGAAAGCGAACACGGACCGCGCGGTGGCGATGAGATCAACCGGCTGCGCCCCGGGGCTAATTACGGCTGGCCCGTGATCAGTTACGGCATAGAATACAGCGGGCAGGCTGTAGGTGCAGCTATACAGCAGCAAAATGGCATGGAGCAACCTGTTTATTACTGGGACCCGGTGGTGTCACCAAGCGGCATCACGTTTTATGCAGGTAGCAGGATACCGGAATGGCAAAATAACCTTTTCCTGTGTTCTCTAACCCAAACGCATATTATCAGGCTGGTAATTGAAAATAACCGTGTTACCGGGGAGGAAAGGTTACTGGCCGCTGAAAATCAAAGATTCAGAGATATTATACAAGGTCCTGATCAGGCGCTTTATGCCATTACAGACCAGGGGAGATTATACAGGATTGACAGGCAATAAGTAAGTGAATTGATTGGCTGAAGAATATTCGTATCAATGTTAAGCCAGGGTTTGATCCGGCGGAGAGAATCCTGGCTTTTAGCAAAGAGCCGGGCACAACATACGGTTATTTATTTCCGGGTTACATGATGTTGTAACTAATTCGCTAAAAAAACCGTGTCGTTAAAAATCACGGGAGACAAACTGCTTTTTACAGGTGATTTTAACACATCGTTCTGCTTGCAAGCACTGAAATTTTTTAAAGCAAAATGCATAACCTGCAGTAACAGTTGCTGCAAATATTCATTCTTGAAAATATATCTGCCTCTTGATACATCCTCAATCTTCTCGGTGATTAATAAAAGATCATATTTCTGCAGAGCTGTAAGCGGATAACAGATTTGGGATTGCAAGTGCAGTAAAGCGCAATCTATCAACGGGCAATCATTCGGTCTGAAAAACTCCTGGCCAATGATCAAGGTTACACCTGACCTCGCCCGCAAAAAATTCCCATACATTATGCTATCGCCGGGTTTTATAATGTGAAAAGTTGCATCCTCCAATTCGTTGAAAAGTAAATTACAGACCAGCCAGTTTGAGCCTGTTGGCAGCGGTAATGCGGACAAGATCCTGAAATCACCGGACTAATCAATTTTCAGATCACTATCTGCATTGACCAATGGATTCATTTTACTTAATCCGCTGTTCCTACCTACATTTTCCAATAATGATTCAAGCCATTTATTGAAATTTATTTTCATAATTGTTTTTATTAACCACACATTTTTTAAAGACTGCCACGTATACCAAAGGAAGCCGAGAGTTTCCTTGCTTAATTCAGAGAGAGGTTGCTGATCCCGGCATGTGCATAATTTGAAAAAAATCAGCAAAAAGAGAGGCATTAAAATCATTATTGCGGGGTAAAACTTTTAAGCACAGCTAAACTTGCCTTTTACAATAATAACCTAATCTCATCCTGCAAAGTTAGGATGGCATAACTTTGAAAGTTAAAGATAATCAAACCGTTAATTAAGATTTTCAAATGCTAACTACGTATTCATTTCATATTCCAGGCAGGTAGATGTTTTGCGCCTGTCATGTTCTATTTCAGTGAGTTGAAAATCACTAAAGCGTAAAACAGGCAATCTTTTGACACTATACCTGAAATATTCGGTAAACTCCAAAAATCAAGGCTTTGCTTTATATTCTTCATCTGTTACCGCCTGTTTCCATTCAACAACACCTTTCTCTGTATTAGGCACAATGTATAGTTGCTGCAAACCGGTATCACGGCTGGCACCATGCCAGTGCAGTGTATTAGGCGGGCATTTCACAACATCACCTTTACGGATAATCTGCACAGGTTGCCCTTTAATCTGGTGATAACCTACCCCGTCAGTAATAACCAATATTTGTCCGCCCGGATGTGTGTGCCAGTTACTGCGGGCTCCCGGCTCAAAGTAAACATTGCCAACAACGGTGGTAAAGGTGCTGTCTTTATCTACCAATGCGGTGTTCCAGGCCTTACCGGTAAAATTGGCCGCAGGGCCAGGTTCGCCTTTCGGGAAAATGGCATTTTGTGCTACATTATTTTTCGATTCGCATCCAACAGCCATTATTACCGTTGTCGCGGCTATTGCTATTACCGTATTTTTCATAACATTTATTAAATTGATTTTATGGCTTTAGCAGGAACGCCGCCAACTACCGTATTATCCGGTACATCCTTACTCACTACTGCGCCCGCCGCTACTACCGTATTTTCGCCGATGGTTACACCGGGCAATATGGTTGCGCCTGCGCCAACCCATGCGTTTCTTTTAATAATAATGGGTTTGCAGATAAGCCCCCTGCGTGTAGACGGATCGAGCGGATGATTTTCAGTGACCAGATTCACCCTCGGCCCAATAAGCACATGATCTTCAAGCGTAATACCGCCCATATCTAAAAAAGAGCAGGCATGATTGATGAAAACATGCTTACCTAATTTTATAGCGCGGCCAAAATTAGTATGAAAGGGTGCGAATATAGTGGTAGTGTCATCTATCTCTGAACAGATGATATCGCTTAGCTTTGTCCTGACATCATCAATACTGGTAGCGGCATTCATAACCGGGCTTAATGCCTGCGTAGTGGCGACAATTTCATTCACCTTATAAAATTCAGGGTCATCTAACAAAACAAGTTCACCCGCGCTTAGCCTCTGGAAAACATCTTTCATACTGCAAATTTAGTTGTATTGAAACTTCGCTGTTTAAGGATTTCAAACCAATGATTAAGATTAGCAAACCATGTGTGCAAAAGAAGGGGCTGTACAATTCGGTGCGATACGAACAGACGATGGATTCAATTCTGAAAATTAAAGGGACTATAAAATTGACCGAAAAATAGCCCTGATTGAATTTTTTATTGAACAAATTTAAATATGCCCGGCCAACTATCAATATGCTTATGAAAGTTGGTCAGGCAGTTTGTTATAGCCGCTTGCCTCGGATTATGCAAGTTAGCAGCAGGGCTGATTTTAAAGTTCCTGAGATGTAGGACGGAAGATAACTTCATTGATATCCACATCCTCAGGCTGGCTGATGGCAAAGGCAACCACACGCGCAAAACTATCAGGACTGATGCCAACAGACCCTACATAATCCTGGTTAGCCTGCTGTATATCCACTTCAGTAATATGCTCCAGCAGTTCTGTTTTAACAGCACCGGGACAAACTATACTTGTGCGGATATTATAAGGCTTTACCTCCATCCGTAAGCCTTCGGTTAAAGCGCGAACCGCAAATTTGGTAGCAGAATAAACGGCAGAGCCGGCAAATATTTTATGGCCCGCAACAGAAGAGGTATTGATGATCTGACCTGATTTCTGCTCTTTCATATAAGGGAGCACGGCGGCTATACCGTTAAGCACGCCTTTGATGTTTACATCGATCATCTTGTTCCACTCGTCAACATTAAGGCGATCTATCGGCGATAGGGGCATGATGCCTGCATTGTTGATTATTACGTCTACCCGCCCAAATTTTTCAACGGCTGAATCAACCAGTTTCTTTACCTGGTCCAACTCTGTTACATCCGCAGCAATAGCCAGCGCTTTTCCCCCATTGTTGGTAAGCTCATCGGCAAGTTTTGCTATTCTGTCTGCTCTTCTGGCACCCAATACAACTGTTGCTCCAAGTGCCGACAAGTGTTTCGCTGCAGCTTCGCCTAAACCACTGCTTGCGCCTGTAATTACAACTACTTTACCTTCAATATTATTTTTCATGATTTTTGTATTTTGATTGATTATTAAAAATTAGATGGTTATTGATTTGATAACGACGATGCAAGTTTCTTGGTAAACCTCATCTCGCTTTTTACAGCCTTTATAAGCAGGTGTGATAGCATATTATCCCTTTACACAAAGGTCGGCAGTGAGCGTAAAAAAAGCTTATGAATAACAAACAAATCAATAAAGATTTCAAACAAATTTTGGTAAAACATACAGATATTGATAATTAAAAAGATAACTTTTTAACTATCAATACAGAATAATTAGCGCCGGCGCTGGCTAACAACGGATCAGTTAGGATAATAAAAATGAATTATCACATTATGTATTTGAATTTCTTAGGTAATGGTTTGATTAGTGTAACTCAAACGATGATCTGCTTCGTATATTTAACATTTGGTTTAAGAGGTTTAATATAACAGATGCAATGGTAAGTTTGACGATAAACGGAGTTCAACGGCAGATCGATGCAGATCCGGATATGCCCCTGTTGTGGGTGATCCGTGACATTTTAGGTATGACCGGCACCAAGTTTGGATGCGGTGTTGCACAGTGCGGCGCATGCACGGTGCACCTTAACGGAGAAGCCGTTCGATCGTGCGTAACCAAAGTTAGCAGAGCCGCCGGCCAGCAAATTACCACAATCGAAGGTCTTTCAGTCAATAATAACCATGTTTTGCAAAAGGCATGGGTTGAATTTGATGTTCCTCAGTGCGGTTACTGCCAGTCAGGCCAGTTAATGTCGGCTGCGGTATTGCTGCGTGAAAACCCTAACCCTACAGATCAGGATATTGACGATGCCATGTCTGGCAATATATGCCGGTGCGGCACTTATCCCCGGATAAGAGCGGCCATTCATCAGGCTGCAAAAATGCAGCAGGAAGGAGCTAAATCATGAACAGGCGCAATTTTATTCAATCCGGTGCACTTTTAGGTGGCGGATTACTTATTTCATTTAAAATACCGGTGGCCAATAAATTAGCTGCTTTAAATGAGGCTGCCGAGGGTGTTGCTTTTACCCCCAATGCATTTTTAAACATCGGCACAGATAATTCAATTACGGTAGTTTTAAGTCACGTAGAAATGGGGCAAGGCATCTGGACCACGCTGCCCATGCTGCTGGCAGAAGAACTGGACGTTGACCTTGAGCAGATAACTGTTAAACACAGCGGTGCAGACAAAGCATATAACCATAATGTTTACGGCGTACAGATCACCGGCGGATCATCAACCACATGGTCGGAGTTTGACCGATACCGCAATGCCGGTGCAACAGCAAGGATATTGTTAACCCAGGCCGCCGCCAGACGCTCGGGCGTTGCCCTGCAAAACTGTAAAACAGAAAAGGGTACTGTTATTGCCGGAGGAAAGAAATATACCTATGGCGAACTGGCTGCCGATGCGGCGCTGCTACCTGTTCCTTCAAAAGTTCCGTTACGCACCCCGGCTGACTGGAAATATATTGGCAAAAGCACTAAGCGTTTAGATGCAGCCGTGAAAACGAATGGCGAGGCTATATTTGGCATGGATATTCATTTTCCGGGATTGCTGACAGCCGTGGTTGCGCATGCGCCGGTTTTTGGTGGCAAAGTAAAATCATTCGATGCCGGTAAAGCCAGGGCGGTAAAAGGTGTTAGGCAAGTAGTTGAAATACCTACCGGGGTTGCTGTAATTGCCGACCATTATTACGCAGCGCAGCAAGGTAAAAAAGCGCTGCAAATAATATGGGAAGATGGCGTGGGTGCCCAGCTATCTACAGTTAAACAAACTGCGGCATATAAAAAGCTGGCAGCTACTAATGGCTTAACTGCTCAGCAAAAAGGGGATGTAGCCATTGCCCTGGCAAAATCAGCCAAGGTGATCAAAGCAGAATATGTGTTTCCTTACCTTGCCCATGCACCTATGGAACCATTGAACTGTACGGTAAAAATTGATAAAGATAGTTGTGAGATATGGACAGGCACGCAGTTGCCGGGAGGCGAACAGGCCGCGGCGGCCAAAATACTTGGTTTGGCACCCGAAAAGGTGAAGATCAATATTCCGTTTTTGGGTGGTGGATTTGGCCGCAGAGCAACGCCCGCTACCGACTTTGTTTCAGAAGCCGTGCATATTGCAAAGGCCTGTGGTAAGCCAATAAAAATGGTGTGGAGCCGCGAAGACGATATGAAAAGCGGACACTACCGGCCATTTTTTGTACATAACGTTACTACGGGGCTTGATAGTAAGGGCATGCCTATCGCCTGGAAACATAACATCGTTGGTCAATCCATCATGAAAGCGGCAACTCCTGCATTCGGCCCCCCTCAAAACCCTATTGACGATACTTCGGTTGAAGGTGTAAAGGGTTCGCCGTACCTTACCAGCGTACCCGATCATTTTGTTGGGCTGCATAACACAGACGAGGTTGTACCGGTACTGTGGTTCCGTTCGGTAGGGCACACCCATACAGCTTATGTAATGGAAACCATGATGGACGAGCTGGCCCATAACGCCGGTCAGGACCCGGTTGAATACCGGAGAAGTTTTTTCAAAGAACACCCCCGCCATTTGGCTGCATTAAATTTGGTTACCGAAAAAGGCAACTGGAAAAAAGCGTTGCCTAAAGGACGTTACAAAGGTGTTGCCGTTACGGAGGCGTTTGGGAGCTTTGTGGCTACCATAGCCGAAGTAAGCATCCTGAACGGGCAGGTAAAAGTGCATAAAATAGACTGCGCCATTGACTGTGGATTAGCCGTTAACCCTGAAGGCGTTAAAGCACAATCAGAAAGCGGTATCATTTTTGGTTTAACCATGGCGCTTTACGGCGAGCTTACCCTGGAGGGGGGCAAACTACAGCAAAATAACTTTTATGATTATAAGATTGCCCGCATGAACGAGACACCCGAGATCAATGTTTACATAGTTGAAAGTAACGGCAAAATGGGCGGAGCAGGAGAATGTGCCGTACCGCCAACTGCGCCGGCAATTGCTAATGCAGTTTTTGCTGCAACCGGTAAACGCATCTATAATCTTCCTGTAATGAACCATAAATTAACCGAGCAAGCATGAAAAAATTGATCGTCTTTAGCTTCATATTATTCACCTTATCTTTAATTATACTGTCATTTAAAACAGAAACTCCCAATAATGCGGGGCAATTAGTGGTACGTAAGGATAGTGTTGCTTCAGTAAAAGCATTTAAAAAGGTTTATACGGTGTTGATGAGTGCCCGTTGCATGAACTGTCACCCATCAGGAGACGTGCCTTTACAAGGAGATGACAGCCACTTACATACCATGGGGCCTAAACGGGGCATTGACGGGAAAGGCGTGTATGCCATGAAGTGTTCAAACTGTCACCAGGCCACCAATACACCGGGGTTGCATACGCCTCCCGGAAACCCGAACTGGCATTTGCCTCCGGCCAATATGCGTATGGTTTTCCAGGGCAGAACGCCAAGGCAACTGGCCAAACA
Organism: Mucilaginibacter sp. UR6-1; assembly: GCF_020880975.1. Taxonomy (GTDB): domain Bacteria; phylum Bacteroidota; class Bacteroidia; order Sphingobacteriales; family Sphingobacteriaceae; genus Mucilaginibacter. Next base: position 101,393 of record NZ_JAJIWP010000003.1, on the reverse strand, counting down.
ACTTATTGACCCCAAACAGAACGGGAACAAGGATTTAAAAAAACTAATTGAACATGCTGATGATGGCCTGGTACTGTCGGGCTGGAACCCCGGCGAAGGCCGTAAGCTTCCTCCAATGAGCCATGCCGAATTTAAAAAAGCCTGGTTAACATGGTTGTCCACAGGTGCCTATGCACCCTCAAAGTAAGTTTAAACTGATCAGTATTGCATAGCTACTTGCGGTTAATATTAGGCCAAGTCATGCTTGACTTATACTTTAGCCATAAATAGTCCATTTTATACTGTTTTTTTATGAGGTCATCATTAAATATAATATCAGGTTAACATGAAGCGCCTCTAACAAACTATCAGTGAAATTAAAGCGCTCCCACCTGATAGCGAAAATGAATTACAGCAATTACTTTGGTCCTACCTTTGTTATTCGCCTAAAATGCAATTACGGCTTGCACATGAGCAATTTTTGCAGGGGGCTGAAAAGCAAAGCCTATTTGTTTACGACAACTATTTTGCAGAGAAACAACTACGCTTTAACACATTTACATGGGGCAATGGAGAATACAAGTTACTTATAACCCATGGATGGGGATCAAAAGCTGCTGATTTTTTGGAATTGATAACTGCTTTGATCCCCATCAAAGATATTCAAATAATAGCGTTTGACGCGCCGGGTAATGGAAGCTCAGAAGGGGAGCTTTCAAATCTTATTCTGTACGAATTGGCGATTAAAGCCATCATTTCAAATTATGGCCCGCCTGATATTATAATAGGGCATTCATTAGGGGCAATGGCTAACATAATTGCTGTAATGGAAACGCACATAATGCCTTTATTGATGATCAGTATTACGCCGCTTGTAAAATTAAAGGAAAATTTTGCCGCCAGTATGGATGCTGTTAATATACCCCCGGTAAGTCAATCCATTTTTTTTGAAGCTTTTAAAAGTAAATTTGGCGTACCAGCTTCCAACTTTGATCTTGATAATTTTTACGAATTAAATCCTGAAATTGAACATTGGTTATTTTATGATCCCAATGACATAATTTCTCCGTACGCTTATTTAAAAGAGTTTCTAAACAATCAAAAACTCATCACCGCAAAAAATTATGACGGCTTAGGGCATGATAAAATAATACGGTCACCTATAGTAATTAATGCGGTGGTCGATTTAATAAATTCTACGCTGAAAAATTAGATTCATGTAATCCTGCCGTAATGATTATCAATCTATTCAGGTAAATTCAACGTGCCCCGAAAATTAACTAATTACCGTTCTATCATTTTTTGCGTGGTAAACAGGCAACTAATTTTTGTAAATGAAATATATCTTAAATGTCATTATCTAAAAAATAGGTGAATATTTTTTGCTTTTTTAAACAGTGTTCAATATTATTACATTGATTTATATTTAATTCAAATCATTAGTGTCTGAATGTAAAATGAAGCTTTAACCTTAACGGAGTTTCGTCGCACCACAGGCAATCTTATATTTGCAACGAATAAATTAAAATGGGTATAGCAGAACGTAAACTGGAAGAGAAGCAGGAAATGCATAAACGCATCCTTGATGGAGCGCGTAAAATATTCCTGCAAAAAGGCTATGATCAGACCAGTATGCGCAATATCGCCCAGGAGATCAACTATAGCCCCGGCTCCATATATTTTTATTTTAAGGATAAAAGCGAGATCTTTCACGAACTTCATAAGGAAGGTTTCCTTTTGCTGCTTAACCAGTTAAAGGTACTACAAAAGGTACGCGACCCCTTTGAAAGATTAAAAGCCTCGGGCCGGGTTTTTATCCAATTCGCACAAGAGAACAAAGATTACTACAACCTGATGTTCATTGTAGACGAGCCGGTTAAAAATTCTTTGTCTGAAGGGTTCCAGATTGCCGAGGAGGCAATAAGTTATATGCAGGAAATGGTGAGCGAATGCCAGCAGAACGGCAAATTCACGAATATGGATACGGAATATTTTACTTTCCTGATCATTTCTGTTGTGCATGGCATCTGTGCACTTTTCTGTAAAAATCGCAACACCAGTTTTATTGGCAAAACCGACGAAGAATTGATGGAGAATGGTTATGAGTCTTTTGTAGCCCTGCTCGAGAAAAGTTGATCCTTTTTTTTAATTATATATTGAACACTGTTTAAATTTAAAACAATGATTAAAAATGAAATTTAAGAATATTACCCTTTTTAAGCTTTTGCTTTTATCGACAGCCCTAATGGCTGCACCCCTTGCAAAAGCCCAGGGCCGGCTGGATGAGTACATCCGGGATGGCCTTGCCTCTAACGAGAGTATTAAGCAACAAAACTTCGTACTCGAAAAAAACATCTACGCGCTAAAGGAGGCCAAAAGCATGTTCCTGCCGGAGGTTACCTTTTCAACCACTTACACAAAGGCAGATGGCGGGCGTACGATAGATTTTCCAACCGGCGACCTGTTCAATGGCGTTTACGCTACGCTGAACCAGTTGACTGGCACAAACGCTTTTCCGCAGTTGCAAAACCAAAAGATACTGCTTAACCCGGACAATTTTTATGATGCCAAATTCCGCACGACGCTTCCTATACTCAACGCTGAACTGATCTACAATAAGCGGATCAAGAAGCAGCAGGTAGACCTGCAAAAGGCAGAAGTATTGCTTTACAAGCGCGAACTGGTTAAAGAGATCAAGACTGCGTATTACAGCTACCAGAAAGCAGTGTATGCCACGGGTATCTATGAGTCTTCGCTACGGCTGGTGGAAGAAGGACAAAGGATCAATACCAAGCTGTACGAAAACAGCAAGGTGAACCGGACTGTTGTGCTCAGGAGCCAGAACGAAGTATCAAAGATGAATGCTTCGCTCACCGATGCCAGGAAAACCGCGGAATCGGCGCGCTACTATTTTAACTTTTTGCTTAACCGGCCGCTTACCGATAGCATCCTTTTGGATGATATAAAGGCCTTGCCTGCCGCCGAACAGCTATCAGGCAACAGCGTCAGCGGCAGGGAAGAACTATCCAAGTTACGCATCGCGAAAGATATTAACGGCAACCTGACCGGACTGGCCAAATCCTACATTGTTCCCAAGTTAGGTACCTTTATTGACCTGGGTTCGCAGGCTTTTGACTGGAAATTCAACAATAACAGCCGTTACTACCTGTTTGGCGTTTCTCTGCAATGGAACCTCTTTTCTTCGGGCAAAAACAATTACCGGGTAAAGCAGGCGATCGCCGATCAGAATGCCCTGGCCTCGCAAACCGATTACGTACAACAACAATTATTAACGGAATTGAAGGTGCGCCAGGCCGCTATGCAAAGCGCGATTGCGAAATACCAGGCGGCGGAGTCGCAACTAAAAACAAGCCAGGTTTATTACGGTGATATGCTGAAGTTGTACAAACAAGGCATGGCCATCTATATCGAACTGCTCGATGCCCAAAACCAGTGGATCGACGCGCAGCTTAAAACTAACATTGCCCTTTATGATACCTGGATAGCCAATGCCGCGATCGAACGTGCAAATGCAGGTTTCACCATTCAATAAAATCAAGATCATGAAAAATATAAAATTACTCAGCATTATAATAGCGTCGCTAACCATAATAGCTTCATGCAAAGGAAAGCATAGCGAGGAAAACCCGCTCGGCGAACCGGATGTCATCTCCGTTAAGGTTTCAAAAGTTTCTGTTTTAGGTGTACCCGACCGCATTACCGCCACCGGCCTGGTCAGCACAGAGGATGAAGCCAGATACGCTTTCAAGATCGGCGGTGTGATCAGCCGCATCCTGGTACATGAAGGCCAGTTCTTTAAACAGGGGCAATTGTTAGCTACGCTCAATTCCACTGAAATTTCCGCAGGTTTAGCACAGTCCAGCCTCGGGGTGGATAAAGCGCAGCGCGATTATAACCGCGCCATAAACCTGTACAAAGACAGTGTTTATACCCTGGAGCAATTGCAGAACACCAAAACGGCTTTAGATGTGGCCAAAAAAGCCCGTGAAGCAACGGCCTTTAATGAGCGCTACTCTAAAATATACGCGGCATCTGATGGCTTTGTAAGCAAGAAAATAGCGAACGAAGGAGAAGTAATTGCCGAAGGAATGCCGGTGCTACTTATTAATTCAACTGAACAACATAACAGTTATTCGCTTAAAGTGGGTGTTACTGACCGGGAATGGGCCATCATCAGGCCGGGGCAAACCGCCAAAGTAACGCTCGACGGCTTCGCGGGTCAAACCTTTGATGCCACCGTATTCCGCAAGTCGCAGGCTGCCGACCGTGAACAGGGCTCATTCCAGATTGAACTAAAACTGCAATTAAAGGGCGTAAAGCCCGCGGTGGGCATGTTTGGCAAAGCGGAGATAACTACGCATCAGGATGAAAGTGTAACGATTATCCCCTATGCATCGCTGGTAGAGGCCGATGGCAATAAAGGATTTGTATTTACCACCGTAGGATCAAACAGGGTAAAACGGGTGCCGGTCAGTATTTTGAAGTTCGATAATGAAAAGGTGTACCTCAAAGATAAATTGGAAGGGATAGACCAGATCGTAGTTTCCAACAGCGCCTACCTCAACGAACAGTCTTTCATCAAAATCATCAGGTAAGACCATGAAGATCACAAATTTTGCAGTCAAGAACTATCAGTTCACGCTGATCATATTTCTTCTGGTAGCAGTAGTCGGCGTGCTGACGCTGTTTACCATGCCCCGTTCGGAAGATCCGACCACGCATCCTCCGCAGTATATTATTACGGTTATCTATCCGGGTACCAGTCCTAAGGATATGGAAGAGCAGGTGGTAAAACCTATCGAGAACAAGATCTACGGCCTGGAAAATATTGAAAAGATACTTACTACGGTAGAGGATGGTGTAGCGGTTATACAGCCTAAATTTAAATACGGTGTGGATGTAGATAATAAATACCAGGAAATATCTACCGAGATCAATGCTTTGAAAAACAGCGAGCTTCCCAAAGATATTTACCTGATCAAAACAGAAAAGGTATCCTCGGCGGATGTAAAGGTTTTGCAGGTTGCGCTGGTTTCTGACAATGCTTCAGGTAAGATGCTGCGGGACGAAGCAGACATCCTGAAAACACAGTTGGAGAAAATCACCAACCTGAAAGAAGTTAAATATTTCGGGATGCCGGAACAGGAGATTCGTATAGATATGCAACTGGATAAACTCGCGCAACTAAAGATACCGCTTAATGTGGTAATAGGTAGTTTGCAAAGTGAAGCCGCGGATATCCCCGGCGGCAGCATTAACCTGGATAGCAAGGTATTTAATGTTAAAACCAGCGGCAAATTCAAAAACACCGATGATGTGGCCAATACGGTTATTTACAATGCCAATGGCAAGATCATTTATTTAAAAGATGTAGCCTCGGTAAGTTATAAAGATGCTACGGTAAATCACATCACCCGGATAAACGGACACCGTTGCGTACTTGTTACAGCGGCCATGAAAGACAATGTAAATATAGCCAGCGTTCAGAAAGAATATTTACCGGTACTGGAAGCATTTGGCAAAACCCTGCCGCAGAATATCCGCCTGGTTAAAAACTTCGACCAAGCCAATATGGTATCCGAGCGTTTGGGCCATTTGGGTTTTGATTTTGGTTTAGCTATTATTTTGGTCGTGGTTACTTTACTGCCATTGGGCTTTAGGGCCTCACTCATCGTGATGATCTCTATCCCGCTTTCTTTAGCACTGGGCCTCATTGCTATGAATATGCTGGGCTATTCATTAAACCAATTGAGTATTGTGGGGCTGGTAGTCGCCTTAGGCTTGCTGGTAGATGACAGCATTGTGGTGGTAGAAAATATTGAACGCTGGCTTAGGGAAGGCCATTCGCGAACGGATGCCATATTTAAAGGTACGCAACAGATCGGCATAGCCGTAATCGGCTGCACGGCTACGCTGGTGATCGCTTTTCTGCCGCTGGCTTTTTTACCTGATGTGGCCGGCGAATTTATCCGGAGCCTGCCAATGGCTGTCATGACCAGTGTTTTGGCATCCATGATAGTTGCTTTAACGCTTGTACCTTTCCTGGGCAGCCGGATGTTAAAAACCCATACGCATGGTGAGGGAAATTTCTTTTTAAAACACCTGCAAAGGTTTTTGACCAGATCTTACAGCCGTGTAATGCCAATTGCCTTAAACTGGCCTAAAACAACCATAGGTATATCTATAGCGTTGAGCGGCCTGGCCTTTTTCCTGTTCACCTTAACAGGATTCAAGCTTTTCCCGACATCTGAAAAACCGATGTTCCTGATCAATATCAAAATGCCCTTACAGGCTGATATTCCCGAAAGCAACCGTGCAACCAAAGTGGTAGAAGGAGAATTAAAGAAGCACAAGGAGGTTGTGTATTACACCGCTAACGTAGGTAAGGGTAATCCACAAATCTATTACAATGTGCACCAGCAGGATGTAAAGCCTGACTTTGCCCAGGTGTTCGTTCAATTGGACGACGGGACAAGCCCGTCCGAAAAAACCGAACTGATCAAACGTTTGATAAAAAAGTTCAACGACTTTCCCTATGCCAGGATCGAGATCAAGGATTTTGAACAGGGGCCACCTATCGAAGCAAATATTGTTGTCAGGGTATTCGGCGAAAACCAGGATACCTTACGCTCACTTTCCTTTAAGATAGAAAAGATCCTGAGAAATCATCCGGGTACATTTTTTGTCAACAACGAGCTAAATACCTACAAGTCAGATATTAAAATAAGTATCGATAAGGAAAAGGCACGTACTTTAGGGGTTTTGACGAGTGACGTAGATAAAGTTATCCGGATGGCTGTTGCCGGGCTGACGGTAGGCGACTATATCGATGATCGCGGCGATTCACGCAACGTAATGATTACCATGCCCAGGGATAAGTTCTCCAATCTGGATGTACTGAAAAACCTTTACGTTAATAATGTGCAGGGTACCCCGGTGCTGGTTGATCAGATTGCAACCATCACTTTTGAAACCTCGCCCACTGCGATCAACCATTTTAATAAAGCAAGGTTTGCCAAGGTTACTTCTCTTACTAAAGAGCATGTACTGGCCAATGATATTCTTGAAGATGTTGTACCGCAGTTAAATAAATTAAAAATGCCGCAGGGCTATTACTACAAACTCTCCGGGGAAGCAGAATCGGAAGGAGATACGCTTGGCGGCAACTTCCTATCGGTGATCATCCTGAGTACATTTCTTTTTGTTGGGGTATTATTGCTGCAGTTCAAAACTTTTAAGGGTATAATCATCGTTTTATCAATCATTCCGCTGGGTATACTTGGTGGCGTTGTATTGCTGCTCTTTACCGGCAACCCGATGTCGCTGGTATCCATTATTGGTTTTATCGGCCTTTCAGGCATACAGGTAAAAAACTCGCTGTTATTGGTTGATTTTACCAACCAGCTTAGGTTGGAAGGGCACAGCATAGATGAGGCAATCCATATGGCCGGAGAAACACGTTTTTTGCCGGTAGTGTTAACTTCTATCACGGCCATCTGCGGTTTGCTGCCAATCGCGCTTAACCCGAACCCGCTGATCGCGCCTTTGGCTGTCGTATTGATCGGCGGACTGATAAGTTCTACCATTCTTTCAAGGATTGTAACGCCGGTGATGTATAAATTGATCCCACCAAACTTGGAAGGTCACCAACAATGAGAAAGTATATGGTGTAAATAATAAGGATTTAATTTTATTTAAAATTCATATTGCCGGGCTTAGGGAAACTGTGTTAATACCAAACGTAATTTCCGACAAAAAAGCGACTGAGTTATTTTCCTGATCAATAACGAGTTGGGGTCAAAAAAAAAATCGGACAAAACTTAGATTTATCTAAGCTTGTCCGATTTCGGTAGCGGGAACAGGACTCGAACCTATGACCTTCGGGTTATGAGCCCGACGAGCTACCAACTGCTCCATCCCGCACTGTATTTGGTATTGTACATAACGGGCATAACTCCGTAATGTTTGCTCCTTATATTGTTAAGAAGACTTTTTTTTGCAGTTATACTGCCGCTGTATTGAAAGCAAAGGCCTCAAGTCGGTAAGACTTAAGGCCTCATGCTTTTTAGGTAGCGGGAGCAGGACTCGAACCTACGACCTTCGGGTTATGAGCCCGACGAGCTACCAACTGCTCCATCCCGCACTATAGTGCTTATATTTTCTTTTTCGCCATAACCCCGAAAAAGCCTTTTCAAATACCGAAATCGAAATTAAGATTTGTTTTGAATTGGACTGCAAAGATATAATTCGTTTCTTTGCAGTCCAAATATATTTTAAAAAAAGTTTGTATGAGTCATAGGGCAGGTTTTGTTAGCATAATAGGTAAACCAAACGCAGGTAAATCAACGCTGATGAACCATCTCGTAGGCGAAAAAATGTCGGTAATTACTCCAAAGGCGCAAACTACACGTCACCGCATTTTGGGTATCGTTAACGGCGATGATTACCAGATCGTATTTTCGGATACACCCGGCATCATTAAACCGCATTACGCCCTGCACGAAAGCATGATGCACCAGGTAGAGGGCTCAATAGTTGATGCCGACCTGATACTGCTGGTTACCGATATAAACGAAAAGCACGACGAGGATGATGTTATCAAAAAGCTTGAAGGCTCGTTAGCCCCGCTGGCTATACTGATCAACAAGATCGATCAGTCGGACGCGGAGATCGTGAAGCAAAAAGTTGAATACTGGCAACAAAAGCTTAACCCAAAAGCGGTGTTTGCCATATCGGCCCTGCACGAGCACAACCTGAAAGCCATTATGGATTTTATAATGGACCACCTGCCCGAGCACCCGGCCTATTATGAAAAAGATGCGCTGACAGACCGTAATGATCGTTTTTTCGCGTCGGAAATGATACGTGCGCAGATATTTAAACAATACAAAAAGGAAATTCCGTACAGCACCGAGGTTATTGTTACCGCTTTTGCTGAGGGCGAAACCCTGCACCGCATCAGTGCCGAAATTATTGTTGAGCGCGATTCGCAAAAGAACATCCTGATAGGCAAAAACGGTGAGATGCTTAAGATCGTAGGCAAATACGCCCGCCTGGATATGGAAGAATTTTTTCAGCGCAAGGTATTTTTGGAGATGTTTGTAAAGGTTATACCCGACTGGCGCAGCAAAAAGAACTACTTAAAAAAGTTTGGGTACGAATAAAAATATAAGATATGAGATATTAGATGCGAGATTTGAGATAATCTTCCGTCCTTTGTCTTAATAATTTAGATGTGAGATTTAAGATATGAGCTGGCGCGCCAACTCATATCTTAAATCTCACATCTCAAATCTAATTCATAAGAATGAGTAATATAGTAGCTATAGTAGGCAGGCCCAATGTTGGCAAGTCAACCCTTTACAACCGTTTAACAGAAACCCGCAAGGCCATTGTTGACGATTTTAGCGGCGTTACGCGCGACAGGCACTACGGCATAGCTGAGTGGACCGACCGTACGTTTACCGTGATTGATACCGGTGGCTATGTAGCCCGGTCAGAAGATGTTTTTGAGGCCGCCATACGTGAGCAGGTGGTAATAGCCATTGAGGAGGCAAGCGTTATCCTGTTCATGGTTGACGTTACCACCGGCATAACCGACCTTGACGATGAAATAGCAGCCCTGCTGCGCAAGGGCAGCAAACCTGTGTTTGTAGTAGTTAACAAGGTTGATAATACCATGCTACAGTCTGACGCTACCATATTTTACAGCCTTGGCCTGGGTGAGCTTTACAATATATCATCCATGACAGGATCAGGCACCGGCGAACTGCTGGATGATGTGGTTAAGCACTTTGATGAGGAATTGCCCGAAGAGAACGCGCTGCCTAAATACGCCATAGTTGGCCGCCCTAATGTGGGTAAATCATCCATCATCAACGCGTTGCTTGGCCAGCAGCGTAACATTGTAACCCCTATAGCGGGCACCACGCGCGATTCGATACATATACGCTATAACCAGTACGGGCACGATTTTATGCTGATTGATACGGCCGGTTTGCGTAAAAAAACAAAGGTTAAAGAGAACATCGAGTTTTACTCGGTAATGCGTACCATCAAGGCCCTTGAAGAGGCCGACGTGGTAATACTAATGGTTGATGCCGTTGAAGGGCTTGAAGCGCAGGACATCAACATCTTTCACCTGGCCGAAAAGAATAAAAAAGGCATCATGATCGTAGTTAACAAGTGGGATCTGATAGAGAAGAACAGCAAAACAGTTAAGGTTTTTGAGGAGCAGATAAAAGAAAAGATAGCGCCCTTTACTGATGTGCCTATCGTATTTACCTCGGTTACCGAAAAGCAACGTGTATTAAAGGTAATAGATGTGGCCAACAAAGTTTTTGAAAACCGCGCGCGCAAAATAGCCACTTCAAAACTGAATGATATTATGCTGCCGATCATCGAGAACTATCCGCCGCCGGCATTAAAGGGCAAATATGTAAAAATTAAATACGCTACGCAGATAAGCGGCACATCGCCCATGTTCGCTTTCTTTTGTAACCTGCCGCAATACATTAAAGAGCCTTACTACCGCTTTGTAGAGAACAAACTGCGTGAGAACTTTGATTTTTCAGGCTCACCTATCCAGGTTTGGTTCAGGCAAAAATAAGATCACTGCAATACCTTGATAACAGTAAAAGGCGCTCGTTTGGGCGCCTTTTACTGTTTATGTATGCTAATACAATCCTATATATTTATATCTTCTCAATCAAACACACGGCATAAGCCACTACGCCTTCCTCGCGGCCTATAAAACCCAACTGCTCGTTAGTGGTAGCCTTTATGGATATATCTTCCTCGCTGATGCCTGCCGCCTGGGCAATATTTTTTTGCATGGCCGGTATATGCGGATTTATCTTTGGTGCTTCGAGGCATACCATGGCATCAATGTTACCTATGGCCCAGCCTTTTTCAGCCAGTAGTTTGATTACGTGCTGCAATAATACCAGGCTGCTAATGCCTTTCCAACGGTCATCCTTGTTTGAAAAATGATAACCAATATCGCGCAGGTTGGCTGCGCCAAGCAACGCATCGCAAATAGCGTGCAGCATAACGTCGGCATCTGAGTGGCCGTACGCGCCCGAATGATGATCTAACTTAACTCCGCCTAAAACAAAAGGGTGCTGATCACGCAACTGGTGAACATCAAACCCAAAACCTACCCTAATTTTCGCCACAATTACTTTTTGCCGCCAAAGTTAGCAGATAATGTGAAACGCAGGGTATTGGCCAGCGCGCTGTTTTGCTGGTTTGCCGCCAGGTACGAAAAATCAAACCTGTAATCCTGGTACTTGAAGCCCACACCCATTGACAGATACTTGCGCCCACCCTTTGAGGCAGCCTCACAGAAGTAGCCTGTACGCAGTGCAAACTGCTGGTTATACCAGTACTCCAAACCCGGCGATATGGTGATCTCCTTTATCTCCTCGCTAAAGCCGCCCGGCGCATCAGTAAACGACTGGAAGATACCGGCAGGTACTGATACATCGTCGCCGTTGTTTACACTGCCGTCAGCATTAACAGTGGTAGTAGGTACCAGCAGCTTGTTCACATCAAAAGCGAAGGTAAGCTGATTCGTAGCATCTAAAAACCAGGTATTAGCAATACCCAGCTTCATGTTGGTAGGCAAAAAGTACCGTGGGCCATTATCCGTATAGCCTATTTTAGTACCTATATTGGATATGTTGGCGCCAAAGGCAAATATGGCATCTTTACCAAACTGCTGTGTTGGGTTTTTATAATACATTGAAACATCGGCCGCCACGGCATTGGCCGCGCGCGCTGTTTGCGCCGACCCCGAAACAAATGATATGTTTGACAGGTTGGAGCGTATGTATCGCAGCGTTAAACCTAATGACAGGTTATCACCGAATTTACGCGCGAATGATCCGTCTATCGAGAATTCATTAGGGCTGTACGATCCCTGGCTGGTACCGCTTTCATCAGCAAGGGCTATGGAGCCAAGGTTAAAGTAGCGTAATGATAACCCTAAGCTGTTACGGTCATCCAGCTTATGGGCATAGCTAAGGTAAGCCAAACTAACATCAGGCACCAGCCGGCGCAACCATGGGCTGTATGATAATGACAGGGTATGGTTCTCCTCTAAAAAAGCAAGTTTTGACGGATTCCAGTAAGCTGAGTTAGCATCAGGCGATATGGCCACTCCGGCATCGCCCATAGCGCCTGACCGTGAGTCGGGGGCGATGGTAAGAAACGGCACTTCGGTACGTATTGCCGTGCCCGAGCTTCCGTTTAAATTGGTTTGCGCAATTGCCGCGCAAGGCACCATAATGGCCGCGTATACAGATGCTTTAATAAAATTAAGCTTCATTTAGCTGGATGAGTAAGTGTTATATTTTCAAATATATGATTTTGATGCCGGGGTATCATCAAAACTACAAATGATAATACGTAAATGCTATAATTAGGTTGTAACAAAATTAGCTCGGATTACGTTAAAAAACCAGTAAACAAAACACAAGGTATTGTTGTATTAAAGGGTGAAGTTGCTACTTTTACCACATATAATTGCTTTAGATAATATGAAGATAACTTTTACAAGAACTGCTTTGGCGTTACTGGTGCTTGGCATGGCCGTAAGCGGCTGCTCCAAAAAACAGCGTTCGCAAAAAACAGGCCTTGCCTATAACGACAGATCAAACGGCGGTTATATGCGTTTCAGGCAAACGCACCCAAGCCCCGGCCCGGGGCTTGTACCTATTGAGGGTGGTACCTTTGTAATGGGTGGCAGTGCCGATCAGGATGTTACCTTTGATAACAACAACACACGCAGGCGTGTTACCGTACCATCTTTTTATATGGACGAAACCGAAGTATCAAACCAGGACTGGCTTGATTACCTGCACTGGATAAATATTACCTTTCCGGATGACCGTGAGCTTTATTACAACGCCACACCGGACACACTGGTATGGCGCAAGCCGCTATCATACAATGAGCCTTATGTTGATAATTATTTAAGGCACCCTGCTTTTCAGGATTACCCTGTTGTAGGTATTACCTGGGAACAGGCACAGGACTATTGCACCTGGCGTACAGACCGTACCAACGAAAATATTTTACGTGAACGTGGCTACCTGGCTAACTGGAAGGATAACGCGGCCCGTAAAGGGAAAGAGCCATTTAATACCGAAATATATACAAACAACCAGTACCGTGGCGCAGGTATTGATGGTAAAAAGATGATGCCCGATTTAAACCCGAACGCGCAAGGCACAAAAGCAGTACGCCCGGTGCGTATGGAGGATGGTATTATAAAACAAGGCTATCGCCTGCCATCAGAAGCTGAATGGGAATATGCTGCATTATCACTTGCAGGCAATACTGAATTTGAAAATATTAACGACGGCAAGGTATACCCATGGAATGGTCTCGGCGTACGCTCACCTAAAAAAGCCACCCGTGGATTAATGCTGGCCAACTTTAAACGCGGCAACGGCGATAATGCCGGTGTAGGCGGTTATTTGAATGATAAGGCTGATATTACCGCGCCCGTACGATCATACGAGCCTAATGATTTTGGCTTATACAACATGGCCGGTAACGTGAACGAATGGGTGGCCGATACTTACCGTCAGATGTCATTTGAAGATGTTGAGGATTTTAACCCTTTCCGTGGTAATGAATTTACCAACAAACGCATGGCCGACCCAACAAAGGGTGTTTACGCAAAAGATAAATATGGCAGGCCGATAAAAGACCCGGCAAAATCAAACCGTAAAATGAAATACAGCGAGTTTGTGGCCATGCAAAATGGTGGTGCCGCGCAAAGCACTACCGGTGATGCGCAAGCCCCTGCGGGTACAGATAGCACCGGCGTTACAGCTACCGCTGTACCAAGCGCTATTGCAGGTAAGCCTTATAAAAATGATTTCCGTGATTATATTGACACTGTTGATGCATCACTGTACGGTACCACTACACTGGTAAGCAACCGCTCAAAGGTTTATAAAGGCGGCTCATGGAATGATATGGCCTACTGGCTAAATCCTGCTACACGCCGTTTTATGGATCAGGATAACTCAAGTGCCGAAGTTGGCTTCCGTTGTGCCATGACCATGGTTGGCGCGCCTGAGATCAATCCGCAAGGCAAACCGCACATCAGGGTTAAAAAACCTAAGAATTATAAATCGAGATAGATTTATTTACCATATTAAAAGAGAAAGCCGCAATTTACTTGCGGCTTTCTCTTTTAATATGGTGTTGAATGCAATATTATAACCGAACTAACGCCAGGCGCTGTCGGTTGATTGGATATTGATAATCGGGCTTTTTGCGAACAATCAATTCCCTCCCCTGGGAGGGTTAGGGAGGGGTTCGCCTACTACTTACAAAATCCACTCGTTCCTATCATAAGAAAATTGGCGAAATTATCATTCTGCAGATTTCTCCTCGTACCGCGTACGAAATGACAATAAATTTATTCATTACATCATTGCGAGCAATGGTTAAAAAATCCTTTAAGATATATCGCTTTAAAAACTACTTGATATGCGATAATGATGACAATGGATAGCAATAGTTACCTCGTAAACACGTACTGCACCAGGTTGGCGCCCATTTTCAGTGCCTTTAAGCGCATTTCCTGGCTATCGCCGGGATACGTACCATAATCCTCCCACCCGTTACCCAAATCGCTCTCAAACGAGTAAAAACACACCAGCCGCCCTTTATATATCAAACCAAAAGCCTGCGGGCGTTTACCATCATGCTCGTGCACTTTGGGCAGGCCGCCGGGCAGATCATACTTTTGGTGAAACACAGGGTGGTTGGGCGGCAGCTCGACAAAATCAAGCTCCGGAAAAACCTTCTTCATTTGCGGGCGTATGAATTTATCCAGCCCGTAGTTATCATCAATATGCAAAAAGCCACCGCCTGTTAAATATTTGCGCAGGTTTTGGGCTTCCTGTGCCGAGAATATAACGTTGCCATGGCCTGTTAAAAAAACAAAGGGATAATCAAACAACTGGGCGCTGCCAACCTCTACTATATCCTCATCGGCCTGAAAATTAGTTTTAAGGTTATCGTTACAAAATTTGATGAGGTTTTGCAGGGCCGTACGGTCGCCATACCAATCGCCGCCGCCGTTGTACTTTATACGGCCGAGCTTATAAGTAGCGGCACTATAACCGCTTAACAGCAACGATGCCCCGATAAGTGCTGACCATAAAAGTTTGCTTTTCATACCCGGTTTAAAAAGTTCACTTCAAAACAAGCCTCCAGCGCGGCTGTTTCGGTGCGCAGGCGGCTATCACCTAAAGTTATAGGTTTATAACCGCTATTCAAAGCAGCTACAACTTCACTATCGGTAAAATCACCTTCGGGCCCAATGAGTATGGTGCTGCGACCTCCGGTAGTTAAAACCGATTTTAATGCCTCTTTATCGCCGGGGCCGCAATGGGCAATAAACCCCTGGCCGGTTAGGCCTGCCGCTATAAACTTGCTGAAAGGTACAGCTTCATTCAGTACAGGGTGATATGCTTTGATGGATTGCTTTACCGCCGACGTAATAATACGGTTAAGGCGATCCACACGGGCATCCTTACGTTCAGAGCGCTGGCAGATGATAAGCGACACCTCGTCAATACCAATTTCGGTAGCCTTTTCTAAAAACCACTCCAAGCGTTCAATATTTTTTGTAGGTGCTACCGCGATATGCAGGTAATGGTTTCGCTGCTGGTAATTTTCGGTTACGGATACAATATCGAGAATGGTACGTTTGGGGTGAGCATCCTTTATACCGGCGATATAAAAACCACCCCGGCCGTCAATCAACTGTACTTCATCTCCAACGGAAAGACGAAGCACGCGCACACAGTGCTTGCTTTCCTCCTCGTTTAAAAAGTATTGCTTAACCGAAGGCTCAATATCGGGTGTGTAAAACAGGTGCATAGTTTGCAAATTAATGCAAATCTACCGTATCTTCATCATTAATCAACAGTTCAAGCTTTACAGCTTCAATGTTTTGGTCGGATTTTTTGAGCACGGTAATGTTATATCCGTTGGCTTCCCGTTGTTCGCCCACGTCAGGTATCTTACCAAATAAGTCGCCCAGCCAACCCGAAACGGTATCATAATCACCATCCTCCGGCAAATCATGCGGCAGGTGCTCATTAACATCATATATAGAGGCCAGCGCGTTTACAATAAACTCACGCTCGTTCACCTCTTCAACTATCGGTTTTTCCTCGTCGTATTCGTCCTGTATTTCGCCTACCAACTCCTCAACAATATCCTCAAGGGTAACCATACCCGCGGTACCGCCAAACTCATCAAGTACAATGGCTATCTGTATGCGTTTTTGCTGCAGCTCGGCCATTAAATCATTGATCTTTTTAGTTTCGGGGATAAAATATGGTTTGCGGATGATATCTTTCAGGTTAATGTCCTCGCCTTTTACCATTAACGGAAGAATATCCTTAGTATGCACAATGCCTACTATCTTATCAATAACCTCCTCATAAACCGGCATACGCGAGTAGCCTTCTTCAACCAATATCTCAAGCAATTCCTGCTTTTCAGTGTCAATATCAATACCTGATATTTTGGTACGCGGCACCATGATGTTTTTCACCACGCGCTCGTTAAACTCAAATACATTCTGGATCAGCTCGTGTTCGTTACTATCAAGCGCACCGCTTTCCTTGCCTTGTTCAAGCAGGTATTGCAATTCTTCGGAGCTGTGATGCGTTTCAGAACCATGAATGCTGATCACGCCGAAAGCTTTAAGTATAAAGTTGGCAAAACCATTAAGCGCCCATATAAACGGCCTGAACACCACAAAAAAGAAACGCAACGGAAAGGAAACCGCCATTACCGTACGTACTGAACGTTGTATGGCAAGTGATTTTGGTGCAAGCTCGCCAAATACAATGTGCAATACAGTTATTACAATAAATGATATAACATGGCTTGCAGTAATAAAACCGGGGCTAAGCGCAATACCAAAGGCCATAAACGCGCGTACCACCAGGCTTGTAACCACATCCTCGCCCACAACACCTAAGCCAAGTGAGGCAATGGTTATACCCAACTGCGTTGCAGCCAGGTAACCATCAAGATTATGTAATATGCCCCGGGCTATTTTTGCTACGGCGCTGCCTGATTTGGCTTTGATCTCGATCTGAGATCCCCTCACCCTTACCATGGCAAACTCCGCGGCAACAAAAAAGCCGTTCAATAAAACCAAAAAAATGGTTGCAAATATGTAAAAACCGCTTATTTCGTAATGCTCGGGGTCCATGTATTAATTATTGGTAAACGGGAAAGGTGGTTTGATAAAGCTCAAGGCTTTCTTCAATTACCTTGTGGGCATAACTTACACCAAGCCATTTTTCAATGGTTACATTCTTATCTTCCAATGTTTTGTAATCCTGGAAAAAACGAACGATCTCTTTCATGGTATGCGGCGGCAGTTCAGCTATGTCATTAATATAATTTACTGACATATCATTAGCAGCAACAGCGATGATCTTATCGTCCTGTTCGCCATTATCAACCATGTGCATTACGCCGATTACTTTAGCCTCGATGATAGACATCGGGTAAACATCAACAGAACAGATCACCAGGATATCCAGCGGATCTTTATCATCACAATAAGTTTGCGGGATAAAGCCATAATTGGCCGGGTACATTACTGATGAAAAAAGTACACGATCAAGTTTTAACAAACCTGAATCTTTATCTATTTCGTATTTTGCTTTTGAGCCCTTTGGGATCTCGATAATAGCATTTACTACTTCCGGAACATTTTTACCAGCCGATACCTGGTGCCATGGGTGTTGAGTACTCATTTATTCTTGTATATCTTTATTATCAATTTCGTTTTCTTTAACGCTTTTACCGCTAATAAGTTTCTTTTTCACGAAAGCAAATATCAGGGGAGCAGTTGTTATTACTAAAAATGCTAAAATAACATATTGCAGATAATTTTCTATTTCGGGATAACTCCTGCCTAAAAAATAACCTGCCAATGTAAGTACGCTCACCCACAAAACGCTGCCCGTTATGTTGTAAAGGGTAAACTTTTTAAAACTTACTTTAACAACTCCTGCAAAGATAGGTGCAAAAGTCCTGATTATCGGAAAAAATCTGCCTAAAATAAGCGCTGTACCGCCATATTTATGATAAAACTCCTCGGCAACCATTACATAACGCTTTTTAAAGAACCATGAGTCCTTGCGTTTGTATAGTAAAGGCCCCGTTCGGTAACCAAACCAGTAACCCACATAATTGCCTAAAATTCCGGCAATTGCTAATGAAAATACCAGCATACTTATATCAACCGGCAGTTTATCTGCGGCGCAAAATATGCCCGCCATAAACAATAGGTAATCGCCGGGAAGAAAGAAACCAAAGAAAAGACCGGTTTCGGCAAAAACAACTACAAGCAAAACGTAAAAGCCAAGACCGATTATGGTATTGGCATCAGTTAAACTTTGCAGGCTATCCCAGATGTTTTCCATGCAGTGTGGCCGTAAAACTACAAATAATTATGTGAAGTTTGGCTGGCCCCTATCTGTTATCAGATGAGATTAGAAATTATTGCAGGATAAATACCAATTAAGATAGTTATTAATGCTGACAAGCCTAAAACAAAGCTGTAATAAGCAGGTACAGTAACTTCGCCCTTATCAGTAGTTTTAAAGTACATGGCAATAATCACCCTGAAATAATAAAATATGCTGATGATAGCATTAACCACAGCCAGCACTACAAGCCACAACTGGTATTTTGATAAAGCCTCAGAGAACATGAAGAACTTACCAACAAAGCCTGCCGTTAACGGTATACCTGCCAACGAGAGCATGGCCACTGTAAGTGTAAATGCCAGAAACGGGTTTTTAGCCGCCAGGCCGTTAAAGCTGTCAAAACTATCTGACCCGCTTTGGCGGCGCACCAGTATAAGCGCGCCAAAGGCGATGATTGAAGCCACAGAGTAAGCTGAAGCATATACAAACACTGAGCTTGCCGAGGCAGCACCTAACGCTACAATAGCGAACAGCAGGTAGCCTGCATGTGATATGCTCGAAAAGGCCAGCATTCTTTTAAAGCTTTGCTGATACAGTGCGGTAATATTACCGATGAATAAT
This sequence comes from Mucilaginibacter sp. UR6-1, assembly GCF_020880975.1. GTDB lineage: Bacteria > Bacteroidota > Bacteroidia > Sphingobacteriales > Sphingobacteriaceae > Mucilaginibacter. The sequence goes on along the minus strand of NZ_JAJIWP010000003.1, from coordinate 82,278 downwards.
GTTATGATGGTGATGACCAGCAGCACAGGTGCCCAAAAATCAGACAGCGGCGCAAAGCTTGCCGAGAACAAACGCAGGAAAGCGGCGAAACCTGCCGTTTTTACCACGGTTGACATGAAGGTGGTTATCAGCGTTGGTGAGCCTTCGTACACATCCGGTGTCCAGAAATGGAAAGGGGCTGCACCAACTTTAAAGCACATACCTACAATGATAAGCAACAAGCCGGTATAAAACAGCGGACCGATCTCGCGCGGGTTTTCAACTACGAAATTACGGATAGCCTCAAGGTTGAACGAGCCTGATGCACCATAGATCAATGTAATACCGAACAACAGGAAACCGGTTGAGAAAGCACCCATCAAAAAGTATTTAAGCGCGGCCTCGTTAGATGCAAAATCATTTTTACGGATACCTGCCAGAATGTATAAACTTACTGACATGATCTCGATACCGATGAACAACATCACCAAATTATGGAATGATACCATTACGATGATACCCGCCAGGGCGAATAATATAATGGCGTAATACTCGGCTACGTGGCTGCTTATCTTTTCAAAATAGCCTTTTGAAAGCAGCAATATCAATATAGTTGATACTATAGTAATGCCTGAGAAAGCTATAGAAAAGTTATCAAACAGCATCATGCCCGAAAATATAGGCTGGGCATTGGTATCCCATTCGGCAATGGCAAACCCTAAACCGGCTAATAAGCCAATAACCGCTACAGGCAATAACGCTTTGTTTGCTTTAAACAACCCAAGATACAAAAGCAGCAAGGGTAAGACTGATAATATTATTAAGGTGGTCATCTCTCTTTAAATTCTAATTACTTACTTGTCATTGCTGCAACCTTTTGGCTGATCTCTGTAAGCAGGTTATTCACTGCTGCTTCGGATATGTGTAATAGTGGCTGCGGGTATACGCCTATTACAATAATAAGTGTACAGATTATGCCTAAAACCAATTTCTCGGTACCGGTAATGTCTGTAAACAGGGCGGTAAGTTCATTGGTTTCGCCGTGCATTACCTGCTTGTACATACGCAGCATATATACCGCGCCCAGTATGATGGTTAGTCCGGCTACGGCGGCTATCCATATATTATAGTTGAACACCGCTTTCAGCAACAAAAACTCCCCGATAAAACCATTGGTTAATGGCAGGGCTACTGTACCTAATGTTATAATCAAAAATGCGATGGCAAACTGAGGAGCCACCCTGGCAATACCGCCCATCAAGCTAATATCACGTGTACCAAGCCTGCGGCTGATGATATCCCAGATAAAAAATAAACCTACTACATTGATACCGTGGTTTACCATTTGGATCAATGCGCCTTGCATACCCTGGGTATTATATGCGAAGATACCTGCGGCTATCAGGCCAACGTGGGCTATGGATGAATAAGCTACCAGGCGCTTTCCGTCCTTTTGATTAAAGGCGATCAGCGAAGCATATACAATGCCGATAACTGCCAGTATAATTACTATATTTTGCCATATTAAAAAGCCAACCGGCACATTAGGCAGCAACCAGCGGATTACCCCGTAAATACCCATTTTAAGCATTATGCCCGAAAGCAGCATGGTACCGGCAGATGGTGCCACAGTATAGGTATCGGGCTGCCATGTATGGAACGGAAACACCGGCATTTTGATAGCGAAAGCGATAAAAAACGCCCAGAACAACCATGCCTGCTGCAGGTTGGTTAAACCCATGCTTGAAAGATCGCTCAGTTCATACGTTTTTGCCGGGCTATGCAGGTACAGATAGATCAGCCCTAACAGCATGAACAGCGAACCCGCGAAAGTGTAAATGAAAAATTTAATAGTGATGCGGATCCGGTTTTCGCCTCCCCATAAACCGCATATAAAGTAAATGGGTATTAGCGCGGCCTCCCAGCCAACATAAAATAAAAAGCCGTTTAACGCGGTAAATACGGTAAGCATACCTGCCTGCATAAACAGTATCAAAGCATAAAAAGCGCCTGCATTTTTATACTGATGCTGGTAGGTAGTCAGTATAATAAGCGGAACAAGCACCGTGGTTAATAAAACCATGATCATACTGATGCCATCAATACCGGCGGTAAAATATATTCCGAATTTTGGCAGCCACGGATAACTAACGCTAAACTGTACAGAAGCGTCAGGCACAAATCGGGTTAAAAGCAGTAATGCTATAGCCAGCTCGGCAACAGCAAAAAATAATGCCACATGTTTGGCTGCGCCGTTTTTAATAAAGGCGGTAATTACAGCGGCAATTACAGGTAAAAAAAGTAGAATACTAACCGTCATTTTATCAACTTAACGCTTGCGTTTTAATTAATTAGGGTGTAACCGTACAGCAGCACTGCCACAATACCTATCACCATCATAAATATATAGAAGCCTACATTACCTGTTTGCAACAGGCGCAGACCTTTACTTGCTTCAATTGAGCTTTTACCCAAACCGTTTACCAGGCCATCAATACCCAGCAAGTCAACCACCTTGTAAAAGAATACCGACAGCGCGTCCAGTGGCTTGCGGATCAGGAAATCATACAATTCATCCACATAAAATTTATTGTATGACAGGTTTGATAATATGTGTCGCTCTTCGGTATCAGCGGCAGGTACATGTTTACCGCTTATATACTTAATGTAAGCATAGCCAAGGGCTATAAGTGCGGCACCAACTGATACACCCATCAGGATGTATTCAGTGCTATGCGACAGATGATGTGCCTCGCCGGTAAGTTTTGCCGAGGGCTCAAACACCGGTGCCAGGAAAGCACCCAATTCGTGATGACCGCCCAATACCTCAGGTACACCAATCATACCACCTACCATAGACAGTATGGCCAGCACAATAAGCGGGATGGTCATGGTAGCGGGTGACTCATGCAGGTGATGCTCCTGATCGTGTGTGCCACGGAATTTACCGAAGAACGTAAGGAACAGCATACGGAACATGTAGAACGAGGTGAAGCCAGCGGTGATTACCCCTATTACATATAAAGTGGTGCTGTGCTCAAAAGCATGGGCTAATATTTCATCCTTTGAAAAAAAACCAGCGAATGGCGGTATACCCGCTATAGCGATGGTACCGATAAGCATGGTATAAAAGGTTACGGGTAGTTTGCCTTTCAGTCCGCCCATTTTGCGCATATCCTGCTCATTGCTCATGCCGTGGATAACCGAACCGGCACCCAGGAATAATAAGGCTTTGAAAAACGCGTGGGTAAGCACGTGAAAGAATGCGCCGGTATAAGCACCAACACCCAATCCCAAAAACATATACCCTAATTGCGATACTGTTGAGTAAGCCAATACCTTTTTAATATCCGTTTGTGTAAGGGCGATAAGCGCCGCGAAAGCCGCGGTTGCCAAACCTATTATGGAGATCACCTCCAGGGTAACAGGTGCCAGGGTGAACAATATGTTCGAGCGGGCTATCATATAGATACCGGCAGTAACCATGGTTGCGGCGTGGATCAGTGCCGATACCGGGGTTGGGCCGGCCATCGCGTCGGGTAGCCAGGTAAACAATGGTATTTGTGCCGATTTACCGGTAGCACCTACAAATAACAATAAGGTAATTAACAGGATAGTGCTGTCGCCGGATTGCATAGTGGCTGCCTTGCTGAACACATCCGCGAAGCTGATGCTGCCGAAGGTATTAAATATCAGGAATACCGCGATCAGGAAACCAAGGTCGCCAATGCGGTTCATCACGAATGCCTTTTTAGCGGCATCGGCATAGCTTGGGTTGTTGAACCAAAAGCCGATCAGCAGGTATGAGCATAACCCCACGCCTTCCCAACCGATGAACATTACCAGGTAATTGGAGCCCATTACCAGCAGCAGCATAAAGAAAACGAACAGGTTTAAGTAAGCGAAAAACTTACCAAAGCCCTTATCATGGTGCATGTAACCGATAGAGTATAAATGGATCAGAAAGCCAACACCCGTTATGATGAGCAGCATGATAGCGCTCAACTGATCGATCAAAAAAGCGAACGATACATTCAGGTTGCCAACGGTGAACCAGTTATACAGCTCAACGTTAATGGGTACGCCTGATGCCTTGATCTGGAAAAAGGTAGCCACGCTTAGCCCGAATGATACCAGTACCAGCAGGCTGCCAATAGCGCCAATTAAATTTTTAGGCAAAGCATTACGCCCAAGCCCGTTAATAATAAAACCGGCTAACGGTAGTAAAGGAATAAGCCAGATGTATTTGTCCATGTTGTAGTCTATCTCTAACTATCATTTTGAGTTCTGCTTATCCGGAGATTGCTTCGTTCCTCGCAATGACGTATATATCTTTTTTTACTTCTATCAGTTTATCTGTTCAAAATCCGAAATTGAAAATTCGAAATCCGAAATCACCCGCTACCACTTCAACCTGTTCAGCACATTTATATCCAGCGAGTTGGTATTGCGGTATATCATTACGATGATGGCCAGCCCTATGGCTACCTCGGCAGCGGCCAGGGCCATGATAAAGAATACGAACACCTGCCCCGCGGCATCATTTCTGTATACCGAAAAAGCGGTAAGCAGCAGGTTAACCGCGTTAAGCATCAGCTCAACCGACATAAAAATGATGATGGCATTACGGCGCAGCAGTACACCAATTACTCCTATCGTAAATATAATGGCGCTTAACAGAATATAGTGGTTAAGCGGCACCGCTTGTATGGCGTTAGTAAAGCTTTCCATCAGGTTGTGTTTTTGGTTGTTTATCCTTAGTTGCCAGCAAAACAGCGCCTACCATTGCCGATAGCAACAGCAGCGATGATACTTCAAAAGGCAATAAAAATTCGTTAAAGAGTACCTTGCCCAGGTTTTTTACCAAACCCAGCTCGGGGTTTTGCAGCACTACCGGCTGCGATACGGCCAACGTTTTAAGCGAGGCCACAATGGTAACCAGCAGGCAGCCGCCGCCAAATACAGCGGCAATTTTTACGATGTTTGATTTCATGGGCTCATTATCCTTATTCAGGTTCATGAGCATGAGCGTGTACAGGAAAAGTACCAGTATGGCCCCCATGTAAACAATAAAATTTACAATGGCTAAAAATTGCGCGTTCAGCAATATGTAATGTACCGTGAACGTAAAAAAGGTTAATACCAGGTATAATATACTGTGCACGGGGTTACGTGCCGTAATAACCAGTATCGCAAAAAATATGGACAGGAATGCGATGAAGTAAAATGTACTCATGTTTAGTATTGAAAAACACCTTGCCCGCCGTAATACGCAGGCTAAGGTATAAAACTTCTTTTTATTGGTTTAAGGGCGCTTCCACTAATTTATCCTTACCATAAATAAAATCCTTGCGCAGGTAATCTGCCGGCACAATATCGCCATCTAAGTAGATAGCTTCTTTAGGGCAGGCCTCCTCACATAAGCCACAAAAAATACAGCGCAGCATATTTATTTCGTAAACAGCAGCATATTTCTCCTCGCGGTACAGGTTCTCCTCACCTTTCTGGCGCTCGGCAGCCGTCATGGTAATGGCTTCAGCCGGGCACGATAAAGCGCACAAGCCACAGGCCGTACAACGTTCTCGGCCATGCTCGTCACGTTTAAGAGAGTGCATACCCCTGAAATTTTCAGAAAACTCACGCTTCTGCTCCGGGTATTTAATGGTTACCGGTTTCTTAAAAAAGTGCTTCATGGTAATTGCCAGGCCTTTAAAAATAGCCGGCAAATAAGCACGCTCCCAAATATTGAGCGGCTTTACTTCAAGTACCTTTTTTTTATTGCTTAATGATTCCATTTATACAAACTCCACATTAATTTAAAAGCGTAATAACAATACCTGTTATTACAATATTGGCTATTGCCAACGGGATCAGGGTTTTCCAGCCCAGGTTCATCAACTGATCGTAACGAAAGCGCGGGATAGTCCAGCGAATCCACATAAAGAAGAAGATGAACGCGAATATTTTAGCGAACAGCACCACCACACCAATAATAGTAACCAGGTTTGGCGAATCAATCAATTCCATAAACGGGAAATTATAACCACCAAAATAAAGCGTAGCCATTACCGCTGATGACACGAACATGTTAATGTATTCGGCAAACAGGTAAAAGCCCAGTTTCATGGATGAATATTCGGTATGGTAACCACCTACCAGCTCGGTTTCGCACTCAGGCAAATCAAACGGGGTACGGTTGGTTTCGGCAAAGGCGCATACAATGAATATCAGGAAGCCCAATGGTTGCTTAAAAAAGTTCCAGGTAAACCAGCCATCATGCCAAAAGCCGTGTTGTTGCTCCGCGATCTCACGCAGGCTTAACGAACCTGTTACCAGTAGCAGGGCGATGATAGAAAGCCCCATTGAAATTTCGTAGCTGATATTTTGCGATGCCGCACGTATAGCCCCCAGCAGCGAGTATTTGTTGTTTGATGCCCAGCCACCTATCATGATGCCGTATACACCTAATGATACCACACCGAAGATGTACAGGATACCTACGTTGATATCAGTAACCTGAAGATCAATAATGGTTGAACCGATGGTAAGCTTTTGGCCCCACGGAATAACAGCCGAACCAATACACGCTGTTAATATAGCCAGCGACGGGCCTACGATGAACAGCAAACCACTTGCCCTTGTCGGGATGATCTCTTCCTTCAAAAACATTTTGGCACCATCAGCCAGTGGTTGTAACATACCAAACGGACCGGCGCGGTTAGGGCCTACCCTATCCTGAAAAAAGGCGGCTATTTTACGCTCGGCATAGGTAGAGTACATGGCTATCACTAAGCTGATAGCGAACACTATAACGATCAGTATAACTTTTACTATAATATCTGTTAATTCCATTTACAGGCGGGTTTCGCGTTCAAATTGTTCTTTATTAGCTTCCTGCAACAGCGGGTTGGTTTTTACCACCGGCAGCGGCTTCATGGTTTCGTAATGGTTAGCGCTGATCACTGATTTATGCGATACCTTGCGCGGGCCTTCAATCGTCCAGTCGGCTGTTTTCTTTTTATCAAAGCGGCAGGTGTTACAAATAAATTCCTCTACCTCGCCATAAACATCCTTACGGCCTGTAACCCTGATCACATCCTCACCTTTGTACCATAAGGTTACCTTGCCGCAGCATTTATCACAATCGCGGTGTGCTTCAACCGGTTTGGTAAACCACACACGGTTTTTAAAGCGGAAGGTTTTATCAGTTAAAGCGCCTACCGGGCATACATCTATCACATTGCCCGAAAAATCGTTATCAACCGCTTTTTGTATATAGGTTGATATTTCGGAATGATCACCGCGGTTAAGGATACCATGCAGGCGGGTATTGGTTATCTGGTCTGCAGTGAACACGCAGCGGTAGCAAAGTATGCAACGCGTCATGTGCAGTTGTATCTTGTCGCCAATGTCAATCTTTTCAAACGTACGGCGGTCAAACTCGTAACGGGTTTTGGCGGCGCCATGCTCATAGCCCAAATCCTGCAAGTGGCATTCACCGGCCTGATCGCACACCGGGCAATCCAGCGGGTGGTTGATCAGCAGCATCTCTACCACGCCTTTACGCGCTTCAATAACCTCGGGCGAGGTTATGTTTTGCACTTCCATGCCATCCATCACCGTGGTACGGCACGATGCTACCAGCTTGGGCATAGGGCGCGGATCTTTTTCAGAGCCTTTGCTTACCTTAACCAAACAGGTACGGCATTTACCGCCGCTGCCCTCAAGCTTTGAGTAATAACACATAGCAGGCGGAACAATATCGCCACCTATCTGCCTCGCGGCATTCAGGATGCTTGTTCCGGGTTCTACGTCAACAGTGATTCCGTCTATCGTTACTTTCATTTTATCACTCCTAAATCCCCACTTATAGTGATGGACTTTTAAGACCTTATATTTCTTTCTGTCATGCTGAGCTTGTCGAAGCATCCGCCAATTTATGTCCGGCGTTTAGCCCTTCGACAGGCCCAGGGTGACACCCTTTTATTTTCTTTCCCGTCATTGCGAGGTACGAAGCAATCTCTCAGTCTGTCGGGGATTGTTTCGTACCTCGCAATGACGCTATGCTTATTATGCTTCCGTCTTTTCCACCTTCGGCAACGGGTCGGCGTAATTGGCCAAACCGTAGTTGCGTGTGGTAGCTTCGGCAGCATTGGTAACATGCCACTCAAATTCATCCCTAAAGTGGCGTATGGCACTGGCTACCGGCCAGGCTGCCGCGTCACCCAGCGGACAAATGGTGTTACCCTCAATTTTTTTAGATACATCAACCAGCAGGTCCATATCGCTCATTTTGCCATGGCCATATTCCAGGCGGTGCAAAACCTTTTCCATCCAGCCGGTACCCTCACGGCATGGCGAACACTGTCCGCAGCTTTCGTGATGATAAAAGCGGGCGAAATTCCAGGTGTTACGTACGATGCACTGATCTTCATCAAACACGATGAAACCACCCGAACCCATCATACTGCCGGTTGCGAATCCACCGTCAGACAGGGATTCGTAGCTCATCAGCCTGCTTTCGTTGTTGATGGTTTTCAATATCAAATTAGCAGGCAAAATCGGCACCGATGATCCACCGGCTACTACCGCTTTAAGGCGTTTGCCATTGGCTATACCGCCGCAATATTCGTCGCTGTAAATAAATTCTTCAACCGGTACACCCAGCTCTATCTCATAAACACCCGGTTTATTGATATTGCCCGATGCGGAGATCAGCTTGGTACCGGTACTGCGGCCGATGCCGATCTTAGCGTATTCGTCGCCACCCTCGTTAATGATAGGCACTACCGCGGCTATCGACTCCACATTATTAACCACTGTAGGGCAACCATACAAACCGGCAATAGCCGGGAATGGCGGCTTAATACGCGGGTTACCACGTTTGCCTTCTAATGATTCAAGCAATGCGGTTTCTTCTCCGCAGATGTAGGCACCGCCACCTGGTTGTACGTATAGTTCCAGATCGTAACCGGTACCTAATATATTTTTGCCCAGGAAACCTGCATTTTTGGCTTCGGCAATGGCTTTTTCAAGGATGCGTATCTGCGGCATCATTTCGCCGCGAACGTAAATATATGATGTGTTGGCACCCAGGGCGTAACTGGCCACGATCATGCCCTCGATCAGTAAGTGAGGGATCTTGGTCATCAGGTAACGGTCCTTAAAAGTTCCGGGTTCTGATTCATCGGCATTACAAACCAGGTAACGGGGCACACCTTCGGGTTTGGCTAAAAAGCTCCACTTCATCCCCGTAGGGAAACCCGCGCCGCCACGGCCACGCAAGCCTGATTTTTTCACTTCTTCCACAACATCGTCAGGAGAGAGTGTTTTCAGCGCCTTTTCAACCGCGGCATAACCCCCTGTTTGGCGATACCCATCAAGGGTATTGATGCCGGGTGCATTTATATGTTGTAATAATAATTTGCGTCCCATTAGTTATTTGCCTTTGCTTTCAAGTCCGCTATTAAAGTATCAACCGATTGGGTTGTTAAATTTTCGTAAAAAGTATACTCAGGGCCAATTTGCAGCACCGGGCCAAAGCCACAGGCAGCCAAACACTCCACACCTCTCCAGCTAAATAAGCCATCAGCGGTTACTTCACCCTCTTTAACACCTAACTGCTGCTCAATGTAGTCCATTATTTTTTCGGCACCTACCAGGCAGCATGGGCCTGTGCGGCAAACCTCCAGTACATATTTGCCCTGCGGGCGCATAAAGTACATGGTGTAAAAAGTTGCCACCTCGTATACCTCAATAGGTAAAATATCAAGATACTCGGCTACCTTATCCATAGCCGGGGCACTTACCCAACCGTATTCGGCCTGTACCAGGTGCAATACCGGCAACAAGGCCGATTTTTGCTTTCCTTCCGGATAGCGGCTTTTTATATCATCAAACTTAGCGATCAGCGCTGCTGAAAACTCAACAGGTGCCTGCTCAGTATTTTCAACTCTAAGCATCTAATTCTCCCGCTATAACGTTTAAACTACTCATGTTAATTATCGCGTCAGACAGTAGCATGCCCTGGCTCATGGGCGCGTACATCTGGTAATTTATAAAGCTTGGCCTGCGGAAGTGCAAACGGTACGGCGAACGGCCACCATCATTCACCAGGTAAAAACCCAGTTCGCCGTTAGCGCCTTCAACGGCGTGGTATACATCGGTAACCGGGGTTTCAACCTCACCCATCACTATCTTAAAGTGATAGATCAGCGCTTCCATATTATTATAAACTTCTTCCTTTGGAGGCAGGTAGAACTCAGGCACATCGGCGTGGAATATATCCGCGGGTTCTTTTTCGATCTTGGTAAGCGCCTGCTCAATAATGCGCAAGCTTTGCTTCATTTCTTCGTTACGTACCAAAAAGCGGCTGTACACGTCGCCATTCTCTCCTACGGGGATCTCAAAATCAAAATCTTCGTACGATGAATAGGGCTCCATAGCGCGTACATCATAATCAATACCGGCAGCACGCAGCAGCGGCCCGCTCCAGCTATAGCTCAAAGCGGTTTCGGCGGTAACCGGGGCAACGCCCTTGGTACGGTCAATAAATATACGGTTACGGTTAAAAAGGTTTTCAAACTCCTTTAAAACCGGCGGAAATTCCTTTAAAAACTTGCGGATCTTGTTAAACGCGATGGTATTGAAGTTACGCTCAAACCCGCCTATACGGCCGATGTTGGTTGTAAGGCGCGAGCCGCAGATCTCCTCGTAAATTTCATAGATCTCTTCGCGATATTCCATCATGTACAAAAAGCCCGTAAAGGCGCCGGTATCAACCCCCAATACGCCGTTACATATAATATGATCGGCGATACGGGCAAGTTCCATAATAATTACGCGCATGTAATCCACACGTTTTGGCATGGTGATGCCGGCCAGCTTTTCAACCGTCATGTGCCAACCCATATTGTTTATGGGCGATGAGCAGTAGTTCAGCCTGTCAGTCAGCGGGGTGATCTGGTAAAAAGGGCGGTGTTCGGCAATTTTCTCGAACGCGCGATGGATATAGCCAATGGTTGATACGCCGCTTACTATACGCTCACCGTCCATTTGCAGTACGTTTTGGAAAACGCCGTGCGTAGCCGGGTGCGTTGGCCCTAAATTAAGGGTCGATAGTTCGCCTTGCGGATCATTATCAAAAAATACAGGATGGTTCTGCATACGTATTATCTTCCAAAAAAGTAATCTTTCTTATCTACACGGTTCGGGTCTTCCAGCGGAAATTCTTTACGCATCGGGAAGGCCGTCATATCGTCAACATTTAAAATACGGCGAAGGTCAGGGTGGCCGTCAAACACAACGCCAAAAAAGTCGTAGGTTTCGCGCTCCATCCAGTTGGCACCGTCCCACAGCACAGTAGCTGTAGGGATATGCACATCAGCATCGTGCAAAAACACTTTAACGCGAATGCGTACATTATTAACCAAACTATGCAGGTGGTATATTACACCGATAGGTTTTTCCTGTTCAGGATAATGGATAGCCGTAATATCTGTCAAAAAAATGAATTGCAGCGTTGCATCATTCTTTAAAAAGGCAAGCAGATCAATGATCTGATCACGACCGGTTTCAACGGTCAGCAAACTGTGGGGTTCGCCAATTACGGTTACCTGCTCGTTAAACTTAGCGGCTATTTTATCTAAAACTTCCTGATTGGTTATTTTACCCATTACTGAATTCCATATTTAGCTAAAAGTTCCTGGTATTTAGGTTCGTTGCGGCGGCGCAGCGTTTCAGTTTGTACCAGTTTCTGAATATTTATAAAGCCATCAATAATAGCTTCGGGGCGTGGCGGGCAACCGGGCACATAAACATCAACAGGTATAACCTCATCAATGCCCTGTAATACCGAATAGGTATCAAATATACCACCGCTTGACGCGCAGGCACCAACGGCCATAACCCAGCGCGGCTCTGCCATTTGCAGGTATACCTGGCGCAGTACAGGTGCCATCTTTTTTGAAATGGTACCCATAACCATCAACAGGTCGGCCTGGCGCGGCGAAAAGCTTAAACGCTCGGCACCAAAACGGGAAAGGTCATAATGAGAGCCCATTGTGGCCATAAACTCAATACCACAGCATGAAGTTGCAAATGGCAGCGGCCATAATGAGTGCGAACGGGCCAACCCGATTGCTTTATCAAGCGAGGTGGCGAAGAACCCTGAACCTTCAACGCCCGGAGGGGCATCAACTATCTGAATATCACTCATGAACTACTATTATAAACTTAGGTTTTACCAGCAAAAAGACCGCCGGAAAGCACAAATTTATAATAAAATACGAGCTATACGCATTCAGAAAGCTATGTATGAGGTATTTAGAATCAATCTAAACTCAATCCCACTCAAGGGCGCGTTTCTTGATGATGTAGATAAAGCCAAGCAATAAAGTACCCATAAAAATGAACATCTCGATCATGCCGGTTTTACCCAGCTCTTTGAAATTTACCGCCCATGGATACATGAATATTACCTCCACATCAAACAAAACGAACAGGATGGCTACAAGGAAGTATTTAATAGAGATAGGAGTACGCGCGTTACCTATTACCTCGATACCCGATTCAAATGGCGTAAGCTTATCATTAGTTACACGTTTAGGACCTATTTTGTGGGTTACAAACATGGTTGTAAATACAAAACCCAGTGCAACTACCATCTGAAAGATAATTGGTAGAAAATTAATTGGTAAACTCTGTGCTTCCATATTGCAAATATAATAATGTAGGTGTAATAAAAAAGGCCTCATAAAAATGAGGCCTTTTGTTTATTTATCAGAGCAAGATTTATTTGCCCTTAGCACCACCCTTTTTAGCAAAAAAGCGTTGCGCTTGTTTATTAGCCGGATCTAACTCACGTGCTTTGGTATAGTTTTCAGCAGCTTTAACCTCATCCTTATCTTTAAACTCATATAATGAACCAAGATATGAGTAAGCTTCTGCCAAACCTTTTTTATCAGCTTCGGCAGGAGCACCTTTAGCGGTTACTATCTGAATATATTGCTCATAATATGGCTTGGCTATGCCTGTGATATTATCACGATTTGTTTCTTTATAATCGTTCACACGGGCACGGTATAAAGCTACGATCGGGATAGGAGTTGTTGATTTGGCCTGTATATAAGAAAACGCACTGTCCGCTTTGGTAAGCAGGGCAGGATCAGCGGTTGGTTTTGGTTTAGCAGTGCTAAAGTACTGATCCTGAAAAGCAAAGTAATAACTCAAACCCATTGATAAATAATCATTCAGTTTTGCACCGCGTGATTTTTCAATATACTTTGAGTAAGCCTCGCCAGCTTCAGCGTATTTCTTTTTTTGGTATAAAGTTTTAGCAATGTCAGCGTACAAATCAACTTGAGTGGTGTCTAATTCCACTGCCTTGCGCAGTGAATTTATACCGGTTGAGTCATCGCCCATAGCAACTTGGATACGCCCTAAATAAAGGTAATCACGCGGAATGATACGTTTTTCACCGGCTTCAGCCATAAACTTTTTCATACCTGCCAATGCAGCAGTATAATCTTTATTCTCGTAAGCAGCGTAAGCTTTATAACGATATATCTTAAGGTTATTTGCACCTGCTACTTTTTCAAGCTCGGCAACCTCTGCCTGTAAAGTTGGATAATCACCGGCAGCTAACAAAAAGTCGGCATAACGCATACGTGATTCAACCGAACGATCAGTTAAGCTCAGGTATTTTTTATAGTTCTCAACACCTTCTTTAACTTTAGCTGACGCCATCTTTGGGTCGTTAAATGCCCAGCGAAGGTCAGTTTCAGCCCACTCACGGTAAGCCGGGCCATAGTTAGGGTTAATGGCTAATGCCGCTTTGTATTCAGTTTCTGATTGCTCAAAGTTGTTGGCATATCTCCAAAGTACACCCTTAGCTACTATAGCGCTTGCTGCTTTAGGGTCGGCGGTTAATGCCTCCTGGTAGTTGGTTAACGCCTCGCTGCTTTTTACTAACAAACGGTTAGCATTACCCAGCTCTACCAATAATGCGGCATCTTTAGGGTTAACTGCTTTACCTTTTGCCAATACATCCGCTGCTGCTTTAGCATCGGCAGGGTCAAGCAAATAAGCTTCGCCTACATATAAATATGGCGTGCTGCTTTTACCTGCCAGGCTAACAGCTTGGTTAAAGTTGGTAGTAGCACCTGCAGCGTTTTTCTCTAAACGTGCAACTGCGCCTAAACCGGCATAATTTAATGCTGATTTAGCATTTTTTGCGATACCCTGGGTAAATACAGCTTTTGCTGAATCCGGATAATCCTGTAATATATATACCCAACCCAGGTAGAAATAATTTTCGTCCTTATCTGCCTGTGTTTGGGTCAGATTTTTAAGCATTGATTTTGCTTTCTGATACTGTTCGGCGTCAATAGCTTTTTTGGCGTCGTCTAAACTTTGCGAAAAAACTGATGAACCCATAAGCATCAGCGGCAATGCTGCGGTGGCAATTTTACTGATCTCTTTCATCGATTAATTTATTTTACTCTTTCTTTATGTTTATTTCTCTACGTGGGATCGAATCCGGCAGTAAACCGGACTTTAGTATTATACGCTGTCCGCGTTCACTTGCTAAAAACGATGCAAATCCTGTGCCTAAACCTACCCGCCCGGTGCTATTTAAAATATAGAGCTCCCTGCTTAACGGGTACTGTTTTAAGACAAGCGAAGTTTGTGATGGTTTAAAATATTCATTTGGGTACTCTTTACTACCCTCATCACGTACGCCCATTATCTGCACTTTTTGCACATATGGCGCGTAATCTTCATCAGGATCATTAAGCCAGCTAAAACCAACTATGCCTATCGCACCCTCATGTTCACTTACATATTTTACAACCTCTTTGTTTGACTTAAGCGCATAAATATTCTTTTGCTTAAGCTCCTTATTGCCCGAAAATGCCTTTAGATAGCGTACGACACTGGAGTTCGGATTATCAAAAACGATATTTTGATCGGTTTTAGTCTGTCCGTTCAACATTTTTTTTATTTCTGACACTGTGATGAGCGTATCTGCCGAGCCTTTGTTCACAATAAGCGCCACGGCATCCACCGCAAACTTATCAACTACCGGGGCCAGCCTGCGTTCATCAAATATCTTTTTTTCTGCCGGCGTTAACTCGCGCGACATGATGGCCACACGCACACTGTCATTCAAATACAAGTTGAGCAACTCGTTTTCTGACAGGTACTGTATATCCAGCTTAGCTTTGCTAAACAGGCTTTCAAACACTACCTGCTCTTCGGCAACTATAGGCTCAAATGATTCATCAGCCAATATTTTGATCTTTCCTTCCGCAAAACTATCTGAGGGGGCTTTGTTATCTTTTTGCGATGATCCGCAGGCTGATAATAGTACCCCTGCCGTAACAGCAAGCAAAAGTTTTAGATTATTCTTCTTCATTATCCTTTTTGAGTAAACGTGAAAACCTGAGTATTCCGTAAAAAATGAAGAAGGCGCCAAACAGGTAACGCTGCCAGCCGGTGAGCGGCAGGTTCATGGCATCCCAAAACATCACCATTACACCAAGTGTAATTACACAGATAAACGTAACAACCCCTAAAATAAGCAAAAATCGCCTTTTGAGCGATTTTTGCTTTGAATTTGTATTAAATGGCATTATTTGCAATTATTCGCTTGCTAAGTTAAACGCGATAGGAACGGTATATTGTACACGCACCGGACGACCATTCTGGATACCAGGTGACCATTTTGGTGATTTTTTCAATACACGCATAGCTTCCTCATCGCAACCACTGCCAATACCGCGAAGTACTTTAATATCAGTTAATGAACCATCCTTTTCAACAACGAACTGCACGAATACACGGCCTTGTACGTTGTTTTCGCGGGCTACTGCCGGGTAATGGATGTTCTTTTCCAGATATTTACCGAAAGCCGCTAAACCTCCGGGGAAGTTTGGCTGCGTTTCAACCGCGGTAAAGATCTCGTTCGGGTCACTCTCGATCACTTGCTTTACGTCAGAGTTACCTACAGGCTCGTCAATACGTATCTCAGCGTTCGGGTCGCCTTTCTGGTCACGCTGGCCAGGGTCAGCAACCTCAAGTTCTTTAACCGTTGGCGGATCTTTTTCCACAACCTGGTCATCAGGCTTTACCACCGGAGGCGGGAATTTAACCTGGTCAACCTTTGGTTTTGGCGGCTCTGGAGCCGGCGGAGGTGGTTTTTTAGTTTGATCTACGGGTGGAGGAGGCGTAAGTACCACATCGGTAACTTTAACCTTTTCAGCCTCCTTAGGAATGATGCCTTTTATGGCATTAACAATAGTAGGCAACGATATAACAAATACGAATAAAACAATACCAATTAGTAAAGCTTTACCGGTACGTGCTGAGTTTTGTTTCCTTAACTCATATGCTCCGTACTCTTTGTTACGACCGGCGAATACTACGTCAATCCATTCCTGTTTTAATAAGTCTAATTTTGATCCTAACATTATTTTAGGCTTTACTTTTTAATAACGTATTAAACAGTTGTTAATTAATATAAGCCCTGTTCTTTCAACAGGTTAACTTCTACAGGTGATATATCAACAATACCGTATGATTGGATATTGGTGATTGCGATCTCGTCAAGCGCGTCAACCATGTTTTTGTAAACTGATTTATCGCTCGGTTTTAAGATCACGAACATATATTTTCCTGTTTTGTCCTGCACTTCTTTGCTTTTATCAAGCAAAATCTGGCGCAGGCCTTTTTTGCCATAGCTTGCCACTTCGGGCGCTGATTTGCCTGGCTCGCCGATATACCACATCAGTTTATCGTCTTTACCTAACAGCAGCGTCATGGTACGTGAAGCGGCAACATCAAGCTGCTGATCTTGCTTCTCGTCCTTGTCCGGCATGGCAATGTCCATCGCTTTCGGCTTTGACAGGGTGGTTGTTAGCATGAAGAAGGTGATCAGAAGGAAAGCCAGATCCACCATCGCTGTTAAGTCAACGCGTGTTGATGCTTTCTTACTTCTTACCTTCCCGCCTTTTTTCTTACCCCCGCCGGAGGTATCTAATTCTGCCATCTTATTTTATTTTGATGCACCCCTCAAGGTGGTAATTAAACTAAATTTATTGACTTTTTGGCGTTGCAAAATGGCTACAACATCTTTAACTACAGGATATTCTTCCTTGCTGTCACCCTTTATTGATACACGCAGCTCCGTATTGTGCAATGCTTTTGCAGCAATACGCGACTCACGGATCCAGTTGAAAAGCTCATCGCTTACTGAATCGCGCGGAATACCCGGTTGCTGATAACTTTTGCGCTGGTCAGCATCCATATTCAAAAACTGCTTTAAGTTACCTATCGGCACACCAAATACAGGCAATACCTCAAAGCGTGCATACTCTTCAGGAGTGAATTGCTGGCCATATTTTTCGCCCATTTGTTGTAATACCTGCCTGCGCACGTCATTACCTTCAACTGAGAAGAAAGCTTTACCAGAACCAACAGTTATTACAGCAAGGTTATCGTCAGGAATGGGTATCTCTTTCACAGAGCCCGGAACATCTACCGGAACCGGGTCTTCAACCCTTGGTTTGGCAGTTAATATGAAAAAGGTAAGCAACAGGAACGCCACATCACACATGGCTGTCATGTCTATCGCTGTACTTTTTCGTGCTACTTTTACTTTTGGCATTTTCTTATCTATTTAAAATATTAAGGCTTTATATTAATTATACCGCCCGCATATTATGGGCGGTTAAGCGCATAATATTTTTTATTTGTGTGACGATGCAAATGTTTGTACGATGCTGAAACCAGTTTCGTCAATAGCGTAAGTCAGTTTATCAATTTTAGATGTAAATAAGTTGTACATAATGATTGATAAAGCTGATGTAAAGATACCTAACGCAGTGTTGATCAAGGCTTCAGAGATGTGTGAAGAAAGAGCAGCCTGGTTTGGAGCACCTGATGTAGCAAGCTCAGAGAACGCACCGATCATACCAACAACCGTACCTAACAGACCGAATAATGTACCGATAGATACCAGGGTAGCGATGATAGTAAGGTTTTGCTCAAGCATTGGCATTTCAAGAGCGGTAGCTTCTTCAATATCTTTTTGGATAGCTAATGATTTTTGCTCAACATCCATGCTTGGGTCATTTTCGATCTCACGATATTTTTTCAAACCTGATTTGATCACGTTTGCAACTGAACCTTTTTGTTTATCGCACTCAGCGCTGGCAGCTTCAATGTTACCGGCGTTAAGGAAGCTTTGTACTTTACGTACGAAAGAATCAACATTACCTGTACCTGATGCTTTACCAATAACGATGAAACGCTCGATAGAGAAAACGATAACCATCAACAGGAAGCTGATGATAACCGGTACAATCGGACCACCTTTGTGTACAGTACCGAAAACGTCTTCAGGCTCATTAGCCGGATCACCACCTTTGTAGTGGCTTGGGTGACCTAATACGAAAATAAAAATACAGATAGCAACTACTATACATAAAGGAATAGCAAGAGTTGCGAAAATGCCCGATGAGCTTGAGCTTTCTTGTTTAACAGGAGTACTTGGTTTTGATGGTACGTTAGCCATTACAGTAAAATTTAGTTTTTAGTTTATGTTTATTTTTTATGTTTAATATGCTTACTCAGCGAATAACAAAATTAAAATTTTCGGAATGGAAAAAAATCAAAATCCGCTATTCTTAATAATTATTTAACAATTAGCCGCAATATTGTTTCGATAAATGGCGGAATACAATAACGTGTACAGTACCAAATATTGTTTGTTGCAACTATAATTTTTTACAATGAAAATTATTTTTTTCAATAATAGCAAAAATTATCCTACAAAAAGTGTGTAACTAAACTGATAGATTTTTACCACTGTGCAACAATTTTAGTATTACTAACATACGTTTAAGCCTGTAAATTAGTATATTAACTGTAAATTTAGTTGTATTTTTATTTATAATACCATCAAAAGCAAATAATATCTTTTTTTAACAAATTTGCAATCGATGGCATAAAACGGTTATCCGCCGGCTTTTTTAGCCTTATAACCATCTGCCAGCAGCATGGCCAATATCTTATCCCTAAAATCGCCTTGTATCAAAATCTCGCCATCCTTGGCACTGCCGCCAACGCCGCATTTGGCTTTTAGCTTTTTGCCAAGCGCTTCCAAATCGCTGTCCAAACCAATAAAACCCACAATACGGGTAACCAGTTTGCCGCCGCCTTTACGGTCGAGATGTATTTTTAGATTTTGCTGCTGCGGTGCAAGGGTATCCTGCGGCCCGCTATCCGCTTCATTATAGTGAAAACCCGGGTCGGTTGAGTAAACCACGCCGGTGTACTTCTGGTTCTTTTTCATGCTATGTATAAGGTTACAATAACAGGCGGCAAATTGTTCAGCGCTTATCAGATAATAATATGGTTAATTATTATTGCTGGTTACTAAAGTACCCCAGGTACTTTTGGTATCATCGCCCTTTACAAATCCCTCGCCTACTATTACGTTTAACGAGCGCGGTATAATGTTTATTTCGGCATCGGTACCAATTATTTGCGGCTCGCCATCCAAATGCGCAGGGCCCTGGCCTGTACGGGTTACATGGATGCGCTTACCACGGATGATCTCGACGTAGGGCGACTTATCTGCCGTTTTATTGAACATGCGCAGCGCCATCTCCGGAAATTTATATAACGGGAAGGGTTTTACCACGCAAACATCCAGCATACCATCCTGCACCGAGGCTTTGGGCGATACGTGAGCATTATTGCCGAACTGCGATGAATTGGCAAAGCTCAGCATAAAGGCTTCCCTATCGTACTCGCGCCCATCAATAGCTATATGGTACGATTGTGATTTATAGTTCAGGATTTCCTGTACCGATGATTTAAAGTAACTGTAAAAGCCACGCTTTTTGGCATTTTTACCTTGCGCAAAAACATTGCTTATATGGGCATCAAAACCCAAACCGGCCATATTAAAAAAGGGTTGCCCGTTAAACAAGGCCGAATCGATGGTTTCAACACGTGTTTTATTGAAAGTTTCAACCGCGCCGCGTACATCCATAGGTATGCCTAAAAAGCGCGACAGCCCGTTGCCCGAACCGAAAGGGATAATGCCCAAAGCGGTATCGCTGTTAACTATGGCTGATGCTACCTCGTTTACCGTACCATCGCCGCCCACGGCAACAACAACATCATACTGCCCTATGGCTTGCTTAGCCAGCTCGCGCGCATGGGTAATACCCTCGCTAAAACTAAACGTGGCATCAAACAGGGCCGTGTCAAGATAGTTGCGTATAAGTTGCGGCACCCCATCCTTCTTCTTACCTCCCGAAACCGGGTTCACAATAAATAAAACTTTCTTTTTCAATAACCTGTATTTAAGCGGGTCAAAAGTAAGTTATTTTCGGCTTTGTAAAAATTGTTTTATTTTAGCCGCCCGAAAGTGGACTGATTTAAGCTGCCTCACCGCGGCGAATTGCAACCACGTAAATAAAGTGCTAAAGTTTGCTCCTTTTTTTACCGGGTTTCCGTTTTATCGCCCCCATCTTTCCGGTTGTTTACATTATATTTATTTAAAGATTTTTATGCCATATTTATTCACTTCAGAATCCGTATCAGAGGGGCACCCTGATAAAGTTGCTGACCAGATATCAGACGCGCTGATCGATCAATTCCTGGCTTTTGATGCCGAATCAAAAGTAGCCTGCGAAACTTTGGTTACCACAGGGCAGGTTGTTTTGGCCGGCGAGGTAAAATCAAAAGCGTATTTAGACGTTCAAAAAATTGCACGCGATGTAATTAACCAAATTGGTTATACCAAAGGCGAGTATATGTTTGATGGTAACTCGTGCGGTGTGTTCTCGGCCATTCACGAGCAATCTCCTGATATTAACCAGGGTGTTGAGCGCCAAAACAAGGAAGACCAGGGCGCCGGCGATCAGGGTATGATGTTTGGTTACGCCACCAGCGAAACCGATAATTACATGCCATTGGCGCTCGATCTGGCACATGCGCTGCTGATTGAACTGGCAGCTATCCGCCGTGAAAACAGCGAGATAAAGTATTTGAGGCCTGATGCAAAATCGCAGGTTACGCTGGAGTATAGCGATGATAATCAGCCGATCCGTATCGACTCTATCGTAATATCAACCCAGCACGATGATTTTGACAGCGAAGAAGCCATGCTGGCTAAAATACGTAAGGATATTATAGGTATACTTATACCCCGTGTTAAGGCTAAATATCCAAAATACGCCCATTTGTTTAATGATGGCATCAAATTCCATATTAACCCTACAGGCAAATTCGTTATCGGCGGCCCGCATGGCGATACAGGCCTGACCGGTCGTAAGATCATTGTTGATACCTATGGCGGCAAAGGCGCGCACGGCGGTGGCGCTTTTTCGGGTAAAGATCCATCAAAGGTTGACCGCTCAGCCGCTTACGCTACCCGCCATATTGCTAAAAACCTGGTAGCTGCCGGTGTTTGCAGCGAGGTATTGGTACAGGTATCGTACGCTATTGGTGTGGCGCAACCTATGGGCATTTACATAAACACTTACGGAACCAGCAAAGTAAGTGTTAACGATGGCGAGATAGCCAAAAAAGTTGAAGCTATATTTGATATGCGCCCATACGCGATTGAAACACGCTTTAAATTACGCAACCCTATTTACAGCGAAACCGCAGCTTATGGCCACTTTGGTAAAGAGAGCCAAACCGTAAGCAAAACCTTTGTTAGCCACGATGGCAAATCGGTAACTAAAGAGGTTGAACTGTTTACCTGGGAAAAACTGGACTATGTTGACGCGGTAAAAACTGCCTTCGGCCTGTAATTTAACGGTAATAAAATTTTATTGAGATAGCGACGGGCAATGCCTGTCGCTATTTTTGTTGGTGCCTGTTTCAATATGTCATCAACCCGAATAAATACTTATGATCCGCTGGCCTTTACCTCGCGCTTTATGCCCGTTGAGGAAATGAAGGCACTTGCCGGTAACTTTTTTGTATTACCCGTTGAGGATATGTATAAGCATTTGGCGCGGCCGGTGCCTGCAATACGGGCAACATCGCACTCATTGTTATACATTACCGAAGGCGAAGCCAACATGGGTGTAGGTAATAATAATTATACTATTGGGACTAACCAAATGCTGGTTGTTGCCGCCGGGCAGGTATTTTCATTCGCCCCCGGTGATATTAACAAAGGTTACATCTGCAACTTTAATGATAGCTTGTTAACAGGTAAATTTGGCAGTGCCGAACTTTTACACAGCTTTGAGTTTTTAAAAATATGGGGAAACCCGCTTATTAAACCCGATGCCGAAACAGGCCGCTACATATACCAGTTGTTTAAACGCCTTGTTGCCGAATACAGCAAAAATAAACTAAGTAACATCGATGTACTGCAACCTTATCTGCTAAGTTTGCTGACCGAGATAAACCGGGCATACACCCCGTTGCTAACTCAGGGCAATACACGGCCAAACAGCTTGGTAAATAAATTCAAAGAATTGGTTTTCACTTATTTTCGTACCCATAAACTGGTAACTGATTATGCCGCGATGCTCCATATTTCCGCTAATCATCTCAATAAGATAATCAGGAACGCTACACAAAAATCGCCGTCGGTATGGATAGATGAGGCCATAATTGCCGAGGCAAGAGTATTGCTTATACAAACTACCCTAAGCATTAGCGAAATAGCCCACAGTATCGGCCTTGATGATCCATCCTACTTTACACGTTTGTTTAAACGCTATGAAGGCGTTACCCCATCCGCCTACCGCGCGATTGATAAATGCTGATGTTGGCCTGATGCATCCTATCTACCGGCTGCTTAAATGTTGAAATTTGCTGCGTAAATATTAACCATGTACGCCATACTTATTTTTTTGCATTCGGCAATGCGCTGGCTGGTGCTTGCCTCGTTACTTTATGCCATAGTTAACGCCTTGCGTGGCCTGCCGGGCAAACGCCTGTTTACCACTGCTGATGACAAACTGCGCCATATTACGGCCACTATTGCTCATGTACAGCTTGCCATAGGTTTTGTGCTTTACTTTAACAGTCCGTTTATACTATACTTCAGGCAGCATTACCACGAGGCGATAAAACAACTGCCCTATTTGTTTTTCGGCATGATACATATCGGTATGATGACGCTCGCTGTCATTATCATTACCGTAGGTTCATCAGTAGCCAAACGCCGCCAAACCGACCAGCAAAAATTCAGCACCATGGCCTTGTGGTTTACCATCGCTCTTATTATAATCCTCATCAGTATACCCTGGCCTTTTTCGCCACTGGCACAAAGGCCGCTTTTACGCACATTTTAAATTTATGCTTAAACAGTTAAACACAAACATTGGCCGCCTGCGGCTGCTTGCCCTGCTTGAGGGACTATCATTAATTGTATTGGTTTTTGTTGCCATGCCTGTTAAATACATTTTTAATGATGCCTCATGGGTAAAAGCCATTGGCCCGGTGCATGGTGTGTTGTTCCTGCTATTTGTAGTGAACACTATCAGCGCCGGTATTGAGCTGCGCTGGAAATTCAGCGAAACCACCTGGAAGGTTTTATTAGCCTGCATTATTCCATTTGGCACTTTTTATGTAGACAGGAAGATACTGAGCCGGTATTAAATTATTGTAACCGCGGGGATAAACAGCACAAACCATTATATTTACCCCTAATGGCAAACCCTACCTTAAACCCCTGGACCATAACCGGGCATGATGAAAAATACGATAACCCCTGGATAAACGTAACCGAATACCAGGTACTCAACCCGGCCGGCAATCCCGGCATTTATGGCAAGGTACGTTTTAAGAACCTGGCTATAGGTGTTTTACCGCTGGATGCCGAGATGAATACCTACCTGGTTGGGCAGTACCGTTTCCCGTTGGAGCAGTATAGCTGGGAGATGCCCGAGGGTGGAGGAGTGATCGGTATTGATCCTCTGGATTCCGCTAAGCGGGAACTATTGGAAGAAACCGGCCTGAAGGCGGCCGAGTGGACAGAGATACAACGCATGCATCTCTCCAATTCCGTTAGCGATGAACTGGCCATTATTTACCTTGCTCGTAACCTGGAGCAGTTTGAACCCGAGCCCGAAGAAACTGAACAGTTAGTAATAAAAAAGCTACCTTTTGATGCTGTTTACCAAATGGTTTGCCGTGGCGAAATAACCGACAGCATGACGGTAGCCGCAGTGCTCAAAGTAAAAACCATGTTGTTTGAAAGCCAATTGTAACAAACTAAGGCATTTACTTGCATCCATCAACTTTTAATTATTAAATTGGACAGCACCTTTTATTTACCAGTTTAATTAACTTAATTGTCGGCTTTATCACGCTATATTACTCCTGTTTTAACCGGCATTTTGCTATTATTAATGGTATGCGTGCAGGCACAGCAAAAACCACAGTACACACAATACCCTTTTAATAACTACCTGGTTAACCCGGCTTTTGCGGGTATTGAAAATTATGTAGACCTTAAATTGGGCCACCGCAGCCAGTGGACAGGCCTTGATGGCGCGCCAAAAACTACTTACCTTACCATAAACGCCCCTTTAGGAGAAAATTTTTTAAATGGCGGCGCAGGCAGCGGCAACCCAAATGAACGATCGTACCTGCGCACTTACATGGCAGCCGAACCACACCACGGCATAGGCCTGCAACTCATTACTGATAAAGCCGGACTTATATCACAAAATACTATCGCGGGCAGCTATGCTTATCACTTAGGTTTATCGCCAACCTCAAACCTGGCGGTAGGTATAACAGCGGGAGTTAACCAGTACTCCATAAACAGCTCAGAGATCACGGTTGAAAACCCGATAGACCCGGCCATTAACAATGGTAATAACAGCAAATGGAACCCTGATGTTAGCGCGGGCGTGTTACTTTATGGGCCTAACTATTATACAGGCTTTTCGGTACAGCAAGCACTATCGCAAAGCATCTTTTCATCCAGCTATAATCAAAGTAAAACCGTGCCGCATTTTTTATTTACCGGTGGCCTGCGTTTATACATGACGGATGATTTGACCCTGCTGCCCTCAGTACTGGTAAAATTTATTGACCCCGCCCCTACTACCTATGATGTAAATATGAAACTCGCGTTTCGCGATGATTTTTGGGTGGGCGGCTCTTACCGTAAAAATGATTCGTTTGGCATATTGGCGGGCTTTAACCTGAGCTCGCTTATCAATGTTGGATATTCGTACGATATTACTACGTCCAGCCTCAACGCGGTAAGCAAGGGCTCGCACGAAATTGTGATCGGCATAATGCTCAACAATACTTACAATGTAAAGTGCCCGCAAAGAAGTTTTTAAGCTATGTTAGATACTTTATACAAAACCTTTAACTTAGGCGGCGGCAATAAATGCCTGTAAAAACCCGTTTTCAACTTTAAACTATTTCTTTAACAATGAAGTCACTAAAACAATATGGCAGCATTTTGCTTATTGCCGCTTCGGTAGCAGCAATGCCGGCCTGTAAATCAAAGAAAGCCGTAGTAGCGCCGCCACCGCCGCCAAAACCGCCGGTTGAAAAACCTGCTACTCCGCCGCCGCCACCGCCCGTAAAAGAAGAAACCCCGGCTCCGCCACCGCCGCCGGCAGCGCCAAACTATAATTTTAGCAACATACAGTTCGAATTTAACTCAGGTATACTGAAAACCGACTCGTACGCGCTGCTTGACAAGGCCGTTGCCGAAATGAAAAAGGATGACGCGGTATCATTTATGCTGGATGGCCATTCATCAGCCGAAGGTTCAGAGAAACACAATATGGACCTATCAGTTGAGCGTGCCAACTCGGTAAAAACTTACCTTACCAACAGTGGCATAAGCGCCAACAGGCTTACTGTTAAAGGTTTTGGCGAAAGCAAACCAATATCAAGCAATACTGACGAGGCAAGCCGTGCGCTTAACCGCCGTGTTGAGATCAAAAAACAGTAATACTTTTATACTAAAACAAAAACGGAGCGCCGCAATAATGCGGGCGCTCCGTTTTTATTTATAAGGTATTTGCTTATTTAACCTCAGTAATAAACTCTTCAACAGGGGTACGTACCTTTTTCAGGTTCACCAGCCAGTCGTTAGCTTCATCGCGGTAGCCTAAAGGCAATAGGGTAACACTTTTCAGCCCTTGCCCGGCTAAGCCTAATATTTCATCAAGCTGCTCATGTAAAAACCCTTCCATTGGTGTAGCATCTACCTTTTGTTCGGCAGCGGCGGCTATGGCCAAACCTAAAGCTATATATGATTGCTTAGCAGCGTGTGCAGCATGCCATTCCTGGCCTAATGGTTCATACGTACTCCAAACTCTGTCAAGGTAAGCATTCATTGCATCATCAGGCAGCCCACGCTCCTGCACGGTACGTTTAAACACTTCTCCCATACGATCATACGTGTACTTATCCCATGCGGCAAAAACCAGCAGGTGTGAACAATCGGTTATCTGGCTTTGATCAAAAGCGATAGCTCTTATTTTAGCCAGCACCTCGCGGTCAGATATTACAAATATTTTATAAGGCTGTAAGCCTGATGATGATGGTGCCAAATGGGCGGCATCCAATATATAATCCAGTTTCTCCTGCGGAACTACAGCTCCGTTCATTTTTTTGGTGGCATAACGCCAGTTCAAATTTTTTATTAAACTCATAGTGATTTTACGTTTTATTGTGCGGCCAAAATTAAATGGTTAAACATTTAATTTTGTCATATGGCAACCATAATTATTTTGCCTTTGAACGACAAATCACCGTAAAATCAACACTTGTACTATGCTGCAGGCAGGCATAGCAGTTTACCATCACTCTGCCCTTTTCTTTTTAAACTCCACATCCAGTTCGGCAAGGTAAGTATCATAGCCTTTCAGATCAATAAAAGCTGCCGGGTTATACGTATCGCCGGGTTTGTGTTTGGTATGCAAGTTAAACTGACTGGCGTGAGATGACACCCATATATCAAACGAAAGCTTCTTCATAGCATCAAAAGTGTAAGCATAATCCTTTTCAATAGCCGGGTATTCGCTCACCTCGCCAAATTTCTTTTCGGTTACGATGCTTGGCATGTTAGCTATCAGCACGCGGTAAGTGCGCACCGCATCCTTTACATCCAGCAAAAAGCTGCATGAGCCCTTGGTATGCCCGGGGTGGTGCAACATAGTTAGTTTTGTATCTCCCAATATAATGCTATCCTTATCGTGCAATATCCTGTCGGCTTTAATAGGCACGTAGGTACTAACGCCATTACCTAAAGCATAGTCACTGCTACCGCCATCGGCCATTACCTGCGCGTCGGCCTCATCAACCATCATTTTAGCGCCTGTTTGCTTTTTAACGGCAGCCATGGCCCCTAAGTGATCATAATGGGCCTGGGTGGTGAGCAGTATTTTTATATCCTTAAACTTAAAACCCAGGGTAGCGATATTCTTTTTTATTATATCAGCAGAGTTAGCCAATCCGGTGTTGATCAGGATGTTTCCCTTAGGTGTTACGACAAGGTAGCTCGCCAGATCATAAGTACCCACATAATACAGGTTACCCGCAATGCGGAACGGCTGATATGGCTTTGACCATTCGGCAGGCGTATCTTTGGGCTCAATTACTTTTTGTGCTGATGCCGAGAATGCAGTAAAGGCAAATAGGGCAATAAGCAGGGTTGTTTTTAACAGGGAGTGTAGCATAACGCAAATATAAACCGCCATGTAACATTTATGAATAATTACATTGCATAAACTTTATAATAACTAATTTAGCTTTGCTACTATCGGTAAAAGCCCTTATAATAACAAATTTACCGGTATCCCTGGATTATGCTGATCGTATTAAATATCATTTTCTGCATCGCTTTTATAGGCTTCGCTTATCTCAACTTTAATGATGTTGACTGGTACCTGTGGGTGCCCATTTACCTGAGCGCCGCAGCTTGCTGCGGATTTGCCGCCGCTGGTACTGTTTATCCTACTATATATCTCTTACTCATCGCGTTTTACCTGATATATGCCGTATTGCTGTTTTTTCAGAAAGATGGCGTGCGCGACTGGATAAGTAAATACAACAAACCAAGCCTGGTTGAAAGCATGCAGGCCGAAAAGCCTTACATCGAAAAAACACGCGAGTTTTTCGGGCTGCTGATTATTGCCGGGGCTTTATTAATTAACTTTTTGGCCGTATAAAAGCTATGTTTGGGTACGATACTGAGGCATTAAGGCATTTGCTTGCCACTATAATTCAAAACAATATTAAGCTTGATGCCTGGACATGGTTAAGCAAACAAGGCGATATTAACAACACTGCGAATTTTAACGCGGCCTTTGCCATGATGCCCCGTAAAACAGGCAAAGCAGTTATTACCATAACTACTGAACAGGCCGAACAGTTGAACACCATCCGCCCGGGCTTTGTTATCGAGGGCTGGACCGCAGACCGCCTTGGCCGTGTATACCTGTTGTTGCAGGCCGATGCCACAAACAGGGAGCATTATTTCGCCGTAATTGAGAACCTGTTTTTAGCCGCCGAGATGAATGAGTTGGTAGCTTTATATTCAGCATTGCCAATTTTAGCTTATCCGGATTTTTTGGTAAAACGTTGTGCCGAAGGCATTCGCAGCAATATTGGGAGTGTGTTGGAGGCTATTATGTACCATAATCCCTACCCGGCCGAATACCTGCCCGAAGCCGCCTGGAACCAACTGGTGATGAAAGCCATTTTTACCGACAAGCGCCTGGATCTGATAACCGGCCTTAACGATCGTAACAATCCCGAACTTGCCCGTATACTGATGGATTTTGCCCGCGAGCGCGGTGCCGCTGGCCGCAGTGTAGTGCCTGAACTATGGCATCTGGCTTCGCCATTTACCGATGCCGGCATAGTGAATGCCGTTAAACAACAATACAGTACCATTTAATAACACCAATAAATTGAACGATTATGTGCTGCAGCCATTCATTTGAAGATAAACCGCTTCCGGGCCAAAAACCCGAGGCATTTGATATAAGCGCCGTTAAAGGCATGAAATTTTTTGACCCGCATGTGCACATGACATCGCGCACTACGGATGATTACCAGGCTATGGCCGATGCAGGTGTGGTAGCACTGATTGAGCCTGCCTTTTGGCTGGGCCAGCCACGTACTGGTATTGATAGCTTTCGCGATTATTACAGCAGCCTGGTAGGTTGGGAGCGTTTTCGCTCATCGCAATTTGGCATTAAGCACTATTGCACAATCGGCCTTAACTCACGTGAGGCTAATAATGAAGCCCTTGCCGAGCAGGTAATGGAAATACTGCCGCTGTTTGTTTATAAAGATGGCGTGGTTGGCGTTGGCGAAATAGGCTTTGACGACCAAACTGCTGCCGAAGAAAAATATTACCGCCTGCAACTGGATCTGGCTAAAGAGGCGGGTTTGCCTGTACAGGTACATACCCCGCACCGCGATAAAAAACATGGTACCCAGCGCAGCATGGATATCGCTATTGAACATGGCCTTGATCCGTATACGGTCATTATCGATCATAATAATGAGGAAACGGTAAAGGAAGTGCTTGACCGTGGTTTCTGGGCGGCATTTACCATTTATCCGTTCACCAAAATGGGCAACCAGCGTATGGTTGAGGTGGTGAAGCAATATGGCTCTGAACGGATCATGATCAATTCGGCTGCCGATTGGGGCATCAGCGATCCGCTGGCCGTACCCAAAACCGCCGCCCTGATGAAATTAAATGGCATCAGTGCCGAAGATATTGAACTGGTAACTTACCGCAACGCGATAACTGCCTTTGCCCAAAGCGGACAAATTGATGAAGCCGACTTTGGTGTGAACATTGACCAAAGCGCCAGGTTTGAGGGCAACAGCATTTTACGCGGCGGCCAGCAGCCAAGGGTAGATAAATCGTCCATCATTATCAGTTAATTGTTTTGAGTAAAACCATCAGTTACCTGCGCATGATGCGCCCGGCCAACATCGTTACCTCCGTAGCTGATGTGCTGGCGGGCATAGCCATCACCGGCATATTTGCTGACCCGGGCGCTTTCATGATGCTTGGTTATTTATCAACCACACTATTATTATGCTTTTCAACCGCCTGCCTGTATGGTGGCGGCATTGTATTTAATGATGTTTTTGATGCCGAGCTGGATAAAATTGAGCGCCCCGAGCGTGCCATTCCAAGCGGCATCATCAGCAAAGCATCTGCCGCAACATTGGGCAGTGTATTGTTGATAACCGGTATTACAGCAGCCGTTTTTTGCGGAGTCATGTCGGGTATATTGGCTGTAGCCATCGCCTTTTTCGCATTGCTTTATAACAGGATCAGCAAGCATCATCCCTTTTTCGGGCCGCTTAATATGGGGCTTTGCCGTGGGTTGAACCTGCTGTTAGGCATCAGCATACTGCCTGATGTATTGCAGCATTGGTACATGCTGGCCGTGGTGCCCATCATCTATATATTTTGTATTACGATGATAAGCCGCGGTGAGGTGCATGGGGGCAGCAAGGGCAATTTGTACATCGCTTCAGGCTTATACGGCATTGTGGCGGGCATCATCGCCTATTTTGGTTACCGTAACGGAACGCTATTATTAACCTCGGTTTTTCTGATACCTTTCATCTGGATTATATTCCGTCCGTTATTAAAGGCTATTCAACAACCTGTTGGTAAAAATATAGGCGCGGCTGTAAAGGCAGGTGTAATATCGCTCATCCTGATGGATGCGGCTTGGGCGGCAACATTCAGCACATTTTTCGTAGCTTTATTGATAGCCTGCCTGTTACCATTATCCATGTGGCTGGCTAAAATATTTGCCGTTACCTGATTTTATTTTTTAACGTTTTTTGATTCGGAGCTTTAATGGAGCATTTACAACAGTCGTTCACTGTAAAATTTGAATATAAAGTACTTTTCACCGCCGGGCTTTTTGAAGCCGGCAATAGCATTTTCAACGATTTTTTATCGCAGGTAAATACTGCCGTACAGCGTAAAATATTTTTTGTGATTGATGCGGGTGTAGCCCAGGCGCATCCGCAATTAACAGCAAACATCAAAGCTTACTTTGCAGCTAACAACACGGTAAAACTGGTTGATCATATCCTGATCATTCCCGGTGGCGAGCAGGTAAAAAATGATACCACTTATTTCGACCAGGTGGTTGAAGCGGTAAATACTTACGGCATCGACCGTCACTCATACATAGCGGCCATTGGCGGCGGTTCGGTACTCGATATGGTGGGCTATGCCGCGGCTGTATCGCACCGGGGCATTAAGCATATCCGCATACCTACAACGGTGCTATCGCAAAACGACTCAGGCATCGGGGTAAAAAATGGTATCAACTATTTTAATAAAAAGAATTTTCTGGGCACGTTCGTGCCGCCGGTAGCGGTGTTTAATGATGAGCAATTTTTGACCACACTTAGCGACCGCGACTGGCGTTCGGGCATATCCGAAGCTATTAAGGTAGCCCTGATAAAGGATGCCGACTTTTTTAACTGGATTGAAGCCAACGCACAAGCCCTGGCTGAACGTGACATGACCGTAATGAACCAATTGGTTTGGCGCTGCGCCAAGCTGCACATGGAACATATTGCCGGTGCCGACCCGTTCGAGAGCGGCTCATCGCGCCCACTGGATTTTGGCCACTGGAGCGCACATAAGCTGGAGTATCTGAGCAATTTTGAGGTAAGGCACGGCGAAGCCGTTGCCATGGGCATAGCGTTGGATACGGTTTATTCAAACCTTTCAGGTCGCCTTACATCGGCTGAAAGCCAAAGGGTAATTCAACTGCTGCTTAATTTAGGCTTTGAGGTTACCCATTCGCTATTGCAGGTAAATGAGGGCAACAGCCCGATACTGGATGGCCTTGAGGAATTCAGGGAACACCTGGGCGGGCAGCTTACCATTATGCTGCTTACCGCTATAGGCCGTGGGCAGGAAGTACACGAAATGGATACCGCCCTGCTTGAACAAGCCGGCCATATTTTAACAGATACACAGCAACACCAGTTGCAATAAACGTTATCTACCTATGCAGATCAATAACGCGCATTTAACCTACTGCACCAATATACATCCCGGCGAGAGCTGGGCCGATCATTTCGCTGCCTTAAAACAAAACTTTCCGGAGGTTAAGGCGCAGTTATCTCCTGACAAGCCAATGGGTATCGGCCTGCGCCTGTCTAATCAGGCAAGTCTGGAAATATTGATGGGCGATAACATGCAGCAGTTTAAGGAATGGCTGTTTGATAACAACGCGTACGTATTTACCATGAACGGCTTTCCGTACTGGGGCTTTCATGATACCGTGGTAAAAGACCAGGTACATGCGCCCGACTGGACAACCAGTGACCGTTTAGCCTATACCCTGCGTTTATTCCATATCCTTACCGCATTGATTCCTGAAGGCATGGAAGGCGGTATCTCCACCTCTCCGTTAAGCTACAAGCATTGGTTTGATACCGGCGTTGAAATGGAAGAGGCCAAACTTGTCGCCACAAAAAAAATATTGTTGGTGGCCGAGGAGTTAAGCAATATCTATGAGCAAACCGGCATTCTACTGCACCTGGATATTGAACCGGAGCCGGATGGCATATTGGAAACCGGCCGTGAATTTATTGACTGGTATGAGCATGTTTTACTGCCGCACGGCATTACCCATTTTGCGGAGAAGCGCGACCTGTTAGCTCATGAAGCCGAAGCACTGATAAAGCGCCATATCACCCTATGTTATGATGTTTGCCACTTCGCCATTGGTTATGAGCCGCATCAGGCGGTGATAGATGAACTGGAGGCCAAAGGCATAGTTACGGGCAAGATACAGATCAGCGCTGCCCTTAAGGCTACCTTTACTGGCGAACCGGATAACAAACAAGCCATATTGGATGAGTTTGCCAAATTTGATGAGCCCACCTACCTGCACCAGGTAATTGCCCGGTTGCATGACGGGCAGCTTGCCCGCTACCCCGACCTGACAGATGCCCTGCTGCTGAAAGATGACGCCGCAGAATGGCGCGCGCATTTTCACGTGCCGATATTTCTGGAAGATTTTGGCCTGCTACAATCAACCCAGAGTGACATAAGCGAGGTGCTGGAAATCTGGAAGAACAAACCGTTCACCAATCACCTCGAAGCTGAAACTTATACCTGGGGCGTATTGCCACAGGAGTTAAAAGTACCCATGGCGCAATCCATCAGCAGAGAGTTGGCGTGGGTAAAAAACAAACTAAGCATTTAATACATTCGTACCTATGAATAAAACGGTTGTTATTGATATTGTTGGCCTGTCAACCTCGGTTATTGGCGAGCATACCCCCTTCCTGAAACAATATATCGCTAAAAAAAACCTTACTACCATTGAGCCGCTTTTGCCCGCGGTTACCACCTCGGTACAGTCGGCTTACCTAACCGGCAAATGGCCAGCGGATAACGGCATTGTAGGCAACGGCTGGTATGACAGGGTGGATAGCGAGGTAAAATTCTGGAAACAATCGAACAAACTGGTTAACGGTGAAAAAATATGGGACAAAGCCAAAAAGGAAGATCCCTCCTTTACCACATCCATGATGTTTTGGTGGTACAATATGTATTCAAACGCTGATTATTCGGTTACACCACGCCCAAATTATTTGGCCGATGGCCGTAAGATGCCCGATTGCTATTCGCACCCGGCTGAATTGCGCGATGTGTTGCAAACTAAGCTGGGGCAGTTCCCGTTATTTCAGTTCTGGGGGCCGGGCGCTAATATTAAATCGACGCGTTGGATAGCTGATGCATCTATGCATACGGATGATCTGCACAACCCTACCCTCACGCTTATCTACCTGCCACACCTGGATTATTGCCTGCAAAAATTCGGACCGGATATTGCTAAAATAGCACCTGAATTAAAAGAGATAGATGATGTGGTGAAAGATTTGGTTACGTTTTACGAGCAAAAAGGCGCAAAGATCATCCTGCTTTCGGAGTACGGCATCGCTCCGGTAAATAACCCCATACATTTGAACCGTTTGCTGCGCCAGCATGATCTGCTGGGCATACGCGTAGAGCGCGGTTTGGAACTACTGGATGCGGGTGCCTCAAAAGCGTTTGCCGTGGCCGATCATCAGATAGCTCATATCTACATCAATGACCCATCAGTTACTGAAAAAGTAAAAAGCCTCATTAAATCTGTTAAAGGTGTTGAACTGGTGCTTGACCGTGAGGAGCAGGCCAAATACCATATTGACCATGATCGCGCTGGTGACCTTGTAGTGATGGCCGATAAGGATAGCTGGTTTACCTACTATTTTTGGCTGGATGATGCCGTAGCGCCCGACTATGCCCGCGTGGTTGATATCCACAAAAAACCGGGTTACGATCCGGTTGAAATGTTCATGACTTCAAAGGCACGTGCCGGGTACAAGCTGTTGCGTAAAAAGGCAGGCTTCAGGTATGTAATGGATGTAATACCGCTGGATGCTACTCTGATCAAAGGATCACACGGAAGGGTTAACGTAGCCAATCAATATAAACCTGTACTGATTACTGATAATGCAGTGGCGGGTACCCTGAACGCGCCGGATGTTTTTGATGTGATATGGCAGCATCTTAAAGGCTAACCTATTCCTTAATTGTTTAGGCCGGTTGATTGGAACACCTTTTGCACTAACTGGTGTAATATTTTCTAATCACCTGTAACATATGCCTAAATGGATTAAAACTACCCTGAAAGTATTGGGTGGAATATTAGCACTTATACTGCTCTTATTTATTGCGGCAACGCTATACATCACCTTTAACAAACAAAAGGTATTAACCCTTATTACCCAAACCGTTAATAAAAGCATTGATGGTAAGCTGGTAATCGGCGAGCTTGATCCTACTTTTTTTTCGGCATTCCCTAATGTGGCGGTATCGCTAAAAAATGTATCATTAAAAGATAATCAATGGCCAAAACACAAGCATACGCTTTTACAGGCCGGTGATGTAGAAGTAGCCGTAAATGCCCTTTCATTGATAGCAGGCAACGTTAACATACAGAAGATCAGTATAAATAATGCATCTATCGACTTTTTTACCGACAGCACAGGCTATAGCAACACGGCTGTTTTTAAGAAAGGCAAACCTAAACCTGATGCCGATAAAAATAAAGATAGCGATGAAGGTGCGGCAGCTATCATCAAACGTATTGACTTAAACAAGGTTGCCTTTTCCTTAAATAACCAAAAGGCCAATAAGTTATTCAGCTTCTATGTAAACTCCCTTAAAGGTAAGGTTGATTACCCAAGCAGTGGCTGGAAAGCTAAAATAAACCTGGATACCAAAGTTAAAAGCCTTGCCTTTAATACCAAACGGGGCAGCTTTTTAAAGGACAAACAGTTACGCGGACCGTTCGATATTCAGTACACTGAAAAGGATGGTGTGATAACCGTAGCACCCAACAAATTAAATATTGGCGAAGATCCGTTTATTATAGGCGCTAAGTTTGAAACGGCTAAAGATCCTGTAAAATTCACCATTAATATAAAAGTTGACGAATTGCTATGGCAACATGCCGCTAATGTACTGGCTCCTAACATAGCCACTAAACTAAATATGTTCAGCATATCAAAACCGCTTGAAGTTACCACCTCTTTAGTAGGCGATTTTGGCGGTGGCGGCGATCCGGCCATTAATGTGCGCTGCAAGGTTAGCAATACTACCCTTAAAACACCCGGAGGTGTGATGGAAAACTGCAGCTTTAATGGCATGTTTACTAATGGCTATGAAAAAGGTAAAGAATTAGGCGACGAAAACTCAGCCATAGGCTTGTATAATTTTACAGGTAATTATAAAGGTATGCCTTTTACAATGGATACTACAACCATCGTTAACCTGATCAAACCTATCGCTTCGGGCGCATTCCGCTCCAAATTTGATGTAGCTAAGCTGAACAATGTTTTTGAGGGCGATCCGCTTAAATTTAACAAAGGCGTTGCCGACCTCAACCTGCACTATAAGGCCGATATTGTGGATTATCAGTTAAACAAGCCGGTATTCCGCGGTGCCATTAACATAAAAAACGCTGATATGACCTATGTACCGCGGGGGCTTAATCTTAAAAA
Organism: Mucilaginibacter sp. UR6-1; assembly: GCF_020880975.1. Lineage (GTDB taxonomy): Bacteria > Bacteroidota > Bacteroidia > Sphingobacteriales > Sphingobacteriaceae > Mucilaginibacter. The sequence goes on along the minus strand of NZ_JAJIWP010000003.1, from coordinate 46,203 downwards.
TTCATCGTTATCATTATACTTTACCGATAATGACTTGTTATTTAAAAACATACAATTACAAAGCGGCCGCAGTATTGTAAAAATGGATGGGCGGGTAAAGAACTTTTTGAACCTGTATTACAAAGATCCGGAGAAGATGGTGCTAACGTGGTATGTTCGCAGTCCGCAATTATACCTGGGTGAGTTTTTAGGCTTTTTAAATAAGAAAAGCTATGTACGCAAAATGCCGAAAAAACGCACCAACAACGGTAACCTTGCCGAGCAACTGAATGATGTATTTGAAAAGGCCAGCGCCGAACTTCACATGCTGGTTGAAAAAGTATACTATAAAAAATTTCTGGCTACGGATGCCATTGCCAGTGCCGAACTTACCGATAATGGCGTTACCATCAACAGCATCAGCCTTAAACATGCCGGTGGCTCACTTAACATAAGCGGCCGTGTGCAGCAGGATGGACCGGCTAACTCGTTCGATATAAAAACAAAGGTGAACCATGTTAACATAAGCACCTTTTTTTACGCGTTTGATAACTTTGGCCTGAGCAGCCTTACCAGCAAAAACCTGACAGGTTTTCTCAGTTCAAACGCCAGCGTAAAAGGGCGCATTACCAATGATGGCAGCCTGGTGCCGCGGTCTGTATTCGGTACCTTGTCGTTCGATCTAAAGAATGGCGCTTTAAAATCATTCGACCCTATAAAGAGCGTGGGTAAATTCGCGTTCCCTTTCCGCGATCTGGATAATATCACCTTCCCGCAGTTGAATGGTACTTTTGATTTGCGTGGCGAAAAGATCAACATCAGGCCAATGCAGATCAGTTCGAGCGTACTGAATGTGGATATGGCCGGTGTTTATTCATTAGGCACAGGCACTAATATAGCTATTGACGTTCCGTTGCGTAACCCTAAGGATGATTATAAAATAACCGACCCCGAAGAACGCCGCAAAAAACGCATGAAGGGCATAGTACTGCACCTGCTTGCCGCCGATGGTGACGATGGAAAGGTAAAGATTAAACTAAACCGCAACCGCAAAAAAGATAAGGATAAAGACGACGAAAAGGATAAGAAAAAAGAGGAAGAAGCGAAGTAAGCAATAGCTATGCTACTACCCTGCTCCACTCCGGGTGCCGCTTTAAAAAGCCTTGCACATAAACACATAGCGGCACAATTTTGGCACCCTGGCCCTCAATGTACTGAAATACCTTTTCAACCAATGCCGAGGCTACGCCTTTGCCTTCAAGCTCCTGGGGCACCTCGGTATGTACAAGGTAATATTTGTCGCCTTTTTTTATGTAATCAACAAAAGCGCGATAGCCTTCTACAACAAATTCAAAATTGTGGATAGCCTCGTTATTTACCAGTTCAATATCAGTGTATGACGACATAAGCAGATGGTTTGTAATTCAAATTTAACCATAATATACCGTATACCAAATACCCGGTAACCGCGTATAAAAAAGGGCCTTGTATAACAACAAGGCCCTTTGATATTGATTAAATATAAGTATTATTATTTACCCATCTGATCGATAACGGCCTGTGTTACGCCGGTGTATGAAAAACCACCATCATGAAACAGGTTTTGCATGGTTACCATGCGGGTAAGGTCAGAGAACAGGGTAACCACATAATCAGCACACTGATCGGCATTGGCATTACCCAACGGACTCATCTTTTCAGCAAATTCAATAAAGCCATCAAAGCCTTTAACACCCGAGCCTGCAGTAGTGCGGGTTGGTGATTGCGATATGGTGTTTACGCGTACATTCTTTTTCATGCCGTACTCGTAACCAAAATTACGGGCAATGCTTTCTAATACGGCTTTGTTATCAGCCATATCATTGTAACCCGGAAAGTAACGCTGGGCTGCAATATAGCTTAACGCCACAACTGAACCCCACTCGTTAATCAAATCCTTTTTCATGGCTTCCTGCAATATGCGGTGTAAGCTCAGGGCTGATATATCAAAACCTTTAAAGGTATAATCGTAATTATTTTCAGGATAAGGGATGCTTTTGCGCACGTTAACGCTCATGCCTATGGAGTGCAGTATAAAATCAACACCGCCATTAAAATGCTCCTGCGTTTTGGTAAGCAGGTTTTCAATATCCTGATTGCTGGTAACATCGGCTGCAATAACCGGGGCATTGCATTCTTCGGCCAATTTGTTTAATTCGCCCATGCGCAAGGCTATAGGGGCATTGCTTAATACTATTTCGGCACCTTCCTGTACGGCGCGCTGTGCTACCTTCCAGGCTATTGATTGCTCGTTAAGGGCACCAAATATTATCCCTTTTTTACCTTTTAATAAATTATAAGCCATTATATGAGTTTTTTATAATCGGGGTAAAGTTATAATTATTTTTTCAGTTGACGGTGTTCAGTTTACAGTTGGCAGTTTGCAGTTACCAGTGGGCAGTGGACGGTTTGCAGTGGACAGTTGGCGGTTGGCTTTTTAACCAAATAACTGCGAACTGATAACTAAAAGCAAAATGCCACCGGTAACTGCAAACTCATAAAAACTCACAAAGAAAGCAACTCCCTTGCGTTTTGCAGGGCACTTTCGCCGGGCTTGTCGCCGCTTAGCATTTTGGCAATCTCGAGTACGCGCTCCTGCTCGGCCAATTCCTTTATGCGGCTGTAGGTAATATCTCCCTGTTGATCCTTATATACAAAAAAGTGGCGCTGCCCTTTACTGGCAATCTGCGGCAGGTGCGTTATGGTGATTACCTGCAGGTTGGCGGCTAAACGCTCCATGATCTGGCCTACCTTGTTGGCTACCTCGCCGGATACACCGGTATCTATCTCATCAAAAATAATACTTGGCAAGGCCGTATATTGCGCCACCAGCGATTTAATGCTCAGCATCACCCGCGAGAGCTCACCGCCTGATGCTACCTTGCTCATTTCGCCGGGTGTATGCCCTTTATTAGCCGAGAAGAGGAAACGCACATTATCGGTTCCGGTTTTAATAAAATCAACCGTAGTGGTTAGCTCTATTTGTAATACGGAGTTAGCCATGCCCATTTCCGCAAGGGTAGTTATCACTTGTTTTTGTATTGAGGGGATAGCTTTGGCCCGCTTTGCTGATAGTTCGGCGGATTGTTTTTCCAGTTCCTTTTTTATAGCGGTTATCTCTTTCTGCAGCTTTTCGATAGCATCATCACTGGATATGGCCTGCTGTATTTTGCCCGACAGATCATCCTGCAATTGCAGCAGTTCGGCATTACTGCTTACGCGATGTTTTTTTTGCAGATTATAAATTATGCTTAACCTGTCGTTAACCTCCGTGGCGCGGGCCTCATTGGTAAAGGTGCGCTGCTCCAGGTTTTCAATTTCGGCAGCTATATCTTTCAGTTCAATAACCGTACTATTTAAACGGTTATGCAGATCCTCTATTTCGGGGTTAAATTTCTCTAATGCTGATAGCTGCAGTCCGGCTTCTTTTAGTTGTGCTAACACAGCGGCTTCACCATCCTGTAACAAATAATTAGCGCCAAGCAGGTTACGCTTTATTTCTTCGGCGTTGTTTAAGGTGTATAACTCCTGCTCCAATTGTTCCTGCTCATCGGCGGCAAGCCCGGCCTTTTCCAGTTCATCATACTGAAACTGGTAGTAATCAAGATCGGCCTTAGCCTTTTCACTATCTTCTATCAGTTGCTTTAAGCGGTTATTTTCGGCACGGTATAGCTTAAATTTAGTTTGATAAGCCTCCAGTTGCACGGCATTACCGGCAACAGCGTCAACCACCATCAATTGAAATTCGGGGTCGTTTATTTCGAGCGTAGCATGTTGCGAGTGTATATCGATCAGCTTTTCGCCCAACTGCTTTAACGTGGCCAGGTTTACAGGGGTATCATTAACAAAGGCGCGCGATTTTCCATCGGCCGATATTTCACGGCGCAGCACGGTTTCGGCCTCATAATCCAGGTCGTTATCAGTAAAAAATTCCTTTATATCAAGGCTATCCACCTTAAACAAACCTTCAATAATGCACTTTTTTTGCTGGTTAAAAAAGTAGCGGCTTTCGGCGCGCTGCCCTAATATAAGCGACAGGCCACCCAATATAATAGACTTACCCGCACCGGTTTCACCGGTGAGGATGTTGAGGCCTTTATCAAAGCTGATCTCCAGGTTATCAATCAGCGCGTAATTATTTATGGTTAGCTTTTTAAGCATGGTGCCAGTATCCGTTTTTTGCGGATACTAAATTACAAAATCGGCCGTAAGGTTGTTTGATTTACTTTTCAGGAATCTCCGGAATATGATATCTCACAAGGCTGGTAGTACTGATCAGCCTGTCGCCCTGCTGAACGTCGGTTTGTATAGTGCCTATGCCTTTAACCATATAATTATTGTAGGTGTAAAGCAAAGCATAGCTTCCATCATCCAGCTTGGCCGATACAGATACGCCCGTGCTTACCACTTTGCTATAATCCTTGCCCTGCACTTTACGGGTCGTATCGGGGTTTTTCATATAGCCTACCTGCATAACCTCCTGCCCTTCTATCGTACCGCTTGGGGTAAGCCGGCCGGTCCAGCCGGTGTTGATTTTGGCAGTATCAACCAAATAATAAAAATTAACCGGTTCGGCACCTAAAAGCGCATCCTGCTTGCGGGTGTAATAGCTATGCCCGTCAGAGTAATAATATTCTTTTGAGCTGCCGTTTTGCTCCGAAAGTACATTAGCCTCATAATATACCACGCCGTTCACCGTCACTGTATTACCATTTAAAGTTTTGGTTACGGTATCGGTTGTTGAACCTATGGCCTCGGCATATACCCAATAACTCCCTTTAACAAGCGGCTGATAGCTATCAACTGATGCAATGATATTTTCATACCCGCTAAAATCGGCCGGATCTTTTTTGCACGCGGCCATCATCAACACAAAAACAGAAGTTACGAGTACCAGTTTTTTCATATACCTGCCCTATAATTTTAAAAAATGCAAGCAAATTGTATATGTTACAATAAGCCTCCATCCTTTAAACTGATTTTGCCCGAAAAAGGTTAGGTTTAAATACGATGGCAGACACTTTTTTTACTATTTGATAACAACTGTAAAGAGTAGTAACAAACAAAGCCTCTGCCGTGCAGGCAAAGGCTTAACAATTGTGAAAAAAGTATGCTATCAATTAAATGATAACCGGTTTTGGTAATAATCTAATATTTTGGTGCGGATAAAGTAATCGTACCGGGCAATAATGAGGTTGGTGCGAGAGCGGTCAAGGTTGCCTTTGGCGATAACAAATTCAACCGAAGTAACAGCACCGGCATTAAACCTGATCTCGGTAGTACGGAAAGCCTCCGCATAAGCCGCCACCTGGTCGGCCTGAATTTTATAGCGTTCCATAGCCAACGACATGTTGGCATAGGCCTGCTCAACATTTTGCTTCAGCTTTACCTTGGTAGTGTAATCAACATATTGTGATTCCTGCAGGTTTATTTTTGCAAGCGCTACATCGTTCCTGCGTTTAAAACCGTTAAGAAAAGGAATAGACAGGTTTAACCCGAAAGATGTGTTATAGTTGTTACGGAACTGGCTTGTATAACTTCCTGCCGACCCGCTCGAGTACTGGGTAAACACGCCCGAATAAAAACTCAAAGTAGGGAAAATCCGTCCTTTGGCTGCTTTAACCGCTTTCTGAGAACTTTGCACCCGCAATTCAGTCGCTTTAACCTGCGCCAGATCTTTCAGCGCGGTATTATAAACATCATCCTGGGTAGTTTTGTAAGCCGCGGGCAATTCATCAGCGCTCAGGCGTTCAAATTTTATATTTTTATTATAAGGGATATTCATCAGCTCAAGCAAATTAAGCCGGGAGGCGATCAGGTTATTTTTAGCGGTGATAAGCGATAGCTGATCGCTTGCTAATTGTCCTCGTAAATTGTAAAACTCGGCAGGGGTAACGTTACCATCACGATTGAGCACGGCTAACCTGTCGGCCTGTTGTTGCGATACCTGAACCTGGGTTTCGGCCTGTGTTACCTGGTCCTCATTATTAAGCATGGCCAGATAGGTGGTTATAACATTAAGGCTGATGCTGTTCTTTGCTGCCTGAAAATCCATTTGTCCGGCCTGATAGGCCAATGCAGTTTGTTTAATGCTGCTGAACATGGCTAAACCATCAAAAAGCACCAGGTTACTGTTAAGGTTATAATTTGCGTTAGTAATTTGCGCGTTAACGTAAGTAAGATCCGCATTCTGGCTACGGCCATTGTTGATAGAATGGTCAACAGCGCCGTTAATGGTTGGTAGCAGATTGAGCCTTGCTTGTTTCCAGTAAATGCGCTGGCGCTCCATTTCAAGTTCGCTTTTTTTAACATCGAGGTTGTTGCGGATAGCAATATCAAGGCATTGCTGCAAGCTATACACCGTATCGGTTTGTGCCTGCGCGGTGCCGCCTGTTAAAACAAAGGCTATAACTATAATATATAAAAAGTATCGCATGAATATCAGAGTGTTGTAGTTGATTCTATCCTGCCATCCAGCAGGTTGATGATGCGCGAGCCGTACTCGGCATTTTTTTCGGAGTGGGTTACCTGGATAATGGTTACGCCGTCTTCCTTATTTATTTTGCTGAACAGTTCCATAATTTCCTCACCCTGTTTTGAGTTGAGGTTACCCGTAGGCTCATCTGCCAAAAGTAATTTTGGTTTACCTATAAGCGCACGGGCAATACCCACCAGTTGCTGCTGCCCGCCCGATAGCTGCGCCGGGAACAGATCCTTTTTACCTACAATGTTAAACCTGTCAAGCATATCGGCCACGAGGGCCTTGCGCTCCGCACCTTTTATATTTTGGTAGATGAGCGGGGTTTCAATGTTCTCGTAAACGGTAAGCTCATCTATCAGATGGTAGGCCTGGAACACAAAGCCTATATATTGCTTGTACAATGCCGAGCGTTGTTTTTCCTTTAACTGATGTACGGGCTGCTCCATAAAATAATGGTAACCGTTGGTTGGTTCATCAAGCATACCAATGATGTTAAGCAACGTTGATTTGCCCGAACCTGACGGCCCCATGATGGATACGAACTCGCCCTGGTCAATATCCAGGCTCAGATCATTAAGCACATAGGCTTTGTTGCCCCCTGTTTGGTAGTATTTTGAAATATGTTGTAATGACAGCATAGTTGTTCTGCTTTTTTTAATTGTGATTATGCCATTAATATATGAATAACATACCAAAACAATAAATAACTACATATCAATAACTTACAACAAAACAACATTGATTTCCTGTTCGCTTATGTAACATGGAGCGTACGGTTATGATACAGTTTTTATCCGCAGCGGCATTAAAGCAAAACGCCCCGCTTTCGGCGGGGCATCTGCATTCATATTAACTAAAAACTATTCGCTTCGTAAACTCCTGACCGGGTTGGCCAGTGCGGCTTTTATTGACTGGAAACTTACCGTTATAAAGGCTATGCCAACAGCGATGAATGCAGCCAGGGCAAATATCCACCACTCAATATCAATACGGTATACAAAGCTTTGCAGCCACTTGCTCATTAGCCACCAGGCTAACGGGAAGGCAATTAATGCGGCCAGCAGCACCAGCTTTAAAAAATCGCGAGAGAGCAGCAACACTAAACCGGCAATATTGGCACCAAGTACTTTACGTATGCCTATCTCCTTAGTGCGCTGCACCATGATCATGAATGATATGGCCAGCAAACCGATACATGATATAATTATGGCGATGATGGCTCCGCTTATAAATATGGTTGAAAGGCGCTGCTCGGCTTTGTACTGCCGCTCGGTATTTTCATTTACCCACGAACCCTGAAAATCAGCATTAGGGAATGTTTGTTTCCACTTACGCTCTATCATGCTAAAGGTTTTCGACAGGTTTTGCGGCCTCACTTTTACAAATATGTAATTCATTTCATAGCCGCTCAGCACCAGCGTTAGCGGCTCTATTTCGCTACGTAACGAGCGGAAGTGGAAGTTTTTCATTACACCAACAATTAGCGATGGTTTTTTATCATCCATCGGCAAATAGGTACCTACCACGTTTTTACCGCCAAGCTGCGCAGCCATCTTTTCGTTAACTACAACGGCATTGCTATCAGTAGTAAACTCGCGCGAAAAGTCACGCCCCTCAAGCAACTTTATACCCATAGTTTTGGCATAATCATACGATACGCCTTGTATATTGGTATGTATATCATGGCCTTTATAAGTAAACCCGATTATTGAGGTGCGGGTTGATCCGTCCTTACCACTACCCATATTATCATAGGCGCCTGATACGGCTACCACGTCGGGCTCGCCGTTCAGTTGATTGCGGAACAATTCGAGCGAACGTGCACCATTAACAGAATTGCCTACCGGTATGCTTACCACTTCATCCTTACTGTATCCTAAGGGTTTGCTTTTCAGGTAATCAATTTGTTGCCAGGTAACCAGGGTACATACAATAAGCAGGGATGATAACGAGAATTGAGTTACCAGCAGTATGTTGCGCACCTTGCCCGGCTTTACGGTGTTTACGGTACCTTTTAACACCATTACCGTTTTGTAACGCATCATCAGCAAAGCCGGATATAAACCGGCAATTATTGTTATCAGGATAAATAAGCCGGTAATAACCGCTAATTGAACAGGCTGCAGCAGCATATTCATAGATATTTGGCTGCGGAAGGTTGCTTTAAAGCCCGGCAACGCGAAATTGGCGATGACAATACCAAGCACGAGCGCAAACAGGCACACTAATAAAGTTTCTATCCAAAACTGGGAGAGCAATTGCCATTTATTTGCGCCAAGTGTTTTGCGTACACCTACTTCGCGCGCACGTGTAAAAGCGCGCGCTACCGAAAGGTTTACAAAGTTGATGCAAGCGATAACCAAAATAAAGATACCTATAGCAAGTAATGCCATTACATAGGTTTTGTTAACCGAGTTACCCTCAAGGCCTACCAGTTCAGTATCAAAATGGTTATAAGCAAAAGGCAAAAGGTTCAGGGTGTACACGTTGCCTTGCGCATCAGGCCGGGCACCATCGCGCTTCATATCAGCAATGGTGGTTTTAAATGCCTTTTTTACAAAGCTTTGCAGGCGGGCATCAAATACGGCAGGCTTAACATTATCATTAAGCTGTACAAATACGTTATGATCGTGATGGTCCCAGCTCTTCATGTTAGCCTGGTATTCGGGCGCGTTCTCAAACCGTAACAACAAATCAAAGTTAATGCTCGAGTTTTGCGGAAAATCCTTTACAACCGCGCTTACCACAAAACTCCTGGGCTCGCCCGAGTAATTAAGCTCGATACTTTTACCAACAGGGTTGGTTTTACCAAATATGGCAGTGGCCACAAATTCAGAAATCACGACATTGTTCAAATCCTTCAACGGCGAGGCGTTATCACCCTTAACCACCGGAAATGTGAACATTTTTAAAAAATCCTGATCAACAAAACGAATGCTTTCTTCAATTTGCTTATTACCATAGCGTACAATGGTACCACCATTGCCCATGCGGGTAATGTATTTTATATCCTGGTACTCGGCCTTAACAGCAGGGGTAAGCGGCGCGGGCATTGAGGTGGATTTCTCAACTTTATCAGCTCCGTTCTTTGTGAAATAAAGCTGGTGTATCTTATCCAGATTGGTGTGGAACTTATCGTATGAAAATTCGTAATACACCGTAAGGAACAACATGATACAACAAGCCACTGCCACCGAAAGGCCAATGATGTTCATGATATTGAATACCCTGCCTTTCCAAAGATTTCGCCAGGCGGTTTTTAAGTAATTTTTTAACATGATATGGTTGTTATATTTTAAAGATCTGAACTAAAACGTTGATACAGCACACTTACCAATGCCATACCAACCAAACAAATTACTGGTTATCAAATATTTAAGTTCAACAACCAATACTACAATGTACGCATGCGTAACAACAGGTGTTCGCTTATGATACAAACTGATTACTCGCTGCGCAGGCTTTTTACCGGGTTAGCCAATGCCGCCTTTACAGCCTGTGTGCTCACCGTAACAATAGCGATAAGCAAAGCCATACCGCCCGCCAGCGCGAACATCCACCAGCTAAGGCTGATGCGGAAGGCAAAATCCTGCAGCCATTGCGCCATAATGTAACCTGCAAGCGGCGCGGCAATAAGCAGGGCCAGCATAACCAGTTTCACAAAATCAGCCGATAGCATGGCGGTTATGGACGTTACCGAAGCACCTAAAACCTTGCGGATGCCTATCTCCTTTACACGCTGTTGCGTGGTGAAGGTTATCAGCCCGAATAAACCCAGGCAGGCAAGGAAAACAATGAGCATACTGAAACTAAAAAACAGTTGCTTCAGCTTAGCCTCGTTCTTATATTGGTCGTTTACCACATCGCTTACCCATTTATATAAAAATGGTTTTTCGGGGTAAGTGCTTTTAAATAACGCGTTAATAGTAGCTAATGAGTTTGAAGGATGGTTTTGTTTGAGCCTGATGAGTATATATCCCTCATTAGACTTATCAGCACGAATAATGCAGGGTTTCATACCAAAATGTAACGATTGATTATGAAAATTGCTGATTACCCCTACCGGGATGCCTTCAATATTTGCTGTACGCGAGTTGAGTTTCAAACCTAAAAAACCTGCCGTGTAGTCGGTAATAATTACCGGCCTGGTCTTCATCATTTTGTTCAGCTTAATTTCATCAACCATCATCAGCGAATCAAAATTCACCACATCGGTTCTCATCTCACGATCAAACAACCTGCCGCTTTTGAGTTTAACTTTGAGGGTAGCAGGCAGGTCAGCATCACCACGAATATAGTTTACCACAACCTTACCGCTTTGTCCCGGCACGCTGATCTCGGTTGACATATTGCCCGGCCCCTCACCGGGGCTCCACGAGCTGATACTTACATTTTCAACACCGGGCAACTGCCTCAGCCGCTGCTTAAAAGCCTCGGCACCCGGGCCCCAGTTATTATAATTCAACTTTACAAGGTTATTTTTATCAAACCCAACATCGGCTGTATCAATATAATTTAGCTGGTAATGCACCACCAATGTAGCTATGATGATACCTATTGAGATAACGAACTGCCCCACCACCAGGGATCGTTTGAGCCAGTTAAGCTTAAAACCCGACGGCAGTTGGCTGCGCAAAATAGTCATGGGGCCGGGGCGCGAAAGATACCATGCCGGATATATGCCCGTGAGCAGGCTTACAAGTAGCATGGCTAAAATAGCCATACCCACAAACCCTATGTTATAAACATTGAACACCAGTGCATGACCAAGATAAGCCTCAACATAAGGAATAAACAAACTGGCGGCACCAATAGCCAGTACAAAGGCGATCACAAAAAACAATACCGACTCGGTAATGTAGCGCGATATAAGCTGGCCTTTGCTGGCACCAAGCACTTTACGCACACCGGTTTCCTGCATGCGGGTAAATATGCGCGAGGTTGTGAGCGTCATGAAATTAAAGCAGGCTATAACCAGCAGCAAAGCCGCCACCGCTATAAAAATATATAAGCTGCGCATACTGCCATGCACATCCTGTACTTCGGCAAAGTCCGACCGCAGGTAAACATCCTCAAGCGGCTGAAACTGGTAACTGTAACCGGGCTTTTTAGGCGCGGTGAAACCAGCGTACCAGTTATTTACCTTTTTGGCAAACCTGCCTGCATCAGTACCGGGCTTTAGCAACAGGTATTGTGTATTGAAGGTACCATATTCTTCTTTAGCAAGCTGATCATCGCTGGTACGATAGGCAACTATTGATATTACATCAGCACGTAAATGGGTATTTACAGGCAACTCCTTAACTACCCCGGTAATGAGGTAAGGCTGCGGATCGCCATACTCGGGAATGGTATAATATATTTTACCTACCGGATCCTGACCCTTAAAATGCTGCTGCATGAATTTTTCGGTGATCACGAGGTTGGCATAACCGGCCACAAACTTTTTAGGGTTGCCTTTGGTAACCTTTAGATCGAGAAAGTTCCATACCGATGCTTCGGCCAATAAATTTTTTACAGCTACACCATCACTGTTAGCGCCTATTTTAAGCCTGTCGCCAACTACCTGCATACGGCAGTAATCCTCCAGCTCCGGAAATTCCTTTTTAAGCGTTGGCCCCAGGCCGGTAAACGTTTGCGGAAAACGATCATCGCCCTTAACCCTGTTATTTACAGATATGATACGGTATATCTGCTTAGCCTTGCTCCATTGTTTATCGTACGATAACTCATCGATCACAATAGCGGCCACCAGCAGGCATGCCGCAAGGCCAACACTAAGGCCTATGAGGTTAATGGCCGCGTAGGTTTTATTGCGCCACAGGCCGCGCCAGGTTATCAGTAAGTTTTTTGTAAACATGATGATATTTTAAGCTGATAATATTTATTACTCGCTGCGTAAGCGCTTAACCGGGTTTACAATAGCTGCCTTAACGGCCTGAAAGCTGATAGTGCAAAATGCTATTAACACAGCAATTATACCGGCTGTGGCAAACATCCACCATTGCAGTTCGGCACGGTAGGCAAAGTTTTGCAACCACTTGTTCATTAACCACCAGGCCAGCGGCGAGGACAGCACCAACGATATCAGCACCAGGTAAATAAAATCCTTTGAAAGCAAAGTTACTATGCCCGATACCGAAGCGCCCAGCACTTTGCGTATGCCTATCTCCTTACCGCGCTGCTCGGCAGTAAAGGCAGCCAAACCAAATAAGCCCAGGCATGATATAATTATAGCCACTATAGCGAATACCGACATCAGGCCCGATACCTTGGCATCTTCCTTATACATATTATCAAACTCCTGATCAAGAAAGGTATAGTTGAACGGGTCGCCTGGGCAATACTTATCCCATACTTTTTGGATGCCTTTAATGGCTTCGGCCTGTTTGCCGGGTGCTACCTGTATCAGGTAATCGGTACTATAATAATCATCTAACTTAATAATGGCCGGGCCTATCTTTTCGTGCAAACTCTTAAAGTTAAAATCCTTTACCACGCCAATAACCTGCCCGGTATCTCCACGCGAAACTAAACGCTGCCCGATGTAGGGTTTATGCAGGTTGAGTTCCTTTACAGCGGCTTCATTCAGTATAGCGTTCTTTCGATCAAACTTTCGGCCTTCATCAAACCAACGGCCTTCCTTTAATTGCATTTTTACGATCTTCATGTAATCAGCATCAACCTGAAAATAAGCCATTGCCGGGTCAAAATCCTTTTCACGGCCATCCCAATCCAAGCCGCCTGATGATTGCCCGTCGTTGTTTTGTATCGAACTCATAGCCATAAGCGATACATTGGTTACCATATTCAGCGCTTTCAGGTCGTTCTTGATACTTTGTGTAGTACTGGCGCGCTGCTCATCTGTTATCGTCCTGAAAAATCGTCTGAATGGCAAACCGAACGACAATACCTGCGAACGATTATAACCGGGATTTTGGCTGCGGATAAAACTCATTTGCCTGTAAATGGTGATCACACCCACTATCAGTAAAATAGAAAAGCTGAACTGTACCACCACCAATGCCTTGCGCAGGGTAGCATCATTCAGTTTAAGTACGCTGATGCCCCTGAACGTATTAAGCGGTTTAAATGATGACAGCAGTAATGCCGGATAAATACTATTTAACACCACCGCGAAGAACAACGTACCCAACACTACCGTCAATAAGGATATGTTACCCGGATCGAGCGTAAAGTTGCGCCCCGTAAAGCTATTGAACCAGGGCAGGCTCGCGCTTATGATAATTACCGTGAAGATCAACGCGAACAAACTGATCACCATTGATTCGGCCACGAACTGCATGAACAGGGTGCCACGCCCCGCGCCTACTATTTTTTTGATGCTTACCTCCTTAGCGCGTAAACTTGCACGCGCGGTAGTAATGTTTACGTAATTGATACAGGCGATCACGAGCAGAAAAACACCCAACGCCCCAAACACTACTATAGCCTTTTTATTACCCTGCCGTAGCGCGGTATTTTGTAAACCGCTCTCAAAATGCAGATCTTTTAACGGGGTAAGTGATATAGCCAGGTTGTTTGTTTCGCGGGCTTTTGCCGTAATGGTCTCAATTTTTTTGGCTACTTTTTTAGTATTGCTACGCGGGTTAAGCTTTAAAAACGTGATGTAGTAAAAATTACCCCATTGCATCTCATTCTCCTTCTCCTTTGGGTTGGCGCGTCTTGAAGCTATGGGCGCAAGCACATCAAAGGTAAAACTGGAGTTGGCCGGAATATCTTTTATAACACCCTGCACCTTATAATCAAGCGTATCAATATGGATGATCTGCCCCACGGCCTCTTTATTGCCGAAGTATTTTTTGGCCTTACTTTCGGTAAGTATCAGGCTAAAGGGCTCACTATTGAATGCTTCCGGCCCACCGCTTACAAATTCATAATCAAAAACATCAAACCAACTGCTGTCTATCAGCGCTACATCCTTCTCCGGGAAAAACTCACCATTTATTTTAAAATAAGTAGGCGCATAGTTTAGCGGCCTGATGCGGGTAACTTTTTCAACCTCTGGTATCTGGCGTGAAGCTTCCTCGCCCATGCGGTATGATGAGTTCTCCCATATCCAGGTGGTACGTTTATCAATTGAAAGATGGTTTTTAATACGATAAATATTGGCGGCGTTTTGATGATAACCGTCAAAATTAAACTCGTTTTGCACCCACATAAATATTAGCACGGCAGCCGCCATGCCAACCGCCAGGCCGCCAATGTTTATAAAACTTACTACACGGTGCTTCCACAAACTTCGCCAGGCTGTTTTAAAATAATTTTTGATCATGATAATATGCGGTTGTGTTAAAATTCAATTTATTCGCTGCGCAGGCTTTTTACCGGGTTGGCCAAAGCCGCTTTTATGGATTGAAAGCTTACCGTTATAAAAGCGATCAGCAGGGCCATTACACCAGCCAGCGCAAACACCTGCCAGCCTATAGTAATGCGGTAAGCAAAATCAGCAAGCCATTTATTCATGGCGTACCAGGCAATGGGTATAGCAATAGCTAATGATATACCTACCAGCAGCATAAACTCTTTGGTGAGCAATTGCACCACACCGGCAACGCTTGCGCCAAGCACCTTGCGAATACCAATTTCGCGGGTTTTAACCTGCGCGGTATATGTGGCTAAACCAAGCAGCCCTAAACACGATAGCACAATGGCCACTGCCGAAAACAGGTTGAACAATGCCGACGTACGCTGCTCCTTTTGGTAAAGGTTGTTAAAGGCTTCGTCTAAAAAACTATAGTTAAACGGTATCTGCCCGTTATATTGTTTCCACTGTTGGGTGGCAGCCTCTACCGCTTTGTGTGCCTGTACACCGGTTGTTTTTATGTATACCCGCCAGCAAGCCTGCGGATTGTAAGTAAATACCACCGGCTCAATTTTATTATGCATGGAGCTGATATGAAAATCCTTAACCACACCTGTGATGGTGCCATTGGTTTTCCATAAGCGCATGCGTTTGCCTATCGGATCTTTTAAGCCCATGGCTTTTACAGCGGTTTCGTTCACAATAAAATGTGCCGAATCGGCCACGGCGCCGGTAAACGTTTTACCCTCCAGCATCGGGAACTTGAAGAATGGCATGGAAGTTTCATCAACTTGAATCGGGCGGAAGAGCAGGTTGGAAGCAGCAGGCTTACCCTCCCAGTCATTGTCGCCTGTCCAGCCCTGGTTATCGATAATATTGGCGCCGAGCCTGGTTACTGATAACACGCCGGGCTGCTTTAACAATTCGGCCTTCACGGCCTCGTAGTGTTTCTGCATATCGGTACGCATGCTGAACGAAAAAACATTTTCCTTATCGTACCCTAAATTTTTATTACGGATGAAATTTAATTGGTTGCCAATAATTAATGTGCCGATGATAAGTACTACCGATACCGAAAACTGAACCACAACCAACACCCTGCGAAAGGCCACATTACCCAAACTGCCCGCAATTTTACCCTTGAGCGCCTTTAACGGCTCAAAGGATGATAACAGCATAGCAGGGTAAATACTGGTTGCCATTAAGGTGAACAGCAACGTGGCGGCAATGCACAGCCATATTTGGTAGTTGGTTAAGCTAAGTGTTAAATGTTTGCCCGAAAAATCATTATAAAGCGGTAACAACACATACATCGCTCCGATGGCTATAATGGTAGCAATGGCGAACATCAACGCCGTTTCAACCACAAACTGGATAAATAGCTGCAGCTTACCCGCGCCAATTATTTTACGCATGCTTACCTCACGGGCACGCAGCATGGCGCGCGCGGTTGAAAGGTTTACATAATTTATACAGGCAATAACCAGTATCATTACAGCTACTATGCTAAACGTTTTTACTGTTTCGATAGCGCCGCCGCTTTCGCCTATTTTGTATAAGTGGGTTAGCAGCAGCGATTGCGTTACATAAGGTACAGGCTTATCCTCGGGCTTGTTACGCTCGTGTATGGCTTGTAGTTTTTTGGTAACCTGGTTAAGGTTTACGCCATCTTTTAAATGCAGGTACGTTTCGAAGCTGAAATTACTCCAGTCGGCATCCATTGATGACAGCCGGGTTTTGCCATCATAATTAACGTTGCCTTCAACGTAAGCTATCTTGTTAAAACGGGATATAGGCAGCAGCAGGTCATACCTTACCGTTGAATTTGCCGGGGCATCCTCAATTACGCCGGTAACCTTCATCTGCTCATCATGGCCTAAAATAACAACTTTCCCTATCGGATCTTCGTCACCAAAATAACGCTCGGCAACTGAGCGGCTTATCACTACCGACTGATCGGCCGGGAACGGGTTACGCTTATCACCGCTTATTAGGTTAAAGCCAAAAATAGTGAAGTACGATGGATCGGTAAAGGCTACCTTATCCTCTGTAAATACTTTATCCTTATACTTGAACGGGGTATTGCCGCCAATGTTCATAATGCGTACGGCATCCTTTACCTCGGGCAACTCGGCTTTGGCATAAGTAGCCACAGGCGCTATCACTACGGAGAATACCTGTTTTGTTGGCCCGGTACCACCGATAATGCCCACCTTATAAATATTTTTAGCCTGATTGTTAAAACCGTTAAAGCTCAACTCATCCTGCACCCAAAGCAATATAAACAAACTGATAACCAACCCTAACGCCAGCCCGATAACGTTAATGCCGGTGTAAAACTTATTACCCCGTATGTTGCGCCATGCTGTTTTAAAATAGTTACGTATCATAAATTATTTTTTTAGGCAGACAGAAATTTGATTAATTACTCGCTACGTAAACTTTTTACCGGGTTGGCTATGGCCGCTTTAACCGATTGAAAACTTACGGTAAACAAGGCTATGCCGAAAGTTATTAAGGCCGCCAGCACAAATACCCACCACTGCACCGGGGTGCGATAGGCAAAGTTTTGCAGCCATTTATCCATGCTGTAATAGCCCAGCGGAACAGCGATCAGCGTGGCCACCAGTACCGGTTTAAGCATATCGCCCGATAACAGCATCAGTATATTTTGTACCGATGAACCCAGCACTTTGCGTACGCCAATCTCCTTGGTGCGCTTTGCCGCGGTAAATGATGCCAGCCCAAACAAACCTAAACAGGCTATAAATATGGCCAGGCCCGAAAATACGCTCAGTATGGTTTGCTGCCGCAGATCGGC
Organism: Mucilaginibacter sp. UR6-1; assembly: GCF_020880975.1. Taxonomy (GTDB): domain Bacteria; phylum Bacteroidota; class Bacteroidia; order Sphingobacteriales; family Sphingobacteriaceae; genus Mucilaginibacter. The sequence goes on along the minus strand of NZ_JAJIWP010000003.1, from coordinate 28,557 downwards.
CTTGTAGGTGGTATCAAACTTCTGATCAAGAAAGGTATACTCCATCGGGTAAGCAGGAGCGGCTTTGGTGTAGGCTTGTTTAATAATGTTCAACCCGGCGGTTATATTACCCGGCTTTAGTTTTATTACAGCTACACGTCGATCCTCCGCAGGAGATATCACCAGCGCATCCATATTCTCTTTTAGCGAGAGGAAATTATAATCCTTTACAACCCCTATAATACGCCTGCGCAAGCTATCGCGCATGTTATTGATGATCCACTTACCAACGGCCTGCGCCGGGGTAAAGCCCAACTGGCGGGCGGCGGTTTCGTTGATCAATACTGAGTTTGTGGTATCAGTAGCAAAAGTTGACGAAAAATCACGACCGGCAAGTATCTTTAATCCGAGGGTTTTTACATAATCAAAATCGGCAAACTCGGTGCGTGCGCTATAGGTATCGTGCTGGCCTTCCACATCAAAGCTATGCCTGTCATAAAAACCACCCGGCTCGCCTGACATTAGCGATACCGACTCCACATTGCTGTTTGCCAGCAACTCGTTTTTAAAGTTTAAGCGGTTATTATAAATATCGTTATTATCAATGGGTACTATCACGCTTTGCTCCTTGCTGTACCCTAAATCCTTATTTTTTACAAAGCTCATTTGCTTTTTAATAACGATGGTACTGATGATCAGGAAAACCGAGATACTGAACTGCACCACCACCAGCGCCTGCCTGAAATAAGCACCGCCTTTACCTAATTGCAGCTTACCTTTAAGTGCCTGTATGGGCGAAAAGGACGACAGGAAGAACGCCGGATAGCTCCCCGCTAAAAATCCGACAAATACTATCACCCCAAGTAAAAACAAATAGATTGCCGGCGAGTTCCATGATATGGTGAGTGAATAGCCTAATAAACTGTTATACCACGGCATTACCAGCAGCAGCAAGGCCAGGGCAAGCGTGCAAGATATAATGGTTAGCAATACCGATTCGCCGATGAACTGGCTTATTAAACTGTTACGCATGGCGCCCAACACCTTGCGCAGGCCCACCTCTTTGGAGCGCTCAACGGCACGAAGGGTAGCCAGGTTCATGAAGTTAATGCAGGCGATAACCAGTATCAGCACAGCAATGGAAAGAAAAATATAAACTACCTTTTTATCGCCATGTTTAACATTATCAAAAGTAGAGGCCTCCTGAAAGTAAACATCTTTTAAAGGTGTTAGCGCAAGGTCAAAATGGGCATGCATCTGCGCCAGATCCTTACCCATGTACTTATCCATAAAAGCAGGGAATTGCTTTTCCAGTTGCGCCGGATCAACGTTTTCATTTAATTCTACATAAACAAACTCGTTGTTGTTACGCCATTTTTTAAACCACTCCTCGTTGGTATAATTGGTAATAGGCATTACCATGGTAAAATTAAGATGCGAGTTTGATGGAACATCCTTAACTATACCGGTAACCTTTAGCTGCAGGCTTTTATCCATCTCTATCACCTTACCTATGGCATCGGCATTGCCAAAATATTTTTTTGCTATAGTTTCGGTTAGTACAACGCTATGCGGATCTTTTAAAACAGTGCTAACATTGCCCTTAACGAGCCCGAAACTGAACAGCTCAAAAAAATCGGGATCAACAGCGTAAATATTCTTCTCGTTAAATGAATTATTGCCCAGCTTTATCAGGGCCTGCGTTGGCATAACGCGTACTGCCTTTTTAATATCCTTCGGATAATCATTCAGCAACGCCGGGCCATACGGGCCAGAAAGATACGGAACACGCACCTTGCTCACATCGTAACCACGCATTACCCGGTAAATGTTTTTGCCTTTTTCATGAAAGCTATCCACACTAAACTCATTTGTGATGTATAGAAATATCATCATGCAAACGGTAATGCCTATGGTTAGGCCAAATATGTGTATAAATGAAAATGATTTCTTTTTATACAGGTTGCGCCAGGCTATTTTCAAAAAATTCTTTAACATGATACCGATGTTTTATAGGTGATTACTCGCTGCGCAAACTTTTAACCGGGTTGGCAATAGCTGCTTTAATAGCCTGGTAACTAATGGTAGCCATAGCTATAAATACAGAAATTACCCCGGCACCAATAAATACCCAAATGCTTATATCAATACGATAGGTGTAGCTTTTTAACCATTCTGTCATCCCCCACCAGGCCAGTGGTGCCGCCACGATGAAGGATATGATCACCAGCTTTAAAAAGTCGATAGACAGCAGGCGGGTAATACGCGCTACCGAGGCGCCCAAAACCTTGCGCACCCCTATTTCCTTAATGCGGTTTTGTGCCATGTATGTAGCCAGGCCAAACAAGCCCAGGCACGATATAAATACCGTTAACCCGGCAAACAAGGTAGCCAATGTGCCTACACGCTGCTCTTCAGCGAATTTTTTGGCATAGTCCTCATCTACAAAAGTGTACTCGAACGGGTAATCCGGATTATATTTTTTAAATATCTGCTCAATATTTTTCAGGTTGGCAGCGGTGCTGCGTGCCGGGTTAAGCTTATAGTGAACAATGTTAAACCATGAACTTGGCCCCTGTATCACCATCGGGTGAACCGGCTCATAGGGCGATTGCAGAATAAAATCCTTAACTACGCCTACTACATGCCATTTAGTATCACCATTATTAATAATTTGCCCTACCGGGTTTTTAAAACCCATTATTTTAACCGCCGCCTGGTTAAGCAACATGGCTAAAGAATCGGTCGGGTATTTTACAATATCAATATCGCGGCCATCAACTATCTTTAATCCAACAGTTTTGGTAAAGTCGCCATCAACGTTAAATACATTAAAATCAAGCCGTGCATTAGGGTCTTTACCCGGCCAGCTATAACCCCAGCTATCACTCCAGCCTTCGGTAATTGGCGCACTGGTTTTGGTGATACCTGTTATAGCGCCGCTCGCTACCATCTCGCTACGGATGGCATTATAGTGCTTACCCATATCGCCATTCATATAGCTGTATACCAGGTTATCCTTTTTATAGCCGGTATCGCGGTTTTGGCCATACTGTAACTGGCTTTTAATGATGATAGTACAGATGATGAGTGCAATAGCGGTAGTAAATTGAATAATCACTAATACCTTACGCGGAGCAACAAGCGCATTGGCTGCTTTAAACGTACCTTTTAATACTTTAATTGGTTTAAATGATGACAGGTAAAAAGCCGGATAACTGCCTGCAATGACACCGGTAAGCAGGATGAAGCCGATGAATAATATCCAAAAATCAACACTTGCATAGGGTAAAACTAACTCCTTACCGGTTAACTGACTAAAGCCGCTCAAGCTTAGCTGAACAATGAGCAATGCCAGTATACCTCCAAACAAGGCGATCAGTATCGACTCGGCAAGGAATTGACCTATCAGCAACCCTCTTGGTGCACCTGCAACCTTACGTATACCTACCTCTTTCGCGCGTTTTTCGCTTCGTGCGGTACTCAGGTTCATGAAGTTGATACAGGCTATTAGCAATATTAAACCTGCTATTATAGCAAACAGCCTTACTGTACCTATACGCCCACCTACGTTTACGCCATTTTCAAACTGTGAGTACAAACGCCACTTACTCGCAGGGTGCAAAAACACTTCGGTATCCTTTTGATCGGAGTGTGATTTGGTGATGTTTTTTATACGTGCGTTAGCCGTTGCTAATGATACACCTTTTTTTAACAAAGCATAGGTTTGCACCGAATTATTGCCCCAATATTCATCATCCCAGCCAATCTTTTTCATGTAACTCCAGGGCAGCAGGTAACCAAACTTAAAGCGGGTATTATTGGGCAGATCCTTCATCACAGCCGAAACCGTAAAGTTGGCATTACTATCAATCTTAACCGTTTTGCCCATAGCGGCCTCGTTGCTTCCATACAGCTTTTTGGCCAATTTTTCTGTTAATATGATGGATGAATTATCAACAAGGGCCTTCTTCCGTTCGCCCATTGCCAGCGGAAAGCTGAACATATTGATAAAGCCCTGATCGGTAAAATATCCCCGTTCCATCAGCTTTTTATCGCCAACGGTAAACAAAAAAGTACACTCGGTGGTGTGGGTGGCATCCTCTATCTGCGGGTAATCGGCCTTCAGGGTTTTAGCCATTATTTTAGGTGTGGTATTCCAGCTCCAAAGGTTACCATCAAAAACAGCCCTGTTGTACATGGTGTACAGCCGGTCTTTTTTCTCGTGAAACTGATCGTAACTCACTTCATTTTGCACCCATAATAAAATAAGCGCCGCACTGGCCATACCAATGGTTAAGCCTGCAATGTTAATAAAGGTGAAGGCTTTATTCTTGATCAGGTTGCGCCATGCAATTTTAAGATAGTTTTTTAACATGAGGTTTATGTGTGTATTGTGATAGCTATTTTTTGAATTGATTACTCGCTCCGCAGGCTTTTTACCGGATTGGCGGTAGCTGCTTTAAAGGTGTTTAATGATACCACCACCAATGTTAGCAGCAGTATGCCTATACCTACAAAGCCAAATACCCAAATACTCATATCAATATGGTAAGTGTATTTTTGCAGCCAGTTGTGCATCAGGTACCAGGTAACCGGCACGGCAATTATAAAGGCCAGCCCCACCAGTTTTAAAAACTCGGTTGATATCAGCATGATAACCTGTTTTACCGTTGCGCCCAGCACCTTGCGAATACCTATCTCACGGAAACGTTTTTCGATAGTGAACGATGCCAGCCCCGCCAGGCCAAGGCAGCAGATAAATATGGCCAGCCCCGCAAAAATATTGGTAACACGGCCTATCAACTCCTCGGTATAAAATTTTGCACCGTATTCCTGATCGGCAAACTGGTATTCAAACAGATCTTCAGGACTATATTTGTTATAGATGGTTTTGATAGATGCCAAGGCCTTTTTTGGCTGTATGCCATCATTTAACCGCACGTTTATCCAGTTAACGTTGTTGTTACTGTAATAGGTCATCATCGGCCTTACCGACTCATAGGGTGAGGTCATTACAATATTATCGGTAACTCCTATCACCGTATATTCCTTTGGGCCATAACGCATTTTCATACCTACGGGGTTTTTAAGCGCCATAGCCTCAATTGCCGCCTTGTTAAGCAGCATGTTCGAGCTATCTGCCGGAACGCCGTCAAAATCGCGGCCTTGTAATATGCGAACGCCTAATGTTTTGCTAAAACCCGCATCCGTAAACATTCCCGAAAAAATAATTGGGTCGCCCGCGGGCTTGCCAGCGTAATCAGGCCCGGGTGATTGCCACCATATGTCGGTAACGGGCGAAAAGCTGCGGTTAACCGCCTTAATAAGGCCTGTTCGCAGCAATTCATTCTTTACCACATCGTAATTTTTGTTAGTGCCCTGGCTTGCCGGCAGCATAATCAGGTTATTGGCATTGTAACCCGTGTCGCGGTCTTTAACATGCTGTAATTGCTGGTAAATTACTATGGTTGATGATATAAGCAATATTGACATTACAAACTGCCCAACCACCAGTACCCTGCGGGGTACTATAGCGCCTTTGCCTACCAGTATGCTGCCCTTTAAAACTTTTACCGGATTAAATGACGACAGGTACAACGCCGGGTAGCTGCCCGCGGTTATACCGGTAAATAGTATAATAATCAATGCGCCCAGCCAAAGTAACGGCTCACCAAAGTTCAGCACTAATTTTTTATCAACCAGTTGGTTGAACATCGGAATTAACACAATAACCAGTATAACCGACAGGGTAAAGGCGATGATCGACAAGATCATCGATTCAGCAAAGAATTGTAGTACCAGTTGCTTCCTGTCAGACCCGAGGGTTTTGCGTATACCTACCTCCTTGGCGCGCTTTTCACTACGCGCGGTTGATAGGTTCATGAAGTTAACGCAGGCAATAAGCAATATTACCAGCGCTATGATGGCGAACAGGCGTACGTACTCTATCATGCCGCCTACGTTTTTGCCATCCTTAAAATCATGGTACAAATGCCATTTGCTCATGGGGTAAGCAAAGTAGGTGCTAACCTTTTCGTCAGGGTTGTGCTTTTTCATTACCGCACTTACAATACGGCCAACTTCAGCCTCGGTAGTACCGGGTTTAGCCTTAACATATACCCGCCACGATGAGTTGCGCCACTCGGCTATGTTTCTTTTAGTATCCGGGTCTGAATAGTTAAAGGGTACCAAAGCATCAAAACGCACGGTTGAATTACCGGGAGGATCGGCAATAACGGCGCTTACCTTAACCGACTGGCTGGTATTTAGCTTTAACACCTTATTGATCGGATCGGCATCACCAAAAAACGCTTTGGCAAATGTTTCGGTTATCACAATGGACGATGGATCTTTTAATGCCTGCGCCGCACTGCCTTTTATAAACTTACAGGTAAAAACATCTAAAAAAGCTTCGTTAACATATAATATATCACGCTTAAGCTTAATGTTTTTATAATCAATAAGGCTGCTTTGCGTTTGTGTGGTTACGGCAGCTTTTTCAACTTGCGGATATTCGGCTTGCAGCTCCGTAGCCAGGGGGAACACCATGTTCTCATCCGTAAATATGTTGTTCTTGAAATTACGGGTGGCTACGGCCTGGTAAATCCTGTTGTACGCGGTATTGAACTTATCAAACGATATTTCATCCTTCACCCACAAAAAAATAAACATGGCGCACGTTATGCCTATGGTTAAACCCAACAGGTTAGTAAACGCGAAACCCTTATTACGCACCAGGTTTCGCCAGGCTATTTTAAGGTAGTTTTTAAACATGTTTATTGTGATTTAAAGGTGAATGTTTTGAGTGATGTTGGTTTATATCATGATGTTCTCTACCACGGTATGCCCATCCAGCAGGCGGATGATGCGGTGGCTATAGCGGGCATCATGCTCGGAGTGGGTTACCATTACTATGGTGGTACCTTGTTCGTTCAAATCGGTTAGCAGTTCCATTACCTCGTTACCGTTGCTTGAGTCAAGGTTACCGGTAGGCTCATCCGCCAGTATCAGTTTAGGTTTGTTTACTACCGCGCGGGCAATGGCCACACGCTGTTGCTGACCGCCCGATAATTGCTGCGGGTAGTGGTTACGACGGTGCATGATCTGCATTTTATCCAGCACTTCCTCAACGCGTTTTACACGATCGGCAGCGGCTACACCGGTATAGATCAGCGGTAGTTCCACATTTTCAAACACGGTAAGCTCATCAATAAGGTTAAAGCTCTGGAAAACGAAACCAATGTTATGCTTACGCAGATCGGCACGTTTACGCTCACTATAGTGCGCTATCTCGGTACCGTTAAATACGTAGCTGCCACCATCAGGGTCATCCAACATGCCAATAATGTTCAGCAAGGTTGACTTGCCGCAGCCCGATGGACCCATAATGGCTACAAACTCACCTTTTTTTACTTCGAGCGACAGCCTGTTAAGCGCAACGGTTTCAACTTCCTCAGTACGGTAAAACTTTTCGAGATCAGTTATCTTTATCATTTTTTCCTCCTTAACCACCCGGTGGTTATTATATTAATTGTGATTGTTCTTTATTAAAAATTCTTTGTTATTGTTTCAGTACCAGCTCCTGCATATCGCCATAGGTATCGTAGCTTGATGTTACCACCTTATCGCCCGGTTGCAGGCCTTGCAGCACCTCATAATAATCAGGGTTTTGGCGCCCAAGCTGTACATCAACCCGGTAGGCGGTTTTGCCATCCTCGCTCAGCTTAAATATCCAGTTACCACCGGTTTGCTGGTAAAAGCCACCTTTAGGCACCAGCAGCGCCTGCGTTTCATCACTCAATGCCAGGCGTATCTGCAAGGTTTGGCCGCGGCGCATCTCCTTGGGTATGGCTCCTAAAAATTCCATATCAACCTGGAAACGGCCATTGGTAACCTGCGTAAAAACTTTTTTAATGCGCAGTTTATAGGTCTTATCCAAGGTAAACTCACCCATCAGGCCATTGTATACACGTGAAATATAGTGCTCATCCACATCAACCCTAACCTTATATCCTGATAAGACATCGATTTGCCCTAAACGTTGCCCCTTATTTTTGGTCTGCCCGATTTCGGCATCCATTGAGGTTAACTGCCCGTCAACCGGCGCACGAACGATCAGGTCGCCCACCTTTTTGCGCATCAGTGCCAGGGTACTTTTCATGTGATCGTATGATTCGCCCATTTGCGTGAGTTGCTGCTTGGTTGAGGTCGAATCCTGGTTCAGAATTTTAGTGGTCAGTTTTTTACGGTTAACAGCATACTGATACTCGTTCTCTGATTTTTTGAATTCCTGCAAACCGATAGCCTTCTGATCATACAAATGCTTATTGAGCTTATAAATACGCTCGGCCTCTTTCAGGGCATTATCAACCTCGGCCATCTGGTTTAATTTGCCAATTGTGTTTTGCTGCGCGTTATCGCGCGATATCTGCATTTGGGTAAGCACGTTAAATACCGATGTTTCCTCATTAGCCAGGCTCAGCTCCAGGTCAGTATTGGTCAGTTTCAATATCGGCTGTCCGGCTTTCATGGTGGTGCCATCCTCAACAAATAGTTTTTCAACACGGCCGCCCTCAACCGCGTCAAGGTATATGGTGGTTTTAGGCATTACAACGCCGTTAACCGGTATAAACTCCTGGAACGGGCCTTTTTTGATCTCGCTTACGGTAATACGCTCGGTATCAACATTAAGCTTGCTTTTGCCCGATGTAAAATAGATGCTGCCACCCACCAGTAATACGATGCCCGTAATACCGGCTATGGTAGTTATACGTTTAGTGTTCCACGTCTTTTTCTCAATTTTTCTGTCCACTGTAATATAAATGAATTTACTGTACTATAACAAAAACACATGCCACAAATTAAAATACTGTAAAACAATAACTTAAATACAAATACCCATAAATGTGCGTACGCTAATGTTACAGCAAGTGTACGGTATTGATACAGTGTACGTTGAAGCCCAAAACAGCAATATTCTGTTTATCAACAAGTTGAATTTATGGTTGATTTGTTGCCCGCTTTGAGCAGATAATTTAGCTTAAAAACACCACCAAAACAATGCTTTTTGGCTAAAGGCATTTTAAGCGATTGATATTTTATTTACCTTAACATCTTATTCAGCATTGGCACAGATGATATTAAAAAAGGCGACCATCCTGATAGTTGATGACGACCCGGATGTTTTGACCGCGGTAAAGCTATTGCTCAAAACCGAGGTGCAGGAGATCATAACAGAGAAAAACCCTGAAAACCTGAACTGGCTGCTGCAGCGCAACCAGGTTGATCTGGTTTTGCTTGACATGAACTTTAACAGCGCCATAAATACCGGCAACGAGGGTATTTACTGGCTGCGCAAGGTAAAGGAGTGGAAGCCTAATGTATGCGTTATTATGATAACCGCCTATGGCGATATTGACCTGGCCGTGCGATCACTAAAAGAAGGCGCTAACGATTTTATTGTTAAGCCCTGGCATAACGAAAAACTGATAAGCACCATTACCGACCTGCTGGATAAGAAGGAAGGCGACAAAACCGGTAAGCCGGTAAAAAGCAAAGCCGGGTCGACAGATATACTGGGCGATTCGGAAATGATGCAGGATATCTTTCATAAGGTGAATAAGATAGCCCCAACCGATGCCAATATTTTGATACTTGGCGAGAATGGTACGGGCAAGGATTTGATGGCCAAGGCCATCCATGAGCGATCATTACGGGCTAACAAACCTTTTGTTAAGGTAGATGTTGGTGCGCTTACTGATTCATTGTTCGAGAGCGAACTGTTTGGACATAAAAAAGGCGCTTATACCGATGCCCGTGAGGACAGGCCCGGCCGTTTTGAGGATGCGCACGGAGGCACCCTGTTTTTGGATGAGATAGGCAACATTACCCTGCAACAGCAGGCCAAGCTTTTAACCGTACTGCAAAACCGGCAGGTAACAAGATTGGGCACTAACAAACCAATTGATATCGACATCAGGCTGATATGCGCTACCAATATGCCCTTGCAGGAACTGGCCAACGAGAACCGCTTTCGTAAGGATTTGATATACCGCATTAACACGGTAGAAATCACCATGCCGCCGCTGCGTAAACGCAATAATGATATTGTGGTACTGGCCCGCCACTTCGCCAAAATGTACGCTTCAAAATACCTGAAACCAACGATGGATTTTGAGGCCGCGGCATTGCAAAAGCTAAAGTCATACAACTTTCCCGGCAATGTGCGTGAGTTACAGTACTCTATTGAACGGGCTGTTATTATGGCTGATACCGATGTATTACATGCTGATGATCTGCTGTTTTCATCATTGGAAACACCTATACAGCAAGCTACGGAGGGCGATGACAATATTCCGCTGAGCGCGATGGAAAAGAATGCCATACTGCGTGTAATAGAAAAACACAGCGGCAACATAACCCGCGCCGCCAAAGAGTTAGGTTTAACACGTACAGCCCTGTACCGCAGATTGAGCAAGTATGATATTTAACCGGTACGAATGGCGCCTGGTGTTATGGGTTTTTTACCTGTTTATTACCGTAACCGCTACGGCCTTTGTGCTGGTAAAGGGTAGCTACCCATACCTTGTAATCACCGGGCCCGGGGTAATATATTGCGTATTGGGTTTAATACGCTTTCAGCAAAAGGCGCAGCAGGAGGTTAGCCAGTTTGTTGAATCGATACACTATCGTGATTTTTCGCGGCACTTTGATGTACACCGCGCCCCGGAGGAATTAAAGCCCCTGCGCAAGGGTTTTAATGATATTAATACCACCTTTAAACTCATCAGCCGCGAACGCGAAACACAATATTATTACCTGCAAAAAATATTGGAACTGGTGGATACGGGCATCCTGTCCTACGATGAGGAAACCGGCGAAACAGGCTGGATAAATGAAGCCTTTAAAAAGCTGCTGGGCATCCCCTACTTAAAATCGATACACTCGTTAGAGAAACGTGAGGAAGCGCTTTACCGGGATATTATCAAACTAAAACCCGGCGATACCAACATTGCCACCATCAGCCGCAACCAGCAACTGGTAAAAATTTTGGTTACGGCAAGTGTGCTGCGCAGCGAAGGGAAGATGTATAAGCTGATCGCTTTTCAGAATGTGAGTGAGGCGCTGGATGAAACCGAATCAAAGGCATGGCAAAAGCTATTGAGTGTGATGACGCATGAGATCATGAACTCGGTTGCGCCAATATCCTCATTGGCTGATACATTGAAAAACCGCTTAAAAAGCCCGGAGATTGCCAACAGCCCGGTAAGCAGCCAACTGGAGGATTTGGAACTTGGCATCGATACCATTAAAAAACGCAGCGAAGGTTTGCTGAAATTTACCGAGAGCTACCGCAACCTGAACAAGATAACCAAGCTCGACCTGGAAAAAGTTTTGGTGTGCGACCTGTTCGAGAACCTTAACAACCTGATGCAGCCATCGCTGGAGAAAAAGAACATTGAGCTGGATATTATTTTGCGCGATCTGTCGCTGGCTATTGAGGTTGATATTAACCTGATCGAGCAGGTACTGATTAACCTGCTGGTCAATGCTATTGAGGCGGTTAAAGATCAAAAGGAGCCCGTAATCACCTTATCTGCCGAAACCACCGCCAACAACAAGATCATTCTGAAAATAGCCGACAATGGCATCGGCATGCCGCCGGAATTGCTGGATAAGATATTTATTCCTTTTTTTAGCACCCGTAAAACCGGCAGCGGCATTGGCCTAAGCTTGTGCAAGCAAATTATGCTGCTGCATAAGGGCAGTATCAAGGTACAATCCGTTGAGGGTACGGGTTCAGCATTTTTGCTGCAGTTCAATTAAAAATAGTGTAACAATATGTCGGCCCGGCCGTCATATATCTATAAAAATTTAAACACCATGCGTTACTTCCTTTGCATCATACTGCCTCCGCTCGCTGTATTTACAACAGGGCGTTTAGGCGCATTTATATTGAGTATAATACTTACCTTATTTTTTTGGATACCGGGCGTTATACATGCCATACTGGTAACCAATGATTATTATGCCGCCAAAAGGCACCGCCAGTTGGTTAGGGTAATGAGGTACAGCAGGTAATATACCTGCTGTACTTTAACAAATTATTCTTTACCAAAGGTTATGCCCTGCCAGTCATCCGTACGGAAGGGCGAGGCAGGCAGATCATCAGCATTGTACAAATTACAATCGGGGTTATTGCCCCAGCCATAGCGCACCGCAACCGGCGCGGTTACTTGGGCACTGCTTACTATTACCTTGTTGCCTTGTAATTTGGCATCGGCCCAATAGAATTTTTTATCAGCACCGGCAATGGCAAAGCCTGTGGGTTTATCGCCTTTAACTTTTAGTCCGACAGCGTTGCTAAAGGTTAGCTCCATAGTTTTACCGTTAGCCTTTACCGAAGTATATGCCGGGCCTGCATAAGTTATTTTTTCGCCATAGTTTTTAGCACGTGCTATCAGTGCCAATCTGCGGCCTACCTCCTGCTTATTGGCGGGGTGAATGTTCGCGGCATCGCCAATATCAATAGTTACGGCCATACCGGTGTTAGGCTGCTTCAAGGTCATCAACTGCGCCTCACGCAATTCTGCCCAGGCTGATTCAACCGGCGCATTATCTTTGGGCATAAACGCCGCTAACTGCACAAAGTAAAAAGGGAAATTGCCTTGTCCCCATTTAGCGCGCCAGTTATTAATCATGAGCGGGAAAAGTGTACGGTATTGGTAAGCCCTGTCGGCGTTGCTTTCGCCCTGGTACCATATAGCACCCTTTATAGTGTAATTAATGATGGGGCTCACCATCGCATTGTACAACACGGTTGGGCGGTTTGGGCCATCCGGGCGATATGGCATTGGCGGCATATCACTCATTTTATTGATGATATTATACTTCCACTCGCCAGCCAGATCAATTGCCGCGGCGACATCACCAACCGGGGCAATGCTTACCGGTTTGTTATCAAAACCACCGTTACCGCCGGTATCAAATATGCGCACAGCAATTACATTTGGCCCTGCCTTTACCAGTTTGCCGGGTATGGTATAGCTGCGGTTAGCATAAAACACCTCGTTATGCCCAACTTCAGTACCGTTAAACCAGGTAACATCAATATCATCCAAAGCGCCCAGGTTCAATACCAGATCTTTACCTGCCCAGGCGGCAGGCACATTGATTACCTTTCTGAAACCTATTACCCCATCAAAATTGGGCAAACCCGCGGTTTCCCAAAAACCGGGCACCTTAATGGTTTTCCAGGCGGCATCATTGTAGGCGTTTTCAATCCATGGCAATTTTCCATTGCTGTATGACGGATCTTTTTTATCTATCAAACCCATCCATTGTTTCAGTTCACCCTCATAACGCGCCAACAGTTCCTTTTCGTCCGGGCTGTTTTCCATATCGGCAACAGGTTTTTGAAATGCGGGCATCTGCTTCAGGGCATCGCCGCTTGTCCAGGCCTCGGCAATGGTACCGCCCCAGGTAGTATTTATAATACCTATCGGGATGTGTTTGCTCTCGTACAAATTGCGGGCAAAAAAGTAAGCCACTGTCGAAAATTTAGGGAAACTTTCAGGCGTGCATATTTGCCAGGCACCTCGTGTTTTAAGTTCGGTTTGTGGTTTTATATTGGTAACGTTCTCTATTTTGAGCATCCGTATCTGCGGATAATTCGCTGCCGCTTTCTCCTGCTGAAAATTCAGGATATCACCATACATGGCGGTAGGTGTCATTTCCATATTTGACTGGCCCGAACATACCCATACCTCTCCTATCAATATATTTTTAAGTTCAGTTTGCTCGCCATCATTAAATGTGATAGTATAAGGTCCGCCATAAGCAGGCGTGGCTATCTTTGCCGTCCAGTTACCGCCGGCATCGGGTTTAATAGTGTAGCTTTTTTTATTCCAAGAAGTAGTTATGACCAAATTTTTCCCCACATTGGCCTTTCCCCATAAGTTGACATTGCTTTTTTGCTGAAGTACCATATCATCAGTAAAGCATCCGGGTAAAACAACCTTAGCCTGGCATACTATTGCAGGAAAAAGTAATGCAAGGGCAATAATTAATTTATTTTTCATAAAAATTTATAATTGGATAGCTAAATATAGCTAAATACTGGTAAATCTATTTACCAAAAACGGGTAATTAATTCCCCATACCTTACCCAAGTGGTGAAATATTTACCCGCTTTTTGTTAAAACAATTTCGCCATACGAAAATCTAATAATAAGGTTACACCTATTTTAAAACTTTTAGGTGTGATTTATTTTCCCATATCCAAAAACATTTCTTTTAGGTTATACATAATTGGCATTAATTATATTTTTAAGAAAATAAACCATGAAAAATTGCCTTCATTTTAAAAATTTCGCTTTTATAGCCAATATTTCGTGAACGGGTTAAAACACGACATTTTTTGGCATTGGACTTATAATTGGATTACCTGTGGTATGAAAAGAATAATACTAAGTGCCTTAACTATCGTTGCCTTTGCAAGCTGCAAAAAACTTAACGATGTTTTGCCTGACTCAACCATACCAAATAATCAAGAAGTTACCAAACCGGCGACTGAAGAAGATAAAAAGCTTTTAGCTACTTTAACTATTACGCCGGTAATTTATAAAACCCCGGTACAGGTTATTTCAACCAGCGTTGAAGGCAGCAAACTTAACCTTGCATTTAACGAGAAGGTACACCTGCTTATTGATAAGGATCGTTACAGCAGCTCATGGTACATTATATTTAATGAGGATTACAGCGGCACAGCATTGCAGGGACTTGATTATACCACAGTTACCCAATGGGGCACAACTGTAAAAAACTGGAAATCAAACAACCTTAACCAGTTTGTAAAAATAGTTACCGATACTACAATAGCCGGTAAAACAGTAGTTAATGTTAAGTTTGAACGTAAGTTCAACTTTTACAAGGAATATGATTCGGCCGAACAAGCCATTACCCAGCAAACTGCCCTTGAAGGTAAAACAGAAACGGTAAAATACGTTACACGTTATGAGCCGGATAGCGACACCACACGCTTTTATAATGTAACGGCTAAAGTGATCTATAAAAAATAATTGACCTCATAAATACACTCTATTATGTATAGGCGGCTCATAAATGGGTCGCCTTTTTTATTTTTTTATACGTTTAAACTGGTATAATTTGATATTTTCAACAGTAATTACAACATTTGAACTCCCGCTGTTGCCTGTTACATGATATTTAAACGTTGCCTTTTTTGCCTTATCGCCTTACTTTTTACAATAACTGGCTATGCCCAAAATACTGACAGCCTGCTGCGGCAATTTAACAAGTTAAAAAAATCAAAGGGCTTTTACCGGGATACGGCCAACATCAAACTGTTAACAAACCTTGCATCCGCCTACCGTACTGATAATACTGACAGCTCTTTGCTGTTTGGTAATACGGCATTAACTATTGCCCGCCAAACCCATAGCTCCGAGGGTGAGGCAAACGCCTGGGCAAGTATTGGCGGCGCTTATTATGTAAAGGGATCGTACTTTCAATCGCTCGAAGCGGCATCACGGTTAATGGATATTAGTTCGCGTATCAATTACAAAAGGGGCAAGGGAGATGCCTACCAGCTCAGGGGGCTGATATACCTTGGGCAGGATGAGTTTAAGGATGCCATAGCTGAGTTTGCAAAAGCGCTGAAGATATATAAGCAACTGGGCTTACCGGGTAAAACAGTGCGTATGTTATTCAACATCGGGCTAAGCTATGATGAGCTTCAGGATTCGACAAAAGCATTTGACTATCTTAACCAGGCCAAAGCCATCGCTTTACACACTAACGATGAGCAAATGGTGGCTATGATTTATAACCGCATAGGCGAAACTTATTACGATTTTAAGCTTTATAAAACGGCCATTGCCTTCCATAACAGGGTAATAAACGGCAAATATCAGGATAAGTGGGAAAACGCTTTTGCCTACTCAGGTTTGGCACAAGCCCAATACGAACTGGGTAATTATGATGCTGCATTAAAAAATGCTGTTAAAAGCCGGCAACTGGCCCATGAGGTACAAAGCCTTTGGGATGAGGTAAGGGCTTTAAAAATACTGGCACAGGCCTATGCCGCTACAGGCAATTTTGAACAGGCCTACCGCTACAACACACAGATGAATGTGTATAACGATAGCTTGCTGAATGACAACAAAGCAAAAAAGCTGGATTACCTGCACCTTAAACAACAACGGGATGAAAACATCAAGCTGGAAAAAGAGAACGAGATACACACGCAAAAAACACGGTTCAACCAACTTTTACTGGTAGCCATAGGCGTACTTACTGTTTGCATAAGCATATTTGCGGTAATTATGAGCCGGAGCAATGTGCAAAAAACCAGCCTTAATAATAAGCTGGAACGGCGCAACAGATCCATTGCCAACCAAAAGGAAGAAATAAGTCAGCAAAACGAAAAGCTTGATGCCATAAACCACACCAAAAATCAGCTCTTCTCGGTTATCAGTCATGATCTCCGGGGGCCGTTCGCTTCCATCATGCAAACTATTGAGCTGATACGCGATGATGAATTAACAGAGGACGAGCGTAACAGGATACTGGATAATTTTTATAAGCAGGTAGGCCAAATATCAACCATGGTGAATAACCTGTTACTTTGGGCCAACAGCCAGTTAGAAGGCAATATTACCCAACCACGTGAATTTGATGCGACAGTTATTGTTAATGAGGTAATAAATGTATCGGCCTACCTTGCGGGTAATAAAAATGTACAGTTGATACATGAGCATACCGGCACCAAGCAAATTTTTGCAGACCCGGATCATGTAAAAATCATTGTGCAAAACCTGGTTGGCAATGCTATTAAGTTCACCCCGTCCGGCGGCTCCGTTACCATATCATACACCCACGATGGTCCTAACCAGGTAATTCATATTAAAGATACCGGTGTTGGCATAAGCCTCGAAAAAATGGGTAAGCTTTTTAAGGTAGTAGGCAAAAGCATTAGCGGCTACGGCACCAATCATGAGCAGGGCGCAGGCATTGGCCTGCTGCTTATCAAACAATTTACCGAGGTAAATAAAGGCCGTATTAAACTACACAGCGAGCCCGGCGTGGGTACTGAAATATCCGTTTACTTACCTGTAAATGCACCTGATCAGTAAACTTTTTCTACCTGGTAACTTTTGCCGTTAAGGGCAAAGTTATCACCGGCCTTTTTACCTTTTAACAGTACACCGATAGGCGATGCGGCCGATACAGCAATATATGCTGCCCCATCCGCATGTAATACACCCGCGCTTATTGATATATAAAAGTTACCGTTGTTGGTTACAACAATGCTGCCCGCATCGGCTATGCCGCCGGCATTGCTCACCGTACTTAAATGATTAAGTACCACCTTTAGTTTATTAGCCTCGTTTAGCTGGGCCATATTGCGGTCTGTTTCCTGCTGCATCATGGCGCGGCCGGTTTCGTATTTATCGCCTGCGCTGCTTTTGGTTTCGTTATTTGCGGATTGCTGAGCTTCGGCAATGGCCTGCTCGGCATTATTTATACGCTGCTGTACGTAGTTGAGGCAAAGGGTATGGAGTTTGGATTTCAGTTCGGTCATGCAGATAGTTAAAAACAAGGTTCAAGTATACTAAAAAAATAAGAGCCCCCTTGCACTCGCTGCCCGGGGACTCTCAACCTAAACCTTATCACATATGTAAGAATTGAACTTACATAGCATTATAACGCACCTAAATGCGAAATAATATACGAACTTATTAAAATCAGTTTAACCCAATGAATTTCAATCCGTTATTTTTTTAAAATATAGTTTACTGACATTTAATTAACTACCTGTTACCTAAATTAACAGCGTCAAACGCACACCATATAGTTGTAAAACGGTTAAGCTACCGTTTTTCCACCTTATCATAAAACCCGCCAAAGGAGTTAACTTTTACAGCATCCTCTTTAAAAAAGTCGCCGGGGAAACCGAGTGGCACGGCACTCACTTCGTCAAGCGCTTTTAAGTGCGCATCGGTAAGTGCTACGTTTGTTACCTTCAAGTTATCTTTTAACTGGCTAACTTTTGTGGCGCCTACAATGGGTATCGATGAAAAGCCCTGGCGGCGTGTCCACTCCAATGCTACATTGCCTGGTGATACCCCTAATTCGTCAGCTATCTCCACCACTTTTTTGGTGATGATAACACTGTTATCATCCAAACGCTTGCTTTCGGGCTTTATACGCCCCTGCTCGCCGCGCAGGTATTTGCCTGTTAAAGCTCCCCCGGCCAACGGCGCCCATGGTGTAACAGTCATGCCGAAATGTTTGGCCATAGGTATCAGTTCGCGCTCGGGTGTGCGCTGCAACAGGCTATACTCAATTTGCAAAGCGATCAACTGGCTCCAGCCCATCAGTTCGGCAAGGGTATTACCTTTGGCAACCACCCAGGCGGGTGTATCGCTAATAGCGGCATAATTTATTTTGCCTTGTTTTACCAGGTCATCCAATCCGCGCAATACTTCGTCAATAGGCGTAATATTATCCCAGATGTGCAGGTACAGCACATCAATAAAATCAGTTTTCAGGCGTTTCAGGCTTTCCTCAACGCTGCGCATCATGTTTTTGCGGTTATTGCCTGATGCGTTTGGATTGGTGCGGTTATCCAGCAAGGTGTATTTGGTGGCCAGCACAAAGTAATCACGATCGTGGTTGCTTACATACTCACCTATTATTTTTTCGCTGGTGCCCAGTTTATAAATATTGGCCGTATCAATAAAATTACCGCCGGCATTGGCAAAAGTATCCATAATGGCAAAGCTGGTTTCTTTATCAGCACCCCAGCCGGCCTCGGTACCAAAACCCATGGTACCTAAACAAAGCTCAGACACCTTGAGGCCCGAACGGCCTAACAATTTGTAGTTCATAAAAGCAGATGATTTAAGTAAAACATTATAAACGAGTACAAGGTTGTATCAATAACATCAAATTTAACCGTTAAACACAGGTTATGAAAATTATAAACACCACAAAACCGTTATTGGTTGATAACTTGTACGATTATTTAAAGGCTAACCTGAACCGGCAGTTTGCCGAGCACCGTAATGAAGAAATTAATTTTGACCTGTTGCTGAACGGGCAAAGTATAGACATACAAAAGCCTGACCTGTATGATGGCTTTCTTTTCAGGCTGACGGCTACCGGCAGCAATACGCTGGAGGTAGCTAAATCAGAACATTATGTGGATGATGTGAATGTGCTTACGCTCGAATCAGTTTTGGATGATCTGTTTGTAAAACATCTGGGCGCTACCGCGCCGCAGATCTAACCGTTTATCCAACTGAATTTGTATTCGAGCATCGGGTTCTTCATGCGCTCGGCCACGCGCAATAAACGCTCAGGCAGTTTCATGATGTAATCGCGGGCTTTCTCAGCTTCGGCATTAAGGTCGGTAACGCTTTCAATATGCCAGTCCTCTATCAGCTCTTTCAGTATGTCAACATAATCAACAGCGGTATAAATACCCAGGCGTTGCGCCGCATCAGTAAAGTGACCGAATGTTTGACCTATTTTAAGCCCCACCTCACGTAAAAAATGTGCAGGCATAACAATCTTTTTGCGCATCATATCCTCAAAAGCCAGCATGGCCTCACTCGCGTCTACCTCAAATATCTTTTCAATAAAATATTTATAAGCTTTGGCATGGCGCGCTTCGTCTGACGCGATAACGCCGCACATTTTCGACAACAGCGTATCGCCATGTTTTTTGGCCTGCGATGCTACGCGGCGGTGCGATACGTTTGTAGCCAGCTCCTGGAACGAAGTATAAATAAAGTTGCGGTACGGATCGGCACCGGTGCCTATATCAAACCCATCAGCAATTAAGTACTGGGTTGATACTTCCATCATGCGCATATTTACACGGCCCGACAGGTATAAGTATTTATTAAGCAGATCGCCGTGGCGGTTCTCTTCGGCAGTCCAGTAACGGGTCCATTTCATCCAGCCGCCTTCTTCGTCCCGTGATACACCTTCAACCATGGTAAGCCATGATTCATAAGTCGGCAGCGCCTCCTCGGTAATGGTATCACCTATCAATACGGCTATCAGATCGTAAGAAAGGCCTTCGGCGCTTTCCTGCAGTTCTTTTATCTCACTAAAAAAAGTATCTCTTGAAGAATCCGGCAAAAAGTCGGCAGGTTGCCAAATGGTGTCAATCGGCTTTAAAAAATCATGCATCTTATCAAGCATGTATTTTTCAATATGCGTCATTACTTCCCTTCTTTTTTCTTCAAAATATCTCATAGCAATTTATTAGGGCTCAAAGTTAGTTAAATTAACTTAGTAACAATACATTTTGGGGTGGTATGATGAAGATCATTTTTGAACGTTCACACGTAGATTTATCGTCATTCAAACCACAATTGATTAACATATAGGAAAAATTTTCCGCACAATATGGAAATATTGCCCCACTTTTTTGCCCACACCCCAACTGTTTACCATAATACTAAATCAGGTATCCGGTATGTTAAAAATAAAAATCTTTGTTTTACAGAATATTCTGCACAGCCTTTAGTTAACTAAACACTTATAAACGATTTTAGTTTGATCTATTTTAAAGGCCTCTGTAAACCTGTTTTAGCAAAATATACGTGTAGTGCTTAAATTATACCATCTTTTTAAACAGATACATGTTTAGCCCGCCCCCACTAACTGCCGGGGTTTTACCTTTTCACAACCTGTATCTCCGGGGCATTTGGTTTACTTTTTGTGATTATGGAACTGTTAATTCCCGGTTTTTACCAGTGATGTTTAGATTGATGGACATCAATGAAAAGAATTACTAAACCTGTTGCCCTAATATTTCAACTACTGCATAATGTTTTTAAAGATCACTAAAGAGGAATTCTCAAAAGAGGTATTAAAAAAGGCCTGGTACCAAACCAATATCATCATCTGGACTATCATCTTTCTATACCCGCTTTTTAGCATCGTTGATTTTATATACGCAAATCAGCTATGGGTTAGTTTTTTGATCGTGCGCCTTACATCGGTTTTTGTGATCTATATGCTGTATAACTTTTTTCAGGCGCGTAAGCAAAGCTACCGCATACTGCTGCATCTGGTTATCGCTATCCTGTCAGTAAGCACGGCGTTGTTGTGCAACCTGGTCAATATCGAATCAATAAATATTTATTTTTTGCTGTACGCGGCCATCATCCTGTTTTTTAACCTGCAGGTATTTTGGGAAGCGCTTAACTCTATTATACAGGCACTGGCTGCCTTTTTATTTTTAGCGATATTTTTTAACACGTTTAACGAGTATACTATTGATCTGCTGGTAAGCAACGGCGGCCAGTTCTTTTTTGTTATTGTGGTAATATCAACCATTATACCCCATGCCCGCTATAAAGTACTTGCCCGCGAGGTACAGGCACAGATACTGATCGAAAAATCAAACGAACAACTGAAGGCCCAGTACCAGGATATTAATGAGAAGAACAATATTATTGATATGCAGTACGAGCAACTGCGCAAGCTTGACGAGCAGAAGAACAGCTTTATAAACATTGCCGGGCACGACCTTAAAAACCTGATAGGCTCCATTATTATGAGTAATAATATGGTTAAGGATGAGGATTACCGTCTGAGCAATGACCAAAAGGAGTTTGTTGGTTACATTACCGAATCGGCCGAGAAGATGCAGTATATGCTTAATAAGCTGATGGATGTTAAGGAGATCTCATCACCTGAGATTAAGTTTAACCTGGAGATATTTGATGCCAACCAGGAGGTGCAATATGTTTTTAAAGGCTTGCAGGAAACCGCCCACATGAAAAACATACACCTGATTGACTATATATTGAAGCTACCGCTAAATGTTAAGCTCGACCGTGTATTTGCCGGGCAGGTGTTCCAAAATTTGCTGTCAAATGCTATAAAATTTTCGCAAACCAATAACAACATTAAAGTGGTTACCAGCCTGCAGCGCCAAAAATTTGTTTTAGAAATTATTGACGAGGGCATAGCCATTGGCCAGCAGGAGTTGGATATGATGTTCAACAAACTAAAAACATTAAATGATGTGGGTGCCGTGCAGGAGAGCCGCCTGGGCCTGGGCCTTTCAATTGCCAAACTCATGACCATGGAGATGGGCGGCGATATTTATTATCGCAGTGATGATAATGGCAACTATTTCAGAGTAGAATTTTACGTTATAAATTAATATGCAACCAATGAAGAGAGTTCTTACCTTCTTAGCCTTTTTACTTGTACTTTCAATCAACACCAGGGCGCAAAGCGTTGTGTCGTTCAAATCAATGGGGCATCCGGATAATGCCATTTACGGCATGAGCGGCGCTTCATCGTACTTTTTGAGGATCAGTCCGCTGGTTGAGATGAACGGCAGTAAACTGGTAATGTACTTTGAGCCATCGCAGGCATTGATCAAGGATCATTCCTTTATCAACATCCTTATCAATGATCAGCCGGTGATCAGTTCAAGGCTAACCAAGGATTCTTTACAAAAAATAGTGATCAACCTGTCAAGGGCTGACCTATCGCCCGAAAAGTATTTAAAAGTACAGGTTAAAACCCTGCTAACCATCAGCGATGATAAATGCCGCGACCTGGATAACCCGGCCATGTGGATCAAGATAAAAGGCTACTCGTACCTTTCACTGGTAAAAAGCAACAAGAATTTTTTTAATAACGTAAATATCAGCAACTGCTTTGAATCAAAACGCGCTATAGTATATCCGGCAAACCCGTCACTGCACGATCTGAAAGCTGTAGCATGGGCATACGCAAGACTTAAAAAAACACAATCAAAGGAGATACATGTGTACGAGGCCGGTAAGGTACCTGATAGTGTTAAGAATTATATTATGGTGGGCGATGTATCGCAACTGCCCGAAGCACAGCGCCGCCTGGTAAAAGTAAATCCGCAGGACGGGCAAGGCCTGTTTTACCTGCACAAATCCATAACCTCACTTACCGATACGCTTACCACCATGGTTGATGTACGCGGCAAACTGGTTCCGGTTAAAACGGTATCAACCAGCGTGGTACCTAATGAAATTCTGTTTGTTTCAGGCGGTGATAACCGTGGTTACGAAAAGGCTATTACCGCCCTGGGTAACATGAATATACTTAACTCAACCTATGGCGACTACCTGCTGATAAATAACGCCGAGAACAGCTTTTTTCAAAATATTGACGAAAGCCGCTCAAAATTATCATTAAAACAGGTAGGCGGTACCAGCACTTTCATGTCGGGCATTGGTTCATTAAAAACTGTATATAACTTTAAAAACAGCGATTTTAGCTTTACACCAAAGGAGGTTGAGATACGCTTTGTTGGTATTTACAGCAGCCTTAACCCCGGCGATCGCGGCTTTTTTAACATTTACCTTAATGGTTTACTCATCAGCAGTGAAAAGCTCGACGCATCGGGCAAGCTGAATACCGCCGTAACCATTAACCGCTACCAGCACCATAAATACAATACGCTGGAGGCCGAATTCAGGTTTTACCCAAGCAGCGGCAACTGCCAAAACAGCTTTACCAATTTCTTTTGTGAGATTGATGTTGATAAATCATACCTGGCATCAAAAAACCCTTTCATTACCAATGATCTGAGTTTTTACCAGTATCCCGAAGCATTTAACAGCGGCTCAACACGGCTTATTGTTAGCCGTAACTATGCAAAACACGCTGCCGCGGCCCTGGGCGAGATCATTTACGAGCTTAACAATAACATCAATGCCAACAACTTTCCGGAGATTGTATACTCAGACGAAGTACAACCGGGCGATCTGAAAAAATATAACGTGGTTGCGCTGTTATCACAAAATGATAAGCTGATGGATGAATTTCCGGACGCGCCTATAAAGTTCAACCAAAAGTTTCGCCTATACAACGCGGATAATAATAAGGTGGTTTATTCCCTATCAGACAGTGTATCAAACGGCCTGGCACAAATATTTTATGGCCGCAGCAATAATGCTACCCTGGTACTTACCGCAACCGGCAAACACCCGGCCGAGGCATTTTTATCTGTTGCGCGTTCAATTACCGAGCAATTGTCAACCCTGTCAAGCAACGTGTGTATCTCTGATATTAACACCAATAAATACCTTTTTAACATTAATAAATCAAGCGAAAACCTGGAGTACGTAGATACCAAAAGCGGGCTTGCTCAATTTTGGGAAAGCTACAACCTGTATATACTGCTGGGTATTTTGATATTGATACTGGTATCATTCCTGTACGTACGTTCAAGGGTACAAAGTTCTCAGGATCTGTTTAACGAATAATAATAATATTCATATATCGCCGGACTTTAATTGCTAAAGCCCGGCTAACCTTTAGTATTGATGATAACCTCTGTTGCTGAGCTATTAATTACCGACGGCTTTATTACCCCCGCCGAACGCGAGAGCATTGAAAAGCTTTCGGCAAAATTGGGGCAGGCCTTTATTAAGGTAGCCCTCAACTTTGGCTACATATCCCGTAAAAACTATGAGCGTTCGCTTATAAACGCGGGCTATCCGCTTAACCAAATACGTGAAGAGGAGTATGACAAGGATATACTCAGCAAAATAGAGCTGAAACTGGCTAATGATCATGTGGCGCTACCCCTGCGCGTGCAGGATGGCAAACTGATAACCCTGATGGCCGACCCAACCGACCAGCTTTTTATCGATTTCGTACGTTTTACTTACGATCTGGAGCCGGAGATCATCATAGCATCTGATCTGGATATCACCTGGATGAGCCACCGGTTATTGGGCGAGAAATATGTAAAATCGGCCGTGTTTGAACTGATGCACCGCGATCCGGCAAATTCCGCGCGGGTTACCTTTACATCAAAGCAACTTATATTTTTGTTTGTACTGTTAGGCGTGATTTGTGTAGGCCTGGTACTTAATTTTAAGAATACCTCCATTACCATCAATGTAATACTGAGTTTCTTCTTTTTAATAGCCATCT
Source organism: Mucilaginibacter sp. UR6-1 (assembly GCF_020880975.1). Taxonomy (GTDB): domain Bacteria; phylum Bacteroidota; class Bacteroidia; order Sphingobacteriales; family Sphingobacteriaceae; genus Mucilaginibacter. The sequence continues at coordinate 3,591 of NZ_JAJIWP010000003.1, read as the reverse complement.
CGTTCAAGCTATTTTTGGCACTGGTGGGCTCGAGGTTTGAGCTGCACCAGGCGGTAACCAACCAGGAAGTGCGTGACGTAGTAACGGATGACCTGCCGGTTTATACCATACACCTGCCGGTGTACAAGGAGGATAAGCTGATCAAAAAATTGATATGGAACCTGCAAAGTATTGATTACCCCCGCGAGCAACTGGATATAAAGCTCCTGATTGAAGAGGATGATGACAAAACCCTTAACGCGGTACGTAACCTCGATTTTCCGGCTACGTTTGAGGTTATTGTAGTGCCTTTTCATATGCCTAAAACCAAGCCGAAAGCATGTAATTACGGTCTGCACTTTTCGCGCGGAACTTTTTTAACCATTTACGATGCCGAGGATATACCGGATACGGATCAGCTTAAAAAAGTGGTAGCTTTATTCAACAAGATGCCCGATAACTTTATATGCGTACAATGTTCGTTGAATTACTTTAACCGTAATGAAAACTTTTTGACGCGTATGTTCACCCTTGAGTATTCGTATTGGTTTGATTATATGCTTCCGGGGCTTGATACCCTGGATATTCCTATCCCGCTGGGCGGTACAAGCAACCATTTTAAAATGGAAAACCTGGTAGAGCTTGGCGCCTGGGATCCTTTTAACGTTACCGAGGATGCCGACCTGGGTGTGCGCGCTTATGCTAAGGGATATAAAATAGCAGTGGTTAATTCCACAACATACGAAGAGGCTAACAACGAACCCATTAACTGGATACGCCAACGCTCGCGCTGGATAAAGGGCTACATGCAAACCTACCTGGTACACATGCGCGACCCGATCGCCCTGTACCGTAAGATAGGCCTGAAAGGCTTTTTAGGGTTCAGTTTTTTTATAGGCGCAACCCCAATTACCTTTTTGGTATACCCGCTGCTGCTCATCATATTTTTGAACTATATATTGTTTGACCTGTCAACCATCCGTACCCTCTTTCCGGATTGGGTACTGTTCATGTCCATCTTTAACCTGATGGTAGGCAACATCCTGATGATCTATGTGAATATGATGGCCGTATTTAAGCGCAGGTTTTATGAACTAATACTTTTTGCCGTAGCTAACCCGATATACTGGATGCTGCACTCAATAGCGGCATACAAAGGCTTATACCAATTAATTGTAAACCCCTTTTACTGGGAAAAAACCAATCACGGTTTAAGTAAAATGAGCAGCCCGGTTAACGTAGTAAAATGATAAAGAAATCGACATTCCTTTTAATAATAACCTTTTTATTAGCCGTTTACTACCTGGTATTGGGAGTGTACTTCAATAAGCTGGGCTATTATAATGCCGAGGCACTATTTTATATCGAAAAATCAAAGATAGTTTTTGAAGGCTTGGGCAACCGCCTGAAAGTAATGGGTTTAACGGCTCCTATTATTCCGTTCTACTCAACCTTCCTGTTTACTTTTATTAACTACTTGCTGGCACCGGTAATAGCATCAGCCATTGGTACGGCCATATTGTTTTATTTGATAGCAGCTACCCTTTTAAAAGATGTTAAGGATAATTTTTATCTGGCGCTGTTATTGATATTTTTTGTATTCCATCCGGGTATGTTGTATGCCGCTACGGCAGGTAAAAGCCTGTATCTGGTGCTGGCTTTTTTTTACATGTTCTTTTTGAACATATTGAAGTTTTACCGATCAAACACAACATACCACGTATCTCTTGCCAGTATTTGCCTGGTAACACTTACCTTTTGCGATTACCGGTTCATCTGGTTAACGCTGTTCTTTATTCCGCTGATATTGTCCATCACTTTAAAAAGCCTTAACCTGAGCGAAAAGGAATCGATATTCAGATTGTTCCTGAGTTTTAACAGCCCATCATTAAGGCGTAAGCTTATCAGCAAAACCTTTGCGCTATATATCATCATATTTATATTACCTATCGCGTCAATTGTATGTTATAAGCTGCTCAACCTTACTCATGCTAATGATCTGAATTACTTTATTGAAAGCCCCTACGCTACCTGGAACGTATTGGCCGATAAAATAAACTTTGACGAGGTTACCAATAGTACCACGTATAAAATGCCCGATTCGGCTGTGCTGCTATCGTTAAAAATGATCATGTACGCTCCGCTAATATTGCTCGCGTTGTATATGTACCGCCAAAATACCTACCAGGTATTAACACTACTTACACCGTTTGCCTTTATTGAATTTTTGCGGCTCAAGTACGACAAGATTTATATAGCGCATGAATTTTATTTAATATTTATAATACTGGCACTGCTGTGCATTATTTTTAAGCTCGAATCATATAAAAATAAAAAGACACTGAGGATACTAATGGGTATTGGTATGGCCATACAAATATTTACCGGCTATTACTTTTTAAACCGCTCGCCTATTAGCGATGAGCAAAAGTTTATGATAATGCTGCGCAAACCTGTTGAAAACCACGACCAGGATGAGAGTAAGGATATTGCCGATTATATTAACGCCCTGCCTGATAACAGCCTGATTATGGCTGATGATGCTATTGCCTACCCGGTAGCGGCATTTGTAGATAACATTCAAAAACTGGTAATGCCATACCAGGATAAATTTTTAACCGCGATAGAAACGCCGAGGGGCTATGTGAGCTATATCTTGGTGGCAAGTCCGTCAAACAGGGTAAAGGGCTATACCCAGCTCAATAACACTTACTTTAACTTTATGCGCACTAATGACTCCGGGATGCTTGTGCAAAAAGTTTATGAAACACCTGACTGGGAATTGTACAGGATTAAATAGTTTTATTTATCCCTTATAATGAGCAAATTAGTGAATGAATTTAAAATTCGCACTATTGCTTATCACCTGTTTGTCTGCTGTACTTAGTTTTCAAAACAAAACTTATCAGCCTAAACGAAAAGATATTATCCCCAATATTTATACGGACACCACAGTTCGAAAGGTTGATCTTGGTAAGAGTAACCTAACTATTTCTATTCCCAGGAATTACAAGCTCACAAAATATCAAGGCACAGATTACTGGTGGTTTACATTCAAACCTAAAAATACACGCGATACTGTTTCACCAACAGGTAGAATATACCTGGAAAATTTCCCTAACAAACATTTATACCCAAATGACTGCCCTGTAATTAAGCAGAAGATGTTGTTTTTGGGCCGACTTGAGAACTTGAATATAAACGTTGTACTTTCCATTATTATACCCAGATAATTATTCAGAATACTGATACTACTGCCTGGTACGAAAAGATACAACTATTTGGCGAAGCCCGATCTGATAACGATTTACAACAGCTTATATTGATAATGAAAAGTATTAACCGGAGAAGTAAGCCAGTTGCCAATTAGCAGTTGCTAATAACCATTTAGCACTAATTGAGATACGTTTGTTAAGTTAGATTTGTGATGGAACGGAAGGCTGCCTTTGACTTAAAAAAGTCAATGTATAAAAAAAGCCCCGATCATTACTGAAGGGGGCTGATTGTAAAGTTTGGCACCGACCTACTCTCCCACGTTTTACCGCAGTACCATCGGCTCTGGCGGGCTTAACTTCTCTGTTCGGAATGGGAAGAGGTGGACACCGCCGATAT